>NZ_CP024625.1:1135000-3422500 GCF_024746855.1 Pseudoalteromonas maricaloris | reverse complement strand
AAGATGACGTATACGGTGTGACACCTGCCCGGTGCCGGAAGGTTAATTGATGGGGTTAGCTTAGGCGAAGCTCTTGATCGAAGCCCCGGTAAACGGCGGCCGTAACTATAACGGTCCTAAGGTAGCGAAATTCCTTGTCGGGTAAGTTCCGACCTGCACGAATGGTGTAACCATGGCCACGCTGTCTCCACCCGAGACTCAGTGAAATTGAAATCGCAGTGAAGATGCTGTGTACCCGCGGCTAGACGGAAAGACCCCGTGAACCTTTACTACAGCTTGGCACTGAACATTGACCCTACATGTGTAGGATAGGTGGGAGGCTTTGAAGCAGAGACGCTAGTTTCTGTGGAGCCGACCTTGAAATACCACCCTTGTAGTGTTGATGTTCTAACTTAGGCCCCTGAATCGGGGTTGAGGACAGTGCCTGGTGGGTAGTTTGACTGGGGCGGTCTCCTCCCAAAGAGTAACGGAGGAGCACGAAGGTTTGCTAAGTACGGTCGGACATCGTACGGTTAGTGTAATGGTAGAAGCAAGCTTAACTGCGAGACAGACACGTCGAGCAGGTACGAAAGTAGGTCATAGTGATCCGGTGGTTCTGAATGGAAGGGCCATCGCTCAACGGATAAAAGGTACTCCGGGGATAACAGGCTGATACCGCCCAAGAGTTCATATCGACGGCGGTGTTTGGCACCTCGATGTCGGCTCATCACATCCTGGGGCTGAAGTCGGTCCCAAGGGTATGGCTGTTCGCCATTTAAAGTGGTACGCGAGCTGGGTTTAGAACGTCGTGAGACAGTTCGGTCCCTATCTGCCGTGGGCGTTTGAGAATTGAGAGGGGCTGCTCCTAGTACGAGAGGACCGGAGTGGACGAACCGCTGGTGTTCGGGTTGTGATGCCAATTGCATTGCCCGGTAGCTACGTTCGGAACTGATAACCGCTGAAAGCATCTAAGCGGGAAGCAGGCCTCGAGATGAGTTCTCACTTTGACTTAGAGTCAACTGAAGGGCCGTTGAAGACTACAACGTTGATAGGCGAGATGTGGAAGTGCTGTGAGGCATTAAGCTAACTCGTACTAATTACCCGTGAGGCTTAACCATACAACGCCAAAGTGGTTTATAAGCGACAGAAGTTAATAGACTAAAGTAGACAAAAGAATTTAATAGCTTTTTCCAGATTTACATTGATGAGGGAGACTTCATTGATGAACAGAATTTCCTGGTGACTATAGCGTTTTGGACCCACCTGACCCCATGCCGAACTCAGAAGTGAAACAAAACAGCGTCGATGATAGTGTGGATTACCCATGTGAAAGTAGAACATCGCCAGGGCCAAATAAGAGAAACCCGTTGCAGCAATGCGACGGGTTTTTTGCTGTTTGGGGTAAAGTACTTCCATGTAGTATCTCCCCTTCGCGCGTCCTTGCGCTCACTTCCTCGAACTGCGAAGCGGTGCTTCGGTTTCTCGTCACCCAAACTCAGAAGTGAAACAAAACAGCCGAAGGGTCGGCCCCGGTCAATGATAGTGTGGATTACCCATGTGACTCTCTATTTAAAAAATGAGAACATCCTACTTCGTAGCGAGCCAGGGCCAAATAAGAGAAACCCGTTACAGTAATGCAGCGGGTTTTTTGCTGTTTTAGGTATAGAGATTTGAGATTTAAAAACCTCGCGAGGTAAACTCGCTCCTACCACAGTATCAGCACAGTGCAACATGGGGGGAGGTGGTTTATCCGCCGATAGGTTGCAATGAAGTTCCGGCAAAAACCATGTACATAAAAACCCGTTACAGCAATGCTGCGGGTTTTTTGCTGTTTGGGGTATAGAGATTTGAGATATAAAACCTCACAAGCCAATCAACACATCGCGAGGGAACTCGCTCCTACCACCGAATACACAGCATTGTGGGAGTGCACGCATCCATGCGTTTATTTCCTGAGTTGCTAAACTGCGTTTTTGGACTTGATTATGAAAAGACGACGGTTTTATTGCCGTTAATGAAAAGCTTATGCTCGCAGGCTAATTGTAACGCGTTACAAAATACTGTTTTTTCAATGTCTCTACCGATTTTTGCCATCTCTTCAGCATTTTGAGCATGGCTAACTTGCGTGACATTTTGGGCAATGATAGGTCCTTCATCTAATTCATCATTAACAAAGTGAGCGGTAGCGCCAATAATTTTCACGCCACGCTCAAATGCCTGATGGTAAGGTTTTGCACCGATAAAGGCAGGCAAGAATGAGTGGTGAATATTGATAATTTTCCCGTCAAAGCGTGAGACAAACTCCGGTGTTAAGATCCGCATATACTTTGCCAAGCCAACAATATCAGGATCATATTGTGCGATTAAATCGGCCATTGCACTGTCGTGTTCAGCTCTACTCAACCCTTCATGTGATACCAGATGAAAAGGAATACCAAAGCCCTTAACAAGGGGTTCCAACGTATCATAGTTTGCAATAACTGCTTGTACTTCAATATTGAATGCTTGTTCATATTGTTTAAGCAACACGCCGCCTAAGCAGTGCGCTTCCTTCGTCGCAAGTAGCACCACTTTTGTTCGTTCTTGCCCGTATAGGTTTAATTTGGCGCCCGTTGGTAATGACTGACGAAGTTGTGTCAGAAAGTTATCATTGGGAGTACCTGTGAGCTCTGTACGCATAAAGAAGCGCTGTCCTTCTTTATCTACAAACTCATTATTGCGCGTGATGTTTAGGTCGTGCTCATGACAAAGGCTAGTGATCTTCGCGATCAGTCCGATGTCATCTTTGCACTCTGTCGTTAGTATGTAACTCATTTCCTCATTCCAATTCGTCTAAGCGAACTTTCAGAATACTGCGAATTGGCAGTGAGATAAATGCTTAACAACAAAAAACTTTGCGATTGCTATCGTATTCAACAGCTGTCAGTGCGCTCACCGCCCATGGTTGAGCAGAGCCTTGAGTTTTGCTGGCTTTACTGGCTTAGACAGGTAATGGATCTGCTCACTTTTAGCAGCGACTTTTACTTCTTCATCCCTCACGGCGGTAATTAAAATCGCAGGAACCGTATCTTGCCACATGGTGCGTAGCGATTTGATCAATGAGATCCCATCACAGTTATCGTTAAGTTGGTAATCCATCAAAATAACATCTGGTGCGGTATTATGTTTTGCGTAAGCAAGCGCGTCTTCTACTTTGTAAAACAGCTGATAGTAGCAATGCCATTTATCTAGCAGGCTCGCCATGGCTTCTAGGTTTTTCGGATCGTCATCAACCGCGATGACATTAAGTTGAGTTTTGCTTTGCGGTTTTTGGCTAATATCTTCTTTTACTTGGAGTAAATCCACATTGCCATAGGGTATGTCTATGGCAAAGCGGCTGCCTTGATTGACAACCGAGTTCACAGAAATTGTGATGGATAATAGATCGCATAGACGTTTTACAACACCAAGCCCAAGCCCAATACCTTTATTATCGCCTGCTTGAATACGATAAAAATCGTTAAAGATCTTATTCTGCTCATGGTTTGAAATACCAGGACCGGTATCCCACACTTCAAGCCTTAAACTATGTTTACGGCGTCGACAGGCGATGAGCACTTTGCCACTGTCGGTATATTTAACGGCATTGGAAACCAGGTTTTGAATGATCCGGCGCAGGTAAGTGGTGTCACTGTGCACAATGCTGTGGGAGCTTCTCACCTTAAGCTCGAGACCTTTTTCTTTTGAAATGATGGCATACTCATTTGCCAGTGGTAGTAAGATATCGTCAATGTTGAAATGCCTAGGGGTTGGTTTCATTGCACCTTGCTCTAGTTTTGCAATATCTAAAAGCGCACTCATCAGATGTACGGTGGAGTCTAGGCTATCGGTGAGTTTTTCAAAGTTACCCTGATCTTTACTTATTAGATTGTGGGTATCAATCGCCGCTAAGTATAGGCGTGCGGCATTGAGTGGCTGCAAAATATCATGACTCGCAAGCGCTAAGAAGCGGGTTTTACTCTCATTTGCTTGTTCTGCTTCTTTTTTAGCTGCCATTAACGCCTGCTCTGTTTCGTGACGATTGGCTATTTCCGCTTTAAGATCCATATTAATAGTGCGGATCTCTTGGGTTCTGGCTTCAATACGGTTCTCTAGATCCATATTGATTTCTTCCAGTGCGTTTTGCGTCGCAATATGCGTAGTGATATCTGAAAAACTCGTCACAAACCCGCCTTCAGGCAGCGGGTTCCCCGTCATCTCAAATACTTGGCCATTACGACGGTGGCGAATAAAGTGGTGAGGAGTGCCATTTTTCAGATGTTGAACTCGTTTATCGACGTGTTTATCAATTTCACCAGGACCGCATTCACCGCGCTCGGCGTTAAAGCGGATCACTTCCTCTATCGGTTGTCCGACTTCTAAGAAACCATCTGGGTAGGCGAACATCTCGTGATAACGCCTGTTCCATGCAACAAGTTTTAGATCTTTATCAACAACCGAAATCCCATGGCTTAGGTTTTCTAATGAGGTATAAAGTAGGTTTTGGTTGAACTGTAGTGCTTGTGTGGTTTCATCAAAAAAGTTAACCACCTCTTCAAATGCCATTTGGCGACCCGATGACACGGTACGGATCAGAGCTTGGGCAGATGAAGCACCGAGCACTCCCGTGAGTGCGCGCTCGCAGAATGAGATAAATTCAGGAGCTGGGTACGCGTCATTATCTTCTAAAATATTATTTTGAGCATAGTGCCCGAGCAGTTGCTGACTACGCTGAACGCCCAAGAAGGTTTGTAGTAGCACTTTAAAGTCATACACGGTAGCGCGAACTTGTTTATTCAAGCGTTTAGAGAGAGCAGCCTGATCTTTAGGGTTTACGAATGCCGCGGCCTGAATACGGTCGATTAGGCGCTCCTGTGCACCGATAGAAAAGCTAATATAGCAGCTAATGTTGGCGAGCAGTGCAAGTAAAGTTCCTCGGGTGATAAGGGTCTGGCGCATTTCATAATCAAGTAATCCACCTGCTTCCAGAATTGGGAACATAAGAAATAGCATCCAGCAGATAAAACCAGCGATGAGCCCCGCATATACGCCATACGCATGGCCTTTGCGCCAATAAAGTCCACCGACAATTGCAGGCAATAGCTGAGTCACCAATGAGAAGGCAACTAACCCCATATTTGCGAGTGCTTCACCATGACCAAACCATTGCTGGTACATATATGAAAGCAATAAGATTGCGGCGATAACAAAGCGTCGAACTAAGAGTATTTGACTCTTAAAACTGCTGTTAAGAATGTTCTTCTTAAATTTACGCTTGAACAACAAAGGCAATACTACATCGTTCGATAACATGGTGCTAAGTGTGAGAGTCGCAACGACTATCATGGCCGTTGCCGCTGATAAACCGCCGATAAAGACAAATGTAGCGAGGATCGGATGCTCCATCATGATAGGTAAAGCAAGTACGAAACTATCCGGTGCGGCACCATAGCCAATATCGGGGTGGATAGCGGCGGTAGCGATTGGGATGATCATGGCTGCTATCAATAACAAGTAAAGCGTAAATGCCCAGCGTGCGGTTTTTAAGTGTGAAGTGTTGTGGTTATCTACCACCACAACATGAAATTGTCGGGGCAAACAGACGATGGCAGCCGCTGCCATAAGCGTTTGTCCAACGAAGTTGAAGTTAAAGAAGTCAAAAGATTGCCAATGTTCGCTCAATGCTTCAAATGAGTCTGGAACTTGAGCTAAAGATTGCCATGCAAGCACGGCAACAATACCGAGAGCGAGTAACTTAACGATAGATTCAAAAGCAACGGCCAACATCAACCCTGAGCGATACTCAGTCACATCTACCTTTCTAGTGCCAAAGAAAATCGCAAATAATGCCATGATCAAGGTGCCAGCTAATGCGAGCGCAGTGCCAGATACTTGCTCATCCTGCTGTAATAACAAAAAGCTACTACTCAAGGCTTTGAGCTGGAGTGCAATATACGGAATGGTTGCCAATAGGGCTATCATCGTTACCATGACGGCCGTAGTTTGGCGTTTACCGTATCGTGCCGAAATGAAGTCGGCAATGGTGGTGATATTCTGCTTTTTACTGACCAATATGAGTTTGCGCAAAAAACCCTGACCGAACAAAAACAGTAAAATGGGCCCTAAAAGAATGGGGAAGTAATGCCAACTACTGGTGGCCGCAGTACCTACCGAGCCGTAATAAGTCCAGGAGGTACAATAAATCCCTAAGGAAAAGGCATAAACAAACGGATGATGACTAATTTTGAGTGCGCGGGGGGTGGTTTTATCTCCCCAGTTGGCGAGCCAAAAAAGTACACCAATATAAGCAGCGGCAACAAGGAGTAAAATGGCAGTCATAATGTTTGTTATAGTTTTTGGTATTAATATCGTCATACTTTAGCAAACAAATGGCACCCATAGTCTAGTTTACTCTATAATTTTATTTGAGATTTATATCTTATTTAAAATCAAAGTGTTAGAGTTTTTCTTGGTGAGTAAAGACGTTCATTCACCATTCAAGTTAGACTAATGTCTTACTGTCGTATCCACTCATTGAAAATACATCTTCATCCAACCTGTTTTGACTTATCTTTTTGTTTATAAAGACTTTTTAATTTTAATGAATATCACGTATCTGCAGTTTACGTAAACGTTAATTTGCCGTTACGACTAAGGTCTCAATTTCAACTTACCAAGCCGTTGCTACTCTCATTAAGGTCTATTAACACAACTTGCTCCATGTTGGAGCGGGTGATAGGAGATTTAAAATGGCTTTTAAAAGTGAAGAACAAGCGAAAGCATATTGGTCAGAAAATCTCGCCTTGATGTTTAAGCTACTCGCTATCTGGTTTGTCGTTTCATTTGGATTCGGCATCCTGTTAGTTGATGTGCTCAACGAAGTTCGTTTTTTTGGATTTAAACTCGGATTTTGGTTTTCTCAGCAAGGCGCAATTTATACTTTTGTTGCGTTAATTTTTGTCTACGTTTCAAAAATGAATGCGTTGGACAAAAAATACGGCGTGGATGAGTGAGGAGCTAATCGATGGATGTTCAAATTTTAACTTTTATTATCGTCGGCCTTAGTTTTGCGCTTTATATTGGTATCGCTATCTGGGCGAGAGCTGGGTCCACGAATGAATTCTATGTTGCTGGCGGCGGTGTACCTCCTGTTGCAAACGGTATGGCAACTGCTGCAGATTGGATGAGTGCAGCGTCCTTTATTTCAATGGCGGGGATTATTTCCTTCGCTGGTTACGACGGCGGTGTTTACCTCATGGGGTGGACCGGCGGTTATGTATTACTTGCCCTGTGTTTAGCACCTTATTTGCGTAAATTTGGTAAGTTCACGGTACCGGATTTTATCGGTGATCGTTACTATTCTCAGGTTGCACGTGTGGTTGCGATCCTGTGTGCTATCTTCATCTGTTTTACCTATATTGCCGGTCAAATGCGTGGTGTTGGTGTGGTGTTCTCTCGTTTCCTTGAAGTGGATATTGAAACGGGTGTTTACATCGGTATGGTGATTGTATTCTTCTACGCGGTACTTGGCGGTATGAAGGGGATCACTTATACACAGGTCGCTCAGTATTGTGTACTTGTGTTTGCTTATTTAGTTCCTGCTATTTTCATCTCACTGATGATGACAGGCCATTTACTACCACAAACCGGCTTTGGTGCAACGTTGGCTGATGGCTCGGGCACCTATCTACTCGACAAGCTAGATGGACTCAGTACCGAGCTCGGTTTTGCGCAGTACACTGAAGGTTCTAAGAGTATGGTTGATGTGTTTGCTATTACCGCTGCACTTATGGTTGGTACTGCTGGTCTGCCACATGTAATTGTTCGCTTCTTCACCGTTCCTAGAGTAAAAGACACTCGTATTTCAGCCGCTTGGACCCTAGTGTTTATCGCTATCGTATATACAACTGCACCTGCTGTTGCATCGTTCGCTCGTGTAAACATGATCGATACTATCAACGGTAAAGATGGTAGTGGCACGGTATATGAAGAAGCACCACAGTGGGTGAAAAACTGGGAAAGAACGGGCCTTATCGTATTCAATGATAAGAATGGTGATGGCAAAATGCAGTACTCTGCAGGCAAGATTGATGATCCTGCAAGTGCAAACGAAGTGAAGATTGACCGCGATATTATGGTATTGGCAAATCCAGAAATTGCGAATCTACCTGCGTGGGTGATTGCATTGGTCGCTGCAGGTGGTATTGCTGCGGCGCTATCGACAACCGCTGGTTTGCTACTGGTTATTTCAACATCAGTATCACATGATTTGTTGAAGCGTACCATTAAGCCGGATATCAACGATAAACAAGAATTGCTGGCTGCACGCTTAGCAGCGATGGTAGCTATCGCAATCTCGGCGTACTTTGGTATAAACCCGCCAGGGTTTGTTGCCTCGGTGGTTGCATTTGCCTTCGGGTTGGCTGCGGCGAGTTTCTTCCCTGCAATTATAATGGGAATATTCTCTAAGCGAATGAATAAAGAAGGTGCGATTGCCGGCATGGTAACGGGTATAGGTTTCACTGCGGCTTATATTATTTACTTTAAGTTTGTTAGCCCTGAGCTAAATGCCCCTGCAAACTGGTTGTTTGGGATTTCTCCTGAAGGGATCGGTATTGTCGGTATGCTAGTGAACTTCGTTGTAGCTGCACTGGTTATGAAGGTGACTGCGGATACACCTGAAGAAGTCAAAGTGATGGTTGATGGGATCCGTAACCCTAAAGGGTCTAGCGCTGCTCACGCACACTAAGCAATGCTAATCGAATTTGCCCAGCCAGTGTGCTGGGCAAATTTGTTTTTGATAGTGCAAAATTGTAGACGATTAAAAGGACAGTTAGGTATGACGCCAGAAATTCAAGATGTCTTTCAATTTGTTTATAAACAAGCCCCGTTTTCTGAATTGCCCGAAGCGGCTGCCAGCTACTTTTCAAAACATATCGAAATTGTTTATCTTAGCCAGACGAATCAACAAGATTGGCTTCAAGATGGCAAGCCAAATCTATATTTGCTGCGCTCAGGTGTGGTTGATCTTATCTCAGCAAAAGACGAAGTCATTGGTCGTATGAGTGAGGGAGACTACTTTGGTTATCCTTCTTTATTAACCGGTGATGCCATTCAAAATCGCATCGAAGTTCAAAAAGATGGCTTGGTTTATATTCTCAATGAGCAGAACTTTGATTTTTTGCGCCGAGAATATAAACCTTTTGAGCAATACTTTGTTAGAGCACATGCTAACCGACTACTTTCTTCTCGTTATAAACAGCAAAGCGAAACTTGGTCAGAGCGAAAAATATCTGAGCTAATGACCAAAGATGCGGTTACTATCGCGCCGACAGCGAGTATTCGTGAGGCTGCCAAATTGATGAGCCAGCATCGTGTTTCATCAATTATGGTCACGGAGCAAGCGCGCTTGGTTGGCGTTGTGACGGATAGAGATCTGCGCAATAGAGTTCTAGCGCAAGACAAAGATCCCAGTGCCCCACTTGCTGAGATCATGACGGAAAAGCCAAAGCATATTTTTGAAAACAATCGTGTGTTTTCGGCCCTGCATTTAATGCTTAAGCACAATATTCATCACTTGCCTGTGTTAAATGAAGCATATAAACCACTGGGCATGCTGACCAGCACCGATCTGCTGAGACAGCAAAAAAGTGATCCGGTGCAACTTATTGGCAGGATCTATAAAGCACAAAATCTTCTGGCTATCAAAAATTGCGCTCAGGAGATCCCGGATCTATTGCGTCAATTTTCCTATCATATCGAAGATATTTCACTGATTGGCAAGCTACTAAGTGGCCTCACTGATGCGTTAACATCAAGATTAATCTATTTATATCAACAGCAGCACGGCGCCGCGCCATGTCGTTTTGCATGGATCTGTTTTGGCTCTCAGGCACGAGAAGAGCAGACCTTACATTCAGATCAAGACAATGGTTTATTGCTACCAGACAATATCAGCGAAAACGATAGTTGTTATTTTGCTGCTTTAGGCGCGTTTGTCTGTGAGCAACTCAACGAGTGCGGTATTCAATCTTGCCCAGGAAATATCATGGCTAGTAATGCAGACTGCCGTGGCACAGTTGCCCAGTGGACCGCCAAATTTAGCAAGTGGATCTTGTCTCCTACGCCAAAAGCGATGCTTAATTGCAAGATCTACTTTGATATGCGTTTTATTGATGGCGCCAGCGATCTCTATGCGACCCTGCGCCAATCTTTGGATCAGATCAGTCGAAACGAGCTGTTTTATGCGGCAATGGCGACAGACATCAACGCAAATTCGGTACCGATCGGGATCTTTCAACAATTTAAGCTGGAAAAAGACAAGAGCAAACATAAGTATTTAGATCTGAAAAAACGTGGGGTTGCCATTATCAACGATGTGGTTAGGTTGTATGCGCTCAAGGTTGGGGTTGCAAGAGCTAACACATTAGAGCGCCTGGAAGCACTGACTAAAAGCCCATTACTTGCCAAGTCGGATATCGACAATCTAAAAGACTGTTGGCGGTTTTTAACACAATTGCGGTTAAAGACCCAAATCAACCGTGAAGGATTACCAGGAAACTGTATTAACCCAGAAAACCTCTCTTCTCTTGAACGCCATCAACTCAAAGAAGCATTTTATTTAGTCAAACAAGCACAGCAGGCGAGTGCGTTTAAGTTTGCTCGAGGGAGTTTATAAGCAATGAACTGGTTTTCTCACTCTGTTGCTAAGTGGCGCTATAAACATCAGCCGTTTGCGCAAGCCGAGTTGGTGGTGCTAGACCTTGAGCTCACCGGGCTTGATCCTAAGCGCCATGAAATTGTGTCGGCTGGTTGGTTGCCGATTAAAAATATGCGGATCCAGGTGAAAGATGCACAGTATCATTTGAACAGTGAAGTGCGAACGCTTGCACAAAGTCCAGTTTTTCACGGTATTGATAGTAGTCAATTGGCAGATGGTGAGTCCTTACAAACTTTGTTGCTGGCGCTTCAGCGCGCGCTCCACGGTAAAGTGTTGGTATGTCATAACGTACAGATGGATTGGGCGTTTCTTAAGGCGGCATTTCAGCGCTTTGAGCTAAACGTAAGACCTGCTTTGTTGTTAGATACCATGCAGATAGATAAGCGTCGTGTGTTAAAGCAAGGCTATCCGTTGGCGCAAGATGCATTAACACTAAACGCTTGTAGAATGCGTTATGGTTTACCTCCTCACCAATTGCATGATGCGCTTAGCGATGCTTTAGCGACAGCGGAACTACTGTTGGCGCAATCTCAGGCCATTTGTGCTGGCGGTAAATGTAAAATTGCGGATTTAACTTGAGTTAAAAAATTGCCCTAGCCCCTTACACATTTCACTCAGGTCGATTACAATAGCGCCATCAAAACGAAGGGGAACTTTCGTACTTGCGACTTCATGGATTTTCAATTTAATGACAATCAAGCTTGCAATTAATGGCTTTGGTCGAATAGGGCGTAATATCGTAAGAGCACTCTATGAATCGGGTCGTCACCACGAAATACAAATTGTAGCCATCAATGAGTTGGCGGATCCTAAAGGGATCGCGCATCTTCTAAAATACGATACCTCACATGGGCGTTTTGCTTTTCCAGTTTCGTTAACAGAATCTTTTTTGGAAGTCGCTGAGGATAAGATCCAGTTATTTTCAGAGCCAGATCCAAGTCACCTGCCTTGGCGCGCGCTGGATGTTGATGTGGTGCTTGATTGCACAGGCGTCTATCATTCTCGTCAGCACGCACTTGCGCATATTCAGGCTGGGGCAAAGAAAGTATTATTTTCACATCCTGCTGATGCTGATGTTGATGCGACGGTGATCTTCGGTATCAACGAAGAAATACTGTTACCTGAGCACACCATTGTGTCTAACGGCTCATGTACAACAAACTGTATTGTTCCGGTAATTAAAGTGCTAGACGATAAGTTTGGTGTTGAGTCCGGTGCTATTACTACTATTCACGCCTCTATGCATGATCAACAAGTGATTGATGCTTATCACAGTGATTTGCGGCGTACGCGTGCGGCAAGCCAATCCATCATTCCTGTTGATACTAAGCTGGCTCGCGGTATTGAGCGTATTTTACCTAAGTTCCAAGGTCGTTTTGAGGCGATCGCGGTACGGGTGCCAACAATCAATGTTACGGCGATGGATCTGAGCGTTACGCTCAATGAAAATGTCACAATTGATGCGGTAAACTCAGTTCTAAAGCAGGCCGCTGGTGGTCGTTTAGAAGGGGTACTGAGCTACACTGAAGAGCCGCTAGTGTCGGTTGATTTTAATCACGATCCACATTCTTGTATTATAGATGGTACGCAAACTCGAGTGAGTCACAAGCGCTTGGTTAAGCTACTAGTTTGGTGTGATAACGAGTGGGGTTTTGCTAATCGTATGCTTGATACCGCTTGCGTGATGATGCGTGGCTAATCATTTGTTTCAGACGCTGTTATAATCAAATTGTCTGCACAAAATTAAAACAATAATTCAAACCGAGGCAGCAAACGATTGCTGCCTTGTAGATAACAAAATGTATCGTTCTTTAAGGAGATGTCCAATGTCAGTCATTAAGATGGCGGATTTAGATTTAAACGGCAAGCGTGTGTTGATCCGCGAAGACCTAAATGTGCCAATTAAAGATGGCAAAGTCGCGTCGGACGCGCGGATCCGTGCTGCACTACCTAGTATCAAATTAGCGCTAGAAAAAGGCGCTAAGGTGATGGTGATGTCTCACCTTGGTCGTCCAACCGAGGGAGAATATGATGCACAATACTCTATGCAGCCGGTTGTGGATTATCTTAATGATGCGTTATCTCAAGATGTACGTTTAGTGACTGACTATCTTGACGGCGTGAATGTACAAGACAATGAAGTTATCGTATTCGAAAATGTGCGTTTTAACGTTGGCGAGAAGAAAGACGATGAAGTACTTGCGAAAAAACTAGCAGCGCTTTGTGATGTCTACGTGATGGATGCCTTTGGTACTGCGCACCGCGCACAGGCTTCAACACATGGTGTTGGCTTATACGCTGAGGTGGCTTGTGCAGGTCCATTGCTTGCGGCTGAACTAGACGCACTTGGCAAAGCACTAGATAACCCAGCTCGTCCTTTGGTGGCCATCGTTGGCGGCTCTAAAGTATCAACTAAACTAACGGTGCTTGATTCATTGTCTAAGGTTGTTGACCAACTCGTGACTGGTGGCGGTATTGCGAATACTTTTATTGCTGCAGCGGGTAACCCTGTTGGTAAGTCGTTGTACGAAGCGGATTTGATCCCTGAAGCGAACAAGCTAGTGGCTGCTGCCAGAGCGAATGACGGCGATATTCCTGTTCCGACTGATGTGGTTGTAGGTAATGAGTTTTCAGAATCTGCAGTTGCTACCATTAAAGATGTAAGCGAAGTGTCAGACGAAGACATGATCTTCGACATCGGTCCTGATACTGCAACTCAACTTGCTGAGATTATTGCAAATGCTGGCACTGTGGTTTGGAATGGCCCTGTGGGCGTATTCGAATTTGACCAATTTGGTAATGGTACTGAAGCGATTGCCAATGCCATCGCTAAGTCGTCAGCATTCTCAATTGCTGGTGGTGGCGATACCTTAGCTGCTATCGATAAGTATGGTGTTGAGCAAGATATCTCTTATATTTCTACAGGTGGTGGTGCTTTCCTTGAATTCTTAGAAGGTAAAACACTTCCTGCGGTCGCGATGCTTGAGCAGCGAGCTAAAGACTAAAATTGATTGAGGTAGCGTTAAGCTGCCTCTTAATATCAGGTAAACATCACTCTCTCACATACTTGATGTTTGCTTGGAGACGCGTAGCGTCTGGTTAGCCAACAAGTAAAGTGGTTAACCTCATCAGCGTTGGCTGGTGTAAACATATTATCCGTTCAAACCGATAGCGGTGGCTATCAACAATTGGAGAAAAGCAATATGGCTTTAATCAGTATGCGTCAACTTCTCGATCATGCAGCTGAGCATGGTTATGGCGTTCCGGCATTTAACGTGAATAACCAAGAGCAAATGCGTGCGATCATGGAAGCTGCGGACAAGACAAATAGTCCGGTTATCGTGCAAGGTTCTGCTGGTGCACGCAAATATGCTGGTGCACCATTTATCCGCCACATGATTTTAGCGGCTGTAGAAGAATGGCCTCATATTCCAGTTGTAATGCACCAAGATCATGGTACTTCACCTGCTGTATGTCAGCGCTCAATTCAACTTGGTTTCTCATCAGTCATGATGGACGGCTCTCTAATGGAAGACGGTAAAACGCCTTCAAGCTACGAGTATAATGTGGACGTTACTCGTCGTACCGTTGAAATGGCGCACGCGTGTGGCGTGTCTGTTGAGGGCGAGCTAGGTGTACTTGGTTCTCTTGAAACCGGTGAAGCTGGTGAAGAAGACGGTATTGGCGCTGAAGGTAAATTAACAGAAGATCAGCTACTAACAGATCCAGAAGAAGCTGCGGACTTCGTCAAGAAAACCAATGTAGATGCGCTTGCTATTGCATGTGGTACATCACACGGTGCTTATAAATTTACTCGTCCACCAACGGGCGATATCTTAGCAATTAACCGCATCAAAGAAATCCACGCTCGTATTCCTGATACTCACTTAGTAATGCATGGTTCGTCTTCAGTTCCTCAGGACTGGTTAGCAATCATTAATGAGTTTGGCGGTGAAATTCCTGAGACTTACGGTGTACCGGTTGAGCAAATTGTTGAAGGTATTAAATTCGGTGTTCGTAAAGTTAATATCGATACCGATCTACGTTTAGCATCAACAGGTGCTATTCGTCGCCACCTTGCGCAAAACCCAAGCAATTTCGATCCACGCAAATTCTTAGCGGAAGCGACGAAAGCGATGACTGAGATCTGTATTGCGCGCTACGAAGCGTTCGGTACAGCTGGTCAAGCTGCTAAGATCAAGCCAATTTCACTTGATGATATGCACTTGAAATATCTAACAGGTGAGTTAGATCCTAAAGTGAAATAACTTACCGGATCAAAATTTGACTAAGTAAAATTGTGCATCGCACTTTGATACTTCAAAAAGCCTCTGAAATAGAGGCTTTTTTGTATCTGATCCTTGATTGGAAGCCAATGTTCAATAGGGCTTGCTGGGGGAGAATACACTTGGATCGCCATTTTACTAGCGAGGTAAATAGGGATCAGATCTTTACTAACAAAGATCATTGTTTAACTAAGTAGATATATTTCAAAACCTCAGATCAATAAGTTAGCTTCGCTTAGATCATTTTTATACCAACTTGATCCAGCGTTAAGTAGTAAGAGGTTAGTAAGAAAATGATCTTGGGGACGATCTTGTTAGTAAAAATCTGATCCTGACCATAGATGATTTCTAGCAGTTAATAAAATACTGATCCCGGAGTCAGTTTCTTGATCTCCAGCTAAAAGTGTCTAACTTTAAAAATACGAGATCTGTTCGCTACCTCCTCTCTGTCTGGCTTCAGCATCTCAAACCTTGTTGTACTGCGCCCAAATACTATCCAAGGTGATCAAAGATGAAAATGAAATGCCTACCATTTGTTGCTCTAAGCCTTTGCTCTATGAGTGTTTGTAGTTATGCAAACGAAGCTGTATCTCTATACGGTAGAGCTCACGTCGGTGTACAGAATTCTGATAAAGATGGTGACAGCGATACTTCAATTGAAAGCTATAACTCTCGCATGGGATTAAAGGGAGCAGCAAAGCTGCAAGAAGGACTTGAGATTTTTTATAAATATGAATTTCAAGTTGAGATCACGGATCAAGATAAAGATGGTAAGTCAGGTGATAACCTTACAGCACGCTCTCAGTATCTTGGGGTTAAAGGTAGCTATGGTCAACTCCTGATCGGGCGTGATGATACACCGATGAAAAAGTCGCAAGGCAAAGTGGACTTAATGAATGACTTTTCTGGTGATATTAATTCGTTCTTTGTTGGTGAAAATCGCCTTGGTGACACCGTGCAATATACGACTCCGGCTATTAATCATCTACAGTTTACAGTGAGTTATATTGCCGAAGACAACAGTAAACAAAACGGCGAAGATGGCTTATCTTTGTCGGCAAGTTACGGTGATAGCAAACTCAAGAAAACCAATGTATATGTTGCTGTCGCCCATGATAATAAAGTCGCGGGACAAGACATTAATCGCGTGACGGTACAAGGAAAACTAGGGGACTTTAAACTCGGCGGTATGTATCAACAAAATGAAGCGATAGATAGTGACGAGGAAGTGGACAGCTTTATGGTGAGTGCTGCCTACCAAATTGAGTCATATACCTTACTGGCTCAATATCAAGATTCGGATGGGGCAGCAGGTAAGCTGAAGGACTCTGGCAATGCAGCCTCAGTAGGTGTGGAAAAAAGTCTAAGTAAACAAGCTCGTATGTATCTTTGGTATTCAAAATTTTCTTTGGATAACAACGAAGATCACAACACGATGGCGGTCACATTGAGATATGACTTTTAATTTACAAAAGGCGTGCTGATTTTGCAGTTAATTGCGGCGTCGCTTTTATAGTATGGCTTGGAGGTTGCAGTCCATATTTCGAAAACACTATTTTGAGACCAACGTTTTAGTATAAAATAGATTTAAAATCAGATGATTACAAATACATAAGGTATTCCGTTTGTAGCCAAAAAAGAGATTTTTTTGGCTTGTTTTGCGTTTACACGTTACACTTTCATAAAAATGTCACAGTTAGTCATAATAATGACATCAACAACGTCGGTAACGAGAGAACATTGGGAATGTCACGTAAAGTACTTGTAGTTGATGATGAAGCACCTATCAGAGAAATGTTGGTGTTCGTACTAGAGCAAAATGGTTTTCAAGCAATTGAAGCGGAAGACTACGATTCAGCAGTTGCTGCTATGGTTGAACCTTATCCAGATATGGTGCTACTAGACTGGATGCTGCCAGGGGGCAGTGGTATTCAAATTGCTAAAAAGTTTAAGCAAAGTGAATATACCCGTCAGATCCCAATCATCATGCTAACGGCAAGAGGTGAAGAGGAAGACAAAGTTAAAGGATTAGAGGTTGGTGCGGATGATTATGTGACAAAGCCTTTCTCTCCTAAAGAGCTAATGGCTCGTATCAAAGCGGTAATGCGCCGAGTTTCGCCTACGTCGCTGGAAGAAGCGATAGAAGTTCACGGATTACGTTTAGACCCTATTTCTCACCGAGTGACATCTGCGGGCACAGAGTTAGATATGGGGCCAACAGAGTTTCGTTTATTACATTTCTTCATGACACACCCTGAACGTGTTTATAGCCGTGAGCAGCTGTTAGATCACGTATGGGGTACTAATGTGTACGTTGAAGATCGCACTGTAGACGTTCATATTCGTCGCTTACGTAAAGCTATCGCACCGCTTGGTCACGATCGCTTAGTGCAAACCGTACGTGGTGCAGGTTACCGCTTTTCGAGTAAACTGTAATTAGTATTCCAAGAGGAACTGAATTATTTGGTTCCTAAATGGATTTAGTCTATGTATCGAGTGATTGATAAACAGGCGTTAACAAGACGCCTGTTTTTGTATTTCCTACCACTAGCCTTAATTGGCTATTTAGTCAGTGCACCTTTTCTGTTTCTTTTCATCGGTGCTTTCGTCTTATTAGTTTGGCATTACAAACAACTCTATCGTTTGAGCGACTGGCTGCTCAACCAACGTAGTTTTAATCCACCTGAAGGTAAGGGCGCTTGGGAACAAGTGTTTGAAGGGATCTATCAGCTTCAGCAACGTAATCGCAAAAAGCGCAATGAACTCGCAGAACTGATCCGACGCTTTCGTGAAGGGGCTGAAGCTATCCCTGACGCGGTCGTTGTACTGCAACAAGATCTCAGTATTGTGTGGTGTAACCAATTAGCCTTGAAAGTGTTAGGTCTGCAATGGCCTACAGATCATGGTCAAAGATTGGATAACCTTATCCGAGATCCTAAATTTGTAAAATACATGCATGAACATCGCTTTGATGAAGCATTAGAGCTTGAGACCGGGCTTGCACATGAGCAAGTGTTGGAAATACGAGTCATGCCTTATGCCGAGCAGCTTATGCTGGTGGCGCGTGATGTTAGCCGACTAAAGCAATTAGAGCAGATGCGCAAAGACTTTGTCGCAAACGTATCTCATGAGCTAAGGACGCCGCTAACCGTCATGGCTGGCTATCTAGAGATGATGGATAGCGATAATATGCCACCCCCCGCGATGTGGGCTAAAGCACATGGCACTATGATAGATCAGTGTAAACGGATGGACAGTCTGGTAAATCAGCTTCTTTCCTTGTCTCGAATCGAAGGGGCGAGAAAGCAAGACAATGACAAAGCCGTGAATATTCCAGCGATGCTTGATCTTATTCATACCGAAGCGAAGTCACTTAATCAGGAAAAGGGCCATGAGCTCGTTTTTGATATTGATCCGACTTTGGATATCAAAGGGGCTGGGGATGAGTTACGCAGTGCTTACTCAAATTTAATTTTTAATGCTATTCATTACACCAAACCCGGTGGGCACATTCATGTACGTTGGTATTTAGAAAACGACTTGCCGACGTTTAGTGTTGTCGATAATGGTGATGGTATCGCGCCTGAACACATTAACCGACTAACTGAACGATTTTACCGAGTGGATAAAGCACGAAGCCGAAAAACAGGCGGCTCGGGCCTTGGTTTAGCAATTACTAAACATGTGTTGTCTCGCCATGACTCAGCTTTACATATTGAAAGCAAAGTGGGTGAAGGCTCTCGTTTTTGGTTTGCTTTCCCCAAACAAAAGCGAATTTTTATGACAAATGATGAAAGTCATAAAAGTGTAATTTAAGAGTAATTTTATTGTCATTTTATCGCTGCACAATGAGCTGCGTAAAATAACTGGGACCAACAACTGGAGTGACCCCAATGAAATTTAAAAGCTTAGTTGCCGCAATGGGTGTGGCTATTACTACATTAGTTTCTACTCAAGTATCTGCTTTAGACGAAAAGTTACCAGAGTATAATAAAACCAGCGGTATCTCAGGAAACTTCTCTTCTGTAGGTTCTGATACGCTTGCCAACATGATGACGTTTTGGGCAGAAGAATATAAAAGAATTTACCCTAACGTAAATATCCAAATCCAAGCGGCTGGTTCTTCTACTGCGCCACCAGCACTAACGGAAGCAACGGCAAACTTTGGCCCAATGAGCCGTAAGATGAAGTCAAAAGAAATCGAAGCTTTTGAAAAGCGTTATGGTTATAAGCCAACAGAAATCCGCGTAGCAATTGATGCGCTAGCGGTATTTGTACACAAAGATAACCCAATTGAAGGCTTAACAATTGAACAGGTTGATTCAATCTTCTCTTCAACGCGCAAGTGTGGTTCGGCAGCACAGGCAAATCGCTGGAGTGATGTTGGTCTAACGGGTGATTGGGCAGCAAAAGATATTCAGCTTTATGGTCGTAACTCAGTATCTGGTACTTATGGTTACTTCAAGAAAAAAGCACTGTGTAAAGGTGACTTCCGCAATAATGTTAACGAGCAGCCAGGTTCTGCGTCTGTAGTACAGTCTATCTCGTCTTCAGTGAATGCGATTGGTTACTCTGGTATTGGTTATAAAACGTCAGGCGTACGTACCGTACCACTAGCGAAAAAAGGCACGAACTACGTTGACGCAACATTAGAAAATGTGGCACAGGGCAAATACCCACTGTCTCGCTTCCTATACCTATATGTGAACAAGCACCCTAATAAAGAATTAGCACCTATCGAGGCTGAATTCTTGAAGATGGTATTGTCTAAAGAAGGTCAAAAAATTGTTGAGAAAGACGGTTATGTTCCTCTTTCTAGCGAAATGGCGACACGTGAATTGAAAAAGTTAGGTTTACTTTAATCAATTAGTCAACCCGCTAATTACTTGTTGTTATTAATGCCGCTCATTGAGCGGCATTTTTTATTTTCACACTTCCATGTTCCCAGATTGAATAATTTGTTTAAATCTTCATCCTCAAGCGGCAAAAAAGCTGGAAATATTCTATATTTAGTTAAAATTTATAATAAATCAGTCGATAATGAACTCGTCTTACTTCAAAAGGTGTATATATGAGTCTAGGTACTGCTTTTGCTGATCTTAGTATCACCAAAAAGATCCACGCAATTACGCTCGTTGCGGTTGTCGCTTTTGTGGTTATCGTGTTTGTTAATTACAACGCTATTAGCTCTAATCAAAGGGCATTAAATGAATTAGAGGAGCAGACATACAAAATTCTTAACCTCGCCACAGAAAACGCAAATAAGCTGCAGAATTTAGATGAGCTATTCACTCAAGCTGTAACCTTCGGGGATGCTGAATTACTAGATAAAGCAAAAGAATATCAACAGCAAATCCAAGCTAACCTGCAAAAAATTGAGTCGGTACAAAGCGGCTTTATGCCTTCAGATAATAGCGATGAACTTGCACAATACGGCAAAATTGCGCAACAAATTGCTGGGGGAATGATAGATGGTACAGCTGATTTTTCCCGCATCCAAGAAGATGCCAAAAAGAAAACTGAAATCTACGAAGGCCTAGTCGCAGATTTTACCAAGGCTAAAACGAACGCGAATGATCGTTTTGTTGAATTACTTCAAAATACCGAAGCGCGTTCAGCAAACGCGCTCACGATAATGTTGATTGTGGCCGTTATTTCTTTACTTGTTTTGGTTTTCTTAGCGGTTGTGATTGCAAGAGGTATTGGTAACTCTGCTAAGGATGCGGCGCAAAATCTGAAACTATTAGCGCAGGGGCAGGGTTCTTTGTCTACTACGCTCAATGTGCGCTCTCACGATGAAATTGGCCAAGTATCCATAAACTTCAATGAATTTGTTGCGTTACTAAAAGGGGCGGTTGTCGAGGTGATGAGTGTCGTCGAGCCTTTGATGAAAGACTCAAGTCGTCTTGTTCAGGGCATGGAAAAAGCTGAAGGAGCAACGAATCAACAAACGCATGACGCGGAAGTGGTACGTCAATCTATGGAAGAAATGCGGTTAAGTGTGGGTGATATCTCTCACTCGGCGTCACAAGCTTCTGATGCTGCCCAGCTGGCCGAACAAGAAGTTGAGCAGAGTAAGCGCCAAATTCAGGTGTCAGTTAACGAATCACAAGCGTTAAGTGAAGAAATTAATCATGCAGCAGAGACGATCAATAAGCTAGCTGATGATACGCAGAACGTGACGCAAATATTAAATGTGATTACATCAATCGCAGAGCAAACCAATTTACTTGCTTTAAATGCTGCGATTGAGGCGGCTCGTGCTGGTGAGCAAGGTCGAGGTTTTGCAGTGGTTGCTGATGAAGTCCGCGAATTAGCCTCAAGAACAGCAAAGTCGACCAACGAGATAAGAGAACTTTTAAACGTGTTAACAGAAGCGGCAAATCAAGCGGTGAAAGCAATGACAAGTGCAAGCAGTATGGCAATTAATAACGCTGAAGCTGCAGCACAAACCGGGCAGTCGATTGAGCAGATAGCAGCACAAATCTTGTCAATTAATAGCATGAATGGTCAAATTGCTGCGGCAACGGAAGAGCAGACCTCGGTAGCAGCTATGGTGGTAAATAATGTGACATCTATGCACCAGTCTTTCCAAGACACAATGCAAGCGTTGAATGAAGTACAAGACGTTGCTGAGAATCTTCATGTACTGTCCGACAACTTGAAAGATGCGACCTCAAAATTTAGAGTCTAATGCTTTAATTTTTAAACGATAAATAAAAACAGCCACATTAAGTGGCTGTTTTTATTTGATAAGGAATATTAGGGCCTGTTTATCTTTCAAGTTTGCTTTTGCAGCAGTTTGATTGGTATTTATACAAGGCAGAGCCTGCGTAGCATAGTCATTCTATGTGAGTCAGGCGAGAACACAGTAGAAATGCCAATCAAGCGCTGCCCTTTGGGTTCACCTGAGTTCGCTTTGTTCATTGTTGCTCAACTTTTGCCTAGATCACTAGGCGGCAAGTCGAGCGTCGCGACCAAAACCCACTCAGAAGAACAAAAATCAAACAGCAAAGGTCAACAGGCCCTAGTATTTACCTATCACTTTGACGGTATCGGTTACTTTACTTGCATCAATATAACCAATTGCGTCTGCATTGCTCGAAACAAAATCGATTACCGCTTGATCGCTATCTAGCTTCTTCGGAGGTGTTCCTTTACCGGTGAATACTAATTTAGACCAATGAGCATTTAGCTGAGAGCTCGATTTACCAATCACTTTGTCGTTAAACTCATCGAATACAGCATTACCATCCTGATTCACAGGGGTCGCACTACTACCATCGGCAAATGATTTGCTTTTGCCAAGGAATAACTTTTTGATAGTACCGTCATCCACAGTAGATGCATTTGCTGAGTTCACGATAACGGCAACATCTGCTAAAGCTGCTTGGCTGGCTAACAGTAGCCCTAAGGTCATTATTTTTTTAATCATATTAGCCTCCGTTAGAATACTAAATCGATACCGAAGCTCAACAGTTCAACTTTTTGATCTGTCAATGTGTTATCGAATTGGTTTAGTTCAATCTTGAATGCTGCTGACGGATGGAAGTCATAACGTGCACCAATACTCCACGTTTCTGATTCTGCACGAGCACCTGCAAGCGCACCATTAACAAGTGTTCTTAGATAAGGTGCATTTGGATTAGTTGGATCTGTCGTGACAGGAATGGTTACACCATTTGGAGCGGTGATGGTGAGTGGAACAGAGTTGAATTCGTCACTCTCATTCTTATCTTCATTGTGTTCGTAGGTTAGGTGAACTGTCCATGCATCAATACGGTAACCGAGGGAAGCGTAATACTGCTGTTGTTTAGCTAGTATGCTGTTATCCACTTCAAACTGAGTGTATTCTGCATCGAACAAGATATCGTTGTAGTCGATAGCAATACCTATCGCGGCAAAGTAAGCATCATCTTTATCGACAGCAATATCATCCGCTTGTTGAGTTAGCCCATAGCCAGTTAACCCTGCCAACAATCCCGATAGTTCAGGGCTATTAGCTGCACTAATGCTCGCTTCGGTAGCAAAGTAGGCCGCACGCGCACTGAACCAATCTCTGCTTAGTGTCCAGTTAATACCTACTGTGTTGTTCAACTCAGCTTCATCTGAGTAGGTAATAGCAACAATGTCGTCATCTACGCTGCCTAAAGCTAGCTGTACAGTGCTTTCCCATTCCCCTAATGTCGAATTATGGATATAACTCAATCCGTTATAGGTGCTAAAGCTTAGGTTATATACAGATTGAGGTGGTTTAACCCAGCGGTATGCATAGCCCACATCTAAAAAGTCAGAATAGCGATAGAATGGTATGCGCATTTTACCTGCGCTTATCTGTGACGAGTCTGAAATCGCATAAGTTAAGTATGCCCATTCAAACTCGGCATCAAAGTCATTCTGACCACGGCCTACGATCTGTGCTGTGGCAGTTAGACTTTCTTGTAGATCGGCGGAAAGTTGTAGGGCGAATAAGCTACGATTCTCCATATCAAAATCATTGTCATAGCCATATAGTGTGTCGTCACTATCTAGCGTTTGACCACCAATAATGGAAGCAAAACCATTAATTCTGATTTCAGCGGCGCTGTGAAAACTCACTGTCCCAAGCGCTATCGCTAATGCAATTGCTGACTTTTTCATATTGATTCCCATTTTCTTTGCAAAGAGTCGTGTCTGTAACACTCATTAAAAGCGCTGATACTGAGCTCAACAATAGTGTTACTTTTGTCTTAGAGATTAGAATAAAAACCAGAAATAACAAGTTATTAAGAAAAGTTAGTGCTCACTGCTTGCATTGTTTAAGAAACCAAGTCTTGAGCTAAGTTAAGTTGGTGTTGTATGTCTATCTCATCAGACCAGTTTATTGTATCGCAAAATATTCTAAAAAGGTGAATAAAAAATAACGGCGGGAATTAGAAAGTGCTTGTATTTAAAAGAATATTAAGGGAATTTTTTTGCCAAAAAGAGCAAACTATCGTTTGCTCTCGGTAATTTTTTCAGCCTGTACTTTGCAGGCATTATACTGCTCAATACATTTATCAGTGCATATCTGTAAAGACATTGTCTCTGGTGTGTTTTGCATCTCACAGCTGCGTTCGCATTGATAGTTCTGCTGTGCACACTGATTCAACTCAGGTGAGATAGAGTTACTGCACCCCAATAGGGTGGTAGAAAATACTAATAAGGCGAACGCAATTTTCATTATTATTCCTTAGACCGTGACTTGAATATTATCAATCAGTCTGACTTTGCCAAGAAAAGCTGCGGCAAGAATGACGAGTTGATTATCTGCGAGTGTAGCAGGTTTCAAGCTATCTTTTTGGCAAATGTTAAAATAATCCAACTTTAAACCCGCATTATGCAGCATTTCTGTTGCATTTTTTGTTACCTTCGAAAAATCTTTTTCGCCATTCTCTATAGCGTCAGCTGCTGCTTTTAGCGCTTGAAAAAGTACTTTAGCAGTATCTTTTTCAGATTCAGAGAGGTAACCATTACGTGAGCTCATCGCCAGTCCAGAAACTTCTCTTTGAGTCGCAACACCAATCACTTCAACAGGAATAGACAGGTCTTTCACCATTGTTTTGATGACCTGTAACTGCTGAAAGTCTTTTTCACCAAAGCAGGCAAAATCAGGTTGTACTAAGTTAAACAGTTTAGTGACAACCGTTGCAACGCCACGAAAGTGTCCAGGGCGTGTACCACCGCAGTGTCCCTCTGATACTCCCGGTACATCAACAAAACTTTGTGCATTTAGGCCATTAGGATATATGGTCTCAACGGTAGGCGTAAACACAATATCGGTTTCTAGCTCTGCAAGGCCTTGCTTGTCTTGCTCAAGCGTACGTGGGTAGCTGTCGAGGTCTTCGTTCGCACCAAATTGCATTGGGTTTACAAAGATACTGACAACGACTTTATCCGCTAGGGTTTTCGCTTTTTCTACTAAGGAAAAATGACCACGGTGAAGGTTGCCCATCGTTGGTACGAAGGCAATGCTCAACCCTTGTTGGCGCCAAGCTTTAATCTGGCTTCGTAACGATTTAATCTCAGTAACTGATTGCATGTTGTACTCTAACTCAATAATAACAATACCAACCCAAACAAAACGCTTGGATCAGACTCAGCGATAAGCATCGCTCATCGCAAATTTAATTAAATTCGTGATCAGGCCCCGGGAAGTCACCTGATTGCACGTCTGCACAAAACTTTTTCACCGCATCTGGCATGTTGCCAGTTTCGAGCAGGAAGTTCTTCGAGAACTTAGGAATATAGCCTGCAGAAATACCGACCAAGTCATGCATAACCAAAATTTGGCCATCGGTCTCTTTACCAGCGCCAATACCAATGACCGGAATTGCCACGGCGTCGGTAATACGTTTAGCCAGTGCTGAAGGCACACATTCAATCACAATCATTTGAGCACCAGCACGTTCTAACGCTTGTGCATCGGCTATCATCTTTTGCGCTTGTGCTTCTTCACGACCTTGAATTTTAAAGCCGCCAAACACGTGCACTGATTGTGGGGTTAAACCTAAATGACCACAAACTGGGATCCCTTGCTGAGTAAGCAGTGCAATGCTGTCGTAAAGCCATTCACCACCTTCAAGCTTAACCATATTAGCACCAGAGCGCATCAAGGTAGCTGCATTCTGACAGGCTGACTGCGGATCTGAATAGCTCATAAAAGGCATATCGGCGATAACGAATAGCTCTTTACTACCAGCTCTGACACAACGGGTGTGATAGGCAATGTCATCCGTGGTAACGGCTAAAGTGTCTTCACCACCTTGTAAAACCATACCCAGAGAATCACCCACTAAGATGACATCTACGCCATTGTCGTGAAATAACTTTGCAAAACTTGCATCGTATGCGGTGAGGGCTGTTATTTTTGTTCCTTCACGCTTCATTTTGGCAAGTGTTGAGACGGAAATTTTTGCCATGGTAAACCCCTTGGATTGGTTTATTTGAGGATTGCTAATCCGTTAAGTGGTAACTTTTGTGTTAAAGAACTAAGCTCAGTGCCATCAGGTAATTTGAGCTCTGGCGCTATCTCTAATAGTGGATAGACGACAAATTCTCTTACTTTCAAGCCGTAATGTGGCACCGTAAGTCTATCACTGTTAATGGTGTCGGTATTAAAAAGCAGAATATCTAAATCGAGCGTGCGCGGTCCCCAGCGCTCAGCTTTGCGTACACGACCATGTTCAAGCTCTATTTGTTGCAACACATCGAGTAAAGACTCTGCTGTTAATGATGTCGCCAGTTTTGCTACGGCATTCACATAATCAGGTTGATCTTGAGGACCCATAGGTTTTGAGCCATACAGGCTAGAGTGCTGGACAAGCGAGAGGTCTGGATGGGCGGCGAGCACATCGAGTGCTCGCTGTATTTGTGCCATCGGTTCGGATAGGTTTGCACCCAATCCAATGTACGCAATATTCATTTAATCTTCTTTTGGTTTTCTTTTTGGCTTACGTCTATTATAACGACGCTTAGGTTTGCTTTGGTTACCTAAGTTGCGCACCATGTCTTTTTGGCCGGTGACGTCATTCTTGAGGTAATCAGTCCACCAAGCTGCAAGTTCTTCTTGCTCTTGCTCACCACTTTCAACACGCAATAATAGGAAATCATATGCGGCTTTGAATCTCGGCTGCAAGCTTAGGCGATATGCACGCTGGCCTGAACGTTTATCTAGGCGTTGTTGAATATGCCAGATATCTCGGGCACCTAAAGTAAAGCGTTTAGGCACTGCAACGTGTTTAGCATTTTCAGCAAGGACGTGATTAATGGCTTGCATAAAGGCATCATATTCATTCATACCTTCGGCCGCGAGCGCTTCACTTTTAGCTAAAATAGGGAACCATAAAAGCGCTGCATAGATAAAGGCAGGGGTTACTTTTTTATCCGCGTTGATACGGCTATCCGTATTGGCAAACATTTGCTGAATAAAGCGACGTTCAAAGTCATTATCAGGCTGTGCTAGGATTTTATCTAACGCCGGGAATAATTGTGCAAACAAGCCGTATTCACGCATCTGAAGAAAGTTTTCTTCCGCTTTACCATTTAAAAATAGCTTTAGCGTTTCTTCGAACAAGCGTGCAGCTGGAATATGCCCAAGTAACGGCGCTAGTGCTTTAATCGGAGTGCGGGTCGGGGTAGCAATCTCCATATCCAGTTTGGTTGCAAAGCGGATAGCTCTCAGCATACGTACCGGATCTTCACGATAGCGAGTTTCAGGGTCGCCAATCAGCTCAATTTTACGCGCTTTAATGTCAGCAACACCACCGGCAAAGTCGCGTAAAGTAAAGTCATTAATCGAATAATATAGCGCATTGATAGTAAAGTCGCGGCGCTCGGCGTCTTCTTCAATACTGCCGTAGACATTGTCGCGTAATAGCTGCCCGTGTTCGCTGGCTTGACTTGTCGTGGCACAAGAATCATCACTTTGATGGTGGCCACGCATGGTGGCAACTTCAATAATTTCCCGTCCAAAAACAATGTGCGCAAGACGGAAGCGACGACCTATTAAGCGACAGTTACGGAAGAGCTTTTTGATTTGTTCAGGTGTTGCATTGGTAACGACATCAAAGTCTTTAGGTTCTATTCCTAGCATGATATCGCGGATACAACCACCAACTAAGTAGGCATCATAGCCACCGTCTTTTAAGCGATAGAGCACTTTGATAGCGTTAGGGCTAAATTGTTTACGAGATATACCATGCTCGCTGCGAGGAATTATCGCAGGTGTCGGGCTGGCCATTTTCACCGTCTCATCGCCTTTTCCAGTTACAAACTGGCGGCAAAAGTTTACAAGCTTGGAAATAATAACTCGTCTCCTGAGCAATCAAGTTTTCTATTCTAGTCGTTGTGAACCACTGCTTTTGTCTTAAAACAGGTCGCATTTAAGGCTCGCTATCATATACTCAAATGAGACTAAATTGAAGTACTTGAAAACAGTGGGCGAAAAGCAAAATCGCCATTTTCTAGAGAGTCTAGTTGAATTTCCTGTACTTTAGGAACGCTATCTAGACTAAAAATATCACTAGCGTGAGTCAGTAATGCGTCAACATCTTGATAATTATGGAGAGAATCAACCGGCACATGCAAATAACGCAGCGCGGCATAAAGGGTTGGTAACGGGTTATGGTTATCAATAGCTGGAGCATGATTCTGCTTAGATAACTTAAATCCGGGCTCTGCGACAGCCAGTGGTACGTGAGCGTACTCAGGTGATGGCTGATTGAGTTGTCGAAATAAACTAATTTGTCTTGCTGTGGGTTCTAGCAGGTCGGCACCACGCACGATATGACTAATCTTTTGCTCTATGTCGTCAACGACCACCACCAATTGATAAGCAAATAAGCCGTCGCGGCGTTTAACGATGTAATCTTCATGCGCAATTGCAGGGGGAATGACAACCATGCCTTGTATTGCATCATTAAATTCAGTAACTGGACAGCGCTGCTGTAGGCGCAAAGCATTATCTTGCCAACTTAGCGCTAAAGCTCGGCAATGATTGTTATAAAACCCACCCATTGCTTTAATTTGCTTTCTAGTACATTGACACGCATACATAAGGGAGTCTGATTTTAGTGTCGTCAAATAGGCTTGGTATAGGGCATGGCGCTGCGATTGATAGACAACGTCTTCATCCCAGCAAAGGCCATATGCTTCAAGAGTGGTTAATATATTGTCGGCAGCACCCGCAACTACACGCGGTGTGTCTATATCTTCGATGCGAACGAGCCATTTACCTTGATTGACTTTTGCATCTAGATAGCTACTCAGGGCGGCCACAAGAGAGCCGAAATGAAGCGGTCCGGAAGGCGAGGGAGCAAATCGACCGCGATAGCTCCCAGTTTGCTTTAAGCTTGGGGACACAGGGCTGAGATTATCCTCTGCCTTGTTGTTTTTCTTTGATTTCTGCGAGAGATTTACAATCAACACAAAGATCAGCTGTTGGACGCGCTTCTAAACGGCGAATGCCGATTTCAATACCGCACGACTCACAATAGCCGAAATCATCATCTTCGATAAGTTGAAGCGTTTTCTCAATTTTCTTGATTAGCTTACGCTCGCGGTCGCGAGTACGCAGTTCAAGAGAAAACTCTTCTTCTTGCGCTGCACGGTCCACAGGATCAGGAAAGTTTGCCGCTTCGTCTTGCATGTGTGTCTTAGTACGGTCTACTTCATTACGTAGATCGGCACGCCATGCTTCTAATATCGCTTTGAAATGAGCACGTTGTGCTTCATTCATGTATTCTTCGCCTGGCTTTTCTTGATAAGGTTCTACACCGGCTTGAGCCAATAACCCTAGTTTTTTCTGGTCTGGCATACCATTCTCCTAAATCCTTAATACATAACCCCAGCTTTCGCCGGCGGGTATAAATAGCAAAATCTTTACCCCTTAGCAAACACTTTTTTACTGCAAATGTCAGCCACTTTTTTCAATGTTTAACTATTTGGGGGAGAAAACTATCACGGCTATATGTGGGCAGCATGAAAAAAGTCAAGCGTAATCAAAAGGAATTTCTTCAATTAATTGTACTTGGTTGTCGTCAATATGCGCTCGATAAGCAATGATTTCTACTCCATGAGAAATTGCTTCTTTTACTAACGCTGCATATTTTTGATCGATATGACTGGCTGGTTTGACACAATTGATCCCTGTATGGAGCGCGGCAAACAGTAACACCGCACGATGACCTTGCTGTTTAATGTGGATTAATTCTCTAAGATGTTTTTGACCTCTTAAGGTTTCTGCATCAGGGAAAAAACCTTGCTGTTGCTCAAGCAAAGTCACCGACTTTACTTCAACGTAGCAGAATTGCGAGGATTGTCCATTTTCGAGGTTGCTCAACAAAATATCAATTCGGCTATTTTCAGCCCCGTATTTCACCTCAGTTTGAAGTGTTTTGTAGCCTTGCAGTTGCGTTATTCTTCCTTGCTCTATGGCCTCAACAGACACTTTATTGGCCACCGCTGTATTTACACAAATAAAATGACCATCATTATCTTGCGTCAGCTCCAACGAATGAATGTACTTTCGTTTAGGGTTATCGCTGGTGGAATAATAGGCTGTAAATCCCGGGTCTGCACAATTGGTCATTCTACCCGTATTGGCGCAGTGTACGGTGAATTCGTCACCACTTGGGGCGCGTAAATCGACAAGAAAGCGTTTATATCGTTTGAGCAAGGTTGCTTGCTGTAATTGCCTAGAAAACTTCATTGGTCGCTTTAGGTTGGGTGTATTTAGTGGCTAGTGTACACTTAACCACACTTACAAGCACAAGAGTGAAAAGAGAATGTCAGAGAAATTTATTGTACGACTGAGTGAAGACGCAAAACCAGAGTATTTATCTGCTGGGGCTGCATTGTCGTTTGAAAAGGACGGTGCTTTTATCCATTTACAACAAGACGAAACGCTGAAGAATATTCAAAAAGCGGCTCGTAGCATCGCACAACAAGGGATTAAACAAGTTCATCTAGAAGGTGACTTGTGGTGTACTGAATCTCAATGGGCTTTTTATCAAGGGTTTGTGTCGCCAAAAGCGTTAGATGGTGTGGTGTTTGTTGATAACGACCAGTCAGATCTTAACGAACTTGATGCATTAAAAGCGTCGGCAACATGGATGCGTCAGATGATCAACGGGACGGCCGAAGACATTTATCCTGAAAGCCTTGCTGGAAAAGCGGCTGAGTTTATTCAGTCATTGGCACCTGAGCATGTTAGCTATCAAATCATTAAAGGCGATGCGCTGTTAGAGCAGCAATGGATTGGTATCCATGAAGTAGGACGCGGCAGTGAGCGTCCTCCTGTGTTGCTTGAGCTTGACTATAACCCAACCGGTAATGATGACGCACCAGTTAGCGCGGCACTTGTGGGTAAAGGGATCACGTTTGACTCTGGTGGTTACTCAATTAAGCCAAGTGAAGGCATGCTTACGATGAAGTGTGATATGGGCGGTGCGGCAACTGTAACGGCTGGTTTAGCGCTGGCTATTCAACGAGGTTTTGACCGTCGCGTTAAGTTGTTCCTATGTTGTGCTGAGAATCTTATCTCAGGCCATGCCTATAAGTTAGGTGATATTCTTACCTACAAAAATGGTACCACAGTTGAAATCGTAAATACGGATGCAGAGGGTCGCTTAGTGCTTGCTGATGGCTTGATGGCTGCCGGTGAAACAGGCGCAGAGCTTATCATTGATGCCGCGACATTAACGGGCGCGGCGCTCGTTGCTGTAGGCCAAGAGTACAATGCGTTATTTGGTTTAGACAAAACACTTGTCGGCGATGTGCAGCAGTTCGCGAGTGACGAATTTGAAGCCGCATGGCCATTGCCTCTAGAAAAGTGGCACCAAAATAACTGTCCATCGCCTTATGCGGATACAGCTAACAGCCGGGCGCAAAAAGGTGGTGGCTTTGGTGGTGCATCAAATGCAGCGGGTTTCCTGTCTCGCTTTGTACCAAACGAAGGTCAAGGTTGGGTGCATATCGACCTTGCGGCTTCTTTCCAAAATAGCGCTAGTGGTCAATGGGCCGCAGGTGCAACGACCTTAGGCATGAGAACCGTAGCGAGAACGCTTCAAGAAAAAGCGTAATCATGCAGTTAGCTGAGTGTATTCCGCGAGACAGTGGAATACACTCGCTTGTTACCACGTTTAAGACAAGAGTGCAGCAGCGAGTCGCACAAAGTCTGATGAAGTCAGTATTCCAACCAATTTGTTTTGCTCGTCTACCACAGGCATACAGCCATGTCGATTATCGACAAAAAAGCGCACCACATCTTGTAGTGATTGGCTTGGGCGCACGCTCGCAAAATCGGTCGCCATAATATCTTGTACTTTTGTTTGCTTTTCTTTTCTTGCAAGCGCATTTGCGCCATAGGTTGCCATTATTCCCATTACCTTGGCGATCATAATCTTTTGCGTGAGCATACCAACCAAGGCTCCTGCTTCATCAATCACTGGAATGTGACGAACATTTTTTTCTTTCATTAAATTATGCGCATCTTGCAAGGTATTTTCAGCAATCACTGCGAACGGATCTGGGGTCATTAAATCAGCTACGGTTTGGGTCATCTGTTACTCCTTTTCACTCCATATGCTTATGTTGAGTTTAGCCTGATCTATTTGGCATGTATGGAATTGAGATCAAGTTTTGAACTATTTCTCGAAGAACTGCTCTTATGAAGACAACAATAAGAAAGGATAACCCAATGAAAAAGTTACTGATGTTAGGTGCTGTTGCGAGCTTATTTTGCAATTCGGTTTTCGCTGCTGAGCGAAGTGTTGAATATGGTGAGATTAATCAAATTCTAGATTTAATCGCCAACAAAGCGCAGTCGCAATATATCTTGTCTAAATTTACAGTGGAAGTGAAGCAGCCTGATATCGCGCTAGAGGATGTTAAACTTTGGCTGGAGCAAGATGGCAATATCATTGCCAGTGGTATCATAGACAAAGACGGCAATATTGATTTACCTATTCTCCCGCAGTCACGTGCTGATCAAGTTAATTTAGTGATCAATCAAGAAAAAGATGCCGTTGCGATTATGGTCAATACGGATATAGCGCCGTTGACTAAGCAGCGGGTTATGTATCGCGATTTGTTTATCCTTTTAGAGGATATGGACGCTTTTGTTGAGTTGATGGCAGGTAGCTTGTCTTGGTTTGCTCCAAGCTTTGATGAACTAGAGTTTACATTTACCGAGCCTGCATCAATTCAGTTTGTGGACGCAAAAGGTAAAACCCAAAAGTTTGTGACGGATGATGAGTTTAAGATCCAAATCCCTAACAAGAAAAAGTGGATGAAGCAAAATCCATCCTTGCAATTTAGTGCCTTACCAACCCAGTTTGCGCCCATAGACTAGGGAAGAAGGTCCGTATGCCTGCTAGCAGGCGGGCATATCCTTTTCCATCAGGTAGTTAGTTAACACTTCGCCACGAACCTTCACTTGTTGTTCCTTTATCACTTGGAAACCAAAATATTCAAAGAAAGGTTTAGCCGTTTTACTAACATGGGAAAATAAGCGCGTTGTGTTGGTTATTTTGCTGTGTTCTAAGAGTGCGAGCATAAGTGCTTTACCTATGCCTTGGCCTTGATGTTCCGCATGGCAAAAAAAGTGATCAATAAGACCGTCGGCTTGGATATCGGCAAAGCCAACAATTTTACCATTTAGCACGGCGACAAGGGGCTGATTGCTCCTTAATCGGTCTTGCCAGCCTTTATCGGCAACGTCGCTATGTGCCCATGCATTAACTTGGTTATTGGAGTAGTGCTGTATATTTACTGAGCGTATAGTGTCAAACATAAGCTTGCGTAACACGGCTTCTTCGCCGCTTTGAAATTGTCTGATGATAATCATTGTTAACCTTTATTCTTGGAGCCTTAATTGCCCGGAAATAGCGTGTTGCTCAGCAATCTCTGCAAGTCGTACGTATTTTTGTTCAACCAGTTGAGACACGGGAACAAGTTTGGCATCAATACTTTCAAGCTCAGCTAACTTGGCTGCAAGAAAGGCGGCGGTTTCCTTATATGGGTGTGCAATGATAATAACATGCTCGTGATTATCAAGTAGCTTAAGCATATGTTGCCACTGCTTGTTGAGCGCATCGGTGGATATATCATTGTCTAGAAAGACCTGTCGAGCTACGTTTTTTACGCCATAAAGGTTGGCTGCATATTGGGCTTGGCTGTGGCTAGTGGTGCGGCTATCTAAAAAGTATAATCCGCGCTTTTTTAGTATTTCCATTGTCCATTTCATTGGCTCTATTTGTTCGGTTAATGCTGAGCCCATGTGATTGTTTACGCCTTTAACTTGAGGTAGTGTCGATAGCGCATTGCCAAGTGTCATTTGCAACTGCCACTTTTCCATATCGGTGGTTAATGCGCCCGGGCCAAGGGCCTTTTCCGTGTCTTGTGCCTGCATTGGCACATGTAACAAAAGCTCGCGTTGTTGGCGGCTGGCTGCAAAGGCAAATTGTTGAGAAAAAGGGGTATGGGGCAGGATCGAAAAGGTGATCCCACTCGGTAAAGACAGCAACTCTAAGTCACGTTGGTGATTGCCAATGTCGTCTATAACAATGGCAAACTGTTTTGCTGGCACTGCAAAAGTCATGCAGACCAGTATTATCCCGATTATTTTTTTTAGCACACAAATTATTATTATAGTTTACAGCCCTACAGGACCGTTTTTTATTTACTGTGATTGAACTAACGCCAGTGCCTTAGGCCAATGCGAGGCAAGCTGCTCAATACCTGTCGTTTTGATTGATTCTTCACCAGTGATTATAGCGCTTTTATCCAACAGGGAAAGCGCTTGTTTGGTAAAATATACATCGGGCTCTATGCCTTTACCTTCAATTGATGTACCTGCTGGTGTGTAGTATCTCGCTGTCGTTAACTTTAATGCAGTAGTACCATTGCCAATCGGGATCAAGGATTGCACTGAGCCTTTACCATAGGAACGTAAGCCAACGACTAAGGCACGTTTATTATCCTTGAGTGCGGCGGCTAAAATCTCGGCTGCTGAAGCGGAATTATTGTTGATTAATACCAAAATAGGCGCACCATTTAAAATATCTCCCCGCTTTGCAATGTAAGCCTGATTGGCGTCATAGAAGCGGCCTTTGGTCGTGACGATTGTGCCACTATCTAAAAAAAGATCTGAGATTGCCACGGCACTATTAAGTGTGCCGCCGGGGTTGTCACGTAAATCAATAACCAGCTTTTTCAATGGACTGCCTAACTGTACTTGTAGTCGGTTTATGTGTCTTGCAACATCATGATAGGTGTGGTGGTTAAAACTGTTGACGCTTAAAAAACCGGTACCGTCGTTTAAGAGTTTACTAGCGACACTTTCAATAACTATCTCTTGACGTTTAAGCTCAAGTGCAACTAACTCGTCTTGTCTTAATACCACTAAATTGATGAGGTTTTTATTTGCAGCTTTGAGTAGGGCGGATACTTCTTCTATCGATTTACCCGCGACATTAGCGCCATTGATTGCGTGGAGTTTATCACCGCTCTCTATGCCTGCTTGGGCTGCTGGTGAATTGGGCAGGGTATCCAAGATAATCACGTAATTATCTTGCTCTTCGACTTCAATACCAAGCCCCGTGTAGCGCCCATTTGCTGCACTGAAGATGGATTCCAAGTCTTCCTCGTTGAGGTATTTAGAGTAGGGATCTAAATTATCAAAGAGGCTCGACAAGTTGCCCGCGTTGTAGCGACTCAGAGGCAAGTCTTCAACATAATAGGTGTGAATATGATACAGGATTTCATCGATTTCTTGAGCCGAGAACTTTTGTGTAGACGCGTGACTAAAAGCGCTAAAACTTAACAAAAGCAGGAAGCTTAATAATGCAACATAGCGCGCTGCAAGCGCGTAAAAACGGGTTTGTCTATTCATGTGCTGCTCCTCATCAAGGTGCAGCACGGGTTATTCAGTTAACTGGATCTGCACCATTTTATCGGATCTACAGCGCTTCCCTTATGCCGTATTTCAAAGTATAGACCAGGATCTCTTTGTCCGCCGCTTTGTCCTACCAAAGCGATCACTTCACCACTGCGAACTTGATCGCCAACATCGCGAAGCAGCGTTTGTGCGTGGCCGTATAGACTCATAAAACCATGACCATGATCGAGCACAATAACCCAGCCAAAGCCATTTAACCAATCTGCATACACAACTTGACCGGGGGCGACACTCGCAATTTCAGCCCCTTCTTTTGCGCCAATAAGAACGCCCTTCCAATTCATGCCAGCATGCTTGCTTTGGCCGAATTTATGCTTAATTCGACCTCTGGTCGGTAAACTCATTTTGCCTTTGAGTTTGGCTAATCCATCTAAGCGTACTTCGGCTTCTCTTTGCGCCTTGGCAAGCTCTTCTAACGTTTGGATTAAGGTTTGCTCATTTTCTTTTAAATAAGCGATAGCAGAGCGTGTTTCACTGAGTTTGTTATTTAGGTTTGCAAGCTGGTTTTGACGTTCTTGCTGCGCCTTCTTGAGCGCTGCCAAGCGTTCATTCTGATGGTTTTGTAGTGCTTCTAAGCGTGCTTGTGTTCTTGCTAACTCAGCTTGAGTCTGTGCCAACTCTTGGCCGATAGATTTGAGTTGTTCGAGTTGTTTAATGCGTGCTTTATTTAGGTAATCATAATAGGCAATGGTGCGCTCGAGCTTTGTGGCATGCTCTTGATTAAGTAACATTCTAGAATAATCATGAGAGCCCGTCATATAGGCACTTTTTAGCTGAGCCGCAAGGATCTTTTCAAATTTTTTCTTGTCGTTTAGCAGCGTGCTTTCTTGCTTTTTAAGTTCGGCCTGTTCGGTTTGGTTTTCTTTGATCCCGATTTCTGTGAGTGAGATAGCTTTGGCACTTTTGGCAATATCAAGTTCGAAGGCTTTGAGCTTTGCTTCGTGACTGTTAATTTCACCGCGCTGCTTTTCTAACGCTTGTTGGCTAGCTTTAAGCTGTTGCTGAACTTCACTTAAGTCTTGTTTGGTTCTAGATTCGTTGGCAACAGCGCCCGCTGTTGCCATGAGTAACGCCGCACCGAGAAGTGCGGCATAGTGAAATGTCGTTTTTAACGGCATACAGGCAGGCCGTTATTTTAAACGCATAATTGGAGTGCCAGTCATCTCGCTAGGCTGCTCCATACCAAGTAAATGCAGCATTGTTGGTGCAACATCGCTTAGGGCTCTTCCTGCTTGTGGCTCTGCATCACGACCAACATAAATAAATGGTACAGGCTCACTAGTGTGTGCTGTGTGAGCTTGGCCCGTTTTCGGGTTTTGCATTTGCTCAGCATTGCCGTGGTCTGCTGTGATCAGAGCTTCACCACCGGTTTCTTTTAACGCTGCAACCACACGACCGATACACTTATCAACGGCTTCACATGCCTTTACTGCGGCTTCAAATACACCAGAGTGTCCAACCATATCACCATTCGGGTAGTTACAGATAATGACGTCAAATTCACCGCTATGAATGGCTTCAACTAACTTATCCGTTAGCATTTCTGAGTTCATCTCTGGCTGTAAGTCGTAAGTGGCAACTTGTGGAGAAGGAATAAGTTCACGTTTTTCACCTTCAAAGAGATCTTCGCGACCGCCGCTAAAGAAGAAAGTGACATGGGCATATTTTTCCGTTTCCGAAATACGTAGCTGAGTTTTATTGTGCTTAGCGAGCCATTCACCTAACACATTGACAAGTGCTTCAGGCGCGAAAGCGATAGGGGCTTTAATGTCGGCAGCGTACTCAGTCATCATAACAAACGCACTTAGGTCCGGTGCTTTGCGTTTTTCGAAGCCGTTAAAGTCAGCATCGACAAAAGCACGGGTCATCTGGCGCGCTCGGTCTGCACGGAAGTTCATAAAGATAACTGTATCACCATCATTGATAGTTGCGGCTGGTTGCCCAGCTCCGGTGATCACTGAGGCTTTAACAAACTCATCATTTTCATCACGTGCGTAAGCTGCTTGTAGCGCTTCAACGCCATTACTATAAGTAAAATCAGCATCGCCATTTACCATCAGGTTATAAGCAGATTCGACACGGTCCCAACGATTATCACGGTCCATAGCATAGTAGCGACCAATAATAGACGCTAGGCGGCCACAATTGAGCGATTGCATCAAGGCTTCCATTTTCTCAATTGACGCTTGTGCACTACGAGGAGGTGTATCGCGGCCATCCAAAAATGCGTGCAAATAAACGGTTGCACCGCGCTCTGCTGCTAATTTAATTGCTGCAACAATGTGGTCTTCATGGCTGTGAACGCCACCTGGGCTCAATAATCCCATTAGGTGAACGGCTTTGCCCTTTGCCACGGCTTTGTCGATATTCTCAACCAGAGCTGGATTGTGCTCAAACTCACCATCGTCAATCGCTTTAGTGATCCGCGTGAAGTCTTGATAAACCACACGTCCCGCACCAAGGTTAACGTGGCCAACTTCGGAATTCCCCATTTGTCCATCCGGTAGACCAACATCAAGGCCTGAACCTGAAATCAAGGTGTGCGGAGCAGAGCGCCATAGTTCATCTAATACTGGGGTATTGGCTGCTAAAATAGCATTGCTCTCGCTTTCTTCGCGATAGCCCCAACCGTCTAAAATCATTAATACCAATGGCTTTTTCTTAGCTGTCATTTGCGCTCCTGAAATCCTGAATTAGGCACGATGTTGATGTCTTATAGCAAACGCTACAAGGTTAGATTAACTAACTTGGGCTGCAGCGCTTCAATAAGCTTGCTCTGATTGCTGGTAAGTAGAATACCTGTTTTTGTATGAATATTCAGCCCCGCAGTGATGAATTATCAACTTTGAGATTGATATTTGCTCATGTTGAACAAGTCTGTTTTGTCGAGAATAAAGCAGGTATACTTGCTGCCACTTTATCGTTTAATAATTTTTGGTTGATAAATTAATGGAACAATACGTTGCGTTTTTAGGTAACCATCCGGTACTTAGCATCATTTGGGTTGTGTTAGCCGCGATGTTAGTGAGTAGTTGGTTTAAGAGTCAGTTTTCTAAAATTAGACAAATTAATCCCCAGCAGTTGACTATGCTTGTTAACCGCCAAGATGGTCAGGTACTCGATATGCGTGCAGCAAAAGAGTTTAACCAAGGTCACATTGCAGGTTCTGAGCAGGTGAATGCGGAAAAACTCAAGCAAAAAGATTTTGCTGGTCTTGAAAAACATAAATCTAAGCCCATTATATTGGTCTGTAACACAGGTATGACGGCATCTGCTGTTGCTGATAACATGCACAAAGCTGGATTCGAGCAAGTGTACGTATTATCAGGTGGTATTGGCGCATGGCAAAGTGCGGGTTTACCAATCTCTAACGGAAAATAACTGAGGTCTATGATGAGCCAAGTCGTAATTTACACCAAAGACTATTGTCCTTTTTGTCATCGTGCAAAAGCACTATTAGATGCAAAAGGTGTCACATACACTGAGTATGATATTGGCGCACAGCCTGAGCTTCGTGACGAGATGATCGAAAAAGCCAACGGTGGCTATACTGTGCCACAAATCTTTATCGCTGAGCGCCATATTGGTGGTTGCGACGATATGATGGCGCTTGAAGCGCAAGGCGAACTCGATAAGCTATTACAAGCATAAGATTGATTGAGCTTTGGCTCAGCTTACTTTTTATAATGACTGCTAAGAATTAGCAGGATCACAACAGAATTTAGGAAATTATCATGGCAGAACAAAACCAAGCAGCAGAACAACAACAAGAAGGCGCTCAGTTCAACATTCAACGTATCTATACTAAAGATGTATCGTTTGAAACGCCAAACTCACCAGGTATCTTCCAAAAAGAGTGGACACCAGAAGTTAAGCTAGACATGGACACACGTTCAGCAAAGCTTGATGACAACGTTTTTGAAGTTGTTCTAGCACTAACGGTAACGGCAACTATTGGTGAAGAAACTGCATTCCTATGTGAAATCCAACAAGCTGGTATCTTTGCAATTGCAGATCTTGAAGAAATGCAAATGGCACACATGCTAGGCGCATTCTGCCCTAACATTCTATTCCCATATGCGCGTGAAGCGGTAGCTAGCCTAGTTAACCGTGGTACTTTCCCACAGTTAAACCTTGCGCCAGTTAACTTTGACGCATTATTCGCTCAGTATATGCAGCAACGTGCGGCTCAAGCACAGCCTGAGCAAACTGCTGACGCATAATTGATGAGTACAGCAAAATCAGCTGTAACTGTATTGGGGGCGGGGTCTTATGGCACCGCCCTTGCTATTTGTTTCGCCCGAAATGGTCACCAAGTGACACTGTGGGGCCGCAATAGCGAACACGTTGAGGCGCTAGCAGCTGAGCGCAAAAACCAACGTTATCTTCCTGACATCCAGTTTCCAAACACGCTTGAACTTGAGGCCGATTTAGAAACGGCTGTTAAGTCTAGCGAGCGTATTTTGGTGGTTGTGCCAAGTCATGCGTTTGCAGACACCTTGAAGAAGATTAAACCTATGCTACTTGAGAATGCAAAAGTAGCTTGGGCAACCAAGGGGCTCGAACCAAATACTGGGCGACTATTGCAAGAGGTGGCACTGGATGTGTTAGGTGACGATGTGCCGCTGGCGGTGCTAAGTGGACCTACTTTTGCAAAAGAAATGGCCGCAGGATTACCTACTGCTATTTCAGTGTCTTCGATTTGTGCAAAGTTTCGTGAAGAGCTCGCTGAGCTGTTGCATTGCGGTCGCTCGTTTAGGGTGTATAGCAACGAAGACTTTATTGGTATTCAGCTCGGCGGCGCGGTCAAAAATGTTATCGCAATTGGCGCGGGCATGTCTGACGGCTTTGGTTTTGGTGCGAATGCTAGAACGGCGCTTATCACCCGAGGACTCGCTGAACTTTGTCGTTTAGGATGTGCGTTAGGCGCGCGCTCTGAAACCTTTATGGGTATGGCAGGGCTTGGTGATCTGATTCTCACTTGTACGGATAACCAGTCGCGTAATCGCCGCTTTGGTCTTGCGCTTGGCTCGGGAAAGTCGGTCGATGAGGCGATGTCGAGTATAGGTCAGGTGGTCGAAGGCTATCGCAATACCAAAGAAGTTTATCTACTTGCCAAACGCACTGGTATTGAAATGCCTATCACTGAGCAGATCTATCAAGTGCTTTATGAGCAAAAAGATGTGAAAGAAGCCGCAATGGCGTTGCTTGGTCGCGAAAAGCGAGCTGAGTGATAATCGAATAGAGAGGCGTAGCTACCTCTCTATTACTCTCCAAACTTAATGTTATAGCGACGTTTAAACCACAGTAAAAATGGGATTTCAATCACGCTAAATGCGACAATCGTAAACACCACCCAATTACTCTTAAAAAACACTAACGAAAACTCGATATCCTTGCCATAGTACAAACTTCCAGACACGACTAAAGAAACCGCAGTAACCAATAAATCTTGTTTGCTGATACTGGCGAGACTTTTCTCTTTCAACTTTGGGTAAACGAATACGTAGGCCACAAAAAGGAGAATAAAGTTGAGTAAAATAAGCGTTAGCTCAGGTGACATGATTACCTCTATGCCTTGTGTGTCATTCGGCACAAGATAACATAATTTCTTCGCTTAATGCCTCGTTGAAACGCTTTTTATCTGATACTGAACAGGTATAATGGTAAATCCAACTTTTGAGGTGCACATGATCTCCAAGAATCAACAAAAACTACTTCGTGCTTTAGGGCAAAAAAAATATCGCAAGCAACATGGCCTGTATTTAGTACAAGGCGAGAAGAATGTGATTGAGTTAGTTGATGCTGGGTTGGCTGTTGAACAGCTGTTCGCGACCAGTGAGTTCATGACAAAGTATAAATCCAAACTCGTTAATATTGCCTGTGTAGAAGCAGAAGAAGATGTGCTGAGTAAGGTGAGTACTTTGGTATCAAATAATGCGGCGATAGCGGTCGTTGCAATGCCGCCAGCAGAAGAAATCAATACTGCTGGGCTGGTGTTGGCATTAGATGGAGTCTCAGACCCGGGTAATCTCGGTACCATTATTCGTCTTGCTGATTGGTATGGATTAACGCAGCTTGTGGTGAGCGAAAACTGCGCGGATCAATTTAACCCTAAAGTGATCAGTGCCACCATGGGCTCATTTGTGCGTGTTAATGTGGTGAGAACCGATCTCGAGGCCTTTTTAAAGCAATATCAAGGCGAGTGCTATGGTGCATTCCTTGGTGGTGAGAGTGTGCATCAGTGCCAATTTAGTCGTAATGCCGTGTTGGTCATGGGCAGCGAGTCTCATGGTATTAGCGATACTATAGCGGCGCACATCAATAAAAAGGTGACTATTCCTGCGTTCGGTGGTGCTGAATCATTGAATGTGGCGATGGCTACCGGGATCATTTTGGATAATATCAAACGCTGTCATTGCTAACTCATAGATCTTACTAATGAATTGCCTTATTCTCAAAAGTAACCGCGAACAACAATAATAAGCTATGCGACTGAGTAGCATCAAACTAGCCGGCTTTAAATCTTTCGTAGAGCCAACCAAGATCCCGTTTCCTGACCAGATGACATGTGTGGTTGGGCCAAACGGCTGTGGTAAGTCTAATGTTATTGATGCGGTTCGCTGGGTACTGGGTGAAAGCTCTGCGAAAAATCTCCGTGGCGATGCCATGACGGACGTTATTTTTAACGGTTCAACCAAACGTAAACCTATCTCGCAAGCTTCTGTAGAACTGATTTTTGATAATACTCAAGGCCGGTTGCCCGGCACGTTTGCAGATCGTAACCAAATTGCCATTAAGCGCTTAGTGACGCGAGACGGCCAATCTCTTTATTTTCTAAATGGTAGTAAGTGCCGTAAGCGCGATATCACAGATATCTTTTTAGGTACTGGCCTAGGTCCTCGCAGTTATGCAATCATTGAGCAAGGGATGATCTCTCGCTTGATCGAAAGTAAGCCGCAAGAGTTAAGAGTTTTTTTAGAAGAAGCCGCCGGAATTTCAAAATATAAAGAGCGTCGACGAGAAACCCAAACCCGGATCAAGAGTACCCGCGAAAACATGGAGCGTTTGCTCGATGTTAGGCAAGAGCTACAGAGTCAGCTAGATAAACTGGCACTTCAAGCGCAACAGGCGAGCGAATATAAGTCTTTAAAGTCGCAAGAGCGTGACTTAAAGTCGTGGATAGCAATTTTAAAGTGGCAAAGCCTTGAGCAAAAGCAGGCAATAAAAGCCAAAGAAATTGCCAAACTCAACGAAAAATTAGCATTTTTTAATGAAGCTCACAGTGGCCATGACAGCATTTTGGCGACGCTAGAACATGAAATTAAGCATTTCAATGATGGCTATGAGCAAGCACAACATAGCGTGCACCGAATTGAAACCCAGTTGGCAACGCTTGAGCAACAGAAAGTCAATCTAACTGATAAAAAGCGTCAGCTTATTGAGCAGTCTCAAATACTGAAATCACAACAGCAAGAAGTGATTGAGGCGCAAGATGAGCAAGCCGAGTATGTGGCGAGCAGCGCTGAAAAAGTCGCTGAAGTTTCTGAACGACTTGAAATTGCGCTATTGCAACTGGAAGAAATTCAACTCGCAAATGAGCAAAGTGACACAGAGCAAACTCAGTTAGAAGCGCAGTTTAGTGGCGCACAGAAGCAGTACCAACAAATACATGCTCAGGTACAGCAAGGGGCAAGCCAATTAGCGCAACAACAGCAAGCTAAACTGCACGTAGATAAGCGTCAGGCTGAGCTGCTGGAACAGGCCGAAACGCATCACGCATCTATGTTGGAAAATGACTTGGCTGAAGCTCAGGATGCACATCATCAGCTAGTTCAAGCGATGGCAAAATTACAAAGCCAAGCTAGTAAGTTGCAAGGCCAAGAGCAAACCAATAAAGAAGAAATCTTACAGGCGCAGACTCATGCTCAAAAAGCGCTTCAGGCGCTACAAGAAGTGCAATCTGAAATAAAAGCGTTATCACGCTGGGCAGACGAAGCGTCGGAGACTTCAGCTGCGACTATGTTATCGCAACTTGTTGTTGAGTCTGGGTATGAAGAATGCGTGGAAGCGGCACTGCTTGGGTTGACGCATTTAGTCGTTGAGCAAAGCGAAATGAATACGCTATGGCCCATTGAACTCGAAGTTCCCGTTGATTCCGTCGCGACAAAAATAAGCTCAGGACTGTTCCCCAGCTTTTTAACGAAAATAAAATTATGTGCTGAATCTACAGACTTTCAATCGTGTGAACAATTCCTTCTCGGCGTGACGGTCTGTGGCGTTATTGTGGGGGATAACTTTAAGGCCAAGGTGAAAAGCAATGAAGAGAGTGGCGCGTTAAAACGCTATGCCCAATTGCAGTCATGCCATACTCAGCTTCCTCATTTGCAACAACTCGCCGAAGAGGCTGAGCAGGTTGTAGCACAAAAACACATTGTTCTTGAGAACACGCAAGCTGGCTTATTAGAAACACAGCAATGCGTTCACGAAAAAGCCCAAGCGATCGCCAGCCATAAAACCAAAGTTGAAATGCTGGATGAGAATCTGAGCGCTTGGCGTGAGCAAGGACAAAAAATTCAAGAACAGCTTGATGCCATTGCTCAAGAACGAGGCGAGGTCATCGAACAACTTGAACTTTATACGGAACAGCAATTACAACGTGATGAGTTGCTAGCGCAAGCACAACAAACACAACAACTAGCCGAGGCTAAGTTGACTGAGTTTAAACAACATAGTCAATCTCGACGCGCCGCATTACAAGACGCGCAGCAATTAGTTCATACCACTAAACTTGCATCGCAGCAGGCAGAAAGTGAACTACAGCTCAGCAATTCTAAGTTGGAACACTTGCAACATCGTCGCGATGAAATAAACCAGCGCATCGAGCAAACGCAAGCAGATATTTTGCTTTGTGAAGAGCCGCTCGCGGAGGCGCATGAAGACATTGAATTATTGCTCGCCCAACATCTAGAAGCCAAAGCGCAAAAGCAAACGGTGTTGGATACGCTCAACCAAGCTAAGGAAAACCTCTCCCAAAAACAAGCGGCATTAAAAGATGCACAAGGCGAAGTGAGTAAACTCAATGAGTCTTTGCAACAAGTGAAACTTGAAGAGCAAAGCTTGATGATAAAGGCGCAAGCGGCACTTGAACCCTTGCAGGAGCTTGGTCGGACGCTAAAAGCGGAATTGGCGCAATTACCTGAAGACGCAAACTTGGGCCAGTATCAAGCCAATTTGAGTCGAGTCAGTAATGATCTTGGCAAGTTAGGGGCTGTAAACTTAGCCGCAATTGAAGAGTTTGAAGAAGCGAAGGCACGTAAAACCTATTTAGATACACAGCTGGATGATCTCACTAATGCGTTAGAAACGTTAGAAGCGGTGATCAGAAAAATTGATAAAGAGACCAAAACCCGCTTTAGTGCCACCTTTAATCAAGTGAATGAAGATTTAGCCGAGTTGTTTCCTAAAGTGTTTGGTGGGGGGAATGCATATCTAGAATTGACTAGCGATGACCTGCTTGAAAGTGGTGTTTCTATCATGGCAAGGCCGCCTGGTAAGAAAAACTCGACAATTCATCTGTTAAGTGGTGGAGAAAAAGCGCTGACCGCATTATCATTGGTGTTTTCAATATTCAGGCTTAATCCAGCCCCATTCTGTATGCTGGATGAAGTAGATGCACCGCTTGATGACGCAAACGTAGGGCGATTTTGTCGTTTGGTTGAAGAGATGTCGCAAACAGTGCAATTTATTTATATCAGTCATAACAAGGTCGCTATGGAAATGGCGGGTAGACTGACGGGGGTAACCATGGCAGAACCAGGGGTGTCGCGCATGGTTGCCGTAGATATAGAACAAGCGGTGCAAATGGCACAGGCATAACAACAAAAAAGGTGAGCAATGGCCACAGAGTTAAGATGGGCATTAATCGTGATCAGTGCGTTGGTCATAGGCGGGTTACTCATACATGGACTTTGGTCTGTTCGTAAGAAGAGCAGCGATAAAGTGTCTAAAAAGGAGCCCAATGAACTCAAAGAGCAAACGCCGAATCATGATAAAGAGCCTGACGAACCTGAAATTGGAGAGATGACCTTTAGTGCGGTGGATGACGAGCCTGCGACTGAGGGTATTATAGCGACGGAAGAGCCTGAAACTGAGGTGCAAACCGAGAGCAGTGGCTCTGAAGAGGCTGAGCCTGAAGAGAGTGCAATAGAGCCACAAGACTTTATTATTCTTCACGTTCATATGCCTGAAGGCCTGAAAATGGCAGGTTCTAGGTTGTTACCAACCGTGTTAAGCCTTGGGTTTAAATATTCTGATGAGGGCTTCTTTAATCGCCATTTAGAGCCGTCCGGAAATGGTCCTGTGTTATTTAGATTGGTAAACATGTACAACCCAGGTACGTTTGATATCGATAACATGGAACAATTTAGCACCGCTGGCATTAGTCTATTTATGACCTTACCTTGTGAAGGCGATAACTTGGCTGCATTTAATATGCTTCACAGTGCATCGAAAAAATTAGCTGAAGAGTTTGGCGCAACCGTACTTGATAAAGACCGTGAACCGTTAACGGTTGAAGCCGTGCGAGGTTATGTTGAAAAAGTGCGTGAATTCGCCGCTTAATCGCTACTTAGAATCATTTTTAAGCCACTGGCATCCGCTGGTGGCTTTTTACGTTTAGAGGTTTAAATGTCAGACAACATTGAAAGCCAAGTTGCAGCTCTTAGGCAGCAACTCGAAGATTACAATTACCAATATTATGTTTTAGATAACCCAAGTGTGCCTGATGCGGAATATGATCGTGTGATGCGCCAGTTGATGGCGCTTGAGCAGCAGCATCCTGAGTTACAAAGTCCTGATTCCCCATCGCAGAAAGTGGGTGGTGAAGCGCTTAGCAAGTTTGAGCAAGTAACACACAGAGTACCTATGTTGTCGCTTGATAATGCCTTCGACGAGAGTGAATTTACGGCATTTAATCGCCGTTTAAAAGAGCGCCTACTGACAAGTAAAGATGTTACTTTTTGCTGTGAACCAAAGCTCGATGGCTTGGCGGTGTCTATTTTGTATCGTGATGGTGTGCTCGTTCAAGCGGCGACAAGGGGAGACGGTCAAGTTGGGGAAAACATCACTGAGAACGTCAAAACCATTCGCAATATTCCGCTGAAACTGCGTGGAGAACATATTCCGCATGAAGTAGAAGTGCGTGGTGAAGTTTTTATGGATACTGCGGGTTTCATTAAGCTAAATGAAGCGGCGCAAGCGAAAGGTGATAAGACCTTTGCAAACCCAAGAAATGCGGCAGCGGGAAGTCTGCGCCAATTAGACTCAAAAATTACCGCTAAGCGTCCGTTGATGTTTTATGCTTATTCTATGGGCTTGGTTGAAGGCGGTGAGCTGGCAAACGAGCATTATGCGCAGCTACAGCAATTACAAGGTTGGGGCTTGCCAATGAGCCCTGAGACAAAGCTTGTCGATAATGCACAGCAAGCTTTGGCTTATTATCAAGATATCATGACGCGCCGTGCTGAGCTTCCCTATGAAATTGATGGCGTAGTGATCAAAGTGAATGATAAAGCGCAGCAAGAGCAGCTTGGTTTTGTTGCTCGCGCGCCGCGCTGGGCGATTGCATTTAAGTTCCCTGCACAAGAAGAGATCACTCAGCTGCTTGATGTTGAGTTTCAGGTCGGTCGTACTGGTGCTATCACGCCCGTTGCACGTTTAGAGCCTGTTTTTGTTGGTGGTGTTACGGTATCGAATGCCACGCTTCATAATGGTGATGAAATTGCGCGGTTAGGTGTAAAGATTGGTGATACCGTTATTGTACGCCGAGCTGGGGATGTGATCCCTCAGGTAACTCAGGTCGTTTTAGATAGGCGTCCTGATGATGCCAAAGAGATTGAGTTCCCAGATACTTGTCCGGTGTGTGATTCTCATGTTGAACGTGTTGAAGGAGAAGCGGTTGCGCGTTGTACTGGCGGTTTAGTGTGCCGTGCACAACGTAAAGAAGCAATTAAGCACTTTGCATCGAGAAAGGCCCTCGACATAGATGGGCTTGGCGACAAAATAGTTGAGCAGTTAGTTGAGCGAGAGCTTATCAAGACGCCTGCTGATTTGTTTATCTTAAAGCAGGGCCATTTTGAGTCTCTTGAACGTATGGGGCCAAAGTCTGCTAAAAACTTGGTTGCGGCGCTTGAAGAAGCAAAGCAAACAACGTTAGCCAAATTTTTGTATTCGCTTGGGATCAGAGAAGTCGGTGAAGCGACAGCACAAAACTTGGCAAATCACTTCCAGACGCTTGAAAAAGTGATGGCCGCCTCCATTGATACTCTACAGCAAGTAAGTGATGTTGGTGTTGTTGTTGCGCAGCACATTCATAGCTTTTTTGCCGAGCAGCATAATCAAGAAGTGGTAACTGCATTGATAGAAGTGGGTGTAACTTGGCAAGATGTTGCAGCACCGTCAGAGGATACACAACCTTTAGCAGGGCTAACTTATGTATTGACTGGAACCTTGAGCCAATTGAACCGCAACGATGCTAAAGCGAGATTGCAAGCGCTTGGCGCTAAGGTCGCGGGTAGTGTGTCGAAAAATACGGATGCAGTTTATGCCGGCGAAAAAGCAGGCTCTAAGCTCACTAAGGCACAAGAGCTAGGTGTTGAGGTGTTCGATGAAGAAGCGCTGATCGCACTGTTAAACAAATACGAGTAGTAAAATGAAATCAGTAACACGATACGGCCCTGAATACTGGGATAAATATGGCGTTTATCGTACGCCAATCGCTTTTAATTTAGCGCTGGTTGTGTTGCTCCGCCCGTTGCTTATTTGGGTGTTTTCTGCACTTGCGAGACGCCCAGACTTGGATTTGATGTCGCTATTTTTTGAGTCTAAGTTTCACTTTTTTGTCGCGACAGGGATCGCTTGTATCGCGCTCATACCAACCGTTGTGTTTTCTCTTAGACGGCCAACAAGCTCTCCAAAGCTCGCAGCCGTCTGGCGTTATATGCGTTTGCCACTTATATTAACAGCGGTACTCGATTTAGCGTGGTTGATCCTGCAAGCTGGGAAAACCCATTATAGCTTTTCTCCTTATATTGCCGTACAAATTGTGTTGGTGAGTTGGGTACTTTTATATTTAATTAAAAGTCGCTATCTAAGCTGCTTTTTTGGCGATTGGCCACTTCCTGTTGAAGAGCAAAAGACAGAAGTAAACAAGAGAGAGAATTGAGATGTTAAAGTGGTTAGATATACTAAACTTTGCCAGAAATGGTAATCCTGTTGCTCCTCGCAGAGTTGAAAAATCGGACCAGCAATGGCAATTAGAGCTTGCTCCAGAAACCTACATGATCACTAGGAAAAAGGGGACTGAACGCCCGTTTAGCTCACAAAGTTGTCAGCTTTTTGAACCTGGTAAATACTACTGTGTATGCTGTGGCGAGTTGTTATTCGATGCCGAAGAAAAGTTTGATAGTGGCTCTGGTTGGCCCTCGTTTACACAGCCTGCAGCAGTGGAAGCGGTTGCGTATCATGGCGATAAGAGCCATGGAATGACGCGCGTCGAAATCACTTGTAACGTGTGTGATAGCCACTTAGGTCACGTATTCCCCGACGGCCCTGAGCCAAGTGGACTGCGTTATTGTGTTAATGCCCTTGCAATGGAAAAGAAATAGCTCAATTGCGATAAAACAAGTGATTACTCAAAGTCGAGTTTCATTTCATTTAGTTTAGCTTTGAGTTTACCGTAGCGGATCTGCTGTTCACTATCCAACTCAGACTGATTTAGCAAGGTAGTACAACGCTTTGCTAAATTGGAATTAAAAGTACTTCCTGACTTAGCGCAACTATCACTCATACATTGCAGTAAATTCAGCGCTATTCCCGAGTTTTTAGGCATAATTCTAAATGCTTGAGTGAATGCCTCCAAAGCGGTTTCATATTGTCCTTTGTTAAACTGTGTGACCGCATGGTTATTGAGCTCTCTTGGGCCCATGGTGATCTCTTTTTTCTCTTGCTGCTGCTGATATAGATAGTGCATTGTGATGGGATCTGCGCTTGAGTTATGGCGTTCACAGTGTGCAATAACTTGACTAAATAGCTCCTGAGCTTTGTGGTTTAGCCCCACCTCATGTAGTGCTTTTGCTTTGTCTAAAGTGGAATCTACCGAGCGAATAACGGGTTCATCTTCTAACTGTTCTAGCAGTTGTTTCGCTTTTTTATGCTCATCTTTTAGATAATGGACGCGGGCGTTGAGGACATCGATTTGCGCTTGGGTTTGTGCGTTTGGAAATTGCTGTTTTAAATCACTCAGGTATTGTTGCGTCTGCCTTGTGAGACGAGTAACTTGGTCTGATTGATCGGTACTCAGGGCAAAGTCTATTCCAGCTCGTGCTGCATTCAAATACACTTCGGGTTTGTCATGGATCGAGTAGCGCGCGAAACTTGCGATATCTTTATGTGCTTTATAGCTGGCTTCATAGTCGTGATTAATTTGCGCAACTCGACCAAGTGACTGTTGCCTATTTATGTTTCTGGGTGCCATCTCAATTGCTTGCTCTAACAATTGTTGGGCATTCTCATATTGGTTTAACTTTATTTCGAGTTTGCTCAATAAATCGAGCGCAGGAAGACGAGTTTCCGGTCGCTCGATTAAGGTTTTTAACATCTTTTGAGCAATAACATCTTCATTGTTGGTAATGAGCGCCTCGACCAAGCCTAGCTTAGCCCATGTAAACTTTTGCAGAGCCAAAACCGACTTGTAAAAAGACTTAGCTTCTTCTAATTGATTGAGTCTGAGTAAAAGTTCTCCTTTTAGCTTTAGGAGTAGGGAAGTGTAGTTATGATCTTTGTTGTCTAGTTCTAGATCTAGCGCTTTTAAGGCCTTTGAGTAGTTCTTATCGTCTACAAGCAAGTTTATATGCCTTAAAGCCTGTTTACGCTTTAAAACTCGTTCTATACGGTTTTGTAGTTCTTTTATTGAGAAGGGCTTAACTAAAAAGTCATCGGGTTGGAGCTCGATAATGCTATGGACTAACTCGGGGCTGGTTTCAGAAGAAATAAAAATAAAAGCGGTACTTGAGCGAATTAACTGTTTGGACCGTAACTCTTCATAAAATTGATAGCCATTTTGCTTTTTTGCTAAACCAAAAGAGCATACGATGAGATCAAACTTATTGATGGTGCAAAGCTCTTTTGCACTGTCTGCACTTTCTGCAAATTTTAAATTTCTGAAATCTAACTGTTCTAAAGATTGTTTCATATAGCTCAATGCTAATGGTTGATCTTCAACGATTAACATTTTGGCATTTTGAATAGATGGAGCTGACATAGAAACAATTTTTAGACAATGGCTTTGCTTCTAGTCTAGTACTTAGGTGTAGTTTTGAAAACAAAAATTAACTCATTTTTAGTAGGTTAGTCTATTTAGCTTATCCCAACTATTTACTGAGGTTAGTGGCAAAATAGTTAAGGGTATAACCAAAATTTGGGAGGCTGAGTAGAGTAACTAATTAGTTAATAAATGAGAAAAACGAGGTTGTTTCTATGGACTTTATGGCAGGTTTAAGTTTATTCAGTTTGATGTGATTTTTGAGTATGTAAAAAGTAATAACGATTGTACTGAAAGTGAAGTGGTTTCTTATACTGGATTTGAATCTGAGCTCTTAGTCTTGTTTAGGCATAGGCCACTCTATCTAGAAAATAAAGTGGTGGGTTGTACTGGACTTGAACCAGTGACCCTCGCCTTGTAAGGGCGATGCTCTCCCAACTGAGCTAACAACCCGAATTGTGTTTCAATTTATACTCTTGAATCGAGTTTAATGTCCAATTCTAATCTAAAAGTAGAATTGGTGGGTTGTACTGGACTTGAACCAGTGACCCTCGCCTTGTAAGGGCGATGCTCTCCCAACTGAGCTAACAACCCAATTTGTATTTCAATTTATACTCTTGAATAGAGTTTTATGTCCAATTCTAATCTAAGAGTAGAATTGGTGGGTTGTACTGGACTTAACCAGTGACCCTTGCCTTGATCAGGCTTAGTGCGATGCTTTGCATCGACCACTCCATCTAAATAAAGAATAAAGTGGTGGGTTGTACTGGACTTGAACCAGTGACCCTCGCCTTGTAAGGGCGATGCTCTCCCAACTGAGCTAACAACCCAATTTGTATTTCAATTTATACTCTTGAATAGAGTTATGGTGGGTTGTACTGGACTTAACCAGTGACCCTTGCCTTGATCAGGCTTAGTGCGATGCTTTGCATCGACCACTCAATCTAAATAAAGAATAAAGTGGTGGGTTGTACTGGACTTGAACCAGTGACCCTCGCCTTGTAAGGGCGATGCTCTCCCAACTGAGCTAACAACCCAAATTGTGTTTCAATTTATACTCTTGAATAGAGTTTTATGTCCAATTCTAATCTAAGAGTAGAATTGGTGGGTTGTACTGGACTTGAACCAGTGACCCTCGCCTTGTAAGGGCGATGCTCTCCCAACTGAGCTAACAACCCAAATTGTGTTTCAATTTATACTCTTGAATAGAGTTATGATGGGTTGTACTGGACTTAAACCAGTGACCCTTGCCTTGCTCAGGCTTAGTGCGATGCTTTGCATCGGCCACTCTATCTAAATAATAAAGTGGTGGGTTGTACTGGACTTGAACCAGTGACCCTCGCCTTGTAAGGGCGATGCTCTCCCAACTGAGCTAACAACCCAAATTGTTTTACAACGTCTGCCGTTGTGGGGCGGTATTATAGGTTTAGTTTGAAAAGAGTCAACACTTAACTTTAAAAAACTATACTGTGTGATGCTTTTATGCTCAATGCTTTAAGCTCTTCATTATAGAAGAGGTGAGGGGTCTTATATTTTTGGTCCAAGAATCATCTTAACTTGGGGAAAATAAGTTGCTGAGCTTTGCATGCTATAGCGCGAAATTAAGCTGGGTTGGATACCATGCGGAAAAAGAAAAGAGCCGTAAATCACTCTGGCCTAATTGGATTTAAAACTAAAAGGCGGAGGTGCGGTAACTATGTGTTTTAAATTGTGTAATAAATAATCCAATTCAAGGTGTTAGGCTTGCAAAGGGGAACTGCTTGGTTATATTCTATGCTTCTTGATTTAAAATGAATCAGTTAGAAAAAACTTTCATAAAAGTTGTTGACTTTATTTTTGCTCCTGCATAGAATGCGCCCCGCACTCAGCGATACAGGCTAGCAGTTCAAGTCTGACTATTATGGGGCTATAGCTCAGCTGGGAGAGCGCTTGCATGGCATGCAAGAGGTCGACGGTTCGATCCCGTCTAGCTCCACCAATTTATCGTTAGTGCATATGTCCTAGTACATAATTCAAATGGCAACGCCTCGAGTGCGAAGTTGTTTGTTATTGTGTCCCCTTCGTCTAGAGGCCTAGGACACCGCCCTTTCACGGCGGTAACAGGGGTTCGAATCCCCTAGGGGACGCCACTTACTTCGGTAGGTAACTCGGTTGGCGAGAGAATAAACAGCTAAATAAAGTCCTAGTGACACAGAAAAACTTTCTGTTTTTTGATAAGGCCATTCGCCTCACAGGCTCGGTCTCATCTAACGCAGAAATTGCAAATCAGTGATTTGCAAAACAATTTCTGCGTCCCCTTCGTCTAGAGGCCTAGGACACCGCCCTTTCACGGCGGTAACAGGGGTTCGAATCCCCTAGGGGACGCCACTTACTTTGGTAAGTAACTCGATTAGCAAGAAAATAAACAGCTAAATAAAGTCCTAGTGACACAGAAAACTTTCTGTTTTTGATAGGGCCATTCGCCTCGCAGGCTCGGTCTCATCTAACACAGAAATAGCAAAACGATGATTTGCAAAACAATTTCTGCGTCCCCTTCGTCTAGAGGCCTAGGACACCGCCCTTTCACGGCGGTAACAGGGGTTCGAATCCCCTAGGGGACGCCACTTACTTAGGTAAGTAACTCGGTTAGCAAGAGAATAAACAGCTAAATAAAGTCCTAGTGACACAGAAAACTTTCTGTTTTTGATAGGGCCATTCGCCTCGCAGGCTCGGTCTCATCTAACACAGAAATAGCAAATCGGTGATTTGCAAAACAATTTCTGCGTCCCCTTCGTCTAGAGGCCTAGGACACCGCCCTTTCACGGCGGTAACAGGGGTTCGAATCCCCTAGGGGACGCCACTTACTTTGGTAAGTAACTCGGTTAGCAAGAGAATAAACAGCTAAATAAAGTCCTAGTGACACATCTGTGTCCCCTTCGTCTAGAGGCCTAGGACACCGCCCTTTCACGGCGGTAACAGGGGTTCGAATCCCCTAGGGGACGCCACTTACTTTGGTAAGTAACTCGGTTAGCAAGAGATTAAACAGCTAAATAAAGTCCTAGTGACACATCTGTGTCCCCTTCGTCTAGAGGCCTAGGACACCGCCCTTTCACGGCGGTAACAGGGGTTCGAATCCCCTAGGGGACGCCACTTATTTTCTGTATTCTACTCTCATCATAAAAATGTTCATATTTTCCTTTCATTGTTGTTTAAGTTCAGAACTCTGCTAGTTTTTATATTAACTTTCTGTTGTTCGTTAAGTATTCATACCAATTTTTCTTAATACTTGATCCTTCAAAATAGAACACTTAATTGTGTAAATTGGTATCAAATTATATTTCACTATGATCTCAATCAGTCTTTCGGTGAAATTTCTTACGATTTTTAAGAAAGTAATAATTTATTATCTATTGCCCTTTTTAATCGAGAGCGAGCTATGACAAAAGGTAGAGCTGATTACACAGGAAAAGAGAATGATTATCCAAGTTCTTACAATCTACTTTCAACGACAAACGTAAAAGGTCAGATAAAGTATGCGAATTCGCAGTTTTGTGAAGTTGCAGGGTTTTCACTTAGTGAGTTAGAGGGGAAGCCCCATAATATCGTTAGGCATCCAACAATGCCTAAAGCCGCTTTCAAGAACCTATGGGATTATATCGAAGCGGGCAAACCTTGGATGGGAATGGTTAAAAACCGCTGCAAGAATGGCGATCACTATTGGGTTAATGCTTTTGTCACTCCTATTAAAGATGCATCTGGTAAGACTGTCGAATATCAATCAGTGAGGACAAAGCCGAGCCGGGAGGTCGTTAACCGTGCAGAGGAAATCTACACTGATTTAAATAATGGTGTGTCACTAAGTAAATTTACTCGTGCCTCTTGGTCTTTGTCAGCTCAAATGATGGCAATAATCATTGTTTTCTATGCCCTAACCATGTTGATCTCAACTTTATCATCACCTTGGAATTACCTCGCTGAAACTCTGCTTACTCTTGCTGTATTATTTATTACTTATTCTCGCCTTGCTCCAGTGCGGTCGCTCAGCGAAAAGGCAAAAAAAGTATACGATAACCCTCTGATGCAAAAAGTGTATCTTAATAAGGTTAATGATGTTGCATCTATAGAGCTTGCCTTACTTGCTAGAGAATCCGAGCTTCGGGCTGTGCTTGGGCGTGTTAAAGATGCTAGCGCCACCGTTTCAGAGTACGCAACCAAAACGATGCAAGAATGCAAAACGAGTTCTGATATTTTAAATCGACAGCAAGCGCAAACCGGCTCCTTAGCAACAGCCATTAATCAGATGTCGGTGTCGATTGGTGAAATCGCCTCTAATACTAACAATGCAGCGCAGCAATCCGAAGCGGCGCTTGAATCCGTTGTGAAAGGCAACAAAGCCGTTGATGACAATATGGAAAATAATTATGCCTTATCGGAAGAGTTATCTCGCACGCAAAAAGATATAGAAGATCTTAATGCGCAAACAGTTAACATCGAAGGGGTTGTTGACGTGATCCGTGGGATCTCCGAGCAAACCAACTTACTTGCTTTAAATGCCGCTATAGAGGCTGCTCGTGCAGGTGAACAAGGTAGAGGATTTGCGGTTGTTGCTGATGAGGTGAGAGCGCTTGCGCAAAGGACACAAGATTCGACAGCCGAGATTAATGGTATTATTGCCGATCTGAGGCAGCGAGCAGAACGGGCGGTTACTGCCATTCAAAGTGGAGTAGAGCGCTCCTCTGAATGTGTAGTAAAGGCAGAAGGTACTAAAGTGAGCCTTGAAACGATCAACACAATAGTCAATGAAATATCAGGTTTGAACTATCAAATTGCGACATCGACAGAAGAGATGTCGAGTGTTTCTAATGAGCTAAATGCTAATGCTGTGACAATTTCAGGTCTTGCGGATGAGTCTATGGAAAGTGCGCGTAAAACGCATGAAACGATGAGAAGCACTGAACAGGCTTTAGAAAATCAAGAGGTGCTTGTTGAGCAGTTTATTCGAAAATTAAACAGTGCCCACCGTTGAATAGATAACTTAAAGTAATACAGCACCGACAGGGTTGTTTATGGGGGAGGCTAATCAGAGCTATTTAACCTGAGGTTTGGATAAGGAATGAGTTAACTCATTGTTTTTAATACCACATTAAATTATACCCTTATCTAGCCAGTCAGTTTTAGGGATAACAAGGCGAATTTATGCACCAATAGCTGGCTATTGGAAGTGAATTCAACGCAGTTAGCGCTAAAACTGGCTGCTAGAAAGGCATTAATTATCCCAAGCTCAGGTTATTTAGCTCTGATTAATAATAGTAGTAGTAAACGGAGCGGACCTAATACCAATTGCATTAATTAAACACTGTAGCCGTCTTCAACCCCTTTCACGGCATAGGCTACTGCATCATGAGCATGAAGAGATTCGTAATGGTTTATCTTCACATAGAAATCTAAATAAGCTTGCTGGTTTAGCAATGCTTTTAACTTTCTAGCTGCATCTTCACAAAACATTAGGTTTTGGCCATTTAGGCGCGCAAACTCTTGTTCATCTTCTCGTTTTACTGCGGCTTGAACGGGGGTTTTCAACTCATTTTCAACCAACTCAATTAGATCCAAAATCTCAAATTCAGTACTATTATTTGTAAGCTTAACTTTTATATTTGCAATCGAGCGCTGAGAGTGGGGTGTTGCAACGATCCCTTCTGTGCTACCTAGCCAGTTATGCACACTATGGAAATCTAATTGTTTGCCATCAAAAGCTTGTTGGAAAGCGTTTTGGATCAGTTGACGAGACAATGCTGCCGAACAGGGGCAAGTCGATGAGTAAGCAACGTCAAGCGCCAGTTCTAGCTTGTAAATACCGTTTATCAACGTCGCATCAAGGGTAATTGGGTATGATTTCCATCCCATTTTTTTACTTAAAAGCGAAGGGCGTCTGATAGGCAATTCAAACTGCAGGGTTACTTTTGCACCTGTACTTAAGTCGCTATGCGTACTTAAAAAGTTATCTAACAACTGCTTTAGAGTTTTAGGTGTAAGTACTTGCTCACAAGAAAGCGTATCAAGGGCAAGAAAGAGGCGTGACATGTGAATGCCTTTTGCGTCTTCTTTTTGCAAATTAACAAATGCATCGGCTTTGGCTGTAACAGTAACTTGATTTAGGCCTTTGCTTTCTAATACTAAAGGCAACTCTATGTTACCCATGCCTACCCAGTCTAAAGTTCCTGTTTGTAACGCACTAGCACTGTGTGCAATGTCTGGCATGTTATTTTGCATCGACGCTCTCTTTTCTCACGACTTAAAAAACGGGCATATTACACGAAATCAGATTAAGTTGGGATGGTGCGCTTAAATCTATCCGCACTAAATTAGATGAATTGTGCATTTAGTGATACAGAGTCTCATTTCTGTTATCTATCGTTCTGCTTAGTGTGTATGAAAATGAGTGAATGATCTGGCCCTGCAATTTCTATACTCGCTTATTACTAGGGCTTTTGTATAATATTTACTTTGAGGGCTTGAAAAGCAATTCAGTCAGGCTCAAGCGGTAGAATATAAACTTGCCTGACAAGTGTTTAACAATGGTGAAGTAATAATATGACAGAAAATTCGTTTGGCTCATGGGCTCGAATTTTATCAAACTTGGTAGAAAGATACGGTAACAAGCGGGCGTTTGCCATCGCTTATGCTTTTACGCTCTTCGTTGCAGTTATTCTATCTTGCATGTTTTACTATGTTGCATTAGGTGTAGTTGAAATTGTCGATATATCGGCACTCTTTTTCTTAACCGCTGTCATTGCGCCCGCTCTTATCATGATGTCCGTCGCGGCAATGCGGGAGGTACATTCATCGAAGGCCTACTTGGAGTCGGCAACACAACAAGAAAAGATGCTGAACCAAACGCTAAAGGACAATATTAATCGTTTAAATAGTGAGATTGACGAGCGTAAAATTGCTTTGCATGCTAAACACCGCGCGATAGATGAATTAAGAAAAGAAATTGCAGAGCGTAAAAAGACCCAACAAGAACTTGCGCAGCAAGGTATGTTACTGCGAAGCATTGTTGATTCATCTCCTGATCTGTTCTATTACCGCGATGAAAACGGTGTATTCGCAGGCTGTAACAAGATGTTCGAATTAGTGATGGGCAAAAGCAGTGAAGAACTAATTGGTAAATCAGTCGAACAAATATATTCAGAGCAATATCTTCCAAAAGTACTTGAAACAGATAGCCAGGTATCAGAAACACAGCAACCATTAACACTTGACGTAGAGTATCCCGTTGAAGGCGAACCTCGTTGGTTTGAAATGCGCAAGCTGCCATTTATCAATGATAAAGGCGAATATATAGGCTTGTTGGCCTTTGGTCGTGATATTACTAGTCGTAAAGAAGCCGAGCAGGCGTTAGAAACTGCGTATAAGGATAAAGGTAAGTTTATTGCTACGCTAAGTCATGAATTAAGAACTCCGCTCAATGGTATTGTTGGTCTGACGCGCATGATGTTAGACACCGACCTGACTGCGCAACAAAAAAGCTGGTGTAATACCGTGTTTTCAAGTGCGGAGACGCTTGGCAATATTTTTAACGACATCATTGATTTAGATAAAATTGATAGGGAGCAGCTAGATATAGCAACAGACAGTATCAATGTTTCTGATTTTATAAACGATGTAGTCAACTTTGCAGGTCTAATTGCTGATCAAAAGGGCTTAGAATTTACTATCAATCGTTCCGGAATCTTAGACGTTTATGCGTTACTCGATCCGACACGTCTACGTCAGGTACTCTGGAATCTAATTAATAATGCAGTGAAGTTTACCCACAAGGGGAATGTGACGCTGGAATGCCGCCGCGAGAATCGAGATGATGGGCCATGGCTGACAATTAGCGTTATAGATACCGGTATGGGAATATCCGAAGATCAGCTTGAACGGATCTTTGAGATGTATTACAAGGCTCCAGATGCATCGGGCAGCAATGCGATTGGCTCGGGCATTGGCCTTGCGGTTACTAAAGCTTTAGTTCAGGCTATGAAAGGAACGATAGCGGTTACTAGTCAAGAAGGTAAGGGGAGTCGTTTTGATGTTGAGATCCCGTTACAGCTATGTAATGCACCGAAAGAACAAAGTTACGCTGGTAGAAGCTTGTACATTTTACTTGTTGAGGATGTGCCGTTAAACGCTGAAATTGCAACAAATCTATTAGAACAGCGAGGGCATGAAGTTATTTGGGCTGAAACTGGCGAGGACGCTCTTTCGTTTGTTGAAACTGAAGATGACCTAGATCTCATTCTTCTGGATATGCAGCTACCAGATATCAATGGTGATGTTGTTGCGCGTCAAATAAGAGAAGACAGCCACTTTGATCACTTACCAATAGTTGCCTTAACCGCAAACGTCAGAAGCGCCGAGCAAGAGCTTGAGGGGATTAATGTTCAGGGAGCTTTGGCCAAACCAATAAATACTACTAAGCTCGACAAAATGCTCGCTGAGTTATTTGGAATTGAGGCACAGAAAAACAAACAAAGTATCGATATTCGAGAAGCGTTATCACAACCTGAATACTCCGATTTAGATATAGAGACCATTTGCGACTTTGTTGAGTCTATGGGGGCTGCTGCATTCCAAAGAAGCTGTGATCTATTTACTAAGCTCAGTCCTAAGTACTGTCAAGAGCTCAGAGAGGCTGTTGCACAAAATGATATCGAGGAATATGGTGCGGTTGCACATAAAGTTAAAGGTGCTGCTGGTTCGGTAGGGCTGCAACTTGCCCAATTACAAGCGAAGAAAATGGAATTAGAATCAGAAGGCAAAGAGGAAGAGACACTATTGAATTGGGTTTCTGAGTTAGAGGCAAAAATAGAAGAAGGGCAAGAAGCCCTTCATCCATTAATTGCAAAACTCGCTGAAGATCAGTAAAAACGATTATTGAGCGTCGAGTTTACCAATGAAACGGTAACCTTCACCGTGAATTGTACTAATTAATTCAGGCGTATTGTTATCAGTTTCGAAATGCTTACGAATACGACGAATAGTAACGTCAACAGTACGGTCGTTTGCGCGAAGTTCACGACCAGTCATGTGCTTGATAAGCTGCTCACGGCTAAAAATGCGGCCCGGCGAATCTAGCATTAGACGAAGTGCACGATATTCACCTTTTGGTAGACGCTTTGAATCGCCTGTTGGAGATGTTAAACAGCGACTGTTTTCATCTAACTCCCAACCATTAAAAGTAATAACGCCGTTGCTATCAATTGTTGACTCTTCTGCAGACGTGCCAGTACGAGAGATTAGGTTGCGAGCACGAATCGTTAGTTCACGCGGGTTAAATGGTTTTGTGATGTAATCATCAGCACCAATCTCAAGACCAAGAATGCGGTCAACATCATTGTCACGACCTGTTAGGAAAATAAGGCCGATGTTTTTCTTCTGACGTAATTCACGCGCCAAAATTAAACCATTTTTACCAGGAAGGTTGATATCCATGATTACAAGGTTGACATCATCATTTGATGTCAACTTGTCATGCATGTCATCGCCATCAATGGCTTCGATTACTTTGTAACCTTCCGCTTCAAATAAACTAACGAGGTTCAGTCGAGTTACGTCTTCATCCTCTACAATTAGAATGACTGGCGTTTGCATTATTAATTAACCTTTTCGGAATATATAATTTACAATGTGTCCGGACTTATATAATAAATCCGAATATTTACGATTATAGGAGCTTATCCAATTGTTAACAAGTAAAATCAGTTGGGATGAAACTTGGATACGGCAAGCAGCCTTGAGCGCACGATGAAGTACTGTTTTTCTAGTGCTTGCTTATTTATATACAGTCGAATTTTGCTCCCTTCTTGGACCAAAGAAGCAATCCCGCCTCTTTCTAAAAACTCAATACTTTCGCCCACGGTCAACATGTTTGACTCTATTGTATCGGTCCAAGCGGACAGTATATCATTTTCGCTAGTTTCATCAATGTATGTGATATCGCAAGCGCTGGAAAGTTCCCTATAACTCCACGTTTTTTTTGCTTCTACGAGCTCAATGGGTTTGCCTCGCACATTCAGCTTTGTTGCACTTTTTAGTTCAGCAGCAGGCCCTGATTCAAGTGAATAGAAGCAAAATTGAATACTGGTTTTTGTGTTTTCGTCGGGAAACTCGACGAATTTTGCCATCTGATAGAGAAAAGCAGAACGAACCTGATCTGGTGATTTTGCAGTTGTATTTAAGGAGACAAATAAAAGCAAAATAACTAGATTAATCAACCTCATTTTAGATTACCCGACAGAGGAAGAGTTATAATAAATTTAGCACCTTGGCTAAATTCTTCATCTAAAGTGATCGAGCCTCCAAGTGCTTGGGTTACTAGATTATAAACCAAATGCATACCTAGGCCGCTTCCTCCTTCACCTCTACGCGTTGTGACAAACGGATCGAAGATGCGCTTTTTAATTGCTTTGGGTACACCCATTCCGTTGTCTGCGTATTCAATAGCAAGTTGTCCCATTGATGGTTTCACAGTAATTGCAATGCTATTGTTTTGTTGATCTTTAAAACCATGGAGTAAGGAGTTGGATATAAGCTGTTCTAATACTTGTTGTAGTGGTCCAGCTTTACTTTCGATTGCAAGTCCAGAGTCACAGTCAATAGTCACTTCAGGTTGTTTTGTGGAGAGTTCAGCTCGCATAGATGCTACGACTTCAGTAAGCAGGTTTGACAAATCTATTTGTGAGTTCACTTCTAGATCCTGGCTTACGGCAAGGCGCTTAAAGCTAGAAACCAGCTCAGCCGCTCGGTTTAGGTTGCGGTAGATGAGATCAAGATTTTCAATTCCATCGTTAACAAAGCGCTCTAACTGTTTGGAGGTCAAAGACTTTGTTTGAAACGCTTCGCGAATATCGGATAATTTATCTCTTAACAACGTAGAGCCTGTGATACCCAAACCGATAGGGGTATTTACCTCGTGGGCAACACCTGCCACCATTTGCCCCAGCGAAGCCATTTTCTCGTTCTCGATGATTTGGTTCTGGTATTGATGCATACGCTCTAAAGCGTTCAGCAGTTCTTGGTTAGCCTCTCTCAGCGCAATTGTGCGTTGATTCACTTTTTCTTCTAAGCTCTGGTTGAGCTGTTTTATCTCTTGTTTATCCGCTTTATGACGCTCAAGTTGATTTTCGGTGCGAGCTAACATGATATTTAAGTTATTTGCTAATACGTTTAGTTCAGAAATATTGCTGCCAGGCGCTCTTGCACTGTAATTATGATTTTTTGAAACGTCCTGCAATAGTGCAGAGAGTCCTTCAATTGGCGTCGCTATACGCTTTTGGATCCCCCTTGAAACTAGCAATACGAGGAGGAGTACGAATAAGGTGAGCGCGATATCTACTAAGATTTTTTTATTTATATAGTTTGAGAGTCTTTCTAAACCGCCGCGGACATAAACATAACCTTCAATATTCCCCTCATAAATTACAGGTTTAATCAATTCAATGTAGTCTTCTGAGACCTTGGGGGTTTTTAACTCTTCAATTTGATTAACCTTTAGCGGTACTGGTGGTGTTCGACTGGCGTTGTAGCTGGTAAAAAATACAGGGCTGTTGGTTACGTCATCCATGGCATAGATATGGATGTTTTTGATGATATCCACTTGTTGAAAAGACTTTAGACGTGCATCTTCAGTTTTTCGATCATCGAATAAAATTGTGATCTGAGAATTGAACGCAACGATGTCGGCTATCATCTCTATTTTATTGATGATCAGCTGTTTTTGCTCTTTTACATCAAGGTAAGTGGAAATAGATATGGATAAAGAGAGGCACAGCGCGGTTACAAGCATCACTGCGCTGATCAATACTTTTCTTATGCTTGTTTTGGTTAATTGCTTACTCATTCTTATTCCAGCTGTATGATCAGCCTTAGCTGCGGCTACAGAGCTTTTGAGATCCAATAACTCATTATAATAAAGTAGAGCAAATCTTTGAAAATGAAAAGATAAAAGGTGGGTTTGAGTTAAGGTTTACTTGATATAAGCAAGTAAACCTTAGAGTTAGTAAACTACTGCGCTTTATAGATGGCGAATTTAGTGTTTTTAGTGACAACTTCAAACTGTTCAAACTGAGCTTCTAAAATAGGAGGGTATTTTAAGAAGCTATTTGCAACTAGCTGAATATTAGACTTGGTATCCATATGACGCTTGATGTTATGTAGAAATTGCTCAGCGATATCATAGTCTGTTGAAAGGCCTGTATGAAATGGTGGATTGCTTAAAATAAGGTTGAATTTACCATTCAATTCACTTAAACCGTCACTAAGTAGCAAAGTTGCACTGAGGTTGTTTAAAGCTAAAGTCTGCTGCGTGGCAAACAGCGCAAGCGCATTGACATCCAAACAGGTAAACTTAAGAGTTGGGCTGTTCAATAAGGCGTAGCAGGCTATAAGTCCAGCACCACAGCCAAAATCTAACACTTTACCTTTATAGGGAAGGGTGACATTTTCTAGCAATAATTGAGTACCAGCGTCGAGCTTCCCATGATTAAATACACCTGGCAAACTTGCGGCAGTAAACTCTGTTTTGGCGATACGCACTGAAAATGTCTGTACATAATGGCTTAAATCAAAATTTGGGTTGGCAGTAAGCTGATCAAACTCATACAAAATGCAGTGTTTTGCGCTTTCTAATTTATAACAGTGTGCAGCGTGCTCTTTAAGTTGCTTTTCTGCACTTTTCACCCCACTTTTGTTTTCGCCAACAACGAGTAACCTAGTTTCAGCCGTGCTCAAGTGACGAATATTATCAAATACCATTTGCGCTTCAGGTTTTGATTTAGGGTAATAATAAATAACTAAATCAATATCTTGTAACTGCGGTAATTGATGATCTACATAGCTCTTAACGTCGGCGATTTTATCTGCGTGAAGGTGGTCTGCAAAATCGAAACTAAACGCATGAATTGCCGAACTTGGATTGAGCGCTTTTAATTCACGTAGGAAGCCATCGCGCTGATGGTTAATAACCAGAATATTGTTGGCAATAAGCTCTTCTTCATTACGAAGTAGTAATAAACTTGGGTTGGTAAACTGCAACGCTAACTCCTAGTGAATGTACTCAAATAGCTGGGCGATGAAGCAGCCTGTTGAGCCGCTCCATTATAAAGAGTGGGTGTTTAGCTAGTACGCTCGAACATTAAATCCCAAACGCCATGTCCTAAACGATGGCCTCGTTGCTCAAACTTAGTAAGCGGTCTAAAGTCTGGACGAGGAACATAATCATTGCTTTGCGACTGGTTTTTATAACCAGGTGCTGCACTCATCACTTCAAGCATATGCTCGGCATAGTTTTCCCAGTCAGTTGCCATATGGAACACGCCACCTACTTTAAGCTTTTGGCGTATTTTCTCAGCAAATTCAAGTTGTACGATGCGACGTTTGTGGTGACGCTTTTTATGCCATGGATCAGGGAAGAATAGCTGTAATTTAGCAAGGCTGCCATCAGCGATACAATCCGCTAAGATTTCAACTGCATCGTGTTCAAAAACACGTAAGTTAGTGATGCCTTGTTCATCTGCATCCATCAAGCAAGCACCTACACCTGGACGGTGTACTTCTATGCCAATAAAGTTTTGTTGTGGGTTATTTTTTGCCATCTCAACGAGAGACTTGCCCATCCCAAATCCAATCTCAAGAACGACTTCATTGCTGTTACCAAATACTTCTGTAAAGTCTAGCAAACCTTGTTGGTGCTCCAGTCCCATTGTTGGCCAGCATTTTTCTAGCGATGCTGCTTGGCCTTTAGTAAGACGTCCTTCACGCTTAACAAAGCTACGCACTTTTCTGATGTACTTGCCTTCTTCCTGCGCCTGTTCGAGCGCACTTTTGCTTGATTCGTTCATGGTCATTTCTATGCTCGTGAAAATGGTCGCACATTATCGTCATTCAGTTGGCAATAAACAAGTATAGAGTGAAATTTTACGTGGTGACTATTAAAGCAATTGTGATTACACTGGCGGCTTTTGTAGCAAGTACTAGTCAAGTTTATGAAAGTTAGCCAGCAACAAGCTAAGTGGTTTGGTGAGCAAGTTGTGTCTTGGTATCACCTTCATGGTAGAAAAACACTGCCGTGGCAACTCGGAAAAACACCGTATAAAGTATGGATTTCAGAGGTGATGTTACAGCAGACTCAAGTAACCACAGTTATTCCTTATTTTGAGCGCTTTATGGCGCGCTTCCCAACAGTAATTGCATTGGCCGATGCACCGGAAGATGAAGTGTTACACCATTGGACTGGGCTTGGTTATTACGCCAGAGCAAGAAACCTTCATAAAGCTGCAAAAGTGATCAGAGATAGCTATAAAGGTGAATTCCCACAAACATTAGAAGCGGTGATGGACTTACCGGGCATTGGTCGCTCTACCGCAGGTGCGATACTCTCTCTTGCGCTTGGTCAGCATCATCCAATACTCGATGGTAATGTTAAGCGGGTCTTAGCTAGGTTTTATATGGTTGAGGGCTGGTACGGAGTAAAAAAGGTCGAAAATCAGTTATGGTCTTTGAGTGATGCTGTCACGCCAAGCGGTGATGTAAGAGCGTTTAATCAGGCTATGATGGATTTAGGTTCAGGCGTATGTACCAGAAGTAAGCCAAACTGTGATGTTTGCCCACTTGTTGAGGAATGTTCGGCGTTCAAAAATAATCGGGTTAAAGAGTTTCCAAACCCTAAACCCAAAAAAGAGAAACCAAAAAAGCGTACTCACCACTTAATAATTAAATGTGGTGATAAAGTTTTGATGGAGAAGCGCCCTTCGAGTGGAATATGGGGTGGGTTATTCGGCTTTTTTGAGTTTGCAGAGCAAGATGAGTTAGACGCGTTTATTAAGCAGCAAGAACTTAAACTTGAATGTACAAATACACTTGAACCCTTTGTGCATATTTTTACGCATTTTGAGTTAACTATTACCCCCGTGGTTGTAGAAGTAAAAAGTATGCCAGATTGTGTGCATGATCAGCAATTGCTGTGGTTCGATACTCATAACCCGCCAGAGGTTGGGCTCGCTGCGCCGACTAAAAAGTTGGTTAAAGTATTAACCGCAATAGGGTAAACTGACGCTATCACTGGTGCTGACTCTCATTGAGTGCACGATTAAAATTGAAGAGGTAGATACTCATGGCACGTACGGTATTTTGTCAAAAGTTACAAAAGGAAGCGCCTGGACTGGATTTTCAACTGTATCCAGGAGAAGTTGGTGAACGTATATTTAATAACATCTCCAAAGAAGCTTGGCAGCAATGGCAGCATAAGCAAACTATGCTAATCAACGAAAAGCATCTTAATATGATGGATCCTGAGCACAGGCAAATGCTTGAAGAGCAGATGGTCGGCTTTTTGTTTGAAGATAAAGAAGTCGAAATTGAAGGCTACAGGCCACCAGAAAAATAAAGGTCGCATCAGCGACCTTTTTATAGCTCATAAACTGGCTAGGGGACGATTAATACTCTCTATCCACAGAAAGCTTGGCAAGTCCTATCAGTGCTTCTTTATGCACTGAGTCAGGTAAAACGCTCAATTGTGCAATCGCTTTTTGGGCTTCTTCTTGGGCTTTAGCCATCGTGAAGTCAAGTGCTTTGGTTTCGGCTAGTGTTGCTAAAATATCGTCAAGATAATCAAGCCCATTACCACTTTCTATTGCTGTTCTGATCTGAGCTGTTTGCTGAGCAGTTGCATGCTGCATTGCATAAATAAGCGGAAGCGTAGGTTTACCCTCGGCGAGATCATCACCAATATTCTTACCCAGCAATTCTGCGTTAGCACTGTAGTCAAGAATATCGTCTACAAGTTGGAAGGCTGTGCCTAAATGCATACCGTAAAGCTTAAGCGCAGTTTTAATTTCGTCTGATTGCTCTAGCACTACAGCGGGTAGTAAAGTTGCAGCTTCAAATAGCTTCGCCGTTTTGCTGTAGATAACCTGCATATAACTCTTTTCAGTTGTATCTGGGTCATTACAGTTCATTAGCTGTAACACTTCGCCCTCAGCGATAATATTGGTTGCATCCGCTAGGATCTGCATGACTTCCATATTACCAAGACCAACCATCAACTGGAATGAACGAGTGTAGATAAAGTCACCAACTAATACGCTTGCCGCATTTCCAAATTCAGCATTTGCAGTCGGTTCTCCACGGCGCAGTAATGACTCATCAACCACGTCATCGTGGAGTAAGGTTGCTGTGTGAATAAACTCTACAATTGTCGCTAGTGTGATGTGTTTATCACCTTCGTAACCTAATGCTCGTGCAGCCAAAAGGGCTAACATTGGGCGGATGCGTTTTCCTCCGCTATTTACAATGTATAAACCTAGCTGTTTTACAAGTGCAACATCAGATTGCATTTGTTGATGTATAAGTTGGTTGACGTCAAGCATATCTTGCTCAACCAAATTTTGGATAGTTTTTATATCCATTGCGCTCCGAGCCAATCTATTAACCGAAAATGAATAAACTCGGCGATTGTACTACAAAAAAATCATCGACTCGATAAATTGTCGTAGTTGCTTATAAAAAAACGTTTTTATGCTTACTTTTTGTGCTTTTGATGGTCGCGTAATGGGTGAAATAGGTACAGTAAAATCTCATTTGGTACTGTATTAGGTAAACTATAGATTCGCCTTTTGTCTGATGATTTGTCTGATGAATTGAGAGAAAAAAGAGCTTGGCTTTGACATTTTTTTGACTAGAATAGGGGAAAATATTTGATTGCCCTCATACGAGCTAAATTTTATTCACTTTCTTCAAATTTACTCTTGCGCCAAGATACGCATTAGCGTAAACTTCGCGCCCTATTGAAGAATATTAAGTTGCGTCGATTTGAGGGCGCACAGACGGAGTTAATTATGTACGCGGTTTTCCAAAGTGGTGGTAAACAGCACCGTGTGACTGAAGGTCAAACAATTCGTTTAGAAAAGCTAAACGTTGAAACTGGTGCAGCAGTTGAATTTGATTCAGTACTTCTAATTGCTGATGGTGAAAAGATCGAGATCGGTGCACCGTTTGTTAACGGTGGTAAAATTACAGCTGAAGTTGTATCTCACGGTCGTGGCGAGAAGATTAAGATTGTTAAGTTTAGACGTCGTAAGCATTCTCGTAAGCAGATGGGCCACCGTCAGTGGTTCACTGAAGTTAAAATCACTGGCATTAGCGCTTAATTTTTAGAGGTACAGAAAGATGGCACATAAGAAGGCAGCTGGTAGTACTCGTAACGGTCGCGATTCAGAAAGTAAACGCTTAGGTGTTAAACGTTTTGGTGGCGAATCAGTTCTAGCGGGTAGCATCATCGTTCGTCAACGTGGTACTAAGTTCCACGCTGGTTCTAACGCAGGTATCGGTAAAGACCACACAATCTTCGCAAAAGCAGACGGTAAAGTTGTTTTTGAGCAGAAAGGTCCTTTAAACCGTAAATACGTTAGCATCGTTGCTGAGTAATCGGTATTAAATACTAAAAAACCCCGCTTAGGCGGGGTTTTTTGTTTTCAGCACATCAATTACCAAATTAGCTATATCAAGGCGTATTAATACAATTGGTATTAGGAGCGATTTGTCGCTGCTGCTATAATGGTGTAGTGAATTCAGACAGAGTTAAAGAGTTTAAACCATGAAGTTTGTCGATGAAGTAGAGATTAGAGCGGAAGCCGGAGATGGGGGCAGTGGTGTCGTTTCATTCCGCCGCGAAAAGTTTGTGCCAGATGGTGGCCCAGACGGTGGTGATGGTGGCGATGGCGGTAGTGTATTCCTGCAGGCTGATGAAAATTTAAATACGCTTATCGACTATCAGTTTGAACGCTTTCACAGGGCTGAGCGTGGTACCAATGGTCAAGGCCGTAATTGTACCGGTAAAAAAGGTCAGGACTTAGTACTTAAGGTACCAGTTGGTACAAGAGTTACAGATGTCGATACTGAAGAGTGTTTAGGCGATTTGACCAAAAACGGACAAAAGCTGATCGTAGCGAAAGGTGGGTATCATGGTCTTGGTAATACGCGTTTTAAGTCAAGTACTAATCGCGCACCAAGACAGAAAACGCTGGGTACTCAAGGTGAAGTTCGTAACCTTCGCTTAGAATTAATGCTGCTTGCAGACGTTGGTTTGTTAGGTTTGCCAAATGCCGGTAAATCTACGTTTATCCGCAGTGTATCTGCCGCTAAACCAAAAGTCGCTGACTATCCATTTACCACGCTAGTGCCTAATTTAGGTGTTGTAAGACCTGAAGCGAGCAAGTCATTTGTAATTGCTGATATCCCAGGCTTAATTGAAGGTGCCGCTGACGGTGCAGGCCTTGGTATTCGTTTCTTAAAGCATTTAGAGCGCTGTCGGGTGTTATTACACATTATTGATGTGATGCCGGTTGACGGTAGTGATCCTGTAGAGAATGGCTTCGCTATTATTAACGAACTGCATCAGTACAGCCCTAAATTAGCGGAAAAGCCTCGTTGGTTAGTGCTAAATAAAGTGGATTTATTGCTTGAAGAAGAAAGAGAAGAAATATGCGCTCGTATTGCTGAAGAGCTAGACGCAGAAAACTTTTATATGATCTCTGCTGCAAACAAGTTAAATACGCAACCTTTGTGCTTTGATATCATGAACCTTCTTGAAAGCATGCCAAAAGATAAATTCGAAGAAGAGCAGCAAGAAGAAGTTGAATTTAAGTGGGACACATACCACAGACATGCAACTAAAAATGATAAGAGCGACGATGATGACTGGGATGACTGGGATGACTGGGATGACGACGACTACGATGTTGAAGTTATTTACGAGCGTTAAGTTACATTGAATTTATTCTGAGAGGCCCATATATGGGCCTTTTTTATGCCTATTTGAACAGTATATTACTTCAACTCAGTATTCTCGCCGCAATTCTGTTGAAGATGATATACTAATCAACCTGAACTCGGGATAACAACTTGTTCTCTAGCAGCTGTTATCCCTTACTACTGCGTTAAATTTGTTTGCAATAGGCCAGCTATTGACGCACAAATTTGCCTTGTATTAAGAAATAACTTCTGGCAAGAGTGATACTACGCTTTTGAGCTTAGTGATTTTAGTGGATTAACTTACTTCTTATCTCGAGTTCAGGTTAATCAAACATCTTGCATGCTAATTGTGTGTATAAACTAATACTAAAATACTATAAAGGTGCGTTGTGGTAATTTCAATGATAGCTGCGATGGCAAATAACCGTATTATCGGAAAAGATAACGATATGCCGTGGCACTTGCCTGCAGATCTTCAACATTTCAAAAAGGTTACGCTAGGTAAACCTGTGATTATGGGCCGAAAGACATTTGAGTCTATTGGAAGGCCTCTTCCTGGTCGTAGAAACATAGTGATATCCAGAAATCTTGACTATACTCAAGAAGGTATTGAAGTCCTCGCTTCGCCTGAAGCCGCACTTAGTGCTGTTAGGGGTTGTGACGAAATTATGATAATTGGTGGTGGTCATATATATGACATATTTCTGCCTTATGCTCAGCGGCTCTATTTGACCTTCATCGATTTAGAAGTTGAAGGAGATACTCAATTTCCAGACTACGAGCAAGTTGCTGAATGGGAAGTGCTTGAAACTGAGTGTAACGAACCTGATGAAAGAAATAACCATAGTTATAAATTCGTAACTCTGAACAAAAAACTATGAGTTTCTTGCTAACAATTGTTTAGGTTGCTAAAATATAGCCAGTTATATGCTACGAATAAAGTATTAAAGGGTCTGTGTAATGAAATTAACTACCGTGCTACTGTCAGCTTCTATCGCTGTTGCAGCTTTTTCTTTCAGCAAGCCAGTAAGTGCAAACGATCAGTTGGCGCTTTCTATATGTGAATATATCGCAGCGGACGATAAAAATCGCATTCGTAACGCTTTGAAAACATCACGCCTCAAAATGCGTAATGTTTACGATGCAATCCAGTGCAACGGTAATAACTTACTTAGACATGCTATTGCTAGCAACGCAGTCGATTCGGGCGAGTACATTATTAAAAGTATTCCAAAAAGCGCGCTAGAAGATGGTAAAGAGTTAGCATGGGCTGAGTCAAACCACGGTGATTCAGCATTGATTGCTGTCATCAAAGAGCGTGCAGGCCTTTAATTGTAAAGTTTACGCAATATGAAAAGAGCCCTTGCTAGGGCTTTTTTTATGCCTGAGTTCTAATAAACATACATTTGAGATCAAAGGCCTCACTAATTCTCCTTATTTATTTTTTGATTAGAATCAGCTTCCTTCCAAATTTTGTAATAAATTTCTGCTAAGGCTCTTGAGAAATCGAGCAATCGTGCCAATACTATTGTTAAGGGTAAACGCAAAAGAAGGATTGCATATGAAGATTAATTTATCTGGCCATCACGTAGATGTAACCGATGCTGTTAAAAACCACGTTCATGAAAAGTTTGCCAAGATCGCTAACCATTTTCCGTCGTTGTTATCCCTAGACATCATCGTCAGCAAAGAACACAAACAATTTTATACGGAGATAAGTACAAACTACGCAGGTAGCCGAATATCAGTAAAAGGTGAAGACGAAGTGATGTATCCTGCTATTGCTAAAGCGTCTAAAAAGCTTGATGCAGCTTTGAAGCACCGAAAAGGTCAGTTAAAAGCCAATAAACATCAGAAGCCGGTGAGTACAACGCCACCTATTGCGCACGAGATTATTCAAGAAATGGAACTGAAATAACCTTAGTTTCAGATAAACATCAGGCCCTACGGGGCCTTTTTTGATACACTTCTCCAATCATCCTAGCTAGCCTTAATTACGAGCATATGCCAAATTACCAAGAAATTTTAGAGCAGGCTGCACAGCGAGTTCAACCGTTGTTACGCCAAGGCAAAGTTGCTAACTATATTCCCGCTTTAGCTGAGCAGCCGTTAGAACAATTTTCTGTTTCACTGCACACGGTAGATGGCGAAACATTTAGTGCTGGAGATACTGAAGCCAGATTTACAATTCAATCAGTATCCAAAGTAATGACATTGACGCTAGCACTGCAGCGCTATGGTGACGAGTTGTGGAGTCGGGTAGGGAAAGAGCCTTCGGGTACTGCTTTTAACTCCTTAACCCAGCTTGAGTTCGAAAATGGTATTCCAAGAAATCCCTTTATAAATGCAGGTGCCATTGTAACTTGTGATGCGCTGTACTCTCGTTTATCTGCTCCAATTCATACCATGCTAGAAAGCTACAGAGCGATGTCTGGTAACGACAAGCTGTGTATTAATAAGGTTGTGGCGCAGTCTGAGTATGATCACAGGTATAGAAATGCAGCGATGGCTTATTTGATGAAGTCATTTGGCAATTTTAATAATGAAGTCGAGGATGTGTTGTGGTCATATTTCAATTTTTGTGCAATTGAAATGAATACCACTGAGTTAGCGAAGTCATTTTCCTATCTGTCTAGTCAGGGTTACTGCAACTTATCAAAACAGCGGATACTAACCAAAAAACAAACCAAGCAAATGAACTCGCTGTTGTTTACGAGTGGTCTTTACGATGCAGCAGGTGACTTTGGTTATCGAGTAGGAATGCCTGGCAAGTCAGGTGTCGGGGGGGCAATAATCGCTATTGTGCCGAATCGTTTTACAATTTCGGTCTGGTCGCCTGGGCTTGATAAAGTTGGTAACTCTTTGGCTGGGATCGCGGCATTAGAATATCTATCCAATGAACTTGGTACTGCTATTTTTTGATAGCAAGTAATATACACACTAGATGATATAAAAATAGCGACCGAAGTCGCTATTTTACCAATCCTAAACAGTCTAAGGATCGTTATTGTTCCCAGTATGATTGCTCTAGTGAGTCTTCACGCTCAGGTAGGCCTCGAGATAATCTGGGTGAATGCTGAACGAGTACCTCATAGCTTGCACGGTTTGCATATTTGCTTATCTGTGCCAAAGATGAATAGGTAATAGCACTTTGTTCATGCTTCGCCGAGTTTGGGACATTTAGCTTATGATATTCATTGGCGCAAATATCATGCAGAACAGCGGCAAGGGCACAGTCACCGGCACCATTCGTATTCTTGATGATATCCGGTCCACCCATGTAAGGAGCGGTATGGCTGTATGCTCTGATCGGTTGTTCACATTGGGCTTTTTTCATCGCGCGTGAGAATTCGTAGCGATTAAATTCAGGAATAGCACCAGGCAGCAACGGGTATTCAGTCACACGCTTGCAGCTGTCATCAACATAACCCGCCATAAACAGCCCTTTAGGGCCTGCGGTACAAATGACCAAATCAACCCAGTCCAGTGCTTTATCTGCGGCGAGAAGTGGATCGCTAAAGCCTGTGATTGCCTCACCTTCTTCTTCATTCATTGCAAGGATATCAACATGTTTAGCAACGAAGTCAGCCCACCACTTGGGGTCTTGTTCAATTAAGAACTTAGTGCCAAGCGTCAATACTACGGGTATGCCAGCATTATTGGCATACTCAACCGCCTGCATCGTTGCTTGTGTCATGGTTTCGTCGCCACTCGTGCGCATCAAATAAGCGCTGATCACTAACGCCGATGATTCTTCGATAAGCGTTTGGCAAATAGACTCAGGACGTAGGTGGTTCATTAATCCTGCGCTGATAGCAAAAGTTCGCTCACCACTGTCATCGATAAGCGTAAAACAACGACCAATAGGGCCATCAACTGGCTGCAAGTAGTCCAGATCAACTCGGCTTGAGGTGTTACATAAAAATTTATAGGCGTAGCTGCCAATCTTTATGTTTTCACTCATCACCCCAAGCAGAACTGAGCGGTCATCCGCTAGCACTGAATAGTTGTGCATGGTGTTACCTATGGTACCGCCAGCAAATTCATAGTCGATCATGTCATCACGTTTTAGCCTATCATAAAGGGCGTTGGTGACATCATTGTCTATCACTTGTGACATACCACGCTGTAAGTGGAATTCATCAAGAAAAGCTTGATCCACTTTCGCTTCGATATCAACGACGATTTGATCTATACCACAGATATAGCTCCTTTTTAGCCGATCATCAGCGTGTAACTGGTTAATAAGCGGATCTTTATCTTCCACCGGAAAATAGTGTTTATGCCTACGGCGTCCCGGAAATTTCATATTCTACCCGTGTGTTTTTGAGCTTACGAAATAAAAAAAGCGGCGAATTATAGCGTAAATCCAACCCTGTGAGCCACGGCAAAATTGCGAAAATTATCAATAATGTCCGCAAAATATTAAAAAGATGTTGGTAACATCCTGAGTTTGCTTATAAAAGCAGCTGTAATGGTGACTATGATTATTTAAGAATAGCAGCTTAACCAGAGCTCTGCTGGAGGTGATATACTCCATTTTAGGTGAGGACGACAATAAAATTATCATGTCAGAAGTAAAAGATGATCAATATTGGATGAGAATGGCGTTAGCATTTGCTGACAAAGCTGAAGCCGAAAACGAAATTCCAGTCGGTGCTGTTGTAGTGAAAGATGGTGAAATGATAGCTGCGGGTTGGAACCGTTCAATTACCTGTCATGATCCTTCGGCTCACGCTGAAATGATGGCTATTAGAGAAGCTGGCAAAGTCGTTGAAAATTATCGGCTGATTGATTGCACTTTATATGTGACGCTTGAGCCATGTCCTATGTGTGCCGGTTTACTGGTTCATAGCCGCTTGAGCCGAGTGGTGTTTGGTGCCTCTGATGCAAAAACGGGTGCGGCTGGTTCGATAATGAACTTGTTACAGCACGAAAAGCTGAACCACCAACTAGAAGTTACATCGGGCGTATTGGGTGAAGTATGTGGCGAAAAGCTGTCTGCATTTTTTAAGCGCAGACGCCAAGAGATTAAAGCAGCAAAAAAGTTGAAAAACGGTAGTACTTAAGGCTGTACTACCGCTGTGGCTGTTTTTGCGTCCCTTTGCTCTTCCATTTGAATTAGCGCAAAAATACGATGGCGCAAGAGCATTTTACGGTGTGCATTTTTCATCATTACACGACGGCGATTTGGCGACGTGTATTTGGTGTTACGTTTAAATTGATGATTCCGACGTCTTCTCAACATAGAACCTCCGAATGTGAGAGATTAGGTGGGGGTAATGCCCCCAAATATTAATTTAGTATAAATACGCTATGCCTATGACAGATTTATGACCTTTTGAAGCATTTATCAAGCCAGTTTAGTAAATATAAATTACTGTTGCTTCTCGACTTCACTGGCTTTGTCCGAATTATCAACCGGAGTCGTTTGCGAAGAGGCTTTACTGCTATCAGGTAGGAGTGCACCGTTGTCTTCCAACCACACAAGTGCATCATAATAGCGGCGAATATTATCTACATACGTTACCGCAACATCACCACGAGCATATCCATATCTTGTATTTCGATAGTAGCGCTTTTTAGTAAGTAGCGGTAGTCGTTTTTTAACATCTGCCCAGTTATTCGGATCGCCACCTTGATCCGCAGTAATGTTGCGTGCATCTCGTACATGGCCCCAGCCTACATTGTAAGAAGCAAGGGCAAGCCAAGTACTATCGGGCTGCTGTATTTCTTCAGGCATACGGTCAAATAAAATACGTAGATATTTGGCACCACCTTCAATATTTTGTTGGGCATTGAGGCGGTTTGTCACGCCAACTTTTTTAGCTGTGGGTTGCGTTAGCATCATAATGCCACGAACCCCAGTTGGAGACTTAGCTCTGGGATCCCACATTGATTCTTGATAGCTGACTGCAGCCAGCAAACGCCAATCGATATTGTGCTGTTTCGAATAACTTTTGAACCACTTGAGATAGGTGGGTAAGGTACTATGTACAGCTTCGACAAAAGCTAGGGTGTTTACATAGTTAAACTCTTCGATATGACCAAAATACTTCTCTTCGAGTGTGGCCAAAAAGTTGTTTTGCTGTACTCGAGCGAAAAATGCAGGCAGCAATGCATATAACGAATCGTCTTTTTCGTTACGCATCATCCACGCCACATGTTCATCTTTTGTAACTGAAAACGCAATACTGACGGTCGGGTGGTAGCGTCTAAATAGGGCCAGTGAATGTGAGTCTGTAATGGTGTAGTCAATCTCTCCATCAATGATGGCCTGAAGCAGCTCTTCCTCACCTTTATCTGAAACAACCTCCCAACTCAAATGAGGGTGGCTTGTTTTCGCCTCTTCAAGCGCAATAACATGATTGCTGTGTGCAAGTACGGTAATTGGCGCTTTAATATCATCAAAGTCTCTTGGCCACTCTCTCCCTTGTTTGTACACGAGTTTTTGACTGATCATTCTATACGTTGGGCCAAAACGATATTGCGCTGTTCTTGATGGGTGAAAGCTCACCGCGGAGGCGACGATATCTAAGTCTCCGGCATCTAGCCTTGCAAACAACTCATCTAAGTTAAAGTAAGGAACAATGTGTAATTCAACACCAAGCTCATTGGCAAATTCACTCGCCAGTTCATATTCGAACCCTTGTTCTCCAGTGGTGCCTTGGTAGTAGTTTCCCGGGCCCGCGAGCGTGCCAACACGTAATACCTTATTTTGTTTTACATGTTGCAACTGATTAAGAGGGGCTTTGTCGCACCCAACTAAACAGATGACAACAAAGCACATAAAGACGTATTTAAACATGACCTAGGTTCTCTTTTGCGCTCGAAATCCCAACTTACCGCAGCAAAATCATAATTGCAAAAGCCGAATTAACTTAAGGTAATGATAGATTTGCATGATATTTTCTAGTTTTGACAAATTAGTGTTAATTCCGCGCGCTATTTCCACTATAATGAGCGCCCAAAGATATCGTTCAATCCTTAACCCCGGATGAAAATACCTATGTTAATCCTACGTGGTGCACCTGCACTTTCAGATTTCAAAGTCCAAAAGATCCTTAAAACCTGCGCTGCAGCTCAATTACCAGTTACCAATGTTTATGCCGAGTTCATGCATTTTGCTGATCTAACGGCTGAGCTTTCAGAGGCTGAGTTAACTAAGCTAAACAGCCTGTTAAAGTATGGACCGACTATTACGGAGCACATGCCAGAGGGCAAACTGATCTTGGTAACACCAAGGATCGGAACTATCTCTCCTTGGGCTTCTAAAGCGACAGATATTGCAAACAACTGTGGTCTTACACAAGTACACCGTGTTGAGCGTGGTATTGCTTATTATGTTGAGGGTGAACTAACACAAGCTCAGTTCGAAGAAGTTGCACAGTTACTTCATGACCGCATGACCGAATCTGTTCATGCAGAGCTTGATGATGCAGCTAAATTATTCCGCACGGAAACGCCTCGCCCAATGTCTTCGGTGGATATTCTTGGCGGTGGCCGTGAAGCACTCGCGGTTGCGAACGTTGAGCAAGGCTTTGCACTTGCTGATGACGAAATTGACTACTTGGTAGAAAGCTTTGAAAAGCTTGGCCGTAACCCTAATGACATCGAACTGTTCATGTTCGCTCAAGCAAACTCTGAGCACTGTCGTCACAAAATTTTCAATGCTGATTGGACTATCGATGGTGTAGAACAGCCTAAGTCGCTGTTTAAAATGATTAAAAATACCTACGAAACCAATAGTGACAACGTATTGTCGGCGTATAAAGATAACGCTGCGGTAATGGTTGGCTCTAAAGCGGGTCGTTTCTTCCCAAATACAGACGGCGAATATGCTTACCACGAGGAAGATATCCACATTCTGATGAAAGTGGAAACGCACAACCACCCAACGGCGATTGCCCCATTTTCTGGCGCATCAACAGGTTCAGGTGGTGAGATCCGCGATGAAGGTGCAACCGGTCGTGGTTCTAAGCCAAAAGCAGGTTTAGTTGGCTTTACGGTTTCTAACCTTCGTATTCCAGGTTTCGAGCAACCTTGGGAAACTAACTTTGGTAAACCAGGACGCATTGTTAATGCATTAGACATCATGCTTGATGGCCCACTTGGTAGCGCTGCATTTAACAACGAATTTGGTCGTCCAAACCTATTGGGTTACTTCCGTACTTACGAAGAAAAAGTAGAAAGCCACAATGGCGCTGAAGTACGTGGTTACCACAAGCCAATCATGATCGCTGGTGGTTTAGGTAACATCCGTGAAGATCACGTGCAAAAAGGCTCAATCCCCGTAGGTGCTAAGCTAATCGCACTTGGTGGTCCTGCAATGAACATCGGTCTTGGCGGCGGGGCTGCTTCATCAATGGCATCTGGCCAATCAAACGAAGATTTAGATTTTGCTTCTGTTCAGCGTGAAAACCCTGAGATGGAACGTCGTTGTCAGGAAGTGATCGACAAATGTTGGCAGCTTGGTGATGATAACCCAATTGCGTTTATTCACGATGTGGGCGCGGGTGGTTTATCAAATGCATTTCCTGAGCTTGTCGACGACGGCGGCCGTGGTGGTAAGTTCCAACTGCGTAACATCCCGAACGATGAACCTGGCATGGCACCACACGAAATCTGGTGTAACGAGTCGCAAGAGCGTTATGTATTGGCCGTTGCAGCAGAAGACTTTGCTCGCTTTGAAGCAATTTGTAAGCGTGAGCGCGCACAATATGCGGTAATTGGTGAAGCGACAGAAGAGCGTCATCTAACAGTCGCTGATAGCCACTTTGATAATAATCCTGTGGACCTGCCACTGGACGTATTACTTGGCAAGCCACCTAAAATGCATCGTGACGTTGAGTCAAAGCGTGTAGTGGGTACAGCATTAGATACTGCGGGTATTGAGCTTGAAGATGCTGCTAAGCGTTTGCTTCGCCTACCAACGATTGCTGAGAAAACATTCCTTATCACGATTGGTGACAGAACCGTAACGGGTTTGGTTGCACGTGACCAAATGGTTGGCCCTTGGCAGGTACCAGTCGCTAACTGTGCGGTAACGGCGGCAACTTACGATACTTACCACGGTGAAGCGATGTCGATGGGTGAACGCACCCCTGCAGCACTACTTAACTATGGTGCATCAGCGCGTCTAGCAGTAGCAGAAGCGTTAACCAATATCGCTGGTGCTAATATCGGTAGCCTAAACAACATTAAGCTTTCGGCAAACTGGATGGCGGCTGCGGGTCACCCTGGCGAAGATGCGGGTCTTTACGAAGCGGTTAAAGCGGTTGGTGAAGAATTATGTCCTGCATTAGGCCTTACAATCCCAGTTGGTAAAGATTCAATGTCGATGAAGACTCAGTGGGATGAGAATGGCGAAGAAAAGTCAGTGACTGCGCCATTATCACTTATCATCACTGCATTTGGTCGTGTTGAGGATATTCGCAAAACAGTCACGCCTGAGCTTCGTACTGATAAGGGTGAAACCAGCCTATTCCTACTTGACTTAGGTGCTGGTCAAAACCGTCTTGGTGCGTCAAGCTTAGCGCAAGTGTACAAGCAACTTGGCGACAAGACACCTGATGTTGACAGCCCTGAGCTGTTAAAAGGCTTCTACAATGCGGTACAAGCATTAGTTGAGTCAGGCAAGCTTATCGCTTACCACGACCGCTCTGACGGTGGTCTATTCACCACTGCTGCGGAAATGGCGTTCGCAGGCCACACAGGTGTGAGCATTGAATTAGATGCGCTGCAAGGTACAGACTTAGAAGTGTTATTCAATGAAGAGCTTGGCGCAGTATTGCAAGTTCGCAATGACGATATCGCTGCGGTTGAAGCGGTATTTGCTGAGCACGGTATTGCTGATATTGCACATCGCATCGGTACGCTAAACAGTGAAGACAAGGTTATCTTTACTCGTGGCGGTCAGGCAGTACTTGAAAATACTCGCACAGAGCTTCGCACTATCTGGGCTGAGACAACTTACCAGATGCAAGCACTACGTGATAACCCCGATTGCGCGAAGCAAGAGTTTGACGCTAAGTTCGATGACAAAGATCCGGGCCTTAACGTTAAACTAAGCTTTGATCTAAACGAAGATATCGCAGCGCCTTACATTGCAAAAGGGGTGAAGCCTCAAGTTGCCATCTTGCGTGAGCAAGGCGTTAACTCACATATCGAAATGGCGGCAGCATTTAACCGTGCTGGTTTTGCGGCAATCGACGTACACATGAGCGATATCCTTGAAGGTCGCTTAACACTAGAGCAATTCAAAGGCCTAGTGGCATGTGGTGGCTTCTCATACGGTGACGTTTTAGGTGCTGGTGAAGGCTGGGCTAAATCAATTCTATTCCATGACTCAGCACGCGAGCAATTCCAAGGCTTCTTCCAACGCCAAGATACTTTCAGCTTAGGTGTGTGTAATGGCTGTCAGATGCTTTCTACATTAAAAGAGTTGATCCCTGGCACGGAAAACTGGCCGCGTTTTGTCACCAACAAGTCAGAGCGTTTTGAAGCGCGTTTCAGCTTAGTTGAAGTACAGCAAAGCCCGTCAATCTTCTTTGATGGTATGGCTGGCTCTCGCATGCCAATCGCGGTATCACATGGTGAAGGTCATGCTGAGTTTGCAAGCGAAGCGGCGGTACAAACGGCACTGAATTCAGGTTCAGTTGCTGTGAAGTTTGTTGATAACTACGGTGATCCAACCACTCAGTACCCAGCTAACCCGAATGGCTCTCCTGCTGGTATTACGGGCATGACCTCAACAGACGGTCGTGCAACTGTGATGATGCCGCACCCTGAGCGTGTATTCAGAGCAGTAGCAAACTCTTGGCACCCAGATGAGTGGCAAGAAGATAGCCCTTGGATGCGTATGTTCCGCAATGCGCGTAAGCTAGTAGGCTAACGAAATTAAAAAAGGTCACTTCGGTGGCCTTTTTTATTCATGGCTCGATAATTATCTATCGGGTACACTGAAAGGGAAATACCAATCATATTTTAGGGATACGAATGAAAAAATGGCTTTGGAGCTTAGTGTTGATACTCAGTGTTTTCGTGGGTGTTTACCTTGCCAGAGTTCCTTTGTCGCTCTGGGCCATTAAACATTTTATACCCGTTAATGAACTTCAGGTCAGTTGTCTTGACTGGCGTTTGTCGGGCTTCAATCGTATCCATATTACAAAAGCATGTGTGCAGACAGATGCGTTTAATGCCCAGCTTTATGATGCGCAACTAAGCATGCGCCAAGTTAATATTGAAAAAGCGGACATGCAACTTCTTCCGCCCAAAAAGTCAGATGCAACTCGGCCACAGCGCCTCGCATTACCACTCGACATCACCAGACCCAAAATGCATGTAACCAAGCTCTCTATATCTGGCGAGCCATTACCAAAGCCATTAGTTGTGTCGATTTCGGAGTCCGATCTGAATCAATTTGTAGTTTCAGGTGACATCGCTGCAGAAGTTACGTTGCAGCCAGAGCGTATTGCTGCAAATATTGATCTTAGTGGCGAGTACCTCAGCGCTTTGTTACCTCCTCAGATCCAAGCCCTTTCAGGAACTAGCCAACTTGAATTCGATGGTCTAGCTATGGACGCAGAGCTAGAACTTGAAACTTTAGTGGCGCTTGAACAGGCTGAGTGTAAAGGTACCGTTGCGTATATAGGCGCTGTGTCAGGGCGCTATGATTTAGCCACACAGCAGGGGAAGATAGCACTTGCCGAGCCGATTTCAGCGAAATCAACGCTTAATTGTCTTACTTCTGAATATAACAAACTGTTACCGACCACTTGGCAGCTTCGTATACCGAGTGAAATTACTATTTCTGCGGATTCAATTGCGACAGGTTTACTTCAAGTGACAGGTAAAGATAAACCGTTACAACTTGAAGTTAACGAGTTGGCAGTCGACTTAACTGAGCTTTTCGTCAATGGTGATATTCGCCTTGAATTTTCCGATGATAAGTGGGGCGCGCATACACTGGCTGGAGCGCTGAGTGCGCGACCAAATTTTGTTAATATGAGCGGGGAAATCACAAGTGACCTTCAAAAGCTTACACTGCAAGATGTTATTGCTGAGAATCTCGAGCTCAATAGCCGCTTCAAAATATTGGGTGATCCAACCGAGCTAATTACAGTTGAGGCTCAGCCGAGTATATTCTCAACCCAGTTGTTGACATCAGATTTGGTGATTGATAATCCATCTTTGACGCTTGATTTACATGCGCAGCTAGATGTGCCAAAACTCAAAAGTGGGCATCTACTACACAGAGTCTTACCTGAAGGAATGAGTTTTGCGATAACACTTGATTCAAAACTGCAAAACCTGAGTGTTGAGAATGTAACAGCAAAACAGAGTGCGTTGAGCGGGCGAGTTGTGCTTGAGCCTACACATGATTTTGATATCAACCTCACCTTAACCAGTGCACAGATACAACAGCAGAGTTATAAACTGAATGAGTTAGCGCAGACACTGCACTGGCAAGGCTCAGTCGCGACCGGAGAAATCTTTTCAACCTTGTCGGGCAATACTAAGGTAGCAGAAGTTAACTTAGATGATCTCAGTTTGAAAAACGTGAGCATTGACAGCAAAGGGCAGCAAAGCCGCGGATTGATGGCGTCACATGTGATTAATATTGATGGTGTAAAGGCGTTGCTTGAGCATCAATATTCAAGCTTAAAACATCCAGCACAAATACACGTGCCCATGCAGCAGCTCACTCAACTTCAGCCATATATTGACACGCTTTTACCGAACTTAAAAATTACCCATGGTAACTTCTATGCAGTACTCGAAGGGGATTTGTCCACGCGCATATTTACCTTAGACGGGAGCGTTCAAAACGGCTCTGCGTTATTTAATGAACGGCTTATTCAAAATGCAACGATTGATGTCTTTGGTCTATTAAGTTCAGCTAATATTCAACTCAAGCCAACCACACTGATTGTTGAAGAGTTGAGAGCGGGTGTTATCGTTCAAGCAATAACAGGCCAACTACTCAGCGAAGCAGGCGTGGCTAAACTGAAAGATATTAACGCACAGGTTTTTGCCGGTAACGTGGGGGTTGATGAAGTTAGTTTGGTCCCAACACCGCAGGTCGTTCAGGTATCGCTAGATAAACTGAGTTTGGATCTTATTGCCGCCTCAGGGCATGATGCGGGCGTCGAGCTGAAAGGGCTGATCTCAGGGACATTACCAGTGCAACTATCTTCATCGGGCGTGCGAATTGACTCTGGTCAAATACACAGTGTTGGTGAAGGGCTATTAAAGGTGGAAAACAATGCATCAATTAATGCGCTAAAAGAGCAGCAACCTAGCTTACAAACGGTGATCGGTGTACTTGACGAGTTGACCATTGAGCAATTGAGTAGTGGCGTAAATTTAAGTGAAGACGGCTGGTTGGACTTAGATGTTAAAATTACAGGAATTAACAAACTCCAACAACAACCAGTAAACTTTAACTATACACACTCAGAAAATGTGTTTACCTTATTACGAGCCCTACGCTTAAGCGACGAGATTACGCGCGAAGTGGAAAATGCGTTAAATAAAGAGGAGCGTTAGTGAATGAAATGGATGCTAGTGATATCAGCTTTATTGGTATTGAGCGCTTGTACTCATAAGGTGCAAGTAGAAACCAAAGAGCCTATTACGATCAACTTAAATGTAAAAGTAGATCATGAGATCCGCGTGAAGGTGGATAAAGAACTCGACAATTTATTCAGCGAAGACAGCGAGCTATTCTAAGGAGGATTTATGAAGCTAAAAGCAATCTCTACCCTAATTATTGGGCTCAGTATGAGTTTCGCCGCATTCGCAATTTCCATTGACGATGCTAAATCACAGGGTTTAGTTGGCGAAACTACATCGGGCTATCTTGGCGTAGTTAAAAATGGCCAAGGTGTGCAGCAGCTAGTTGATGAAGTGAATGAAAAGCGCAAAGAAAAATACCAGCAATTAGCGAAAAAGAACGGTATTACACTTGAGCAAGTGGAAGCTTTAGCTGCTAAAAAAGCGTATAACAAAACGCATTCAGGCCATTATATTCAAGTCAATGGCAGCTGGGTGAAAAAGTAATACTTCCAAAATCTTACAAGAAAAGGCTGGCTAAACCAGCCTTTTGACTATTTATCCGAAGCTTAGGTTAATTAGCTTTGTGGCATTGCTGAAGCAAATGCTGCCAAAACGCTTCCCCTTTACGCCTTGCGAGACGGATATTATTTTCTGGGATCTGCTCAGGATCGTCATACTCTACTAATGCTTGAGCCATACTTTCTTCGCGGATCAAGTGGAGTGTTGGGTAGGGCGCGCGGTTAGTGTAGTTTGCTGCGTCATGCTCATCGCTATCAGCGAAAACATAATCTGGATGAAAAGTGGCAATTTGATAAGTACCTTCAAACCCTTGCGCTACTAATAAAGCGTTTGCTAGGTCGACGAGATCCAAAAAGTCGTCAAAATTGCTAAAACCTTTATCAAATATAACTAGTGTTGTTTCTCGCTCTGGCTCATGGTTTAACTCTGAGCACTGCTCTAACATATCCATCACGGCATCGTCGTGGCTTATCGCTTGAGACACGAAATAATGAATGCTGTTACTTTCAACTTCCTGTCGAGCAAACGGGCAAAAGTTGTATTTTACAATGACTTGGCTAACCCAGTTTTGCATTGTAGAGATGACTGTATTCATGAATTATTCCAAGCTCTTATTGATTAGTTTTATGGTTTTAGCAATAGCCCCGGTATTTTCAACTAGTACCGATTGAGCGTTAGCACCGATTTGCGTTCGAAGCGATTTATCTTCAAATAGCGTAATAATTTGAGCGGCAAGCTTGTCCTCATCATCGACTACGATGGCACCTTGTTGCGCGATAAGTTGAGGGTATATATGCGCAAAATTATAGGTATGTGGGCCGGTTAATATTGGTACACCATGAGCCGCCGCTTCTAGTGGGTTATGACCGCCGCGTTCAATCAAGCTACCACCAATATAGGCGATATCGGCACCGCCAAATAGCCACTTTAATTCCCCTAAAGTATCCGCTAACAAGACCGAAGCTTCTGCGTTTATACCGTTACTACTCTTTTTGGTAAAAGCGAGCTCTTGTTCACTGAGGTAGTCAGCAACCGCTTGAAACTGCTCGGGATGGCGAGGCGCGATAATGAGTAACGCATTACTTACCTGCTTTAATACTCGCTGATGTGCAGCAATGACTTGCTCATGCTCCTTAGGATGCGTAGATCCTGCAAGCCAAATTAACCGCTCGGGGTAATTTTCTTGAAACTGTCTTGCCTTTGCAATTTCTTCTTCGGTGATTGAGATATCAAACTTGATTGAGCCGGTAATGTGAAGCTTAGATTGAACAAGCCCGAGCTTGATGAAACGCTCGCCGTCTTCCTCATTATGGGCTGCAAGCAGATCTATGTTGCTCATTAAGCCTTTCGTTAACCAAGCATGCTTTTTATAACCTTGGTATGATTTTTCAGAGAGTCTGGCATTGACTACTAAGGTTTTACATTGATTTTGTTTGGCGTAATGAAAAAGATTAGGCCACAGCTCAGTTTCCATCACAATAAGGAGTTTGGGCTTCAAGGTAATGAAAAACTTTCTGACCGCAAAAGCAAAATCTATAGGTAAATAACAGACATGTACTTGTACATTGCTGTGAAAAGCTTTTGTTATCTCTTCTCTACCTGTCGGGGTGTTACAAGTGACAATGATTGGAGCTGCAGCTTGTTCTTTAAGTACTGATTTTATGAGAGGTGTGGCTGCAAGCACTTCTCCAACGGAGGCGCAATGGATGACAACAGCATGTTGCGGCAGCTTGTTTGAGTTAAAGCCTAAGCGCTCTGTAAAATGAGTTCGATAGCCAGAGTTTTTCCTACCTCGAATAAAATACAGATAACTCAATAAAATAGGTGCTAATACTAGCAACAGTAAGGAATATAGTCGGCGCGCCATAGGAGTCGCTTAAGCTCAAAAATCAGTATTTTACCTTGTTCCAAGGCGAAATTGAATGAACAACACAATTTTACACAGTTCAACAGATGCCTATGGGCTTTTGGTTTGGTAGTATTTAGCGCATTAAAAGTAATGGAATAACAAAATGAATTTAGCTCGAGTACTCGCTTGCTGTAGTTTATTAGCTTCGAATCTCGCTTTTGCGAGCCCCACAGCTTATTTACCTATTGGACAAGATCCGCTGTTGGAATATCAAATCGATAAAATGTTTGCGTTGACCGTTGGTACGCCTATGGCAAAGCCTTACCGTATCAGTGAAATCAAGATGCATTTGATGAAGCTTAGGCATATTGACGCCACATTACAGCAGAGTATTAGTCAGGGGATTGCACCTTATCTGCAGGACGATGCGTTGACACAAAGATCGATAACACTGCGTGTTGATAGCGGTGAAGAAAAGCAAATAGCCAACGACAGAGGTAATTACAGCGGTGAATATGCTGAATTGGGGCTCGGTGGTGTTTGGCGTGGAAGCGAATCAAGCATTTTACAAATCGGTGCTGAGTATCGAGTAGATGCAAACAAACTTGTTCCATACAATACTTTTTATGGCATGTCCTACGGTAACTTGCAGCTTAATTTAGGATATAAAGAACATTGGTTTTCACCATTTAAGCATTCGGCTCAAGTATATTCTAATAACGCTAGGCCTTCATTATCAGCTTCTTTGGGTTTAGTTGTACCTATTCGAAATTGGTGGAACTTCGATTTTGAGCTGTTTTATTCTGAACTTGAGAAAGTCCATGACGGGATTCGTTTTCAAGGCACGCTTCACGATGGAACACCTAAAATAGCGGGTAGTCACTTTAGCATAGAGCCATTAGCTGGATGGAAAATCGCTCTAAACAGAGTCATGCAATTCGGAGGCGGGCCTAGAAAAGTAGATTTTAAGGACTTTGTTAAGGCATATTTTGACCCTGTTGGAAACGATAATAAGATAGGTGATCTCACTCAAGATGATGAACTGGGCGATCAATGGGCAACTATCACGACCAGCTTTACCACAAATTACGGCACTCAAGCACAATGGTATTTAGAATACGGTGGTGAGGATAGTGATAACCATAAAAACTATTTGTTTGGTAACACGGTTGTCAATGTTGGTGTTTTTCTCCCTCAATTGACTTCAACGACTTCATTACGCTATGAGTTTACTGATATGGAAAGCTTATGGTATGTAAACGAAATTTACGATACTTATGGCAATACGATCGACGGATTTGGCGTTGGGCATTTTGCTGCAAACCATCGCCAGTTCGATGATGGTGCACCGACGCAAATTCACGTTTTAGAAGGTACTTACCAATCAGATTATCGTTCATTATGGCGAGCTAAGCTTTCAGTTATCGATAATGAAAGTAATTATTTGAATGAACTTGGTGAGCTTGGCGCAGCGTACGAACGTGGCTACGAGTTTGAGCTGGCGCATATTGGTGAAGCTTATAGCAAGCAAATCGAAACGAAATTAACCTTGGGTAAAGATGTCTTCGGTGAAAATTACACTTGGTTATCAGTCCATGTATACTGGTAGGTATCACGCGGGACAAGCATAGAATAGTTTAGGAACAAATATGTCATTGAATGAACAAGTAGCACAAAGCTACTTTGCAAGCTTACAGCGCCATGTTGATGTTTTTGAAACAATGGCAAACTATCACCAAGAATGTGTTGAGCTACTTGAAGCATGCCAAAGCACGTTAGCAGCTGGTGGTAAGGTCATTTGGTTTGGTAATGGTGGCAGCGCGGCAGATGCGCAGCACCTCGCTGCAGAATTTGTGGTGCGTTACAAATTAGAGCGCGGTCCTTTAGCTTCGATTGCATTAACTACCGACACCTCAATTTTGACCGCGCACAGCAATGACTATCACTTTGACTCAGTATTTGAGCGTCAGGTTCAGGCACTTTGTAAACCAGAAGATATGGTGATTGGTTTAACCACATCAGGTACGAGCCCTAATATCAATTTGGCACTTCAAGCCGCAAATGAAATTGGCGCGTTTACCGTGGCATTGACAGGTAGAACTGGTGGCAAAGTGAAGGACATTGCTAAATTACCGATTATTATCGCAAACGATGAGACAGCGCGTATTCAAGAAGCGCATATGTTTATTGGTCACTGGCTATGCGAAGCGGTCGATATGCTTGTTGCGGCGGAGCAAAAAGCATGAAGTTAGCGGCGCTTCAACAGCTAAATCAAGCCAAGGTATTGGTGGTTGGCGATGTGATGTTGGATAGGTACTGGCATGGAGATACCGGGCGCATTTCTCCTGAGGCTCCAGTGCCTGTGGTGAAAGTCAGCGCATTAGAAGACAAAGCTGGTGGTGCGGCGAACGTTGCCAAAAACATCGCTCACCTAGATGGTAAAGTGGGTTTGCTTGGACTTATCGGCGAAGATGACAATGGCAAAACACTTGAGGCTATTCTTACCAAAGAAAACATTGAATCTAGCCTAGTTAACGTCGTTGAGCTGCCGACTATCGCAAAAATGCGTGTGATCAGCCGTCATCAGCAAGTAGTCCGACTCGATTTAGAAGAACCCTTTCAGTTATCTCACAGTCAACTCCTGCTTGAGCGTCTAAAGCAAGAAGTTGATAAGTATGACTTTGTGTTGTTTAGCGACTACAACAAAGGCGCTTTATGCGCCATTTCAGATATGATTGCGGTGGCTAAAGCTGCTGGTAAAACGGTACTTATTGATCCCAAAAATAGTGACTTGAGCCTTTATCAAGGTGCTGATTTTATCACGCCTAACTTAAACGAATTTAAACTCGCTGGTGGTGATACAAGCAGCGAAGAGGCACTCACCTCTAGTGCGCGCGAACTGCTGAAAACGTCAGGGATCGGTGCTATGCTGCTGACGCGCTCTGAGCAAGGCATGTCTTTGATAACCAATACTGAAAAGTTTGATTTCCCAGCTCAAGTACAGGAAGTAAGTGATGTTACGGGAGCTGGCGATACCGTGATCGCCACACTGACGACGATGTTAGGGGCTGGAATGTCAGCTAAAGACGCGGTAGAAGTAGCAAATATTGCCGCAGGTATTGCCGTGAGTAAGTTAGGTGCTGCAACGGTGTCACCGGAAGAGTTGAGTCGCAAACTGGGTCAATATCTTAGAGAAACGGGCGAGCACTACCAAACGCCATTTGAAGAAGTGCTTAAGCATATTACTTTTGCCAAGCAAAATGGCGAAACCATTGTGTTTACCAACGGCTGCTTTGATATTCTCCATGCAGGCCATGTTCGTTATTTAGCGCAAGCTAAAGCGATGGGCGACAGACTTGTCGTTGGGTTAAATAATGATGAATCGATCTCGCGTCTCAAAGGACCTGAACGCCCAATCAATCCATTGAAAGAGCGGGCTATGGTGTTATCTGCACTCGCTTCTGTGGATTGGGTTATTCCGTTTGGCAGTGTTGAAGAAAATGACACACCAGCTAAGCTGATAGAAATGGTCAGCCCTGACATTTTGGTCAAAGGTGGTGACTATAAAGTAGAAGATATTGCAGGTGCAGAGCATGTGCTTAATCAAGGTGGAAAAGTCGAGGTGTTAGCATTTTTGGATGGCTGCTCGACTTCCAATGTGATTAAAAAGGCACAGTTACAAAAAAGTTAACGTGCGCTGAGATAGGCTTGCGTTAATATTTGCCACTGATTTTCATCAAAATAAAAGGTCGGCCATTTGCCGGCCTCTTTTTTAAATGAACGTTGTAAACGCTCCATGTTTGCGTGCTGCCAACTTGAGTTTGGCTGCATGATTTTGCCCTTATCAAAATCAATTAGAAAAACTTTGCCGTCGGCATCAAACAAAATATTGTTGATGTTCAAATCATCATGATAGGCACCGGCTTGATGAAATTGAGCAATGGTGTGGCCGATACTTTCCAGTTCATTTGTACTAAGCGTTCTTGCTTGCAAAATTTCGCAAACACTGGTGGCATCAGACACCGCTTCGGTCAAAATATCTGCACGATAAATACCAAAATGAAGCGATATTCTTGCGCCAAGTGGTGTTGGGACTGGTAAACCTTGTAGTTGTAGCTGCTCTAGCAAAGCAAACTCTTGATATACGCGAGTATTTTCTAGTTTGGTAAAAATATATTGATCACTCAACAGCTTGCCGATTAAGCCACCACGATAATAGTGCTTGAGTACCGCTATGCCTTGATTAAACCGCACGAACCACGCCGTTGCTCGGCCTTCTTTCGAGCCGACAATCGCATTATTTTTCTGCCAATATTCAGGGTCAAACATTTCTTCTGAAACATCATAATCTAGGGTTGAAGGCGTTAGTAAATAGCTATGCGGCTGTTTGGTGATTTGCACAATATAGGATTCTTAAGAGTCAATTGTGACATTCTAACGATTTTTCACCCTCAGTGAAACTTGCAAACTTGTTTGATTAATTTAAGATCAAGCGCTTGTTACTTTCCATGAGAACTATTGTTTTGAGCAAATCCTTGACCTCTATTTGTATTTTGCGACTTTCTGCGATTGGCGACGTGTGCCATGCAGTGAGTGCTGTACAGGCGATCCAACGTGCACATCCGCAAGCGAAAATAACGTGGGTGATAGGTAAAGTGGAAGCCATGTTGCTGGCTGACTTACCTGGTGTTGAGCTTGTCGTATTTGACAAAAAGCAGGGTAAAGCCGCGCTCAAGGCGTTAAAGGCAAAGTTCAAAGGGCAAAAGTTTGACGTATTACTACATATGCAGGTTGCGTTAAGAGCCAATCTTGTTGCGCGAGTTATTCCTGCAAAGCAAAAAATAGGCTTTGATAAAGGGCGCTCAAAAGAGTTACACAGTTTGTTTATTAACAAGCGGATCGCACCTCAACAGTCGCCACATGTACTCGAAGGTTTCCAAAACTTTGCCCGTGCAATTGGGGCTGAGTGCGGTGAGCCAACATGGCAGATGCCAGTGACGGCAGCTCATCAAGCTGCGGCAAAATCACTGTTGCCCGAAGGGAAAGTGTTTGTGATATCGCCTGCGGCGAGTAAAGCCGAGCGCAATTGGCTTCCTGAGCGTTATGCTAGGGTGGCAGATCATGCTGCTGCATTGGGATTTCAGGTGGTGATAACGGGCGGCCCAACGGAGCTTGAGCAAAACTTAGCAGCCGAAATTCAAAAACACAGCCAAGCTGAGTTATTAAACTTGGTGGGAAAAACTGATTTGAAAACCCTACTTTGTGTATTGGAGCAAGCTGAATTGGTGCTAGCACCTGATACCGGGCCTGCTCATATGGCTGTGACAGTTGGAACGCCGGTGATAGGTTTGTATGCTCACTCCAACCCAACTCGCACAGGGCCATACCTGTATCAAGACTATGTGGTTGAGGTTTATCATCAAAACCTCATTGCGCAAAAGGGTAAAACTGCTGAACAATTACCCTGGGGAACACGGGTAAAAGGTAGCGAACTCATGTCTCAAATTTCCGTTGAAGCCGTAATTGCGATGTTTGAGCGGGTAATAAAAGAGCAGGGGATTGTGACTAATGCATAAGGCTGTATTTTTAGACAGAGACGGCGTTGTTAATAAAGATCACGCCTATGTTCATAAAATCGCGGATTTTGAGTTTATCGATGGGGTATTCAGTGCCTGCCAAGCATTTAGCAAAGCCGGTTATAAAATTGTGGTCGTGACGAATCAGTCGGGCATTGGCCGAGGTTACTATAATGAAGCACAATTTCACGCGTTAAGCGAGTGGATGTGCGCGCAGTTTAAGGCGCATGGTGTTGACATCGCTGGTGTTTATTTTTGTCCTCACCACCCTGAAAAGGCACAAGGCCCATATAAAGTAGAGTGTGACTGTCGTAAACCAGAACCCGGGATGCTGCTGCAAGCGATAGCCGAGCATGACTTGGATCCTGCGCAAAGTATTATGATTGGTGATAAAGTCTCTGACATCAAGGCTGCCCGCGCTGCTGGCGTAAAAACAGCCATTTTAGTTGAGTCTGGGCAGAGTTTTAGTCAAGAGCAACAACAGCTCGCGGATAAAGTATGTGCGTCGTTGGCGGAGGTACCAGCCGCACTATGTTTGTCTGAGTAAAATAAAGTTTGCTGCCAGTTGTCGCAAATCGTGCATTTATTGTGTGAACCTTTTAAAATAAAGATATCTTTTAATGTACCAGGTATGATTGAATTGGTACGTTCCAATTAACTTGAGCTAATTAATATAGAATAAGCCCAAGCGTTAACTTCTGATAGTGAGAATGGCAACCGCCTATGGCGATGCGTAGCTTACTATCACCGTGCAAAAAATGGAGACTCCCAGATGAGAGCATCGGCCTTCTACAGCCAGCTTCAGCAACAAATTGAAGAAGTAAAAGCTGAAGGATTATATAAAAAAGAGCGTATTATCACTTCTCAGCAGCAAGCTGAAATTGCAGTATCGACTGGCGAAAGTGTAATTAACTTCTGTGCAAACAACTATCTAGGTTTGGCGAATCACCCAGAGCTAATTAAAGCGGCGCAAGGCGGCCTTGATGACCATGGTTTTGGTGTCGCGTCGGTGCGCTTTATCTGTGGTACGCAAGATATTCACAAAACGCTTGAAGCAAAGATCAGTGAATTTTTAGAAACAGAAGATACTATCCTTTACTCTTCATGCTTTGATGCCAATGCTGGTTTATTCGAAACTATCTTAGGCCCTGAAGATGCAATTATCTCGGACTCTTTAAATCATGCTTCTATCATTGATGGTGTGCGTTTATGTAAAGCTAAGCGTTTCCGCTATGCTAACAACGATATGGCTGATCTAGAGCAGCAGTTAATTGCTGCTGATGAAGCTGGTGTGAAAACCAAGCTTATCGCCACCGATGGCGTATTCTCAATGGATGGTGTTATTTGTAACTTAAAAGCGGTTTGTGATTTAGCGGATAAGTACGACGCATTAGTGATGGTTGATGATTCACATGCGGTGGGTTTTGTTGGTGAAAATGGCCGCGGAACACCGGAATACTGTGGTGTATTAGACAGAGTGGATATTATTACAGGAACGCTTGGTAAAGCACTTGGCGGTGCATCGGGCGGTTACACCTCTGGTAAGAAAGAAATCGTAGAGTGGTTACGTCAGCGTTCACGTCCTTATTTATTCTCAAACTCGCTAGCGCCTTCAATTGTTACAGCTTCAATCAAAGTACTAGACATGATGAAAGAAGGCGATGCCCTACGTGCTAAACTATGGGATAACGCAGCTTACTTCCGTACTAAGATGGAAGCTGTTGGCTTTACTTGTGCGGGTAAAGATCACGCGATTATTCCGGTTATGTTAGGCGATGCCAAAGTGGCCTCAGAAATGGCTGACAGATTGCTAGCTGAAGGGATCTATGTGATCGGTTTCTCTTATCCTGTCGTGCCAAAAGGTCAAGCTAGGATCAGAACACAAATTTCAGCTGCGCATACGACTGAGCAGCTAGACAAAGCAATCGAAGCCTTTACCCGTATTGGTAAAGACCTAGGCGTCATTTAATTTTGCCACCGGCTTAAGCCGGTGCAGCTAACGAGCGAATACTATGAAAGCATTATCCAAGTTGAAAGCTGAAGAAGGAATTTGGATGGCGGATGTGCCAAAACCGGAAGTAGGGCACAACGATCTATTGATCAAAATCCGTAAAACAGCAATTTGTGGTACCGACGTACACATCTACAAATGGGATGAGTGGGCACAAAACACGATCCCAACTCCAATGGTTGTGGGACACGAATACGTAGGTGAAGTGGTCGATATGGGCCAAGAGGTACGTGGCTTTAGCATTGGCGACCGAGTATCTGGTGAAGGTCATATCACATGTGGTCACTGTCGTAATTGTCGTGCTGGTCGTGTTCACCTGTGTCGTAATACCATTGGGGTAGGCGTTAACCGCGAAGGTTCATTTGCAGAATACCTAGTTATTCCTGCTTATAATGCGTTTAAGATCCCTGACAACATTTCAGATGAACTCGCTTCTATCTTCGACCCATTCGGTAATGCAGTGCACACCGCATTGTCGTTTGACTTGGTTGGTGAAGACGTCCTCATTACTGGTGCGGGCCCAATTGGTATTATGGCTGCGGCAGTGGCGAAACACGTCGGTGCGCGTCATGTGGTTATCACAGATGTAAACGAATATCGCCTTGAACTTGCCACTAAAATGGGTGCTACGCGAGCAGTAAATGTTGCCAGTGAAAGCCTCGAAACGGTTATGAAAGATCTTGGTATGACAGAAGGGTTCGATGTTGGGCTTGAAATGTCAGGTGTTCCTTCTGCATTTAAAGGCATGTTAAACAGCATGAACCATGGTGGTAAGATTGCAATGCTGGGCATTCCACCTTCTGACATGGCGGTGGATTGGAACCAAGTGATCTTCAAGGGTCTAGTGATCAAGGGGATTTACGGCCGTGAAATGTTTGAAACTTGGTACAAAATGGCAAGTTTGATCCAGTCAGGCTTAAACCTTGACCCAATCATTACACACCAGTTCCATGTTGATGACTTCCAGACTGGCTTTGATACGATGATTTCAGGGCAATCAGGTAAAGTTATTCTGAATTGGGATTAATGCTCAACTTTGCTTAGTGCATGTATGAGTAGTTATAATAGAAAGACGGCTAGGTCGATAAGGCTTGAGCCGTCTTTTATTTTTTAGTTTTTAATGGGTAACACATGTCTTTTAAACATATTTCAGTAGCAGACACACAAGCGCTTTTAGGCAAAGATGATGTTGTGGTAGCAGACATTCGCGATGAAAATACCTTTTCACAAGGGCATATTCCTGGCGCCGAACATTTATCTAACGCTAATCTTGCACATTTCATGCAGGAGAAAGAGTTTGACCAACCCATTGTTGTGGTGTGTTATCACGGGATCTCCTCACAAGGCGCAGCTAACTACCTAGTTGAGCAAGGCTTTGAAGATGTTTACAGTATGGATGGCGGTTTTACGCAGTGGGTAAGTGAATTGCCAAACGAGATTGAAAAGTGAAGTTAATAGCCCATTATCACAATGCACGACTAGCTCAAGGTGCGGTCGATTATTTTAAGACGCAAGGGGTTTATTGTGTTTTGCAAAGTCATGATGGGCAACAAGTTGAAGTTTGGCTAGAGCGTGGTGATGAAGCGCTTGCTATGCGTCTTTGGCAAACGTTTTTGGAGCAACCTGAGGCAGAGTTATATCAAGCGGCTTCTTGGCAAACAGGAAGTACACAAGGGTTATTTAGCTACCAAGGCCAAAACTTAAACCTAGTAAAGCGCTTTTTGGGATTGAATTGGTTATTACAGGGCGTTTTTGGTGTCAGTATTATTATTTTTGTCGCCATGTTATTTGGTGACGCTAATGGCATCTTTTCTGCGCTACGTTTCTCCCTAGATAAACCTTGGACTTGGATAGCGCCTACACTCATACATTTTAGCGCCATACATTTGATTTTTAATTTAAGCTGGTGGTTGCACCTTGGCGCGCAAATTTCAGAGAAACTAGGGCTCTGGGCATTAGTTTGCATCTACTTTGTAACTGGCTTAACCAGTAATTTTATGCAGTACCTATTCGTTGACGCTAATTTTGGTGGACTAAGTGGTGTGGTCTACGGATTACTAGGCTTTTGTTGGGTAATTGGTCATCGAAATCCTGCCGGAGCGGCTTTGGTCTCTAAGCCTGTTATTGGTTTTATGCTGCTTTGGATGCTGTTTGGATTTACGGATATGTTTTTCATCAACATGGCTAACTGGGCGCATTTGTTCGGATTGCTATCAGGTATGTTGGTTGCGGTATTTTGGCCTATCAACAGGCAACTCAAAGAGAATAGCTAGTTACTTCGAACTCGGGATCTAGCGCTTCCGAGTTCTTGTATGAGTTGGTTCGCTTAGTGATATAAATATTTGGTAAAAAGCACATCTCGAACAATTTCCTGCCCAGTCTCTTCTTTTAGCAGTGTCTTTAGCTTTTCAGCACAGCGTTTTCTGATTTCTTCTCTGCCAGTTAATGACTTAATGGTTTCTTCATTTTCTTTACTCAGGATCTGTACGATTGCATCTCTTAGTAAAGGAGTATGGTGTTCAACCACGGCAATATTTGCAACGTCATTTAACATTAGGTCAACGGTAACACGGACATAACCGAGCTTTTTGTTGGACTGGCCTATGTAGTTTGTGATGATATCTGGCTCAAATCCGTAATACCCAATAGTTGAGTCCGCTTTTACAGGGGAAGCCGTGGTTAATGCAATGCATAATGTGAGTACAACAGCCAACAGTCTCATGTTTAATTAGGTATCCTAATACAAATTACTTTTTACTTAGTTTATACATAATTGCGTTGATTTTACAGGTAGCTTCAATACAAACATAAACTTTTTAGAAAGCCTCTGCTCTGCTATTATGACCGCGGATTTTTAAAACGGAAATAGAACGTTGCCTTTGCAATTACCCTTAGAGCTCCCTTGGCTGAAGAGCACACAGTTGGTGGATGTTGAGCCTGCACTTTCTCCTTATTTACTAGAGACCCAATCTCTAACCGCAAAATTGAAAGAAACTTGTGATAAATTTTCTGTGACTGTGCTTGCTAATGAGTTCAGGAGCGCTCCAGATGCGTTACGTACAGAGCTTTCTGAACAGGTTTGGTGCCGAGAAGTAACGTTAAATTGTAACGGTAAAGCAGCTGTATTTGGACAAAGTTGGCTCAATGAGGACGCATGTACTGTAGGCATGGATGCAATCGGTGAGACACCTTTGGGTGAGTTACTGTTTACTGATTCAAATTGGCAGCGCGGAACCCTTGAGTTTCTTCGCTTATCTACTGCCGACTATCCGGCGCTGATTGAACTAATTACACCCACTACTGGCGTCGCCCCAGAGCGTTTATTTGCTAGAAGAAGCTGGTTTAAAAACGGCAAAGCAAAGATTTTAGTTTGTGAAGTCTTTATATCGGAAAGCTTTTATGATTGACCACCAGAAATGGCAGGCTTACAGCCAACTTATGCGATTAGATAAGCCAATCGGGACTTTACTTTTATTGTGGCCAACGCTTTGGTCACTGTGGTTTGCAGCTGAAGGTGTTCCAAGTATTTGGTTTATTGTTATCTTTGCTCTGGGTGTATTAGTAATGCGCAGTGCGGGCTGTGTTATCAATGATTTTGCTGATCGCAAGGTTGATGGGGCTGTAAAGCGTACGGCGACAAGACCGCTTGCAAGGGGCGCTGTAACGAGTAAAGAAGCGCTAGGTCTATTTGCTATTTTGGTCGCGGTGGCTTTTATTTTGGTGCTTTTTTTAAACTGGCAAACCATTGTATTATCGCTTGGCGCGCTTGCGTTAGCCTCTGTTTATCCTTTCATGAAACGTTATACAAACTTACCTCAACTCGTACTTGGGGCTGCCTTTAGCTGGGCAATACCGATGGCTTTTATGGCTGTAAATCAAAATGTGTCAGTGCTTGCTTGGGTATTGTTTGTTGCGAATTTAATATGGACGGTCGCTTATGACACTATGTACGCCATGGTAGATAGGGATGATGATTTGAAGATAGGGGTAAAGTCTACAGCGATTTTATTCGGCAAATGGGATCTCCATATTATTGCGTTGCTCAATATCACATTTATCGCGATGATGGCGGCAGTTGGTGTAACATTTGACTTAAATCTCGCTTTTTGGTGCGGCTTACTAGCAGCTTCTGTGCTGCTTATTAGGCAACAATATGCCATACGCTACAGAGATAGAGACAGATGTTTTTGGGCTTTTTTAAACAATAACTATGTGGGCTTGGCGATTTTTGTCGGGGTCGTGCTGGGCTTTTTACCGCTCTAAAGCGAGTAATTAAAAACGGGCAAGTAATACAGATTATTTGCCCGTCTGTTTAGCAACTAATAAGTTACTGTTTGCTTGCTAGATGAAGATGCTGCATCCTCAATTAGCTCAAGCAAGTGATTGATATGCGCATTAGAGCCAACTTGATGATTGGTTTGTACAATCAACTGTTCTCTGTCCAATGCCTTATTGGTTTTTAAGAAAACTAAGTTAGGATCTTGTGCGATAGTTTTGGAATGTTCGATACTCGCAATTGCAAAGCTATTGCTATTCTTCAAACCATCAATTACTTGTTCAATATTACCAATCTTAACGCTCGTTGATTTGTTTAACGAGTCAACGGCTTCATTAAGCATACTTTGTACTTGCTTCGACTGTGAGAAACAGCCATACATAGGGTATTGCGTTAATTCGGCTTTTCTGATGCTGTCTTGATTTGCTAGAGGATGATTTCTCGAAACAAATAAAACTAACTGATCAGGCAGGTGAATATCACTCACTATGCTATTTGCACTTTGTAAATACACGCTGATATCAATCTCACCAAGTTGTAGCTTACGAGTAAGCTCCAACTCATCTTGCAACTGCATTTCGATCTTCACATTAGGGTACTGAGCTAAAAACTGACCGCAAGAAACTGGCACGATGCTGCTAGCTTGAGTCGTATAACCAATAATTAACTTTTGGTTATCACGGCCAAACAAACTTTGCTTAATGGTTTTCTTGGTTAGATCGAGTTCTGATAAGGTTGTTTTGCAATACTTTAAGAACAGCTCACCTTGTTCAGTCAGTTTTACTGAACGTGTTGAGCGTTTAACGAGTTCACAACCTATTTCATCTTCAAGGGTTTGGATGCTTCGAGTAAGCGCTGAAGTACTGATCTGGGTTTGTTCTGCGGCTTGTCTAAAATGTCTTAGATTACCTAATGCTACGAACTGCTCGAGTTGTTCAAATCTCATGTGAAATTCCTTTTAATTTCAACTAAAACACATTTATTACGTCTTTTCCCAATAATAATACACCAATCGGGAAAAAGAAAGTGAAGTTTTTACATTCTGATTACAAAGTTAGTCAGGATACCTGTCACGTATCTCAATAAATTGTTCCAGATTTTTTAGAAAAAGGTCAACCAATTTGGGTTCAAATTGTTTACCACTTTGAGTATTTAGCAAATCTATTACTTTATCTAGTGGCCAAGCGGGTTTATAACACCGCTCACTTCCTAGTGCATCAAAGACATCTGCCAGAGCAGTGATCCTGCCGACAATGTTAATTTGCTCTCCCTTTAAACCCCTAGGATAGCCTGAACCATCCCACTTTTCGTGATGTTGATGTGCGATTAATGCGCCACACTGCAAAATCTCATTTGTTGAATTTTTTAAGATTTCAAACCCTTGCTGCGCATGCGTCTGCATAATTATCCATTCTTCATCAGTGAGTTTTCCGGGTTTATTTAAGATTTGATCTGGAATACTGATTTTGCCAATGTCATGGAGTGGAGAGGCGAGTTTGATGATTTCTGCTTGGTAGTGAGAGAGTCCGTAAAGCTGAGCTAAAAGCATACTATAATGTGCCACGCGTTTTACGTGCGAGCCTGTTTCTTTCGAGCGTTTTTCGACGGCTTCACCTAAAATATAAGAAAGCTCTTTTTGAGAATCTTTGACGGTTTCACGCAACTTCAAGTTGTCGTAGGCTAGTGCAATATTGTTTGCAAAAAATTCAAGTAGCTGGAAATCCATGCTATGAAGTTCGCTGTCCTTACTCACATAAATCATCGTTTCACTCCCTTCTCTAGAAGGGAAATAGCCAATATATTCATTACGGGTTTTGAGCGATGCTTTTTTATTATGTGTTTCTATAAACAGATTTTGTACATTCTCGGGCAAGGTAACATTACTAGGTTCTACGCCAGCCCCTGAGGCTGCAAGTAGTTTAAATTTTGTCGGTTCGTTGGCTTGGTGATTTACCGCAGCTGCGCAATATATTTCCGAATCAGATAATCCCATTACAGCGGATACATGAGATAATATGGTTGATGCGAAATCCTGAATATTGCTACACTTCAAAAAGTTTGAGGATGCATCAATAATGCGTTCAAGTCCCATTTTGTGCTTTTCGATGGTTTGAATATCCCGGTGAGCCCGTAAAGCAGAATAGAGTAGTGTTTTTAGCTTGACGGCAGTGAGCTCGGTTTTGTTCTTATAGTCATTAATATCGTAATCGCGAATGACCGATTCTTCCGGGGCTTCTCCTGGCTGCCCAGTACGCAGGACAAGGCGAATATCAAAGTTTGCTAAGTCATCGCGGATATATCGCACTAAATCAAGCCCTGCATGATTACTTTCCATTACGACATCAATGAGGCCTACAGAGATATTCTGCTCCGTGTCCAAGATGGCTTTTGCTTCTTGTGCAGAGTAGGCGTGATGAAATCTCAGTGCTTTATTCTCAAATTTAAAGCCAGACAACACCAGTTTAGTCACTTGGTGAATGTCTTCTTCATCATCTACAACCAGAATATCCCAGTAGGTTTCGGCCATTTTATTTGTAGGGCTTTCTAGCACTTCATCTGAGAACAAAAATCCGCTCACAGATTGCTCCTCTTTTTATGCTGACTCAACGTTAGTATAGTCGGCAGTAACAAGGCCGCTAATCTTGTTGAGGTTTTTTCTCGATATTTTGCAATTCTAGTTCGATTGCATCGCAAGAAATGTGGATTTCATAAAGAGAAAGTAGCAATGACAAGGTTAGGCTACACAGACTCGCACCAAACAATGTGACGCCAAGTAAGGATATTTCAAGAAACAGGGCAAACATTGAAGACGTGCAGAGTAAAAATGCGATGACGCCCCATACTTGCATTCGTCTGATCAATCTAATTCGTTTTCTTAAGTTTTCTATTTGTGCTTTAACCAAGGATCTTATGGTGTCGCCTTCTCGGGCGTTTAATTCACGGATCAATTGTGCGAGTACCAAAAAGCGATTGGTGTAAGCGAGTAGCAATAAAGAAATTGCTGGGAATAATAGGCCCGGTGTTGTTAGAGTCATAGTCGTATTTTAATGGAATGGCTTGATGTTTAAGTGTGATGATAATGAATGATTTTATCAAGAAACAAATGAGCACATTGAGTGCTAATTCGATAGTGAAGATAATGCAATGAGTGAACAGTCTTTTCATTGGGTGCAATTGTGCGCTATCAGCGGCTTTGTTGAAGCACATTTGCTCAAAGGTCAACTAGAACAAGCGAATATTCAGGTTCGCTTACAAGGTGAGCATTTGTCAGGGGCTATTGGTGAAATTCCAGCAGAGCAAGCTGCCATCAAGCTCTTTGTTTATGCAATAAAGTTACCCGAGGCTCAGGAAATATTGGTAAACTATAACAAATCACGTCATCGCAGTGCCGCCGAGCTGTCGGATTGGCTATGTAATCACTGTGCAGAATTAAATGGACCAGCGTTTGAATATTGCTGGCAATGTGGAAATAAGCATGAGCAAAGCAAATAACTTTCAAAGAATTAGAGAGTTAAATTATCTTCAAAAAGCAGTCTTAGGCGCTGCTATTATTGAACGTATGTTGCCAAATTATTCACTATTTAGTGAGGCAACGGGTTTTGGCGACGAGCAAGTACTCAGAAATGCGCTGAATTTAATTTGGGAGAAAATATTACTGCCTAAGAGCAAAATTAGCTTAGAAAAGCTGGTTGAAAAGGTAGAACCAAATGTACCTGAGCTCAGTGAGTTTGATATGTTTGGTACCTATCCCGCAATCGACGTAGCGACAGCGCTGTTAGGCATGTTGCAAGGTCTGATGACAAAAGATGAACATGAGTTTGTAAGCGTTGCCAAAATTTCTCAGGCAACGGTAGCCAAATACATCGAATTTATGTTGATGGCGGAAGATATATCTCCAACGAATGAGTTAGTGCGTGAACACCCGCAGATGCAGTATGAAATTGAAATCCTCGCTGAGCTTATCGAGCATGTGGAAAATATGGGGCGTATTAGCAGCGAATCGGTGAAGTCGCTAAAGGCCTTGGCACTAGCTGACGGCCAAACAAATATTGGTTTGGAACTTGAGTAGTTGATTTCGTATAATCAGCGGCTGCAGTAAAGAGTTTGGAGAAAGTAACTTGCGTATTTTGGGTATAGAATCCTCATGTGATGAGACGGGTATTGCTATTTATGATGATGAGCAAGGGCTGTTGGCACATCAATTATATTCTCAGGTAAAAGTACACGCCGATTATGGTGGGGTAGTGCCTGAACTTGCTTCTCGTGATCATGTACGCAAAACAATTCCTCTTATTGAAGCTGCTTTCGCCCAAGCGGGTTGTGGTCCAGAAGATCTTGATGGCATTGCTTACACCGCAGGGCCGGGTTTGGTCGGTGCTTTGTTGGTTGGCACCTCAATTGGTCGCTCGTTAGCATTTGGTTGGGGGATCCCTGCCGTTGCCGTACATCATATGGAAGGCCATTTGCTTGCCCCTATGCTTGAAGACGATAAACCAGAGTTCCCATTCGTTGCGCTGCTAGTCTCTGGTGGCCATACCATGATGGTCAAAGTCTCAGGTATCGGTGAGTATGAGGTACTTGGTGAGTCAGTAGATGATGCCGCTGGTGAAGCATTTGATAAAACCGCAAAGCTGCTCGGTCTTGATTATCCTGGCGGCCCAATGCTTGCGAAAATGGCGACACAGGGTAAAGCAGGGCGATTTACTTTTCCAAAACCGATGACAGACAGACCTGGTCTGGATTTTAGTTTCAGTGGATTAAAAACCGCAGCGGCAAACACGATCCGTAATGAAGGCGATGACGAGCAAACGAAAGCAGATATTGCTCATGCTTTTCAAACCGCAGTCGTAGAAACGCTAGCGATCAAGTGTAAGCGAGCACTGAAAGAAACAGGCATTAAAAGCCTGGTGATTGCAGGTGGCGTCAGCGCCAATACTGAACTTAGGCAAAAGCTTGAGCGCATGATGCTTGGTATGAAAGGGCGAGTTTATTACCCGCGCACTGAATTTTGTACAGACAATGGGGCGATGATAGCTTATGCAGGAATGCAGCGCCTAAAAGCAGGTCAGCATGCGCCACTTGATATGAAGACTAAACCGCGTTGGCCGCTGGATAGTCTAGAAAAAGTCTAGGGTCTGTTGATCTTTGCTGTTTGATTTTTGTTCTCCTGAGTGTGTTTTGGTCGCGACGCTCGACTTGCCGCCTAGTAATCTAGGCAAAAGTTGAGCAACAATGAACAAAGCGCACTCAGGTGAACCCAAAGGGCAGCGCTTGATTAGCATTTCTACTGTGTTCTCGCCTGACTCACATAGAATAACTATGCTACGCAGGCTCTGCCTTGTACAAATACCAATCAAACTGCTGCAAAAACAAACTTGAAAGGTAAACAGGCCCTAGTCTTTAGACTTTTTCCCCACCTTGGGCTCTTTACCACTCAAGAGCCTTTTAATATTTGCTCTATGACGAATAATAATCACCACAGTTAAAAAGCTTACCGGCACCGTATAAAGCGGTTTTATCCACCATGTGTAAAGTGGAGCAGCTGCGACTGCGACAATCGCTGCGAGTGAAGAGTAGCGTGTTAGCGCTAGCACCACGAGCCACGTACTAATCAATAGCCCACCCAATGACAAGCCGATGGGTAATAGCGCACCAAATGCTGTTGCTACTGCTTTACCACCGTTAAAGTGGAAGAAAATAGGATAAATGTGGCCTAGGCATGCGCTTACGGCTATTGCACCTAGCCATACAGGCTCTATTTTCAGAAAGTAAGCTCCCCACACCGGGATGGTTCCCTTTAAAATATCGAAGACGAGCACTAGCGCAGCTGGGATCTTTCCTCCCAATCTTAATACATTGGTTGCGCCTGGATTATTAGAACCATTAAAGCGTGGATCTGGCAGGTTGAATAACCGACACACCAGAATCGCTGAGGAAATCGATCCCAATAAATAAGCACATACGCACATTAAACTGATTAACACTGTCTTCCTTATTTTTTATTGCGTTGTTTTGGGCTATGATCGGCGGTCTTAAGTCCTGCACAGATCGCGAATTGCGATTAGAAAATGCGGGTGAATTACAGCGATAAACATGTTTGGAGTTTACATGGATAAAGTCTATATCTCACAGCTACACGTCGAAGCCATAATAGGAGTGTACGACTTTGAAAAAGAAAGTAAACAAAGCCTTTACTTTGATGTTGAGATGTTGACCGATATTAGCGCTGCCGCTCGCCATGACGATATTAATTTGGCGGTTGATTATGCCAAAGTGAGTGAGCGTATTATTGCGCATACCCAAGCAAAACCCGTTGAGCTATTAGAAACCTTAGTTGAACAGCTTGCTGCAATGATCCTAAATGAATTTAATGTACAACAAGTGCTTATAAAAGTGAGTAAACCTGCTGCCGTGCCACAAGCACAAACGGTTGGTGTAGAAATTGTGCGTAAGAAGTAGATTATCATGGCACAAATTTTTATCAGTCTCGGCTCAAACATAGAAAAAGAAAAAAATTTGCTGAGTGGCTTGAGGGTATTGATAGAACACTTTCCGGATTTTCAACATTCGAGTGTTTTTGAGAGTGAAGCCGTCGGATTTGCAGGAAATAACTTTTATAATTCGGTCTTTGCTGCACAAACACAGCTGTCTTTAGACGAAGTGTATAAACTGCTCAAGTCGATAGAATACGATCATGGTCGTCGCTGTAGTGAAAAGAAGTTTAGTCCACGCACATTAGATCTCGATATTCTCTTTTATGACCACCTTATTTGTTCATCACCCGCTCAGTTGCCTCGGGATGAAATAACCAAAAATGCCTTCGTGCTTCAGCCATTAGCTGAACTAGCTCCTGATTTTATCCATCCTGTTGAGGGTAAAACCATTGCTCAGTTATGGCAGGAGTATCACAACCCAACTCAAAAATTATGGAAAGTGGAGTTTCCCAAGCAATGAGCTTTATTGAGATTGTCGTCCTTGCAATTATTCAAGGTCTCACTGAATTTTTACCTATTTCGAGTTCTGCCCACTTACTGCTACCTTCTCAGGTACTAGGTTGGCAAGATCAGGGTCTTGCCTTTGATGTTGCTGTTCATGTCGGTACTTTACTGGCTGTCGTTATTTATTTTCGACAAGACATTGTCAGCCTACTGGCAGGATGGTTCAAATCATTCTCAGGTACGCACTCGAAAGAAAGCCGGCTGACTTGGTGTATTGTGGTTGCCACCATTCCATTCGTGATCTTAGCCCCACTACTTAAAGACATCGTAGAAGTTTACTTACGTAGTGCTTGGGTGATTGCAACATCGACGATAGTATTTGGTTTACTGCTTTGGTACGCCGACGTGAAAGCGAAACAAATCAAAGACGAATTTGCCTTAAACTGGAAAAGCGCGCTGATATTGGGACTTGCGCAAATTACCGCTGTTATTCCCGGCACATCGCGTTCAGGCATTACCATCACCGCAGGTTTATTACTCGGGCTTGATAAGAAAAGTGCGGCGCGCTTTTCGTTTTTAATGTCTATTCCAGTCATTTCTATGATGGGGCTGTATTACAGTTTAGAGCTTGCTACCGGCGATGAAGTGGTTGATTGGAATGCGTTATTAAGTGGTGCGGCACTGTCGTTTATCTCTGCTTATGCCTGTATCTTCTTTTTTCTGAAAATCATAGAGCGCATGGGTATGATGCCATTTGTCATTTACCGCTTGTTACTTGGGGTGGGATTAATCGCTTTCTTGAGTCTAAGTTAATCTGGGCTTTGAATAATCCAGCAAGGTTAACAGAAAAGCCAGCTTGATGAAGCTGGCTTTTTCAGTTTACTAGACTGCATTAAGCAATTTGCTTTTCCGCAAGGCATAATTCCATGGTCGCCTTCAATAGCCTGTAAAGGTTTATCGATGCATCTATTTCTTCTTTGCGGTTTGTTAAGCTCTCAATATTTAAGCCAAGAGAAATATCTAGATGTGAGCAGCTTTTTAAGATTTGATCTAGATTCTCTCTACAAATACGAATTGACTCACTTAGTGTATTGTCTGCATCTAACATGCGCCATTTGGTTGCTTCTGGTACTGAGATCCCCAGCCACTCCATAAACTGCAAGGTCTTTTCTCCACCACATGGAGTAAAGGTAAGAATAATGCGTTTTGGTGTTTGCCCTTGCTGTTTACAGGTGCGAGCATAACTTGTGATAAGATCTATGGTTGCTTGAGCGTCATACACTGCTTGGGAAACAAAGAATTGGCAGCCTTGCTCTGTTTTATCTATCAGCCTTTCGTGTTCATTACGCTTACTGGCATGGCGCTCTGCGATGGTTACACCACCCAAGAAAAAGTCATCTTGGTGATGCTTCAATACCTTATAGGCTTCAGAAAGCGGCAACTTAATATCGCCTTGTGAAGACGGGCTGCCCACTAATACTAGATTGTTCAACCCATATTGCTGTTTAGTGCTGCTTAACCAATTGCCAAAAGCTTCACTATCGCGCTGTGCCACACTTTTATACGTAATTACATCAAGGTGTGACAATTCGCGGATCAACTGGCTATATTCACACGGATCAACGGTGTGCTTAAAAGGAAATGGGCGTGGTACTTGAGTACGGCTGCTTTCATCTTGAATGTCGTAGATGATCACGCCGTCGTATTCAATCTCATGTAAACGGCCCAAAAGTTTAGCGGCAATTGATTTTAGCTGTTCTGGGTCGGTGCCAATCTTAGGTGGTGTGGTACCAATTAAATATACCCCTTGGTTAGGGTCAATGATTTTCTCTTGAAGCGTTAAAGCCATAATCCTCATTCCACAAAAGCATTTCTGTATCTCTTTACTAATATAGCAGCCATTTAGACGTCTAGATAGATTTTTTTAATGAAAGAATTTCAATAATTATGAATTAATCTCAAGTGCTCAAATCAAAATTTCATATTTGTTTACACATTAGGGTGGTAAATCACCTTGGAAATTAGCGAATTAGTATGACTTTGGGGCATAATCAGGAGGTTTGCTAACGTAAGTGAACACGACTTACTTAGAATAAAAAATATGATTAGGACCAAATTCATGAAATTCAAATTACTAGCAACCAGCTTTGCCGTAAGCTTAGCGCTTAGTGGCTGTGCAGCGACGAATTCAGACCAAGCTCAACAGTCAGCTGTAAGTACTCAAGCTGCCCAATCCAATAAAGTATTCGCCCAAGATTATGTTTTGGAAGAGCTAGAAAATGGCCTTCGCGTCATGGTAGTTAAAACTAACTATCCTGATGTAGTGTCGCTTCAAATTCCGGTTTCTGTTGGTTCGCGTAATGAAGTAGAAGCGGGTAAAACCGGCTTTGCTCACTTCTTTGAGCATATGATGTTCAAAGGCTCAGAAAAGTATCCACAAGACGTTTATTCGGACATTTTGAAAAACTCAGGTGTTGATAATCGTGCGTACACTACCAATGACTACACGAACTACCACTTAAATTTCTCAAAGCAGCATTTAGATAAAGTATTAGAAATCGAAGCGGATATCTTTCAAAACCTGACATACAGTGAAGAACAGTTCCGCACCGAAGCACTAACTGTGAAAGGTGAATACCTTAAAAATAATGCCAGCCCAGTTCGAAAACTGCTTTCTGCGGTAAGAAAAGAAGCATTTGATAAACATACCTATAAGCACACAACGATGGGCTTTTTTGAAGACATCGAAGCAATGCCAGATCAAATGGCCTATGGTAAAACCTTCTTTGAGCGTTTTTACAAGCCTGAATATGTATCACTTGTGATCGTAGGCGATGTGGACCCTAAAGCAACTATGGCTATGGTGAAAAAGCATTGGGGTAATTGGAAAAAGGGTGACTACCAAGCCGATATTCCTGTTGAGCCAAAGCAAGACAAAGCGCGTTACGTTCACGAAAAATATGATGGCTTACCGGGTCACTGGTTGCTAGTTTCGTATAAAGGTACTGCATGGGAGCCGAAGAAAAAAGACCGAGCGGCACTTGATCTGATCTCGCAGCTTTATTTCTCTGAAAATTCAGCGCTGTATCAAGAGCTGGTGGTAGATAAACAGCTTGCAAGCCAAATGTTTACCTATAACCCTGAAACCAAAGACCCAGGTCTTCTGCATGTTTTCGTTAAAGTAGAAGATGAAAAAGATTTGGCGACAGTGCGTGATGCAATCAATAACACTTACGCAAAAGCACGCACAGAGCTGGTAGATGAAAATAAACTTGCTGCACTTAAATCAAACCTAAAGTACAGTTTTATTAACGGCCTTGACTCATCACAATCTATTGCTTCGACACTCGCGAGCTACATGCATTTTGAGCGTGATCCTGAAGTGGTGAATGAACTGTATGCAAGTGCAGATAAAGTCACTGCAAAAGATATTCGTGATATTGCCAATAAATACTTTGTGGACAGCAGCCGCACAACGGTGACTATGTCTGCACTTGAGTCTGTCTCTGGTTTTGATAAGGAAGTTAACTTAGATAAGTTAGTGGCAAAAATGGACAAGCCAGTAACGCGTCATTTCAACGTATTAGACAAGACTAATAACTCACCGCTGGTGGATGTGAATTTTCTTTTTTACACAGGTGCTGCTGCCGATCCTGCAGGTAAAAAAGGTCTTGCTGCGCTTACTGCGGCTATGATTGCCAAAGGCGGAAGTGAGTCGCAATCATACAAAGAAATTCAAAAGGCGCTGTACCCGATCGCTGGTAGCTTTGGCTATCAAATCGATAAAGAAATGATTTCTTTACGTGGTCGTATTCATAAAGACAATGCTGATCAATGGTATGGCATTGTGAGTCAGCAGCTTTTAAACCCAGGGTTCAGAGAAGATGATTTTAAACGTCTGAAAAAAGAGCTAATCGACGGCATTAAGGCTGGTTTGAAAGCGTCAAATGATGAAGAGCTAGGTAAAGAAGTGCTTTATCATGAGTTGTACAAAGGCCACCCATACGAAAGCTATAACTTTGGTGATTTATCAGACTTAGAAGCAATCACTTTAGATGACGTTAAGGCTTTTTACGCTCAGCAATTTACTCAAGCTAAACTCAACGTGGGTATTACTGGTGCACTCGATAAACAGCTAAAAGAAGCGATGTTTAACGACCTTGCGGCTTTACCTAAAGGTGAAGAAGCGCGTTTACAAGTGCCTGATGCCCCTAAACTGTCTGGCCATCACGCAACCATCGTAGAAAAGAATGCAAAATCAACAGCGGTGTCTTTTGGTTTCCCAATCGACACGGTTCGTAGCAGCAAAGACTGGGCCGCGCTTTGGTTGGTGCGTTCATACTTTGGTGAGCACCGCAGTTCAAACAGCCACTTGTACCAGCGTATCCGTCAGGTTCGTGGCATGAACTATGGTGATTATGCATATATCGAATACTTCCCTCGTGGTATGTTCCAAACTAAGCCGGATGCAAACTTAGGTCGTAGTGAGCAAATTTTCCAAGTGTGGTTACGCCCACTTCGTTCTAATAACGATGCCCATTTTGCAACGCGTACCGCATTGTTTGAACTCGATAAGCTGATCAAAGAAGGGATGAGCAAAGCAGACTTTGAAGCAACACGTAACTTCTTAATCAACTTTGTGCCGCAAATGGTGGCGAGCCAAGATAGACAGCTCGGTTATGCACTTGATAGCCAGTTCTACAACACCGATGAGTTTGTTGCTTATGTGACAAAGCAGCTAGCGTCACTGTCTGTTGAAGACATCAATCGTGTTATCAAAGAGAACTTGCAGACCGAAGATATTCACTATGTGTTTATCACTGGCGATGCAAAAGATATGGCGCAGCGCCTAAGTGCTGAGCAGTCATCTCCTATGACTTATAACACGAAAAAGCCAGATGTATTACTGGCAGAAGATGCTGAAATTGCTACATACCCGCTCAATATTCCAAGTAAGAATATTAAAACGTTGGATGTAGAAAAAGTGTTTGAATAACGATTATTCAGCTTAATAAAAAATGGCGGCTAAAAATTTAGCCGCCATTTTTTTTGTGTCAAAACCACGCGTAATGTTAGGTTATGGTGTTGAACCACTCCACTGCGGCAGCTATCCAAATTAACGAGCTAATTAATAATGTCAGCGTAACGGCCGCTGATGCCATATCTTTTGCACGACCAGATAGTAAGTGATGCTCTGTACTCACTCGATCTGTCAGTGCTTCGATTGCCGAGTTGATGAGTTCTATGACCAATATCAACAGTACACTACCGACCAATAAGGCCCACTGAGCAATACTTTGCGCCAATATGATTGATAAAGGAAGACTTGCCACCAGTAACCACGTTTCTTGTCTAAATGCCGACTCTTCTTTATAAGCCGCTTTCATTCCTTTCGCTGAGCAATGCGTTGCTTTGATTATTCGCGCAAGCCCTGTGCCATTTGGTTTGTTGGTATCCGTTGTCTTGATCTTTATCGACATATTAGCGATCCCGCGTTGGTAGTATTCAATGGGGCGTTATTATACGAAGATCTACTCAGTTCGACAGTGCTAAATTGTAAGAATCTTTGGTCCAACAGAGGGCATTTAAAACCGTACTAAAATATGTTGGTTGGTTATTAGATATAACCAAGTGTTTGAAGCCTGATTTTTTATAATACATGACACTTAATGACTCTAAGCGTTACACTATGAGAAGTATCAGTATTATCGGAAGTTCGTCACATGAGACATGAGATTTGGAATAAGTTACGCGAAGAGGCCAATGAGTTGGTTGCTCGCGAACCATTACTTGCTAGTCACGTTTACTCGAGTATTTTAAATCACGAGTGTCTTGGTTCTGCATTAAGCTTTATCGTTGCGAATAAGCTAGCGGATGCGGTGGTGTCAGCATTTACAATTCGCGAGCTGTTCGATCAAGCCTTTGTGCACTGCGACACCATGCTGACTCATGTTGCACATGATATAAAAGCCGTTAAAGATCGCGACCCAGCTGCCGATAGTTATCTCAACGTAATTTTAAATCTGAAAGGTTTTCATGCAATCCAAGCACATCGATTGGCATACTGCTTATGGCGTCAAGACAGAAAAGAGCTGGCTCGCTTTATACAGAGCAGAACCTCTGAAGTATTCGGTGTTGACATCCATCCTGCTTGTAAAGTCGGTCATGGTATTATGTTTGACCATGCGACTGGTATAGTCATTGGTGAAACCGCGGTTATTGAAGATAATGTTTCTATCCTGCAATCAGTCACACTTGGTGGTACGGGTAACGAGCAGGGTGACCGTCACCCGAAAATCCGCGCCGGTGTATTGATTGGTGCTGGTGCCAAAGTACTTGGCAACATTGAAGTAGGAGAGGGCGCTCGAATTGGGGCAGGTTCTGTTGTACTCAGCCCTGTAGCACCGCACACTACTGTAGTGGGGATCCCAGCTAAGGTGGTTGGTAAGCCATCATGCCCATGTCCTGCAGAGAGTATGAACCAAAACTTCCTAGAAGACGATGATAGGCTCGAAAATGAGTCTATCACTTCAGCGATGTTGTAAAGTTATTAGATTAAAAATGGGGAAATCGCTTCCCCATTTTTATATCCGCTTACTGGGTTGCTTTTACCATAGACACTACCTCCCCATCAGCCAGTTGCGTAATTATCGGCTTTTCTGGGTTCACATCCGCCACTGACTTAATCACTTTATCTTCCTGCTTGGCAATACTATAGCCCCGAGCTAACACTGCCAGTGGACTGACGCTATCTAGTTTTGCGCTTGATACCGCGAGTTGATGTCTTTGTGTGTTAAGCTTTTGCTCCATTGCATACTGCAACTTATCACCGAGTTGTGCGACCAGTTGTTTGAACTGAGCAATTCTTTGCTCTGGATGTAATCGATCAAATCTATGTTGCAGCAGATGGAATTGCGATTGCTTTTGACGTAAATGATGGGCTTGAGCACGAATTAATCGCTGTTCTAATTCATCAACTCGCTGTGTTTGCTGCATAAGTTGATTCTTAGGGTGTTGTAACTGCAGTCGGGCTTCAAAATTTGCCAAACGCTGTGATGCACCTTCAAGGCGACGTTTAAAAGCTTGATTGAGATATTGTAGTAACTGCGAAGTACGTTGTTTTAACGCTTCTGAGTCTGGGCTCACTAATTCGGCGGCCGCCGATGGAGTTGGCGCTCTGACATCTGCAACATAGTCGGAAATGGTAGTATCTATTTCATGGCCCACTGCGCTTATCACCGGAATTGAGCTGGCAAAAATAGCCCTTGCGACTGATTCTTCGTTAAAGCTCCATAAGTCTTCTAATGAGCCGCCACCTCTGCCAACGATCAATACGTCTACCTCGCGTCTTGCATTCGCTTGAGCGATTTGTTTGCAAATCTGCTGTTTGGCGTCATCGCCTTGCACTAGGGCCGGATAAATAACGACCTGTAACTGCGGGGCACGGCGTTTGAGTACGGTCAAAATATCCTTGATGGCAGCGCCTGTCGCTGAGGTGACGACCCCCACGCGATTGATGACACTTGGCAAAGGCTTTTTGTGACTAGCTGAAAACAGGCCTTCTGCGGCCAGCTGCATTTTGAGGGCATCAAATTGCTGCTTGAGCAAACCTTCACCGGCAGGGGCCATTTGCTCGACTATCAGTTGATAGTCGCCTCGTGGCTCATACACTGACACTCTAGCTTGTACCATTACTTGCTGACCATTGGCAGGGCGGTGGTTACAGTAACGATTATTACCTCGCCACATGGCCGCTTTTATCTGTGCTTTGTCATCTTTTAGAGAAAAATACCAATGCCCTGAGGCCGGAGCAACAAAGTTTGAAATTTCTCCAGTAAGTTGTACAGAGGCAAAACCTTGTTCTAAGAGCGAGCGTATTTCTCTGTTAAGTCTTGATACAGAATAGGTTTTATTATTATTGGGGTATCCCATGTTGGCCTCCATAAAAAATTCACAGTCACTTTATCACATTTTTTGCTAAATTTTATTTACTCCCATAAGGAACGCTGATAAAATTCGCACGCAATTCCTTATACTCAGTTCACTTGAGAGAAGCCGCGAACATGCTAAGAATTGCAAAAGAAGCCCTTACCTTTGACGACGTACTTTTAGTACCAGCTCATTCAACTGTTCTTCCTCACACAGCAAACCTGAAAACGCGTTTGACTCGTGGGATTGAATTAAACTTACCGCTTGTTTCCGCTTCAATGGATACAGTGACAGAAGCGCGCTTAGCGATCGCTCTGGCACAAGAAGGTGGTATTGGTTTTATCCACAAAAACATGACTATCGAAGAGCAAGCTCGCAACGTACGTAAAGTTAAGACGTATGAAGCGGGTATTATCTCTTTCCCTGTGACGGTTACTTCTGATCTTACGATTGCAGAAGCAATGGAGCTTGCACAGGACAAAGGGTTCTCAGGTTTCCCGGTTGTTGGTGCAAACAACCAACTTGAAGGCATTGTAACTAGCCGTGATATGCGTTTCGAAACTAAGCTAGAAAAAGCAGTTTCAACGGTCATGACTAAGAAAGATGACTTAGTGACAGTAAAAGAAGGCGCATCTCGTGAAGAGATCCTTGGCCTAATGCACGAACACCGTATCGAAAAAATCTTAGTGGTTGATGATGCATTTGCACTAAAAGGCATGATCACTGTTAAGGATTACCAAAAAGCGCAAGATAAACCAAACGCATGTAAAGATGAGCAAGGCCGTCTTCGTGTTGGTGCTGCTGTTGGTGTTGGTGCTGGTACTGATGAGCGTATTGCTGCTTTAGTTGAAGCGGGTGTTGATGTACTACTAATCGATACTTCTCACGGCCATTCTCAAGGTGTTATTGACCGTGTTAAAGCAACACGTGAAGTATATCCAGAACTACAAATCGTTGCAGGTAACGTCGCAACAGCTGAAGGTGCAATTGCATTGGCTGATGCTGGTGCAGATGCCGTTAAAGTGGGGATCGGCCCAGGCTCTATCTGTACTACTCGTATCGTTACGGGTTGTGGTGTACCACAAATTACAGCTATCTCTGATGCAGTAGAAGGCCTAAAAGGCCGTGATATTCCAGTGATTGCTGACGGTGGTATCCGTTTCTCTGGCGATATCGTGAAGGCGCTAGTTGCTGGTGCTTCATGCGTAATGGTAGGTTCAATGCTGGCGGGTACTGAAGAGTCTCCTGGTGAAGTTGAACTATACCAAGGCCGTTACTACAAGTCTTACCGTGGTATGGGTTCTCTTGGTGCGATGAACCAAAAAGAAGGTTCGTCTGACCGTTACTTCCAGAAGAGCGATGCTGCTGACAAACTAGTACCTGAAGGTATCGAAGGTCGCGTAGCATACAAAGGACCAATCGCAACGATTATCCATCAGCAAATCGGTGGTATTCGCAGTGCAATGGGTCTAACAGGTTGTGCAACTATCACTGAATTAAATACTAAGCCGCAGTTTGTTCGTGTGACTTCTGCGGGTATGGGTGAGTCTCACGTACATGACGTGCAGATCACCAAAGAGGCGCCTAACTACCGTATGGGTTAAGCCTCAAGGCGTGTTTCTGGGCTAGCAAGTTGCTAGCCCTTATTACTTTTGATAGAGACGCAATGCGGCTTTATCCTGTTTAGTTCCTAACTAACGAGATTATCAATGAGCAAAGATATCCACGATTCCCGAATTTTGATCTTAGACTTTGGTTCGCAATACACTCAGCTAATTGCACGTCGTGTACGTGAAATTGGTGTTTACTGTGAACTTTGGGCTTGGGATGTGACAGAAGAGCAAATCCGTGAGTTCAATCCTCAAGGTATCATTCTATCAGGTGGCCCAGAGTCAACAACGCTTGAAGGTAGCCCAAAAGCACCAGATTACGTATTCGAAGCCGGTGTGCCTGTACTGGGTATCTGTTATGGTATGCAGACGATGGCAATGCAGCTTGGTGGTCAGGTACATAGCTCAGATAAAAAAGAATTCGGCTACGCAAAAGTAGAGAAAGTAGGTGACTGTAAGCTATTTGAAGCGATTGAAGATCACATCGAAGATGGTGCAGGTTACCTAGACGTGTGGATGAGCCATGGCGATAAAGTAGCTAAAATTCCAGATACATTCAAAACTTCAGCGAAAACGGATACTTGCCCTCATGCGGCAATGTCTTGGGAAGAAAAGCGTTTCTACGGTGTACAGTTCCACCCTGAAGTAACGCACACTCAGCAAGGTTTGCGTTTACTAGAGCGCTTTGCAATTGATATCTGTGGTTGTGAAAAACTATGGACGCCTGAGCAAATCATTGAAGATGCAATTGAGCGTATCAAAGAGAAAGTAGGGGATGATGAAGTTATCCTTGGGTTATCTGGTGGTGTTGATTCATCAGTGGTTGCAATGCTTATTCACCGTGCGATTGGCGACAAACTAACCTGTGTATTTGTTGATAATGGCCTACTACGCTTGAATGAAGGCCAGCAAGTAATGGATATGTTCGGTGATAAGTTTGGTCTGAACATCATCAAGGTAGAAGCTGAAGAGCGTTTCCTTAACGCGCTTAACGGTTTAAATGACCCTGAAGACAAACGTAAAGCAATTGGTCACACCTTTATTGAAGTATTCGATGAGCAAGCCAGCCAGCGCGTAAACGCGAAATGGCTAGCGCAGGGTACAATTTACCCTGATGTTATCGAATCGGCAGCATCTAAAACAGGTAAAGCGCATGTGATCAAATCTCACCACAATGTGGGTGGATTACCTGAAGATATGGAGCTTGGTCTGGTTGAGCCACTACGTGAACTATTTAAAGATGAAGTTCGCAAGATTGGTCTAGAGCTTGGCCTACCGTATGACATGCTTTATCGTCACCCGTTCCCAGGTCCAGGTCTTGGTGTTCGTGTACTTGGCGAAATCAAGAAAGAATACTGTGACTTACTGCGCCGTGCTGACGCTATCTTCATTGAAGAGCTACATAAAGCGGACCTATACCACAAAGTATCTCAAGCATTCGCTGTGTTCCTACCGGTACGCTCTGTTGGCGTGATGGGCGATGCACGTAAATACGATTGGGTGATCTCACTACGTTGTGTTGAAACTATCGACTTTATGACAGCACGTTGGTCGCATTTACCATACGAGCTACTAGGCCACGTTTCAAACCGTATCATCAACGAAATTGATGGTATTTCTCGCGTGGTTTACGATGTATCAGGTAAGCCGCCAGCGACAATTGAGTGGGAATAAGCTTGGTGGTAAAAACCTGACCTAGCTTTCGTTAGATTAAGAAAAGGCCAGTCAGTATTTCTGACTGGCCTTTTTTATGAATTTTTACTTTCCTAAAAACCTTGCGGAGGTATTTGGGTTCTTCGCAGTGATGTTTATAGTGATGCTGGCCTGCTATTTTTTGGAGGCCGTGGGTACACAGCACCTCATTTCACATATATCAAACCGATTATGGTGAAGCTGTAACTTGTTTCTGGACAGAAATGAGTTTGAGCCGAAAGGACGGCTCAGTGCCAGAAGCAGATCTTTAATGCTACTTTTTAAACTACGTTGGTCGGGTAAGTAGCGGAAACACGCCTCCCGACAATGATGATAAGAAAGCCCAACTTACCGCGTTAATGTGTGACCCCATGATTACCTATTGGTTTTTTAGGGACTAAAAACTGCTTGTTTTAGTCAACACACCAACTATATAATTCAATGACTTAAATAAACCTAACTACCGTATATTGAGGCAGCGTATTTTGCGCGTTTAACGCTTTTTCCAATGTATCAGTAGTCGGACAAGGATGCTCGTTTTGCGCTATCTAATTTTATTTTTGACGTTCTCTATCGGATTGCTCAGCCCTTCAACATGTTTTGCTTCTGATGCAGCTAATCAAGCCGCTGTAAAATCTCAAGCAGTAGTAGAGCAAACTTGGCTGATTGGTCAGCTTATTGAGCTGCAAGCGAAAAGCGCAAAACTTGAAGCGACGTTACAGTTACAGAATGTAAGCAGGAGCGATTTAAAAAATGTCGAGGCAGAGCTAAATAGGCTGCAAGTTCAGCTTGTTGAAATGAAAGAAAAGCTAACCGCACAGACTGAAAACCAAGCTAAAGAACTGGCATCTTATGACCGTAGGATTGGCGACGTTAGTTGGAATACCAATATGTGGGGTCTCATTCTGACTGTTTTTGGCGCTATCATTACAGTTGCGGCTATCTTGTTAGGCTTTACGGCTAAAAAACGTGCGGTTGCAGAAGCACAAAAAGAAGCGCAGAAATACATCAAATCAGAAAGTCAGTGTCTTCTTGAAGCACAAGAACAAAATTTCAAAGACGAGCTAAAAAAGTATTCGACTAAGTTTGACGAGCTCCACGGGCAACAAGAAATCCAAGGAAAGCTTATTCATGTGCAAACTATTTTTGATAAAGCACGAGAAGATTTTAATGACAAAAACTACGGATCTGCACTTTTAGCTTTTGAAAAGGTGGTGGGTTATATCGGATCTAATACTGATCCAAGCTTGAAAGATTTCGCCAGCAGAGCGTTATTTGCTAAAGGCCTAGCCCAAGGCAAGCAAAATCAGTCTGAGCAAGCCATCCAAACCTACGATGACTTAATCGCTTACGTTGGTGATGACCAAACGCCGGCTTTGCAAGAGTCGGTTGTGAAGGCCATGCTCAACAAAGGCGTTACGCAAGGCCAGCTAAATCAGTCTGAGCAAGCAATCCAAACCTATAATGACTTAATTGCTTACGTTGGTGACGACCAAACGCCGGCTTTGCGAGAGCAGGTTGTGAAGGCTATGGTCAACAAAGGTGTTACGCAAGACCAGCTAAATCAGTCCGAACAAGCAATCCAAACCTACAATGACTTAATCGCTTACGTTGGTGACGACCAAACGCCGGCTTTGCGAGAGCCGGTTGTGAAGGCCATGTTCAACAAAGGTATTACGCAAGGCCAGCTAAATCAGCCTGAGCAAGCCATCCAAACCTACAATGACTTAATTGCTTACGTTGGTGACGACCAAACGCCGGCTTTGCAAGAGTCGGTTGTGAGGGCCATGCTCAACAAAGGCGTTAGGCAAGGCCAGCTAAATCAGTCTGAGCAAGCCATCCAAACTTACAATGACTTAATTGCTTACGTTGGTGACGACCAAACGCCGGCTTTGCGAGAGCAGGTTGTGAAGGCTATGGTCAACAAAGGTGTTACGCAAGACCAGCTAAATCAGTCCGAACAAGCAATCCAAACCTACAATGACTTAATCGCTTACGTTGGTGACGACCAAACGCCGGCTTTGCGAGAGCCGGTTGTGAAGGCCATGTTCAACAAAGGTATTACGCAAGGCCAGCTAAATCAGCCTGAGCAAGCCATCCAAACCTACAATGACTTAATCGCTTACGTTGGTGACGACCAAACGCCGGCTTTGCGAGAGCAGGTTGTGAAGGCTATGGTCAACAAAGGTGTTACGCAAGACCAGCTAAATCAGTCCGAACAAGCAATCCAAACCTACAATGACTTAATTGCTTACGTTGGTGACGACCAAACGCCGGCTTTGCGAGAGCAGGTTGTGAAGGCTATGGTCAACAAAGGTGTTACGCAAGACCAGCTAAATCAGTCCGAACAAGCAATCCAAACCTACAATGACTTAATCGCTTACGTTGGTGACGACCAAACGCCGGCTTTGCGAGAGCCGGTTGTGAAGGCCATGTTCAACAAAGGTATTACGCAAGGCCAGCTAAATCAGCCTGAGCAAGCCATCCAAACCTACAATGACTTAATCGCTTACGTTGGTGACGACCAAACGCCGGCTTTGCGAGAGCCGGTTGTGAAGGCCATGTTCAACAAAGGTATTACGCAAGGCCAGCTAAATCAGACTGAGCAAGCCATCCAAACCTACAATGACTTAATCGCTTACGTTGGTGACGACCAAACGCCGGCTTTGCGAGAGCAGGTTGTGAAGGCTATGGTCAACAAAGGTATTACGCAAGGCCAGCTAAATCAGTCCGAGCAAGCCATCCAAACCTACAATGACTTAATCGCTTACGTTGGTGACGACCAAACGCCGGCTTTGCGAGAGCAGGTTGCGATGGCTCTTAATCAAGTTGGGTTTACCTTGCTATGCCAGAGTAAGCCACTGATTCAGAAAAGTGAGTTTGACGGTGCTAACATACTCCTCAATCAGGCCTTAGAAAAATTTGAATTGGCGATTCGCGAACATGCCTCTGGTATCTGTATTGGCAACAAGGCATACGCCTTAGCGTTATTAGGTCAACTTGAAGGATCCGAGCAGGTGTTAGCGAAGGCTTTACGCGCAGAAGTGGATGGTGGTGAAACCTTGTACCAAGGAACGCTTGAGGATTTAGATATCCATCCTATAGAACAAGACAAAGTCTTCCGTGAAATCATTGAACAGCAGTGGGTCTTTTATCAGCAAGAGCTTAAAGTTAGCGGCGAATAGATTACCTGAAAGTGAAAGTGGGGTCGTCTCTTGCAGCTTATCGGAAAAATGGAGTCGTCTCTTGCAACTTGCAGCATTGAAAAAAACCTAACAGGCGACACCCTTTCACCCTTTTATCACGCCTGAAAATAAACATAATTTTAGGGGCGCTGGGAGAGTCCAGAGAAGGGTAAGCGGCAGCCCCTCTTTGGTTGCCGTCGCCAATGCGACAAAAAGCTGAGCAATGGAATCATAGTAAATGTTCAATTGCAGTGCTTCTCAATATAAAGACCAGAGATCTTCTATTCGCTCATTTGCGACACTCGACTAGACTCATTTTGGGGCAGAAGCGGGTTTCGGGTTTTGGGTTTTAGCAACAAGAGTCAGTACCGCTTACACTGACCCGATATTGAGGTGGCGTTACTTGCTCGAGGATTTACTCGGCTTTAGGCCTGGAGTGTTTCCTGGCGTTTTTTTGTTGTCACGTCGACGTTGATCTGGCTTGCCAGTCGATTTGGCAATTGGTTTTGGTCCTGGTTTCAAACCCATGATTTGATCCTTTTATTTAACGAGGTTATTCCTCGTTGTGTGATCTTTGAGCAGTATTGATGGTTTTCAAGGTTTGTATGAAAAACAATCAAAAAATATCCTCTAAGTTCTCTGCTGGTAACTCTCGGTTTGACGAACCACTTAAAATGTATGGTGATCAGTTGGAGGCATAAGATACATAGAATTGCCTCGGGTCCGCGACGGCTGAGTATTGAAGAGAAAAAGAGCTTCGTCGTGATATGGCAGAGTCCTCAGCTTGGGCAAAAGCTGAACTAAAACGCCGATGAGCAATAAAAAATCAAAAAAATTCTGTGCATAGTATAGATGATGGTAGCGATAACGAGCGCTTTTCTAACTAGCTGTTATATAGATTTATTTCCTGCTCATTGATATTCGAGTGGGAATAATGACTCTAAAATGAGTTAGCACCCGCTTAAGAAAAGGGCGAATATGATAAATATTCGCCGTTTTGCTTGTTTTAGAAGCAGTTGAATCAAAAAAGTGATTTTTTCACTTTACCTTTCAAAAAAGCGCTTTATAATGCGTCGACATTGCAGGGGCGTAGTTCCAATTGGTAGAACAGCGGTCTCCAAAACCGATGGTTGCGGGTTCGAGTCCTGCCGCCCCTGCCACTTCTTATTTTGCACTTCGCATATTTTCAAAGTAAACTCCCTTAAAAAATTAAGCTGCTTAGCTATGAATCCGATTTACGCAAATATTCTCGATATTGTACCGCTAAAGCTAAATTCTACATTTGCACATCTTGACCCTAACGCTGTTGTTGCTACTGATGTGAATGAGCTTCAGCAAGTCGTTTTACCAGCTGTTTTGTTGCAGGACTTTGAATTGGCAATGGGTAGAAAAATTGAGGTTGTCATGGGCAACACGATTTCACTTGAGAATAACCAATTAAGTTTACCGAGTGCACAACTAAGTACGGCTCAAAAGCGTGAGTTGTGGCAAATAATCTGGAGTCAACAAGATGCAAGTTAAGCAAGGTGGTTTACTGCAATTTCCACTTAATGAGATTATGCAAGTAGAACAAGCTTGTCATGCTTTTCCTTGGAGTGAGAAAACCATGCAGTCTTGCCTTCATGGTCGTTACTTTAATACGGCTATTGTCGATGGTAATATTCTGGTGGGCTTCTACGTTGCAGAGCGTGCGGGCCCAGACTTAACCTTGATGGATATTTGTATTCGTCCTAATTATCAAGGTAAGGGCTACGCGAAGCCATTAATGGAAGATTTGTTAGCGCAAGCAGAGGCTTTGCAGGCAGAAAATATCTTCCTTGAAGTTAGAGCGTCAAACACTACAGCAATCGCGTTATATCATCGCTATGGTTTTGTCGAAATGGGCTTGAGAAAAAACTACTACCCGAGCACTCATGGTCGTGAAGATGCAATGCTAATGGCTTTACCATTAGCCTAAGTGACTATTATCCGTTGGCTGGTCTATTGATAGGGTATAGCGCATAGCCTCAGTGAGCTTAAGCAAATAGTAATGGCGGTTACTGTTTTGTGTTTTTTGCAAACTTGTTTCTAGTTCCCCTGCGGCTTCATGAATATTCATAAAGCCAAAGCAACCCGCGCTGCCTTTGATACTATGTGCCAGTGCCCTTAAAGACTCCCATTCTTGTTTATCGTAAAGCTTTTGCAGCTCAATTAGCTGTGACGGTAGCTTTTCGACATAATTACGACTTATTTGTAAGAACTTTTCGGTTTTTAATAAGGCATCCCATGAAGAGGACTTGTCATTTTGAAGTTCAAGGTACTCTAGTAGCAATTTACCTAGCAATTCTTTATCTATCGGTTTGCCTAGAGTGGCATCACACCCTGCTTTAATATGGTTGTCTATGTCGTGTTTCATTACGTTAGCAGTAAGCGCGATGATTGGTCCATCGTAGGCGGCATGTCTGAGCATTTGCGTTGCTTCTTCACCACCCATGACTGGCATTTGCATATCCATTAAGATCAGTTGATAGTCTTCAACCAGCGCCATCTCAACCGCTTCAGCACCGTTATTAGCAATATCAGGAACTATGCCCCAGTTAGACAGTAGCAGCGTAATAAGCTCTTGGTTATCGGGGTTGTCTTCCGCAACAAGCACTTTGGCATCAAGCTCTTTTACCGCCGCAATATGGGTTTTACCGTTATCCGGCTGTTTTGGTCGCTCAAGTGCGTTTAGCCAAGAGTACGAGCGCTCTTTGAAATTACCAGAGACCTCAACAGAAAATAAGCTTCCTGTGCCTTGTTGGCTTTGAACATGCACGTCACCGCCAAGCAGTTGTGCTAAATTCTTTGAAATACAAAGGCCAAGCCCTGTGCCACCGAAGCGTCGAGTTGTTGTTGTGTCGGCTTGCTCAAAAGGCTTAAATGCGCGCTCTAGCTCATTTTGTGACATGCCAATTCCGGTGTCTTTGATGCTAAAGATAAACTTTTCAGATTCTGGTTTAAATTCCACCTTTAAATGAACGCCACCGTACTCAGTAAATTTCACCGCGTTTGTTGCGATGTTAAGCAAGATTTGTTTTAAGCGAGTAATGTCGGTGTAAAGCTTGTCAGGCAAGGGTAGAATAAATTCTGTGGAAAAGTTCAGTAGTTTTTCATTCGTCATCGGTTCAATGATGGATTCAATATCATTGATGAGTGGCATTACCAAGACCTCTGATTCTTCCACATCCAGCTTTTCAGCCTCAATTTTAGAAAGGTCTAAGATATTATTGATAAGTTCTAAAAGGTGTTTAGAGTTTCTTAAAATTGTGTCTAGGTGCTGTTTTGAGGTTGGAGAATTAGGATGCTGTATAAGCTGCTCGGTAAACCCCATAATAGCAGTCAGCGGGGTACGTATCTCATGACTCATGTTAGCTAAAAAGCGGCTTTTAAGCTGGTTTGCCTGCTCGGCTTCTACAATAGCAACTTCTAGCTTGCTATTGGTTTCTTCTAACTCTTTGGTTCTGTCTTCAACTTTTTCTTCCAAGTGCTCTTTGTAATCCTCAAGCTCTCGCTGAAAGGTACGAATTTGGCCGATCATATGGTTGAAATCTCGGAAAAGGATGCCAACTTCGTCACTGTTATGCTCCGGTAGCGCCACCATTAGGTCACCATCTCCGACTCTATGGCTCGCTTCTCCCAGTAATTCTATGGGGTTGAGCAACAGGTTGCGGACCACGATAAAAATCAAAATGGGCAATGTAACGACAGATAGAATAACGATCAATGCTGTGATCAGACTAATAGTTTTACCAGAGCGATAAAGTAGCGACTTGGGGATCGTTGAAATATAAAAGTAGCCTCCGCTTAGTTGCGCGCTGTAGGTCATCCTTTCCACATTATCAATACTATGAATAACGGTAGAGTCTAATTGGCCAAGGTCAGCAATATAGCCAATTTCTTCTATTTCACTGGCGCTTAAGTAGTGGCCAATGAGGTTCGTATCTGAGCTGAATAACACTTCACCATCAATACTCACTAATAGGTTTAGCGTATTGTCGTACGGTGCTTCGAGAATACTGGTACTTAAAAGAGAAGGAGAGACTTGTACGACGATATAACCTTGTTGTCTAGGTTGCTTGAGTTCGTAATCTACGCTGTAGATTTGCTGGACAAAATACAGCTGTGTACCTGCACTTGAGGCAACCATAAATTGATGTTGGCGCAAGTTACTTTGCATGATCTGTTTGGCGAAAGGGTAGAGGTTTGGCGCTTCACCCAAGTTACTGGAATAAAATGCGGAGCTTCTGCCATTGGGAGATAAAAGATTGATGCTGATAATATCTGGGTAGGCTTCACTATAACTGGCAAATACATCCATCAGTGCACCTAAACGTTTGGTTTTTTCCATCCTTTCAAGGTTGGCCGAATTAAGAAAGTCACTAAGTACTGGAGAGGTTGAGAGCAGTTTTGTTGTTGACTGGTAGATCTCAATATAATTGAACATCTTCTGCTGTTGTTGTTCAACGAAACGACTAACAATGAGCTTGGCTTGTTTTTGCGTTGCACTAGTTACATTCGTGAGCGTAAATCCGCCAAGAAACAGCAAGGGTAATATCACAAGCGGGGTGATATACCAAAGGAGTCGAATACTTAACTTGCTTGTTTTCATGGATAACTAGCTGCCTTGCTACACGAAATCTTAATGACAAAAAAATTAACATGAGTATTAAATCATAAGCGGGGAGAGGTGAATACTCAAGTTTGTCCAATTGCGTCGAAAATACGATAAAAGGTGGGGGGCTAAATAAAAAAGCCTCCATAAAGGAGGCTTTCGGATCGAAATTTTACAGCAGATTAGAAGTTATACTTCATACCTAGTGATAGACGACGACCTTTAACATCGAAGAATTCACCATCATCGTATGTATAAGGTGTACGAGGTGGCTCTTTATCAAACACGTTATTTACACCAACACGTAGTTGTAGATCTTCAACCAAGTAAGTTTTATACATGAAATCTACAGTAGTGTAAGAAGAAACCTCATTGAAGTTGTTATCTTCAGGTGTCCACTCGTTATCTTCAACAGTGCTGTGGCGATAGTTTACTGTTACTACGTATGCAGAATCATCATGCGTGTATAGCGCGCTGAAACGGCCTTTCCAGCGTGGTGCATCATCCGTTTCACCCATGTAGTTACGGAAGTCTTCCGCACGACCAGTTGAGTTTTGGTTATCTTCAATCAAATAAGTCGCAGTTAGTTTAAGTGCAAACTCACCGTTTAATGCGTCAAATTTGTATGCAGATTCAAAGTCCATGCCTTTTTTGGTGATTTGTGCTGCGTTAATTGGACGCGCATAGTAGTTCTCAATTTCACCAGTATCTTTGTTACGAACAAAGTTACTACAGAACGGGTTATCTAGAGAAGATGCTTCGTAGCATAGCTTAATACTGTCGCGACCAAAGTACTCAATTGCACCATCGATTTCAAATGACCAGTAATCAACAGTAAGATCCAAGCCTTCAACAAACTCTGACGTGTAAATTACACCGATAGTGTAGTCATTAGATACTTCGTTTTTCAGCTCAGTATTACCTTGAATGTAACCAGGTAAACTACCACCAGATAACCATTCATCAGAAGGCATCCAACCAGCAGCTAGACCAGCAGCTTGACAGTTGTTGATGATGTTATCTCTGTACTTGTAGTCACTGCTTAACTCTGCAATTGAATCTGCGCGACAAACGTCTGCACGGCCTGAGCTGTAAGTTTTAGAGTTTGGAGTAAACAGGTCACCTAAGTTTGGCGCACGTACCGATTTAGAACGGTTTACACGTACACGTAGTTCGTCAGTCACACCCCAGTTTAGTGCTAGTTTCCAAGCATCGTCACCACCTGTTACAGAGTAATCCATGTAACGGTATGCGCCTTCAAAAGTAAGGTCAGTAGCTAGGAACTCATCCATCAGTAGTGGTACAGAAACCTCTGCTGAGAATTCTTTAACTTCGATTTCGCCATCCATAGGTAGGCTTGAGTTACCTTTAATAAGGCCCTGCTCCATGTTTTCAGATGGACGGATCTTAGCAACTTCACGGCGGTGCTCAGCTGTAAACGCTGCACTTACGTAACCTGCAGGTAATTCAAATAATACACCATCAACCGTTGCACCAAATACTGCTTGGTCGTGTCTTGCAAAACGAGTTGCAGTCGTTGAAATGTAACCTAGTTGTTCCTGAGTTGCGCTTGTTGCACCCATTGGGTTGAATGGTACACAACCTTCACGTGCACCAGTCACGTTACCGTCAGCATCACGGGTAGCACACACAACTTGACCATCGATTAATACAGAGTCAATCGCATTAGCTAGGTTGTTTTTATAAACTTCACCAGTCCACAGCGTGTCTTGTTCGATACGACCGAATTGGAAGTATGTGCTGTAGCTCCAGTCATCGTTAATGATGCCTTCCGCACCAATTGATGAACGGAATACTTCACGCTCTTGGTTGTACTTACGGTCACCCCATAAGTTTTCGTTTGCTTGATAAAGTGTTACAGAGTCTAGACCTGCGTCATCCATCACTTTACCCATGGCATCGTTTACAAATGCGCTATCGCGACGGATTGTGTGTGAGAAGAATGCAGGGCTACTTTCAGTCGTTGCTTCTGTCTTAGAATAAGTCGCATCAAATGTTAGTGCATGTTCATCATTCAGCTCATAAGTACCGTAAAGAGTACCGATCATTCGCTCAAGAGGTGTGCGGAAATAATCTTTATAACCGTGTCTGAAGATAGCATCACCAGGGTTTGCTTCGTCGTACGTGTAACGGCCAGCAGCACGCTTTGAAATAGCTGGGTTAGGATCATCAATTAGACCAAGACCGTAATCGAATGGACGCATTGTACCGTCTTCATCGAAAGTGAAGTGGTGGTTCTCAAACGCTTCACGTGTCTTTGTACCAGTCCAAGCAAAGAAGTCACCACGCTCTGAGTAATAGCCAAGTGCTGTTGGGTGATTAAACTCGATATCAGCAGGAATACCGTCACTACCACCTGTATTTGCAGGGTTAGAGATAGATCTCATGCCGCGCTTGAAGAAGTCACGGTCTAGTTTCGCGTAGCTTTCATTTTTGGTGTAGTTTAAAGAGGTAATGAAAGATAGCTTTTCTAGTTCTTGGCCACCTGTAATAGAGAAGAAATATTCCTCACCACCGCTTTGTTCAGGCTTTACTGTAGACACATCAACTTCTACACCATCGAATGACTTTTTCGTGATGATGTTTACAACACCAGCCACAGCGTCAGCACCGTATACTGCTGCTGCACCACCTGTTGCGATTTCTACGCGCTCAATAATAGAGGTAGGGATGTTGTTTAAATCTACAGCAGTATCACCAACAGAGCCTGGTACAAAACGACGACCATTAACTAGTACCAATGTACGCTCTGAACCTAAACCACGTAGGTCAGTTGTATTTAAGCCTGATGCATAGATATAGCTAGTAGTATTCTCTGGAGATAGGCCAACTGTTGCTTGAGGCATTTCAGCTAAAAGGTCATTTACGTTTGTGATGCCTTGGTTTTCAAGCTCCACACCACCGATAACGGTAACTGGAGTCGGCGAAGTTAGGTTTATACGTTTAATTCGAGAACCTGTAACTTGAATACGCTCTACTGATTTTGCTTCTGTCTGTTCGTTTGCAACAGCTACTGAACTACTTACGGCACCAGCCACTAAAGCAACTTGGATACCTGCGGTAACTAGATTTAACTTCTTCAACATTTTGACCCTTATTTACTTTGTTTATAACGACGATCAACTCTTTCCATACATTTGAAAGAGGAGATATCGCAATATAGGTGCAGCGTTTTTACCATAAACAATTGTTAAATATGGCTTTTGTCTAAATGTGTATGATGTTTATAAAAGGTGTAATATGTGATTTTGTTGTTCCTGTTTTGATTTTATTCTTATTAATCATGTGGTTGCGCTGAGTCTTTGTGTCATCTTTTATTTACGGTTAGTGAGTGTTTACAAATGCTGTTATTGTTTTGAAAACAATAATTTTATATTTGATAGGGATGGTATAAGTTTTAGCGGTAATTTTGAGCGTATTTGTAGCTGTGTTTGTAATTTTTATGTAGTATTCACTGTGTTAAAAATGAGCGTTTGATATTTTGGAGATCATTTTTGTGGGAACTTTTAAAGATAGGCTGAAAATTAACCTATCTTTTCACGGTAGATGGCTAGTTTTGTATAGCTTTTAGGCGTCTGAGTTTGAGCTGTTCTTGAATAGTCTTTCCCTGATAGCCCATTGCGATGATCTCTTGTACGTCTATGTTGCGAGTTGCTAAAAAGTTCTGTGTAAGTTTGTCACAAAGCACGCGGAAATTATCACTTACCTTGCTACAAATATAACAAAAACGCGCTAATTTCTCAGGTCTGCGCCATGCGTCAATATTTTGTAATATAATAAGCCAATCCTCCGGTGTTTTATTTTCCTTGCTCAATAAATCGAGATTTGTGATGAGCTCTTTGCTGCTTTCTATGTAACTATTAGGTACTTTGAATCGTTTTGCTTGCGCTAACTGAACCAAGCTAGTACCCGAAAAGTAACAGGCAAGGCTGAATTGTGCTAACCCATCCAGCTCATCATTCTTTTCAAGTCTAGAGAGTGCGCTTTGGAATTTGTCATAGGCTGCTTCATCCCATGTTGGGATATATGGAGTGACATCATCAAGCGCACTGAGCCTCCAAATGGTATGTAGAAAGTGCCCCAAACCTTTATCTTGGATTGTCTTTTCTATTTCTAGCCAAATACGCTCTTTGGTTAAGGTTTTTAATTCACCGTTAGCAACCATGGTTCGCATAAGGTGCCAAGTTTCAGCGGCAATGGTGAAGTTGTATTCTTTATAGCGAGCTGCAAAACGCGCTACTCGCAGCACTCTAAGTGGATCTTCACTAAAAGCACTGCTCACATGGCGTAATATTCTGCTTTCTAAATCTTTTTGGCCGCCATAAGGGTCGATAAGTGAACCATCATCATCTTTAGCAATTGCATTAACGGTAAGATCTCGGCGAATCAAATCTTCTTCCAAGCTTATTTCTGGGCCAAAATCACAAATAAACCCAGTGTATCCTTGACCACTTTTACGCTCAGTGCGCGCAAGTGCGTGCTCATCTTTGGTCGTTGGATGTAAAAACACAGGAAAATCATTACCAACCTGCTGATAACCCAGTTTGCTCATTTGCTCGAGTGTGCTGCCAACGACGACATAATCTCTTTCTTTTATTGGGCGTCCTAGCAGTTCGTCTCTAACTGCACCGCCGACGAGGTAGATTTTCATTTTCTATGTTCCATTTTCTGCGATTCGAGGTTTTATCTTGAACCGGATTTTGCCATTATAGAGCGCATCATAACAATAAAGAGACAAGTCGTGTATTTACGCTATTTTGGGTTAACTGAAAAACCCTTCTCGATTGCTCCAAATCCTGAATTTTTATTCCTTAGCGAACGTCACAAGGAAGCACTTGCACACTTAACCTATGGGTTGGGTGACGCGGGCGGTTTTGTGCTACTGACAGGTGAAGTGGGAACGGGGAAAACCACAGTGACACGCAGCATGTTGGCTCAATTACCTGAATCAACGAAGGTTGCTTTTATACTTAATCCATCACTATCAGAGCTTGAACTGCTTGCGACGATTTGTGATGAGTTGGAAATTGACTATGACAGCAACAACGCCACGTTAAAATCGCTTACCGATGTGATTAAGCATAGATTGTTAGAGAACCATCATAGTGGTGGTCATACTATGTTGATCATTGATGAAGCTCAGCATTTAGCACCAGAGGTGCTTGAACAGCTTAGGCTGCTGACTAATCTGGAAACAGATCATAAAAAATTGCTACAAATTGTATTGGTAGGTCAGCCAGAGCTACAGCATTTGTTACAGCGCAACGAGCTACGTCAATTGGCACAAAGGATCACTGCGCGTTATCACTTGCTACCACTTAGCGAATCGCAAGTGTTTGCTTATATACAGCACCGACTGCAAAAAGCAGGTTGTCAGCAAGCGTTGTTTCACCACGATGCGGTAGCCTATGTACATCAAGTGACAGCTGGGATCCCAAGATTAATAAACTTGTTGGCCGACAGGTGTTTATTAGGTGCGTACTCGGCGTCACAAACTCAGGTAACGAAAGCAATCGCTGTTCAAGCTGCAAAAGAGGCGCTACCCACTAATTTAGTGCCAGTTGCAAGCCAAGAAAAAAATCGCGTGCCTTTATTGTTTACGGCTTGGCTTGGTGTGTTATTTGTTGCAGGCTTTGGCTTGGCAAAGTTGGTGTAGAGGGAAACATGTCGTATTTAACAAGTGCAATGAAACAGTCGCAACAAGGCGCAGATGCAGAGCAGGATTATTTGAGTCAACGTCAAGACGCCCAACTCATTTTCTATAAAAAGCTCGTTACCTATGCCGGTGCGGGTCTCTTGTCTCTGTCTTCACTTGGGGCGGGCTATTATATTGGTAAGATAACGACCCCCGCGGAAGTGCAACTAGCAGCAACGTCTAAAGTGGAGCCGAAAAAAGAAGAGCAAGCTAAGCTTGCTACAGATCTTGCGGTGGAGAATAATCAGCAGGTGAAAAAGGCTAATGTTGCTAGTCAAGAAGTGAGTACACCAACCACTACTTCAGCGACAAACAACACTGTTAATCCTAATCTAGCGGCGCAAACTGCTGAGCCTGAGCAGCATTTCCAGTGGGTGTCTGTGCAAATTGGTGTTGATAACCAAGGCAAGCCTTTATATCAACAACAATTGGTACCGGTAGATTCTGTTAAAGCTGTAGCTGTTGTTCCTGCCCCTGTCCCGACATCGGGTGCCATTCAACCTAATCAGGTTACTCAAGACTCATCTCCCGGAGAAATCCAAACGGCTGGTGAATATGCGGGCTACCGTGTATTTGGTGCTAAGCCAAAACCACAAGATGACGAACTTGCTGGCGTATCAGAAGAACTTAAAAAAGCCTTTGCCGAGGCGGTAAAAGAAACAGCACCGCATGAAGAGCCTGAGGTGCTTGCTACGACTAAGGACTCTGCTTCAGCTACGCCCATCGCGTTGTTGCCTGCTCAATTGCAAAATAGTATTCCAAGCTTGCGTTATCAAGCGCATATTTATGCTACTGACTCCCATGAGCGGTGGATAAAAATAAACAATAGACCTTTATATGAGGGTGATAGTCTAGGGGCTTTGACCGTTGTAGAAATTACACCAGAGCAAACACGTTTTGATTTTGACGGGATTGAATTCAGCCTTGAGGCAATGGAGGATTGGCCGCCTTCATATTAAGGCAGCATTGAGTGTTTAAAAAACCGAATAAGGTCAAGCTTGAATTCTTCAGGCTTGACCGCCGACTCTAGCTCATCATTTGCTTTTTTCGCACTTAAATCTATATCCTGAACTTCAATGTAATGCATGTGCTTAGCGTGATAAAACACTTTCACGACGGGCTTTAAAGGTGTTTTGGGGTTACTTTGGGCAATAACACCGACCTTACCACTAGTGAGTTTTACTAGGGTGCCCACAGGGTATACGCCAATGCAAGCAATAAACCGGCTTAGTAGTTGTTCGTCAAAATGGTGAGGGCAGCCTTCACGCATTAATTTAAAGGCTTTAATTGGTGTCATGCCCTCTTTATAGACGCGCTCGGCGGTCAATGCGTCATACACATCTACAATAGCGGCCATTCTGACATGCTGTGGTAATTCATCCGCAGTTTTGCCATAAGGATACCCTGTCCCATCGAGGCGCTCGTGGTGGTAACCCGCTATTTCGCAAGCAACTCGTCCAAGACCCGCATTGAGCAAAATATCAAAGCTATATTTAGCATGAGACTTCATGATGTGGTACTCATCAAGGCTTAATTTTCCTGGTTTATGTAAAATATCATCAGGAATTTCTATCTTACCAATGTCGTGGAGTAGCGCGCCTGTGGTCATTTCCTCGGTTAATTCTCTTGAGTAACCAAGGTGCTTACAGAAAATAGCCATTAAGATAGAAACATTAATAGAGTGCTCCAATAGATAGGCGTCTTTTTCTCTGATCCGAGCAATGCAGGAAAGTGCATCTTGATTGCGAAATACGGAGTCAATAAAGCCGCTTGCTGTTGCTTTAAAAGCCTCTATTTCTATCGCTTTACCCGCTTTAATATCCGCGAACGCTTTGCTTTGAATTGCTTTTGCTTCGTCGTAAAGCGTCACTGCGTGTTGCATTTCTGCGTCAACACTACACTTGGTTTGCCAAGGATCATGCTCTGGTTTATGCGGCTCTTCTATATTTTCATCATGAGGAGGTTCATCGTGAGGGTCGTGTTCTGAAAGGCGCTTACTGGGATCGACCGTTACCTCTAAAACACCACTCTTTTGTAGCTTTGTAATGCTTGTTTTCGTTCTCACCCAGCCCTTGGTTTTAATCGCAACTGAGCCTGTCTGCTTTGTCACACCGACAACAAACATACCCGGCTCTAAATCACTGATATTAATATTAATCTCTGGCATGAGGATTCCTTTAGTTGTGTCTTTAAGCGTAGCAAAGCTTGGTAAAATAGAAAGGATTAAAATATAAATATGATTGATTTTCCCCCAATAAACCCGCATCCTGAAAGAAACAAAAAGGAGTCTATCTTATGCGCTTATCTCCCTTGGCATTAGGTCTCATTGCCACTTTGTCTTGGCATGCGAATGCTAATTTGAAACAACAAGTTGCAGAGTCTATGCCTGAACTTGAATCTTTGTACCTACATTTACATCAAAACCCTGAGCTCTCTTATAAAGAAGAAAAAACAGCCGGGCGTTTGGCGGATGAAATGCGCAGACTAGGTTATGACGTGACTGAAAATGTGGGTGGTTTTGGTGTTGTCGGCATGCTCAAAAACGGTGATGGTCCAACGGTGATGATCCGAGCCGATACCGATGGTTTGCCAATTATTGAAGAAACAGGAAAGTCGTACGCATCAAAAGTTAAAGTGAAAGATGATGCGGGGAATTTGGTTGGTGTGATGCACGGTTGTGGTCACGACATCCATATGACCAGTTTAATCGGCACGGCAAAACAGCTAATGGCTAACAAGGAAAAGTGGCAAGGTACATTGATGTTAGTTGCTCAACCCGCTGAAGAAGTGGGGGGCGGCGCAAAAGCCATGTTAAAGGAAGGGTTGTATACTCAGTTTGCTAAACCCGATCATGTGCTTGGTTTGCATGTAAGTGCTGCGGTTCCTGCCGGTAAAGTGGCGATCGCACCGGGTTATGCACTGGCTAATGTTGATTCAGTTGACATCATTGTCAAGGGTAAAGGGGGGCATGGAGCCTATCCACATACTACCATCGACCCTGTGGTACTGGCCTCGCGGATTGTGCTAGGACTACAGACCATTACGTCACGAGAGATCTCTCCGTTAGAGCCGTCGGTGATCACAGTAGGCTCTATTCACGGTGGCTCTAAGCACAACATTATTTCAAACGAAGTGAAACTACAATTGACGCTACGCTCTTATAATCCGGATGTACGAGAGCAACAAATTGCGGCGATCAAACGTCTGACTGCAGGTATAGCACACAGTGCAGGATTGGAAGACAGTCTTGTGCCTGAGGTTATCGTTCATGAAAGCGAAAGCATTCCATCTACGTATAATAATCCGGAGTTGGCTGAGTTTGTAACTAGCGCCATTAAGCAGGAAATTGGTGCAGAAAATGTTGAACAATCTCAGCCTGTGATGGCTGGTGAAGATTTCGGCTTATATGGCCGTACTGATGACAATGTACCAATTACCATTTTTTGGCTAGGTGGTGTTAATCAAGCGGTATTCGATGCGGCACAAAAAAGCGGAGAGCCTTTACCTTCATTGCATTCTAGTAAATTTGCACCAGATTATCCTATTGCCATCGCAACTGGAGTAAGAGCGATGAGCAATAGTGCACTTGCTTTGTTTAATCAAAAATAAGCTTTATCTAGCATTTTTATCTCGCATAGTAAAAAGGTAGCCTCGGCTACCTTTTTAGTTTTTAGTCTTTATTTGCTGCAGCAAGCATTAACTCTCTATTGCGCTCTAGTTTTACCAGCATCGCATCTGCAATGGGCTTGAACTTAGCGAGCTCAGACTGAGGTAATGGCTCAGACTTCGGCAGTTTTACCGTTTTAGGATTTCGGTGTACGCCGTTCACCAAAAACTCATAATGAAGGTGAGGACCTGTCACGCGGCCAGTTGAGCCGACAGTACCAATTTTCTGTCCTTGCTTCACTTTTTGACCTGTCTTCACTGCACGTTTATTCAAGTGTAAGTACTTAGTCACATACTTGCTACCGTGCTGAATAAACACATAGTTACCATTGAGTTTATTGTAACCTGACTTGAGTACTTTACCGTTACCAGAGGAAACCACCGGTGTGCCTACGCGTGCTGCATAGTCTATACCATTGTGAGAAGATACTCGGCCAGTCACAGGGTGAAGGCGACGCGGATTGAAGCTGGAGCTGATATATTTGAAGTTAACCGGTGCTCTTAAGAAGGCTTTTTTCATGCTACGGCCTTCAGGGGTATAGAACTCGTCATCAGTATGACGAACCGCGCTGTAACGCTCGCCTTGATTGATAAATTCTGCGGCAATAATTTTACCATTACCGATTTCTTCACCGTCTACATAGTGCTTTTCAAACACTAATGCGAAAGAGTCGCCCTTACGAATATCGTTTGCAAAGTCGACATCCCAACCAAAAATATCGGCGAAGTTCATTATTTGACGTTCGCTAAGACCCGCTGAAATACCGGCGCTCCAGAAGCTGGAACTGATCTCGCCACCCGCTGATTTTTCGCGACTTTCAATTTCTTTGCTTTCGATTTTGGTTTCGTAACTACCCTCGTCGTTTAGGGTGACCAATAAGGTATCCGTTTTTGACAAGATGTATTTTAATTGAGCTAATTCACCACCATCATTGCTAGCAAAGCTAAGCACTTCTCCCGGGTGGATTTTAGTCAGCTTACGGGTTTCTGCGTTGGTATTGACCAGATTGTGTAACGTTTTGGCAGAATAACCTGCGCGTTTAAAAATCACGGCTAGGCTGTCGCCAGACTTCACTTCGTGGTCTTTAAATTCAAATACAGGTTGCTTAGGGGCAGACTCAGGCGTGATGACTGGCGCTGCATCTAATTCAGTAAGTTGCTCTGTTTTTTCTGATATTTTTACTGGCAACTCGTAACGTTTCCCAACTTCTAAAGCTTTTCCGTCATTGTCTTTTGAAGCCGTTGCTTTTTCAGAGGGGATCAGGGCAATTCCGACCATCGCAGATAGGAAGCCGATGATGAGCACTTTGTGCTTTTTGGGGAGCTTATGAACCACATGAACCATAATGCGCCTTTTCTGCTGTCAAGAATTATTGTAGATAATATTGCAGGATATACGTAATAAACCCGTAATACCAGCGTTTTGTGCATTTAAACTCGGATAAATATAGGCTAGAATCGAGCGATTACAAGTTATAGCTGTTGGAGTGAGAATAGTGGATTTAGAAACTGCATTTGCAGAGATTAGCCGTGGTGCAGAAGAAATTCTGTTGCAAGATGAATTAAAAGAAAAGCTGAAGTCAGGTAAAAAACTACGTATTAAAGCGGGTTTCGATCCAACAGCACCTGATCTGCATTTAGGACACACAGTGCTAATCAATAAAATGAAAACCTTTCAAGACTTAGGCCATGAGGTGATTTTCTTGATTGGTGATTTCACCGGTATGATTGGCGACCCAACGGGCAAAAATGTAACTCGTAAGCCACTCACTCGTGAAGATGTACTGGCAAATGCAGAAACATACAAAGAACAGGTTTTCAAAATCCTTGATCCTGCCAAAACCACCGTTGCATTCAACTCAGAATGGATGGAAAAATTAGGCACGGCCGGTATGATCAAGCTTGCTGCACGTCAAACTGTGGCGCGTATGCTTGAGCGCGACGACTTTAAAAAGCGTTATGCAAATGGCCAAGCAATCGCAATCCACGAATTCTTATATCCACTGGTTCAAGGTTGGGACTCGGTTGCATTAGAGGCGGATGTTGAGCTCGGTGGTACCGATCAGCGCTTCAACCTATTAATGGGTCGTGAGCTACAAAAAGACGAAGGGCAAAAGCCGCAAACCGTACTGATGATGCCGCTACTTGAAGGCACCGACGGCGTACAGAAAATGTCTAAGTCATTAGGTAATTACATCGGTATTACTGACGCGCCAAACGACATGTTCGGTAAAGTGATGTCGATTTCTGATGATTTAATGTGGCGTTACTACGAATTACTAAGTGCGAAAACACTGGATGATATCGCTGCACTTAAAGAAGAAGTTACGGGCGGCCGTAACCCTCGTGACATTAAGATTGAATTTGCAAAAGAAATGATTGCTCGATTCCACAGTGAAGCTGACGCTGAAGCGGCACATCAAGACTTTATCAAGCGTTTCCAAAAAAATGCCTTACCTGATGAGATCCCTGAAGTCACCGTAACTATTGAGGGCGAAAGCACGTTTATCACTAACTTGCTAAAAGAAGCGGGTTTAGTGGCAAGTACTTCAGAGGCGATGCGCATGATCAAGCAAGGCGCAGTAAAACTTAACGGCGAAGACAAAGTTACGGATACTAAATTAGAAGTTACCAAAGGTTCTTGCGAAATCTATCAAGTAGGTAAGCGTAAGTTTGCGAAAGTAACGGTAAACTAAATTAGTTTGCCTACACTTCTCTTAAAAAGGATAGGCTAGCGAGTGACTAGCCTTTTTAATTTGAGAAAAAAAGAGCGGTTATCGCTCTTTTTCAAGACAAGTCAATTCCCGCTTCAATTTCGCCTATTCCCACGCAAACTTTATTCTTAATTAAGCTGCAAAAATTGCCTTCAAACGTTGATTGATTTTGATCATAAACGTTATTCGAGTGTTGTTGAATGCAAGCAAGCTTATCAGAATTACACCTTGGCAGAGTTTACCCTAGCCAGTATGCTTAGGTTAGGGTTAATGGTGTAGCGCATACATGGAACAAATTGAGATATTCGAGATCCCAAGTCCGTGTAAGGGGATCTGTCAGGTAAATAATCGCGGTTATTGTAAAGGTTGCTATCGCAGTCGCGAGGAGCGCTTTGAGTGGAATAATTTGAATAACGAGCAAAAGCGTAAAGTTATCTCGTTGTGTCAGCAACGTTATAAAAGGTACCTGCAACGAAAGTCAAAATCAGAGCATATGGATGATGATCAAAAAGGGGAAAACTTCAAATTTGATATTTAGCTTTAAGCATTTTTATTATTCCTTGTCGCTCAAACTCCTCTAATTTTGCTTTGATAAGTGGAACTAGTTGTTCGTTACGCTTATGTACAAAGTGGAAACTTTCAACGACGGCTAAATTTTTTATCTGCAATGTTTCTTCATTTATGTTTTTTAGATGTGGCTTTAAGTGAAAGTCGAGTATCAATGCGCCTTCAACCTGTTTCTGCATGACTAAGTTAAGCTGTGCCACCGCGCTTTTAACGCCAATAACATAGGCTGTGGTATGGTGTTCAGCCAAATAAGTTGTTGCGACGGGATAGCCGCTGCGGACCGTTAATGATTTGATTTCGTTAAGCTCGCAGTGAGCACATAGGGTGAATAACTGTAAATTAAACTGAAATAAGGGATAGTCAATACGGCGCAGGTTTGGATACTCATTCTCCACACTGGCAACTCGAGCTAGCTGTCCGTCTAAGTTTCCTGCGTTGGCTGCAATTAAAGAGCCTTTATGATTAAACTCCTCAAGGCGTAACTCTATTCCGAGAGATTGATAAACCATTTCCATCAGCTCTATCACATAGAGCGCTTGTGGAGTTTGCGGTGGTTTATTGAAGCGCATAACTTTTGGCAGTTCATTAGTAGCGTGTGCAACAGTTGAAATAATCATTAGTAAACACAGTAATACGGTTTTCAATCCAACTCCTTCGGTGGGTCACTCAGCGATTTTTATGCATTTAAGTATACATAATTTTTACAATAAAGGGCACGCTATCGCGCTTTAATCAAAACTAGATTTTGCTGCAATAGACAGACAGCCTTGTGATACACTTGAGCTTTCCTTTGCTTAAAATTGAATGATGCGTAATGAGCTATAACCTGTGTTTACTACCTAGACAAGAAAAATACCAAATTCAACTTGAGTATGAGGCGTCGTTTTGGGCCTACCAAATAAAACGGGGCAAAAAAAGTAGAGAAGCGATTTATGACACCATCAATCAAAGGCCGTTGTCTGAACAGGACACGCTAAAGCAAAAGTTTGAGTATTACCTGAGTCTAATGCTTGCTTGATGCTGACAATTGAATTGCTCCCAGCCGTAATGACGCCGCTTGTTAATAAGTTTTATGCAGCAAACAAAGCACGGGGGCGAGCAGCAAAACACGACAAAGTGTGGGTTGCAAAAAATAGCAATGAAATTATCGCGGCTTGTCGTTTGCAACCGGTAGACGGATATTGGTTGCTGGTGGGCGTTTATGTTGCATCACAATATAGAAAACAAGGCATTGCGAAGAAACTAATTGAAACTGTGATTGCACAGTTTCGTAGTCAGCAGCCACAGCAGATAATTTATACTTTTGCTTACTGCCATCTTCATGACTTTTACAGCACACTTGGGTTTCAAAGCAATTCACTAGAGCTACCACCTGAACTTGCTTCTCGCTTATCTAGTTATCTTGGACAAAATCGTCAACTCGTGGCAATGTATTACGTCTAGTTAACAACCTCGGCTTTTTATGTTTCGCCTGTGTTTTATATTTTGCATTTGCCTATTTACTGCATTGGTAAATGCTGCACAAATTTCTCGACTTTCACCCGCTGAAGGATTGTCACAAAGTTACGTAAATACGTTGCTTATAGATGAGCAGGGCTATTTGTGGCTTTCTACCGAAGGAGGACTTAACCGTTACGACGGTTATCAAGTGCTGGACGTGAATGGACCAGATGGTGTGCTTGATAAAGTGCAAGTGAATTATATTTATCAGGACAACCTTGGTGGCATTTGGATCACCACGGGGATCGCGGGATTATTGCGATACGACCCCATGAAAGACGAGTATAGAAAGTACATAGAGCCCCCCTCCACAGAGGACGAGTTTTATTCCAATTTGGTCAATATCGTTTTGACCAAAGATGATGACCATATGTGGGTTGTGCGCACCAATGATGTCGCTATCCTCAATATCCATACAGGCAAACTTGAGAGTGAAGTGACTTTACCGCTAGATGAAGAAAGCGGTTTTATACGCGCCGTTTATCAACATCAAGACATCTTGTTTATCGCCACTTCAGAGCGCTTGTTTGCATATCATTTAACAACGAAAAAACTAAGACCCCTTGACCACCTTGCTCCCATTGATCATCCCTACCAAACAAATACTAAATCACTATTTATTTTAGACCAAGATACCTTGCTCGTGGGAGCGGTTCAGGGGATGTACGAGCTAGATATTTCTCAATTCCTAAAAGATTTTGACGCAGAGGTACCGTTTAAAACGCTGCTTCCTGAGCTAAACATATGGAAAATGCTCAGACATGATGAACACACCTTGCTACTTGGTACCGACAAAGGTCTTGTTTATTACACGATTGAAGATGGTAATGCGGTTCGTGATAAACGCTTGTCTACAAGCGTATTTTTACCATCAAATACCAGCGTTATCGATATTGTCAAAGACAACTATGGCGGGCTTTGGGTTGCGACCAAAGAAGATGGCGCATTTTACTTACCAGACAGCACGCTGGCGTTTGATAACGTTAGCGATCTTACCGTTGAAGGTGAAGGTTTTTCTCACAGTAATGTCTGGGCAATGCATGAATCTAATCAGTTCTTGTGGCTAGCAACGAATGATGGCCTAACACGATATAATCCAAAAACCAGAGAGACCAAACAGTTTCTAAAGGGTTACTTGGGTGACGAAATTCTCTCAGAGTTTATTATCTGGAAGATTGCGGAGTATAACAATAAGCTTTGGCTAACAACGGTGAAAGGATTGTTTGTCTTTGACCCTATTACTCATGAAGTGACAAGACCCAAGGCTAATAACCCAGAAGATAAAGAGATACTGACATCTTTTGTGAAAGGAGGGGAGTTGTTAGCTGACGGTAAGTTTTATTTCGTCAATAGTGACGTGGGGATGTTCGTTTATGATATTAATACAGCAGAGCTGACACACCTGACGAAGTCATTTGAAAATGTCGATCCGTTTCTTACTTATGGCTTCTACCCACCACTTCCAAACGAACCGCTTAAACCCCTTTACTACTATGCTGGCGTATTGCTGCAATATGATCCGCAGTTGGAAACGCTAACTGAGATCTATAAAGCGCCAAAGGCAAATAAGCATTTAGCGGTTGATATCACCACCTATACCATAGATAAAAATAATATCTTGTGGTTGTCGTTATCATCATTTGGTTTGATTGGTCTGACGCTAGACGGTTATGAGCCGATTTATAACATCGATTTAAAAGCCCATAAAATAGATACTTTGATGTATGAAATGCGCCAAGACAAAGAAGGAATGATTTGGATGTCATCTCACAAGGGAATTTGGCGTCTAGATCCGGATAATTTGCACTTACAACAATTCACCACCGAGGATGGCATACTTTCTAATGAATTTAACGGTGGCGCGTCCGTGATGTTGGAAGACGGTCGCATTGCGTATGGTATGTTAAAAGGGTTTGTGGTGTTTTCTCCTGATGACAATCGGCCTAAAAAGCCTTTACTTGATCATGTAAATATCACCAGCGTGGATTTAATCTCTCGCCCAAATCAAAAAGCCGGATTAAAGCAATTTGATCACATTGAACTTGAACATGACGATATTGGACTCGAAGTGTCATTCTCTGCGATGGCATTTAGCTATCAGGATCGGATCATTTATGAGTATCAAATATCCGGTGGTCAGAAGATCTTGAGCCGCAATCAAAATCGTGTGGTATTTCCTAAACTTAATCCCGGTGAATATGCATTAAAAGTGTGGGCCAAAGACCCATTAACGGGAGATTATACACCGCCTGCAAAATTAACCATTAATGTGAACTATCCCGCGTGGCGTTCACCCGTTGCGATTGCTGGATATGTGTTTCTCACGCTCTTACTACTGTCTCTTTGGAGCTATCGAAAGTATCGTGTTGAGCAACTTATTCTTGCCGCTCATAAGGAAACACAAGACCGCGAAGCTAGGTTGAAAATGGCGCTAGAGGGAAGTAACTCCGGTGTATGGGAGTGGCATGCGGGTAGTACCTTAATCTATCAGCCTCGATTAGTTACTGAACTCGACTACGAACTTGAGAGTGTCGGCTTGGACGATTACCTGCAAAAGATACATCCCTCGGATAGAGCCATGTTCCGCTTACAGTGGCTTGAGTTCGTCACAACGAACAAAGGGTTTATCGACTGTACTTATCGATTAAGAGACAGCAAAGGCCAGTGGCGTTGGTATAAGGATTTTGGCAAGGTACTTGAGTGGGATGAAGGTAATCCAACTCAGGTGGCAGGCACCTATACCAATTTAACGCGTGAACGTTTATTTGAAGAGCGTGCCGCATTATTTGGGGCTGCGTTTGAGCAGACCCGTGATTGGGTTATGATCTTAGACAAAAGACTGCGTATTCAGGCTTGTAATCGGGCGATGCAAAATGCCTTTAACCTTGACTCTATCCCATCATCAAGCACTGCGGTGAAGCTTGGGATGTCGAGACAAAAACGTATGATGTATCTACGCCAAACGTTGGCGTTGGCAGTACATCAACATTTGAGTTCAGAGGAAGTCGTTAGTCTGCCTAATGGTGATGAAAGAGACGTATTGATTAAGATTAGTGCCGTGGCAAATGGTGATGGCGAACTATACAGTTATGTTGTGGTGCTAACCGATATTAGCCAACAAAAGCGTACTGAAAAAGAGCTATATCAGCTCGCTAACTACGATTTACAGACGAAGTTGCCAAATAAAGCGCTATTGATGGATAGAGTGCAGCATGCAATCAAGCAGTCGCAGGCTCACGAGACACATTTTGCGTTGTTGGTAATCAAATTCAATCGCTTACAGAATCTATACGATATTTATGGTGCAGACTTTGTGGCCGAGCTGCTTCCACTGCTTGCAACGAAGCTACGCTGTTGCTTCCGAGAATTAGACAGTTTAGCAACGGGGCATGATAAGTCGTTTTATGTGTTGATGGAGCATCTCGATAACCCCGAAAAGGTGCATCAATATGTAGAGTGTTTAGTTCACTCATTTAGCACACCTTTGGAGGCTGCTGGACATACTGTGCAGATGCAACCTACGATAGGAATTGCAATGTACCCGGATGATGCGTCCGACGCTTTTGAGCTCAATCAAGCGGCTAAGGCGGCCCTTGAGCATGTCAATGTACAACAAGTTTCTAGTTATCAGTTTTTCCGCGAAGAGATGAATGGCAAGGTTAGGCGTTCTCGTGAAGTCGAACAAGCGCTTATGCGAGCACTCAAAAATGGTGAATTTAGTAATCATTATCAGCCAATTGTCGATGTACAAAGCGATACCTTACTTGGCTTTGAAGCGCTATTACGTTGGCCTGAAAATAGTGAGTTTTGCGCTCAAGAGTATGCGCTCGCAGCTGAACATGCTGGCGTAGTTACCGAGCTTACCCTGCAAACGTTATCTCGGGCATTGGTTGAATTGAGACACTGGCAAACCATTGAGCGCGATTTGTATATATCAATTAATCTATCTGCCATTGATTTTGAATCCTCGAGCTTAGTCGATAATATTCAACAAGCTCTAAGTCGCAGTAAAGTGTCTGGTCACTCAGTGGCTTTTGAGATAACGGAAACAGCTTTGCTTTCTAACGTTGATAGCGCCGTGAAAGTGATGAAAGAAATTAAAGCACTGGGCTGTCGTATCTATATGGATGACTTTGGGACGGGGTACGCCTCTTTGACCTATCTGCAACAATTGCCTATTGATGTCATCAAGATAGATAAAAGCTTTGTACAACAAATTGCTGAGGATCCTGAAAGCTATTTGATCATTCGCTCATGTGTAAATTTAGCGCATGGACTGGGATTAAAATGTGTCGCAGAAGGGGTGGAAAACGACCTACAGTATCAGCGAATTAAAGCTGAGCAAGTTGATTATTATCAAGGCTATCGCTTCAGCTTGGCGATTAGTGGTGAGCAGGTAGCGCAATTACTCTCTGAAACATCGCTGTAGCCTCTTTGGCTACAGCTTTTTACCGCAGTGGCGACAGTACATATGATGGACGCGTTGACTACTCATTAGTTTAATCGCTTGGTTTGCTTCTAATTGACTTAAGCCAAGTTCAATACGAAGGGCTTCTAAATGGGCCCTTTCACTTTTGTCGACATCGCCATCGACTAATGCATGCAGCACAGCCTCATTGAACGCATCTCGACGTTTGCGCATTTGGTCCGCAAAGCTTGAAGCTAAGAGACCGGTAGGGATCGCGACCATGCCCATACTGAGTAAAGTGATAAGACCCCCAAAAAATTGCCCGAGCGGGGTGATAGGCACTACATCGCCGTAACCCACGGTGGTTAGAGTAGCCATCGCCCACCACATGGCTTTAGGAATGGAGCCAAACTTATCCGGTTGCACATCGTGCTCAATCAGATAAATCCCGCAAGATGCCATGATAAGCACCACACTCATAATAAAAAAGGCAGCAAGTAATGAGCTCGACTCTTCTTTAAATGCTGCGAGTAGCAACTGCATAGCCCGAGAGTAGCGCGTCAGCTTAAAGATCCTGAGTAATCGAATAACACGTAAAAAGCGCAGATCAAAGGTGATAAAGGCCATTAATATGGTTGGTAAAATAGCGATGAGATCAATCACCGCCAGCGGTGAGATCAGATACTTTAGGCGCTTTTTCCAATTAGGTATATCCAAATGGCGGTAATCAAGTTTATCGACACAGCACCAAAATCTCAGTAAGTATTCGATGGCGAAGATGGTCACACTGACTAACTCTAGGGTTAGAAAGTAGTGATGGTACACACTTGCTAAGTCGCGCTCAGATTCCAACACGATAGCAACGACATTGGTTAAAATCAGGGTGATGAGGAAGATATCAACTGCGCGCCCGAGTCGGCGATATTGACCTGTAGCCTCGAGCACCGCGGCCGTTTTTTCTCTGATGTGAAGTTGCATCAAGTTGCCAGCATCCCTTATCTTTTTTGTGTTTAGTTTAAGTGTAACACCATCTGAATAGTGCCTTCCTCAAAATCTCGAGATACGGTAAATCCAAGCTTTTTGGCAAGGCCTATCATACCGCTGTTTTCTGGCAGGGTGATCCCTTCAATGCTTTGTACGCCCTGTTTACGACAGTGTTTTATAGCAGCTTCCATGAGTATGCGTCCAAGCCCAAGTCCTTGGCAATCTGAGCGTACCACTACGGCAAATTCAGCCACTTGGTTATCAGGGTCCATCAGCACGCGTGATACTCCAAGCGTTTGGTAGCTAGATTTATTAGGCACAGTGACGATAAACGCCATTTCTCGGTCGTAGTCAATTTGCGTCATTTTGGCGAGCTGTTCATGATTAAATTGCGGCAGTTCACCAAAGAAGCGGCGGTATCTATCTTCTTTACTTAAAGACTGATCAAATTCTTGGTGCGCTCTTTCATCCTCAGGACGAATAGGTCTCAAGGTTGCAGGGCGGCCATCTTTTAACGTCACGGTTTTTACCAGTTCTCGAGGGTAAGGTCGGATGGCCAAGCGTTTACGGCCAGATATCGGTTCGTATCGTCTGAGCGTAATACTGGCGTCGAGCACTTGGAACTGACCCGAGCAGGCCAAAATAGGATTGAGCTCCATATCAATGATATCGGGTTGGTCGACTACCATTTGAGACACTCGAGTGAGTAGGGCACACAGACGGTATTTATCGACCTTTTCAGGTAGTGCTCGCTCTTTGATAAAGCCTTTATCATGGGCGGCTGCAATCAGGTACTTTGCAAGGTTCATATTCAGTGGTGGTAATGCCACCGCAGCTTGCGAAAAATTAAGCCCGGTGCCTGCTTCACCCAGCAAAATAACAGGGCCAACACCGGGTTCGGTTTTTACCGCTATCCGTAACTCTTGTCCACCAGCGCGTTTTGCCATGCGTTGCAAAGAGAAGCCTTCTATTTCAGCTTCGGGGGCAGCCTCACGGATCCGTAGTAACATCGAAAATGCGGTTTGTTCTACTTCTTCGGCATCGTTGAGGTTGAGTACAACCCCACCCACTTCAGATTTAGAGGGAATATCATGGCTTATCAGTTTAAGTGCAACGGGGAAACCAAGCTGCTGAGCTTGCTCTTTTGCTTCTGAGGGGGTGAGTGCGATTTGCGTCTCTATACATTCTATATCGTAATTAGCCAGCACTTGAGAAGCCAAATGGGTCGCGAGTTTATTGGCGCCCGAGTTTAAAAAGTCATTAATTAAACGTTTACTTTGCAGGTGTTGCAGCTGGCCTTCATCACTGTAGGATTCTGGTGTTTGCGTGAGGTGTTTTTGGTTTCGACGGTAGCTCACCAAGTGCATAAAGGCGCCAACGGCACCTTCTGGGGTGCGATAAGTTGGGATCTTAGCGTTTGCACATACAAGCCTTGCAGCGTAGGCCGCTTCTTCACCCATAAAGTTTGTCATCACATAAGGGCGTGCCATTTTTGGAATTTTGGCTAGGGTCTGTGCAATGATCTCGGCATAAGCGGTACTTGGCGCAAGCGCTGAAGGAGTATGAATTATCAATAAGTTTTTGACTTCGTCAGCCTTTAATAAAATCTCTAGTGCTTGTTGGTAACGTTTTGGCGAGGAATCACCAAAAATATCTATTGGGTTACAAGCATGATCTGTTTGTGGGATCAGGGCGCTGAGCGCTTGCTTGGTCTGCTCGCTTAGCACCGCCAGTTTGCCTGAGTTCTGTAGTAAGGTATCGACCGCCATGATCCCAGGGCCGCCGCCATTGGTTAAAATGGTCAGCTGTTCTACTTGCAGCAATTTGGGGTGTAAAGCAAGGGTTTGAGTGGCAGCAAATAGCTCCCTAAGATCGTTTACCCTCAGCATACCTGCACGTTGGAACATGGCATCATAAACCGCGTCATCGGAGGTATTGCCACCGGTGTGATTCAGCGCAGCGATTGCACCAGCCTTGGTTTTTCCGGTTTTTATGGCGATGACGGGCTTACTAAATGCAGCGGCTCGAGCTGCGGAAATAAAGCGTCTAACATCGTCGATATTATCGATGTAAAGCAAAATAGCTTGGGTTTTTGGGTCCCGTCCAAGGAAATCAAGTAGTTCGTCGAAATCGATATCAAGACAATCCCCAACGGAAACAAAGTAAGAAAAGCCGATTTTTTTATGTTGTGCCCAGTCTAGTATGGTTGAACATACCGCCGCCGATTGTGAAATAAAAGCAAGCTTACCGGGTGCTGCAACGGTATGAGAAAAACTGGCATTAATACCCAAGTGAGGAATGAGTAAACCGAGACAATTAGGACCAAGTAAAGTGACCTTCGCTATTTTGGCAGCTTCTTTTAATTGTTGTTTGTGCTGATTATCAAGACCTGCCGCGATGATGATTGCATGTTGACAGCCAATATCACCAAGCTCATTGATGATTTGCACTAGGGTTTGTTTGTTGGTACAAATAACAGCGAGATCAGGGACTTTGGGGAGCTGTTTGATGGCGCTGTAGGCGAGCACTCCATGCACGGCGGTATGCTTTGGACTGACGGGCATAATGGGCCCTTTAAAACCGCCTTGTAGCAAGTTACGCATTACGATAAAGCCGGCGCGATCAGGATTGTTAGAAGCGCCAATCACTGCGATGGATTGGGGGTTAAAAAATTGGCTAATACGCTTTACACTCATACTGTTTCCTAGTTCAGCCGCAGCTCATAAGCACCACTCTACCATTTTGCTCGCGGTTTTCGAGTGCAATTAAGGTAGACTTTGATCTATCTCCATAATAATTGTTTGAAAACCATGACTGAGGCGTAACGTTGAGGACAGAGATATGTCTACTATGAGTAAATATTTGGCTCCTGCAGCTTTGCTATCACTAGCGGTGGTAGTGAGCGGTTGGATGGTAAAATCGACCATTCTAGAAGTGAAAGGAATGGAGCGAACGGTAAGTGTAAAAGGCTTATCGGAAAAGGAAGTAACGGCAGACACGGTGATTTGGCCCGTATTTTATCGTGATGCAGATAACGATCTGGAAGCCTTGGTGGAGCGCACGGAAAAGAAAAATGCGGCGATCCGCGCGTTCTTAACCTTGCATGGCTTTGATGCTTCAGAGCTTTCGATATCAGCGCCTTCCATTACGGATAAATACGCCCAAGAGTACGGTCAAAACAATCAAGGATTCCGCTATGTGGCAAAAGCCGGTGTGACTGTGTACTCCAATAATCCAGATAAAGTCTCGCAAGCACTAGGGCAGTTAAGTGAGCTGGCCAAGCAAGGTATTGCTATCACTAAAGACGACTATCAAAATCGGGTTGAATATTTGTTTACTGGTCTTAATGATATTAAGCCTGAAATGGTGCAAGAAGCCACACAAAAGGCACGAGAAGTGGCGGTCAAATTTGCTAAAGATTCCGACTCTGTGCTTGGCAAAATAAAATCGGCAAGGCAAGGACAATTTAGTATTCGCGACAGAGACAGTAATACGCCACAGATAAAAATCGTGCGTGTTGTGACGAGCGTGGAATATTACTTATCGGATTAAAACACGTATATTATGCGACCAAGCAATCGAAAGTGACGAATTCGTCAAAAAGCAAAGCCGTTTTTATCAAGGTGCTTTGCTTTTTTTATTTCTTGCCAATCAACAATTCGTTTTCGATTGGTATAAACTCACTGGCTGCACGGATCAGTGAAGCGGCGGTAAGCTGCGGCACGCCGTAAACTTCGACTCGGGTATGGTATTTATCTCTGAGCTTATTCGCGAGTAAATCAAAATCACCATCGCCAGTAACTAGAATTATCACATCGGATCCTGACGCGCATTCCATGGCATCAATGGTAATGCCAACATCCCAATCACATTTCGCGGAGCCATCGGCACGTTGAATATAAGGCTTTAGCTTCACTTCAAAGCCAATCGCTCGCAAGATATTTTGGAACTGTCTTTGTTTGTCGTTACCCCGTTCGCTGGAATAGGCAATAGCTTGATATATCTCGCGATTAGCCGTTGCTTTGCGCCAAAACGCATTATAGTCAAAGCCTGTTTGGTAGGCTTGCTTGGTAGTGTAATAAACATTTTGGGCGTCAACTAAAATGGTGACTTTTTCCATAATGGACTCTTCGCAATAGATTTGCTTTATGATAGCAAGATTAGCGTTTGTTTAGCCATTTACTCATCGCGGCATCATAGGCTTTTTTGATGGCACCGCCATCGCAAGGGCGAGGCGCAGTACGCCAATTCTTATTTAATCCTTCCGGTGTAGGAATACTCGGATCGGGCCTAACTTCAGCGTAACACAGGCCATTTTCACGGTAGACTGTGTATTGGGGCGTAGACTCGAGTTGCTCTCTTTGTATGCTCGCAGCAGTGGTTTGATGCGTTTTAGGTACGGTGAGCCGCTGTGGCTTTTCTTGGCTTTGGCTGAGTACAGCGTCACTCGGAGCGCGCTCTAAAAGTTGCTGACGAAATTGAGAGATTGCTTTGCGATGGTCTAATTTTTTAGGTTGCGTGACGACCACTGCTTTGGTTATGTGCTGGGTTGTACTTTCAACCGTAGGCTTTTTTGGTTCTGCTTGCGCAGTTTTTGGTACTTCAACTGTAGTGTCCGGCAGCGTCGGCTTTAACTCCTCTACTGGCTTATCTTCAGTTATCGTCGGTGTCTCAATACGCTCCATCTTGGGCTTGGCAGGCTCAATAACCAAATAGGTTTTCATTGCCTTAATTTCTACAGGCTTTGAGGGGATATAAATACTTTGCTGCAGATACCAGCCGAGCAGTAGATGCAGCACAATAGAGGCGATAATGGTGAAACTAATCAGGTTGTGTTGGAGCAGCCGCATTATTCTTATTAAATCCTTGAGTCATGCGGAGTTAGAGCTTAATAAAGACTTAATTGTTCCCTCAATAGGCAAATTAATCTGTGACTAATTGCGCGGAAATGTGTTTTAGCAAAGTGAGTTCACGTAAAACGGACATCCCTTTGTTATTCGCATCATTGAGTTTTGCTTCGTTATGCGCGATGGCTTGGTTTATGTTGATCCACACCGGCTTCATACCATTGGCGTGTTCATAATCCTCCATAGCTGGCGCATTAAATTCGCCACAGATCTCACAAACGTAGCAATAAGAAATAATATGCACATTGTCATGATCGGGTTTATACCAAGGGCGGTACTCTTCATAGCGGCCAAACGGCGTCAAACCTGTGATGGATACTGCACCCGTTTCTTCTTTTAGCTCGCGTTCCAATGCTGCTTCTAAGCTTTCACCCTCGTCGACGCCGCCACCTGGCAAGGTGTAATCGTCATAACGTTTGGTGTAAAGCATAAGGATGTCGTTGCCTCTAAGGACAATGGCGCGAGTGGTCTTTCTGGTAAAGCAGCTGCCTTGAAGCGGAATGACTGGGGTGTTGTTTAAGCTTTGCATGGGGTTTTAACTTCAATCTAGGTAACAAAGATGGGTTTACAAGGTGATACGCCAGCATAAAAGCGGCGTATCACGAATGAAGACATTAAAACGGAGCTGGGTACGCTTTAAATACCGTATCAATCTCGGCTAAAGATTCTGCACATAGCGGCTGTTCAAACGCTTGAATATTTTCTTTAAGCTGTGCCATGGTTGTCGCGCCGATGATGGTTGAAGTCACGCCATCGACTTGATTGCACCAAGCTAGCGCCAGTTGTGCTGCAGTCATATTAAATTCTTTGGCGATTTCTAGATACTTTGCAACGGCTTCTTGCGCTAGTTGCGTGTCTCTAAATAGCCCTTGCCTTTGCACTAAGGTAAAGCGGCTGCCTTCAGGTCTTGCGCCCCCTAAATATTTACCGCTCAGCATCCCACCAGCCAGTGGCGACCAAGGTAAATAGGCAATATCTTCGTTTACGCAGCTCTCAATTAAGTAAGGCCAATCTTTGGCATGTAGCAAGCTAAACTCATTTTGAATTGAAACCGGCTTCGGTAGGTTGTGCTGCATCGCCAAATTAAGGTAAGTGTGAATGCCCCAAGGCGTATCGTCAGAAAGACCCCAATGGCGAATTTTACCTGCTTGAATACAGCTCGCTAAGCCTTCTAAAATATCTAGCATGCCAGCGCGTTCTTCGTCGCGGTCAAGCGCGCTCAAAGGCACCATGCCTGGCCATTGTTTACCAAAGTGCGGTGAAGTACGGTTTGGCCAATGTAGTTGGTAGAGGTCGATATAGTCGGTATTCAGGCGCGCTAAAGAATCATCCACTGCTTGGATCACTGATTGTCCCGTAATAGGGCCGCCTTCACGGATCCAAGGCAAACCGCTTCCCGCAATCTTGGTTGCAAGCACGAGCTTTTCGCGCTTTTCTTGGTGGCGCTTTAGCCAATTGCCAATGATGGCTTCGGTTTTACCATAGGTTTCAGGTGAGGGAGGGACCGCGTACATTTCAGCGGTATCAATGAAGTTAATACCACGGCTTAGTGCATAATTGATTTGCTCGTCGGCATCATGCTGGTTGTTTTGTACGCCCCAAGTCATGCTTCCTAAACAAATGCGCGAAACTTCTAATGGGCTACTACCAAGTCGTGAGTACTTCATGCAGGCTCCTGATTGATTGCTGAATGATTAAATATAGCCAAAGTGACGGATTTAGTACTTTGAACTGTATTGATATTGTTAGCATTATCTCTGTTTTGCAGTGCAACTTGCAACAGACATCCACACAAGTATAGCCCAGAACACTAAGGCCTATGTTCAAGATTGCAACAGTTGGAAAATTAGCACATAATAAACACTGTTTATTTAGACAGTGTTTTAACGTGCGTAAATTTATTCATATTGATATGGACGCGTTCTATGCATCAGTAGAAATGCGCGATAACCCCGAGCTTGCAAAGGTGCCAATGGCGATTGGCGGTCGCAGCCATCGCGGGGTGCTATCCACGGCTAACTATATTGCTCGGCAATATGGCGTGCGCTCGGCCATGTCGAATTATCAAGCGAAAAAACTCTGCCCTCAGCTGGTGATTGTACCTGGGAGAATGGAGGTCTATAAGGCAATATCGCAACAAATTCGCGCTATTTTTGCCCGCTATACTGAGCTAATTGAGCCACTGTCCTTGGATGAAGCTTATCTAGATGTCACAGAGTGCCAGCAATGTAATGGCAGTGCAACGCTTATCGCCGAGCAGATCCGAGCGGATATATTTGCAGAAACGGGCCTTACGGCTTCGGCGGGAATTGCGCCAATCAAGTTTTTAGCCAAAATTGCCAGCGATGAAAACAAGCCCAATGGTCAGTGTGTGATCCCGCCTCACCAAGTGAGCGCTTTTATTGATGCGTTACCCCTTAAAAAAATTCCGGGCGTAGGTAAAGTGACTCAACAACGTTTGCTAGCCATGGGACTTGAGTATGGCCGAGATATTAAGGGACTGTCTGAAACTCAGTTACGCCAGTCATTTGGCAAGTTTGGCGCTGTATTATGGCGGCGTTGTCAAGGTATTGATGAGCGCCGAGTTGAGACCGATAGAGTGCGCAAATCGATAGGCGTTGAAACCACATTTGCAGAAGACACGCTTGACCTTGATACTTTAAAACAAGTCATAAAAGAAAAGTTGTTACCTGAACTGACTCGCCGAGCACAGCCTTATATACAGCGCGGCTTTAATAAGCTTGGCGTTAAAGTGAAGTTTTACGATTTCACCCAAACCACCAAAGAATGCCAATACCAGCATATTGATTTGCCCGTTTTCGAGGAGCTATTGATTGAAGCAATGTCACGACAAAAGTTTAAACCCGTGCGCCTCGTGGGCTTGCACTTGGGGCTAAATGAAAATTCTAACACACAAGCTCAACTAGGGCTTTTTGATGGCTAATTCTGACCTACCTAGACTAAAAGATAACTGCAATTAGTTTAATTTGTGCTAGCTTCGAAGTTGTCGTGCAACAAACTAATCACGCGAACTGCGTGCAATTAAAACAACAACAAGAGGTAAGCATTATGCAATCCATAATGATCGTACTCTTCGGCATCATAGGGATGTTATTTGGATGGTTTGTCTATTCCAAATTTATTGCTGAAAAAATATTTAAAATGGATGACAACTTTGTCACACCGGCTCATGAGCTTGAGGATGGCGTAGATTATGTTCCCACCAACAAAGTGGTATTGTGGGGGCATCACTTTACTTCAGTCGCAGGCGCAGCACCAATTGTAGGACCTGCTATCGCCGTGTATTGGGGCTGGGTGCCAGCAGTGCTTTGGGTTGTATTCGGTACCATATTCTTTGCGGGTGTCCACGATATGGGCGCGCTGTGGGCAAGTGCTCGCCATAAAGGCAAGTCGATGGGCGCGTTGTCTGAAAGCGTGATTGGCAAGCGCACGCGTTCATTGTTTATGATTGTGGTCTTCCTAGTACTGCTCATGGTAAATGCCGTGTTCGGCGTGGTGATAGCCAACTCCTTTGTGGGTAACCCAAATGCGGTATTCCCCGCTTGGTCTGCTATCGTCGTGGCGCTAATCATCGGCCAATTGCTGAAACGAAAAGTGCCGCTAGTACCGCTCTGTATTATCGGGGTTATTGTGCTCTACGCGACCATTTATATGGGCAGTAGTATGCCGATTACCTTACCAACCGAAATGTTTGGTCTAAGCGACAAAGCCAATTGGATCATTATTTTGTTTATCTATGCCGCCGTGGCGTCATTGTTACCGGTTTGGATGCTATTACAACCTCGTGATTTCATTAATGGCATGCAGCTGTTAGTGGGATTGATCCTGCTTTATGGTGCAGTATTTGTGGTGATGCCAGATATCACCGCGCCTGCGTTTAACACCCAAACGGTAGAAAATACCCCAAGTATCATACCCCTGCTATTCGTGACTATTGCTTGTGGTGCGGTATCTGGTTTCCACGGTATTGTTTCGTCGGGAACGAGTTCAAAACAACTAGACAAAGAAAAAGACGGTCGTTTTGTCGGCTACTTAGGTGCAGTTGGTGAAGGCTCACTTGCACTTATCACTTTGGTCGCCGTGAGTGGTGTGATGCTTGCTGTATCACCTGAAGAGTGGCACGAAATTTATAGTCATCTTGGTGCAGGCAGTGTATCAGCCTTTATTAACGGTGGCTCAAATCTTATCAGTACAGGTTGGGGACTACCAGTCGAAATCGCATCAACCTTACTTGCTGTTATGGTTGTACTTTTTGCAGGCACCACTATGGATTCTGGCGTTAGACTTCAGCGTTATATTATTCAAGAGTGGGGCGAGATCTATAACATCAAGTTCCTGAACAACGGCATCATCGCGACTTTGTTGGCCGTTGCATGCTGTTTGCTACTCGCCTTTGGCGCTGGTGGCGCATCGGGTAGTGGTGGTATGGTGATTTGGCCGCTGTTTGGTTCAACCAACCAAATCTTGGCAAGCTTAACCTTGTTGGTTATCTCAGTATATCTTATCAAACTAGGGCGTCCCGCTAAGTACACCCTGATCCCTATGGTATTTGTGCTGGTGATGGCGTTTTTTGCCGGAGTGATCAAGCTAGGTGAATACTATCAAAAAGGCAATTGGCTGTTGGTTGTGCTTGACGTTATCGTGCTGGTGGTCAGTATTTTGGTGATGTTAGAAGCTTGGTCTGTGATCAGCAAAACCAAAGCCAAACCAGATGAAGCCCGTGATATGTCGTAGTTCCCTTGGAACTTGACCACAAATCACCTATAGTCGGCCCTAATTCTAATATAGAAAAGGGCCGTTTTTATGTCTTTTCCAATCGCATTACCTTGTAACACCCTATTTGAAAGCGATGCAGATGCTATCGTTGTTGTTACTCATGATATTCAAAACCTTGGCAGTGCAGAGCTTGACGAAGTTGCTGCACCATTTTTAGCTGTGGATGCGCGCATTGCGCAAAAGGCAAGCCTGCTTGTTTCAGACAAAGTACCTGGCAAGCGTTTGGTGATTGCGCCAACCGGACCACTCGACAGAGATTACGATGACGTTCGCCGTTACTTTGAAGCGGCAAAAGCTGGTATATTAGAAGCGAAAGCGGCTGGTGCGGTAAAACCTGTGCTTGCTGTTGTAAATGTGCCTGCCGATGCTCGTTACGAAAATGCGCGTGCAGTCAGCTTTTTAGGTGCTTGCCAAGGCTTATGGCAGCCATTAGAAGCACGTGAGTACCGTGGCGAAGCGATTGAACCAATCGAAGCGATTTATGTTTTTGAGGCGTCAGCACAATGCTGCGATCAACTGAGTGCAATCGCTGCAGGCCAATATGCTGCGCGCGATCTGTGTGGTACAGAACCTGAGCGCATGGCACCACCTCGTTTTGCTGACTACTGTGTTGAGCTATTTCAAGGTTCAGCGGTAAACGTTGAGGTTATCGCTGATCGTAAAATTATGGATGAGCAATATCCACTCCTAAGCACGGTAGCGCGTGCCTCTTACGCCGTTGAGCGCCACCATCCTCGTGTTGTAAAAATGGCATACGAGCCAGAAGGTGACGTCGAACGTACTCTTATCTTTGTTGGCAAAGGTCTTGTGTACGATACTGGCGGTGCAGACTTGAAAGTGGGCGGTTTTATGGCGGGCATGAGCCGTGATAAAGGCGGTGCGGCGTCAGTGGTTGGTTTTATGGAAGCGGTTGCTAAGTACCAACCAAAAGGTATTAAGGTAATTGCTTACCTTGCCGTGGTTCGTAACTCGATTGGTTCTGACTGTTTCGTGCCGGATGAAATCATTGAGAGCAGAGAAGGCGTTCGCGTTCGTATTGGTAACACCGATGCGGAAGGTCGCTTGGCGATGGGGGATTTACTCAGTGAAGCGAAAGACTTAGCACTGGGTGAGAAAAACCCTGAGATCTTTACGGTTGCAACACTGACAGGTCATGCAGCGCGCGCTATGGGTCCTTACAGTGCCTATGTTGAGAATGGTCCTGCACGAGCAGCACAAGTATCTCGCAAGATTGCAGATATGGGCGACCTATGGGCTGATTGCGCAGAAGTATCGCGTAGCCGACGTGAAGACTATGACTTTGTAAAACCACGCACCCTTGCGGATGATGTGCTATCGAGCAACAACGCACCATCGGCGGTTACCGCTCGTGGTCACCAATTCCCAATGGCATTTTTGGCAATTGTTGGTGGTTTAGACAAGCATGGTTGTAATGCAGAATTGCCAATTCCGTATGTACATATGGATATTGCAGGTAGCGGCGTTGAAGGTGGCGACTGGCAGCATGGCAAACCAACTGCTGCAACCGTTGCAAGCTTGTTTGCTAGGTACTGCATCTAAGCAGATAATCGTTTAAAGGGAAGCAAATTTGCTTCCTTTTTTATGTCAATAACCTAGCTCACATATCGCTATTGCTTTTCTTGACGTTGTCTTGTCGTTAAATTATCAGCCACAAATGCGCCTCGTTGTCCTCTCACTTTCTCAGGACCTACGGTACTATCTTTTAAAGTTTGTAGCTCAGTACTGGCATTTAGTGCGGCACCAAAAATAATGATGTATGCGCTTAAGTATAACCACATCATCATAATGACGACGCCTCCCAATGAGCCATAAGTTTCATTGTAAGAGGCGAACTGCGCGACATAATATGAAAATCCCAATGACGCCAAAATCCATAAACCGGTTGCGGTAAACGAGCCGAGTGTTATCCAGCGCCATTTTGCGGCTCTGCGATGTGGTGCATAACGATAAACAAACGCCAAAGAAAAGTGAAATAGCGCTGCTAAAATAGACCAAGTGATTAGTTGGATAATCGAATCGAGTGCTGTGGTAAATCCTACGAGGTTAAGCACAATCGGTAAAATTCCGATAATAGACAGTGCCACAATCGCGACGAAAATCGCCCCCACAGAAAACAAAAAGCGCACCACTAGGGCTTGCAAAAACTGCCTTTTATTGTGCTCATGATACGTAATGTTGCAGGCTGTAATCAACGCTTGGCAGCCTTTACTGCTACTCCAGATTGTTAAAAAGAGGGTAAAAATAGCACCTAGGCTTAGGCTTGTCTGCGATTTTTGAGTGAGCGCCTTGAGTTGCTGCAACATAATTTCTTGGCTGGATGGTGGTAAGAGCTCAATTAGCGGCAGTAGCTGATCAACCATTTCAGTAGGAGAAGAAAAATAGGCGTAGATAGAAACGACGGCTGCTAATGCGGGAAATATTGCTAGCAGAGCATAAAATGCCACTCCAGCGGCAACCAGGGATAAATTATCTTGGGATAAGCTGTGGTATAGCCGTTTACTAACATCCCACCAACCGAGTGCTGGAATATCGCTTGGCCTGTCTGCATTAAAGCCATGTTTATGAGCTGCCATTGGTCTTTCCTAAATCAATTCTGGGCCTGTTGATCTAAAGTGATATACAGCAAAAGGTCTGCCAATCTCGTCTGGCGTTATATTTGCTACTAGTCAACTCGTGACCTTGTCAATAAAAACCCAAAGAGTGCAATATGGAAATCAATAATCTTATTAAAAATCAAATGACTAATATGATTCAGGCGGCAGCTTCTCGCGAAGTGACTGAGGCCGTGAGCACATCAGATACACTAAGTTTAAGCGCACAGGTTGTGCACTTTTTACAAACCGCATGGCAATTATTACCTGCTCTGGCGTTGGGGATTGTGGTTATTGTACTTTGTTATTATTTAGCACGGCCAATCTCTTATCTTTTGATTAAACCCATAGGTTATGTCAGTAAAAGTCGATTATTGCATCTCGTCACTCGCCGTTTTATCAGTGTGTTAGTCATATTTTTTGGCATTTATATCTTTTTGCGCTTGGCAGGGTTAAGTGAGTTTGCCGTCGCAGTAATGAGTGGCACTGGACTTGTCGGTCTTATTCTTGGATTTGCGTTTCGTGATATCGCCGAGAACTTTATTTCGAGTATGTTACTTAGTGTCCAACGCCCGTTTAGAATTGATGACGTTATTGAAGTGGATAACCGTTTGGGGATCGTTAAAAAGGTCACCGCCCGCGCAACAACCTTAGTTGATTATGATGGCAATCACATTCAAATACCCAATGCTACCGTCTACAAGAATGTAATTAAAAACTTTACTGCCAATCCCAAAACGCGTGGACACTTTAAGATTGGTATTGGTTATGACAACGATATTCGCCTGACGCAGCAAATTGCAATTGACTTACTTAAAGAACAAAGCGCGGTTTTAAACGACCCGCCACCTCAGGTTCTACTTGAAGCATTAGGCTCTGCGACTATCAATCTTACCATTTATTTTTGGGTCAATAGCGAACAACATAGCCCGATAAAAGTAGCGTCTCAGCTCATGCGAGAAACCGTTAATTGCTTTACTGAACACGGTATTAGTATGCCTGACGATGCCAGAGAGCGGATAATCATAGCTGCAAATAGTGAAACTCAAGAAACAATCGAAGAAGCGACTAGTAATTTGAGTAGTAGCAGTGGAGCATTCGTGAAACAAAAGAATAAACCCACAATAACTGCAGTAGATTCGGATATTGACGATGTGAGTAGCGATGCGGATGAGATCAGAGAGCAAGCAGAGCGCGCTCGAAGTCCAGAAGAAGGGGACAATATTATTTAGCGGTAAATTAGGTTAAGTGTTGAAATGTGTCATGGCTGATTTAGTTTATTTTGGACAATCGATTCACATACCCTAATCTAAGCGCTATCGAGCTTTACGTACTCGATAGCAAAATACTAGTTTCACTATTTAAAATGCCATCAATCTCTCGAACTTGCCTCAGTACACCATCGAATTCACTGAGGTTAGCGGCTTGCACTTCAGCGATTAAATCCCATGCCCCGTTCGTGGTATGAATTTTACTGAGTTCGGGGATCCCACGCAGTGTATTGATCACTTGAGTAGTGGATTTACCGATCACTTCTATCATCATGATAGCGCGCACTAGCTCTGACTCGATATGTTCATGAACTCGCACAGTAAAGCCTTGAATTGCACCACTGGAAATAAGTCTATCTAAGCGGTTTTGTACGGTGCCACGAGACACATCGAGCGTCGTGGCTAAGGTTGAAATGGCTGCTCGGCCATCTTTGCGCAATTCAGCAATCAAGGCTTTATCAAGCGCATCATATAGATAAGGAGTCATAGTACGGCTTTGTGGTTTTTTGTTGTATTAGTCTATTTGTATAATTCAACTTAGCAAAGTGATAGAAAATTACACGAATTGTATAAGATTTTGGCATTTAAATTGTCTTATGGTGTGGTTACACTGATATTGAGTATGACAACGCCCAAATGATGAGTGCAGTATGACAACGATATTCCAAGCACCTCGAGCGGTGGTGATGATCCGCCCACACCATTTCACTTCGAATCCACAAACCATGCAAGATAACGCGTTTCAGCAAGCTTGCAGTGAAAACAATCCTAACAACAGAGCCTATGTTGAGGTCAGTAACGCCGTGCAAGCATTAGAGTTGGCTGGCGTGAAAGTGCACTTATTTGAAGATACCTCCACAGACACGCCAGACTCGGTCTTTCCAAATAACTGGTTTTCGACGCATAGCGATGGTCAGTTAACGATTTATCCTATGTACGCCTTGAATCGACGATTGGAGATCCGTCGCGATATTATCGATTTTCTGAGTGCTCACTATAAAGTGACAAACATCAATGATTATAGTCACCTAACTGCTGAAGAAATATTCCTTGAAGGCACCGGCTCTATGGTTATCGATCATAAAGCAAAAGTGGCCTATGCAGTAGAATCCAAGCGCACTAACGCCGTGTTAGTTAATCAAGTTTGCGAGCAGTTGGGACTACAGGCAGAGATATTTAATGCCTATGATAAGAATGAAGTGCCTGTTTATCACACCAATGTCTTAATGTGTGTCGCCACCGATTTCGCCATGATATGCCTAGATATGGTGCCAGAATATCAGCGGGCACAGCTTATTAATCGTTTTACGCAAAGCGGCCACACCCTGATTGCGCTATCTTATCTGCAGATCCAACATTTTTGCGGCAACGCGATTGAGCTACAAGGCAGTATGGGACGCATACTCGCGCTTTCCACAACGGCTTATCAGGCGTTGTTGCCTGAGCAAATTGCTGTCATTGAAAAGTCAGCTAAGCTAGTTGCTATCGATATACCGACAATTGAAGCCGCAGGTGGCTCGGTGCGTTGTATGATTGCTGGAGTCCATTTAAATAACCGTTAAATAATACTAGGGCCTGTTTATCCTTCAAGAAGGTCAACAGGCCCTAGATAAACGGCAAATAATAATAAAACAGGAACCGCCTATGTTTGAAAGTGCAGTTAAGAGTATTAATGGGCTTTTATGGGGAGAAGGCCAGATACTTATATATATCCTGCTATTTGCAGGGTTTTGGTTCACCATTCTTTTGCGAGGGATACAAGTTGTAAAGTTTCGTCACATGTTTAGCCTGTTACGGGGCAGCAGTCAGGGTGATGGCAATACGATCAGCTCTTTTCAAGCGTTATGTACTGGGCTATCAGCTCGAGTTGGAACCGGTAACCTAGCAGGTGTTGCAGTTGCTATCTCTCTTGGTGGCAGTGGTGCGATATTTTGGATGTGGATGATAGCCATTTTGGGGATGGCAACAGGCTTTGCCGAAAGTGTACTTGGGCAAGTCTATAAAGTGCGTGATAGCCAAGGTGAGTTTAGAGGTGGTCCTGCTTATTATATTCACATGGGGTTGGGAAGTCGGGCGTTTGCAGTATGCTTCGCCTTTTGCTTGTTTTTGGGATATGGATTTACTTTTAGCGCGATGCAAACCAATACCATCACCGATGCGCTCAACAATGCGTTTGATATTCCAACCTTATATTCAGGTATTGTGATCACAGTCCTCGCTGGCTCTATTATTCTTGGTGGCTTCAAAGCGATTGCACGATTTGCTGAAAAGGTAGTGCCAGTAATGGGATTAGTCTTTGTCCTTGCGGCCATTACTATTACCGTGATGAATTACTCGCAAGTCCCTGCCATGATCAAAGATATTTTGCTTTCAGCTTTTGGCTTGCAAGAAGCGGGCGCAGGCGCACTTGGCGCAGCTATCAAAAATGGTATTCAGCGCGGGCTCTATTCTAACGAGGCCGGAGCGGGTAGTGTGCCGCACGCATCGGCCAGTGCGTCGCCAATTCCTAATCACCCCGTGACCCAAGGTTATATCCAAATGCTAGGCGTATTCTTTGATACCATAGTGTTGTGTAGTTGTACGGCCGTGATCATTTTATTGGCAGATATAGATATTGGCAGAGAGATGGAAGGCATACGGCTAACGCAATCTGCGATGACCGCGCATTTAGCAACTGGGGGCGTGTACTTTGTCGCGGCGGCGATCACTTTGTTTGCTTTCACCTCTGTTGTGGCTAATTACGCCTATGCTGAAAGTAACTTACACTTATTCCATCTGGATAATAAAGTTGGCCGTTCAATTTATACTGCATGCTACTTATCTATGATGTTGTGGGGCGCTTCGGCAACGCTAAAACAGGTATGGGATCTTGCAGACATCGCATTGGGTTTAATGACGGTGGTGAATGTTATTGCCATCGTGCGTCTTACTCCCACTATCCTGGCGGTTACGGCTGATTATCATCAGCAAAGAGCAAAAGGGAAAGAACCTGTATTCGAGGTCGATAAGGTCAAAGTGCAAGGAGTTACTGAGTCTGGCATTTGGGGTAACATTAATGCGAAGAATTCAGCCTAATACGTTTTAGGTGGAATAAATAGAGGCCGAATTTTTCCGGCCTTTATTTATTCATTAACTTTTTAAGTTAAAAAGTATCGCCAAACTTTCAATCATACACCTTGTTTAAATTTTTTATATTCTGTGTATACTTCCGCCCGCTTTTTACTTCAATATTTCAAACTAAATATTGCTTCCTCTTTAATCTTTAAACACTGATGTGATAATGAAAAAACAATTATTTGGACTGGCAGTACTATCGTTGCCTATGTACGCGAAGGCTGATATTGCCATATTTTCAGAAGTACTTCTTGGTAAAGCCAATAATGAATTTTATGCCGAACAAGATTCTGATTTAGGATATAAGCGTGTGTCATCCGCTAATTCTGATTCATGGGGGCTGAGGCTCGGTGTCGGGCTTACAGACCATTTAGCACTTGAAATCGCGCAGCACTCTCATGGAGAGTCGCTAGCTGAATATTCCGTTTACGTTTCTAATACACTCCCCGGAAGCTACCAACACCCATATGACTACTCATATAAAGTCAGGCTTCCTATTGATATTGACTCTCTGAGGTTGGGGATTAAGGGAGAGATTGAGGTGTCTAACAATATTAATGCAAATATAAGAGTTGGAATGGCACATTGGCAATACAAAGATGTGATCCCTGCGCAATTGGTTCCGACAGACAACATTAGCTCAGGTGATAGCGGTAATGATATTTATACCTCGGTAGGTGTTGAGTATCGGCTAACAGATAATCTTTATGTTGGTTTGGAATACTCTCTTTTGAATATTAAAGAATCAAAAGAATATGACTACACAGGCATAGTTCAATATGAACATAATTTACACGATGTATCCGTATTACTTGGTTGGGCTTTTTAATACGCTGGTATTCGGAGTAGAGAAAGGTTATTTTCAAGACTTTATTTAGAATGGGGCGAATTGAGCAAGTCACCCCATCAATTTTGACAATAGAGTTTAGATGAACCGTCAGTGACGAAGTTATCTAATCTCAATAGGTAGATAACTAATTACCAGCCGTCGTAACGCTTTCTACGAGATAAAAATAGCGTCAGGATCACACCGATAATAATGCCACTGATCCCGATGATGCCACCGTAAGTGAGCAACTGGTGTTGCTCTTTTTGGACTTTTTGTTGCTGTGCTAAACGTTCATCTTGTAGCTGCTTTTCAAGCCCTGAAATAGTGTCTTGAAGTGAAGCATTTTCAGCTAGTAAATTGGTATTGTTTTGCTGCAGCATGGGAAGTTGCTGCTGAGCATCGTTCAGCGCTTCTTGGGTTTCTACCAAGGTTTGGTTAACCGTTTCTAATTGTTGCTTTAAACCTGGCTCCGTGGTGACAAATTTACTTTCTACCCAACCTTCTCTTGCCTTGTCGTCTTTAATTTGGACAAACTCGTCATTAGCGCCACTCAAAATAGTGATTGGCGTACCAGCATCAACAGAACCTAAAATTCGATAATTTTTACTTGGACCTGTGTGCATGAAAATAAAAAGATTGTCACTAATATAGCCGTTTGGTGTTGCCGCGTTTACTGTGCTATTTTCGTCTGGCTCTTCGGCAAAGCTTACAAAGCTGGTGAAGAGCAGGCTCGCAATGATAAATTGCTTAAAGTTGAACATGCGTGGGCCTTTTATTCTTTGGGTCGTAAAGTTTACAAAATAGTAGGGATTTCGCGGCCTAATAGCAAGGCTTTGTTTATTTTGAATGGCGCGAAATAATTGATTACATAATGAAAATTGCAGCATTTAACGCAATGATTCGGTGTTATTGAACCGTAGATGTTCAGCGAAATTAGCCTGACTATCTATTGATTTAGCGCATATTTGGTGCACTTCTCATCGGATAAAAAGATTGCAAACTTAGCCTCCTTTGTATATTTTGATCCTCCCTTAGACAAATAGGTAAAACACTGCCCTAATGGACACTGAAATAGAACTGAAATTTTTGGTTTCAGATAATGAAGTTCCGCTGATCCCTGCACTCATCACACAGTTTGCAAAAACGGTCACTAACAAGCCTGCTAAAAACTTAACTAACGCCTACTTTGACACGCCAAATCGTGAATTGCGTGCGCTAGATATCGGCCTAAGAACGCGTTGTTGCAATGATGAATGCGAGCAAACGATTAAGCTTGCGGGAGAAGTTGTCGGAGGGTTACATCAACGACCTGAGTATAATTTACCTATTCAGTCAGGACGTCCTGACTTGTTAGCGTTTGACGCGAATATTTGGCCTCACGGCATGCAACTTGAGTCTATCGCAGAAAACATATTCCCGATCTTCAGTACGAACTTTATTCGTCGTACTTGGTTAATCGAAACGGATTCAGGAACCAAAATCGAAGTCGTGTTGGATAAAGGGGAAATAGCAGCCCAAGGGAAGATGGAGCCAATCAATGAGCTTGAAATAGAGCTGATTGAGGGAAACAAAGAAGATCTTTTCTTATTAGCCGATCACCTAATTAAACAAGCTGGTATGCGCTTGGGACTATACTCAAAGGCCGCCAGAGGATATCGAATTGCCGATGATAAACCTCTAAAACCAAATAAGTTTATAGGGTTTGTACCGCTCAAATCTCAGGTAACGCAAGAACAAGCGCTAATTGCGACAGTCAGTTATGGTATTCAGTTCGTCCAAAAACATGAGCAGTGCTATTTTAATAAACCAAGTCTCAAGACATTAAAACGAGTTATTGACGGAGTTTCGCTTATCCGTCACGCGTTTTGGTTGTTCGATGACATCGTTGATAAAAGCTCGACTGAAAGTATTCGCAATGAGTTAAAATGGTTGTTGTCAGAACTTGCTTGGGTCGAAAATGCAATTCATTTGAAAACCTATACCTCAAAGCGCCATGCTTATCATAAGAAACTTAATCAGTTTCCTGAATTGGCGCAGGTCATTACTGATCTGCAAGATGTTCAGCCAACACCGACGGACATTGAAGATTTATTTCATTGTACCCGCTATAACCGTTTGATCCTCTCACTTACTCGCTGGCTGGTTGATAGAGCGTGGCGTAAAAACTGGGATCAAAAAGCGCTGAGTGCAGCAGAGCTACCGGTCACAGAAATCGCAAGCCAATTATTTGATAAAGACTGGCAAGAGTTGAAAAACTTGCTTCCACAGGATAAATCGCTTTCTGAAAAAGATTATTTACACGTCAGAATAAAGCTAGAAAATACGCTACTAAGCGGTAACTGTCTGGGCAAGCTTTACGATAAAGAAGCGCGCAAAGCGTTTAGAACGCCTTGGATTGATATCGTTTATGGTATTTATGAGCTAGAAACACTGGCGTATTTATATCAGCTTTGCCAAAGCCAAAACGCAGACGAACTGCAAGAAGTGCAGGTATGGCTTAAGCAAAAATCAGACTTTTTGATAAGTGCTATGGAGCAAAGTCGACAATCTTCCATGCATAGCGAACCATATTGGTTCTAACCAGATTAAGCGGGGTTTTATCCCGCTTTTTTGTACCACTTCATTACAATCAATACTGCAAATATCAGGCGATGAACTAAACTTGGGTGTATCAATTCTGAGGTAGCCCAATGATCGATATAGACGATAAAGTGCTGAATGATTTGCGCGGCGGATTTAACTTACCTGCTAAGCCTGAAATATTACAAGCCTTACAAAATGAACTATCACAACCGGAGCCTGAATTATTTACCGTGGCGGATATTATTGCGGCAGATGTTGGTGCATCAGCTGCGGTATTAAAGGTAATTAATTCACCGGCTTATGGTCTTGCCCGTACAATCACAGATATAAAACAAGCTGTGATGTTTTTGGGCGTTACCTGTATTACGCAGCTAGTGACTGGGTATTTGCTTAAAAATGCGTTTGAGCAGTCAAAGTGCTGTATTTCACTGCAGCAGTTTTGGGATAATGCTGCGGATATCTCAAAAGCAGCAATGGTGGTTGGACATCATTTAAAAGCATCATTACCCCTAGAGAATTTGCAGCTGCTCGGACTCTTTCACGATGCCGGGATCCCAGCAATGGCCGTAAAATATCCAGACTACGCTGAAGTAATAAAACAGTCTATAGAGCGGCCTGAGCAAACATTGATTTACTACGAGCAGCAAAAGTATCCAGTGCCTCACACTGTGATAGGTTACTTTCTTGCGACGTCTTGGCACTTACCCAAAGAAATATGCCAGATGATTTTGCGCCACCATGACGTTAGCTATCTTGAAGAGCAAAAAAATGCACAACATGTGCAAACCTTTGCGGCACTTAAACTGGCTGAAAACCTCTGTTTCGAAGCAAAACATTTTAGAAGCGCAGCGGATTGGTATTTATTTAAAGACAAGGTGATGATTGAGCTTAATCTTCATGATGATGAGTATCAAAACTTAAAAGATGATGTCGACGAGGTATTTATCGGGTAGGGGTTATCTATGGGCATTAAAAAAGGCGCACTTGGCGCCTTTTTTACTTTTTGCAGCAGGGGTTATAGGCCTGCAGCTGCACGTAGTGCGTCAGCTTTATCTGTTGCTTCCCAAGGGAACTCTTCACGACCAAAGTGGCCGTAAGCAGCAGTAGGCTGATAAATTGGACGCTCAAGGTCTAGCATAGTGATTAGACCGTAAGGACGTAAGTCGAAGTGCGCGCGGATAAGTTCGATTAAACGCGACTCATCAAGCTTGGCTGTACCGAAAGTTTCTACACTGATAGAAGTAGGTTCAGCAACACCGATTGCGTAAGACACTTGGATCTCACACTTGTCAGCAAGGCCAGCGGCAACAATGTTCTTTGCAACGTAACGCGCTGCGTAAGCTGCAGAACGGTCAACTTTTGATGGATCTTTACCAGAGAATGCACCACCACCGTGACGAGCCATACCGCCGTATGTATCTACGATGATTTTACGACCAGTTAGACCACAGTCACCCATAGGACCACCGATAACGAAACGGCCAGTTGGGTTGATGAAGAACTTAGTTGCTTCAGTGATAAGCTCTGCAGGTAATGTAGGCTTGATGATAGTTTCCATCACAGCTTCTACAAGGTCAGCTTGTGATACAGAATCACAGTGCTGTGTAGATAATACGACTGCGTCGATACCTACTGCTTTACCGTTTTCGTACGCGAATGTTACCTGAGACTTAGCGTCTGGACGTAACCAAGGTAGCGTGCCGTCTTTACGAACTTGCGCTTGGCGCTGAACTAAACGGTGTGAGTATGTGATAGGCGCAGGCATAAGTACGTCAGTTTCGTTACACGCGTAACCAAACATTAGGCCTTGGTCACCAGCACCCTGCTCTTCTGGACGAGTACGGTCAACACCTTGGTTAATATCAGGTGATTGCTTACCAATGGTGTTAAGGATTGCACATGAATCAGCGTCAAAGCCCATGTCAGAGTGTGTGTAACCAATTTCACGCACGGTCTTACGAGTTAATTCCTCGATATCAACCCAAGCGCTAGTTGTGATTTCACCACCAACCATAACCATACCGGTTTTAACGTAAGTTTCACACGCAACACGTGCTTTTGGATCTTGCTCAAGGATGGCATCTAGAACCGCATCAGAGATCTGATCAGCAATTTTATCTGGATGGCCTTCAGAAACAGATTCAGAAGTAAATAAATGTTTAGCCATTGTATTTATGCTCACAAATATTGCGCTTCACAAACATCAGGGACAGCGCGAAAAATTAAGGAGCGTATTCTAACCAAAAAACCTAGGCATTGACTAGTTATTTTACGCCTAGACGTCCAAAATTGTGCAAACTTTTTTAATGGTCGGAAAAAGTCCGTCTGTACCCGTTTTTTTATGGCCTTTGCCGTTGCAGTTAGCCATATAAATAAGTAAGAATGGGCTCAAACCCCCGCGAAACACATTTAAAGGTAGGAGAATTCATGCCATCTCGCAAAGAACTTGCTAATGCAATTCGCGTTCTTTCCATGGACGCTGTACAAAAGGCCAAGTCTGGCCACCCAGGAGCCCCTATGGGCATGGCGGACATCGCAGAAGTACTTTGGCGCGATTTTTTAAAGCACAACCCAAGTAATCCTGAGTGGTTCGACAGAGATCGCTTCGTATTATCAAACGGTCACGGCTCGATGTTAATTTATTCATTGTTGCATTTGTCGGGTTATGACTTATCAATTGACGACATCAAAAATTTCCGTCAGCTACACTCCAAAACACCAGGCCACCCAGAATATGGTTATGCGCCAGGTATTGAAACGACTACAGGCCCATTAGGTCAGGGTATTACCAATGCGGTAGGTATGGCGATTGCTGAAAAAGCATTGGCTGCACAGTTTAACCGTGAAGATTACGACATCGTTAATCACTATACCTATGCATTTTTAGGTGATGGCTGTTTGATGGAAGGTATCTCACACGAAGCTTGTTCACTTGCGGGTACCCTTGGTCTTGGCAAACTGATTGCATTTTGGGATGACAACGGTATTTCAATCGACGGTGAAGTTGAAGGTTGGTTTAGCGACGATACACCAAAACGCTTTGAGTCTTATGGCTGGCATGTTATTGCCGGTGTTGATGGCCACGATAGCGATGCGATTAAAGCGGCAATCGAAGCGGCGCAAGCAGAGTCTGACAAGCCAACCCTTATTTGTTGTAAAACGGTTATCGGTTATGGTTCACCAAATAAATCTGGTAGCCATGATTGTCACGGTGCACCGCTAGGTGATGATGAAATCAAAGCGGCACGTGAATTCCTTGGTTGGGAGCACGGTGCATTTGAAATACCAGAAGATGTGTACGCGAAATGGGACGCAACAGCACGTGGTCAAAATCAACAAAGTGACTGGTTGATTAAGTTTACTGAATACCAAATGCATTATCCTGAGCTTGCTGCTGAATTTGAGCGTCGCATGAAAGGCGAGCTTCCAGCAGACTGGTCTGAGAAAACAGAAACCTATATCGCAGAGCTTCAAGCGAATCCTGCAAACCCAGCAACTCGTAAAGCATCACAAAATGCATTGAATGCCTATGGCCCAATTCTACCTGAGTTTATGGGTGGCTCTGCTGACCTTGCGGGTTCTAACTTAACACTTTGGGATCAATCTAAAGGCTTAACGGCAGAAGATGCTGCGGGTAACTACATTTTCTACGGTGTGCGTGAATTTGGTATGTCTGCCATCATGAATGGTATTGCACTGCACAGAGGCTTTATCCCTTACGGTGCGACATTCCTGATGTTTATGGAATACGCGCGTAATGCCGTACGTATGGCTGCATTGATGAAGCAAAGAAGTATCTTTGTGTATACTCATGATTCAATCGGTCTTGGTGAAGATGGTCCAACACACCAACCTGTAGAACAAATGGCGAACTTACGCACTACGCCAAACCTTGCGAGCTGGCGTCCATGTGACCAAGTTGAGTCAGCAGTTGCTTGGCAGCAAGCGGTTGAACGCGCTGATGGTCCATCTGCACTTGTATTTACCCGTCAAGGTCTTGCACAGCAGCCACGTACAGCTGAGCAAGTTGCAGCGATTAAGCAAGGTGGTTATGTACTATCTTGTGATGGTGAACCTGAAATCATCCTTATTGCAACCGGTTCTGAAGTGCAACTTGCGGTTGAGTCTGCGGATAAGCTTCGTGCAGAAGGTAAAAAGGTGCGTGTTGTGTCTATGCCTTCAACGGACATTTTTGATGCGCAATCTGCAGCATACAAAGAAAGCGTACTACCAAGCTCAGTAACGCGTCGCGTCGCTATCGAAGCGGGTATTGAGGACTTCTGGTACAAATATGTAGGCCTAAATGGTGCTATCGTTGGTATGACAACGTTTGGTGAGTCAGCACCTGCTGATGAGCTATTCAAGCTATTCGGCTTTACGGTAGAAAATATCGTTGAGAAGGCAAACGCATTGTTTGCATAATCAAAGAAAAGAAACAAAAAACCCATGCCATGCATGGGTTTTTTTATGCTTAGGGGTTTTGCTAAACCCCTTAAAGTTTTGAGACTGTTTCCAGCTCAAAGCTCAGGTTAGATAGCTAAACCTTAAACTGTTCTACCGATAAGCGTAACTCTTCGGCGAGTTTAGCAACCTCAGAACTAGAGATTGAGGTTTGGCTCGCGCCTTCAGCCGTTTGCTCTGCGATTGTTACAATCGATTCCAAACGTTCACTAATTTCCTGTGCTACTTGCTGTTGCTCGTTCGCCGCGTTTGCAATCTCTTCACTCACATCATGAGCCTGAGAAACGGCTGCAGTGATGGAGTTTAGTGCTTCATTAGCAAGGTCGCTCTGAGTTACGCACGACTCCGCCTGCTGTTTGCCTTTCGACATCGCGCCTACCGCTTCTTCGGCACCAGCTTGTAAGGATTCAATCATTGCTTGAATTTCTTGAGTTGACTCTTGAGTCTTACTTGCAAGTGAGCGCACTTCGTCTGCCACTACCGCGAAGCCACGACCCTGTTCACCAGCACGCGCGGCTTCGATTGCAGCGTTTAGCGCAAGGAGGTTAGTTTGCTCGGCAATGCCACGGATAACATCCAAAATACTGCCTATCGAAGCGCTGTCTTGGTGTAGTTTGTTAATCACGCGAGAGGCTTCATCCACTTCTCTTGCGAGTTGCTCAATAGTGTGTTTGTTCTCATGTGAGATACCTTTCACACGCTCCGCTTCTTTATCTGCATTTTTAATTTCTTGTAATGCTTGATGCGCGCTGTTACTAACACCGTGAGACGTGCTACTCATCTCAGTTGTAGCGGTAGCTGCTTGCTCTACTTGTGCCTGCTGATTCTTAATTGCTTGGCTTGATTCTGTAGTGATAGTCGATGTTTCTTCGGAGGCTGCAGCAAGCTGCGTCGAACGAGAAATAATACCAGTGATAAGTTCACGTAAGCTAGATATTAGGGTGTTACAGCTTCTAGATAATTCACCAAACTCATCTTTTGCCGTGTCATCTAAGCGCTGTGTCATATCACCACTGGCGACAATGTTTAAAACTCGGTTTACTTCCGATAATGGTTTTGTGATTCGGCTAACGGTAATGTAAGCCACGCCGACGGCCATTAGCGTTGCTACGATCATCCCAATCCAAGTCCATAGGTTTGCTGTGCCTACATCGGCACGTACGCCTTGTTGTAAGTTAAAGGCGACTTGGCTTGCTTCAGAGAGTAAGTCATCTAGCTGAGATAGAGCGGCTTTTGTGGTTTTCTCGGCGTCGGATAATTCCTTACGCGTTTCGGCTAATGCGTTGATCAAGCGTTTTTGATTTTCCGCGATACTGTTGCTGCCAGTAACTGCATTTTTCAAATTAGTGTAATAACCTTCGAGATCAGCAAACAAACTGCTATCAAGCGCGCTAACGGGGCCACGCATTAAATCAATATTACGACCTAACTCTTCAACGAGATAGCTTTGATCTCTACTTACAATTTCCAGTGTATTGATGTCTTCAACAGTAACAATATCGTTGGCGCTAGTCACAACAGAAGAAAAGTTATTTTCTAAGTTATTTGCAGCTTGAAAAGCGCGTTTGTCAGCATCTTCTAAGCCATCCAAATCGATGATATCAACCGTCACCATAGTCGCATCTTCTGCGGCAACATCGATAGTTGATAATTGCTCTTTTAATTTGTCTCGTAACGAAAGCTCAGTTGTTTTCTCGTTTACCAAGCTGCTCATGGCTTTTACGAACGCATCATAACTTTTGCCAACATCACGACTGCTTGAGGCCAATTTATTATTAGCGGCAACGACCTGCTGCAGCTCTGAATAGGTTTTGTCAAAGATCTTCTGACGCTCTGCAAATTGCTGTTTTAGCGCCGCCAGTTCAGTCTCAGAACGTGCATAAAAACTTCCCTGAGCCATTTTGCTCATTAAAGTGAACTCTACTTGCAGCGCAGAGCTTTTAGAGAGTGCTGGTAAAGACAGGTTATTAACCTGTTGAGTTGAGTTGTCAATGTTCGCAATTCTAAATAAAGAATTGCCCCCGATAAGAAGAAGCAACAAGGTGATGGTAATAAAGCCACCCCAAATACGTTGGCTAACAGTCAAATTCATAGCTGTCCTACAAAATTTACAAAGCAATACGGATACTTATCGGATTTATTGCGGATAAGTTAAGTATTTTATAGCAGATGTGACAAAAAATTTCAGTAAAAAAGGTCGGATTACAAAAAATAGCAGCTCAACGGATAAAAAGTATAAGCTTCTTTTCTTCGAGTGTAGTTTAATAAAAGTTAAAGTAAGTGCTTACCCTAACGTTGATTTAGGGCTGTTATAGAGGTTAGCTATGCTGGTACTTTTCGCCACTGTCGATATTTATCATTGTCATAGGGCCTCCCCACACGCAGCCAGTGTCTAAGGCAATAATATTTTTCTTGTTGGTTTCGCCTTCCAAAGCAGCCCAGTGGCCGAAAAGTAGGGTAGTGTCGGCTGATGTTTGGCTGAGCTCAAACCACGGAGTGAGACCTGCCGCATCTTTTAGGCCAGACTTGTTCTTAAGATCCAGTTCGCCATTTTGTTTTAGAAAGCGCATTCGAGTGAAGACGTTAACAATGGCTTTAAACTTATCTTGTTCACTGAGCTTGTTGAGCTCAAGTCCTGGGTGAGCACCGTACATATTGGCGTAAAACTCAGGGGCTTTTGTTGATTGATAAATGGTTTCGGCAAAGCGTGCATATGCTAGCGCTTGCGTAATATTCCAGCTTGGATGAATACCTGCATGAGAAATAAAAGTTTGCTGTGTTTCAAGCCAAATAGCCAGCGGCTGTGAACGTAATAAGTCAGCATATTTTTGGCATTTAGGGCTGGCAAAAACCGCGTCTAATTTATCTTTTGGGTTCGGAGCGACACCCAAAGCAAGACATGCTAAAAAGTGGAGATCGTGATTGCCGAGTGTAATGCTAATAGAGCCTGAGTGTTGATAGAGGAACTCTAGGCAAGTAAGTGAATCAGGTCCTCTGGCGATGATGTCACCGACAAAGTATAGATGGTCTTGGCTTGGGTTAAAGTCGACTTGATCGAGTAGCCCGATGAGTGGAGTGAAGCAGCCTTGCAAGTCTCCAATTGCGTATTTTGCCATTTATTACCTGTGGTTTTTTATAACTCAATGTTTTTATTCTGATGTCTAGCATGTATGAGGAACGCGGGGGAAGCCCGCTTCCGCAAAATAAAAATGGTATTAATGCAAAATATTTGGACAGGAGAGCCTAAATACATTGATTGGCGCTTTAAACTCGGTGCCAAACTCATTACGCATTAAATAATACCCTTCCATCGTACCAACGGGAGTATCGAGCACCGCGCCGCTGGTGTACTGATAGCTCTCGCCAGGACGAATAGTGGGCTGCTCACCAACGACACCTTCACCTTCAACTTCGGTCTCTTTGCCATTAGCGTCGGTAATGAGCCAGTAGCGGCTATGTAGCTTGGCATTACATAAGCTATGGTTTTTGATGGTAATTGTATAGGCAAACACATATTTATCCTTTTCAGGCTGTGATTGCGCTTCAACGTAAAAGGTCTCCACCGATACTTTGATCGGTGAGCCAATATTAGTTTGAGTTGTCATATATCCAATTTGCAATTTCAATAAACTGGTTAAGCGACAGGTTTTCAGCGCGAAGCGTAGGGTCGATACCTAAGTTTCGCAGCTGCTCTTCGGTTAACAGGTTCGATAAGCTATTTCTTAGTGTCTTACGACGTTGGTTGAACGCTTCTAAACAAACAGTATTCAAAAGCTTAGTGCTCCTAGCTGTACGTTGCGACGGATCTTTTGGGATCAATCGAACAACGGCCGAGTCAACTTTAGGTGCTGGTTTAAAGCAATGTGGTGGCACTTCGATCACAGGAATAGCGTGACAATAGTACTGCGTCATTACGCTTAAGCGACCAAAGGCCTTGCTGCCAGGGCCTGCAACCATACGGTTAACCACTTCTTTTTGCAGCATAAAGTGCATATGCTCGACCTGATCGGCAAATTCAAATAAGTGAAATAGCAAAGGGGTTGATACGTTGTAAGGTAAATTACCAAAGATCTTCAGTTTTTCCCCTTCTTTGATTAAAGAAGAGAAATCAAACTTCATCGCGTCGCCTTGGTGAACCGTTAATTTAGGTCCCAAGAATGGGTGATGGATCAAGCGCTCGGCAAGATCTTTATCGAGTTCTACAACGGTTAGGTGACCACTTAAATCACAAACAGGCTCAGTGATAGCACCTAAACCAGGACCAATTTCAACCAGATTGTCTTCAGGTTTTGGGTCGATAGCGGTTACTATCTTGTCGATAATATTGTTGTCATTTAAGAAGTTTTGACCAAAGCGTTTACGCGCTCTGTGTCCGAGATGTACTTTATCTGTCATGCATTCTGTGCTTTTTTGGTTGCGAGCTTAATTGCTTCGCGGATCGCTAATTCAAAACTACCCACTTCAACATCACCAGAGCCAGCTAAATCAAGCGCTGTACCGTGATCAACCGATGTGCGAACAAAGGGTAATCCTAGGGTAATGTTTACTGAGTTTCCAAAACCTTTATATTTTAACACAGGTAAGCCTTGATCGTGATACATTGCGAGCACAGCATCAGCATTATCTAAATATTTAGCTTGGAAAAGGGTGTCAGCTGGCAGCGGTCCAACCAAGTTCATGCCTTGTTTATTCAGCATTTCCAGTGTTGGTTCAATGGTTTCTATTTCTTCACGACCAAGGTGGCCACTTTCCCCTGCATGCGGATTTAATCCACAAACTAATACTCTGGGTTGGTCAATACCAAACTTGGTTTGTAGGTCGTGATGTAAAATATGAATGACTTTGCTGAGACGCTCAGGCGTAATCGCCTTTGATACATACGCCAGTGGGATATGCGTAGTAACTAGCGCTACACGCAGCCCTTCGGTTGCGAGTAGCATAACGACATCAGCGGTATCAGACTGCTGTGCAAAGTACTCGGTATGGCCGCTAAACGAGATCCCAGCTTGGTTAATAATGCCTTTATGAACAGGACCCGTGACTACCGCTGCAAATGTCCCATCCATATTCTTTTCAGAGGCAATGCGCAAGGTTTCGAGCACATAATGGCCATTGGCTTCATCTAATTGGCCTGCAACCACTTCAGCGCCTTTGTCTACTTGAAGGTAGTAAATAGCACCAGCAGGTGCTGCTTCAGGCGCAGCATCGCTGTCAAACGGCAATAACTTGATTTGCTCACCAAGTTCTTTGGCGCGTTTTTCTAGAATACTTTTATCAGCCACCGCAACTAACTGAGCAGGCCATGCATGCTGAGCCAGTTTGATAACAAGATCTGGGCCAATACCTGCAGGCTCACCCGGTGTAATTGCGATTCTGAGTGTCATAGCCGTTATTCCGCTTCGATAATTTCAATATGCGCTTGGTCACGCATTTCTTTAATCCATTTAAAGCTTTCTTCTTTAAATTTACGGTTAAACAGCAGACGGTGTGCGCGATTTAACTTGGCTTGTTCTGTTTTATCGGCCACGCGTTTATCTAGCAGTTGTACAATGTGCCAGCCAAATGTACTTCTAAATGGCTCACTGATCTGATCTTTTTCGAGCGACAACAGAGTGTCTCTAAACGCTGGTACGTATGTAGTTGGATCTGTCCAATCGTACTCACCGCCTTTAAGTGCAGAGCCCGGATCTTCAGAATATTCTTTAGCCAGCGCAGCAAAGTCAGCGGTACCTGCGCGCAAGTCTTTTACAAAACCTGTTAGCATTGAGCGTGCTTTTTCTTCACTTAGGATAATAGACGGTTTGATTAAGATATGACGTGAACGCACCTCAACAGTTTCAACGACTTCACGACCACGAATATCTTGTACTTTTAGAATGTGGAAACCCGCGCCTGAGCGCAGTGGACCAACTATGTCGTCTTTTTTCGCACCTTTAATGGCCTCAGCGAACAAGGTTGGCATTTCGTTAATGCCCATCCAGCCTAATTGACCACCATCTAGCGCTTTTGAGCCGCTCGAAGAGGCAATTGCTATGCGCTTGAACTCTTTACTTTCGTTCAAAAACTTAATCACGTTATCAGCGCGCTCACGAGCGTCTTCAATTTCTTCTGGAGTTGCTTTGTTTGGGATCTTAATCAAGATATGGCCGATATCATACTCTTCCGAGTTACCCGTTTGCTCACTCAAGATTTTTTGCAGGTTGGTCACCTCTTGAGGGCTAATATAAATACGGCGGTCAACACTGGCACGGCGCACTTGGCTTGTGGTTATTTCTTTACGGATCTCTTCTCGATATGCCTGAAAGCTTTCGCCACTCGCTTCAACTGAGCGACGTAGGTCTGCGATCGTACCGCCTTGATCTTGGGCAATATTTGCAATGGTCTGGTCTAATTGAGCATCGGAAATTTGCATACCCATGCGATCACCCAGTTGCAACATTAAAGATTGCTCAATGAGTTTATCGATGGCTTGTAAGCGTAATGTTTTATCGCTAGGAAGCTCTGTACCTTGCTGCTCAGCCTGTTCTTTAACACGATTTATTATTTGATCGACTTCGCTTTGTAAAATTACACCATCATTAACCGTGGCAACAACAGTATCTAGCTTTACACGCTCAGCATGTGCTTGAGTAAACAGGCCTGCACTTAATGAGGCCACTAATAACAACTTTTTTAAATTCATACGGCTTTCTAAATTCTATTTATTCAAAAAATACGGTCTACGGTAACCAAAAATACCCTGTTGAAGGAGTTTACTCGCATCACCACTGCTTTGGCTTCCAAGCCCTGTAAGGACAAATTTCAGGCTGAAGCCAGAATCAAACACTGCTTCATCATTTGTAAGTGTTTGGTTTAAGTTTGTTTCAATTTGACGATTCGCAGTCACCTGAATAGCCCAACAACAAGACTGGTATTGAACACCAACAAAGGATTCAACACTTCTATTTGCCGTCATATCTCGGTGATAGCTTGCTACAAATTGCCAGTTATCGTCAATTGGTAAACTTGTAAATAGACCGACTTGGTCAATTTCATAGTCTGAGACATCATTAACATAACGATGGTTCAATTGCACTAACTGCTTGTCGTCTCCTTTATAGTCCAAAGTAAAGTGAGACTGCACTAACTCTTTGCTATCCACATCATATTGCACCCCACCTGAGAGGTACCAGCGCTTATGCCAATGTAACATGGATTCAGCGGCAAATAGTGCATTATAGTTGGTATCATCAGTAAATAGCTGTTCAGAAGGCTTTACAGATGACTCAAGATAAATGATCTGACCTGCACTGAAGTTAAAGCGTTCGACATTACTGCTATCGAATACACGCGTGGTTGCACCCACGGTGAATTGATTGGCTTCTGCAATACGGTCATAACCTGAGTAACGGCGTGCTCTAAATAGACCAATAAAGTCATCTTGTAACTTAGCCGTGTCGTACCAGCCAATTTGGCTTTGCTCTCTGTGTGGTGTGTAAAGGTACTGAATTTGTGGCTCAAGTGTTTGTGTACCTTGTTCAAAAAAGAACTCGGTACTGCGTTCAAAATTCAGTTGTCCATGTACCCGTAAACTTGGCAATGTACGCGTGACAGACTCCTCATACTCTGTATCAGGCACATCTATATTCTGTTCATAACGCGTGTGAAGTAGGCGTGCCTCGGAGGTAAATGACCAAGCGTAGTCGCTGCGCGAAAAAGACACGCGAGGTTCTAGATGTAATCGCGATGCCTCTGAGATTGGCAAAGCATCATTTTGAAAATAGGCAAACTCACCTTCAAAGTCCCAATCAAGGCCGACAAGTTCATAACTGTCACGTGTACGGAAGCTAATTTGCGGTAGTGCAGTGTAGGATTCTCTGTGATCGCCCAACACTTCAAAATCTTGCAACTTTAAGTCGACTAACCAGTCTTCACCAAGGTAACTTAGGCTGCCGGTGCGATATAGCTGAGTGTCAGTTTCATTGGCGTATTCGGATGTTAAGTCGGTGAGATAGTTATCGTCACTGACATTTGTGACATCAACAAACGCACGCCATTTATCACTTAAATAACTTTTTTGTTGCCAATGTACTAAATAGCGATCGTCTAGCTGCGGCTCTGAATCATCTTTACTGAGATATTCCACCCCAATTTTACCTTGATGTTGTTCAGTTAGATATCTGAACTCGGTAATCAGCTGAAATCCTTTATTGGCCATGTATCTTGGCGTCAAGGTCGCGTCGTAGTTGGGGGCTAGATTGAGATAATAAGGGGTGATCAGTTCCAAGCCAAACTTATTTGAGCTGGAAATTGTCGGCGTCAGCAGGCCAGATTTTCGTCTATCGTCAATTGGAAACGTAAAATAGGGTAAATAGATAATGGGCGTGTCCATAATTTTGAACACCGTATTATAGGTCTCACCCCAACCGTCTTCTCGAGAAAGTACAATGCTGCTTGCCTCGATACTCCAAAATGGGTCATCAGCAGGACACGTGGTAAAGCTGGAGTTGTCGAGTGAAATTTTGCTGCCAGAGGCATGCAATTTCTCTGCACCACCGCGGCCCTGCTGGTCTGTTAATTCATATTCAGCACCAAGCAAGCTCACGGTGTTAGCATTTAAATCCGCGAATAGCCCATTGCTGTGAACTTTGGTAAATTGGTCACGATAGAGTAGTGGTCCAGAAGCGCTGAGCAGGCCTTCTTTTTTATCGATTAGCGCACGTCTAGCTTCTAAGCTCATGGTTTCAGTGTTAATCACCACATTACCCGAAAACTCAGCGCTATCAGTACCTTGTAGTTCTAAGTCATCGGCAACGATATCAATGGCATGTTTGGGCAGCGAGGCTAACGGCTTCCAGTTTTCTGGCTGCATATAGTCTTTACATTGTGCGGCGACAATGTTCGTATTAGCAAAAGCTGTAGAGTGAATCGCGGATAATACAGCCAAGCCCCAAATTTTGCGCATTTAATAACCTATTAGCTGAGCATTTAATAATAAGCTCATCATGATAAATGAAAACTGTCGGAAATACAGTAGCATTTAAATATTTACAAGTAGAAGGTGTAATAGTTAATCCATGAATAGTCAAAACCAGCGCGTCGAGTTTATACAGCAAGCAATACATAGCGACGATTTTACGTGTGAGGCTATCACCTCGGATGCCAGTTTCCGCCGTTATTATCGCGTCAAGCGACAAACGATGTCGTGGATCTTAATGGAAACACCAGTCGATAAACTCGATAATGCCCCTTTTATCGGTTTAAATACGGTGTTTGCAGAGCAAGGCCTTAATGTGCCACAAATCCTTGCGAGTAATGAAGAACAAGGGCTGTTACTGTTACAAGATTTAGGCTCTAAGCATTTGGCCGATAGGTTAGCATTGCCTTCTCGGCTAGAGGATTATCGTGCGTTGATAGCGCTTATTCCAGAAATAGCCAAAACACCAAAGAGTAAATGGATGAAGCCCTATGATGCTGAGTTCGTTGATATGGAACTTAATATCTTTTACGAGTGGCTTGTAACAAAATGGCTTGGTTTAACACCCACCGAATATCAACAAGTGCAGTGGCATAATGTGAAGTTGAAGCTCGTCGATGCGATGACTCGCCAGCCGCAGGTTACGATGCATCGAGACTTTCATAGTCGCAACCTGATATGTCATCAGTCTCAGTGGTATCTCATTGATTATCAGGATGCGGTACAAGGACCTGTCACTTATGATGCGGTTTCTTTGTTGCGAGATTGTTATACTCGCCTTGATGCACATGAGTTCACCGAGCTTCAGCAACATAGCTTTGATTGCTTAAAAGCGGCAAATTTATTAGGCGATATGGATTTTAGCACCTACCAACATTACTTTGACTTAACGGGGATGCAAAGGCACCTTAAAGCTGCCGGGATTTTTACTCGCCTATTGCAGCGAGACGGCAAAGGCGGGTACTTAGAAAATATTTTGCCAACCTTACGCTACCTTGTTGAAGTGGCGAATAAGTATAAAGAATTTCAGTGGCTTGCAAGCTGGCTGGAGAATGACATAATGCCTCAAGCGCAGGCCAAATTAGGCACTAAATAGAAGTAACAATGAAAGCGATAATTTTATCTGCTGGTCGTGGTAAACGCATGATGCCACTGACCGCGAACCAACCAAAACCTATGCTTAACGTCGCAGGAAAACCACTACTTGAGCATCATATCGAGCGTTTAAAAGCGGCTGGGATCTGCGATATTGTGATAAATCTTGCATGGCAAGGTCAGGTGATAAAAGACTATTTCGGCAATGGCATTCACTTCGGTGTCAATATTGAGTACAGCGATGAGCCTGAAGGTGGATTAGAAACAGCAGGTGGAATCATTCAAGCATTGCCGATGTTATGTGAACAGGATGATAGCTTTATTGTACTCAATGGCGATATTTTTACTGACTATGATGTCAGCAGTCTAATGCAGTTACAGCTCGGTAGCACAGCAGAGGGTCATTGCGAGGCGCACATTGTGTTGGTAGAAAATCCCGAACATAATCCTGAAGGTGATTTTTGCCTTGCCCATCAGCCGCTCAATCAGCAAAAGTATACCTTGTCTGGCATTGGCAAATATCACCAAAGTTTTTTTGCCGAGCTTGGGGCTGGCTTTATAAAACTAGGGCCGTTGCTGCGCAGTGGGCTTGAGCAGCATAAAGTTTCTACTGAACTATATTTGGGCGCGTGGGACGACATTGGCACGCCAGAGCGACTAAAAATGATCAACGAAAAGTTAGGGTATAGCGATGTGGGGTAAATTATTAGGCACAATTTTCGGCTTTTTATTTGGTCGTTGGTTAGGCGCTATTTTAGGTTTTTATCTCGGCCATTTATTTGATAAAAGTTTGCGTCAGGATTTTGATAAAGTCGGTGGCTTTCAAGGTTTCATGAAAGGTGAAGATCTGCATGAGCGCCAAGCCTTGTTCTTTTCCAGCTGTTTTTCTGTGATGGGACATATCGCCAAGTCTAATGGTCGAGTCAGCGAAATCCACATTCAAGCTGCGTCTGCGTTTATGAGCGAAATGGGCTTGCAGGGTGAAGAGCGAAAAGAAGCGCAACATGCGTTTACTGCGGGAAAAAGCAGCGACTTTTCGATAAAAGAAGCGGTTACCGATTTTAAAGAAGCTTTTGCTAGACGCTATGACTTGAGGCAGCTGTTTTTAGAAATTCAAATTCAAATGGCGTTTTGTGATGGTCATGTGTCCGATGCGGAGAAGGCCTTACTTAAACAGGTGAGCAAGTATTTAGGTTTCGCAGAAACCCACTTTTTGTTCCTGCTAAAGCGTTACCAAGCAGAATTTGAGTTTCGTCGCTCTCAGGCGTCGGGGAGATCGCAACATCAACACCAGCAACAAGGTGGCCGTCAATCAACACCACAAGATAACGGTTTAAACCGTGCTAAAGCATTGGCTGTACTGGGATTGAGTGAAGGGGCGAATGAGCGTGAAATCAAAAAAGCTTACCGCAAACTGATGTCGCAGCATCACCCTGACAAATTGGTGTCTCAGGGATTACCTAAGCATATGATGGAAGTGGCAAAGCGCAAAAGCCAAGATATTCAGTCTGCCTATGAATATTTAAAAAAGAGCTAACTTGAAACACTATAAGACGCGTAAAAAACCGAGTAATTCCTTTCTGAGCCTTTGATGTTGGAGTGGATCGGTTTTTTCTCCAAAAAGCTCCCGTTGGCGATAATCAAATTTACTGTTTTTTCTCGCCCAGCGGGCTCTGTCCGACGTATTGTCGACCACAATAGGGTTGTCAAAACTGTAGTAAACATCCAGTAAAGCAGGGCTTATCAGAGAAAGGTTGGATGCTAAGTGCTTTTGCCGCGTTGCATTAGGTAGTTGTGGGCTAACAACGGCAAAGGCATCGATACGTAGATTGGGCAGGGTGGCTAAGTGCTCACCGAATAAGCCTGCGCTATTACCAAATGCGACAACCACCAACTTTTCTGTTTGAGTCATGGACAGGGTGTTATAAAGCACCTCAAAGCGGCTGATCAAGGCCATTTTATATTCGTCGAGATTAGATTCTGAAATGGGTGCAAGCGTTTGCTGAGCCGGTTTTTCAGCATCGGGGAGCGCGATGTCTTGCTCTAGCAGACTCGGTGCATAAGAAAGGTCCGGCGGAGTAAGGGTATACGTGTCGTAGCCATCATCGCTTAAGCGTTTTGCAAGAAAGCTTATGCCGCTGTTATTGAGGGGCGGAGTTTGCATGTCTGGTAATAAGATCACGATGCCTTCACGAGCAGCTGCCATATATTCTTGATGAAATACATAAAAGCTTTCGTTTTCGCTTTCCAGCTTTATCAGTTGCGATGGCTCGTAGAAGCGATTAGCGTCTTGCTGATAAAGAGAACCAAGTGGTGCTGCATCAATATGTTCTGCAGCAAAAGTCGTCGCGGGTAAAGCGGTAACAAGTAATAAAAGCGTTCTGATGATCATGGTACAAGCGCGTAAAATATCATAATTGGTTATCGACCAGTTAAGCGAAAGCTTTAGCTGTCGCTATTTTTTAGCGTTTTAAGTTAAACTGCTCGGCAGTGGAAATGAAAGGAGAAATTTGTGCAGTATAAAGATAGCAAACGAGACTATCTCTTTATGTTTTTAAAAGGGGCCGGAATGGGGGCTGCGGATGTTGTCCCTGGCGTTTCCGGCGGTACTATCGCTTTTATTACCGGTATCTATGCACGTTTTTTAAATGCCATCAAAAGTGTGAACTTACAGGCTTTGAGCACTTTGCGTCGTGACGGCCTAAAAGCAACTTGGCAGTACATTGATGGTAGCTTTTTACTGGCGGTATTTTCTGGTTTGCTCATCAGTGCAGCGTCTTTGGCGAAGGTGATCACTTATTTATTGGAAGCACACCAAACACTGGTATGGTCATTTTTCTTTGGTCTTATCGTCGCTTCTTTTATCTATGTTGCAAAACAGGTCTCTCAGTGGAACGGCCAAAATATTATTGCCTGCGCAGTTGGAGCTATCGTAGCCTTTGCTATTACTTCTCTTTCACCAGCTGAAGCGCAAGCATCTCATTGGATGTTTTTTATCTCCGGTGCTATCGCCATTTGCGCGATGATCTTACCTGGGATCTCAGGGAGCTTTATCCTACTGTTATTGGGTATGTATGGCCATGTGCTCAGTGCGGTGAACCAGCTTGAACTTGGCTTAGTGAGTTTATTCTTACTAGGTTGTGTTGTGGGGTTAATGTCGTTTTCGCGCCTACTCAGCTGGCTATTGGCGCACTATCAACAAGTAACGTTTTCGCTACTAGCTGGTTTTTTACTTGGCTCGCTTAATTTATTGTGGCCTTGGAAACAAGTGCTTACGACTTACGTGAATTCCAGTGGTATCGAAAAGCCATTGAGTCAGGCCAATATTTTGCCAGCGCAATATAGTACGCTATACGGTCAAGATCCAAATACGCTGGCATGTATTGCGCTTGCCATCGCAGGCCTTGCGCTGATCTTAACCATTGAAAAGATAAGCGAAAAATATTAATAAAATAGACACCTAGAACAATAGACACGCGTTGAGCTTACGTGTCTATTGTTCTAAACCACCCCGTTACAGAAAGTCGCGGCGCTTTTGCGAATGGTGCGACGTAAGTCACAGAATGAATTTTACTTACATCAAAAACCACCAATGAATTAAACTTAGGTGCATAACTTTTAGTGGGTGTGCCATCACGTTCAAAAAACTGCAGTAGCCCGCCCCAGTCAGGGTGCCAACTTTTGCTTAGGCTGAGTACATAGGCATAAACCCGGCCCTCAGCTTCAACAATGTCATTATGTCGAGTTAAATACTGACCACCAATAAATCGTGTTGCTTGGGCAGAGGTACGGATTATGTTCTGTCCAGAGATAGCGGAAAAGCAGGACTGTACAGCGCTACTATTGAGGTTATTGTAGAGTTTTTTCAGAGCCTCAGGGCTCGTCGATTCTATGGAGTGGCGGCCATACATAAAACCAACCCCACGTGATGCATAGCTATGTATATCTTCGAGCAAGGCTTGCTGCTCTTGCGGTGTTAAGGCAAGAATATCACTGTCTTTGACTGATTTTGCTGCCCCGTTATGAAACAGTGCGAGCTGGTAGTCTAGGTTACAGAGACACTCATGTAGTTGTTGAGCGTTTGTATCGTCTAGAATATTTTCAATCCGTGCAAAGCCATCGTTGCTCAATTTTTGCTGTAATTCAATTTGTTGTTGCTGCGAAAGTTGAAGCATATATACCTACTGCTGATGTATGGGCCTGTTTGTAATACTGTAAACAGGATGCCTTAGACTTCAGTCCAATGCTGATTACTTTTTATCTATGCTAAAGTGAGTTTGGCTGAAATGCCATCCCTCTGCACTCATCGATAGGCAAAAAAATGAAAATCAATGGACTACTGCTATTCTGTTGCGCATGGGTCATATCCGTGATCCCATCACCAGCCTTGGCGGCTCAAGGCACCTTAGATCTTACCAGCTCGACACTCGGCTTGGTTTGTATTGTTGTCTTCGTTTTAGCATACGCACTTGTAATGCTCGAAGAAAAACTCCATATGCGAAAATCAAAGCCAGTGCTTGTGGCGGCAGGCATCATTTGGCTCATGATTGGCGCGTATTACGTCAATCAGGGGCAACCCGATGTTACCGAGCACGCATTTCGGCATAATTTGTTAGAATTTGCGGAGTTGATGTTGTTCTTGCTCGTTGCGATGACTTATATCAACGCACTAGAGGAGCGCCGCCTTTTTGATGCGCTACGAGCGTGGATGATCCAAAAGGATTTTAGCTATAAGAATCTATTTTGGATCACTGGGTTCTTATCCTTTTTTATCTCTCCAATCGCAGACAACCTAACAACAGCCTTACTAATGTGTGCCGTGGTGATGAAGGTGGCTGATGGTGACAAAGAGTTTATCAATCTAAGCTGTATCAATATCGTGATAGCAGCCAATGCTGGCGGTGCATTCAGTCCCTTTGGTGACATTACCACTTTGATGGTATGGCAAGCCGGTATGGTACATTTCAGTGAATTTTTAGCGCTATTTGTTCCTTCACTGGTCAATTACATCGTACCAGCACTCGTAATGAGTTATTTTGTGGCGGATAGAAAGCCCAGTGCAGTTTACGAAAGAGTAGAGCTTAAACGCGGCGCTTTAAGAATTTTAACTTTGTTCCTACTGACTGTCGCAACCGCTGTGCTCTCACATAGTTTGCTGCATTTACCACCGGTCCTTGGCATGATGATGGGCCTCGGTTACCTACAGTTTTTTGGTTACTTTCTAAGAATGACATTACCGGGGTCATTAGCACGCAAGCGAGCGATGGCGGAAAGAGAAGGGGATCAAGAGCGTCTTGAGAAGTTAGGAAGTGTTGTGCCATTTGATGTCTTTAGCAAAGTTTCACGCGCTGAGTGGGATACCTTATTATTCTTCTACGGTATTGTTATGTGTGTTGGTGGCCTTGGGTTTCTCGGTTATTTAAGTTTAATGTCAGAGATATTATATGGTGAATGGTCTGCAACGTATGCCAACGTATTCTTAGGGATTATTTCCGCGGTCATCGATAATATTCCTGTGATGTTTGCGGTGCTGTCGATGCAACCTGAAATGTCACATGGCCATTGGTTGTTGATCACGCTTACGGCTGGAGTAGGGGGGAGTTTACTTTCTATTGGCTCGGCGGCAGGTGTTGCGCTCATGGGGCAAGCTAGAGGTTATTATACTTTTATGGGGCACTTAAAATGGGCACCCGTGATTTTGCTTGGTTATATCGCAAGTATTTTATGTCACCTGTGGCTTAACGAATCTGCTTTTAGCGTGTTTGGCTAGCGCTTACCCAAAGTGTAGTGAGAGTGAATAATCAATATGCGCTTCACTCTCACTGTCTTTATTGCTCGGCGAGGTAGTACTGATATCGTTGCACCCATTCCTGTGATACTGGTTTATCCATATTCAGCACTTTCTCGACTTCAGTAATTACAATAGCACCATGTATTTTTCCTACCATAACAGGCGTCGCAACTTCAGTGTTTGCTTTGATGCTGCCATTAACCACTTCCACGGCCGCTACCCCTAATTCCGTGGCGAGCATTCTATCTTCAACAGATGGTGCCCCACCTCGTTGAATATGCCCTAACACGCAAAGTGCGCAATTGATATCGGCATTGCTATTTAACTCTGTTTTAAGCGCTTGAGCGCCGCCTGGCCATAAATTCTCGGCCAGTATTATCAAAAAGCTACCGTGTTGATGTTGCTGCTCGATGGCATTTTTGACATGAGCTAAGACCTGAGAGGTATGCTCTGCCGTGCAGTTTTCAAATGAAATGATAGCCTCAGCACCTGTCGCAATACCTACATGGTAAGCAATATGTCCGTTATGACGACCCATCACCTCGGTGATAAAAACTCGCTCAAAGGCATTTGCGGTATCGCGGATTTTATCTATTGCGGAGGTGGCAGTATTGATGGCTGTGGAAAAACCAATGGTGTTGTCACACCCTGAAAGGTCGTTATCTATAGTACCGGGAATACCAATTAGCTGACCTTGCCAGTGAGCTGCCAGCGCCTGCATTCCCCTAAACGAGCCGTCACCACCAATCACAATAAGTACGTCAATATGGAGCTTTCTCAGAGCATTTGCTGCTTGCAGCACGCCAGCGGGTTCTAGCATCGCAGGGCAGCGGGCACTTTTTAGAATTGTGCCACCAAGTTGGGTGATATCGGTGACGGAAACCGCACTTAGCTCGGTGTACTCTTGATTAATTAGGCCATTGTAACCATGAAAAAAGCCAAAGCACTGAAATCCAGATCTCAAGGCACTTAACGTGATAGCCCTAATCGCTGAGTTCATACCGGGCGCATCGCCGCCACTTGTCAGTACTGCTATCCTTTTCGTCATGTCGCCACTCTATTATCGCTTGGTTATTCTTTTTGTATACTACCAGAGTGATTTGAAGACAAGTTGATCGACATTAAAGATAGAGATTAAATGCGAGGATATAGAAAGGTAAAACGGCATTTAGGTCTACCTAAATGCCGTTTTAATTAACGTTGCGTGACTTTGCTAGCAAGTTCTTCACGTTGTGCGGTCGGTAGGTTATCTACGACGATTTGATAAGAATCATCGATCATTTTCTTTATTTCGTCTTCTGGAATAGTGCCATCTAAGATGACTGTGTTCCAAAGACGCTTATTCATGTGATAACCAGGCACAACAGACAAATACTTGTCTCTAAGCAATAATGCTTCGTCAGGGTCGCATTTTACATTTAACCACCAAACAGGTTCACCATTTTCATCTACTTGCCCCTCTTTCCCCTCAGTTAGAGTTGCAAACATTTTATGCTGAACTTTGTACACATCTACGTCTTGCGCAAAAGGCTTAGTGATAAAGGTTGCAGGCTTGGCCTGCAAATATTCATGTACGCTTTTCTGATCCATAGCCCGTGTCCTTGAAGTAACAGTTAATACTACATGAGAGTAAGTTTAGCAGCTCTTGTGATAATACTGTAATCGTCTATCAGTAAAAACTATCAGAAAGTCTATACTATGGCGTTATAACGCAGACAATTATTGAATAACTGACCGTTTTATATCGGTTTAACTCACAGTTGACGATTAAAATAAGTACAGTGTGTAAAAGCACTAAAATTTCAGTCGTCTACAATATTAGAAAAGCTAACTTTTAATTTCCAGTTAAGGACTAAGTTGGCTTCACAAATTATGCTAAAAATACACTCATAACCTAAGTGGACTAAGCTAGGAAATCATTGCCAGTTGACCGTAAAAAATTTCCCACTTGTCTCTGTTTCCCAAATTAGGAAAAGTTACGGCATAACATCCCTTGTGCAATGCTATACCTCTAAACAGTCCGCTATTAAATTAAATAATACAAAAATATGCAACAATAATTTCTTCATTGATTAAATATTAAACGTTGTGTAGACTCATCGGCCGCATTAGTAAATAGCATCGAAATGTGATGTTTCTTTCCTAATAAAGAATGTTTTAGTTTTCTTATTGAATTAAAAACCCGAGGAGTATCAGTGGCTTTTGGAATAGTTTCAGCTTTATGTGCGATGGTAATGTATCTTCAAACTCTATGGACTGGAATGCCAAGAAAACGCTGGTTAAGTTTGGCCGTAGTAACAGGCCCCGCGGCGTTAATTCTGTTTCGAGTGCACTATCGTAGAGCGTGGATGCGTCGCTGCGCAAATTTAGTTAGTTGGAAAGCGTAAAGTGGTTAGGTCAAATGAAACTAGGCTATTGCACGAGCTGTAGGTTTGGCTTTTCACTCGGGGTGTGTTGCTTTAAAAATTGTTCAAATTCACTGCTTGAAAGCGGTTTTGAATAGTAATAGCCCTGAACTGTTTGGCAGTTTAGCTGCTCTAAAATATTGAGTTGTTCTTCATTTTCAACCCCTTCCGCAACAACGTGAAGATCTAAGTTATGTGCGATAGTGACAATAGAGTCAACCATGTTTCTACCGCGCTCGTTACCCATATCATCGATAAATGCTTTATCGACCTTGAGTGTATTTAGCGGAAATTGCTTGAGATAAGCCAGTGACGAATAGCCAGTACCAAAGTCATCCATGGCTAAGTGTATTCCTCTAGCACTAAGTGAGCGCATTATCGAAATTGCTTCTTTTGGATCGTCCATCACCGTTCCTTCTGTGATTTCTAACTCAAGAAAATAAGAAGGAAGTTGATTTTTTTGCAAGATAATGTCGATACGAGTGGTTAGATCCGGCAAGCTAAACTGTTTTGCTGATAAATTAACCGCAACTCTGCCATTGAACAGTCCTTTATCAATCCAGCGCTTTACATCACGGCATGCTTTGTCTAAAACGACTTCACCAATTTCGATGATCTGTCCGGTTTCTTCTGCGATAGGGATGAATACACCAGGACTTATCACCCCCTTTTTTGGGGTAATGAAACGGACTAGCGCTTCCATGCCAACCAGTTCACCGGTTTTAATATTCATTTTTGGCTGATAGTAGACAACAAAGTGATCTTCTTTGAGGCCATAGCGCATTAAGTTTTCAATTTGCAGACGCTTAACCGCTTGCTCGTTCATGGAATCATTAAAGAATAAATAATGGTTACCCTTTTGCTTGGCATGATACATAGCCGTATCTGCATTTTTCAGCAGACTTTCAGGAGACTTACCATCTTCAGGGCACAGTACAATTCCAACAGAAGAGGTGATCACTAACTCGTGATTAGCAATTTTAAAAGGAGTCGCAATCGCCGCTAGAAATTGTTTTGCTGTACGTGTAATAGTGTGAATATCATTGGTGCCTGAAATCACCAGCGCAAATTCGTCACCACCTAGTCGGTAGAAGGTATCTTGTTGGCGAGCTAGTTTATTTAGCCGCATTGCCAGTTTCGCAAGTAGCGTATCACCTAACTGGTGGCCTAGCGAATCGTTGATCTTTTTAAAGTTATCTAAGTCAAAGACAAGTAGCGCATGGTGTGTCCCTTGTAATGACAACTTTTGTAAGTTGGTAAAGAACAAGTTGCGATTGGGAAGACCTGTTGTACGATCGCGATTAGATAAATTGTGGAGTTGAGACTCTGCCTTTTTACGCTCAGTTAAATCAGAATAAACAACCACATAGTTACTGATCTGACCGTGGTTATTTTTAATTTCATCAATCGTAATTTCGATTGGTAAGAGTACGTCTGCCGCATTACGAAGTTTGAGTTCTTCTTGCCAATGCTCTGTTTGTTTAAGCTGAGCCTTTACCTGAGCAACAAACTTATTGTCATAACCTGGTAAGCTAAAATGTTTATTTAGATAATGTTCTCGTTGGCCACCAAATAATTTAAGGTAACTCGGATTGAGATCGACCAAATTATAGTGTCGGTCATAAATTGCGATCGCGTCAGTAAGAGATTCAACACATTTTGCAAACAGATTTAGCCTTTCCTCGGTACTCTTGAAGTGACTAATGTCGCGAACCGTACCTGTCATTCTTAGGGGGTTAAGGTTGGCATCTTTCTCGATAATTTTGCCTCGGTCTAACACCCAGTGATACTGGCCTAGTTCATCTTTAATACGATAGCTTGCTTCAAAGAATGGTGTCTTTTCTGCGAAGTGCTGTTTCATCAGCTTTTCAACGATTAATAGGTCTTGTGGATGGATCCTATGCTGGTTGGGGATGACGCTGCCAGGCTTCGCAGAGTTCATGCCGTATTTATCGTTGATCCGAACAATCTCACCTGATTGAATATTCCAGTCCCATAGTGTATCGCCACTGCCTTCAATGGTACTTTTAAATCGTTGTTCTGAATGCTTAAGTTGAAGAGTGGACTTTTTGAGTTGGTGATTTGACCAAACTAAGTAGGGAATGCTGAGCAGAGCAATCACGCATGGTACGAGCCAAGCTAACTGGGCACCTGTTAATACACTTGCGTCACTGGCGTAAATTACATGCGGAGTCAGTGATAAAAGTAGTGCATTGATTGTTATTGTTTTTATTTTTAGGCTCATATAATGCGTAATTCATAACTGCAATCTCTAATCTAAATCAAGCCATTGTAGTAGTCAAAAGGAAAACGTTGATTAAGGGGAAATTCAGGTTAATTGCGGTTTTTCACAACAGCGAAACAAAGTTTCAGATGAAATTCATTGTTCTAACGAGTATGGCTGCGTATTTTTTGAACTTTGATTAGCTCTCAAATTAATGGACTAGGTGAGAAAAGTCTTATTAGTCATTCAAAGGTTTGATAAGCACTCCTTGCTTACACTAAAACACTAATTACACTTTAAAATCAGTCGTGGAGCATTTGGCTCTAACATCTTATCTATATAAGTAAGGATGTCTTCTAATTCCAAGTTGGCCAAAGCTTGGATTAATCTTTGTTGCATATCAAACTGGTGGAAGTCATTGGTAATTGAAATCCACAAACGCTGCGCCCTTAGCCTTAGATTTTTGTCTTGCTCCGATATATGTAGTAACAAGCTTTCTTTCGAACGTTGCCAACTCACTTCATCGAGCTGATGCAATTGTTTGGCAAACTGCTTAAGAAATTGATTGTGCCGTGCAAGTAGGTGTTCACTATCAAAGTTGGGAGATTGAATATAAAAAGCGATACCTGCACGTGTATTGAATGGTGCATACCCTGCGCCAACTAAATAACCAAGTTGTTCCTTTGTTCTTAATTGCTCAAAATAATCTTGATTAATGAGATTATTAATCGCCATCATGGTGACTTTTTCTTTAACGGAATCGGTACGTGATTGAAAATATTCAATGAAGGCATAATCACTGCCTTCGCGTTCGATATGTTGTTCCGTTAGTTTCGTCAACTCGTTTAAGGGACGTTTCAAATCTTCTAAAATTTCGCTACTTGAAAATAGCCCGTGCACTGATGTTTTTAATTTTTCAGCATGTTTTAGTTGCCAGTTGCCATGCATGAAAGCTTTGACATGAATGGCTGAAAAAAACTGCTTTCGAAATAGTTGAAATTCGTTAAAACTGGCACTTTTAAGTGCGCCGGCTAAGTCTTCAGGACTTGGGTTCCAGGGCATCAAATGGGCACCAAGTCGGCTAAACAGTTCGCTAACAGGCTTATTCTTATTGTGATTCTTCCAATGGCGGATAAGTTGCTTTTTATATTCCGCAAAGCGAGCTGCATGGATTGGTTGATTCAGTAGCGCCTCGACTAGCTCTAAAACCAAGGTGATTTGATTACCAGTAAGCCCTGCGGTGTGAAGTGTTAAGCCACCTTGATGGGAATTAATATGATAACTAAGGCCGGCTAATTCTGCGCTATAAAAACGCTCAGCGACCGCATCCATAAAGAGATCGGCAAACAGGCGAGAGAGTGCCATATGCTTGTGACAGGTGACGGACGGGGCGGAATCTATTTCGAGATAAAAATGCCCTTTGGTGACTCTAAAAGTCAAATCCTGCTTAAACCAAAATTCAAATCCAGGCTGATCAGCTAGACGGATCGGCGTATCCTGTTCACTCTCTACATCATGAAGTGGATTCTTCGCGCTAAGATATGGATTAATTAGTGGCAACGACATTTGTGGCAAAGGCATATGCACATTATAGAGCGACTCAATCCAATCTTTGGCTATTGGCGAGACACTGTATGGCGTGTTGTACCACTTGGCCTTTTTATTAACCTCCACATGAGGGTGGATAAGCACAAGGCGCATATTGGTAGGACACAAATGCATCAGTAGTTTTTCGTGCTGCTCTTGAGAAAAGCCATCCATGCGATAATCACCATAGAGAAAATCTTCTTCCTCATAGTGGTGCATATTCACGCTGATTGAATTTACCCAGTCTAACATGCGGCCGACTTCTTGGTTATCGAACGCGATATCTAGTAAAGTGCTTTTATCTTGATAAAGGCGTGGTAGTGCAGCAGTATTTTGCTTAATTAGTGCTATGTACTCGAACAGCATTTCCACGATGTCTTCATAGTATTCAATCCCTTCATCGGTAAGTGCAAAGCTGATATTAAAATCTCTGAAATTACTACCCGTGATCCCACCGCCAGCCGACAGGGCATTGATCCAACCTTGTGACTTGAGGATAGAATACAGAGAGCCTTTACCTTCATACCCTAACAAATGGGCTAAAAAGCTCACACTTTTATGGCGGTATAAATCTGTAGGGTTGGGCATAGCAAAACTGACAATAAGTTTTTGCATATGTTTTCTAGGCTTTATTTGCAGTTCTAGCTGTAGGTCTTGCTCTCGGTACATAGGCGCTTGGATCGCTGGCTTTTGCGCTTTGCTGCCAACAATTTTTGTAAAAGGTGAGCAAAAGGTCGCAAGTGTAGCCAGCGGTTGTGGTGCAGCTATCACCAAAGTCATCCATTGGGCCTGATAGTATTGATTGAAAAACGCTCGTAATTCACTGGCAATATTACCATTACGATCTGCGAGAGTGTCTCGGGTACCAACAGAGAACTTGGCAAAAGGATGCTGAGGATTGATAGTTTCTTTATGAACTTGATAGATGCGACGGCCATCATCTTTGATTTTCATCTTAAACTCGGCATCGATGGCTTCACGCTCTTTTTCAGTATCGCTCTCGCTCAGCAGTGGAGACACAAAAAATTGGCTAAAGCGTTCTAACGCTTCGTCTAGTTGTTCGGCGTCGCAATCAAAGTAATAGCTCGAGTGCTCGGTACCGGTCCACGCATTGCTCTGGCCACCATACTGACTAATAAATTGCGAAAAGCCACCCGAATCAGGGTGCTCTGCAGTACCAAGGAATAGCATATGCTCCAGAAAGTGCGCCATCCCTTGACGCGTTTCGGGGTCGTCAAAGTGGCCGACATTAACTGTTAATGATACGGCGCACTTAGCAGTTGAATCGTCATTGATCAACAAGACTCTAAGACCATTGTCCAGTGTTAGTAATTGGTACTGCCGACTATCATTATTACTCAGTTTCAATATGCTGCTGCCGATAAATTAGTTAAAAGATAACTGAAGGTAATTAGAATTTCATTTCATGTTAATCCTTCATTTGTTTTAATATAGCGAACAAACCAGTGAGATAGCTACCGGTTTAGAAGAAAATAATACCAAGCTGCATATGTGAGTAGTCAGCAAGTATAAGATCCCGAGTGTGAGTGGCGCAGAAGGGAAAGGCCATTAGCGACAGTAGGTTAAACGTGGATCTCATCACGCATAAGTCTGCATATATGTAGGGTGATATAAACAGAAGGTGCTGAACAGTATGAAGACTATCTTGATAATGCGTCATGGTGAAGCTGAACCCATGCAAGCCGACGATGCAAGCAGAAATTTAACCGAACAAGGATTACAACAAGCCAAGGATGTAGGTGAATGGTTGAAACAATATTTTGAGATAGACGCAGCACTTGTGAGTCCCTTCATCAGAGCACAACAAACCGCGGAGCAAGTGCTTGCACTTCAAACTCCTAAATTTGTTGAAACCTGTTCAGACATAGTACCGAGTGGATCAGCACACACAGCTATTGATTATTTAGAAACACTTATCTCTATGTATCCAACACACCAAACCTGGATTTTAGTCGCACATATGCCAATAGTTAGTTACTTGGTAGACCGTTTGTGCCCGGATACAATGCCTATCTTCTCGACTGCCGCGGTAGCTATAATTGAATACAATGAACAGACTGGCCGCGCCGAATTCACATCGATGCAGTTACCTTAAGCCTTTTATTCATAATTGGCATAGAAAGGCTAAAACTTCCCTTTAATCGGTCTAATGTCCTCTTTTTAATTTTGTTTGAACTTTATCATTACACCAGTGTCATATCATTGGCATTGCAATCATGGTTTCCGATATGGCCAATACGTTTGTTTGGGCGCAAATTTGTATTGTTTAGGTAACCTGCACAGTTTCGACCACTGTGTTATGGTTCTGTTATCGGTAAATATGGTTTTATGGAACTTATATACCATTAAGTTTAAAGGACAATTGTCCGCTTTTTTGTGTTTTTTGTTGCTAAATGTTGTGAACTGTCAGCTAACGTCGCTGAAAGTTGCAAAAAAATTGATTTTTTAGTTCGGTTTATAAAGCAAAGTAGAAATTACCTGCTATAATTATCGCCGTCTCGTTCAGCCTTACAAAGTTGTATCGCACTCTCGACTGTAAGGTCCGCGTTATTATATTCAAATCGCGAAAAATTGAACGTTCACGCCAAGTGAAACGGCGCCCAAATTTTAAACCGTTGAACAAAGAGTGCACTAAAAGGTCGAAAACCAACATGAAAGCAATGAAAAGATCTACGTTAGCTACCCTTATTAATGCTACGTTGTTCTCTGCTGTGGCAGGTACTTCATTTTCTGCACTTGCTGAAGAAGAGCAAGCCAAAAAAAATCAACTAGAAGTTATTCAAATCACCGCACGTAAACGTGTTGAAAACGCGCAGGAAGTACCTGTGTCTGTTTCAGCGCTTCAAGGTGATAACTTGAATGCTTACAGCTCAGCGGGTATGGACATTCGCTTTATGAATGCGAAGATCCCAAGTTTATCGGTAGAATCTTCGTTTGGTCGTACTTTCCCACGTTTTTACGTACGTGGATTAGGTAACACAGACTTCGATCTAAATGCTTCTCAACCTGTATCTTTGGTTGTTGATGAAGTGGTTCAAGAAAACCCTATTCTAAAAGGCTTCCCTGTATTCGATATTGCACGTATTGAAGTATTACGTGGTCCTCAGGGCACGCTATTCGGTCGTAACACGCCAGCAGGTCTTGTTAAATTTGACACAGTTAGACCAAGCCAAGAGTTTGATGGCTATGCTGCTGTTTCTTATGGTAGCCGCGGCGCGGTAGACTTTGAAGGCGCAGTAGGCGGCTCAGTAACTGAGCGTGTATCAACACGTATTTCTGCATTGTGGCAGGAACAAGAAGACTATATCGATGTAAAAGCGCCAGGCTTCGAGAAAGAAGACTCTCTAGGTGGTTACAGCGAGCAAGCCGTTCGTGTTCAATTCCTATATGAAGGCGATGATTTTAACGGCCTACTTAACTACCACTACCGTGATTTAGATGGTCGCCCAATTGCATTTCGCGCAAATTTAATTGAAGCTGGCACAAATAACATTAACCCATTGTATGACAACGATGTGGTATACCACGATGCGGCCTCTCGTTCGACGCAACAGGTTGAAACTCAAGGTTTGAGTCTAAAGCTTGAATGGGACTTACCTGAGCATACTGTAACGTCAATTACTGCTTGGGAAAGTGCTGAAATCTATTCTCGTGCAGACGTTGACGGTGGTTACGGTGCTGACTTCCTTGGTTTCCAAGGCCCAGGTATCATTCCATTTGCTTCTGAAACAGCTGACGTTATTCCTGAGCATAATCAGTACACGCAAGAGCTTCGTTTATCTAGCAACTTCTCTGGCGATTACAACTATCAGGTAGGTATCTTCTTATTTGAAGAAGATCTCATGATTGAAAGCTACAGCTTTGATACATTTGCATTTGATGCTGGCCTTGGTCAGTACGGTGCACAAAATGGTTATGCTTACCAAGATCAAGATACATCAGCATGGGCGGTATTCGGCTCTTTTGATTACACCGTATCTGATGATTTAAAAGTAACAGCAGGTTTGCGTTATTCTGACGATGAGAAAGAGTTTTACGCCAAGCGTACTAAAAACCCAACACCTTGGAACGGCTCTCCAGACGTACTTGATGGTACCGCTAACCCAAGCGATAGCCACGTCAGCTGGGACTTAAGTGCTACTTATAAGCTAACTGATGACGTAAACTTGTTTGGTCGCGTAGCTAACGGTTTCCGTGCTCCAAGTGTTCAAGGCCGTATTTTGTTCGGTGATGAAGTGACTGTTGCTAAGTCAGAAACTACCAACTCAATTGAAGCAGGTATTAAGTCAGACGTACTTGATGGTCAAGGTCGTGTAAACGCGACAGTATTCTACTATCAGATGGATGACCAACAGCTAACGGCTGTAGGTGGCGGCTCAAACTTCAACCGCTTAGTGAATGCTGATAAAACAACCGGTTATGGTTTCGAACTTGATACCGAATGGGTGTTAACGGATGAGCTAAATGCAACCTTTAACCTAAGCTATAACAAAACTGAGTTGGAAGATAAAAACTTAGCAGTAGCGGTTTGCGCGCAGTGTACCGTGACGGATCCGACCTATATGGTTGAGGGGGCGAACGGTCCAGAAGCTCGAGCAATTTTGGACGGTAACAGCTTGCCTCACGCTCCTGAGTGGATCGCAAACGCAACACTTCGCTACACGAAAGAGTTAGAAGGCGGCGAGTTCTTTGTATATGGTGATATGTCTTACCGTAGTGAAGTAGACTTCTTCTTATACAAATCAGTAGAATTTGAAGGTGAAGCGTTGTTTGAAACAGGTCTTCGTGCTGGTTATATGTGGTCTGAAGGCGATAACGAATATGAAGTGTCAGCTTTTGTTCGTAACCTATTTGACGAGCAAGTGGTTATCGGTGGTGTAGATTTCAATAACAACACCGGTATGCTAAATGAAGCGCGCTTCATTGGTGCTGAATTCAAAGTGAAATTCTTCTAATTCACGCTACAGTGATTATAATAGAGTAACTAAAGCCCGCATTAAGCGGGCTTTTTAATGAAATTTTTATGTTAGGAGTGGATATGTCAGGTTTTTGGAATTATCGAGTGATATATTGTGAAGCAACAAAAGACGAAGCGGCTTTATATCAAATCCATGAAGTGGAATATAACTTAAATGGTAAGGTAACGAATTGGTCTGAAACGGGTGCTGCACCTTTTGGTCGTTCGATGGAAGAGTTGCAAGCGGATGCAGATAGACTGAAGTCAGCTTTCGATAAGCCAATTCTAAAAGTGATTAGACAGCCACGAGGCTATACATTAGTTGAAGTTGATAGCGGTGAAGAAGCCACTGCTGAGCCACCAGCAGGGATCAACGGTTAATTAATACAACCAAATTAAGGAGTGTAAATGCGTTTTCAGGCAGTTTTATTTGATTTTGACGGCACATTAGTTGATTCAGAAGCACTCCATTACCAAAGTTGGATGAAGGTGTTAGCCCCGTATCAGGTTACTTATACGGAGCATGACTTTTGTGATGAGTTTTCGGGTGTACCAACGCTTAAGGCCGCGCATATACTCAAAGAAAGACACCAACTTGCGCCTTCTGCCCGCGATTTATGTGATGAAAAAAATGTCGTCTTTGTCGCAACTGCTGCGGAAGTACTCCCTAAGTTAATGCATTTTGCAAAGCAAGTCGTTGAATTAACCTCAACGCGTTGTCCAATCGCACTCGTGACAGGAAGTAGCAAAGCAGAAGCGCTTCCTGTTTTACAACACTACCGGTTATTAGAGTTATTTTCTGTCATTGTGTGCAAAGACGATGTAGAACAGCCGAAGCCTCATCCAGAACCTTATCGCAAGGCGCTTGCTGCGCTAAATATTGCGCCACACGAAGCCGTGGCAATAGAAGACACCTGCACAGGATTAACTTCAGCCAAGGAAGCTGGGTTAACTGCGGTTGTCGTGCCAAATATGCACTCTAATAAACAAGATTTAAGTCTTGCCGATCATTCATTTACCGATCTCGAAGCGGTTTTTGACTGGCTTTGCCCTGAAAGGTAATAGCAATTGGTATAAACAGGGGACTGTTAGTCAAAGCTGTTCGATTTTACAAACGTCGATTCTTGTGTAATCTTTAAGTGTGAAATTTGTTAATTTTTAATATCGGCGAACGCAAACAATGCACCAATTCGCTGGTATTAACTATCCACTGCAAAGGATTATGCTATGCGATACGTACCATTCTTATTCTGTCTATTATTAGGTTTTTCCAATCTCCTTTATGGAAATGAAACTCACACAAAAATCCAACTTGCTTCGGTATATCAAGGCGACGAAGATATTTCTAATTATCTTGTTAGTGAAAAATTCGATGGTGTTAGGGCCATTTGGGATGGCTCGCAACTGCGTACGCGTGGTGGTCACTTAATTAAGGCGCCAGACTGGTTTACGCAAGGGCTACCTGATACATGGTTAGACGGTGAGTTGTGGGCTGGGTACAATAACTTTGCTTTTGTGAGCGCGATTGCAAGACGCCACTCGCCTAATAATGAGCACTGGCGTCAAGTGACTTATTATGTATTTGATGCGCCAAATTCTACAGAAATATTCTCCCAGCGTCATGAGCGTTACTTAAGCCTACTAAGCCATATTGAGTTATCACACATCAAACCCGTCAAGCAGCTATCATTTGGCTCCGTTGATGAGCTAAACGACTATTATCATGGTGTCTTAACGCGAGGCGGTGAAGGGGTTATTTTGCATGCTAAAAATGCCAAACACGAAGATGGAAGAACAACCAACGTATTAAAATACAAGCCGTACCTTGATGACGAAGCCATCGTGATTAAGCATTTACCCGGTAAGGGAAAGTACCAAGGGATGATGGGATCGCTATTGGTGAGAGATGAACAAGGTATGGAGTTTAAAGTTGGGTCGGGGTTTAGCGACGAAGAGCGCGCATCACCACCACCGATTGGTAGTCAAATTACCTATCGATATCAAGGATATACTAAGTTTGGTAAACCGCGTTTCGCGCGATTTTTAAGAGTAAGGCCAAAGTTATAGAATGGCACTACTGCTGCAAAGAAAACTTGGGGGTTTTTAGACGGTAGCGAGCACTACGGCTCGCTATCAAAGTGCAATGGACTTATTCTGCACGGCCCATGAACTTAGATTCAGCAGTGTTGATCTTAATTTTGTCACCGCTTGAAATATGCTCAGGAACTTGAACAACAAGGCCTGTCGTTAATGTCGCAGGCTTTGTTCTAGCACTAGCTGATGCACCCTTGATTGAAGGAGAAGTATCTTCAATCACAAGCTCTACGCTTGAAGGCAAGTCGATAGAAACAGGCATGCCCTGAACCACGACGATAGATAAACCTTTCGTTGATTCATCGATAAATAACAATTGCTCAGCAATAGACTCTTTATTTAGGTGGTATGGCGTGTAATCTTCATCATCCATAAACACATATTCATCACCATCTACATATGAAAGCATTGCAGGGCGGCGGTTAAGATCTGCAAGTGTCAGCATTTCTTCCGCTTTAAAAGTTTCATCTACTTTAGAGTTATCTACTACATCGTACATACGCATACGGTATAGGCTACCACCAGCGCGACCTTGTGGTACCGAGCGCTCAATGTCACGAACAATCATTACGCGGCCGTTATACTCGATCGCGGCATGTTTTTTTATTTCACTTGCCTTTGGCATAGCTTAATTCCTAATACAAATAAAGTTGGCACAATATAATCATTTTTCGGCTTTTTGGCGAGTTTCAAAACTCACTCTGAGCCTCAAATACCGTATAAAGTCGTCATTTCTGAGTACTTGATCCCAAAGTGCTGGTCAAACCAACGGTTGATATAGTCATGCTCGGGCTCAAGCTTGGCACAGCGTAGAATATTTTCACCTTTATTGGTGCCAAGTGCCTGCCCACAGTAATTTTGCTTCCAAGTTAGCGTAAGATCTTGAGAGAATTTTTTTAGTAATTCGTCAAAGGTCTTTTCTGTTATCTGAGAAAGATTAAGAAAGTCTGGAGACAGCGGGGTGATATCAAGTTGCTCAAAATCAGCCTGATGCGCACGGGTTTTATTATGCTTACTATCGCTTGCACTGCCTTTGATATAACGATGGGCTAAACTCGCCTCATAATTAACGTTGATATCAAATTTCTCATCGTAGATGGTCACCGGGTAAGTGAACTCTCTTGTGACTTCTACGGTGTGCGTCTTATCTGAATTATTTGGATCTGGTCGTTCAACTTCCTGTTGATAATGCTTACGCTGGATATATTGATTGCTAGTGCGGTAATAATCTGCATCTGCATATAACTCTAATGAAAGCTGTTGACTGCCATCACTATCAAACCACAGGCTATTATTAAATACCGTATTTAGGCTTGAGATAAATGCGCCATATTGTCCTCTGATTGAGTTGCCAAAGCGCAAGCCAATATCGACACGATCTCGTATGTTCATCGCAAAATAACGACTTTTATCTTGGTTATCTACACGTAAACGTTTTGGAGTTTGCCACGCTAAACAGTATTTTTCCGTGAAACTTTTTAAATAGAAACGCTGCCCACTGACCTGTCCTGCAAGTTCATCACACTTTTTCTGCGCTTGCGTTCTTAGCGTGTCATAGTGGGTGCTCATGGCGCTTGCTAATTGCGCATTACTGATCAGATGGCGATAGTTATGTTCAAACAGCTTAAACTTATCGGGGTAGGGCGTATTTGAGAGTGAACGGGCTTCGTCGAGTAGCCATTGCCTCGCATAATCTAGTTCTTCTCTTTGGGTATTTGCCATCGCGCCGGTCGGCTTCATTTGCCATTGTGCTTGGTTCTCTACGATTTCTTCTAGCCTAGTTGCAGCAGCGGTGTAGTTATTTGCTAAGCGCAGCATACGTACATCGATAAGACCTTTATCTATAAGCTTATCTCGCGCCAGTGTTAAGCCTTGTTTCGCTTCAAGATCTTCTGGGTCTTCCGCGAGTGCTTGTGAATAATACTCAGCAGCTTGGCGGTACATTCCCGCTTCGTAAAGTTTATTACCTTTATAAACTAGCGATTTACAGCCGCTAATAGCAGCCAATATTGCAATGATGATGGCGGTTTTCTTGATCATAATATCATTCCATTCGCGCAAAAAGTTCCATAAGCACAGTTATTGATTTTAGTATCCATTCGCTTAGCGTACAGGTGCACCCGTTCCTAAGCTTTTAACAGGCTTATAATACAGGGTTCTGGCGAAATCTACATCACTGAATTGTTAAGATTTTGTTTTGGGTAATATTGAATCATTATGCTCAACGTAGCCTAAAAGTTCAGCTGCTTAAGTAAGAGCCGAGCTCACACACTACAGCATTTTCCTCTTCATCACACCCGAAAAACATAACAGCTCGGCGGGTGAACCACCTCCCACAAAGCTGTCTGCAATGCTAATTAGGAGGCTATGCTGATAGTTTTTGTAACCCTTGCAAACAGCTTCACCATAAAAATCGTAGACGATCTCACAAGCAACTTATTCCCCCCTCCATCACACCCGAAAAGCATAAGCCGATATGCAATGTGCCGACAGGATGTCGGCCAAGTCTTGTCTGGCACACGGACGTGCCTTACAAGGCGGTTGCGATACCAATTGTATTAGGTAAATGAGCTATTTGAAGCGGAGAAATAGCTTTAGTAGCTCCGCTCTCGCGTCCTGCTACCGCCAAGGTACCTATATCCATATAGGCAAGGCAAAATTTTTGCTATTTAGTGTTCTAAATGAGAAATTTTTAACGACGCTAATATGGTATTTCACCCTTCAAATTGATTGGAGACTTAGTGCAATTGGTATTATATATCGGCTTAGGGTTTGAGGATTGAGTGTGATGCTGGGGCGACGTTTTCTTGGTTCGTTCTTTTTCGTCGTTTCAAAAGAATGAACGAGGAGCGCATGGATGCGCTTTGATACGTACCATGGAAGGTGATTTTTCCAAAAGACTCGACATGATGAGTTAAGTCGCCCGTCCTCCTGACTAGTTTCGACGCCCATCCATGGGCTACGACATACTTTTCTTTGATGCCCAAAGAACAAGTATGCAAAAGAAAGGGCACTCCCAACATCACACTGACTCCTCAAGTAAATCGCCAATATGAACGTCACCGCGGTGTAAGGGACATCCCTGTCCCTGTCACCGCTTTTCACGCATCCATGCGTGAAATGACTCATTGGCACTTTACTTTCGGGTGTGATGAGGGAGGAAAACGGTGCTGAGAGCTTTTTTGGTGCTTGTAAGTGACTTAGCTGCTTCAGGAGATAAAACCAGAAACAACAGTCAATACCACGCCCGAAAAGCGTAACTTCTCGGCGGGTGAACCGCCTCCCACAAAACGATTCAGACTGTGAGTTAGGAGGCTACGCTGATAGTTTTTGTAACCCTTGCAAACAGCTTCACCGTAAAAATTGTAGACGATCTCACAAGCAAACTTATTCCCCCCCTCCATCACACCCGAAAAGCATAAGCCGATATGCAATGTGCCGACAGGATGTCGGCCAAGTCTTGTCAGGCACAAGGGCGTGCCTTACAAGACGGTTGCACTATATCGGCTTAGGGTTTGAGGATTAAGTGTGATGCTGGGGGCGACGTTTTCTTGGTTCGCTCGATCGCGTCGTTTCAAAAGAATGAACGAGAAGCGCATGGATGCGCTTTGATATTAAACATGGAGGTTTATGTTGCTAACGGCTGGTAGCTCGAAATTTACAGTAAAGTCAACCCATCCTCCTGACAGGTTTCGACGCCCATCCATGGGCTACGACTATCTTTTCTTTGCTTGCCCAAAGAAAAGATAGCAAAAGAAAGGGCACTCCCAACATCACACTGACTCCTCAAGTAAATTGCCAATATGAGCGTCACCGCTGTGTAAGGGACATCCCTGTCCCTGTCACCGCTTTTCACGCATCCATGCGTTGAAATGACTCATTGGCACTTTACTTTCGGGTGTGATGAGGGAGACACAAGGCGCTGATAAATTATTGTGGTGCTTGCAAGCAACTATGTTTCTGATGGCTTTGTGGACAGCTAACAGACAACTTATTTCCCCCTCCATCACACCCGAAAAGCATAAGTCGATATGCAATGTGCCGACAGGATGTCGGCCAAGTCTTGTCAGGCACAGGGAGGTGCCTTACAAGGCAGTTGCATTCTATCGGCTTAGGGTTTGAGGATTGAGTGTGATGCTGGGGCGACGTTTTCTTGGTTCGTTCTTTTGCGTCGTTTCAAAAGAATGAACGAGGAGCGCATGGATGCGCTTTGATATAAGCCAAGGAGGGTAAGGCTAATATGTCCTCCTGACAGGTTTCGACGCCCATCCATGGGCTACGACTTACTTTTCTTTGATGCCCAAAGAACAAGTATGCAAAAGAAAGGGCACTCCCAACATCACACTAACTCCTCAAGCAAATTGCCAATATGAACGTCACCGCTTTTCACGCATCCATGCGTTGAAATGACTCATTGGCACTTTACTTTCGGGTGTGGTGAGGGAGGAAAACGGTGCTGAGAGATTTTTTGGTGCTTGTAAGCTACTTAGCTGCTTCAGGAGATAAAACCAGAATTAACAAGCAGAGCTATTTCCCCCATATTCAAGAAAATGCGCAAGTTGCGCATTTTTATCTTTCTCAAAAAATCGTAACTTGAACTTTTAATAATGTTGGCAATGAGTTATCAATTTTGTTAAAACTAAATCAATCATAAAAGTGCGCGATTGCAAATCAGAAATATGCGCGATTTGCGCACTATTAAATTGTTAGGTGCTTCAAGTGAAATCATTCACCTTTGCTATTTTTTTATCGTCGGCAACATCATTTAGCACACATGCAATATCTACTTGTCCAGAGCTAGTAATGCCGGTAAATGCAGTGGAACTAGTATGGCCAAGCCTCCCCGCTGGGGGCATTGATGAAAACGGATTGTTAGAAATTATTGAGATTGAGTTTATTGTTGAATTAGACGGAAAAACGTCTGATATAGCTATTTTAGACTCAAAACCAAAATGGTTTTCACGTGCTGCGCATCATACAATCAGTAGCACCGTGTTTAGTCCACCACCATTTAGGTGTAGTAAACAAATGAAATTGAGATATGAATTGCCACGCACCTAACAAACCGCTGTAGACGCACGCGGGGCGTGCTGGGACAAAAACACGTGGGCCGTCCTCGCTTCGCTCGTCATTATAGCCCACGTATTTTTGCCCCTAAGCGGGGCGTTAGGCATAAGGAAGTTTAGACATGGCATTGACCGTTAAAGATGTAAATCTACTTTCTGAGTATATTTCAGGGGTGATGTCTCGTGCAGATCATCATGCGGGGAATGTTGAAGAAATATCGTTAGCTTTGGCAGGTGCCATACTATGGCGAAAAGATGATGCCAATATAAAAGTAATGGCTCACGGAAACGCCACAAAAAACGTTCTCTGGGTAACTATCAGTGGTACAAAGTACGCGTTTTCATACAATCATGATTCTGAAAAAATTGAAATGCGTGAGGGTAGCACCCAAGGGAATACCATACATGAATTTGATAATTCAACCCCATTAAGTTCATTAGTAAGTATATTTAAGTCGCTATAAAAATGCCTAACAAGCCGCTCAAATTCGTTGCGGCTACAAAAAAATGTGGCCTCCACCGGACTCGCTAACGCTCGCCGTTAAGCGGGGCGTTATATGTAACTCAATAAGTTGATTATCGCCGTCAGAACAAAATCATTTAAAAGTCATTAGGACGTCAAGTATTTAAAAGTCAGTTTGGTTAATTTGACAGCTAATTTTATCAAATTTAATCGATGTGAAATAATTTGCTGATTATAAAATAAGGACAAAAATCATGAAATCTAATTACCGTTTCGTATTTCTGCTACTTCCTGTGTTGATAATGAGTAGTGGAAGTCATGCTCAGGATGACTTTTCAGTGTTAGAGGGCCCTTATCTTGGGCAACATCCTCCTGGCTTAATGCCTGAAGTTTTCGCCCCTGGTATTGTATCGAAAGAGCATCGTGATTGGACCGGGCGCTTCTCACCCGACATGAAAGAGTATTATTTTACTAGGAACAATAAAAAAAGTAGAAAAAGTACGACGCTTGTTTTTAAATTCGAGAATAATCAATGGCACGAGACAGTATTGGGCCCCCGGATGGGTGGATCTATCTCGCCTGATGGTAAAACGATGCACTCTGGAAATAAGTATAGGGAGCGCACCGATAAAGGTTGGTCAGAGTTAAAAAGTCTTGGTCCCCCGTTTGAGGGCATCCCTATCATGGTCCTTACAGCTTCCGCTAATGGCACCTACGTTTTTGATGAACGAACAGAGATTGGCACCATTCGGTATTCCAGATTGATAGATGGAAATAGGGAAGCACCAAAAGCATTTGGCAAAGAAATCAACGCAGGAAAATGGACAGCTCACCCCTTCATTGCCCCAGATGAAAGTTATTTAATTTGGGACAGCGAACGAGAAGGCGGGTACGGCGATTCGGATTTGTATATAAGTTTTCAACAGCGAGATGGTTCATGGGGGGCCGCCATTAACTTAGGGGATAAGATAAACACAGAAGGCCCGGACACTGGAGGAGTTGTATCGCCAGACGGAAAATATTTTTTCTTTAATAGAAAGATTAGCTCAGAAGATTCCGATGTATATTGGGTGGATGCGCAGTTTTTTGAGACACTTAGACCTGAATAATAAACCATATAACAATCGCAGCAAGAGCGACGCCAAAATACGGCGCGTCTTCTGCGGGCGTTAATTCAAAGAGAATTTAAGTGCAATTTCCAGAATTAGAAACATCTCGGTTAATTCTTAATAAGCTATCAAGAGATAACAGTCTTGCTTTGTTAGCTATTTTTCCGACGAAAACGTGGTTAAGTTTTACGATATTGAAGCATATAAAACTGAACATCAATCATTAGCGCTGATAGACTATTTTCAATAGTCGTTTTGCCGAAAGTAGGTAATCAATGAAACGCATGCTGATAATCTATCTACTTGCCTCATGGGGCTGTACCGGGTTAGCTTGGATCAACGGCGCTATTCTTTTATGGGATGGTTTTGATAATCCAGAGTATCGGGTTATTACTTTCGCGGTCGCACTGCTTTTTGGCTTGATCGGCGGCACCGTTTTTGGGGTGGAAAGAAGTTTGCGTAGAATCTACCGATGTTCCGACAATACTTCAGAGGGGCAGGGGGGAGCAAAATCTTCCAGTGCTTGGACATTACTCTATGTATGTCTTATTTTCGGAACGCTTCTTATAGGTGTGATAATGGGAAGCGGTTTAGTCGCGATCGTCGGAAGATTACAAAGTGGATTTCATATCTTTGGGTAAACACTAATGTAGATGTGTTCGATGCTCTAATAAGAAAATGCTGACTAAAGTGCTACAAATCCGTTGAAGAATACCAGCGAAAGCGTTTTACGCTTCTAGCAAGGTGCTAACACTATTCTTTTCTGATACACAGACAATCGGGTTTGATTAAATCTGATTAATCAAACCCGAAAGATTAAGCTAACCCTTGTTAAACCAAGAGTTAAACCAAGGTAAGGTTATGGTTCTAGTTTGTCTTGGGTGTTGGTATCAAAGTCGCTGGCGTCGTGTCTTTCATGAAGTTGCTCATGAGGTTCTCCCCATGTTTTATTTACCATTTTTCCGCGTTTGACCGCTTCTCTTGAAGCGATGAGTCCAGCCCAGCGGATCACGTGTTCATAGCCATTGACGTCTAAAAACTCTGCCGCATCGTATAGGTGTCCCTGAGCTAGCACGCCATACCACGGCCAGATTGCCATATCAGCGATAGTGTATTCATCGCTACAAATATATTCTCTTGTGGCTAGGTGTTGATTTAGTAAGTCCAGTTGGCGCTTCACTTCCATCGTGTAGCGGTTGATTGGATACTCGTAGTGCTCGGGTGCGTAGGCATAGAAGTGACCAAATCCACCACCAAGTAGTGGTGCAGCCCCCATTTGCCAAAATAACCAGTTGAGGCACTCGGTGCGTTTTGTGGGATCTTGAGGAATGAACTTTTGGAATTTTTCAGCTAAATAAAGCAAAATGGAGCCAGATTCAAAGATTTTGGTAGGTTCCTTGGTGCTGGTATCTAATAACGCGGGGATCTTAGAATTTGGATTAAGTGCAACAAACCCTGAGCTAAATTGCTCACCTTCCATGATATTAATTAAAAAGGCATCGTATTCTGCTTCTTTCACCCCGGCTGCTAAAAGCTCTTCTAGCAAGATAGTCACTTTCACGCCGTTTGGGGTCGCGAGGGAGTAGAGTTGTAACGGGTGTTTGCCTTGCGGTAGGGACTTTTCGAATCTTGCACCTGCAGTAGGGCGGTTGATATTTGCAAACTTACTACCATCGCCACTTTGCCATGGCCACTGCCAAACTTTAGGTGGGGTATAACCCGATGTACTCATTTCATGAACTCCTTCTGTGACTGTCCAAATCCATTATAGAGTGTAGAAGTGAAATGGAAATGAACAAATCTTTGTGGATACAGGCTTACTCGTTGTGTCCAGATCTTAAGAGAGGGATATGAACAAGCTATCAACAAAAGGTGGGGAGAGTAGTAGAATAAAAAAATGCCGATCAAAAGACCGGCATTCTTGAATTGGTTGGTTGGGAGTTAAAACACAACAGTTTGTGTTGCTGAACAGGCCGCAGTGCTACCTTGTTCGCACACTTGGTAGCCGTATGTACCGCCGCCTTTAACACTGATGCTGTCTGTATGACTATTATCATTGCTAGTTGTGACAATTTTACTACCGTTACGATAAATATCGACTTGTGACGTGCTTGCACCGCTCCAGCTTAAGTCAACATAACTGTTACCTTTTTGCTTATAACCCGAAGCTGAAAGCTCAACGCTTGTCGTGTTATCACCGTCACCTGAACCTGTACCACCACCAGCACAACCGTTAGCGGTTAAGTAAGCGCTCGCATCTGCTGCTTTAACGATACCGTAACCAAAGTACACGTCTTTACCTGCAGCGCCAGCATCTGCTGCGGTTGCTTTTAATGCACTACGGATTTCTTCACCAGTACACTCTGGGTGGTTAGACCATACCAGTGCTGCAAGACCTGCAACAGCAGGAGTTGCCATTGACGTGCCGCTCATTAAGCCATAATCACTCGTACCAATGCTGATGTTCGCGTTTGTAGCTGCCATCAACGCAGTGCGATCTTCAAATGCAGCGCCAACCGCTGGGATTGATGTGCTGTTAGTATCACCTAAAGTGCCGTATAGCATGCCAGCTTCATTATTTACGATAATCGCACCGATACCACCAGATGCTTCACAGTTTGCTACTTTATCGTGGAATGAAATATTACCACGGTCAATTAGGCACACCTTACCGTTTGCAGCGCCATCAGTTGCTTCAGCGGTGCCCATAAAGTAAAGCGAGCCTGACGCGTTACCACTGTTTTCCATTGCTGAACTTGCAAACGCCGCACCGTCAGCTGTCATGCTTGAAGAAGTCGCCATGTCTGCTGGGTAAGTTGAAAGTGTATCAACACCGCCTGCAGTTACCTCTACACAAATATGCTCGTCGTTAGTCGCGCGTTTTCCACGGCCAGAAGTACAGCTTGGATACTGAGAAAAGTCTGCAATTTGATTATCTGCATCGTTTGCACCGATCATCATTACTGAAGGATAGCCTGCAGGATATGAACGAACATTGTTGCCATCGTTACCAGCTGCCGCAACCACTAAGCCACCAGCATTACGGAAGTTTTCAAATGCGTTTGACTCTGTATTGTTTGAGCCACCACCGCCCAAACTCATATTGATGATGTTTGCACCTGCTTGTGAGCATAGGTTTGCCGCGTGAGCAAGGTCAGAAGAGTAGCCCCAGCCTTCTGCGTTAAATACTTTAATAATGTGCATTGGCACGCCAGGTGCCATGCCGATAACACCAATATTATTGTCAGCAGCACCGATAGTACCGGCTACGTGTGTGCCGTGTGGACCACCATTTTCATACCAATTACCTGTGCCGCTGTCATTATCACCGGTGATATTACCCCAAATGAAATCAGGGTTTGATTGGTCAAGACCTGAGTCAATCACACATACTTTCATGCCAGCGTTCGCATCGAAAGTAAGTTGATTTGCTTGTGATTGGTACACAGCATAAGGCGTAACCTGTTGCTGCATTGGGTTACCTGCGTCGTCGTTATAAATCCCCAGTGGGTAACGCTTTTGGTCTGCTTCAACGAGTTTGATGTGTGGGTTGTTTAATAAGCCTTTTACTTGACTAAGATCTTTGCCAGTAAAAGTTGCAGCAAAGAAGCCATCGCCATCAACGTGCAGCTCAGCGCCAAGCTTTTTAGCAAGTGCTTTTACGACGCCTTTTTTCGAATTGTCGACCTGAATGATGTATCGATCGTCAGATGCCTGTGCTTGTGCCATAGCGCAAGCGCCAGCGATGAGTAGTGCCCCAGTTAACTTGTTTAATTTCATTGTTATTTTCTCAGTTACATTGCGTGAATATTGTTGTTAATAAAAACTAACAACTTCTTAACGGTGGTTAGCATATAACCAATAACAAGAACTCGTAAAGAGTAAATTATACAGTTTTGTGGAATTAATAAGAATATTTAATTACTTTGATATAATGTATGGTTATGACAGGACGTCTAACCATACATCGTAGTTATTAATACAGGAACTGTACTGATAATTGCTATTATATCAATTCTAATTAAGCTGCACTGTGAAGCTGGTGACGATGCTTCGTAGTCAGCAATAGCAGGAAAGGTAGTGCGAGTAGCAAATGCAACGCAAGTTGAATTGGGGCATCCAATGCCAGTGGTTGCGTCATGGTTGCAAGCACCCCTGCGCCACTCATCTGTAGTACCCCAATCAGCGCTGAGGCCGTTCCAGCTTGTTTAGCAAACCCAGATAACGCTTTACCTGCCGCGGCTCCAATCGTAAACGCAAAGCCGACTGACGCCATATACATCGGCAGTACAAAATGCGCGATTTCAGTTTGTGGCAAAGCCAGTAACAACAGGCCGCTAAAGCTAAAAACGGCGAGGCCAAAGGTGAGCGATTTCTGGCTATTGCGCTTGATGAAGTGGGGAGCAATAAAACTTGCGACAATACTCAACGCTGCATTGCCAGTAAACCAAAACGTGAAGTCGGAAACACTGCCACCCATTTTTGCCATGATCCACCCCGGAGCCGAAATCACAAATACCAGCATTGCAGCCATACCAAGCATTGCTAAGGCGGCATTGTAAATGAAAGTCGTGCTACTGAGCATCGGCTTAAAACGTCTCAAATCTAGAATATGACCGCTGTAATGCGTATCTTCGGGGCGAGTTTCTTTATAGATAAGAGAAACCAAGATGAGGCCAAGAGCGGCAAAGCCAAACAAAAAGCTAAAATTACTCTGCCAGCCAAATTCGACGGTGAGCCATGCACCTAAAATAGGCGCTAACGCTGGGATAAAACATACAATACCATTTAGGTAAGTAATCATTTGGCCACTGCCTTTATGTCCAAAGCTATCACGAACAATAGCAAAAGCGCTGACAAAAGTGGCGCAAGCGCCTAGGCCTTGTAGCACTCGAGCTACCATCATAAGTGGCCAAGTGGAGACTGTGCTTGCCATCACGGCGCCAAGCGCGAACAACACTATTCCAACCAGTGCAACTGGCTTACGACCATATTTATCCGCAAGCGGACCTGCTATCAATTGTCCAAGACCCACAGCTAACATATAAATACTCACAGTTTGCTGAATTTGGCTTTCAGATACTTGAAGGCTGGACTGCATGTCCACAAACGCAGGTAGATAGAGATCGATACCTAAAGGGCAAAAGATAACAAGTAAAGCGAGAATAAAAATCAGTGCTTTTGAATTTGATTGGGTCATGGCGTCTCCTTTTGGCCGTTATTGTATTGTGGAGAATGAGAAAAGACAGGACAAAGCGCCGATTTAGCAAATTTTTAAGATATTTTATTCGCTGATAATTGTAGACGGTTGATTAACTGGTCAGATGTGTTAATTTTAAGCAAAATCATTTTAGAAAAATCTTATGTCTGCACCACTTTTAAAAATTTATAAAAGGATGAGTTGGTTGCCATTTGGTAAATGGATGTTCAGTAAGGCGGTATGTCGTAAGGCTCCTTACTTTGGCACCATTAAGCCTAAAATCACACAATTGAAGCCTGGCGTTTGTAGAGCCACAATTCGTAACCGTAAAGCCATTCATAACCACATAGGTACGGTTCACGCTATTGCTCAGTGTAATCTTGCGGAGTTGTGTGCAGGAGTCATGACAGACGCAACCATCAACCATAAAACCCATCGCTGGATCCCAAAGGGGATGTCAGTGCAATATTTAGCGAAAGCTGAGACCGATCTGCATGCTGTGGCGCAAATAGAATATCCGCGAACATGGCAAGATAAAGAAGAGCTAGTTGTACCGGTGGAAGTTTTTAATACTGCGGGAGAGAAAGTATTTCACGCCGACATTAACATGTATATCAGCGCGAAAAGATCTTAATTGTTTATGGTTTGATCGTCAGCAGAGTCAATTGCCGTGACGTTATTGGCTCGCTCGTTACGATGTGTCAATTTACCATCGACATGCGCACCAGCTTCAATCGTTAAGGTTTCGTGTTCGATATTGCCAAATACTTGAGCGCTAGGAAGCAGCGTGACTTGTTTGGCCTGAATATCACCTTCCACTTTGCCTAATATCGTCAGTTCATTGGCTTGGATATTACCTTGTACTAAACCTTTATTGCCGATGATTAGTTTTTCGATGTCGAGGTTACCATGGACGGTACCATCTAATTGCAGTTCACCTTCGCAGACAATATCGCCCGTGACTTTAGTGCTTTGGGCAATAATAGCCGGGACGTCGTTTCGTTGGTTTTTAAAAGAGTTAAACACGAATTCCTCGCTACCGCAGCGCAATTGCAATTATATGTTACTTATTGAATGCGCGAGCGATTTTAATTGGGTTTAGGTGTTTTTTACCTTGAATCACTTCATAGTGCAAGTGTGTCGCTGTACTTCTTCCTGTGCTGCCCATTAATGCAATTACATCACCTTTATTGATTTGTTGACCCGCTTTCACTTTGATGGTGTGAAGGTGACCATAGCGTGTGGTGATATCATTAGCGTGTTCAATTTCGATAAAGTTGCCATAGCCGCCATTTTTCCCCGCTCGTTTAACGGTGCCAGAAGCTGGGGCTACTATCTGTGTTTTGTGCCAACCTGCGAGATCGATACCTTTATGATAGGCACGGCGGCCAGTGATCGGGTCTTTACGAAAACCAAAAGCACTGGAGACATAATATTTCTCCTGAGCGACAGGCAGTGTATCTGGCAGTTGGCCAATCATCGTCGCTAACTGCGCATAAACAGCGTATTGGTCAATGGCATTAATAAAGCTGGCTTCTACCAATTCTAAGTCGGCTTGGAAGTAGGGACCACCTTGTGCTTCTGAGAAATCAGATGATAGTTGTAATCCTGCACTGTCGATGGATTCTTGCATCGCTGCAATTTCAGCGCTGAACGATTGCCCAAGTTGTTCGCTGAGCTGTCGTTGCTGGATAAGTAGGTGACTGGCTTGGGGAGCAAATTCGGTTGTGGTACTTGGTTGTGAGCTGTTAAGGTCTGTCGGTGTTTCTTCTAGCTCGCCTTCCACTGCGTTGTCGTCAGTTGTTTGAGTCGAATCAACCAATGATTCAAGCACACTGTGCTGCTGTGACAGTTGGTCAAGCATGCCTTTTTGCTGTGCTAATTGTGCTTGAAGCTGTGATTTTTCTTTTTGCCACTTGGCTTGCAGCTGCGCTAAGTTTTGTTGCTCTTTAGTAAGCTTGTCACCGTTTTCTTGTAATTTGAGTGAGGCATTGGCTATCCAAATGGCGACAGCAAGCAAAATCAAAATCGAGCAAGCTTGAACCCAAGATGGCAGTTTCAGCATCTTGACAGTTGCGTCTTGACGAACAATTAATTGAGTCGGCTTAAACAGCTTTAGATATAGGCGCTTGAGTACTTGCAACGTTCAACCTCGGATTTAAATCAGCGCTACACTCTAACAATTTTTAGTCAAATTTCCAGTTTTTAGAACTAAAAAAAGGCATGAAATCATCATGCCTTTGATTTAAAAGTAAATAAAATTGCGATTAACGCACGAATAATTGCGATTATTTTGCTGGAAGTACAGTGCCTTCAACAGAACCAAAGCCGATACGGTTGTAGCCTTGGGCTTCACACCAACCGCGCATAATTACTTTATCGCCATCTTCTAGGAACTTACGCTCTTCGCCGTTTGCAAGCGTGATAGTTTCTTTACCGCCGCGCGACAGTTCGAGTAATGAACCCGCTTCTACATGCTCAGGACCAGATTGCGTGCCTGAGCCTAGCATATCACCCGGTAAGAAGTTACAGCCGTTCACTGTGTGGTGCGTAACCATTTGCGCAACCGTCCAATAGCTGTGCTTGAAGCTGGATTCAGACAGTTTGCTTGGTTTAGCGCCTTCGCTACGCATTTTTTCAGTCTCTAGTAAGACATCCATGCGAATATCAATAGCACCAGACTCGCGGTTTTGCGTTGACTCTAAGTATTCCAGCGGTTGTGGATCGTTTTCATCACGGTGCCATTGAGTACGGTATGGTGCTAGTGCTTCGGTGGTTACAACCCAAGGAGAAACCGTTGAAGCAAAGTTTTTCGCAAGGAATGGACCTAATGGTTGATATTCCCAAGCTTGCAAGTCACGTGCAGACCAGTCATTGAATAAACAGAAACCAAAAACGTGATCTTCAGCATCTTTAATTGCGATAGAGTCGCCAAGTTCATTACCTTTACCTAGGTAAATACCTAGCTCTAATTCGTAGTCTAGACGCTTACAAGGACCGAATGACGGCGTATCTGCATCTGGTGCTTTGGTCTGGCCTTTAGGGCGAGGGAACGTTTGACCTGAAACACCAATAGACGATGCACGACCATGATAACCGATTGGTACCCACTTATAGTTTGGCAGCAGCGGGTTATCAGGACGGAACAGACTACCTACCGCTGTTGCATGGTAGATTGAGGTATAAAAGTCAGTGTAATCACCAATGTGACAAGGCAAAGCATATTCCACGTCATCTTGTGCAACCAATGCGCCTTCAAGGCTTGATTGCAGCTCAGAACCTTCACGTAATGCGCGAGACAGGGCAAGTCGAAGTGCTGACCAGTACTGCTGGCCCATACCCATAAATTCATTTAATGCTGGGGCATTTGCAGCTTCGGCGGCCTCAGCTGCGTCGCCTGTAAATAGGTTAGCGTCAACAACAGCGCCAAGGTCTAGTACTTGATCGCCAATCGCAACACCGCCGCGAAACTCTTCATTACTGTTCTTACGACGAAATACTGCAAAAGGTAAGTTTTGAATAGGGAAATCAGTTCCAGTCGCATTCGCACTAGCTACCCAACTTGTTAATTGGATGTCGTGTGTTTCATTAATTTGAGACATTGCCTTTCCTTTAATTTTGGCTTTCAACTTGAGTTATGGTCAAAAGTGAAAAACTCAAGTCGTAATAGCAATTTGATAAACCACAAAAAGCAGCTATCACTAGCTGCTTTTTTATTAATTTGATATGTGTGTTTAGATTACACCACGGCGCTCTTGGTCGCGCTCAATTGACTCGAATAACGCTTGGAAGTTACCTTCACCAAAGCCGCCATCGTCAACACGTTGGATCATTTCGATGAAGATTGGGCCAAACAGGTTTTTAGTGAAGATCTGTAGTAGGTAGCAGTCTTCGCTTTGGCTATCTACTAGGATTTGGTGCTGTTTGATCTTTTCTTTATCTTCTTTAACCCAAGGCACACGGTCAAAGATAGTGTCGTAGTAGTGATCTACGATATCTAAGGTGGCAATGGTGCTCTTGTCTAGTTTATCTAGTGAACTAACCAAGTCGTCAGTCAAAAATGCTAAATGCTGTACACCTGGACCATTGTACTCATCTAAGTACTCATCGATCTGGTTGTTGTTGTCGTCTTTACCTTCATTGATTGGAATAGAGAAGGTGCCACATGGTGACTTAAGTGCATAAGAAAGCAGCGCCGTTTTTTGACCTTTGATGTCAAAGTAACGAACTTCAGTAAAACCAAATACGTCTTTATAGAAGTTAGCCCAAGTTTCCATCGTCCCTTTGTAAACATTGTTCGTTAGGTGGTCGATGCGCTTAAAGCCTTTGTCTTCAACAATTTTTTGCTCTTCTAGGTCAACGAAATCTTGCTCGAAGATTGACCCTTTATCGCCAAAGTTTTCGATGAAATAGATAAGGCTATCGCCAATACCGTAAATCGCTGGGTATGGTAAGTCTTTGTGTGTTGAGTCAGTCGCAGGTTTTGCACCACGCTCAACCGCAGTATCAAACGCCTTTTGCGCATTTTCTACACGCCAGCCCATAGAACAAATTGCCGGGCCGTGGCTTTTCGCAAACTGTGCTGAGAAGCCTTCACGCTCGTTATTCAACAGGAAGTGAATATCGTGCTGGTTGTAGTAAACGATATCTTTGTCTTTAAATTTCTTTAGTTTTGAGAATCCAAAGTCAGTGAATACTTTATCCATGTAATCAGCGTCAGGTGTTGCATATTCTGTAAACTCGATGCCGACTAGGCCTAGTGGATTATTTACTTCACTCATTGTTTTACTCCCGTATTAAGCACTGGGTGACTTGTTAGTATTTATGACTGGATGATTAATCAAATTACTGCAAAGGGGAAGTTAGAGGCAGTAAATAGCAGTAGGAGACTTTGTAAATTTAGTTGCACAATTGCCATGTAAAAGACACAAAATTGACACAGGCGTGACGATAATTATTTTTGCTTAAATTTTGACTAAAAACAGCAAGGTGCTTTGCGGGGTATTTCGTAACTTTATTTTTATATTACTATGATTTTATTTGTTTTTTATGTTTTTAGTTGATGGACTATATGAGAGAGGGGATTTTTATCACACGACTACATTGAGAGGGGAAATGGCGCTAAGTGTATTTAAATCTTTACGTATGGCTATTGTGGGAGAGGTAAACCACGCTAAATTAGCGTGGTTTACAGCAAATATTATTGCTTCTCAGCGGATACTTCTAGCTCTTCCGCAAGGTAATGTTCTTGCGTATGAGGTTCGTGCTTGCCCTCAGCGCCGTGCATCCAATCTACAAGCTTGTTGCTTAATAGATACATTAACACAGCAGATAGCAAGGCAACGCCGCCTAAACCAATGAAGATGCTCATCGCGTTTTCCATTGCTTCTTGGCCTTCACCGATGAAAGAGCCAACAAGACCAGCAAGCTTGTTTGCAACAGCCGTACATAGGAACCAAATACCCATTAGCAGTGATGCTAAGCGTAGCGGCGCCAGTTTACTTACCATAGAAAGACCGATCGGTGATAAACATAGTTCACCAAGGGTGTGGAACATGTAGAACAATACCAACCAAATCATGCTGATCTGAAGTGTGCCACCCGCTTCACCACCTTCTGTTGCAAGCGCAAGCATCATAGTTAAGAAACCAAGTGCTAAGAACACTAGACCAATTGCAAACTTCACTGGAGAATTCGGCTCTTTGTTATCTAGCTTTAACCAGATCATCGCTACCAATGGCGCAAATACAATGATGAAGATAGAGTTAAGCGACTGGAACCAAGAAGCCGGGATCTCAAAGCCCATAAACATACGGTTGGTATAGTCGTTTGCGAATAGGTTCATCAGACCACCAGCCTGCTCGAAACCCATCCAGAAGATAATTGAGAAAACACTCATGGTGAAAATAACACGGATACGATCTTTTTCTTTCTTCGTAAGCGGTTCTTTAGTCTGTGAGTCAGACATCTGTTGAGAAAGTTTAGCAGAAGGTACTTTACCGATATCGCCAAGGTATTTCTGGCTTAAGATAAGCTGCATAACCACAGAAATGATCATACCAATACCTGCTGCGATAAAGCCTGCCTGCCAGTTCACGACCGCTGCTACATAACCCGCAACAAGTGGACCTAATGCACCACCTAAGTTGATACCCATATAGAAGATAGTGAATGCACCGTCACGGCGCTTGTCACCTTCTTGGTATAAATCGCCAACCATCGTTGAGATATTAGGCTTGAATAAGCCATTACCTAAACAAAGTAAAGCCAAGCCCAGGTAGAAGACGTTTACTTCTTGTCCTGCCACAACGCTGTGAGGAATACCCATAATAAAATGGCCAGCAGCCATTAAAATACCACCAATAATGATGGCTTTGCGCTGACCTAATACGTTATCAGCAAGCCAACCACCAAATAGTGGGGTGAGATAAACGGCCATCGTAAACGTGCCGTAAAGACTTAGTGCGTCGGCATTACTCCAACCGAAGCCACCATTTTGTACTTGTGCTACAAGATAAAGAACTAAGATGGCACGCATACCGTAGTAGCCAAAGCGCTCCCACATTTCGGTACCAAATAATAAGAAGAGGCCTTTAGGGTGACCCAGAAATTCTCCGGCCTTCGGAACTGAATTCATATGTACTTCCTAATCTAATCAATGTGTTGTATCTGGCCATTTTTATAAAGGATGCGTTATTGCATCTAATGTTTTTCAATCAACACTGAATAATGAGCCATGTACTTAGCATGCAACGTTTGAAACGACGTGCGGTAAATAGAACACTTTTCAATGCAGATTGGCATTGCCCATCGAGTCACCGACTAAAAATCTTAATCAGATATTAGCTTGTATGAGCTCAGGCTTGCCTGTACTTTTTTTGAACGGGTGACCAGTACCTATTTCAACTAGCGTTTGTTGTATGTAACGACTAACTAATTTAAAAAAGCGCGTCAGTATACTCAGTGAGAATTAATAGGGGAAGTGTTTGGAGTCAGAAAGCGAATAAAATGCGGTCAGTGATTCAGGGAAGGATCATTCATTTAGATGGCGGTGATATCTAAATGAATGGCGTGAGCATTAATATCGCGATATTTCCCATTCATTGCAGGTGTAGGAGAGCAGGTCGACCCTGCAATCCGTTTGCTGAGAAAACGCCTGCCCCTTGTGGTGCTAGGAGTTGCGAGGGGCTGTGCCCCCACATCATTAGGCTTCTTGACTTAAATATTGTTGGATAAACTCGGTTGCGGCTAAAAAGTCTTGCTCCAATTTATCACGCATCTGGATCAGCTGATCGGTGGTAAGTGTGCCTTCCTTACATAAAGTTTCAAACTCTATGGCTGTTTCAGCTACTTTTTCGGCACCGATAGTTTTAGAGATGGACTTAAGTTGATGACAAGCTTCAATGATTTCTTCTTGGCTCATCGTGATCACCGCGCCATTTACGTCTCGTGTTAACTGACTACTTTGTTCTAAGTACATTCTGAAAAAGCGATTTCGTTTCGCTTCATCATGATTTACATACTTGTTGAGCATGTCCATATTGATAGCTGGAGCAGGTTCGCTGGCCTCAGCTTCAATAGCTTCAGGCTCTGCAACCATAACTTCACCAACTTCAGGCTCTAGCTCTGTTTCTTGTTCTGATCCCAACTGCACTTGGCTAGCGGCTGCTGGTACAGCAGCTGGTGGCTCAGCACTTGGTCTCGGTTGCTGTGCTTTTGGCAAGCTTTCTATACACTTATTAAGTGTTGCCTCTAATACATTTAACTCTACTGGTTTGGTGATATAGTCATTCATGCCACCAGCCTCACAACGTTCTCTTTCACCTTTGAGCGCATTGGCTGTCACGGCAATGATGTATGGTTGCTCGATGGTATCTGTTGCGGTTTCTACATAGTCTCTAATATGTTTGACCATGTCGTAGCCCGACATCTTCGGCATATGTAAATCGGTCAGTACGATTGGAAAGTGCTCTTTTTTCCAAAGCTCTAGGCCTTCCTCACCGTTTTCTGCAACCTCGACACCATAGCCTAACAGGTGTAATTGGTCGGTCAGTACTTGCTGATTTAATACGTTATCTTCAACTAACAACACCAGTTTGTTGGTTGCTCTTGCTTCATCAACGCTTAAAAAGTCGTTGATAGTGCGTGACGGTTTAATTTCCTTTGGTTTATGCAAACCAGCAGCAACCAAGATAGCCGTCATAAAGCTAGACTTACATAACGGTGATGCGTTGAGGTAGAAAATATTTTTGTGATTAAGGGCGGCTTCGTCCATTTTACTTAGGACAACAACCTGTTGTTCGTTTTTCTCAAGCGAATAAACTACGGTTCTTAGCTCTTCATTGACCTTGTCCATACCGTCTAAACCGTCTAGCACCCAGATCAACTTGTCTTCATGTTGGTTCTCGGTTATTTCGCTTTCATCGATAGCAACCACGCTCGCACCCATGAATGAAAGATAGCGATTTAAAATAGTGCGTCTCTCATTATTTGGGGTGAGTAGGGCAACAGTGCGGCCGTTTAACATTTGCTTATTTGCGTAACTGACTTTGCCATCTACACTAAATGGTAATTCCACAACAAACTCGCTTCCCATGCCAATATCCGAATTAACATGGATACTACCTAGCATGAGTTCGATTAAGCTTTTACAAATAGAAAGGCCAAGTCCAGTACCGCCAAATTCTCGGGTGATAGAGCCCTCAGCTTGAATAAACGGATTAAAAATTTCTCTCAACTGAGCTTTTGTCATGCCTTTACCATTGTCAGTGACGGTAAAGCGTAAGGTGTAATGCTCCGAGGTGTTTTGCGCAACTTCAACGGAGATTTTTACATAGCCTTGGATTGAATCATCTGTAGTCGTGAATTTAATGGCATTACTGCACAGGTTATAAAGTACTTGCCTAACGCGAACGGTATCACCAACTAAATTCGTGGGAATGTCGGGAGCAATAAACAGCTGTAAGTCTAACTTACGTTTTTTCGCTACTGATGAAAGCACACGTGCGACTTCCTCTGTGGTTTCAGCCACCGAGAAAGCACTATTGTCTATGCGTAATTTACCCGCCTCAATTTTAGAAAAGTCGAGAATATCATCGAGAATACCAAGTAAAGAGAAAGCCGAGTCGCGAATAATCGTGGTGAGGCGATGTTGAGCACCGTCAAGATCGGTTTGACGCAGTAAATCAATGGTCCCAATGACGCCGTTCATTGGCGTGCGGATCTCATGGCTCATGGTGGCTAAGAAAGTGGTTTTAGCATCACTGGCACGCTCCGCATTTAAAATCGCTTTTTCTAGCGCCAGCGTGCGGGCTTGAACTTCAGTTTCGAGACTTTCTTGAAGCTGTTTTAACTCATTTTGCGTTGCTTGATCGGACTCTATGGATGATTGTACTTGCTTTAACAGCGCATTTATCGCCTCAGCAATCTCAGCCAGACCGCCACTATAATAAGTACCAACTGTCGACTTGTAGTTTTTATCCATCGTTAGATGATTGATTTCTGAGATAAGCTCTTCAGTATCATTACTTGATGCGCCAGAAAGCCGACGAGCCGCAATTACAACAATCATCAAGGCGCAAATAATAGCGGCAGCGAGCAGTATATAGGCAATGAATGGATCGCCTGATGATGTAGTAGCAACGGGGGGGTATAAGTCAAAATGAGTTCACCAACGTTTTGCTCATCTAGTCGCAGTGGCATGTGGTAAACCTGCATTGTGTCTTTGTTATAGGACTCTTCGCGATTCAGTGCAATGATTTGCTCTCCTGCACTTTGTTGAAATACCAGATTTGGTTGCCCCATCCCCGTATTGACGTACAAATAGGCGCCCAAATGCTCGTTAGATGCTAATAATGCGGATACGATCTGTTTGGCACTGTCAAAACCGTGTTGTGTGACCACCTTGGCAAGGGGAGTTGCAACTGTTGTTGCTTGTTGTTGTAGGTTCACGGTTGGTGCGGTAGGGACGTCAGCTTGCTTTGGTAGTAGATAAGCACCTGCGGCGCTACATAGTCCAACAATCAGTATTGCGATAAATAAAAAAAGTATCCGTCCATTTGCATTGGTATTCGCGCTATTTGGCATGCTTAATCCTGAAAGAATTATTTATACTTATTAGTTGTAGCAATCCTATCACCTTCGGCAAGTTTTTACCTCTCGTTTTTCAATCAATAGTGGCAATACACTGAGAACACTTGATTGTTTTAAATCTTAAAATAATCAGGTTGTTATCTCGATAATTTTAACCACGCCTGCGATGTGTAAAGCATTAAACTTTAATAAAAATTAAATTTTACGTAACGTTTTTATAAAGTAGTATTCGTTCAACCTAATACTTATAAGGATATCTCATGTTTCTACGTCAAAGTCGGCTGGCGTTTGGTTGGCTTATCACACTGCTGGGCTGCGCCTTACTAACTGGCTGTAATAACAGTGACAATTCTATTGTTATTGAAAAGAGTGCTAACGAAGACATAGCCGTCACTCCGCCGCGCTATGGCAAGGTGGGAGACGGGCTACTCAACGAACAACTGGAAGCAATCCGAGCTGAGTTTGCTATGCCCGCACTTGGCGGATTTATCGTTTATGGGGATGAGTTGATTGAGCTTGATGTAGCTGGTGTGCGAGTGAGCACAGGGCAAGCTCTGGTCACCAAACTTGATAAGTGGTCGATTGGTTCGTTCAGTAAATCCATGACAGCAACCGTAGCTGCTCGCTTGGTTGAGCAGGGGTTAATTCGATTTGACAGTCGGGTGAGTGATGTTTTTCCTGAGTTAATCGGAAAAATTAACCCTGAATTTGAGTCTGTTACATTAACGGCACTGCTTTCGATGACTTCAGGCTTAAAGCGTGATCTTGACTCCATGTATTCTGGTAAGTGGCATTTAGATCAACGTGGCATGGTCGAGCAAAGGTATGCGTGGACTCAAGAGGCGTTAACGACGCAACCAGAAGTGACTCACGGAACCTATCTATATAGCAATGCAGGTTATGTTGTTGCAGGCCATATGTTGGAGCGTGTGACGGGGCAATCATGGGAAGCGTTAGTGAAGCAAGAAGTATTCATTCCTCTTGGAATGGAAAATATTGGATTTGGGCCTGCTAGCTATGGAGATCCAGAGGGACAGCCGAGTGGGCATCAGATGCGAGAAGGGCAGTGGCATCCAATAACACTGGCCGATAGGGTCGATCTACCAAACGTTGTTGGACCTGCTGGGTTAGTCAGTACGACCTTGACCGATCTGTCATACTATTTACGTGCTTATCTCGCGGGCGCCAGAGGTGGTGATAATTTGATTGGTGCTAATTCATATACGCGACTGCTCACACCGGTTAGCCCAGAGTATGGCTTAGGCTGGATCCTTACTCCAAACAACAATAGCTTTCATCACAATGGCTTTACTGGGACCTTCTATCTAGACAACTTAGTGTTGCCAGAAAAGAACATAGCGATATTAGCGGTAACTAACGGCGATACGAGTAATGCAAAGCAAGCGGTAGAAAAAGCGATACTGGTCATGCAACAAAGATTTGAAGCGCAACATAAAGACAATCTCTAAACAGGATTGATAAACCTTGTTGCTGAGCTTCGCTATAGGAATGAGATAGAATATGTATCTCCATTCTATTTTATTCCTTTAAGCACATATTTCTCTCAAGTGACGACTTTTTCTTTGTTGTAGGCCTAGAGTGGTTTGCCTACTTCATAGATATCAGCCGTTAAATACAGTAAAACATGGCTAGTCGGGTGTTTTTTCAGCGAAAAAGCGGTATTTTAACCGCTTTGTCTGAAAACTGTGCAAACGATAAATGTATTTAAAAAAAGGGTTGACTTAGAACCGCAAAACCCGTTTAATACGCCGCACGCCCAGATAGCTCAGTCGGTAGAGCAGAGGATTGAAAATCCTCGTGTCGGTGGTTCGATTCCGCCTCTGGGCACCAGATTAAAATCATTGCATTAGCAATGTGGTGCATGCAGAAACTGCATGGTACACGAATTAGTGTGCCGACTTAGCTCAGTTGGTAGAGCAACTGACTTGTAATCAGTAGGTCATCCGTTCGACTCGGATAGTCGGCACCATTTAATTTAGGCGTCAGCCAATAATTTCTAGTTAGCTCAGTAAGAAGAGTTTCCTAGACATTAAAAAAGATTTGCCCAGATAGCTCAGTCGGTAGAGCAGAGGATTGAAAATCCTCGTGTCGGTGGTTCGATTCCGCCTCTGGGCACCAATAATTTAGTGTGCCGACTTAGCTCAGTTGGTAGAGCAACTGACTTGTAATCAGTAGGTCATCCGTTCGACTCGGATAGTCGGCACCACTTTATTTAGGCGTTAGCCTGTGTTTTCTAGATAGCTTAGTTATTTATATACTGAAAAATTTGCCCAAATAGCTCAGTCGGTAGAGCCGTTTGGAGTTGTATTGAAAATCCTTTTAAGGATTTAGATACTAGAAAAAATTTGCCCAGATAGCTCAGTCGGTAGAGCAGAGGATTGAAAATCCTCGTGTCGGTGGTTCGATTCCGCCTCTGGGCACCATAATTTAAAAAGCCTCGCAATAGCGAGGCTTTTTGCTTTCTGGCATTTGCAAATCATAACTTAGTGCGGGATTCTACCTACACTAAGCTACAACTCTTATTAGCCTATCACTCAATTCCCATGCAGCTGGCGTAAAAGCTGGTAGTCGCAGGCCAGTCACTAAATACAGCAACTACGCCAACTTGCTTTGCCAATATGTCCAACACCCTAAGTATATCGCCATCATGCTTAACTGCGTTTTTTACAGATTGATAATACCAACCGCCGCCGTTCGCTAAAGGGCCTGAGCGCTCTAAAGACCAAGCAACTATTTTTAATCCTGCACGTTTAGCGGCTAGGGAGTACTGCGACGGAATGATATCGCCGTTTTTATCTTCGCTAATTAACATCCAAATTGGTGGAGCGATAATTTTTACCTTATTTTTGACTAAGTCTTCCATTGACGGTTGCCAAGTACTTGGTTTGTTAATATCAAAATGCTCGCCAGCTTCTCTACCATCAAGAAATACGGCATGGTTTGCAAAATCTGGTACATGTTTTATCCAGTACTGAATATCTTGGTACGAAAAGGATTGTGGAAAAACTTGAGATGGGGGGACATTGTGCTCAGTATATTCGCCCAACATTTTTTGCGCGAGCTGGTTTTGGCTTAACCCATTAAAGGGCATTGGCACTTCTGGCGCTTTTAACTCAGGTGTCATATTTACACCCAGCTGCTTAAATAAAGTAATGCTTTCGCTGTGGGTCATTAAGGTTCCAGAACTGGCATAAAGATCTGTACGCCAATTGGGAGTGCCTTTGACAAACTCTGCTACTGTGGTTGCTTGAGTATTCACACCATCCATTTTTCCTCTTAGTTGCTTGAATTCTGCTAAGGTAATGTCTGAGGTGCAGCATTGAGCAGACGCAAGTTTACCGGAGTCTGGATCCGCTGGGGTGAAGGGTTGTCTACACTTGCTAGCAAGCTTAGGCTGTAACAAGATATCGGTTGTTGCATGAAGGTCACATTGCGCATGGCGGCAAACTAAGGTCTTGTCTTTCGTAAAAGTAACATCACATTCGAGCGTTCCAGCTCCCATTTTTGCGGCGGCTATATATGATTCTTTGGTGTGCTCAGGGTATAAAAGTGGCGCACCGCGATGTCCTATGGAAAAACGTGTGCGCTTAATTGGTTTATCTAAACAGCTTGCAAGCTTTTCTTTAAGCTCACCATCTGGAAGTTGCGAGACTAAAAATTGAGGCCGTGTACCGACATCAAACTGTTTTGTTGCCTGGCACCCCGTTAAAAATACCGTTAACCAGATAAGGCCTAATGTTAGGCGCATAGCGACTCCGCTGAATACTTGCAAAAAAGTAAGTAAAGCATGAGTTTTTGACAGCTAGATGTCAGTCATACGAGCGTCTTAGCGATATTGCTGACGATAGTTCTCTACCCATAACTTAGTGGCGCCACAAACGGCAACGGGCATCACGATGAGGTTAACAAATGGGATTGAGGTCAGTACAAACACCGCAAAGCCAAAGCCATAAGACAGCCCTTGTTTACTCTTCAAATCGTCTTTCATTTGCTTGAAATGAATTTTATGGTTATCAAACGGATAATCATTATATTGCACGCTGTACATCCAACACGTAAACATAATCCATAAAATTTGCCCAACGATAGGCAGTATCCAAAGTAAGATGAAAAAGCCAAGTGCACGTGGAAGGTAATAGCAGAGTTTGGTCCATTCTCTACCCAACATTCGCGGCACATCTTTTATGGTATCAATTAGCTTATCATCATTGATGTGTTGGTTGGTCAGGTAAAGTTCCACTTTTTCGGAGAGTAAGCCATTGAAAGGCGCGGCAATAAAGTTGGTTATCACCGTGAAAATCATACTATAACTGAAAAGTATCACTAAGATAGCAATTGGCCACATTAGCCATTCCAGCCAACTGAGCCAATCTGGTAATAATCCGTTGAGATAAGTAAATCCTTGAGTCAGCCAGTCATAAAGAAAAAAGAGTGATGCACCAAATAACAGTACATTGATTGTTAAAGGAATAAATACAAAACGTCTTAATCCTTTTTGGGTGATTAAAGAAAAACCAGCAATAAAGTACTCGATACCGCGTGATAGTTGCACTGTACACCTCGTGTTGTAATACCAACTTGTCTTAATACTTGCTCAATTTGAAGGAGCAAATCTGACGCTAACCGCGTTAAAAATTTCTCATTTAGAACAAATAAATAGCAAAATCTTCGCCTGGTTATCGACAAGATTTTCTCGCCTCGAAAAGACCACTTAATTAAGCAAATTGGTATGGTTTAATTCTTTTGATTTAAGGCACATACCAAAATGTTGGCGTTAGTATAACGCTAAACGACGCGCTACAAATAGGAGATTAGTAACAATTCATCTCAGCTCACACAGTGCCTGAGTGTGCGTATGAAAATTAACCTTAGTGTATTTAGAAGCTTAGTAAATAGATTAGAAATAATACTTGTAAACGCAAGAAACTGCCCATACACTCAAAGTAAGGCAGTAGAAGTGAGAAAACTATGCGGTTAGTTCGTTGGATGATTACATTTTGTATGTTGAGTCTGTTGACAGTGTCAACGGCCGATGCTGCTAAATGTGATACCACGCTTTCAATCGCGCCTATCGTTGTCGACCTAGACAATTCTAACTCCAGCCCTGACTTAGATGATTGCGTTGTATCAACAACTCATCGTTTCGTGGTTGCTAGTAGCTTTATCATAGCGCAATCACAACCCATCTATTCTTATTCAAACTCAGTATGCGAGTCTATTAGAGCACCACCTGTCGCAAATTAATTTAGTCCTTTTCCGTGCTTAATTAATTTTAAAGATAGAGGTGATCTATGAACACTTACACAGTATTGAAAACTCAACCTGTTGCAAATTATGAACTTGCTGAAAATAACTTCCCAGCTTGTAACACTGACAACCTAGAGCAAGCGCCAGCACATTGCCTAATGCACAATTTACATTTGGCACCAATGCAACATATTGATGAAAACAGTAGCATAGATGAAGCTACGTTAGTACTAGACAAAACACACCGCAGAGCAAGCTTTGTCGTTGATAGCAAAGAAAAGCTTGTTGGTATGATCTCTAATGCAAGAATTGGTAGTCGCTACGTGTTGAGCATTGCAGAAAGACGTGGCTGTACAAGACGTGATTTAAACGTCAATGATGTCATGATCCCACTATCAGATCTTCGTCAAATCACCTTAAAACAAACTAGCCAAACAGTGGTTGGCAATGTGCTAAAAACAATGGAAGAAGGTGGCTTTGAGTTTTTACTTGTTATTGATGAAGTGACTCAGCATCCAGTTGGTTATTTTGACCTGATCGATATGATGAAGGCCTGTGGACGTGCAGTAAATTCAATGAAACCGGCAAATAAATTCAGTGATATTGTTGGTACGATTTTGCACCACGCAGAAATTTAAAAGAATCCCTATAGTTAATGTAAATTAAAGTTAGCAAGGCGTCGTAAGGCGCCTTTTTTGTGCCTCAAGTTCGCTCCTATGCAGTAGAGGATAGGAGCTATTTTTAGATATATACCAATTAGTGTTCTAAATGAGAAATTTTTAACGTAGTTAGCGTCAGATTTGCTCCTTCAAATTGAGCAAGTATTAAGGCTAATTGGTATTATTATTTTGCGCCAGCAAACCCAAGTTGTCTCCAAGACTCATAAACAAAAACGGAAACAGCATTAGATAGGTTCATACTCCGGCTATCGGGGCGCATTGGAATACGGACTCGTTGCGGCTCAGGCAGTGAAAAAATAATGTCTTCTGGCAAACCTCGAGTTTCAGGGCCAAACAGTAGACAGTCACCAGCTTCATAGGCAACTTCATGATGATACTTGGTACCTTTTGTTGTACAAGCAAATACTCGCTTTGGGTTTCGTTTGGCTAAGTATGCTTCAAAGTTTGGGTGGCGCTCTACTTCACTAAATTCATGATAATCAAGGCCGGCACGTCTTACCCGTTTATCATCCCACTCAAATCCTAGCGGCTCTATCAGGTGTAATGAATACCCTGTATTGGCACACAAACGAATAATATTGCCTGTATTAGGCGGGATCTCGGGTTGGTATAAAACGATATCTAACATGATAGGCCTCAATTAAATTTTGCCCGGCAGTATAGCTGATACTTGTCGACATTTATATGTGCTGCGCTTGATAGAGTGAAAGGTATTACCCAGTTTTTAAAGTACGACTGTTGTGAAAAACTATACAACCGTAATCTGTTTTTCATTTCAAAGCATTACCCTGTAATATAACAGCATCGCGATGCCGTGGCATTTTGCGAGTGGTTTGACGACTAATCATTTCAGTTAGCCAAACGTCAGATTAAATAACATGAAAAAATGAGGTGCCAGTGGATCGCAGCTATGAATTTTGGGTTAGGTTTTCGAGTGTCTTTACCATCATAATGGTGGGATTGATGATCGCAGCTAAGTGTTGGGCTTGGCTGTCTTCAGGTAGTGCCGCTATGCTCGGCTCTTTAACTGATTCACTGCTTGATATTAGCGCCTCTTTAATGAATTTCTTTGTACTGAGCTACGCACTGCGTCCTGCGGATGATGATCATCGATTTGGTCATGGAAAAGCAGAAGCATTAGCTGGGCTTGGACAAGCGGCTTTTATCGCGGGTTCTGCGAGTTTATTGGCTTTTCATGGTGTAGAGCGCATTATCAATCCAACCCACATTCCACATTCGTTGTTTGGTGTGTGGGTGAGTTTATTTGCGATAGTTTGTACTTTGTTGGTGGTTGCGGTGCAGTATCAAGTCGTTAAACGCACGCAGTCCATCGCCATTAAGGCCGACTCGTTACATTATAAGGGCGATATTTTATTAAACCTCGCGGTGCTCCTAGCGGTATTGCTTAACTTTTACGGCGTAGGTTATGCCGATCCGATTTTTGGTATTTTGGTGGCGATGTATTTACTTTATAACAGTTGGGATATTGCCAAGGAAAGTGCTGCGCACTTAATGGATAAAGAGCTGCCAGACGAAGAAAAAGCACAGATCATACTTATTGCGTCGAGTCATGAGGACGTTTACGGAGTACATGATTTGCGTACCAGGCAAGGTGGCAAAATCAAATTTATTCAACTGCATCTAGAGCTTGATGACGATATGCCGCTGATGCGAGCGCATCAGGTTGCGGATGAGGTGGTTGCTAGCATTAAAGAAGAGTTTGATTGTGAGATGGACGTACTCATCCATCAAGACCCAGTTTCTTTAGCGCTAAGTAGCTCGGCTGTAAACGCATAAAAATCATCTAGCACGGCTTTGCGGGTATTATCTTGCTCGCAAAGTAGTTCGTGTTTCCCGATAAACTCTGTAAGTGTCACATTGTCTCTGTGCGCGGCAAATTGACTTTGCGCCTGATTATCAACAATGCTGTCTTCACTGGCTGTCGCGATACGGATTGGCAGATCTAGCTTAATATCTTGAAACGAGCGGCATTTATGTAGTGCCGTGTATAACCAAGCAAAGCTGACGCCACCGAGTTGTAGCTCGGGAAATTGATCGTACAAACCTCTAAATAGCGCATATCTGATTGGGCAATCAGTAAGGTCATTATCTTGAAAAGGCTTGTTATGATAGTGCACCTGTCCCAATGCATAATGCTTACCTAGCCCAAATAAACAAGCTGCGCCTGCCAGTCCCTCGGCAAACCAAGCCGGGTAGGGAGTCGTGTTGATCCCAAGCATCGGGGCTGATAAATAGACTCCCTCTATGTTGTGAGGCGCAAATAATGTTAAATAATCGCAGGTAATGGCGCCGCCCATTGAATGTGCCAATATAAAAAGAGGCAAGGTATTTTGCTTGGCAACGATTTGATCCATAAAGCAGTGCAGCGTTGCGGCATAATCTTCAAAGCGTCTAACATAGCCGATGTGCTTGTCTTTAAGTAATCGCGGAGAGTAGCCTTGTCCTGGATGGTCATAGGTAAATACCGCTATGTTGTTTTGCGCAAACTCCCACAGCAATTCTCTGTATTTATGTGCAGACTCAATACGGCCATTAACCAATACCAGGCTGAAGGTTGCCTTTTTTGGAATGTGGTAGGCGTAAAATAGCCTACCATGAGGGGTATCAAAAAAGCCTTTTTGGCAGCCTTGCCAGTGCTTATCAATTTCCGGAAGGTGTGATTCAAGTTGCTGACTTTGGCTATAAAACATGGCTACCTGTGTAATGGAATTCGAATGCTGACTTGCAAACCAATATTATTACTAAATTCGATATTGGCGTCATGTACTTTTAACGCATGCTGCGCAATGGCAAGACCCAGTCCAAACCCGCCCATTTGATTTTTGCTTGGCGTGCGTGCGCTCGACACTCTGAAAAAAGGAATACAAAGCTTGTCGAGCATGTCTTCACTTACACCTTTACCATCATCACTGATAGTGCATAGCAACAGATCACCATCACTCTCAATATCGACATTAATACGGCTAGTCGCATACTTGATCGCGTTACGAATAATGTTTTCGAATGCGCGGTTAAGTAGCATTGGGTCGCCATAAAGTGTTGCCTCGGGTAGTGCTGTGACGACAAGGTTTTTCCCTAATTGTTGTGCTTCAAACAATGCATCTTCCAATATCGGGTCGAGCAGTTCATTGAGCTTAATTATTTGCTTATCGATTGGCACTTGATCCGCTTCGAGCTTGGATAAATGCAAAATATCGCTGAGCATATTTTCAACTAGCTGGGCTTCACGCTCAATGCGCTCGATATAACTTTGGCTTTGCGCTGTGGCATGGCCAGCAGCGAGGCCCGTGGCCATTTGCAAGCGGGTGAGCGGTGAGCGTAGTTCATGGGATATATCAGCAAGCAAGCGTTTTTGGTTGTTAACCAAAGACTCTAACTTATCAGCCATTAAGTTAAAATCATGACCCAGTTGACCGAGCTCGTCTTGGCGCTTGGTATTTATATCGGCTCTGCTCGACAATTCTCCACTGGAAAGTTTTGCAGCGGCTTTTTGTAGCTCTTTAATTGGCGACAATAGATCTCGAGTAAACCAAAAACATAGTAATAAGCTTGCGCCTAGCACGACCGCGATTTTTACCCAAAGCGGTAGAGTTCTTAATTTGATGAGTGCACTTGGAGTATGGTTTTCAAAAATTAAATATAGACGATAACTTTCACCTTGAAGTGTAAGCTCTAGGGGGCCAAAAGCCTTGTACTCTGGGGTAAAAATAGCGGCCGGTTTGGCATCTTCGGTAAAACTGAGTAAATCTAAATTCAGCGTTTTTATATTGGGATCGGCGGCAACGCTTTTTTCGGCATCGCGATGGCTCAAGTAGATATTTCGCGCCTTTCTTTTACGCAGTTTGGCGACCTTATTCAGTTCAAAGTTGGGGCGCTCGCTTGCGCGTATTAACGCTTGTTCTAATTGTTTTAGATTTTGCAGCATGGGTTTTGAGATGCGGTGAGTTTCTATAACATCGGGTTGTAGCATGCTGATCCCAAGCAACAACAACATAGTGGCAATGATAGTGAGCCAAAACCAGGCAAAAACCTTAACAAGTAAGTACCGCTTCATTCATTATGCCTTTAGAAATATATAGCCAGCGCCGCGGATCGTTTTGATATAAGTGTGTTCACTTAATGCGGCAATTTTCTTGCGAACATTAGAGACATGCATATCGATAGAGCGATCATAAGGCACAAGTGGCCGGCCTAGTACTTGTCGTGAAATAGTCTGCTTGTCGACCACTTCTCCAGCGGTTCTGACCAGCAAGAGTAGCACCTCGTATTCGGTGCCCGTCAGTGACAGCACCTCGCCATTAACAGTAGCACTTCTTGAAGCTACATCTAAACGCAGCTGATGGATAGTAAAGGTATCATCCGGGCTGTGTTGTTTATAATGATCGACGCGACGCGTAATGGCTTTAACGCGCGCGAGTAGCTCGCGGTGGTTAAACGGTTTTGGAATATAATCGTCAGCACCTAGTTCCAAACCAAAGATGCGGTCAAAGTCATCGCCTTTTGCCGTTAGCATAATAACGGGTGTCATCTTCTGGACACGTAACGCCTTTAGTACTTCAAAACCATCCATTTCGGGAAGCATTACGTCTAATAATATCAGGTCGAAATTTTGCTTTAATGCCAGCTGTAGACCTTCTGTTCCTGTGTGGGCCATCGCCACTTCAAAGCCTTCTGCAGTAAAGTATTCTTTTAACAAGCTGCAAAGTTCTTGGTCGTCATCAATAAGTAAAATGGAATGTTTCATTGTCATACTTAGTCCAGCATTGTTGATTGGCGTTGGCCTGAATAGTTCGGCTCTAGCATATTACACCTTACTTCAACGCCTTATGTAAATTGCCTTTGCTTTTTTTTGCAAAGCACTGACAAAACTTTACCTCTGTCTGACGTTCCTTTTCTTTGTGCTTGCTAAATTTGGAAGTGACAAAGCAATGGCGAACAAGGAGCCAATACCATGAAATTACTATCTACTTTAGCATTAGTTACAGCACTTGGCGTATCGACTTTCAGCTTCACTGCAAACGCGGGCCCGATGGGCGGGCAGCTTGAGCACTCAGCAAGGTTGCTACTATCAGATAAAGGCCAGAAGTTATTAGAGTTGACAGAAGCGCAGCAAGGCCAACTAAAGACAATTTATGCGGATTACAAAACTGCCAAAAAAGCGCTAAAAGAAAGCGGGAAAGAAGCACATTCAGCTTATCGTGAAGAAATGAAAGCACTTATGGCAGCGCCAATCTTTGATAAGGTTCAAGCGCAACTTTTACTGGAAAAAGGCCAAGATAAAAAGCAAGCGTGGGCGCTACTTTCAATGGAAACTCGCCACAAAGTATTCCATGTATTGAATGAAGAGCAGCGCGATAAGCTCCAAGCACTTAAATCACGTCGTAGTCACAAAGGCCATAAAAAAGCAGATTAAGTCTCAATGTTTCTCTCCAACTTAGCCCTGACCTTTCCGGTAAGGGCTTTATCATTTCTTGCCAATTACTTTTGAATAATGAGAGCTGGTACTCCAAATTGACAAAGAGTACAGGCCAATTGCGATTAATGTACAAAATATTACAACTGCTTGTACTGGTTTAAGTTACATGTTGATAACATGTTTGCGTTGTGATATTTTTCGATTAAGAGTACATCTTGCAAGTCTGCGGACAACTCTTTGAAATAGTATTGAATTGAAAAATTCTTAATTTACGCGCACAAACTTTCCAATAACTTTTGTTTTCTTCAGAGTAACTAAGGGTATTCTTTGTTGTTGGCTGTTTGTTACTAGGTATCACTGAGGGAGACATGCAGACACCTGAAGAATACGAGGTGACACTTAGGATCCGAGAACTGCTAAAAGAACTCAAAAAGCGTAAAGGCTATACTAAAAAAACCATTAGCCAAAAGCTCGGAATAGGTCTCACCACACTAGACGACTATCTTAACGGAACAAGCTCATTTCGCTTAGGTACCTTAATTAAATTGTCGGAAATTTGCCGGATCCAATTAAGTGATATTTTGGAAGGGGCGGGGCATATAGCTAAAACCTATCAAAATGAGGTGAGAAACACAGAGCAAAAGACGGAACAAGATCAAACGGAAATAGAGCGCTAGCACAAGCCGCTGAGTTTGAATTGTTTGTCTTGCCAAACAAGTTGCTAATGAGAGGGAAAGGCCGAGGAAATCGGCCCTCAGGTTTATTCTTTAAAAAAGCTGTCGTCGTTTTTTGCCAGCATCGCTTCTATATCTTCAATCAAACTTTCCGCATCTTGAGGCGTGAGCTCACCGCTTTTCATCGGTGTTGAAATCGTATTGGATTCGTCAGACCAATCACCTAAATCAATTAATTGACAGCGTTTTGAGCAAAACGGGCGAAATGGGCTTTTATCAGACCATTCAACAGCCTGTTGGCAGGTTGGACACTTTACTGTAGTTGTCATCATACACTTACTTTTTACTTCCTAATTGCATAAGTCTAATCGCATTTAATTGCTTTGTGAACCGAGTGCTTATCGACTTAGAGCAGCTTGCATACAAGGTAGGGATCCATGATAGGATGAGATTGCGAGGTAAACTAAGGAAAAAGGTGTACAGAAGGTGGAGAAGTTCGAAGCAACATTAGACAACTGTCATAAAGAGCCAATTCATATTCCTGGTTCAATTCAGCCGCATGGCTATTTATTGCTATTCGACACCAACACATTAACACTACGCTATTTTAGCGAAAACTTTGCTGCGCTTGTAGGACTTGAGCCTAGTGCTTTGGTCAATACTCATGCTGAAACGATTTTTGCGTCTCCATTTTCTGAGTTGCTTGCCAGCAACTGTAACTCCTCTGATATCCATCGTTTGAATCCGATGACAGCCAGCATAAAAGCCAAGGATTTAACATGCGTTGAATTCTCCGTAGTCGCTAGTCAAAACGAAGCTGGGCTCATATTAGAACTTGAGCAAAACACGGCGCATGGCGTTGAAATCAATCATTCAATGCAACACCTTATGAAGCATTCGTTGTCTAGTATGGTGGATTCTCAGTCGTTACAGGCTTCATACGAGATGGCCGTGGAAGAAATTAGAGAATTAACACGGTTTGACAGAGTGATGCTGTATAAATTTGACCATGAATATAATGGTGAGGTGGTTGCAGAATCGAAGCGTAATGACCTTAATTCGTTTTTAAACCAGCACTTTCCCGAGTCTGATATTCCAAAACAAGCAAGAGCACTTTATCTAAGAAATCCGATCCGCCTGCTTGCCGATGTTGATGGTGAAAATTCACCGCTTTATCCGCAAGACAGGGCGATTGATTTAAGCGCCTGTATTTTACGTAGTGTATCACCTATTCATTGCCAGTATTTACGCAATATGGGCGTTCAGGCAACCATGTCTATCAGTATTATTGTTGCTGGTAAATTATGGGGATTGATTGCCTGCCACCACTACGAAAAGCACATAGTCCCATTTAATACTCGTGAAGTCGCCCAGTATATGGGGTTGATGTTGTCTTATCTGATCTCTCTCAAAACCTCATCCTTAGAAGCAATGGCAGAAGCCAATGCACTGACATTGAGCTCTTCCGTCACAGAGCGCATGGCAAAAGAAATCTTTTTTGTTGATGGGCTACGTTACGAATCCGCGGCATTACAAGAGATGATGAAAGCTACAGGTGTCGCGTGGCGCGTTGAGAATGATTTGGAGTGCTACGGGCAAACTCCCGCAAAGGCGGATATTGAGAGTATTTATCGTTGGCTTGCAGAGCATCAACTTGGGGATGACTCCATTTTTTATTGCCATAATTTAGGTGAGCTTAACGAAGCATTTAAAGCCTTTGCGAAAACCGCGAGTGGGTTGCTATTGATGCCACTTTCAGCGGATGCTAATCACTTCATTATGTGGTTTAGAAAGGAAGTTATTCAAACCAAAAATTGGGGAGGGAAGCCTGAAAAATCCATTGAGTTTTTGGATGATGGTAGCCACCGTTTAATGCCACGTAGTTCGTTTAAGTTGTGGGTCGAGAATGTGAAGTGCAAATCTCACCCTTGGACGGAAGCCGAAGTAAGTTGTGCATTGAAGTTTCGTAATACCTTGGTTAATTATGTGCTGGCTAAATCTGAGCGATATAAAAAGCTTAACGCAATTCTAGAGCAAAAAGTTACCAAGCGTACCGAAGCGTTGGAAAATGAGATCACTTCGCGTCGTACTGCTGAACAATTACTGACGATAGCACTTGAGAAAGCACATGAGTCGAATCAAGAGCTGGAGCGTTTTGCCTTTTTAGCGTCCCATGATCTGCAAGAGCCGCTCAGAAAAATCCAAATGTTCGGCGATCGGATCCAGTGTTCAGCTGAGGGACTAAATGATAGACATGCCTCTTATCTTAAGCGCATGATGGATTCTGCTGAGCGAATGCAAAAGTTGATAAAAGGATTATTAAGCTTTTCACGGATTGATCGCAAAGGTGAGTCATTTAGATCATTTGATGGCGATAATGCGTTAGCTGAAACCTTACAGGATCTTGAGTTAGTTATTAAAGAGTCAAATGCACAAGTGGATACCACAGGGCTGGGTGATGTATTTGGAGACCGCAGACAGTTGCAACGCGTGCTGCTAAACTTAATCAATAATGGGATTAAATTTAGTGCGCCAGAAAGAGCACCACGAGTCTCGATTAGCAGCGAACGTAAAGCAAATGAACTGATTGTTGCCGTTAAGGATAACGGGATTGGTTTTGATCCCGAATTTAGTGAGCAGATCTTCAATCTTTTTGAAAGATTACATGGTCGTAGCGCATATGCCGGTACAGGGCTTGGGCTTGCTATTTGTAAAAAAATCGTCGAAAGACATCATGGTCGCATATGGGTCGAAACGGAAGTAGGGCAAGGTTCTACTTTCTATTTTAGCTTGCCGATTTCAGCGCAAGCGATTTAACTTAGCTGTAGAACCATTGATGCGGTTCTGATATCAGCATACAAACTCGAGGTTTATTGCGAGTTTAAGGAGAGAGTGTGTATGGTCCATCATCATGATTTAATTAAACAGCTTCACTCTGTAAACTATATCTTGGTTGCAGATGATGATTTCGACGACCAAGAATTAATCCGTGATGCATTTGAAGACAACGGCGTGATGGAGGCTAAGCTACAATTTGTCAGTGACGGCGTTGAGTTGATTGAAAAACTTAATAGCACCGAGCTATTACCTAGCCTTATTATTCTTGACTTAAATATGCCACGAAAAAGCGGTAAAGATGTGTTAGCTGAGATGCGTGGGGCTGCAAACCTTAAGCATATTCCAGTTATTATGTTCAGTACATCGGACTCTGAGCTAGATATAAAGCAGTGTTACTTACTTGGGGCGAATTCTTATATGACCAAACCTTCTCAATATCATGAGCTGGTGGATTCAATGAAGTCCTTGCTGACTTTTTGGCTTGGCACTGCAAAGCTCGTGATTGATTAAAAGTGAAGGGCCAGAATAACTGGCTGGCCCTTAAGCTGTCATAGCACTATATTGCTTCGTTAGTATGCTTTTGCTTTAACAAGCGACTTGTCACTGTACCTGCGGTCATTGAGCCCGATACATTGAGTGCCGTTCTTGCCATATCAATTAATGGCTCAATAGAAATAAGCAGCGCTGCAATTGTCACTGGTAGTCCCATCGCAGGCAGTACTACCAACGCTGCGAAAGTGGCACCACCTCCAACACCCGCAATACCAAACGAGCTAATTGCAACCATAGCGACTAAAGAGACAATAAAGTCGAGTGCGAACGGGTCAATTCCTACCGTTGGCGCAACCATTACAGCAAGCATAGCAGGATAAATGCCAGCGCAGCCATTTTGTCCGATTGTCGCACCAAATGATGCAGAAAGATTTGCAATCGCAGGGGGAACATTAAGCTTGTGGATCTGCGCTTCAACATTCAATGGGATGGTTGCCGCAGAGCTTCTTGAGGTGAAAGCAAAAGTTAAAACAGGCCAAATTTTTTGGAAGAAATGCTTTGGGTTTTCACCAACCAAAGTAACTAACAAACCATGCACCAAAAACATCAGTAAAATGGCAACGTAAGAGGCAATAATAAAACCGAGTAAGCTAATAATGTCAGCCATGCTTGATGTGGCGATCACTTTGGTCATCAAACCTGCTACACCATAAGGCGTGAGGGCAATGATCATACGTACTAATCTCAACACAACAGCCTGTGCGCCTTCAACTGCATTTTTTATCGGGTTACTTAAATCTGACTCTTCCATGATGGCTCTACGAGCAGCAATACCAGTTAATACACCAAAAATCACCACGGCGATAATTGAGGTCGAGCGCTCGCCAGTTAAGTCAGCAAATGGATTGGTTGGTACAAAGCTAAGCAGCATTTGCGGAATGGTTAAATCGGCAACGGTTGTTGCACGTTCTTCTAGTACTGCTATTCTCGCAGTCTCACGTGCGCCTTCTACTAAGCCAGCTGCACTTAGTCCAAATGCTTGAGTGATAAATATACCAATGAGTGCCGCAATGGCAGTGGTAAACACTAATATAGCGATAGTGACAAACGAGATCTTTCCAAGAGAGCCTTGATTATCTAATTTTACGACCGCGGCGATCATAGAAACCAAGACCAATGGCATAATCACCATTTTGAGAAGATTAACATAGCCGCTACCAACAATCGCAACCCAATCTAGTACAGTCTGTTTGGTGGTTAAGTCACCTGAGAAAACAAACTGCAGCGCGAGTCCAAATAGGCTGCCCGCAACTAAGCCTAATAATACCGTTCGTGACAGGGTTTCGGAGCGCTGTTGAAAGCGGTAAAGACCGAAAAGTATGGCAATAAAAACCGCCAGTGCGGCGATAACAGCAAAAGACATCAGAATACCTTTCGAAATATATGAAAATAACGCGCTACTATAGAGGTTTTGTTGATTGGGCTAAAATATTCTTTGACTATGGAATAGAACAAAAGGTTATCAATAAAAATGAAAGTTTTTAATGGTTTTTCCTTTCATATAAAGATGTCTTGTGGTGAGTTGGTACTAACTCATAGTAATTAAAAACACCGAGATATGAGCGTAGCTAATAATCTTTCGTAGCAGCGAGTTTATCTCGCGACTCTTTTTTAGAGTTTATCTCGCGACTCTTTTTTTTAGGGGTTGTCTCGCGACTCTTTTGCTTTGCGACGTTAACTGTGTGGCCGCTTTTATAGTATGGAGTTGAACATGTGGTTTATTGAGTATATGTAAAAGCGAGTTAGCTTTGAGGCGATGACATGCGTCAAGTGGGAAAGGTTGTTCCCCGGCTTCGCGGATGCCGATGTCAGCCCTTGAACCCTGAGGTTCAAGGCGGAGAGCAACAGCCTACCGTAGGCTTCTCGGTACATGCCGAGCATGCTCAATAGTAAACAAACTGCTATCCTAAACGAAATTTATCGGCTCAGGGACTTAATCAGCTGTCCTACGAGCTAGGGAACAATTACAGTATATAAAACATCTGCCGATCACGAAACCATAGTAATGCAATTTATGTGTTAACCGCGTGCTTTTTACTCGCTTTGTTTAGTGACTAAGCAAACGTTAATCTGAGCGTTAGCTGGCAACGCTAAATTTGCTTAATTTTTCGAAGGCCACAGTTTCTAAACCGTTTCTAACTAACAGAGTAAACAGGTTACTTAGAAAGGAACCGGTGCGGTAAAGGTCATCATCTCAGTGGTTGTTGGATGTGAAATTTGCAGCATTTCTGCATGCAACTGTAGACGTGAAGCCGCCGCTAATGCCTCTCCCGTAGCGTATAGCCTATCACCTAGGATAACGTGTCCAAGCGAAAGCATATGTACTCTGAGTTGATGAGAACGTCCTGTGATGGGGGTTAGCTTTACGCGTGTTGCTTGTGCTTCATATTCCATGACTTCAAAATGCGTTAATGAAGGTTTTCCGGTCTTATGACAAACCATTTGCTTAGGGCGGTTAGGCCAATCACACACCAGCGGTAAATCAACAGAACCCGTTTGCTGTTGTAATTTGCCATGAACCCGGGCGATGTAGTGTTTGTGGGTTAACCTGTCTTGAAATTGAATACTTAGATGGCGATGTGCTGCTTTATTCATCGCAAGGCACAGTACGCCGGATGTTGCCATATCAAGGCGGTGCACAATTCTTGCCGTAGGGTAGACAAAATTCACTCTGGCGATAGCGCTGTCCCAATGCTTTGGATCTTTACCTGGTACGGTGAGTAACCCGCTTGGTTTGTTGATCACCAACATATCTTCATCTTGGTACAAAATATCAAGATAGGGAGAAAGGGGGGGAGTGTAATTTAGTAACACCAGCTGCCTCAGCATGAACAGAACGAAGCCGGGTATTATATATGAGTTGCTAAGTGAGCGGTAGCGAGAAAGAGAGCCGAGGCTCTCTTTCGGTGTGGGAGGTTTATTGGTTGGCAACCACTATTAAACGAATCGCATCCAACTTAAGCTGCGCTTTTTCAATGTGTGTGCTCAGCTCAGCCCTTTGTTTATCAAATACTTGAACTTCTTCGTCACGGATGTTCGGATTGATAGCCTTAAGTGCTTGCAAACGACCTTGCTCATCACCTAATTGCTTTTGCATTTTATCCATCGCGCTGGCTTGAATGCTTTCAAGTTGAGCTTGTGCAATATCGCCAGCTTGAGTAATAAGCGGGTGAATAGCACTTTGTAGCGCATTAACTAGCTTGCTGCCGGTTTGTCTGCCAACGGCAGAAAGCTGTTGATTGAATGCATCAAACGCCACGTTTTGGGCTAAGTCATTGCCACCTTTATCCATTAGAACGCGAATTGGTGTTGGTGGTAAAAAGCGGCCTACCTGAAGAGACTTAGGCGCAGAAGCTTCTGCAACGAAGATCATTTCAACAAAGAAAGTACCGACAGGTAACTTGTTGTTTTTAAGCAGTGCCACTGATGCACAACCAAAGTCATCGTTACAGATCATATCCATCACGCCGCTGACCATGGGATGATCCCAGCTGATGAAATGCGCGTCTTCTTGTGACAGTGAGGTGTTACGGTCAAAAGTCACTGTGATGCCATCATCTTTCAAACAAGGGAAAGAAGGGTTAAGCATGTGCTCGGTAGGTTTGAGAATAATCGTATTCTCGCCTTTGTCTTCTTGGTTAACACCAAAAGTATCAAACACATTAATCATAAACGCAGGCAAAATTACGTCGTTATCAAGTGCTTCAAGTTCAGCAACGATATTATCTGTTTTACCTTGACCACTTGAGTGAAGCTCAAGTAGGCGGTCTCGACCTTGCTCCATCTTCGTGCGCAGCTGTGCGTTTTCTTTTGCGGCTTGCTCCAATAGAGGATCTAATTCGTCTTCGTCACAGTTGTGTTCAGCGATCAGCGCTAACAAATCATCAGAAAAAGACTTATACAGCATTTGCCCCGTAGTGCTGGTGGTTTCGAATGCATCTAAGCCCTCGTGATACCAACGTAGTAATACTTCTTGTGCGGTACTTTCAAAGTAAGGCACGTGAATATTGATGTCGTGCTTTTGACCAATGCGGTCAAGACGACCAATACGTTGCTCAAGTAAGTCAGGGTTAAGCGGTAAGTCAAATAGCACCAAGTGGTGTGAGAACTGGAAGTTACGACCTTCAGAGCCAATTTCAGAGCAGAGTAATACTTGCGCGCTATCATATTCATCAGCAAAAAACGCTGCCGCGCGGTCACGCTCAATGATAGACATGCCTTCGTGGAACACCGCCGCTTTAATCGCTTCGCGCTCACGTAATACTTGTTCAAGGCTAATTGCGGTTTCCGCTTTGGCACAAATAAGCAATACTTTTTCGTGCTTTAACTCTTTTAATTTAGCAATCAACCACTCAACGCGCGGGTCAAACTGCGCCCAGCTGCTTCCTTCACCTTCAAACTCTTGGAAGATTTTTTCTGGGAACAAAGCACGCATCGCGTTAAATTCAGGACTTTGAATACCACCAATGTTACCCATTACCGACATTGCTGTTTTGTATTGCTTTGGTAAAGGTACTGGGTATTGATGTAACAAACGACTTGGGTAGCCATCAATGCCACTGCGGCTATTTCTAAATAGAATACGGCCAGTACCATGACGGTCTAGTAACATAGACAAGATTTCAGCTTTGGCGTCGCTATCGCCACTTTGTGCCTTTGCAAGTAGCTCAGAAATATCGGTTTCTTTTAGCAGTGTACAAAGTGTTTGCTCTTCTTTTGCGTCTAACTTTTTGTCTTGCAGTAGGTTGTTCGCGGCTTCTGCGACTTCTTTATAATGACTTTCTTCTTCAACGAATACGTCGTAGTCGTAGAAGCGGTCTGGATCGAGTAGCTGTAAGCGCGCAAAGTGACTGCGGTGACCCAGTTGGTCAGGTGTTGCAGTCAACAAGATAAGTCCCGGAATATCTTGAGAAAGCTCAGCAATACGTTGATATTCAGTGCTTGGCTTTTCCTTTGTGACCGTCAGGTGGTGTGCTTCATCAACAATCAGTAGATCCCAATCAGCGAGTGTGGCTTGTTCAAACCAGCGGCGCTTTTTGGTAATAAACTCTAGGCTAACCAGTACCAGTTGCTCTGTTTCGAATACATTCGGTGCATCTGCATAAGCTTCGCTACAACGCTCTTCGTCAAAAATCGAAAAGTGCAGGTTAAAGCGGCGTAGCATCTCTACAAGCCATTGGTGTTGTAAGTTCTCTGGAACCACAATCAACACACGGTTGGCACGACCAGAGAGAATTTGCTGGTGTAAAATCATGCCCGCTTCAATGGTTTTACCTAGGCCTACTTCATCAGACAGAAGTACACGAGGTGCAAAGCGCTTACCGACTTCATCGGCAATATAAAGCTGGTGCGGAATAAGGCTAGCGCGCTGACCTATCAATCCTTTAAGGTGAGATTGTTCTTTATCAAACTGGTGTTGCCAAGTTTGATAGCGCAGCGTGTAGCGATCAAAACGGTCGATTTGGCCTGCAAATAGACGATCTTGAGGTTTGTTGAACTTGAGGAAGTGATCAAGAAAGGTCTCTTTGAATGAAGTCTCTTCTTCATTATCAACTCGAGTACCATGATAGCAAAATAGTCCATTTTGCTCTTCCACGCTGTCAACACGTAGTTCCCATTCTTCAACATGGCGGATCACATCGCCTGGGTTGAATACAACTCGAGTTACAGGTGCTTCCTGTACTGAGTAAACACGGTTTTCTCCGCTAGCGGGAAATAAAATAGTCACTTGACGCCCCTCAAGTGCCACTATTGTACCCAATCCCAAATCTGATTCCGTATCACTGATCCAGCGCTGACCTAAGGAAAAATTCATGGTTATCTCGTCTATGCAGAAAAAAGGCGGCTATGTTACCTATTCATGTCGGTTTGTTCAATACACAACAGTGACTCAAGCCTTTATTTATCAAGCGCTGGCGCTTTTTCTATTTAGTTGGCATGGCAATCGCCAACTAGTTGTTTTTTATCAATATGCAAGTTGGATTTTCTACTGTCATAAAAGCGACTTTTGTGACAAATAGACTAAACTTGAACTATACCCAAAACATAATCGGTCACTACGTTGTGTATTGGGTATAGCATAATAATCTGTAAACAACAGGAATGCGCTATGGTAAAACAAGACAAAGACCATAAAGTGTACGTGCTCGACACCAACGTACTTCTCCATGAACCGCTCGCTTACCTTTCCTTCCAAGAACACGATGTTGTTATTCCCATGACTGTCCTTGAAGAACTCGATCACATTAAAGATCGAAAGAGTGACGTGAGCCGAGATGCAAGAGTTGCCATTCGTGGGTTAGATGATGTGCTTCGCGATGCAACACCAGAGCAAATGCTAGAGGGGGTAGCGCTACCAACATTAAGGATTGAAAGTCACCGAACGCCCAGTTCAGGTAAATTGATTATTGTAAACGATCACCTGTTTCCTGATTCTATCTCCGGGCTACCCGGCAACGAAAATGACCACCGCATTATTAATTGTGCGGTACATTTGCAAACTCAGTACAGCGACAAAAAAGTGGTGCTAGTTACCAAAGACATCAACATGCGACTGAAAGCGAAGGGCGCTGGACTCAAGTATGTTGAAGATTATCGTACCGATCAGCTGATTGACGACATTGCGCTGTTAACCAGTGGCTTTAAAAAGGTTGAAGGTGATTTTTGGCAAAATGTTGGTGAGTGTCAAACGCAGCAGGAAGGGCGATACACGGTTCATGATGTGCCAAAATCACTCGTACCAGATGTGTTCTGTAATGAATATCTGATAGATGATACTAATCACTTCGCAGCTCGGGTTGTGGGTTACGACTCTGAGCACATTCGATTAAAAGACTTAGGCGTTGAACGTTTGATGCACCGTCAAGCATGGGGAGTAAAACCGAAAAATATCAATCAAGGTATGGCACTGGATGCATTACTTGATACTGACATTGAACTGGTGATACTAACCGGGCCAGCAGGGTGCGGAAAAACCTTATTGGCGCTTGCCTGTGCGCTTGAAATGATCATCGAAAAAGGGATTTACGATAAGGTAATTGTGACGCGAAATACGCCTGAAATTGCAGAGAGCATCGGCTTTTTACCTGGCACGGAAGAAGAGAAAATGGCCCCTTGGCTTGCGGCAATCACAGATACCTTAGAAGTGCTCCACAAACACGATGAAAGCCCAGTGACTAGCCGTAACTATATTATGGAAAAGGCGAACATTCAGTTCAAATCGGTAAACTTTATGCGTGGCCGTAGTATTCAAAATGCGGTCGTTATTTTAGATGAGAGCCAAAACTTAACAGCATCACAGTTAAAAACCATCATCACTCGCTGTGGTGAGGGAACCAAGTTAATTTGTACGGGAAACCTCGCTCAAATTGATAGTAATTATCTCACTCCTGTGACATCAGGATTAACTTATATTGTCGAGCGCTTTAAAGACTTTGAAGGTAGCGCTACCATTAACTTAAACGGTGTAGTACGAAGCCGCTTGGCAAGTTTTGCGGAAGAAAATTTATAGCTTGCCTTGAGCCGACTGGCTCGTTACTCTTTTGCTAACACTGTGTGCAAACGGGAACGAGCCAGTAGATGGATGCGACAAAAGAATTTTTACCACTAAAAAGTTACCGAAAGGGAATTTTAGTGGCGGTAATAATACCCATCCTACTTGTCCTCGTCTTAGCTTACCATCTCTATCAAATTAAACTCGAACGCCAGTACAAAGTACGTTTTGGTCAGTATGAATATGTTTCTCAGCAGCTGAAACAAGAGTTTTATGCTGCACATGTCGTTCTTGATAGCATCGCCGTTAACCTAGCGCAGCCCATTTCTTTTCAAAAGCCACCAGAGTGGTTAGAAGATATTGAGCAACATCCTGAACATTATTATCATGCGTTACCAAACAATGGTGGAGAGATTGTTGGTCGTGGGCAAGTCAGTGAAGCGCTTTTTGCCACTAAACGATGGCAAACCGTATTGTCGCTTAATACCGCTTTTGATGCTGCGCTCGCGTTGCAGGGTGGATTGTATGCGGTCGCATACGTAGAAGATGACGGTTTTGCGTATGTTAAGCGTCGAGAAGCCTCAAGCAGCCATTTCATCACGCGGTTAGTTCAAGGTAAGTTCGAACCAGACTTTAGCTTGGGCAATATCGTCGTTGGTCCACCCGTGAAGTTTTTCGATAGACAAATGTTTGCGCTCGGTAAGAAACTATCAACGGTGGATAACGCTCATGTATTGATGATCTATGATAGCGATATCATTGATAGGTGGTTGTTAAACATCGGCTCCTTAGACGGTACAATGGAATTTAAAAACCAAAGTGATGAGATTATCGCGGGGGAACGCTATGATCACGACCACGATGGGCTTATAAATTCATCAGCACCATGGCAGTATGGACTACACTTTATTGCAAAACCCGCCAAAGAGCCTATTAGTTTAAACTATCATGAAAGCTATGAGCAGTTTGCCGCTCCGCTACAGCGGGAGATTTTGCTCGAACTCGCACTATTACTGTTTTTTATTCTTTTTACCTTTGTGACTATTGTATGGTTAAGCGGACAAATATTTGTCCGACCTCTAAAGCATTTTGTGAATTATCTATCTTTGCAAGAGCATACACCACAAGCCACTTTAAACTATCCCATCCCCTCAGAATGGCAACCTTGGTTTATACAAATCAAACAGGTGGTGGAGCAAAAATCGCGCTTAATGCATGCCCTTAAGCAACATAATCAAGAACTAGACGACGAAATTAAGCGTAAACAACAGGCATTAAAGCAAAGCTTTGAGGCAAAAGAGCGTCAAGCTGCTTTGCTAAATGCAGTGCTTGACTCTGTGCCCGATATTATCTATTTCAAAAATATAGACGGTTCATTCATAGGCTGTAATCGCGCGTTTGAAGAGTTTATGGGGGTTGATAAGTCGGATTTAGTTGCGAAAACACAACCTGAAGTGACATCTGGATTAACCATCTTACTTGAGCAAGAAGCGGCGATGGAGCGCTCGCAAGAACAAGTGGCAACTAATTTTGTCCTTGGGGCAAATACCTACTTTTTGACTATCACGCCATTGAAATCGGAGACTGGAAAGCTCATCGGTTGTTTGGGGGTTGCGAGAGATATTACTGCCGCACAAGAGGCATATAATGCCCTAAGAGACTCTGAAGAAAACTTTAGGGCAGCGACTGAGTTTGCACCTAATGGCGTTATTTTGGCTGCGATCAGCGGTAAAATTTTGGAGATGAACAAGGCTGCTAAACGTTACTTGTCACTTGATAAGAATACCGGAGAAAAGCAGCTGGAACGCTTGTTTGATGAACAAAACTGGCAAGAGCTGAAGCCTGTCTTGGCTGGGCTATTAAAAGAGCAAAAGAAAGTCGTTGAACACATGATTTCACAGTCGGGTAAGCACCGCTGGTTACAATTGAGTATTTCTTTAGTTTGGGATAAAAATAAGCGCCCTAAATATTACGTGATCCATATTCAAAATATCACTGGTCTGCTGTTAGCGAAGCAAGATGCCGAGCGCGCAACGCTTGCCAAAAGCCGCTTTATTGCGAATATCAGCCATGAAATTAGAACGCCAATTAATGCCATATTAGGTTTGGCGGATATGATCAAAAGTGAGGCGCTGACTCGAGTTCAGAATAAAAAGTTGCAGCAGCTTTCTGGGGCTGCAAACGAGCTGCTTACCATGCTCAACAGTATTTTAGAGTTTGCCAAAGTCGAAAGTCATCAAGGCACAATTCAATACGAGACATTTCAGACCTGCCATGTATTTACCACGATAGAATCACTGATTAAGCCTTTATGTATACAAAAAGGTTTGGAATTTGAGTTACAGGTCGACCCTCAAGTTTGGCCTTACCTGTACAGTGATGAAGATAAGGTAAAGCAAATCTTAGTAAACCTACTTGGTAACGCTGTAAAGTATACCAATCATGGTAAGGTTGGTTTGAAGGTAACGTTAGTTAATGATAGAGCTGCAAAACAAACCATAAAGTTTGCTGTTTGGGACACAGGAGTTGGGATCAAATCGCAAGAGATTGAACATCTTTTTGACGCATTTACCCAAGGTGATGAAAGCTTCACACGTCGTCACGAAGGCATTGGTTTGGGGCTTGCGATTGTGAAGCAAGAAGTTGCACTCTTAGGTGGCGATATTGCGGTTAACTCAACCCCGAACGAAGGAAGCTGCTTTTTCTTCGAATTGGTGCTAGATAAAGGCGCTTGTCCAGTCGTGGATAGTCACAAAGAAGTTTACTGTCTCACCACCGAAGCGCATAGCTTACCAAGCTATTTTGCAGGTCTTGCAGAACCTTTATCTGTTGAACGATTGCACGCGATGAATACTCAGCTCGACAAGTCTATTGTTGTTATTCCACCGGAAGCAGCGCTTGACCCCGCTTATGCGCTACCTGGAAATACTGCATTACTACTACATTGTGAGGGGGAATTTCCTGAGCAAAGTAACCATATTGCGCTTAATCAAAATGTGTTTTACCAATCAGCCTATACATGGCTTGCTGAATTTGCCCATATGACGCAAACCGTCGACAACGTGTGTATGCAGGTTGCCGGTGCGCTTTGCTTGGTGGTCGACGATAACAACTTAAATTTAGATATTACTGAAAATATGTTGAAGCAGAATGGTATTTCTACCATAGGGCTACAAAGCGCCGAACATATTGAGGAAGTTTGTCGCTCACTGCAACCCGACATCATCCTGATGGATATCCATATGCCAAACATTGATGGCTATCAAGCGACCAAGCAGATCAGAGCCGTGTGGTCTGAAACTGAGCTACCCGTTATTGCCTTGACCGCCAATGCAAGCAAAGAAGAGCGGGCGAAAGCCACAGCCGTTGGCATGAATGATTATTTGCTAAAACCAATTAATAGCACACAGGCGTGCAAGGCATTGGCAAGTAATATTTTCCAGTCAGATAAAACAGAAGAAGCTTTTTTTGATTATGAGTTTGCTTTATCACAAATGATGCAAAATGAAACGTTTTTGCAAACAATGTTAGATAAATTTGCTAAACTTTGCCATGATTACCTAGAACAGGTTGCTGAAATAGAGCAAGGTTCAGCATTATTCGAGTTAGCACACGGAATTAAGGGCGCTGCAGCAGGTCTGGGCTTTAAGCGACTAGCAAAAGTTGCGAAAGACCTTGAAACGCAAAGCAAAACGATCACAACAATAACAAATCGCACTGACTTGGATGTGTTAACAAATGCACTTTCACAGGTGGTGTGCTTTATCGAGCTAAAAAGGTAGCGTCATAAGATGCAGCAAGCTGAGCACATTTTTATTATTGATGATGACCCAATAAATAAGATGGTCCTAAGTAATACATTAGGTGATGGCCATCGGTTATCCCATAGCACAGACACTAAGTTATGTATTGATGAACTAAAAGCAAGCAAACCAGACCTTATTATTTTAGATGTGTTAATGGCTGACGGCGCTGGGTTTTCTGTTTTAGAGTGCCTAAAAAAGGATGCGAGCACTTACGGTATTCCCGTTGTCGTGATCTCCGGTAGTGTGAGCTTTAAAGATGAAGCACGAGGTTTGGAGTTAGGGGCCGTGGATTATATTACTAAACCCTTTAACCCTTTGATTGTAAAAGCCAGAATCAAAAACCATTTAGCAATAAAAAAGAAAAATGATCTGCTAGAAAAGCTAGCCTCTATCGATGGTTTAACGGAGTTGCCCAATCGTAGATATCTAGATGAAGCGATGAAATCAGCATTAGAAATCGCAAAAGCTGATGGCAGTGCGTTTACCGTTATGCTGGTTGAGGTGGACTATTTTAAAACGTTTAATGAGCATTATGGCTACATGCATGGTGATGATTGTTTATTTAAGGTCGCCAAAGCGCTAGAAGAAGGCGCAACCCGACGTTCTTTATTTATTGGCCGTTTTGATGGTACTCGTTTTGCGTTGGTGCTAACTCAGCATAATATCGATGTAATTAATGAGATAGCAGAAGCGTTGCATGACTCGGTTAATGCGTTAAAAATCCCCCATATTGCCTCACCGATATGTGCTCATGTGAGCGTTAGCATTGGTGCAGTTCATATTGAAAATCACTGTAGTAGTGAGCTTGGTGAGTTGATCAAAATGGCGGACAGTGCCCTTGCTGTTGCACAAAAGCAGCAAAGCACGGTATTTATTAAAGCACTATAAATATCTAAAGCCATATGCAGTGACAAGAGTGTATCTGCATTCAGACAATAAGTGCACCGCATAAAGCTTGGCTATGCTCATGCTTTATAGATCTTTAACCGAGTATTTTGTGCCTTTTGGTGTGGTGTTAGGCTTATTCTATGGATATACGGCGTAAAATAATTTGGGTGGACTGTATCGCGGCTATATCCGTGGGGTTAATCGTATTGCTTTTCCACTCAATGATTGGTGCGATCTATCATATACCTGAACAAACCATTATCTTTATCGCATTATCAAATCTGTTGTATGGCGCGTACTCTTTTAGCCTTGCCATTCAAAAAGCGAAGAACATAAAACATTTGCAGCTTTTAGTGTTCGGCAATCTTTTTTGGGCGCTAGTCTGCGCTGGAGTGGTTGTTCAGTATTTTAACGTTGCAAGTCTAATTGGTATTGCTTTTATTGTTTGTGAAGCTATGTTTGTCATCATGCTTGCCTATTTCGAATGGAAGTATAGGTATGAGCTGGTATCAGAGGACAGTTCAGCTTAATTGGCTGGGTTATTAAAGTTTGGCTTGGTTTTGTTTTTAACTTATTAAGATGACAAGAAAATAAGGAGTTGGCTACACACATCTGTGCGTCAGTTTGCTCAGATTATTCACCATCCTTGGTGCGATAAAGTATTACTGAATTTGCTTTAATGCGTTGTCGCCAAAGCCAACCAGTTGGTTGTTTTTGAATACCAATGGCGTGCACTCATCTTTTGTTACTTTGCCGTCTGAGTGTTTACTGTTGGTTGCATAGTACAGCACTTGATAGTTATCGCCGTCTTTTGACACCAACTCGCTAAAATCAGGGGTTGCAAACATGTCTTTTACTGATGAGTAAGACGCGCCCATTTCAAGGTTGGCAATCTTTTCACGATTTTTACGCTGTTTATGTTCCCAGTTAGACGAGTTGTATTCAGAAGCCCAACCGTGCTCTACTTCACCGTCGGATACAGCAACGATACAGCCTGATAATAGAGTAGAGCTAAGCGCAGCCACTAACATTAATTTTTTCATTGTTGTTTTCCTTTTTAATTTTGTTGCTGAGCAAATAATGCAAACAGCCATTTGTTTTTTGCTTGAATTATCACAAGAGTTGCAAACTCTTTGCCAATTAATAAAGTTTATAAATATCAGTTTGTTGTTGGTTTTTAATCAGTTTATAGTTGATGGTTTTCACTAATATTTAGCGATATCACTCACTAAAACAGTAATCTAGACCACTCGGTTTCTCGTTGTCCCAGCCACAAAACTTTCAATATTAATGACAATTTCGCCGACTAAACGTTCGATGGCCTCTTTACTTGCCCATGCCGTATGCGGTGTCAAAAGCAAGTTCTCACCTTGGTATTGAACGAGAGGGTTGCTTGCTTGTGCCGGCTCTTGTGTCAGGACATCCACAGCAGCACCAGCTATTTGCTCGTTAGTTAGTGCATCCACCAGCGCTTGCTCATTGACTATTCCGCCTCTTGCGGTGTTGATAAGATAAGCATGATTTGGAAGTAGGGCGAACTCAGCACTTGAAATCAGGTTTTCTGTTTCAGCGGTAAGCGGGCAGTGAATCGATACAATATCCGCAATCTGCAGTGCTTCTTCAAAAGCCATTCGTCCTGCTCTAATCTCAGTTACGCCTCTACGTTCGGCAACAATTACTTGAGCTCCAAATGCTTGCGCGACTTTTGCAACGGCTTCTCCTAACGTTCCATGGCCTACGATCACAAAGTTTTTGCCTGCAATTTCGTTGATACTGTAATCCAAACGACAAAACATGTCACTTTGCTGCCAAAGCCCTGCATGGCAGTCTTGCTGGTAACGATGAATATTTGTCATTAAGTTACCAAGCATAGTAAAGGTGTGCTGCACGACAGAAGGGGTCGAATAACCAGCCACATTGGCTACCGCAATTTGATGAGCTTTTGCGGCTGTTAAGTTGATGTTGTTGACGCCTGTGGCTGCAACACAAATCAATTGTAATTGTGGTAACGCCGCGATTGTTTGTTCAGTTAACTGTACTTTATTGGTGATGATGACTGCTGCATCTTTACAGCGTGTGATGATGTCCTCACTGGATGTGGTGTCGTAAGACGTTAATGTGCCTAGTTTGGCAATGGGGGAAAGATCGGTTCCTGCAAGGGTTTTAGCGTCTAATACCACGATTTGCATTATTTTTATCCTTTTCTTGACTTTGGAGTTAACTCTAAGGTTTATACTTGTGATGTCGACTAGGATAATCTTCAGGACTTGGGAGTGTAAAGTGGTAAAGATTGGTGAGCTGGCAAAGCGGCTTAACGTATCAACTGACACGTTAAGGTATTATGAAGCAAACGATCTCCTACACCCTTGCACAAGGAGCGAGGGTGGGTATCGGTTGTTTGATGAGCAAAGTGAAAAGCAAATGCGATTTATTCTTCGCGCGAAGGAAGTGGGTTTCAGCCTCAAAGAAGTGCAAGACTTGCTGAAGATAAAGTTTGAAAAACATCAGCACAGTTGTGAAGAAGTGAAAACACTGACTATCACTAAACGGGATTTAGTGAGAGCGCGGATCGCTGAGTTACAAAAATTTGAACAATCGTTATCGACGCTAGCAGAGCAATGCTGCGGCGGTAAGGAAGCGGCTGTGAGCTGCTCGATTTTAACGGCCTTGGAGGCTATCGATGAATGAACTGATAGTAAATTTTTGGCAGCTATTTTTAGTATCTGCCCCGTGGTTACTGCTTGGCCTAATATTGGCCGGGTTACTTAATGTATTTATTCCAAAAGATTTGTTGCAAAAGCATTTAGGGAAAGAAGGATTTTGGACGACGATAAAGGCAGCACTGATTGGGGCGCCGATGCCGCTTTGCTCTTGCGGCGTTATTCCAGCTGCAGTGGGACTGAGAAGAGCGGGCGGCTCAAAAAGTGCGACAACCGCATTTTTAGTCTCAACGCCTGAAACTGGCGTGGATTCTATCTCGGTTTCTTATGTGCTACTTGGTCCTTTTATGGCAATAATTAGGCCAATTGCGGCTGTGGTTAGTGCAATTGCGGCTGGGTTGCTCGTTGGCAGTGAGAAAGATGATAAGCCTGTGTCGCTAAAGCACCTTAATACCTCAGAAGAACCAAGCGCGACTAGCGGTTGTTGTGACGCTAATCATCACTCAGAGCCAAAGCCTGCTGAAAAGCATCACAGCCATGATAGCTGTTGCGCCAGCACTAAAGTGGAAACCGCAAAAGTAAGCTCAAGCTGCTGTGCGCCTGCAGGCCCTCAATTAGCAATGGCAGGGGCGAATATGTCTTGTTGTGATACTCCGGAGCCTACCGTAACCAGTTGTTGCGATGCTTCATCAGCCACGACAAGTTGTTGTGAGCCTGCCCCCGTACCTGAAAACCAAGGGGTTTTTGGTAAAATTGTAGAAGCTGTTAAGTTCAGCTGTAATCAATTACTGTCCGACACCGCAGTTTGGCTTCTTATCGGTTTATTCTTTGCCGCGTTAGTGCAAACTTTTGTGCCTGAGTCTTTCTTATCTCAATGGGGCGACGGTATTATTGCCATGCTAGTGGTTATTCTTATCAGTATCCCAATGTATATTTGTGCCACTGCTTCAACTCCAATCGCTGCGGGTTTATTAATGGCTGGTGTTTCACCTGGTGCAGTATTGGTATTTATGCTCGCAGGTCCTGCAACTAACATCGCCACAATTGGGGTGGTAGGTAAAGAATTAGGGCGTCGTGCCGTGTTTGCCTATCTGGGCGGCGTTATCGGAGTTGCGCTTATCTTTGGCTATTTAACTGATTACTTAGTTAATACTTACGGTTTTGTAGTAACGCCGATGATAGGTGAGGAGCACGAAGTGCTACCACATTGGTTAACAGTATCGATGGGCGCATTATTAGCAGCACTCTTACTAAGATTAGCTATACTCAAATTAGGTAAAGTTGTTAGAAGATAAACAATTGTGGTACTTTTTACCGTATTACAATTGCATGACGCTTAAGCATTTAATGTCCCAAATTGGTGTATCGCCTTGGTGGTCAGACATGAAATGCTTAGCGTCTGTTTATTTGACACGATAGAATGCGTTCCAGTATTCGTTAATCCGACAGTTTGAGAAGTAGAGTGGATAAATACGCTGACATTAGACCGTATAATGATGATGAAGTAGTGCCAGCATTGGCACGTCTACTAGGTGATGATCAATTCATTGATGTGATCGCCAAATATAACCTGCCAGCTTGGTTGAATGCCTGGCCTGCTATTGCACGTCCACTCGTAAGAATGAAACTAAAAAAGAAGTGGGGAGATTTTTGTACGATTGAACAAGTACAAGATGAAGTGGCGTACTATCTACAAATTTTAATCAATAAAACGACGTCTAAAGTGACTTATTCTGGCCTTGAAACATTGGACTCGAATACCTCGTATTTATTTATTTCAAATCACCGTGATATCGTATTAGACCCTGCGCTTGTTAACTGGGGCTTGCATCAGCAAGATATGCGTACGGTGCGTATCGCTATTGGTGATAACTTACTACAAGTACCTTATATCACTGAGCTTATGCGCCTTAATAAGAGTTTTATAGTAAAACGTTCGGCAAAGGCGCCGAAAGAAATGCTAAAAGCATTAACCCAGCTTTCTGCCTATATTTTTGACTCATTGAGTGAAGGTAACTCCATTTGGATTGCGCAAAAAGAGGGGCGTGCAAAGGATGGAGTAGATCAAACCGATCCAGCACTGTTAAAAATGCTACAGCTCAATGGTCGCAAACAGAAGCTAGATTTTTCAGAATATGTAAAGCATCTCAGGATAGTGCCCGTTGCCATCTCCTATCAATATGAGCCATGCGCGGTTGCTAAGGCTAAAGAGCTATACCATAAAAAGCAGTTTGGCCAATATGTGAAAGCACAAGGCGAAGATATTGCCAGCATTGTCGAGGGCTTTAGTTCAGATAAAGGCCATGTGCATATCGCATTTGGCGATCCTATCACTGCGGATGTTGAAAACCCAGATGAGCTGGCGAATGTCATTGATAAACAGATTTTAGATTTATACTATCTGCATTCAACCAATCATCTAGCAGCAGGTGATGATGCACAAGTTAGTCCAGAAGATAAAGAGGACTTTATCTCTAAACTAGAGTCTGTACCGGAAGAGCTGAAGCAATTGGTGTTGAGCATGTATGCCGAACCACTGCGTCGCAAAGGCATTTAATAGCAGTGAGCAAGCGCAACCGTGGTGTTAAGTGGTTGCGCTTTTGTTCGGTTAATTAAGAACTTTATGATAATAAACGACTTCCATATCTCCTAAAATATCTTTGTGAAGCCCTTTTTTCACATAATTCATCCCAAGTTTCTGCATAATTTTGATGGATCCAAGGTTCTCTTCTTCAGCGATAGCGCTCAAGTGCGTCAAGGTAGGATTGGCTGCTATTAGGTCTGGAATAATATGTTGTGCGGCCTCTGTTGCAAACCCTTTGCCCCAAGAGGCTTGTTTAAAACGCCAACCAAGCTCTAAATCCTGATCGTTTCTTTGTTCTGAAAAGAAATTAGCAGGGCGAACCAAAATCCAACCAATAAATGCCTTGTTTGGCAGCTCGAAACAACCCCAAAGCCCCCAACCTTTGATCTCATCGGTAAACTCGGTTAAACGTGGAATATATACAGTTTTTACTTCTTCAAGTGAGTTAGTCTGACCGCCTGTGATGTATTTCATTACCTCAGGATCGCTATCAAGATCGGCGAGCAGCTGTGCATCTTGTGAGGTGAGTAGGCGATAACTCAGTCTTGCAGAATCCTTTACTTGCATTTTTTACTCCTAGTGAAACCCAATAAAACTTTAGAGTACAAAAGCTTATGTCATGAGTAAAGATGTTGCATAAGTTTGCATAGACGCCAGCCGAGCGCTTTACTAAAATACGCCGGCATTTTTAGATGGGGAACAGAGTGAATAATTCAGTACTAGCGCTTAGACAGCGTCAAATCGCTGCGGCTCAACGCGAATATAAGGCAAGGGGATCAAAGCTTGCGCGTTGTGAATGCTGCTTATTAGCTACGACTCTATGTATTTGCGACAAAGTCGAAGTGGCCAAAGCAGACTGTGCGGTGTGTTTACTTATGTATCATAATGAAAGCTTTAAGCCCTCCAACACCGGACGCTTGATTGCCGATGTGATCCCAGATAATCATGCCTTTCGTTGGGACAGAACTGAGCCTGACGCTGCGTTATTAGCGCTTCTTTTGGACGAGCAATATGCACCAATAGTCGTTTTTCCAGAGCAAGGCGTGGAGCCTGAACGGGTAATTACTAAGGTGACTCGCACTGAAAATAAAACACCACTATTTATCTTTTTGGATGGGACATGGCGTGAAGCTAAGAAAATGTTCAGAAAGAGCCCCTACCTCGATAGTTTACCTGTGTTATCCATCGCCCCTGAAAAGCTCTCGGATTACAAGCTACGAGTCGCGCCGCATGAACATCAGCTTGGTACGGCAGAAGTTGCCTGTGTGTTGTTTGCCGAATGCGGCGAGCAGGATGCGGCAGATAAATTAACCGCGCATTTTATCGATTTCAGAGATGCCTACTTAAAGGGTAAGCGCAGTAAACTGTAGGCTGAGCCCTAACCGTAGGTCGAGGTTTATCTCGACAAAAAAACCACATTGTTTACGCTGCATGGCGAGTAAGACGATGGTAGATCGAGATTTATCTCGACAAAAAGCTGCATTATTTACGAAATACAGCAAGCAAGATGCCGGTAGGTCGAAATTTATTTCGACAAAAAGCTGAATTGTTTACGAAATACGGCAAGCAAGATGCCGGTAGGTCGAGACTTATTTCGACAAAAATCTGAATTGTTTACTAAATGCGGCGAGCAAGATGACGGTAGGTCGAAATTTATTTCGACAAAAAGCTGAATTGTTTACGCGGTACGGCAAGCAAGACGGCGGTAGGTCGAGATTTATCTCGACAACACAAACATCTCGACAACACAAACGTAATATCACGCGATAAATAGGAACAAAATAAGAAGCGCGCGACCCATTGCTGAGTCGCGCTTACGGAATCTTCTAAATGCATCCTGCAAAGTTGAGTAGTTCAACGTCCTGAATCTTTCCTCTTCCATGGCATCGCTTGGTGTTCTCGTTTTGCGAATAAAGGCATCTTGCCCTGTGTCCATCTTCCTTTTACACGTCCGCTGTCTTATCCATTGCCATCCACTTGCTAAGAACAAGCCCTTGTTCTAATTGTCCCTATTTGCTACTTTCCAAAATAGCAGTGCCAATCATCACTTTTTTACCTTGACACTTGGTAGCCTGAACGTGTTGCTTCAAGCTAGGTGTTGCACTGTTAATTGCAACAATTGGCATCTCCTAAGCCACATTTTACCAGTACATCCGATGTACCTTCCTTCCTCATCCTTAACCACCTGCATATCCAATGCAGTAACGTTATCCCTCAACGTTTAGCCTCTCCCCTGAAGCAATCCTTAGGCTCGTCATGAACCTTTAATCCCTGTCCTTTAATGTAATCACACCATGTGACATACAATCTCGCTCGCTTTTCCCTATATTCCTTTAAGTGGGTGCTTATCCATTAGCAAATCCTGCCCTGAGCGTATCCCGTGTATCCTTTATCTCTCTTCCTGAGATGTTGTTAAGTATAAGCAGACTAAAAAAAATCGGGAGCGGTGAAATTCAATCTTTTTTGCGCCTTCTTCTAGTAATAATTAATAACTTATTATTTTTTAATTGCTTACTGTTATTTTGAGTGTTATTTCAGCGCATCTTTACTCAATTTCTGGTAGCTAAGTGAGATATATCTCACAGGTAATTCTCCCGTTTTCTACAACGCTAATTTTATCTTGAGCGTAGTTTCAAATATTCAGGGTGTAAAACGGCACAATTACAGGTAGAATTAGTTGATAATAATTATTGTTTACCTAATGGAGTCTTTATGAAAAAAGCACTTGTTACTATACTGGCAACGCTTACTTGCCTACCAGCAATGGCTGCAGAGGAAGTTAATATCTACTCGTTTAGACAACCTTTTCTGATCCAACCTATTTTGGATGACTTCACCAAGCAAACCGGTATCAAGACCAATGTGGTTTTTGCAAAAAAAGGCTTAATCGAGCGTGTTAAGCGTGAAGGCAAGCATAGCCGTGCTGATCTCGTACTCACTTCAAACTTCAGTGCGCTAATTCAACTTGAAGACGAAAACCTAACACAAGCAATTAACAGCGAAGCTGTAACCAAGAATATCCCAGCGAACTTCAGAGATCCTGAAGGTCAGTGGGTTGCGCTTACTAAGCGTGTACGCAATGTATATTCTGCAAAAGACCGTGTAGGCAAGTTAGATGCGCTTACGTATGAAGCGCTAGCGGATGAACAATACCGCGGTAAAATTTGTACACGCTCAGGTAAGCATCCCTATAACCTTGGTTTAGTGGCGTCTATGATTGCCCATCATGGCGAAGCAAAGACCAAAGAATGGCTTGAAGGTGTGAAGAAAAATTTAGCTCGTAAGCCTCAAGGTAACGACCGTGCACAAGTCAAAGCAGTAAAAGAAGGACTGTGTGATTTGGCCATCGGAAACAGCTATTACTTCGGTAAGATGATGGAAGATGAAAAGCAAAAAGCCTGGGCTGAAGCGGTATATATCAACTTCCCAAATCAACAAGATCGTGGTTCTCATATCAACGTTTCTGGTGTTGTCTTGACCAAGCACGCTAAAAATACAGAAAATGCCTTGAAACTCATTGAGTTTATGACCGACAATAAGGCGCAAAATATGTATGCGTCGATGAATATGGAATACCCGGTTAAACCTGGCGTCGAGTTATCGAAACTTGTGGCATCTTGGGGTGAGTTTAAGGAAGACAGCCTACCATTGTCAGAGATCAGTAAATACCGTCCGTTAGCGCTTAAGCTAATCGATGAGGTAAAATTTGACCTTTAATGCAATTATCATTTTCACTGTCTAAATGGCAGAGTTTTGCGTGGCTGATAGGGCTTAGCCTATCAGTCCCGCTGATGTTTTTAATCTTTGAGTCGCTACAACCTGACTCCGAAGTCTTTGCTCACCTTTGGAACACCGTTTTGTGGGACTATGTCCGCAATACGATTTGGCTGATTGTAGGTGTATGCATCCTTTGCGCTTTAATCGCGCTACCACTTGGCTGGCTAACCGCGTACTGTGAGTTTCCTGGACGGCGCTTTTTCGAATGGTCGTTGATGCTACCCCTTGCGATGCCAACCTATTTGATTGCTTACGTGTATACCGATTTGCTGGATTACGCTGGGCCTGTACAAATAGCGCTGCGAGAGTGGTTTGGCTGGCAATCTCCAGATGATTATTGGTTCTTTGATATTCGCACTTTGTCAGGCGCTATCGTGATGATTGCACTGGTGCTTTATCCTTATTTGTTTTTGATTTTTAGAACGGCGCTAAGAGAGCAGTCGTTTAAGCTGGTACAAGCCAGCCAATTGATGGGCAAGTCACCTTCACAGAGCTTCTTTAAGATAAGTTTACCTTTGTCGCGAGGCGCGATTGTGGCAGGGCTGGCACTGATCGCCATGGAAAGCATGGCAGATTTTGCAACCGTACATTACTTTGCCGTGAGTACACTAACCACCGCCGTTTACGATACTTGGTTGGGTTATTATTCACTTACTGCTGCGGCTAAAATTTCAGGCATCATGCTACTGTTTTTATTTTTAGCCCTAACACTGGAGCGAGTAAGCCGCCCAACTCAGGTAGTGCATGAGCGCCAATCGAGTGTTAACAGTACCACGCTTTATCATCTTAAAGGCGCGCAGGCTTGGTTCGCTAGCGCTTTTTGTTGGCTTATTCTTATTGCGGCTTTTATCGTGCCTACATGGGTGCTTGCAGATTACGCCGTCGACTATTTTGAACAAGCTTGGAATGACGACTTTTTCTTGTATGCGTGGCAAAGTTTAAAAATAGCGTTTTGGGTAAGTGTGGTATTAATTATCATGAGCATGCTGGTGGTGTTTAACCAGCGAGTTAGCAGTGGTAAACGCGTCACGCTGCCGGGTAAGCTTGCGAGTACCGGATACGCGCTACCGGGCACTGTGCTGGCAATTGCAGTACTTATTCCACTCACTTTATTAGACGACAAGCTAAATACTTGGCTTGAAGGTACTTCATTTGAGCCTGGTTTGCTGTTCAGCGGGACGATTTTTGCACTGGTTTTTGCTTACGTTGTACGATTTTATGCGATTGCGCAAGGCGCGGTCGAATCGAGTTATCAGCGGATCAGTCCAAGTCTAGATATGGCAAGTTTTTCGTTGGGTCGCAATCGTTTCAAAACCATGTTATCAATACATTTGCCATTGCTGCGTCGCGGTATTTTAACCGCAGCACTGTTGGTTTTTATTGAGTGTATGAAAGAACTTCCAGCGGCATTGTTATTACGACCCTTTAATTATGAAACACTGGCAACACACGTTTTCCAATATGTGAGTGATGAGCAGCTGGAGTTGGCTTCTGTCTCTGCGTTATTTATTGTGTTGGTTGGTTTAATTCCGCTTTATGTTGTAAACCGTTCTATGGAGCAGCGAAGTTAATGCATAGTTTAGTGCTTGAAAATCTCTCTTATCGTTATGACGGTGAAGCCGTTGTGGATAGCCTAAATCTGACCGTAGAACAAAACGAGATTGTTTGTTTGCTTGGTGCCAGTGGTTGCGGTAAAACGACCACGCTGAAGGCGATAGCGGGCTTGATTGAACCATTTCAAGGCTCTGTGAGTATTTTAGGCAAAGCCATGAATGGTAATGGCACTTTTGTACCTCCACAAAAACGCAATATTGGCATGATGTTTCAAGACTATGCGCTATTCCCACACCTCACTGTGGCGCAAAATGTCGCGTTCGGTTTAACCTCAAAAAGCAAGCGTGAACGTCAAGACCGAGTAGCTGAAATGCTCCATTTGGTGCAGCTGCAAGACTATAGCGACCGTTTTCCACACGAGCTTTCAGGTGGCCAACAACAACGTGTCGCAATTGCGCGAGCACTGGCGTACAAGCCAAATCTGTTGCTGCTTGATGAGCCGTTTTCAAATATAGATGCTCAAGTGCGGTTTCAGTTAATTAACGATATTCGCCGTATAATCAAAGATCAGCAAGTTTCCGCGATTTTTGTTAGTCACTCGAAAGAAGAAGCTTTTGCCTTTGCCGATCGGTTGGCAATAATGGATAAAGGGAAAATCGCACAAGTGGGCGAGCCGAGAACGTTATTCCAACGACCAAAGAGCAAAATGGTTGCCGAGTTTTTGGGTCAGGGAGTTTATATTCCTGCACAACGAGTGAATGGCGCTTCGGTAGAAACCCAATTTGGTGCAGTAAAATCACTCGTTGAGCTCGGTAATATCGACGCGAAGGGTGAAATGTATGTGAGGCCGCAGCACATTACGTTAGAAAATGCCGAGCTTGGCAGCGTTAAAATACTCAATCAGCGCTTTATGGGAACAGAGTACATTTACCGTGTTGCATTAGAGGGTCAAGAGCTCGAAGTACCGCATCCAGCGCATGAACCGCTCGACTTAAATCAACCAATCTCTTTAAAAATTAAGGCACATGCTGTAAATTTCTTTTCTTAATAGCAAATGAATAAACGCAGGGAGTAGAGCATGGCGCTTGCCCAATCAGGTGTGTGTGCTGAAGCCAATTTGCACGGCTTACACTTGTTCTTCAATGTGCTTGAAGGGCAAGACGAGGCGCTAAGAGCGGCGCTCGCAAATTGTGGACGCTTGCAAGAGGAGTTGGAAGACAGATTCTCCGAGTCTATGCTGTCGAGCTTTGTCGCGGTTGGTGCGCAATACTGGCCACACATTTATCCTGAGTTTATTCCTAAAGAGTTAAAAAGCTTTCCACATATTGTTGAGGCTGAGCACACCGTGCATACTCAGCCTTTTGACTTGCTTTACGTGATCCGCTCCGACCGAGAAGACGTTAATCATATATTTGCTCAAAGTGTGCTACACATGCTAAATGGCCTAGTCGAAATGGTGGCACATGTGCGCGCCTTTCGTTTCTTAGATGGTCGTGATTTTAATGGCTTTATTTATGGTGCAGACATCCCTAGAGGGCGTAATAAGCGAGAAGTTGCACTTGTACACAACCCAAATGCAGCCGACCACCTTGGTAGTTACATTCACGTACAGCGGGTGAAGTTTGATTTATTGCGCTGGCAGGCGTTGCCGCTCGCTGAGCAAGAGCAATTAATGGGGCGTACGCGTCTCGACAATGACCTAATTGAAGATTGCGAACCCTGTAATCATGCGGCATTAACCGAATTGAAAGACGCAAATGGCAATGCGCTACTGCTTAACCAAAGCATGCCGTTTGGTGATGTATTTGAACAAGGAAGCTTGTCGCTAAGTTGCAGCGCCAAAGGCGATGCTTTCGAGCAAGTACTAAGAAGCCGATTGGGGGAAGGGGATGAATACGACCCCATATTGGATTATTCTAGTGCCGATATGGGTTCTGCGTTTTTTGCACCCTCACTAGAGTTTTTGGCGGTGATGGCAAAAATGCCAGAATAAGTTATCTGGCACTTTACATCTCCAAAGCCCATCCATGCATGGGCTTTGACTTGTTTCGTAAGCGTTTTTCCCCGTTACAACATATACGGGTTTTTCGCAGGTGATCCGTTACTAACTACAGGCCTTGATTGAATATCCTCTAGCTTTTGTAAAATGTCTTTTAGCTGTTGCTGCTGGACTTGTTCAGCGCTTGAGTTTGCCAAGGTATTTGTTAGCAAAGTGGTGACGGCTTCAAGCGCTTTTGCACTGCTATCATCAATGTGATTGTCGACTTGAATATGCGGTTGTGCCACCGCTTCTAAGCGCTCAGACAGGTTTTCAAATAACGTATTTTGCTGCTGACCTTGTTGGCCCAATGCTTGTTGTATTTGCGCTTGGGTGCTGAGCAAGTCATTGAGTTTGCCAAGGTTAGTGAGTAGCTGCTCGTTGTTCGCGGTGTGTTTGATAGCGTTTTGCAGCCCCGCAATTTCCTCAGCGACTTGTTGCTGTGAAGCTATCAATTGTTTTAGCGGTGTAGCGTAAGGTTGCTGCGTTAAGGCCTCACGTAGCTCAGTTAACTGCGTGGCAAACTCTTGCTCATTAAGCACTTGAGCCAATTGTTGCAATAGCGCACTGTAATCAAAGCTAAGCTGCTCTTTGTCGAGTTTAGCGGCGATTTGCGAAAGGGATTTATTGACAAAGCTTAGCTGTTCAACTGCCAATTGCGCAGGGCTTCCCTCATCGCTATTGCGGTGCAGGCGGGCATATTCGGCCTTGATTTCATGCCAGCGCGTTGCTTCTTCATCCGTTAAGGTACCGCGTAATTCAGCCAGTTTCAGTAAGTTTTCTTCGCTGCCTTTGCTAAGCGTTTGTGCTTCACCGCGATAGTGATCTTGAATTAGGTTTTCAAGTTCACTGTCATTCATGGCAGCAACCACCTTTTCAGCCATCTTATTCATGTTCCGGTAACTGCCTTGTAGCTTAAACGGCGGCTCGGTTCGATAGTTATCATCTTGCGCTGCTGAAGCAATATATTGGGCATTTACTTTGAGCACGGTGTTGCGGATGGTGAGCAGCTTTTTCAGTACGCTGACAACTTCATTCACTTGCGCTTGAGAGTAATTAAATTCCAATTCATTGATGGAGATGTCTTCTCCGTCGGCAATGCGTACTAGCTTGTACAAGTCTTCCATACCACGATTAGCAAGTGGCGCAAGCACTGCATTGGAAGTGAGCGTATTTTCAATAAAGCTCATGGCAAATTCTTGTTCGCAGCCACTGAGGGTGTCACCGAGGTTGTAAATATCCGCACGGTTGGCAAGCATATCTGGGATCTTAAAGGATTCACCGGATTCGGTGTAGGGGTTTCCTGCCATCACAACGGCAAATTTTTTGCCTCTCAGGTCATAAGTTTTACTGCGGCCATTCCACACACCGTCTATGCGTCTTGAACCATCACATAAAGAGATGAATTTTTGTAAAAACTCGGGGTTGGTATGCTGAATATCGTCAAGGTACAGCATCACATTATTGCCCATCTCAAAGCTTTGGTTGATCTTCTCAATTTCTTTTGCGGCGGTCGCGTTGATGGCTTGAGCAGGATCTAAAGAGACTTGGTCGTGACCAATGGATGGACAGTTGACCTTAACAAAGGTGAGTCCTAAGCGGTTAGCCACATACTCGATTAACGTGGTTTTACCATAGCCCGGTGGGGAGATAAGCAGCAACATGCCCATTAAGTCGGTGCGTTTATTGTTTCCTGCAGCCCCTATTTGTTTTGCTAAGTTATCGCCAATAATAGGGAAGTAGACTTTGTCAATCAGCTGGTTACGTACAAATGAGCTTAGCGGTCTAGGTTTAAACTCATCCAATTGCAAGCGCTGCTTTTGCGCCTCAAGCACTTGTGCTTTTAACTGTTGATACTGTTTGTAGGCCGGAACATGAACCGTGAGATACTCGTTACTACGGGCAAAAAAGTCTGCGTAATCTAGGCGTAACACTTGGTTCTCGATACGTGGGTGTTGGCCCATTAAACCTGAAATTTCGGTTTTTATTTCGGCTTCTTTGACTTGGTAGGTGATATCTAACTGGGTGGAAAGCAAAATGCAGTTAGCGGCCTCAAGCAAGGTCTCAGCACTTTCATTTTGCTTACTGCCATAGGCGCGCAGCCAGCTGCTTAACAGGCGGCATTTGTCCGCAAGTTTAGTCAAATGTGTTAATGAGTCTTCAAGCTGTTGCCAAACGCCTTTGGCCTTTGCCATCGAGATAAACTGCTCGCTGGTGTGTTTTGCAGGTGAAGCCAAATCAAATTGTCTCGGCTTAACTTGCTTGGCAAGGGCTTTAATTAAGTAAGTTGCGCTTAACTCGCCTGAAAAGCGGTGTAGCTCGGTTAAATAGCTCGATAAATTTTGTTGGCAAAATGCCGTGATCTTTTCACTCAATTCTTTGCTTAGCTGTTGGCTAAAACTATGGTCATCTAACTTCGTTGCCATCAGCTCTGCTTGTGTGGCCTGAAACGCCAATTCAGCTAGCTCAGCCTTGCTTTGTTGAGTATAAAATAGCTGTGCCGCAATTCGACAGCTAGCAGGGTAGACGAGTAACTCAAGCTGTCGTTTTTGTTTTAGTAAATTAGCTAAGATCAGGCTGGCATCTTGATCATGAATGCCTTTTTCATAGCCTTCTTGATATCTGGGTTCTGCAAATTTTTGTACGATGGGCAGTAAACTTCCGTCATCAACGGCAAGTTCTAGATCTGCTTGACTAAAGTCGTTGCCGTCTTGCTCCGCAGCTGCTAATACTTGAGCTGCAAGGTACTCGCCTCGATATAAGTGACGATTTTCTGAGATCAGGTTTTGCTGCCAGTATGTGCTTGCGTCATTGAGTTGTTGATTGACAGTGGCGTCAGGAATAGTATCGAAATACTCAGTGCCGGTGAGGTGTAACATCAGCTGTTCACCACGAGGCAGCAAAGTCAAATCAAGGATTTGTTTATTGAAACTAAACGCATGTTTGCCGACTTTAACGGTATTGCCACCATCAATGTAAATATCTTGCTTGTCTCGCAAAGCGCGGATTGCTTGATCTTTGCAGGCCTTGAGTTTGGCTTGAATATCATCCGCCTTCACTTCATCGCTTAGGCGCTTTAGCTCTTGCGTTAAATCACGCAGCTTGCCAATCATAGGATCGGAGGCAAAATAGCTATTGATGTCGTCTAAGGTTTTAAAACTTTGCGAGCGTCGATTCACCCCCTGTAAAATACGCTCAGCAGCGTTTGCTAGGCTTAGTGCTCGGCGCTGTCTTTCGTCGATGAGCTGCTGTTTATGCGCCTCAAAGCTTTCATAAACGTCATCACGTTTAGCCAAGATCTCCGTTAAAAACTCATCATACTGACTAAATTGAGACTCGAGCTCTTCTAATTGGATAAGTAAGCGAGAGAGCTGATCGTCACATTGCTCTGGGGTTTTGGCAGCGCTTAGACCGCTGGTAATACTTTGGCTGAAAAGCTTAAAGCGAGCCGCGAATTCGGCTTTTGCTTCAACACTGCCCACGCTCTTTTTCTGGATTTCTAACGCTGCTTTGGCGCGGTTTACTTGACCATAAATGGCGCTGACATCTTCCAAAATTTTAGTGCGAATGCGGCTATCGTCAATGTCGAGATCCAGCATGGTATGGTTGAGCAAATCAAGTTCAGCGCTCAAGGTTTCCAAGGTTGCCAAAAAGCCGTTAAGCTCGGTGACACTCTCTGTCTGTGCTCTGGCTTGCTCTAAGGAGTCTAGTTGCTCGTAGTAGGGCGCCAAAGCACTATCTTGCTGCAAGAACTCCGCGGTTTTATGGCTTAAACTCAAGGTTTGCTCATCAATCTGCTGCAGCATGACAGATAGCGCGCCAAGATTGATATACTTCACTTCTTCAAGGCTTATCACTTTGCCTTTCAAGCGTTTGAGAGATTCTAAGCTCTGAACGAATTGCTCCGCTGTTTTAAAGCTATCAGGTCTCACCTCGCGAAGCACATCTTGCATGGCTTGCTCTATTTCCGCTTCTGCGCGCCGAGCGTCGGCCTCAATTTGGCTTACCTTTTCAAATTCGTCGAGTACCTGCTCCGAGGTTTCAAAAATTTCATGTAGTTTTGCTGTGACATCTGCAAAGTCCGCTTCGGCAAGCCAATGATAGCGGTCTAGGATACTGCGGGTGAGGGCAATTAAATCTTCATAATGAAAGACCGTGGGGCTTTGTTCGTTAATGGCCTTGAACACACTGTATAAATCAGAAATCGCGCGTACTAAATCCGGGTTGCCGATCCGGCCAAATAAGCCGGTTGCGCGAGGGGCTTGTGCGGCAAACTCGCTGCCACAAAATGGGCTTTGCCAGATTTGAATAGGGTGCACGCGCTCAGGCTCAGGCTCTGCTTTAAAGGTTAGCGCTAAGCCATCGTCATAAATTCCATAGCCATGACAATAAATAGGATTTTGCAGGTTTTTCTCAATAATATTGTAAGAGAAAAGTGCGTAGCGACCCTCGTTTGGTTCGTAGAAGATATACAGTACATCTTCACCATTGGGTGATTTGATCTGGCGATGGAAAATTAAATCGTCCAGTTGGTCGTCAAAATAGCGTGTTTGCCCAGATTGTAAATAATAGCCACCAGGAAAAATAATTCCTTGGTTCTCAGGTAATTGAACACAGGCACCACCCAGCGCATCTTGGCGCAATACCTGTTGGGTGCGGCAATTATAAATAAAATAACGCCATTGTTTTTCTCGGTAGGGAAGTAACTTTAACAACACCATTTCGCCAACTTCGGCAAAACGTAAATCGCAATCTGCGAGTGATTGACTGGCGTCATCAACGGCTTCTTGATAAATACCTTCACCGCTTTGGGTATTGTTTTCTATTTTTACGGTGAGTTTGCCACCCGATACTTCAATAAACACTTTGTCGTTTACATTAATATGTGGGTGACGGCCTTCGACGTGATCGGCGCGGTCGGTTTTTTGCCATTCAAAGTCAAAGTTTTCCACTTCGCCTATGTCACGCTCTCCTCGATTATCAATATAATCTAAGGTTTCATCTTTGGCGATTTGCCAGCGGAACACACGAACATCGGAGAGTTTTTCGCCAATTTGAAATAGCGCAAAGAGCTTGTTTGATTTAACAAATAGGTGTTGTAGCCGGGTGTCTTTGTAATATGTGTATAGTTCATCAAAGTCCCGTAAGAAACGTTGATCAGTGAGGAATTTGGTTTCTTGCGGGTAAGGTTCTATTTCGTAATGATCTTCTTGCAAGTGTAGCTTTTGTACGGTGAATACATCGCTGACTTGGGTATTTTGTTTAAGCCCCATAAAGACATTATAAGCAAAGATAAGCTTGTCGCCGATCAGTACGATGTCGCGCGGTACGCAGTTATGCTCAGTACGAACTCTTGCTCGACCTTTCACTTTAAGCTCGGTGCTGCCAAAAGTATCAACACGCTGTTGGTTGAGTTTATCTATTTGACTTTTCAGTTCGCTGCCAAAGTTACTAAGTCGGCGTTTAATCAGTTGATAAGAGTCTTGTTCGAGCGTTCGCTCTGGCGCTTGTTGCGTTGCTTCCGTCATTCTTTGCTTTCCTATGTGCGCTGTCGCAAATGGGGGAGAGGAGCCAAGAAAATTGACTCCTCAGGGTTAATTACTCTAGTGGTTCGCTTTGTTTACTGCCATTTAACGAGCCGCCAAGTAACTTGAGTAGCTGCTGTTTATCCGCATCTGAGCTATTGCTTAGCTGTTGGAAGAACTTACTCATGTTGATGTTTTTCAGCGTTTCCGACGACGCATTGGCACCAGCCAATACCCCTTTTAGGTCGTCCATCAAATTACGCTCACCGTTTAGGTGATCTTTGAATACGGTTTGTACCGTCTTACTCTCGCCGACTAAGCCGTCAATTGACTTGCCCACTGTGATGGCATTCATAAACTGGTTAAAGAATTGGCCATCGCCGCCCATAAAGTTGATATCAGCACCGCTCAGTGCTTTACCTAATACTTCAGCCTGACTTGCAGAAACCTGCTTGTTCGCTTCGATACTCGCAAGCGTCAGCTCTTTCTGTTGGTTTAACTGTAGGGTGAAGCCTTCGTATTCACGGGCGTCTTTATCCATCTTATTCAGTGCTTCCAGCTTCTCTGTAAGACCTTTGGCTTCTGCTGACATCTTACGTTCAAGGTTGATAGCTTCTGCTTCACCTTGTTTTTCAATTGCCTCAGCCATTGCTGATTGAACCTCAGCTTCTGCCAAACCAATTTCACGTTTGCCTTGTGCCTCAGCTTCACTTTGCTTCTTGGTTGCCTCTGCCATTGCTGCTTGTACTTCGGCTTCGGCGCGGCCAATATCACGTTTACCTTGTGCTTCGGCTTCTAGTTTTTGCTGTAGCACTTTAGCGTCTGTTTCGCCTTGTATCGCACTAGCAGCGGCTTTTGCCTTGATGATATCTGCTTCTGCAAGACCAGGTGCTGCCGCTTCAACTTGGGCAGCCTCGGCAAGAATTTTCTTCGACTCTGCGGTTTGGTTCGCAATACGTAGTTCTGCTGCGGCCATTTTTTCCATTTCACGGGCTTTAAATTCGGCAGCTTGCTCTTTAGCTTTAGCCGCTTCAATATCTTTAACCAACGCTTCTTCGGCCTCAGCTTGAGCAAGAATAATTTTTGCTTGTTTTTCACGCTCGGCTTCAGCAATACATTGCACGTCTTTGATGCGCTCTTGTTCCTCGGCAACGGTTTTCTCAACGGCAACCCGTTCGCGTTGGACATCGGCGATTTCTTTTTGCTCGACTTCCAGTGCTTTGGCTTTTTGGATACGTAAAATTTCGGTTTCGCGTTCGCGCTCAATAATTTCAATCTGGCGAGAACGCGTGACTTTTTCTTCTTCTATGCCGAGTAAGCGAAGGCGATTTTGCTCTGCAACATCGATTTCACGCTGTTTATTGTGCTCTGCAATTGCAATTGCTTCGTCCGCTTTGAGGCGTGCTTCTTCGGCTTTTAAGCGCTCTTCATGCTTAACACGTTCAGCTTCTGCGGCTTCGCGAGCGCGCACCGATTCGATTTCACGGCGCTGTCTTGCGCTAGCATCTTCTCGTTGGCGCTCGACTTCTGCTGCTTTTTCAAAGGCTGCTTGGTTTTGGTTGTCGATTTGCGCTTTTTCATCGCATTTAAGTTGGTTCGTTTCCACGTTTTGGCGTGAGGTTTTTTCGGTAATACGGCGAATACCTTCAGCGTCAAGAATGTTATTTGGATCTAACTTGTCGATAGAGGTTTGTTCAAGATAATCAATCGCCACATCTTCTAACGTATAGCCAGATAAATCTTGTCCAATCACTTCTTTAATAGAATCTCGGAACTCATTACGATGGGTAAATAGCTCCTCAAAATTCATGCGCTTACCAACGGTTTTCAAGGCTTCGGAGAATTTTGCCTCAAATAATGCTTGTAAGGTTTCTGGTGCCGATGCGCGGGCACAGCCAACTTGTTTAGCAACGCGTAGGATATCTTCTTTGTTTTCGTTTACGCGAATGTAAAAAGTGATGGCGATGTCAGCACGGATATTGTCTTTACAGATCAGGCCGCTGTTTTCACGACGCTCCAATACCATGCGGTTAGTTGAAATATCCATGACTTCCATTTTATGGATCACAGGTAGCACAATGCCGCCTGTAGTCGTGACATCCGGCTCGTTTTTCATCTTGTTGATGATCAATGCCTGACCTTGTTCAACCTTGCGGTAGAACTTTCCAATCAGAAGTAGAATGGCAAAAATAATGACGATGGATATGCCCACGATTGCGAGCACCGGTCCGAGGTTGTTTAGAAATTCCATGTTTTTTCCTGCGTTGCGCTATGTTGTTTGAGCTGGTATTAGCTATACCAACTAGTTCCTAAATTCCGTTATTTTCCGTACTATTACCAAGGTTTAGCCACAATCGTGTAGCTATGTGTAAGGGTGTCATGTTCGATAAGTAAGGCACTGTCTCCTAGTGTGAAAGTGTTATCTTCATCCGAGCGCACTTCGATGAGTTGCTCTGTTCCTTGAATATATACTCTGGCTTGACCGAACGTGTTGCTAACTCTTGATGTTGCAATAACGCATTCGAGCCCAACCAGCGCTTGCTTTGATGTGGTTTCTTGGCTTTCGAAAAAGCGTCGTAATGGTCTTACAATTACAGCGGTTAGTGGTAATGCAGCAATGAGGCTGGCAAGCATAAATACCGTGCCCATCAGGTAGTAAAAAATGCCATCGCCTAGTAGGTAAGCAAAAAACTGTTGCACATAAATACTGACAATCCAGCCCAGCGCGATGATTAAACTTAATGAAATACTCACAGGGACTCCGCCAAAAGCGACCTCCCAAAAAGAACCAGAGCTTGCGCCTTCGGCTTCAATATCAACATCGCCTTCTAAGATATCGATATCAGCAAAACCGAGTAAAGCAATTAGCCAGAACAACAGCACTATCAGTAATAGTGTTGAAAAAATAACAGTGGGAAACGTAAATGCAGTATTTAAAAATTCCATTGCTGTTCCTTAGTTCCTTGTATTTCCTTTTAAGCGGTTAAGTAAGTGAATTGTCCACTCAGCGCCATAAGGTATCTTTGTGTGCATCAAGCGGTGAGTTCCGCATCATAGAATGTGAGATGATTGAGTGAAGCGAATAGCGCTCGTGTCCGGAAAGACTGAGACACTGTAGGAAACAAATCCGAAAAGCTAGTCAATCAGCTTAAAAACCATCCATGCGTTGTGAGAAAGCCTCACATGTGTTTCTAAAGTTGCCACATTTAGACATATTATGTCAAACGTTTTTTTGCTGTAAAGATAAGCAATTTATTTTGTTTATCGTGATAGTGGGAAAGCGTGTTTGTAGAAGCTAGAGTATCAGAATATGTGCTAACCTGTGAGTTAGCACCGATAAAAATAATAGACTAAACGTTATCGAACAGAGTTTTTACTTTATCTAAAGTAACGTCGATTTCAGATACTTTGGCAGGGGCAATAAAAATCGTGTCATCGCCAGCGATGGTACCTAATACGCCGTCTGCGGTGCCTAATGAGTCAAGTAGCCTCGCAATTAACTGTGCAGCACCAGGACTGGTTCGAATAATAATCATCATTTCGTTGTGCATAATATCAACGACTAACTGACGTAAAGGACTTTTTGCTGTTGGTACGCTCATTTCGGCGGGTAAGCAGTAAACCATTTCTTGTTTGGCATTACGTGTACGCACAGCACCAAACTTGCTCAGCATGCGCGACACTTTGCTCTGACTGACGTTGTCAAATCCTTGTTGTTTTAGAGCATCAACAATTTCACCTTGAGAGCCAAAGTTTTCTTCTTTTAAAATGGCTTTAAATGCTTTGATCAGTGCTTCTTGTTTTTCTTGCGGCTGCATAGTCTGTCTTCTTTTACGGCTAATCTTTAAATTCTACACAAAACCACCGAGATTCCCAAATTTGCGCGACCAAAATAGCAGTCGTAAAGCATAAGAGTACAAAGTGTCGCGATCTTTACACTTTTATTTAAGACATTAGTCAAAAAATCTCGAAAATAACCGTGATTAATTTGTGTTTAACAGCGCTTTTCATTATCTTTACTGCACACTCAATTCCACCTTCAAATTATGGAGAATTCAAATGAAAGTTGCTGTATTAGGTGCCGCTGGCGGTATCGGTCAAGCTCTATCTTTATTGCTTAAAAATGGTCTTCCAGCTGGCTCTGAGTTAGCGCTTTATGACGTTGCACCTGTTGTACCTGGTGTTGCAGTTGACTTATCTCACATCCCAACTGCGGTAAAAGTAGCGGGTTATGGTAAAGACGACCTAGACTCAGCTCTTGCTGGTGCTGACGTAGTGCTTATCCCTGCTGGTATGCCTCGTAAGCCTGGTATGGACCGTGCTGACCTATTCAACGTTAACGCAGGTATCATCAAGACACTTGCTGAAGGTATCGTTAGAAGCTGCCCTAAAGCACTTGTTGGTATCATCACAAACCCAGTAAATGGCACGGTACCAATCGTTGCTGAAGTGTTCAAAAAAGCAGGTACTTATGATCCAGCTCGCGTATTCGGTGTAACAACGCTTGACGTTATCCGCGCTGAAACCTTCATCGCAGAGCTTAAAGGTCTAGACGTTGCTGAAGTTAAGATCCCAGTAATTGGTGGTCACTCAGGTACTACAATTCTACCTCTGCTTTCTCAAGTTGAAGGTGTTGAGTTCACTGACGAAGAAGTTGCTGCACTAACGACTCGTATCCAAAACGCGGGTACTGAAGTGGTTGAAGCTAAAGCGGGTGGCGGTTCAGCTACGCTTTCAATGGGTGCAGCAGCAGCACGTTTCTGCTTCTCACTAGTGAAAGGCCTACAAGGTGAAGAAGTACTTGAGTACGCATACGTTGAAGGTAACACAGGCGATGCAACATTCTTTGCACAGCCAGTTATCCTTGGTAAAAACGGTGTAGAGAAGTTACTTCCTTACGGTGAGCTAAGCGCGTTTGAGCAAAAAGCAAAAGACGACATGCTAGCGACACTTGAAAAAGACATCAAAGAAGGTGTTGATTTCATGGCGTAAGCCAGATTGATACAAAAAAACCAGTCGCTTCACAGTGACTGGTTTTTTTATGTGTGATTATTCTTAGTGAAGAATACGTGCTCTAATAGTTCCTTCAACTGCACTTAACTCTTTCAACGCCACTTCAGAGTGGTCGCTATCGACGTCGATAACCACGTAACCAATAGATTCATCCGTTTGTAGGTATTGCGCCGCAATATTGATACCGTGCTGAGCGAACGCTTGGTTGATTTGCGTTAGTACGCCTGGGCGGTTTACGTGTACGTGTAATAAACGACTTCGGTTTGATAATTCAGGTAGAGAAACCTCAGGGAAGTTCACAGCCGTGACTGTTGAACCGTTATCTGAATATTTCGCCAACTTACCCGCGACTTCCACACCGATATTTTCTTGTGCTTCTTGGGTAGAACCACCGACGTGTGGTGTTAGCAGCACATTGTCAAACTCGCGTAGTGGTGAGACGAATTCTTCATGATTAGATTTTGGCTCAACGGGGAATACATCAATAGCAGCGCCGGAAAGCTTCTTGGCCGCCAATGCTTCAGCTAAAGCGTCGATATCAACAACCGTTCCACGTGATGCGTTAATTAGGATTGCGCCTTGCTTCATCACTTCAATTTCAGCCATGCCGATAAGGTTTTTGGTCTGTGATGTCTCCGGTACATGCAAACTGACCACGTCCGCTCTTTGTAACAATTGCGTAAGCGTGTGTAACTGCGTTGCGTTGCCGAGCGTGAGCTTATCTTCGATGTCATAAAACTCGACGTTCATCCCGATATTCTCAGCCATAATGCCAAGCTGGGTGCCAATGTGACCATAACCAATAATACCTAGCGTTTTACCACGAGCTTCGTATGAACCGTCGGCAGATTTATCCCACTCACCGCGATGCGCCTTTGCGTTGCGCTCAGGAACACGGCGCAGTAACAAGAGAATTTCACCCAGTACAAGTTCAGCCACAGAGCGAGTGTTAGAAAATGGCGCGTTGAATACGGCGATACCACGTTTTTTAGCGGCATCCAAATCCACTTGGTTGGTGCCGATGCAGAAACAGCCAACAGCGACCAGCTTTTCAGCTTGGTCTAATACTGCTTCCGTAAGGTGGGTACGCGAGCGGATCCCGACAAAGTGAGCGTCTTTGATCCGCTCGATCAGCTCAGGCTCCGGTAAGGATGTTTTAACGTAGTCTATGTTGCTATAACCGTTGCGCTTTAGCGTCTCAACGGCGCTTTGATGCACGCCTTCTAACAACAAAATTCGAATTTTATCCTTTGATAACGAAACCTTGCTCATCTGTAATCTCACTAGTTGATTTTAGGCCCTTCTGGAGTGCCTGTTATTACAACGTCAGCGCCACGCATGGCAAATAAGCCATTAGTCACGACGCCAACAATCTGGTTAATTTTTTCTTCAAGCGCTTTTGCTGCGCTAATTTCTAGGCCATGCACATCAAGAATGACATTGCCGTTATCAGTGATAACGCCTTGGCGGTAAACTGGATCGCCACCTAATTTTAGTAACTCTCTTGCCACGTAACTACGCGCCATTGGGATCACTTCAACTGGTAGTGGAAATGCGCCTAGCGTCTCAACATGCTTTGTATTATCAACGATACAAACAAATTTCTTGGCAACGGCTGCAACGATTTTCTCGCGCGTCAGTGCTGCGCCACCGCCTTTTATCATTTCGTTGGTGCTGTTGATTTCATCTGCACCATCAACATATACCGCAAGCTCTGACACATCGTTTAACTCGAAAACTTCAATACCAAGTGCTTTTAGCTTCTCTGTTGAAGCTTCAGAGCTTGATACTGCCCCTTTGATTTGATCCTTGATACTGCCAAGCGCATCAATAAAGTGGTTTACCGTCGAGCCTGTACCAACCCCAACAATGGTGTTTTCTTCTACATAGTTCAAAGCTGCCCATGCTGCGGCTTTTTTCATTTCATCTTGAGTCATAACGCTACACTTAGTTGTCATTGAAGTTGTATGGAGTATAACTCAATCAAAGTGTCAGCGTCATGGTCAAAAGCGCCTCAAAATGCGCTTAACTGTTTGCCTGCTCAATTATTTTTTGGCCAAGTGTATAGTTGGGTTGGAGTGAGGATAGTTGGGAGCGGTACATCCCAAGCTGCTGTTGGTAAGCTTGGAACTTGCTGGCAATCATGAGCAAGGCCAACAAGTGCTGGTTTAGCTCGCTGCTCAGCGTAGTGTAACGCTAATGTTCTATCGTAGTACCCACCGCCCATACCGAGGCGATTACCTTGCTCATCAAAAGCAACCAGAGGCATCAACAGTAAATCCAATGATGCAAGCGGTGCCACAGCTGAACAATCTAACTTAGGTTCCAAGATAGCATAGCGATTTGTCTTCATGGGTGAGTTTTTTTCATACTTCTGGAAGAGTAAATTTGCAGGGTTGAAGGGGTGAATTACGGGTAAGAAAACCTGGTGTTTTTTGTCCCAAAGCGATTGAATTAAAAGGGATGTATCTAGTTCGCCATCGTTTTGAATATAGACCCCTACATTGGCATTTTCTGGGAGGTTTATTTGTTGAAAAAAATTAATGTTGAGATGTGCCGCGGCTGTCTTCTGTTGCTCTGCCGATAGCGAGTTTCTTGCATTTCTAATCATTTTTCTCAAATTAGCACGAGTAACTTGAGATTTATTTATGTTGTTATTAGTTTTACTCATTCTAACGCGAGCCACTCAGGGAAAAACAAACTTACACCAAGCAGAATAAATAAAATAATTAATACAGCGAGCAGATAATATAGCCAAGTCTTAGATTTAGCCGGAGGGCTAGGCTCAAAGTCCAGTTCATCAAATAGCTCCTTCGTCTCCCATTCTTCGTCTGTTGTATCTTCTATTTTAGTATGGGGAGTTGGTGCTACGCGTTGCTCGAGCTCCTCTAATCGCTCTTCGATACGTATTAGACTGCTTGTGATGTAATCCAGCGCTTCAAATACGCGCTCTTGATCTGCGTTAGTTGGAGTAGCGGCTGTTTGGCTTTGTAGCTTGGCATTGATCCCCGCACTTGCAAGTAATTTTACCTGTTTTAGTGCTTTGGCTTTATCAGCAGGAGCAAACAAGTTTTTGCCAGCGTAAAATTGCTGGATCTTTGAGGGTGAGGTTTTCAACCTGTCTGCCATTGCGATAGCGGCGCTTTGTTGATCCTTACCGTCGGCCATGCCAACGAAGACGACTTTAAACTGCTCGTTCATGGTGCGTGCCTAAGTTGTAGAGAGATAGTATTGAGTATATCTAGATTATAGGTAACTGTAGAAGGATAAAAGGAAATTTTTACAATCTGGTGAGTATTAAGATAAGTGACCGCTTGCGCGGCCACAATGGGTTGGGAATTTAGTAAAGCGCTGACTGATCCGCTTTGGGGGTTGTTTTTAAGATAAACTCGCGGAGATCTTCGTTCGATTTTTGTAAATCTTCATGACGCAGGTACATCATGTGCCCGGAGCGGTAGCCTTTAAAGCTTAAGCGATCACGCATTTTTCCGCTCGGATCGAGTTGCCACATATTGTACTTGGCATCAAAGTAATTCGTTGCGCCATCGTAGTAGCCAGACTGGATCATCACGTTTAGGTAAGGGTTTTGTGCCATCGCTAATCGTAATTGCTCACCGACATTATTATCGCTGTTATCCCAAGGGTAAACTGAACCAAACATATTATATTTTACATCGGTTTTATAGTTGAGCTCCGTTGCGAAGTAATGATTGATCGCTGGCGTAAATGAGTGCAACCAAGAGGTCAGCTCAGGCCAATAATCAGGGCGAGAACCAGCGTCTCTTTTATCAATACCAAGGTAGCGTGAGTCCAAACGACCTAGGGTATAGCCACGCTCACGCAACAGTTCTTTCCAAAATGCCGCAGTAGGAATATCTAGGTTGTTTTGAGCTACAAAGCGCTCGCTTAAGCCACTATATTTAGCAACGGCCTGTGTCACACTTTGCTTTTCTTGGGCACTGATAAATGCGCCTTTGGCGAGTGCGGGAAGATACTGATCAACCGTATATTGTTCAACCTCTGCAAGTACTTCGAGTAAATCTTTATTTTGCAATTCAGAAGACAGCGCCTTGTGGTACCAAGCGGCAGCAGCGTAATATGGTAAACGGTTTGCCACTTCAACCGGACCTTCTCGTTTAATGCCGATTTCTGTAGGAGATACCAACACCACGCCATTGAGGTAAAGCCACTGGTTGTTTTGCATCGCGTGCGCAAGACCTGACACTCGAGTCGTGCCGTAGCTCTCACCAATCAGGTACTTAGGGGAAAGCATACGCTCATTGCGATGAATAAATGTATTGAGCCATTCGGCTAAGTACTTCACGTCCGCGTTGACACCAAAAAACATCTTTGTTTGTTCGGCTTTACTAGGATATTTACCTTCAGCATTTTTGAGTACGCGAGAATAACCTGTGTTGACTGGGTTTACATAAACAATATCGGCAACATCTAGCACTGAATATGGGTTATCTTTCAAGCCGTAAGGTTGCAGTGGATACCCTTCGTCATCAATTTTTAATACTCTTGGGCCAGTATAGGCAATATGCATCCACACGGAAGCAGAGCCCGGACCACCGTTAAATGAGATCAACAGCGGGCGTTTGCTCATATCTTTGATTTTTGTGCGCTTATAGTAGGTGTAATGCAACGTTGCAACTGCGTCGCCGTTTTCATTCCACACCGGCTGTGTGCCTGTTGTTGCGGTGTAGTTAATACGTTCACCTTTTATTTCGGCTCTATGCTCAGTTGTTATTTTATGATCTATCTCAATTGCGCGGTTGTGCTCTTCAGCTATGCTTGGCGCTGAGAGTAGGGCACAACTCACGAGCAATAGTGGTAGTAGTTTTTTCATTGCTTCCTCGGTATTACAGTAGGTATGTCTGCATTAAAGAAGTATTTCATCTGAAATTCAAAGCCATTGAGACAAACTCAACAAAAAAAACGGCAGGTTTGAAAGTAGGCTGTTGTAACCTCGTTTATCGAAAAGTAACGAATTTGAGCCGATTTGGTTTTTTTTAGTGCAAAATTCGCGTATATTTAGTACTTTATTATGTAGTAATAAAGTATTTAGCCCCGTTAAATTCTTGTTTCACTGCGCTTCTCGTTGTACTTAAGAGATCTCAATCCATGCAAAGAATTTTAATTGTTGAAGACAGTAAAGTCGTACAACAGGTATTGCGACACCTTGCTGCTCAGCATCTAGATGTCGAAATCGATTTTGCTTGGTCCCTCAAGGAAAGTAAGGACTTCTTAGCACAGCACCAATATACATTGGCGCTGGTAGATTTAACGCTGCCCGATGCGATGGACGCAGAGGTCGTGCAGCTCACGCTCAGCCACAAAATTCCTACCGTGGTGCTGACCTCAAAAATAGATGAATATAGCCGCCAGCAAATGCTTGAAATGGGCGTGGTGGATTATGTGATTAAAGACAACCGTGATTCATACCTATACGCGGTCAAGTTAGCATCTAGACTGTTGAGAAACCAAGGTTGCAAGGCGCTGATCGCCGATGATTCTGTGATCAGTCGAGCTGTAATGAAGCAGATGCTTGAAAAGCAATTATTTACAGTGCTTGAGGCGCAAGATGGCGAACAGGCATTGGAGATGTTGTTATCTGACCATGAAATTAAATTGCTGCTGACAGACTTTGCGATGCCGACGATGGATGGCTTTGAGTTGGTGAAATCCGTTCGTAATAGTCGTGGGCGAGATGAGTTGGCGATTATTGGTCTGTCTGGCGCTGGAAGTCATGGTTTGTCAGCAAAGTTTATCAAATACGGCGCCAATGACTTTTTGGCAAAACCTTTTATGAGTGAAGAGTTTCATTGCCGCATCATGCAGACGATGGAGCAGCTCAATTTGATTGCAGAAATCAAAGAATATGCCCATCGAGACTATTTAACAGGACTTTATAATCGCCGTTATTTCTGTCAGCAAGCAGAGCGTTTAATCAAGAACAAACCGAGTCAGCATATATTGGCATTGTTAGACCTCGATCATTTTAAATCTATTAATGATCAATATGGTCATGAAAGCGGTGATGATGTACTTAAACAAGTTGCTGATTTACTGCGTAGTGCATTTGGTCACTACATTGTCGCACGTATTGGTGGGGAAGAGTTTGCTTTGCTTATTCCAAGCTCAGATATGAAGATGGCAAAGCACATGCTAGAAGACTTTAGAGAGCGCCTTGCGCAGCAAGCATTCAAAATTCCTGAGGGTAAGCATTATTGCACCATCAGTATTGGCCTCGCGGCTTGCCAATCAAAGAGTCTAAGCGAAGTAATGCGCAAGGCGGATAAAGCGCTCTACAAAGCGAAGGACAAACAACGAAATTGCGTTATCGCGCATTAGCTTTTCGTTATTTGGGTGCTTATGCACCAACTCAGTTCAGACTTAATATCAATGCACCTAGATGGTGCATTTTTTATGCGTGAAATTCCACTTCTCACTTTAATTCATTGTTAATTAAGGAATAAAAAATTTGGCATAAAGGTTGGATTACTACATACAACAGGATCAACTGTCCTAAGGGGACTCAGCATGAAAATGATAAGTGCAATAATAAAACCATTTAAACTGGATGAGGTACGTGAAGCGTTAGCCGATCTGGGGATTGAAGGCATGACGGTTGTTGACGTTAAAGGGTTTGGGCGTCAGCGCGGCCATACCGAACTGTATCGCGGTGCAGAATATCAAGTCGATTTCATTCCAAAAATAAAAATAGAAATTGCGACGTTAAGCGAAAACGCCGAGCGTGTTGTGGAAACGGTTACAAAGGCTGCGTTCACTGGAAAAATTGGTGATGGAAAAATCTTTGTTTACGACTTAGACCAAGTTGTTCGGATCCGTACCGGCGAACTTGATGAAGAAGCCATTTAAGGGGAGCCAAGCAATGGAAAATACAATAATAGAACTAAAATTTTCATTAAATACCTTTTACTTTTTGATCTCTGGCGTCTTAGTTATGTGGATGGCAGCCGGATTCGCTATGCTTGAAGCGGGATTAGTACGCTCAAAAAATACCACTGAAATCCTTACCAAGAACGTCGCACTGTACGCTATTGCTTGTACTATGTATTTGCTTATTGGTTACAACATCATGTATGTCGATAATGCCGAAGGTGGGGTTTTACCAAGTCTTGGTGCGCTCATTGGCAGTGCTGCTAAGGATGCCGACCATGCACTGCAATCCGACTTTTTCTTCCAAGTGGTATTTGTTGCAACGGCCATGTCAATTGTCTCGGGCGCTGTTGCTGAGCGTATGAAGTTGTGGGCGTTTTTAGCATTTTGTGTGGTGTTAACTGGTTTTATCTACCCATTAGAAGGCTATTGGACGTGGGGCGGTGGTTTCTTATCTGAGCTTGGCTTTGTTGACTTTGCCGGCTCTGCCATTGTGCATGGTGCCGGTGCTGCTGCGGCACTAGCGGGTGTTTTGTTACTTGGTGCGCGCAAAGGAAAATATGGCAAAAATGGTGAGATTTACCCAATTCCTGGTTCCAACATGCCACTGGCTACACTAGGCACCTTTATTTTGTGGATGGGGTGGTTTGGCTTTAACGGTGGCTCTCAGCTGTTCCTTGCCGACAAAGAAAATGCCATCGCGGTCAGCCAAATCATGTTAAATACCAATGCGGCGGCGGCGGCAGGTGCGGTGGCTGCACTGTTGGTGTGTAAATTAATGTGGGGCAAGGCGGATTTAACTATGGTGCTTAATGGTGCACTAGCAGGTCTGGTGACCATTACCGCAGAGCCTGCCTCTCCAACACCTGTACTAGCGCTTATCCTCGGTGCCATAGGTGGTGCATTGGTGGTGTTTAGTATCGTTGCGTTAGATAAGGCAAAAATTGATGATCCTGTCGGTGCTATCTCTGTTCACGGTATATGCGGTGCGCTGGGTGTGATGATGGTGCCATTTTCAAACTCAGACGCTACTTTCCAAGGTCAGGCTGTGGGACTCATCACTATTTTAGGTTTTGTTTTCATTGCTTCTTATATTGTCTGGAGTGTATTGAAAGCGAGCATGGGGATCCGCGTTGGCGAAGAAGAAGAGCTAAGCGGTATGGATCAACATGATTGTGGCGTAGATGCCTATCCTGAGTTCGTGACAGTTCGCGGACAGTAATACCAATTTGGCTCTCGGTCAATATTGTAAAGTTCTCGTTGTCTAAACAAAGTGGGTCCAGTAGGGCTCACTTTTCTTTATAAATATTATTCTACTTTCAGCAGTTGTTAATTTAGGTTACCCTACCATCTTGCGATTCATTTTTTAGTTTTACTTGGGTCATGACGGATAAAAAGAAAAGAACACCTGCCAACAAATCAAACGTCAAAGCGAACACTTCGCGTAAAAACAATACCCAGCAAAACGGTTCTAAGATGCAAAGAATTAAAAGCCGTGTACTGAGCACGTTGTGGTCTTTCTTTTGGAAGGGGACTATTGCGGCGATATTCCTTGTTGCAATCTATATCATCTACTTAGACGCTAAAATAAGCCGGCAGTTTGAGGGTAATAAGTGGGAACTTCCCGTTCAAGTTTATGCCAGATCGATGCAGTTTTTTCCTGATCAGTTCCTTAATGAGGATGAAGTGCTGTGGGAGCTGAAGCGGCTTAACTATTCTCGTGTAAATCGTATCAGCCGTACCGGTCAGTATACCGTTCAAGGTCGTACAATCACCATTCATCGTCGCGCGTTCGAATTCTACGATGGCCCAGAAACAGCGCGTATTTTTACGCTTAATTTTGCTGGTAAGAAGCTTGCCAATATTGTTGATAATCAAGGTCGGCGTTTAGCTGGGGCTCGCCTAGAACCGGTGCAAATTGCTCGGATCGGCAATGAATCGCGGCAAGACAGAGAGTTTGTTCCGTTCGATAAATTCCCTAATATTTTAAAAGAAACGCTGCTGGTGGTAGAAGATAGAGACTTTTACCAACATCATGGTGTTTCTGCGCTGTCTATTTTACGTGCGCTGTATGCCAACATCAAAGCTGGGCGAACTGTGCAAGGTGGCAGTACGCTTACGCAACAGCTCGCAAAGAACTTTTATCTCACCAGAGATCGCACCTTAATCCGCAAGGTGAATGAAGCGTTCATCGCATTGATTTTAGATTTCCGTTACAGCAAAGATGAAATCCTCGAAGCCTATTTAAACGAAGTGTTTTTGGGGCAAGCCTATAATCAAGGCGTTCATGGTATGGGGCTTGCGGCCGATTTTTATTTTGGTAAGCCAGTGGACGAGCTTGAGTTTGACCAAGTCGCTATGCTAGTTGCGATGGTTAAAGGGCCATCTTTTTATAACCCAAGACGCTATCCTGAGCGGGTAATGGAAAGGCGTGATTTAGTCTTGAGGCTAATGGTGGAAAATGGCCTTATCACAACGCCCGAATATCGCGCAGCGCTGGCAAGGCCGATTGATGTACAGCCTTTAAAAGCGAGCCGTATGCAGTCTTATCCTGGATATTTGGAGCTGGTGAATCGCGAGTTAAAGAAACTGGTGCCTGATGATGACATTGTCGACTCTGGAATTCGGATTTTTACCTATCTCGATTTACAAAAGCAAACGGCGATGGAAGATGCCGTTAAAAAGGGCTTACCTTACTTAGAGCGTCGCTTTAAAACGGAAGATTTAGAAACTGCCATGCTGTCAGTTAATGTTGAAAAAGCGGGTGTATCGGCGTTAGTTGCTGGTCGTCAGTTGAAGTTTTCAGGTTTTAATCGGGTATTAGACACCGAGCGTAATATAGGTTCACTGGTCAAGCCCGCTATTTATTTGAGTGCTTTGTCGAATCCAAACTACCATTTGGGCATGCTGCTTGATGACAGCCCCCTTGAAGTGACAGACGGTTCAGGTAAGGTCTGGTCTCCAGAGAACTTTGATCATAAATTCAGAGGCCAAGTGCCAATGTTTGAAGCGTTCAGCAATAGCATCAATATTCCGGCAGTAAACCTTGGTTTGGATGTGGGGGTTAATCGAGTCGCACAAACTTTGAATGACCTTGGTGTCTCTAAGTCGATTCCACTTTATCCTTCTTTATTATTGGGCGCGTTAGAGCTATCTAGTTTTGATATTGCAGAGGCGTACACCACGCTTGCTGCAGATGGTAAGCAGAGCGAGTTGACCAGCGTCATGGCTATCACCGATTCACTGGGTAAGCTGGTATACGAACATCCGGTACAAAAAAGCCAAACGCTAGACAGCGACGCGGTATACATGACGAAATACGGTATGAAACGCGTAACCAAAAAAGGCACAGCAAAGCGTCTCAATCTTCACTTCCCCTCAATTCAACTTGCAGGGAAAACGGGGACGAGTAATGATTTAAGAGACAGCTGGTTTGCAGGTTTTGACCAAAATACGGTCACCGTTGCTTGGATTGGTCGCGATGATAACAAGCCAACGGGATTAACGGGCAGCCAAGGTGCGCTTGAGCTCTATATTCGTTACCTAAAACCACTAAATCCACAAGCGATTGTTGATGAGCGTCCAAAGTCCATTCGCTGGGCGTTTATCAATCCGAAAACGGGTAAGCAGTCGCCTCCGAGTTGTGGTCCTGTATTGCAGCTACCTATTAGAGAGAGCATGTTCGAACCAAGACCTGGATGTTGAACCAAGTCTTGGCTACTAGGGTTTGTTGACCCTAGCACAGTCTCTAAGCTTTAAATTTATCGATTTCTTTATTTAAAGTTTGTGAGAGCTTGCCAAGTTTTTGTGCATCGCTTTGGGTCGCTCTTGCGGAACCCAGAGTATGCTGTGCTAAGTTACTGATCTCAGATGATTCATTCAATGCGTGTTCGGTCGCTTGGGTTTGTTGCTGTACCAGCTGACTGATCAATTTCCCTTGCTCGTCTATGTCTCGCATGCTTTGCTCTGCGTGCTGTAGGACTTCATTAGTATCATTCGCGGCGATAACACTTTGCGCCATATTGTCTTCACTGCTGCGCATTTTGTCTTGCGTGTCTCTGGATGCAGCTTGTAAAGATTGAATAATATTGTGTATTTCTTCCGTTTGTTGCTGCGTTCTTTGCGCAAGCGTTCTAACCTCATCCGCTACCACCGCAAATCCTCGGCCTTGTTCACCAGCACGAGCAGCCTCAATTGCGGCATTGAGCGCAAGTAAATTGGTTTGCTCGGCAATCTCTCTAATCGCGGAGCTCACCTGACTAATGTTTTGCGTGTCTTCCGCGAGCTTATCTAAGGCAGCACGACTTTGTTGAAACTCAGCTTGTAGTTCGGTCATTTGCTCTGCAAGGGCTGTGGTATTGACGCTACTTTGCTTTACTTGTTTGGCTGCTACGGAGGCCAGCTCTGTTGCGCTAAATGCGGCATCCTCAACCGAGCGAGCGGATTGTGCCATATTCTCGAGAGAATGGTGGATAGACTGGATTTTATTCTCCTGCTGGGCAACGTCCTTCTCAGTATCTTGGCTTATCTTATTGAGTGTTCTTGTTGCTTGCTGTAGCTCGTCACTACTTAATCGAACGTTACCAAGTAAAGAGATAAAGGCATGTAGTACCGCATTAAATTGTTCAATAATTTGGCTAAGCTCATCGGAGCCAGTTGTCTGCGCTTTGATACTTAAATCCCCTCGAGAAGCGCTCTGTGCGGCATGTGAGAAAGTTGTGATGGTGCCCATGACCGAGGAGTAAAAGCCAATCATAAGATAAATAGCGATGATCAGTGCGAGTAGTGAAGCCAAGGCAACGGTGTTTCTGATCCACCGTTGCTGGTTTTGTTTTTCAGCGACAAGCGCGGCAAGCGTGGGTGTTGCAACATTAACAAACTGCTTGATAGCATCACTTGCACTTTGGTAGTAACGGTTAAATTGCGCTTGTGAGAGTGCTAGTTCATCAGGGTCTAACAAGCCTGTTTTCACCGCTTGCTGGTAATCAGAGAGGCTAGACTCAAGCTCAGCTAAGGGCTGACTAAGCTGCTTTTTGAGTTGCTGGTTATCATTGATAGCAATGTTAAGTTTGCCTGAAAATTGTGTCGTGACGCCAGGTAATCCTTTGTTTAAATTGGACAGTGCAATAAAACTATCTGGAGTAAAACTGCCTCTACTGATGATATCGCGTGCCTGCGCCTCAATTTGATTGATTTGCGATATGAGTCTTGGCGCAGACTCAACAAGCGTGCGATTCAGGTAACTGCGTCCAAGATCATCATCGACGGCAAGTTGAGAGGCAATAGAGAGCTGCTCAAGGGCGCTTGCGCCTGCGGCGCTCACTTTAGGTAACTTAGCGCGTTGCAATAAAATTGAATTATCGGAAGCTTTACCCGCTAAAATGTTTTCCAACATACTAGGGTAAAGCGTGAGCCCTTGCCTCTGCATCTCACTGACAGAAATAGAATGGTTAAGTACACTGTTTAGAAAAAACAAGCTGAGGCTTAGCGGTAGTAATAAAATACCAAATACAACGGCCATTTTGGTTTTGTATCGCAACCGCGCCATCAAACGGGTTGCAGGATTAATTAGTGTATTAAATCCAGCCATCACTTCCTCTGTATGATAGTTTTAACTTAGCACAGCGTTATTACCTAAGTGCGCCTAAATAACTTGAGTCTAGGTTAAATAGACCGAAGCTTTTGAAAAGCTTATTCAAAGCGTAGCTGAAAAAACAAAAAAAGCCCTGAGCGGGCTTTTTAAATACAAACTAATATGGGTTGTAATCTGTGATTACAACTTGGCAAATGCACGCTTTGCAGCATTGATAGTGTTAGCGATTTCTTCGTCAGAATGCATTGTGCTCACGAAACCCGCTTCGAATGCAGATGGGGCTAAATAAACGCCTTCATCTAGCATCAAGTGGAAAAACTTTTTGAAGCGCTCTAGATCGCATTCAGTTGCTTGTTGATAGCTGGTTACTTTCTTAGCGTCAGTAAAGAAGAAGCCAAACATACCACCTGCGTAGTTAGTCGTAAGCGCGATACCTGCTTCATCAGCAGCCGCTTGGAAGCCTTCACACAGGGCTTTACTCTTAGCTTCAAGCTCTGCGTGCAGCCCTTCTTTTGAAAGTAGCTCTAGCGCTTTTAAACCAGCAGCCATGGCAATTGGGTTACCAGATAGCGTGCCCGCTTGATAAACAGGACCAACTGGGGCGATGTAATCCATGATTTCTTTTTTACCGCCAAACGCACCCACTGGCATACCGCCACCAATCACTTTACCTAAACAGGTTAAGTCTGGGGTGATGTTGTAGTACTGTTGAGCACCACCAAGTGCAACACGGAAACCCGTCATGACTTCATCAAAGATAAGCACACTTTGATTGTCAGTACATACTTCGCGCAGGCCTTCTAAAAAGCCTTCTACCGGTGGAATACAGTTCATGTTTCCAGCAACAGGTTCGATGATCACACAGGCGATTTGATCTTTGTACTGCTCAAAAATCGCTTTTACTTCATCAAGGTTATTAAATGAAACCGTTAGCGTATGCTTAGCAAAGTCGGCAGGAATACCAGGGGAGTTAGGCACGCCCATGGTAAGTGCACCTGAACCTGCTTTAACAAGCAAGGAGTCAGCGTGACCGTGGTAACAGCCTTCAAACTTTAAGATCTTATCGCGGCCGGTGTAACCACGAGCAAGGCGAATAGCGCTCATGGTCGCTTCTGTACCAGAGCTTACCATACGCACTTTTTCAATAGATGGTACTAGCGATTTTACTTTTTCCGCCATTAGGATTTCAGTTTCCGTCGGCGCGCCGTACGATAGGCCATTTTCAACCGCTTCAAGCACTGCTTGTTTAATCTCAGGATGGTTATGACCTAAGATCATCGGGCCCCAAGAACCCACATAATCAATGTACTGTTTACCGTCGGCATCAAAGGTGTGAACGCCTTCGGCTTTAGTGATAAATAGTGGCGTACCACCTACACCATTAAAAGCGCGAACAGGAGAGTTAACGCCTCCAGGGATTGAGTCTTGGGCGCGTTTAAATAAGTCTTGACTGATTGTCATTGTCGATCCTTTTTAGCTTTCACGTTTGCGGCTAAACCAAGGTACTTCTACCTCGTGTTTTTCCACTTGGTTTTCAACACCTAGCGTTAGGGCAAAAAGTGCCATACGGATCAATACACCATTTTGAACTTGGCGGAAGATAGCTAGGTTGTCGTTGTTATTTAGGTCGTTGTCTAGCTCGTTTGCATCGCTACGGCTGTCGCGAGGTAACGGGTGCATTAATACTGAGCTAGGTTTACAGTGAGCGTCATAAATCGCTTGGCTGATCCTAAAACCACCACGGTATTTGTTTGCTTCTTCTTGAGAAGGGAAACGCTCTTCTTGAATACGAGTCTGGTAAACGATATCGGCAGCTAAATTGCCTTCCATCTTAGACACGACTTCAATACGATGACCGGCATTGTCTACGACATCTAAAATAGACTGAGGCATTTGTAAGCCATCCGGTGCAACCATTGTAAAGCGGATATCTTTGTAGTGGCTCAGTAACTTTGATAAAGAATGCACAGTGCGGCCGTATTTTAAATCACCGACTAGGGCGATGTGCATGCCGTCAATTCCAGTACCAAAGCGGCTAAGCTCTCGGTCAATCGTCAGTAGATCCAGCAGTGCTTGAGTCGGGTGCTCATTTGGGCCATCGCCACCGTTGATAACAGGAACGTCGGAACCGGTTGCAAACTCGGCAACTGAGCCTGCGTCTGGGTGGCGCATTGCCACGGCGTCAGCATAGGCAGAAATCACGCGAGCGGTATCATACAAAGATTCGCCTTTTGCCAGTGCTGAGCTTTGCATACCTGTGGTTTCACGGACTAGGCCGCCCAGCAGGTTAAATGCGGTGCCGAAACTTACGCGTGTTCTCGTGCTTGGTTCAAAAAATAGATTTGCCAAAATCGCCCCATTAAGTACTTGGGTACGTTTTTGCTTTTTAGCATAGGGTTCCATTTTTTTGGCAATGGAGAAGATGTGTTCAATAGAATCTCTGTCTAATTGATTGACAGAAAGAATGTTTTCACCTTGGAAACTGAACATTTGGCGATTCCTAAAGACAAATTGACTACCGGGTTGCAAGGTCGCTCACCCAACCAGATAACACGCAGATTGTGGGCGGTTACTTGGGCGCATATTATACCCAAGTACCCCCAATAATGCACGGTTACAGTGCAGGTTTTAAAACGGCAAGAAAGACAATGGCTAATAGAATTAGTACGGGAAATTCGTTGAAAAAACGATAGAACTTGTCGCTTTTACGATTGCGATCATGTTTGAAGTCGGCAAGTAATTTAAAGCAATAACCATGATACATATAGAGTAAAATCACTAAAGTCAGTTTATAGTGTAGCCACATACTGTGCTTAAACCACTCACGTCCGTATTCTGTAATCGTTAAGACCCCAAACACAGCGGTGAGAATAGCAAATGGGGTTACAAAAAAGAGCAGACGGCGCTCCATGATTTTGAGCATTGAGCTACAAGATTTTTCTTCAGTCATTGCGTGGTACACAAAGAGACGTGGCAGATAAAAAATCCCTGCAAACCAGGCAATCATAAAAAAGATATGTAAGGCTTTATACGTTAGCAATAAGCTCATTATAAATTCCACTTTTTAGATTAGAGTAAACTGTTTCTGGTGGTGAGTATGTGACGAATTTGGTCCCATCGCAATAACCCAAGTATTTGTTTTTCATCCTTTTGGTTGTAGATATACACTGCGCCTGAACGTTTATCTTTTAGCACATCAAAGGCGTCTGCTAAGGTCGCTTGTGTGCTTAGTCCTTGTAGCTCGATATAAGAGACCGATACGCTGCCCTCGGAGATTAAGTTTAAATCGTATTCGGCTAAGCGGTAGCCGCTTTGTTCATCATAAACAATGAGCGGTGTTTGGCTATCAACCGCGGATAGAGTTTCCTTTATCTGCTCTTTGTCATCGGAATAGAGCAGTTTAAAATTCTCATCCATCTCAGCCACAATCCCCACTTTTTGCAATGCCTCTTTTGCGGGGGATACTTGGTAAGGCAGTCCTTGAAAGTCCAGTTGTTGAATAAAAATGGAACGGTTGCCAAACGCCTGTAAAGCCGTAACGTAAGCTGTGGTGATCACCAGCATAGCTGGAACGATTATTTTTGGATTGGAAGTCAGCTCCATTACCGCTGTGAGTGCAGCAAGCGGGGCGTGCAAAGTTGCCGCAAGTAAGCCTGCCATACCGAGTACACCATAAGTTCCCGCAACATCGACGCTGGGTTCAATAAACTGGGCAAAGAAAGACATCAAGGTGCCCATGATGACCCCAAGCCCAATCACTGGACCAATAATGCCACCGGGAATACCAAGTCCAATCGCAAATAAAGTCGCCATCAGCTTAGCAATCAATATTGTGGTGAGTAGCTGTAAGTTATGTGGAGATTCAACGGCTTGGGTGATAGCGCTCATACCTGAACCCATGGCACCCGGTACGGCGTAGCCAATTAATCCCGCAATTAAACCCGCTAATAAAAGGCGAGGAAACATGCTGATGGGCTTAAAAGTTTTGATGATCAGCATTAGATTTTGATTGAAGGCAAAAGCAACAGCTCCTAATGCTGCACCACAAATAATTAAATAAGGGTAATGCCAAAAACTCAACGGAGTGATATGAATGAGCGCCAGCTCGGAACTATTACCAAACACATATTGCGTGCTCATTGCACCGATCACTGAGGCTAACATCACGGGCACGAAAATGTGGATTTTATACTCCCTGAGCACGACTTCCATAACGAATATCACCGCCGCGAGCGGAGTGTTAAATGAGGCAGCAATACCTGCAGCTACACCGCAACCAGCCAAAGTTCGCGCAGCATTGAGTGGTAGATGTAAACGCTCTGATAGAATGCTCGCTGCTGTTGCCCCCATGTGCACAGATGGTCCTTCTCGACCAACAGAAAAGCCACTGATCAAAGCAACGGCACCACCAAAAAACTGGTTAGCAGAATTCCAAATTGGCATATGACCGTAGTGGTGTTTGATCCGGTTGATCACATATGGAATGCCCAAACGGTAATGCTTAAACCCGGTTAAGGCGGCAAAGACCGCGATGAGTAGCGCAGCAAGCACAGGCAAAAATAGCCGATGTAGCTCAGAAAGCTCGGTAAAGTCATCAGGTTTATCGAGAAATGTGCCTTGGATTAATTCAATAGTAAGACGAAAAGCAATGATAAGTATCGCCGCAAGCAGGCCAGCACCAGCACCAAGTAGGCACAGTTGCGCTGAAGTTTTAGGTTTTGCAAGGCTTCGTCTTAATGTATCCAACGACATGAACGTCATTCCACAATAGTAAACCGTTTAAGAATATCAAATTTTTTACACTAAGTCCTTGTGCTAACGCAACTTAACTGAGGCAATAGTCTTACTTTCTTTGGTTAAGCATTATAGATACCAATATACATTCAATAGCAGGTTAGGTGCAGAGTTAAAAATCTCTCAATGACAAAAAATAAATAGAACCGTTTTGACAGGTGAACAACGAGTTCTTTGTTCCAAAAATGGATCATTTATCAAAGATAATTGGTACAAACGCTATACTTGATTAAAATACTCAGGTATTAGATAATTTGCAGATTACAGGATTAGGGGTCTAAATCTATGTCTGAACAATTACCAATTCAGTTTTCTGACGCTGCCGCAAGCCGCGTAAAGGAACTTATTGAAGAAGAAGAGAATGCCAATCTTAAGCTACGCGTGTATGTAACGGGTGGCGGTTGCTCAGGCTTTCAATATGGTTTCACTTTCGATGAAAAAGTAAATCCGGGTGATTTGGAAATCGTAAAAAACGGTGTCACTATGGTTGTCGACCCAATGAGTATTCAGTATCTAATAGACGGAATCGTAGATTATACTGAAGGACTTGAGGGTGCACGTTTCTTTGTGAACAACCCCAATGCAACAACCACTTGTGGCTGTGGTGCAAGTTTCAGCGTCTAGACATTATTCGCACTACGTTTCTCTAAAGAGTCATGCGTTTGTCATGGCTCTTTTTGTTTCTGCCCATCACAACTCAATTTGCTTTATTCGTCACAAACTCCCTGTTAAATACATCATTAAGACAAAAAAGCCCAAAACAAAAGATGAAAATACTAAGATGTAGATAAAGCCTTTTTTCCCTTGCTTAAGCGGCACGCCGTTAGAACGAAGGAAGTAAATCCAGCCTAAGCACAATAGAATTGGCAGTAAAAACAGTAATCGAATCATCTAGTAATAGCCTCTTTTTTAACCACTTAGTAAATGTTAGCTGTAAGTTTTTATTTTTTAAAGAAAAATAATTTATTTCAAATACTGGTACATTTTTTAAAAAATTTGTTAAAGTGTTACTGGATATTACAACCCTTAATGAATTAAGAAAAAGTAAAAAATTAATTAGGTGTTACTCGTGTTTTAGTCTATACCTAATTGGGTACATAGGGACAAGTTAACATTTTGTCTACGTGTTACTGGTTTGGCATAACTTATCGCAGCTAGCTGGTAAGTTGTACCGCATTCAGGGTAAACTGTAAGCTTGATCGAGTTCTAAAGGCAAAAATGCTGAGTTCATACAGGCTTAACATTTTGCATTGTAGAGTTCCTCGATAAGCTACAACTGTAATATTTAGATAATAACTAAATGAGACGGGCATATTTCATTTAGATAATTTAGTCTTTCATCTAGTAGGAGATGTTTAATTATGATGGGTAAAACGGTTTCTTCTGAAGAAAACGGCAAGCTAACGAAGTGGCTAAAATCAAAGCGCCACGAGAAAGGTCACACAATGCGTAGTCTTGCGCAAGTGTTAGGTACGCCTCATTCATTCATCGGTAAAATTGAAAACCAAGAGCGTCGATTGGATGTCATTGAGTTTTTACGTTACTGCGAAGCGTTAGAAGTTGATCCTTATGAAGGCTTACAGCTAATCAAAGAAGATCAATAAGCGTTTAGTTAGCAAGAACGTAAAAGGTGCAAGGACCTGCACCTCTAGCTTTTGTTAGCATGATACGCCTTCTCAATAGCATAAAGCTTGTGCCGAATTAAATATAAAAACAATAATGACGGAAGCACCATAAGCGCAGTTAGCGCGAAGAAGAGTGCCCAATTACCTCCAAGCAAATCATCTATCACAAAACCACTATAGCCTGATAGCACGGTACGGCCTAAGCTACCAAGTGATGCAAGTAAGGCATAGTGGGTTGCGCTAAACGCTCTATCACAGAGCATAGAAATAAACGCCACCATCGCTACCAGTGACCAAGCTTGGGTAAAACCGTCCACCACAATTGCTAGTGCGTACAGGTGTTCTTGAGGGCCTGCTATGGCAATCCAAGAAAACATTAAATTTGATGCTGCCATAGCAACACCACTAATAAATAAGCCCTTCACGATACCGTATTTATGGTTAAAGATACTGCCAAGAAAAGCAAATACGATAGTGATCACACCGGTACCAAGCTTTGAATATTGCCCAATTTGGGTGTTTGTAAAACCCACTTCTTTATAAAATACGATGGACATACGGGCTAAAAAGGCCTCTCCTATCTTAAATAGGAAAATAAAGGCGAGTAGGGCACATGCCGTTTTAACCCCATTCTTTTCAAAAAATCGCTTAAAGGGCTCAACCAGAGTCACAGCAAGCCAGGCATAGATCTTTTTAGAAGCACTTGATGAAGCGCTGTGGTTAAGTTTCTGCTCGTAACTCTTCTGTAGCTGTGCCTGTACTTGCTCGCGATGAGATTGTGGCTCTTTTGCCAACAAAGTGACAACTAACAAACACACTACGATGACGCTTAGCATCTGATAGATAATGGGCCAACTAAAGCCGGGTAAATCGGCCATAAAGAACGGAATTGCACCAAGTAAGGCATAGCCAGACCACCAACCTGAAGTCGCCATTGCTGCTGCCGCCGTTGCCTTTTCACTTTCATCTTCTGGTAAAATGTCGATGCGATAAGCATCTATTGCAATATCTTGGGTAGCTGAAAATAACGCAATAATAAAGCACAATAATGCAGCATGCGAAAGGTGGTCTTTAATTGAAATAGTGGCTAATGCAAAGGTGGCAACAATAATAATAAACTGGCAACTTGCTATCCAGCTTCGTCTTTGCCCTAAGCTATTATACAGAAAGGGTATTTTTACTCGGTCAACGAGTGGTGACCACAAAAAGTTGATAGTATAGGCGCCATATACTAGGCCAAATAGGCCAATGGTGCTGCGGCTTAACCCTTCATCTTTAAGCCAAGCTGACATCACCGAACCAATCAATACCCAAGGAAAGCCGCTACTTATTCCAAAAGCAAAGACAGTTAATAGACGTTTGTCTTTGTAATAACCAAGATATTGTGAAAAGCTAGATGATATCAACATAAAAGGGTATTACTCTGGCTGCTTTAATACTTCGACTGAAAGAATAATGACGGGCTCTTTAGGTATAAAGGTATAGCCAAGCTTTTCATTGTAGCCGGTTTCCACCTTCATAATCGCGTCCAGTGTTTCATAGCCTTCAGACACATTCCCGAACACGGCAAAACCCCAGCCTCTACCTGGGTTCAAGTGATCGTTGTCATCCATATTAAAGAAAAACTGTCTGGTACCTGAGTGTGGTTTGTTGTCTTGGTATGCCATGGCAATGGTATACATATCATTTTTCAGACCATTACCGCTTTCATTGAAGATAGCTTCGCGCTCAAACATGCCATCGTACTCTTTGTCGTAGCCTCCACCTTGGATAACAAAGTCTTTTTCATTGGCTTCATCACGCTCAACTCGATGAAAGACAGAGCCGTTATAGTCTTTGTTGATAACGTAAGTTAAAAAGTTATTTACTGTAATAGGCGCTCTCGATCTGTCTAGTTCGACAATAATCGGCCCTTTACTGGTATTGATTTGAACTCGAGGGAATAGATTATTCTTTTGTACGAATTTACCGTTCATTTCGGCAAATACATTCATACTTAATAATAGGATGGTTAAGCTTAGAATTATTTTTTTCATTAACTTCCTCTCACAAATTGAATAAATTCAGGATCTTGAACGATTCGAGTCACAACCTGTTGAGCTAGATTGTTGAGCTGCTCTTCGATTTTGGCTTGGTCGTGTTTTAGTGGGCCATTTAAATTAGCACTACCTTTATATTGTTTTTCGAAACTGCGAGCGCCTTGCTTTATTAGTACGGTGACGTCAGCTTCAGCATCACTTTGGTGAGTCGAGAAAGACTCTTCAATAATGGCTTTAAAGCGATTGATATCCACAGTGACTTGCGTTGCTGCAACCGGTGTTATTTGCGCGCCATGTGCAGTGAGTGCTTGCGTCAATACCTGATAGAAGTTAACCGGTAAATTAGCATCAGGTACGTAAAGTGCGGGTTCTTGGTTTTTCACGCGAATGGTGTATTTTGTAGTCCGCAGGTCATTTACTTTGACCGCCACATTGGCGGCAAGCGCGTTTGACGAAGGTCCTTGATACTCCGGATGAAGAATGACACTGCGTGGTGAGCTTTCACAGCCCACGAGTATCAAGGTTAGCAAAATAATCAGCAATGAAAAACGCATGAAGTTAGCTCCTCTTTATTGCACTTAAAACCGTGAATTTTTTGTTGTTGCCTAGTGTCTTGCTGTTACCGAACAAACGCTTGAGTTTGTCGTCGTATTCCAAGTGGCGGTTACCGATAATTCTTAACTCTCCCCCTTGGCGAAGCGCAGCCTTAGCTTGTAAAAACATCTGCCAAGCAATGTGATCGGTGATTGCGTTGGCCTGATGGAATGGTGGGTTACACAGTATCAGATCCGCACCGTAATTTTCAAAACCCGTAAGGCAGTCGTTTTGAACGAACTGACAATCAGCAACACGCTCGGGTAGGTTATTCACGATATTTTGCTCCGCGCTATGCACCGCCATCGCGGACTCGTCGATAAAGGTGACGGTGGCATTTGGCATTTTTGCGAGCGTCATCAATCCGATGACACCATTACCACAGCCGAGATCAATGACCTTCAATGGTTTTTTACCCATAGGAAGGTAATTGATAAAAAAACGTGCGCCAATATCAAGAGAGTCTCGTGAGAAGACATTTGCTTCATTCGACAAGATAAAATCGGTTTTTTCCAGCGGCCAAGACACAGGGAATTTACTATCAATGGCTTTGGCTGACGTCTTGCTGAACACTAAGCGCGATTTTTTTACCGCTAAGCTAGTCGTTGGCTCTGTCAAAAAGTGGCTAAAGCTTTTTAAAGTTGAAGTGTGAATTTCTTTTGCTTTGCCAGCCGCAATTACGGGAATGTCCGTAGTCAGTTTACTTAACCGTGCAAGCTGCGCTTGTAATAGCCCTGAATTTTTGGGAATTTTTATTAATATCAGATCGATATCTTTTGGTAGCTCATCCATGCTAGTGAGTACATCAACCTGAGCGTCCGCAAGTTCGTTGGCCTCTAAATTATACTCATAGGCGAGGGTACTTACATAAGAGTCGGTGACTACTGTGCAGTGCTTGTCAGCAAGTGCACAGCATAATGCGCCAAAACTATCGTTGAGAATGAGAATACGGTTTGCATCGCGGTGATGTTCAAAGACATAATCTAACAGGTATTCGTCGGCTGAATCCCAAGCTTGTAAGCTGCGATTTTTTTGATCGAGTGGAAACCTATGTAGCGTAAAAGGGTTTCCGGCTAGAATTGCATCAGTCGTCATGTGAATGTTCTATAAATAAAAGCAGCGGGTAGTTTAACATGAGAGCAGTAGACAAAGCACGGAACTTGCCGAGCGGTTTTAGCTATCAAGCACAGGCTATTAGCTTCGACAAAAGTCTAGCGCTATATAATGTACTACTGAATAGTCTTGCGTGGCAGCAAAATACCATCACCTTATTTGGTAAGACCCATCAAACGCCTCGACTTGAACGCTTTATTGCCGACCCAGACGTGCATTATAGTTATTCGGGAAAGCGACTCGAAAATGCTCCTTGGCCTTCGGTATTGCTTGGGATCAGACAAACGCTAGAACGCAGATTTAATATTCCTTTTAATGCGGTATTGGCCAATTATTATCGTAATGGTCAAGACAGTATGGGCTGGCACAGTGATGATGAACCCGAACTCGGTTTGACGCCCATAATTGCTTCACTGTCGCTTGGCGCGACCCGCAAATTTAAAATACGCCACAAAGTAAGCCTCTCTGTAACCGACATTTTATTGGAAACGGGCAGCTTATTGGTAATGCAAGGTGATAGTCAGCGCGACTATCAACATGCTTTGCCAAAGCAGGCCAAGGTGACTCAGGGGCGTATTAATCTCACCTTTCGAAGTGTTGGAAATACGCGCTGAACGGCGTATAGTAGCGTCACGAATTGCTCTAGGAGACAAAGTATAATGTCAATGCAATCACAGATTTATGACAAAATAGCTGAAGCCGTTGCGTGCAAGCATCTGAACGTTATCAATGAAAGCCATATGCACAGCCGTGGCGAAGAGTCTCACTTTAAAGTCATTGTTGTAAGCGAACAATTTGTCGGCCAGAGGCTGCTGCAACGTCACCGAAAGATCAATGAAGTGCTAAAAGATGAATTACAAAACCATATTCACGCTTTGGCCATTCATGCCTATACACCAGAAGAGTTTTCAGACAAAGAAGGTCAAACGCCAGAGTCACCAAAATGCTTGGGTGGTTCTAAGTTCGATAGCTGATCAGATGTGTGTTTTACATATCTGCCAGTACACTACGCAGTAATTTTAATAAAGTGAGACCAATCTCACTTTTATTTTGTATCAAATCAATGGATAGGATCTCTTATGGTCATCAAACCAAAAATTCGCGGATTTATTTGTACGAATGCGCATCCGGTAGGCTGTGCTGCACACGTTCAAGAACAGATTGAATACGTAAAACAACAAGGCCAAATCGAAAATGGTCCCAAGAATGTATTAGTAATTGGTGCATCGACAGGTTATGGCTTGGCATCGCGTATCACGGCTGCATTTGGTGCCGGTGCGAAAACGCTAGGTATCTTCTTTGAAAAAGAAGGCTCAGAGAAGAAAACAGCATCAGCGGGTTGGTATAATACGGCTGCTTTCCAGCAAGCTGCAGAAGAAGCGGGTTTGTGGTCTAAAAATATCAATGGCGATGCGTTTTCTGATGAGTTGAAGCAAAAAACCATCGACACCATCAAAGCTGAACTGGGTAAAGTAGATTTAGTGGTATATAGCCTTGCGTCTCCTCGTCGTAAAGACCCTAAATCTGATGAAGTTTATTCTTCAACACTTAAGCCAATTGGCTCAGCTATCACAACTAAAAACCTAAATACTTCTAAACGCGTTATTGATGAAATGACAGTTGAAGCTGCTAACGAAGACGAAATCGCCAATACGGTTAAAGTGATGGGTGGTGAAGACTGGGAACTTTGGATTGATGCGCTTAAGCAAGCAGATGTACTGGCTGATGGTTTCAAAACAACGGCATACACTTATATCGGTAAAGAGTTGACTTGGCCAATATACGGCCACGCAACGATTGGTAAAGCAAAAGAAGACTTGGACCGTGCGACGCTGGCAATTCGCGAAACCACTGCTGATATTAATGGCGAAGCTTATGTGTCTTCACTGAATGCAGTAGTAACGCAGGCAAGCTCTGCTATTCCAATTATGCCTCTTTATATCTCTGCACTATTTAAAGTGATGAAAGGTGATGGTACATATGAAGGGACAATCGAGCAAATTCATGGATTGTTTACTGAAAATCTATATGGTCAATCGCCACGCTTTGATGATGGCGGTCACTTGTTCCAAAACTATAAGGAACTAGAAGACGGCGTTCAAGCTCGTGTACAAACTATTTGGGATACTGTTGATACGGATACAATCGATGAACTGACTGATTATGTTGGTTATCACAACGAATTCTTGAAGCTATTCGGCTTCGGACTTGACGGCGTAGATTACGAAGCTGATGTGGATGCAACGGTAGAAATTAATCACCTCGTTTAATTTCACTGTTTTTGATTTTGCGGGCAAAGTGCTACTTGGTACTTTGCCCGTTTTTGTTTGACCGTGAATTTTTACTTATTTTGCAGATTAGGGTAAGAAAAATTTTATCTATGCAACTTTGGTCTATACTCCTTCCAGTGATGGATTTTTCAACTAATCTAAATCCACGTTAAAGTCGTATTAATTTCATAATTCCACTCGCATACTCAGTACGATTAATGTTAAAATCAGAGAAATATGTGAGGACTTTTATCACGACGCTGCTTTTTTGTGCGCGTTGAGAGGTATTTTAAAGGGGCTTGTTTGGGAACCCTATCCGGACTCATAACTTTCTGCTCTTTATACCTAATACTTAGTACAAACGAGGTGGCGCTGTGGTGACTAAAGATATTTTCAGTTTCTTTCCGTTAATGTAATGCAAGTGCGTATGATCAACATAAAAAAAGGTCTGGACTTACCAATAGAGGGCGCACCTCAGCAAGTTATTCATGATGGTTCTGCTGTCAAACGAGTAGCTGTGCTAGGTGAAGAATTCATCGGTATGCGTCCTACCATGCATATTCGTGTGGATGACCAAGTCAAAAAAGGCCAAGTTCTTTTTGAAGATAAAAAGAACCCAGGCGTCAAGTTTACTGCGCCAGCTTCTGGTGTAGTTAAAGAAATTAACCGTGGTGCTAAGCGTGTACTTCAATCCGTTGTGATCGAAGTTCAAGGCGACGAGCAAATCACTTTCGAGAAGTTTTCAGCTGCTGATTTAGGCAACTTAGACTCTGAAAAAGTGAAGGAAGTGCTAATCGAGTCTGGTCAATGGCCAGCGCTTCGTGCACGTCCATTCAGCCGTGTCGCTGTGCCGAGTGCAACACCTAGCTCAATCTTTGTGACAGCAACAGATACTAATCCGTTAGCAGCAGATCCTGCTGTTATCATCGCAGAAAACGTGGAAGCGTTTGAAGCGGGTCTAGCGGTTGTATCTCGTTTGACTGAAGGCAAAGTATTTGTGTGTAAGAAAGCGGGTGCTAACGTACCTAGTTCTTCTATCTCACAAGTAGAAGTTCATGAGTTTGCAGGTGTGCACCCAGCAGGTAACGTGGGTACTCACATTCACTTCCTAGATTCTGTAGGTACAAACAAGCAAGTTTGGCACATTGGTTACCAAGATGTCATCGCGTTTGGTAAGTTGTTCCTGACAGGTGAAATCTACTCAGACAGAGTTATTGCTCTAGCAGGTCCTCGAGTTAAGAACCCTCGCTTAGTAAAAACTCATGTCGGTGCATCGCTAACAGATTTAGTTGCAGGCGAGCTTGAAGACGGTGATAACCGAGTCATTTCTGGCTCTGTGTTAGCTGGTAAAACAGCAACTGGCCCTCACGCTTACCTTGGTCGTTACCATACTCAAGTATCAGTTTTACTTGAAGGTCGCGAGAAAGAGCTATTTGGCTGGATCGCTCCGGGTAGTGACAAATTCTCAGTAACACGTACATTCATTTCACACTTAGCACCTAGCCGTTTGTTCAAGATGACAACGTCTACTGGTGGTTCTAAGCGTGCGATGGTACCAATCGGTAACTATGAGCGTGTTATGCCACTCGATATTTTGCCAACGCTATTATTACGTGATCTTATTTCACGTGATCTAGATTCTGCGATTTCGTTGGGTGCACTAGAGCTAGATGAAGAAGATTTAGCACTATGTACATACGTATGTCCGGGCAAATATGAGTACGGTTCAATCCTGCGCGATTGCCTGACTACTATCGAGAAGGAAGGTTAAAAATGGCCTTAAAGAAATTTTTAGAAGACATTGAACCTCACTTTGAACCTGGTGGTAAACACGAGAAGTGGTACGCGCTTTACGAAGCCGTAGCAACTATCTTCTATACTCCAGGTTATGTAAATAAAGGTGCAACGCACGTTCGCGATAACATCGACCTAAAACGTATTATGATTTTAGTGTGGATGGCGACGTTCCCTGCAATGTTCTTTGGTATGTTCAACATCGGTCACCAAGCTGCGCTTGCACTAGGTAACGGTTTTGAGCTTGCTAATACTTGGCAGGTAGCTATCTTCCAAGCACTTGGTGGTGAATTAACCGCTGATGCCGGGTGGGGCGCCAAAACGTTCTACGGTGCGTGCTTCTTCTTGCCTATCTATGCAACCGTGTTTGCGGTTGGTGGCTTCTGGGAAGTGTTATTCGCGTCAGTTCGTAAGCACGAAGTAAACGAAGGCTTCTTTGTAACCTCGGTTCTATTTGCGCTTATCCTGCCTGCGACAATTCCGTTGTGGCAAGCTGCTTTAGGTATTACGTTCGGTGTAGTTGTTGCGAAAGAGATCTTCGGTGGTACAGGTCGTAACTTCTTAAACCCAGCGCTTGCAGGTCGTGCGTTCTTATTCTTCGCATACCCAGCTGATATCTCTGGTGACACAGTGTGGACTGCTGTTGACTCATTCTCTGGTGCAACTTATCTAGGTCAAGCTAGCGCAGGCGCTTTAGATTACAGCAATATGGACCTTTGGTTTAATGCGTTTTATGGCTTTATCCAAGGTTCTGTTGGTGAAACGTCGACCTTAGCTATTTTATTGGGTGGTTTGTTCCTCATTTATGTTCGTATTGCATCATGGCGCATTGTACTGGGCACATTCATCGGTATGGTTGTGATGTCATTTGTTCTAAATGCAATCGGTTCTGAAACTAATGCTGCGTTTGCAATGCCTTGGCATTGGCACTTAGTACTTGGTGGTTTCGCATTTGGTATGTTCTTTATGGCAACAGACCCTGTATCTGCGTCTTTCACAGACAAAGGTAAGTGGTTATACGGTGCGCTAATCGGTGTAATGGTTGTGCTTATCCGTGTTGTTAACCCGGCATATCCAGAGGGCATGATGTTGGCAATCCTATTCGCTAACCTTTTTGCTCCACTATTCGACCACTTCGTAGTGCAGTCTAATGTGAAGAGGAGATTGGCACGTGTCAACTAAGAATGAATCAATGGGCAAAACGCTCGGCGTAGTTGTTGGCTTATGTTTAGTGTGTGCAATCGTAGTATCTTTTGCTTCGGTTCAGCTTCGCCCTATGCAGCAAGCAAACAAAAACGAAGATATTCAACGTAACATTTTAGCCGTTGCTGGCTACGATAAAGTTAAAAACGTGTCTGAAGTTTTTAACCAAAATATCGAATCACGTGTTGTTAGTCTTAAAACAGGTGAGTTTGTAGAAGACGTTAAAGCGGAATCTTTTGACTTTGAAGCGACTAAGTTTGATGCCAAACGTAGCTACAAACTTTCAAAAGCAGAAGACAAAGCGGGTATTCAACGTATCACGAATAACTCTCCAGTTTATTTCGCAAAAGATGACCAAGGTAAAGTGTCTACTATCATTCTACCAATTCAAGGTTACGGCCTTTGGGGTGTGATGTATGGCTTCCTTGCGCTAGAAGCTGATGGTGAGACGATTAAGTCAATCAACTTTTATAAGCACAGCGAAACTCCAGGTCTTGGTGGTGAAATCCAAAATCCTAAGTGGACTGCACTTTGGGATGGTAAAGAGCTTCCTATCGACGTAGTTAAAGGTAGTGCTGGCGGTAACGAACACAAGGTAGATGGTCTATCTGGTGCGACACTTACTTCTAATGGTGTTGATCACACAGTTGATTTTTGGACAAGCGACAAAGCGTTTGGTCCATTCCTTGCGAAAGTACGTAAAGGAGCATTGAACTAATGGCTAATGCAAAAGAAATGAAGGAAGTCTTGTTTGGTCCTGTTTTTGCGAACAACCCGATTGCACTACAAGTGTTGGGTATCTGTTCTGCATTAGCGGTAACATCAAGCCTTAAAAATGCACTTATCATGTCAATCGCGTTGACATTGGTTACTGCGTTTTCAAGTTTATTTATCTCAATGATCCGTAATCACATTCCTTCAAGTGTGCGTATCATTGTCCAAATGACGATTATTGCATCTTTAGTAATCGTTGTAGACCAAGTGCTTCAAGCCGTTGTTTACTCAACAGCAAAAGAACTATCAACGTTCATTGGCCTTATCATTACTAACTGTATCGTAATGGGTCGTGCAGAAGCATACGCAATGAAGTCGCCACCAACAATGTCATTCCTTGACGGTATTGGTAACGGCTTAGGTTACTCTGTTGTACTTCTAACAGTTGGCTTTATCCGTGAACTATTTGGTGCAGGTACATTGTTTGGCGTTGAAATCCTTCCACTTATTTCTGAAGGTGGTTGGTATCAGCCTATGGGTCTACTAGTTATGCCATTCAGCTCGTTCTTTATTGTTGGTTCTTTCATTTGGGTACTTCGTACTTGGAAGAAAGAGCAAGTAGAAGCGAAGGCATAAGGGGAGAGAGATGGAACAGTATATTAGTTTATTCGTTAAAGCGGTTTTCATTGAAAACTTAGCTTTATCTTTCTTCTTAGGTATGTGTACTTTCTTGGCGGTATCTAAGAAAGTAACAACGTCGCTAGGTCTAGGTATTGCGGTAGTTGTAGTACTTGGTATCTCTGTACCAGTGAACAACTTAGTTTATCACGCAGTGCTAGCGCCGGGTGCATTAGAGTGGCTAGGTTTTGCAGAAGTAGACCTTAGCTTCCTACGCTTCTTGACGTTTATCGGTGTAATCGCAGCGCTAGTTCAAATTCTAGAAATGACGTTAGATAAGTTCTTCCCTGCGCTATATAACGCACTTGGTATCTTCCTACCGCTAATCACAGTTAACTGTGCGATTTTCGGTGCGGTATCATTCATGGTTGAGCGTAACTTAAACTTCGGTGAATCTGTAGTTTATGGTCTAGGTTCAGGTGTGGGCTGGGCACTTGCTATCGTATTGTTAGCAGGTATTCGTGAGAAGATGAAGTATGCAGACGTTCCTGATGGTTTACGTGGCTTAGGTATTACCTTTGTTACTGTAGGTCTAATGGGCTTTGGCTTCATGTCATTCTCTGGTATTTCACTGTAAGGTAGCGAGGAAACTATACGATGGAAACTATTGTATTAGGCGTAAGCATGTTCATCGCTATCGTTGTGATGCTAGTGCTTATCATCATTGCAGCGAAATCGAAGCTTGTAGCAAGCGGTGACGTTACAATTGATATTAACGGCGATCCTGAAAAAGCGATCAAGACTCCTGCTGGCGGTAAGCTACTAGGCGCACTTGCAAACGCGGGTATTTTCGTATCGTCTGCATGTGGTGGCGGTGGCTCATGTGGTCAGTGTCGCGTACATATTAAAGAGGGTGGTGGTGATATTCTACCAACCGAACTTGACCACATCTCTAAAGGTGAAGCACGTGAAGGCTGTCGTCTAGCGTGTCAGGTTAATGTTAAAAACGACATGGAAATCGAAGTTGAAGAATCAATCTTCGGTGTTAAGAAGTGGGAATGTACTGTTATCTCTAACGATAACAAAGCAACTTTCATCAAGGAGCTAAAACTAGGCATCCCTGAAGGTGAAGTTGTACCTTTCCGTGCTGGTGGTTACATTCAGATTGAAGCACCAGCTCACCATGTTAAATATGCAGACTATGATATTCCTGAAGAATATCGTGCTGACTGGGAACGTTTTGGTTTCTTTAAGCTGGAGTCTAAAGTTGACGATGAAACGATCCGTGCGTACTCAATGGCTAACTATCCAGAAGAGTTTGGCATCATCATGCTAAACGTACGTATCGCAACTCCGCCGCCAAATAACCTAACATTGCCTTGTGGTAAGATGTCATCGTACATTTGGTCACTTAAAGAAGGTGATAAGGTGACTATTTCTGGTCCATTCGGTGAATTCTTCGCGAAAGACACTGATGCAGAAATGGTATTCGTTGGTGGTGGTGCTGGTATGGCGCCAATGCGTTCACACATTTTCGATCAGCTTAAGCGTCTAAACTCTAAGCGTAAGATGTCTTTCTGGTACGGTGCTCGTTCTAAGCGTGAAATGTTCTACGTGGAAGACTTTGACGGTCTAGCAGAAGAAAATGATAACTTCGAATGGCATGTTGCACTTTCTGATCCTCAACCAGAGGATAACTGGGAAGGTTACACTGGCTTCATCCACAACGTACTTTATGAAAACTACTTGAAAGATCATGAAGCACCTGAAGATTGTGAGTTCTACATGTGTGGTCCTCCAATGATGAACGCGGCAGTTATTAACATGCTTAAAGACTTAGGTGTTGAAGACGAAAACATCCTACTTGATGACTTCGGTGGTTAATTAGGTTTCGGTCTAACAATGAACTTAAGTTAGAATATAAGCCCTCCAGCAAAATGCTTTGCTCGAGGGTTTTTTTATACCCGTTGGTACTAAACTCAGGGAATTCTGATGCAAGCAAGTTACGCTTTTTTATCTAGATTTTTTATTATTTCGTTTTTATTCGTTTTTTTAACAGGGTGCCAAGACGCCAAACCTGAAGCCAAGGAAATCGTGCTGTCTGGTAAAACCATGGGCACGACTTACAACATCAAGGTATTCCCCGGCGAAAAGCCGCTCGAACAAGCGCAGTTGCATGAGGAGGTAGAGCAAGCATTAAAGGTTGTTAATCAATCTATGTCCACCTATATCCCTGACTCTGAGATTAACCAGTTCAACCGTTTAGCAGCGCATACCGTCATGCCTATTAGTGAAGATTTTCGCTTGGTAGTTGCAGAATCTATCCGCCTTGGAAAGTCGACTAAAACGCTTGATGTTACGATGGGGCCGCTTATCGATTTGTGGGGATTTGGTCCTGACAAAAGACCAACAATGCGTCCGTCACAGGCCGAGTTAGACGATATGCGCACTCGTATCGGTGTCGATAAGCTTATTTTAAATGAGCGTGGCCTTGCGAAAACAGTTGCGGGGCTGGAATTATCATTCTCTGCAACCGCTAAAGGTTATGGCATAGATAAGGTCGCTGAGGTGATTGAGAGTCATGATATTCATGACTATATGGTTGAAATCGGTGGCGAGCTTCGCGTTTCTGGCAAGAAGCCGGATGGTGAGTGGCGTATTGCTATCGAGAAACCCGATGCGCCTGTTGGTCAACGCCAAATTCACCGCGTGATAGAGCCCGGCAAAAATGGTATTGCAACTTCAGGAGACTACCGTATTTTTTACGAAATGGACGGTGAAACCTTTACACACCTTATTGACCCTACAACGGGTCGCCCAGTTAAACATGAGCTGGTATCGGTAACGGTACTACATCCATCTGCGATGACGGCTGATGGCCTAGCAACAGCATTGACTGTGATGGGCACTGAACGTGCAAAGGCGTATGCCACCGAGCATCAACTCCCCGTGTATTTGATGTATAAAAGTCCTGAAGGGATCAAGAGTTACGCGAGTGAAGCATTTCAGCCGTACTTGAATTAAGCTGTACAACACCCCATAATTTAATTGTGAGTGACGCCATGAAAGCGTATAATTTGCGCGTCGTCACTCAATTCAATGTAGCAATAAAAGGGGCTAGATAATGTCTTTATTCCTCCTTACTTTCGGTTTACTTATGCTTATCGCTGTTGCGATGGCAGTAGGCGTTATCGTACAAAAGAAATCCATGGCAAGTAGCTGTGGTGGTTTGGGCTCAATGGGCATTGACAAAATTTGTGATTGCGACGATCCATGCGACAAACGCAAAAAGCGGTTAGCAAAAGAAGAGATGTGGAAAGAAAACCAGATCCTGTAACCGTAGAATGATATTAATTGAAAACGCAAGCTTAGCTTGCGTTTTTGCTTTTTGGGTAACAAACCTTAGGTTAAGTAAAAATGCAGCGGCAGCTATATTTTGTTCGTCATGGTGAAACGACTCTATCAGGCCATTTACTTGGAGTGACAGATCCCGAGCTCAGTACCATAGGTGCTCAGCAATTGCTGCAATCGTTAACGAGTCTAAGTGGCCTGCAGCGTATTATTAGCTCTCCAAGGAAGCGCTGCCTGAATACAGCCACAGCCTTTGCAAAGCAGTATCAACTCCCCGTTGAGGTGGAGGCAAATCTCGCCGAATTTGATTTTGGATTATGGGATGGACAACCTTATGATACGCTTTGGCGCGAAACCCAATTTCCAAGCATCGGTGACTTTTGGCAAAACCCTTGGCTGCACACGCCTCCTGAGGGCGAGTCCATGTATGATTTTCATCACCGGGTCGCCACGTGGTGGCACAGCATTTTGGCGTCGCCAAGTGAAGAGTGTATCGCCGTCGTAGCGCATGCAGGAGTAATAAAAGCGCTTGTAACACTTATTCTCGACCTATCGCCCGAGCTCACCGCATACCAATCGAAGATAGATATTCCTTATGCGGGTATAGTAAAAGTTGAGGTGTTTTACGACAGCTGCCAAACTGCTTGGCCAAAAGTTGTATTTTAGACGTCTAGACTTCATAATATTGCAAATTTCGTGATAGGCAGATATTGGGAATGAGGTGTGAGTCCTCAACTGTCCCCGCAACTGTAAGTGTATGAGCCTTGTCTCTTGCATAAGTCAGATACCAAGGCCTATCCATATACTTAAGCGGGCAGACTTAAGTCAAAGTTGTCGCTTGTCTATAAGCTACTACTTTGCCGTGCCCAATCAGAGGTGCTATGGCAGTCACTCCACAATTTCAAGTCGATAAACTTAGCGTACAGCTTGGTGGTAAAGCCATCTTAAAGGCACTCAGCTTTGCTATTAATTCGGGTGAATTTATTGGTTTGCTCGGACCGAATGGTGCTGGAAAGTCGACTTTGCTGCGCACTTTATATCAATACACAGCACCAAGTTCTGGGGCGCTACTTTTCAATGATAAGCCGTTAGCTAGTTATGGACGTAAAGCCTACGCGAGACATGTTGCTGTGGTGCTACAAGAGATCCCCGCTGAGTTTACTCTGCCATTATTTGATATGGTATTGATGGGGCTAACACCGAATAAATCACTGCTCGCGACAACAACGGCTGCTGAAAAACAGGCAATCTTACATGCCATTGAGCAGGTTGGATTGAGCCATAAATTGGAGCAATGTTTTAGCTCCTTGTCTGGTGGGGAGAAGCAAAGGGCAATGATCGCACGTGCCATGGTGCAAGCGCCTCAAGTATTGATAATGGATGAGCCCACCAGCCATTTGGACATTAAATATCAAATCCAAATTATGGAGCTGGCCAAACAGCTTGGTGTTACTATTATTGCGTCTTTTCACGACTTAAATTTGGCTAGCGCCTTGTGCGACCGCTTATTAGTATTAAATAACGGTGAGCTTGTTGCAGATGGGTCGCCACTTGAAGTCATTACCGAAAGCCTATTAAGCCAAGTTTTTGGGGTATGCGCAGAGGTTTCTACTGTCTGCCATCCGCCAAATAACAGTGAGATCCCACATATACGCTTTCATTACGGGTATCAATTATGATTGCCGCAAAGCGGATCGCGTTGATATCGATACTGCTATTGAGCTTGTGCTGTTTTAGCATGCTGATGGCACTTAAGATCGGTGCGATTGATTTATCTTGGCATACGGTTATACAAGCGATTATTAATTTCGATCCCAACGTACTTCAACAACGAGTGGTAGTTGAGCTTCGTCTGCCACGGACGTTACTGGCGATGAGCGCGGGAGCAGGACTGGCGATAGCGGGTCTTATTTTACAAACCGTGACGCGTAACCCTCTAGCTGATCCTTATTTATTTGGTATTTCTTCAGGTGCTTCATTCGGTGTGGTGGTGCTTATCGCGCTATTTGGTGCACAGTCTAGCCTAATGATGTCTGGGGCTGCATTTGTCGGAAGTTTGCTGTCTATCTTGCTACTTTTATTTGTGGCAAATCGCAATGCGCTACAGCAGGTGGAAACTATGCTCTTGGCGGGCGTTGCACTTTCTTTTCTGTTCAGTGCCTTTACCAGCTTGTTGCTTTATTGGAGTGACCCTCAAGCCATCAGTGCAATCTTGTTTTGGAATCTAGGCTCATTTGCAAGGGCGAGCTGGCAATGGCTATGGCTTCCTTGTTTGGTCGTGCTACTGAGTTTTATCACGCTTTTAGTGATGCGTCGGCCACTCAACGCTTTGTTGCTCGGAGATGAGAGTGCCACCACGCTTGGCGTGAATGTAGGACGAGTGCGAATAGGTATGTTGTTATTGAGCTCCTTACTCACCGCAGTACTTGTGGCTGCGTGCGGCGGAGTCGGATTTGTAGGCTTGATGATCCCGCATATCGTGCGCTTTTTTATCTCGCAAGCAAAGGTCATTGGGCTTGTGGCCACCGCGCTTTGCGGTTCGCTTTTGATGCTATGGGTGGATGTATTGTCGCGCACGCTTATCGATAATCAGGAACTTCCCGTGGGGGTGATCACCGCCGCCATTGGCAGCGTGTTCTTCTTAGCATTGCTTATTTTCAAAAATCGCCGCTCTGGAGGCGTCGGAGTTACCCATGGTTAAACCGTTAGATACTCGCTTAAACACGCTTATTCAACAGCGCATTGATTTAAAAACCAAACCGCTAGGTGCGCTTGGTAAGCTTGAAGTCTTGGCTGCGCAGCTAGTACAGATCTTCTCACAAGGGCAGACGCAATTAAACATAGAGCAGTTAGCAATAACACGCCCTGCAATGTTTGTTTTTGCGGGTGACCATGGTATTGCAAGCCAAGGGGTTTCTATTGCGCCAAGCGAAGTGACTGGGCAAATGGTTGCAAACTTTGTGCAGGGCGGTGCAGCGATCAACGTCTTTTGTCGACAACTTGGTTGGCAGTTAACCGTAGTAGACTGTGGCACGTTAGTGCCATGCGAGCCTGCGCCGAATTTGCGCTCGCAGCGACTTGGCGATATTACTCATGCCTTCCATAAACAACCCGCGATGAGCGAAATGCAGCTCAAGCAAGGACTTGAATATGGAGAGCAAGTGGTGATGTCCGCTATTGAAGCGGGTAGCAACGTGATTGCTTTTGGTGAAATGGGGATTGGCAATACCAGTTCTGCAGCTGCAATTTTAGCGGCGCTCAGCGGGGCGAGTGTGGAATTGTGTGTGGGGCGCGGTACAGGCATTGACGATGAAACGCTTTGCAAAAAACGGGCACTTATCAAACAGGCTCTAGAATATCATCAAGATAAGCTTGCGACACCAGAGCAAATTTTGCAGCTCCTAGGTGGCTTTGAAATTGTGCAAATGGTTGGTGCCATGCTGGCGGTTGCTCGGGCACAAAAAGTAATCATAGTGGATGGCTTTATCTCCACCGCAGCGGCTATGTTGGCAAGTAGAATAGCACCGCATAGTAAGCAATATATGGTGTTTGCTCACGGCTCTATGGAGCAAGGTCATAAGTTAATGTTAGAGCAGTTAAACGCTGAGCCATTACTACATTTAGATATGCGCTTGGGTGAGGGAACGGGCGCCGCTCTAGCGCTTCCATTATTACAAGCTGCGCTAGGCTTTTTTTGCGAAATGGCAAGCTTTGCCGATGCCCATGTTACGCAAGTGGTAGACGCATAATGCAGTGGCAACAAGAGTGGCGACTGTTTAAGCTTGCCGTGGTGTTTTTAACGCGGGTGCCAATTCGTTTGGATCCTGCCCCTTCATCTGATGAACTTAACGAAGTGAGTGGTTACTTTGCTTTAGTTGGTTTATTTGTTGGTAGCTTCTCGGCCATACTTGGCTATGTTGCCAGTAGTAGTGTGTCGCTAATGTTCGGCGCCGTCGTTGCACTGGCTGCGAGTATTATACTTACCGGCGCTTTCCATGAAGATGGTCTTGCCGATGTTTTTGACGGTTTTGGCGGTGGCTGGAGCCGTGAACAAAAGCTTGAGATCATGAAAGATAGCCGTCTTGGTACATACGGTAGTTGTGCGCTGATATTGCTGTTATTGGCCAAATCTTCGCTATTGACCATGCTCTTTAATGACTTTGCAGTGACACTCGCTGCACTTATTTTGGCCCATAGCCTAAGCCGTGCCTTTGCGGTGTCTTTAATCGGTGCACTTGACTATGTACAAGCTGATAAGCTGAGCAAAGTTAAGCCTGTAGCTAAATATCTATCGAGTGCTGCAGCGACTCGTCTTACGCTTACTACCATCGCGATTTTAATTTTCTGTTGGCCATGGCTTGCGCTTTCACTGTTCGACTTGCTGATGCTGTGTACTTGCTTATTTGTGTTAAGACTTGTGTGCATTAAATGGTTTAACGCGCAGCTCGGTGGTTACACCGGAGACTGTTTAGGGGCTGCGCAGCAACTTGCTGAGCTTGTTATTTTGCTTTTTATTGTGGGTCATCTCTAATGGCACAAATACAGTTAATACTGGGCGGTGCTCGCTCAGGCAAGAGTCGCTTGGCAGAGCAGCGCGCTATTCTAATGTTAGAGCAAGGTGCGGTGAACGAACTTTACTATGTTGCAACTGCAAAAGCCCAAGATGAAGAAATGAAAAGCCGAGTGTTTGCTCACCAGATGCAGCGCGATAGCCGCTGGCAGCTAGTGGAAGAGCCATGGCATATTGATAAGCTTATTGCTACTGCACGCGAAGATGCGCTGTTACTTATCGATTGTTTGACTTTATGGCTGAGTTTTGGCTTATGCGAAATGGGCAAAGCCGCGACCATAGACAAAAAAGAACATGTGCTGGTGGCACTAGAAAGCTGTGCTGCCACTGTTATTTTGGTTAGTAACGAAGTGGGACATGGGATAATTCCGCTTGGCGAGCTAAGCCGTGAGTTTGTTGATGAGTCTGGTTGGCTCCATCAAGACATTGCCAAAGTGGCCGATAGAGTCGATTTTGTTATTGCAGGCTTGCCACAATGTTTAAAAGGTCAAGACGTATGAAAACCTTAATGGTGCAGGGCACCACGTCGGATGCCGGTAAAAGTACACTGGTTGCGGGACTTTGCCGGGTGCTGCAACGAAGAGGCTTATCGGTTGCGCCTTTTAAGCCGCAAAATATGGCACTAAATAGTGCCGTCACACCGTGCGGCGGTGAAATTGGTCGGGCACAAGCACTCCAAGCCGAGGCCGCAAAAGTCCCGCTATCCACAGACTTTAATCCTATTTTGCTTAAGCCAAACTCTGACACTGGCGCTCAAGTGATCATTCACGGCAAAGCCATTAGCAATATGGAAGCAGCCGCTTATCATGATTACAAAAAGGTAGCGATGGAGGCCGTACTTTCCTCACATCAACGCCTCAGCGAACAATTTGAGCTGTGCATAGTGGAAGGGGCGGGGAGCCCTGCTGAGATCAATCTGCGTGAAAATGACATTGCCAATATGGGGTTTGCCTGTGAAGTTGCATGCCCCGTGATTATTATCGCTGATATCGACAAAGGCGGGGTGTTCGCACACTTGGTTGGCACACTTGCGCTATTAAGTGACTATGAACAAAGCTTGGTTAAAGGGTTTGTGATCAATCGCTTCCGTGGTGATATTGCGTTATTGCAATCTGGACTTGACTGGCTCGAGCAAAAAACGGGTAAGCCTGTACTTGGGGTATTGCCCTATTTGCATGGCTTAGCGCTCGATGCAGAAGATGCGGTGACGGTGGACAATATCTGTGAACGGGGATCGTTAAGCGTCAGGGTTTTACTATTTCCTCATATTAGCAATCACACCGACTTTGACACCTTGCGCTTAAACCTTGAAGTGGATTTGCGTTATGTACGCTATCAAGAATCTATCGGTCCTTGTGACTTAATCATTCTGCCTGGCAGCAAAAATGTGTTGAGCGATTTAACCTTCTTACGCAAACAGGGTTGGGCAGAAGAAATCAAACGGCACCTGAGGTACGGTGGTAAGGTACTAGGTGTGTGCGGCGGTTTGCAAATGTTAGGTAAGTTCATCAGAGATCCAAATGCGGTGGAATCAACACTTGGTGAAGTTGCTGGGCTTGGTCTGGCTGACTTTGAGACCACACTCTCAGAGCAAAAAGTACTGACGCAAGTATCTGGCATTTGCCAATTGGATGAGCAAAGTGCTGAAATTTGTGGTTACGAGATCCATGCAGGGGTTTCTTCTGGAGCGGCATTAGAGGTGCCATTCTTGCGATTTAACACACATCCAAATAATAGTGTGCAGGACGGTTTTATCTCCCGAGATAATCAAATTGCAGGCACCTATTTACATGGTTTATTTGATACGGTTGCCGCAACACAGGCTATCTTGTCTTGGGCTGGTAGTAATCAAGCGGGCACTGCCGCGATTGATTTAGCGAAGCACAGAGAGCAACAAATTACGCGTCTTGCCGATAGCTGTGAAGCACATTTAGATTGGCAAAAATTGATGAAAATAATTGAGGAATAACATGAGCGAACAACAAGATAAACATCAGCAACGACAGCAAAAAGTAAAACAACAAGTCGATGAAAAAATTGCCGCGGCGCAGCAAGAGCAGGGCATTTTGCAAGTGATCACAGGTAACGGTAAAGGCAAGTCAACATCTGGTTTCGGCACCGTTGCGCGTTGTGTCGGTCATGGTATGAACGCTGCGGTTGTACAGTTTATTAAAGGAACCTGGGATTGCGGTGAACGCAATTTGCTCGAAAAAGTTGGCGTGCCATTTGCGGTCATGAAAACGGGCTTCACATGGGAAACGCAAAACCGTGAAACCGACACTGCCGCCGCGCAGGCTACGTGGCAACAAGCAAAAGTATGGCTACAAGATGAAAGCATCGACTTGGTATTGCTTGACGAAATTACGTATATGTTGAGCTATGACTATCTAGATTTGGACGAAGTCATAACGGCGCTAGAAAACCGTCCTACCATGCAATCAGTGATTGTAACTGGGCGCGGTGCACATCGACGCCTGACCGAGCTTGCAGATACCGTGAGCGAAGTGCGTAATGTGAAGCATGCGTTTGAGGCCGGCATTAAGGCGCAAAAAGGGTTTGACTACTGATGCTAAAATTCGCCTTATTTATTGTTCTAGGTTTTGCCTTTAGCGTTAGTGCTAAGCCCGCAGAGCGGATCATCGCGCTTGCGCCTCATATTGTCGAAAATCTTTATGCAATAGGAGCTGGGGAGCGGATTGTAGGCACGGTAGCCTATGCAGATTATCCAGAATCAGCCAAGCAACTGCCTCAAGTTGGTGACTATCAAGGTATTTCGGTTGAGAAAATTTTGGCACTTAAGCCTGATCTTATCATTGCGTGGAAAAATGCAAGTCACGTTCCTATGCTTGAAAAGCTCGAAAGCTTTGGTGTTGACGTGATTTATAGTGAAGCGAAATATCTAGATAAACTACCCGATGAGTTGCTACGCCTAGGTAAAATTACTGGCTTTGGAGCCCAAGCTCAGCAACAGGCGGATTTATTTGCTAAACGCTTAAATGAGCTAAAAGCTCAGTATAAGCAAAGCGCTAGCTTAGCTGTATTTTATCAATTGTGGCCATCTCCGCTGATGACCGTGGGAGGCGAAAGTTGGTTACAGCAAGTATTTACTGTGTGTAATGTGAAAAATGTTTTTGCCGACGCCACCACGGACTATCCGCAAATTAGCATTGAGAATGTTCTGTTGAAATCACCACAAGTGATTGTGATCCCTGAAGAAAAGACCAAACAAGAAGTTAAAGCAATTGCATGGCAGCAATGGCCGTCGATCCCTGCGGTAAAGTACCAACAAACTATTTCGGTAGATGCCGATCTGCTCCATCGTTATAGCTATCGTATGCTCGAGGGAATATCGGATTTATGTGGTAAACTCGACGCTTCTCGAAGCCATTATAATATGATGAAAAAAGGTGAAGCATGACAACGTGGAGTGACGTGTTAGGTCAGGAAAAACAACAAGATTACTTTAAGCAAACCATGGATTACGTGGCAGAGCGTCGCGCTCAAGGTATAAATGTATTTCCGCCCCATGAACAAGTATTTGAAGCGTTCAAAGTCACGCCTTTCGATCAGGTTAAAGTGGTGATTTTAGGGCAAGACCCCTATCACGGTCCTAATCAAGCCCATGGTTTATGTTTCTCTGTGTTGCCTGGGATTAAGCCGCCGCCGTCGTTAAATAATATGTATAAAGAGTTGGTGCAGGATATTGACGGCTTTCGCATACCTAATCACGGCTACCTAATTGACTGGGCTAAACAGGGCGTACTGCTGTTAAATACGGTGTTGACAGTAGAACAAGGCCAAGCCCATTCACATAAGCATTTAGGCTGGGAGCGCTTTACAGATGTAGTGATTGAAAGGCTGAATGCCCACAGCGAAGGTGTGATTTTCTTACTTTGGGGCTCACACGCCCAGAAAAAGGGTAAAAGCATAGACACAAGCCGTCACCATGTTTTACACGCACCACACCCTTCGCCGCTCTCAGCACATCGCGGCTTTTTTGGTAGTGGCCATTTCAGTAAAACCAATCAGCTGCTCACACAAATGGGTAAGCAGCCAATCGACTGGCGATTGGCCGAGCTATAGCAGATAAAAACCAAAAAGAGCGCCGTGAAGGGCGCTCTTTTTAGTTAAAATCAAATTCGTCTAAATCAACATTGTCTGCGAAAATATCCAATTCCTGTAGTTCTTTGCGTAGTCGCTGTTTATCTTTTAGCGCTTCAATTTCACGCCATTTTCTTTTTTTGCCCTTAGATGAAGTTTTTTTCCTAGTATCCGGACTTTCTAATAATTCTAATAACTCGTCTAGGGTATCCATGAAAATCTCCTATTGATAAAAACAACCTAAAGTGGCATTTGCTTCGGCTGTTGTTAGCACTACAACTGCAATGACACCGTTGATTTCTTCATACTATTTGGCAAACCTCAACATGAGGAACCGATAAAAGTCTGATAGCTAAAGTACGCTACAAACAACCCCGCGTTGCTTGCTTTTTGTACCAAAACCAGAAAGTAGCGGCATCAATTTTCACTTCAAGTGATATTGATATACCACAGACGGGATAAAAATAAAACACAATTGTGTCTTTTGAGTTAAAACCAAGTGACAGTTTGATGAAGGTCAATTCGGGTGATATCTAGGAGGTGTCAGAAAGGTTTGTATTGAGAGCGATAACAAAAACGCCGCAATATGCGGCGTTTCGAAATCGAATGTTTAAGGCGCTTACAGTGCTTTAAAGCGTGCGACTAGTGTTTCTTGTGCATCGGCAAATGAGCGAATACCTTCAGCAAGCTTTTCTGTGGCCATTGCGTCTTGGTTATGTAACCAACGGAACTCACTTTCGCTAAGCGCAGCAGGTTTTGCTTTAGGCGCAAAGTCAGCCTCAAGTAGGTAATCTTCGTTTGCAGGCATTGCAGCGAGCTCTTCTAATAGAGAAGGGCTAATCGTGAGCTTATCGCAACCCGTTAGGGCTAGAATTTCACCTGTATTTCTGAAGCTGGCGCCCATTACAACGGTTTTATAACCGTGCTGCTTATAGAATTCAAAAATACTACGAACAGATTGTACACCCGGATCTTGTAGTGGGTCAGTTGGTTTTTCTAGGCCGTTGGCAACGTGCCAATCTAGAATACGCCCAACAAATGGTGAGATTAAAAATACGTTTGCATCGGCACATGCACGTGCTTGCGCTTCGCTAAATAGCAGCGTTAGGTTACACTTAACACCTTCTTTTTCCAGTGCTTCAGCGGCTTTAATACCTTCCCAAGTCGATGCAATCTTAATCAAGATTTTGTCTTTGCTTACGCCTTGCGCTTCATATAAATTTAATAGCGTTTTTGCTTTTGCGATAGTCGCTTCGGTATCAAAAGATAAACGTGCGTCTACTTCTGTTGAGATATATCCCGGCACAGAGTTTGCGATTTCTTTACCAATCACAACGGCAAAATAGTCACAAGCAAGCGCTAATTGCTTGTCAGCGTCACTTTCATTGGCTTTGGCATAATCCCAAGCTTCTGTTAGATAAGGCTGATAAGCAGGCGTCTCTGCCGCTTTAAGTAAAAGAGAAGGATTAGTTGTTGCATCCTCAGGCTGTAGCTTGCGGATGGCTTCAATGTCACCGGTGTCAGCGACGATTGATGAATGTTGTTTTAGCCTATCTAATGCTGAAGTCATGTGTTCCTCATTCCAATATTGATAACAGCGAAGTGATATTAGACGCCTTATGTTGCAACACCATTAAATAGCTGAATAGGTCATATGTCCGTATCGGGCGACATATCACACTCGTTATTTAGGGTTATTGTTATATAAGGTCGAGTTGTAAAGCGAAGCTGTACTTTAACAGCGAATTGCTTAAGCCCAAGTGAAAGCGGACAAACACTTGAAGTTACTTGGGGATAGTGTTGAAATTGACATTAATTACTAGCTAAGTCAATAGGCAAACCATGATCACAGTTATCTCTCCAGCGAAAAACCTAGACTATGAAACACCTGCGCCAACCAAGATGCACACACAGCCAGAGCTGCTGGAGCATAGCGAGTCACTTATTCAAGTTTGTCGCGATTTATCACCACAGCAGATCGGTAGCTTAATGAAGATAAGCGACAAGCTCGCGGGCTTAAATGCGGCAAGGTTTGCCGAGTGGTCAGAGCCTTTTACACAAGACAATGCTAAACAAGCTATTTTTGCTTTTAATGGCGATGTGTATGTCGGTTTAGAAGCGCAAAGCCTAACTGAGGCTCATTTAAATTATGCGCAAAATCATTTACGTATCTTATCTGGGCTGTATGGCATCCTAAAACCACTTGACTTAATGCAGGCTTATCGTTTAGAAATGGGTACAAAGTTAAGTAACCCGCGTGGCAAAAACCTGTATGAGTTTTGGGGCACGATTATCGCTGAAAAACTGAATAAGGTCATGGAAGGGGCACAAACACAATACTTGGTGAACTTAGCTTCAAATGAGTACTTTAAAGCGGTAGATAAGAAAGCGCTGAAAGGCGAAATTATCACTCCTATCTTTAAAGATTGTAAAAATGGTCAATACAAAGTCATCAGTTTTTACGCGAAAAAAGCGCGCGGTATGATGGCAAGGTATATCATTGAGAACCAAGTATCGGATTTGGAAAGCCTGAAAGCGTTTGATATTGCAGGATACCGCTTTAGTGAAGAAGCAACGCAAAAGGCCCAAGAACCGGTGTTTTTGAGGGCAGAACAATGACAACAAAATTATGGGTAGCAGCAGTGTTCGCCGCTGTGTTTGTTAGCGGCTGTAGTGGACATTTTACAACTAGAGTCAGCAATGTGCCGGTCGATTGCGAAGGTGATTCACGTTCGTGTTCTATGAGCTGTCGCAGAGATTACTCAGATCCGATGCAAGTACAAAACTGTGAGGACAGGTGTTTCCAACAGCAAAATCAATGTCGAGTGGATAGACCAACAGAAGATAAATGGGAAATTACGGACGAAAAACCGACTTATCCCGCTTCCTTCTAATTCACTACGCTACGCGCCTTTGGGTAGGCTCATATAGGCGCGTACGACTCTATCTCTAAATGCTAAATCCGCTGCTTTATCGGCAGCTCTGTATAGCTGGCAAAACCCCTCGGGCTTTCCTGTTTGCAATAAGATGTCATCTAAAGCATCGATGCCAGTTAGGGTCTGCTGCCAGCGAGATACGATAACAGAGTCAGGCTCTGGCAGCTGACAGAGGATTTGCTCAGATAGCCTAAACTCACTGTTGGTAGCGACTTTGATCATATCGTCATTGGCCGCAGCTAACCAAGTAGCGCCTTTTGCGTTGACACAAATTAACGGTAAATAAGGCGCGATGGCTGGAAAGACGGTGTTTTTAAACACCTCCACTTGCCAGTAAGCGCGAGCAATCTTCACAAACTGCTCGAAATTGGTGATGGCTGAAAAGCCTGATTGTGCGATGGGTTTGATTTCAACTCTGGGTTTGTTTGCATTCACCGTATCGTTTGCGGTATCTATATACCAATCTCCCACCAACATCGCATTTTGAAAGTACTCATCGCGTAGCGAACCCCATACTTTTTTGAGCTCGGCATTCTCTTTAAGCATGTAATTTCTGAGCACAGATAAACGTTCTGAATTTTGCTTGAGCTCTGTGGTGACGAGTTTAAACATTTCATCGCGAATTTCTAGGCAGCGACCAAGCGGGTAGGGTTTATCTGAAAAATAACTGTACTTTGGTGCAAGCGTAAGATCGGCTTTGAGACGAAGGTTTGCCAGCTCAAAAGCGAGTAAATCTATTTCCTGTTGTGTCAAAACAAAGCCACTGGGTAGATACTAGATGGCACTAGTATAACCACAGTGGCGAATTTGGCCTATTTAATTGAAGAAATTAAATAACTTAGGATTGCATCAGGCTTAGGATCTCGGCTCGTATCCGGCAGATATTTAGGCCTTGTGAATATACCTTGCTCTACTAACGCGTCCAGCGCATCTAAGTGCGCAATGCCCGTTTTACCGAGATATAAGTTATCTAAGCTGCGGGTATTGGCAAGCTGCACTATGTCTTTAAAGCCTTTTAAGTAGAGATGATCTTTAGTAAAGCCACCACCACGGAAAATTCGCGTGGTCAGCGCAAAGGCTTCATTGACGTTTAATACCCCCGAGTCAGCCAAAAATTCATACACTTGATAGAATTTATCGCCTTTAAGCAGCATGTTAACCGCAATTACCCTAAGCGCTAATACTTTTAATCGTGTCAGGTTTATTTGCCCAGATTGATACTCGCGATAGATGGCAAGGCCTTCTTGAGTATAGGTATTGCCGGGTAGACCTAAGTGCAGCACTTTAAGTTGCTGGGCGTCAGCATTTAAGGTCGTGAGCAAGTGCACGCCTATTTCATGCTCTATCAAGGCATTGATATCAAGCTCAGATAGCATCGCACTGCTATTTACAAGCAGAAGACGCTTACTATTGTCGACCATTGCTTTGGCAACGAGCTTGCTTGATATAGCGACCTTACAAGGTAAGCCCATGGTCTCAATCGCTTGATTAAAACGTACTAGGGCCTGCTCGGCTGTAATGTCTTTTTTTGGCAAGGTTTCGGTTTCGCGCGCGTGTAGCAAGAAGGTCGCATTATTTATATCGTTGTAATCCGGCTCACCATAATAGCGTAGCGAGTTATACAAAAAGGCTTCGCGACCAATTTGGGTGATCAGTTCGATTTTAGTGGCGTAGCTGTCGATCACTTTATGATATAAATCTTTTACGATCGGATCTTGGATTTTCCCAACGGGCAAGCGATAGAGTTGCTCTTTAAACTCATACGGGTCAATTTTCAGCGGGCGATATTTAAACGCAGGCTGATAATGACGTTTCGAGAAAAAGCGACGTTTCTCTTGGGCGATATTACTTGGGTTAACGTAATGCAGCGTTTCAAGGTTTCTGGCTATGCGGTATAGCGCTGAGTCCACGTTGATCAGCGCAGGGTCAAGCTGCGACGTTGATTTTGCTTTGCGAAGTGGCTTATAGCAGTGATTTTTAGCAAATGTTTTTGCCGTTTTATTCAAAGCAACATGCATGTTGCGCTGTAGTTTTTCAAACACCACAGGGAATAATTCGCCACTGTTTTCGTCCATAAAGACTTTTTTGACTTCCAGCGGTACCACTAAGGTGTTATCAAAGTGGCTGGTAATATATTGCGCTTGATAACCATGGCCCTGAAAGACGGTATTTTCAGCACAATCCACCAGCTGGCCTGCCAGTTTTTTCAGTCCTAGCTGCTTTTTCAGCTCATCTAATACGGCGCGAAAACGCAAGGTATCAAGTTGTGCAGTGCCAATATTAAAGGTTGGTGCATAAGGGTAGCTACGAATTTGATAATTATAGCTGTGTACATCAAATAGCAAGCAGGCACCAAACTTACGCTCAAGCGTGGTTAACAGCGCACTGAGCACACGGTAATAGGCTGCATGCTTTGACAAGCTAACATCTATGTCTGCATTTGGTAGCGCTTGGCTCCACACTTGTTTACCCCATGCTTCTTTGTATATCGCAAGCTCTGGCGCACGGTTAAGATCGTATTCATAACGTGAGTCACGCGCGATAAGCGTGATGGGTAATGATTCAATCATGCCGTCGGTAAACGGATCTTCCTCTTGTAAACGCTCAGCATCGCTAATGGCGAACAAGCCTTTTAGGCTAGCACGGGTGCGGTGGCCTGCGTGTACAGCAGTGGCGACATAAGGCACGTATTCCCTCACTTCGAGGTGAAAAGCACCTTCAGCAAATTGTCCACTGATGGGTTTGCCGGCTTCAAGCGCGGCAATGATGGCTTGTTCAGATAGCATGAGCATCTTCTATTACTTGACGGAATTGGTTTTTGCGATGCGTTACTAGCTCTTTGGCGTGCACCACACTCTCTACAAAATCAATAACTTGCACTTGCAGCTTACAGCGGTTTAAACGGTTAATACGGGTTATCCCGCCAGGCGAGAGTACGTTAACTTCGATAAGCTTGCCGCCTATCACGTCAATGCCAACAAAATACAAACCATCACGCACAAGCTTAGGACCGATGTGCTTACATAACGCTTTTTCTTGGTTGGTGAGTTTGTGTTTCACTACCTTGCCACCGGCATGTACGTTGGCACGCACTTCATTTGCTGCAGGCACACGTTTCATGGCACCAATCGGTTCGCCGTTAAGCATTAGGATGCGAACATCACCCTCGTCGGCACCTTCAACATAATCTTGTAAAATGACGTAGTTGCTGCCTTTACCAGCCTCGTCGCCACCAATATAAAACTCAAGGAGTGAGCTAAAGCTTTGCTTCGCGCGTTTTTCAACGACGATAACACCGCGACCGCCAAAGCCATCAAGCGGCTTTAAGATCATTTTCTCTTGCTCTGACTCAGAGAATATACGCTCTAAATACTCTTTGTTTTTAGATACATGCGTATTTGGAATAAACTCTCTCGCGATGCCTTGGAAAGATGCCGTGTATAGCTTGTTATTAGCAATGCGCAGGCCATCAATGTCGTTGATGATGAAAGTATCATCACGAACAGAGTCTAAAAAGTTCATCGCTAAGGTATCAAGCGGCGGATTAGCGCGCATAAATATTGCGTCAAAACCTGCCAAAGGAAGCTGTACTTTTTTAAACTCAGCTTTGTTGTAAAAGCTCACGAAGTTATCAGATACTTTTTGGCCTGCAACAAATACATCACAGAAGGCACTAGCAACACTTTCGCGAATAGTGAGGTTGTTTACGGTGGTGATGGCAACGACGTGACCGCGCGATACGGCTTCGTGGATAAGTCTTAGCGTGCTGTCGTTTTCAGCTTCTACACGCTCCCAAGGGTACATAATAAAACAGATTTTCACGGGCTATTTTTGCTCAGCAAATAAATTGGCAATATAGCGGTAAAATAGCTTAGACGCTCACGGATTATTTTTATCGACAAGATAAGGAATATCAATCATCTACTGGGCAAGAAGCAGAGCACTGACAGGTGCTCCGCAGGGTGGATATCATACTCTAAAGCGGTTAACTATGTCACTCAATTCGTGACTTGCCCTTGTCAGTTGCTCACTGGTGTTGTTGAGTGAATGTGTGGTATCCAAAGAGTGATGGGTGGAGTCAGAAAGCTGAGCGATCCGTTCATTAACTTCTTGTGCTGCAAGACTTTGCTCGTCGGTGGCTTTGGCGATGTGGGTACTCATATCCGAGATAGCGTCAATAAGGCGCTCAATTTCGGTTAATGCGTTATCGGCAAGCTGTACTTGTTCAACCGTTTGCTCCGAGATTTGTTGGCTAATTTTAACTGCTGCTACGGCCTGCTGCGCTTCTTTTTGCAGTCGCTCGATCATGTTGTGGATTTCATCTGTGCTTTGGCCCGTACGACTTGCAAGGGTGCGTACTTCATCTGCAACAACAGCAAAGCCTCGTCCTTGTTCACCTGCTCGAGCGGCTTCTATTGCCGCGTTTAATGCAAGTAAATTAGTTTGCTCCGCAATACCTCGAATAACATCGAGCACCGATCCTATATGTTGACTCTCTTGCGCAAGGCTCGTTGTGGTCACGCTCACAGATTGAATTTGCTCCGACAGTTTTTTAATGGCGGCGATGGTTTGAGAAATAGTTTGTTTGCCTTTTTCACTGTAATTGCGTGCGTCTGCGGCGGAATGCTCTGCAGTGTCTGCATTGCTACTGATCTCACGAACTTGCATGGTCATTTGTTCGGCAGCCGTGGCGACTTGGCGGCTATTGTCATTTTGCGACTCAATAAATGCCAAGTTTTCTTCGCCAGCCGCTTTTACCTGATTAGCCAGTGTTTCAACTTCTTTAGCGTTATGGGCCACTGTCGCGATGGAATGACGCATCTTCTCAGTATACAAGTTAAAGTATTTGGCAAGCGCGGTTATCTCATCTTTACCGCTTTCGTCGAGTTGTCGAGTCAAATCGCCTTCGCCTTGAGCGATATCTTTCATCATGTCTTTGGCTTGTTGAATGGGGGTGATGATGCTCTTACCTATGATTGCACTAAATGGGAATAGCAAAATAATAAGCACCGCCATCTCAAGTAATAGCAAATTTCGAATGTGTGCAAACTCAGCTTCGATAGTGTCGAGGTACACACCGGAGCCGATGATCCAGCCCCAAGGTGTAAACGCTTTGACGTAAGATATTTTTTCGACAGGAGCTTCTTTACCGGGCTTTGGCCAAAGGTAGGGAACAAATCCCGCACCACTTTTTTCTGCCACTTGTACCATTTCAACGAATAAGCGCTTGCCGGTGGGATCTTTTGATTGGCTGAGATCTTTGCCGTTGAGCTCGCTTTTAAATGGGTGCATCACCATTTTAGGTTGATAGTCGTTGATCCAGAAGTAATTGTTACCTTCGTATCGTAAAGCGGCAACGGCATCAAGGGCTGCGGATTTCGCTTGCGCCTCTGGGAGTTTCCCAGATACATATTGTTGATGAAAGTAAGCCACCAAACTATAGGCATTTTCAACAAGGTTTTGAGTTTTATGATATTGCTGCTTTTCGAGTGCATCATACTGTTGCGATAAGCTTACTGCGCTTTGAAGGATAACGCCGATAATAACGACAATGATAAGTAACGCGAGGCGCTGGAAAATGGTGAGATTTCGAAAAAACTGTTTGGACATAACGCAATCCTTATGTCGTTTTTATTATTGAGAGAAGCAGGCGCGAACGCCTCATCAATTCATACTAATTAATCTTAGTAGTAATAACTTGAGATAGAACAATAATTTCAGTTTTTCTTAGTCTAGAAGAATAAACAATTAGACCAATGGACTAGAACTAAATGTAGAGAAAAGAAGAAGCGCCAGCTCATAGGAAGCTAGGCGCTATTAAGTGTTTACTTAGCTTCAACGTCAAAATGACGATTAAAGAAGTCAGTAATGGTTTGATGCAAGTGGGTTTGTACTTTTTTGCCACGTAAGCTGTGCTTCGAGCCTGGATAAGTCATCATTTCAAATGGCTTAACCTCGTCCTGCAACTGCTTAAATAGTTTCGTTGCATGGGTAAATAGTACGTTATCGTCCGCCATACCGTGATAAATCATCAGCGGGCCTTTTAGTCCATCAGCATAAGGGAACACCGCGCTTTGCTCATAGCCCTTGGCATTTGTATCTGGGTGACCTAGGTAACGCTCAGTGTAATGCGTGTCATATAGAGCCCAATCGGTTACTGGCGCACCAGAGACACCAGCTTTAAAGTAGTCGCCTGCTTTAAACATTGTCATCAGCGCCATATAACCACCATAGCTGTGACCATAAATACCAATACGCTCAGGGTCGACGTACTCTAGCGTACGTAAGAACTCAACGCCTTTAATTTGGTCAGCCACTTCCACTACACCTAAGTGCTTGTAGATTGGATCTTCAAACTTTTTACCACGGTTGTATGAACCTCGGTTATCTAATTGGAAAATCACATAGCCTTGCTGGGCAAGATACTGGAAATACAGGTTTTTGCTACGCCAGCTGTTGGTCACGCGTTGTGCATGAGGTCCGCCATACACGTTCACAATAACCGGATATTTCTTACCGTTTTCAAGCTTTGCTGGCTTAAATAAGCGGTAATACATGGTTTGACCATCTTCCGCTTTAAGCGTGCCATATTCTGGCGTGGCTAGATTGCTCAAATAAGGCGTTAACGGATGTTCGTTATTCAGCGCATTTTCTTCAAGCCAAGTCACAAAGTCACCATTCACTTTGCGTAGCGCAACGGCTGGTGGACGGTTTACAGAAGAGCTTTTATCGATAAAGGTACGGTTATCTTTCGCCAGTACAACACTGTGATAGCTGCCTTTTTCGGTAATACGTTTTGCATCGCCATCTTTAAAAAGTGGTACGCTGTATAGGTGGCTTTCAAGCGGCGTGTCTTTGCGGCCGGAGAAGTATACGATACCTTTTTTCTCATCAATGCCCTGAAGGCTTTCAACAATCCAATCGCCTTTAGTGATTTGGCGCACAAGTTGGCCATTGGTTCTGTACAGGTAAAGGTGCTTAAAGCCATCGCGCTCAGATGCCCAAACGAAATGCTTTTTATCCTTTAAGAATTCAAGGTCAAAGTGTAGGTTAATCCAAGTATCACTGGTTTCGGTTAGGGCGACTTGCTGCTTTTTGCTTTTAGTATCGTAAAAACGCAGTTCCAGTTTTTGCTGTGAGCGATTTTGCCACTGATATGACAATGTTTTGTTGTCTTTCAACCAGTTTGCACGGGCGATGTAAATGTCTTTATCTTCGCCTAGATCAATCCAATCCACCTTTTGGTCATTGATCTTTACAACACCTAATTCAATCTCAACGTTAGCAGTCCCGGTGTATGGGTATCGTTGGTTGAATAGCTTGACCTCTTCGGCATAGATTTCGTTACGAATGGCTTCTTGAACTGGGCTTTCATCAATGCGTGTGAAGGCGATTTGTTGCTCATCACCCGACCACCAGTAACCCGTCATGCGGCTCATCTCTTCTTGAGCAACGAACTCGGCCATGCCGTTTTTAATTACGCCACCGCCGTCTTTAGTTAATTGCGTTTCTTTACCCGATTTAAGATCAATGGCATAGAGGTTTTGCTCACGAATAAAAGATACAAAATTGCCTTTTGGCGAGAAGCGAGCGTCGGTTTCGAATGCTTCCGTTTCCGTTAGTTTCTTGCTCTTACCAGAAACGATTTCATAGTAGTACAAGTCGCCATTGAGTGGGAAAAGTAGCGCTTTGCCATCTTTTGACCATTTATATTCTAAAATACCACGGCCAAAAATACGTTGACGCTCACGTCGTGCTTTTTCTTCATCTGAGAGGTTCTCTGGGCCAGAAAATAGCGCCGCAGAATCTACCAACAAGCGGTTGGTATTGTCTTTTAGATTGTATTCCCAAAGGTCGTAACGGTTATAGTCTTCATTTTTACCTTGAAGATAAGTAACACGAGAACCGTCAGGAGAAAATTGCAGTTTTACAGGCGCTTTACCTGAAAGAGACGGGTCGTCAAAAAGTCGCTCTAGCGTTAGTTGCTCTGCGCTAGCGGTGACAGAGGCAAGTGCTAATGGAAGAGCGATGGTGTAGTGTTTAATGCGAGAGTGCACGGTAGCCACCTTGTTATATTTTTAAAGTCTGATCGGATGGTAATGAAGCCGCTTTGCAATAGCAACAAATTCGGATAGAGTGCCGAGTAAATAGGATTTAAAGAACTTCACTATGTCATTTGAATTAGCTAAAGAATTACAACGAGACTGTATCTTAATTACCGAGTGGCCGCTGTGTAGCGTATTGTTAATGAATGACTCACAATACCCTTGGTTTATCTTAGTACCTAGGGTTGTGGGCGCGAAAGAAATTATTGATTTACCTGAGTCGCAGCAAGTTCAATTTTGGCAAGAATCGGCCAAGCTCAGTCGTTTGTTACAAGACACCTTTACCCCAGATAAATTAAATGTGGCTGCACTTGGTAATATGGTGCCGCAACTACATGTGCATCACATCGCACGATTTAAAACCGATATTGCATGGCCGAAACCGGTTTGGGGGCTTTTTTCTGCAAAACCTTATGAAGATAAAGAAATTGCAAAAATAAAAACAAACTTTGAATAGATTAGTATTGTATTAGGGACGAGGCTCGATTAAAGTTTTATTGAGCTTGTTTCTGTAAAAGGGATTTTAGTTGAAATGTTAAATGATAGCTTCCTCTCTTTTCCAGCTCAAGCTAAATAAGAATAACTTCTAAAACAAAGGAATATTATGAAAGTTACCAATCTATTTAAATCAATTGCGCTTGCTTCTTTGGTTGGCGCTTCAGCTATGTCTTATGCTATCTCGGAAGGTGAGTTAAGCTCGCAACAAGGGGCCGTGATAAGTGCAGAAAATATGGAGATGGGTGAGCAGGGGGCTAATCGAGGACGCTGTGAGACTTATAAGTACACCAGATATAAGAGTGCTAAAGTGGGCCAAGAAGTTACCCTAACTCGCTTTTCTAGCGCTAGTATTAGCTGCAACTCTTACTTCTTCACCATAGAGAAAAACTATGACGGCCATGATATGGAGTTAATTCTGTACAGAGGCACGGATGAAATTGATTCGGGAACCCACATTGGTCGATACTTACCAAGAGGCAACTATACACTTACGTTGAGAAATAATGGCGGTGGTACAGGTACACGTGGTGGTGTACGTTACGAATACCGAGAGAATTAATTCAATAGGTGCTCAATATTGCGCAGGCCACTTAAGCCTGCGTATCAATCAATTGAGTTTCTTGAGTTTTTAAAAATGCTACCGCTTTTTCCTGATACTCTTTAAGGAAAGATTCTGAAGTGATTTTGGCTACTGTTTGTTGCTTTTGCTGGGCGATGCCATGTGAACCATGAAATGCGCGATAATTTTCTTGCTCCATCTTGGCGGTTCTCTCTACACTTTCGGCAAAAAAATCGCTGATCTTTATCTTATCATCAGCACTGTAGTCAAGCTCAGAAAAGTCAGTATTATCTAGTGCTCCTTTAACGCCCATCACATCATCCCAAAAAGTGTCACGCAAGCTACCCGAATATCCGCTAGCGCGAGCCATATCCGATTCTAAAGTTCGAATTGCATCGACAATATCGGTAAATTCGTTAATAGACATGTTATCAAAGTCGAAGCCATCGGGATTAAGTAACGCACTGTATGGTGAGCTATTAAGTGTGTCACCAGTATATGCCGCGACAGTCATTGGTTTGTCAGACGGTTGTTGTACTTCACCTCCCGTAAGGGGGGCAGCTTCTGATGGTGCTTTCACTTGCGTAGCAGCAGACTTTGCGGATGTCATAATCAGTGATGCAGAATGGATGCGAAAGTTCATTGTCATAAAAACTCCTTTTTGTTTTAACACAATGTTTGTTTTCTATCGGCCTTGTTCCTAGTTTACTTTAGGTGATGTCGCGATTTTTATTTAACTTGCAGTGTAATGGAGTAAGTCATGCCATAGGCGTTTAGCTTGTCGCTTCAGTCACTATGGCATGGTGTTCTAATTCATACTAGAGTCCTAGCACCTGCTTACCTTGCTTAAAGGTAACATCAACAGGAATGTTCGCTTTTGAAAGCTTATCTAGGTCTTTTTGTAGTTCTGCTTTGATATCGCCGTGCGTGGCGATCAGTTGATCGACTTTTTGATAGTCGCCGTCACCTTGTAGCGTTAGGATAAGGTTAGACAGTTTCTTCATCGCTGCGCCCATCTTCTCCATATTCACTTGATATAGACCGTCCGTGTTTTTAGAAAATGCGCCTTCTTCTTTAAAGAAGTTAAAGCGGATCATGTTCGCTTTACCATGTGCACTGGATGCGCCAAAACGTACTGAGCGGAAGATACCAGCCATAAAGGTGATGTAGTAATCCTCAAGCGTACCTTCGGTGATCTCGCCTTTTTTAAGTAGTTGCTCAACCATGTATAGGCCTAGAATATCGGCTTTACCTTCTTCAAGTGCACTGGCGTGTTCTTGCAGTGATTGGCGCACAGTGCCTTTACCTGTAATGGTATTTTTAATGCCTAGACCATGGGCCACCTCATGGAACATGGTATTAGCAAAGAAAGCATCAAAGGTGATGTGTTTACGTTGCTCCTGGACGATAAGTTGATCAGCGATCGGTACTAAGATCTTATCGAATTTTGCGCGCATAGCGTTTTTAAGCTGTAGGCGACGCGTGCCTTTTTGGAGTTGCACCTCTTCGTCATTTGGCAGGTTAATCGCAATGGTTTTACTACCCGCGTTTGAGTGGCCTGCATAATAAATGACGTCATATGCGTTTAGGTCGGCGTCAGAGCCTGGCACTTCTTGCTTGTATTTATCATCAACTGGCAAGCCAGTTTGTAGCTCAGGTAAAAAAGCGGCAAACTTAGCGAGACGCTCACTCCACGCCAAGTCTTTCACTAGAACGTAAGATTCAAAAGCGGCGCGATAGCCAAATAGCTGGTCTTCATAGGTTTCAATTGGGCCAATCACCACATCAATCGGGTTATTCTTCATGTCCATCCAAGCAAAATCAGACGCTTGGTAGCTATTATTGACTAACGCATCTGCACGCAAGTTTAAGTAGTTTGCAAACTCTTTGTCTTGTGCCAGTTTACTTGCTTGGCGTAAAAGCTCTGCGGCTTTATCCAATTCAGCTTTATACGCGGATGAGTAAGAAGTGCTGTATAGCTTGCCGTTTTCATCGCGGCGGATAACAGAATACAATCCTGTTTTATCTTTTACTTCGGCGTTATTTAGCTCGTCTTTGGTAATGTCGCTTGGGTAAAATTCTGCACCCAGTGCTTTTTCTTCAAAGCCAGAAAGAAAAACTTGGTCGCCATTTAAACGATCCCAAGGTCCATAGTTAATGTCCGCGAATTGGCGTACTTTTTCGTCTGAGATTTTGCTTAGGAATGTTGCTTTGTCTTCGCCGAACGCTTGTTGCCAAAATAAATCATCCATAATAACCGAAGCATCGATGAGTAAAGCTAACATCTTTTTCTGGTTATCGTTTAAGTGACTTAAGTCTGTTTCTAGCGTTACTGGGGTATAAATATCTAGCCGATCTTGAGATGCATTAACGAGCTTATAGCCTGATTGTTTAGTATCAACTTGTGCTTGCTCAGTTTGTGCACTAGTTTTCTCAGTTGAGGTTGATGGCTCAGAGCAGCCAGTTAGGGTGAGACCTGTTGCAAGCGCGATTGCAACCGAAATCATTGAGTGTTTCATAATGCTCCCTTGTTGTCTTAATTCTGTGGTGATCACCTTACACGATTTTGTATCACAATACTTAGTTAACTTAGATTAGCATGTGGTATGCAAGCCGCTGTTAACGTGAAAGGTCATCATTTGTGTCCAGCTGTGGGTCATTTTCAGTATTTTTGCGGCAAAGTTTGCCACAATACACCGTATGCTATGAATTCTAACTTGCTAATTATTGAGGGTATATAAATAAAATATTATTTTTTTAGATTTTCTTAACTTTATCCGAAAGTTAGACAATACTTACGTCATAGATACTAAAAATCAGCAGTGTGACCTCCAGCAAGCAAGTACTTACTTTTACCATAAGCATACGCTTGTAGTCAGGTCTATTATTCAGTTATTAAGGGATTTGGTTTCATGTCTACAGAAAATGCTTTGCTCACGATTCTAACTGACAGAATTAATAACGACACCTTGGTATTGCCGACATTACCTGAGATTGCAGTGCGGGTTAGGCAAGCGGCAGATGACCCTGAAATTAACTTGATGCAGATGGCTGACGTAATTTCTCATGACCCGGCCCTTGCAGCACGTATGATCAAAGTTGCCAACAGCGCTTTTATGGGCCGTTCGGTGAAGGTAAACACCTTAAACCAAGCGGTAACTCGTATCGGTCTCAGACAAATCAAGAATATAGCGACTGCAATGGCGATGGAGCAGCTATTTGTTTCTAATAACAAGCTTATTAAAACTTACATGGACAAAGCTTGGCAGAAAACGCTAAAAGTTGCTTGCCAAGCGATAACAACGATGGATTTTTATCTTCGCGTCAATAAGCATACGTCGCTTAACAAAGATACAATCACTTTGGCTTCTTTGGTGTTTAATATCGGTGTTTTACCGATTTTGACAGAGGCTGAACGTCACCCCGAAGTGTTTGCCAATCCAAGCTTTTTGGCTCATGCCATCCAGAAATTAGGCGGCAAAATTGGGGGGGCAATAATGCGAGAGTGGGAATTCACCGATGAGTTTGTTGAAGTCGCAGAAAGCTGGGCAAATCCAAATTATCGGCCTGAACATGTTTGTTATGTCGACTTTATTCGTGTTGGTGCAATTGTAGAAGGTATTTTGCAGGTGTCGGATAAGTCTGCAGCGCTAAAACAGTATGAAGAAAAAGGGGTAATAAGAGAGGTGAATATGTTTGCTGATGACACTTATTTGAATGTACTCGAAGACGTTAAAACAATGTTTGCTTAATCCCTGTACTCAATACGCGGTTTCAGCGCTTTTGTTTGCCGTGAATATAAAGACCTCTGTTGAGGTCTTTATCGTTTAGGGTATAGCCTCGGCCCGAGGCTTTCTAACTATTCTGCTTATCCGAGCACCTGTAACTGAAATCGTTAAGCCACATAAAATAAAACCACCCCCAACGGCTTCCATTAGCATCAATTGCTCATTGAGTAATAGTGCTGAACCTACAATGCCGACAATAGGGATTAATAAAGCAAAAGGCGTCACTGCCGCGGCCTTGTGATTTTTAAGTAGCCAACCCCATATTGCGAATGCAATTAGTGTCGAGATATAACCTACATAGGCAATGGATAGCCAAGACTGTGTTGTAGTGTTTAGTAGTAAGGTCAATGGGGCATCAGTTTCAATAAAATAAGACAGTGTAAAAAGTGGCAATGGCGGCACTAGGCTTACCCAAACAATAAAGTGGAGTAAATTAACGTCTTGCAGGCGCTTCATAATGAGATTTGAAAACGACCAAAATAATGCCGCGAATAGAATGAGCACCGCGCCCAATATTGTCGTTGACCCAGAGGAGTTGATAAAAAACAAACTAAAGCCAAACGTTGCGATGCTAATCCCCACCACTTGAAAGCGATCCATGGTTTCCTTTAACAACAAAACACTTAGCAAAACCGTGAAAATGACTTGGGCTTGTAGCAGCAAAGAAGCAATGCCGGCTGATGCGTTTGACTCCATCGCAATAAACAGCAAGCTAAACTTAAGCACACCTAAAAATAGCCCAACCCCGAGCACGTTCCATACCGATGTGTTAGGAAAAGGAATGAAGAATACTGCAGGGATCGCGACTACCAAAAAACGCAAGCCTGAGAATAAAATAGGAGGCAACTCTGCTAGGCCAAATTTAATGACCGAAAAGTTAAGCCCCCAAATGATCACTACCATCAAAGCCAATGAAATGCTTTTTACATTCACGCGCGTCAAACTCCGTTTAATTGTACGAGTTACCGTTTTCGGGTATCGGGACTACCGGCGTAAACTGTCTTCGATGCCTGAAATTCAGGTTAGCAAAGCGTTACTGCCAAAGCCGAATTCCTATCATGCCATTGAAGAGTAAATAAAGCGCGACAAATGCGTTGGTTAGTGCAAATAAAGTCGCGAGCCAGTAACTATACGCTCGCACTTGAGTGCGTTTAGTTTTTCTCCACACAAAAAGATGCCAAATTGATACTAGTAAATACCAGATAGTAGTAAGGAATAGAGCAATAGAAAGCCAACTAGGTTTCGCCACTAAAGGGGTTAATTGAGAGCTGTTTTTTGCAATTACAATCAAGATAAGTGCCATTATCACACTGGCTATGGTGTGGATGCTACACCAAGTGAGCTTACTACTAGCCAAAGAAGGAGGAGCTTTCTTTAAGCTCTTTCTTATTAACCTAGTCAATAACAGCACAATGGTCATAAAGCTTAACAGTAACCAAAATAGCACGATGAAAATGGGAAAAATCGCCATAAAGCCAGAAGTACGCTTTAGCGTCATGGGACCATACTGTAATACTTCTCCGGCAAGCGGATCTTGAGTCTGTGCAAGCACAACTTTTCCTGTACTCCACTGTGCAAACAATCCATTACCCGCATTACTTAGCGGTCGTGGTGGCATGCCAAGTAAAGCATGGATATGTGCTTTATCATCACGTACGGTGAGCTTCCAAGGGAGCAATGAGACAAAAGGGGCAACCAAACTTGCAGACGGATTGATCAGGCGATAAAAACCTGACATCGCTTGTTGTGTGGCAGAGAAGTGTTCTGAAGTTATATTTGGTTGTGCTGTATCTTGAGTAATAAACTCAGCCAAAATTTGATGGATTTTCGCCGTGGCAGCGCCTTCACCATTGACTGCAATAACGTAGCCTTTCCCTAGTTGAGGCTGATAGACGAGTATTGCAGAGCCTCCGCGTATGCTACCTTCATGACCATAAAGTATGACGCCATTGTGGTGAAATAAATTAACCCCTTGCCCAAAGGTCAGCTCAATACCTGCGCTGGTGGGGAGTGTTCCACTTGGGGTTTGTATCTCTTTGAACGATTGTTGAGAGAGGAGCTGCTGGTTATTACTTTCACCTTGCTCAAGCAAAAATCGCAACAAGTTTGACATGTCTGAGACACTACTGTTGAGGCCTCCAGCTGCGCGATTATTGAGGTGTTCATAAGGCAAAGGTTTATTGCCAAGATATAAAGTTGCGGCATTGGTACGATAAGTGTCAGTGTAAAAATAGCCACTATCATTCATTGCTAGAGGCTTGAAGAACTGCTGCTCAATAAACTGCTCAAACGGAAGCCCCGATTTTTTCTCCACCAAATAGGCCGCAATGAGCGCGCCATTGTTATTGTATGCGGTGCGGCTGCCCGGTGGCCAACGAGAAATTCTACTGTCTGGGTGAATATTAAGTGCCTGAGATATTGAGATGGGTTGCTCAGCCACTTTGACATTTTCAGCAAAATGCATCCCGTCCCAACCTGTAGAGTGATTGAGTAAATGCTTTACCCTAAGCGGGTATTCTGCCGACCAAGGATTAGTAAATTCAACTTCAGGGGCAATATCTATCAAACGGTCATTGAGAGAAAGTGTTCCCTGTTCAACAAGTTTCATCACTGACATCGCGACCAGCATTTTGGCAATCGAGCCAAATCGAAACTGGGTCTTTGCCGTAACAGGACGTCTGTTCTCAATATCGGCATAGCCAGAAGTAATCACGAGAGTTGGTTGTCCAGCTTCAACAATACCGACTGCAATACCTGGCACGGAAGTCATTTCTCTTACTTTATCCAATTGCTGCTGAAGAGATGTTGTAGTTGCAGCTTGTACTTTACTGATAGCAAGCCAAATGAACAAAAATAAATAGGCTAAACGGACTAACATGGTTTTCCTTATTAATAGTTTTAATTTTGCTGTGTAGCTTGTTTTAGGGAAGAAAACTAGGCAATGGATTTAATGTGACATTTGCGGTTTTAGACAAAAGTCACATTAAGTCAGGCGACACAAGACGCTAATTTTGCTATAAAAAAATAAAAACTGGTTACAGTGGAGTCGTATGTACAAAGTCGGGGAATTTGTTTTTGATTATCAACGAGCAGAGCTTGGTCATCAGGGCCAAGTTAAAAAGCTTGAGCCGCAGATTAATGAGTTGCTGAAGCTATTTGTCGAAAATCCTAGACAGTTGGTAACTAAAGAGCAAATCATCCATTTACTTTGGCCTAATCGCATCATCACCGACGATGCTTTTCGTGCGGTAATCAAGAAATTACGTCGAGCGCTAGGAGATAGCGCAAAGGAAGCTCGTTATGTTCGAACATTGCCATTGAAGGGTTACATACTGATTGCTGAAGTTTCTGTTTTACCTTCTAAAGCGACGCCTTCGATCCACCTCCGCTATCGGTTACTTTCTATAGTCGCATTGATTTTATTGGTTTTATTTTATCTTTTTTCCGGTGAAACAGTCATCGAACCAAAGCTTGAAGCACTCACAAAGGTTGCTGGCTCAGAGGTTAGCCCTTCATTTAACAGCAAGCTAAATCATTTACTTTACTCCCATCGAGCCGAGAAAGATGATTATCTTCAGCTTTACACTAAATCGTTAGAAAGCGGCGAAATTACTCAGCTTACTTTTGGTGAGGCTAATTTTGCCAATGCATACTTTTCCTATGATGGTAGCAAAATTGCGTTTACGAGAAGTACGGCCACAACTTCAGACATTGTAATCGCGGACTATTCGCCACAAACAGGGCTGACGAACTATGACACCTTACCACAAGCAGTCTCTTCGCAACGGTATTTGCAATCGTGGCGCGCGAATGGTCAGGGGTTGTATTTAAGTGACGCCAAAAAGCCGTTAACACCGCAAGGGATTTGGTATTATCGAATAGATAATCAAACACTACAAAATATTACCTCACCAGGTGGAAATGGTGGCGGCGATTACTTTGCTCGCGAATCTCATAACGGGCGCTGGCTCGCGGTGCTTCGAAATAGCGACAGTCAAAGCCATGAGCTGTTGATCCAGCACCTTGCTAGTGGTGAGTTGAGTCATATCGCCCTGTTGCCAAAAGCATTTAATCGTTTGGTTTGGCAACGAGATGACGAAAGTATCCTACTTTCAAGCTTTCACTCCGATTTTGCCCAGTATGATCTCTCCGTGTATGAGCTACACACCATAGAGCTTGATATCCCCTATCTGAACGACGTTTTCTATGGCTGCGGCAAGCACTGCTTTTATGCTCGACAGCACAATGGAAATTACCTAGATTTGCAATATCTGGCTAACCCATTTTCCGAAAATTCAGTCTCTCACTTTGGCTTTCACACGCAGCTTGGCGCACAAGACTTCCCGATTATGGATAAGGTGAGCGACAAAACTTACTTCGTGACAAAACAGTATGGCAGGACTGAGCTTATTGCTGCTGATAGACAGATGAGTAGGGTACTACATACATTTCCCAGAGACAGTGATTTTAGCGCGCTGCAATTGGATACTGAGGGCAGAAAGCTGGCAGGTATTGTCGATGGAAGATTATTTGTATTCGACCTTGAAAAAGATGCAATTGAGTTTCTCACCACATCACTAGAACAAGTTTCAACACCTGTTTGGGCATCAAACCTTGATCACTTGCATTACGCAAGACTAGAGCATGGTTCACCTGTTATCTATCGCTATGAACTCGATACTCAAACTACCATAAGGGAAGAAGTTGACCATTTTGCCAAGATAAAGGTCAGCTCATCAGAGACGCTGTTGCTCGATGATGCACTGCAAGTTTGGTATCAAAAAGATGGCAAAAAGCGCTTTTTGACTACGCTACAAAGTGCGAGTTCAAACCGCTGGTTAATGAGAGGTGAGTGGTTGTATTACACGACCCGAAAAGAAAACTTGGCTTATTTAGAAAGGGTTAATGTATACACAGGTGCCATTGAAACACAATTTCTTGCCAAAAATAGGTATAGATTAAACTTTGATTTGTCTGCTGACGCAGAGGTTATGCTGGCAGTCCGCTCGTTATTGGCGCAAAGCGACCTTGTGAAGATAGCGTATTGAGCTGGATAAAGAAAAATTGATAGCCATATCCGCTATCAATTTTTCGCACCCAAAGCTCAACAGGCTATAGATACTAAAATTAAGACTCTAGGCCTTCGTCGTCACCAAGACCTTTGGTTAGATCTTCTAACAACTCTTTGATTTCTTCCGATACCAAAATAAAGTCGGCATCAAGTTTAACGGCTAGATCTTCTTTAGGAATATCTGCATTTTGGTCTTTAAGTGCTTCTGCATAGCTTAAACGTTTTAATGTGCCATCGTTTTGTAAAACGAACTTCACGCGCTCACGCCAATCTAACGCGAGTTTAGTCACACGTTTACCGTTTTCTAGGTGCGTTTTGATTTCGTCTGATGAAAGGTCATGTTGTTTTAACTTTACCTGAGCGCCGTTGTCGTCTGGCTCTTGCAACTCAGCGTCGGTGCCTATTGCAAAGCCTTCAGGTGCACTAAACTCGGTGAGCCAGTGTGTTAGCTGTAAGTCTAAATCATAGTTTGCAAACGCAGGTACAACAGGAAGCGTGCCCAGAGACTTACGCAGTAGTGCAAGTAGTTCTTCCGCTTTATTGAAGCTGGCACTATTTACAATCACCCAACCTGATTTTTGGTCGATAAAAGCAAATTGCAGGCTCGATTTTTTGAACGCTTGAGGCAATAAAGTGGCTAGGATATTTTCTTTAATATCGTCTTTTTCTTTTTTCTTTACTGGACGATTTTCTTGTTGCTCTATTTGCTCAATTTTTTCGGCGACCATTTCATTGACTACGGCTGCAGGAAGCACCTTTTCTTCACGCTTAGCACAAACCAAGATACTGTCTTGAGAAAAATGAGAAAGCATTTGGCCATGTTTGCCAAAAGCTTTTGTCCAGCCAAAAGTGGTCATGTCTTGGCTACCACAAGGACGAAAAATATCCTGCTCGAGTGCTTTTTCGAAATCTTCTTGTGCGTAAGTTACATCTTGTTTGAATTTGTAGCAGATTAAGTTACTGAACCACATAGAAATATGCCCGTCTGGAATAAAATTGCGGTCATCATAGCAAAAAGGTCACAGCTTGTATTCCACTAGATGATGTTTGATGGTCGGGGAGATATCTTGCGCCAATACGCCACTTTGCAGCCTGACGTATTGGACGGTTGTTTTGTTCTAAACTTGGTTAGCTAAACATCGCCATTGGTTTTTGTAAGTCTTTTGGGAAACTGATGTAGTAGGTGAGGCCTTTGCCTTCTTCACTATTTACTTCGATATCCCCATTCAAGGTTTGTTTTACGAGGTTTAAGGTAATATGGGTACCAAGCCCACTGCCACCTTGATCGCGTTTGGTCGTAAAGAAGGGGTCAAACAAACGGTCTAGTTGGGCCTTACTTACGCCCTTACCGTTGTCTTTGTAGACGATATTTACCATACCATTGTCTTCTTTAATCTTAATATCTATTTGTCCTTGGTCTTGATTTTCAAAACCATGGATCAAAGAGTTCATGATAAGGTTAGTGAATATTTGGCTAATTGCCCCAGCTGGTAAATTTAGCGTCATGTCTTCAGGGCACTCAATATTTACTTGATGATGAGTTTTCTTCAATTTTGGATGTAATGAGCGGATCACTTCACCGAGGTATTGCTTCAGGTTAATGGTGCGAACCGCTTCACTGGCCTGATCGACTGCAATTTGTTTAAAGCTTGCGACAAGCTCCGATGCGCGGTCTAAATTGGTGGTAAGTAGGCTAGCACTTTGCTTTGCTTCACTAATAAATTCTTCTAACGCTTTTGGTGATAAGGTTTTTCCGTTGTACGCCGCCTCAAGCTGATCTAAACGTTCCTGCAAGAACGACGTTGCTGTCACGCCGATACCAACGGGGGTATTAATATCGTGCGTAATACCGGCAACGAGACCACCAAGTGCCGCCATTTTTTCAGAGCCCACTAGGCGCTCTTGAGCCATATTCAGCTCATCTACGTATTTCTCAAGTTCTTTTTGTTTCGTTAGTAATTCTTCTTCTGTTTGTTTTCTTAAATCAATCTCTTCTGTGAGCGTTAACTTCTGTTTTTCTAATTCATATTTTTGTTGCTGAAGATCCATCATCGCTTGGCTCAGGTTTGAAGTTTTACGTGCGACTTCTTGTTCCAACTGAATATTATGTTGGTCGAGCTTTTCATTGCTGATCAGCAGCTCTTTTTGAGTTTGGTCGAGTTTTTTACGATATTCAGAGACCTTATCAATTAGCTTATTGAATGCCTCTTCCATGATCTTTAGTTCATTGCGCTCTTTTGCGCCGATATCTATTTTATGGCCATCAACGTTGTCGACCTCAAAGTCTTCAATTTGCTCGGTGAGGTCGCTTAATGGCTCGGTAAGTAGCTTTCTGAAGGCAATTAAAAATAGAATAATCAAGAAAGTCGTCTTGATCATCGCATTACCTATCAAAAAGTAGATAGAAATCATAATGCGACTAAAGACGACTTCTCGGCTAGAAAACAATGTTACATCACCGACTTGTGTTGCACGTCCCGAAAATTCAAAAATCAACGGAAATGTATAACCAAATAAACCAGAGGGCGTATCTTCGATTATTGCTTCTTCTTGAACAAGCTGTTGGCTATACAGCTCGTGGATATCTAGTGAGCGGCCAAGCTGTGAAATAATCTCACCGCTGTCATCACGTACAATAATTCCTTCGATCATGGGGATCGCAAGTAGCCCCTCAGCGGTAGTAACGGTCTGCTTCGTATTGAGTTCCCAAATGGCACGGGTCAAACTGCGGCTAAAGGTTTTTTGCAGCATGGTAAGTTCATTGCGAATATAGTCTTTGGTATTGACGTATTCAGCAACGATTTGACCACATGTGACGACAAAGGTTAGAAGGAAGTAAACCGACAGCACATTGGTGAGCAATTTTTTTGAGAGGCTTTTTTGCAGCATGAATTAAGCTGAGCTCCTACGGTAAGTTCATCGCCTTTGTATAATCTGTTTTTAAAGTTAGCCAATAAATGGTTAAAAATAAATAATTATCTTCATTAATTATGCTTTTTGGCGCCTTACTTAGGAAAGTTTAATGTGTTATAAGATAGCGATATCCAGTGACCGTTTTATTAACGATAGTACAAGACTGACCACTTTATGAGTTATTCCGTCTTAGTTTGCGATGATTCGGCTGTCGCCCGTAAACAAGTCATTAAAAACTTACAGAGCAAATTAGACCTGACCTTGCACCAAGCACAGAATGGCCAGCAGGCGATTGATTTACTGAAAACTCAGCAAATAGATTTATTGTGTCTGGATTTAACCATGCCAATACTTGATGGGATTGCTGTGTTAGAGGCAATCAAAGCACACCGAATTGAATGTTTCGTGGTGGTTATTTCGGCAGATGTTCAGGCCAAGATGAAAGAAAGAGTAGCAAATTTGGGGGCGTTAGGGTTTTTAGAAAAACCGGTTAAAGCAGAGCAGTTATTAGAATTACTGCACCAGTTTGGTATCCGATAACTTATCTATGCAAATTACAAATGTCACTATTAAAAATTTGCATAATCTATTTTGCTCTTTCGTATTGACAGCGCGGCTAAACTTCAGGCACTCTAAAATTATGAAAACGAATATTATCACTACGACCATTATTACAACCACCATCCTAACGGGATAGTGGCATAGGTCAGTGCGAGTTTGAAAAAGGCCTGTGTTCACTAAGAACACAGGCCTTTTTTATTTTTGGAATGAGGAAAAATGATGCGAGTACTAAAGTTTGGAGGGTCTTCCCTCAAAGATTTTGCCTGTTTACAAAGAGTCAGAGAGCTAGTTAAAGACCATGGCCAACAACAAGCGCTTATCGTGCTGTCGGCTCCCGGTGGCATGACAGATCAGCTCGTTGAGCTTGCTGATTTGGCGGGACGAGGAGAAGCGTTTGACTCCCAGTGGCAGTCGTTTACTTCCCGCAGCCAAGGCTTATACGATGAAGTACAAGCGGTGTACGGTGGTGTTGTAGGCTGGCCTGACTTTGAATTACTTAAGAATAAATTAGATGGAGCCAAGTTACTGGGACATTGCCCAGATCAAGCAAGAGCCTATGTTATTAGTTTTGGTGAACGCATTAGCGTTGCGCTGATGGACACTATGCTGCAATCAGATTCAGTGGCACTCAATGCTGACGCTTGTGTAAAAACGCAGGGCGGGTATCTTGATGCCGAGGTTGACCTTAAGCTAAGTAAGCTATGTTTTGCAGAATTAGTACGTGCCCAAGCGTCGCGTTTTTATATCATGGCGGGCTTTACGGGAAGCAATGAAGCGGGCGAGCTAACAACACTTGGTCGCAATGGTTCTGACTACTCTGCGGCTGTCGCTGCTGCGTGTCTTGAAGCCGAAATCTGCCAAATCTGGACTGACGTTGATGGCGTCTACAGTGCAGATCCTCGCCTGATAAAGAAAGCGACTAAGGTCGACGTGCTATCTTATAAAGAAGCCATGGAGCTATCTTATTTTGGCGCTAAAGTGCTGCACCCAAAAACAATCTTACCTTGCGCCAAAGCAGATGTGCCTTGTGAAATTAAAAATACTCATGACCCAGAAGTGCCAGGTTCACTGATTTGTGCTCAAGGCGGTGGCGAGGCTCCAGTAAAAGCGCTTTCGAGTCTTGATAAACTGGCTATGCTGACCGTGGCAGGACCTGGAATGAAAGGCAAGGTTGGCATGGCTGCTCGGGTCTTTTCTGCACTGGCAGCAGATAACGTATCCATCGTACTTATTACGCAATCTTCTTGTGAATTCAGCATCAGTTTCTGTGTCCATGAGCAAGACTTAACACTTGCGCTGGCTGCGCTTGAGCAGGCATTTGAGCTTGAAACGCAAGCAGGTTTAATCGACCCAATTGAAGTGCAACGTAATCTTGCTATCGTTACTTTGGTTGGCGACAACATGAAAGCGCACAAAGGTCTTGCGGCCAAATTCTTTGCGTCACTTGCGCAGGCTCAGGTGAATATTGTTGCCATCGCGCAGGACTCAACGGAGAGTTCTATTTCGGCGGTGGTTGACGGTGAACTTTGCCAAGATGCAGTAAAAGTGTGTCACGAAAACTTCTTCACGCACGTGCCATCCATCGATGTTTTCTTGATTGGCTGCGGTCTAGTGGGTCAAGAATTAATGAAGCAGTTTCATAAGCAGCAAGTATGGCTTGAAAAACGCAATATCCGTTTGAATCTCTATGGCATTGCAAACTCAAGTAAGTGTTACTTAGACCCAGAAGGCGTACCGTTTGATAACTGGGAGCTGGCGCTTGAGAAAGCGGAGTCGGGCTTTGATTTACAACAGGTGAGCCAGTTTGTTAGACAAAATCATTTGATTAACCCTGTGATTGTCGATTGTAGTGCGGCTCAATTCGTTGCCGATGGCTATTTAGACTTTCTTAATGCGGGCTTTCATGTCGTTGCGGCTAATAAAAAAGCCAATACCGGCAGCTATGAGTATTATCAGTCACTACAACAGGCTGCACTAGCTAAGCGTCGTCACTTTCTATACGAAACTAACGTTGGCGCCGGACTCCCTGTATTAGACAACCTTAAACTGCTGTTTGGCGCAGGAGATGAATTGCTGTCATTTAGTGGTATTTTGTCTGGCTCGCTTTCGTATATCTTTGGCGTATTGTCGGATGGTTTATCGCTATCGGAAGCGACAGAGAAAGCTAAACAGAGTGGTTTTACAGAGCCAGATCCGCGCGATGACTTATCTGGTACGGATGTCGCTCGTAAGCTGCTTATCATTGCCCGTGAATCGGGACTGCCGTTGGAGCTCAGTGATATTGAAGTTGAATCTGTATTACCTGAAGGGTTTGCTGAGGGCGCCAGTGTTGATGAATTTATGGCGCAATTACCGCAATTAGATGATGCTTTCGCAGCGCGTATTGCGGCGGCCAAAGCACAAGGCCAAGTGCTACGCTATGTCGGTTCAATTGTTGACGGTAAATGCCGCGTTGGCATTGAAGCGGTAGAAAAAGAACATGCTCTGTACGATATTCGCGATGGTGAAAACGCACTGGCTATTTTGAGCCAATATTATCAACCAAAGCCTTTTGTGATCAGAGGTTATGGCGCGGGCGCAGAGGTAACCTCTGCAGGCGTATTTGCTGATATCCTAAAAACGCTGTCGAGGTAGGAGTTATGAAAACGTTTTATGCACCAGCGTCAATGGGTAATTTTTGTGTTGGCTTTGATGCCCTTGGCGCCGCGCTCCAGCCTATTGATGGCAGTTTACTGGGTGATCAGGTCAGCGTTGAAGCCGCAGAGCGTGATACGTTCAACTGTATTGGTCCATATGCCGAAAAGCTCTCCGCCGATCCTAAAGACAACTTGGCGTTTCAGTGTTTACAGCACTTCAAACAGCATGTGGCACCCAACATGCCGGCGGTTGCCATGACTTTGTATAAAGGCCTTCCTGTTGGTTCAGGTTTAGGCTCAAGTGCATGCTCTGTGGTTGCCGCTTTTGCTGCACTCAATGATTTTGCCAATACGCAATTAAGCCAAGAGGCGCTCATTGAATTGATGGCCGACTTTGAAGCAAAGGTCAGTGGTGGTCGTCACTACGACAACATCACGCCATGCTACCTTGGTGGACTACAACTGACTGCGGACTGCATTCCAAGTAAAGCAATCAGCGTTGCGCATGATGAAAGCTGGTTTTATGTTATTGCATATCCTGGCTTTGCATTGAATACAGCGAAAGCAAGACAAGCACTACCGCAGCAATTTTCTTTGCATCATACGGTGGAATTTGCCCAGCGACTGTCGGGCTTTTGTTTATTGATGCAGTCAGGTCAATTTGATAAAGCACTGTCGATGATGAAAGACAGTATTGCCGAGGAAGCGAGAGCGCCACTCATTGCTGGCTTTAGTGAGGCAAAAGACGCGCTACCAGCTTTAGGTGCCGAGCTGGTGAGTATTTCAGGGGCAGGGCCCACACTATTTGCTATTTGTAAGTCTGAGCAACAGGCAAATGCAGTGCAGCAATGGTTGCAACAAAATTACATTAATGAAGCGGGTTTTAGCCATATTTGCCGATTAGATGCGCAAGGCACAAGAGAATTAAAGGATCAAAAGTAATGAAATTAGTGAATTTAAAAGACGAACATCAGGTTGTTTCATTTGTTGAAGCGGTAAAAATTGGTTTAGGTCGTAACCAAGGGGTTTTTTTTCCTCCTACATTTGAGCGTATTGCGGATGTTGATGCACTACTTGAATTACCTTTTGCTGAGCGTAGTGCCAAGGTACTACATCACCTTATTGGCGATGAACTACCACGAGATACGCTCGATGCGATGGTAAAACGCGCCTTTAATTTCCCAGCTAAGTTAGTCGAAGTTGCTAAAAATCAGCATTGTTTAGAGCTTTTTCATGGACCAACACTGGCGTTTAAGGACTTTGGCGGCCGCTTTATGGCGGAATGCATTAGCATGTTTAATCAAGGTGAGCGCGTGACTATCCTCACCGCAACAAGTGGTGACACGGGCGCCGCCGTTGCCCATGCATTTTACGAAAAAGAAAATGTCGATGTGGTGATCCTTTATCCTCATGGCAAAATTTCGCTTGCCCAACAAAAGTTGTTTACAACACTTGGGAAAAACATTCATTGTTATGCTGTAGATGGCAGCTTTGATGACTGCCAAGCGATGGTAAAGTCTGCATTCCTTGATGACGAAGTAAAGCAAAAGCTTGGTCTTAATTCGGCAAACTCCATCAACATCAGTCGTTTAGTGGCACAAGTGTGTTATTACTTTGAAGCGCTAGCGCAATTACCTAAATCGCAGCGTGATAAAGTACATGTTTCAGTGCCAAGTGGTAACTTCGGCAACGTCTGTGCAGCAATGATTGCGGCGGCGATTGGATTACCTATTGCTAAGTTAAGTGCCACGACAAACCAAAATGATACTGTGCCCCGTTACATTGCCTCGGGTGAGTGGCAACCAAACGACACTTTAGAGTCACTCTCTAATGCGATGGACGTGAGTAAACCTAATAACTGGCCTCGTGTTGAAATCATGTTAGAAAGAGGGGATTTTAACAAACATGACTTTTATTCACGTTCGGTGTCAGAAGCGCGGACTCAGGCGGTAATGCAAGAATTACATGACAAAGGTTACTTGGCTGAGCCGCACACTGCGATAGCCTACGAGGGATTAGCGCTGGACTCTCAAGCGGATGAAACCGGAATTTTCCTTGCCACTGCGCATCCTGCGAAATTTAAAGAATCTGTAGAAGGTGTTTTAAATCAGCAGCTTGATATGCCTAAACCGTTGAACGATGCATTGCAAAAACCATGTTTGGCAGAGCCGCTTAGTGCAGATTATGATGCTTTGAAGGCGGCAATGTTAGCAAAACTCAACTAAATCAGAGAGCCTGTCTGAGTGGGTAGAACGCCCACTCAGATAAGGTCAATTTCAAGACTATATTAGCTTTTCAAATGCAACTTAGGTTGTCTTATTTAAAATATTAATGTTTAAATAAAAAAATATCATCGCGATAGGGGTGTGAAATAAATTCAATCCCTGCTTAAATATGCCCATGCTGATTTCATAGGCAAACTGGTTATCTTGTGATGCTAGATTGTCTTTAAAAATACCCTTACGTTTACCTAGGAGAAACCATGTTAGAACGTAACATGAATATTGCAGATTTTGACCCAGAACTATTTGCAGCGATTGAAGCAGAAACTTCACGTCAAGAAGAGCACATCGAGCTTATCGCTTCTGAGAACTACTGTAGCCCACGTGTACTTGAAGCGCAGGGTTCTCAGCTAACAAACAAGTATGCTGAAGGTTACCCAGGTAAGCGTTACTACGGCGGTTGTGAGCACGTAGACGTGGTTGAGCAACTTGCGATTGACCGCGCCAATGCGCTATTTGGTTCGACTTACGCAAACGTTCAGCCTCACGCAGGCTCACAAGCAAACGCGGCGGTATTCCAAGCGCTACTTCAGCCACATGATACTGTGCTAGGTATGAGCCTTGCTCACGGTGGTCACTTAACGCACGGTTCACACGTAAACTTCTCTGGTAAAACGTACAATGCTATTCAGTACGGTCTAAACGAAGAAACTGGTGAAATCGATTACGCGCAAGTTGAAGCGTTAGCACTTGAGCACAAGCCAAAAATGATCATCGGTGGTTTCTCTGCATATTCAGGGATCGTTGACTGGGCGAAGTTCCGCGAAATCGCTGATAAAGTAGGCGCTTACCTACTTGTTGATATGGCGCACGTTGCAGGTCTAGTTGCCGCTGGTATCTACCCAAGCCCAGTGCCTCATGCACACGTTGTAACAACAACAACGCACAAAACGCTAGCGGGTCCTCGTGGTGGTCTTATCATCTCTGCTTGTGATGATGAAGAAATCTACAAAAAGCTAAACTCTGCGGTATTCCCTGGCGGTCAAGGTGGTCCTCTATGTCACGTTATCGCTGCAAAAGCGGTTGCGTTCAAAGAAGCACTACAGCCAGAGTTCAAGTCATACCAAGAGCAAGTGGTTAAAAATGCACAAGCTATGGTTGCGGTACTTCAGGAGCGTGGTTACAAAGTGGTTTCTGGCAAAACTGAAAACCACCTGTTCCTACTTGACCTGATTGATAAAGACATCACAGGTAAAGATGCAGATGCTGCGCTTGGCCGTGCAAACATCACAGTAAACAAAAACTCTGTACCAAACGATCCACGTTCACCGTTCGTTACTTCTGGTCTGCGTATCGGTTCTCCTGCGATCACTCGTCGTGGCTTCAAAGAAGCTGAGTCGAAAGAGCTTGCTGGCTGGATCTGTGACGTACTAGACAACATCAATGATGAGTCTGTACAGGCACAAGTGAAAGAAAAAGTAAAAGCAATTTGCGCTAAATTACCTGTTTACGCATAATTTCGCTCACAAAAAAGCAGTTTTTTGTTATGATTAAGGCCGCATTCAAGCGGCCTTTTTTGTTTTTGAGTCAACGAGAGCGTCTATGCATTGTCCATTCTGTACAGCCAAAGATACCAAAGTGATAGATTCACGTTTGGTTGCTTCCGGCCACCAAGTCCGTCGCCGTCGTGAGTGTATTTTATGCCACGAACGCTTTACTACCTTCGAGGGCGCAGAGCTCTTAATGCCGCGCGTGATAAAGCAAGATGGTACCAGGGAGCCTTTCAATGAGGATAAGTTACTCAATGGCATGCACCGAGCGCTGGAAAAACGTCCCGTCAGCACTGAACAAATTGAAGAAGTAGTACACCAGATTAAATCTCAAATTCGTGGTACTGGTGAACGCGAAGTACCAAGCGACATGATTGGCGAATGTATTATGGAAGCCCTCAAAAAGCTCGATAAAGTGGCTTATGTGCGATTTGCTTCGGTATATCGCTCTTTCGAAGATATTCGTGAGTTTGGTGAAGAAATTGCGAGGTTGGGGGATTGAGCCAGTTCACAGCGCAAGACCTTGATTACATGAGCCGCGCCATCACGCTTGCAAAGCGCGGTAAATACACCACAACACCCAATCCAAACGTCGGCTGTGTGATCGTAAAAGACGGTGAAATCGTCGGCGAAGGCGCGCACTTAAAAGCAGGTGAAGGCCATGCTGAAGTGCATGCGCTTAAGCAAGCTGGAGCTAAAGCCGCTGGTGCAACTGCCTATGTAACGCTTGAGCCGTGTAGTCACTATGGCAGAACGCCGCCGTGCGCAAAAGGTCTGATTGATGCAGGCGTCAGCAGAGTGGTTGCTGCCATGGTTGATCCCAACCCACAAGTTGCAGGGCGTGGATTGGCAATGTTAGAAGCCGCAGGAATTGCAACGGCTTTTGGTTTGCTAGAGCCACAAGCAAGGGCACTGAATACCGGATTCTTGAAGCGAATGGAGTATGGGTTGCCGTTCGTGACTTGTAAGCTTGCCGCTTCTCTTGATGGTAAAACCGCACTAAACAATGGCCAGAGCAAGTGGATTACCTCAGCGGAAGCGCGCTTAGACGTACAGCGCCACCGCGCGCAGAGCTGTGTGGTCTTGACCGGAGCGGATACGGTTATGGTAGACAACGCCAGACTCAATGTTCGTGAGGAGTCTTTGCAAGACATCGATTATCCTCAATCTGAGCTACGCCAGCCGATACGTGCGATTATTGACTCACAAAATCGTCTGACACCAGATCTTGCGCTATTTAAAATTACATCTCCGGTGATTATTTTTCGCCGTACTATTGATAATTCAGCGCAATGGCCTCATTTCGTAGAGCAAATTGTCGTGCCTGAAATCAACGGTAAGCTCGACCTAAAAGCCGTGCTCAACAAGCTGGCTGAAAAGCACTGTAATTATGTTTGGCTAGAAGCCGGTGCCACCCTTGCGGGGGTAATGCATGAACAAGGGCTAATCGATGAATATATCGTCTATTTGGCACCGAAAATAATTGGCGCTGGAAAAGGGCTGTTTAACACCACGCCACTGAGTGCCATGTCGCAAATACCAGAGTTAGTGTTTGGCGACGTTTGCCAAGTGGGGCCTGATCTCAAACTTATCGCGACTAAAGAGAAGTAAAATGTTTACAGGTATTATCGAAGCAACAGGAACATTAACTCAATTGCAGCTCAAGGGCGGCGATTTAATTGTTCGTGTGACCACGACATCTCTTGATATGAGCGATGTAAACTTGGGTGATAGTATTGCCACTAACGGGGTTTGCCTGACCGTAACTGAGAAGTTTCATGATGGCTTCAAAGCCGATGTTTCTAACGAAACCTTAAGTTTGACGCGTTTTGCCGAGTACCAACAAGGCCAAAAGGTAAATCTTGAAAAGGCACTGCAGCCGATTTCACGTCTAGGCGGTCATTTGGTGTCAGGCCATGTGGATGGTATTGCTGAAGTGGTTGAGATAACCGCTAATGCCAGAGCGACTGACTATTGGTTAGCCGCGCCATCATCGCTAATGAAGTATATTCCGTATAAAGGTTCGGTTGCCATTGATGGTATCAGTTTGACGGTCAATGCCGTGGAACAAAATCGCTTTAAACTGACCATAGTGCCACACACGGCGCAAGAAACGACGATTGCAGGTTTTCAAGTCGGGTCAAAACTAAACCTAGAGGTTGACCAAATCGCCCGCTACCTCGAAAGACTAATTCAGGGTGAGCCAAGCGCTGCCAGCGAGTCCACTCTCACAACCAGTCTATTGGCGAAAGCTGGCTTTATAAAGTAGCCACAGACAAAGTAAAAATGGGAAAACTATGAGTTTAAATAGTGCTGAGGAAATCATCGCGGACATTAAAGCCGGTAAAATGGTTATTTTGATGGACGATGAAGACCGAGAAAATGAAGGTGATCTGATCATTGCAGCAGAGCACATTACACCAGATGCAATTAATTTCATGGCAACATATGGTCGCGGGTTAATCTGTTTGACCATGACACAGGAGCGCTGTGAGCAGCTGAACTTGCCACTAATGGTGAAAACCAATGGCGCTCAGTTCTCTACCAACTTTACTTTGTCTATTGAAGCTGCGAAAGGCGTAACGACGGGGATTTCAGCGGCAGATCGTGCTCGTACAGTGCAAGCTGCAGTTGCCAAAGGTGCGGTGCCTGAAGATATTGTACAACCTGGTCATATCTTCCCAATCATGGCGCAACCAGGCGGCGTTTTAACGCGTGCAGGCCATACTGAAGCTGGATGTGATTTAGCACGTTTGGCGGGATTGGAACCTGCATCTGTGATTGTTGAAATTCTAAATCCAGACGGCACTATGGCACGTCGCCCACAACTAGAAGTATTCGCAAAAGAACACGATATTAAAATCGGCACCATTGCTGATTTAATTGAGTATCGTAATTTAAACGAAACCACTATCGAAAAAGTAGCAGAGTGTAGACTGCCTACTGAGTTTGGTGAGTTTAATCTAGTGACGTACAAAGACACCATTGATAATCAACTTCACTATGCGATGGTAAAAGGCGAGATAAAATCGGAAGAAGCCAATTTAGTACGTGTGCATCTGCAAAGCACGTTTAACGATATTCTTCATTCAGATCGCAGCGCGGATAGAAGCTGGACACTGCAAAGTGCCATGAAGCACATCGCCGACAACGAAGGTGTATTAGTCATTCTTGGTAAGCAAGAACGCAGCGAAGAGATGGAAGCGCTGGTTAAGGCATTTGCTGCGGAAGATGCGGGTGAACAGGTGAACTACCGTAAATTCCAAGGTACTTCGCGCACCGTAGGTGTGGGGTCGCAAATTTTGGCTGATTTAGGCATTCAGAAAATGCGCCTAATGAGTCTACCTAAAAAATATCATGCACTGTCTGGTTTCCACTTAGAAGTGGTCGAATACGTCGAACCAAAATAATTCCAAAATGCCAAATTGATCGCAATCGCCTATATTCAGATAGTAGGCGATTGCCACATTACTGTGCTATCATGCGCCTCAATTTGGCAATTGCTCATACAGATTAGGAACATCTAATGAAAGTAATCGAAGGTAATAAATACGCTCCTGGCAAAAAATTTGCCATTGTCATTTCACGTTTTAACGATTTTATCGGTAGCAGCTTACTTGAAGGCGCTGTAGATGAATTAAAACGTACCGGTGGTGTTAGCGATGAAGACATCACGGTTGTATATGTACCGGGAGCGGTTGAACTACCACTAGCAGCAAAACGCGTTGCGATGAAAAAAGAGCACGACGCGATTATTGCGCTAGGTGTGATTATTCGTGGTGGTACGCCACACTTCGATTTAGTTGCTAACGAGTCTAACAAAGGCTTAGCTAGCGTTTCATTAGATTATGACATCCCAGTTGCTTTTGGTGTACTTACTACCGAAAGCATTGAGCAAGCTATCGAGCGCGCGGGCACTAAAATGGGCAACAAAGGGGGAGAAGCCGCCCTTGGAGCTCTAGAAATGGTGAACGTGCTAGAGCAAATTTAAGAGGAATCTCAGTGAAACCAGCAGCTAGACGCAAAGCACGTGTACTTGCTTTACAAGCTATTTATTCTTGGCAGCTAAGTGGTAACCCAATTGCCGATATCGAACAGCAAATGCTGATCGAAAACGACGTAACGAAAGTCGATGTAGAATACTTCAAAGACTTAGCGCGTGGTGTTGTTGTTAACCAAAAGCAGCTAGACGAAGCAATTCGTCCGCATTTAGCTCGTCCACTTGAAGAATTGGATATGGTTGAGCTTGCCGTGTTACGTGTTAGTGCTTATGAGCTTAAATTCCGTGAAGATGTGCCATACAAAGTGGCTATCAACGAAGGTATTGAGTTAGCGAAAATGTTTGGCGCTGAAGAAAGCCACAAATTCGTTAACGGTGTACTGGACAAAGCGGTTAAGTTTATTCGCAAATAAGCTTTACTATAGGAATAGCCGGCCTTGGCCGGCTTTTTTGTGTATGAAAGAATTTGAGCTAATCAATCACTACTTTAAAGGCCGCGGTATTATTCGTCGAGATGTAGAGCTTGGGATCGGTGATGACTGCGCCTTAGTTTCAGTTCCTGCTGGCAATCAGCTTGCGGTAACAACGGATACGCTAGTTGCGGGTGTGCACTTTTTTGAAGATATTCCACCACGGGCGCTTGGCCATCGTGTGATTGCGGTAAACCTTAGCGACTTAGCTGCAATGGGCGCGGAACCTACTTGGGTGTCACTTGGTTTAACCATACCCAACGCTGACTTGGAGTGGTTAGAGGCCTTCACCGAAGGCATGCATGAAATCGCCGAGTACTATAACGTACAAGTAATAGGTGGCGATACAACGCAAGGTCCATTGACTATCACTATATGTGCAAAAGGTATTGTACCAACTGGTAAAGCACTCAAGCGCTCAGGAGCGCGAGTGGGTGATTGGATTTATGTAACAGGTCCACTTGGTGACGCAGGGCTTGCTATTGAAGCGCGAAAGCAGGACTGGACGCTTGAGCCAAAACATTACAAAGCGGCGCTTGAAAAGTTTCACTACCCAGCGCCACGGGTTGCAGCTGGCCAAGTGCTTAGAGGGCTTGCTACTTCAGCAATCGATATCTCAGACGGTCTACTTGCGGATCTTAAGCATATTTTACGTAGCTCGTTAGTTGGCGCTAAGATAAATGCCGATAAAGTCCCACAATCTGATGCGCTGCGCTCAAGTCTTGATGAAGATGCACGCATGCGGCTCGCGCTCGGTTTTGGTGATGACTACGAGTTACTCTTCACGGTCAATGATAATAACAAAAATGCCGTGGAAACCAGATTGAAGCAATATGGTGTTGAGCCAGTTTGCATTGGCCAAATTACGGCTAATAATGGCGAAATTCAATTGCTCAAAAAAGGTCAACCTTACCAGCTCGCAGGGCTTGGTTTTGAGCATTTTAGCTAGGAGTTGGTTTGGCTAAGCAATATGTATTTAATTTAAAGAAGCCGCATCAATTCTTTGCACTCGGGTTTGGTCTTGGTTTAGCGAAAAAAGCACCAGGTACTTTTGGTACCTTCGCCGCATTACCGTTTATTTTTGCAACCCAAGGTGCACCAATTTGGCTGCAATGTCTGGTTGCGATTGTCATGACATTATTTGGGATTTGGGTGTGTGGTAAAACAGCGGACGATGTTAATGTTCATGACCATCCAGCCATTGTCTGGGATGAAGTGGCAGGCTTTTATATTACCATGATAGGGGCGGCACTTAGCTGGCAGTCATTAATCGTTGGCTTTATTTTGTTTCGCTTTTTCGATATTTTGAAACCGGGTCCGATAAGATGGCTCGATAAACGTTTGCACGGTGGCTCTGGGATTATGCTAGATGATGTATTAGCTGGCATTTTTTCATTGATTTGCGTGCAAGCTTTGTTTAAAACTGGCATTTTAGTCTAACTGTGCTGATGTGATGGAATCGAGATGACAAGGCTATTGTTTTTCATTTTCACTTTGCTGCTACCAATTACGAGTTTTGCGGCGATAGATGATTACGTAGTTAAACAGTGGAATATCCAAAGTGGATTACCGTCACAAAGCGTTAAGAGTGTCGTTCAAGACAATCAGGGCTACATTTGGCTCGGAACTCAGTTTGGCCTAAGTCGGTTTGATGGTCATCAATTCCAAAACTTCAATACCCAAAATACCGAATTTTTAAATAGCAATGCCATTAATAAATTGGTGGTGGATCGATTTGGCATGCTCTGGGTTGGCACGCGTCGAGGATTGTTAAGACTCAATCCCAAAACCTTAGAAGCTCGACGTTTCGATCTGCAGGGGCCTGTACGGGATATCTTGCAAGATGAAGATGGCGGGATCTGGATTGCTGCGAATGGTCTGTATTATGTTTCTGCGAAAAAGCTGACGTTAGCCGCTAATAACATCGAACAAAGTACGTTAGATGTTACCCAAATCAATCAAATTGTAGGTTCCGTGACTAAAATGGCGCTGGTGCCAGATGGCATTTGGTTGGTAAATGAACGTCACTTACTTAAAATCAGCGAATCAAACAATCGCACTGGCGATGGGGTTCGGCTTGAATTGGCAAGCAAAGTGTCATTACCGGAACAGTTAGCGCAAACCATCATACATGACTTAGCTTGGGTCGATGGTAAGTTGTTCTTAGCATCAGAGCTGGGCGCCTATTTTCTGGATATAGATGAAGTACTACGTCGTTACCAAGAAGTGGGTAACAATGCGGTATATAAGTTTCTTAACGATAAAGAAGGTGGCCTGTGGGTTTCCACTTATGGGCGATTGTTATACCGACAAAATAATGGTATTTGGCAAGCTGTTGAGCCCATTCAATTAGATCAGAGCATCTGGTTTGCCGATATTTTTATGGATAACGATAATAATATCTGGCTCGCTAGTTTAAATGAGGGACTTTGGCTTGCTCACTCAGGTAAGGTTGAGCGTCATCATATCGGTCAACGGACAAATCAAGCTATCTCAGCAATTACTCAAGGCCCCAATGGCCAATTGTGGGTAGCTAGCAGAGAAGGTCTTGGAATTATTGGGCTAAATGATAGTTATCAACCCGTGCTCACAAGTGCTCAGTTAAATCGCTCTGTAATACACGACTTAGAGTTTATCGGTGAAAAGCTCATTCTTGGTACTGACCGTGGTGCGCTTATCTATGAAGATGGCACTCTGCAAAAGTTAAGTGAGCGTGAGCTCAGGCAAAATCCGGTATTTTCTCTCAGCCCTTCAAATCGTGGGGGGATGTGGTTCGGTACTGGTAGGGGCTTGTATCGTCTTGATTACAAGGGGATAACGCCGTTTGCCTATAATGCCTTTCTCGGTAGCCAATTCGTCACTTTTGTTGAAGACTTCCCTAGATACGGCTTCATTGGTACAAACAAAGGTGCTTATCGTTACAATGATAAGGGGATCGAAAAAATTGGTTCTCAAACGTCGTTGGATACCGCTTATATCACCAGTATTTTGCATTTGGATACCGTGACGACTTTAGTTGGCTCTCTCAACGATGGGTTATTCTATCGTACCTCAGACGGTGATTGGTATCAGCTTGATGCTTCAAATGGATTGCCTTACGGATCGATATTTTCTTTGCATTATGACAAGAGCAATCAGCTCATCTGGGTGAGCACAATGAAAGGGGTATATCGCATGCCCGTTGCGCAATTTGGTCACGTTATAGAGAGTTTGCAAGTTGAACAAGTAATAAGCCCATTCGATAGGCAGCTTGATGGCAGACCAAGCCAATGTTGTTCAGGACTTGGGCATGATGCCGTGGTTGAAACCGAGTCAGCTATTTTTTACCCCAGCTTACAAGGCGTTGTTGAAATCCCTAAAAATGTCCAGCTTTTTGGTGGTGGGGATTTATTACCAAGGCTAGAGTCATTGTCTACCCACGATAGAGTATTTAGTACAGAATCATTAAATCAAGTGATCCAGCTTGATACATCTGAGCGTGATTTAACCATTAATTATACTGCAATCGATTTTTACGCGCCGCATAGCATTGAATTTAGATACAAGCTAGAAGGGCACGATACGCAATGGCGTGATGCTCAGTCACGCCGCGAAGCAATTTATACCAATTTACCACCAGGCAACTTCACCTTTGTTTTAGAAGTTAAGCGTCAAGGGCAAGATTGGGAACAGGCGAAGGTGCTTAACTTATCCATTACGTTACCGCGCCGTTTCGACGAGACTATTTACTTTAGGCTGTTTATCACTTGTGCGTTTATCTTTATGTTCTATCTCATTTTCTGGGTATTTAGAGCACAAGAAAGAAGAAAGCAAGCCGCGCTAGAAGCGTTGATAGCAGAGCGTACGACAGAGCTCAGAAAAGCCAACGAAAAGCTTAATCAGGTCAATACTCAGCTTAAACTTGTAAGTCACTCAGATGAATTGACGGGGCTACGTAGTCGTCGCTTCCTCTTTGATCAGTTACCAAAAGATGTCGAGCATTATCAGCGCAATGCACAATCATTACAGGCTCAAAATAAGAGTTTGGTATTGATGATCATGAACATTGATGATTTTAGCAAAATTAATGATTCTTATGGTCCAATTGGCGGTGATAGTTGTTTGCAGCAATTAGCGACGTTACTTAATACACGAACGCAAGGTTCTGATTATGTTGTCCGTTGGAGTGGTGATGAATTCCTATTACTACTACGTGACTTTAGCAGAGACTATATCGAAGAGTATGTCAGTGACTTATGTAAGGCGATTGCTGAAACGGATTACCGCTTACCGAACGGTAAAACGACTAAACTGACGGTGTCGATGGGGTGGTCATATTATCCATTGCCACTACTAGGCGGTAAGGTCATTGGTTGGGAATCATCTGTGAACCTAGCTGATATCGCATTACATCAGGTCAAACAACGTGGCGGTGATGGTGCTGCGACAATCATCTTTGACGATCAATTGGATGCATTCGAATTTGAGCAAAGCGCGAACATAGAGTCTCAGCTACAACTTTTGCAAAGCAATGGACTTGCGGAAGTAAGAGTGTGGATGAGGTAAAGCTCATCCACACTCTTAAACTGTCAACGTATTGCAGGACGAGAGGCAGAGCATAAAAAAGGCTTCCAAATGGAAGCCTTTTTAGAACTGCTCAAAGTCAAGACTGTGGATTTAGCCAAGCCTTAATTTGCTGACTTATTCCTTCGCTGCTTAAACCCAGTTCGGCGTGGATCTCGGATTGCGAACCATGTTTAATAAACTCATCAGGTAGGCCGAGTAGTTTGATTGGCTTTAGATGGCCTTGGGCTAATAAATATTCGCTCACAGCTGAACCTGCACCACCAGCAATCGCGTTGTCTTCAAGTGTTACAAAGCGCTCGTGAGTTACCACTAGCTCTTCGATAAGTGCGGTGTCTAAAGGTTTTACAAAGCGCATATCAACTAGTGTCGCATTTAGCTCTGCGGCAACGGTTTGAGCGTTTTCAAGCAATGTACCAAAGCTTAAAATAGCCAGCTTTTCACCTTCTCTTACTACCTTGCCCTTACCAATTTCCAGTTCGCTCATTTCTGCACTAATCTCTGCGCTTCCCGCACTGCCCCTAGGGTATCTTACCGCAGCTGGCCTATCTAGGCGGTGACCGGTATAGAGCATTTGGCGACACTCATTGAGGTCGCTTGGTGCCATTATCACCATATTAGGAATGCAGCGCAAAAAGCTTAGATCATAAGCCCCTTGGTGTGTTTCACCATCGGCACCAACGACACCTGCGCGGTCAATCGCAAAAAGTACCGGCAGATTTTGTAGTGCAACATCATGAATTAATTGGTCATAAGCACGTTGTAAAAAGCTTGAATAAATAGCAACAATAGGATTCAAGCCCTCACAGGCAAAGCCTGCACCAAGCGTAACAGCATGTTGCTCAGCAATCGCAACGTCAAAATACTGAGCTGGGTACTCTTTAGAGAAACGCACCATGCCAGAGCCTTCACGCATTGCAGGTGTTATAGCCATCAGCTTATTATCTTGTGCTGCCATATCACAGAGCCAGTCACCAAATACTTTTGAAAAGGTCGGTGCACTGGGTTTTGATTTGGGTAAGCTGTGCACGGTTGGATCAAACTTTGGTACGCCATGGTAGCCAATAGGATCCGCCTCTGCAGGCTTATAACCTTTCCCTTTTTGCGTTTTAACATGCAATAACTGTGGCCCCTTAAGGTTACGCATATTGCGCAGCGTATCAACTAGGGTGCCAACATCATGTCCATCGATTGGGCCAATATAGTTAAAGCCAAGCTCTTCAAAGAAAGTACCTGGGATTATCATCCCTTTTAAGTGTTCTTCCATTCTGCCAGCAAGTTCTTTAACTGGCGGTACACCAGCTAAAAGCTTTTTACTGCCTTCACGAATATTAGTATAGAAGCTACCAGAGAGGATCTTAGCGAAATGGTTTGTAAGTGCGCCAACGTTTTCTGAGATAGACATTTCGTTGTCGTTCAAGATCACGAGCATGTCCGGATTAACATCCCCCGCGTGGTTCATGGCTTCAAACGCCATACCAGCAGTCATTGCGCCATCACCAATAATAGCAACAGTTTTACGGCCCATTGCTTCTCTTTCAGCGGCAATAGCCATTGCAAGCGCTGCAGAAATCGAGGTGCTTGAGTGACCAACACTAAAGGTATCGTATTCACTTTCCTCTCGATATGGGAAAGGGTGAAGCCCATCTTTCTGGCGAATAGTATGCATCTGGTCACGGCGGCCAGTTAGGATCTTATGGGGATAAGCTTGATGACCTACGTCCCACACCAATCTATCCTGTGGCGTGTTGTAGACGTAATGCAATGCAACGGTCAACTCGACCGTGCCAAGACCTGAAGCTAAGTGACCGCTGCTTTGAGAGACTGAGTTTAGCAAATACTCTCGTAATTCATCACTTAACACAGATAACTTATGCTGGGGTAATTGACGAAGTTGACTTGGGTCGTCAATTAACGCGAGTAAAGGATACTTGCTACTATCAAGTTTCATGGTATTTATCAGAGTCCTAGTGAGTCTTTGCTGAGTATTTACCCGCGCAGCTCACTTCATAATTATTAAAATTCGTCACCAACTGGTCATAATATTATGTTAGCCAGTATTTACAAAGTACTTGTGAATATTTTCTTAGCTTGGCGTAGTTATTTTATACGTCAGCTTAATATTCTCGATCTATGATGTATTTTGCTAAATCTGCAAGTATTTCTGTGTCACCATCTATTTTCGTAAGCGCATCTAGTGCTTCATCTATCAACTGTTCAGCTTTTTCTTTTGCTTGCTCTAAGCCTAACAGTGCAGGGTAGGTAGACTTATTATGTTCTATGTCAGAGCCTTGTGGCTTACCAAGCACTGCCGTGTCACCTTCTACATCAAGAATGTCATCTCTGACTTGGAATGCAAGGCCTATTGCACGACCATAAGTGCGTATTGCATTACATGCTTGCTCGGTAACTAGCTCTGGGTTGCCGCATAAGATCCCAAGCTCTACAGCACAGCTTAGCAGTGCACCTGTTTTTAGCTTATGAATACGTTCTAGTTCGTCTATGGAAATTGAACGATTAGTAGCAGCTATATCAAGTGCTTGGCCACCAACCATGCCTTGTAGACCCGATGCTTTAGCTAGCGCGGAAATCATTTTTATTTGCGCATGGTGGCTTACTGCGAATTGATGCTCACTTAACAGCTCAAACGCCAGAGTTTGTAAGGCATCGCCAGCTAAGATAGCTGCCGCTTCATCGAATTGAATATGGCAGGTTGGACGGCCGCGCCTAAGTTCATCATCATCCATCGCGGGTAAATCATCGTGCACCAACGAATAGCTATGAACACACTCTATTGCTGCAGCGGCCTTGTCTAAGTCTTCTGGAGCCGCACCAAACAATTCACCAGTGCAGTACACCAAAAACGGTCGCAAGCGTTTACCACCATTTTCTATACTGTAGCGCGTTGCGGCTTTGATATTTTCTTCAGTATCAAGCACATTATCAAAATAGTGTAAAACGGTGGTTTCTACACGAGTCTTAGCAGACAGGAGTTTTTCTTGTAATTTTGCTGACATTAGGCTTCGTTTTCAAATGGCTGTAATTGCGCGTGCTCATCTTCGCCCATTAAAATAGCGACCTGCTGCTCAGCTTGCTGAAGTTTTTGGTTTGAAGCTTTTGCGAGCTTTATCCCACGCTCAAATTGTTTAAGTGCTTGATCCAGAGGTAAGCTACCATTTTCCATGTCTGCAACGATTTGTTCTAATTCTTGCATGGCCTCTTCAAAGCTCAAGTTATCAGGTTTTTTTACCGCCATATGTCACACTGACCCGTAAAGTAAAAGTGTGGCAATTTTAGGGGGATTGCGCGCCAAGGTCAAAAAAACCAGAGACTTTTTGATCTGACGGAGTATCGGCATTACAAGATCTGCTATAAACTCGCATTTTAAACACTTTTTAATATAATAGTGTTAAGTTGTAGAGAAACTTGCCGATAACTCAAACAATAATAACTGCGTGATTTATCACAAATAACTTCCCTCGGAGGACATGTGGATTTAGCAACGGTAATAGGGATCCTGGGTGCCATAGGTTTGATTGTAATGTCGATGGTACTAAGTAGTGATGGCCAGATCGCTATGTTCTATAACACGCCTTCCGTCGTTATCGTATTTGGTGGTTCAATTTTTATCGTATTGTCTAACTTTACGCTTGGACAATTTTTCGGCATTGGTAAAGTGGCCGGCAAGGCCTTCATGTTTAAGATTGAAACCCCTGAAGAGCTGATTGAAAAAGCCGTTGAGCTTGCTGATTCTGCGCGTAAAGGTGGTTTCTTAGCGTTAGAAGAAGCCGAAATTCCCAACCAGTTTATGCGTAAAGGCGTTGATATGTTAGTCGACGGCCATGACGCTGATGTTGTACGTGCCACACTGCAAAAAGACATTTCCCTAACGTCTTCAAGACATGAACTAGGCGCGGGTTTATTTAAATCCCTCGCGGATATTGCGCCTGCGATGGGGATGATCGGAACGCTCATCGGCTTGGTAGCTATGTTGTCTAACATGGACGACCCAAAAGCAATCGGGCCAGCCATGGCTGTTGCACTTTTAACAACTTTGTATGGTGCGTTTTTAGCTAACGTGGTTGCGATCCCTATTCAGGTTAAGCTTGAGCTTCGTAAAGATGAAGAAGAGCGAAATCAGCGGCTCATCTTAGATGCTGTCTTAGGCATTCAGGATGGCCAAAACCCGAAAGTTATTGAAGGCATTTTGAAAAATTATTTGCCTGAATCTAAACGTGGCGCTGAGGCTGAGGAATAACCATGTCAGATGAGAAAGAATGTAAATGTCCTCCTCCAGGTCTTCCCGCCTGGATGGGGACATTTGCTGATCTGATGTCATTACTGATGTGCTTCTTTGTACTGCTACTGGCATTTTCTGAAATGGACGTGCTGAAGTTTAAGCAAATTGCCGGGTCGATGAAATTTGCTTTTGGTGTGCAAAACAAAATTGAAGTAAAGGATATCCCAAAAGGTACCAGTGTTATCGCGATGGAATTTACTCCTGGTAAGCCAGAGCCAACACCAATTGAAACTATCCAACAGCAAACCGTAGAAATGACGCAACAGATGCTTGAGTTTCAGGCTGGTGATGAATCGTCTGCGGGTGGTCGGCAAGAGCAGCGGGGCAATAAGCGTGGTGGTGAGTCAGCCAGTACAGCTCAAGAAATGGCGTCAACGCAAGCAATCGCATCCGCAGATCAAGAACAAGTTAATGAGCTTGTTAAAAAGATTGCGCAGCAGCTAGAAAAGCAAATAATGGATGGTGCGATTGAGCTTGAGTCTCTAGGGCAGCAAATCATTATTCGTATCCAAGAGAATGGTTCTTTCCCAGCAGGTAGTGCGTTTTTACAACCTAAATTTGAACCAGTGATTGCCGAAATTGCAGAACTACTCAAAGATGTACCCGGTGAAATTACTGTCTCGGGTCACACAGACGATTTTAGAGTCACTAACGAACTTTACTCCAATAACTGGGATTTATCGGCGACGAGAGCGGTCGCTGTTGCGACTGTGATGGAGCGCGTTCGTGGTTTTGATAAGAACAGAATGGTTGTGGTTGGTCACGCAGACACCAGACCGCTTGTTCCCAATGACAGTGATGCTGATAGACGCCGCAATCGGCGAGTCGAAATCTCTATTTTACAGGGTAAACCTAAAGAGTCTGACCCTATTGAAGTGAGGCAAAATTAATTACAGTTTATTGCTAAATTACAGGGAATTCGCTAAAGTTCTAGCTGCTCTACAAACTCTCGATAAGGATAAAATGATGGACGTTAAAAACTATAGACTACCAGGTGATAATGGTGCAGGCGGCGACGAGGAAAGTGAAAAAAAGCCAAGTTTGGGTCGTTAACGGTCCATGTGGTTAGCTTGGGAGCCTGTTAGGCTCTTCTTTTTAGATTACAGTATCTGGGTCTCATTCGTAGCTGTTTTTTTGTGCCTGTTGGTACGAGATGTAAAGGCGCTTCGATACGCCAGCCTTATTGCTATTTTTTACGTTTTGGGGGCGTTTAACGCTGATTACATTAGGGCGGCTGATCCGGATAGAGTCTACCGGTATATTTATTGGGCCATTTCAGACATTGTCTTCATGGCAATTATTGCTTACTGGGCTGTTAAAGATAAGATGTATCTATGGCAAAGTATTCTTGCCCAAATAATCATTATTCCAGCTCCGCTATTACAGTTTTTTAGACTTGTCGACAGACACTTTATGGATCTGTCCTATTCAACTTACCTGTACCCTACAATTATTCCTATGGTTAATGTGGCTACTCTGTGTTTAGCATTTGTGCCAGTCTTTACCTTTTGGAAGCTAATGCAAGATAGAAAAGAAGCGAGACTGGCTAGGGAAAATAGATTAGCAGAAACTACGAGTTAACCTAAACCTTGGATAATTAATGCCTTATCCAAGGTTCGGGTTAATTTGCAGTTGCTTTGCTTACCCTAAACTAGGAATAAGGCCAGCCATTTGCATTAGCTGAGAGGTGATGATCATCACACCAAAAATGGCGGCAAGTCCTAGTCCAAGCGCACCACCTTTAACCTGATATCCATCATTACCTCTAACTTTTCTCTGCTTCCATACCATAGCAACTGGTAGAAATACTGCTAACACCACGAGCGCAATCGCTGCATATCCCAGTGCCATAATAAAGCCCTTTGGATAAAAGAGGGCAAAGCCAAGCGGTGGTAAAAAGGTAATGAATGCCGTTTTTACACGGTCTTTCTTAGTATCTTGCTTTTTAAAGGCATCTGCAAAAAAGTCGAATAAGCCGAGACTAACACCTAAGAATGAAGTCGCGAGAGCAAGATCTGCAAAAACCGTCACAAATAATTGTACGTTGTCGTTGTGTGCGATAGACGAAATACTGGTGACAAAACCCGGCAGTCCCTCACTTGCCATTAAGCTCTCTTGACCCATAACACCTTGGCTTAGTAGTTGCCAAAATACATAGATGATAAGCGGGAGGGAAGCACCAAACATCATTACTTTACGTAATTGGCGGATATCTACGCCCACGTACTTAACGATTGATGGGATTGAGCCATGAAACCCAAATGAAGTGAAAATTACAGGAATTGCCGCAATAACAAGTCCTTGCTCCACTGGCATATCGATAAGATGTTGGCCATGAACATAGGGAGTCAGGATAAAAAACAAACTCGCGAGCACGATAACTTTAATGGTAAATAGTAACTGGTTAAGCTTATCGACGGTACTTGTGCCTAATGTCACTATGGTTGCTATGATAACAGCAAGCAATACTGAACCGAGTTGGGGAGTGATCCCATCACCTAGTACACTAACCAGTTTGCTTTGAAGTTGTGCACCACCTCCTGCGATATAAGCTGCGCACAGTGCATAGAATAAAAATACCATAGAAAAGTTAGCGACATATTGGCCCGTTTTACCGAGCAAGTTTTTCGCCAGTGTATTTAGCGTTGCGTCTTGATCTGCGTATTGATGTACTTCCAACATAAGCAAAGCGGTATAGGTCATTAACAACCATGTGATTGCTAATAATGCGATAGCGGTAGAAAAGCCGAGTCCTGCTGATGCAATAGGGAGGGCGAGCATACCCGCGCCAATTGTAGTACCTGCTACAATCAGCATGCTGCCCAAAGTTTTATTCTTAAGCACGTTTTGCCCCTGATTATTATTATCTGGTGAGGCAAGATATAACGAATAGCGAGGAAATGAAACCGTTTTGCTGCTAATACCAATTCGCGTATAAAATTTATGCGTTAAAAACAAATAAGCCACATATCAATATGCGGCTTATTCTACTCACTGGTATTTTCATCCAGTGAGTTTGTGCTTGTACCTTTAACTTTTATATAAAGTCTTCATCTCTCATGAAAATGCACCGTATCAAGCTAACTTACCTAAGAGTCTATTGCGCTCGTACTAAATTGTCAAACCAATCTTGACCTCTCGAACTGAGCGACTTTAGCACAATAAGGTCACTTTCACCGTCGGGCAGCTTCAATCTTAAATGCTCATCAAGCGCAATTGCACGTTCCAAATGGCTGCGGATTTCACCCAGCGTCCGGACCATACAATCTAGCTCCTCAGGTAAGCCTTCGCTAAAATCTATACGAGTCTGGTAACAGGCTATATTCCAATGCATACGAGCTCTGACGGACTCACTCATATCTGAGATGGAAAGTGCGCTTTCTAGCAGCTTGATGGCTTCTGCGAGCTTACCATCTCGGCTGAGTGCTCTGGCTTTTATGCCAATTGCTCTTGCATGGTTTGGATGAATGTTGGTAAGAATGTCATCACAAACCTTAATTGCTTCATCGTATTGTGTGTTTGCAATCAATTCCCTAGCGCGTTGGAGTGCGATTTCTACGGTATTCTTACGTGCTATTTCATACTCTTCTTTAACCTTTTGTTGGATGTCATTGAATTCATCTTCGCCAACGTAGCGCTTGTAGGCGCTAGAAACGAGTCCTACACCACCAAAACCGCTTAAAATAGAGAATGAAAAGATTTTAATCCAAGTCCAAAATGCTTTATCAGAACCGGTAATTGAGTCGTTTTCCCGCTTCAAATTGTGCTCAACGACCACTTTGATGATACGGTTGATCTCAACGGCATTATCGTTATGCGCAGATGAAAACATCGCCACGGGAATGAGTATCTCGTCATTGTTTTGATGGTGGGAGTCGTGCTCCCCATTTTGATATGATTTAAATGCATACTTACTGACTGGGCTGAAGTCAGCAGCGCCCGCCATGGTGAGCACACCGATTGCCATAAATGCTGAGATCACACCGGCTAGAATGACACCGAATCCGCCTAAGTCCCAATACTCTGGGGCGGCGCTATTCGCACTCTTAAACTTAGGTTTGCGAAACTTATATGACGACGTTGAGCGCATCGCTTGTAAGAGCCCGCCTAAGGAGCCTCCAAGTACCACAACGGCAATAAAAATAGCGTAAAAGCTGATTGGTCCGTATTCCATATTATTATTCTAAGTAACCTGAGCTGGGGATAATTAAAGCCTTGTTACCACTAAAACGCTCTGGCTAGACAAGGGTGTAAATTAAGGGAATTTTGGCTATTTTACATTGAATTTACATGAATGCGTAGAGGGGAAGTCGGAAATTGTATGGGTATTGCTCCTGCTGACGACTAGGAGCAATATCCGTGTTACTTGAACTTAAGTTCGGAGCAGAAGCTATTTTACTTCTTTACCGGCGGCTTGCTGATCTGCATGGTAGCTAGAGCGTACAAATGGTCCGCAAGCTGCGTGGCTAAAGCCTATTTCGTCGGCATATTCTTTTAGCCCATCAAACTCAACCGGTGGCACGTAGCGCTTGACTGGCAAGTGGTGCTTTGAAGGTTGCAGATACTGGCCTACGGTAAGCATATCTACGTTATGCTCGCGCAAGTCTCTTAAGACTTCTTCAATTTCAGAGATTTCTTCGCCTAGTCCAACCATCAGGCCTGATTTAGTTCTTACTTCTGGATGCGCTTCTTTAAAGCGGCGTAGTAATTCGAGCGACCACTTATAATCGGCGCCTGGACGCGCTAGCTTGTAAAGTCTCGGTGCAGTTTCAAGGTTGTGGTTGAATACATCTGGTGGTGTTTCACTCAAGATTTCAAGCGCTCTATCCATACGACCACGGAAATCAGGCACAAGAATTTCGATTGTAATACCTGGGTTGTGCTTACGGATCTCACGAATACAGTCAGCAAAGTGCTGCGCACCACCGTCGCGCAAATCATCACGGTCAACAGAGGTAATAACAACGTAGCTCAACTTCATGTCTTTGATGGTAAGTGCAAGCTTTTCCGGCTCTTGGGCGTCAGGTTTTAGCGGACGACCGTGGGCCACATCGCAGAACGGACAGCGGCGAGTACAAATTGCACCTAAAATCATAAAGGTTGCTGTACCGTGATTAAAGCACTCAGAAAGGTTAGGGCAAGACGCTTCTTCACAAACAGAGTGCAAGCCGTGCTTTCGCATTGCTTGTTTAATGCCATCGATACGTTCACTTGATTTTGGCAAACGGATCTTTAACCACTCAGGCTTTCTCAGCATTTCTTCGCGTTCTGTTGGCATGACTTTAACTGGGATCAATGCCATTTTTTCAGCATCGCGGAGCTTTACCCCTGGCTCCATTTTGACTGGTTTACTCATACGTTTTCAAACCCTTCAGTGTATTCGACATGCTCAGCATTAATGCGTTTTAGCATGTGTTTTACCAGACCAGCCCCCGCATCAGCGACGGTTTGAGGTCCATTAATTTCGCTACTTTGCACCATATTCATGCCCGCATAACCACAAGGGTTTATTCGTAAAAATGGACCAAGGTCCATATTGACGTTGAGTGCGAGTCCATGAAACGAGCAGCCACGGCGGACTCTAAGTCCAAGAGATGCTATCTTGCTATCGTTGACGTATACACCTGGTGCATCGGCTTTAGCATAAGCCTCTATCCCATATTCTTTTAGGGAGTCGATAATGCTTTCCTCTAGCCAAGTGACAAGTTCACGTACCCCTATTTTCAATCGCCGTAAGTTGAGCAGTACATAAAGCATTTGTTGCCCAGGACCGTGGTAGGTAACTTGACCGCCGCGATCCACTTTTACGACAGGAATGTCACCTGGCGCCAAGACATGCTCTTCTTTACCGGCTTGACCTTGTGTAAAAACAGGCTCATGTTCCACCAGCCAGATTTCATCCGCTGTGGTGTCATCACGCTCATCGGTAAAAGATTGCATTTTGTGCCAAATTGGCTCGTAACGACAAAGGCCGAGTTGGCGCACAATTAACTTGCGAGATTCCATAACTAGGGGTCCTTACCAACTACAGGATGTAACGGACGTCTTCGATGCCACCGATCTCGGTATAAATCTGCTCGATATGCTCTTTGCTGGTTACGGTAACGACAAGAGATACGGCTTCATAGGTGCCTTTGCTGCTCGGTTTAACCTTTGGTGCATAATCCCCCGGTGCAATAACCTGCAGTTTGGCTAGGATCTGATCCGTCAAATTGACATTTGCTAGGCCCATAATCTTGAATGTAAATGGGCAAGGAAATTCTAAGTATTCATCAAACTTAGTATTTTTAACTGGTTTTACCACGACGGTATCCTCACAACGAACTACTTGCTGACGCCTTTATTTGGTTACTTAGTGGCTCTTTCAAGCCTTGAGTTGCCAAGGTCGTCATTTATTGGCCGCATTCTATCATTTTTGGCGCAAAAAAAAACGCCTCATGATGAGGCGTTCACTTACATAAAATGGGGTTATTGCGAGATCTGTAAACGTAGATAGTCGTAGATCTTGCTAAAGAATCCACCTTCTTGGATCTCTTCAAGCGTAACCAGTGGGTATTGTGCTACATCTTCACCCTCAAGTTGTAGGAACAAAGTACCAACTTTAGTGCCTTTTGCTAGCGGCGCTTCGAGCGTCTTATCTAGCTCAAAGTTAGCCTTTAAGTTCTTGCTTTGACCACGTGGGATAGTGATTGGTGTGTCTTCCATAATGCCAAGCGATACGGTTTCTTTGTTACCCATCCATACGCGCTGATCGGCAAAAGCGTCACCAGCTTGGTAAGGAGTAATGGTTTCAAAGAAACGGAAGCCGTAGTTAAGCAATTTTTTGCTTTCAACTTTACGTGCACGCTCACTCTCTGTGCCCATGACTACTGCAACAAGACGCATATCATCTTTAACCGCTGAAGTAACTAGACTGTAGCCTGCATCTGAGGTGTGGCCGGTTTTTATGCCATCCACTTCAAGGCTTGCATCCCAAAGTAATGAGTTACGGTTATATTGCTTTATGCCGTTGTATGAGAAAGACTTTTTCTTGTATAAAGCGTACTCATCAGGTACATCACGAATAAGCGCCGCCCCGAGTGTCGCCATGTCTCTTGGAGTGGTGTAATGCTCATCGGTGTCTAGGCCATGGCTATTGATAAAGTGACTATTCGTCATGCCTAGCTTTTCAGCATGTGCATTCATCAGATCGGCAAACGCACTTTCACTACCAGCAATGTGCTCGGCCATTGCAACACAAGCATCATTGCCTGATTGAATAATGATCCCGTGGTTTAAGTCATCAACACTGACCTGCTTACCCACTTCGATAAACATCACCGATGAACCAGGAAAATTCTTAGCCCACGCTTTTTCGCTAATGGTGACCTGATCAGATGGACTAATGTTACCTGCCGCGATTTCAGTACCAATAACATAACTGGTCATCATTTTGGTTAAACTTGCTGGCGCTAGCTTAGTATCGGCTTCACCTTCTGCAATCACCTTTCCAGTTGTGAAATCAACAAGGAAATAGCCTTTCGCATTAATCTGCGGCGGCGAAGGAATAATTTGTGCACTAGCACTCATAATAGAGAAAGTGCACACCAGTCCAAGGACTTTTTTAACGATTTTTGGTTTGATAGAAGTCATTATGCTCGCTTTTTTGTTTATCGGCATTCATTGCGGTTATTCTAAAGTTCCTGCTCACTGTAAAGCAAGAAAGCACGACTAAATTGACCTTGTTGTAAGGTTTTTAGTAAAGATTGTGCTTGATTGTCGTCGGTAATTGGGCCGACTCTAAGCTTGTACAGGTTGTTTTCAAACGTGATGGGTGTACCTAACCCCAGTTCTTGTTTTAACTGACCTGCTAATAACTGTATGTTCTCAAGTTTACTGCCAGCAGCAACTTGTACATAGGTTAGCCTTGGAGACTCGCGCGATAGAGTAATGGCTTCGACCTTAACGCGCGCTGTACCCTGAAGGTGATAGCCTAGCTTATAGGCGGCAGCGTAAGATAGGTCGATTAATCTATCGTCGTGAAATGGACCTCGGTCGTTAATTCTAACAATAGCAGAGCGTCCATTGTCTAAGTTTGTTACTTTGGCAAAGCTAGGGAGTGGCAGCGTCTTATGTGCCGCTGTCATATCGAACATATTAAAAATTTCACCATTGGAGGTGTGGTAGCCATGGAATTTACGGCCGTACCACGAGGCAATGCCTTGTTGTTGATACCCATGTTCGTCCGAGATTGGTGTGTAACGTTTTCCAAGAACTGTGTAGGGGCGATTGGCACTCACGCTCTTTTTCTCGTTGGTGACAATGGCATCCTGCATTTCCAGTTCGGTAGGCTCGCGCAGTGGCGCTTTATCATGGCGAATATGATAGCGATTTCCACAAGCGCTGAGCACGCTTAACAGGGCAAATACTAAAACCAGTTTTGAAATTAGGGTAATACGAACTGTCATTATTTTAACAACATCCTCTTATCTGTTGCGATTGCCATAATAATGCCAAAACCGGCCATTAAGGTCACCATCGATGTGCCACCATAGCTAATTAGGGGCAGAGGTACACCGACTACTGGCAAGAGACCAGAAACCATTCCGATATTTACAAAGACATAGACGAAGAAGGTCAACGTCAGTGCTCCCGCAAGCAGCTTACTGAAAGCGTCTTGTGCCTGTACTGCGATATATAATCCGCGACCAATTATAAAAAGATACAAACTGAGTAATATGGTGACACCCAACAAGCCAAATTCTTCGCTCAGCACCGAGAAGATAAAGTCGGTATGGCGCTCGGGTAAAAACTCTAATTGAGATTGGGTGCCATGTAGCCAACCTTTGCCTTCCACGCCACCGGAGCCTATCGCAATTTTCGATTGGATTATATGGTAACCAGAGCCCAGCGGGTCGCTTTCTGGATCTAAAAAGGTCAGAACACGTTGCTTTTGATAGGCATGCATTCCGTAATGCCAAAACGCATAGCCGCCGGGAACCGCGAGTAACAAACCAGAGCCGATTAAACGCCAACTTAACCCAGCTAAAAAGAGCGCAAAAATACCAGAGCTGGCAATTAAAATTGAAGTACCCAAGTCGGGTTGCTCTTTGATCAGGATAGTTGGCACTAACACAATCACAAAGCCGATTGTTAAATTCAAAATACTAGGAGGTAAGTGAGAGCGGCCAATAAACCAAGCGACCGTCATGGGCACTGCAAGCTTCATTATTTCAGAAGGTTGAAAGCGGGTAACACCTAAGTCGAGCCAGCGCTGAGCCCCTTTACTACTGACTCCAAAAAACAGCACGGCGACGAGCATGCCAAGCCCCAAGAGGTAAACCGGAATTGCCACACGCTTAAGTGTATTGGGAGAAAACTGTGCCATAAATAGCATGGCGACTAGTGCACCAAACATTCGTGTGCCGTGGCGCATCATCATGCCCATATCTTGTCCACTAGCACTATACACAATTGCGAGACTACCAATCATCATAGTGATCAAGGCTGCAAATAACGGTAGGTCGATATGGACTTTTTCAAATAGCGAACGCGGCTTATTCAGCGGGCTCATTGCTGTTGCTCCTTCTCAAGCGGGTAGGCTGAAAAGTAATAATCCATCACTTGGCGTGCCATTGGCGCTGCGATAGCACTACCACCACCTTGGTTTTCTACAACCACAGTGATAACAATTTGAGGGTCATCAAAAGGTGCAAAACCCACGTAGATACCATTGTCTCTGTGTTTTTCTTTCAGCTTCTCGGCATTGTACCTTTCGCCTTGAGCAATACTGATAACTTGCGCGGTACCTGTTTTACCAGCGTGATCATAGGTCACGCCCTTAAATGCACTTTTCGCGGTACCTATTTTTACTGTGTTGTGCATGGCTTTTAACGCGATATCCCAGTGATAAGGATTTTTCAACACAACAGGCGGTTTTTCTTCCGTAAATAATTGTTCTACTTCAGTGTCTTGCTTAGAAATTTGTACTAAGTGAGGTTGGCGGTGTATGCCTTTATTGACCAAAATGCTCAGCGAGTTCGCTATTTGCATTGGAGTGGCAGTCCAGTAGCCTTGTCCTATCCCAACAGAAATCGTATCTCCCGGGTACCACGACTCTTTAAAACGTTCTCTTTTCCATTCAACGGATGGCAAAATGGCGGAGGTTTCTTCATGAATATCGATACCCGAAAGCTCACCAAAGCCAAACTGGTTCATAAAGTCGCTAATTTTAGTTATGCCGAGTTTATATGCAGCTTCATAAAAATAGGTGTCGCAAGACTGCTCAATAGCCTTATACACATCAACATGCTCATGGCCCCAAGGACGCCAGTCACGCCATTTATGTTTTACATTGGGAATTTGAAAAAAGCCGGGGTCCCAAATTTTGGTTGTTTCGGTGACAACACCTTCTTCCAGCGCAAGCACCGCGAGATGGGGTTTCACTGTGGAAGCAGGTGCATAACGGCCTTGAGTTGCACGATTGATAAGTGGTCTGTCTGGGTTGAGCAAGGCTCGGTAGTCTTTGCCGCTGATCCCGTGAACGAACAGATTCGGGTCGTAACTTGGGTTAGAATAGAGCGCTAAAATTCCACCATCGCGTGGATCCATAACGATGATCGCGCCTCGGGTGTCTTTTAGCACATGTTGGACGATTTGTTGCAAGCCGATATCGAGCGTTAGCACCAAGTCTTTACCTGGTTGTGGCGTTTCCATGCTTAATGTGCGAATGATACGGCCGCGATTATTCACCTCGACGCGGCGAGAGCCCACAATACCGTGTAGCTGTTCTTCATAAAACTTCTCGACACCGAGCTTACCGATATCATGGGTGGCACGATAGTTCGTGTCTTTGCCTGCTAGTTCTAAGTCAAAGAGTTCCTCTTTATTGAGCTTTGCGACATAGCCAAGGGCATGAGTGAGGGTATCGCCATAAGGATAATAACGGGACAATCGAGCTTCAACGCTAAAGCCGGGTAAGCGGTGTTGGTTAACCGAGAGGATCGCAACTTCTTCTTCATTCAGACGACCCTTTAGTACTTGGCTTTTGAAGCGGCGGTTATGCTTGATTTCCTTTTTGAAATCTTCTACTTCTTGCTCAGAAATTTCGATGAGTTGACGTACAGAAGCTAATGATGCTTCGAGATCTTCGACATCTTCAGGGATCACTTCAAGGTTGTAAACGGGGCGATTTTCGGCGAGCAACACACCATTGCGGTCGTAAATCAGACCACGGTTAGGGGCGACCGGAATGACTTTTATACGGTTATCGTTGGAGCGGGTGCGATAGGTCTCGTGCTCGGTTACCTGAAGCTTATAGACATTGTGAAACAAGATCCCAACAATAATAACGACAAAAACAAAGCCGACAAAGGCCCGTCTCGCAAAGAGGTTAGCCTCGGCAGAATGATCCCTAATCGTCGGCCGTTTTTTTATCATTATTATTCTCTGTGGTAAGGATGATTGTTATTTAAACTCCAGCCGCGATACAAGCTCTCGGCAACCACTATACGCACCAAAGGGTGGGGTAGAGTTAAGTTTGATAATGACCATTTTTGTTCAGCTGCAGCAATACATTCTGGTGCAAGCCCTTCAGGGCCGCCAATCAGTAAGCTAACATCGCGACCGTCCAACTGCCACTTTTCCATATTGCTCGCAAGTTGGTGTGTATCCCATGGCTTGCCAGTCACTTCTAAGGTTACGATCCGATTGCCTTTTGGAATAGCGGCTAAGGTTTTTTCACCTTCTTGTTGCAAAATGCGTTTAATATCTGCGTTTTTCCCCCGTTTGCCAGCGCTAATTTCAATTAACTCCAGTGGCATATCTTTGGGGAAGCGTCTTTGATATTCGGTGAAGCCAGTTTCAACCCACTTCGGCATTTTGGTACCTACTGCAATGAGTTGGATCTTCACATTAGCCCCACAGCTTTTCTAGGTCATAAAAATCACGGGTTTGGTCTTGCATTACGTGAACAACAACGTCACCCAAATCAACCAATACCCACTCACCAACGTCTTGACCTTCTTGGCCAATTGGTGTTTCTCCAGCATGACGTGCTTCTTTTGCGACATGATCGGCAATCGATTGTACATGGCGTTTTGAAGTGCCTGTACAGATCACTAAGTAATCGGTGATTGAAGAAGTTTCGCGAACGTCGAGCTTAACAATATCACGCGCTTTCATATCATCTACTTTGTCTAGCGCGAAATCTAATAACTGTTGTGAATCCAAGTTTTTGTCTCTGTATTTCAAATAATCGGCGATTTTAACATGCTTTATGGGGTTAATCAGCATACAAGCCATGGCTATTTATATAATCTATGACAGAAGCGGGCAGCCAATGTTCCAAATATTCTTTGTCATGCTGTGCAATTGCAGCTCTTATTGTACTCGATGCAATGTCTTTTTGCTCACCGTGAAGGAAATAGCAGTGTCCAGCATTGCTGGTTTGGAGCTTATTTAAGTTATTTGTGCGTGCTTTGACCAAGTAAGCCGAGACTTTAGCATCTGGTGAGCAATGTTCATTTGGGCGTTGATACACCACCAGATGACACAACTTTGTGATTTCTTGCCATTGATACCAAGTGTGCAGGCTATTAAACGAGTCCATACCCATTAAAAATAAAATCGGTTGGTCCTGATATTCGTTACGTAGCTCTTGCAGTGTTAGCAGGCTGTAAGAGGGTCCTTGTCGGTCAAGCTCACGTCTATCAATAACCAGTTTTTGTTGCCCTGATAACAAATTAGCAAGCATCGCTAGGCGATGCTCGTCACTGATGCTGGGCTTTTGTTTATGAACCGGTATGGCACAAGGTAAAAATTTTAACTCAGCCAGACTTAGCTCGTCGACGCAGCGCATCGCCATATTTAAATGGCCCAAATGCGGAGGATCGAAAGTACCACCAAACAAAGCAATCATACATGCTCACTCTGGCTAATTGGTAACGGCATTGCTATAGGTGTAGCAAAGGCCAGTGCGATGTGTGCTAGAGCTTGATATGGCGCAGTGAGTCTTGCTTCTTTATATGCGGTATCAAAGTCTGCCATCATACAGAGCAACTGTTTCATCTGCTCTAGCGTTAATCTGTCTAACGCTTGCTGCGTGATGGTTTGCTGATTTTTCCAGACATTATGCTTTTTATAGGCATCCGCAAGCGTAGTGCCGGTTTGCCACAAGGTTTTAACACCTAGCAGGGTGCGTGCTTGGTTTTGCAAGGTCCAGAGAATACTCGCGGGCTCTACATTATCACTGGCGAGCTTATTCAATACTTTGATGATTTGTTTAGGGTTGCCACTTAGCAATCCGGTATTTAAATCAAAGATATCGAACTTAGATTGATTTAATAAGCCGCTCAGCAATTGCTGTTCATCAACCGGGTTTTTACCAAATAGTAAGGAAAGTTTTTCGAGCTCCTGATGCGTTGCAAGCAAGTTGCCTTCTGTGGCGACGAGCAGGGCACGCTTGCCTTGTGGTGACATAGACAGCTTCAGCCGCTTACATTCATCATCAAACCAGCGTTCAAGATGACGGCCCGTTAATGCATAGCAAGGGACAAACAGGCCTTTAGGCTCTAATGCTTTGAACCAAGCGGTGCGTTGAATGTCTTGACCTGCGCCCAGCCCTTTAAAAATAACAACGACATCTGGATTGACCTGTTCGGCCAAAGACTTTAAAACCGTAACACCTTGGGTAGGAACTTTTTGCTCGTTAAAGTCGAACTCGATGAGCGTACGTGCACTGAACAAAGACATGCTGTTGTACTGCGCACTGAGCTCTTGCCAGTCAAATCCCGGAAGTAGAGCAAATTTAATGACTTCGTCAAAACCTTGCTGCTTGGCTGCGGTTCGTATGGCAAGTGCACATTCGCCTTGCTGAAAGGGTTCTTCACCAAAGACCAGATAAAAAGGGGCAAGCCCTTTACTTAGGTAATTGGAGAGTTGATTGGCATAACAGCGCATTACAGTTGCGACAACTCTCGAATAATACGTTGGCTTGCAAGACGGCGCATCTCGGTTAGGATCAGCTCAAGCTCTTTTGCCTTTGCTAGCGCATTGTCTGGGTCGTCCTGATAGTTACGATACAGCTCGAACATTTGTTTAACGGGTTCTTGGCCCGGACGACTCAATCGGTACGACACGCGATACGCCAGTTCATACTGAGCAACCTGACCATTTTTGAACAAACTGAGTGTTTGACGTTCAAGTGAGTCATTGTACAAGTACAACTCAGCAGCCTGTTTGGTATTTTTTGGTGTAAGGGATACCTGAGCGCGCTGAAGATCGGACTGTAGCTGTTCAAACAAGGCTGAGCGCTTGTCGTCACCGCTTAAGGTGATTTCTTTTAGATCGTCAGGAAGGTAAGAGGCTTGCTTGAGGTGAAAACCGCAGCTCGCCACGAAGAAGCAAGCTAGCAAAACTGCTAGCTTGCTGGTGTGCCAAAATAGGCTACGCATCTTAGTTTGCAACCACATTAAGTAGCTTACCAGGAACATAGATCACCTTACGGATGGTCTTGCCGTCAGTAAACTTAGTGACGTTTTCTTCGCTAAATGCAATCGCTTCAACTTGTTCTTGCGTTGCATCTGCCGCCACGGTGATTTTAGAGCGCAGCTTGCCGTTGACTTGTACAACGATAAGCTTTTCATCTTCAACTAGTGCGCTTTGGTCGACAATAGGCCATGCCGCATCCAAGATATCACCAGCCTTGCCAAGCTCAGCCCATAGCTCGTGACACATGTGCGGTGTGATAGGCGCAAGCATGATCACCATAGCTTCTAGTGCTTCGTTGGCTAGTGCAATGTCCTGCTCATCGCTCAGTGGCGCTTTGATAAGCTTATTTGAAAGCTCCATCACCGCCGCAATTGCCGTGTTGAACGTTTGGCGACGTTCGATATCGTCTGTCACCTTTGCAATGGCTTTGTGGATGTCGCGACGTAGCGTCTTTTGCGCTGCATTTAGTTTGCTTAAATCAAGCTCGGCAGTACCTGCTTGCTTTACGTCAACCGCGTATTTCCAAATACGACGAAGGAAACGGTGCGCACCTTCAACGCCTGAGTCAGACCATTCAAGCGTTTGTTCTGGTGGAGCCGTAAACATCATGAATAAGCGAACTGTGTCAGCGCCGTATTGCTTAATAACCGTTTGCGGGTCAATACCATTGTTCTTCGACTTAGACATTTTGCTCATGCCTGCAGAGAATACCGGCTCGCCGTCTTCTTTATGCCACGCTTTAGTGATGCGGCCTTTGTCGTCAGTCTCAGTTAATACGTCAGTTGGTGCGATCCAAATGTCGCCGCCTTTCTCGTCTTTGCGGTAGTAAGTGTCCGCAAGTACCATGCCTTGACATAGTAGACGCTCAAATGGCTCATCAGAATTCACTAAACCGAAATCACGCAGCAACTTGTGGAAGAAGCGCGAGTACAACAAGTGCAAGATAGCGTGCTCAATACCACCAATATATTGGTTTACTGGTAGCCAGTAGTTTGCAGCACCTGGTTCAAGCATACCTTCATCGTAGCGTGGGCTACAGTAACGTGCATAGTACCAAGATGATTCCATAAAGGTGTCGAATGTATCGGTTTCGTGGAATACCGCTTCACCGTTTATTGTTGCTTTTGCCCACTCAGGATCTGCTTTAATCGGTGAAGTTACCCCATTCATGACTACGTCTTCAGGTAGACGAACAGGAAGCATGTCTTCAGGTGCCGCAAGCTCAGAACCATCTTCTTTGTTCAACATTGGGATTGGCGAACCCCAGTAACGCTGGCGGCTCACACCCCAATCGCGAAGACGGAAGTTTACTTTACGTTTACCCACGCCAAGTGCTTCTAGTTTAGTCGCGATGGCGTTAAATGCGCCTTCAAAGTCTAGGCCATCGAACTCGCCAGAGTTGATAAGCGTGCCTTTTTCGGTAAACGCTGCTTCGGCCAGATTGGCTTCTACTTCTGCGCCGGCTAGAGGCTGAATAACTTGTTTGATCTCAAGACCATAAGCGGTTGCAAACTCATAATCACGTTGGTCGTGACCCGGTACTGCCATCACGGCACCTGAGCCGTAATCCATCAGTACAAAGTTAGCTACCCAAATTGGCACTTCTTGCCCTGTGAGTGGGTGGATAGCCGTAAAGCCAGTTGCGATACCTTTTTTCTCCATTGTTGCCATATCCGCTTCGGCAACTTTGGTGTTCTTGCACTCTTCAACAAAACGAGAGATCGCATCGCTGTTTTTCGCCGCTTCTTGAGCGATTGGGTGACCTGCCGCAACTGCCACATAAGTCACGCCCATAAAGGTATCAGGACGGGTGGTGTATACGGTGAAGCTTTCGTCGTTGTCGGCACGTTTAAAGTCGATTTCAACGCCTTCTGAGCGACCAATCCAGTTACGCTGCATGGTTTTAACTTGCTCAGGCCAGTGGTCAAGCTTGTCTAAGTCATCCAGTAACTCTTGTGCATAATCGGTGATCTTAATAAACCATTGTGGAATTTCTTTTTGCTCGACAATGGCACCAGAGCGCCAACCTCGGCCGTCAATAACTTGCTCATTTGCAAGTACCGTTTGGTCAACTGGATCCCAGTTTACCGTTGACATCTTTTTGTATACTAAGCCTTTTTCGTAAAGCTTAGTGAAGAACCACTGTTCCCACTTATAATATTCAGGGTGACAAGTCGCGATTTCACGATCCCAGTCGTAACCAAAACCAAGTAATTTAAGCTGGTTGCGCATGTAGTCGATATTTTCGTAGGTCCATTTCGCCGGTGCGGTATTATTTTTAATTGCCGCGTTTTCAGCTGGAAGACCAAACGCATCCCAACCCATAGGTTGCATAACGTTTTTGCCTTGTAGGCGTTGGAAACGAGAAACCACATCACCAATGGTGTAGTTACGTACGTGACCCATGTGGAGGCGACCACTTGGATATGGGAACATTGAGAGACAGTAGTACTTCTCTTTACTTTCGTCTTCGACAACTTTGAAGGTATTGTTTTCTTCCCAGTACGACTGTACTTTGGCTTCGATATCTTGCGGGTTATATTGCTCTTGCATCTAGGTTTCCAAACATCTGGCAAAATTAATAGAAAATTGCTCGATAGCATACCCGAAATTGGCCAGCAATCACAGCACCTAAAGTGGAATTATTTTAGTCGATTGCCACGGACTAAAGGTGGTGTCGAAGTGGAGATAAACGACGCGAAGACCAGCAGCGGTAAAAGGGGAAATTTTGTGCTGTTGCAAGTAAGAGTTATTATCACTTACTATTGCTAAATATCGAAAGAAGTTTGAGAATTCCCTTGATAAAATTGTGGTTACGCCGTGCTCACCTAGTAATGGCGCTAGTATCTGGTGCGTTTATTATTTGCTTAAGCTTAACTGGGGCACTGCTTATATATGCCAAAGATATTCAATATCTTACTCAGCCTCAGTTGTGGCGAGTTGAGCCACAGTCTGAGCCTCTTGGGGTAGAGCAAATAGTCACCTCAGTTGAATCTACAACCGCTGAAAAAGTTTCACTGTTTATGCCTGAGCAGCAACCGGATTTGGCATGGCAACTGAAGTTGTCTAGCGGTGATTATGTTAGCGTTAACCCCTACAGTGGCAAGATCCTTCATCGCTACCAGTATTACTCTACGCTATACGGTTTTACGATGGCGCTACACCGTTGGCTGTTGTTTGAAGATGCTGACAACAAAAAGCCGCTTAGAGACTGGGTATCTATTTGTGCACTTGTACTCATTATTGAGTTAGTGTTGGGCTTTTATCTTTGGGTAAAGCCTAAAAATCGCTTGAAACGGCTAGTGATAAAACCAAAAGCTAAGCTAAGGATCCTGCTTTATCAGTTACACACCGTATTGGGGGTATATTTGCTTTTACCTATACTGCTCATTGCCTTCAGTGGTATGGCGTTTAACTGGCAGCCGCAAACTAAGGCTGTGGTTGAGTGGTTGAGCTTTGACGAGGTCGAAGCAAGACCAAAACCGCCCACTATTGCGGTTAATTTTCACGGCTTACCCTATGATTTAAATAGCGCTACAACACGCGCGAAATCTATCTTCCCAGACAGTCAGCTGTTCCGTATCTATATGCCTGACAAAGCGTCCGACAGCATCGCTTACAGAGTTCAAAACCCAGGCGAAAGTCATGCCTACAGCTGGGTTTGGGTAAATCCTTATAACAGTGAGGTGGTAGCGCAATATGATGCGTCACAAGCGGGGATCGCTACGCAAGTTTGGAACTTTAAGTACAAGTTTCATATTGGTGATTTTGCTGGTCCCATCGTGCAATTTGTTTGGTTAATACTTGCCTTAGCTCCGACCTTTCTCACGATATCCGGCCTGTATTTTTGGCTACAACGTCATCGCAAGAAGAGGTAATTAACTTCACTCTAAGTTACTGTTATGTAGATATAATTGCAAAAAGTGGCGTAGAGTAGAATAATTTTTTAGTAAAGGGTAATGCAAATTATTCACATTTGCCTTGTTTTTACTGAGGTTTGCCAATATTATATTGCCGCTTTTTACATCATTATTATTCTAAATCCAGCAAGGATAACCATGTTAAAAACTACTCTCAGTATGGTAGCGTTGGCTGTTAGCGCAGCAGCCATTGCAGACGATACCAATGTTAAAGATCTTCAAGCAGCAGATATGGAGCATATCGTGGTCTCGGGCAGTCGTGTGTTTGAAAGCATTGATGAAGTGCCTGCCTCCATTACGATAATTAATCAAAAACAAATTGAAGATCATTTAAAAGTAAATCCAGAACTACAAAGTTTGTTATCTCAAATCGTTCCTGGTCTTGCTCCGGATACGGGTAGTTCAAGTAATACAGGGCAATCATTGCGTGGACGTGCGCCTCTGGTGATGATTGACGGTGTACCTCAGTCTACGCCACTGCGAAATGGTTCTTTGGGTGTAAAAACACTCGATCCAAGTGCCATCGCGCGCATAGAAGTGATCAAAGGGGCAACCTCAATTTATGGTAATGGTGCTTCAGGTGGGATCATTAACTACATCACTAAGCAGGCCAAAAGCGATGGCAAACCAGAAGGTGAAATTAGCCTATCTAGCCGCTTTAGCGCAGTAAAGCTTGCAGAGAGTGCTGGTGCTCGAATTGCGGGCGCGATTAATGGCCGCGTTGACCAATTTAGTTATTTAGTCACGGCAAGTTATGAAGAAAATGGTGTTCAGCGTGATGCTGAAGGCGATATTCTGGGTTTACAGTATGGTCTGTCGGATACTGTGACAGAAAACTACTTTACTAAGCTTGGCTATGACTTTGATGAAGACAAGCAACTGCAATTTAGCTATAACTTCTACAGTTCACAGCAAAAAACGGACCTAGGTGATGTGTTTGGCAACATCAATTTAGGTGAAAAATCTTACGCTATTCACGTGCCACCAGCTCAGCAGAAACAAGGTAAGCCACAAGGGCCAGAAGGTAATGAAAACATTACGTTGAAATACACCGATATAGAAGTTTTTGCTAATACACAAATGACGCTTGATGCGTATATGCAAGACATTGAGAACGTGTTCTTCTTCTCTCCAAGCTTAGCAAACCCTGATGAAGGATACACTGGCGGTCAATCTATTATCCGTTCTGAAAAAAAGGGCGCGCGTGCGACATTTAATACCTTGGTTGATTTTGACAATGTCCAAGCTACCTTCATTTATGGTATTGATGCGTTGAATGATGTGACCTCACAGCCACTTGTTGATGGTCGTATTTGGGTGCCAGAAATGGACATGGAAAGCATAGCAGGTTACCTACAGACCAAGTGGATTGTTGCCGATGACCTAGTGTTAAAAGCGGGAGTGAGACAAGAAAGTATTGATCTTGCGGTAGCTGATTACCAAACACTAAAACTTTGCCGTTCAGCGGACCAGTGCTCTGTGCCACTTAACGTGAAAGGCGACACCATTGACTATGACGCCACAACGTACAATGTGGGTATTAAATATAACGCAAATGAAAAGTTTAGCCCATTCGCCAGTTACTCGCAGGGCTCTGATATCTCGGATATTGGCCGTCTGCTGCGCAGTGCAACGGTAGAAGACATTGGTCAAATTCAAACAGAAGCATCGATTGTTGATAACTACGAAATCGGCTTTAACTCTCAATTTGAGACGTTACGATTTGAATTTGCGGCATATAGAAGTACGTCTGAGTTTGGTACAACGAATAAATTCAATGAAGTAACTGGAGTTTATGAGCCTGTTCGAGCACCACAAAAAATATGGGGTTATGAGGCACTTGTCGATTACAAAATCAACGACACGCTAAAGCTCATTGCCACATATAGCTATGTAGAGGGTAAAGATACTGAAGCCGATACTTATCTTGGCTCTAGACAAATTAGTCCACCAAAGCTTACGGCAAACCTAAACTGGCAGCCAGTTGATGCGTTATCGATGACATTAAGCTGGTTACATGTCGGCGACCGTAAACGTTTCGAGCGGAACGATAAAGGCAACTATGTTGGAGATCAGGGTCCAATTGACAGCTATAATGTGGTTAACTTTAGTGGTCAATATCAATTCGACCAAAGTTGGCAAGCGTTTGTTGGTATTGAGAACCTATTTAACTCAGACTACTTCCCAGCTCGCGCACAAGCCTATACGTACGGTGGCTATAACATTAAAGGCCTTGGTACAACAGCAACCGTTGGCGTGAAGTATCGTTTTTAAGCTAATAGCAATGACTTTTGGCTTCATAATCTGAAGCCAAATGGGTTTGCTGAGCACCAAGTTCAGCAAACCCTAATACAATGAATGGTATATCTGGTCTACACTTAATCTATTGGCTAAACAGGAGTGTAGCAATGGCGGATTATCAAAAATGGCTGGATCAATTTTCCGATTGGCTCAAAGACGTCAAAGAACATGAAATTGACGATTTATCTAAGCGATTCTGGGAAGCGCAGAGCGCACTGAAAGACTACACCAAACAAACCTATGATGATTATAGTTACTATCTAAAACGTGACTTGGAACATCTTCTCGAAAACAAATCCTTCTATGATGAAGCGGCTTGGAGTGAGCTCAAAGCCAATATCTTATTTGAAATATCCCAATTAGAAGATAGAACTCAACTTGAGTGGTCCGCACTTTTAAAAGATTTTGAACACCAAGGCATTTATAAAGAAGGTGAATGGATAGCTTTGGGACAATTAGTGTGTAAGAATTGTGGCTATAAATTAGATGTTTATTATGCCATCAAGATCCCAGCTTGCAGCGAGTGCGGGCATGGGGAATATACTAGAAAAGCATTAGCGCCCTAAAGTGTGGGCGCTCAGCTTGGAAGCACCAAGCTGAGTAGACTAACGTATGCGAATAATACAAAGAAGTTAGAATGACCAAATCTAAATTGTCGTCTGAAAAAGCACTGCCTGCGAGCCAGCTCGCGCCATCAGTTTCGTTGACTCACATAGAAAATTGTATCCAAAACCCTTACCCAGAAGCGCTGCCATTTATTGGCCAGCAGCGCGCTCAGACCGCGCTAGACTTTGCCTTGGGAATGGAGCTTCCCGGTTATAATGTGTATGTCATGGGAGAAGCGGCGCTGGGTCGTTTTACCATGGTAAAAGACAAGCTTGAGGCCCATAGTAAAACTAAGCCAACGCCTAAAGAATGGCTGTACGTCAACAACTACGACGACCACCGCGAGCCTATCGCGTTATTTATGCAGGCGGGTGAAAGTAAGCAGCTTGAGGCCGATATTGACGCCTTTATTGATGAGATCTTAGATACTTTTCCTGCAGCTTTTGACAACCCGGGTTATCAACGCAAGAAAAAATCGCTAGATAAAGAATTCGAACAAAAATACGATGCTGCGATCACCGCTGTTGAGCAACAAGCTATGAATATGAGTGTTGCACTGATAGAAGATACGGGGACAGTTGGCTTTGCTCCTGTGGTCGATGGTAAGCAGCTCAGTGATACGGAGTTTTCGGCTCTGGACGAGCATGTTCAGGCACACTTTTTAACCGCAATAGAAACATTAGAAGATGCCCTAATCGAATCACTTATTGAGCTGCCAAGATGGAAGCGTGAATCTTCTGAGCGCTTACGTAATCTTAAAAAAACTACCATCGAAGTGGCGACCAAACCGCTATTAAAAGCACTTGAGCATAAGTATGCCGCACACATTGGCGTGCTGCGTTATCTTAAAGATCTGAAGGTTGAAATTGTCGATGCGGTATTAGATTGGCTAGACGACGATAGTAGCAACAGCGACGAAAACAAAGATGACTTTGACTCAAAGGGAATGCTCACGGACTTTTTTGCGCCCAATATTCTGGTTGAGTTTAAAGAGGACGACCCTGCACCTGTGGTATATGAGCCAAACCCGACCTTTGGTAATATTTTTGGTAAGGTGGAATATGCAACCTCTCAAGGTAATTTGATCACCAGCTATCGCTCTATTCAAGCCGGTGCATTGCACCGCGCCAATGGCGGCTATCTGATCATGGATGCGGAAAAGGTCATGGCTAACGCGCAAGTGTGGGATGGTCTTAAACTGTCGCTAAAAACTCACCAAATTAAAAATGACCTACCGTATCAAGACAATTCGGTGGGCAGCAGCTTTACCTTAAAGCCGCAGTTAATTCCGTTGGATGTCAAAATTATTCTTTTGGGGTCGCGAGACCTGTATTACACCATTGGTGAATACGATGAAGAGTTTGCAGAGCTATTTAGAGTGCTGGCCGATTTTGATTACTATTTACCAAGCTCGGACAAAATGCAGTACCAATTTATCACCAAGGTGATGGAATACTGTAATGATACCTTGAAGATTGAGCTTAGCTCAGCGGCGCTGGCACGTATGCTTAAATTTAGCTATCGCCAAGCGGAGCATCACAGCAAGCTTTCGGCGCGCTTTGCTGATGTTTTAGAGTTGGTAGCAGAAGCCAGTTTTTATGCCAAGCAAGATGGCGTAAACCAAATTGCTGCTAATCACATCGATGAAGCGATAGCTGGAAAAGAATATCGAACAGGACAGTTAAGTGAAAACATGCTCAGCGATATTCAAGAAGGGCATACCTTGATTGCAACTGAAGGCACCGCAATTGGTAAGGTAAACGGCCTGACCGTACTGCATATTGGTGACACTGCATTTGGTACGCCTGCGCGTATTACCTCTACGGTATACGCGGGTGCTGACGGGGTGATTGACGTTGAACGTGAGGTAGATTTAGGTAAGTCAATTCACTCAAAAGGCGTGATGCTGCTTACGGGTTACCTAGGTAACAAGTATGCGCAAGACTTTAGCCTGACGCTTAGCGCAAATATCGCCATTGAACAAAATTATGGTTTTATTGACGGTGATAGCGCATCACTTGCAGAACTTTGTGCGCTGCTATCGGCGGTGACGCAACTCCCCGTGGATCAATCATTAGCGCTCACCGGCTCAATTAACCAACACGGTGAAGTACAAGCCATTGGTGGTGTAAACGAAAAAATCGAAGGTTTCTTTAAACTCTGCAAAATGCGAGGCCTCACAGGTAAGCAAGGGGTGATCGTCCCTGAATCTAACAAGGTCAACTTAGTGTTAGATGATGAAGTGATTGCAGCTGTTGAAAAAGGCTTATTCCATGTCTATGCCGTTGCCACAGTAGATGAAGCGCTTAGCTTGTTAATGGATAGACCAGCAGGAGAGCTCGGTGACGAAGGCTATCCCGAAAACAGTATCAATGCAGTAGCAATGGCGAAGCTTGAGCGTATTGCAAAAGTAGTAAACGGCGATGATGACAAAGGAGAAGAAAACCATGACGACAACTAATATTATCCTCGTTATTGTTGCGCTGGTGATTGCGATGGTGTTTTTTCGAGGTGGTCAGAAACAAAAACAGCTTGCGCAGTTTAATAGAATTCAAGCGGCTGACTTTTTGAAAGAAAACGAAAAGCGCACAGAGGTTCATAAAACTGACTCAGGTCTTCAGTACGAAATAATCACTCAAACTGACGGTGGCAAACAGCCAAATGCAACGAGCAAAGTTAAAGTGCATTATCATGGCACTTTACTTGATGGCTCCGTATTCGACAGTTCGGTACTGCGTGACCAACCCATCAGCTTTGGACTTAATCAAGTGATCCCAGGTTGGACCGAAGGCGTGCAGTTGATGAGCGAAGGGGATAAATACCGCTTTTGGATTGGTCCGGACTTAGGCTATGGTGACCGCGCAGCAGGTAAAATCGAACCGGGTTCGTTATTAGTGTTTGAAGTTGAGCTGCTCGCGGTAGAGTGATGTTCTCAAAGCGATGAGGCTCTAGCAGCTATCTTTATTTGCCCAAGCGTGATTAACCATCGCTACAATTGTTAAAGTGGGCTGCTAGAGAGGAATGATGTTATTTAAGCTCAGGTTATTTATACCAGTTGTATTAAGTAAATGATCTATCTTGAAGCGGGGAAATAGCTTTAGTAGCAAGGCAAAAATTTTGCTATTTAGTTGTTCTAAATGAGAAATTTTTAACGAAGCTAATATGCTATTTCACCCTTCAAATTGATTAGAGAATTAATTCAATTGGTATTAGAACCATCCTGTGCTGATTTTGTGACAAGGACGTCACAGAGAACATTTTTGAAGATGTGTATGCCAGCAGCTAATGCTCCGAAAATGAGTAGGTTTGGAGTTAGTGGGTCATCTTCCAATAAGTAGTTATTCAATAATGCTATTAGTAACATCATGATGACTACGAAAATAAGTGGTTTCACACTATGTTTATCAATACTTTTCTTAATCTCTGCTTCTGTCATCGTTCCCTCTTAGGTTGTAGCTTTAACTATTTAAAATAGTTGGAGAATTAATGGATTGGTATTACTGCTCACTTGTTTCTTCTATCTGAGTAGCGACTAAGTAGCATATTGGCGACTTGTTGCTTTACAGCCCGTTTGTCATTAGGGTCAACGCCAAAACGTTCCGCCAGTAGTGCGATTTCTTCATCGGTTAGATTGAAGGATAAGCGTTGCCGAGTTTTCTTCGATTTAACTTCTAAATCAAGGATCTTTCTGATCATATCGGATGGCGTTAGCTCTTCGTCTATCGCCTGTTTTTTAATACTTTTTTGTACTTCCGTGGTTAAATCGAAGGCCATTTGTGTGGCCCTCAATGCCACTTCTTGACGTTTCCACTTGTCTTCTCTTGTGGTCACGAGTTAGCTCCAGGAAATAGGTCGACAATATCGCTCAGTGGGCGACACATGGTTAGTGACACGTCAGTTTCCCCTCCATCCCAGATCTCGATATTGATAGCGAACTTTTCGTCAGGACTAAGTAGCTCGATAACTTCACATACTTCGCCACTTTCATCTTGATAGCGTGGCAAGGCGCGACCGCGATAATCGCTATCGTAAAAATAGCAAACGTAGGGCGCTTCACTTTGTTGATAGCTTTTACCTAAAAATCGCTCGAAAATCTCCGGAGTAGCGTGGGTGTCGATGTGGGTCAGTGCTTCTTCATCGAAAATACGCGCAAATTCATCAAGCGTAAAAATAGCATCGACGTCTTCTCTTTGGATTTTGATAGAGAAATTCGCGTATTCCTCACCGTCACTTTGTTCAATTTGCAAAAAAGTAATGTTACCTGAATCACTTTCGAGAACAAATTCATATGCAGCGCTGCGTTCAAATTGGTAAGTTTGTACGCCAACCACTTTGAGGGTTTGTCCCTTGAGCCAGCTAGGGTAAGCGAACGAATCGATGATGGTGAGCATGTCTCCAACTTGCAGATCTTTTGCATGAGTAAGTTGTCGCTCAGGAGTTTTTTTTGATTTAAAAAAGCCAAACATAATGCACCTACATAATCAAAAAGGGTAAAAAGGAGGCGAGGCCTCCTTTTTCTATTCGGCAAATATTAGTTGCTTTGTTTCGCTCTAATACGTTCAAGAATATCATTACTCTTTTGCGTAGAGCCAATTCCAGCTTCTGCCATTTTGGCTTTTAGATCTGCACCCGTTGCAGCAGCTTCAAGCTCTTTTGCCGCAGCCAGTTGATCTTGCCTATCTTGCTGGCGTTGCTTGATACGCTCAAGCGACTGACGTGCATTTACCATAGATGACGCATTGGTATTTAGCGTACTGTTTACTGCCATGGTTGCTTTTTGAACGCTGTCTGTGGTTTTTACCATTGTCAGCTGGCGTTGGTTTTCTTTAATCGTTTTTTCAGCTTCTTTGATCTGCTGTTTTAACAGGATCACATGTTTACTAAAGCCGTCTAGCACTTGCTGATGCTCTGCGCGCTCAACTTCAAATTCACCGATTTTCTCTGCGATTTCTACCGCTAAAGCTTCGTTACCTTTTTCGAGCGCTTGTCCAGCATAGTTTTCATGTTCGATAATGCTTTCGTCAAGTGCAGCTAATTTGCGTTTTGTCTGCATCTCTTTCGCCATTACTTCTGTTAAGCTCTTTTTGGCTTTAGCTAATGCGTTTTGTGCGTCAGCAATTTCTTGCTCAAAAATACGAATGCCATTTGCATCAACAATTGACTCACCAACTTCTCTAGCGCCACCACGAACAGCAGTAAATAATTTCTTTAAAATACTCATTTCACAACTCCAATATTATTCATTCAAATACACAGTCACTGCATCTAATGCTTCGATTGCATTGTCCGCGAGGGTGACCAGTTCGTGCGTGATCTCATCAATTGAGGAGGAAACGGCTAGAGCACCAAATATCGCATATTGCTCATCAATTTTAGCAAACGCACTCAGCGGGATCGGCACATTCAGTTTTAATAGTGCTTCATTTAACTCGTTTAGCAACTCAGGCTTTACCTCATTCTCTTTAAATAGGTAACTAATGCATACAAGTTGTTCTTCAGTCTGAGTCACAAAAATTGGTAATTCGTCATTTCCGTCAACAATCACTTGCAATACATCTTGCTCGCCTTCATTGGCGATTAAGAAAGATTCGAAGTTAGCACCTTCTGTTTCAAATGATGCTAATTTGATTGATAGTTCATTTAATTCCATCTTCATTTACCTTTTTTGTTTTGACATATTATGTCTGAGTTAAGAGTTGCACGTAAGACATAATATGTCAATGGCCGTGCGCTAATTTTTATACAACTCATCTTCTGTTTGCCATGCTTGGCGATAATAATCGTATAGTCTCCCTGTTCCTAACTGGTTGACTTCAATATCTTTTGCTCCATCAAAAAAGCGATTTGGGAAGGCGAAAGTCGCGAGTAAATACTCTTTGTTTATCCAGTTACTTGGGACTGGTATAGACTCGACTGCCCGGATCCTAGCACTTGCTGGTTGTCCTGTTCTCGTTGCGATTGTCCATCCCCACTGGCCAAATGAGGGAATATTCTGTTGGTATTGCTCAACATGCGTAAACCCGGCATGTTTTACCGTTTTGGCTATACTAATAAACGCTTTTTTGGCGTGATAGGGAGACGTTGACTGAATAGCGAGTGCACCATCGGGTGCCAGTAATTGACGCACATGATTATAAAAGTAGTCGCTATATAGCTTATTCAAATCAGGGTGATTAGGGTCGGGTAAGTCGATAATGATAGTGTCAAATTGCCTACCTTGGTCAAGCATTTTTTCTACTTCTAAAAATGCATCTGCAACGATAACCGTTGCTCTTGGGTCATTTAAGGCGTCGCCATTTAAATGAGTTAATTGACTGGTGATATGTGGTCTAGCAGGGTAAGGCTGCCCTTGTAGTCCAAATAATGAAAGTAGTTGTCCATCCAAATCAATTAAGGTTGCATTTTCGACAGGCCACTCCAGTACATCTCGAAGTGCTAGACCATCTCCGCCGCCAATGATTAATACCTTTTTACGACGGTTGGATGCCAGCATCGCAGGATAAACGAGCATAGTGTGATAGATCTGTTCATCCACAGATGAAAACTGTAATCGACCATTTAAGAATAAATCGTTAATTGGCATCGGTTGTGCGCGGCTCAATCGCTCAGTGATGACAACATGTTGATACTTCGTTGACTCTGAATAGATCACCTTGTCTTTGTATAGCACATTGCTGAGGTCTTTCATCCAAAGAGAGCCATGGCTCAGGATGACAAAAAAGATACCAAGTAGAACAAAGTGGCAAGCAAACAGCAGCTTAGCGAAGCGGACATGAGCATGGTAACGCCATAGGAAGATAAGTCCTGCAATGATATTAAATAGCGCAGTCCACGCGGCTGCTTGCATTATTGGCAGCGCAAGCATAATCGTGACCCAAATGGCAGCACCAACACCAGCACCGATATAATCTGCACCGTAAATGGTACCTGCGTTATTTTCAAGGAAGCGGCCATACACTTGTTGACGGATCCTAGCGATCAGCGGAATTTCCATGCCAATTAAAATGCCTAGAATGAGGCCGAAAACATAAGGTAAAAATCGGGCAAATGCTTGTAATTGCGCAAATGGCATGCCATCTAAGACACTATCGGGAGGCAGGCTGTAAAGGCTAGAAAGTGTATGGGGCAGGGTATAGGTAAGTGCAATAACACTGGCGATCACCAAAATACTGCTCATGCCGAGTAGCGCGATTAGGCTTTCAAGCCATGCAAACGCGGTAAAAGGATCTTTGAACCAGCGTGCTAAAAATGCGCCAATGCCCATGGCCACGATCATAGTGCCAATCATGGCATAAATCGCGCTTTCTACAGAGCCTAAAACGCGACCAGCATAATGAGAGAGTAAATATTCGTAGATTAGGCCGCAACCGGCCAAAATAGCCATGACGCCAATAAGTAAGGTGTCGTGACCGAACAACGACCAGTTGCCGGTCACTCTTGCTGAAGTTTGTGGTGCAGATGCGCTCAAGGGTTATGCACCTAACAAACTAGCCATAGTCGTACCAATCGCAAAAGAAAGCGCGGCTGAGATTGCAGCAACACCAACATTCTTTTGTCTGTTCACTTCATCGGAAATATCTTTACCCGCAAGAATAATTTTTATCATGACGAGATGTAAGACGATGAAAAGCACAATGCTACCCAGTGCCGCAATACTCCAGTACAGTAGGCTTGAGTTAATGTTGTCCGCTACATACGGCGCTAAACCGGACGCTGCAGTCAGTGCTAGTGCTGAGCCGATTAAAAAGCCCGCGTAGCGGATCCCGACAGCGATATTGTTATCTTTGATTGCTTGCTGTAAACAGTCGCCACTTTTGTTAGTGCGCTTAAATAGTTGTACTCGGTATTGGCTCACAAGCAACATACAAATATTACCAATAATGAAGGCAGCAACCACAATCGGTAAACCGTACCAGCCCTCTGTGAGTACCCAAAGCAAAGCTGAGCGGATCACAATAGCAACGCTCACCACATGGCCAAAATCAATCAGTGCTGAGGTGACATTACCTTTAACGATTTCGTCATGAAGGTTCACCTTGCGTAGCGCGACTTTGTCTTGGAAAAAGTGGCCGAGTTTGATAAGAATGATACCAACGATACCATAGCCCGCCATTTGTAGCGCTTCTTGAGCCAAAGAACTGGCAAAAGCACCACTTGAAATACCTGAAATTACGATGGCCAAACCTGCTAAACCACCAGCAAAACTGAGGCCAAATGCAAAGTTGTCTTTTTCTGTGATTTCATCGTTTGCGTGAAGGTTAGATACCCAACCTTTGATGTATTTTAAGCTAACAAACAACGCGACGATCACCGCCATATCTATTAGCAATGCTTGAAAAGTCCAAGCTGTTAATCCGTTAAATTGGTACATGTGTTAACTCCGCTATATATGCGCTATTTGCCCCGGCTTACGCCACGGGAGGTTCTACTTGAGCTATTGCGAACTGAGCCGTAGCTTGAGGTTCGAGAGTAGCTGCTTCGAGTTACTGCTGATGGGGTATTGCTACTTCGACTTAACCCTGACGCGCCAGACTTTTTCTTGGCATAGGGACTGGTAAACTGTTTGCCTTGGCGTTGATACGATTGTTGAGTACGCTTGGCGAGTTCAGTTTGGCGTTTGTAGCTTTTATAACTGGTGTATCTATGACGACCATAGTCACTGTAGTAACTGTATTTACGGTGTTTACTCCAGCGACCATATTCAACATCACCAACAATATCGCCAAGCATGCGATACATGCCGTACCACATCCAAAAGCTAGTGCCGTTTGAGTTGGTCTGCCATTCGCCATAGTTGGCATTACCAACAAGCTGATTGCCGACACCGGTCTGACCGTTTGCCGTTTGTTCCGCTTGCTGACTGATTGCGCCAACTCGCGCTAGCTTTCCATCTGACATATCGGCTAAAACATTGATTGGATCTGTCAGCGCATCATTGAACAAACTGATTGAAGCGGCTTCTTTTAACAAGAGCGCTTGGTTGATAATATCATCGCTGTTCATACTTGGAGCGGGGGACTTGAGGGACTGATAACGAGTCAATAAACTCTGATATAAGGTTCCACTGCTTGTTGCGTCTTGGGAAATAATTTGCGCAATTTCACTGAGCTGAGGTTTTTGCTGACCAAGTACTTTGCCATACTCAGTCAAAAGGTTGGCATTTCTCACCTGCTTTTTATCAAGGGCGGATCCCAGCGTATTTATCGCTGTTGAAGCTTCTTGAAGTGTATGTGTAATGGTTTGCTGGATACGTTCTTCTTTCGATTCGCAGCCCAGCATTAGGCTCAAAACACACAGTAGGCTAACCAGTTTCCAAATTTTAAAGTTGGACATTCATTGTCACCTAATCTACCTTGACCATTCGTTTTAATGTGCTGTTTTATTGAGTTTAAGTCAACTCAAACGTGCCGTGATTGGCATGTTAAAGGGGCTTAAATTGTAACAATAAATCAGTCTAGAAAGTTATTACCTATACACCTTAACATTTGTATTAACATAAACCATAGCGTTAGGTGGACTGGGATAATAATAGAGTTTGTTCATATAGAAGTTGCATTCGTATGAATGCAACGATCACCAAAGCATCAATATAAATCTATCAATACTATAAGGTTAATATACCTTAGCAATTCGCCTCTAGAATGTCATAGATAGCATCTTCTAGGTCTTCTAAATCTGCTTCATCTATCAACAATCTGGCTTTTGATTCATCAAGGTCTAGCGCCTCCGCAAAGAAGCCTTTAAAGCCTCGCGCTTTGCGATCAATCTCAAAGATGATTTCGAGTTGCTCACCACGATTAAAGAAAACCACTTCTACCTCATCAAAGCGACCATGGAAGTCACCTGTGATCGTTTTAAACTCTAGCTCTTGTACGAATGGCAGGCGTGAGAATGATACTTCATCAATACCTTCACAGTCTGATTCATAAAGTTTAAAGCCAAGCGCTTCCATCGCATCGATGGCGGCTTGTTGTAGCTCGGTAGGTACGATATGTAAATAGTCTCTATCTGACTTGTCGAGCGCCATATCAATATCAAGGTTGGTAGCAATCCAAGTTTTGGATTGTCCTACAGTAAGCGGGGTTTCTTCAGCGAGGTCAAGCGCGAATGGAATGTGCTTTTCATCACCGGGTTCGATAGTAAATCGTTCGTTGATTTGAAATTTAGCAAGGGTGTGGTTTTTAGTGATGGTCGTTGTTTCACCTTCACTGTCTTCTCTTTCAACTGTGTAGTTGCACATTACGTTAAGATCTATTTTGTTGATCTCTTGAGCAACTTTGCCACCGATGATTTTAACCGTTCCAGAAATTTCTTCGCCAGGGGAGGCGTGATGGGTTTCTAAGATGGTATCTACTTTTGCTGCACCGATACCGACTGCGCCAAGGGCTTTTTTGAAAAAAGACATAGTCATCCTTATATATCTTGTGACCTTCCATCATGGAAAGCGCTGCCGTGTCGATTATAGGAATTATTATCAATTCGTCAATTGCTTTTCTCCTTCGAAGCCAATGGCTTGAAAATATTTTTTATGATGCAGTCGGTAATTAGTCATTATTCATAAAATTGGTATATTATTTTTATAACGATAGCCGTAGATGAGCAGTGTTCGTTGGCATGTTTCAAATTGCAAAGTTCAAGTTTATAGAATTATGGAACAGGATGTTGCAACGCCTCATGGTTAAGGACCGACGTATGGCCCGCACTCAAGCTTTGGCGCAACCGAGCTATGAGGAATTGGCGTCGACATTAAGTGCGATGCCGGATTTGATGTTTGAACTGGATGAAGAGGGGCGGCACTGGGACGCCAGAATACTTCGCCCTGAGTTGTTAGTCGCGCCTGCAGAACAATTGATTGGCCATACGGTGACTGAAGTGATGCCAGAGCAAGCCGCTAAAATAGTGATGCAGGCATTACAGGAAGCAAAAGTTAACGGCTATTCACATGGTAGCCATATTCACTTGTCTACACCGGTTGGTGAGCGTTGGTTTGAGGTCTCTATTGCCCGTAAGGTTATGACTGCAAGCGATCATCATGCTGAAACACGTTTTATCGTGTTATCTCGGGATATCAATGATCGTAAGTTGGAGTATCTAGAAGCCGAAAAGTTGGCGTATCATGACCAGTTAACCGAATTACCGAATCGTCATGTTCTCCAGCATGGATTGACGGAGCAACTCCGTGTAGGTCAACAGCTTGGTAGTTACAGCGCAATCTTGTTTTTGGACCTTGACGATTTTAAAAAAGTAAATGACTTGCATGGCCACCATGTGGGGGACCAGCTACTTAAGGCGGTTGCCCAGCGTTTGTGTGCTAGCGTACGCCAAGATGATGTGGTGATCCGTTGGGGAGGTGATGAGTTTGTGATTTTAATCACTCATTTATCTCCACAACAGCCTCAAGCCGAATCTCATGTGGTTGGGATCTGCCAGCAAATAATCAACAAGGTAGATAAACCATATCTCTTTGAAGGCAATAAGCTAAGTTGTCGGATTAGTATCGGCGTCAGTCTATTTAATAACCTCGATATCGAGACTGGGATCCAACAGGCTGATTCCGCTATGTATCAAGCCAAGCAATCTGACAGTGTGCGCTATGCTTTCTACAACAAACCAATTAAGGATGTGGGAACCTAGATAAATTTATCTGGCAATAACAACAACCATAATACACTTCGCGACTTTTCAGCAGTTTGAGGTGGATAATGAAAGTCGGGTTTTATTACCTAAGTTCTCATTGTGCTATGTCTAGTGTGTTATGCAAAATGGTTTCATTCCACGACAAGCCTATAAAGGATGTGGGAACCGAGATAAATTTATCTGGCAATAACAACAACCATAATACACTTCGCGACTTTTCAGCAGTTTGAGGTGGATAATGAAAGTCGGGTTTTATTACCTAAGTTCTCATTGTGCTATGTCTAGTGTGTTATGCAAAATGGTTTCATTCCACGACAAGCCTATAAAGGATGTGGGAACCGAGATAAATTCATCTGACAATAACGACAACCATAATACACTTCGCGACTTTTCAGCAGTTTGAGGTAGAGAATGAAAGTCGGGTTTGATTACGGAAGCTCTCATTGTGCTATGCCGAGTGTGTTATGCAAAATGGTTTCATTCCACGACAAGCCTATAAAGGATGTGGGAACCGAGATAAATTCATCTGACAATAACGACAACCATGATACACTTCGCGACTTTTCAGCAGTTTGAGGTAGAGAATGAAAGTCGGGTTTGATTACGGAAGTTCTAATTGTGCGATGGGTGTCATGCAAAATGGTGAAGTGGACTTACTGCGTCTCGAGCAAGATAAATATTACCTGCCTTCAACTATGTATGCGATGCACAATGCGTTAATTCCTGCATTTGTTAATCGTCATCTCAATGAACCAGATCCTGTCTACACACAGTCTCGCCAAGGGCTGCTAACGGTGGCGCAGCAAGCTAAGCGCGATCTCGATTTAGAAACACATGAAACAGGCGTTTTTTTTGGTCAAGCGGCAATTTCTGAGTATGTTGAATTTCCCGAAGAAGGTTTTTTTGTTAAATCACCCAAGTCCTTCTTTGGGGCGGTTGGGCTTAAACCTCAACAAATCGCCTTCTTTGAAGATATTGCTGCGGCGATGATGGTGGAGATTAAGCGCCGTGCCGAGTCGCAGCTGCAACAGTCCATTACCGACACGGTGATTGGTCGACCTGTTAATTTTCAGTCCGTTGGCGGAGAGGAAAGTAATCAACAAGCGGTTAATATTCTTACTACCGCTGCAAAAAGAGCAGGGTTTAAGGAAGTGGATTTTCTCTTCGAACCGCTCGCAGCGGGGATTGAGTACGAAAGCTGTCTTCAGCAAGATAAACTTGTGCTGGTGGTTGATATTGGCGGTGGTACTAGCGATTGTTCGTTTGTCAGAATGGGGCCGAGCTATCGCAATAACACACGGCGCCAGCAAGACTTTTTAGCGCATACGGGTAAACGTATCGGTGGTAACGATTTAGATATTGCACTTGCTTATCACCAATTAATGCCGTTGTGTGGTCTAGGTTCTAACATGAGTTCAGGTTTGCCGATGCCTAGTCAACTGTATTGGCAGGCATGTAAAATCAATGATATTCAGTCTCAACTAGACTTCTACAGTGATAAATTAGCGCGAGAATTACAAAGCATGTTGCGAGATGTCGCCGAGCCGCAAAAGCTGGCGCGTTTACTTCATATTCAACAGAACAAACTTACCCATCAAGTGGTTCGTGAAGGTGAGCTTGGTAAGATAGCACTCTCTGAGCAAGCAAAGTTTAATGCCAATCTTGGTTTTATTGAGCCACAGTTAACCTCTGAGTTTACGCAGCAAGATTTTGCCGAGTCCATCATGTCGAACTTAGAGCAGATGGGCATGCTTGCAAAAGAAGCCATTCATCAAGCGGGGTCAAAGCCCGATGTAATTTATCTGACTGGCGGTAGCGCGCAATCACCGTTACTCAAGGCAACGCTTGCACAGCAAATTGGTGATATTGAAATGGTGAACGGGGATAACTTTGGTAGTGTTACTGCAGGCTTGACTAAGTGGGCTGATAAAATATTTAAGTAATCGAAGTCAAAATCAGAGAAGCGGTCACAAACCGCTTCCATACTCATCTATTTTATCAATCTAAGCGACTAGCAAGGTACTGCTCATAATCAGGTAAATGTCTTGCGATTGGCTGGCTCATTTTATCGCACGCCATCAGTAAATCTGCCGTTGCTTCATTACAGGCAACGGGAATATTCCAGACAGCAGCGAGTCTCAACAGTGCTTTTACATCCGGATCGTGAGGCTGTGACGCAAGCGGATCCCAAAAGAAAATCAAGACATGAACATCCTGCTCCGCAATCTTGGCACCAATTTGCTGGTCGCCACCCATTGGGCCACTAAATAGCTTTGTTACTTCTAAACCCGTATTCTTTTCTATTAGGTTACCCGTTGTGCCTGTAGCGTAAAGCTTGTGCTGTTTTAGGCTATCTAAGTGGGTCTGACACCACTCAAGTAGGACTGGTTTCATGCCATCGTGTGCAACCAAAGCAATGTGCTTTTTAGCTGGCAGTGGCTGTGAGCGTTTTTGCATGTGTACTGCTCCTATTTTGCGTAACTGTTTAGAGTAATAAGTTGACTGCCAATGCGATAAAAATTAAGCCTGAAATACGATCAATCCACACCGGCGCTGCGGGATGCTGCCTAAAATAGCCAGCGATTTTATCACCACCGTAGATATACATGCAGTCGATGGGAAAAGCTAAAATAGGATACAGTAAGCCAAACATGGCCAGTTGCATCGCTGTCGAAGTCGCCAAGCTACTATCGACAAACTGAGGAATAAATGCAATAAAAAACAGGGCGACTTTGGGATTTAAGACTTCCGTCATCATTGCTTGGAACATCACGTTTTTAGGCTTTTTAGTGCTCACGTGCGGTTTTTCCTCGCAAGCTATCTGCCCCTTCTCAAGCGTCTCTTTGATAGTCATTACACCTAGATAAGCTAAGTAAGCTGCGCCGAGGTATTGCACTGTGGTATAGGCGGTCTCTGAGGCTTTTAGGAGTGCCGATAAGCCAACAACGGCAAAGAGTGTGTGGGTCACTCCTCCTAGCGCAAAGCCTAATGCGCTTTGCATGCCAGCTACGCGGCCATTAGTAAAGGTCTGCGCCATTAAAAACGCATTGGATGGGCCCGGTGCCACGGCAATTAACGTGCTGGCGATTAAAAATGAGAATAAGTATTCAAGATTTAGCATCGTTATTAAATTAGATCTTTACCAATCCATACCACTTTACCGAGAATTTCCAGCTGCTCCAATTCATTCGGCATCACCACTTGTTCACGGTATTCTTTATTATCGCTAATCAAGCGTACTGAGCCATCAAAGTTTTGTTGTAAGCGCTTGGCATAAAGCTCTTCACCAAGGCGGACAACATAGATCAAGCCTTCGCTTAATTTTTTATCCGATAAATCCACTAAAATTGTATTGTTATTGTGAATAGTGGGTTCCATTGAGTCGCCTTTGGCAAACACCACGACCAGTTGTGACTTATCTAGATTTTTAAATTCAATCCACTTTTTTCTAAATGCAAGATAACGTGCAACCTCGGCACTTTGGTTAAATGCACCATAACCCGTACTGACAGAGACATGGTAGCCAGGCACAACAACAAAGTCCTCATTGAAGTCTTCCAAGGTAATACTTTGCTGGATGATTGGTGATTCGGTTTTGCAATCAAGTGGGATCCCGGTAACGAGCCACATCAAATCTACGTTGGCTTGTTTAGCAATGCGTTCAATGACACTGAGTTTTGGGTCTTCCCCTTTTAATATTCTGCGCAGCGTCCCTTCAGATACATCAATTTTTAACGCAAAAGCTCTAATACTGTCTGGCTTGATCGCATATTCTACGCGCTCCGCTAGGCTCATGAGACTTTGTTCCATGCGTTGCCTCTTAAGTAATGATACGTGTGCGTCATTATATGGGCTATTTTTTGCGAAGTAAAATCATTTTTGACGCAAAAAAGATCCATTTTTTCGTTGAAATGCGTAAAAAACGGGTCTATTATCTTCATTAAATTACGCATTGAATGCATTTAGTCAGTGGGTGCGTAAATAAGTGATTTTTCTAAATGTCATATATTTGCGCAATTTTTTAAGGAATGAGTGTGATGTTAATGAGCCAACCTTTAATTTCTGAACGCGCGCCGCTTGGTGCTGCCATACTTAGATTTGCACGTAAAAGTCGCGGTTTTACTCAAGCTGAATCAGCCGCAAGCTATGGTATAGAGGAGCGAACATTAAGGCGCTGGGAGAATAACGAATACAACCCTAAATGGAATGATGTAATTGCTTTGGTTGAAGATGTTTATTTAATGGACATTGTTAATGTTATTGTGGGATTAAGGACATCAAGCGCTGCGTAAAAAATTAAAGCCAGCTTGCGCTGGCTTTGGTCGATAAAATCGCTATGGCTAACATAGCGACTTATATTCTTTTACTCTTCGTCTTCAACAAGCGTCATCAGTGAAGTGTTACCACCAGAAGCTGTGGTATCGATACTGATGGTTTTCTCAGTCACTAGACGATTGATAAGCGTATCGTAGTACTCTGCACTGATCACCGGCAGGATAGCACCTTTGCGCTCTGCAAGTTGCTGTGAGAAGTAACCAAGGCGTGAAGAGCGCGCAGCCACAACAGCACCTGCAAGGTGAGGGTGTGCCAAAATCGCTTGTAGCTGGTTTTGCTTCGCTACTTGGAATACGCCTTCAGCAACGCCAGTTGAGATGAACTTATCTCTAAATGCCAATGCTTCTTCATAGAACAAGTCAGAGGCTACTGTGATCACTGTGTTACCGGCAGCAAGTGCTGTGATAATTGAAATCGCCCAGAAGTTGAACGACGTACTCTTATCGGCATATACCACTACACAACCACGAGCTTCTAAGTGCAGCGTGTTCGATTCACCAGTAGGTCCCGGTAGCGTTGTGTAAGTACGCATACGCTTTTCTAAGCGGTTTAGCTGAGCACGTGCATCAGAAAGCGTTAATGACAAATCATCCGCCAGCTCATCAATGATGTCTACTGTTGCCACTTTTGCAAGTAGCTGACGCACTGCCGAAACACGGTCATTAAGCGCAGTACGACGCCAGATCTTCTCATCACGCTTAGAGTTTTGCATCAGTTTTTCAACTTGCTCAACGGCACCAGGGAAGTGGTGGATCTCTAGCTCATCAGGCGTCAGATCTGTCATTTGTACGTTGTCTGGTGACGCTTTTTCTTTCACAAGGCGAACTAAGTAGTTTGGACCACCTGCTTTAGGACCTGTACCAGAAAGACCACGCCCACCAAATGGTTGCACACCAACGATTGCACCAATCATGTTACGGTTCACGTATACGTTACCCGCGCGAGACATCTTAGCTAGGTATTCGCAGCGCTCTTCAATGCGTGAATGAACGCCCATTGTTAGACCGTAGCCTGTACCATTGATTTGATCGATCACATTATCAAGTTGATCTGCTTTGAAGCGTACAACGTGGACTACCGGACCGAATACTTCACGCTTAAGCACGGATAGATCAGAAATCTCATATAGACGAGGCGCGAAGAAGTAAGCGCCGTTCTCGCTGTTATCAGGGATCTTTGCTTCGAATAGGAGCTTACCGTTCGACTTCATGTAATCAACATGCTTAGTCAAAGTGGTCAGCGCTTTTTCGTCGATTACCGGGCCTACGTCTGTAGATAGTAGCGATGGGTCGCCGATATGTAGCTCTTTAAGCGCACCTTGGATCATTTCAATGATACCGTCAGCAACATCTTCTTGTAAGAACAACACACGAAGTGCTGAACAGCGTTGACCGGCACTTTGGAAACCTGATGAAATAACATCGTCAACCACTTGCTCTGGTAATGCTGTTGAGTCAACGATCATACAGTTTTGACCACCAGTTTCTGCGATCAGAGGAACTTGAATATCGTTACGCTCAGCAAGAATTTGCGAGATAAGCGTACCTGTCTCTGTTGAACCTGTGAACATAACCGCTTGGATACGCTCGTCAGGCACGATGTGTTTACCCACTTCGCTACCGCGTGCGATAACCGGTTGTACTACGTGCTCTGGTAAACCAACAGTATGCATTAATTCGATACAACGCAGGGCAATCATGCTGGTTTGTTCAGCAGGCTTTGCAATAACGGTATTACCCGTCACGATAGCAGCAGCTACCTGACCTAAGAAGATCGCAAGCGGGAAGTTCCACGGGCTGATACATAAAATCACGCCACGAGCTTCAAAACGCTCATCTTTAGAAAGCTCTTCTGCACGCGCTGCATAGTAGCGACAGAAGTCAACGGCTTCACGTACTTCATCGATGCTGTCTTGGGTTACTTTACCTGCTTCTTTAATACAGATAGCAACAAGTTCATCATGGTGACGCTCAAGGATGTCAGCAGTGCGGCGTAGTAAGTTTGCACGCTCTTCAACTGAGGTTTGAGACCAACTTTCAAAAGCCGCATCAGCATTGGCAAGCACGCTTTGCATGTGTGCTTCATCGTGTAAAGGCACAGATCCAATCACTTGTTTGTGGTTCGCAGGGTTACGAACAGCAAGGTGACCTTCTGGTACTTGGCTTTCATCGATTAGGTGTTCGTTAAACCAGTTGTCTAGGCTTTCTTTAAACGGTGTTAAATCGTTGATGTCCGTAAGGTCTTTACCTTTTGAGTTTGGACGCTCATCGCCATAAAGCTCGATAGGTAGTTTAATCTGCGTATTGTAACGGTTACGTAGGCCTTGCAGTGTTTCTACAGGATCTGGAAGTAGTGACTCAACAGGCTTAGTGGTATCAACAATTGCGTTTACGAATGATGAGTTTGCACCATTTTCAAGTAGACGGCGTACCAGATAAGCAAGTAGGTCTTCGTGCTGACCAACTGGAGCATACACACGACACTGAATTCCTTCGTTTTCAACGATTTGGTCGTAAAGTGACTCACCCATACCGTGTAGGCGTTGGAACTCGAACCCTTTGTTATCGCCTTTGGCCACTTCTAGAATGGTTGCTGCGGTGTAAGCATTATGCGTCGCAAATTGCGGGAATAGTACATCGCGTGCTTCAAGGAGCTTAATAGCACACGCTTTATAAGAAACGTCAGTCGTTGCTTTACGAGTGAACACAGGGAAGTGCTCAAGACCATCTTGTTGAGTGGTTTTGATTTCTGTATCCCAGTAAGCACCTTTAACTAGACGCACCATCAGTTTACGGCCTACGCGGCGAGCAAGTTCAGCTACCCATTCCACAACGAAAATGGCACGTTTTTGATATGCTTGTACTGCAAGACCAAAACCATTCCAGTCGCCAAGTGCGTCGTCTGAGAATACCGCTTCGATGACATCTAGTGAGATATCTAAACGATCCGCTTCTTCCGCATCAACCGTGAAACCGATATCGTATTCTTTCGCAGCAATCGCAAGTTCTTTTAGCTTAGGTACAAGCTCGTCCATCACGCGGTCACGATGTGTGAATTCGTAGCGCGGGTGGATAGCAGAAAGCTTCACTGAAATACCTGGGCTCTTAATTGGGCCACGGCCTTTCGCAGCTTTACCAATCGCGTGGATAGCAGTCATATAGCTTTGGAAGTAACGATCTGCATCTTTCATCGTACGCGCGCCTTCACCTAGCATGTCGTACGAATATACATAACCTTTTTGTTCTTTATCAGCGGCGCGATCGATAGCATCTTGAATGGTTTCACCCATTACAAACTGCTTACCCATGATCTTCATTGCATAGTTAACGGATTTACGGATAACTGGCTCACCAAGACGACCAATTGTACGCTTTAGTACGCCAAATTGTTCTTCTTTATTCTTGTCTGAATAGTTAACCATTTTACCGGTAACGAGTAGACCCCAGCTTGAAGCGTTAACAAATAACGAGTCGCTGCTGCCTAAGTGTGAACTCCAGTCGCCTTTTGCGAGCTTATCGCGGATCAGGCTTTCTTGTGTTGCTTTGTCTGGTACACGAAGTAAAGCTTCGGCCAAACACATCAGTACCACGCCTTCTTCGGTAGAAAGAGAGAATTCATTTAAAAGCGCGTCTACACCGTTTTGACCATCTTGATCTCTACGAATGTTTAATACCATTTGACGTGCACGTTCCCATGCTCGGCTTCGAGCTGTAACGCCTACCTCAGCTAAAGGTAAAATATGATCAATTACTGCGTTCTCATCGATGCGGTAAAAATCACGGATCTTTTGTCGGATAGGACAGTTAGTTGTCAAATCGCCGTTATAAAGCATAAGCAACCCTCAAAAATTGGAGTCAAAAATACATGTAATTCGCGCCTGCCTATGGAATCACACACCTTAATGTGCAGATTACAAAACTACATCTGAACTGATGCCAAACTAAGCAACCAAAGGTTGAAAGTGTAGTTTAATTTGTATAGGAAGCCTCAATTACGACAAAATGATGCAGTCACATTGCTAACCATAACACACCCATTTGGGGGTTCAAATTTTAGCCAGAATGCATTATCTAAATGTTCGAACAAAGCCGCGTTAAAGACTGAAATAAGCCGCTTTGCCCTTTATCGTTAATTTCGCGGGCATTCTATCGAAAAGACAGCAGAATATGCTGTTTTATTTTTAAGGAATACGGTAAATTTGCGGGTAATCTCAAACCCTCACAAAATTTTATGCTGATATGACGACTTCCATTAAAACTCGGGTATTAGATCGCATCGATTTAGCAATCTTAGACGCGCTCCAGCGCAATGGTCGGATCTCTAATGTAAACTTGGCGAAAGAGGTAAACTTGAGTCCGAGTCCTTGTCTCGATCGAGTAAAAAAACTCGAGTCGGAGGGGTATATCGAAGGATATACGGCAAGATTAAATGCCGCAAAACTTGGCCAGCATTTGGTTGCGCATGTGGAAATCACCTTAAAAAGCTCGACCGAAGCGGTATTTGAGGTGTTTAAACAGCATATTGTAAAAATCCCCAACGTCGTTTCTTGTGATATGGTAGCTGGCGGCTTTGATTATTTAGTTAAGATCCGAGTCCAGGATATGCGTCAATATCGTGAGGTATTAGGTCAAATTGTTGAAATACCTGGAGTTGGTACAAACCATACCTATATGGTGATAGAACACGTCAAAGAAGACATGGGTGTAGAAGTACTGAACTATCAGTAACTGTTGGCCCAATTTAAGGAATAATAGATGCAAAAAGTGGTACTTATCACCGGTGCGAGCCGTGGGATTGGTGCGGCAACGGCTCAACTGCTGGGACAACAAGGGTTTACAGTTGTTATAAATTACAAGCAGAATGTGCAAGCCGCAGAAACGGTTGCTGATACCATCCTAAGTAATAATGGTAAAGCGCATTTGTTACAAGCAGATGTCACAGATGAAAAATCTGTAGAGGCAATGTTTGACAAGATAAAGACCGATATTGGCATAGTTACGCATCTGGTTAATAACGCGGGGGTGCTGAACACGCAGACTCGAGTTGAACACATGACCGCAGCGCGTATCAACAATATGCTTACTAATAATGTTACGCCGTATTTCATTTGTGCTCGCGAAGCAATTAAACACATGCGTTTAAGTGCCAATCCAGCACAGTGCGCCATGGTAAACGTATCGTCGGCAGCTTCTTATTTAGGTGGGGCTAATGAGTATGTTGACTATGCGGCTGCAAAAGGTGCAATAGACAGCTTCACTAGAGGCTTATCTCTGGAATTAGCCGCTGAGCAGATCCGCGTGAACTGCGTGAGACCGGGCTGCATTTATACCGATATCCACGGCGACGGTGGCGAACCAAACCGAGTTGATCGCCTAGCCGATTTTTTACCGCTGAAGCGAGGTGGAACCGCGATTGAGGTTGCCAATGCCATCGCTTGGCTTTTAAGTAACGAAGCAAGCTTTGTTACAGGAACTTTTATTGATTTAGCTGGAGGGAAATAGCAATTTATGAAAAATAAAATTGTTTATGTCTCAGGAACATTTGATCTATTTCACAGTAATCATTTAAAAATGATTAGTTATGGCCGAGGTTTAGGGGACACGTTGATCGTTGGTGTAAGTACCGATGAACTTGTTTGTTCTTATAAAAAGCCACCGGCAGTGCCATTTGAAGAGCGTTTAGCGATTATCGAAGGGTTAAGAGATCCAGATCTTGCTATTCCACAACGTACTTTAGATCATCGTGAAACGGTGAAAAATCTAAATATTGATGTGTTCGTGATTGGCGATGATTGGAAGGGAAAATATGATTATCTGAAAGAGCTTGGAGTTCAGGTATTTTACTTTCCTTATGGTGCTGGCGTTAGCTCTAGTAACTTAAAGCAAAAAATCTACGATCAGTATAAAAAGCTAATAGAGCAAAGCGACAATCATCCAATCCCAGAGCCACAGAAATGAAAGTGTTAATAACGGGCGGACAGGGGGGTCTTGCCGCTTATTTAAGCGATGAATTGAAGCGCTTAGGACACGAAGTAGAAGCACCATCACGCGCGCAGCTTGATGTCTCTAAACCAGCTGGAGTTGAGCGTTTTTTTGACGACAAATCTTATGACTGTGTAATCAATGCGGCAGGAACGCTTTACTCAAGTTTAGTGGCAGACTCAGACCCAAATCTTTGGATCCGTGACATCGAAGTAAACCTAATCGGCACTTATTTAATTTCTCGTGCTGCAATTAAAGCAAACAAAGCGGTGCATTTGATCAATGTGGCGTCGACGGCGGCATTTAACAGTTACAAAGATTGGACGTCTTATTGTGCGGCGAAAGCGGGCGTGGTGACCTTATCTAAAGGTCTTCACAAAGATGGCTACAAAATAACGGTACTGTGTCCTGGGGCAATAGATACTAAGCTGCGCGATGGTCTTACTATCAATAATCCCAATGTGATGAGCATACCACAAGGCGCTGCGCCAATCTTAGAGGCTGTAACTACACCACAGCACATCGGTAAGCTGCTTTTTTATCGCCTGAATGAAAGTCGTAGCGAGTCGCTTGATTAAACTGGTTTGCTAATATTCATTGGCATAATGCGCTTGAGCTAGGTTCTCAATACGATTGCGCAAGGTCGGTGCAAGCAGTTTGTAATAGTATGTGGTGGCATGGAAGTCACCGCGCGCATCACTGACAAAATGAGGGATTTGCCCAGCAACTTTAAAGCCCAAACTCTGATATAGGATTTCTGCGTCCGAATCCGATTGTGTATCAAGGACGAGTAACGATATCTGCTGCCGTGTAGATTCTTGCTCTATGGCTTGCATCAGCTTTGTTGCCACGCCTTTTCGTCGGCTGTTTGGATGCACCAATAGTTTTTCCACTTCTGCCCGGTGCTGAGCATTATCTTTTGTTGCTGGTGAGAGTTGCACACAACCTGCCATTACGCCATTAAGTTCAGCGATAATAAGCGTCTTTTGCGACTTGATCACAGCATCGAATACCTGCCACCAGTAGTTTTGTATTGCTCTGCTAGAGGATGAGGGCAAAAAGCCGATAGAGGCGCCAAGATTAATACAGGCTTGCGTCAGTGCGCTGAGCTGTTTTACCCAAAGCTGACAATCTAAGCGATTGTATTTCAAGCTAGGCGCCTGAATAATGCGAAGCTGCATAGCGCTATTAGACAAATTGTTCATGCAGTTCCTTATTTATCCGTGCCAGACTTTGTTCAAGCCTTGCCTTTTCATGCATTAATTTTTGCCATCGAGTTTGCTGTTTCTCTTTGGAGCGTCGCAGTGCTTCGTAAAGTGCTCGCTGCGGCACATGATAGGCTTTTGCTGCTTGTGATGGGGTGAGCATATCGTTCATTACTGCGTGGACCGCAGTGTCTAGTTTGCCAAGTGTCATTGTGCTTTCTCCTTAACATCTACTGGGTTTGTTGCTGTATCGTGCACAGGCCAGATACTCACATCCAAATGCCAAAGTAAGTACATCGTTTGATATAAAGTGTACATAATTACGCTCCTTTCTTTGTCGTGTTAGTTGATAAGGAAAAACTGTGCCATAAATTAAAATTATTTAATATCAATAAGATGTGGTTTTTGTTGGTCTGTAAATATGTTCACATTGCACTGCTTTAGTGAGGTGAGTGCAGCATTTGCACCGAATTGAACAGAATTAGCGCGAGAGTGCTTAAAAGTTAATTTGGATCAAATTAAAGTGAATAAAGTAAATAAAATGTTTATTTTTAATATTTGGATAGTAGGCTTTGTGCGACTTTATTGAAGGAGCATTTTTTCATGTCTGAATTATCCAGAACCCAAGATATTACAGACCCTGAGGGGTTACAGTTCCAAATTCAAATTGACGACATTGCGGTTAACGCATGCGATGGTGAAACCGTGTTGTCTGTATTGCTTGCGGCGAACTACAAGCAAATCATGGAAAGCGATCGAGAAGCCGTATCCGGTGCTTATTGTGGTATGGGCGTTTGTCATTGTTGCCAGGTAACAATAAACAAACAACATAAACAAAAGGCTTGCCAAACCTTAGTACAACCCAATATGCAGGTTGAAACTAAACAAAATCGTTTCAAGCAGGTTGGAGTATAGTGTGATGTCTAGTTGTCAAAAAGAAAAAATCGTTATTGTTGGTGCAGGACCTGCAGGCGTTAGCTGTGCAGCTGAGCTGGCTAAATATGGCATTACTAGCACCTTAGTTGATGAAGCACCAAAAATTGGTGGGGTGATCTATCGCGGGCCACTTCGACAAGCAAGTAAGCTTCCTCATTTAGATGAAAATCTTAAACGTTCGATGGCTGCACTAAAGGTACGCTACGAACATCATAAACAAGATATAACACTACAACTACAAACCAAAGTGCTTGGGCCTGAAGGCGAAAGCGGTTTGCTGGTGCAAACACAAAATCAGTTAACGCAAATAGATTACACCAAGTTGGTTCTGGCAACTGGTTGTCACGAGCGCAGTGTGCCATTTGAAGGATGGCAGTTACCTGGTGTGATGTTAATGGGCGGGATGCAACTTCAGCTTAAAAGTGGGTTAGTTCGACCAGGGAAAAAAGTGGCTTTAGTCGGAACAGGACCATTATTACCATTGGTTGCTTGCCAGTTACATAAATCCGGTGCACAAGTGGTTGGCGTATATGAAGCGAGTCGCTTTAGTGAACTGGCGAAAGAGACTGTGGCGCTGCTTAATAAACCTAAGCTTACGCTTTCGGGATTGAGTATGTTGGCGTATCTCAAAAAGCATAATATTCCATTCAAGTATGGCTATGGCATTGTGAAAGCAGAAGGCCAAGAAAAACTCTCCAGTGTTACCGTAGCGCCTTACGATGAGCATTGGCATGCGGACTTGTCAAAAGCACAGCATTTAGCCGTGGATAGTTTGGGAGTTGGCTATGGTTTTGTTGCCCGCACCCAGCTTGCCATGCTACTTGGGGTTTCTCATCAGTACACCACCACGAATGGTTATGTGCCTTTATTAGATGACAATTTACGCAGTAGCTTAAATTCAATTTTTGTCTGTGGTGATACCAATGGTTTGCTAGGCGCAGAAGCGGCTATCATTGAAGGAAAAATGGCCGCAACCATGCTTGCCTATGAGCAAGCCTGTTTAAGCGAAACGGCCTTCCACACGCGAATGCGCAAGCTCAAGACTAAGCGTAAGCAAGCACAGAAGTTTAGAGCAGGATTTGACCGCTTCTCGGCGCGACGAGAGGGGCTGCTAGCGTTAACCCAGCCAGATACTGTGGTGTGTCGCTGCGAACAAGTAAAGCGCCAGCAACTCGATTTAGCATTGCAACAAGGTGCAAAAGATTTATCTAGCGTGAAAATGAGAACCCGTATTGGCATGGGAGACTGCCAAGGGAAAATGTGCTCTAGCTATGCACTAGACCGACTGCACGCGGCAGGGCACTTAGATACATTGGGCGTGATAAGGCCAAGATTCCCACTTGACCCAATTCCATTTACTCTACTGGAGAAAAACCATGAAGCAGTATGATGTCATTATCGCAGGTGGCGGTGTAATTGGTGCTGCCTGTGCCTATTTTTTAAGCCGCGATACCAACCTAAAAATCGCGTTAGTGGATTTAAAAAAGCCGGGTAACGCGTCTCGTGCCTCTGCGGGTGGATTATGGGCAATTGGTGAGTCGGTTGGTCTTGGCTGTGGTGTGATCTTCTTCAAAACCTTGTCTAAGCTCCAAAGCGAAGGCGATACCGAAGCTGCAGAAACATTGCGGCCGCATCAATTACCAGAATGCTTTTTTGAACTTGCGCTCAAGTCAAACGAGTTATATCCAGCACTGCATGAAGAAATGCTGGCCAGACATGATGTCGACTTTAAGTTTGAACGTACCGGTCTTAAATTCATTATGTACAATCGCGATGATGAAATATATGCAGATAGCATAGTGTCTGGGATCCCTAATTTGTCTTCGCAGATCCGATGGTTAGACCAACAGCAATTACGTGCAGAGGAACCTTACATCACTCCAGATGCGATTGGTGCAATAGATTTTATTTGTGACCATCAGGTAAACCCATACCGATTAGTTGATGCGTATACTGAAGGTGCGCGCCAAAATGGTGTTGAGTTATTTCTGAATACTGAAGTGTTAGAGGTGCTGCGTGAAGGCAATAAGGTGATAGGCGTGAGGACGCAAGATCAAAGCCTGCATTGTGAGACCTTAATTAATGCCGCTGGTGCCTGGGCGGATGACATTTACCATCAGGCGACAGGTAAACACATGCCAGTTTACCCGGTTAAGGGTCAAATAGTGCTGTCTGAGCGCATGCCTAAAGTATTAAATGGTTGTATCAGTACCAGTGATTGCTACATTGCACAAAAGGACAACGGCGAGATTTTAATTGGCTCTTCAACGGAGGAAAAAGGTTTCGACACCACCAATAGTCTAGATAAAATCACTGAGTTGTCACAAGGTGCTATGAAGTGTCTACCCATTCTTAAAGAGTCGAGTATTAAACGTTGTTGGGCAGGGCTTAGACCCGGTACACCGGATGAGCTGCCAATTTTGGGCCCCGTTGATGGAGTGGAAGGTTACATTAATGCGTGTGGGCACTTTAGGACGGGGATTTTAATGTCGGCCATTACCGGCACGCTTATTACTGAACTCATGACAGGCAAACCTACCTCTGTTGATTTGGCTCCGTTTTGCGTTGAAAGGTTCGAATAAGCATTTGATTCTGTTGTCTTAATGGGATATATCTAGTTGCTGATGAATATTCCATTAAGGCAAGATAGACGGTGCAATTACGCAAGCCTAAAAAACTAAACCGAGGTGATACCCTTGCGATTGTATCACCTAGCTGGGGTGGCCCAGGTACATTTCCCCATATTTTTGAGCAAGGGTTAGCAAACCTGCGTTCGCTTGGTTTTAATATCGTTGAAATGTCGTCGGCTCGAACGGCTGCGGATGTGCTCTTTTCACAGCCACAATTACGTGCAAAAGATATTAATGATGCCTTTGCCGATCCGAATATAGCCGGGATAATTTCTTCTATTGGTGGTTCAGATTCCGCGCGGATCCTACCTTATTTAGATAAATCCGTTATCTTGAATAACCCTAAGTTTATGATGGGCTATTCTGACTTTTCCACGCTCACCACACTGCTGAACCAGTGGGGATTAGTCACCTTTAACGGCCCATCGATCATGGCTGGTTTCTCCCAGTACCACAATGCTAGTGCTGAGTATCAAGCCTATTTAGCGCAGGCGCTGCTAGGTGAAGTCCATTATCCAATATTCAACGCTTATTCTCATGGGTATCCTGAGTGGGCAATACCAGAAAACGTCGGTAAGCTGCATCCCGCTATTGCGACAAATGGTCCAAAAGTACTGCAAGGTACAGGGCAAGTGGAAGGGCGGCTATTTGGCGGCTGTTTTGAAGTGATGGAGATGCTAAAAGGCACTGAATACTGGCCATCGCCGTCATTTTGGCAAGACAAATTGCTATTTTTAGAAACCTCTGAGGATAAACCCAGTCAAGACTATATTCGCTTTTGGTTACGTAACTATGGGGTGATGGGAGTGTTTGAAAAAATATCCGGCTTAATGATTGGCCGTGCTCGGGATTACAGCGAGCGCGAGATGGCTGCGCTTGATGAGGTGATTTTATCGGTTGTACGTGATGAGTTTGGCTGTGACAGTTTACCCGTAATAACTCGGCTTGACTTTGGCCATACCGATCCGCAGTGGATTTTGCCGTTAGGAATACAGCATCGCTTGGATTTGGATAACTTCAGTCTAGATGCGAAAGAGCCGGTATTTGATTTGTTGTAGTGGTGTGATGAGGGAGGAAAACCGTGCTGAGAGCTTTTTTGGTGCTTGCAGGCAAATTTGCTGCTTTTGAGAGAAAAACTAGAACTCGCAGTGAATACTAATCCCCCTTTAGCACACCCGAAAAACATAACAGCTCGGCGGGTAAACCACCTCCCACAAAACTATCTGCACTGCTAATTAGGAGGCTATGCTGATAGTTTTTGCAACCCTTGCAAACAGCTTTATCGTAAAAATCGTAGAAGATCTCACAAGCAACTTATTCCCCCTCCATCACACCCGAAAAGCATAAGCCGATATGCAATGTGCCGACAGGATGTCGGCCAAGTCTTGTCTGGCATAGGGATGTGCCTTACAAGACGGTTGCACTATATCGGCTTAGGGTTTGAGGATTAAGTGTGATGCTGGGGCGACGTTTTCTTGGTTCGCTCGATCGCGTTGTTTCAAAAGAATGAACGAGAAGCGCATGGATGCGCTTTGATATCAGCCAAGGAGGGGATGTTTGATTATGGCTGCTTTGTAAAATCAAGTAGTTAACCTGCCTAATTGCTCAGGCTAGCGGCCTCTGTATGCGTAAAAAATATAATTGCTTATTAAGCCAAGTTTAGGTGTAATGAATACATAATAAGCGCTGAGCAATGCAGGGAAAGCTTACATAACACTAGCTAAACTGATTACACTAGCTAGGAAAGTGAAAGCCTCCAAAAAGCCTATTTTTTCTAAGTAAGCCATAGCATAAATAACACCAACTCTGACACATCGAGCAGGTAGCGGCTCAGTCCAACAAGCGATTGTGCAACACAAACTGCGTGTGGCATAAATACTAAAGTGTTATGCTCCAAGGAGAAATCATGGATATTCGCGATAAATTTAAAGCAAGAATTCAATACTCTATTCGAGAGTCTTATGAAATAGGTTATTCACCAATTAGGTTTGAATCTATGATTCAAGAAAGGCATCCAGTAGAGGTAGCGAAGACTTTAGTTTTATCTGGTGAAATTCAAACAGGTGTTAGAGAATTAAAAAGACTTAACAGGTTAGATCTTACAATTGAGAGCCTAATGTGTTTGCCAGAATTTAAAGTGTTGTTTACGTCTGACGAGTTAACGGCCGCAAAGTGGCGGTTAAAAGAAGCATAACAAAGTCGTCAACGCGGACAAAAAACTGTTGGCTGTTACGCTTCGCTTCACTTTTTAGCCAGCAATTTTTAGCCGGTTACAACGGCGTTATGTTTTTAATCAAATAAGGTTGTACTAATGGAAATAAGAGCAGGAAATCACAAGCTATATGAAAGGAACTTTTGCTTAAGTGAGGCACATCTTAGAAAAATTCACTCAGTTATGGAGGCATACTCTAAAAAATTAGAAGAGCCATCAGAAATACTAGTCCAAATAATTAGGAAAGATGATTCGTTTTATGAAACTGCGGATATCGAAACAATATTAATAGACGAAAATACTGAAGGAAAGTCGATAAAGTCCCTTTCAATGGAGATTGCCTCTAAAACAACAGGGGGCAATGATAAAACTACTAAAAGAGAAAACACAAAAGCTATAGTTGAATTTGACCTTGAAGGTAGCTCATATATCCGTATTGTAACTTCTCACAACTCTAGAGATTGGTGCTTTTTATTAGTGGATGAGTTAGATACACAAATCCAGCGAATTCTTAAAAATAAATCACGCTCATTTATTCCCAGTCGTATATTAGATGCTTCATTTGGAATTATTTTGATGATTGCATCCCTTTTTTGGTTTGCTCTACGGAAACAAAAAGAAAATATCGATATTGAAGCGTTATTTCTTAAAGGAACTGAAGATAAAATAAATTATCTAGTTAAGGAAATCGCAGAAAAAAATAATAATTCTAGCGATTTGTTTATTTTGCCAATTATGTTTACTGGAATATTGGTTTTCATTTTATTACTTGAATTTAAACCCTTAAGTAAGCTCCTTAAGCTCACTAATTTATCCGTTTTTTATTGGGGAGATATGATTTCAATTTATGATGCTTCTCTGCAAAAAAGGAGCCGTATAAAGTGGGGGGGATTGTTGCTTTTGTTGTATCTTTATCCGCATCTTTTGTATTCTCGTGGGTATCATAAAAACATAACACATATGAACCTTATCCGGTCAAGTAAGCATAACGATTCTTTTTATCTGCTTTAAGCAACTAATTTGTGTTGGCAACGCTTATGAATCATTGATGACACCCACCTCAAAGCAGAGGAAGTGAAGTATAACGAGGACACCCATAGTTACTTTTTAGGTTGGCTGTCTAAGCTAACATTCTTTCACCTTTTAAAACAGCAGCTTGTGTAAATTATTTATGAGTATCTAATCCAATAAAAGTTATGCTATGGTTATTCAGCTAGCGTCCAGTTTTTAGTATTGAACAGACTAATTATGGCTCTGGCTTTTTAAATTAACCCACGATGATGGAGGCAGCCTCGTGGGGAGTCATTATGTTTAGCACTACTAGGAGATATCGTGCATAAATCTATACCTTTTTTATTTCTAATTTTTACATTAGCTTCTTTTTCACTGAAAGCTGAAAATCATGAGTATGAGATCAATAAAGTCGAATATAAAAACTTAGTTGCAAACTTGTATTTACCTAAATCTGAAAAAAAAGTTCCTGTGGTTATTGCAATAGGTGGTTCTGAAGGAGGGATCAGTACAGGTGATGCTAATGGTAAAATGATTGCACCGCATGGGATCGCTGTACTAGGGTTGGCCTATTTTAAAGAAAAAGGGATTGCTCAGACTCTTGATCAAATACCCTTAGAATATTTTTTAAGTGCAATTGATTACCTTGAAACTGTTCCCTCAATAGATTCTTCAAAAATTGGCTTTGTTGGTGGTTCGAGGGGAGCTGAATTAGCGCTTTTATTAGCATCGAAGGAGCCACGTATCAAATCTGTTGTGGCAACAACTCCAAGCAAAGTAGCATGGTATGGAATGACCACAGCAAAGTCAGCGTGGACATTTAACGGAAAAGATATTCCTGCTTTAAAGTTGGAACTCGATGAAAATGCTCCTTTACTTAGTCGATTTGAAGCTGCATTGGAAAATAAAGAAAATGTAGCAAAATCACTATTTTCTTTCGAAAAGATAAATGGTCCAATATTATTGATTTCAGCAATAAACGATCAAGTTTGGCCCTCATTTCAAATGTCGAACGAGATAGAGGAATACCTTAAAAAACATAAGTTCAAACACTCTATCATACACAACGCATATCCGACTGGTCATGGCTTTAGTCAAGAGACGGCACCTGAAATTAAACAGTCAATAATTAATCATTTTTTGCGTACGTTATAGAAATAACGTGGAAATCCGTAGTTAATTTTTAGGTTGGGGAGTGAGGTTTAAATTAGAAATAAAGAGCTCTTCCGAAGTTCTGCACCAATTATAATTAACGGCGGCAACGCGTTTTAAAATCGAGCAATCGCATTTATCCAGATTAGCACTTGCTCAAATTAACATAAAAAAACCAGCGTACTGACGCTGGTTTTTTGGGTTACTTTTTCTTTTTAACCTTGGCGGCTTTCTTTTTCGCCTTGATTTTCACCGGATCTTTTTTCTTCTTCGGTGCTTTTGCTTCTTTATGTTTAGGTTCTAAGCCTTTAATTACACGGCGCTTAAGTTTTTGGTCGGTGTAACGCTCAACCTTACCTAAAATCTCAACATCGTGGGCTTCAACCAAGGAAACCGCGGTGCCTTTTTTACCAGCGCGGCCTGTACGACCAATGCGGTGTACATAAATATCTGCGGTGCGTGGCATATCAAAGTTAAATACGTGGCTGATATCCGCAACGTCGATACCACGGGCTGCAACATCTGTTGCCACTAAGATATTCGTCTTACCACTGTGAAAACTTGCCATCGCAGCCATGCGTTTGTCTTGTGGCATTTCACCACGTAGCCAAGTGGTTTTAATGCCTTTAGCAAATAGCTCACCAACGAGTGTTTCTAGGCGTTCACGTGTTTTTACGAAGATAACCGCTTTGGTTACTTCTTCGTCATCAAGCAGTTGTGCGAGCAAATTGACTTTGTGCTCGTAGTTATCTGCAAGATGAACCCACTGATGGATTTTACCTTTTTCTTTACGTGATGGAGTGGCTTCAAGTAGTGCTGGGTCTTGTAATATACGTTCAGCAAACTTCTCAACACTTTCGCCCTCAAGGGTTGCTGAGAACAAAAAGCATTGGCGACGGTTAACCGCTTCAGAGCAAATACGTAGCATTTCTTTTCGAAAGCCCATGTCTAGCATGCGGTCGGCTTCATCTAAGATCAGTAGCTCAACGTTTTCTGCGTGGAAGTTCTCAGTTTCAAGATATTCCATCAAACGACCAGGGGTTGCGATGAGGATATCATTGTTCTTTTCGAAGATTTCTTTGTGACTACCGTAATTAATACCGCCAGTTACCACGCCTATTTTAAGGTTAACACCTGCGGCAAGGAGTTCACATTGCTCGTGTATTTGATAGGCAAGTTCACGCGTTGGCGTCATGATAAGTACGCGGGCAAAGCCTGGCTCTTTGCGAGGAAAATCAAGCAAATACTGAATCGCAGGGATCAAGAATGCAGCGGTTTTACCCGTACCGGTTGGTGCGCTGGCGAGAATATCTCGGCCAATTAGCGCTTCAGGAATAGCCATCTGTTGAATGCTGGTGGGAGTATCGAAACCCATTTTTTTAATCGCACTAATCAGCTTGCTGTCTAAATCAAATTCAGTAAATTGCATATTGCATCACAAATAAAGGACAATAGCGGAATTATACGTTGCTATTGCATTTTCTCAAAGGTATAGGATGTCTCAGTTTGCATTTAAACAGTTTTCGGTGACTCAGCATCATGCAGCAATGAAGGTTTCGACGGATGGTATTTTGCTTGGCGCATGGGTTCCACTCGCTGAAGCCAACCGAGTTGTTGATGTCGGAACGGGAACTGGGCTTATCGCATTGATGTGTAAACAGCGAAGTCCAATGAGCACAGTCCATGCGGTTGAGCTTGATGACGATGCGTTAAAGGATGCAGAGTTTAATATCAAGCACAGCCCGTGGCCTGATATTGAGCTACATCGCTGTGCAATACAAGAGTTTGATAGCGAGCTGCGCTTTGACCTCATGGTATCAAACCCACCTTACTTCAACGCGAGTTTGAAAGGAGAAAATCAAGCGAGAAATAGAGCTAGACACACGGACAGCCTAAGTTTTGATGCGCTGCTTGATGCCTTCGAAAAGTTCACATCGGATGCTGGGCAACTTGCGGTAATTTTACCCTATCAAGAGAGTTTGCTCTTTTGTCAGCTTGCCAAAGCGCGAAATTGGTTTCTTGTTTCAAGCTGTGCGATTAAAACTACCCCGAGTAAATCTTACTCTCGCAGATTGCTACTGATAGGCAAACAAAGCATAGCACAACCAAGTCATGAGCAATCGTTGGTGATATACGATTTAGATAACCAATATACGAATGATTTTGTTTCTTTATGTCATGAGTTTTACCTAAAAATGTGATGGATATTTTTTGCTCGTATCGTGATTTATCTTCTACACTTTAGCTGAGAAATAGTCAGAATCATCGTGTCAAAAGTGCAGTCTGATTTACGTGTACTTAGCTGGTTTAATTCGCTTGTGTAGGTGTTCATGAAAAAAGCCGAGATCCCAAATAACGAAGAAAATCGTCTCAAAGCGCTGCGCGAATATAAGGTATTGGATACTGCTGCAGAAGCAAATCTTGATGAAATTACGCAGCTGGTGTCAGAGATCTGTGAAACGCCTATCGCGCTTATTAGCTTGATAGACACAAATCGCCAATGGTTTAAGTCTAAAGTGGGGCTGGAGGTGGATGAAACCCATCGAGATATCTCCTTTTGTTCTCATGCAATTTTGCAAGAAGATGTATTTGAGGTGCAAGACGCCCTAGAAGATGAGCGCTTTTTTGACAATCCACTGGTTACTGGTGGCCCGAAAATCCGCCATTACTCCGGTGCACCGCTGATTAGCTCAGGCGGCTATAAGGTAGGCACTATTTGCGCTATCAGTGATAAGCCCAAAAAACTCACCGATTTGCAAAGGAAAACACTCGCCACCTTGGGTCGTCAGGTAATTCGGCAACTTGAACTGCGCAGAGAAGTAAACGTACTTAAACTGCTCAATGATTCCAAAGACAATTTCTTATCTGATATCAGCCATGAACTGCACACCCAACTTAATGCCATCATTGGTTTTAATGATGTGGTACTCAACTCAGCTGAAGCTGAAGGGTTTTCTGAATCTACGACAAGCTACTTGCAAAATATAGAAACAGGGGGAAGTAAACTGCTTACTGTCATTGATTCCGTTTTAGAGCTTGAGCTCATTGAAGGTGAAAAAGTTCAATTTGAACCTATTCTTTGTTCATTACCCGATTTACTCAAACAGTCAGTTGCTCGCTTTGCCACTGAGGCAAAACAACACGATATTACTATTACGCACTCTATTGCTGGCGTCTACAAAGGCGAGGCTTTGATGCTCGATAAGGATAAAGTGTCGCGCGTTATAGAGACTTTACTCGACACTGCAATTCAGAGCAGCGAGGCTGGGCAAGAAGTGGTACTCAGAGCATATGTCATTGGTAATGAAATACAGTTTATTGTAAAAGATAGTGGTAAAGGCCTTTCAGCGCTTGAGCAAAGTAATCTGTTTGACCGTTTTAGTATGTTTGAGGGCAGAGGAAACTTAGGGGTTGGGTTAAGCCTATGTGTAACTAAAGCACTTATTGATATTATGGGGGGGCGGATCAGTGTCTCCAGTCAAGAGGGCGAAGGAACTGAGGTAGTGTTTATTATTCCGTGCCGAAGTGAAAGTGGAGTAAAAGTCGCTTCGCCACCAAAAACAGAGCATATCGCCATTTTCTATCATCAAATTGGTGTAATAGAAGACAATCCGCTTAATCAGCTACTGATCACTGCGATACTCGACAAACTGAATTGTAGTTTTGATATTTTCGAATCTGCTGAAGCCTATTTTGAAGTGGCAAAAGAAAAACACTTTGACATCATTTTTATGGATGTGAATCTTCCGGGTATGAGTGGTACAGAGGCCGCACATTTAATCAAACAAGAAAATTCAAGGTTACCGATCTTGGCGATAACCGCTGATATTTTCTTAACTCAAGCTCAAAATGAAGTTTTTGATAATGTGATCCATAAGCCGTACAAGCTATCTCAAATTGAGGCCGCATTGAGCCAGTTTTATAAGTAATAACACGGCCTTGAATTACATTAATTAGTATTAACGCTTACTACGCTAAATATCTAATTCGGCGTATTCCGTCATGATTTGCTCTATCCAAGTCGCGATACGCTCGTCGCTTTTGTCGTATTGACTGTCTTCATCTAATGCCAGACCAACAAACTGACTTTTATCTTCGGTCAGTGCTTTTGACGCTTCAAATTCATAGTCGTCTGAATTTGGCCAGTAGCCTAAAAAAGTGGCGCCTTGAGGGGCAATTTTTTCGTGTAGCATGCCGAGCGCATCTTGAAACCATTCACCATAACCTTGTTGGTCACCCATGCCGAATAGCGCTATCACTTTGTTGCTCAGATCAACGCTGTCGATATCGTCCCAGTGAGACTCCCAGTCTTCCTGAAGTTCGCCGAAGTCCCATGTGGAGATACCAAAAATGAGGAAGTCAAAATGCTCAGCTTGTTTTAGCGGCTCGTCCTTAATATTAAATAAGGTAATTGTGTCTTTGCCGATGATTTCTTGAATCTTTTCTGCGGCCATTTCTGTGTAACATGTTGTCGAGCCGTAAAATAACCCAATTTGCATTGTATTTATCACTTTCAATTTGACTGGTATTATAGGTGGCAAGTCTACATCATGACGTTAATAATTAATACAGGTACTCTGTGAGCGAACACCAAGCAACTTCCCATACACTGTCCGATCCGCAATATATAGAAGCCTTTTTAGATGCGCTATTTTTGGAGCAAGGGCTCAGTGAAAATACCATAGCAGCCTATCGCAGCGACCTTGAAAAGTTTCTCTTATTTATAAAAGCTGAAACCTCGGTGTCTTCTTTACTGGCAATCACAAGTCAGGACGTCGAGGCTTATTTGGCACACAGAATAGACAAGGGCTTAAAAGCAAAGAGTAACGCGCGAGCCATCAGTGCATTAAAGAGATTTTATTTATATTGGTTGCGAGAAAAACAAATCGCGCAGTCTCCACTGGATACTATTGCGCAACCTAAAACAACACCGTCGCTGCCAAAAACCTTGTCAGAGCAAGAAGTTGAGGCCTTGTTAAATGCTCCTGATTGTGACGACCCGATGGGACTGAGAGATAAGGCAATGCTCGAACTCTTGTATGCCACGGGGTTGCGCGTGACTGAGTTAGTCGGGCTAAGAATGGAGCAAGTCAACATGAGACAAGCTGTTGTACTTGTGCGGGGTAAGGGAGGCAAAGAACGCTTAGTGCCTATGGGTGAAGAAGCATTGCATTGGATTGAACAATTTCTCAAAAAAGGGCGGGGCTTAATGATCAAGCATGCTACCGATTTTGTCTTTCCATCTAAGCGCGGTATAGGTATGACGCGACAAACTTTTTGGCATCGCATAAAACACTATGCTATTTTGGCAGACGTTAAGTCGCCGTTATCGCCACATACGCTACGTCATGCTTTTGCAACACATTTATTGAATCATGGCGCTGACTTGCGAGTTGTGCAAATGATGCTTGGCCATAGCGACTTGTCGACGACTCAAATTTATACACATGTTGCCAGTGAACGTTTAAAAACATTGCACCAGCAGCATCACCCAAGAGCTTAATTTTTGTTGCTTGGGAATTATTTATGGTTACTCCGGTCTTAGTGAGTAGCACAAAGGGGCGCGTGAACCCCTCAAATAACAGGTTTAGAGAGAACATAATGAAAAAACTAATAGTTGCCGCTTCACTGGCATTGAGCTTTGGCGCTTTCGCTGAGCAAGTTGAGGGTCCTGTCGCACCAACAGCACAAGTAGACCCAATTACAACGCAATTTAGCGGATTAGGTATAACGGTTAAGCAAATCAAAGATAGTCCGCTTGCGGGCTTAAAAACAGTGATCACAGATAAAGGGGTACTGTATTCAAGTGCCGATGGTAAATACCTAATTCAGGGCACTATGATTGATCTTGATAACCGCCGTAATATCACCGAAGACGCGTTGAGTGATGTGCGCCAAAAAGGTATTGCTGAATACGAAGACTCAATGATCGTCTACAAAGCGGAAAATGAAAAGCATCAAATCACGGTATTCACAGACATTACTTGTGGCTACTGCCGCAAACTTCACCGTGAACTAGAAGATTACTTGGCAGCTGGTATTACCGTGAAATACCTAGCTTTCCCACGTGGTGGTTTGCGTGGTTCAGGCTATGAAGACTTAAAAAATGTATGGTGTGCAAAAGATGCTGCGGCGGCACTTACTGAGGCGAAAGCTGGTGGTGAAGTGAAACCAGTTGAAAACTGCCAAGCGCCAGTAGCCGAGCACTATCAACTAGGGCAAAGCTTTGGTATTTCAGGAACACCAGCGATCATTCTTGAAGATGGTTCAATGATCCCAGGTTATCAACCTGCAGCAGCTATCGCACAAATGCTAGACGCAAATAGCCCTAAGTCATAATGACTCACGCTTAGCGATGGAGTTCGCGTTGAGAACTCGATAAGATAGCAAGATAAAGAATACAAAAGGCCATTTAGGCCTTTTTTGTTTTGTGAAAAAGTATGCATACAGAAATTAAACCAAGAGAGCGGGTTGATGACAGCCATTTACCGGCTTCACTACATCCCGTGATCAAACAGCTTTATGCTGCCAGAGGGGTTAAATCGGTCGTTGAACTCGATAATAGCGCCGCAACCTTACACGATTTTAAATTATTTAAAGACATCGAGCTTGCAAGCCAAATTCTGGCTGAAGCACTTTCTTTGCAACAACAAGTGTTGATTGTTGGTGACTTTGACGCCGATGGCGCAACGAGCACCGCCGTGTTAATGGAGGGGTTGCCTCAGTTTGGTTTTCAGCGTGTGGATTACCTCGTGCCGGACAGATTTAGCTTAGGATACGGTCTAAGCCCTGCATTGGCCGAGCAAATCGTTGCCATAAAACCTGATTTGGTGATCACCGTAGATAACGGTATTTCCTGTATTCGCGGTGTCGAAATCGTGAAGCAGGCGGGTATTAAAGTGATTGTTACCGATCACCATTTACAAGGTGATGAGTTGCCGATTGCCGATGCCATTGTTAATCCAAATCGTCTTGACTGCGACTTTCCTTCAAAATCTATCGCGGGCGTTGGGGTTGCCTTTTATCTGCTGATAGCGCTGCGGCATTACTTACGGACGCAAAACTATTTTGTGGAACAAAATGTCGCGATGCCAAATTTGGCGACATTATTAGATATTGTTGCCCTAGGAACCGTGGCTGACGTTGTGGCTCTGGACGCGAATAACCGCACTTTGGTACACCAAGGGCTCGCCCGGATCCGCAGTGGTCAAACGCGACCAGGGATCCAAGCGCTTATCGAGGTTTCTAACCGTAATAATGCAAGATTAAGTGCCAGTGATTTTGGCTTTGCGTTAGCGCCAAGACTCAATGCCGCGGGGCGTCTTGACGATATGAGTTTAGGTATTGCTTGCTTGTTATCGAAAGACATTAACCAAGCCCGCCGTATTGCGTCTGAGCTTGATAGTCTAAATATAGAACGACGCGAGATTGAGCAAAGTATGCAGCAAGAGGCGCAAGCGGTATTGGAGCGTTTGGTACTTAAAAGCCAAGAAGTACCAGATGCCTTGTGTTTGTATCAAGATGATTGGCATCAAGGTGTGATAGGTATTCTGGCGGGACGCTTAAAAGAAAAGTATCACCGCCCGTGTATTATTTTTGCACAAGGCGACAACGGCGAGATAAAGGGCTCATGTCGTTCTATTGAAGGTCTACACATGCGCGACCTGCTGGAGTCAATCAATACCCAGCATCCAGAGTTAATTGTAAAATTCGGTGGTCATGCGATGGCAGCAGGATTGACCATTTTAGAGTCTGAATTTGCGCGGTTTAAACAGGTATTTGAACAAAACGTCAGTGCGACGCTGAGTGAAGAAGCAAAGCAAAGCATTCTGTTGACGGATGGTGAGCTGCCGGGCGATTGCTTTACCATGGATTTTGCTTTTGAACTACAGCAGGCAGGTCCGTGGGGGCAGCAATTTAGTGAGCCGGTATTTCAGGATGTATTTGAGTTGGTGCAGCAACGTATTGTTGGCGACAAACATCTAAAACTTGTGCTTAAGCATCGCTCGGGCCGATTGGTTGATGCGATAGCATTTAACGTTGACGTTCGGGCTTGGCCAAATCTCCAGGCAACCCATGCTTTATTTGCTTATCAATTAGATATTAATGAGTTTCGTGGTAAATATAATTTGCAGCTCATTGTGCGTGAACTTCAGGCGCAACCGAATTAATAGAGATGTGCGTACTGAGTTTGTTAAAAAACTCCCAAAATTCTCACTTTAAGGGATGCTAAGCGCGGTTATTATTTGATACTATTGGTCGCTTAAATCTATGGTCTGACCCGTTGTCAGACCTGTTTGTGTGAATTCACAAACCGACAAATTTAGTTCTGGAGTAATGGTAAATGTTTGAAGTGAATCCTGTGATTAACCAAATCAAGGAAATTCGCGAACGTACAGAGCTTCTTAGGGGGTATCTTTGACTACGCTCTAAAGCAAGAGCGTTTAGAAGAAGTTAATGCCGAATTAGAAGATCCCGCTGTATGGAATGAGCCGGAAAGAGCCCAAGCACTGGGCAAAGAAAAATCGAATTTAGAAGTGATTGTTGAAACCATCGATAATCTCGTGTCTGGTGCCGATGATGCAGAAGGTCTGGTTGAGCTTGCCGTAGAAGCCGAAGATGAAGAAACCTTCACTGAAGCAGAGCAAGAGGTCAACGGCCTTGTTGAGCAGCTGGAAAAGCTAGAGTTTCGTCGTATGTTCTCAGGCGAGCAAGATGCCAACGATGCGTACATCGACTTACAGTCAGGTTCTGGCGGTACTGAAGCCCAAGACTGGTGTAATATGTTGCTGCGTATGTATTTGCGCTGGGCTGAGGCGAAAGGCTTTAAAGCCGAAATCGTTGAAGCGACCGATGGCGATGTTGCTGGTATTAAGGGCGCAACAGTTAAAGTCACGGGCGAATATGCTTATGGTTGGCTTCGTACAGAAACGGGCGTACACCGCTTAGTACGTAAGAGTCCTTTTGATTCAGGCGGCCGTCGTCATACTTCGTTTGCTTCTGTATTCGTTTACCCAGAAATTGACGACAATATCGAAATCGATATTAATCCTGCAGATCTTCGTATCGATGTATATCGTGCATCGGGCGCAGGTGGTCAGCACGTTAACCGTACAGAATCAGCGGTACGTATTACGCACTTACCAACCAATACGGTAGTGCAGTGTCAGAATGACCGTTCGCAGCACAAGAACAAAGATCAAGCGATGAAGCAGTTAAAGGCGAAATTGTTTGAACTTGAACTGCAAAAGCAAAACGCTGAAAAGCAAGCCCAAGAAGATGCAAAATCTGACATCGGCTGGGGCAGCCAAATCCGTTCATACGTGCTAGATGATTCACGTATTAAAGATTTGCGTACAGGTATTGAAAATCGCAATACCCAAGCCGTACTAGACGGCGATTTAGACAAATTTATCGAAGCAAGCCTGAAATCAGGCCTTTAATCCACAAGCTAAACTAAGAGCTAAACAATGACAGATCACAATCAAGACGAAAATAAACTTATTGCTGAGCGTCGTGGCAAGCTAGATGCGATCCGGGAAAATTGCCCTGCGAATGGCCACCCGAACTCATTCCGCCGCGAAGACTACACACAAGATCTACAAGCTAAGTTTGGTGATAAATCGAAGGAAGAGCTAGTAGAACTTGATCATCATGTTTCTGTTGCGGGTCGTTTGCTTGCGAAACGTGGTCCTTTCTTAGTGTTGCAAGACATGAAAGGTCGTATTCAGGCTTATGCTTCAAAAGACGTACAAAAAGACCTAAAAGAGAAGTATGGTCAATTAGATATCGGCGATATCGTTGGTGTTAAAGGTCCGCTTCATAAATCTGGTAAAGGCGATCTTTACGTCGACATGGTTGAGTATGAACTACTGACTAAGTCGCTACGTCCACTACCTGAAAAGTTCCACGGTCTGACTGACCAAGAAGCAAAATACCGTCAGCGTTATGTTGATTTGATCACTAACATGGATACGCGCGAAACATTCCGTATTCGTTCAAAAGTGATTGAAGGTATTCGCCGTTTCTTAGCTGAGCGTGACTTTATGGAAGTGGAAACGCCGATGCTACAGGTTATTCCGGGCGGTGCGTCTGCACGTCCTTTTGTAACGCATCACAATGCACTAGATATTGATATGTATCTACGTATCGCGCCTGAGCTATATCTTAAGCGTTTAGTGGTTGGTGGTTTTGATCGTGTATTCGAAATCAACCGTAACTTCCGTAACGAAGGTTTATCTACGCGTCATAATCCAGAGTTCACTATGATTGAGTTCTATCAAGCATACGCGGATTACAATGATTTGATGAACTTGACTGAAGACATGTTACGTACCGTGGCACAAGACGTGTTAGGCACTACTACAGTTGTTAATACTGTGAAAAATGCTGAAGGCGAAGTGACAGAGACGATTGAGTATGACTTTGGCAGTGCGTTCCAGCGTTTGTCTATGGCTGATGCTATTTTACAATATGGCCCAGATGCTGAAGCACAAGCTGAAATCTTTAAAGATCCAGAAAACCACTTTGAAGCACTAAAAGCATACGCTAAGAAAGTTCACGTTAAGATCCCTGAAAACTGTGTATGGGGCCCAGGTAAGTTCCTATGTGAAATCTTCGAAGAAGTCGCTGAACACAGACTTATCCAACCGACGTTCATCACTGAGTATCCTTGGGAAGTGTCTCCGCTGGCGCGTCGTAACGATGAAAATCCATTTATCACAGACCGCTTCGAGTTCTTCGTGGGTGGCCGTGAGCTTGCAAATGGTTTCTCTGAGCTTAATGACGCTGAAGACCAAGCTGCGCGCTTTGCTCGCCAAGTGGAAGAAAAAGATGCAGGTGACGATGAAGCAATGCACTACGATGCGGATTATATTCGTGCGCTAGAGCATGGTTTACCACCAACAGCAGGTGAGGGGATTGGTATCGATCGTCTAGTGATGTTATTCACAGATTCACCGACTATTAAAGACGTTATCTTGTTCCCACACATGCGTCCTGAAGTACAAGCTGAACAGTAAGTATTTTCACGTAATCTGAAAGTACATCTAGAAAAGCGCCTTATGGCGCTTTTCTGTTATTTGCGTAAGATAAATCCCACAGTATTTTTAAATACTTAGTTTTATTATGTAGTTATTGCCAACTCCTACTCATCATAAAAGTTGTTTCTCTTTTGAAACTAGATTATCCCAATTTCCTAACTAGTCTTTTTCAAGTTCTAATGCTGCGTTAAAAATAACAAATAGGGAATCCAATAAGATGAGCAATAATGAGTTTGAAAATGTTGATGAGCACGAGCAAGCGAGAATTTTATATTATCGGGCTTGCATCGCTGAGTTTCAGCAGCTTGGTTATCAAGAAGCATTTTTGGACGAAGTTTTGCGTCAACAACGTGCATTAAGAAATACCTACAGCGATCCTAACCCCCTACAAAATGAGTAAAAATTGGCGTTAGTGCCGAGTAACTAAGCAGACTGCACAATCTATCACCATTCAGTGCTTTTTTACAAGAAAAGTATTTGACATATTTTTTCTAACCTATATTATACGCCCCACAAGACGGAGAGGTGGCCGAGTGGCCGAAGGCGCTCCCCTGCTAAGGGAGTATAGGGTTTGTAGCCCTATCGAGGGTTCGAATCCCTCCCTCTCCGCCATTTTTAATGGTTGTCTTGTACGGACGCATAGCTCAGCTGGATAGAGTACCTGGCTACGAACCAGGCGGTCGGAGGTTCGAATCCTCCTGCGTCCGCCACTTTTCCTTAAGTGGTTAAATGATAAAGATAGGAAACAGGCGTTGGAGGTTCACCTTCAAAAAACACGTCCTGCGTCCGGCACTTTTCTTTCGGTGGTTAAATATAAAGAAGTTGGAAAACTATACATTCATAACGGACGCATAGCTCAGCTGGATAGAGTACCTGGCTACGAACCAGGCGGTCGGAGGTTCGAATCCTCCTGCGTCCGCCACTTCTCCTTGAGTGGTTAAATAATAAAGGTAGGAAACAGGAAGTCGGAGGTTCACCTTCAAAAAATACGTCCTGATTCCGCCACTTTTCTTTAGGTGTTTAAATATAAAGAAGTTGGAAAACTATACATTTATAACGGACGCATAGCTCAGCTGGATAGAGTACCTGGCTACGAACCAGGCGGTCGGAGGTTCGAATCCTCCTGCGTCCGCCACTTCTCCTTAAGTGGTTAAATAATAAAGGTAGGAAACAGGAAGTCGGAGGTTAACCTTCACAAAATACGTCCTGTATCCGCTACTTTTCTTTAGGTGGTTAAATATAGAGAAAGTTGAAAAACTATACATTCATAACGGACGCATAGCTCAGCTGGATAGAGTACCTGGCTACGAACCAGGCGGTCGGAGGTTCGAATCCTCCTGCGTCCGCCACTTTCTCTCAAGTGGTTAAAGAATGAAGGTAAAAACAGGCGGTCGGAGGTTCACTCTCCACAATACACGTCCTGTATCCGCCACTTCTCCTCAAGTGGTAAAAACAAAGAGAGAAACAAGCCGATGAAAGTCGGTTTTTTTGTGTTTAAATGTCTCGTGTAGGAGCAGGTTTACCCTGCGATCTTTTACGAAATTTGAAGACGACGACGCTCGGAGATTCACTCTCCACAACACACGTCCTGCGTCCGCCACTTTGTCTCAAGTGGTGAAATAAAGAGATAAACAAGCCGACGAAAGTCGGTTTTTTTGTGCTTAAATGTATCGTGTAGGAGCAGGTTTACCCTGCGATCTTTTACGAAAGTTGAAGACGACGACGCTCGGAGGTTCACTCTCCACAATACACGTCCTGCATCCGCCACTTTTCCTCAAGTGGTAAAAACAAAGAGAGAAACAAGCCGACGAAAGTCGGTTTTTTTGTGTCTAATATCCATGTAGGTGCAGGTTTACCCTGCGATCTTTTACGAAAGTTGAAGACGACGACGCTCGGAGGTTCACTCTCCTCAATACACGTCCTGCATCCGCCACTTCTCCTCAAGTGGTAAAATAAAGAGATAAACAAGCCGACGAAAGTCGGTTTTTTTGTGTCTAATATCCATGTAGGAGCAGGTTTACCCTGCGATCTTCTACGAAAGTTGAAGACGACGACGTTCGGAGGCTCACTCTCCACAATACACGTCCTGCATCCACTACTTATCTCAAGTGGTTAAAGAATGAAGGTAAAAACAGGCGGTCGGAGGTTCACTCTCCTCAATACACGTCCTGCATCCGCTACTTATCTCAAGTGGTAAAATAAAGAGATAAACAAGCCGACGAAAGTCGGTTTTTTTGTGTCTAATATCCATGTAGGTGCAGGTTTACCCTGCGATCTTTTACAAAAGTTGAATATGATGGCGCTCGGAGCTTCACCCTCCACAATATACGTCCAACATCCCCTATAATATTTCGTGTAGGAGCAGGTTCACCCTGCGATCTATTACGCAAGTTGAATACGACGACGCTCAGAGATTCACTACTGCATGATTAAACTCTCGAAACACTTTTCATTTTTTTTCTGACTGATACCCTAATCGCGTATTTATTTAGAGAAAGCGTTATATGTTTCAATCACTCAGAATTTGTTTACTACTTGTTTTTTGTTGTGTTCCTTTAACTGTTGAAGCGCTTACATTAGGTGCTGAGCGCGCAGAAGAGTATTTACCTGTGTTAAAAGGTAAGCGCGTCGGATTAATCGTAAACCAAACATCCCGCGTTGACGACCAACATCTAGTTGATTACTTACTTAATAAAGAAGTGGATGTTAAAAAGGTCTTTGCACCGGAACATGGTTTTCGTGGTAATTATGATGCGGGCGCTAAAGTAGATGATGTAAAAGATGTGAAAACTGGGCTACCAATCATTTCGCTTTATGGCAGTAATAAAAAGCCAAGGCCTGAGCAGCTCAAAGATATCGATGTGCTTATTTTTGATATTCAAGATGTGGGGTTGCGCTTTTATACATACATCAGCACTATGCACCTCGCGATGGAAGCCGCAGCCGATGCAAATATTGAATTTTGGGTTTTTGATAGGCCAAATCCAAATATCGCATATGTTGATGGCCCATTATTAGAAAAACCATTTCAATCTTTTGTTGGTATGCATCCCATTCCTGTATTGCATGGCATGACCGTTGGCGAACTGGCGACTATGATTAAAGGAGAAGGTTGGTTAACCTCGCTTACAGCGCTACAGTTACGTGTATTTCCAATGCGAAACTATAGCGGTAACACTGAATACAGATTGCCGATACCACCAAGTCCTAACCTACCAAACCAACAAGCAATCTACTTGTATCCATCTTTGTGCTTTTTTGAAGCGACACCTATTTCTGTTGGTCGTGGAACGGATTTTCCATTTCAAGTTTTTGGCTATCCAGATCCTAAATTGGGCGAGTTTCAGTTCACTCCCCGACCAGTACTAGGTGCGGCTTCCAATCCTAAATTAAATGGTGTGACTGCGTTTGGCTTGGACTTAAGAAACAGCAATGTACGAGGTTTTGATCTAACTTGGTTTGTTGCTGCATACGCACAGTTCAAGCACGAGAATAAAGCGTTTTTTCAGTCCCCCGATTTTCTCGATAAGCTTGCAGGCACGGACAAAATCCGCAAAGCCATTGAGTCTGGCCAATCGGCATCAGAGTTGAGAAAACTGTGGCAGCAGGATGTACAAGATTTTTTAAAGCAGCGGAAAAAGTATTTATTATACCCGAGACTGTAAGGGTTTTTGCTAGAGGTAAACGGCAGCACGAGTCTGCCGTGAGCAGCTTAAGTCTTACTCGCTACGCAATACTTGCATGTTTTCATTGGCCTTATCCACGCGTTTTTGCCAATGCAGGTTTGATTGTGCAAGTGCAGTGAATAAAACATCAATAAGGTAGGCTTGAGAAGTACGAGACAGCATGCCTGAATGTTTAAGTGGCTCTCCTTCATTGATGCAATACAGTATCGCATCTGCCATTTCCGCAAGTGAGTGGTTACCATAACGAGAAATGGCAAGACATTTACAACCATTGTCCAATGCTTGATTAGTCAAGGTTAGCAAGCTCTTACTGGTTCCTGTATTGCTGATCACAATAAAAAGATCGTCCTTCCCCATCGTTGCAATAAAGCTAGATGCGCTGATTTCATCAACCTGAGCAATTGCCGGAATACCAAGCTTTTGGAGTTTCCAAGTTAAATCTTGGGCCATAGTGAAAGTACTACCAAGTGCACACACAATGACTTTTCGTGCGTTCTTCACCAACTGAATTGCGTTCTCAAACTGTTTTGCTGAGTTAAGTTTTCGAGTTTCGGAAATAACATTTTGCTGTTTTAGTTGTAATTTATCTGCGATTAACTCGATGGAGTCATTACTGGAAATTAACTCATCAATTGGTGCGCTGGTATCCGTTTGCTCGTTGAGCGCATCAACAACGGCAAGTTTAAATGCTGGAAATCCTTTATAACCCAGCTTTTGGGCAAATTTTACGACGCTAGATTGGCTGACACCGGCTTCGCGTGCCAGCTCAACGGAGGAAAGCGCACGGATTTTATCGCCCGAGTTCAAGGTAAAGTCAGCAAGCTTTGCTTCACTATTTGATAGTGATGGACGAAGTGCTTTTATTTTGACAAATGTAGACATGCGATACTCAATCCGAACTAAATTAATCTGTCCATATTATAGGTTCAATTGGAACGTTACGATAGACCAAAAAGGAATATCATTGCACAAAACACACTCATTGTACCAGTATTGGGGTTAAATGTTGACTTAAATTTAATTTAGTCGCAAAGACTTGGTGTTTTAAACCGCTTAACTTAAGCTAAGTGTTTTGAATTTATAGATTAAACTATATGGCTTGGTACTCGATTTTGCCACCTTTGATTGCAATTGCAGTCGTGTTTTGGCGTAAAGAAGTGATTATCGCATTGATTTTAGCGCTAGTTTCTTCCGAATTTTTATTGGCTCTACATGGTCAGCAGTCACTAGTTGCCGGCACATTCGTAGGCAGTATTGAACGTGTTATTGAGGTTGCGACATCGGCAGGTAACAGCCGGATCTTGATTTTTAGTATAGTGATCGGTGCATTGCTCGCCTACATTAGAGAGTCAGGTGGAGTTGCTGCAACGGTGAATATGCTGCTTAATCGAGGCGTCGCTAAAAGTAAACGTCAGGTTGGCTTACTAACCATGTTTACTGGCACTGCAGTGTTCATCGAATCAAATATGAGTGTACTAACCTCTGGTATTGTTGCGAGGGGACTATTTGATAAGTTCAAAATGAGTCGGGCTCGTTTGGCTTATATCATCGATAGTACTAGCGCTCCTGTATGTATTTTGATTTTGCTTAATGGTTGGGGTGCTTATGTGCTTGGATTGCTGAGTAACTACGAACTTGAGCAGTCGGCAGTGAGTATTTTATGGGGTAGTGTCGCGTTTAATTTTTATGCGATTATTGCACTGTTAATTGTTCTCTATACGATTGTCTTTGATAAAGTTCATGGACCGATGAGGGCCGCAGAGCAAGAGTTAAAGCACCATACAGCTGAAATAAGTAGTGGGCCAAGTGCCACCAAATCGCGTTATATGCTGATCCCTTTATTAACGCTGATTGTAAGTATGATTGGATTTATGTTTTGGACAGGCGATGGTGTATTGGCAAATGGTAGTGGCTCTAAGTCAGTACTTTATGCCACAATTTTAGCTTCAACCGTTGCGTACCTGCTGCTTTTAACTGGTAAGAGGTTTAGTCATCATGAGCTAATGGATGTTGGCTTTAAGGGGATGGGGGAGCTGCTGCCATTAGTAAGCATTGTGTTACTTTCTTTGACTTTAGGCGCAAGTCTAAAAGAGTTGGGAACAGGCACTTTTGTTGCGTCTTTAGTTGGTGATTATCTGCCTATTTACTTGATAGTACCTGTACTCTTTATTACTGGTGCAATCATGTCATTTACAACAGGCACATCATGGGGCACCTTCGCTATATTAATACCGATTGGTGTGCCACTGATTCAAGCGCTTGGCTTGCCACCATCGCTTGTGCTTGGTGCTATTTTAAGCGGTGGTATATTTGGCGATCACTGCTCGCCTATCTCTGATACCAGCGCGGTATCGGCACTGGCATCAGGGTGTGACCTACTGACTCATGTTAAAACCCAATTACCCTATGCACTGGTGGGGGGCGTATTAGCTATTATCTGCTTCTTTATTGCCAGCCTTATTATGATTTAAGAGCGCCTGTTAGGGGCAAGCCAAAACTTGGTTTTGCCCTATACTTTCAATTGCAATAATTTGCCCTTGGTTGGCGGTCGACAGTGCTAGCATAACTGGCGTATTAAAATTAATAACTCTGGTTTTTGGTTGCGGCATGGCGCTAAGTAAGCTCTGTTTTAACTCGATGAGAGTATGGGTATTACACTCTTCAATTAACCAAGCATCATCGTTAATCGCAACGAGTCGACCGTAACGCTGTTCTTGAACTTGTTGTTGCGCAGCCTCAAATCTAGCATCCAGCACTTTTTTCTGTTCGTCTATGCGGGCAAGATACTGGCCCTGCTCTAGCTCATGCGTTTCGATGTGTTGAAAATCTCCATAACTGACTAAATGAGCACTTGAGTTATATTCTTTATCAATATCAACATGTTGATTTTGATACCATAAGGTGAAAAGTAAAGCGACTGAACAAGTAACCGCGCTCCACTGCCAAGTTTCTATACAACCCAAATAATGATGGGCAAAGCTAACTAGTCGCACCTTGATGCGAGTAGCCAAAGTTAACGGTTTGTCCTGCTTGCTAGCTTGGTAAGCCGCTTTTAACTTGGCGTCAAATTTGTCTAAATTACTCATGATTTTCACCCACTTGAGACTTTAGTGTCTCTTTTGCGTATCTAATTCGAGTTTTTACAGTCTCTTGTGTGGCCCCTACAATTTGCGCTATTTCAGCTAAGCTGAAGCCCTCTAACTGTAAGCTTAGCGCCTCTTTTTGTAATAAAGGAAGTGCAGCAATTTGCTGGTATAGCCACTGTTCCTCCGATGTTTTTGTAAACTCATTGGAGTTGGTCATACCTACTTTACTATCTGTCAACTCAGAGAGTTTACCTGAGGCCCTGATTGAATCGATTAGCAAGTTACGTGCAATGTGAAACAAGTAAGCCTTGGGGTGACCCTGCTGTCGATAAGCGCTTTTCTTTTCGATGACTTTTAACCATGTTTTTTGACATATATCTTCTGCCGACGCCGCCTGTGTTTGTGTTTTTAGAAAGTGAAATAAATCACTTTGATAGCGCTCAATGACTTGCTCTAGGTATTTTACTTTACCCGTCGTCGCATATTCATAAAGCGGATCTTCTACGTTGCTGGTGGCGCGAGCACGCCACATTTTCAAGCTACTCAGCATAGGCAATCCTAAGTCTCAAGGGTCAACAGACCCTAATATCAATAAGCTAAATTAAGAAGTTTACTTCGTGACTCAGCGGCTCAAATTGATTACGTATCAATGGCTGTTATTGTTCCAGTGTAAACTCTAATACAACGCGCTGAGCGTATTGCGGCTGCGGTTTTCCATCAACAATAAGTGGTCTATATTTCCATTTCCTTAGTGCTCTGACAGCAGCCTGATCAAATACTCTTTTAGGCTCCGCTTTCGTCACTTTAACATCAATCACTTCGCCTTGTGGAGAAATGGCAAACTCCATTTCTACCCAGCCTTCCACTCCATCTCTAGCAGCCGCGGGCGGATAGTTAGGGTTGCTTCTAACAAGTGGAGTCGCTTGCCCATCGGTGGAGAATTGCAGCGTCATTGTGTTAGCAAACTTACCTAAATCTAAGCGAGGTGTCTCGCTACTAATTTGTAGATTATCTCCTGTATCAACGATATTTTCAGTAGGTCTAATCGGGGCCGTTATTGGTTTTGGTGGTTCTGGCATTACCCTTTTTTCTTCGACTGGAGAGTCCTCTCTATCCGCTGCAATAGTAAGATCAAATACTTCTCTGTCGATAATGGGGCGAGTGAGCTCTTGAGAGACCAAGTTTTGCATAAAGCCAAAGGTGGCAAAAGTAATAATAACTGCGCCAACAAGCGATAGTGCGAGTTTTGGAATTGCTGAATTAGGCTGTTGAAGAGTGGCTAATGTCGTCATGATTTTATCCCCGTTATGTTGTTTTCGTAAATAGAACGTTTGGGTAACGGAAACGGGGTGAAAGTTTTTAGATTTTTTTGATATGTATCTTGGTTTGGCCACAGGCCTTGGATTACAATGCACGAGGAGCAGAGTACATTATTTAATTTTTCGTGATCATAGGTTGTTATGAAGTTAGTTGAGATCAGCAAGGCGCGTTATCGCAAACATCTAAATCAAGTTATCATTGCTTGCGTTACAGCGCTAACAATCGGTAGTTTAGGGATTGCTCAGTTATTGATCCAATTATTTCCTGATGTTGATGGTAGCCATTTTCATTGGAATTTAACTGGTGTAGTCGTGACCTGCATCGTCATTGGGTTTGTGCTCAAAAAGCATAAGGCGCATCCCTTTATGACCGAAGTAAGTTATGTGTGGGACTTAAAGCAATCACTGAACAAAATCACCCGTAAAATGGCGAAGTTAAAACAGGCAGCGCAGCAGGGGGATGTAGATGCGATGACGGCGATTCAGTATAGCTATGCGGGATCTCGTCAGCTATGGCAATTGGATGACAATACCATAACGATGGATGATTTGGCTATGTGGCAAGCAGAGCTGGATTCACTGGCTAGCAAGTATCAAGTTGAAATAAAAGCAGAAAACTATAAAGAAACGATATTGAAACAGTACTAACAAAGCGGCTTGTTTCGGCGTTAAACTTTTTCACAATTTTTAATGTGACACTAACTATGTCAGAACGGTAAGATGAGAGTTAAGCTTTCTATTAAAGGAACAAATTGAACTGTGCTATTGCGTCATCAGTTCACCAGTTCACCAGTTCGGTTCTTATCAACTCTCTTTGCTCAATCTTAATTACCATAAACGTTGTAAATACCAACCCTGCCGATTATCTAGGACTGACATTATTTTACGTTTCCGTATCAACGTGGAGCCATATGGCTATACTCACAGCGTTAGTGAGTATTGTCGCTATGCCTTTAGTATGGTTACAGTCAAATAAAGTGAGATCCGTATGCTTTGCTTTATGCATTGTTTTTCGTAGCACTTATTGCAAATAGCTTGTGCTTTGAGCTTTACAAGTTTCATATTAACGGTGTTATTGTCGATATGCTGCTTGCAGGCCAAGTTATTGAGTTCTCGCCAATTGCATGGGCTCAAGCGGTAGCCATTTTTATTATGATATTTGTTTTCCAGTTTTACCTGTTAACGTGGTTAAGTAAGCCCCGAGCCGTAATGCAGCTGCGCTTTGGTCGAAAGTTTACCAGCGTAACCATTATTGCGCTTATTCATGCTTGGGCAAGTGCGACGGTATATCAACCGATTACGGGGTCAGTAAGTACTTACCTCTCTGAAAGTCCGCAACAGCAAACTCCTTTTTGCGTAGATATGATTTGCTAGATGAAGCTGCATTGGCGCAGCAGAAATCTATGTCTTTAACACAAGGACAATTTAACTATCCTTTACAACCTATTGAAGTAGAGCCAGTTAAGAAGCCTCTTGATATTGTTTTTGTGGTGCTGGATTCATGGCGGTATGATGCTTTTACAGCGCAAGTGACTCCCAATATTTGGCGATTCTCACAACAGGGAGTGGTCTTCAATCAACACTTCTCTACTGGAAATTCTACACGTACAGGGATAACCGGGTTATTTTATGGCTTGCCTGGCACCGCTTGGCAGGACATTTACAACAATCGTGTTACACCGTTATTGATGGACAGAATGCGGGAGTTGAACTATCAACTTGGAATATTCTCTTCTGCTCAGCTTGTTCGCCCTGAGTTCAATGAAACAGTCTTTGCCAACATTATAGGCTTGAAAACACATACTGAAGGTGATGACGTTTTAGCTAGGGATGAGCAGATCACCAAAAATTGGGCTAAATGGTATGCTAATAAAGATCCAAACCAGCCGTCTTTCAGTTTTCTCTTTTATGATGCAATCCATGGCTACGCAGTTCCTGAGGGTTACCATGCCGGGTTTGAGCCAATGCACGGTCCCATTAACCATATGTTATTGGACAACGATTATGATAGAGAACCAATTTTAAATCGTTATCTTACCAGTACACACTTTGTAGATAGTCTTGCTGCATCGGTATTAGCGCAGCTTGATATAGAGAATACACTGGTGATTATCACGTCAGATCATGGTGAAGAGCTGAATGACAACAAGCTTAATTACTGGGGACATAATAGTAATTTTACTGAGCCGCAGATAAAGGTGCCATTTATTGTTGTTGGACCAAAAAGCGAAAAGTGGCAGCATTAGCAAGCCTCAAATGTGATAACCAGTCACTTAGACCTGGCTCCAACGTTGATGAATGAGTATTTAGGGATTAAAAACACGCCTGAAGAGTATAGTACGGGTTATAACCTAACCGGGCCCGTTAAAGAGAGAAATTGGTTACTACTTAGTAGCTACAACAAATATGCGGTTGTGAGTAAGCAGCAAATTATTGAAGTCTCGCCCATGGGAATCTACGAGACGCTCGATGAAACTAACAGGCCATCAGAGCAAGAGCCAAACTTTGAATATATTCAAGAGGCAATGCAGCAGATAAGTCACTTTCAGTAGATAAAGGCAAGTTAGGTGTGCTGGTGGACTGTCGTACATCGGTACACACTAACTTGAGCGGTATAACTAAGCGCTTAGAGAGTAAAATTGAAAGGCGTTTTTCTTGTCTTTTTTTACCGTATACATAGCGACATCAGCACACTCAATTAATTGGCTTAGCTCAACCGCGTCTCTTGGGTAGCTTGCAATACCTATGCTCGCGCCAACTCGCAGTGGCAGTGATTTACCTTCTGGCGTTTGCCAAATCATCTCGGTGTTTATCGCCTCTAGCAGGTTTTCAGCTATCCGTTGCAGCTTTTCATTTTTAGCGCAGTGCAAAGCAATCAAAAACTCATCACCTCCCCAGCGACAAACCACATCTTGCTCTCTAACCTGAGTACTAATTTGAGTGGCGATATGTTTTAACATAGCGTCGCCGGCGTTATGGCCATAAATATCATTGATTGGTTTAAACTCATCTAAATCAATAATAAATAAGCTAAACGGCGTTTCGTTATCTAACCACTCGTTGATTTTGATTTCAGTCCCATGGCGATTGTAGAGGCCAGTTAGCTTATCGCGGTTAGCTTTTTTATTGAGTTCTTGAAACACGGTTTTTCTCAGCGTGATATCTGATAAAAATACCTGTAAATAGAAATGTCCGCTACTTTCCACTCTCAGCATGATGACACTCAGCCAAACAGGTTGTTCGGTCAAGGGGTTGATAAACTCAAACTCTGACTGAGTTGGCTGGTTAAGCTCCAAAGTATGCTCCGTAAAGGTATAAAGAATATCCGGAGTTTTGCAGTAGCGACCAAAACTCTCGGGAAAATATTCATCAAGGTCAATTGCCATACCAGCCAGCAAATCACAAGCGGCATCATTAGCTAAGATCACTTCGCCTTTGTCTTTTACCAATAGTGTGGGAGAGGATGACCGTTCAAACATCAGTCTAAAGCGCTTCTCAAGCACTTCTATATCTGCTCGCAGTTGCCGTTCTTGCTCGAACATAGAAGCGGTTTTTGCAATAAGTTGATTGGTATTGCTTGCAATATCACCGATTTCACTTGATTCATGTCCTTTAGGCACGACTAAATTCAAGGGGGCGCCAGGAATAACCCTAGCAATTTGACTACTCAAGTTACTCAGGGGTTTCGTCACTATAAAGTGTGTCACAACGGTAAAGATGATTAAGATCGGGATGATGACGACCAACAAAGTTTGAACGCTTGAACGAGCGATATCTCTAGCACTTTGCTCGATAAAAACGGAATTGGGTTGAATATAGATCTCACCAACAATTTCACTCAATAAAAACGGATGATTAAGCTTAATAATGGTCGCATTTTGCGGCTTAAATCCTACGCTTTGAGCGAGCCACTTTTCTTCACTTTTGATTGCGGCAGAAGAGATAACGTCGTTACTGACTAGGCCATTAATAACTTCTACAGCAAGGTCTTTGTCATTGAGATAAGTTGCAATAGAGGAAGAAGATGACACGGTTTGGCCAATTTGCCCGATAATAGTATTAGAGCGCCGAAGTTCACGCTCAACGATATGGTCGTGATATAACTTAGCGTAAAGCATTGAAAAAATAAAAGTCGAGACAACAAGCACGAGTGCAAGTCGCACGATCAGCCCATATTTAGTCATCGATTTGGTAAATTACCTTCACATCACCCGTCACAAAGTCTGCTGGAACATAGCCGATTGCATTTGGCGTATTTCTGATATTTTCAAGTATAGTCGACGGTGAGGAAAATGACTGAGGGGGAGAAACTTTGCCGCTGAATTTTATTCTTGACCAATAGGCGTTGATTTGGCTTTCATTACGTCCTGTCAGTGCCAGAAAAAAAGGGCCTCTTAAAGGGTGCGATTTTTCGTAGTCATAGGTCACGGCCATATCGCCATTGGGAAAAGCAACGTATTTTCCCATGTACATGTCTATTAGTTGGCGCTGCGATATCGACTCGGTGGGGTTGTCTTTGTTAACGATGACGGCAATATCGGCTGTTGCTGAAATTGGGTAAGAAACAAGGAAGAAAACAGCAATAAGTAACCTATTCATCAGAACACCCAATTAAAACTAAGCGTAAAGGTGTTGAAGGAAAGGTCAGGATCACTAAATTGCTCTGTATTGTGAAGGTAGAAAGCGCTGGGCAAATGGTCAGCAGAGGTATGTTTCCAATTGAACTTTAGCGCTAATGTCGGGCTCAATTCACGTCGCCACGTTAGGGAAGTGCTATGCTGATCCAGTTGATAAAAACCAGAGTGCATGGAAGCAGCCTCGTAAATTTGCATTAATTCAGGTAATGGGACGAGCGGACCAGGCTCTACACTTGGCTCATTATCGGACTTGGCAACTGAGTAGGTGAAAGACAAGGTATTTAAATCAAAGCGCTTGCCCAGAGTGATGTAGCCTGCTTTTAAGTGGTTGAGCACGCTGGAATTTGAATCCGTCAGCGATATTTCACTCTGTAGTAACCAATTTGAGTCATCATATCTCATACTGACTGCGCTGTAGGTAAAGCGCTTGTCGATGATATAAAGAGAATCGATCAGCTCATTTTTGGTTGGCCAAACTTGTAGGGGAACTTGCGTGAGTGCATCACGTAACTGCTTTTGCTGCTCGTGTTCATTGGCTGCTTGTGTTGTTGTATAGTTGGCTCTAAACAGCCAATTTAACGTTTCGTACTGTACCGCTACACCCAAGATAGATTTGAGTTCTACATTCCAAAAAAACTCATAATCGCTGTAGATTGGTGACTCGGAGCGCCCCCAATATGCCTTGATACTGGCGATGCCCTGATCAAGCGGCGTGCGGTACTGAATGTCAACGCCATCCAAGTTCTGATGTGGGATAATAGAGTAAAATTCAACGGGAGGGTGTTCCATATCCATCGAGTAGCCGATATCTCGATACTCAGTCATTAAGAATAGATCTAACCCGGTACGTCCTGCCCGGAATTGCCAGTTTGAGTTTAAGTGGTAACGTAAAAATGCCAGTTTAATAGCGTTTTTCACTCGGTCATCATGTTGTTCTTTTAACAGTAGCTGTCCAACAAGCTCCAAATTATCACTAGCATGCCATTCGGCTTGTAGGCCCAAAGATGAAAATGAAAAGTCAAGTTCATCTCTTTCTACACCGTGTGGTTGTGAAATGGACTCTCTGATTTTGGCAGTATGGGAGTCTGTTTTAACCGCCTTGAGCGTAGCAAAGCCACTGAAATCGATGCCAGAGCCGTAGCTGAATGTGGTTAAAAATAGTAGGCAGATAAAAACAGAGCGCATGAGTTATAAACGTTCTCGCTTTCCTTTTTTATATAGCCTAGTTCGAATTTTGACATTTACCAATGCGATGTCCGCCCAGCCCTTGTATAATGAATTTAGAGACACCATATCCCATGTATGGTAGCATATTGTTATATTATCACATTAGGCAAGATTAAGACGTGGCAGAAGTAAGAGCGAGAGTCGGGCTGAATGTAGGGCAGCATAGTAATATCCCTGCAGAAATAGTTTCTTTTTCTGGGCTAAAAGATGGCCAAGAACATGTTGCGCTGGTATTTAATAGCGCAGACAGTCAGCAGCAAATTCCCCTAATTCGTATGCACTCTGAGTGCTTAACCGGCGATGTCTTTCATTCTTCTCGTTGTGATTGTGGCGAACAGTTAAATGAATGCATTGAGGCGATGCATACACAAGGCGGCATTTTGTTATATTTGCGCCAAGAAGGTCGTGGCATTGGTCTGTACAATAAAATCGATGCTTATGTATTGCAATCACAAGGGATGAACACCTACGAGGCAAACAACCACCTCGGCTTTGAAGATGACTTAAGAGATTTTTCTGATGCCGTGTTGATGCTTCAGGCGCTCGGGTTAAACCATGTTAAGTTAATGACGAATAATCCAAGAAAGCTAAAGGCGTTGAGAAATGCGGGTATTACCGTCGATGAAGTAGTTGGCACTCAGGCGCATGTTAAGGCTGGGGTTTCTGGTAATGAACAGTATCTAAAAACGAAGATCCAACACGGTGCCCACATGCTGGATATCAAAAAGATATCAAAAGCGGATTAGCCTAAGCGTATATGCTTATCACAACAAGCCGACTAGGTAAGTGCTTCGGTTGGCTTGTCATATCAAACATTCTATTCTCTTTCCAATCCCTTAAAACTTAAGATGTCCAAGTAGGTTAGGTCTACCATCAGTATTTGTTTAAAATATGCTAAAAAGCGCTGACAAATCCGCCTTTCATGCCTTTTCACTCGACGCGGTAATCAGTATAATCAAAGACGTTATAGCTTAAATTAAGTGGACTATGTCGACACCAATTAGAACATTCAAAGCAAGCATAGGCGTGCAGTGGCTAAAAGCCGGGTGGGCAATTTTCAAAACCCAGCCTATGACTTTCATGCTGATGTACATTTTCATGGCGGTAGTAAGCCTATTACCCCTATTCGCACCTATTTTTCATATTATCGCAGCCTTGTCTGGTCCTTTTTTAAGCGCGGGCTTCTATCTTGCCGTTATCAATAAACAGATCAATAAACCAATAAAGTTGGCTGACATTTTTGAGCCTTTTGCAGCAAAAGGCCGCCGATTACACTTGTTCCGAGTTGGTATTTATCAAATGGCAGGTGCACTGTTGCTGACTATGGTTGCCGGAGTGCTATTTAGTGATGTGGCGACTGCGCTCGAGAGTGTTGGCCCAAACACCGATCCGAATGAACTTATCGGACTTATCGCGAGTAATATTAGTTTTGCCGAAGTTGCAGTATTTGTGATTGCACAATCGGTCATTATGATGGCCTTTGCTTTTGTTGTGCCACAGGTCTTTTTCCAAGGTGAGAAACGTATTTTTCACGCGATGAAGTGCTCGCTTGCCGCTTTTTATCATAATATGGCTGCGCTGAGTATTTACGGCTTAGTCGTCGCAGCGCTTATTGTCGCGTCTATACCGCTATCGATGATTCCGGCGATTATTATCATGCCGGTCGCCATGATAGGCTTTTTTGTTTCTTTTCAGGCGATGTTTATGCCAATTATCGTTGAAAAGAAGGAAAATGATGAAAATGCTAACATCTCTCAGTCTGACTCAGGACGCTTTGACGCCTGATGGATGAACAAGAAGTTAAAAAGCTAAAAAATTATGCGGTTTGGTTATTGTCGAGACAAGAGTACTCTGAGTCAGGATTGACGCAAAAGCTACTGCAAAAAGGGGCTACAGCGGCAGTCGCGGAGCAATTGGTATCTTGGCTAAAGTCGCTTGATTACGTTAATGACGACCGCTATGCAGAGAGCTTTTTAAACCGCCAGATTGCAAAAGGACTTGGAGAAAAGCGTGTATTAATGGATGCAGGGCAAAAGGGTGTGAGCCGAGATACTTTGCATACGCTAATCGCTGAGCGTGAAATTGATTGGTACATGCAAGCCGCAAAAACCTATGAAAAAAAGTACGGTCTTTGCGCACAACCGATAGAATATAAAGAAAAAACTAAGCGCGTACGTTACATGAGTTATCGTGGCTTTAGTTTTGATGAAATAGATTTTGCAATTGAAGCTGCAATGACTGCAGCAGAGCAAGAAGAAATAAAGGGTGAATGATCACATGCAGCATATGACTACCGCACAAATCAGGCAAAGCTTCTTAGATTTCTTTGCTAAACAACAGCACCAAGTGGTGCCTTCAAGCTCGTTAATTCCGGGTAATGATGCCACCTTACTGTTCACCAACGCTGGTATGGTGCAGTTTAAAGATGCCTTCTTGGGTGCGGAAAAACGCCCTTATACGCGAGCAACCAGTTCACAGCGCTGTGTTCGTGCTGGTGGTAAACATAACGACCTTGAAAACGTAGGTTATACCGCAAGGCACCATACTTTCTTCGAAATGCTAGGTAACTTTAGCTTCGGTGACTATTTTAAAACCGACGCAATTAAGTTTGCTTGGGGTTTCCTTACGGATGTGATCAAGCTGCCAAAAGAAAAGCTACTAGTCACGGTTTACCATGAAGACGACGAAGCATTTGAGATCTGGTCAAAACAAGTTGGTGTTCCTGAAGACAGGATCATCCGTATTGCGACGGCGGATAACTTTTGGTCAATGGGCGACACGGGTCCTTGTGGTCCTTGCTCTGAAATCTTTTATGATCACGGCGAACACATTTGGGGTGGACCTCCGGGCTCACCAGAAGAAGACGGTGATCGCTTCATTGAGATCTGGAACTTAGTATTTATGCAGTACAACCGTCATGCGGACGGCACAATGGAACCGCTGCCAATGCAGTCGGTTGATACTGGCATGGGCCTTGAGCGTATCTCTGCAATTATGCAAGGTGTGCATTCAAACTATGAGATTGACCTGTTCCAAGCGCTGATTAAAGCAGCTGCAAAAGTAACAGATGCTCAAGATTTAGAAGATAAATCACTACGTGTGGTTGCTGACCACATTCGTTCGTGTGCGTTCCTTATTGCTGACGGCGTCATGCCATCGAATGAAGGTCGTGGTTACGTGCTGCGTCGTATCATTCGTCGTGCAGTTCGCCACGGTAATAAACTCGGTGCAAAAGGGGCATTCTTCTATAAGTTAGTTGCTGCACTTGCTGAGCAAATGGGTGAAGCTTACCCTGAATTAGTGAAGCAACAAGCAATTATCGAAAAAGTATTGCGTATTGAAGAAGATCAGTTTGGTAAAACCTTAGACCGTGGTTTAACTATTCTAGAAGAGAGTCTAGCTGGCATTGAAGGCGACGTTATTCCAGGCGATTTAGTGTTCAAACTGTATGACACTTACGGTTTCCCTGCGGACTTAACAGCAGATGTGGCGCGTGAGCGTTTTATGACGATCGACGAGCGCGGTTTCCAAGCATGCATGGAAGAGCAGCGTAAAAAAGCGCAAGCGGCTGGCAAGTTCGGTGCTGATTACAACGAGCGCTTGAAATCTGATAAAAACACTGACTTTAAAGGCTATGACGCTGAGCACTATACCGGCACTGTGGTTGAAATTTTTAAAGAAGGTCAACATACCAATACGTTAGAAGATGGTGAGCAAGGTGTGGTTATCCTTGACCGCACGCCTTTCTATGCTGAGTCAGGCGGCCAAGTTGGTGATACAGGTGTACTAAAAGTGGCTAACGGCGAGTTTGTGGTTACTGACACGCAAAAGCTAGGTAATGCATTTGCACACCATGGTCATGTAGTTGGCCGCATTGGTGTTAACGATAAAGCCGATGCGCGTATTGATGCTGAGCGTCGCGAGCGAGTGAAGAAAAACCACACTGCAACGCACTTAGTACATAAAGCACTGCGCGATTTACTGGGCGATCACGTAACGCAAAAAGGTTCATTGGTACTGCCAGATCGTTTGCGTTTTGACTTCTCGCATTTTGAAGGCGTCACTAAAGCACAGCTACAGCAAGTAGAAGATGCTGTGAACGCAGAGATCCGCCGTAACTTTGCTTTGCAAACTGAGCTGATGGATATCGATGCTGCCAAAGACAAAGGTGCGATGGCGCTTTTTGGCGAAAAGTACGATGATGAAGTTCGAGTCGTTTCAATTGGTGGATACTCAATTGAGCTTTGTGGTGGCACACACGTGAAGCGTGCAGGTGATATTGGTCTATTCAAGATTGTCTCAGAAGGCGGTATCGCAGCGGGTGTTCGTCGTATCGAAGCGGTAACGGGAGCTGATGCCATCGCTTATGTTAATGAGCAAGAGCAAGTGCTTTCTGAAATTGCGGCTTTGGTTAAGGGTGATACCTCATCTGTGCTAGAAAAAGTATCTGCGCTACTTGAAAAGTCAAAAGGCCTTGAAAAGCAAGTTGCTCAACTAAATGACAAACTAGCAAGTGCCGCGGGTGCAACGCTACTTGACTCTGTAACCGAAGTGAATGGGATTAAATTACTCGTAGCGAACGTTGCAGGAACTGAGTCTAAAGCACTGCGAGGCATGGTCGATGACCTGAAGAACAAGATTGGCTCAGGTGTCATCGCGCTAGGTGTAGCAAATGGCGATAAAGTAAGCCTAATCGCTGGCGTAACGAAAGACTTAGTTGGTCAGGTAAAAGCAGGTGAGCTAGTTAATCACATGGCTTCTCAAGTCGGTGGTAAAGGTGGTGGTCGTCCTGATATGGCGCAAGCTGGTGGTTCACAACCAGAAAACCTAGACGCAGCACTAAACAGTGTTCCAACTTGGTTAAATGAAGTAACGCAGTAATCAGCAAGTGGCGCTGATTGTACAAAAGTTTGGCGGCACCTCGGTAGGTTCGGTAGAGCGTATTGAGGCGGTTGCCGAACACGTTATCAAAACACAACAACAAGGCCACCAAGTGGTGGTCGTGTTGTCTGCAATGTCAGGCGAGACAAATCGTCTCATTTCCCTTGCCCAACAAATCGATGCACGTCCAAGTTCTCGTGAGCTAGATGTGTTGATCACCACCGGCGAACAAGTTTCTATCGCGTTATTGGCGATGGCCATCATTAAGCGTGGGCATTCTGCCGTGAGCTTACTTGCCGATCAGGTTGGTATTAAAACCGATAACATGTTCTCTAAAGCGCGGATCACAGAAATAGACACAACCCGCTTAAAGCAAGAACTTGAGCATAACCGGATAACCATTATTGCCGGATTTCAAGGGCGTGATGGAGAAGGTAATATCACCACGCTAGGACGCGGCGGTACAGATACCTCAGCAGTTGAAATCGCAGGGGCTTTGCAAGCAGACGAATGTCAGATATATACTGATGTCGATGGTGTTTACACTACCGATCCGCGAATAGAGCCAAATGCAAGGCGTCTATCACATATTACTTTTTCTGAGATGTTGGAGCTAGCAAGTGTTGGCGCTAAGGTCTTGCAGATACGTTCGGTTGAAGCGGCCGGTCGATATAATGTACCGCTGCGCGTACTTTCTTCGTTTTCTCCTGATAACGGCACCTTAATTAGCTATGAGGAAGGTAAGATGAAAAACACCAAAGTGGTCTCTGGGGTAGCGAGTGTCAAAGACGAAGCGCTTATCTTAGTTAACAATGTAGATGCAAAACCTAGTAATCTTGCCAATATACTGTCTCTTCTTGGTGAGCATAATATCGAAGTCGATATGATTAACCATTTGAACCACAGTGAGAAAAAAATAGACTATGCTTTTACTGTGCACACAAATGATTGTATTCTGGCGGAAGAAGTTTTAGCGCAACATGCACAAAATTTAGGTGGCGCAACGGTAGAGGTTAATGCTAACGTGGCAAAAATCTCAGCGGTTGGCATCGGGATGAAATCTCATTCAGGTGTTGCTGGTCTCTTTTTTATGGCATTGGCCGAAGAAAATATTCACACTCTATTAGTATCTACATCAGAGATAAAAATCTCGGCACTAGTAGAAGAAAAATATTTAGAGCTAGCTGTACGGGCTTTACATGCCAAATTCGAATTGGAAAGTACTGAGTAAAAGAAGTTTTTGCTTACTTTTCTAGGAACTTTTATTTAAAATGGATTTGACGCGGAATCTTTTAAATTTTGGAATAACAGGAGCAAGAGAATGCTAATACTAACTCGTCGAGTAGGTGAAACCCTGATGATTGGTGATGAAGTGACTGTAACAGTACTAGGTGTTAAAGGTAACCAAGTACGTATTGGTGTAAATGCGCCTAAAGATGTTTCAGTTCACCGTGAAGAAATTTACATGCGAATCCAGGCTGAGAAATCTAGCCCGGGCAATATGTAATTGACCAAATACTGAATTACGATGTTAGTTAACATGGTTTAACTGGCATAATAAAACCCCGCCACTGCGGGGTTTCTTATTTCTGGCTTTGCTCAGATAAAAAGGCAATCGCTTCTTCGTTAAGTCCAGATTTACTGATATAGCTCGGGTTGTTTTGGTGAAATACCAAAAAACCTCTGTTCGTTTCAACAAGTTTATCTAAGTCGTCAAATAGGTAAGAAAATTCGGCATGTGTCGCTTTGGTGCTAATGCCTGCTTTAGAGATTGAAACCTCGACGATATTGCCGGCGGCACGAGAATATGACTGTCTTATCACCCACCAAGCTTTGCGATAGTAGAAAGCGACGCATTCAACTACAGCCAATAGAATAAGAAAGTTCCCGACGTAGTGCTCCTGCAACCCGTAAATAGCAAACAGCCCCAGTAAAATTAGTAGTACAAGCAAGCCATATTTCGGTTTAACAGCAAGCCCATTGGCTTCAGACTCTTCAAAACACTCTCGATAATAGGCTTTATCTAACTTAAATTGGCTTTGAAAAGATAAATTTTCATTTTGTTCAAGGGAGGGCATAGACGTTCGTTTTGGTAAAAATTTCCCCTTATTATACCCATCTATATTGAAAAAGCTGTAACGCGAATAAATTGTTTGCAGCTCCCTTTTCCCACATCCAGCGAAATACGCGTCATACAGGGTGACGTTAACGTAAATGTTAAATTTTGGTCAGTCCAATTTACAATTTATCTTGCGTAATCAAAAATCCATTCTATATTCATTAAAATCTCAGTATTAGTTGGCGCTATTTTGAATATTTTTCATATTTATTACGTTAATTTTCCATATTTATTAATGTTTTCTTAGCTAACTCACTGATAGTTTGTAAATTAAGTGCTTTGGTAATACCAATTTACAACGCGCTTTACAGTGGAACATTTTTTGTTATAAGGTGAATAAATATCTACAAAAAGTGAAGGTTTATACCTGTTCGTTAACATCGAACAGGAAAACCAAACAGCAAGTAAGGGGTAAAAATGGATATTGGATCGCAGCTACTGCAAGCAGGAAATCTCATGCTGACCGGTATGGTTGGTGTTTTTGTTTTTCTGTCCATTTTAATTTTTGCGATGCGACTGTTGGCCAACTTTGCTGCTCAATTTAAAGAAGTAGAGCCAAGTACCACAAGATCAAAAACAACCAGAGCAACATCGTCACAGGGTGTGCCGCAGGCACATATTGCAGCCATTAGCGCTGCCGTTGCAGCCTATAGAAAAAACAATTAATAGGGGTTTTGCATGTCACAGTTAAAGCTAACCGAATTAGTGCTGCGCGACGCGCATCAGTCATTACTCGCCACCAGAATGCGCTTGGAAGATATGCTTCCTATCGCTGAGAAGCTCGACAATATGGGCTATTGGTCTGTTGAATCATGGGGGGGAGCAACCTTCGACTCGTGTATTCGCTATTTAGGCGAAGATCCATGGGAGCGGATCCGTGCGCTGAAAGCTGCGATGCCAAAAACCAAACAGCAAATGCTACTGCGTGGCCAGAATTTATTGGGCTATCGTCACTATGCTGATGATGTTGTCGAAAAGTTTGTTGAGCGTGCCCACCATAACGGGGTGGACGTATTTAGAATATTCGATGCAATGAACGACGTGCGCAACTTAGAAACGGCTATTAAAGCTGCCATTAAAGTGGGCGCGCATGCGCAGGGGACGATTTCGTATACCGTAAGCCCTGTTCATACGCTGGAAATGTGGCTCACGCAAGCTAAGCAGCTCGAAGACTTGGGCTGTCATTCCATTTGTATCAAGGACATGGCTGGGTTACTAAAACCCTATGATGCCGAAAAGTTAATCTCTGGGCTTAAAGCGTCCGTCTCTATTCCCATCGCAATGCAGTGCCATGCAACCACAGGACTCAGTACTGCAACTTATCAAAAAGCCATAGATGCGGGTATCGATATGCTCGATACGGCGATTTCTTCGATGAGTATGACCTATGGCCATAGCGCAACAGAAACTATTGCGGCGATTGTGGAAGGCACAGAACGTGATACAGGACTTGACTTACTCGAGCTTGAAGAGGTTGCAGCCTATTTCCGTGAAGTGAGAAAGAAATATGCAGCTTTTGAGGGCAGCTTAAAAGGAGTAGATGGTCGTATTCTATCTGCACAAGTGCCTGGTGGCATGTTAACCAATATGGAAAATCAACTGCGAGAGCAAGGTGCGGGTGACAAGCTTGACGCAGTACTAAAAGAAATTCCAAGTGTGCGTAAAGAGCTTGGCTATCTGCCACTCGTAACACCAACCTCACAGATTGTCGGGACGCAAGCGGTATTAAACGTACTTACCGGTGAGCGTTATAAGTCTATAACCAAAGAAACGGCTGGCGTGCTGAAAGGCGAATATGGAGCGACACCAGCGCAAGTCGACCAAGCTTTACAACAACGTGTGCTTGAAGGTGCAGAGCCTATTACCTGCCGTCCTGCCGACTTAATTGAAGCTGAGCTAGATAGTTTACAAAGCGAGCTAGTTGCGATGGCAAAAGAGGAGCAAATTACCTTAGCCGACGAGGTTATTGATGATGTGCTTACCTATGCATTATTTCCGCAGATTGGCCTTAAATTCTTGAAAAATCGCAATAACCCAGATGCGTTTGAGCCAAAACCGACGCTTGTTGAAAGCAAACAACAAAAAGCTGCAGCAACGTCTGCTAAAGCCAAGTCATCAGCTACTGAGCGTTACAGCGTAAAAGTGGATGGCAAAGTATACGATGTGGTGGTTGCGCCGGGTGGAGAGTTACAAGAAGTACAAGTCAAAGACAGTGAGCTTATTCCGCAATCAACCTCGGTGAGCTCCAGTGAAACTTTGAATGCGCCACTTGCCGGCAACATCTTTAAGCTTATGGTGCGCGCAGGAGATGAAGTGCAAGAAGGCGATGTGGTGCTCATCATGGAAGCCATGAAAATGGAAACCGAGGTGCGTGCAACACACAGTGGCCAAGTTGCAGAGCTACTCGTCTCTGAAGGCGACTCCGTCAGTGCTGGCGATGCCATCATGTCTTTAGCATAAGGATGTTGTGATGGAAGGGTTACTTAATTTATGGCAAGCAACAGGGCTTGCCAACTTCACCGTGCCTGCACTTTGCATGATGGCTGTGGGCTGCGGACTTTTGTATCTTGCGATCGCCAAAGGCTTTGAGCCGTTGCTATTAGTGCCTATTGGCTTTGGTGCCATACTCACGAACATTCCTGTTGCTGGGCTTGCCGATCCTGGTGGGCTTTTATACTACGTGTATTACATTGGTATAGACAGCGGAGTATTCCCCTTGCTGATCTTTATGGGGGTGGGCGCGATGACGGACTTTAGTGCACTGATAGCCAACCCCAAGATGCTGTTGCTTGGTGCCGCAGCTCAATTTGGGATCTTTGCCACTTTGTTTGGGGCTATATTGCTGAACTATATTCCGGGCTTTGAATTTACCCTGCAAGACGCTTCAGCAATCGCCATTATTGGCGGTGCTGATGGACCAACTGCGATATTCCTCGCGTCTAAGCTTGCACCAGAGTTACTAGGTGCAATTGCGGTGGCAGCCTATTCGTATATGGCGTTAGTGCCAATTATTCAACCACCGATCATGAAAGCACTCACGACGCAAGAAGAGCGCCAGATTGCGATGCCGCAGCTGCGCCATGTATCAAAAACCGAGAAAATCCTCTTTCCTCTGGCGGTACTAGGTTTGACGATATTGTTTTTACCTGCTGCAACACCTTTGGTTGGTATGTTTTGCTTGGGTAACTTGATGAAAGAGTGCGGTGTAGTAGACCGTTTGAGTAAAACGGCGCAAAACGAGTTGATTAATATCACCACTATTTTCCTCGGACTGGCGGTGGGCTCAAAGCTGGCCGCTGATCAGTTCTTAACGGTTGAGACGTTGGGGATTTTAGCGCTGGGTGCCGTGGCTTTTGGAATTGGTACCGCAGCAGGTGTATTAATGGCTAAAACCATGAATAAGTTTAGCGATACCCCCATTAATCCGCTAGTTGGCGCCGCTGGGGTATCTGCAGTCCCGATGGCTGCGCGCGTGGTCAATAAGGTTGGCCTTGAAAGTAATCCGCATAATTTCTTGCTGATGCATGCGATGGGCCCCAATGTAGCGGGTGTATTGGGTAGTGCGGTTGCTGCCGGTATTTTGCTTGCACTGGTAGGTTAATTTACACTTCTCCAACCATTTGCGTGGCGATTTTAGATTGCCGCGCATTTTTTAGACCTATAATACTAGCTCAGCTGGGGAAATAAGACGGTAGTAACTTTTGTTGTCACTTTGATGCTTTTTGGTATCAAATTGTTTAAAAAAGTCTTTTTTGTTTCTGTTAGGGGGTTGTTTTTCTGTTTTTTTTGGGTACTGTATTACTTGAGTATAACAATGAAAATAAGGAAGTAACATGAAATTAACTATAAAAAAAACCAACTTAAAAAGCTTATTAGGTAAAGAAATTGCAACTGCTCAAACTAAAGATGTTGCAGGCGCAAGAGGGACAGATACTTTAACAGGCCGAATGGCATGTAATCCAGCTCCTACAGGCAAGTACTACTGTAAGGTTCCTTAAGCGCAATCAGAACTTATGCAGATTGTAATACTATTACGCCTGATGTGAAACTATGTTAGGCGTATATACAACCAATAACTAAACTATAGAAAACATAACAATCCACTCTCCCACACGTGTTTAACACCAATAAGCCGATTTCTGTTATTTAGCAGTTTGACGTTTCATTTCGCTGGACTTTATATTCTGGAACTTGATAGTCTTTCGTCACTTTTAATTAACATGAACAACTTCAGATGAAGTTTTTAGCTCCTTTCTTATTTTTGTTACCCTGCGTGACAGTTGCAACGGAAACGTCGACTTTAGTGGTAACGCCGATTGCAGAGCATGTTTATAAACATGAATCTTCGCTACACGTTGAACCTTGGGGGCTAGTGGCCGGCTCTGGTCTGGTTGTGGTCGACGGTCAAGATGCTTACATTGTTGATACACCTTGGACTGAGCAAGACACAGAAGTGCTGCTATTGTGGGCTGAGGACCGCAAGCTCAATGTTAAAGGGGCGGTGGTCACGCATTACCATCAAGATGCAAGCGGTGGCCTAGCGGTATTAAATAAACATCAGATCCCAACCTATGCATCAGCCCAAACCAACCATCTATTAGCCCAAAAACACAGCGCGATTGCGTTACATAATTTGCCGCAAGCCTCATCAGTGATTAAGTCAGGTGTCGTTGAAACCTATTACCCAGGTGCAGGGCACTCGAAAGACAATATTGTCGTGTGGCTGCCACAATCTAAAATTTTATTCGCAGGATGCTTTGTGAAAAGTGTGGCGAGTAAAAATTTAGGTAACTTGGAGGACGCTTCGGTTGATGAGTGGCAAGCGTCTATACACAAGGTATTAAGCCGATATCCGGAAATAAACATGGTTATCCCAGGGCATGGTAAAGAAGGGGATTTATCTTTGTTGCACCATACCGTTAAGCTAATCAAAATCGAGCAATCAAGACGTAAATAAAGGATTGACATGAAATTTATTCCATTTCGTAATTTACGCTGTCCGGGTTTAGAAACTGCGCTGTGGTATTGTCGCTTGTTGTTTTTAACGGGCGTAGCCTTGATAGTACTTGGGGTGATCAAAGAGGGGATTGCAATCTATCATTGGCTAGTCGCCATGATAGAAAACGGCGATGCGCCAATAAAAGCAGCTTACCTCTATGACTTAGATTTACTTTCACACCCAAACTTTCATTTGATCATTGTTGGAGTGGTGAAGATCTACTTCTCCTGTGGTCTTGCGATTAAATTGAAAACAATGTCCCATGAACAGGCGCCACAAAATTAACGGATACCACGTAAAGGAATCTCTTAGACTCTTTTACGTGGCAGAGTTACGATTTAAAAATTAATACTCCAGTTGTCCGCCATTTTGGATAAAGGCGACATATTCGTTCCAAACATCTTCAACACTGCGGCCCAAGATATGTTGAAATGCAGCGTCAAATGACCAGGTATAATTGCCCATATCTTTCGCCGCTTTATTAAACTTGTAGATAAACTCTGAGTCGTGCTGTTGTTTGACGTAATGTAAGAAAAACCCAGTAGTGGTGTAGCCACTAAGCCAGCGTTTAGCGTTAATGATATCCGGTGAGCGTGATTTATGAAAACCCGCACCGATCCGCACGGCATCAGCTAGGCCTTCGGTGTATGCCCAATTTGCCTTGCCATCACCATAGCTATCATGAGTCAACGGCGAGTTATTGTAACCATGGGTGACTTCGTGGAATAAAATGCCGTCGATTTCATCACGGATCACGGCATCGTTGTTATTATTATCACGATAAATACGCTCTAAGTGCGCGGTGCTAACGACGATAGTCATCTCACCCGAACCGTCTTGTCCCATCTTATAGGCAACGAAATCCTTGCCCCAATGATCTTTGGCTCTCAGCTCAAACTGTAATTTTCTAAAACGCTGGGACTCACTGGCGTTGCGGTATAATACTTTTGCTACATCCACACAGCGCTCGGCCATGTGTGCAGCTGGGTTTGGTATGATCCGTTTAAATAATGCCGAGCCTTGTGTTTCAGGGTTTACATCAACAAAGTTCACTTCCGGACGTTGCCACGTGTCGTTTGGTGGTGTGCTATCGCTACTGACGGTTAATTCATAATTGGCACTTTGGAAACCGTATACAGAAACATAAACCGGTGCGTTTGAGCTCAAATCACAGCGCTCGTTGGAGCTGGCATCATTGATACTTTGGCAGTCATAACTTGCGGTGGTCGGTTGGCTATTTGCTTTTAGGTATAGATCCGCATCACCGCTGCCAGTCAAGGTTGCTGTGATAGGAGCTGAGCTTGTAAATGGCCCAAAATGTGACCATTGGCCAGGGGTAACGCTGCCACTTTGGTTAAATGGCAAGGTTGTACCACCGTTTGCCGGAGCACCGATAAATTCGATTTCTGCAAGCTGTAGTAAATTAGCACCTTGCGTTGCAGTAACATTTAAGCGCACAAAGCGGTACGCTTGATTGGTACTGACATTGAACTGCTTAGTTTGATGTCTCGAAGCAAAACTTTGATTGTTTTGCGAATCTATAGTGAACCACACTTGACCGTCTTGAGAGCCTTGAAGCGTCCAATTTTTGGGATCTCTTTGTGGCGCATCGTTCGCAGAAGTGAGGGTGTAAGCTGTTAAATTCACCGCTTCACTAAACGCATAACTTATCCAACCGGAAGCTGAAAAAGTAAGCCACTTGCTGTAGTGGTTATTATCAAATGCGTTGACTTTGCCCTCATAGGGTTGGTTTTCTCCTGAAACGCTGATAGCTGCGGCATTGGCAGTTGTCAGATCGCTATTTGCGTGCGCCGAGCTTAAGCCTAAGCTCATCAAAGCGGCTGCTATAAGAGAGCGTTGGAATCGCGTTTTAGCTATACTCATGTTCATGTTGACCTCTTTTGTATCGTTCCACTTTTTGTGGGTGGATATCTGTTGATGTTGTATCCATGGCTATTTTTATTTTGGCGTCCAAATAAGCTTGGAACGGTTTAATTGTTGTTGCTTTTATGTACGTTTGTCAAATGGAAATTTACTTTAATTTAACGATAAGGGCAGAATTGGTGTTCCTGAGTTAGGTTGAATTACGATGCGAAGGCTAGCACTATCAGGCTTTACAGGGCGTAATGCTAGGGATGTTATTTATTGTGAACTGTGTTTTGTTGGGGCGTGTTTGATTGATTTTTCGGGACTTTTTTATTCGCAGTCTCTTGAGTTGCAATTTGTTTGTGTTGTTTCTTTTTTAATCGCTTTCGCTCTGCTTTAGTTACGTGTTTTGCCACCCATTTAGCAATCTTTTGCATGAGCATTGGAGGGAAGTCATGACCCATCCCATTGACCAGTTTTAGTTTGGATTTTCGAATAGTAGCGGCGGTTTGCTGGCCAGCGGCCGCGGGAAAAATAGGGTCGTCGGTACCATGGATAACAAGTGTAGGCGTTTTGATCTTTGCCAGCGTGTGCTTGCGACATTGGCTTGCGACAATCGCCGCAAGCTGGCGCTTAAATCCTTGCGGGTTATGTGCGCGTTCAATACTGTGTTTGGCTTGTTGATGTAGCGTCCCTTCGTCTTGAGGGTAGGCGGGACTGCCGATCAGCTGGTTGAGTTTTATATTGTATTGAATGGCAGATTGGTGGCAGTCTGACTTTGGCCGTGCTTTTGCCAGTTGCAGCATGACTTTTACATTTGCTGCGGTAAACTTGGGATACGCTGAGGTTGACATAATTGAGGTCAAACTTACCACTTTCTTTTTATGCTTAGCTGCAACGATTTGTGCAATCATCCCGCCCATAGAAGCACCAACAAGGTGGGCGCGTTTAATCTTAAGTCCTGCCATCAAAGCGACAACATCTCCGGCCATATCTTCTAAGGTATAGGGAACAGAAGCGCGGATGGGAAGCTTTTTACTCAGCATGGTTTTTATCACACTCGGTGAACCTAAATGGTCCAAGTGGCTCGATAATCCCGTGTCGCGATTATCAAAACGGATCACCCGAAAACCTTTATTGACTAGCCCAAAGTACAATTCATCTGGCCAAATTGTCATTTGTGCCCCAAGACCCATTATCAAAATAATTACGGGGGCGTGAGGCGCTCCCTCGTCCTGATAATGTATGCTGATCCCGGTTGCAATCTTGATATCGGTCATTGTCGCGAACGTTTAGCTTGACTTGAAAGGGCTGCATTTAAGTATAGAGCGTGGGTATGAACTTAACTTTAAAATAGCAGTCAAAAAAGACGAAAATTTATTGCTAAAAGCCATTGCGCTTTAAAACATTTAGGTTAATATTCGCGCTTGTTGATGGTCGGAAATTATGCATCAACGCTATCAATTTATACGATTCTTATTTGGAGTAAGTCATGACTAAAAAAAGCAAACTTCAGCATGCTCATCAGCGTGGTGAAATTAAAGACAACGCACTAAAAGCGTTAGTAACCAGCCCGTTGTTTAAGGCGAAAGTTGAAAAGAGCAAAAAAGGCAAAGGTAGTTATCAACGTAGCGTAAAGCACAAAGGCCAAGAGCCTTACCTTAAGGCAGCCTAAGCTTTAAGATAAGGTTTTTTGCTGATACATTTGCTTGTCAGCTTGTGCGATTAAATCGCTGATATCTGTTATCGGGTGTTGGGAAAATGCTCGCCCGACACTACCTTGAATTGCTACTTTTTGTTTCCCATGACTAAATTGCAAGGTATTGAGTTGTTGTTGCAGCTGTTGTGCTTTTTCTTCTGCAGATTGTGTGTCGTCAAATAAGCAGAGCGCTGCAAACTCATCGCCACCCAGGCGTCCTACAATATCTTGTTTTCTGATACTTGATGACAAAAACGTCGCAACATGGGCAAGCGCCTTATCTCCAGCATCGTGACCAAATTGGTCATTAATCAACTTAAATTTATCTAAGTCAATGTAAAATAATGCCAAAACACCACCACGTTTATTAAATTGCTCGACTAGCACGTTGGCTTGTTTGTACCAGCCTCGACGGTTAAAAATGCCGCACAATTGATCATAATTTGCTTCATTTTCAGCTTGTTGTTTTTGCTGTCTGAGTCGTCCAATGCGTTTAGATACCGCAACGGCAAGCAGTAAAGACTCAATGGCAAACGCAAAAATAAGTGCATAGCGCTGCATAAATGGGCTATATCCCACTAACAGCACGCGAAATACCATACCGACTAATACTAGGCTCAGTGCCGCAAAAACCAAACTTGCTTCGCCAATTTTGCGCTTGGTTTGAAGAGCTGATAGCACAAAGATAGTAGCGACAATAACGAGGGTTATATAGGCCATAATTTGGCTTAATAAGTAGGACAATTGTGCTTGTTGAGTGGGAATTTTAAGTATGCTCAGGAGCATCACGATACCCGCGGCACTTTTCAGTAGCAACACGAGTTTTGGCCACTGTTTGTCAACAAGTAGGATACTCAACATAAACCAAGTTGCTGAAACCACAGTGAGACCAATACTAAGTAGATATGCGTGTTTGAGTAATGGTTTATACTGAGATGAAACAAAAAGATTTAATTGCCCTTCTTGGAATAATACAAATCCACAAAGGCAGAAGATATAAGCGCCGTAGAGTCTAAATATAGGATCATTGAGGCGACTACCCATGATCAATACATAGCAAATTAAGGTAAAGCAAAGTCCATAAAATGCGCCCATGACTAGGCTGCTTTTTTGACTTTCCCAAATAAATTTCCCCGTGCTCATCAGCCTAAATCTTGGCGTATGAATTTGCATAGAATCTAAGCTTAAGGTTGCTGTGTACTTACCTTTTGGAATGATAAATGCGGGCTGTGAGAACTTAACGGGCAAAGGGGCGTTGACTCGCCACTGATAGTGATTAAGGCCAACATCTACAAATGAAAAAACGCTGTCTTCATGTAAATTACAGGCTATCGAGACGGTATTGTTGCCGCGTTCAATTTTGCTATAAGACGTGGTATTGAAAGTAAGCAAAATTGAGTCGCCGTGAGCGGTCGTGAGCGAGCAATTGTCATCAAGCGCAAAAATTGAGGGGCTAAACAAAAATACGGCGCCGTAAATAAAAGCGAGTAGGAGCGTAAGCTTCCCACTAAAGTTGCTGTGTATTTTGACGCCATTCAACCTAGACTGAGGCACAACCAAAACCTAAGGTTATTGTTGTAGTTAATGTAACAAACTTGTACGTAACTTAGCCAGTGTAAAATCCCTTTAACCAGAGACTTTTTACATCCTATCGAACAAGAAGCTAAACCAGGCAAAAAACAAGCAAAAGCTACTTAATCCAAATGCTAGGGTTCGTAACCGTAAGTTACTGCCCAGTATGTGCTCGTAGCTGTGCCAATATCTTGCTGCGACAAACACGGTGCTGAGCACAAACCAAAATTGTCCCGTCATTTGCTCAGTATGCAAAAGTATCAGTAGTGCAATAAATAAAACTGGTTGCTGAAACTGGCTGTCATAGCTATTACCTAATAATCTTATGCGCTCGGGGAAGGCGTGTTTTTCAACATAGCGAATATCTTGAAGTGCAATATCACCATTTTTGACTGCGCGAATTCTACTCGTTGCGGTCAGAAGAAATAATAGCAGCGTTAGGCTAAGCAAAAATAAAATCGGAATATGGATCCACATAGTAAAGCTCCTGAGTTTGAAAGAGGTTTTACTTTAACTAGATTGATTGCTAACTTATCGTGTCAATAATGACTAGTTTTGGTTTGATATTGCCATGAAGGTGGTTTTGCTATGTCCTGAACATGTGTTTGCGAGCGCATTAACAGGTGTGATTGATATTTTGAACGTGGCAAACAAAGTCGCTGGTAAGGCGGTGTTTTGCTGGCAGACGGTTGCGCTTTCAGGGCAAAAGTCGGTGATGAGTAGTCAGGGTTTAGAATTTGTTTGTCATGCTGAATTTAGCGCATTGGCTGATGCTGATGTCGTTATCTGGCTCGGCAGTCACTTTTCATCAGAGCCTTTGTTGTGGCAACAATGCCAACAAATCAAAGCACAATTAAACAAGCATGGTATTGAATTTCATCCCGCGACTTATCAACTTGCCGGATGTTGCGGTACCGCATTTTTAGCCACAGCAGGATTGTTGGATAAAAAACAATTTACGTGTAGCTGGTGGCTCACGCCTTTTTTTACACGATACTTTCCAGTTTTAAAGCCCAACAGCCAAAAGGTAACAGAGCAAAGCGATATGGTGTATACCGCGGGCGCAGCTCATAGTTACTTGCACTTGATGCTGCGGTTTATTACCGACGTGCTGGGCTCTGAAGTGGCAAAAACAATCGCCGCATGGCTGGCGATACCAAACGAGCAAGCGAGTCAAAATGAGTTTGTGCAGCTCAGTGGCTTTTTACAACATAGAGATGCGCAATTGCTTAAGGCACAGCATCATATTAGCGATAATCTCGATGTTTCACATAGCTTACAGAGCCTTGCGAAACAAGCTTGTATGTCAGAGCGTACGTTAATTCGACGCTTTAAACAGCACACGAATATGACACCGTTTGAGTATGTGCGACTTGCGCGGCTCGTTCGCACCAAACAGCTATTGCATAGCACAAACTTGAGTGTGGAGCAGATAGCCAATCAGGTTGGCTACCAAGATAGTCAGGCTTTGGCTAAGCAATACAAAAAGCACTATAACCAATCGCTTAATCGAGTGAGAGGGTAGTCATAGTGGGTGTTAACCTTTCTCTTTGTGCAATAAATAACACCAGCTGTTATCGCTATAGTCAACTGCAAAATATGAGTACTACAGGAAACCAAACTACGGCAATATTAACTTGGACATGTGTTATATGTTTACTCGTAAAGTTTCTCTGTTGCTTCTTTAAGCCCTGAGTGGGGTAAAAATTGATCTGTGATTGTTAGAATTGAGTGCAGATTATTTTTTAATTTATCAAGCTCTATGTTACCTGGCTTAATAGCCGTTTGTAATAGATGAATAGCCATATCAGCTAATAGAATACGCTGTTTTTCTAGCCATTCTTCATCGCCTTTGGTAGCGGGATTGCCAAGGTAGCTACTTTCTACCAAACTATGCAAATCCCAGCTAGTTTTGATTAACTTATTCCTTTCAATATCATTCACTGCCGATCTTCCGAAATATAGATATAATGACTCCCACACCGTGCTAGCTTTCTCTTTTTCGTGGGTTCGCTTTATATAAAGCAGAGCCATAATTAATTTGTTAAATAACTAAACAGCTGAGGCTAGCATGAACAAACATAACATACTTTGTATGTGAACTAATACGCATAAAGCACTTAATTAAGTAGTCATATTCTGCTCAAAACCGCCTGTCAGCTAAAGTCCATACTAATTTGTCTACATGGTAAGGCAAGTGATGAGCAAATACAGTTGGAGGAATATTTTCCTCCATTCAATCAGTTCAACTTGCTTAGCTTGACGCGAGGCAACGGACACTCGGGGTTTCACCGGGTTCGATGATATTAATATTGACCTCTTTTAAGTCACCGATTATGGGTTTCAAAGCTTTATCAAAACGATTTGCTGCCGCTTCGATTTTTTCGGCATAGTCGTCAATGGCATCAAAATTAGCGGCGTGACTTTCAATTACTGCCTCAATCTGCTTGGCCTTTTCTTCTTGTTTTGCCAGTAGCGCTTTATTGATCACAAGTCGATCGTCGTCTTCTTGTATCGCCTCTTTACTAATGGCTTCCATTTCTTTGCTGAGCAGTGCGAGCTTGTCTTCAATATCTTTCATTGGTAACTCAGAAGCTGACATATCAAGCTCTGCCGCTTTGAGTGCTTTGTATGCAGCCACCTGTTCGGCGTCCATGGTGTGTTTGATTATTGGGTTACAGTCTTGGTAAGCGATAAGCTGGTAGCTGCCTTGCGTTTGCGGCTCGGTTGGATTTGCATTGGAGTAGCCAACGCAGGCACTCACAGCCAGTGTTACCGAAATTATGAGTATTGATTTTGTGGTTTTCATAAGCACCTCGAAGGAGTAAGTCTGATTTACAAAATTAGTCGCGGTGTAGTTTGAAAAGGTTGGTTTTAGATGCGCAAGTATTAGTAACAAAATATGAATCGGGCAGTGAGCTTAGAATTAGTTGCTACTTTTATCAGGCGCTTGGCATTGGTGCTGTGCAATTTCTTCGGCGTATTTGGCTTTAACTAGTTCAACGTAATGGTTGAGGTTTTTATCAGGACGTACGGTAAAGGTCCGCTCACTTTTATGTATCGCGGTGATACGGTCCAAGCGAAATTCACGGTAATCACTGCGGAGCTGACAAAATGCGACCAGCGTCCACTTTCCACCCCAATAAACCAATCCGAGTGGCTCGATGATACGCTGGGTTTGTTGCTTTGCAACGTCTTGATATTCAAGTTGTACACACCGCTTAGCCGCAATGGCGAGCCTAAGTGTAGCGCTAAAGGATTGTTGTTGCGGTCCGTGCTTAAAACTTGAGACCAAATAAGGGGAGTGGTCATGCTGTTGTTTGAGGTGAGCGGGTAGCACGGCCTCGATTTTGGCAATGGCCGCTTTTGCATGCGCGCTAAGTTCGGGATCCGTCCATGCTCCAACCATTTTACTACCAAGTAACAATGCGGTGAGTTCATCATAGCTAAACATCATAGGGGGCAGTGGGTAGTCACCAATAATATAGCCGACACCTGCTTCCCCCTCAATTGGCACGCCAGAACTTTGTAAGTCCTGAATATCGCGATAAATCGTACGCTCAGATACCGTAAAGTGATCGGCCAATGACTTGGCGGTAACCGCTAATCGTCGACCCTTGAGCAGATCCACTAACTGAAAGAGACGTTCTGATTTATGCACGAGTTTTCCTTGTTATTCAAATCTCAGATTAATTAACCGCTACATGGCGTTTGAGAGAGCACATTACTGTGACTAATGGTGACACTCTCGCTGTCTATGTATTGCGTTAATCTTTGGCATACTTCGGTTGTTGGGAATTGTGCCGACACCGCTTTTGCATGCTCCATCGATTGCCAATAAATAATATCTAAATACTCGCCAGTCTGACTGTCTTTAGTCAACGAACGATATAGTAACCCAGGTTGCTGTTCAACCCACTCGGTAAAAGCTGGGTTTACACCCATAATGTCACTCTCTGTAGCACCAAGAGCCAATTTAAATTTTACAATCTCTACGACATTTTGTTGCATGGTCTTTCTCCTTTTTGAGTTCAAAAAGAGTAAACCACGATGTTGTGTCAGGGAGTGTCAGTAGTGTTTAAATATACAGTGCATTTTATATCGAGGGCCTGTTTATCTTTCAAGTTTGTTTTTGCAGCAGCTTGATTGGTATTTATACAAGGCAGAGTCTGCGTAGCATAGTTGTTCTATGTAAGTCAGGCGATAACACAGTAGAAATGCAAATCAAGCACTGCCCTTTGGGTTCACCTGAGTGCGCTTTGTTCATTGTTGCTCAACTTTTGCCTAGATTACTAGGCGGCAAGTCGAGCGTCGCGACCAAAACACACTCAGGAGAACAAAAGTCAAACAGCAAAGATCAACAGGCCCTGGCAAAACAAAGGATCTGTATTAGGATTTAGGGTACTGCAATTGGCAGGATTAACCGTGTAAAGGATAAGGAAATGAAATTAAGTACAAGCATATTTGCAACCAGTTTGGTTGCATCCGCTATCTGCGCTTCCCATGTTTTTGCAAAGGACATAAATGACAGCGATGTCAAAAGGCTGCATGTCTTGGCAAAGCAAGTCGCATCACAAAGTATCAGTGGGTCGTATACTTTTGCTATCAACTGTCATACTAACCCCAGCTTACTGAAACGTGCCGTTGAGCAAGTAAGTTGGCCTGTCGATGAAATTACCTTTGCTATTCAAGGACAATGTCAGGGCCCAATTAAGATCACGAGACCTGGTATCACCATTTCGGGGTCTGATAATACTCAAGATGTTATCTCTGCGGCGTTAAGCGGCGTGCAGCCGACCGTATTAGTGGAGTCTGGTTCGGTTAAGCTCAATAACTTAGGACTTGTCAGCACCGCTCAGCAAAGTAGCGTAACGGTAACGGCGCAGGGAATGGCAAGATTGGATAATGTCGCGACTCAAGTGCAAGGCACTGAGCCTGAATACCACTATATCGTGACAGATAATAGTAATCTTTACTTAAGTAATCTAAACCAAGCCAAAGTGAAAATAGCAGGGGGCGCTTTTGCTGAATTTGTAGCCGGAAATCAGGCGATGACAGCATATGTGTTTGACACCGCCAATGCTAGAAGTACCCAAGGGAACCAGTTCGACGCAGTACAAGTTGCTGGAAATGGCTACTTTTTAGCAGATGGGCAGTCGCATATAAACCTATTAATGATCTGGAGTAAAGGCGCCGCCGAAATCGACCAGCAAAGTAGTGTTGGTGAACTGATGATGGGCGGCCAAACCTTGTTTGCTGCTTATAGAAACTCGACCTTGTCAGGGCCTTACAGCTTCTTTGGGAACGTGGTTTTTGAGTTGGAGCACTCCTCTGCGACAAATTGGGTAACGAAAGAAAGGCCGCACTCACTGTTTTCTGGTAATAATGCCGTCGTGAATGGCGAACTATTTCCAAGTTGGAGTTGGCAAGGACAGGCACCACAACCTGAGTGACCTGAGCTTCAAAACAATGAGTTAGCGTATTTCTTATTCAAACCTCAGGTTGAGTAATTTATGCTACTACGCCGCTTGGTATTATGCTTTACTACTAAGCGGCAACGATTAACCTAAAGGCAGAAGAATAAGATGGATCATCAACAAGTACACGACTACTTGCTTGCAAAACCCTATACCAGCGTAAGTCAACCTTTTGGTGAAGGCGTTGATGTATATAAAGTGAAAGACAAAATGTTCGCGACGTTGGCGCTTGGTAAAATGGGCAAAGAAGATGACGAGCACCCCCATTGGCGCGTAAATCTCAAATGCGATCCTGATGAAGCGCAAGCGCTGCGAGATATTTTTAGTGCGGTGTTACCGGGTTACCACATGAATAAAAAGCTCTGGAACACGGTGGTGCTCGATGGCTCCATTCCTACTGGAGAACTTGAGCGGATGATGGATAACTCATTTCGCCTTGTAGTCGAAAAAATGCCGAAAAAGCAGCAGGGGATTATCCTTGCGCAGCATCAATAGACGCACAAACGACTTGGTACACGGCGTTCACTTTAGGCTCTGTGAGCGCTTGATTTGCCACAACAAAATGTACGGGGAGCGAAAAGTCTAGCAAACTCGACAAGGCAACTTCTGCTCCTTGATCTGCAATGGCGTTGGTTTCAATAAAACTCACGCCGAGCCCTGCCTTAACTAAAGCCAAGCGGGAGCGCTCATCCGCAGCATTAATATTTACCGAGTTTACTTCGCTTAGCTGTTGATCAAGTTGCTTATCAAAAGGGCAGCCTTTTCCCATACGTATCCACGTCATCTGTGCTAATTCGGCTTTATGTGATGGCACAGGCCAAGATGCAGGATAAGCGGTGGTAACTGCAACTTCTGTGAGCGGTACAGCGCTAAAATGTGCAGGTACTTCGCCATAAATAACCCCACCATCAAGTAGGCCATCACTGAGTTTGTCGACGATGACACCACTTGAGAGTAATTCCAGCGAAAAAGAAAGACTTGGAAGGTGCTGGTTGAGTGTTTTTATCAGTGTGCCAAGTTCGCTCGAGGTGCCGATAGGGTGGTTCAAGCCAAGTCTGAACTCGCCTGTGAGCAGTGTTTTGGCTTGTGCTGCGGTATGCATTAAATCATTTGCACTTGCAAGCGTTAACTTAGCTTTGTCTAGCAAGATCTTACCTTGTTCTGTGAGCTGCATCCCTTTGCTAGAACGATGAAACAATACGGTATTGAGTTCTTCCTCAAGCGCTTTGATATGGGCGCTGATAGCAGGTGGTGTGGTGTACAGTCGTTTCGCTGCTGCTGTTAGATTTTGGGCTTCTGCAACCGCAACAAACGACCTTAAATGGTAAAACTCCATTGCATTAAACTCAATTACGTATTGAATACCACCAGTTTAAATGAGCTTGCTGCGATTGCCTATTCTGAAATGATGAACATCGCCTTCAAAAAATATGAATTCATTAACGCCGGTCGAGTGCGTAACGTAGTTGACCTCGGGTGAGGTTATATAGATCTCAGGTTATTTAAATAGGAGTTAAAAGATGAAAGTAGAAGTATCACAGTATTTTGCAATGAAGCTGGCTTACGAAACGGATTGTGCTGATGTTTATCAGGCGATGTTAACGGGGCAGCAGGATTTTGTGCTATTTGATGTCAGGTCGAATGAAGCCTTTGCCAAAAGTCATGCTCAAGGCGCAGTCAATATGCCAAGCGCAGACATAAGCGAACTGACGATGACTAAGTATGATAAGGTTACGCCAATCGTGGTTTATTGTTGGGGTCCTGGGTGTAATGGCGCAACAAAGGCCGCGTATAAGCTTGCAAAAATGGGCTATCAAGTAAAAGAGATGATAGGTGGAATTCATTACTGGGAGGATTTCGAGCGTTACCCCGTTAATCGCCGAGTGTCTCAGGCACAAAGTTGATGTAGGTGCATTTTTCTTCATCTCATGATTATACTGTTATTCATTCACGGCACATTTATCAGTGTGTAAAGTGAGTGAATAACGATAATAACAAGGGAAATATCATGTCGAAACTATTGTACTGCGCCATATTTTGCTCGTCTTTGCTAAGTCAGACATCCTTCGCCACTGACACGGCTCAACATCAAGTTGAACAAGTTGCTCATAACCTCTTACCTAAAGTGCAGTTAGAAGGCCAAAAATATAAACCTGTAGATTTGCAGACGCGTCTTCAAGAAACGCATTTGCCGGGCTTAAGCCTTGCCGTGATCAAAGATGGTAAAGTGGTGTGGGCTGAGGGGTTTGGCATTGCAGATAAAAAGCAAAATCGAAAAGTGACCACTGAAACACTGTTTCAGGCAGGGTCAATTAGTAAGCCCGTTGCAGCGCTTGCGGTATTAAAGTTAGCACAAGACGGTAAAGTCGATTTAGATGCTGACGTTAATCAATATCTCACCTCTTGGAAAGTACCAACGAACGAATTTACCAAAGCCAATCCTATTACTTTGAGACAGTTAATGACCCACACTTCGGGGCTTACTCAACATGGTTTTCCGGGCTACGTGCGTGGTAGTAAAATTCCAACCGATGTTGAAGTCTTAATGGGCAAAGGCAATACCGACTTAGTGACGGTTGACACTTTGCCAGGTAAAGCTTGGCGCTATTCTGGCGGTGGTTACACCGTAATGGAATTGCTCGTGGCAGATGTGACAAAAATGCCATTTGAAGAGTATGTCCAACAGGCAATTTTAACTCCGTTAGGTATGCACAACAGTACCTATGCGCAACCACTACCGAAAACGTTATGGTCAAAAGCCAGTGCTGCGTTTGACGATAAAGGCGAGCAAGTCGAGGGGGACTGGCATGTTTATCCAGAACAAGCCGCTGCTGGTCTTTGGACCACTCCGGTGGATCTCGCTAAATATATTATGGCCGTACAACAAGCGTATGCAGGCAATACCGTGGGGCCCATCACACCAGAGCTGGCGAAGCAAATGCTTGAAGTTCATCATGACGTATGGGGTTTGGGACCAGAGCTTGAACAGCGTGAGCAAGGACTTATCTTCACCCATGGTGGTAAAAATAAAGGCTTTAGCAACCGTTTTGAAGCATATGTAGAAAAAGGCGAGGGGATGGTGTTGATGTCCAATGGCGACTCAGCGAGTACCGTATTTGGTGAGCTTCGCATTGCCATCAGCGAACATTACGGCTGGGATTTTCTACGTAGTAAAAAAATAACAGCGATTACATTATCTGAGGCACGCGCAAAGCAATTGGAAGGCCTGTATACTTATGAGAAAGATCATCAGTTTAAAATGAAAATCACCCGAGATGGTACGCGATTTAACGTCTTAGATATGGCTCGCGATAACCTGATGGCATTCGTTGCCACAGAGGAAGACACCCTGATTGAGCTTGAAGGGGGCGCAGATGTCACCATTGAAACGAATGACAAAGGTGACATCACTGCGGTGATTTGGCGTGGCCTATATCGTTTTGAGCGGATTTAATCGGAAGCTTCACTTCAACGAGTAGCCCGCCAAGCGGGCTATGATTGGCGCGGATAGTACCATGATGCGCCAACACAATATGTTTGCTAATCGCAAGTCCAAGCCCCGAGCCGCCAAGATCCCGACTTCTGGAGTGTTCACAGCGATAAAGTCGTTCAAAAATTTTATCTAGCTCCGAGGTTACTACTCCTGGGCTTGAATCTTCCAGTGTGATAATGGCATATGAGTCGACTAAGCGTGTATGTATTAGACTGGTTCCCGCTGCATCGGTGTAAAAATGGCTGTTCCGTAAAAGGTTCAGGATGACCTGTTTTAGACGCTGTGGGTCGCCTTCTACCAGCAAGACTTGCTCACTTAAATTACAGCGCAGAGATTGCTGCTTTTTCGCAAAAACAGGCGTGAGTTCAGAGCAGCAATCCTTGACAATGGTATTAATATCAAGCAGCCTGAGCTCTAACGACATCACATTATTGTCAAACCGAGCGGACTGATAAATGTCCGAGATTAAGGTATCTAGTTGGTTGATTTTACTGTTCACTTTTTTATAGGCGACATCAATATCAGGTTCGATATTAAATTGCATCGCCTCAATTGTCAGTTTTAGTCCGGTTAACGGGGTACGCAACTCGTGAGAAATATCGGCGAGCAATTGGTTTTTTTGCTCTAAAGCCCGCGCGGCCATGTGCTGTTCTAAGGCTTCTAGTTTTTGTTTCTGGCGTTGTCTTAAAAAGTATATGGCAAGCCCTGCGAGCAGCAACAGCGCAGAGGCGATGGCCAAGCCTCGCTGCAACTTTAGGTTTTCTAAATTTGCTTGTTGCAGCGACTGTTCTTTTTGTAACAGGCTAAGTGCTTGTTCCTTTTTCACAAGTTCTATGTTTAATGCCATTTTGTACGCTTTGTTTTTATCACTAACCTTCTTTAATTCAGTTTGTGCTTGCTGATATTGTTTTAATTGGGCAAGTGCGGCTTCAAACTCGCCTGCTTGTTCATAAATTGCGGCCAGCTGTTTGTGAATATCACTTTGAGTTTGAGTGCCTAGCTGAGGTTGCTTTAGTAATAGTTCAAGCTGTTCTTTGGCGTCTTCACTTTTATCTTGAGCCAAATAGACATTAGCAAGTGCCAGCCTAACGGTGCGCTCTGTTCGGTTGGCACCGGATTTTATCGCAAGCGTAAGCGCTTCATTTGCACTATTTAAGGCTTCATTCACATCACCTTGAGCTAGTTGGACATTGACTAAATTACTTAATTGCCAAGCCGTGTCGCTGTCAGCCTCCATTTTTTTTGTTAGGGCAAGGCCGTTTAGAATAAACACCTGAGCTTGTTTATACTCTCCCTGTTGATATAAAACTTGGCCAATCTTACCGTAACTGTTGGCGATATGACGCGGATTACCTAATAGCTTATCAACCCTGAGCGCCTGCTCAAAATGTGATAGTGCAAGAGGAAATTCTTCTAAATCACGGTAGAGTTCGCCGATGTTGTACAGTGAGTTGGAGATCCCTTGCTGGTTATTGCGTTTGCGCTGAAGCATAAGAGATTGTTCATGGAAGCTGATAGCTTGCTCAATTTGGCCCATATAATCGTAAACAATGCCAATTTGGTTATAGAAACTTGCGAGTCGCGGAACATCATTAATGCGTTTTGCAATTTGGATGGCCTGCTCAGCATGATTTAGCGCGCTACGGTAGTTTGCCCGAAAGCGGTTAATATGAGCAAGGCGATCATGAATATCTGCAATTAACCGCTCATCGGTTTGAGAGGTGGTGTTGAGTGCCAGCTCAAGCTTTTCTTCTGCCTCTGTTGCACGATTTTGACTAAGTAGCACCGTGGCGTGACTCAATAGCAATTTACTCTTGGCATCAGGATCTGCCACTTTATCTAACACCTGATTGAGCTCATCTATCGCCTGATAAGCAGTTTCATAATGGCCAAGCAAAGAGTGAGCTTCAATCTTCATTAGGCTGAGTTTAAACCAAGCTGCTGAAAGATAAGTTGGAGTCGTGTTTTTGTTTAGGAGTGTGTCAATTTCTTCAAGCGCAACAGATGGGTTATCGGTTAACAGCAGCTTCAACGTTTCAAGCGTGGGTAATAGTGCACTGGCATGGGTGGAAAACGGAGTTAAAAGTAAAAATAGCGTAAATAGTGCTTGGACAAAAAGCAACCTAACTCTGTTTAACACTGCAAAAAAACCCATTACCAACAAATATATCTGCATTATAGTTGATAACCATGGAGCAAATATAGAGGAGTATTTACTCTAAATTTTCAGGCTCTATGAGTTGTTGTTGCATGTGGGCAATTAATTGTGGAAAAAAGACATTAAATCCTGACTCTAGTTGTTGATAGTGCTTTGTAATATCCCTTTCACTGCCAGCAAATTGGTTTTGAAAACGAATACGTTTAGCGATGTTATCGAGTGCATGGCCCACACCAGCTACTGATTCATAGGTGGCAAACCAATCATTTTGTGTCATTGCGCTAACGACTCGTTGCATGTGCGCAGGCATGATGTGTAAGTTATCGTGCAGCAAGGAAAAGCTCTGATGTTTAAAGTCGTCAAGTGAGGTGCTGTGATATTGCTGCCAGTGTTTAATCAAAAAGTGGTCATATAACACATCCAGTGCAATGCCTGCAAAGCGGCGACGCGCGGGCGAAAAAAGTTGTTTAGCAGATTTTGTAATCGAGTGGCTATCGGTAAATTTATCGACTTTTCTATGTGTTTGTAGACCAAGTTGCACAGGTTTAGGCAGTGCTTGTATATTCACGCCTTTTTGAAAGTCACCGAGCAAGTTGCCAAAGTGCGATGCGGCAGTCGGTTTGGCAAAGTACAAATGCGCCAAATAATTCACAGAAACATCCCCCAATAATTCACTCTAAAACAGGGTATCGCATTTGTCCGCACATACAAATACCCGCATATATAAAGCACTGCTTAATTCAGGAAGGAGAAACTTAGCTTAGGCTATGCTTGTCTCCGTTACTGAAAAAATCAGGGGAAGTGTGATGGCGTTAACGGCTGAATTGAAGCAGAAGACCAAGCGATTAGTAGAATCAAAAAATATGCTCAAAGGGATCACGGTTGCCTCTTTTTTAGAGTCAACCATCGTGCCTATTCCGCTTGAAGCCGTGATGGTGCCGCTTATGCAAGCAAGGCGAGAAAAGCTATGGCTAATTGCGTTAATGGCGACGGTTGGATGTGTGATTGGTGCTTTATTTGGTTATGCGTTGGGTTACTATTTATTTGATGCCGTGGGGGATTCCGTTATTGAGCTGCTGTCGAGTCAGTCTCAGTTTGATCAAGTGAAAGCGCAGATGCAAAGTCAGGGGTTTTGGTTTGTGTTGACCTTAGGTATTGCGCCAGTACCTTTTCAGATTGCCATGTTAGCAGCAGGCGCCACAAAATTTTCACTATTACAATTTCTAATTGCAACCTGTATTGCCCGTTCACTACGTTATTTTGGCTTGGCGGCGGTCGTTTACTTTGCTGGTGATCAGGCCGAAAAGCTAATTAAAAAACATAAAATAAAAGCCGTTATTCTCACAACGGCCATTGTGCTGCTCGCATGGTGGATAGCTAGTCGCTAGTATTTTCTATACAAAAACTTTGATTCATTTTGTGAGCGTGCAAAAGCGAGTAAATCATCGCTCAGTATTAGTGGCTCTGACACTAATGTTTGATACTGTTGATAAAAATTATGAGGGGCTCCGGCGTGCTCAAATAAAGTGAGCGCTGCTTCTCCCTTGCGTACATACTCTCTGTAATCTTTGGGTTTATTCAGTAATTGAATATAGGCAAGATAAAAAGGCTCAAATTCAGCATGTCTTTCAGAACCTGCCTGCTTTAGCATGAGATCAGTATTGTACAACAGCTCGCTTTGATGCTGCATCGTCTCAATCAACTTGTTTTGATCTTGGCGGATCATTGAGGCTACTACTCGTTCGTCAAAGTTATTAAGTTGTTCGGCCACTGTTTGATAAATCTTTGCAAATTGAGCTTGATGTAAGACACTGAACTGTTGTTGCAAGTGGCGTAAAAAAATAGCTTCCTGTTCAGCTAGTAAATCTCGTTGCCGCTTTGCTTCTACTAATACCGCTTGGTAACTCTGAGATTGTCTTTGAGTATTTTGCAGTGTTTCAATCTGCTCAGTAATTGTTTTTATCTTAGTATTTATGGCAAGCAGCTTTTGATTGATCTCGATAGTATTCCACTTGCTAGGAGAGTGGTTAAAAAAAGAGGTGAACGATATTTCATTTTTACTTGCTGTCGTGTGCAATTGGACTAATTCATCAATCAATTCAGTCAGTGGGTAATCGATAGATAACGCACGCAGCAATGTATCCGCTTGCAATGAGTTATTAATATCTTTGGATTGTCCAGCTCCTATCTGGGCTGTAACAATGTTGCCGTTGTCATAGGCGCGTTGCGCATCGGATAGCAAAGTGGAGGCATTCAATGTTTCTAGGTATAACGCTTGCCACTTATTATTATCATATTCATTGAGCGACTTGAGCGCGTTAAGTTGGGCATCTAAATTTCGTTGCTGTTGAGCAAGGGTTAATTCTTGCTCTATCTTGGTAATTTCTGATGGCGTGCAGGCCGCTAATGCAGTTAGAAATATAATAGAGAGTAGTTGCTTCATATCGTTATTGTTTTGTATTCCTTTTGTCTAACGTTAGCATCATCACTGCAATGGGGCAATATTCCTATATTGGGTATATATTTCGATATTTGCCCACACTTGTATTGTTCAATGGCTGTCTGATCTGCATTTTGCTGGCTGTCGCTGAGTAATAACCTTGCTTATAAAAGTGAAGTGCATTGTCTTGCCAATCCAACTCGAGAAATTGACAGACTTCCTTCATCACTGCCTGAGGCATTTCTACCAGCGATTCATAATTCACAAACTTAATTTGAGTCGGGTGTTTTTGTGCAGCATCTCGCATAAATGCATAAGTATCATCATACATAGCTTGAATATCTTGCATCCGGTATGAGTAGCCATGGAAGGGGCTATTCGTTTGATATAGCTGACGGAAGTTTGCGATACAAGTATCTGTTCTGTCTCGCTTCATCACGACAAATTTTGCGCGTGGAAACGCCTTTGCGAGTAAATCGATAAAGAAAAAATGAAATGGTTGTTTGTCTATAAAACGTTGAGCACCAGCAACGGACTGCGCGGTGAAGAGACGGTATTGCTCAATGGCGTTAGCTTCTTCATAGGCGTGGCTGATATGTTGAATATTGCTGTTGTAGTCATGAGAAAATCTAAGTGCTTGGGGCATTATATTGGTCTCTCCCAGCGGTTGTAGTGACAATTGCGCTAAGATCTGCTCCATTAAACTGGTGCCTGAGCGTGGTAGCCCAATGATAAATACTGGTGCAAGCGTTTGCTCTGGAGCAAAATCAATAGGCTTGTCTAGAAGCTTGCCAAGTGCTTGAAAATAGCCTGTCATTTGTTTAGATGAATAGGAAATTTCGGCACTTATCGCTTGTTTACTGGCAATAAGGCTTTGCCATGCCTTGGGATAATTTTCCTGCTTTTCGTATTCGAGTGCCTGCGCATGGTAAAGCCGTTGTAATGTAAGTGGTGCAGTTTGCGCTGTTATTTCAGTTGCTAACTGAGCGATGCGAGTTGATGCTAATTCTACAGGAGTAAGCTCTGAGTAGGCTAACTGGCACTTTGCATTACTAGGGTTTGCTTGCACTAAAGAGGCAAGCAGCGTCAGCGCTTGTGCTAATTCACCAGACATCTTTAAATGCATTGCATAGTTGAGCGCAATTTCAGGACAGTATGGTGAGCGTGTATAGGCATGGCTAAAATGCCAACCAGCGTCAGTATATTGGTTTAATCTCAGTAATATATTTGCGAGGGTATCGTGCTCAGATCCCGACAACTGTGTGTTACCTAGCAAATGCAGAATATAACGCTTTGCCACTAATGGTGCTTGGGTAAAAAGCGCAAGTTTGGCAGCGCTCAATGAGTAAAGTGCGCAGGGAAATAAACTTAGGCACTTGTCGTAAATTTTTTGCGCTTTACTGAGGTTACCGAGTGCGATATTCAATTCGGCCAATAAGGCGTACGCGTAGTGATCGTTGGCATTGATATTAATGCGAGCGACTAATGCGTGATGCGCCGTTTGAAATTGACGCTGTTGAATATAGCTTTGGATCTGATTGTATGATGTCATCGCAACGTAAAGAGAGTGAAGGTAACTTCACTCTCTATTTTAGTTTTTTGCTGATTATAACTCAAACTGGTAGTTAAGCTTGACCCCAACGGTACGAGGTGTTGTGACATAGTGTCCGTACACTCGCTGCTGCTCAGGCAAGGCTTTGTTTAACGCCGCGAATTTAGCTTCACCAGCCCAAGACTTGTCGCGTCTTACCGAGGTGAAAGCAAATTTGTCAAACAGGTTGTCGACATAAAAAGTGACGGCCCATTGCTCGCTTGAAAGCTTCGCACTGAGGTTAGACAAGGCAAAGCCTGGTAATACCTCTCCGTCAGCTTTGAGTCCGACTTTCGTGTATACGTCACTCTGTGCGGTTACTCCATAATTAACGTTAAGCATTTTGTCGTCGAACACTTCCTGCTCGTAGCTTAAACCGAATGAGAACTGCTGTTTTGGCGCGCCAGGTAGGCGGTCACCATCTGTACCGTCATAGTACGGCTGGTAAAGCGCGATTTCTTCAGCGCTATAGTCACCTTCTTTGAATACCGCAAACAGGGCTGGTGCATCATCAGTTAGCTGTGCTTTTGCATAAGAATAGTTTGCATACACCGTCCACTGATCGTTCAACATAGCCCGGGTTGATAGCTCAATCCCACTAGAGTTCGCAGATCCAGCATTGGAGGTAATGATCTCTTGGCCGTTTACCGTCACGGATGAGATCTGTGCATCTTCCCAATCAACACTGAATAATGCGGCATTAAAATGCAGCTTGTTATTCAGCCATGTAGATTTTAATCCCAGCTCATAGTTAGTGGTGGTATCTGGTTTATAGCTAAGCTCATGCGGCAGTGCACAGATGATCTGTTGCTCTGGTAGTGTTTCTGGGCACGACTCCAAACCGTTACCACCGCCTAATCTAAATCCTTCACTGACCGTGAAGTACGTCAGCAGTCCATCTTGCCAAGTGTAATTGGCATTAAACTTAAACAAACTACCATTGTCTTTGGCACTGACTTGTTCAAATGAAATTTGCTCAAGGCTTGGCAGGCCACCAGAATAGAGCGGGGTTTCAGCCGCTGACTCAGTTTTAACATCATAGCGATAGAAACGAGCGCCCACTGTGATATTAAAATCGTCTGAAAATGCATAGCCAATTTCGCCAAACAATGCTGACTCTTTGCTGGTGGCATTGGTCAGTGCAATATACTCAAGATCTTGCTCAATATTGTCGATTTCATCGCCCCAAAACTCCGTGAGTCCTGGCGTGTACTCTCTATCGTCCGAACTAATTTCTTGTTTGCTGTAATATACCCCTGCAATCCAATTTAGCGCGTTATCCCCTTTAGAGACTAAACGGATCTCTTGGGTAAAAGTGTCTTGATCTGTGGTGTCTTTAGTCAACGCGGTAAAACTAGGAAAATCCGCATAACCCGGCCAAATATCATAAAGTAGATCGGTTTGATCTCGTTGGCCTTGTTGTTCTTTGCTTGACCAACCGGATGCCGAAACTAAATCAGCAAACTCTAAATCGGCGTTGATTTCAAGGCTAAGCAGGTCGTCTTCTTGTTCGTTAGGTTCAAGCACACGGTAGGCTGACTCGTATGGTTTAATAGAATCGGCAAGCGGGTGCTGTGCTGCAAGACTTTGATATTGTGAAATTGAGTTAGCGCCATTTTCTTGCTTCTGATGAAAATAGTTTAGTGTTGTATCGATATTCTCACTCACCAACCAACGTAGAGAAACCCGTGTGGTTGTTATGGTCTCATCATTTGCATCCGCAACTGCGTTGATGTTTGCTTTTACATCCTCAGCATTGGACCAATCAGGATCTGGGTTTGAAACGCCAGCTTGCTTAACCACATAACTGTAATCCATAAAGCCGGGGTTGTGATAGCGGTTAATGCTCGCACGAACGGCTAATTCATCCATCACTACAGGCATATTGAAGACAGCACCCACTTCATGACCATGACTGTCACTTTCATTGATACTGAATAAGTCACCACTTAGTTTACCTTCAATAACGTCAAGCACTGGCGCTTTAAGCATGGTTCTAATCGCACCACCTAGCGTGCCTGCACCGTAAAGAGTACCTTGTGGGCCGATCAAGACTTCAACACGTTCGATATCGGTTAGTCGCAAATCCACATTGATTGGGATTTCGCCTAGGTAAGTTGCCACTGTCCCTGAGTCAGAAGCACGTTCCGACGAATTAGTATTCAAGCCACGAACAATAATAGGTGAGCCCTCACGGCCACCTTGTTCTGTGATTGTCAAACCAGGAACCCATCTTGCTACATCTTCAAGGTCGCCAATATTTTGGTCGCTCATAACATCGCTGTCGACGGCAGTAATGTTTAATGGCGCTTCTTGAACTGTGCCTGCGCGTCGAGTGGCTGTTACTTGAATTCGCTCAATTGACTTTTCTTGAATCTTACTTTCTTCAGCTTGTGATTGATTAACAACAAAAAAACTCGAACTAACAGCTAGTGCGACTAAGCTTGGATGGAGCTTACTCATGGATGGTGGAACCTCAAATTAAGAATTAAACGTGACGAAATTTCAATCTTTAGAAATGGGTAACTATGCAGGTGGTGCATTTCTGTCCCGAGTTTAGAGAGAATTTCATACAACCGGTGGTGAATTAACTAGCCATGTTTTGTTCATGGTTTAGGTAAATTTAACCACCCTGAAACTGCGGCGCATGCTAACATGCCTATTCGTATTTTGTGAATAATTATTTTGATTTTTTGAATGGTTATCTCTTTTTTAAATAAGGTGATTTGCGAAAATTTTCAAATAGCTTAGAGTATTAACTCCGTATGTTTCTTTTGTACGTCGATTATCTTAAGGAAAAACAATGAAAAAGCTGATGTTTGCATTGTTGGCATCTTGTACGTTACTTGGTTGCTCTGACAGTGAAGTTGGTGATGTGTCACTCGGTCTATTTACGCTCAAAGATATAAAATTAGACTCTATGGTTGATCCCGTTGTAACGGGTGTGACCTGTCATGTGGCGAGTGTTGAAGATGATTTGAGCTTTTCGGACCCAAGCGATAGCTCTATTTCTTGCCGTCAAACGAGTGAAATAACACCGGCAATGCTGGCGAATATAGATAAAAGTGATTCAGGCGAAGTGGTATTTAAAAAATCAAAAAGTGTGTTTTTTAAAGCAATGAAGGTGAGAAGGATCTTTGATGCAAAAAATCAAACCTTGATGTACTTAGCCTATACCACTAAGGAAACCTCTGGTAGCTTTAAGCATAGTTTATCAACAGTGCCATTATGGGGAACTAAGGCTTATCAAGGTGTTAAAACCAATTAATTCGAATGTTGGCTAGCACATAAACCAACACGTTTTGATAATTGCACTTAGTAAATTATTTTTGTTTGAATTAAACCTTTTTGCTCACGATTTCGACTAAGCTTAGTAGTGATAAGTTTAGGAGAAATCGTGATGTTAAAAACACGCTTTTTAGGGAAAACGGTCAATATTGCATTTGCAGTGATGACTGTATTGTTTGTTATCTTAACGTTAACAACTGATGCTCATAGCATCTCATCTCAAGCAACTCAGGTTGAGGTGTTTAGCCAAGACGAGGTGATTACCGAGTCCAAATCGAAGTAAGTTTGGCTGTGATTTATCTTGTTTTACTGATTAGTGCCATTTGAAACGATGAAAATATAATATAAATATTGCGCTCGGCTCAGTCTCTGTTGCGCGTGGGATTAAGTGCATAAATTTGCATGAAGTTTTTATGACATATACTCATGCTTCACTTACGCTCTGTATAGCGTATAAACTCTAAACTACCATCTCTGACTCATCTCATTAATAGTCTTAACTAGGCTGTCACCAAATTTGTAATTAATTTGTTGCGTTCTCCCCAGTCTGCATTAGCTTTAATTAGGGACTAAGAAAAAAGCAGCGCAGTTTGCAATCGGATATATGCAAGTTTCTGTTTTAAAAAATACGAATTTTAGCTGACGTACCCTTTATTCGTCTGACTAAAACGCTCACACACAAGGAAGAAATATGGCACGCCAATTCGATAACTTTTATAGTCATGGGGCAATTAATTTTAGTGATTTTATTAATTGTGTTTCTAGCTTATATACTGGTCCAGACTGCTTGGATGACAGTACATTAAGACTGCTTGCTGAGATGTTGTATCGGTTATCGCAAAACAAGCAATTTCTCGCGGCTCAAGTTGCGGGCAGCAGTAATTACCAACATCATGGCCGAGGGATGTTGGACAATGATGATCTATATGTACTTTATGAAAATAAACGACCATTTTTTAAAGTATATGCGCAGATTTGGCATCCAATGCCAAAGCGGGGGACTCAGCGCTGTTTTATTCCGCAAGTGCGGGACTACAATTTTACGGCATTGACAACCAATTATTTTGGCCCCGGTTGTGGCAGCAAGCTGTATCAATATGAATATAGGAAGGACTTACAGCAAGGCGAGCATTGTGATTTACAGTTTGGGCAGTTTTATCAATTTACCCCTGAATCTGTACTCTTTACAGAAGCGTCGAGAGATGTGATAGCGCAGGCTTTACCTAAAAGTTTGAGTATCACCATCAGCTTACAGTTGGAGCAAAGGCCACATGCTTGCTTTGTGTTTGACAAGTCATCTGGTCGCGTGCAGCAGATTATTGCTGACTCTGCATTTGGCCACAACGCAATACCTGAACCTCTGCTGCTTGAAGACTAAGCACTCTGATCTAAGGTTATGCACTTTAGTTCAGGTGTAGAGAAAGTAACTTATTTTGCAGGATTCTATCTTTTATAGCTGTAACAAAAGCGCAAATATGTTACTTGTAGTTGCATCTATGAGAATAGCGTGAGCACTTTATTGCATTCTGATTTCTCAATGAATGAAGTGCTTATATCAAATTGAACAAGTGTTCAGTAAAATTGGTATGACTATTCTATCACCAGTCTGATCTGCACTGGTATTTTTAGCTTTGACAACAACCCTAATGGAGCGGCGTAATAATGAATAAAATAAGCTTGGTAGCACTCTCTGTCGTGCTAGGTTTGAGCGGATGTGCTCAAGACAAGCCGGTAACGGAAACTACATCTGTTGCTAAAACCACTGAATCAACTCTCTCTCGTGCAGAAATCGACAAAGTCGTAGAACAGTACACCAAGCAGTTTATTAACCACGAACCCGCACTTGCCACTTCGCTCAAATTATCAAGTAATGAATATGGTCACTATGCTAATAGACTGCCGGATTACTCGGTTGTCGGAATGCAGGCGCTCCAGGTGGATATGAACGCAGCCGCAGATAAATTAAAACAATTACAATCGGGCGTGGCGAACTCTGACGACTTGTTGCACCTTAAAGTAAATGAAGTCATTGCACGTTATTATGCTGGCGATAAAGGCTTCTCAGCGGGTTATATTGATACTTGGGGCGGGCATCTGCCATATATTGTCAATCAATTGTCTGGCCCATTGCTGGATATTCCGAATGTGCTTAAAGACCAACATGGAATAGAGAGCGAGCAAGATGCAAAAGACTATGTTGCGCGCCTAAATGCCTTTGTTGAAGTCACGAAGCAAGTTGCAAGTAAGGTAAAAGCGGATGCCAATAAAGGCGTAATTTTACCAAAAGTATTATTTCCAAACACGCTAGGTTATTTAGATAACTTCACGGCGCCAAGTGGTGCAGAACATCCTTTGGTTGCGTCGTTTAAAGATAAACTTGCGAATATTGATGGTATTACGGATAAAGCCGCCGCTGAATATGTTGCACAGGCAACACAAATTGTTGAGCAAAAGCTTTATCCTGAATTTAAAAATGTGTCTGCGATTATGCACGCTCTAGAGAGCAAAGCGCCTGAAAATGTTGGCATTTGGGCCCAACCAAATGGCGAAGCTTTCTACCAGCATGAGATCACCTATTTGGCAGATTCTGATATGAGCGCGGAAGAGATCCACCAAATTGGCCTTGCTGAGGTGGAGCGTATTTCAAAGCGTATGGACGAAATCCTCAAGCAAAATGGCTATTCACAAGGTACTGTTGGTGACCGGATGAAGCAGCTTAATGAAGAGTCGAGATTCTTATATGCAGATTCTGACGAAGGTCGTGAAGCGTTATTATCGTTCTTGCGTGGTGAAATAGGGACAATTTTACAAAAAGCGCCAGATTATTTTTCTACTATTCCACCGCAACCTGTTGAAGTTAAACGTATACCAAAAGCCGTGGAAGCGGGTGCACCGGGTGGTTACTACAACGGTCCATCGCTTGATGGAAGTCGCCCAGGGGTATTTTCAATCAACCTAAAAGACATGAAAGCAGTACCAAGCTTTGGTATGAAAACCTTAACGTATCACGAGGCGGTTCCTGGTCACCACTTCCAAATTGCGCTTAATATGTTGCAAACAGAAATCGGTTTGATGCGTCAAAATGCCTCATTTAATGGCTATGTTGAGGGCTGGGCGCTGTATTCAGAGCTATTGGCTTACGAAATGGGGATGTATAAGGACGACCCATTTGGAGACTTAGGGCGTCTGCAAGCTGAGGCATATCGTGCTGCTCGACTGGTGGTTGATACGGGCCTGCATTATAAAAAGTGGACACGTGACCAAGCGATCACCTATTTTGCTGATGCAACCGGTACGGCGATGAGTGATGTGGTATCGGCTATCGACCGTTATATCGCTTGGCCAGGTCAAGCGCTTGGTTATAAGTTAGGTATGCTTAAGTTGGTTGAGCTCAGAGAGCACGCTAAGCAACAGCTAGGTGATAAGTTTGATATTAAAGCATTCCACGACGTGGTGTTGCTAAAAGGCGCAAGGCCAATGGCGCTTGTTGAAGAAGATATCAAGACTTGGATTAATTCTCTGAAGTCGTAAATATACTTTTCGGCTTGAAGTCAGTGAAAGATGCTGGCTTCAAGCTGATGTTATTTAAAAACCTCTATTTCTAGGGCCTGTTGACCTTTGCTGTTTGATTTTTGTTCTTCTGAGTGTGTTTTGGTCGCGACGCTCGACTTGCCGCCTAGTAATCTAGGCAAAAGTTGAGCAACAATGAACAAAGCGCACTCAGATGAACCCAAAGGGCAGCGCTTGATTAGCATTTCTGCTGTGTTATCGCCAGACTTACATAGAATGACTATGCTACGCTGGCTCTGCCTTGTATAAATACCAATCAAACTGCTGCAAAAACAAACTTGAAAGATCAACAGGCCCTAGCACTCGTTCACACTTACCGTACTTAAAGTCACTATCATAACCTGAGCTTCGGATAATTAATGCCTTTCTAGCAGCCAGTTTTAGCGCTAACTGCGTTGAATTCACTTCCAATAGCCAGCTATTGGTGCGTAAATTCGCCTAGTTATCCCCAAAACTCTCTGGCTAGATAAGAAGATAGTTTAAGGTGATTAAAAAACAATGAGCTAGCTCATTCCTTATCCAAACCTCAGGTTATCATAATTTGCAATTCGGCTTTGCCACGGCATTTTCAATAATTTCTTTGCTGCGATGTATATCTTTCTTTTTCAGCTCAAGTCCTGCCTCATCTTCATTTTTGACCGGTTGATAAGCGAGTTTTGCATAAAGCGCAAAGTGATCAGACCCTATGTTGTTGAGCCTTTTAATATCGATCACTGTAAAATGGTGACTCGCAAACAAATGATCTAGCGGCCACCGTGCAAACGGGTACTGTGCATGAAAAGTGTTAAACATGCCTCGGCCAACTCGCGGATCAAGAAGCCCACTTATTTTCCTAAATAACCTCGTGGTTGGTGACCAAGCAACATCATTGAGATCGCCAGTGACTATGGTGGGCAAAGGCTCATTTATGACGCGTTTGGCAACAACCACCAGTTCTGCATCTCGCTCAATGGCCGTTTCGTTTTCGGTGGGGCTCGGCGGTGCCGGGTGCAAGAAATGGGTTTGGATCATGATATGGGGAGCGAGCTTGAGTTTTGCATGTATCGAAGGCACACCTTCCTCAACGATATATTCACATTTTGCCTCGTCTAGCGGGTAGCGAGAATAAACGTGCATGCCATACAAATTGGATTGTGGACATTTAACGCTGTAGGGCAGTATATCTAACAACGAGTCTAATTGTTGCTCCCATAGCTCATCACTTTCTAACGTGACTAAAAGATCAGGTTGATGTGTCCGGACTTGCTCCAATAGTAGATTAAATTGTCGATTGGTTTGCAGGACATTGGCGGTGATCAAACTGATTGTGTCAGCATCGGTTGTCGCTTTTTTTACCTCGACTGGCCAAAGCGGGGTGTAGGGTAAAATCCACCACAGTTGAAAACTTAAACAACCTAATAGAGCAATGACAGCAAGCGCGGCTACGCTTTGAAGATCAAGGTAGAAAATGGATAGCAGTAGTGTAAATGCAGTAATAACAGTGAGTTGAAGCCGTGGGAACTCCATTGCTCTAACACTCCAATGCGGATGCTTAGCAAGTGGCAATAACGTAGCAAGTAGGATAAAACCACACAGCGCGACGATAACCCAAGTCATGAAATTCCTCAGCAAATAGATGAATTTAAGAAGTATATTTCATGTTAGCTGAAATCGCTGTGAATAGTATCGGGTTTAGACGGTTGCCTAAACCCGATACTCGTTCAGGGATAACTAGTCGAGATTAGTTTTGGTACGGAGTGTTTTCCGCAAAATATTCATGGCTGTCAGCATTTTGAATCGCTTGACTTGGGTTTGAGTTTGCTAAGTTTTTCGCACCAGATTGGCCATAAACGATGTCATCTGTACCAGCAACGGCATTAAAGTGACTTAGCTCATGAACAATCGTGCCCGCACGTGAATCTGTACCTAGCTCATTTGCGCTCCAAAATGCGCGACATAGATAGACTTTGTATGGTTGATTTGGGTATACATAAGCAAAGTATGATTTGTTACAACTACAGTCAAAAGTGAGATCTTGGTTGTCGATTGCATCATTGATTGCATTGAAGTTAGATTTCACGGTTGCATAACGGCTGCTTGTCGCTGCGCCAAACCAAGTTTGATAACGCGTAGATGGGTTGCTTGCTGAGTGGCTATTTAGGTAAGCAACGGAGTCGTTAGTGATCTGGTCTGCAGCATTTAGTGCTGACAAAATACTGGTTTTTTCACTGTTACTACAACGACCTGTAAAACAAGTGCCATCAGTACAATCAGCCGCGCCTGCAGCTGGTTTTGCATTGACTTGAACATTGCCCTTCGTCATCGCAACGCCTTCAAGCCATAGATTGACCGAATTTGAGCTGAGTTCTGCTACATCGGCACGCATCATTGATTGCTGACCCATCGTTCTTGTAGTCATGCTTGGGATTTCTTTTTTACCGAAAAGATCAAATGATTCAACATCATAACTAATTTCGTAGTTACCTGGCTGGCTAAGATCATAAAGGCCTGAAAGCTCAAATGATTTAGTGAGCGTTTCGCCAGACTTTAACTTGATAAAGTCAGCTTCAGTGGGAGCTGGGCGTTTGTAGTGAGGACCAAAGAAATTAACTTCTTTACCATCACGCGTAATTTTGAAAATATGCTCTTCTTCAAGGTCTGTATACCAACTTAAGATTTTCTGATTGCCTTTACCCTGATTGGTGATGTTTAGCGTCGCAATAACATCGCCATTGCTTTTTGTGTCGACATCAACGCTTACCGCTAGGTCTTTATTCATTGCTTGAGCATTCAGTGATGCGGTTACGGCTGCCGCGAGTAACCCTGTAGATAGTGTGCGTGATAGTAGCTTCATTATTTCTTCCTGTTGAGGTTGCTACAGTCTCTCGGCTGGCAGGTACAAAACCAGTGGCGAGGACTGAGTTTACTTGTTGTCATTTCGTTATTTTTAAAGGTGAATTCACTCTTCACTTTTAATTAACAATAATATATTCAATGTTTCAAGCAGAATTTTTACAACAGAGCTAAAAAATTCACATTAAAAAATTACCAATAATTTCAAATAACTGTAATGTTATTGAAAAGTATGGATAAATTTAATACAAAACTGGGGAGAGTGTAGTTGTGAATTTATTGTTTCATTCACATTGGTTTACATTGTAGTGTTTGAAATGGTATTCCAACCGGAGCAGAAGTGGCACTGATGTTATCTAGCTAGCCATTATCAGTGCCAAACTGGGTATTAGATTTCGGTAATGATATCGTCGATAGCAAGGCGAGATTTAGGTAATTTAGCATTAAAATCACCTTCGTCTCGATAGCCCAATGCGACAATAGCAAGAGCGTCAAAGCCTTGCTCAGTTAACCCAAGCTCATTGCTGAGAATTTCAGCGTCAAAACCCTCAATGGGCACAGAATCTATACCGAGTAGTGCTGTGCTTAGCAAAAATTGCCCAAGATTTAAGTAAACTTGTTTGCCAGTCCATGCTTTGATTGCTTCATCGCTGGTTTGATTTAAGCCGACAAAATAGCGACGGCCATTATTCATTTGTGCTTCTACCTCAGAGCCTTTTTCAAATCGGCCATCAGCACTTTCTTTGGCAAGCACTTTATTTAAATGTGCATCATCTATATTTTGTTTTGCAGCAAATACAACAACATGAGATGCATTTAGTACTTTTGCTTCATTAAATTTGTAATTCTCTTGTGTGCTTTTAGCCACTTGAGTTTTGCCAGCCTCAGTACTTGCGATGACAAAATGCCATGGCTGAACGTTGGTACTAGAGGGGCTTAGTCTTAGCGCCTGCTTGAGTAGGTCAATATCTGAATCACTAATTTTTTTACTAGGATCAAAGGCTTTTGTAGAATAACGATTGTGGATTGCATCGCGTAACGTGTACATATCAAACTCCTAATTGCTTTAAAGACATAATATGGATTTACATAATCAATAAAAAGATGATAATGAGTTAAATAGTTTCAAAAATTTTTTGAAAATGAATACACAAGATTTAATCGTCGTGATGAAAACGGCTAAACTTGGCAATATTAGTGCGGCGGCTGCGCAGTTAGATATGCAGGTTGCCACGGCGAGCGCCGCGATAAAGCGGGTGGAAAAACAACTTGGCTTTCAACTCTTTGTGCGCTCTACGCGCAGCTTAAGGCTATCAAAGCAAGGTGAAACTTACTTGCCAATTTGCGAGCAGGCACTGGCACTTTTGGATAATGGCAAAAAACAGGTGCTTGATAACGACAACGAAATTGACGGTGAGCTAAAGTTAACCGCACCGTCAGATTTTGGCCGTAATATCCTCCTTCCTTGGCTAGACGAATTACTGGATGAATACCCCAAACTTGCCCTGAAGCTTATTCTTAATGATCACAATCTCGACTTTTATCGGGACGGTGTTGATATCGCGCTGCGCTATGGCGCGCCTGAAGACAGTAGCTTCTACGGCTTTAAAATTTGTGATGTGCCACTGCTGCTTTGTGCCTCTACGGAGTACTTAGAAAAACAGGGCACGCCAAAGGATCATGAGGAATTAAGCGAGCATCAAGGGCTATTCTTTTTGATCAGAGGCAGTAAGTTTGATACGTGGAAACTGACGAAAAATGAACAAACTTACAAAGTGGTGCTTAAAGGGCGTAGAACCAGTAATGATGCGGATGTGGTAAAGCGCTGGTGTGCGCAAGGAGCGGGTATTTCATTGCGCTCCGCGATAGATGTTGCAGACCAACTAGAGCAAGGCGTGGTGCAAAGTATATTAAATGACTATCGCGTTGAATGTAAGCCGCTGTGGTTGATCTGTCCGTCAAAGCAAATGATCAACCCAAGCGTGAGAGTGCTGCGCGATAAACTAAGAAAGTACTGCCAAGCGCTTGTAGAAAAGGCCGAGCGATATAAGTAACGCGCTAGGGCTTGACTGAAGCTGTATTCTTAGGTTTGTCGGGTAAGTGGGTTGGGTAACCAAATAACGCCAACCATTTGCTCTTTAAGGTGTTTGCTTGTGAAAAGCAGTAGAACATATGACGCCACTGAGCAAAGTTAACCTCTAAAGGGGTCTGCTTTGGGGACGCACCTCTTATCCCATAACAAATTGTGATGTCCTCACGCTCCTCAACAAAGGTGCCAAAAAGCTTATCCCAAATGATCAGCACCCCGGCAAAGTTTTTATCTATATAGTCAGGATTACTGGCGTGATGGACTCTGTGGTGGGAAGGCGTATTAAAAATTCGCTCTACCACTCCTAACCTATTAACCGTTTGTGTATGGACAAAAAATTGAAAAGCCAAGTTGATTGCGACGATGGCAAATACCAAGGTTGGGGTAAATCCAAGCAGTATCATAGGCAACCAGAACAGCCACATACCGACAATAGGGTATAGCAAGCTTTGGCGAAATGCGGTGGTAAAGTTCATGTTGTTCGAACTGTGATGTACTACGTGTGCACTCCAAAGCCAGTGAATACAATGTGATGCGCGGTGAAACCAGTAATACAAAAAATCTTGCAAGATAAACCCAAAGAGCAAAGTGAAGAGATTTAATTCGATTGTGAATAAGGCAAATTGATGAAGCCAGTAAAAGAGCGGCATCAGCACAAGCAAAGCCAGCGCGTCGCTGCCTTGGTGGAGCAAGGCGAGTAAGGCATTGAGTATGGAGTCTCGCCAATCATAGTGTTCGTGGTGCTTAATATACTCCCAAGCAACACAAAGTAAAAAGACGGGACTGAGTGCCAGTAAAATTAGCGATACATCAACCATATACAGCTCCTTCTTTAGCCAAAGCTTTGGTACTTTATATGCACAAGCGTAGCGAGTTAGCCATTGACAATCCTGCCAAACTGCGCCAACAATTTGTCCAAATACGACAAAAGGAACTGCAATGCACTCCACTTCGTTTGTATATTTTTATAGTGCGTGGGTATATCTCCATGACCGTTTTACCGATGACAAGAGACTGCAAGGCGAGTTTGTTGAGCTGGTAGCGTCACGGCCTGAACGTGTAACACTCGTTGAGTACGAGCGGTTGCTTGAGGTAGGGCGGAAGCTGAGCGGCGATCCCTTAATTGGTTTTGAACTGGGTAAAGCCATTCAGTTGCATGATTATGGAGCGCTTGGTTACTTGGTCGAAACCAGTAAAGACTTGCAGCAGGCTATAACCTCATTATTGCATTACGACGCCATTGTTGCCGATATTGGCCTCGCTGTATTCACAAGTGATAGCGACAATGCCAAGTTAACTTGGCAACCAAAAAACTCGCTGGGTAAGCAAGCCATTTTGCGCAATATGACCGCTTGGGTGAGCGCTGCACGGCAGCTTTTGCGATCAACTTTATCGCCTAACCAACTCCAGCTTAGCTTTAGCGTCTGTGACCTAGAATTACAGCGTTTGCAAACGTGGTTTGGCTGCCCCGTATCACAAAATTGCCCTGAAAATGCACTGTCGTTTCCCTTAGATTTTCTTACCATGCCCGTCGCTACCGTCGACAGCCTAATGCACGAACATATTGAGCAAGCGGTTGCAAAAAGCGTATCAGCGCTTTGTGATAATCATGACTTAAAAACGCGTGTTGCTAATTTACTAGCGGCAAAGCACTCACTGGCTGGAGTCAACCAAGCAAGTATGGCTAAGGCATTAAACATGAGTGTGCGTTCGATGCAGCGTAAGCTAAAAATACAACACACCAGCTTTAGAACCTTACTCGACCAAGAGCGAAAGCATCGATTTGAACAACTTATCGACAACACCAGATTGCTCGATATTGTAGACGCACTTGGTTTTACAGAGCAAAGTGCGCTGAATAAGGTTTGTATAAAATGGTACGGGAAATCACCGTCAAAACTGAAGGGAAGAGCTAAAGGTGAGTAAGTTTTTATTTTGCCTCTAGCTCGGTTAGTTAGATTTAATCGAATTTGAGAGTCAGTACCTGAGGTGGATGGAGAATGTCCCAAGCTTTGTAAATTGCTGACACCCACCTCAAATTGGCGTGTTTTAAAAATATCACTTAAGTTTTAATACTGAAACGTAGTGATGGGTGTCGTTGACTCCAGAGCTGAACTGAGATCCTAGCCTCGAACGAGCGAACAAATTACGCCCGTTATAAATCATTCTCAAAAGATTTCGAAAATAAATTAATTGAGACTCCCAGCAATACACCAGGACCAGCAAAAACAACCATAATTAGAAATAGATCTATATTTTCTTTTAATGCTGAGTCTTGCGCACTAGATGGTGTTATTTGTAGTAGCTCTACTCGCATTGCACTTAGGTAACCGAATACTAGCGTAGCGCTAAAGACATAGAACAGGCCAAACAAATTATTTTTAAACCATGTCCAAGGCCAGTGGCTGTACAGGTATTGCAGGCCGAATATCGGAAGCAATCCAAATATTAGTATGATAGCAGCGTAAAAGAATCCTTCTAGTAATAGATACATCTTATCTCCTTGAATTAATTCGGTTAATTAGCGTGATTTCTTGAGTATCTTACTTATGCACAAGTGAGAAATAACAATTATTAAGTAGGCTTTATTTAACCAAATAGCTTGTGCTGACACCTACCTAAAGTTTGTGTATTCATGTAAATCGTTAACACCCACCTCAAATTGGAGTGTTCTAAAAATGTCGCGTAAGTTTTAATATTGAAAAGTAGTGATGGGTGTCATCAATTCATTTTGTTACTCTTCTTTAGTTTCTAAGTTTTTGACGCCGAAAGGTATATGAACAGAAGGAGCTACTGTACTTGTTGAAGTCAAATGGCCTGTCTGATCATCGAAGAATACATGAGGTTTAAGTACTCCTAATACCAAACCTTTATCTACACCACCTAAAAAGAACGCATCGTTCGTCATTACACCCCATTCTTTTAATGTATTTAACGCTCTTTCGTGTGACGGCGCATTCCTTGCTGTGACTATGGAAACTCTTAATCTATTGCGGTAATCCGGCTCCAATTTTTTCTTACTTTCTTCGATTTTCTGGATAGCTGAAACTTTCACTAAAAATTCTTTTAACGGTCCTGGGTTGTGAGGCTGTAAAACATTTTTTGTTTCGTGATCATGGAAATGATTGAGATCATTATTGTGCATAACAGACTCAGATTCGTCATCAGCGAGAACACCATCAAAGTCAAATGCTATCCTTAAATCGTCATCATCTTCATCAATCATTGCTGATTTCATTACATGACCGGCTGGATAACCTAGCTGGATTGCTTCTTTAACGTCGGGAGAGTGAGCAGATAGAAATAAAGAGATACTTAATGCTTCAATATACTCATATGGTGACTTGCCCTGCATAAAAATCGCTCGAGTAATAGGTAGGCTGTGGTGCTTGATTGATTTCATAACTCGAAGGCCAGTATCAGGGTCGTTTCTAGATAGTAAAACAACCTCTACTAATGGATCGGATTCAGGCTCTTCACTTAAATCATTTAGTGATAGCAAACGTTTTATAAACGAAAACGACACGCCTTTATCTAAAGGAACATCGATATTTTCAGATTGGTATTTTCGATATTCTTCTTCACCCTTAGTTCTAAAGACCTTATCAGATTCTGTCAAATCGAACATTGCACTTGAAGCAACCCCGACAACTAACCTCTTACCTAATTCATACGGCATATTAATTATCCTAAAAATAAATAAAAACTATTGAGAACCCTAACGTCCCTATTAAACAGCTTGTATGTTTCTTTTAGTTAACTGAAACTTACCAAATGCCACGACCAAAGAAGCAATAAAGTGATTGAAAAAATATAATGGGAAAAACCTAACGCTCGATACCAATATATTTTCAACTTATAGTTGAGAAGCACAGCAGACTTTGATGGTTTTTTTCCATGTTCAGTGAGGTAGTCCAATCTTGCAATCAAATAATCATGTGAAACATGGTTTTCGTGCCTGTTAAGGCAAATATAGTACCTATTCACGAAGTTTAAATATTCATGTTCGGTAGATTGATATCGCTGCGTCACACGATAATGGAGTTTCCGCGAAAGTTCTGCCAACTCCAAGCCACATTGGTGGATATTCGAAGATCTAGCAGAAAAGTCCCCCATACCAAGTAATAATGAATAAGCAAGAACAACTACTGCAAAAAATAGACTAGCCATGTTTATTTGGTTCTTCGTTACTGTGTCATCAACAAGACCAAACGTAGTAAACAATGCGAGAACTATCTGTCCGACGGCTAAAAATGCGAGTGTCCATTGAGAGCACCAACTGTGGAGCCTTAAACGCCTACTAGCTTCATACCTAGCTTTGGATGTAACCAATGTTCTTTTATGTAAATATTCGTATGACTTCATTTGTATTGATTGTGTACCTTACTCTAAAGAAGAGAGTTAATAGCTAATTAGCTTGAATTCTTGAATATCCTACCTACCCACAAGTAAAAGTAACAATTATCAAGCTAACTTTATTTAATAATTCTTTATGACTTCTGGTAAAAAGTTGTCATTTCAATATGCAAATCATCTGCAAAAAGCTAGTAGTGAATTATCAAGTCTTCTTTTGGCTCACTAAGAACTAGTTGCAACTAGCTAAAGTATTAAAAATACTCAACTTTAAATTTCACAGGTGAGGTATTCGAGACTTTTAACTTCTCATTGTGCTGTATGTTTGTAACATAATTTTATCAATTATTTAATGTAAATGAAATTACACTACATTACACATTCGCATTGCTTTCTCTTGACCACGTCACAAGTAACCCAATTGCTGACATTCTTAACGATTCGAGAGACCTTTAAATATCTATCTTGAAATTATCAATGTGGTGTAGCTCTGCTCACTCTCGCTGTTTACTCTCGACTTCCTATCAGATGAACTTAAGACTTATCAGCTTGCAAATATTAGCAACTACAACCAAAGCACTCACTGCTCGTGGCATTCCTAAGCATGCCTACCGCTTGCTATTTCATCCTTGATATCTGTTTGTAAACACGAGAAATCTTAATCGTTTCAATCGAATCTGATTGTATAAGCTTTTATGGTTTTTAACTGTTTGAAACTTAAGTCTTTTATTCCAGCTGTCGACAGCAAGAAAGATTTATCTTGAGAATCAAAATTACTCAATTGCTAAGTGCTATATTTAAGATTACAACTACTCCACTTTAATGTGGGCCTTGAATTTGCCCACTAACCCTGTGTTAAATCGTGGGGTGCCTAAACCATCATGTACTGATGTGCTAACGCATCGCCACCTAAGGATTATTTAGATGCTATCTACTCTATTCGTTGTTGATCAAAATGCAGATGTACTGCCTTTGGCAAATAACGTAGTGACGTTTGAAACGTATTTGCAAGAGTACCCAAAGCTCGGTGAATCAAAACTTCGAGTGATTAATTTATGTGACTGTGACCGTTATTTAAGCCAAGGTTATTACTGCTCTTTACTTGCTGAAGCGCGTAATCACCAAGTGCTTCCGAGTCTAAAAGTTATTAACGGTTTACGTGATGGCGATAATGCGTTGTTTTTATCGCAAGCTTGGTTTGATAAGCGTGGGATCGCGATTACCGATGACGCTGAGCTGATCATTTGTATGGGCGAAACCCAACAGCCTGAGTTTGGTAAGTTGGCGGCGTATTTATTTCAGCAATTTCCTGCGCCTTTACTAAAAGTGACACTACAGCAGCAAGATAAAGGCGTGCGTGTGCAGGTGCAGCGACGCGACTTTTCGACTCTGCAGGTGGCGCAGCTTGAGTTTTGTACTCAAGTATTAGGTCATGTGCATGCCACTCAGTGGAACAAGCGTAAGAGTCACAAAAAGTATCGTTGGGATATCGCGATGTTGGTGGACCATGATGAAAAATTGCCGCCAAGTAATAAAGGTGCGATCAGCCGCTTTGTTAAAGCGGGTGAAAAGCTGGGCATTAAAGTTCATCCATTAGAAGCGGCTGAGTTATACAACTTAGGCCAATACGATGGGCTATTTATTCGTGAAACCACAGCGATTGATCACCATACTTATCGCCTTGCGCAAGAAGCAGAGCAAAAAGATTTAGTGGTAATTGACGATCCAAGCTCGATCCTACGCTGTTGTAATAAGGTGTTTTTACATGATGCCTTTAATTACAAGAAGGTGCCAAGTTTAGAAACGCGATTTGTGAGTCAGTGTAATGAACAAGTAATCGATAAACTCATTGCTGAGTTATCGCTACCTATGGTGCTTAAAATGCCTGAGAGTTCGTTCTCAAAAGGCGTATTTAAAGTAAAAACCAAAGAAGAGCTTGGCGAGCGTTTACAAGAGCTGATGAGCGTCTCTGCGATTGTGTTGGCACAAGCTTACTTATACACAGATTACGACTGGCGTATTGGGGTGTTAAATGGCCGTGCGATCTATGCATGCCGTTACCATATGGCACGTAACCATTGGCAAATCTATAACCATGAGTCAAAACGTAATTTCTCGGGTGGGTTTGACACGCTACCAACGTTTGAAGTGCCAAAAGCGGTGTTACGTGCAGCGTTAAAAGCGGCGGCAGTTGTGGGTAATGGTTTGTATGGTATTGATATTAAAGAGCACAACGGTAAAGCCTACGTGCTTGAAGTAAACGACAACCCGAATATTGACCAAGGGGTTGAAGACAAATATCTCGGTGACGAGTTGTACATGCAAGTGATGTCTGAATTTTCAAGACGCCTTGAAGCGAGAGGTAAAAAGTAATGTTGCAAGCCGCGTTGGTGCTTGAAAAGGCGACACTGCAGGATTTGAACTCACTGAATGCGCTGGAGCAAAGCTGCTTTAGTGCAGATAGACTGAGTCGTCGCCAACTCAAGCATTACATCAGTTTTGAACATAGCCTGCTGCTCACTGCAAAGTTGGCCGGGGAACTTGTGGGCTATGGGTTGCTTTGGTTGCACCAAGGAACGCGGCTAGCAAGGCTTTATTCATTGGCGGTATCGCCTCATCATCAAGGTAAAGGGATCGCACGCCAACTGATGTCTGAGCTTGAAGTCAGAGCGGGTGAAATGGGCTGGTTATATATGCGTTTAGAAGTGGCTAAACGCAATGACGCGGCCATCGGCTTATATAAACGCATGGGTTATCGTGTATTTGGCGAGTATCAAAACTATTACGCGGATCATGATGACGCGCTAAGAATGCAAAAATGCGTGCGTAAGCTGTCGCAAAAGGCGGTGTTGCATCAGGCTCCTTGGTATCAGCAAACGACAGACTTTACCTGCGGACCGGCGTCACTGATGATGGCAATGGCAAGCATAGATCCAGGCTGTATGGGCGATCAGGCCTTAGAGCTTGAGATATGGCGTGAAGCGACCACCATCTTTATGACCGCAGGTCACGGCGGCTGTCACCCATTTGGATTGGCATTGGCTGCGGAGCGCCGTGGTTTTGCGGCAGAGGTGATGGTGAATACGGCGGGCCCGCTATTTTTAGATGGCGTGAGAAGCGCGCAGAAAAAACAGGTGATGACCTTAGTTCATGAGCAATTCCGTCAAGAGTGTGAATATCGTGATATTGCTATTCATCAAGCCGATGTAAAGCTTGAACAGGTTGAACAATGGTTGTTACAGAGCAGTGCGGTATTGGCTTTGATCAGCACTTATCGGCTAAACGGTAAAAAAGCGCCGCATTGGGTGCTTATTACGGGCTTAGATGAGTTGTGTTTATATCTTAATGATCCTGATGTCGAGGACGACCAAAACCCTATCGACTGCCAGCAAGTACCCATCGCAAGGTCGGATTTTGAAAAAATGATGACGTTTGGCGCAAGCAAATTAAGTGCACTAGTGGTGTTGCACGAGTCATTTTAAATAACGTTTTCGGTTATAAGTCAAAGGGCCTGTATTCGGCCCTTTGTTTTTAGCGCTACATGGCGTTTATAGCGTTTTCAAAAACTCAACGATTTGCCACTTTTCATTGTCACTCAAGGTAGTGCCGTAAACGTGACCGCTGTTATCATTGCCCGGCATTACCTCACCGCTGGCTTTGTTCACTTTGAACTCGTTCATGCCTTGATGAGTAATATAACCAACATTGATAGGGTCGAATTCGCGACTGCCAACCCAGAAGGTATCTGGGCGCGACTCTGGTGATTGTAGTAGTGACCATAGATTTGGCACAGAGCCATTATGTAAATAAGGCGCGGTTGCCCAAATTCCATTCAACGGCCTTGCTTTGTAGACACCCGCGTCGTAAAAACCGTCCACACAATCTTCGTTAGTATTGGGGGTTAACTGTTGTCTATTTGCCAAATAGACTTTGAGGCGCTCTTCAATGGATTTTTTCACGGTGGTTTTCTTACCATCTGGCCCGGTGCGTTCTGCTATTAAGCCCGCTTCGATTGCTTTGATGGGATCTTTTAGCACTAGACCCACCACGCCATTTACTGGGATATCGATAGCGCTATCCACGGCTTGGAATTTGTCTCCCGCGATAATGTCGGTTTTTGTGCCTTCCAAGAACAATGTTTTTGCCATGTGGCAGCTTGCGTTATTAGACATAGTCGGGTCGGTGCCTATCTCTTTTACCGGTACTTTTACTGCTTCGTAATCCTTGAGTAAGTTTTTGCTATCAATGAGTTGGTGGCAGTTGGCGCAATTTGCTTGGAATAGCATTTTTCCTTGTGCCGCCTTATTGGTGTCAATCCCTGGAAGGTATTGCTCAGGCCAAGCTGGTGGCAGAAGTGTTTTTACCCACGCTTCTAGTTGCCCTAACGCATGTAAGTCTACCGTTGAGCTATATCGGGCATGTTTCCCCCAAACGCGCTGCCAAACCGGTGCTTCTTCAATGGATAACGAACCAAACACACCGACAACTTCCCCAATGTTGCGTACTAATGGGCCGACCACAGGAATATTGGGGGCGGAAGCATTCCACTGCACAACATTTGACTGGTGCGTCCCCCATAAAAATGGATAGGAGACGGGCGCGGTGGGCGCATTTTTATTGTTAAGGTCGTCAAGCGCAAATGCCGTGCCGGCGTTTTGTATATTGCCAAACGCATCAAGTCGAGCATAGCTAGTAAAGTCGTCTGGATAGTCTTCGGGCAAGTCATTAACGGTTTGTCGCTCGGCGGTTGCAAGCGCCACATGCTTGAGATCGTCTCGTAGATCATCAATCAATTCTTGCGATGCCCCTTCTTTTAATACGCGCATCGCGAAACGGCTAAACTTTTGATTATCGTTAAGGGTCGCTTCTAACGCGGCATTTAGGCGGCTAAAGAAGAGTACAAAGTTGGCGAGGGTGGGCGCACCTTCTACCAATATTTTTGTGCCGTTATAGTCAATTTGGTTAGTGTGGCAAGCGGCACAGGTCATCCCGACCCAAGCTTGTCCCGTAGTTTGATTGTTATGCACGGCAAAACCGATGGGCAAGCCTGAAGGGTTATTGGCGGCGGTTTTACTGGGCAGGTAGCGCAGCATTTCCATATGTTCGCTATCGCGAAAGAGCTTTTTACTGTTGGGCTGCTCTAACCAAGTAAACCAAGTATAGGGAATGATTTGTGACCCTTGGCCTGTAAACCAAAAGTCTTGCCGAAGTTTATCTGACCATCCTTGATTGAGCCAAACTCGCTCAGGCACTTGACCAGATTCTGCAACCGGGTCGAGCGTTTCTTTGGGCACTGAAGGTTTTTTACTTGGTGAGCTACAACTTGCGAGAAACAGTGTGCAAGCCACTGCCGCACTTACATATTTTATTACTAGTCTATTGTTCATGTTGAACTGTCCGTGACGGTGGAAGTATCAACTACCTTAGTACAAACTAATTAACAATCAAGTTACACGGCATTACACGTGTCGCTAATTCACAAGATGAGAAAGTCTCATCTTTCCAAATATGAAATATTTATGTAAATTTATTTGTTTACACTAAATTTACTTTATTTATTTGGGAGCGGTTGTGCGTCGAAGTAGTTTTGCCATTTTTCATGTTATGGCGGTAATAGTTATCTTGGTTGGGTTACTGACTGGCCCTCGCTTGGGCATTATCAATCATGATTTTCTGGCGTTTCTTTCGCCTTTGCTTCCACAAGGCGCGTTGCTGTCAATGCATGTGTTATTTGGTTGCTTACTCACCTTGATTGCGATTGTTTTTACTGTGGCAACCATTCGCGCACCGTTTCGTGGCGCACCAAGTAAGTTTGATAAAGCCGTTAACTACTTTGGGTATCTGGTTATCGTGCTGAGTATAGTCACAGGATGGTTACTTTGGCTCAATCCAGAGAGTCTAAGTTTAGTGATTCATGGGTTATCAGCGACAGCCATTTTTTTGTATTTGGTGTTACATGGCATAAAGCACACGGTGTTTAAGGGCAAGCAAGTACTGAGCGTGTTATTGCCCCGAAATGCGCTTATTTTACTCAGTTGCAGTATTGCTCTGGTGTATTTTTGCGGCCTTGGCATACAGCTTATTGTTGCAGATCAGCATTTACGGTTAGAAGTTGCGCCGCTATCAAGGCAAAGCCACGTTGAAATAGACGGTAAAGGAGACGAGCCACAATGGTTGCGTGCTAAGCCTATTAAATTAACTACATTTGGTGGTGCAAACTTCTTGGATGGGAGTAGTGAGGTCGAAATAAAAGCGTTGAGCAACCATGATGAAACCTTCTTTCTGATCCGCTGGCAAGATCCGACCGAAAGCCTAGAGCATCTGCCGCTGGAAAAAACCTCAGACGGTTGGCAAGTACAAGAAAATGGCTTTTATCGCTTTGACGAGCGCACTTATTACGAAGATAAGTTTGCCATCATGCTATCGACAACCTGTGAACTAGGAGGTGATGGCACCGTTCAATATGGCGATGCGCCGCTTGCAGGCAAGCCCCGTAACTGGCATGGCAAGGGCTATCATGCAAGTACGGACGGCCGCACGCGAGATTTATGGCACTGGAAAGCGCTGAGAACCAATGACATGTACTTGGCCGATGATAATTTTTTTGGGCCGCCTCAAAGCGTTGCACTTGGGCAAAGACGCTACACCGCAGGGTATCAACCTGATGGCAAAGAAAGCGGTGCTTATGTGATGAACTGGCGCTGGTACTCACCGACTGAGGTTACGCCAAAGCGAATGCCAATTCCATCGCCGGATATCACTGAGCGCAAAGTCCTTGATTGGTTTGCCAGCGAAACCTACAACCCACAACAAGATATGGCGAAAATTGGCGAACAGCTCCCGTCCGTGTTGTACCGTTCAAATCGTTTTGAGGGAGATAGAGCCGATGTTAGGGCTAGGGGAGAGTGGCACGATGGTTATTGGACGCTAGAGCTGGTACGTAAACACCAAACGCATTCTCCCCTTGATGTTGAACTGCGCTCTGGTGTTTGCATGTGGGTCTCCGCATTTGATCACGCACAAATCGCGCATACTCGTCACCACAGAGCGATTCAATTGAGGTATATGCTATGACCGTTGCCTCACGTTTAATACTTAGTTTAGCGATTGCCACTGTGGCGATTAGCTACTTGTTATTCAGCGCTCCTGAGCGAGAAATTCCAACTCATGCACGCTTTATTAAAGTCACCAATGACATGCAATTTTTGTCTGTATGGCAGGGCCCTTGGCATTGTGTCTATGACAAAAAGCTTAATCTGCTTTGGGAAGTAAAACGAGATGATGAGTCTATTCACGATGGCTATTGGAGTTACTCTTGGTATGACGGTCAATTTGGTCATGCTGATCAAGGTGATTGTTATTTCGAAGCATCCCACTGCGATAGCCAAGATCTGATCCGTAAAACTAACCAAGCTTCTTTATGTGGTAGTGCCGAGTGGCGCTTACCTACACCTGATGAGCTGCGCTCTTTAATTCAAACACCAAATAGTCCTGGACAACCCCATATCGCAAGTGATTTTTTCCCACACATTAAAAATGGTGACTATTGGAGTAGTGAGGCCAGCGTGCCGTTACCCAAGTCGTTTAAGCGTGAAAAGTTAGGGGCAACGGCCGTGAATTTTCAATCGACAGAGACGCTTTCGCTCCCTTATGCAAACGCCGCATTTGTGATGTTGGTGGCTACGCCGTCAACATCACTCTCATTGGCTCAAAGTCGTGTTGAGCCTGTTACTCTAAACTAGGAACCAAGGAAATGAAATATACTCAAATGGCAACTTTTGTGGTTGCAGCTGGTCTGTCTTGTAGCAGTTTTGCTGCGAGTGACTACCATCGTCTTGTGTGGGACACCAGTCCAAGCACTTCAGCAACAATAGGATTTACACCCACGTCAGGCACTAATCATATTGTTAAATATGGCAGCACAACGGATGAGCAGAGCTGGCAAAGTGCTGCGGTCAGCGCAACGCATACCTTTGACGGGGGCCTCTCAAGTTCATTTGTGAAATTAACCGGCTTAGCCCCAGATAGTGCGGTTTATTATCGTGTTTGTGATTCACAAGGTTGCGGTCAGCGTCTGTGGTTCAGAACTGCGCCGCAAACGGCATCAGGGATCACTGCTGTAGCTGGTGGTGATACGCGCACAGGTTGGACAACACGCCGTAAAGGCAATGAGTTGATCGCTAAAATTCGACCGCTATTTATTATGCATGGTGGCGATTACACCAATGCAAACTCCGTTTCTGAAATGCGTGAATACTTAAAAGATTGGCAATTAACCTTTTCGGATGATTTGATTGATGGCCTTGCATACAAGCGAATTTATCCATTTGTAGCAACACATGGCAATCACGAAGACGATAACTACAAAACGCTATGCGAAGTATTTGGCGTAGATTATGACCAAGATGGTGCGTGTACAGCAAAAGATACCTATGGTGCTTTTAACGTGGCGGGGCTGTTAAGGGTTTATACCTTAAATAGCCAATTTAAAAATAGTGGCTGGTCGAGCTATGCCACAGCGATGAACAATTGGCTGAAAAGCGACTTACAGTCTCAGGGCAACAGCGCAACGTGGCGTATCGCTCAGTATCACAAGCCGATGTATCCTCACTATTCAGGTAAGTCAGACAACACCATATTACACACTTGGTGGGCACAAGACTTCTATAATAATGCGATGAACTTAGTGGTAGAGTCCGATACTCATATCAATAAACTGACTTACGCACTAACGCCTACCAGCAATGGCTTTACTGCAACGACCCAAGGCGGTACCGTTTATGTGGGTGAGGGAAGCTGGGGAGCACCGGCAAGAAGCGCCAATGATCCAAAAAGCTGGACTATCGACCTTGCGAGTATTCAACAGTTTAAAGTGTTGAGTGTGACAAACGATAAGCTTACTGTTCGAACTGCTGAGTTTTCAAGTAATGCAACTGCCTTATCTAAGGCGCAGCGAGATGCCGATCCGCTCGCATTACCTATGAATATGACATGGTGGTATGCCGCCGAAATTGGTGATGAACTAAATCTGATCAAAGCAAGCAATAATCTATCTGTTATAGAAACCCCCATTGTTGAGCCGCCAGCTGCAATTGAACTTATCAGTGGTCAAACACAAGCGAATGTCACTGGCGCTAAGTCTTCTCAGACACTTTATTACATTGATGTGCCAGCAGGAGCAACGCAGCTAAAAGTTGAAACGGCGGGCGGCAGTGGGGATGTAGATATGTATGTGCGCTTTAATGCGGAGCCAACGACACAAAACTACGATTGTCGACCCTATAAATCAGGTAATAATGAAGTCTGTACGATTACTCCAGTACAAACAGGTCGTTACTATGTCATGCTTGATGGCTATGAGAGTTATTCAGGCGTTGCGCTAACGGCTACGGTTTATACTAACACTCCTCCAGATCAAGGTAATAGCCAGCAATGGTTGGATCAATCTGCCAGTAAAGGTCAGTGGCAGTATTATAGTTTTGACGTGGCACAGGGAATACAGAGCTTGCAAGTAAAGGCATCGGGTGGTACTGGAGATGCTGATTTATATCTGCGTTTTGGTCAACAACCAAATAGTAATACCTACGAATGTCGGCCTTATGAAAATGGCAATAATGAAACGTGCACAATCACCAATCCAAATGCGGGAACTTGGCATATTGGGCTCTATGGTTACGCTGCATTTTCAGGATTGACTCTACAAGCAGAAAGTCAATAATCCTGTAAATGAGAGCTTGGTGGTTATTGGTGTAACCATCAAGCTCATTTTAAAACTGACCGAATATTGAGAGTAGCTTGACCATTCACAATTAATGGAATTGAGACAATAATCGAGGTACAATACCGCTGCATTTTTGGACATGCAATTGTCTTTATGCAACGACCTCTGACGCGCGCAATCGTTGCGGTTCGTAGGGAAGAATAAATTTACCACGTGTTTGGCTATGTACCGTGGTGATAACAAGGAATCAATTATGAATACAAAACTTCTCGTTGGCTTAGGTGCTGTGGCTATTGCCGTTGGTGCTTATGTAACCACTCAATCATCTTCTTCAAGCATCGCGATGGAACAACTGGAATATGTTCCGGCTGATACCGCTGTATTTTGGGGGCAATTAACGCCTTTTGAGCAGCAAAAATATTTATCTTTTATGCCTGAAGCGCTTAGAAAAGTACAAGATCTTGAAGAAGTAACTGGGCTGCTTAGAAAAGAAAATGATAAACATCTGAATTTTCTGGCGACGCTATTAGAACAGTACAATCTAGCGATGACATCCCCTGAGCAAATGAAAGCTATCTTAGGTATGGGTGAGACAGTTAGAAGTGTATTCTACACCGTTGGTTTGTTACCGACACTGCGTTATGAGCTTGCAGATCCTGAAGCTTTTCAGCGCACAATAAAAATGGCTGCAAAAGATGCCGAAATCACATACCAAGAAGATACGCTTGATGGTGTCGCATTAACGCGTTATCAGCTTGAGTTCGCGCCAGAAGCTAAAATTGAGCTTATCACATCCGTGCAGGGTCAATGGGTAACGACGACATTTAACACGCCTATTAACACCGAAGCGGATTTAAAAGTTGCTTTGGGTATTGCCAAACCAGCCCAGTCACTGGCGCAATCTGGCAAACTAGAGCAATACAATACGCAGTTTGGTTTTGATGGTTCGTCAATTGCGTTTCTGAACCATGTGGCTATCGTCGATGGTATTACTGCAAACAAGCAGTCTGATTTGACTCGTATGTTAAATAATCTATTGCAGCTAGGTGGTGGGACTGAGAAATTAGCAGCGGTACGTGCGCCTGAGTGTCAGGCGGACTACAGTGAAATCGCCAACCTGTGGCCTGCAACGGTATTGGGTACCAAGAATATCCAATTTACTAATTCTGCAATCGACTTTGAAGTTGATACTGTGGTGGTGGGTAAAGATGCTGAACTGATGAAAGCACTTGGGTCGATCCGTGGCTTTATTCCTGCGCATGTCACCAACGGCGAAGAGAAAGTACTCGGGTTTGGCTATGGTGTTGACGTTGCAAAAGTTGCGCCGCTTGTAAACACCCTGTGGGGCCGTTTTACTAAAGCTGAATTCAAGTGTTCTGAACTCGTTGCACTACAGCAGCAAGCGAAACAAAATAGTCCAATGGCTATTGCGATGATGACAGGCATGGCGAACTCGGTTAAAGGCGTGAGTGCATCCGTTTTTGATCTTGTTATGGAGCCAAACGACCAAGGCATGCCGGAACCTAAAACGTTTGATGCTCTAGTCACATTGTCTGCCGAAGATCCTTTAGTACTTGTTAATACGGTGAAAGGGCTTGCACCTATGCTGGGTCAAATTCAAATCCCAGAAGACGGGACACCGGTTTCAATTAACCAGTATATTCCATCTCCACAGCCATTAGGTATGGATATCAAGCTAGCGGTTAAAGGCGATCACTTAGTGTTGTTTACGGGTGAAAAGGCGACGGTTATTGCTGAGAAAATGGCAAACCAAGCGCTAGAAACTAATGGCATGACGCATTTCAGCATGGATATGCAAGCGTTTTTAGCACCAATGTTAGAAGCGGCAAAAGCGACAGGTCAACCAATGCCGGAAGGTATTGATGCGTTTTTACAGCAAAATATGGTGTTTGAGTTTAGTATGGATGTTGCAGATCATGGCCTTGTATTTGGCACTGATATGAAGCTGAAAAAACTATAACGAACAAAGAGCAAATGATGTTAAAAATGCCGACTTTAAGTCGGCATTTTTGTTTATACTGGCTGTAATTTTTGAGAAGGAGGTTTTATGAAATTACAAAATAGGTTGCTGCTGATGTTGGCATTGCTTAGCACTATATCTTATGCAAGTGATACCCAGTTTGGTGGTGGTGCAGACATGAGTAAGCTCGTTGCGGGCAAAGACGTATTGAAAAATACTGAGCAGTTTGTGGGGAGTCAGATCACGCTGTCGGGTGAAGTGGTCAAGGTGTGTAAAAAACGCGGTTGTTGGATGACACTGAAAGTAGATAACGGCGAGGAAATAAACGTAAAGGTACGGGATGGCGATATGGTTTTTCCAATGTCCGCCATTGGAAAGCAAGCCTATGCGACTGGAGTACTCGAGCAGTTCGAGTTAGACATTGAGAAAACGAAGCGTTATTTGGCTCATAGAGCACATGAAAACGGTGAAGTGTTTGATGCAAGCAAAGTCACTGAGGGAATGAATCTAGTTAGGCTCAAACCGGATGCAGTAACGATTTTAGAAGCACAATAAAAGCTATTTCACAAGTACAGCGTACTCGAAGTTTGTGCGCTGTGAATTTGGACTGATCACTACTTGGTAAGTGTCAGCGCCAAGCATCACATAATTTACTTTGCCGACTTTAAGTGGCTTTGGTGTACTATCTAAGTCCATGATCCAGACACCAGTTTCCGTATCCGGAGCCAAGTTTATTAAGGTTCTTCCGGCGTTATTTGGAATATATAAAGCGGCATTGCTACTTTTACCCCAAATCGCTTTGAGTTTGTGGTTTTCCGACACTAATGTGTAATCCGCAGGACCGGAAGGGCGCATATCGGTCTGACGTTTGATTTCACACTGTTCACATTGAATTGAGGGAGCTGATAGGTGCGTTTGCAGCTGCCCATCAAAAATGATGCCTTCTGAGGCGATTCTCCACAAAGATTGACCTTCGCCCAGCTGGTGGCATCCCGACATCAGTAAGGCTGAAAATAGCAGGCTGTAATGTTTGTTGAAAATAGGCACCGGATCACCAAAAGAAACTAGTTAAACCGGTACAAATAGTAGCTAATCTTTAGCGCCAATATAAGGCCTTAACGTTAACGAATGTAAAAGGCCGCATCCTAGAAATACTTTGTGTTTAACTACTACAGCCGCTACCGCAACTTGAGCCACTACTACAACTTGAGTTTGAAGAGCTTGAGGAAGAGGTGCTGCTGTCGCCACTGTCCATTGACGTACACCCGATGTGTCCAGCATAGGTTGTAGTGCTGGAATCGCCTTTGGTAATGGGCTCTCGAAAATCGGTTGCCGAGTAGTAATAGCCATTTGGGATATTAAGTAAGGCATCCAGTGCGAATAATATAGGTAAAGCAGCTGGTCTTCGCGGGGATATGCGCTCGATGCTACAGCAGGCTCGCCATGTTTTACGTAGACTAAGTTGAGCTTTGTTTTTCCCTTTCATTGCCTCAGATGGACAATGATGTAAGAAACGGTCAAAGGCCTCGTAGCAAAAGGAGTGATACTCTTGGGTGTGTAAAATAAATTCATGCCACAGCGCATCGACAACCCGAGAGGGCATAGCTAAGGATTGATCTTCGAGCAATAAGTTCGCTTGAAAAAACTGCTTAAGACCTAACTCAACTTGTGTCAGTTGCTCATTAGTAAGCTCTGGATAATGGCGGCTGAGTTTGGGTCTTAAATGTGTGAGGTCGTAATCTTGAATAAAACTACGTCTACGTGCCGTCGTTTTTACTTTTTGATATTGTAATACGCCAACAAAGGCTACGAACGCCGCAACAAGTATAAGAAATCCAATCATGTTATTTCCCTATATTTTTGTGTCCTAGACTGACCGAATGTATAGAATGTGTCAATAACGGGAAATATTAGAAGCAAGATTGCTTGCCTCTAATTGATTTGATTGTAAGTTTCTTAAATAACCTGAGGTTTGGATAAGGAATGTTCCAACTTATTGCTTCTAAAGAATAACTTGGTTTTTTCCTTGTCTAGCCAGAGAGTTTTAGGGAAAACACCGCTTCCGCGTCCTGCTCTCGCTAAGGTACCTACATCCTGTAGGCAAGGCGAATTTACGCACCAATAGCTGGCTATTGGAAGTGAATTCAACGCAGTTAGCGCTAAAACTGGCTGCTAGAAAGGCATTAATTATCCGCAGCTCAGGTTAAATACTCTGTTTGACGTATTCTCCGGGGCATCATAAATCCCCGGTTGTTCATCACTTTGTGCGGCACGAGCTGGGACTTGCTCTGGGTTTATTTGATGTAGCCACTGCGCCCAATGCGACCACCATGACCCGCTTTCATGCTTTGCCGAAGCAAGCCACTCAGCGGGGTTTTCTTGGTCTTGTCCATCAAACCAATAACCATATTTGTTTGCACTTGGCGGGTTGACCACTCCGGCAATATGGCCAGACTCACCAAGCACAAAGGTGAGCGGGCTGCTGAGCTTTTTAGCCCCCTCAAAAGTGCCTTGCCACAGCGCAATATGATCGTCACGGGTAGAGAGAAAGTAGACAGGTTGCTTTACTTTACTGAGGTCAATTTTAGTGCCACGAATACTGACAGACTTGTCTTCAATAAGCTGATTATTGAGATATAAGTCTCGCAAAATAAAGTTGTGGCAGGCCGCTGTTAGATTTGTACTATCACTATTCCAGTAGAGTAAATCTAAGTCGGCAGGCGCTTTGCCTTTGAGGTAGTTATTAACGAAGTAATTCCAATACAAGCTGTTTTCTCTCAGCATACTAAAAGAAGTACCGAGCAGATGCCCTGACATCACGCCATTTTGATTATTATACTGTTCTAGCGCATTAATGGTGGGCTCATTGATAAATGCGCCAAGTTCACCTGGCTGCGAGAAATCTAAAATTGTGGTCAGCAAGGTTGCACTTTTTACTCTTTGTTTGATGCGTTTAGCAGCAATATAGGCCATACATGTGGTGAGTAGAGTACCGCCGATACAATAACCCACAGTATGGATTTGCGTTTCGCCTGTTTGTTTTTCTGTTTGCTCTAAAGCACATAACACACCGTCGACGACATAGTCGTCAAACGCAATATTTGCCATGCTTGGATCTGGGTTTTTCCATGACATCATTAGCACGGTATATCCTTGTTCAAGTGCCCATTTAACCATCGAGTTATCTGCTCTCAAGTCCAAAATATAGTATTTATTAACAAATGGCGGCACGATAAGCAGGGGAGTCTTGTGCACTTGCTCCGTAGTCGGATGATATTGGATCAATTCAAACAAGTGGTTTTGGAATACCACTCTACCCGGTGTACAAGCCAGGTCTTCTCCAAGTGTATACGCATTTTCATTGGTCATGCTGACTCGGAGCATTTCAGTGCTTTTGGCTAAATCTTTTTTTAAGCACGCCAGTCCATCGAATAGATTCTGCCCGTTACTTTCTAGCGTCAGCTTGAGTAATTCTGGGTTGGTTGAAACAAAGTTGCTCGGTGATACTGAATTAACGGACTGTCTTGCAAAAAACGCTAATCGCTCTTTAAGTTTTGGGTCGAGACCTGGAGTATTTTCAATGGTGTTTTGTAGTGATTGTCCAAACCAAAGATAGCTTTGTTTTAGGTAGTTAAACCAAGGGTTCTCTTGCCAATCTGGGTCTACAAAGCGTTTGTCTCCACGCTCAGGGCTAATAATGTCTTCTTTCTCATCGGTAGTTTGCGGCATAAAACTGTTTTGAAAAATAGCAAACTGAGTTTGCCACCACGCATTTTGCTGTTTAATAAAGGTTTCCGGTTGCTGATTGAGTGCACTGAGCCAGCTTTGTAAGTCGGCTTGGTTTTGCTCATTTAATGCATTTTGTAATGGATTCTCTTTACCAAAATTTGTCGCTGCGAGCTGCCACAATTCTTGGTTATATTGCCACCACGCAGTTAACCCTTGCTCAATATTTGCTTGAGTGCCCATACAGGTAGATCCTTTGTGTTGTTTGAACGGGTAAGGCGACCTAAGTCGCCCAAAATTGCAGGTTATTGCGCTTTCGCTGTTTTTAGCGTTTCTTTACCAAGAGATTCTAAGCTGTCTTTAAATTCTTGACCTAATTGAGAAAGCTTTTGACCATCTTGGATCATCTGTTGGCTTAGGGCGTTTAACGCGTTCAACTGACTTGCGTTAAAATCCATCATAGATTTTGCATCTTTGATTTCAGTCGCTTGCTTTAGCTGCTCAATGGATGTTTTAGTGATCTGTTCAGCCGAGTGCAGCTGAATTTTAGATAGTGCTTCGATGTTTTTTGCCACGATTTGGTTAAACTGTACCGCTGGTGCAAAGAATTGCTCAGTTTGTTCGTTGAATGTTTTGAATAAATCGCTGTACATGGTCTTTTCCTTGTTATCGATTAAATTAACACAATGGATGATAGTGATCAGTTAGCACCACCGAACATCAGGTACAGCTCGCTCCCTCGGTGGTATTTAACCTGAGGTTATTTAGGTTATTGCATATATAGGCCGCCATTGAGCGACAGGGTTTCGCCAGTAATGTAACCGGCTGCTTTTGATGCTAAGTAAGCAACCGCAGCTGCAACTTCGTCAGGCGTGGCTAAACGCTGCATCGGTACTTGTGCTTTTATGCTATTTAATACGTCTTCACGCATGGCGCTTACCATAGGCGTTTCTGTGTAGCCTGGTGCTACTGCATTGACGGTGACACCGCTTCTTGCACCTTCATAGGCCAGCGCTTTGGTAAAACCAATCATGCCTGCTTTTGCGGCGGAATAATTAGCCTGCCCAAATTGACCTTTTAGGCCATTAACGCTGGAGATATTAACGATACGACCTTGCTTATTTGCGCACATTGCCGCAAAGACTGGGTTGGTCATATTAAAGAGAGAATTTAGATTGGTGTTGATCACCTCGCTCCATTGCGCGTGGGTCATTTTTTTAAACGCTGAGTCGCGTGTGATCCCGGCGTTGTTTACGAGTAGATCGATATTCCCAAATTCTTGTAGGACCTGAGTCATCGCTGTGTGGCATTGCTCAGCATTAGTCACATCCAAGAATAGAGGTTTTACTGCCGCTGGATTGATTTGTAGCGTGTTAAGCCAGAGATCAAAGTCGGCCTCATTACGCCTTTCGCTTGCTATCGCGACAACAAAAAAATCTTTTTCAATGAGTGTTTTCGTAATAGCAGAACCAATCCCACCAAAGGCACCAGTTACCACCGCAATTTGCTTGTTTTCCATAACGCTCCCGCGAAAAAAGAGGCTATACCAACATACTTCCTAGCCGAGTTAGCTTATCGAGTATTTTTGCTGGTATTTATGACAAATTGGTCGCGAGTTGATGTCAGTTTGAAGACAGCGGAAACGAAATTAGGAACGCACAACATAAATTTAATTAAGTTTTATCTAGTTTTTCCGATATGTATAGCAAACAGTGTCTATCCCAAGGAGTGAAAATGGATATTCAAATACATCAAGATAGCTTATCACCGCTAAAGCAACAGACTGAATTGAAATCACAAGGCTCGGCTCAAGTTGTTTCCGACCAGATAAAGACGAAATCACCAAGCGATGCGGAAGAAAAGCAAGAGGTACCCGCGATGCTTTCCAAAGAACTTGATGATGAAGCCGCTGGTTATAAGGAAGATAACCCTGTATTTAAAGAGGATTATGAAAACTTAGAAAAGGCAATGGACCTTATTCAAGCGCAAATTCGTAAACTTCAAGAAAGAATTAATAAGCTGATGCAATCCCAAGAGCAGCGCTTTTTAAAAGTCGAACAGCACCCAGACGCGATTAATGATGGGCAGCAAGCTTTAATCGAACACGTAGGCAGTAAAAAGTACCGTGACCAAACAAAAGTAGATGAAGTGGAAGTGCTTGAAGAGCAGCTCTCTGAATTTAAACAGCAAGAAGCGGAGCTTCGCATTCAGATGTTAAAGATGATTTTGGCGGAGCGAGAACGGTTGGAAGAGCTTAAACGCAAAGGAAAACGGTAACTTTTTACCACTAAAAGGTAACAGTATGTTGTATAAGTAATTTTTGAGAGTTATATTTTATTGGATAATCTTTTGGAAATAATGTGTGGCGTGCCAACGATATCCATTTAGAACAATAAACGCACTAGAAAAATAAAGTGTATCATATTCGGGAAATAAGGAGTTTAGAACGTGCAATATCAAGAGTCAGAGTTGTTTTATAGTGACCTTTTTGATGAGCTTTTCCCCATACTACGTTCAATCACGGGGCCAGGCTTGCGTCAGAGTTATGATATTTTCTCTCGTTATATGCCCTTGACAGTTCAGTCTATCCCGACAGGTACCTCGGTGTTTGATTGGACAGTTCCACAAGAGTGGCACTGTAATGATGCATACCTTCTAGATCCGGATGGGCAAAAAGTCGCCGATATGAAACGTTTAAATCTAGAAGTGGTAAATTACTCTGAGCCTGTAAATAGTGAGATTGAGCTCGAAGAATTGCAAAACCACCTTTACAGTCTTCCTGAGTTACCGAATGCCATTCCATATGTGACCAGTTATTACAAAAAAAGGTGGGGGTTTTGTGTATCTCAGAATACTCGGGATAAGTTAAAACCCGGCACATATAAAGCGGTCATTGACAGTGAATTTGTTAATGGTCATTTGGATATTGCACAGACTGTCCTTGAGGGAGAGTCAAAAAAGGAAATCCTGCTAAGTTCTTATTTATGTCATCCATCAATGGCAAATAATGAAATCAGTGGGCCTTTGGTGCTGCTCGGTTTATATCACCGAATTAAGCGCTGGCCAAAGCGACGTTATTCGTATCGCTTTGCTTTGCATCCGGAAACAATTGGTAGTTTAGGGTTGCTTCATTTAGAGGGCGACTACTTAAAGGAAAATTTAGTTTCAGGTCTTGTAATTAACTGTATGGGTGGTGAGCCTGAAGAATTAGTATTCAAGCATAGTCGTAACGATAATGGATTGTTAGATAAACTTCTATATCACCTTAATGAACATGGCTTTCACCACCAAAACATTCCATTCAGCCCATTAAGTGGTTCAGATGAGCGTCAATACAATTCACCAGGTTTTCAATTTCCAGTATGTTGCGTGAGTCGATGTTTTCATGCAGGTTATAGTGAGTATCATACTTCGTTAGACGATAAAGAAAATATGGGGATTAAACCGATATTGGATAGTATCGACAAACTTGAGAAGATTCTCATTGCGTTGGAGCAGACAGCAACGTTCGAGAACAAGTTTCCTTATGGTGAACCAAATTTAGGCAAGCGAGGGCTGTACCCGACATTGAGCTTTTTCAGCAAAGAAAGAGTTGGCCAATTAGAAGAGTTGAATCATATCAGGATGTTACTCAATTATAGTGATGGAAAGCATGACACGATAGATATTGCGAACTTATCGGGTTGTAGCGTAGTAGATATGGAAAGTGCGATCAGTAAATTAGAGCAACAAAGCGTTCTTGAAATGCTTTAGAAACGGAATGATAGCCAAGCTTTAAGCTTGTGCTATCATTTTTTAAAACTAGTTATTATACAACTTCAACATCATACTTTTTAAGTATGTTTTTCCCTTCGCCGTATGAACTAAAGTCTATGATATCTTCCATTTCTAACATGATATCAAATGCATCTTCTAATTCTGCAACTAGTCCCATGTGACCGACTGAGTCCCACTCAGGAATTGCTTGATAGCCGAAGTCATCGGTGAGCTGTGCTTCAGTGATGTCAAAAGCTGTAATAAAGGCCTGATTGTACTTTTCTAAGTTACTCATTTATTGTTCCTATTTGACGACGAGCAATAACTATTATTGTGAAAGAATATTCGTTGACTATCAATAGCATCTATAAAAGAATGTCAGTATCTTGATATATTAAAACACACTTGCCATGACAGAATACTATAATGCACTCGTAGTGGAAAAAAAATCTCCAAGAGAATTTGAATATCGAGTTAAAAGCTTGCCAGTGACACATCTACCTAGTTCTGAAGTACTCGTAAAAGTGCACTATTCTTCTTTAAATTATAAAGATATTTTATCCTGTCAGGGCAATCCTGCAGTGACTCGCCGCTTCCCTCATACTCCGGGGCTTGATGCAAGTGGGGTAGTTGAGCAATCAAATTCAGCTCTTTTTAAAAAAGGCGATAGAGTAGCTGTGTTTTGTACGCCATTGGGGATGAATTATCAGGGCGGTCTTGCAGAGTATATATGTGTACCTGCTGAGTGGCTCATCCGATTGCCAGAAAATATGTGCCTAGAGGAAGTAATGGTATATGGAACCGCAGGGTATACAGCAGCACTTGCCGTTGAAGCAATCGAAAAGCATGGTATCGACAAGTCAGCTAGTAAGGTGCTGGTAACTGGAGCTAGTGGTGGTCTTGGCAGTATCGCAGTATTACTTCTTAAGCATCTTGGTTATGACGTTGAAGTGAGTGTAACTCGGGAAAACGGTAAAGTTTTCCTTGAGAATTTAGGGGTCACCGCTATTGTTGATTTAAATGCGTCAGATGTGAAGACGACACAAAACTTATTGCCTTCAAGGTGGCAGGCAGTCATTGATGTGGCTGGTGGAGATGTGCTCGCTTGTATTTTAAAGCAGGTATCAGAGAATGGCATTGTTGTGAGCACAGGGCTTGTTGCGGGGACGCATTTTGAGACAAATGTATTACCTTTTATTCTTCGTGGGATCAGTCTAATAGGTATCAACGCGGAAGGAACCTCGGTCGAAAGTAGAAAAAGTCTACTGATAAAACTGGCCTCAATTTGGCGAAGTTCTGCGCTTTGCGATGTCTACACAAAAGTGAAATTAGCAGGGGTCAGTTGTGCTATTGAAAACTTTAAGGAACAGAATATATATGGCAGAGTTGTAGTGGATATGGAGGCTAAATGATGATGAAAACTGCGGAACAAATATCTACCGCTTTGGATATAACCGCCCCTTTTTTAATGATCGATAATTACGAGTTGATTGAGAAAGGGAAAACGGCTATTGCGACAAAGTCTATCTCCGTTGATGATTGGTTTTTTGAATGTCATTTACCAAGATCTGGAGTCATGCCGGGCACATTGCAGATAGAAGGTATGTTACAAACGTTGGTGCTACTGATTTACGACTCATTTGAGCACGGAGAACATCGGGCTTATGTAAACAATATTAACGTTAAACTGATGAAAGCAGTCACAGTGGCCACTTGCTCGGAATTGCGCTATGAAGCAACCATACTTTCTATGAGAAGGGGGATATGTAAGGGCGAAGTAATTGCTTTGTGTGACGGTACAAAAATTTGCGTAGGCACATTTAGTTATGCCTCTCCACACTTAATGGCAGTCCCCAAGTCAGCTGAATGATTTACGACCAATAGCCTGAAATAACTGTTGGTCGTAAAAGGGCATTAATTATCAGCAGCTTTGGGTATTAATTAGCGCGTTTAACTCTTTGGTATACAGCTTATCTGCTACCTTGCCGGTTATCACTTCATGCTCTTGTTTCATCGGTCCATAGTAATCAACATATCGGTTATTTCCACTATTTAGATCTTGCAACATCATTTCATGTGCACAGAGTAGGTTGATGCTGTGAATGAGAAGAGGTCTTTTTAGTGTGGATAGGAGTTGGGATTCAATAACTGCTGCTTCTCTAAAGGCTCTATCTCCAGTATTGGTTAAAGAAGAAAAGTCACAGGTATCTAAGTCTCGAACATAAAACTGAGTTTCAATGTGCTGCTCTTTGCTGTTTTGTAAGAGCAGTGAACCTGAAAATGTTTTGACGTAGCGATAATCAACATCGGCACAATGCTCTGCATGGTGAATGCTTGAGAGTGATTTTACATAGTGATGCCCAACGCAGATTAGCTGAGTGTTGTTATTTATCACCCACTCAAAAATGGAATCGGGTCCAGTACTTTTAGCGATATAATTTTGTGTGAGAGAGGGGTAGGCGTGACCAAAAACTAAAAAGGAATAAAATGGTTGTTGAACTCTATGTTGCGGATATTGGGCTAACAACATTGCACCAAAAACACCGGTTTGTACTTCACTCTTGTAGGGAGAAAACGCTTTACTGTGAGGAAAACTAAAGTAAAACGAAGAAATAAGTAAAGATTCATTAGGTTTGAGTTGTTCTACCAATGAATCAACAATATATACTGCCGCTTTGTGCGCTTCTGTGTGTTTTACACCTGTTGCAGCAATCAGCATGCGAAAATCAACTGACAACCAATATACATCACTTTGACATTGATTAAAGCTCAATTGTACCGCTGATACGATATTATCAAGCGCTTGAATGACAGAATGATGATTATGTTCAAATTGCATATTTAATCCAATTACTTAGTGAGAAATGTTACTGCTTTTTGAGCTATTGATTTTGCGTCCAACCCTTGCTCGCCAAGCATATAATCGTAATCACCTGTTTTTATGTATGCATCGGGTAGGGCAACAGAAAGGTGACGAATACCACTACCCAGAGGCGATAAATATTCAGCAATGGCGCTACCAAGGCCTCCAATTTTAGAGTGTTCCTCGACGGTGATAATAGGTCTGCCTTTGGCGATGATTTCTTGCAGTCTAGCTTCATCCAAAGGTTTGATAGTATGCATATTAATGACGGATGCCGATATTCCTTGCTCCGCGAGTAATTCGGCGGCCTGCAAAGACTGGTAAACCATTGAGCCACAAGCGATAAGAGTTACATCAACCCCTTCCCTAAGCAGAATTGATTTTCCTATTTCAAATTCATAATCATCTGTGTAGACGATTGGACAGTTTGCTGTGCCTGTGAGGCGTATATACATGGGGCCTTTGAAACTGGCCGCGGAGTCTACTAACTTCACGACTTCAACACAGTCTGCAGGGGACACAACGGTTAAATTTGGGATAGCACGCATGACCGCCATATCTTCGATTCCGAAGTGAGAGTTCCCCAAAAAGCCCATGCTTATCCCACCACCGATTGCGACAGCTTTAACATTTAGCTCCATGTAACCCAAATTCATTCGAATTTGTTCGCTTGCCCGCATGGCGATAAAGGGTGAAAAGGAAGAGGCAAAAACATTGTACCCCTCCTTTGCAAGTCCTGCAGCTACGCCAATCATGTTTTGCTCTGCAATACCAGCATTAAGAAACTTATCTGGGTAGGTCGTGCGAAAACGTTCTAACCCAGATGAACTCGCCAAATCAGCTGACATTACCATAAGGTCATCGTGCTTATCTGCTATGGCAAGAATAGCTTGACCATACACCCCTCTCGGACCGAGTCTTGCCCACTGACGTGCACTTTTAGACGTTATTTCCATTGTCGCTCCTTTCGTTATTTGAATTATTGAGGGCAGCGACAGCTGCTTCGTAATTAGTTTTAGTTAGACGATTGTGATGCCATGCGTTATCGCCTTCCATAAAAGAAACACCTTTTCCTTTAATCGTATTAGCGACGATGGCTTTAGGCTTATTTAGAGGAGCTTCTTCAAAAGCTTCAACAATGGCATCAATATCATGACCGTCAACTTCAATAACATGCCAGCCAAAAGCACGAAATCGTTCTGCCATATTGTCGATGCGAAGTACATCTTTTCCAAAGCCATCATTTTGTTGTTTGTTGTAGTCTATGATAGCGGTTAGGTTGTCCAGCTTCAGGTGGGATGCCAACATAGCAGCTTCCCATACGGAGCCTTCATTGGTTTCACCATCACCAACTAATGTATAGGTATGAAAAGGCTTTGCTTGTTTTTTAGCCGCGAAAGCGATTCCCACCGCCATTGATATGCCGTGACCCAAACTACCATTAGAGGACTCAATCCCTAAATCAAGATTCATCACGGGGTGGGCGATTAGATCACTGCCATTTTGTTGAAAGGTATCAAAAACTTCTTGAGAAATGATGCCTGCGCCAAGCAGTGCAGGATAAAATCCAAGTACACCGTGGCCCTTACTTAAGATGAAACGGTCTCGTTCTGGCCAGCGAGGATCTTGGGCGTCAAAATTAAGTACTTTTCCATAGAGTACCGCCATGACATCAGTCATAGACAGAGCACCACCAATATGAGTAGATGTGCCACTGTGATAGCTAATATCGAGTATCTTTTGCCTCATGGTACGTGCAAACTCAGTTAATTCTGGATAACTCATTACATTCCTCTTTAAATTAAACCGCCATCAACGTTGAGCACTTGGCCTGTGATGTGCGTCGCTAAATCACTACATAAGAACAAAGCTGTATTTGCAATGTCTTGAGGTATCGCAGCCTTTTTCAGTAAACTTTTAGCGACTAAGTCTATTCTTGCTTGTTCATCCATCTCTTCAGCCATATCGGTGTTAGTGACACCTGGTGCAATAGCATTCACCCTAATACCGCTATCTGCAAGTTCTACTGCCATACTTAGACTCGCGCGCCCAAACGCAGATTTGACACTTCCGTACGCTAGTGTACCGCGATCAATTTGATGCGTTGCACTTGAAAGAATATTGATTACACACCCTTGTTTTTGTCGCTGCATTAGTCTTGAAATCTGCTGAGTTAGCAATAACTGATTGAACAAATTCACTTCAAATAGCTGTTTAACATCATGCATTGAAGTCATTTGAAACAATCCACCCATTGCAACTCCAGCATTATTTATCAATATATCGACCGTTTTAGAAATTGCTCTAATATCTTTTATCGAGGATTTGACACTATCTTCATGGTTTAGATCTAATTTCACAAAGTGCAGATTATCTTGATGTGTCAAACTTGCCTTTGCGGTTTCAATGTCTCTGACAGCAGCGATTACCGTGCAACCATGTGCCAACAAGGTCTCGCTAATCGCTTTGCCGATCCCCCTGTTTGCGCCAGTTACAACGGCCACTTTATTTTTAGCAAGTTGCCCTGCAATGTAAGGTATCATATGACTTTCCTGTAAATAGGCCCACGTTCGTACACATCCTCAAGCAGCAGCCAGTCATCACTTTCCAAAGAGTTCCCGTCAGGAAAAGGAGGCACTGCGCCGGAACCAATTTTGGTTAACACGCTAGGGTGAGTGTAGTAGGCAGTAAGACATTGTTGGACGATATAATTGACTAAATAAACATCCACTCGCTTAGCTTTTTCAATGCAAAGTAAGTAGCTTTTTTCATCAAGGGAGGACAATGAGTTCGAAAACTTTTCTTGCGCAACATTATTTAAAATGAATAAAAACTCTTCAATTTGCTGTGGTTCTAAAAGGTTTGCTACAGCCTTATCTATATGCAGATCCGTCGCAGAGGGCATATTTAGGCTTGTATCTGAGGGTAAAATAACATCTAGAAACTGCGATAAACTCATTATACTACCCAACTCTTTATATTTTTACTGATGTGGTCACAAAATTTTAGAGTTAAAGCTTGGGCGGTAGCGACTGGGTTGACAGCTCCTGATGTGATAAAAACGCTGCTGTCGACGATGAAAAGGTTGCTTACTTCATGTGCTTGCCCATGCTCATTGACCACTGAATTTGTTTTATCTGCTCCCATTTTGGTTGTTCCCATTAGGTGCCAACCCGCATGTTTCACAGGATAATGAGCTGCTGATATTTTCGCTCCGGCTTCGGCGAATAACTTTTTAGTTTGTTCGATACCATGCTCGAGCATTTTTTTTGTATTTTCATGTAGAGAATAGTGCACTTTGATACCGGGCATACCAAAACTATCCGTTTTCGAATAATCAAGCTCTATACGGTTTTCAGGATCTGGTAAATCCTCAGAAATGACGGCAATGCCCATATTATGGTTAAAATATTGCGAAAAGGCCTGATGATGGTTTTTTCCAAGAGGTATTCTTCTCGTTATGTATCCGGAGCACGCGCTATCTACTGCTGAAGAGCCCCTTAATACGTGCAATGTGTAGCCGCGTTTAAAGCCTCTATCTTCTTGCGTTTCATAAAATTGTTGAGAATAAATACTACAGCCCTGTGGACCGATGCTTGTATCTAGTGGTTCATCAAATACACCTTCGACATATGCGAGTGGATGTAGCATCAAATTGCGACCAACAAGGTCATAGTTGTTTAATAGCCCATTAGGGAAAAGTTCGGATTTACTATTTAGTAGTAATCTAGGTGTACCTATCCCGCTACAAGCGAGAATGACAAGGGATGCGGCTAAAAATTGCTCATCTCCATGTTTGTCATAATATTTTACTCCTGTTGCTTTTTGTTCTTTATCAACTGGAATATCAAAAACACGGCATTCAGTCATTACTTGAACGCCTTGTAACTTTGCTTGCGGCCAGTAAGTAATATCAACGCTGCCTTTGGCACCTTGACTACACCCGGTATTACACGGGCCCAAATTTATGCAAGGAGGTCGGTTTTGGTGGTTTTTAGTATTGATAGCACTGTATGACGGCCACCAATGCCAGCCAAGCCGATTAAAAGCTTGAGCCAATTTTTTCGCACCTCGCCCCATCGCTACTGGCGGCAATAAGTTTTCATATTCAGGGTATGCAGTATCTCCAACTAACCCTGCAACGCCCATCATCTCTTCATTTTGATTAAAGTAAGGAGTGAGCGTCTGGTAGTCAAATGGCCAATCCTCTGCAACCTTATCAAGCTTATATGTGGCAAAGTCAGAAGGGTGAAAGCGCGGAAAGTGCCCTGAATATAAGATGGTACTACCACCAAAGCCATTAAAATTGGCAAGAGATATAGCGGAATTACTGTTATCAATTGGGTAATCAGCCTTGTTGGCTCTAACATTCGGGTCAAAACTCGCTGACCGTTGCTTATCTCGCTCCCAATCCGCTTTGGTCGTAGGGTATTGGGCTGGGTTAGATTCGCGACCTTGCTCAATACAAACTATAGATAGGTTGCTATCCTGGCTGAGACGCCAAGCAGCGGCTGCTCCACTTGCACCAGAGCCAACAATAATAATATCTACTTTAGCGGTCATAACTCAGTTTTCTTTTTTGGCAGATATTGCTCGAGGATTTCCGGAATGGTAATCATCATATCGGCCTCACAGGCTATTTCGCCATTAACCTTTGCCACGCCCCTGCCTTTACAAATACCTCTTTTCCAAGACAGTACTTCGGTTTCAATTTCAAACTTTTCACCTGGTTTTACTTCTCTTTTATAGCGCACGGTGTGTTGCAAGGCATGTGTTACTTTACCCTTTAAGCCGGGAAGAGTAGTAATCGCGACCGTTAGCATTTGCGCTAACGCTTCGAGTTGCAGGGCGCCAGGCATATTTGGACCATCAGGAAAGTGTACAGGGAAGTACCACTCATTCATGGTTAGATTTTTATAGCCTTTGGCATATTTCCCGGGAATAACTTCCTCAACATGGTCAATCATGAGAAAAGGGTAGCGGTTAGGTTGATATTCTTGTAGTTCAACACAGTTTAAACTGAATTTTTCCATTTTTTACAAAGCCTTGTTTAAATATCTTAGTCGATAGTTACGATTCGGGATAATGTCGTTATTATATCGTATCCATCCCATAAATTGTGCATATTCAGTGCGTTACCTATGGGGACTATACGATCAATTCCACTACAGCCATTGCTATAGATAAACTCAGCAATAGTACTTTTCTCAACGCCTAAATAGCTCAAAGTTTGCACTTTCTCGTTGATTAGCGGGGCAAGCTGCGCTATCGATTTAATTCTGGTTTCGTAGATTAATCCACTCGTACCACGGAAGCTTTGTTGAGAAATATTGATGGATTTTACTTCAATCCTAGTAAGTTCAGGTGAAGCAATTTCAATATTGGCGATATCCTCATGGTCAATAGCTGCATTACAAGTATCCACAAACTTATTTAGTACCTGAATGTCTTCAATCGCGTATTTATCTGCCGCAATGTCAGCTAAGCATTGCCAAAGTCGACTTTTTGCTTCTATAACCGAAGAGTCATCACCAAGCCAGACACACAACTGAGGTGACGAGCAGCCCGCTTGATCTAGCTGATATATATCATTATAAAAATGGTGGCAGTGAGTATTGATAAGGTCGTCAGAACAACAGCTAATGTAGGTAGCATCAAGCAAACATAGAGAGTAGCGATCTGCAAACGCTATTTCTCTAGAGCGAGGAGGCGTGGCAAATTGGCGCATTTTATTAATGGTATGATCACCGCCCCAAATCACTCTTCCTGCTGCTTGGCTGAGCCAAAATGCAGTGACATCATCATTATGAGCATAGCGAATAAGAAAAACTCGTTGGGCGATTGGTTGGTACTCAGACTCTAATAATAATTTCGAGAGAGTTTGTAACGCAATATCTGTGCTGCGGTTTGATTTAGATGACAAGCGCAAAACACAGCTATTACCTGCAAGTAGCGCAAATGCAAGTGAATAAGCAAAGTTTATCGGTACGTTTGCTGGGCAAATATGAAAGGTTAAACCCAGCCCTACAGATAGCCTGTTTGAGTAGGGGCTTGTTTTCATTGATAAAAGGTTGGCTTTTCTTAGCCAAAACGCGAGCGCCATTAGATCTGGAAGCGTATTTGCCTCTGGATGTCGTCGTAGCCTTGCTGAAAGTGTATTTAAAAACGATATGGTCTGCTCTTCCCAAACCCTTGTTGGCTGAATGTGAAAATCAGATGCTGAGCCAACTAAGGTTGTAAAGTGAGCTTGAATGTTATTTGGAATAAGTATCACTGCACCCTCTCACTTCCGCTTGTTTTACTCTACCCAGTACATCAAAATAGGTACCTTTCCAGCCGCACTGGCAGTCATCTTCTCCAAGCTTTACACCGATATCTTCACTTAAGATACTATGTCCAGGGTAGCTATGAGGGAGTGCAGAAATTAATTGAATAAGCCCCAAATTACCATCTTTAACTGGTTGTAATGTTTTAAAATCTCTAATTATTACTTCAGACCATGATGAGCAGTGGAAGTGGCCCTGTTTACACTCCATAAAGATAGACCCTGTTTGCTCAATCATACCGTAGTAATTGTGTACACTCTGGATTGCAGTAACGTTAGCTAATCTAGACTTAAAATGTGACTTGGTTACCTTATTTGCTTCTATTTTCTTCCAGCCACCACCATGAAGCAAAATGCTTTCGGATAAATCAATTTTTTTGCTCAATTGCTCTAAGGCTTCAACAAAATGAAGCCAAACTATATAAGTAAAGCCAAAGATAAACTTTTTCTGTCCTTGATATTTGTCTATGAATGCGTTGAGAGCATCAAAGTTTATTGTCATATCATCATTCAATGCGTAAGTGATGTCTCGCCCATACATTGAAAACCCTAAGATACCCGCAGTACGAGCCGAAAACTTTGTTCTATTTTTGACGGTAGACGGACAGTCGATAACTAGCATTGGAAGGCGCTGTTTACCAATTAAGTGAGTAACTAGTTTAGAGAGTATTTTTACTTGCAGCGCTGATGTTCTTTTATCGAGATAAATTTTGGAAACGGATTGTCCAGAGGTTCCCGAAGACATCATCGTCTTAATAACACTTTCTTGTGGTACACTTTTTAATTCTTGAGATTTAAATAGTCTGACTGGCAGAGGAAAAAACGGACTAAATGGGTGGCTATTTAAGTCAATATTAGGCATAGACTGCTTAAGCTTTGCAAATGGCGGACATTGAGATAAATGAAGTTGATCTAGTTCAGCCAACTTTGATATTAATACAGATTGCTTTTGCTGCTTAGGCCATGCGTATGGTGGCCAATCAGATAATATTACTTCATCTACTTCATAAGACATTGATAATCTACCTTGCCACTTTCTAATCGAGGAATGTGTGAAACAGTTTGAATTTTGATGGCTGTATAATTAATGGAAAATAGTTCTGCGAACGTTTTTTTAAGTGTTCGTAGATCAAGTTCTTCGCCATTTACAATGGCAATATTTAGCTTATCATCAGTGCCAAAAGCGACACTTTCATACCCTAATTCTTGCAACGTTGCTTCAACATGACTCAGAGATATACGATTTCCAAACACTTTGATAAAGCGCTTTAAACGGCCCTCTATGTAGAAATAGCCCTGTTTGCAGCTTGCTAAATCGCCTGTTTTCAAAATGCCTTGGTTTTCATCACCTTTAGATAAGTCGAAAATAGTTTCAGCGTAACCTAAGCATACATTATCTCCCTCATAGACGAGCTCGCCTATGTCACCTGACTCTGTGATATCGTTACCTTGCTCATCTTGGAGCCATAGTTTTCCTCTCGGAATTGCCTTACCGATACTGCCAAGGTGCGTATTCAAATCACTAGGCTGCATATAAGATATCCTCGGTGAAGCCTCTGTTTGACCGTACATCACCCAAAAATTAATACCCATTTTGTTCGTCAATGTTTGTATCTTTGACAAATATCGCTCTGCTAATTTACCACCTGCTTGTGTCATCGTTCTAAGGTGGGGCAATTTCATGGTATCAAGCTTCATTCTCAGTAGTGATTCATAATGAAATGGTACTCCTGAGAAACTGGTAATTTCGTGAGCCGTCATATTTTCCCAAAATGACTTGTCCATTATCGTTTCATTTGTCAGATAAATTGAGGCACCCGCAAGTAAATGGCTGTTTACAATAGATAATCCATAAGAATAGCTAATAGGCAAATGTACAATAGCGCGCTCTAATGGGGTGATAGATAAATATTCTTTGATAGCTTGCGCGTTACTCAATAGGTTTTGTCTAGAAAATCTAACGAGTTTTGGTGAGCCGGTTGATCCCGAGGTTGAAGCCAAAAATGCCAATTGGGGGTGTAAAGCGTGAGGTTTATTTAAGGGGTCACATAGTAATTGATATTGATCCTGTGAGCTTAAAACTGTGTACTTAGAGAAAATACTTGCTTTCTCTGCTTTGGTTAAAACATAGTCAGGTCGGTATGTGCACACTAGCGTTTCGAGCTGCTCAGTTGCCATATTTGCACTTAAAAACAGTACTACGACTTCAGCCTCAATTGCTGCTAGGTAATGAACAAGGCATGGGTAATCATTATTTCCGATGATAAAAAGTAATGCCTTTTGCTGTAAGGGTTTTGCTGCATTTGCAACATCATCAAGCAGCGCTCGATAAGTATAGAATTCGCCGTTTTCAGTGATCACGGCAATGTGTTCTGGATACTGCTTGTTGATTACACTTTGAATCTTGGTCATGGGCTAAACTTTTGACGTTAAAACTGCTAATGGCATTACGCTTATTCTACAATAAAAATCCTGCAAAAATCGCGCCGATATCAGATGAGTATCACATGCTCAACGTGAACATATAAATAAAATATAGCGGTACGTTTAAAACTGATATGAACTCAATGAATAGCGCTTACAGCACCTGTAATGTTAGCTTAAACAAATAAAAACATTAACTTATAAGAAGAAGATAGAAAAGCATAACGTTAAAATCAGCGAAAATTCATCCAAATTTCATGGCATCACTCTCACTACTTGCTAGCTTGAACACCCTTTGTAATTGATTTCAAAAGTTTAATTAGTAATAGGGAGCTAAAAATGGATAACAAATTATTGACGTCTGAATGGTTGATACTGTTCGTAACTTTAGTACTGGTCAGCAAAAGCCTTGCTCAAGACGCAGAAGTATCTTTAATAGGTCCTTATCTTGGCCAAACACCTCCTGGGGGCACACCTCAAGTATTTGCGCTTGGCACGGTGTCAACAGCGCACAGGGATCACAATGCGTTTTTTTCTCCCGACATGAAAACTTTTTATTTTACGCGAAAGGATCTGAACGTGAACCGTTGGATTTTAATGGCATACGAGCAGCGAGGTGAACAGTGGCATGAAACGACTGTTGGTCCAAGAGTTGGCAGGCCATTACTAGCACCAGATGGCGTGACCATGCATATGGGGAAATATGTTATGACGCGTCGAGAGGGGAGCTGGTCTGAAGCCAAAAGTCTTGGTCCTATGTTTGATAAAGAAAGTTGGGGGATCATGCGGTTAAGTGCATCTGCGAGTGGTACGTATGTGTTTGACGATTATAAAAGTGGCGATGTTATTAGGATCTCTGAGGTGAAAGACGGTCAACGCCAAAGACCGGTTAAATTAGGTCCTGAAATTAACACCGGCCTATATAATGCGCATCCATTTATCGCGCCCGATGATTCTTACATTATATGGGACGGGGTTCGAGATTCCGGGTTTGGTAACTCAGATCTTTATATCAGTTTTCGTTTGAAAGACGGTAGTTGGGGCGAAGCGATTAATTTGGGAGACAAAGTAAACACGAGTGCGCGGGAGGCGTCAGCGAGTGTAACGCCAGATGGCAAATATCTGTTCTTTAACCGTACCACACCTTCAAGAGATGCTGATATTTTTTGGGTTGATGCTCAGGTCATCGAAACGCTAAGACCTGCCAATTAACTTATTGGCATACAGCGCACAGTGATTACTTCGGTGTGCGCTTTATTCTTTTCTTTAAGTTAGTCAGAGTAAGCTGCTCAACAATGTTATCTAAAAAGTGAGCTTGATCTGCCGTGATGTTGAAGGGTAATGCTTTAAACCTAAACTCGTCACTAAATCCCTGTTGAATAGCCTGTTTGAAATAGTCCTGAGCCTTGTCATTTTGCTGATGGTAAAGGCTGATGAGGCCGAGGCTAAAGACCAATTCAGGGTTTTGGTTGCCGGCCTTTATCTGGTTGGCAATATCATCGGTATATCTACTTATTGATCGATGCTTAGCAGTGAGAAATGACAAGTATAATTGACTGAATAATACATATCTACCGTGCTTTTCAACAGTCAGCGCTAAAACATTGGTCGCTTTATCATGATGATTGTTACTTAGATAAGAAAGGGCTGTGAACCAGTTTAATGTCTGGGCATTTGGCGCGGCTTTGGCTAATAAGTTAAGGTGTTGGATGGCTTTTTTATGCTGCATTTGTTGCTGTAAAAACTGGACGTGTTCTAGTTGTATCCAAGGAGATCCTTTTACTTCAGGGCTGGCGTTGATAAGTACCTTGTTAAACCAGTTGGCCATATACATTTTGCGCAGGCAGTGGAGGTAGCTAGCAACTACCTTAGGCTCGCTGGGAGAAGCCTCATAAGCTTGGCGTGCTAGTGGGTATGCATCAATGGTGTTGCCTTGCAAGAGATAGGTCTCGGCTAGGTGTGACTTTAACAGAGGCCAATTCGGCGTATTTGCTATGGTGTCATTTAGAAGTTGTTGTGCTTGATGGTTATGCCCTTGAAGAGTATGGACTTGAGCCAAAAGCAGTTTTACTGATGGACTATCGGGTGTTAAGTCCAGCGCTTTTTCTGTATTGATCCGGCTTTTCGTCAGCGCGTCTGCAACCTGATTATATAAGTTATAGTCGCTCAATAAAGCTCGACTCAAGCCCTTATAACTCTCATCTACGTCTTGTGATGTTGTGATGCTTTGCTGATACAGCGCTATCGCCCGTAAATTATCTTCTAAAGTTTGTTGGGTAAAGTGTTGCTGGGCGATGCTCAGTGTTGCGTCAGAGCTTGTTGAAGAAAATGGTGAGGTAAAAGGGGAGTGATATATACCAATAATACACGCCAGAGCTAGGCCGATACTTCCGCCGGCTAGAGTAGTAAATCGCTTTACTGCTGGCGCTTGCGGTTTATGATTTATCTTATTAACGGTTGCGCTAAAGCGGTATCCGACGCTGCGTTCAGACACGATATATTCTGGTTTATTGGCATCATCTTCAAGGAGCTTTCGTAGCCTTGCTATTTGTTTTTTAATCGCATCATGAGTCACGACTCGACCAAGCCAAACTTGTTGTTCTAATTGCTGGTGGCTCACAAGGTGAGGTGCATGCTCAATCAGGTTCAGCAACAATCTATGCGCGAGCGGTGTCAGTACATGAGATACATCGCGATGACTGATGGTGCGAGAAGATACATCAAAATCCCATTTTTGATTCAACTGATACTGCAAGTTATAAATCCTGTATTTTTTATTTTATTGATTTAAATGCTTTTAATTGTTCTGTCACGCAATGTCACCAAAGCACACTGGCAAGCCAACATTAAATACGTAGAGTAAGACTCGTCATAACAATAAACAAGGATTTACATGAAAGCATTACCCCATTTACTGTTATTTTTATGCTTGTTTTCTATGCCTGCTCAGGCGACGGCTCAACTGCAAAAGCAACTAGATGACTATATCGCGCAGTATCACCAAATTAAAGAGTTTGATGGTGCCGCTTTGGTTGCTCGAGGATCTGAGGTGTTACTTCAACAAGGTTATGGGTTTGCCAACGTAGAGTGGCAAATAGCAAATCAGCCCAATACTAAATTTAAGCTAGCATCAGTGACCAAACAGTTTACCGCGCTTTTGGTATTACAACAGGTTGAGAAAGGAAAGATTGAACTTGATGCTAATATTTCCAGTTATTTACCTAAATACCGAAAGGATACGGGAAACCAAATTACCATAAGGCAATTACTTAATCACACGTCAGGCCTACCTGATGTGTTTAAACACCCTGAATTTCGCCAAGTGCAAAGTCACAACCCCTATAACCGCGATGAGTTTATCGACCATTTCTGCTCAGGAGACTTGTTGTTTGAGCCGGGCTCTGCGTTTCGTTACAGCAATGCCGGCTACACGATACTTGGGCGTATCCTTGAGCTTGTGAGCGGAAAAAGTTACTGGCAACTACTTGAAAAGCAAATATTAGTACCGTTAGATATGAAAGAAACTGGATTTGCCGATCATAAGCAGGTAATCAAAGGCCTAGCGAATGGTTACGACACCACGTTGAAGGGGTTCAAACATGCTGATTTTATTGACATGACAGTGCCTTTTTCCGCAGGCGCAATGTATTCAACGGTGCAAGATATGTATAAGTGGGACCGGGCATTATACACAGATAAGCTATTAACGCCTGAGACCAAGACATTGTTATTTACCCCCTCTAAACATAGAAATTACGGGTTTGGGTGGGAAGTCACCGACAAAGAAGATACCAGCCAAATTAAAACGCTGGTTCACCATGCTGGTGGCATCCCAGGGTTTGGGGCTAAGATAGCAAGAGTATTGAAGGACAAAACGGTTATTATTTTGCTGGATAATACAGGTGGCGCGCCATTGACACAGATGGTTGATGGCATACTTGAAATCCTTGCAGGTAGGGCTGTAGCAGCGCCTAAGTTAAGTCCATATCGGCTGCTTTTTGCAACGATTCTATCTGACGGCGTTGAAGTTGCGATTAAAAACTATCAACAACAGGTTCGCGAAGGGAAGGGGCTGAGTGAGCGCCAGCTAAATCGCTTTGGGTATCAATTATTGGAAGTCGGTTATTACGACGCCGCAATTGAATTTTTCAAATTGAATGTTACGGCACACCCAAAAAGCGTGAATACCTATGACAGTCTTACCGAAGCCTATCTTATTAAAGGAGATAAAACCAATGCAGGTGTTACTTATCGGCAGTTATTGCAATTAGATAATAACCATGAGGCGGCTAAGAGGTTTGTAGAATCAACCTTGAAGTGAGCGCAGCAGTCAACTTTTGCGATGTCTGTTACCGAGCATAGTTTTCCGATGATAAAGTGCCTCAATTAAATAGCGCCTAGCCGTACGTAGGCTTAGGCGCTATTTATCCATTATGGCGGTATTTTAGAGCGTAAACTTGTCGACTTGTGACTTTAAGTCGTGGGCAAGTTTACTCATTTCATTACATGCCGTCGCGGTTTGGTTGGCACCTTCGGTCATTTCAACGGCTGAGTAATTGATAGTTTCGATATTTTTGTTCAGTTCCTCTGAAACCACTGATTGCTGATGACAAGCTGACGCGATCTGTGTACTCATGGCTGCGATGCTATCAATTTGAGATTCAATTTGATGGATCATATTGCCAGCGACTTCTGATTGCTCAACACAAAGTGCAATACCTTGTTCACAGGTCTTGGTTGCCACGCCAGTTTCCTTCGACTTGGTTTGTAGGTCGTTGACGATTTCAACAATTTGCGTGGTTGAATCTTGGGTGCGTTGGGCCAGTGAGCGAACTTCATCCGCAACAACGGCAAAACCACGCCCTTGCGCGCCTGCACGAGCGGCTTCAATGGCGGCATTTAATGCCAATAGATTCGTTTGCTCCGCGATTTCTCTAATTACGTCAACAACCACATTAATGTTGTGTGAGTTTTTCTCGAGATTATTGGCAAGCTCGCCTGCAGCTGTGACTGTTTGTGCAACGTCTGAAATATGATTAATATTTGATTTAAGTGCGTCGCTGCCTTCTCTGGCTTTTTCACTTGCTTGATTTGCTGACTCAGCGCCCATTTCTGTACTTTTAGCTACTTCACTAATCGCTGCTTGCATTTGTGTCATCGCGGATGCGACGGATTGCAGCTCATTTTGTTGTACATTCATACCTTGGGCATTTTGGTAAGAAATGGCATTTACTTCTTCTACTGCTGCAGTTAATTGAATGGCAGAGTCATTGATCATGGTGATTAAGGCGTGTAACTGTGAACGCATTTTTTCTAAAGATTGGGTCAATAAACCGAGCTCGTTCTTGCCTGTATCTTCAAGTGTAATCGCATGATTTAGCTCACCACGGGAGATTTTACTCGCAAGATCCACGGATAAAGCGAGCGGTGTCTTAATCGCTTTACTCAACAGCATACAGATAATGACTATGGTTATTGCAACGAGTAATCCAGAAATCGCTAAAGTAAATAAGGTACTATTAACTGCTGATATAGCCGAGCGCTCAGAATTTTCAACACTGCTATCATTTAGTGCTTCCAGTTCACTAAGCTCAGACATGGCGTTGGCAAACAGGGGGTAGCTATCTAAAATGATTCGATTCGCTTCTTTGGCATCACCATTGATGATGAGGCTCTCATAACGGTACGTGGCATTGACGTATCGCTGCCAAGCGGTAATAAACGCATTGAACAGTGCCTTTTCTTCTTTGCTGACCGGTAATGATTGATAAAATGCTATCTTGTCATTCAATGACTTCTTCAGATCTCTTAATATAGCGAGCCAGTTTCGTACCTCTGAGTCTTCAGGGTTTAAGGCAGTACTAAACTCATCTTTACGTATCGTTGCTAAGTCAATTTTAATGTCTTTGATGGTTTCCATCGATGGAATGCTGGTTCTGACTATGTCGTTCAGATTGGCGTTCACTTCTTTCATTCCTTGGTAGCTCATCAAGCCAACTCCAATGAAAATGACAAAAAGTAAGGTGAAACTTAACGTTATTTGGTTAGAAATAGATAGTTTTTTTAACTGCATTATTGAAGCTCAATGAATCCATGGATGATGATTGGTATTTAAAGGGGCTGTATTGTATTTGAAAAGCAGGTGATATTAATAATTAAATGTTTTTTGCTAATGTTTGCAGTTTGTATTATTTGTTGATTATATTTTGTGTTTTAGATTTGTGATTTTTTAGCTGAAAGTAAGTGTGGTTTTTTATCCTTTTTATGTGGTTTTATTTTCTAAAAAATGTCCGGTTTTTAACTTTGCCACATCACTTACTTTTTTGTTTAAAATCTTTGTTTTATGGAGCTTTATAGATGGCGTTGAACGATGAGATTGGGGTGTGTAGGCTAGGTGAATGAAAATTCACCAAAATTTTAGTTGTAGAAATCTGCATAATATTGATTTAGTTCAGTTGTTATGAAGTAATAGAAGCGCTAGGATTATTTAGACTTCATACCCTTTATCTCGTTGCCTAGTCATTTCATCAAGTACCATTTGGATCATCTGTTGTTTTATATCAGCATGCTGTGATTTAAGTTCGTCAAGTTGTTGGGTTAAAATCTCAATTTCTTTTTCTGTTTCATTATCGCGATACTGTTTTGCGCCGGTATGCTCATATCTCAGGATATCTTCTTGTGTTGTTGGGATATCAGCATCACTTACCGTGGATACTTTTATGGCCCGTTGTAGAGGTGTTTTTTTTAACTCGCTAATAAGCTGTTGTAAATGTTGGATTTGCTCTTTCATTAGGGCTTCTGACTGTTCTAACATTTCATATTGTTGCTTAAAATTAGGGTTGTTACCTTTGTATTTCTTTGCCTTTTTATCCATAAACTCAGTCAGTATGGTTTCATTTTCAGGTTCAGGTTTTGCTTCCGTTTTCTCTGTGGAGTTACTTGTGGCAGTGGATGTTTCGTTGTTTGCGTTTAGTGCGTCGGCAAAGTGATGTGGCTTCATTTGAATTTCCATAACGTTATCCTTGTTATCTCTATTTCTAACTGTATCGGAGTATTTTCTGATTTCTTTAGCTGTTTGGTTAATCCCCGCTAAGCTAACAAGGTTGGATATAAGGAGCCAGTGAAATGAAGGTATGGTTGGTTATTAGTATTTTGTTTTTTAGCAGCAACAGCTTAGCTAAATGTGAAGAGCAAGTATTTAGACAGTTTGATTTTTGGCTTGGAGATTGGTCGGTAACTAGCGTAGGAGGCCTTGAGTCTGGACATAATCGCATTACCCGCGAGTATGATGGCTGTGTCATTAAAGAAAGTTATACCACGGAACTTGGGTATCGTGGTGAGAGTATAAATATTTATGATGCATCCACTCATCGTTGGCATCAAACTTGGGTGGATAATAGTGGGCTGTTGTTACAGTTGGATGGTGAGTTTCATGAAGGGAAAATGGTATTACAAGGAGATAGGATAAATGCAGCAGGTATTAAGGTGACGGATAAGATAACATGGACTGCGAATCCAGATGGTACGGTACGTCAAGTTTGGCAGAGTAAGCAAGGGGCCGAAAAGTGGCAAATAGTATTTGATGGATTGTACAAAAAGGAGACTGAAAAATGAGAAAACTGATTATTAGCTTTATGTGGTTTGTTAGCAGTATTTGCTACGCACAGTCGGAAACGATCACACAGCAAGCGCTGATGGTAAATCAGATGTCTGCAGATGCTTACACTATAGTGGACGTACGAAGCCCTGAAGAGTTTGCCGCAGGACATATCAAAGGGGCAATAAACATTCCCTTTAACGAGATTGAGACGCATCAGGAAGAACTGACTAGATTGACTGATACACCACTCGTTGTGTACTGCCGCTCAGGGCGTAGGGCAGGCATATTTATTGAGGCACTGGCGCCAAAAGGCTACACCTTAAAACACCTAGAAGGTGATATGAATAAGTGGCTTGCAGAGTCTTTACCTGTGGTGAAAAAGTAGGGGCTCCCTACTTTTTGAGTAAATAGCAGAGGGTAAAAGGCAAAACTCAATAGGGTCTGGTCGCTGGCACGTTTGAATAGCACTTAAAATATCTTCATATAACTAAAAAAGGGACTTGAAAGAAGTGTTAATATAAATGATAATCACTATCGTTTTCAAAATGAAGTTAATTTAGGGAAAAACGATGCGCTCTTCATCTCCACGTACACTACACCATTATTTAAAACTCTCTCTTTGCGCCACTTTTGTGCTGCTCTCAGTACACGGCAATGCACATGCCGCTGAAGTTGCCGATGATACGCTAGCAGCCGATGCTGCGGGTGACGGCAGGGCTCAAGAACTAGAGCATATTTATGTGACTGGCACGAGTGTAAAAAATTACACAGAGTCTGCGAACAAAGCAGCATTAAAAATGATTTTATCACAGCGTGAAACGCCTCAAGCGGTAACCGTTATCACAAATCAAATGATGCAAGATTGGCAAACGGTTAACATTGATGAGATCTTGGAACATGCAACGGGCTTTTATGCAAAGCGTGGAGCCAGTCTCGATAGGACACGTTTTTCTGTACGTGGCGGTGATGTCAATTTAATCCAAATAGACGGTGTGCAACAGTTTCCTGGTGGCCGAAGACCAAATGTAAATGGGGATGCGGTTGCTTACGAGCGCGTGGAGATTGTACGTGGTGCAAATGGTTTATTAACTGGCGTTGGTGACCCAACTGCGACCGTAAACTTAGTAAGAAAACGTGCAACAAGCGATGAATTTAAGGGCAGTGTGGCGGTTTCGGCCGGTAGTTGGGATAATTACCGCGCAGAGGTGGATGTGGCGAGCGGGTTAAACCAAGAAGGCAGTATTCGCGGCCGCTTTGTTGCTGCACATTATGAAAGAGATTCTTATATTGAGCGTTATAGCCAAGAGAAGACGTCAATCTACTCTACTATTGAGGCAGATCTGACCGACTACACCTTATTACGACTCGGTGTGGAATATGCTGATACCGCTTCAAAAGGGGCGATAAATAGCCACTCTCAGCCTTACTTTTACGCTGATGGCAGTCGCTATCAGGGACGCCGTGGTGACACCGGGATGACGGCAAAATGGAGTAGCTGGCCAATTGAAGAATACACCTATTTTGTTGGGCTTGATCACGCGTTTGAAAACGATTGGCAACTTCATGCCATCGCGACTTACAATACCATTGAGATGCAAGGTGGGCAGCTGTTTTTCGTCTATCCTGATGGGCCTATCAACCCAGATGGTAGCAGCGATAATGGATTCGGTTACAGTGCTGTAATAAGTAGCTCCGAAGATGAACAAAAGACAATAGACTTGTCACTCCAAGGCCCAGTAGAGCTATTTGGTCGTACGCACGATGTTATTTTCAGCTACAACCAATTCAAGCGAGAGCGTACGTCATTTGGTAATGAAGCAGACCAAACCACGATTTCATTAGAAGGATTAAATTTTCACGATTGGACTGGTGACGTGCCGCGCTATCCGTTTAAAGATTTAGGTCGTGATAGTTTGACGGTAACAGACTCTAATGGTGGATTTGTGGCCGTGCGTGTTAACCCGCATGATGATGTTAAACTTATTGTTGGTGCTAGGATCACCAATTGGGAGTACGATATTGACCTTTATGATCCTAACAACGGTAAGTTTCTTCGTAACCGCTATCATGAAAAGGTGGATACAGAAGTTACGCCTTATGCCGGAGTCGTGGTTGATATTAATGAACAATATAGTGTTTATGCAAGCTACACAGAAGCATTTCAGCCGCAAGCCTATTTTGATATCAATGATAAAATGCTCGACCCAAGCACAGGCGAAAGCTATGAGCTAGGGGTAAAAGGTGAGTTACTTGATGACACCTTGAACTTTACGGCGGCGGTGTATCGCAATGTTGAAAATGGACTTGCGATTGCCGATCCAAATTACCCAGACAGCTATCTAACTCCGCAGGGCAATAGGCCATATATTCAGCGCGGTGAAGGCGATACGACAGAAGGCTTTGAAGTTGAATTTACGGGCTCTATCAATGAGCAGTGGAATATCAGCTTAGGGCTGTCAAAACACAAAACTGAATCAAAAGATGGCAAAGAGCTGTTAACGGATCAGCCCAAAGAGCTGATCAACCTGTATACCACCTATGACTTTAGCGAGTTTGTTGACGGCTTTACTGCGGGGCTTGGAATTAATTGGCAAGGTAGCTTTTATGCAATACCACAAAGGCCATTGCCGGGCGGCGGTAGCGAGGCGTATAAGATCACACAATCTTCCGGTGCGTTACTTAATTTAATGGCAAGATATGAAGTGAGTGAACAACTTAGTGTGTCGCTTAACTTCAACAATCTACTGGATGAAAGTTACTACAACAGTATTTCATCTTGGGACGGCTACGTAATGCACGGCGAACCGTTCAATTGGCAATTAGGGATGCGCTATAGCTTTTAGTGAGTCAACCTAAGCTTGGGTGACGTAAGCTTGAAATACGGAATGCACCGCCGAAGCGGTGCATTTTTTTGCCTCAAATTCTTTGCTTCAAATCTTTTGCCTCAAAATAATAAGCAAATTGGCATTAGATTTTGCATTGTTCCGCAACTTCGTTATTATATAAAGCATATATGATATGTATATGGTTTATATAAATGGGTATCGTAAAAATTTCAGATGAACTACACGATGAGATCCGTGAAGCAAGCACTGTGATGTCGCGCTCAATCAATTCACAGGCTGAGTTCTGGATTAAAATTGGGCGACTTGCCGAGCGCAATCCAACGCTTACGTTTACAGAGATCATTACGGCAGAGATGACGCGAGTGAAGTCACAACAGCCAAAAGGAAATTGAGATGCAAGAGGTTACCTTCAAAACCGCTGATGAGATCCAATTGATGCGCGAAAGTGGGCGATTGCTTACGCAGGTGTTTGACTACATTGATAGTTGGATTGAACCCGGAATTTCTACGCTAGAGATTAATGATAAAGTGCACAACTTTATTGTTGATGAGCTTAAAGCGCGTCCTGCCAGCCTTGGTCAATATGGTTATCAGTTCGTCCTTAATAGCTCTGTAAACGAGGTTGTGTGCCATGGTGTGCCGAGTAAATCACAAATCTTAAAGTCTTCAGATATTGTAAACATCGATATTACGCTTGAGAAAAATGGCTTTATCAGCGACTCCAGCAAAATGTACGTGATGCCTGACGCATTACTCCCAGCCAAAAAGTTAGTGGCAACGACTTATCAAGCGATGTGGGCTGGAATAAAAATAGTTAAACCTGGAGCAAAGCTTGGGGATATCGGTGCGGCTGTACAGCAAGTGGCTGAAAAAGCCGGTTACACTGTGGTACGTGAGTATTGTGGTCATGGGATAGGTAGAGAAATGCATGAAGCGCCAAATGTATTGCACTATGGCAATGCAAATACCGGGATGACGCTAAAACCTGGGATGACCTTTACCATTGAGCCGATGATCAATCAGGGAAGCGCAAAAATTAAAACCAAAAAAGATGGCTGGACTGTGGTAACCCGAGATAAAAAGCTATCTGCGCAGTGGGAGCATACGGTGCTGGTAACAGATGACGGTGTTGAGGTGTTAACCCTAAGAGCGGAAGAAGCGTAAGCAGTGCTGTACTTACGCTTTTTTTAACATCAAGTGGGTATAACGACCTAGAGACGCATAGGGCTCTTGGCGATTGTATTTAAGCTCTAAGGCGAGCAAAGCATCAAAATCTTCATCCGCCTTACTCAACTCCCTCAAATAGTCATGAAAACAGCGAACACCGGTTTTTTGCATAACGCTGAGTTTTGCCTCATCAAGCCAAGTTGCCATATCAGTTTGGCTAATTGGTTTATTGGGACTGAGACCTACTTTTTGCTTTACCTTAAGGCCTTTTTGCACATAGTCGAAGTTACCGTACACCATATTGGCCATCAGATGCGCCTCATGGTTGAAATACATTAGCGAAAGCAAGCCAGTTTCGCTTAGTTGCGACTTTAGCAGCATAAGCGCACTTTGTTGCTCAACCAGCCATTCAAGCACCGCATGGCACAATACTAAGTCGAATTGTCCCAAGTTCAGCGTATCGAGCGCTTGCAGGGGCGCGTGGATAAAATGAAGCTGGTCACTCAGTCCGGCTTCATGCGCGCGCGTTTTGGCAAGTTCAAGCATCTCTTCTGAAATATCAATCACGGTGACATGGTGGCCAAGCGATGCTAGAAAGAGCGCCAATTGCCCTTGTCCGCCGCCAACATCTAATATGCGTTTGCCACGTGATTGCGTTAACCAGTCAACTTGTGCGCTTAAGTCGCGCTTGAGCACCGCTTCTCTGATTTTGCCTTTATTGGTGCCATAGATATTGTTTTTAAACTTGTGAGTTAGTTCAGCAAAGTTTCTATCTGTCGGTGCCGGTTTTTGTTGCTGCTTTTTTCTAGCCATATGCAAGATCACTTAATTAAGCAAAGTGCTATTAAACCGGGTTGTCGATATCAATAAATTCAACATCCAAACCATATTGCGCAGCCAAATATTCACCAAGTGCCTTCGCGCCGTAACGCTCTGTGGCATGATGTCCCGCTGCGATAAAGTGGATCTGTTGCTCGTTAGATGAATGAATGGTTTGCTCTGATGCTTCACCCGTTAAGTAGGCATCAATGCCTTGGCTTACCGCGAGATCGATAAAGCTTTGCCCACCACCTGTACACCAAGCGATGGTGCTGATCGGGTGATCGCCTGCAACATTTAAGAGCGGCTTTCTACCGAGTTTCTCTGCAACTAAAGCGGCAAAATCAACAGCAGTCATTGGCGTCGTTAATTTACCTTTTACCGCTACGCTATTTTTATTCCAAGGTTCAAGCGGTCTTTCATATTCAAGCCCAAGTAGCTTACCGAGCTGTGCGTTATTCCCGAGTTCAGGGTGAACATCCAGTGGGAGGTGGTATGAGATTAAGTTGATGTCATTGGCAAGCAGGGCTTGTAGTCGGCGCTTTTTCATGCCAGTGACACACTGATCTTCCCCTTTCCAAAAATAGCCGTGGTGAACCAAAATGGCATCTGCACCGCGTTCAATAGCGGCATCAATTAAAGCTTGGCTTGCGGTAACACCCGTGACGATTTTTTGGATTTCGTCTGTCCCTTCTACTTGCAGACCATTTGGACAGTAATCGTTAATTTGAAATGGCTTCAGTAATTCCGTTAATTGATTCACTAATTTGGTTCGTTTCATAACACCCCCTAACTCTTAGATAGCGCTAGTTTAACTGGTTTTACGATAGATCAAAAAGGGAGATTACACCGGTAGATGCGTGCAGTATGAAGGAATAAAGGCAAACAGCTCGGATCTGATTGTTCTTTTATTCGAAATAAAAATAAATTACTGTATATCTTTAGTTCTTTATTATTAGTAAAGGTAAATATATGTTTAAGTGTGCAGTGTGTCTGCTGCTTTTGTGTACGTTTTACGTTCAAGCAGAACTGAATGAAGAGGGTTTTGAGTCTCTTCGGCTGCAAATTAGAGAACAATATACCGTTGACCCTAAAGTTGCGCTTCAGCTCACTGAGCAAGCCTTAAATACTAGCCGTTTGAGTGCAGACCAAAAAATCAAAATCCTGAATTACAAAGCCTGGTTTCAAATGGAGCTGAATCAATTTTCGGCTGCTATGCGCACGACAAATGAAATCAAACGACTGATAAGTGGCGCTCAAGATAAATCACTGATTTATGCTTACTATAATTTGTCGGGGGGAGTTTATTCTAAACTAGGACTGTATGAGCTTGCTTTGGTGCAGTACAAGGATGCATTGATTGTTGCGGAGCAACGAGGCGACGACATGGTATACCAAACAAAAAGTAATATTGCTGACGTTTATTTTTTGCTCGGCCAATATGATGTCGCGTTAGATTATTATAATGAGTATTTGCACTTTCTGAATTCAAACAAAGATGAGCTGTCATTATCATTGCTTTACAACAATATTGCTAAAGTCTACATAGCTAAAAGTGAATATGATAATGCTACAAAATTTATTGATAAAGCACAGCAAATTCAAAAGAGTAGTAAGTCTGACTACCATCTAGCGTATTCGTCACAGTTCCGAGGAAAAGTCGCGCTTGCTAGAGGGCAACTAGGTGCTGCATCGGCCTATTTCAGGAAAGCTATCATGACTTTTCAACGGCTAGGGAATATTCGCGAAGTCAATGATGTTAAGCTCGATTTAATTACCTTGGATATCAAACAAGGAGATATCTCGGAAGCTAAAAAGTTGGCAGAAGAAGTCTTGGATTCGACAGTGCAAACAAACAGTAAAAATAAACAGGTAAGCGCTTTGTCGGTGCTAGCGAAAATAGCCGAGTTACAAGGGGACAGTAAATATGCATTGGCTTTAACGCAGGAATTAAGCCGAGTGGAAAGAGATATCTATGCTCAGCAGCGCAATATTACCTTATCTCGTGCTTCTTACGAACTTGAGATGGTTGAGAAAGAATTAGAGATTGAGTCGCTTAAACGAGTGCATGCGGTTCATGCAGCAGAGGCAAGCGCACAACAAAAGTGGCTGTTGAGTATTATCATCTTCATGTTGATTTATGCCATATCAACTATCGTAGTGATCCAAATAATTCGACGTCGAAATGGCAAGCTACGGACCACACTAAAAGAGTTAACCAATACGCAAGAAATGCTCGTTGAAGCGGAGAAAATGTCGTCACTAGCTGGATTGGTTTCAGGGATGGCGCATCATCTCAATACACCTATAGGCTTAGTGATCACCGCAAACTCTTCCCTTAATGGCTCGCTACGCGACGTTCAAGATAAATTTGAACAAAAAACCCTGTCGCCTAGTCAACTTAACCACTTTATAGGAGATGCTTTAGTGGCATCAGATATTGTTGACCGTAGTGCCAATCGCCTCAATGCCACAGTCGAGCGATTTAAAGCAATTAATACCTCAATTGGTAGTGCAGAACTTAAAACGATAGAATTATCAGACTTTTTAAATTTACACATTCGTGAGATGCTGATCCGCACAGCGCCAAACGCTAAGTTAATGTTGGATAATGATAGCCTTGAGGTACAAACCTATCCCAATATCTTGCTTGAGGTATTGAAGGAGTTTATGCACAACTCAGTGCAACACGGATTTATCGACAATCATATAGAAGACCAACCTCTTATTACCATCCGTGTGAATGAATACGATGATGCATGGCAGCTAAGCTATAAAGATAATGGCCGAGGCCTGCCTGATCATAATACAGAGCAAGTGTTTAATCCCTTTTTTAGTACAAATCTAGCGGCGCAATTAGGACTTGGCTTAACCATTGTATTTAACAGTGTGAGCCATGTGCTTCAGGGCAGTATTAAGGCATATTCAGATGATAAAGGGGTGGAGTTTTTGTTGACCTTACCCAAGCAGCTAAAAAATGGTAGGCGCAAAGCTGTGAAAAATTAATTCAACCACTTTCGGAAGCTGTGATGCTTTTAAAAATGAGCCGCTCGTCCATGAGTGAGCTCATTGGGCTAGTAACGGGTTTGTTATTCAGGGTTTGTCACCTCGACGTCTTGTCCTGTTTGTAGACGCTCTGCGCCGCGAACCGCGACTTTATCACCGGGATGTAAGATATCGCTGGTGCGGGGAGTAATTTCAACCCATTGGCCTTTGCCATTGCCGACGGTGACAGGAATTTGTTCGGCTTTATTTTGCTCATCTATTTTGACGATATGGGTGCCTTGCTTACGTAATATTAAGGCGTCCCGGTCAACTAGCAATACGGCTTGTTTGCTGGTGAGCGGCACTGCCACATCAACTAATTGACCAATTGCCCACGTATGGGTTTGATCTGCTGCAAGTGTTGCACGCACTTCAACGGTTTGTGAGCGCGGATCGGTTGAGGGGATCACCGCTGTGACTTTTGCTGACGTATTATCTGGCTGCGATAAGTCACCAGAACGGATTGGCAGCGCTATGCCTTTTTGCAAAAACTTTAAGTATTTAACGGGCACATATAAGCGAACCTCAAGATGATGGATATCTAATATAGTAAGCAGTTCATCGGCGCGGTTTATTTCTCGTCCCGCGCGCTTAAAACGTTCACTGATAACGCCATCAAATGGTGCACGGACCGTTGCGCGAGATAACTTATCGTCAATAACCCTAAGTTCGACTTCCGCTAAGGCGATATCCGACAGCGCTAGGTCATGTTTATTTTGCATTTCATCGACTTGACTCTCTGCCGCACTACTGGTTTTTGCGAGCTTCTTTAATCGAGTCAATTCTTGTTGATATAAGCGTAAATTGATCTTGGCTCGATTTAATAATTCGGCTTGGCGGGCCTTATCGAGTTCCAGCGGGAGTGTATCCATACGTACTAAGATTTCGTCTTTTGCGACGCTGGTACCGGGTTCGGCTACGTACAACAAACGGCCACTAACCCCAGCGGTCAGCGTCACATCGTCTTTCCCATAAAGTGTGCCACTAACTTCAATTTCGCTCGTGAGAGGGGCTTTTGTCACTTCAGCGACGGTGACTGGCACGACGGCGAAGGCTTGTGGCGCAACGATCCCAGCACAAAGTGCTAGGGCCTGAAGTGTCTGTTTTATCGGGTTTTTCATTCTGTTCTCACTACTTACTGATTGGCAACTAGGCTGAGCGGGGCTTTGGCCGTTGATTTGTTTGTTTCGGATGGCGGAGTTTGCCGCCCCAGTTGCAATAAACTTGGCATCAACACTAAGGTAAATAATGCACTGATAGCCATGCCACCGACGATGACGGTCGCAAGGCCGCGGTAGATTTCTGAGCCGACGCCTGGCATGAGCATGAGTGGCAGCATGCCAAACAGACTGGTTAAGGTGCTCAAGTAAACGGGTCTTGCTCTTAGTAACACCGCTTGTCTGACCGATTCTTCACGGCTCATGCCTGATGCCATCGCAACGCGAGTCTGATCCACCAGCAAAATGGCGTTATTTACGACCAGTCCAAGCAAGATGATAAAACCTATCATGGTCAGTAAATCCAAGGACTGGAAGGTAAAGAGGTTTAAGATATACAGAGCCAGCACGCCACCTGCGATAGCCAGTGGCATCACTAACAATACCAAGGCGCTGTCTTTGGCGGACTTGAACAGCGCGGTCATTAACAAAAATAAAATGAACAATGCGAGGACAAAATTCAACGCCATTTCTTCCATTGCGGAATTCATCTTTTGCGCATTCCCCGCCAAAATAGCACCAGCACTGGCCGGCAGGCTTGCGCGCACTTTTGGCATTACCTGTTCACTCAAGATGGTTTGCACTTGCTGCAGGCTCATATCAACCGGAGGCGTGACAACAATGCTGACCGTACGGCGACCGTTCACACGCCGCAGTTGCGTCGGGCCAACTGTACGTTCTATATTTGCCAACTCGCCGAGAGTTTGAATTCCTGACTGAGGTGTTACGATGGGCAAGGCTTTTAGTTCCTCAGGGCTTTGCCAAGGGATACCACGAAGGATAACATTCATGCGCTCGTTACCATCAAAATACTCATTGACGAATAATCCACTGGTATAAGCTTGTACCGCTTGAGACACATCTCGACGCGTTAATCCCGCTTGGGTGATCCTGCGATCGTTAGGCGTTAATCTAAGCTCTGGCTCTGCCATATCCAATCGCGGCTGAGGTCTGGCAGTTGCCTCTGGTAGCGCGGTTTGTACTGCCTGCAAAGCCACTTGAGCTGCTGAGATTAAGTCGTCCATATTGGGACCTGTGAGGTCAATATTGATATCGCGACCATCGCCGCCATTGGCGACTTGGATCATCGAGCCGCGAAAGAAAAACACTTGAGTATCGGGAAGGTCAACGAAGATTTCTTCTCTGGCCACTTTCATCAGTTCTTCAACACGTTGAGGGTCGGCTGAATAGATAAAGCCGCCAGCATTAGAGCCAAACGCATAGAAATTAAAGTCTTTAATACCTGGTTCTTTTTCGCCTTGGTAATAGGGCATTAAGCGCTTTTTCACGCGCAGAAGTAGTTCTTCTTCCATAAACTGCACATTGCCACCAGGTGGTGTCACTAGGTTAAAGAAAAAGCCATCGGTGGGGGCTCTTGGCATAAAGTCAGTTTTTGGCAGCATGGTCATGGTTGCAACCACCGAGCCACCCAGTAATACGCCAATCCAAGTAAGTTGCTTTACTCTGTTATTGGTCAACTTCATGATGAAATTGGTGAGTTTTTGCCAGTATTGATGATAAGGATCTGGTTTTAGTTCAGAGTCTGGCCACAAATGGTTTGCCAGTGGAATAAGGGTAATAGCACACAACATTGACGCAATAACGGCAATCGAGAGTGTCAGTGCTAAATCTGAGAATAGCTGTCCCTCAATACCCGCCATAAAGAGAATAGGTAAAAAGATGGCGACGCTGGTGGTTGTCGAAGCAAATAATGCTCCGGTCACTTGGGCCGCTCCTTTTAAGGCGGCTTTTTTGTTATCGAATCCTTCTGCTCTTAAGCGTGAGATATTCTCCTGAACTATGATAGCGGCGTCTAGTACAAGGCCTACTGCAAATGCTAACCCCGCCAACGAGATCACATTCAGACTGCGGTCAAAGATATTCAGTGCGAGAAAGGCGACCATCAATGAAATGGGGATTGTAGCTGCAATCACCAAAGTTGCTTTTAAGCCTCTAAAAAATAGCCACAGAATTAGACAAGATAAGAGTACCCCAAGGCCTAAATTACTTTTTACTAAAGAAAGTGCATTACGAATGTGGACGGAGGCATCAAAGCTGAGCTCAATCGACAAGCCATTCTCAGCCAGCGGCCCTTGGTTTAATTCATCAATTGCAAGGTTGATTTCATCAAGTAAGGCAACGGTATTTGCCTCGTTGGCCCGTGAGATCCGAATATAGTAGGCTGGTTTACCATTGCGGCCACTCATGCCTAAACGGTCTGAGAAGGTGCGTTCCACACTCGCGATATCACCTAAGTAGATTGGCCTGTCTCCTGAATAGCCGATACGCATTTGGGCCATACTGGAAAGGTCGTATTGGCCGGTGAATCGCACGGTATATTGACGACGTCCAACGTTGGCGAGACCTCCAGAGGTATCGCGAGAGCTCGCAAGTACATTACTGATTTGATCTAAACTAATACCAAGCGCGGCGGCTTTGTGCGGATCGAAAGTAATACGCAGCTCTTTTGGCCGCTCGCTCGCTAGATCGACACGTGCCACGCCGGGAATACGTGCAAGTCTTGGTTCAATAAACTCATCGATTTGCTTTTGAAACTGCGCCATATCAAAGTCGAGACTATTTGATTGATAGTCTTTGGGCGTGACCAGCAAAGTGGCTGCTGCTTCACCGTTATTACCGCCGGCGAATACGACTGGGTCTAGGGCATCAAGTGGCAACGGCGGAGCCTGATTTAAGCTTGTTAGCACATCTAGCATCGCTTGTTGCATATTCGCACCCACCGCAAATGTTAGCGTAATAGAGCCATTACCACGATTGATGTTGGTATTAACTTCAAGTGCGCCAGGTGTGTTTTTTACCGCATTTTCTAGCGGTTCGATGATCACCGATTCTATTTCTTCTGGAGCGGCTTGGCGCCATCCCGAGAAAATCGTGATCTGTGGTTGCTCAATATCTGGCGTCAACTGAATGGGCAGTTTAAATATACTTAACAGCCCAAATAAAATAATCAACACCAAGATGACAATTACACTCGCTGGATTTTTTAGCGAACTGCGTGTCACGTTCATTTGGTATATTCCAATCTTGCTTTTTCTGCATTGTAGTGGGATGTAAAAAAAGTGCCAGTAAGGTGAAATTCACGTTTGCTAAAGTTAGCGCTAAATCGGCGAAAATAAGCGATAAAGAGCATTTCTGTAATACCTTGTAACGCTTTTTTATAGTTTGAAAAACTTTTTGATCTGAATTAAGGGCAACTGAACTTGTACTAGTAAGATCAATAGAAGTGGCTAAACTTAGCTGAGCATGATCAGTTCTTAGCAATAATTGATAAATGATGTTCATAAGGAGGTTATATGTACGTTGCGTTAAAATGGGACCATATTATTGGAGCACATTTTGTTCAGTGGATCGTTGTAAAATGCAGTGGCGTAACGGACAAATTTGGGTTACCGCAAGCCTTACCCCCTCGGCGTGATATTGCCTATTTCACCGATCCCCAATCTGCTGAGCAAGATGCTAAACAATTTGCGGATTACAAAAATACTGGGCAAATGGCGCATATTGAAAAAAAATACTCACCCAACTTGGGGGAGCACCATGGTTTTTGTCACTATGCGTGGGATCACACCTATCTGAGTGAATTAGTAAAACACGCTGTGCTCTATTGGGAAGATGGCAAACACTTCTCACCCGAACCATATAGAAGCGATATTGCCTATTTTATCGATCCGCAAACAAGTGAAATGGATAGTATTTTCTTTGCACAATATAAATTAGAGCGAGCAAGGCTGCTGAGGCAAAAGCAAGATGCAGGTTAATACCTATTGGTATAAGCATATCGACTCACCTCACCGACGGGTGAGGTGAGTTTGTTATAGCAATTACTGAGCGTTATCTACATCACTTTGTGAGTACACTGGGTAGTCACTGGGTTTAAAGCGATTAAGGTTATTGAGGAAGCGACTGTCTTTAACGGGCAAGGTGGCAGAGCCATAATCATATTGATTGAGCTTTTCTCGTAACTCCGTGTTCGAAATTCCATCTCCAGCCATTTTGTACCAACTGATGATAGCGGGTGTGACAAAGCGGTAATAGTGGTTTTCAGCGATTTCGTTTGATTTGGCGAAGCGCAGTGCATGGGTCAAAATGCCGTCTTTATGATAGACAATTTTTAAGTGGCCATTCTCGAATGGTAGCTCATTAGCAGGTTTAGTGAATAAGTCGCCATGTGCGCTATAACTACCGTGTGTAACTATCCCATCTCGAGTCCATATCGCTGCATACTCCCAATCATGGCGGTGACCACCACCAAAGTAATCAAACACTTGATCTTTTTTGAAGTAAAGTGCATAGAAGTGTCCACAATACTCGCCGCTAGTCGTTGTTTTACAAGCGTAGCGATGCACAGTATTAGAAGTATTTAAAAATTGATTATCTCGGCAATCACCTGTGATGCGCCCCGATGTTTTTAGCCCTGAATTTTGCACGCCAGTTCTACTGATCCCTGCGCTAGGCAGGCAACCATCACCGTCAAAATCGAACACAGGTTCAGTACCATTGATAATGTAGGGGGCTGGTAGGGCTTCGTCTAATGCCGCAAAGTCATTGGCGTAAGCGTATTGTGTACACGCTGCAACAATTGCGAGGGACAATAAAGGGAGTTGTGTTGTTGTCATACTGCTTTCCTTAATAAATGCAGTTGTGCCGTTTTGCACAACCGCTATCGATTAGAATCTAAGATTAAAAAAGAAGTATGACTTAAATGTATATTTAATGTTAAGTTTTTTGTTGGTTGTTTAGCTTTTTTTGAAAGTCAGATCTGACAATTTCAAGTGCAGCCATGACTTCTTCTGCAGGAAGATCATGCTCTTCTAACAACATAATAAGGTCGACGGCAAGTTTTACATGAGTTGGCGCTTGTTCTAGAGGGGTACTCATACTTGAAATTGTTCCTTTTTAGCGATTTGTGCAATGGCAAAGTCAATCGCACTTTCTACCGCTTGTTCCATTTTTACACGCTCGGGCTGAGGCAGGTAAAACTCCATGTCGACATCGTAGCGAATATAACGCGATGGAAGTTGGTTCAAAACAGTACAACAAAAGTCGGCCATTACGTCTTCATCATAGATTTTATCTAACTTACGACGGACGATATGTTCGACTACCAGCTTTTCATAATAATTATGAATATCATCATGTAACTTCATACAGCCTCCTGCATATTCCTTTTAAGTTTATATCATAATAGCGGGGTTATCGAACAAAGCCAAAAAGGTTTGTTGATGTATATCTACAAGATGATCAACGTCGCGCTGATAGCCCCCACCTAGAGCAAAAGCTAATGGAATATTGAGGTGATGAGCATACTCAAAAACAATCGAATCCCGAGCCCTAACACCTTGCTTTGAAACACTAAAGTGTCCTAGTTCATCGCCTTGATACACATCTGCGCCGGCGTTATAAAGGATGATGTCTGGCTGGTATAATCGAACCGCCAGTTGTAAGGCTTCGCGGACGGTTGCCACATATTGCGCGTCCTGTGTATTCACAGGCAAAGCAAAGTCCAAATCGGATTGCGGTTTAACGCGAGGAAAGTTACTTTCACAGTGGATGGAGCAGGTAATGATATCGTCTCTATCTGCAACGATCGTTGCAGTGCCATCGCCTTGATGCACGTCACAATCAAAGATAAGCACTCGCTCAACCCGTTGATGGGCAATGAGCGTTGCTGCGATTACCGCCCAATCATTAAATATGCAAAAGCCGCTGCCAAAATCACGATGTGCGTGATGATAGCCGCCGCTTAAGTTTGCTCCAAATCCATATTCGAGCGCATACTTTGCTGCCGCTAAACCGCCACCTAGAGAAATCAAAGTGCGTTCAACTAGTTGTTCACTCCAAGGGAAGCCCATTTTCTTAATGGCTTTTTCGCTCAACGTGCCGTTTAGAAAGGCATCAACGTAATTACTGTCGTGGCAAAGTTGCAGTGCATCAGCTGTGATTTTTTGCTCGGACTTTTTGATAAATTGAGCAAATTTACTGGCGTTTATTCGTTGGTATAATTTTTTATACTTGCTGATAGGGAAGCGGTGCTTTTCAGGTAGATTTAGCTCGCTATAAATAGGGTGGTAGTAAAGCATTAACGGCTCTGACTTTTCTCAACTTCTTGAATTTTTTGCTCGGTGGCGGAAATGGCCTTTCTGCAGCGGCCAAGGCGGGCATGAAGGGCTAATATTTCGGCATTGAGTTTGGCAGCCTGAGTGGGATCTGCTTTGTCCATCTGTAGTCTTCTGAGATCAATCATTTCTTGCAATCGACGCTCAAATTCATGATTTTGCGACAGTTCCTGATATAACTCATGGGACGATTGCATAATCTTCTGCACAGCCTTCTTATACACTTTGGCTTTTTTTGGTGTATTTAGTTTGTTTTCTTTCGCCCAGACCGGGGTTGATTTTAACACCTTCAACACGGCTTCCATTTGTGAACCTATCCGCTCGATGGCAAATGTAAAGGCGTGGCGCTGTTCACTTGGCGGCAGGTGGGACATTGCTTCAGCTATTTCTTCAACATAGTCGCTGAGCTTTAAGCTTTTAGTTCGAAATACACGGGCATCAAATAAGCTGGGCTGTGCCTGCATATAACGATTCTTATCAAACCATTTCGCGGAGTCAAATTGCGCTGCTTGTTGCTTTAAGCGGCTGACTTGTTGCTCAAGCTTGATAAGTCCTGTACTCACGAGAAATAAGCCTCAAAAATGAGCTTGCCAGCAAGTACAATAACCACAGTGTTAAAGAGTGGTTTGATCAGTTTGTTGCCAAACTTAATTGCAGAATGCGCACCAAGCCAAGCACCAAACATTAAAAAGGCGCCCATGGTGATACCCAGCATAAAGTTAACATGACCCAAGGCTACAAAGGTGATAAGCGAAATAAAGTTGGAAACAAAGTTCATTGAACGAGCAAGACCACAGTTTAAAAGTAAGCTCATTTTATAGAGCATACTGTTAGACGCAGTCCAAAACGTGCCAGTACCAGGTCCAGCCATACCATCAAAAAATCCCAACGATAAACCTTGCGCCCATTGCTTGATTTTGAGTGCTCGGTTCGCTTCTGGCAAAGTATGGGAATCTGTTGGGCTTAGTCTACCGACCAAGCTATAAATTGCGACAGCGATGATAATAACGGGAATAAGTTTATTTAAAAACTCGATACTTAGAAAGTCGACAAGTAATGTGCCCAATACTGCACCTATCGCAGTGGCAATAATAGAGCCAATCCAAAAGCTAGGTTTGAATAACTGCTTTTTGTAGTAGGTAAAGCTGGCGGTTAAGGAGCCAAAACTCGCGGCAAGCTTGTTGGTACCTAAGGTTAAATGCGGAGGAAGGCCAGCAGTAAGCAAAGCTGGTACGGTTAGCAGCCCACCACCACCTGCAATTGCATCAATAAATCCAGCAGCCAGTGCGACTAAGCAAAGTAACCCCCAAGTAGTGGGATCTAAAGCGAGTTCAAACATTATTAATCAATTTGCCTTTTGTATGGTGGCAGAGTATCAAGCATGGCTTTGCCATAACGTTTTGTAACTAAACGTCTATCTAAGATGGTGATACGGCCGGAGTCTGATTCTTTACGCAGCAGTCTACCACAGCTTTGTACTAATTTCTTTGCAGCATCGGGTACAGTGATAGATAAAAATGGATTCCCCCCTTTACTTTGCACAAATTCCGCTTGAGCCTCTTCAATAGGAGAGGTTGGTACGGCGAAAGGGATCTTAGTCACCACTAGGTTCTCTAGGTATTTTCCGGGTAAATCTAGCCCCTCGGATAAGCTTTGTGTACCAAATAAGATACTGCCGCGACCTAAGTCGATATTTGCTTTGTGACGAGTGAGTAAGGCATCACGGGAAAGCTCACCCTGCACCAAAATATTGAGATTTTTACCTCTTAATTTTTCTACTACATGGTTCATTTGCCAATAAGAAGCAAACAGTACAAGGTTAGCCTTACTGGTGTCTAAATAAGTTGGCAGGGCATCCGCTAAATAATCGCTAAAGGCTTTATCCGTTGGATCTGTTTGAGTTTTTGGCAAATGCAATGTCGCTTGATTGGGGTAATCAAACGGAGAATCAGCCTTGATATATTTAACACCAGGCTCTTTTGCCAGCCCACTTTCGTGGGCGAAATGATCAAATGTGCCTAAAGCACTGAGGGTTGCGGAGCAGAGCACCGCGCCTGCACACTCACGCCAGAGGTTATCCTTCAAATAATAGCCGACTTCGATCGGACAATCGCAAAGTAAATGGTCGTGATGGTGTTTGTATTCTAAGCGTTTTATCCACCTTGCATGTGGCACGTTGTCGCCTTTTCGCGCATAGCTAAACCAGAGTTTGTTAAGTTGCTCAAGCCGGTTGATATATTGACCGCTTTCAACCAATAACGGATCGGCTAAAAAAGCTTGCACATCGCCGTCTGAAACATCGCCCGACAGTGCATCATGCATCTTGGTAAGACAACGCAGTGCATCTTGCGTGGCATCAGCGATATCTTTTGCTTTTACGGTGAGCGCTTCAGGTACTTCGCCATGACTAAAGCGGTAGGTATCGTCATCGTTATAGGTAAAGGCGCTCTGATCGAGTATATCTCTTACCGCTCTAAGGTATTTCGCCGCGTCATTGGCTGCATCGTTCAGTTTGAAATTCTGCCCAATGGCTTTTTGCGAAACCACAGTGTTTGCCATCTTTCCGCTAAACTTAAGTAGCTTTTCAAGCCACTCGATAGTGCCTTTAATCGTTGCCGCTGCAGAAGAAAAATCTCTGGTAATATGAGGCAGGTGGTGCGCTTCATCAATTACGTAAAATGTTTCTTCTGGTTCCGGTAATATCGTCCCGCCACCTAGTTCTAAGTCTGCCAGTAACAAAGCGTGATTAATCACTAGCACATCCATTTGTGCAATCTTTTGTCGAGCTAAATGAAAAGGGCATAAGTGATGAGATTTTAATTGCCGTTGGCAGGCGTGTTTATCACAAGCGATAACATTCCAAACTTTATCTGGAATTGTGTCTTCCCAGCTATCCCTGTCACCTTGCCAGCGCTTTTCTTGGTAAGCAAGTGCTAACTCTCTCAAGCACTTTTGCTCCATTTGAGAAAGCGGGCTGCTGGTTGTCGGCATCATCGACATTTGCATCTCATCATCGCTGACGGCAGCCATCAGTTTTTGTACGCAGATGTAGCGTTGACGGCCTTTTACAAGGTCAAATTTAAAGTCTATACCTGAATGTTCTTTTAAAAATGGCAACTCTTTGTTGATCAGTTGTTCTTGTAAAGCGACGGTTGCAGTTGAAATGACGAGTTTCTTTTTACTTGAGAGTGCGACAGGAAGCGCGCCGAGTAGATAGGCTAAAGATTTTCCGGTGCCTGTTCCTGCTTCAATCACGCAAATACGTTGAGTGCGGTGATAATCACCAGAGAGTGTTTTTGCTATTTCGGCGACCAGATAATTTTGACTCGGACGAGGACGAAAGCCATCTAAAGCGGAGGCGACATTTTGATGTGCTTGGCGGATGGTTTTTTTTAGTTTGTCTGAGAGCATAATCTATTTAGCCTAGAGTTCTGATATGAAGCAAGCCTACCACTTGAGTCTCGATTTTTAGTTAATCACTGCGTTAATGGATAGGTTTTATTCTGTTTGTGACTTTATGTTCAATAAACAGGTGGATATAATTACAGTGATTCGTCTATTTTAGGGTGGTATTGGAGTTGGCACAAGCGATATATCAGGGCTTTGTTTTATCGAGACAGCAGATGCAGGTAAATGGCCAACTGCGCTTGTGTTATTGGCTCAAATCGCAACATCAGTTACTCAAGGTGTGGGTAGAGGATGAGCAGCCACTTTTTTTCATTAAACAAGATAAAAAAACGGAAGTAGAGCTGCTGCTAAGTCGCGCTCAGTTGCAGTTTAGTATCTCGCCAAGTCAATTAAAGCACTTCGATCAAGCCCCTGTTTGCGTTGTGAAATTTCGTACCTTGAATCACTTCTATGAGGCAAAACAGCTACTTGAAAATAAAGTCGCATTATATGAAGAAGATATTCGCCATGCCGACCGCTATTTAATGGAGCGCTTTATTCGCGGAGCCGCTTGGGTCAAAGGAAAAGCTACGCAAAAACCGGGCTATATCGAAATTACTCAGGCGCAATTTAAGGCTTGCGATGATTATAGACCACACCTTGAAATGCTTTCTATCGATATAGAATGTAACGGCGAGGGGGTCTTATTTTCGGTGGGTTTAGTGACCGATACAAAAAAGCTGGTGATCATGATAGGTGAGGCGCAACATGCTGCCGTCAATGTAGTTTGGGTTGAAGATGAAATTGCGTTATTAGAAGAGCTGGTCAAGCAAGTAAATCGTTTAGACCCTGATGTGTTAATCGGGTGGAACGTGATTGAATTCGATGCCGCAATACTTGTGGAACGCGCGCAGGCTAACGGCGTCGCACTTGCGATAGGGCGAGATGGCGGAGTGATGTCGACTTTCAAAGGTAACTATACCCGGGTGTTCATTCCGGGGAGAGTGATGCTAGATGGCATTGATATGATGAAAAATGCGACCTATCACTTTGAAACATTTAAACTGAGCTTTGTGGCTGAGAAGATTTTGGGTACTACCAAGCTTATCGCACAGGATGACAGGCTTGAGGAAATCATCAGGCAGTTCCATCATGATAAACTGGCGCTCGCAGCGTATAACTTACAAGATTGTCAATTGGTGCTCGACATTTTTAGTAAACTTAACTTACTTGAATTTGCCCTCGCTCGAACTCAGTTGACGGGTTTGGAACTCGAGAAAATGGGCGGCTCAGTCGCCGCGTTTACCAACTTGTATTTACCGTTACTGCACCGTAGCGGTTACATTGCACCAAATTTATCTGAGCATGGCATTAACTTTGACAGTCCCGGCGGTTATGTCATGGACTCAAAGCCAGGCCTCTATCAAAATATTTTGGTACTCGATTTCAAAAGCCTTTACCCCTCAATTATCCGCACTTTTTGTATTGACCCTATGGGGTTAATAGAAGGATTACAGCATCCTGAACATGCCATAGAGGGCTTTAATAAAGGTAAATTTAGCCGCACAGAACATCATTTACCGGGTTTAGTCGCTGCGCTCTCCAGCGCACGTGAACAAGCTAAATTAGACAAAGACATGATGCTCTCGCAGGCGATTAAAATCATCATGAATAGTTTGTACGGCGTACTTGGGTCTAAGGGGTGTCGGTTTTACGATCCTCGTCTTGCAAGTTCAATAACGATGCGCGGTCATCAGATTATGCAGCAAACGCGAACCTGGATTGAACAGCTTGGATATGAAGTGATCTACGGCGATACCGACTCAACTTTTGTCTGTTTACCCGAGTCTTTGCGTAGCGAAGCGTGCCAAGCAATAGGCAAGCAGCTGATGGCTGAAATTAACGAGCGCTGGCGAGCACTGCTGATGGAAAGCTTTGGCCTCCACAGTCATTTAGAAATAGAGTTTGAAACACATTATAGCCCTTTCTTTATGCCTACCATTCGTGGCCAGGAAGTCGGCTCTAAAAAGCGATATGTTGGGCAGATCACAGAGCTTGGCAAGCAAAAGCTGGTTTTTAAAGGAATGGAGACCGTGCGTAGCGATTGGACGGAAATTGCAAAGGAGTACCAACAAGCAATTATTCGCGCGCTGTTTGATGGGCTCGACACCGTTGAGATCACCCACCAATACATAAATGAGATTTTCGCTGGAAAAGTAGACGAAAAACTCATTTATAAAAAGAAGCTTGGTAAGTCTGTTGAACTATATACAAAAAATATTCCTCCCCAAGTAAAAGCGGCGAAACAAGCTATCGAGGATGGGTTGTTGCAAACCGCCAAAAAGGGGGCACAAATACCGTACTACTTAAGTACCGATGGACCTAAGTTCGCGCAGCAAGGCAAGCTCGTAGATATTGATTATTATCAATATGTTGAAAAGCAAATTCTGCCGATATATCAGATGCTTCCCAATGCTTCTAAGCTATCGATTCGTTCAGATGGGCAGCAAAGTTTCGATTTGCTTTAATCGAGACCGTACAATCAAACTGCCAGCATCTTCCAGTTTTAAAATTAATTAGTCAGTTAAATACACTAAAATAAAGTTCCTTTTTTGTTAACTTAAAAACCCTTCTTTTGCTCATTTATTGTACTATTGTTTTGTTTTTAAGGATTCATTGGTTTTAATTTTAACCAAAATAATTTTTTATTCTTTTTAATTCAATTGGTTGTGGTTGGTTTTTATTGTGCCTTAAATTGGTAATTGCAAAAAACAGCATAATTAACCTTGATCATTGGTCTGGTGTTTGTTTAATATCTTGCCCCTAATGTTGCTATTTTAGAAATTAACAAGGCAACAAAATAATAATTAATACAAGCTGTTTACAATAAAACAATCCAGGGTGATTCACATGCTAAACAATAAGTTAACTAAGGCGGTTCGCTTAGCGATCGCGTTTGGTGGCGCTAGCGCTGCCGTATTTGCAACCAATGCAGTTGCTGAAGAAGAAGGCGCGAAAAGCGTTGAGCGCATTGAAGTTACAGGTTCTCGCTTAAAGCGCACTGACCTTGAATCTACTGCTCCAATCACTGTTATCGGCGGCGAAGCGCTTGGCGATATGGGTATCAGCAACGTTGGTGAATTTGTTCAATCAAACCCAGTTATGTCTGGATCGCCAGCAACAACAACGCGTAACAACGGCGGTAGCGGTGGCGTATTTGTAGAACTACGTGGTCTAGGTTCAGAACGTACGCTTGTACTTATCAATGGTCGTAAGCCTGTAAGCTCAGACTTCCAGAATATTCCTGCTGCAATGATCGACCGTATCGAAATTCTAAAAGATGGTGCTTCGGTTGCATATGGTTCGTCAGCAATGGCTGGTGTTGTAAACATCATCACTAAAAAAGAACTTACAGGTGTTGAAGTTAAAGCAACAACGTCTTGGTACGATATGTTTAGCGGTGGTAAAGAGCAAAGCTTCCAACTAGTTGGTGGTAAAGAGTTCGATACAGGCCATATCACAGTAGGTTTCGATTATACCAAGCAGGATCCAATCTATCAGGGTGATGTGAAAGACGTTAACTTCTTCCAATATCCTTGGCAGGTGCTTTCAGAAGAAGGTGCTAAGAGTTTTTACGAGAACGGTTTAATCCCAGATGGTGACAATGCGAACGTATTCATTTTAGGTTCGGGTTCTACTCCTTGTGGTAATTTCTACGTTGAAGGTAAAGGTAACTTTACTAATGATAAATGCCCAAGTGGTGGCGACGGTAAGCCTTCTCTAAGTGACATGCGCCCATTTGTCGGCGGTGGTGAAGTAAACGATACTTACAACTACAACCCAGTAAACTTAATGCAAACACCTTTTGAAGTGATTAACTTCTTTGTTGATACTTCATTTGAGTTAAACGATGACCTTGTCGTATATACAGAAACACGCATCAATAAGCGTACTTCAAAACAGGAACTTGCGGCTGTACCTTTCGACACAGCCTATGATCCAGGCTATGTAGTTACACTTTCAAATGGTTCGACGGCTAACGGTGTATCAGCTGATAACTACTACAACCCATTCGGTGAAGATGTTTATCGCTCTCGTCGTCGTATGCTTGAAGGTGGTCGTTACTTCGAACAAGATTATGTTCGTTTCCAACAAGTTGCAGGTCTAAAGGGCGCAATTAACGATAACTGGCAGTTCGATGCTTACTACAACTATGGTGCAAATAGCCTTCAAGATACTGACTTTGGTCAGCTTTACGGCCCACACCTAGCAAAAGCTTTAGGCCCATCATTCAAAGATGACGCTGGCAATGTGGTATGTGGTACGCCTGACGCACCTATTTCTGACTGTGTATCGCTAAATGTATTTGGTGGCCCAGGTACTGTGACTCAAGAGATGCTTGATTACATTACTGCACCACTAGGCGATCACTACAATGATTCATTCCACCAAGTTCGTGTAGACGTATTTGGTGAGCTATTTGAAGTTCCAGCAGGTTATGTTTCAAGTGCATTTGGCCTTGAGTATTACACCACTGAGTTTGAACAAGTAAATGATTCTGGTAAGTTCTTTGATTCAGTGACTGGAAACACCAGCAAGCCACTAACAGGTCTATCTAAGAACTACACAGCTGCGTCGGCAGAGTTCTTAATCCCATTAGTACGTGATTTAGGTGTTGAATCTGCAGATTTGACGCTAGGTGCACGCTATGACGACTTTAGCACAACAGGTTCAAACTTCTCTTGGATGGCTAAAATTGAGTCAAATATTTTTGATGGCTTAAAGTTCCGTGCAAACTATTCAGAAGTATATCGTGAACCAACACTAAGCGATTTGTATTCGCCAGAGCTTGATTCATTTGAAAGCGCTTCAGATCCGTGTTCTGCGGCAAACATTGGTGGCTTATCTGCAGCAGGTCAGGCTAAATGTCTTGAAATGGGTGCTCCAGCTGGCGGCCACAACAGTGCTGATGCGCAAGTTCGTACACGTTTAGGCGGCAACACAGGTGTCCAATCTGAAGAAGGTGAAACATTCACTATTGGTTTTGTGTGGGCTCCTGACTTTGTTGAAAACTTAGGTATTACTATTGATTACTGGGATATCAACATTGACGGTAAAATTGGTTCTCTAGCAACTGATGATATTCTGCAGGGTTGTTATGCCGGCCTTATCGAAGATATGTGTGCAAAAATCTCACGTGGCTTTGATGGCTCGGTTGATCGTGTAGACAGTCGTACAACAAACTTACAAAGCATGACTGCTCGTGGTATCGATCTTGATGTGAACTATTCATTTGACACAGACTTCGGTGCATTTGTAGCTAGCGTATCATGGACTCACTTCTTAGAGCGTGGCGAAGAAAACTTTGATGGTGAAACAGGTACATTTATCGTTGAAGATCTAGTTGGCAGATTTGAAGATGATACGTCTTACTTTGAAGACAAAATCTTATTCAATCTACGTTATGACCTAGACAATCTACGTGTTGTGTGGGCTGCGAACTATCAGTCTGGTCTTGAGTACGGTGACCTAACTTACATTAAGCGTGATAATTATGATTCATTAGCAGGTTTAGTTGCTAAAGTTGATTCATATGTGTACCACGATTTAACCGCACAATACTCATTCGATACAAACACAACGGTGCAAGCTGGTATTCGCAACCTAACAGACGAACTACCTCCTTATATCGAAACAGCGTTCAACGCGAACACTGACGAAAGTAACTTCAAGCTATTCGGACGTCAGTTCTTCTTAGGTGTAACTCAGAAGTTCTAACCGAAATTTAGCAATTTTGACCAAAATCGGCCTCTGTTGAGGTCGATTTTTTTAAATTCCCCATTCTAGTTTGCCTCCTTCAGTACTAAATCCATCCAATTTGTAACAAGTGCTTCGGTAGTTGTTTTTTTATTGCGGATATGAATTCTCAATGTTTATTGAATGTTGTTCCTTGGTGTGTGTAAATGTAGTGTTTGTACCTTTATTGTTGCGTAAAGAGTGATTTTTTGCGATGAATTACAAAAGTGATAAAAAAAATGAACTTATTTTTACTTTTATAACATCATGAAAAACAAAAGAAAAAAACTATTTTCATGTTAAAATAAAGCGTTTTTTGGTTTGTTTTATGAAATGATTGTTGACCCTATGTTGGTACTAAAAGTAGTATAGCTCTCGACACGATAACTCAAGCGATTTTAGGTACTAGATTTAAATTCTTTTAATCTGTTGTTTTTATTGAGTTTTTGTTCATTAAAATAAAAATCAGGGATCATCAATCATGTTGAATAATAAAATAAGTAAAGCTGTTCGTTTAGCTATTGCCTTCGGTGCAGCATCGTCTGCTGTGTTAGCGAGTACTGCTGTTTCAGCTGAAGAAAACACTGAAGAAGTGGAACGTATTCAAATTACAGGTTCAAAAATTAAGCGTATCGCTGCTACTGCGCCGACGCCTGTCGTTGTTATTGGTCGTGTTGAGCTTGAAAATGCAGGTGTCAGCAACGTCAATGATTTCCTATCTGAAATGCCAGCTGCAGAAGTTGGTCTAAGTCCTGAAAACTCTAATAACTATATCTATGCCAACGGTCTAAATACAACCGACCTGCGTGGTTTAGGTTCTAGCCGTACTCTTGTTTTAGTGAACGGTCGTCGCTTTATCGGTGGTTCTGCAGGTGACAACACTGTAGATTTGAACAACATAGCGACTTCAATGATCGAGCGTATTGAAATTTCAACTGGTGGTGCATCTGCGGTTTACGGTGCTGATGCCGTAGCTGGTGTAGTGAATATTATCACGCGTAAATCATTCGATGGCATTGAAATTGATGCTGCAACGACTCGTCCATTTGAAGGTGGAGGCGAACAAACGTTTGGCTCTCTTGTTTTTGGTAAAGAGTTTGATGGCGGCGGGTTCATCTTTAACTATGACTTTGCTGATCAAAAGCAAATGGCTAAAAAAGATAAATCATGGTGGTATGATAATCCGGTCTCTTTTGTACCTAACCCGGATAACAGAAGCGGTGAAGACGGCGTTCCTGCCGAAATTAAATATGAAGGCAGAAAGCATTACGGTCTTTATGATGAGTCGAGTGAGTTTACTTTAGGCGGCAAGCGCTGGACATTCGATGAAAATAAAAATCTACGAGAGTTCGATATTGGTAGCGGTTATTTACCAAGCGACCCGACAGCTGGCACTTATCGCTATTATCCTGGTGAATATAAAGATGGTATCGAAGAAGGTCTTGATGAGTTCTTCCGTACGCCTTTAACGCGCCATACATTTAACCTTGCTGGTAACTACGAGATAAACGAAAATCACAAGTTGACCTTCGATACTATCTATTCTATCAGCGAAGCTTTCGGCCAGGGCTCACCTGTATTTTGGCGTACAGGCGATATTGTTATTCGCAAAGATAACGCTTTCATCAAAGACGATCTACGTCAGCTGATGGAAGAAAATAATGCAGAATCAATTTCTTTACGCCGTTTAGGTGATGACTTCGGTTCAAGAAAATACAATCAAGATCGTACTACTTTCCGAACGTCAATTGGACTTGATGGCTACATTGATGATAATTGGTCGTACTCTACATACTTCCAGCACAGCCGCTTACAACAAGATACGTCTTGGCAAGGCGAAGTGTTAATCGATAACTTCCAAAACGCGCTTGACGCAGTTGTACGCAATGGTGAAATTGTTTGTGCGCAACGTGATGATGACGGTAATGTTGTTGGGTCGATTTTTGGTTGTTCACCAATCAATGTATTAGGTGCGCCAGGTCACTCACAAGAGACTATTGATTACATCTCTACAGTAGCGACTGCGGAACATGGTGCTACCCAAACAAGCTTTGGAGCCACAATAACAGGTGATGTTTATGAACTACCAGCAGGTCCGATTGGTACTGCATTCAGTTTCGAGTGGCGTAGAGATTCAGCATACGAAACGCCGGGAACCGGTATCCGTAAAGGTCTAGTGTTTGGTAACTCTGGTTTAGCATATTCTGGCGCAGTAAATGTGAAAGAATACGCAACAGAAGTTATTATTCCGCTAATTGCCGATCATGAATGGGCACAAGAATTAAACCTTGAGCTTGCGTATCGTTACATGGATTATTCATCTACAGGTGGTGATTCTGCGTATAAAGTAGGTCTGACTTATCAGCTTAATGATGACATTCGTTTCCGTGCAACTAAAGCAGAGTCGGTACGTGCGCCAAACGTTAATGAGCTGTATTCAGCTGCTGGAACCCAGTACTGGTCATATGGGCGCTTTGATCAATGTGCTGCGGACGAAATTGCGAATACAGATGACAAGTATCGTGATAATGTAGTCAAAAACTGTGCGGCGGCAGGTATTCCAGATGGATGGATGCCGTCTCAGCAGTGGTTAGATAGCGGTAGTATTGAAGGTAAGCTTGGCGGTAACAACCAGCTAGACAACGAAGTTTCAAGCGATGTTGTGTTTGGTTTTGTGTATACACCAACTTCTATTGAAGGCTTTGATATCACTGTAGATTACTGGAGCTTTGAGATTGAAAATGCAATCGAGAACTATGACTATGGCGAGTTACAAAGAAACTGCTACCGTGCTGATAGTCTAGACAACCCATTCTGTGGCTTTATTACTCGTGGTGCAAACAACGAAGTTACTAGCTTCTTCCAAACTTCTCTGAACGCAGCTGAAGAGAAGAAGAGCGGTGTTGATATCGAGTCTGTATACGACTTCGAAACTAGTATTGGTGAGTTCGGTGTCAAGCTGACAGCGACTTATGTTGAAAACTACGAAATTAACCAAACAGGTAACCCTATTGACCTGTTAGTTAAAACGGGTGAGCAAGATCACATGAGATGGCGTGGTCGCTTGAATACTAGCTATGAGTACGGAGATTTCAGAGCTGTATTAGTTGCAAACTACCGTCATAGTACTGTAGACGAGCGCAATGGTTGGAACATCGAGCAACATAACTATAACGATATTCCTTCTTATACTACGTTCGACTTATCAATGAACTATCGAGTACTTGAAAACGTAGATCTACGTTTCGGTATTCAAAATATGTTCGACAGAACACCACCTAGACATCCTCTAGCGTTTGAAGACACTAGCTGGTACGATCCAATCGGTCGTCGCGCTACTGTTGGTGTGAACATCAAGCTATAATTTTTATAGTGATAAAAAGCCGCTCATTGAGCGGCTTTTTTGTTTTTGAAAACTTTCCAGTCCAAAAATAGATAATTTAAATAATTGAGTTGGTTTAATGGGCTATTGGATAAAGATCTACCTGTGCTTAACTATATAACCTGAGCTGCGGATAATTAATGCCTTTCTAGCAGCCAGTTTTAGCGCTAACTGCGTTGAATTCACTTCCAATAGCCAGCTATTGGTGCGTAAATTCGCCTTGTTTTCCCTAAAACTCTCTGGCTAGACAAGGAGAAAACTAAGTTGTGCTTTAGCAACAATGAGTTGGAACATTTCTTATCCAAACCTCAGGTTATATAAGTTATTCGTTATCCAAAAGTCATGTCTGCTAACTTACATCGACGACCTTACTGGCTTTACGATAGCGTATTTTGAAGCCACTCCAGGCTGGCAGTTCCCACCTTTTTGGTGCGTCTTTCCTTGTACCGTTGATATAAGTAAGTTCGATTCTTTTTCCTTTAAAATTATAACTTACTGCCATTGTCAGCGCTGGAATCGACCATGTTAGCGGAAACTTTTCAACAAATGGTGTTAATTCCCACACTTCAACTTCATTGAATAACAAATCTTGTTCGCTGATTAGTTCTATATCGTCATAGCTTTCTATACCAAGTGCCGTTAGCTTGTCACTTAAAAATGAGTTGAGTGTGGGCATAAGTTCATCGCGTTCATGAAATTGGTAGAACAATGCAGTCTGCTCAATATTGGCTTCTATCTGCTTGGCCAAACCTGAAAACAGCGTATTATTTTGGATAAGAAATACTAAGGCAGAAACAATGTCTCTGGGGTTATCAAGGCACTTAGCTTGTTGGCCTAAAACCTCGTCACCGTAATGTGTAATAAACTCACCCCAAAGCTCATCATTATCAATATAAGCTGAGCGCAGTGTTTGACTGCCAAGGCCCATTTCAAGTAATTGCTTTTTCGTTAGTAGCGCATTACACATCGCGAGTGTCTTAGCTTGCTTGGTACCTTTTCCTGCGAGTGAAAAAGTATTTAATACCAGTAGTGCTTCTGCCTGTTCCGGTACGCGAGTATGGTTTGAAGGCATGACTTCAGCGAAGCCATTATTAAAACCATTACGACGGTTTTGCTTATTAATATAAACCCAATGTGGCATTAGCTTAGCTAACTCAATGACAAGTTTGTCATGGTCAAAACTGGCTGCCTTATCCAAAGGCGGTAGTGCAAATGCTTCACGCAATTGCGTGCTAAATTGCTGTGCTTCTGTGAGCGCCTCAGGCGTAATATCAATTAATTCTTCAGTTTGTCCTCTCACCACAGCGATAGCGATTTCTATATCTGAGCCTCGAGTAAATCGGCTATTTAATCTTGTTAAGCGCTCTACATCATTAGGTAGCTGGTAAACTCGGGCTGGTACAGATAGAAGCGAAATAAGGTCAATAGCCGCTTGGCGTAAGGTATTTGAGGTCAATTTATGGATCACATAACCAAACTCAAAATCGACGGGTAGTGGGTAAAGCAGCTTGCCAAGCGGAGTTGCGATATTTTGTTCATCAATGGCTTCTAATGTAATTAGCTGTTGTTTAGCCTTATTTAGTGAGCTTTCAGGAAGTGGGTCGATAAAATCAATAGACGAGACACCTGTTGTTGCGCAGCCCGCCGCAAGTACAAGCTCTGCCAATGACTCTCTTTGGATCTCAGGCGGGGTGCTGTCTATCAAAGGCGCATATTGGCCATATAATCGCATACATAGTCCCGGTTGCGTACGTCCTGCGCGTCCTAGACGTTGCTTTGCTGAATCTCTTGCAATCGCATCTAAGCCTAATACGGTTTTTCCAAGGCGTAAATGAGTACGACGCTCAAGCCCTGAGTCAATCACGCAAGTGACATTGGGAATAGTGAGCGAGGTTTCGGCAACATTGGTTGCGAGAATAATTCGACGTGTACTTTGTGCGGTTAATGCGATGCGCTGAGCCTCTGGGCTGCAGCCACTATATAAGCCAACGGTAGTCGCTGGTAGCACTTTCACTTTAGCTAAGCTTGCTTGGATCTCGGCCTTGCCAGGTAAAAAGACTAAAATATCGCCCTGGCAATGTTCCAATGCGTATTGGCAAGCTGCAAAAACTCGAGTATCGAGTTGCTCTTTTTGGGGCATGGTTCTTGGATCTGGGGCGTGAAAAAACTCTTCAACGGGGTAAATGAATCCTTCTGACTCTAAGATAGGGGCGTCTAAATAAGAGGCTAATTTTTGGCTGTTTAACGTTGCCGAGGTAACAATGAGTTTGTGTGATTGAGCTTGCTTTAAGAGCGCTAATAATAAGTCCATGTCCCAGCGTCTTTCATGAAACTCATCCAACATTACGACGCTGAATTCTGCAAGTTTGCTCTCAAAAAACCACCTTAATGCTACACCAGGCGTTGCATAAACTACCTGAGTGTCTAGTGAAAACTTCCCCTCAAACCGAATAGCAAAGCCCACCTTATCACCAAGCGGTGAGCCACTTTGAGCCGCGACATATTCAGCTAAAGAGGTACAAGCAATACGCCGAGGCTCTATGACTAATACTCTGCCATGTTGTGAGGCCCAAAGCGGAAGTTGGGTTGATTTGCCAGAACCTGTTGTGGCACATACAACAATCGCATTTTGTTCGCTTAGTGTTTGAGTAAACTGAGGCTGTAAAGATTCAATGGGTAAAGACATAGCAGTTCATTTGCATTTTTTCGCCATAGTAACAAAGTTTGCTTGAAAAAGTCGGAGTCAGTACCAATTAATATTTGATGGATTATTCAACCTGAACTCGGAATAAGAAGTTAGGGAACTGATATAAAATACGACTTCTAACATTATTCAACTCTAGCCAGATGTTCTTTCTTAATACAAGGCAAATTTGAGCGTCAATAGCTAGCCTATTGCAAACAAATTTAACGCAGTAGTAAGGAATAACAACTGCTAGAGAACAAGTTATTATTCCTAGTTTAGGTTATTTTATAAAGGCCAAAAGCCATGATAGAAATAGTGCTTATTATCGGCCTTATTCTATTTGTTTCTCTGTATTGGAACTGGGAAAAAATTCAAAGACTGAAGTGGCAAAGGAAATACCAAGATCAAACGCTGAGTGCGTCAGATAAGCAAGTATTGCTAAAATACATGCCTATCTATCGTAAGATGACAGATGCTGATCGCGCACAGTTGGAAAAACATATTGTCTGGTTTCTTGGCGAGAAGCGGGTACTGGGTAGAGATGGGTTAACGGTGTCACGACCGATGACTTTAATTATTGCCGCAGATGCCTGTTTACTGGTTCTTAAGCAAGCTTGGCCACTCTATCCCAACGTCAAAGAAATATTACTCTATCCCAGTAGCTATTACGCGCCACAAACTGCTAGAGATGGTGCCGGTTTGGTTAGTTTTCACCAAACAGTTCGTCAAGGAGAGTCTTGGCCTGGAGGTACTTTAGTACTGAGTTGGCACGATGTACTTGAAGGAAATCGGTTGCCTGAGGATGGTCACAACTTGGTGTTTCATGAATTCGCCCATCAACTTGACCAACAAACTGGTGCGACGAATGGGACGCCTGCGTTACCTGTAGGAATGAGTTACCAAGACTGGGGTAGGGTGCTATCAAAGGCTTACCAGCACTTAAAAATGCAGCTGTCTTACAATATACCCCATGCTATTCATTCATACGGCGCAACAAACGAAGCGGAGTTTTTCGCTGTGGTAACAGAGACATTTATTGAAAAGCCCCATGAACTCAAACAGGAAAACCCAGAACTATACAATTTGCTGAAAGACTACTATCAGTTTGAACCAAGGGACTGGCAACGACATTAAAGCATATAAATAAAAAAACCGCTCAGTTGAGCGGTTTTTTCTTAAGAGCGTCGATTAAGAAAAGCTAATTTCTTTTCTTTCGCGTTTTTCTCTTCTTTGACCTTCAGGACGGCGTTTATCGCCACCGCCACTACGTGGGTCTTTAAAGCTACGCTTACGGTCTCTTTGCTCTTCGCCTCTGCCCTGACCTTGGTCAGCTGGGTGAGTGCTCTTAGTCATGTTCATAGGGCGTTGACAGATGTGAACACTCTTGAAGTGGCTAAGTACATCACTTGGCATATTCTGCGGCAATTGAACCGTGCTGTGTTCATTGAACAGACGGATTTCACCGATGAACTTGCTTGAGATATCCGCTTCGTTTGCGATAGCACCAACGATGTTCTTAACTTGAACACCATGGTCACGACCCACTTCGATACGGTAAGTATCCATTGGACCTGATGCACGGTCACGGCTACGAGATTTGCGTTCACCACGCTCACCACGGCTACCATCTCTTTCGCGACGCTCGCCACGACGGTCGTCACGTTCTCTACGCTCACGCTGTTGAATTTGAATATCTTCAACTTTCAGCGGCGTTTGCTGCTGTGCAAGACACAATAGCGCTGCTGCTAAGTCTTCTTGGCTCAGCTCTAGCTTTTGTGCAAGGCCTGATGCCACTTTTGAGAAGAACTCAATGTCTTTGTGCTCAAGCGCTGTAGAGATCTTGGTCTCTAATGCACCAATACGCTTTTCTTCAACGACTTTCGCACTTGGTAATTCAACCTGTGCAATATCAGAGCGCGTATGGCGCATGATGTTCTTAAGTAAATAACGTTCGTTGTTCTTAACGAACAAGATTGCTTTACCTTGACGACCAGCACGGCCGGTACGACCAATACGGTGAACATAAGCTTCACAGTCTTGTGGGATATCGTAGTTAACAACAAGGCTTAGACGCTCTACGTCAAGACCACGTGCCGCGACGTCAGTTGCGATAACGATATCTAGTAAGCCGCTCTTTAGACGGTCTACTGTGCGCTCACGCGCCTGCTGGTTCATGTCGCCGTTGAGCGGTGCAGCTGAGAAGCCTTCACGCTCTAGTAGCTCTGCAAGCTGAACAGTGTCATTACGTGTACGTACGAACACGATAGCACCGTCGTAATCTTCCGCTTCTAAGAAACGTACGATAGCTTTGTTTTTGTGTGCAGTTGCACGCCAGTAAACTTGCTCGATCGTAGATACTGTAGAGTTACGCGGAGTGATTTTAACTTGTTCAGCGTTATCTAAATATTTATTACAGATTGATTGGATCTGCTTTGGCATAGTCGCAGAGAACAAACAAGTTTGCTTCTCTTCCGGTGTTTTCTCCATGATGCTTTCAACATCATCGATAAAGCCCATGCGTAGCATTTCATCTGCTTCATCAAGTACAAGTGCGTTTAGACCAGAAAGGTCAATCGTCTTGCGATTGATGTGGTCAATCAAACGACCTGGTGTTGCCACAATAATTTGGGCACCACGGCGTAGAGCACTTAGCTGAATGCCGTAGCTTTGACCACCATAAAGCGCTAGTACTTCAACGCCTTTAGTAAATTTAGCATATTGCTGAAATGCTTCAGCAACTTGAATAGCTAGCTCACGCGTTGGCGTAAGCACAAGAATTTGCGGTTGTTTAACGGATGCGTCTACTTGGTTTAACAATGGCAGTGCAAATGCTGCCGTTTTACCTGTACCCGTCTGCGCTAGTCCCAGTACGTCTTTTCTTTCTAGCAATAACGGTATACATTGAGCTTGGATCTCAGAAGGTGTTTTATATCCCAGCTCTTCGACTGCTTTTAAGATTGCAGGAGAAAGGTCTAAAGATTCAAACGTAACTGGTTCTGACATTAATGCGCCTCAACTATTTTAAAGAGGCGCGCATTGTACAGGAAAGATAAAATAAAAGCTTGCATAAAATCACACTATTTTATATGTGCCTGATATTGGTTAAAATTTAATCTACGTGATTTTGCTAATTTACTGATAAAGGCCTAAATTTGCTTTTGCATAGGCTTCAAATTCAGTAAAGCCGCCAATGTGATCTTGGTCGATAAAAATCTGTGGTACGGTAGGGCAAGGTTTACCCGCTGACTTTTCAAGATCGGCTTTGCTTACGCCTTCCTTGATAATGTCAACATAGCGAAAATTGAAGTCATCGCGCTCTTGCGTTAAACGCTCAGCTACTTCTTTTGCACGAACACAAAACGGGCAACCTTCACGACCAAAAATAACAGTAAACATATTCTTTTTCTCCTCTAAACGGTTAGCTTCAGTATAGAGGATTAATCATGAAGGTAAATTAAGTTAAAATGATGAGATTAATCCAAAAAAGCGATTAACTCCGATAGACGGTTTTGATCAAGTGGAAGCCGAACTTGGTTTTCACAGGGCCGTGCACTTCAAATAACGGCTTTTTGAATACCACATCGTCAAAGGCCTTCACCATATCCCCTTTATTGAACTCACCAAGGTCGCCACCGCGCTTTTTTGAAGGACAAAGGGAATATTGTTTAGCCAATTTGCCAAAGTCAGCACCTTTGGCTAGTTTGGCTTTGATGTCTAAACACTCTTTTTCGGTTTTTACTAAAATATGATAGGCGCACGCTTTAGGCATGAAGGGACTCTCATTAAAAAAATAAATGCGATCATGCAGAGCTTGCGCGCCTATGGCAAGTTAAAATGTTACGCTGAAGCCAATAGAAGGACGCATTTCAAAGTCGTCGCTTTCCTCTTCTATATATAAATCATTGATTGATTTGACTCTATCGTAGTCAAGGTCAACATAGGCAGTATTGTCTTGGCCATATGCATTCATTAGCTCCAAAATTAGCTTGCCATCGAGACCAAATAATTCTGTTTTGCGTTCAAAACGAATATCTAGGCGGTGATAAGTGTCAAAACGCTCTGAGAATGGGTCGCCATACACAGGCAAGTAGCGGTTCGCAAATTCAGGATTCTCTTTTACACCCACAATTGGGGTATAGGCTTGACCGCTGCGAGCGGTAAAGTTAAAGCCTCCAGACCACTTTTCGCCAAAGTCATAGTGAAACACGGCATTCAGAATAAAAGGGGTATCGGCATAATAGTCACGCTTAATGCCGGTTAGCTCATCCTCACGCTCACTTTTTGCAAGGCTTACTGCAATCCAGCCATACCAATCATCGGTTTTGTTTTTGTTAACAATAAAATCAACACCATAGGCTGTACCGGAAGTCCCATTGATGTAGTTTACTTGAGATAAGGGGGCGCTTTTTGGCAGATCATCCATGGTTTTATAATAGGTCTCGACGGAATATGACCACTCATTTTCCAACTCCTGTTTAAAACCTAAGGTATAGTGAGTTGAACGCTGTGCTTCAAGTTCCGGGTTACCAACAACAGGTAAAATGTATTCAAGATCTTGAATGCGGCTGTAAGTGCCTGCCTTGGCTGAGATCACTGTGTCATCGCTATAGAAGTAATTGAGCGCAAGGCGTGGATGGACAATCGTTTCATCACTGTAATCATAATATTCACCCACTATCCCTAGTTCACTTTGCCAGTTTGGTGAAAATTGCCAAACGTGATTAACCCCAATAAAGGCAGAATCTGTTCCTGCACTCGATGTGCCCTTAATCCTTTCACCTTTATTTAGGTCACAGTCGGGGTCAAACTCGGTGCAAACATAATTAAAAGCATCGTAGCGGTAGGTAGATTTTTTGTCGTAGTAGCCGGCATCTGCAATGACACGTTGGTCTTTGTTTAGCTTATAACTGGCTCGTACTTTATAACTTAGTTGTTCTTCTTCAAAATTTTCAAAGTAGCCATCAGATAAAGTCGCGCGTTGACCGTAGCGCATAGTGGCTTGGTGATTGAGATAACCGACGCCTGCGCGAATATGTAAGTCTTTGGCGTAGTGATCCCACAACATGTTCTGACTATTAAATTTACGAATATAGCGAGCATCACCCTGATATTCTGGGGTTTTAAGGGCAAGATCTGACGCGCCTGAAAACCCAGCCGCAACCGAATCCTCCGCGCCATTGATATTTACCGTTAAGGTATTATTTGCATTGATATCCCACAGCCACTTGGCTTGATAGTCGTGATCATCCGGTGGATCGTTAATGGTGATCCCTGTTGGCTTGCCATCATCGTCCTCAAGTTCCTCGCCATCACTGAAAAACAGCGGTAAGGTACTTTTTCTTGCTGACACATAGAATGCGGAATTTTCAGTTGCTTTACCTTCAACAAAAATACCTGCGTTAAACATGGTTAAATCTAGCGTGGTGGCAATATCTTGGTATTTTGGATTACGCAGCGTGACGTCAAACACGGCACCAGTGGCATTGCTGTAACTGGTACCAAACCCAGCAGAATTTAGCTGAAAATCTTGAATTGTATTGCGGTTGAAAATAGAGCTGCCGAAATCGTGAAAGATATATCCTGCGGGCATAAAGTCCACTTCAAAGATATTGTCGTCAGGAGAAGAACCTCGCACGGCAGGTGCGCCCATAGAACCACCCGCAGCAACAACACCAGGCAGAGCAAAAGCAGCCCTAAGTGGGTCGCCCATGGCTCCTGGCATGTCTACAAGTTTTTGCGCATCTTCGGTAATTTCTGAAATAACTGAGCTGCGTTTATAGATAACTTCGATGTGTTCAATTTTCTCCTCGTCGGCTAATGCATGATTGGCAAGGGTAGTGCAGAGCACGAGGAGTGAAATTTTACTGAGCGTAAAGTGTGGGGCGTGGCGCATGGTCGGCTTCCTATTCATCCTTTGTTAAGATGTGCGTTAGCCTAAACGAAATAATTGTTGATTAATTTCAGAGAGTCGTAATTAACTGTAAGCGGTTTACTGAGGTTTCTTACAATCTCGCTCTGATCCCTATCTCGGATGAGTAACCAACAGAGCGCTCAGTTATTTTGAAGTCTTCATCAAGTACATAATATGTAGGGTAAGCCTGCACTTTATACGCTTGTGCCGTGCTCTGATTGCCGAGTAATACGGGCATATCTAATTGTAGATCGCTGACAAACTTTGTTACTTCTTCGGTGGAACGATAATCCAACGCAATCGCCACTGCTTTGACTTTGCCTTGCTGATGTAGTTTATCAATGTTCGGCATGCTCACTCGACATACGCCGCACCAAGGCGCAAAAAAATACACGATACTTTGTTGACCTTTAAGCTGAATAGACGAATAAGTTTGCTTGGATTGTAAAATGGGCAGGTGAAATGGCGGCGCCGTTTGCTCTCCCGAGTCGGCAAGCATGTTTCTTTCTTGATAGGCTGAGACGGCGAAAAACACCAGCACAATGATGACAGCTTGGCCAAGTAGCTTGAGCATACAAATGATCCCGTGATAACAGTAAGCAACAATAAAGACCGCAGTGTAGCGATCTTCATTGCAGCGGATCAATGTATTTGAGCTTAACCGTAGGGGTTGTCGCCTAGGTAGCGTTTCGCTTTTTGCTCTTTTAATTTCGCTAAGTCAACGAGTACCAGACCATCGATACAGTTATTAAAGTCGGGATCTATACTAAAGCTCAGAAAGTTCACGCCTTGCTCTTCGCAAAGCTCCGTATATTGCTTAAATAATGTAGGAACTTGAGCACCCATATTAGCAAGAATATGTTTGAGCTCTGCGAAATCTTCTTTGATGTCATCGCCACTGAACATGTGTTGATAACGGTTAAGCTGATCATTACTTAGCTTCATTTCGTTGTTCGGCGTGGCGATACCTGCAAGGTTTGAAAAGTAATGTTGGTAGTGATACACCAACATGGCTTTTGCTTCATCCGGTAACGCGTTTGAGAGGCTGACTGCACCAAACATATAACGGTGTTCTGGGTAGCGCTTTACGAATGCACCGATCCCATACCATAGGTAATCTAGGCTCTTGCGACCCCAGTACTTGGGTTGCACAAAGCTGCGACCAAGTTCGAGGCCTTTTTCAAAGTATGGGGTCATGGCTTCACTGTACGAAAACAAGCTGTCGGTATAAAGCCCGGATTGCCCGTGTTCTTCTATCACTTGCTTGGCACTTGCAAGGCGATAGGCACCCACCAGCTCAAGTTGTTTCGTGTCCCATAACAATAAGTGGTGGTAGTGCATATCGTACTTATCGATATCACGACGGTTACCACTCCCTTCTCCCACGGCCCTAAAGGCAATTTCTCTAAGGCGTCCAAGCTCTCTAAATATCACTGAGCTGCCGGTGTATTGGTAAACGTATATTTGCATGCCATCGGGTGTTTCACCGATACACTCGCACGCTTCCACTGCCTTTTTAAGTTCTTTGCGATTTTCTGGAACTGCAATAGGGGTTTGCGTTTTGAGTGGCAGTGGCTTTTTACTGGCAAGGCGATAAAGTTGCTTGCGAATAAGTGCTACTATCTCTTTGTCTTTTAGGTTATCAATAAGATAAGACTCTGGAGGAATGCTGGCGCCTATTTCAAATTCTAGCGATTTTTGCCTTTGTTTAAACATCTCTTTGACCAATAATAAACTGGCTAAAGGCTTATAAATCATACTGGTGCCGTAAAAGAGCGGACTGTTTTTCGCTTTGATAAAAATGGGTAGAATGGGGCAATTGGCTTTTTTAGCCATTCTTAAAAAGCCAGAGTTCCATTTGCAGTCTTTAATACCGGTTGGGCTTAAGCGAGAAACTTCACCAGCTGGGAAGATAAGTAGCGCCCCTTCCGATTTTAAATGCTTGTGAATGTTTGCCAGCTCTTGCTTTTTACTGGTTCCTGAGAGGTTATCAACAGGCAGTAATAGTGGATGCATTGGCGTAACCGACATCAACATCCGGTTAGCAACAACCTTTAAGTCAGGCCGTACTTGCGCCAGCACTTTGATTAGTGCCAGTGCATCTAAAGAGCCAATAGGGTGGTTTGCGACGATCACCACCGGACCTTCGCTTGGGATATGCTCTATTTGCTTTGGTTTAAAGCGAGCGTCAAAATCTAACTCATCGAGCACTTGTTCAACAAACTCGAGCCCCTGCAAATGGGGGTAGGTGTCAGCAAACGCGACAAACTCTTGCTCATGCAAGAGATAACCAAGCCCTTTTTTTACTAAACCTTTTACCTTTGGGGAGTTTTCAAGTTGTGGAAGATTTGCTTCAATGACTTTATCTACACTGATCATTTTTCATCACCTGTTGGCGCTTTTTTGCAAGAGTAAAAACTATTAATGACAAGCATGTTGCATTGGTATGTCATTTATTTTGCAGTGATAGCGTGTAGCGAGAATAAAGGAACAATATGGCTTTACTTATTTGTGTTACTGGTCGTAATAATGACAAGTTAGTTGCTAAGTTAGCAGCACTGTTGCCGCAGCAAACCTTGCTTGAATGGCCCGTTGATGATGTTAGCTTATTAAAGGAGGTCGAGTTTGTGCTGGCATGGAATGCGCCAGAGACGTTATGGTCACAGCTTCCTAATTTAAAAGTAGTGCATTCCTACGGTGCCGGTGTTGATAGCATTCCGATGCAGCTATTACCACCACATGTAGAAGTTGCGCGTATCGTTGACCCAAATTTAGCGGATGATATGGCTGAATATGTATTAGGCCAACTATTAAGCCATAAGCTTAGAGTTAGAGAGTACGGGGATAACCAATCTCAGCAAATATGGAAGCCAAGGCGCGCAAGAGCAGGTCGCACGGTTGGTATTATGGGGATGGGGCAACTTGGCCTTGCGGTCGCGCATAAGCTACACGTAAATGGATTTAACATCAAAGGTTGGTCCGGCTCTGCAAAACAACTCGACAATATTGAGCACTTCAGTGGGCAAGATGAGCTAGCTGCTTTTCTTTCAGGTATTGATTATCTTGTGTGCCTGCTACCATTGACTGAACATACCAAGGGGATATTGAACGCCAAGCTGTTTGCACTCGCGCCAGATCATTGCGTACTCATTAATGTTGCAAGAGGTGGTCATCTTAACGAGACGGATTTACTCAATGCGCTAGCGGCTGAGACGTTTGGCGGAGCTATTTTAGACGTATTTGACACTGAGCCGCTCCCTACATCACATGCCTTTTGGCAGCAGCCAAACATTAGTATTACTCCCCATGTTGCTGCATTAACCAGTTTAAATACGGCTGCTGAGCAAATTGCTAACAACTATTTAGCCATGCAGGAGGGCAAAACACTTGTTCATTTAGTTCAGAAAAAGCAGGGTTACTAATTGATTACATGGTTGTAATTAACCACAGAGCAAGGTGTAAAGAGAATAGTGTAAACTACTGTATAAAAAAACATCTTGAGTGTTTATGAATGATGCATTAATTTAACAAAAAAACAATAATAAAAAGGTCTAACCCATGAAGCAAAGTCAAGGTGGCGCGAAATTATCACTTGTTGTGGTTTCGGTTATTTTGTTAGGTGTATCGGCTTGGTTTAATCAAGCTAGTGCAAGTGAACTTCAGGGGACGACACCCACCGCAAATAGCAAATAAGCCGAGTGTTACTCGGCTTTTTGTTTTTTTAACGTTTAGCGTGACGCTCTCTATTTTCATGTTTTTTCTCTTCGCTCTTTCTTAGTAGTACGTAAGTAGAGCCGCTACCACCATGGCATTTTAGTGCAGAGTGAAATGCCAACACTTGCGGCATTTCTTGCAGCCATTTATTTGTATAGCTTTTCAGTACAGCGGGAAAGGGTTTACTGTTTAAACCGATACCATGCCTTAATAACAACACTCGGATGCTTTTTGCATGGCAATCGGTAACAAAGTCAAACAAGGCTTTACGGGCATCATGAAAGGGTTTGCCATGTAAGTCTAAGGTAGCATCAACTTGGTATTTACCTAATCTGAGATTTTTGTATACACCATCTTGGACGCCACTTTTTTTATAGGCGAGTAGATCGTGTGGATCTAATAGATCGACGTACTCTGTAGATAAGTAATTAGGATCAAACTCAAGTTCTTGCTCGGCGGCCTCGCGTTTTGCGAGTTGCGAAATAGTAGGTTCGTTTTTGTGACGGCGTAATTCTGCTTTTTTGTCTTGGGCGAGCGGAGTGACGTCGCCCATTGAAGCTAAAAATAGCTCTTCATCAGTCATGGCCATACTGCTTCTCCATTAACAAGCAATGATGGCCATGATTTTAGCGCACCGAAGTGAAATAGGGAACTAGTCGCTGGGAACTAGTCGCTAGGAACTAGTGAACTTCCAGCTGACCAAAGGTATAGACTTTGAATAGATAAAAAGTATTTATCAAAATCAAGCTAAGGTTAGAAATTACACTGGTGTTCATCAGATCAAGGCTAAACGAGATAAAAAGTACGCCACATGCGCACACAGCAGCTACTCTTAGTAGCGTTTTATGGTTAATAAAAAAGGCACCAAAACCTAAAGTAAGTAATATTAAGTTAAGTAGCCAGTCGAGCTCGTTTGCCATTGTCTGTTTGGTTCTCCAAATGCGTTTAAAGGATCGCCATTATGGTGATCATTTATGCTTCATTCAACTGATAAATTTTATGATTTTCACATTAGAAATTTTAATGGATTAATGGTGGCTGAATACTTATGTAGCAGCGCTTGCATAAGTCGTTACAAATACCCAGACGCACTTTTTATTTCTTTGCGAATAGTCTCAGCTATAGTTAAGTATCTTCATGATTATCATAAACAAGTTGATGAATCAGCGCAGATTAAGAAATGCATACCTATACTTACTTACATATGTACAAACCTAAGAGAGTTCCGCATAAGGCGATAATAAAAAGCCGTAGGCGACAAAAATAATTAAGGAAAGGCAATGAAAATGCTCAAGTACTACCTGTTTGCAAGTCTCTGTTTAGCCGCACTTACGATCCACAGTATTGGATCTTGGCTAATGTTGCCGCTTGCGTGGTTTACCGTCTCTATTTCTTTAGTTACTTTTGCTTATGCAACCAACTATCCGCACATATTTAGAAAGCACGGTACAGGCAAAATTCCTTGGTATATAACCTGGCTATTTTGGCCTTACTTAGGCTGTGTACATTTATACAATGCAATTGAAAGAGGTAGAGATGTTGTTGATGCATTTCAGCCGCTTACAGATAATTTATTTGTTGCTTGTCGGTTATTTCCAAGCGATGTGGATATGCTTAAGGCGGAAGGGATTGAAGCTATTTTAGACGTAACTGCTGAGTTCGATGGGTTAAACTGGTCTGCAGAACAGCAAGGCTTACACTACCTCAATATTCCAGTGCTAGATCATCAAGCGCCTACCTCAGAGCAGTTAGCGCATGGCATGGCATGGATAGCGGCGCAGCACGAGCTAAAGCGAAAGGTTGTGGTGCATTGTGCGTTAGGTCGAGGACGCTCAGTGTTCTTTTGTACTGCTTATTTACTCGCGACCAACCCCGATTATACCGTCCGAGAAGCACTCGAAAAAATTCAAAACCGCCGTGAAACGGCAAGGTTAAACAAGCATCAGCTAAAAGGGCTGACAAAGCTACATCACAGTCAAAACTTTACCCATAGTGAGCAGGCGGCGTTAGTTATTAACCCTGTATCAGGATCAGGTAAATGGTTTACCTATGAAAATGACATTGTGGGTATGCTGACGGAAAAATATAACTTATCGATTCACTTTACAGAGAAAGAGACAGATGTTGCAGCTTTGGCTAAACAGATCATGTCTGATAAACAGCCAAATATCATCATCGCAGGGGGCGGTGATGGCACATTAGCAAGTGTTGCTCATGGTGTTCATCAACACGATGTACTGTTTGGTATATTGCCTTTAGGTACTGCAAATTCCTTAGCGACCGTGTTACTCGGTTCATTGTCAAAAATAGATCCCATTAACCGTGCCTGTGAAGCAATTTTAGCGGGTAAAACTAAGCCTATTGATATAATGAACTGTAATGGCCGCACCGCGCTTTTAGCGGCAGCCGTTGGCTTTGGTCAGGAAATGATAGAAAAGGCTGGGCGTGAAGAAAAGAATAACTCGGGGCAATTAGCCTATATTCGAGGCCTTTGGCAGGCGGTAAGTGAGAATAAGCCCCTTAATTTTAGAGTGAGCTTTGATGGCGCTGAGCAATCTCAAATAGAATGTGTTAGTCTGGTTGTAGCGAATGCAGCACCAAAAACCACAATTCTTGCTCAAGGTCATGGAGAGCCAATCTATGACGATGGCAAACTAGATATTACGATTTTACCGGTTGAGCCGGATGGTGCGCAGAATCTTACGGTAGCCGAACTTATTTTACCTAAATTAGACGGCAAACCTTCTAATATTCGCACCGAGCAGTGCGAAAAGATAAACATAGAATTTGAGCAAGAACAACACTTTGCACTAGATGGTGAAGTGCTTAGTGCAAAAAGTATTGAAATAGTGATCCAGAAACACGCACTGAACGTAATGGTTCCGAATTAGGTATTTCTCGGTCATTCATTAGTGTGTAGTGTGTGAGATAAAAATCAAAAGTGGAAACACTATTGGAGTATTGAGAGAGGGACTCAATTGAAAACCGTTTTATTAGTAGATGATGATCATGATTTTGCAGAGCTGGCCTGTCGCATTGTCGAATACTTAGGCCATGACGCGTGTTTAGCGAATGACTTAGCGTCGGCCAGACAATGGCTAGAAACACAAAGTTTTGATCATATCTTTCTTGATTTTATGCTGCCAGATGGCAGTGGTTTACATTTAGTTGATGAAATCAGAGCAGCAGGGATCCGTACACCAATAACTATGGTTACGGGACATCCATCAGTAAAGTCAGCATTGTCGCAGCTTTGTCATGATGGGTTAAATTATCTCACTAAACCAGTTGATGCAGACGATTTTAGAAACGCATTAAGCCCTTCTAAGAACAAAGCCAAGCGAACCGAGAGTCAAGCACATTTTGGTGTGTTGCTGGGCGAGTCTACCAAAATGAAACATCTATATAAGATGATAGAGCGCGTTGCGGGTACTGATGCTAATGTGATGTTGATGGGGGAAAGCGGTGTAGGTAAAGAAATGTTTGCCCGCGCAATTCACAATGCCAGCACAGTGACAGGGGACTTGGTTAACGTAAACTGTGGTGCAATTCCGAAAGACTTGATCGGTAGCGAACTATTCGGTCACGAAAAAGGCGCGTTTACGGGAGCAAATGCTCAAAAAGTCGGAGTATTTGAACAAGCAGAAAATGGCACTTTGTTTTTAGATGAATTAACCGAAATGCCAATAGAGCAACAGCCAAACTTGTTACGTGTACTTGAAACGCATACGGTGACACGGGTCGGTGGCACAAAGCCGATAAAAGTAAACTGTCGGGTAATATCAGCGACTAACCGTAGCGTTGAAGATATTGCTACCAATGATGTACTGCGAGAAGACATTTATTTCCGATTGGCGGTATTTCCAATCCATATTCCACCGCTGAGAGAGAGAAAAGAAGACATTCCATTACTCGCCGAGCATTTTCTCCAGGGTTTGAATAAAAAAGGTAATAGTCAGTATGTAATTAAGGCGGCAGATATGAGCCGCTTGGTTGAATATGATTGGCCCGGTAATGTACGTGAACTCAAACACACAATCCATCGTGCCTATATTATGGCGGATCACGATGACCATAGCTTAGTATTTGATGCGAACTTCGCCTCACCATTCGCACAGGCGAAACGCATGGTGGAGCATGCGCAGTTAAATCGCGCTTCAATTCCACCACAGGTGGGCACGTCAAGCAGAGCAAATGCGATTCAAGTACCAACGCCTGAAATGAAGCCAGGTAAAACGATTGAAGAAGTAGAAAGAGAATTGATCTATCAAACGTTAGAATCAGTAGAAGGAAATAAGACGCTGGCCGCGCGAATGCTTGGGATCAGTACAAAAACGCTCTACAACCGTTTAAACGCCTATGAGGGAGAAACACTATCATAATTTCGGGGAGGAACAATGACACAACATGATCAAGGTACGCTCGCGAAGTTAGTGCATGACGCACGCAAGCCTTTGAATCAAATTTCAATGAATTCAGAGTTGATTAAACTTATCGCTGAACAACCTGATTCTCAACAACAGATAATCGAGATAGCAAATACGATTATTAAAGCAACCAAAGAGTGTAGCGAGCTGTTACAGACGCTGGTGGAGCAAGGAAATGATGAGTGAACAATGAGTCCAAGTTTAGTTATTTTATGAACTTAAGTAATAAACTTAACTTTATCTGGTTTGCGGTTGTTGTGAGTGTTGGCCTTGTAGCGTCCAATGCCCTAATCGGTTTTAACAATGTTAAAGAATTAAACCAAGTTCAAGAGAGTATCCGAAACACCAGCGAAGTAATGATGTCTCTGGATCAGCTGCATATTGCGATGTTAAATGCGGAGGCAGGACAACGAGCATTTTTAATCTCAAATAAAGAAAGCGATTTAGCACCTTTTATAAAAGCATTGCAAAACCTTGATGAGAGCATAGCTAAAGTTGGTCAGAATCACTCTGAAAGCGATGTACAGCAGCAAAAAATTAATCGTTATATCGAAGGGGTAAAAGCGCGATTTAAAACTTTGCAAAGTACGGTGATTGTTGCACGTAATACCGATACAGGTAATGAAGCTTTATTACTTGACCGAGCTGCGGACTCTGGAGGGGATCTACGAGAAGAGTTCACTCAGATCATGGCCGCAGAAGTGGACATCCGGACTATTCAGCTGAATCAGTTAAAACGTGTCCGCAAAGAAGCGCAAGTTAATATCGTTGTATTTACTTTGCTGAGCGCCGTGATGATTTTTGCTATTTTGCTACTTTTGGTCGTCAATCTACGCAGCGCAAAGAAAGCAAAGAGCGAGTTAGAAAAAGCAAACGATCATTTAGAAGAAAAGGTGCAAGCGCGTACCGAAGCACTAGAACATTACGCTGAAGAGCTAAACCGTAGTAACCGGGAGCTCGAAGACTTTGCGTTTGTTGCCTCTCACGACCTGCAAGAACCACTAAGAAAGATCCGCGCTTTTGGTGATCGCATCGAAAAGAATTATGGCGAGCACCTTGATGACAAGGGCAAGGATTATTTGGCTCGAATGACGAGTGCCGCACAGCGGATGTCAACGCTTATCACTGACTTGCTTGAGTTATCCCGAGTTACCACCAGAGCAAAGCCTTTTGAAGAACAGGATCTCAACCAAGTTTTACAGTTTGTGTTGGACGATTTAGAAATTGCAGTTCATGACAGTAGTGCGAGCGTAAACTCGGACGTGTTACCGACAATAAAATGTGATGCTAGTCAAATACACCAGCTGTTTTTAAATCTACTTTCCAATGCTATTAAATTCAGAGTAGAAGGGCGCGATCCGATTATTACAATCGCGGTTGAAAGCAGCCAATTGATGAGTCAAGATGCTTATACTTTTGTGGTAGAAGATAATGGCGTTGGCTTTGATGCTGAATATGCTGAGAAAATATTCTCGCCTTTTCAACGACTACATGACAGAAAAAAATATGCTGGTACTGGCATTGGTTTAACCGTGTGTAGACGTATTGTTGAGCGACACGGCGGAACGATTTCAGCGACCAGTGAAGATGGTAAGGGTGCTAAATTCACGATCACATTACTCGCTGAACCAACACCAATTATTCAGGAACTGAAGAATGAACTATAAAAAAACTCAGCCAATCCATATTTTGATGGCGGATGATGACGAAGATGATCGCTTGTTGGCTCAAGACGCTTTAGAAGAAAGCCGAGTACTCAATGCATTTCAGTTTGTTAAGGACGGGGTTGAGCTTTTGGAATATTTGAGAAATGAGGGAGAGTTTACTGATAAACAACGATATCCAAGACCGAACCTCATTTTACTTGACCTGAATATGCCAAGAATGGATGGTAGAGAAGCGTTACAAGAAATCAAAAAAGATCCAATACTACGTTCTATACCCGTGGTTATCTTAACTACTTCCAAAGAGGAAGAAGACAAACTGAGAGGGTATGACTCAGGCGCTGCATCTTATATTACTAAGCCCGTGGATTTTGATGGTTTAGTTGATTTGATGAAACATTTAGGCAAGTACTGGATTGAAATAGTAGAGCTGCCAAATTAATCCCATAGCGCTTGTGCAAACAAGCGCTACCTCACCGCAAGTCGTCCTATACTTGTTTCAACATAACGTGACGACCCAAACGAATTAATATCACTTCATTTGTGGAGGCTAGTATGACAAAGGAGTCGGTCAGTGAAGTCAATGTGCTGCTCATTGAAGATGACGAAGACGATTATATTTTAACCTTAGATTATTTACAGTCTATTCCTAACTTTAAATTTAATCTCGTTTGGCAAAGCCAATACCATCAAGCGCTAGAAGCACTGGAGAGTAATGGCTTCGATCTCTGCTTATTGGATTATCAATTAGGCCCACAAACCGGTTTGAGCGTGTTAAAAGAAGCCAGAGCAAGACAGGTTCATACGCCGATAATCATGCTGACGGGGCAATCAGATGAAGTGTTAGATAACGAAGCCCTAAAAGCGGGTGCTGAAGACTTCGTGCTTAAGTCAGAAATAAGCAGCGCTCGATTTATTCGTTCCATTCGCTATGCTTTGGCACGCAAAGAACTTGAACGTGAACGCCTGGAGCGATTGCGAGTCGAGTCTGACAGTCGAGCAAAAGACCGCTTTTTGGCACATTTAAGCCATGAGTTGAGAACGCCGTTAACGTCTATTCTAGGTTACACCAATCTCCTCTTATCTCGGGAAGAGTTGCAGAATGTTAAGCCCGAGCTTTCTATAATCAATAACAATAGCGAGCACTTACTTAACTTATTAAATGATGTACTCGACCTATCCAAGCTAAATGAAAATCGGTTACAGCTAAATAAACAAAGCACGTGTTTGAATAGCTTTCTAAGTGATTTATATAGTCTGTTTAAAATGGCCGCAGCCAAGAAAGGCTTGAGTTTTAGCATTGAAGCTAAAACACCACTTCCTCAAGATGTAAAGGTTGATAAAACACGACTAAAACAGGTACTTATCAACATTATTTATAATGCAATTAAGTTCACAAGCTCCGGTTTCGTGAAGGTTGAGATCACGTTACAAGCTGATGCAAAACTTGAGTTCAAGGTGATTGATACAGGTATTGGTATTCCTTGCGAGAAGCTTAAACGTATATTTAAACCTTTTGAACAAGTACAAAACGTCACAACGCGCACGGATGAAGGTGCTGGTCTTGGTTTAGCTATTAGCTCTGCACTCATTAAACTGATGGGAGGCGAGCTTGCGGTTGAGTCAACCTTGGGAGAGGGGAGTGAGTTTGGTTTTAGTATTGATCTTGGTGCTATCGATGAAATGACTCTGGCGCCATTGATGCTAGATAAAACCCAAAATGCGACCGATAACTCGCTTCCACCTGATTTGCAAGGGCATATCCTTATCGTTGAAGACATTAGTGAGATCCAGATGTTGTTGCGCACCCTGATTGGTCAAACCGGCGCAACCGCTGAAATTGCGGGCGATGGCATTGAAGCGCTTGCGATGCTTAAGGATGATCCAGATAAGTATGACTTAGTCTTTATGGACTTGCACATGCCAAGAATGGATGGTCGAGACACTATTGTTGCGCTCAGAGAGCGTGGTATTGACTTACCTGTTGTCGCACTAACAGCGGCCGCTCAAAAAGGCACAAAAGAAGAATTAATGGCGCTTGGCTTTAGCGATATGATGAGCAAGCCTGTTAATGTCTCTGAGTTAGGAGAATATTTAGCTCACTACTTGAGTGACGAGTTGGCAACATCTAGCGATGATGTGGCGCAAACTACCGGTACTTTGCGGTTTTTAGTGGTAGAAGACGACGCAGATACACGCAACCTGCTTAAGCTGTTACTTAATTCACTGCAAGTGAATGTGGTTACGGCAGAGTGCGCGCAAACTTGTTGGCAGCATTTTGTTGGTCCTGAGCGCTTTGACACGATTTTACTGGATATAGGTCTGCCCGATAAGTCTGGGCTTACGCTTGCGCGAGAGATTAAAGCACAAGATCCTAATCAGCATATCGTGATTGCAAGTGGTTTTGATCCAGAGCCGGAAAAATTGGCCGAGTCACAAGTAGATGACGTGTTGTTAAAGCCTATAACACTGGTGGATCTGAAAGAAATTAAAGAAAAGCTGGTTTAGATAAGAACCAAAGAATAGCGCACGGAATTAAATGATACCTTGCGCTATTCTTTGTAGAAGTACGATTTTTCTTAGTGCACCAAACTTGCCATATTTAGCGCTGAGTGCGCCAAACATAAACATGAAGCCCAACCCTTGAGGAGAGCTAATCGCGCCGGTAAATACTTTTTTGGCTTTCACTTGGGTAAGGTGATTAAAATGTCTAGCGGTAATGAGCTTTTTCTTCTCTATCACCACTTCTTGGTGCAACTTATCAGTGATGAATTCAGCGAGCTTCGTCATTACTGGCCTCCTGCTTCGCAACTGAAGTATAAAACCCAGACGTCAGGTCATTTATGCTGTTGTTAAAGAGCTTTAGCCCGGTGACGATCAGGTAATAAATCATTGCGATATTGATAGTAAGTACAATACCGGCAGAAATAAACCAGCTTAGGCCTGCGTAGGTTAAGGCGTAAGCAAATAACACGTGCAAGCTGCCCCATACCATTGCCGTTAAAATTAAAGAAAACAGAATTAACCCGAGCGCGATACATAAAGTTTTTAAATTAGCTCTGAACTTCGCACCTAATAGGTTAATTTGTGCTTCAGCGATTTGCTGATAACTGTCGAATAATAGAGACACAGAATCTTTAAGCTCAGCGAGCGCAGGCGTGCGCTCGTGAGCTGCTGCTTGACGGTCTCTTACTTGAGCTTGGTCTTGCATGATTACTTATTCCTTAACAGCATAGTTGCCAACATACCGAGTGAAAATGCGATACCAGCCGTTTTTACTGGGTTTTCCGTTGCATACTTTTTCACACCAGATGTATTCCACGCACGTTCCCACTCTTTACGCTTGGCACCAATGGCTTCGCTTGAGTTATGACCTTTTTCACGCAGCGAGGTTTCAGTGCGAGATGCTGAAGCGTGCAGTGAATCTACTGACGCATGTAATGTATCTGCAATTTGATCCGTAACTGGGTGACTAGAATCATGGCCATTTGACTGTGGTTTTGCTGTGTTACTTGTCTGTGTTTGGTTTGCTTGGTTACTCATAAACTACTCCTTATTCGTTTAGTTCACTGTATTCGTTGCAAACCCTTTGCCAACTTAAAAATTTAGTAATATCAGTCTATTACCTTTGTCTCATGTTTTGTGTCGGTAGATGCGATACGAAGAGTGTAAATGTTACATAGCAGAACCTACAGGGTGTGGAGTTTAAAAAAGTGACAGATTTCATTTCTAGTAGTGAATGGCAAATATTACATCTAGAGGTTTTCTATCTTTAAGTTCTGTTTTCTACAAATAAAGGAATAGCGAGAATGCACTCACATTATTCAATATGGGAGCCATACGCTGAAAACAAAAAAGGCGCTACCAAGTGGTAGCGCCAAAACCAGACTCTTGTGAAAGAGCCAGGACTGAGTCAAAGGGGAAATAATTGGGAGGCTATAGAGCCAAAACTACTGTTTAAAATTGATACTCGATCGAGACTGCTGCTACGTCCATATCTGGGTCGATATCGTCCTCAAGTTCGTAGCGCGTATATTCTAAACGCATGTTAATGTTTTCGTTTAGGTGGAACTCTACACCAGCACCATAAAGCCAGTCGCCACCTTCAAGGTTAGATGAAACACGACCTACAGCTGGAATATCAGCATAGATATCTGCATAGATATCTGCATCCCATTCAAGCCAACCACCTTTTGCGTAAACTGAAAAGTATTCGTTTAATGGGGCTGAGAGACGTGTAGATAAAGAAATACCGTCGATTTCAGCAGAGTTGTCAATGTCACTTGCTTCGTCGAAGTTTTCATAGGCAAGTTCAAAGCTCCAATATGGATTGATTTTTGTACCTACATACGCTTTTAACATAGACGAGTCATCGTCGAACGAGGTGTCGTTCTCACGATCTTCCCACTGAAAAGAGTATTGGCCGTAACCGATACCTGTATAAATTTTATAATCTTCTAGTCCAAAATCAGACTCCGCGTGAGCAGCGGTAGATGCAAGACCTAGAGAAGCTAGTAGCGCAGCGGCAATAGTTAATTGTTTCATCTTTACTCCTTAAATCAATATAAATATGGGAGGGGGGAGTGCCCCCTCAAATCAAAACTGCTTATGATTTTTTAGTAACGCGAAGGTTATCTTTTACATCTTTAACGTCATTGGCGTTTTTCGCGATTTGCACAGCAAGTTTGCGCTCAGCTTCGCTACCAACATGGCCGTTTAGTGTTACGACTAAACCTTCCACATCAACATCGATGTCAGTACCATCTACATCTGTGTCAAACAGGTAGCGAGACTTAATTACTGTTGCGATTTTTGCGTCAGTAAAGCCGCTATCGCTTTCGTAGTTACGCTCTTTTTTGCGTTCATCTGACATATCAACGATAGTCAGGTCGTTTTTCACTTCTTTTACGCCATCGATACCTAGTACCAGTTCTTCAGCTAGCTTTTTGTCTACTGAGTGTTCAACTTTACCAGTTAGCACTACAACGCCATTTTTCACATCTGTGTTAATGTCAAAGTTGTTCAGCTCACCGTTGAAAAGTAGCGTTGCTTCTGCTTTACCGTCTATCCAAGCATCGCTTGCTTCTTTTTCCCAAGAATTATCAGCAGCAAAAGCTGAAGCAGTAGTAAGTGAAGATACAAGTACAGTTGCAATTAATGTCTTTTTCATAATTAAACTCCTTTAATTTCGTAGTCGAATTACCTATTGCAGCTGTTGTGCCATGTTGTAAGTTACTGAATTTTATGTGTTTTTATTTTATTGGTAAGTTTTAAGGAAGAATTTACCGAGAAAATGTTTACATTACTTTGTAATAATTACCTTTTTCATGAATGGCTAATTAATATCAGTAGGAATGATTACTGCATTCGATCGTTGTTGCGTACTTATATAGGAGTTAGTAATTATGAATTTAGAAAAGTTTTGGACGTTAATTAATGATAAGTTAATCTCTTGGCTTGAATCCGGTGTGCAGTTACTACCGAATATGATCCTAGCCTTAATGATACTAATATTCTTTACAGCGCTGGCTAAAATGTCATCTATTTGGTTTTCTAAAGCGATTAAAAAAGCAATAAAGACAGAACAAGTTGCTTCTCTTATTAGTTCCATATTTAAAGTCTCTATTATTGCCATTGGGATTTTCTTCGCTTTAGATATAGTAAAACTATCAGGTGCCGTAATGTCATTGTTGGCTGGGGCGGGGATCATTGGCCTTGCTATTGGCTTTGCATTCCAAGACATGACTGAGAACCTCATCGCTGGATTTGTGATGGGAGTCAGAAAGCCCTTTATGGTCGGTGACATTATCAGAACCAAGGATTGCTTTGGCACGGTAAGCAAAATCAATTTGAGAAATACTTTGGTGGAAAATTTTTATGGCCAGCTGTCTTATATTCCCAACAAAATTCTCTTTAAGAATGAGTTACAAAACTACACCAAGCTTGGTAAGCGAAGAATAGAAGTACCAGTTGGTATCTCATATGCGGATGACCCAGAACAAGCCCGCGAGGTGATTGTTGAGGCCATTAATAAGCTTGATTTCGTAGTAAACCAAAAAGAAACGGATGTCTATGCTGAGTCTTTTGGTGATAGTTCTATCAATCTATTAGTGTGGTTTTGGATAGACTACCCAGCGGATCCCGGCTTTATGGTGGTCAGGCACCAAGCAATTTGTACAATTAGCCGTGTTTTAGCTGATAACGATATCTTAATTCCTTTCCCTATTAGGACGATGGATTTCAATGCAAAAGGCAGTACGACCTTAAGTGCGCAATTATCACAGGAATAATTTACATCTAGTTTGTAATATTTTCACCGCTCTGAAAGTTCTTATATTAAAAATCCTTGTAAAATAATGGTTTATAATTTGGCATTTAATCTGCATTAACGAAAAGGACAGAAATAATATTTGCAAAATGCACTTATTAAATATTTAAGCGAAAGGAGTTATTTATGGCAGATTCAAATTACGACATGGAGCCGGTAAAAGAGCTCATTAAAGTATTAAATGGTGGTGTAGATTTTTACACCGAAGCTAAGAAGAAGCTAGATAATATCGAATTAAACCGCGTATTTGACCAAATGATTGTAGATAAAGCGCAAGCAATCTCGGATCTACAACCATTTGTTCTTATCGACGAGGGTGAAATAGAGACTGATTCAGCACTTAGCATCGACATTCGTGAATCGTACACCAAGTTGGTTAGTATGGTGAGCACCGACAAAGAGCACACCTATATTTCTCAGCTAGAAGAAGTGGAAGACAAAGTGTTGAGCAAGCTTGATAAAGCGCTAAGCAAAGATCTTCCACCTAAATGCAAGAGTGTATTACTGCAAATCCAAACCAGAATGCAAGCTTGTCACGATCAAATGAAGCAGTTGCAAGAGCTAACTGCCTAAGGAGAATGTTATGTTGAGTTGGGCTGTAATGTTTTTATTCCTAGCACTTGTCGCAGCCGTGTTAGGTTTCACCGGAATCGCGGGCGCTGCGGCAGGTATGGCGAAAATTCTATTCTTTGTGTTTATCGCCTTTATGATTATTTCGTTTATTTTTGGCAAAGCACGAGCTCCCAGGTAAAAGGGATTTAACGTACTAAAACGGTTTTAGGAGATAGATTATGAAATCAGCAATTACATTAGCGAAAGCATTTGGTTTTGTTTCAATTTTAGCACTTTTTGGCTGTAGTGAAGGCCCAGCGGAAGATGCGGGTGAGCGTTTCGATGAAACGGTTCAGGAAGTGGAAAACAGTGTAGAAGATGCCTGTGAAGATGTAAAAGAGAACCTGAACGCTGAAAACGAAGAGTGTTAAGTAGAAACAATTTCGACGTGGAATGTAAGAGGAGAAGCTGATAAAAGCTTCTCCTCTTTTTTGTAATAGGTTTAAAAATCAATACTCTAAAAAGGTGAGACATAGTAAAGAAATATGATGCACATCAAGACCACGCTGCTTAATCTGCAATTAATATTGTAATCTACGAACTTTGAGTAATACTTTATTTCTATGTTTACTCAATAAAAATCAGATTATGCTAAATAGGGTTTCAGTTAAAAGCAGATTGTTGTCGCTTTCGGGCATACCTGCGGTGTTTTTTATTCTTGCAACCATCTTCACAATCGGAACATTATCAAACCTTATCAATTACATTGACCGTATTTATGACGACAGAGTTGTACCGCTTAGACAAATAAAAGTGGTGTCAGATAACTATGCGGTGGTTATTGTGGATACGTTTCACAAGTTACGAGGCCATCAACTATCCAATGGTGCTGCGTTAAAGCAAATCGACGAAGCTAAGAAAATTGCGGAAAAAGAATGGCGACAATATTTATCGACCGATTTGACAAATGAAGAACGGGAACTTGTCAAACAGGTTGAGGCTGCAGAGCTTACCGTTAAACAGTTGTTGGCTAATTACACCAGCAGAGTAAATGCCAATACATTTGAGGAAATTCCCTACGATAAATTTGTCCATGACCTTTACTCCGTATTTGACCCATTAAGTGAAAGTTATTCTGCGTTGATTGAATTACAGCTTGCCGAAGCAAGCTCTCTGAGAGATAAAGGTCGCTCAGAAGCCAGTGCGACAAAAACGGCGATGATTATCTCTTCTGTTGTTATTGTGATCGTAATGGTACTAATTGGCATGTTGATATTTAGGTCAATTAATGAACCGCTCAGCCGCTTACGTATGCGTATTGGTAATATTGCAAGGGATGCAGATTTAACACAACGAGTAGTTGTTGAGGGGCAAGATGAGTTAAGCCAGATAGGGAATGACTTCAATACCATGGTGTCTAGCTTACATGAGCTAGTTACCAATCTAGTCACAATCGTGAATAGCCTTTCTTCGACCTCTAACGAGTTGAATGGTATCAGTCAATCGATTGCGGGTACTTCACAAGAGCAAGAGCAGCAAACAGTGATGATTGCAACTGCAGCAACAGAAATGAGCAGTGCGATACAAGAAGTGGCACATAATGCGATGAATACCGCGAACAAAGCTGAGATGTCCGGTAAGCTTGCGAAACAAGGAATGGATGTTATTTCGCAAAATATTCAGGCCATTGAGCGCCTTGCTAGTGAAGTAGGAGATAATGCGCAGCTAATTAAAGCGTTGAACGATCAGTCTAATGAAATCAACCAAGTGGTGTTAATGATCCAAGGTGTGGCTGAGCAAACAAACCTTTTGGCGTTAAACGCTGCAATAGAAGCTGCGAGAGCTGGGGAATCAGGCCGAGGTTTTGCGGTTGTTGCCGACGAAGTCAGGCAATTGGCACATAATACGCAAAAAGCCACGGAATCTATCCGAGATATGATCAGTAAGTTACAGGGCATGGCACAAAACGCAGTATCGTCGATGGAGAACGCGCAATCAAGTGCTGCTGCGGGGGTAGATAGGGCCAATGAGTCAGCTCAAATAATGACCGATATTGATAAGGCGGTGGATGAAATCGTTGGTATGAATATTCAGGTTTCAACGGCGACAGAAGAACAAACAACGGTGGTTGCGGAAATCAGTGAAAATATTAATGATTTCAGTAGCAGCATTTCTGAAATTACCCGAAATGCGCAAAGTAATGCCGATGTAAGTAACGACTTAGAAGCGTTGGCCGAGCAGCTAAATAGCCAAGTGCTAGTGTTTAAAGTTTAATGGTACCCATTTGGTAATTAACTTGAGATGTTCTGCTCTAAAGCTAGAAAACACGGTTAAGCTGCTTGATATGGGATAGGAAAGAGCGGGTTTCTAGTCAGAAGCCCGCACTATATTTTAGGCATTTTTCTGTGGCGGCTAAGTTTTAAAGGAATTGTTAACCCTATCACGCCACAGCATTTGCATAGTGCTTTACGTTAAAACAGATATTCCATACTTAAATTGTATGCTCTAGGCTCGCTGTACTTTTTCGGCACGAAACCGTATGTATCGTAATAGCTTTCATCTGTGAGATTACTGATATTCAGTTTAACGCTCAGCTGGCTAGAGAATTGATATTTGACGTGCGCATTTAGCAAAAGCTGGCTATCTTGCTCTGCGCGCACTGCGCCCCGACGACCACCTGCTGGAAGTCCAAGGTCAACACCCGGGACGTTTAAAATATCGACTTTTCTGTCCGTATCCCAAGTTGCATTTAGGCCTAAACGCCAAGCCCCATAAGTATACCTGGTGCTTGCATTGAGCGTTTGTCTTGGCGCATACAAATTAATATCTTCGCCATGCTCATCGACAACATCAAAATCACTGTACCCAAGGTTTACTTGCCAATCATCTGTCAGCTTTGCTTCTAATTCAACTTCAAATCCATCGGCTTCAGCACCATCAACAGGTCGATACCTAGCAGGTCTTTCGTCTGCATATTCGGGAATAACAACACCGAAGTCCTCTTTTAAACTATCAAAGTAAGCGACGTTTAGACGTAGTTTGTCATCCCAAAGTGTGGTTTTGATGCCGACTTCTAAGTTCTGGGCGGTGATTGGTGCTAATTGATTTAAATTGGCATCCACTTTATCCAGTTGCGGCTCATAAGCATCGGTATAACTTGCATACGTGCTGATCTGGTCATTGAGATCATAAACCAGTCCCAAGTATAAGCTCTCACCGGTTTCTTCACCTTTATCGCTTGAGAACCCGCTCCAAGCAAAGTCACGCTCATTGGTACGTTCATAATCAAAAAATTTGACACCAAGAATGGCGTGAAGGGCATCCGTTAACGTTAACTTACTGCTAAGGGCAATGCTCTGTTCTTTCGTCGTTTTGTCCCAATAGCCAATGAATTGCTTATCTGTCGCGGTTAAATGAGCGGCCGGATGAAGGTTATTAATCGATTGAAGTGGATAAAATATTGTTCTCGCGTTTTCATCGAGTTCTTCGAAGCGATCGTCAGTGGACTCAAAATCTGCATTTAAATAGGTGATATTTACCTGATGTGCGCGGTCAAATAATTCAAACCGACCAACCAGTCCCAAAATGAAATTAGTCCCATCAACTGTTTCAATCCAGCGTCTGTCACCGCCTTGAAGGCCAAGGCCTGTTTCTTTGTCTGGGTTTCCACTAAAGTAGGTTAAAGTAATGTCAGCTTCTGTTTTGCTGTATTGTGCGCCAAAGTTAAGCTCCCAATCTAAATTGATTTGGTGAGATAATTTTAAATGGTAACTTTGGTGGGTATTGCCGTTGTAACTGTCTGGTGAAGATAAATTTGTTTTCTTGTCTATTTCAACGGAACTACCATCAGAGTAAAAAATTGGTAATCCCCAGGGTGATAGTGTCAGTTCATTGTCTTGGTAATGAACACTAAACGAGGCTTCGGTATCTTCGGAGAAATAATGATGCAATTGGGTGTATGCAACGATCTTATTACTATTTTCTTTGTCGACAAAGCTATCTCTTTCCTCATAGGCAAGAATAACTCGTCCGGCCAATGCTTCATCTTTCGTTAGGGAGCCTGTTGCATCTATGTGTGTACGCACTTTATTCCAAGAGCCAATCTCGGCACCAACTTCAACAAATCCACCTCGGTCTGGTTGTTTTGTGATGACATTTAATGTTGCCGATGGTTGTCCTGCACCCGCCATTAACCCCGCAGCGCCCCGAAGAACCTCTACTCTGTCATAGACAATAGTGTCTAAGCGACTCTCTTGTGGTCCAGCAATTGAGGTCGGTAAGCCATCTTTAACCAATGCATTGACGAGATACCCACGAGAAGTAAACTCAGTATTATCACCCGCTCCAAATTTGTATCTTGAGATGCCTGTTGCCTGTACCATGATGTCCTCAAGATCATTCAGTTCGAAGTCTTCTATGTAATCGTGGCTTAACACGGTAACAGACTGGGGGGTTTCTTTAATGGTAAGGTCAAGTCCTGTGGGACCCGAGTTACGCTTGATTGGCTTGCCTACAACACTGATCCGTTCAATATTGTCGCGCTCGGCTTTTGCTGCCGCATTTGGAGAAAAATAAAGGAGTGATAACATCAGAGCTAGTGCTGTAGATTGATGCGCTTTGGTTTGCATGGGTGTTTCCTTTCCTAAATTGTTTTTTCGTCACAAGAGATAAAGATGAAAGTTCCTATGAAATGTAGGAGCTATTTTTCTGAGATTGAACCAAGCTCTTGAATAGTTCTAACTGAAAACAGAAATTATTTTCAATTCTAAATGATAATTCTTTTTGTTACCATAAGGGGTAATGCAAAAAATGAATTATTGCCAAAATAATGGCTTACTCGAATCTCAGATTTGTTAGGTTCTGATTGTTAGATTGGGTGTCAATTAGGTTGGATAGCGCTGTCACAGGGCTTATCTATGTTTGAATATTAATACAAGGCAAGGAAGTGAAGTCGTTTTATGTCTTCGCTATTAGGTGGTCCATGACGGCAAAACAATGGTTCAACTGGCATAGTTTGAGTGGCGTGTGGTTTGGGGTGTTGCTGTTCATAATATGTTGGACTGGCGCGTTTGCGAGTATTGCCCACGAACTAGATTGGCTATTCAACGACCAGGTGAGGGCAGTAGAGGGCCAATCAAACATAAGCTTAGCAGCAGCTTACGAGATGGTACAAAAGGCGTATCCTGACGCCCGAATAGGGATTGCCTTTACAGGTCCTGATACTTATTTTGCGCATGACATCGTGATGCGAATGCCTGATAGTCCATGGCAACATGTTTATGTCGATCCGTATTCAGGAATTATCCTAGGTGAAAGTAGTTTTTTTAATATTCAGCGTTTTTTTCGTGATTTCCATATGCATTTTTTCGGCGTATTTGACAGCATCATTTCATACTATCTTGTGCTTATCTTTGCAGTTCCGTTGTGTATTTCGACCGTGAGTGCGCATTATGTATATCGCGGCTGGTGGAAAAAGTTATTTGCATTTACGTTTAGCGGGGATGCACGTGCCAAGATGGCAAGTGTGCATAAAATAAGTGGGGCGTGGGGCTTATGGCTTGCGGTTGTTATTTCGCTCACGAGTATCTGGTATCTATTTGAGTTTGTTCGCATGGATATGGTCGATGGTAAAACAGCTTTTACTGATGTTGGGGATTTTGCCGTTAATCCTTTGGCCGAACTGCCGCGACAGGATAAACCACAATTGTCGGTTGTGGAATTATTCGCAATAGTAAAAGCGGCGAGGCCTGACCTTGAGGTGAAAGCCATTCGCTATTCTGGAGGTTATTTTTATGCTGAAGGGCAATCGCAGGATTGGATAGTTCGGGATAGGGCAAACAAGATCTATGTTAACCCTTACACGGGGGAAGTTGTTTATAGCCAAACGGCATCGAGCCAAGGGCTGTATTGGCGCTTATCCGATACCGCGGACCCCCTACATTTTGGCAACTTTGTAGGGATATGGGGGAAAATACTGTGGTTTATATTTGGGATTGTACTTTCATTTTTGGTTCTCAGTGGTACTTACATGTATATTAAGCGGCAATTTAAATTGCGTCGCAAAGATGAATGCCGAGGTGTCGTGGTATCACTAGTGTTGGGTTTCGGATTGCTCTTATGTATTTGCTTTTACGCGCAACACACTATTGCGGGTTATGGTATGGCAGGAAAGTGGCCGGAGTTACCGACTGCTTCATTTACTTTTTTAGTAAGCTGGGTGTCACTCACTTGCTTGATTATCTTGTTTTGGAGCGCCGCTCTGCTCAATTTATGCCTGAAGCATCGGGGGGGGTCGTGATTGCTGCAGACCAAAAAAAACCTCGCAGCTGCGAGGTTTCTTCACTCATGAAACTGTGATTAAACAACACCACGAGGTAAGCGGCAGTCGTGATCTTTTGCTGCTAGTTCAGCAATCCACTGTTCTTCCGCTTTGAAGCCTTCTTCGTTTTCTGTAACGATAGTAAAGCTCGCTGATTTTACAGCTGCAGCCTTAGGCGCTTTCTTAGTCGTTTTCGCTTTTTTGGCAGGCGCCTGCGTTTTATCACTTGCTACAGCTGACCCTGAAGTTAGCTCTTCGGTTAATTCGGCTACCTCAGCAAGACGCATGTTTTTGCCACCATCGATGCTATACCAACCTGGCTTTGCAGTGATCTCAGGCTTTTTGCCATGTGCAGCTTCGTACGCAGCTTCGAAAGCGCTTAGTACTTCAGTTTTATCTAGTTTACTCATCGTAGATCCTAGTCGTGTTGTACGCGGATACGCGGGTTAAGATTAAACTCTATTTATACCCATATTTGCGCAAATTTTCAATTTTTTACGTTTTTCAGCGCTAATTTATCGAACTTTAGCCTGATTTTGGTGTCTTTTTCGGCGCTTAAAGTGCCTCAGGGTCAATAACACGACGGATCGTGATCCACATACTTCCAAGCTGTTCATGCCAAATCCGAGTGACTACTTCTAAGGCCTTATGGTTTGGAATAAATTGTCTGCTCGGTGGGTATTGCTTGAAGTTATAAAACTCCGTCGGTGCAGCGAACACTTCTATGCCTTGTGCTTCAAATAGGTTTTTTGCTCGCTGTATGTGCGAAGCCGATGTGACCAATGCGACGTCATAATCGACTAGTAAAGGTGCTAGCATTTTTGCTTCGTCCGCGGTGTCTTTGGCATTGGGGTTTTGCTTAATACGTGTAGCGGAAATACCTAGGCTCTGTGCGGTTCTTGCCATGAGTCCCGCGCTTGTTGCATGGCCATAGCCGTAACCAGAGACATACAGCTGAGCCTTTGGGTAAATATTAGCAAGTCTTACGCCTTCAACTAGTCTGGCTAGACCGCAGCTGCCAAGTTGGGCGTTGCTGGGGAGAGATTTATCTGGGTATAAATCACAGCCAAGTACCACGATTTTATCTATATTGTTGTGCTTGCTTGGATTGAATGCGGCGAGAGTGCCTGTATCCCACTCAATAATATGTTGTGCGACATAAGGAGTCGATAACGCCCATGTCGTGAGTAAGACGAACCAGCTTGCGATATACGGCCCTTTGCGTGTTTTGGCGATAAAAAACATGAGCCCCATAAGTGCAACCAAAGATAACGGTAACGGCATCAGAAGTTGACCGATAACCTTTTTGACTTCAAACATTTAAACATGCCCTAGATTAAGATAAGCCTAACGCAATGCTAGCATGAGATGGGAGTTGTAGAAATGTCTAACAGTTAGGGCTCAAAAAAGAGCCCAGTCATCTATCTTGCAGTGGTTTTTCGGCAAGTATTGAGGAAATGACGATAAACAGGGTTATCTTTCATGCTTTTCTTCATTGCTAAATACATTGGACGATTTAGCCCAAGTGCGCCTAGAGGAATCGATTTAATTAGCCCTTGGCTCTCATAAGGTGTCACTAACCAGTCTGGTAATGCCGCAACCCCCATGCCTGCACTTACCAGTTGGAAGATTAATAAACCTTGATCGACGGTTTTTAGCGTACCGTCAAAGCGTGCATTTTGAATAAAATGCTTAAATATGTCTTGACGCTCGCGAGGAATAGGGTAAGAAATGATGGTTTCATCTTTTAGGTCGAGTGCTGTGACATAGGCCTTCTTGGCCAATTCGTGATCTGGTGCAACGATTAACTTTAACTTAAAGTCAAATAGGTGTGCGTATTCCAGTTGCTCTGGTTCGCGAATGTCTGAGGTAAGTACTAAGTCCAGCTCATCTTCAATAAGGTCAGGAATTGCGTCGTAGCTAAAGCCACGTTCGTAATCGACTTTAATGTCAGGCCAAAAGGTATTGAATTCTTTAATTGTTGGCAGCAACCAGTGAAAACAGGCATGACATTCCACGCTTAATCTGAGTTGCGAGATAGGCTGATTAAGGCTTTCCTTCAAACGACACTTTGTTGCTTCAACTTTAGGTAAAACATCGTTGGCAAGTTCCAATAATAACATCCCTTGAGGGGTAAAACGTACCGGCTGCGTTTTGCGCTCAAAGAGTTGGCAGTCAAGTTTGCTCTCAAGATCTTTGATCTGATGTGATAAAGCTGATTGAGTCAGGAATAGCTCTCGTGCTGTATTCACAAGAGAACCAGTTTCTTTCAAGGTGGAGATAGTCTTTAGGTGCTTTATATCAATCATTATCAACAATTCTCATATTTGAAGTGAGCAAATCTCAGCATTACTCAATATTACGATTCTATTTAGTTATTATCAATGTCTAGACGTCTAAATACCTACGGTGAATTGTTCAAAAATTCACAAATCCACTATAACACTAAAAATGACAGCGTTGTCACTACTTCTGTAAAAATTTTGCAAAAAATTACAATTTAATTTTATTCATATGAAATCTGAGAAAGCATCAATTGTTGTTTTTGATCATGAGAATTATATTTTGGACATCCATACATCTAGACGGAATTAAAATCATGGCATTAACACATAACTTGGGTTTTCCACGCGTAGGCAAAAAGCGTGAACTTAAATTTGCAGTAGAACGCTATTGGTCAGGCGACTTAACACAAGTCGAATTAATCGCGGAAGGAAAACGCATTCGTGCAGAAAACTGGGCATTGCAAGCTGACGCTGGTGTTGACCTTCTCCCTGTAGGCGATTTTGCTTGGTATGATCACGTGTTGAATATTTCATTGCTTGTCGGCGCTATTCCTAGTCGTCATAAAAATGATGAGTCGGTAAATCTCGATACTTTGTTTCGGATTGGCAGAGGGCGAGCACCTAGCGGCTGTGCGTGTGCTGCAAGTGAAATGACGAAATGGTTCAACACCAATTATCATTACATCGTCCCCGAGTTAACTCAAACGCAGGAATTTTCCCTAACTTGGACGGAGTTGTTTACTCAAGTAGAAGAAGCACAATTACTTGGCTACCAAGCAAAGCCCGTATTGATCGGCCCGGTAACCTATCTCTACTTAGCTAAATGCGTTGGTCAAGAGTTCGATAAATTGGCTTTATTAGATAAGTTATTGATTGTATATCAGCAGGTACTCGGCAAGCTTGCTGAGCAAGGCGTTGAGTGGGTACAAATTGATGAACCTATTTTAGCATTGGAAATCGATGATGCTTATCGCAACGCGCTGCGCCGGAGTTTTGATGCGTTGAGCGGCCAAGGAGTAAAAGTGTTGTTGGCCAGTTATTTTGACTCCGTACAAGCGCATGTTGAAGATATCCGGTCTTACCCTGTAGAAGGCGTACATTTTGACTGCGTAACGGCAAACTACGACTTGGCTGCGTTAGAGAAAGTAGTTGGAAAGGATAGCGTACTGTCTCTCGGGGTTGTGAATGGTCGTAACATTTGGCGCTCGGATCTTGAAGGTGTATATCAGCAACTTGCTCTGGTTCATGAACGTCGTGGTAATAATCTCTGGCTTGCTCCTTCATGCTCATTATTACATACGCCAGTCGACTTAGATCAAGAGCAAAAGCTTGACAGTGAGTTAAAGTCTTGGCTCGCATTTGCCAAACAAAAAGGGCAAGAGCTGGCATTATTGAAAAATGCATTGGAGCAGCGTGATATTACCCAGTTGGTCGAATATTCTAAGCCTGTAAAAGCGCGTTTGACCTCTACTCGGGTGAATAATAATGAGGTGCAGCAGCGTGTTTCAACGCTTACAGCAAAAGACGGTCAACGCAATAGTGAATTCGCAACCAGAATTAAAAAACAAGCACAGTCGCTAAATTTACCCTTATTGCCAACCACAACGATAGGCTCTTTCCCACAAACCCAAGCGATCCGTAAGGCACGACGTGATTATAAAGCGGGTACGTTGAGTGTTGATGCTTATCAAAGCCAGATGGAAGCGGAGATCCGTTATGCCGTTGAAGAACAAGAAGCGCTTAACTTAGATGTGCTGGTTCATGGCGAAGCAGAGCGCAATGATATGGTTGAGTACTTTGGTGAATTACTCGAAGGTTTTGCCTTTACTCAGTTTGGTTGGGTGCAAAGTTATGGTTCGCGCTGTGTTAAGCCCCCTGTGATCTGGGGTGATGTCTCGCGTGCGGCACCAATGACAGTTAATTGGACGAGTTATGCACAGAGCTTAACCAAAAAACCGATGAAGGGCATGCTAACAGGACCTGTGACTATTTTATTTTGGTCGTTTGTCAGAGATGACTTAGACAAGCAGAGCATCGCGAATCAAATCGCATTAGCACTGAGAGATGAAGTGGTAGATTTGCAAAATGCAGGGATTAAGGTGATCCAAATCGATGAACCTGCATTTAGAGAGGGGATGCCACTCAAAGCCAGTCAGTGGCAAACCTACTTAGCGTGGGCGGCGTATGCGTTTAGGGTATCTGCAAGTGGTGTGAATGACGAAACACAGATCCATACGCATATGTGTTATTCGGAGTTTAACGATATTATCGCCGCCATAGCGGATATGGATGCGGACGTGATCACAATTGAAACGTCACGTTCAAATATGACCTTACTTGACGCCTTTGAAGATTTTGACTACCCCAATGACATCGGACCTGGTGTTTATGATATTCACACGCCAAACGTCCCTGAGGTGGCATGGATAAAAGATTTAATTCACAAAGCAGCGAAGAAAATCCCGGTAGAAAGATTATGGGTGAATCCAGATTGTGGGCTAAAAACCCGAGCATGGCCAGAAACCCGAGCTGCACTTGAGAATATGGTGACAGCAACTAAGGAGCTTAGAAGCGAATTAGGGGAAAGTTAATCTAAACCAGTCTAAATACCTCACTGTTTATAAACAATGAGGTATTTGCTAGGGCCTGTTGACCTTTGCTGTTTGATTTTTGTTCTTCTGAGTGTGTTTTGGTCGCGACGCTCGACTTGCCGCCTAGTAATCTAGGCAAAAGTTGAGCAACAATGAACAAAGCGCACTCAGATGAACCCAAAGGGCAGCGCTTGATTAGCATTTCTTCTGTGTAGCCCCACAAGGATGTGGGGTAAGGTGACTTTGCAGGAGCACAAAGTCTTTATCGCCAGACTTACATAGAATGACTATGCTACGCTGGCTCTGTCTTGTATAAATACCAATCAAACTGCTGCAAAAACAAACTTGAAAGATCAACAGGCCCTAGTTTCTACTCAGTAAAAATGCCATCGCTTGATCTGCGGCTAATGGTTTAGAAACAATATAGCCTTGACCAAACTGACAGCCTTTTTGCTTTAATAGCTGCCACTGGGTTTCGAGCTCGATACCTTCAGCGACAACGGTTAGGTTAAGTGATTGTGCAAGTTTCAAAATCGCATCAACTAGCGGGTTTTCTCTTTCAGTTAGTTGGTCAATAAAGCTCTTATCAATTTTAAGCACATGAATGGGGAGCTGGTGCAAATAACCTAAAGCAGAGTAACCAGTACCAAAGTCGTCAAGATAAAGCTTCACTCCAAGGGATTCTAATCCTTGAATAATTTTGGTTGCGAGGGCGAGGTTTGCTATCAATCCAGATTCTGTGATTTCCAAACATAAAGAGCCAGGTGCAAGCTCATAATGATGATAAAGTTGCTGGATCGTATCAACGAACTCTAAGCTTGCGAAATGTCGCGACGAAACATTTACCGTAACACGAGTCTTCGGCAGCTTTTGCGCTTTCCAGCGTTTGAGTTGTTTGGCTGCTAATTCCAACAAATGTAAGTCAAGCTCAATGATCTGTCCGGTTTGCTCTGCAATTGGAATAAAAGCATCTGGAGAAACGAGCCCGTTTTTGGGGTGAAACCAACGGACAAGGGCTTCAAAGCTCACAATAGCGCCAGTCGTGAGAGAAAATATCGGTTGATAATACAGCGCAAATTCATTGTTTTTTATGCCATGTTGCAGATCATTTTCAATATCGGCTTGCTGTTTCAGGCGCTTGCGCATGGCATTATTAAAATAGCAGACTTGACCCCGACCCGAAGATTTTGCTTCGTACATGGCGGCATCTGCTTGCTGAAGTAAATTAATTGCGCTATCGGACTCGTTATCAGTGAACGCAACGCCAATACTGCCAGACGCTTGCAGAACATGACCATCTATATGAAGGGGCTTGGTTATAGCCGTGGTGATCCTATCAAGCAGCAGAGTGACTTGTTGCCTGTCTTGGACATTTTCCATAAAAATCGCAAACTCATCACCCCCGAGCCGTGCAAAGGTATCGGTTTTGCGAATACAGCCATTTATCATCTCGACAATAGCAATCAAGAAATGGTCGCCAACATCGTGGCCAAGTGAGTCATTAATGCTTTTAAATCTGTCTAAATCGAGATAGATCAGGCAGTGCAAATTAGAGGACTCCACTCGCGCTAGTCTCAAAATGGCATGTTTGATCCGCTCTAATAATAAATAACGATTGGCAAGGCCCGTTAAATCGTCGTGCAAGGCTCGATGTTCTAGCGCCTGCCTTGAAAGCTGCCGGTCTATGGCCATGCTGACTTGACGACTTATATAAGTCAAAATAGATAAATCATGATTCACGAAAGCTTGGTCGTTATTGTAGCTTTGCAGCACAATCACGCCCTGATATTGATCATTAACCAAAAATGGTACGCCTAACCAAGAGCGTGGCGAGCGACCCACCATTTTAAAGTCCCCCCGCGTGATATGCATTCTAAATTGATCGTTATCACACAGCAGTGGTCGTTGATTCTTCAGAATATAGTAGGATGCAGTATGCTTAATCTGATCTTTTGATACTTTTTGGTGTGCATTACATTTTTCGCCTCCCTCAATCAAATAATCGATTTCTAAAATATCCTGTTGAGTATCATAAAGGCCGATAAAGAAATTCTCGGCGCAAAGCTGAGAGGCAATGATTTTATATAAGTCATCATAAAAAGCTTCAAGGTTCTCAAAGCGGTAAGTAATATTCGCAATTTTAAGCAGGGACTTTTCTAAATTCTGTGCTTGGTGTAACTGGGCAATCGTGGTTTGGAGGTTTTCTAAGGTGCGTAACTGATGGATTTTGGCACTGAGCAGATGTGCGACCGTCGATAATATTTGTAAATGCGCGGAGGTAAAATAATCAGCCTCTGGATGCTCACAGTCAATCACACCGATTAAGTGGTCGTCATACTCAAGTGGTACACAAAGCTCTGACATCGCTGGACGTAAATCTGCAATATACATAGGATGAGCGGCGACGTTTCCAGAAATAAAGGGCTCTCTAGTCGTTGCGACTTGCCCGGTAATACCTGAACCAATTTTTATCTTAGTTTGTTCAACACGATAATCCCCATTAGCATGGGAAACGCCCATACTCGCAGCGACTTCTAGATACTCTTGATAAGGATCAGCGAGATAGATAACACAATCTACAAACCCCAGTCGATTAACGACCTGTGTTGTAACGTATTCAAATAATTCGTCAAGTTTGGTTAGATGCAGCAGCGAGGAAGAAAACTGGTTAATGATGCTAAGCTGCTCAGTTTTTGATTCTAATTTTTGGTTCTCAGATAGCATACATATTTCTCATGAAAAGATGCTACTAAGTTAACTTAAATTGTACATATTTACCAATATTGTGAAAAATGAAAACGAGCTAAAAGTAAACTTACAAAATGAAATAATCTGCGGTTGGCCTGAAAAACTTTACTAACACCCATGTGCAGCCTATGATCGGGCAAATTCAGCAGTGGAAGAGAGCAATGACGAGCAAACAAACGCTAACGATTACACGACCAGATGATTGGCATGTACACCTACGTGATGGTGATGTCTTGGTCGACACGGTAAGAGATATTAGTCGCTACATGGGCCGCGCGATTATCATGCCAAACCTTGTACCACCAGCAACTTGCACAGAGACTGCTTTGGCTTATCGTGACCGCATTATGGCCGCTAATCCTCAAGGTAACTTTCAGCCTCTAATGGTGTTATATCTTACGGATAACACGACTCCTGAAGAAATCAAAAAAGCGAAAGCAACTGGTCATATTGTTGCTGCTAAGTTGTATCCAGCCGGTGCAACGACAAACTCAGCATCGGGTGTAACGGATATTGAAAATGTATATCCAGCGCTCGAAGCGATGCAAGAAGTTGGCATGTTACTACTCGTGCACGGTGAAGTGACGGACTCTTCTATTGATATTTTTGATAGAGAAAAAGTATTCCTTGAGACGAAACTAGCCAAAGTCGTTGATAACTTCCCGACGTTAAAAATTGTACTCGAACATATCACAACAAAAGACGCAGTTGATTTTGTTAATCAAGCGCCTGACAACGTTGCTGCAACTATCACAGCTCATCATTTGCTTTATAACCGCAATCATATGTTGGCTGGTGGCATTCGTCCTCACTATTATTGCTTGCCTATCTTAAAGCGTAATACGCATCAACAGGCGTTAATTGAAGCGGCGACAAGCGGAAGTAAAAAATTCTTCTTGGGCACAGACTCAGCCCCTCATGCGAAAGATAAAAAAGAAGCTGCATGTGGCTGTGCCGGTGCATACACTGCACATGCCGCAATTGAGCTATATGCAGAGGCATTTGAAGATGCGAATGCGCTTGATAAGTTAGAAGGTTTTGCGAGTCACTTTGGTCCGGACTTTTATGACTTACCGCGCAATACGGATACCATTACGCTGACTAAGTCTCCATGGCAAGTGCCTGATACATATAAATTAGGTGAAGGGACGGTCGTGCCAATTAAAGCTGGGTCGACAATTGATTGGAAAGTTGAATAAGATTTAAACAAAATGTAATTAAATCTTCTTAATTCTAACTAAAAAGCGCCATTATGGCGCTTTTTTAGTAACAAAATTAAAATTCATAGAATACAATTTGTTTTTTATTAATTTTAATATAGTATTCAATATAAATATTAAAACTAAGCTTAATTGAGAGAGTATCAATGCGTGAGATCAAGTCTTTTATTAAAAATGCAAGCTACGGTGATTTGGAAAAAGCATTAGAGCTTATTCAAAAAGCACTGGACGAGCAAAAGGAACAACAGCAGGCTAAAGAAGAAGTATTGGCTATGCTGAAAGAAAAAGGACTTACGCTTGATGATTTAGTAGGCTCTACGCCAGCTGACCGTCGTTCTAAAGTAAAAGCAAAATACCGTATTGAAAAAGACGGTGAAGTAATTGAGTGGACTGGCCGTGGTAAAACACCTAAAGTATTCCAAGGTGTTAACCTAGATGATTATCTAATCTAACAATACTTTATTATGAAGGTTGTTCGGTATTGAACAGCTTTTTAAAATAGCCTAAATAAAAGGCGTATCTTATGGATACGCCTTTTTTGACTTAATTATTTATATCCTGAGGTGCTTATTTACGTTTTAAGACCTTACCAACAAGAAGCGGTACAAAATACGCTGAATCACTTTCGCAAATCAAGCGAGTCAGCTGTCATTGTGTTACCTACAGGCGCCGGAAAGAGTCTCGTGATTGCTGAGCTTGCACGACTTGCGAAGCACAAAATATTAGTATTGACTCATGTTAAAGAGCTCGTAGAGCAAAATGCACAAAAATATAAAAGCTATGGATTACAAGCGAGTATATTTTCTGCTGGATTAAAAGAAAAGTCGTTACAGCACCAGGTGACTTTTGCCAGTGTGCAGTCATTGTCTCGAAACTTATCACAACTCAATCAATTTTATTCATTAGTTATCATTGACGAATGTCACCGAGTGAGTGGGGAAGATAATAGTCAGTATCAGCAAATTTTAAACCAACTGGCTCAGTTTAATCCTGAACTAAAGTTACTGGGCTTAACAGCAACGCCTTATCGATTGGGGATGGGGTGGATATATCATAAGCATTATCACGGTTTTGTTAGAGGAAAAGCTGAATCACCATTTAAGCAGTGTATTTACGAATTACCACTTAGATATATGATAAAAAATTCGTATCTGACGCCGCCTAATAAAATTGATCCTGCCGTTGAGAATTATGATTTTTCTAGTTTAAGTACAGATTCATTTGGACGTTATTCAGAATCTGATATGAATACATTATTACAAGCACAAACCCGTGCAACAAAGAGCATTATCACTCATTTATTGGCGCTCAGTGAAAATAGGGCGGGAGTAATGATTTTTGCCGCGACGGTTATGCATGCAAAAGAAATTCTTGGCTATTTACCCACGCAATATAGTGCGCTGATCACGGGTGAAACCAAATCTGCCGTGAGAGATGCACTTATCGTCCAGTTCAAAAATAGAGAAATTAAGTATTTGGTTAATGTTTCTGTGCTGACTACCGGGTTTGACGCGCCCCATGTTGATGTTATCGCTATCTTGAGACCCACGGAGTCCGTGAGCCTCTATCAGCAGATTGTAGGCAGAGGACTTAGGTTAGACGAAAACAAAGAAGACTGTTTTGTCATTGATTATGCAGGCAACGACTTTGATTTATTTGCACCTGAAGTGGGCAGTAAAAAGCCAAACTCAGACAATGAGCCCGTACAGGTGTTATGTCCAGGTTGTGGCTTTGCCAATATTTTCTGGGGCAAGGTAGACGAGCAAGGCAAGCTTATTGAGCATTTTGGTAGGCGCTGTCAGGGATTGCTTGAAGACGATGAAGGTCACTCGCAGCAATGTGATTATCGTTTTAAGTTTAAAGAGTGTGAGCAATGCGGTGCAGAAAATGATATTGCTGCAAGGCAATGCCATCAGTGCGGCGGAATAATGGCAGACCCAGATGATAAGTTGCGTGCAGCACTGAATTTAAAACATGCAATGGTGCTGCGCTGCAGCGGACTATGTGGCGAAGTGCTCAGTGGCAATAAATTAAAAATTACTTACTTTGATGAGGATGGGGCAAGTTGTAGTGAAGTCTATGACTTTTCTAATCAAAAGAGTCTATTTATATTCCACCAGCAATTTGCAAAGCGGCGAAAATCTACGTCGGCACCTGCAAAATGGCAGTCAGCTGAAGAAGTGATAGATACAGATTTGATTGCACCGGATTTCGTGATTGCTAAATTACACAAGAAGTTTGGTTGGCAGGTTTCTGAAAAGTTGTTTGATTATCAAGGTAGCTACAGAAAGGCTGACAAAAGTTAGCCTTTCTGTATAAAAATCGGATTTTCTGTGGCAGTTTATTCTTTCGAGGCCATTAAGCCCCAGCCGTCACCATATCCTTCATAACCATTGGCTATGCTTTCAAGGTATTGCTCCGTCTGACTCAGTAGCTCGTGCATCGGGACCATAGTCACCGTGGTGATCACTTCCCAAACACCAGTGTCAGGACATTGTTGTAACTGGGTTTTCGGTGCTAATTCGTCTTTCTCAATCGCACCAATGAAGCGCTTAGCATCATCAGCTTGCTCGAAAAGAATATAAAAATCGATATTCTGCATTTGCGTCAGATCAACGCCAGCAGCGGCAATCTCAGCTAGAAGCTCACCGTTATCATCATTTGGGAATTGCATAATTTCACTCTGCAGGTTCAATTGCTGCTATTGTCCGTCATCTTCAAGAAAATAAAAAGGATGAATGTAAATAAATGTGCGATAAAACCCACTGCGTTACAACAAAATACACCCTATGTTCAGCTTAAGCTCAGTAAAATTGCACTTTCTCTGAAAAGTCGTTTTACAGTATCCATTTTCACAAGCACAATGGCGTTATCGATGCCCATAAGTCGCGATATTTAGGTCGTTTTATTTTAATGAAGCCGTATTTCTCTTGTTTAACACTAGCGCTTTTTTTGTGCTGCTTTTCCTCGTTTAACGCAGGTGCTGAGTCTCGTCCTGCATCAGTAACAATCTCCAACATTGAAGTCAAAGTCGAAAACGGCGATGTAGAAGACAACATCACTGGTTTTTTAAAATCTTACAAAGGTAAGCCAAAAGTCCCTCGGGTGATGAAAGAGGTGCGTGCGGACATACGTCGCGCTTTGCATGCTTTAGGTTATTATCATTTTGATATTCAACTCAGTGGAGAAGGGCAAAACGTCATAGCCGAAGTCAAACTTGAAGCACCTCTGAAATGGAAAGATATTAATATTGAGCTTGTGGGTGCGGGTAGGGACAATGCGGATTTAGTTTCGCTTATCAAAGATGTACCGATCCAAGTTGGCAAGCAAGTCAATCATAGTGATTATCAGGCAACGAAAAGTCGCTTTGAAAGCGAGCTACTAGAACTTGGATATTTTGATTATCAATGGCAAGAGTCCAAATTGCTTGTTCACAAAGCGAATCGCTATGCTGGCGTGCGACTGCTGCTCAACACTGGTAAACGTTATCAATTTGGTGACCTTGCTATTGAGGGAAACACCAAAGCGGCTAACTATATACGTTCGCTAAGCCCATTTTCGAAAGGGCAGCCGTTTGAAGCGAGCCTCTTGTCCGATTTTAATCTGTCTTTAAATGCCACTCCTTATTTTAGTGCGATAAAGGTTTATCCGCTGTTAAAGGACCGGACGAGCGATCAGATCCCAGTTCGGGTGAGTGTTGAAGACAAACCCGCAAATAGCTTTGAAGTGGGTGCTGGCTACAGTGATGATGTGGGGGCAAAAACCCGTTTTAAGTGGACTAAACCTTGGATCACCGAGGATGGTCATTCCTTTGAGTCCAATCTGAGGTTGTCGCAAAAGCAACAAGATATCACTGCCAGTTATACCATTCCCGTAGACAATCCTAACGACGATTTGTGGCGTGTGTTAGGCGGTTATAAGGTGCAGGATGAAGTAACGGAAGGGATCAACAGTCGGATTTGGAACGTACAGGTACAGCGACAATGGCTAACGGATGACGAGTGGGTGAGAACGGCGTTTTTGAAACGTGAACACGAAACTACGGAACAGCTAGGCGAAAAACAACGCACGGAAATGTTGATCCCAGGTATTAGCTACTTAAAGAAAGAAAGTAAAGGTGGCGCGTTACCTTATTGGGGGAACGAGCGCCTGATCTCCATTGAAGCTGCAGCAGATTCTGTACTATCGTCTGCAAATATGTTGAAAGTGAGATGGAACAATGAATGGCTAAGAAGCTTTGAAACCAAGCATTTATTTTTTGGTCGCTTAGACTTAGGGGCGATCGTGACAAAGGATATTGACCAAATTCCGTTTACCCACCGTTTCCTTGCTGGAGGAGATCAAAGCATCCGTGGTTTTGCCTATGAATCCATCGGTCCTCGCGATGACGAAGGGCGCATACTTGGCGGCAGATATTTAGCCACAGGCACAGTGGAATATAACTATCAATTCCACCCAAGTTGGCGAGCCGCTTTGTTTGTTGATGCAGGTACTGCAACGAACGATTTCTCGGACGCTTGGGAAGTTGGAGCTGGGTTTGGTTTTCGTTATTTAACCCCCGTTGGTCCAATCCGGCTCGATCATGCTTGGGGGCTGACCAAAGAAAGTAAAAGCACCCGTCTTAGTATTGTTATAGGACCTGAAATCTAATGCAGTTCAGAAGCTTAAGAATCAAAATCATTACTGCCATTATTAGCCTATTTTTACTGTTGGTTTGTTTATGTTTTACCTTGCCGGGGCAACAGTTGCTGGTTTGGGTAGCGAATAAAACGGTTTCAGGGTTAGCAATCGATGGCTTAGACAAGCGCTTATTATCTGGCGCCAATCTTACGTTGCGTTATCACAATGACGATATCGATATTCGCCTTAGAGACACCAAAGTCACTGTTGAGTGGTTGACCTGTGCCAGCGTTTGCATTGCGCTAGATGCAAAAGCGATAGCGATTGTACAAAAGCAGAAAAGTGTCAGCGAAGCGGAAACTACGGAAAGTGGCCAAGTTGAGTTACCACTGCCAATTGCAATAAAACGTGCGCAAGTTCAGCAATTTTCGTTGGAAACGCCGGATATTACTGTGCAATTGCAAGGCTTAGACACGCAGCTTTCAGGTTCTGGTTCACATTTTAATGTCCCTTTTTTGCTGTTAGACAGTGTGAAGTTGACCACAAAGGCAACCGATCAGCCCGTGTCTGCAAAATCGCCAGCACCACTTAATGCATTAGCGCCACTCCAACTACCTAAGATAGACCTGCCGCTAACCGCTGAGCTCGGCGAGTTAAAGATTAACAACCTCGCGATAGATGAGCAGACGCTTGAGAATATCAAGCTTTCTCATGCTGTAGTGGCTGAAAATGTGGACGTGGAGCAGGTTCAGCTTAACTATCAAGAATGGTTTATATCAGCAGCGGCAGAAGTCTTGCTTAACGACTGGACGATTGATCTTAGGTCAACCTTGAGTGCGCCACAGGGGTTAGCCAGTTTAACACTGGCGGGTCGCCCTCACGATCTTACGCTTACTTTGAATAGTGAGGGAATGGCGTTTGCAAAACTGCAAGCCCATGCGGATTTGACAGCGACAAACTGGCCTTTTGAGTTACAGGGTCAAATAGATAAATTAGTTATTCCTTCAGAGCCCACGACTTTAAAAGGTGCCACACTAGGCTTGAGCGGGGATGTCTCAAAATACCATTTGTCAGGCTCAATCGCTGTTAATACTGTGCAATTTGGTGATGTTACCGCGACACTTGAAGGGCAAGGTGGACTACAAGCGTTTACACTCGCTAAAGCAAAGCTTCAGCTAGAAAAGGCGCAAGCGCAAATAGCAGGACAAGTGAACTGGTCGCAAGGGGTGAAGGGTAAAGTGGACGGGGACTTTTCTCAGCTACCAGTCGATAGATTGCTAGGGCTAGTGCAATACGATGCTGGCCTGACGGAAAACGATATGCTGGCAGGGCAGTTCGCGCTTGATTTTGTGAGTCAAGGTGAGCAGTGGCAGGTTAATGTTGAGCGCTTTAAGCTCGATGGTAAAGTAGCTGGTGCCCCGCTTAATGCGGACGTTAAGGTCGTTGTGGATGAGAGCCTACTAGGTGAGTTTAGCCACGCACGCCTGAATTATGGCAAAAATAGCCTGACGGTAAGCGGTGAGCTTGGTCAGCAGTTAGATCTCGATATTGACTTTCAGTTTGAGCAAGCGGCAAATACGCTTATTCCAGCTGACTTAAAGGGCAGTGGTGAAATCTTTATTCAGGGCGACCACCTTAAGCCGAGGATTCAGACCGATATTAAGTTTGACTCGGTGCGCTACCAAAATATTGCACTACATGGCTTAACGACGAAAGGCACGGTTGATATTGCCAATGAAGTGACTGGGCAAATTAAACTGGCACTAGACCGTTTGATTGTTGACTCTGAAATGGTTGAAGACATTCGTTTAGCTATGAAAGGCAACCAGCAGCAACATAACGCGACATTGGATATTCGTGATAAACGAGTGGTTGCAAGCTTTGAAGTCAATGGCAAGATGCAACAGTCAACCTGGCAGGGAGAATTATCGTCTGGTGAGGTAACTTCTCAAGGGCAAACAATTGCATTGCAAAGTCCTGCCGCAATCGTGATCAGTGATGTCAGTCAGCGCATTGCAAAGCAGTGTTGGCAGATGGGTGATACCGATTTGTGTTTTGCAGCCGAGCAACAAGGCACACAAGGGCAGGCCGATGTTAAACTGGAGAAATTGGCACTGGCTAAACTACAAACTTGGTTGCCAGCAGAGCTCAAAATAACAGGTGAAACTCAGGCCGTGGCTAAACTTGCGTGGCAAAATGGCCAAGTAACGCGAGCCGATGGCGAGCTGAACATTGTTGATGCCGGCGTTACGACTCATGGGCAAACATTTTCAATTTCTGAATTTAAAGCGTTACTAAAAACCAATAACAAGCAAATCCACGCTGATTGGCGCATGACCTCCGATACCTTAGGTAAGTTCAGTGGTGATACACGCGTGCCGCTAGATAAACAATCCCCACAATTAGCTGGTAATGTAAAAATAGAGTCAATTGAGCTGGCTAAGTTGTCAGCGCTACTAAACCGAGTAACGGAACAAAGTTTTGACCTGCAAGGGGAAGTGTTAGGGGATATAAATATCTCAGGCAGCCTCGCAGCCCCTGAAGTGAACGGTAAACTAACCGCTCAGCGCTTATTTATGTCTTCGGACTCTTTGCCTGTGGAAATCGATAAAGGTCACATCAATCTTGATTTTAATACCACTTCCGCTCAACTAGAGGCTGAGTTAACTGCAGCAAAAGGCGGCAAGGTGGCACTCACTGGCGAAGCCTATTGGTCGCCCGAGCTCTCTGCTGAAATCAAAATAAAGGGCGAAAATATTTATGTGCAACCAGACTCACAGATTGAACTAACCGCAAGCCCGGATTTAACACTTGCCTATAAAGATAAGATTGCGCGAGTACTTGGAGAAATTGTGGTGCCGTTTGGCCGAGTAAACATTGAATCTCTGCCTGAGGGAGTCACCTCACCAAGCGATGATGAGGTCATTGTTGATGCCAAGGTGCAAAAGCAGATGTCGGTGCCAATTCAACATGAAATAGACTTAAAACTGACCGTTAAAGATAATTTTAGGGTGAAGGCGCTTGGGCTAGATAGCTTTGTTACCGGTGCAATCGAAATTGATAAGCAAGTTGAGTCGCCAATGTTAGCAACGGGTGAGTTGCAATTGCGAGAGGGGAAATACCGTGCATTTGGCCAAGACTTGTTGATCCGCACAGGACAAATTGGCTTCAATGGCGCATTAGATAAACCTTATTTGAACATTCGAGCTATTCGAAATCCAGCGACAACCGCCAATGATGTAATAGCGGGTGTTGAGCTCACGGGCAATATTGCTAAGCCGCGTTTGACTGTGTTTTCAGAGCCTGCAATGGACCAAGCCAAGGCGTTGTCATACCTACTTAACGGTCAGCCTTTAGGGGAATCAGAAACCTCTAACAATGCGCTACTTACACAGTTTTTACTCTCACAGGGAATTGACCGCAGTGAAGGATTCTTTAGTAAGGCGGGGGAATCGCTTGGACTTTCGGATGTTAACCTATCAGCAAAAGGCAGTGGTGACGATACACAAGTTGAGGTGTCAGGCTATATCACTCCCAATGTTCAGGTCAGTTATCGTGTTGGGGTATTTGAGTCTATTAATGAAATTGCGCTGCGTTATCGTGTTTTTTCGAAGTTTTATGTTGAAGCCACGAGCGGTTTGTACAACAGTATAGACTTCTTATACAAGTTTGATTGGGATGACAAATGAAACTGCTCTGGCTCGCTCTAGGTTTTGTGATATTTCCTCTCAAAGCACAAGAAACGACGGAAATTAGAATTAGCGCAGGTGCCGATCCGTACATTATAGAGTTGCTTACTTTAGCTCTGTCTTACCAGATAGAGTCAGCGAGGCTCGTATCAGTGAGAAGTATTCCTTCGCAAGACAGAGCGGTGCGCCTACTTGGAGAAAAAGGGGGACTGGATGTCAGTTGGTTAGTGACTAACTCACAGCGCGAAAAGGCCGCGAGCGCAATTCGCATTCCCCTAGTGAAAGGGATTTTGGGTTATCGCATTCCTTTAGTGCATAAACATAATCAAGCCTTACTGAGTGGAGTGCGCTACATTGGCGACTTGCGCCGAGTTACTTTTGGTTTACGCAGAGATTGGCCTGACCATCAGATTTTTGAGCGTAATGGCCTCAGTGTGACTTCTTTCTCACAAGAAGACAGTGGTTACGACATGCTGTTGAAAAAACGTTTTGATGTGCTACCAAGCGATTTAGTGAGTATTGAAGCTGCACTGAGTGACACGGACTTGGTCGCAGATCAGCACGTGGTGTTTTACTACCCTTCGGCGGTATACTTTTTTGTTTCTCACGACAACCCGTTGCTCCATAGCCAAATTGAAAAAGGACTCAAAAGCGCACTGCAAGATGGCCGATTTGAGGCGTTATTCTTAAAACACTTTTCCGCTCGTCTTGAAAAGCTAGATCTTAAAAACAAAACAGTCATAGAATTAGACAATCCAAACCTGCCACCCAGTGCGCCGTTGGAGGTGCCATTTTATTGGTATAAACAAGGAAAATAAGAATGAAAAAAACCTTACTACTTATTGCGCTTGCCATAAGTACATCCCCTGTCTTAGCAAAACCTTATACAAAGTCACCATCGGAAGTCGTTGCTGAGGCCAAAAGCAGCGACTGGCAGCAGTTGGACCCTGAAAATATTCTTAAAATAGAACTACAAACAGGGCCGGTCTATATCGCGCTTAACCCTGAACTTGCGCCCAATCATGTGGCAAATATTAAAGCGTTAGCGCGAGAAGGATTTTACACTAATTTGAGTATGTATCGGTTTGTGGAAAACTTTGTGGCCCAAGGCGGCGATATGTCGGACAAGAAAATGCCACAAAAAGGAAAAAAAGCGATTGCCGCCGAGTTTTTTCATCACACGGATTCAACCTTGAAGATCACGTCGCTAGATGCTGTGGACGGCTACGCGCCACGTACCGGGTTTTTAAATGGTTTTGCCGTAGGACAAAATGAAGCTGGAACCAAAACCTGGATGACACACTGCGTTGGTTCGTTTGCCATGGCTAGAACTAACGATACTAACAGTGGTGGTACTGAGTTTTACATCACGTTGACGCCGCAGCGATACCTAGACAAAAACACCACCGTATTTGGACAGTTGTTATCGGGAATGGAGCATGTTCAGCACCTAGATCGTAAACCTGTTGCTGGACAAGCGTTCAATGTTATCAAAGGCATTACGGTACTTGCTGATGTAAAAGGTGCGCCTTCGTTTAAAAGGCTAAAGACAAATACGCCGATTTTTGAGTCGCTAATTGCTGCGCGTAAAAATAGAGCGGGAGATTGGTTTGTTGATACGCCAAATCACACCGACATATGTTCGGTCCCCGTCCCAGTTGAAATGGAAGACGTGACAGGGGAATAAATAACCTGAGCTGCGGATAATTAATGCCTTTCTAGCAGCTAGTTTTAGCGCTAACTGCGTTGAATTCACTTCCAATAGCCAGCTATTGGTGCGTAAATTCGCCTTGTTTTCCCTAAAACTCTCTGGCTAGACAAGGAAGAAACTAAGTTTTGCTTTAGCAACAATGAGTTGGAACATTCCTTATCCAAACCTCAGGTTAAATAGCAATACTTAGATGTGATAAAAAGCCAAGCCATGTGAGAACATGGCTTTTTACGTTTTACTGTCGGTTAGTTCTTACCGTATACGGAGTTTGATCTTGTTCACTCGAACGATATGGGTTGATATCTAACCCGCCACGGCGAGTATAGCGCGCATAAACCGATAATTTTTCAGGGCTAAAGGTGCGCCAAAGCTCACAGTAAATACGCTCAACACATTGCTCATGGAACTCGTTGTGGTCACGGAATGAGATCAGGTACTTAAGCAGCGATTCTCGGTCGATTTGCTTACCACGGTAACTTATCACCACGCTTGCCCAGTCTGGCTGTGAGGTGATCAAGCAATTTGACTTGAGTAAGTGGCTGTGAAGCGTCTCGTCAACCACATCCTCAGAGGCAAGTTGTAGTAAGTCACTGTTTGGTGTGTAGCTATCAACTTCAATATCCAGCTCGTCGATACACTCACCAGGGAGGCGCGAGAAAGGAATACAATCGAATTCGTCTGCGCCAAATAATGTCACGCTAACTTGGCTATTTGATGCCGTGGAAAGATCCGCAGCTAGCGTTTGGCGTACGGTTTCCATCGTATCAAAGCGACTTTGGTTAAAGCTATTCAAGTAAAGTTTGAACGATTTCGACTCAATGATATGTGAGCTTTGGCAAGGAAACACAAAAGTGGCAACCGCAACTTGAGGTTTACCTTTGTTATTGAGCCAAGACAATTCGTAGCCTGTCCAGGTATCTTCACCTTTGAATGGTAAAGCGGACTCATCAACATTGATTTGGTCACGATTGAGTTTACGTGCAATGGGGTGCAGCAGGCTTGGAGTATAAACACTGGCGTATTCTGTGGTTTTACCAAGCACAGAAGATTGCAGCTCTGGCGAGTTACTGTAGTCTGTCATGTTAATTCAAATCTCGTTACAATGCGGTCATTATAACGAATGTTCACCTCGGGATTAATAGCAATTTGCTTAATTACACGAAACAAGTATTCAGCCCGCAGTGAGAAAAATAAAGAGAGCTTTATATATGACTCAGCCCGTAAATATGGCGCGCTTGCATCAAGCCTATGTAGATTATCATCAACAGACCTTTAAAAATTTACCGAGCACCGAGCACGATGAAAGTTGGCCGAGCCCATGTGAGCAGGGTGAGCCGAACAAGCTTAACGAGATAAAATGGCTAGCGGTAGAGCGCTCGCCAGCGGGACATTTAAATGATTTAGCCAGAGCGTTGGAAACGCAATTTCCTGACGGATTGAACGGACTGTATGGTGACTTCTTCGCTGGTAATATCGTGGCATTCATAGAGGGTAAGCAAATTGAGCTATTGCAAGTATGGAACGAAGATGACTTCGAGCGCTTGCAGCAAAATATCACCGGCCATATTTTAATGAAGCGCAGGCTCAAACAACCTGAAACCGTGTTTATTGGCTTAACAGAAGCAGATGACTTATTGGTGTCGGTCGATATCGCTACGGGTCAAGTTGGGTTAGAGTTTGTCGGTAAGAAGCAGCATCATGTTTTGGCTGATTCTATCGCAGAGTTTGTGGAAAAACTGACAGTCAACTACCCAATATAGCTAATTGATATAAAGGAGCTTGCGCTCCTTATTGAAAGTCCCACGAAATATTCGAGACCAATTGGCAAGTTTCGCAGCGAAAGTCGAAAAGGCCGAACCAAGGCTCTTCAAGTAACCAGTCTCCCTGGCAGCTTGGGCATTTTCTTGCTTTTTCTGCGGCGAGGTTTTCGCCGCCAACACGATACAGATAATAGTAAACCGGTTTTTTTGTGAGAAAGCGAATACGTTTGCTCAAATCCATGCCACGTCTAAACAAATCGCTACTCGTACTGGAAATTTCTTCCAATGCAGCAAATTCGCAGCGAGTCGCGCCATTGATCTGTATTTGATCGCAGGCTTGCCAATCTTCTTTCCATTTGATCAGTGCTTTATAATCACCGTTGGCAATAGCTGGGATTTTATATAAAGGCACTGGTAAAAAGTCGTCGCCACAATACAGTGGACTACAAGTGTGCACGTATGTGGTGTAGAGAATGTAGCTTGACGGTTCATGACAGGCATCAGCGCTGTTGGCATGTATATCTTGCCCAAAAACTTTGACCTTAGGTGCAAGCAAGCCTGATTGCTGTAGCTGGTCAATCGCAAACTTCACAAAAGGACTATGGTTTAATGGGTGCAAAGCGTCTTCTTCTGGACACATCACACGAGTAACGAAATAGCCATCTTTAAGTACAGTTGGAAATTCGTCACCAATGATTTGACCATTAAAGCGAAGCGCGTTGACCACACGGTTAATGGCCTGCTCGGCAGCATCTAAGGTGGTTTCCTCATAGCAATCAAAAGTTAAGTCGACAACAAACACTACGACTTCTCCAATAAGGCAATGAGCTTATCAAGCTTAGCTTCAATTCTATCTAATTGGCTTTGTGAACTTGCTTTGACGACCTCTTCAACCTCTTGAAAGTGATCAATACAGGTAGGGTCTTGTTTGTACGCAGCAATGCCTGAGATGACGTCTGGCATTGCGACGCTTTGAGTTAATTTGCTTTTTGTTAGCGCGACGGTTGGAGTCTTTCCACTATCGACTAATTTTTTGATAGCTCTGGCAACAGCAGGGTGCATAGAGGTTCCTAAACGCCTAAATCATAGGAGTGGATCATAGCACCAAGTTACGCAAGGAGCGATTGCTTTAGCTATCTTAACATCGCATCTAGTTCGTCAATGATTTCACTCCAATCGGCGTCCTCTTTCAGTGATTCTTCAATAAAGTGACGCTGTCCTTCATTCCAAAATGGTGCTTGGCTTAACAGCATATCGTCAGGAAGGCGGTGTTGTTTGACAAACCCTTCAATCGCCTTGGGATTGTTGTCGAGTCCAAGTTGGGCAAATAAAGTACTCATAGTGTGGCGACTAGTATCCATTTCGTTCTCCCTCGTTTGCTTGAATTTTACTCACTAACTATAGTAAAGGTGGTTGTAAAACCTTTAGCAAGTCATCATCGATAAAAACCATAATGACTAATGCGATGATAAATATACCTGTCCACGACTGAATAAATTGTGACTTGTATCAATATCTATCACAAGCGAGTAGCCGTACATTATTAAAGTACACAGAAAAAATTCTGAGGTTTTGATATTAAGTAGTATTTCGGCATGATTATCAGAAGCTTGGGGCAATAACAATAAGGAACCGTGATGTCAGTAGAAACTTCTCAACATGAATTAATAGTTAGATATTTAAATCCAGAAGATATCAATGTAGCCGCGAGTGTGTTGTATCAGGCTTACCACGATGATCCGCTACTCAAACAGGTATTGGAGGCAAAACAAGAAGCAATTTTTGAAAAAAAACTCAGAGCCTTAATACGAGAAGAGTTGTCGGCATTTGGCCAAACGGGTCAGCCTATGGTGGGGTTATATCATCAAGATAGATTGGTCGCGGTAGCATGCGTTATTGCAAATGGCGATGAATTGGACGCAAATCGGCAATGGCATTGGCGATTACGACTCATGATGAGTGCGGGATATTTGCAAACGCAGCAGCTTATCGATAAAGAAAAGTCGATTAGACAAGCGTTGCAAACGCAAGAGCCGTGTCACTTTTTATCCCTAATTGCCGTTGACCCACATGTTCAAGGGCTTGGCTATGGTCACTATTTACTCACCGCGCTGGATGATTTAATTGCACAAAGTGAAGAAACGAAAGGGATGGCAGTATTTATTACTAAGCCAGAACACGCGCAGTTTTTTTCGGGTCACGGTTATCAAGTTTTACAAAAGATGGCGTTTAGCTCAGTAGAAGGCACATTGTTATTTAAGAGCAAATAGCAACAATGGAAATTACCCTGTGAGATATCTCCTACGAGAATGTGGGTTAAGGCGCTTTGTAGTACCGAATTTGTAGTGTTATTTTTGCTTATCTTGTTGTTTTTAAATGAATTGTTTTACTTTTCTTTTAAATGACAGCAAAAAGATTGTTCCTAGCTATCTAACAAAAATGCTCAATCCCCGTAAACTTAACAATGTAAGGAAACACAAGAGCAGGAGCTCAGCGTCAAAGGATAAGGAATTTGACAACAAGAGAAGGATGTATTGCATAAGGCAAGGAAGAGCAGGAACTCGAGGAAGCGAGTGTGAAGCGGAGCTTCACTAGGGATAAGGAGACACATGGAGTGTCAAGGAGCGCGGGAAGCGTAGTGGAGCAAGGAAGAGTAAATAGGGATGAGCAAGGCTCTAGGATGAAGGAGCGCAATCTGGATGGTTGCGAAGTGGATGGGTTACACTGGACGTAACAATGTATAGGGAGCACATAGGGAATATGTGAAGCGGAGCCAAGATGGCGTAGGAGTGCGGGAAGCGAAGTGGAGGCCAAGGGGGCTAAAATGGAGATGCACTGGAAGTGCTAATGGATGACACAAGGATGAGAGCCGGGTAAGTCGGAGTACATACCCGTTCAGGGGAAGAAGAATTGGCGGATTGCTTTTGGGTTGTAAAGCAGAGGGATTGGATACCTCTTGGGATAATCGTCAGGATTGAGGCGCAGCAGATAGGCTAGCGCCTTAGTTTTTTGTGGCGTGTGTAAATTTGATATTTATTTTCCTATTAACTTAGTTGAAGCTTTCAAAACTTTCCGCTTGCAGTTTCATTATTACCTTTCGATCTCATTGCTAGATTATTCCACTCTCATTTTAGTCTTATTTTTTAGTGCACGATGTTGGCGCAATAGCTAAGGAAAAAGAAATGGAATGGTATCTAACAGTATTAAAAAGATATTCCGATTTTAGTGGACGTTCAAGACGCAAAGAATATTGGATGTTTATCTTGATAAATGCGTTGATAGGCTTTGCAATTGGGATTGTCGACGGGCTTTTTGGAACCCTGTTTTTGACAGGTATCTATTATTTGACGGTTTTAGTACCGACGGTTGCCGTATCTATTCGTCGTCTTCACGATACTGGCCGCTCGGGCTGGTGGCTGCTAGTGAGCTTCGTGCCTATTGTCGGTTTATTAGTGATGATATATTTTACCACTATGGATAGTGAGGTTGGTGAAAACGACTACGGACCAAGCGTTAAAGGATATGTTTAAAATAGTCGTACTATAAATTCAGAGTAGGCACTTGTATTCATATGAATTTAAGTGCCTACTTTCGCACTCACCGAATTAACTTGCGATTTTATAGGCGGGCAATTCTTTTTTGACTAATCGTTCATTTTCTAAGTAAAGCTTACCTTGATAGGCTGACTCGCCATCTGAACTAAACTCAAACATAAATTGGCTTTTTATTCCAAGTTTACCGTCTTTTAATACCCCAAAGCGGCGCTTAATACAGGCAACACTTAACAGTTGCACTTGCAAACTTTCAGCTTGATGCTGTGCATGCCTATTTGCCGCTTCTGCGATCTGGCGGCTATACCAAAATAGCGCGATAACAGATGAAACGATGATAAAAAGCCAAAGCGTTGTCATTTAAGAAAATAACCTTCCAATTGCACGAGACAGAGTTTCACTGCGATTTTCTGCTCTAATAATCCCTAAAACATGTGGGCGTAACATAGGTATTGCAACTAAGTCTGCGAAAATACTGCTGAAAAGTCCATCGATTTGATTATTCTCAGCGGCTTTTTCCATATAGGTAAAGAGCCTTTGCTGGTCGGTTAGTGTCTCCCAAGCTCGCCCGGCAATCGTGAGTAAGCAATCTGCATCTGATCCCAACTCGGATGCTAAAATGGCGTCTACGGCATGTGCGATGAGACCAAGCGCGTGACTTCCCGACATTGCACGTAAATTAGTGACGACGGCGTCCTTATCTTGCTGTTGGCATGCATGGGTTAAAGCGGCTAAAAAGTCTTCGGTTTGAGATGTTGAGATGGTAACGTGTTCAAGCATTGCGGCTAATGGTGTCTTAACTTCTGCTGGCAAAACAGACCAGGCCAGTTGCAGGTTGCTCGCGTTATGACCGTGGTCTAGACGTAGGGCAAAGTCAGCAATACCTTGTAGTGCTATTTCTTGCCAGCGCTCGAACCCAAGCTTGCCCGAAAAGTAGAGTTCGGCGTGCTCGTAATATTGAGAAGCCGGACGATTAAGCTCACGCTTTAATAGCGCATTGAACGCAGCGAGTTTGTTCGCATTTGGCGTGAAGACATAAGGGTTGTTATCAAGTTTCCCTTGAGCAGCTTCACCCGTGAGTTGTGTACCTAATGCCTCGAGTACCATGGAGGCAAAGTGATCACGGCTGGCGATAATGAGCTTGCTTTGCTCATCCAGTGGAAATTTTAAAAACCAAACATAAGGATCAACTGTCGCCTCATTATCCCAAAATTGAATTGCCATGATGGCATGACCACCAAGCGGATAAGGATAAGGGACTTGAGTATTCTCGATTTGCGCAAACTGCTTCTTATCTATTTTTGTGATACGTCGACCCAGATCATAGACTCGCCACTGCGTACCGGCGTTTGTTAGTAATTCACCTAAAGTTGAAATTTGCGCTGTCATGAATGCTCTATATGTTACTTATATTTTCAATAGCGGCAATTATAGCTACTTTTGGGTGCGCTGATAAGCCTATGAAAAAGGTGCACTTGAGAGAATTGGCTAGCTCCTAAATAATGCAAATTGCTATAATGTAAAAAATTGAGAAAGAGACGGAACCGATGAACTCGGAATTATTGATTCAGTTAGACGAACTAGAGGCTTGTTTAAAAGCAACGGGTCTTTGGCAAGACGAGCCACTTTCGGCTAAGGCACTTACCTCAACAGAGCCATTTTGTTGCGATACGATGACCTTCGCGCAGTGGTTGCAATTTGTATTCTTGGGCAAAATGCGAGCAATGGTAGAAAGTGGTGAAGCATTACCGGAAAATATGGCGATTGCGCCAATGGCTGAAATGGTGCTGAGTGAACACCTTTATTTTAATGCGGTGCATCAGTGCTTAAAAAACCTTGATAATACAATTGCAAAGAGCGCGTAATGCTTGAGATCTTATATCAAGATGCGCATTATGTAGCGATAAATAAGCCGTCAGGGTTATTGGTTCATCGCTCATTTTTGGATAAGCGAGAAACACAATTTGCGATGCAAATGCTGCGTGATCAACTTGGTCAACATGTTTTCCCAGTTCACCGTTTAGATAGACCAACATCAGGCGTGCTGCTGTTTGCGCTAAGCTCTGAGGCCGCACGAGACATGAATGAAGTCTTTATTAGCGGTAATATTCAAAAACGCTATTTAGCGCTTGTTCGCGGATTTGCTCCTGAATCTAGATTCGTCGACAGACCACTCAAAGAAGAACTTGATAAAATTGCTGATAAGTTTGCCTGTCAGGATAAAGCTCCGCAGGAAGCGCAAACACAGATAAATTGTTTATTGCAGGGTAGCTTGCCAATTCATTTTGGTAAGTATCCAAGTATCCGCTACTCGTTGGTGGAGTGCTTTCCTAAAACGGGTAGAAAACACCAAATCAGGCGCCATCTCAACTATTTAGCACATCCGATTATTGGTGATGTCAATCACGGTGATAACAAACACAACCACTTTTTTGTCGATCATTTTGGCTTACGTCGATTGATGTTATTTGCAACTAAATTGGAATTTGTACATCCTTATACCAACACGACGATTTCAATTACCGCGGATTTGGGGGAGGAAGCACTGGCTGTCTTCGCTCAGCTCGGCTGGTCAGACAACGAGAAGGATTATAAATAATGGCAAAAGTTTCCATTTTTGTGGGAAGTATGTACGGCAATGCTGAAAACTTGGCAAACGACAGTGCTGAGTTTTTGAACAAATCGGGTCATGAGGCAAGTGTTATTGAACCAGCTTCCATCGCTGATGTAGCGCAAGCTGAAAACATCTTATTTATTTCTTCTACCACCGGCTCTGGTGATATTCCCGATAACTTGTTGCCTTTATTTTTGCAAATGCAAAGCGAATTTCCGATGCTAACGGGCAAGAAAGTAGCGGTCATCGCATTGGGGGATTCTAGTTATGGTGATACCTATTGTGGTGCTGGAAAGCAAATTGATGCCCTGATTGAAGAGTTGAACGCCACTCGAGCACAACCGCGCTTAGACATCGATGCATGTGAATATTTTGAGCCTTGGGAGCCTGCTGAGCCTTGGCTTCAAGCATTGGCAAAAAACCTTTAGGTTTTATCTTCTGTTCAGCATTACCTTTCAATTTACGCGGCTTAATAGGTCGCGTTACCTGCTTAAATAGCAAACTCATCGGCATAGTCATAGTAACCAAAAAACATAAATATTTACATTCCGGTTACGTTGTGTGACATTAGTCTTGGTTGTATGAAAATTGACCAATATTATAAAGTTCAAAATAATGAAAAGGAAAAAATAATGATTAAACCGATTCTATTTGCTGTATCTGCTATTTTTGCCACCGCGATGTCGTCTAATGCTACCGCATTCGAAGAAATTTACCTTGAATGTTACAAAAATGGTGAGTTGTTATGGGCTGACTCTTTTACTGATTATCGAGACGCGGATAACGCATCGAGAATTTGCAGGAGAATTGGTGGTACGCCAATAATGTATTAACGATATCAGTTCTTTATGAAATTTCCTTTAATTAGTACTGAAGTCTAACCAAATTTTTGGGTTTAAATCAGCTGTAAGCGACGTTGAAACACTGTGTATTTAAACGATAGTACTGTCGTAATTTTTAAGGAAAAGTGAGTAAAAAGTGCTGCTTTAATATGTAAAAACCCAATATCATCACTGATATTGGGTTTTTATTTTTAAACTTTATTTCTTAGCGCTAAACACGTTTAGTCTGAACTTTCAGTTTTAACTTCTGACCAGGCTGCAGGTACTTCTGTCCAGTCAGGTTGTTCCATTTGACTATTTCATTCACGCTAACGTTAAATTTAGTGGCGATACGTGCTAGTGAATCGCCTTTACGCACTTTATATGTGATTGTGCGCTCGGTGTTGACGAGGACGGTTTGAGTCGCTGCCTTTTCAGCTTTAAAGACGGTAAGCTTTTGTCCAAGGCGCAAAACGGCGTTGGTTTTTAACTTATTCCAGCTAGCTAATTGCTTAACCGTCACATCGTATTCGCGGCTGATATCCCACAATGTATCACCTGATTTTACTGTGTGGTTGAGCTTTTTCTTAGTTACTTTGTTGGCGTCAAGGCGCACTTCTGGTGGTAAGTGTTCACTTTGCAATTCGCCATCACTGAGTGGTACCAGTAACTTCTGACCAACACGGATCATATTGCCATCAATACTATTGAGTGAGCGAATAGCACCTACGCTGGTATTAAACTTTGTCGCAACGACCGACAGGCTATCTCCTTTTTGCACCGTATAATATTGCCAACGAAGCCTATCTTTTACTTCAGTTTTAGCTAATTTCTCTTGAAAAGCGTCAACCTTTTCCATGGGTAATAATAACTGGTGTGGACCATCTGGATCGGTGGCCCAACGGTTAAATCCTGGATTTAGGCGATAGAGTTCAGTTAAGGATATATCAGCCATTTCAGCGGCAAGCGCTAAATCAATTTGTGACCCTACTTCAACGGTATCAACAACTTGGGCATTGATGATAGGCTGCCACGCGACCCTAAACTCATCTGATCGTTTTAAGAGGTCGGATAAGGCAAGTAATTTAGGCACATACGCGGTGGTTTCGCGAGGTAAATCGAGAGACCAAAAATCGGTAGGCAAATGCTTTTTACGATTTTTGCGGATTGCATTGAGCAACCTGCCTTCACCTGAGTTGTAAGCTGCAATTGCGTTTAACCAATCGCCTTCCAGGGTTTTATGGAGATAGGTGAGATAATCAAGTGCCGCTTGCGTTGAAGCGATAATATCGCGACGACCGTCATACCACCAATTTTGTTTAAGGTTAAAGCGTTCACCGGTTTGTGGCATAAACTGCCAAATACCGGAAGCGGTACGGTGTGAATAGCCAAATGGATCGAATGCACTTTCCACGATAGGTAACAATGCGATTTCAACAGGCATATTGCGCTTCTCTACTTCTTCAACAATATAGTAGAGGTAAGGCTCTGCACGTTTTGCGATACGGTCTAAATAGGCTTGGTGACGTTGATAGTAATTACGTTCGGCGACAACCGGTCTATTTTGTGGTACTTCGATAGATAACTGATAACGGATCCGCTCCCATACGTCATCAAATACAGGCACAGCATCTTCATCTTCGTCTTGCCATGAGGTACTGAGTGTTTGAGAGATATCATAAGGGCTCGCGTGATCTAAGTTGGCCTGTTTCACTTGTTCAGTTGCAGTTTCCAATGGTGTTTCTTGCGTGATTTCACAACCACTTAATATTGCTGATGATGCAACAATAAAGGCGAGCTTTTTCATAAATGCGTTCTTTTGCTTGGGGGTTCGGACAAAAACTCGGCAATATTACCGAGTTTGTATCAGCATTTAAAGCTTCTTTATTATTTTATTTCGACTTCCTAAAAATCGTTAGATATGCTTATCTTTGGCTGTGTCGCAAAGAAAATGGATAATTTATTCAATACTTCCCATGCAAGTACGGCAAAAAAGCGTCATTTTTGCGTTACATTAGGTCACTATTGAATATTTTAGAAGTTATCCTTCCATTTTCTCAGTGCACTAAAGCGAGCTTCTGGTGTATTTTCTGGCGCGATAAATTGCGTTGGTACTTGGGTGAGAATGGCTTCATTTGCGGCTCGCACAAACGGATTGATTGCTTTTTGTTGCTCAATAGTTGTAGGTACTGTGCGCTCGTTATTGGCACGTAATGATTTTGCTTGTTGGTGATACTGGGTTAGTGCTTGGTTGGTGGGCTCTACAGCCTCAGCAAAAGCAAGATTCGCGAGCGTGTACTCGTGTGTGCAATACACTTTACATGTGTCAGGTAGGGTGAGTAGCTTTTCAAAGGAGCGCCACATTTGACTTGGTGTTCCCTCAAAAAGCCTGCCGCAGCCTGCATTGAATAAGGTATCCCCCGTAAAAGCCAGCTCATCATTTACATAACAGATATGGTCTAACGTGTGTCCTGGGGTGGCGATAATGTTCAGCGTGGTATCAAAAAGTGTGATCTTATCGTGTTCACTAAGGCCATGAGTAATGCCTTTATATTTACCATTTTTAGGCCCGTAGACTGTTAAGCTAGGAAAATGTAATAAAAGCGGGGCAATGCCATCAGTATGATCCCAATGGTGATGGGTAACTAATATGCCTTGGAGTGTTAAATCAAATTTGGCGAGGTAATCTAAAACAGGTTGTTCGTCACCTGGGTCAACTACCCAACAGTTTGAACTTAGAGGGTCTTTTATCACCCAGATATAATTGTCATCAAATGCTTTGATTGCATCGACTTGCACCATAACGCAATGCTCTATAAAGTGATTAATAACACCAGTATAACGAGCTTAGTAAATGAAACCAGCGTTAAGTTTTTTACAAGGACCCAAACCCGATGAGTGGCAAGACTTTCCTCACGGTGAATATTTAAAAGTGGGGATCCAAAAACGACTGGATGAATGGCTACCAAGAATGTTTGGTTACCACATGCTAAAACTCGGCTGTTTGAGCGGTCAAATGAATACCTCTGCCAGCCCGATTAAGCATCAAGTTTGTGTTGCCCCACAAGGTAAACATGTCGGGGTATTTGCTGAAATTGACGAGCTACCTTTTTACGAAAGCTCAGTCGATGCTTGTATTTTAAGCCAGTGTTTAGAATATCATTCTGATCCGCATCATATTCTACGCGAAGCCCATCGCACACTTATTCCCGGTGGTTATATTGTGATCTCAGGTTTTAATCCCTTTAGTTTATGTGGTGTGGCGCAAATGCTTCCCTTTAGTAAAGAAAAACTACCTTGGTCAGGGCGCTTCTTTACTCCATCGCGGGTGAAGGATTGGCTAGATTTACTCGGGTTTGAGATTGTTGGTGACGAGCGCTTTATCTATGCGTCTTTAGCGCGAGGCTCGAGGCTTTCTCGTTTTGCGCCATGGCGCCGCTTTTGTCGTCATTACTTAAAGCCGATGGGAAGCGTGTATATGTTGGTGGCAAGAAAGCGGGTGATGCCGCTCACTCCAATCAAACCCAAGTGGCATGTAAAGCCTAAGTGGACACCCGCTGTTAAAGGGGCTGGACTCAGGCAAACCTGTCAAGATAAAGATTAGCTTTGTGACTTAAGGTAACCATTGATGGAGTAGGTACAGGAACGCTGTTCCTAGAGGCGTATTAAATACTGGCTTCGTAACCTTCATCTACAAGTAGATTTGAACCTGAAGCCGCTTCACGCGCTAAGTCATCAACAAGCTCATTGTATTTATTTCCAGCGTGGCCTTTTACCCAGCGCCATTGGATCGTATGTCGGCTGGTGGCAGCGTCCAGTCTTTGCCATAAATCGACATTTTTTACCGGTTGTTTGGCTGCGGTTTTCCAATTGCGCTTTTTCCAATTTTCAAGCCAAGACTCAATGCCTTGTTTAACATATTGGCTGTCGGTATACAGAATAATATCGCAGGGACGCTTTAATGTTTCGAGTGCAACAATGGCTGCAAGCATTTCCATTCTGTTATTGGTTGTGAGTTTATACCCTGCACTCATTTCTTTTTCATGTCCTTGATAGGAGAGGTAAACACCATAACCACCTGGACCTGGATTGCCTAAACACGAGCCATCGGTATAAATCTCTACGGTTTTTTGCACTGAATTGCCTATTTTTATGTAAAATGTGCGAATAGGGCAAAATAATAGCAAAGTTAAGCGGGCAACGATATGCACACACGGCAAATAGTACTGGATACAGAAACCACAGGTATTGATCCTAAAGCAGGGCACAGGATTATTGAAATTGGTTGTGTTGAGCTGGTCAATCGCAGACTAACGGGGAATAACTTCCACGTATATATTAACCCTCAGCGCGACATTGAAGAAGAAGCCATTGATGTTCATGGTATCACCAACGAATTTTTACGTGATAAACCTTTTTTCCATCAAATTGCGCAAGAGTTTTTTGACTACATTAAAGGAGCTGAGCTTGTCATTCATAACGCGCCGTTCGACGTCGGCTTTATGGACCATGAGTTTGCTAAGTTAAACCAAGGCTTTCCGGCGACCCATGACTATTGCCAAGTGCTAGATACTTTGGTGATGGCAAGGGATCTTCATCCGGGCCAGAAGAACAGCCTAGATGCGCTTTGCCGTCGCTACGATATCGATAACTCAAAGCGTACGCTGCACGGCGCTTTACTGGATTCTGAGATCCTTGCTGATGTTTACCTGTCGATGACGGGAGGCCAAAAAAAGCTGAATTTGGCGAATCAAAATAAAGGTGATCAGGCTAACTCAGCCGGTGGCATTATTCGTTTAGACAGTAATCGTCCTGCACTTAAAGTTTTACGTGCTTCTGCCGATGAAGAACAAGCACATACAGAACGTTTAGAGCTTGTAAACAAAGCTTGTGGACAAAGTCTGTGGCAGCAATAATGAATATAATCGGTATCGTTGGGGTGGAATAGACGCTTAACTAGGGGCTTTATCCCAAAAAAAGATCACTCAGGCCATCAACGCAATGTGTAGGGTTAATGCATGAATCTAAAACAGCTTATCTTGGGGTTTGTACTGCTAGTAAGTACGGTTGTTGGCGCTCAAACACCACAGATAACGATGTTGCAGCGGGACGGTAAGGTAAATGAAATCCCTCTTTTAGATAACCGTTTTCGCATTGATTATAATATTGAAGAGATCACTTTACTGTTTTTTCGCGCTCCTGGCGCTCCCGCCGTGGTACTTGTGAAGCCTGATGGTAGTAAATATTATGCGACCAGTTCGCTGGATAATGATGCACTGCAATGGTACGACGAAGTCAGTTATGACTTGATCATTCTAAAGAACCCAACGCCAGGCCCTTGGCAAGTCATCGGACAGATCCAAAAAAATAGCCGCATAATGGTGCTTGGTGACATTGAGCTCGAAGTTGAAGCTTTGCCCCCGCTATTATTCCGTGGTGAAGTGTTGAAGGTAACAGGGCGCGTGACTAATGATGGCAAACAGATAGATGTGGGTTACTTCCGGGATGTTGTGACTTTGTATGTGGAGTTCTCTAGTACCAATAACGATGAATATGCCAACTTTGGTGCAGGTACGCAAAGCGTGACCGACTTTAAAGATGATGGCCGAGAGTTTGATGAAAGACCCTTGGATGGAATTTTTACTGGTGAGTTTAAATTAAACTTTCCAGCGGGAGAGTGGCAGCCTGAATTCTTCATTGAAACGCCCATTCTAAAAAGGAGAGTGATCAAATCACCTATTGTTATCGCTGAGCCGCCATTCAACTTTGAATTGATGCTAGCGGGTGAAAACGAGCTTGAACATGGCCTTACTATTACGATAGACGACACGGTTGTGAAACCTGAGACCATATTGCTACAGGGCAAAATTTTCTACCCTAATGGTGAAGAGCAGATGTTTACCTTAGATGCAGAAGAGCGGCTTTATCGTCAGCTGCCAATCAAGAATTATGATTGGGGGCGTTATAGTGTAGAAATCTCCGCATTTGGTGAAAATATCAATGGCCGTGAGTTTATGGCAACGCTGCCAAATTACAATTTTGAAATTGAAAGACCCATTGAAAAAGTGCCTGAATTGGAAGCCGCTGCGTTACCAGCAGTGAAACAACCTGAGCCAGAACCAGAGCCGACAATAAGCACAGCGCTATTAGTCAGTATTATTGTTGCTGGTAACTTAGTTGTATTATTGCTCGGTTGGTTAGCCATTCGTATTCTGGTGCAAAAAAAGCCAATTAGACTAAAAGTACCAATGCCAAAGAATCCATTTAAGAAAACCGAAGAAGTCATTGATCTTGATGATTTAGGACCATCTGAAAATAACGCAGCAGGGAATGGTTCAAAAAATGACAAATCAGGTGATATTTTGAACCTTTCAATGAAAGATAACTAAAAAACACGGTTTTTTTTCAAAAAACGGTTGACTCATGAGGGGGTCATTCGTATTATTCACGCCGCTGTCAGGGAGCACACCTTACAGCAAACACTGCAAGAATATGACGCGGAGTGGTAGTTCAGTTGGTTAGAATACCGGCCTGTCACGCCGGGGGTCGCGGGTTCGAGTCCCGTCCACTCCGCCAAATTTCTTCGTAGTATCAATAAGTCGCGCTGGAGTGGTAGTTCAGTTGGTTAGAATACCGGCCTGTCACGCCGGGGGTCGCGGGTTCGAGTCCCGTCCACTCCGCCAATACTTATTACAAACGTGCATTTGCTTCTTATGGAGTGGTAGTTCAGTTGGTTAGAATACCGGCCTGTCACGCCGGGGGTCGCGGGTTCGAGTCCCGTCCACTCCGCCAACACTTCGAAGCAAAAAATGCGAATACTCAGTGGAGTGGTAGTTCAGTTGGTTAGAATACCGGCCTGTCACGCCGGGGGTCGCGGGTTCGAGTCCCGTCCACTCCGCCAATGTATCGCATAACTATATTCAAGCTTTATGACAGCTTGTTTACTCGCTGGAGTGGTAGTTCAGTTGGTTAGAATACCGGCCTGTCACGCCGGGGGTCGCGGGTTCGAGTCCCGTCCACTCCGCCAACACTAAAACGAGTAAAATAATGTCATTAAGATATCTCTGCGGAGTGGTAGTTCAGTTGGTTAGAATACCGGCCTGTCACGCCGGGGGTCGCGGGTTCGAGTCCCGTCCACTCCGCCATTTAAGATATCTTGCAAATCTATCACTGCGGAGTGGTAGTTCAGTTGGTTAGAATACCGGCCTGTCACGCCGGGGGTCGCGGGTTCGAGTCCCGTCCACTCCGCCAGTTTGCATTTTCTTCTAAGCAAGCTTCCTTTACAAAAATCAAAATACCAAAAAGCTCATTTACCGTTAGTCTTCCCTTTGTCATCACTATCAAGTAAGTTATTTTTCAACATCAGCTTATAATAATGTCGTTATAACTTTGCCAGTTGCAGCGAAGTGGTAGTTCAGTTGGTTAGCTGTTGACTAAGAGAAAGCGGTCTGTTGCGGCGGTTCGACGCTTCGATTCGAGTCCCGACTACTGGGCCAGTTTTCATTTTCTCTTCTTAGCAGTCTTCCTTTTGTCATCACAATCAAGTCACTTATTTTTCAGCATAAGCTTATAATAATGTCGTCATAACTTTGCCCGTTGCAGCAAAGTGGTAGTTCAGTTGGTTAGCTGTTACCTAAGTGGGTAGCATTCTGCTAGGTCAAAAGACGGTTATCTACGCGCCACACTCATTGTTTTACGTCTCAGTTCTTGTCGCCTTTTATACAAATAGACTAGGGCCTGTTGACCTTTGCTGTTTGATTTTTGTTCTTCTGAGTGTGTTTTGGTCGCGACGCTCGACTTGCCGCCTAGTAATCTAGGCAAAAGTTGAGCAACAATGAACAAAGCGCACTCAGATGAACCCAAAGGGCAGCGCTTGATTAGCATTTCTTCTGTGTTGCCCCACAAGGATGTGGGGTAAGGTGACTTTGCAGGAGCACAAAGTCTTTATCGCCAGACTTACATAGAATGACTATGCTACGCTGGCTCTGTCTTGTATAAATACCAATCAAACTGCTGCAAAACAAACTTGAAAGATCAACAGGCCCTAGTTGTAGACCTCATTTCTCCTAAGCAAAACACGATTAACTTAAAGCGCAAACTATGGTTATTTTTAACTCGCCTCTTTTCTAGCGATCTACTTGCGATCTGCCTTTATTTAAATATACTGTATATATAAACAGTGTCTGGTGATATATGGCGAATTATATAGATCTTCTTGAACGTAAAAACCTGCTTTGGCGTGGACGTGGACAGGCCTTGCAGCATGATGTCGTCAGTACTCGCTTTGCTGCACTTGATGATTTACTGTGCGGTGGTTGGCCGCAACAAGGTGTGATTGGTGTTAAAACTGCAATGGGAATAGGAGAGTTAAGGTTGATATTGCCCCATTTTGTGGATGATAACCGTTTGAAGGTATTAATTAATCCTCCAGGGCAAATACATGCCGCGGCATTGCATTATTTATCGTTAGATCTGAGTGAATTTATGATATTGCAGCCACCAAGTGAAAAAGAAGCACTGTGGGCTGCGGAACAATGTGTAAAAAGTGGTGCGTGTAGTGCGCTTGTACTTTGGCACGAAGCGCTTTCTATTGCTGCTGTAAAGCGTTTGCAGTTAGGTGCACAGGCGGGAGATTGTAGGTTATTTGCTTTGTACCAAGCGCAGTACGCCCAGACTTTACCATTTACACTTTCAGTGGTTTTACAAGCACAGCACAGCGGCTTGGATGTGATAGTAAAGAAGCACAAGGGGCACTTTGCACATCGCAGTCTTAAACTAGAGAATCCCCACTATTGGCCAGAGCTTGAAAAGCCGAATCTACCTCATGTTAGCGATAATATAGTTGCATTTTCGGGCTATGAGCGGCGTTTAACGAGCTAGTTATGTGGTTATATCTCTATTTTCCTATGCTGCAACTAGAGGGAATGACAAAGCAAACGGTTTCCGGTGATTTTGTTACACCCGTTGTTATTATTGATGGCCGCAAAAACCAGATAGTGCAGTTAAATGATGCAGCGCAGCAGCGAGGTATAAAAATAGGAATGGGCCTTGGGACTGCTTGTGCATTGTGTACACAGCTTCATGTTTTGCCCTACGACGACTTGCTAGAAAGACAGCAGCTATTAGAAATTGCCAATATGCTTTATCAAGTAAGTGCAGATATTGTAATCGATGAACCTAATGGCCTTGTGCTTAAAGTCGATTCTATGCTGTCGCTCTATCATGATTTGCCAAGTTACTGGCAAGTAATATCTGGACAATTAGCGCAGCTTGGCAAGAGTTATTATTACGGCATGGGTGAGTCCACAATAATGGCTAAACTCTTGGCGCGAGAGTATTGCAATGCGCTTGTGTTAACTCCGTGCCAAAAGCGTCATTACTTGGGGAAAATAGGACTAACACGTACAAGTCTAGACAGTCGGGTGGTTGAGCTGCTTGCTCGCACCGGAGTTAAAAACGTGGCGCAGTTAGAGCTGTTTGCACTCAGTGAGCTGGCTAAACGTTTTGATACTGAACTCGTACATTATGTCGGCTGCTTGTTTGGAAAACTAAAGGAAACCCTTAACTATTACCAACCTGCGGAAACCTTTGAGCTTACTGCACCTTTACTTTACGAAGTCGAAGTAATGGCTTGGTTAGAAAAGCCAATCGAGCATTTGCTATCGCGTTTAGCATTATTCCTACAGCAACGTAACTTAGTAACTCGAACGCTTTATTTTACCTTAGCACTTCGAGATAAAGAGGCTTTAGAGATCACATTAAACAGCGCGGAGCCTGAATATAAGGCAGAAAATTGGCAGCGCCTGTTAAACCTCAAGCTAGAATCCATAACCTTAGATGCACCCGTACAAAGTGTTTCACTCAAAGCTGATGCACTAGAAACGCAGCATGTCACAATAAAAGATCTCTTCTCAACGCAGCAAAGTGCGATGTCTGCGCAAGGACTGCGGGCTATTCTATGTGCTAAGCTCGGTGAGCAGGCTGTGCAATATCTACAACTTACAGGCGATCCTCGTCCTGAAAAGGCCAGCACTTATAGCCACGAGCCACATTTCACGACACTCAAGAGTAAATTAAGACCTACCATTCTATTTCCGAAGCCACAGCCTTTATGTGAAAGAGTCAATATTATTTCTGGTCCAGAGCGTATCGCTTCGGGGTGGTGGGACGGTGAGCCGGTCCAGCGAGACTATTTTATTGTACAAAATGAACAAGCGCAGCGGTTATGGGTATTTCGAGAGCAAAATAATCATTGGTATATTCATGGAGTATTTAGCTAATGTCTTATGCCGAGCTTTTTTGCCAGAGCAACTTTTCGTTTTTGACTGGCGCATCGCGACCAGAAGAGTTGGTCAAACAAGCAGATTTTTTAGGTTATAGCGCAATAGCCATTACTGACGAATGCTCTTTGGCTGGTATTGTCCGTGCCCATGCTTACATTCGTGATCATAAACTCAAGATAAAACTGATAGTTGGGAGTTTGCTAAAGTACAACAATATTGAATTGGTTGCTCTTTGTCCTTGCCAGCTCGCTTATACAGAGTTATGTCGAGTGATCAGTAATGCTCGCCAGCGAACGGAGAAGGGACAATATCAGCTTAGTGAGTGGGATATTATGTCGCTTAAGCATGTTTTATTGTTGTGGTTGCCAAAGGGGAACAATCAAGATGTTCAAGCATTGCAATGGCTGTGTAAATACCACCAAAATAGAATATGGATTGGCTACCGACGTAACTTGAGTGCAGAAGATGTACATTACTTTACCCATTGTGTAAAGCTGTCAAAAGCGTACCAAATACCTATTTGCGCTGTTGGCGGGGTGCTTATGCACTGTTCATCTAGGCTTGCGCTACAGCATACACTGACAGCCATTCGACAGAATCGTGTGATAAGCGAGATCCCTGAGAAAATGATTAGTAATAGCGAGTCGGCACTTAGAGCTATCTCTAAGCTTAATAAGTTGTTTTCACCTACCTTTCTTGAAGAAAGTGTCAATATCGCGAAGCGATGTGTATTTAATTTAGACGCATTGCATTATCAGTATCCTCAGGAGTTAGTGCCTACAGGATTTACTCCAATGGCTTATTTACGTGCGTTGGTCGAAAAGGGTAAGCAAGTTCGCTTTTCTGATGGCGTGCCGCCAGATATAGAAGCCATTATTGATAAAGAGCTAGCGCTTATTGAAGCGCTTGATTATCCGTTTTTCTTTATCACTATTCATGACATTGTGATGTATGCAAAACAGCATCAAATCTTATACCAAGGGCGAGGCTCAGCCGCTAACTCTGTGGTCTGCTATTGCTTAGAGATAACCGCGGTTGACCCTCGGCAAGTGGGTGTATTGTTCGAGCGTTTTATTAGTAAAGAGCGTAATGAGCCACCCGATATAGATGTGGATTTTGAACACCAACGTCGTGAAGAGGTGATCCAATATATCTACAAGAAATATGGCCGTAAACGCGCAGCATTAGCAGCAACGGTGATCACGTATCGTTTAAAAAGTGCCATGCGTGATGTTGGCAAAGCCTTGGGCATTGAAATGGCGCAAATAGAGTACTTTATTAAGCATCTCAATCGCCGTGATAAAGGACTTAACTGGCAGGCCCAATTAGTGGAGCTAGGGTTAGAGCCAAACTCATTAAAAGGTCAGCACTTTATTCAGTTGGTTAATGACATTATGGGGTTTCCAAGGCATTTATCGCAGCATGTTGGTGGTTTTGTTATCTCAGAAAGTCCATTACATGAATTAGTGCCCGTAGAAAATGCAGCTATGCCAGAGCGCACAATTATTCAATGGGATAAAGATGACCTTGAAACCCTTAAGTTACTCAAAGTCGATATCTTGGCCTTGGGTATGCTAAGCGCTATCCGTAAGTGCTTTGGTTATATTGCAGCGCATACGAAGCGAAACCTGGATCTTGCCCAATTGACTCGTATGCAAGACGACCCTTTGGTCTATAAGATGTTGCAAAAAGGGGATAGTGTTGGCGTGTTTCAAGTAGAGTCTCGCGCACAAATGAGTATGTTGCCAAGGCTGAAACCCGCGAATTACTACGACTTAGTGATCCAAATAGCAATTGTACGTCCCGGCCCTATTCAAGGGGATATGGTGCATCCATTTTTAAAGCGACGGGATGGTGAAGAGCAAGTGACTTATCCATCCGAAGCGGTTAAATCGGTATTAGAGAGGACCATGGGGGTTCCCATTTTCCAAGAACAAGTAATAAAACTGGCTATGGTTGCAGCTGGGTTCACTGGAGGAGAAGCAGATAGCCTACGCCGAGCCATGGCATCATGGAAGAAAACCGGAGAGCTGATGCAGTTTAGAGAAAAGCTTATTCGAGGTATGCTGGCTCGGGGCTATGAAGCACAATTTGCTGAGCGGATTTTTGAGCAGATCTGCGGTTTTGGTGAATATGGCTTTCCTGAAAGCCACTCAGCTTCTTTTGCTGTGCTGGCTTATGCCTCTGCGTGGTTGAAATACTACTACCCCGCAATGTTTTATACCGCTCTACTTAATAGTTTACCAATGGGGTTTTATTCGGCTTCACAGCTGTTGCAAGATGCATCAAGGCATAAGGTTAGCATTTTACCTATCTGTGTTAACCAGTCCGATTACGAACATCAAGTCGTACAAGAGCCAAGACAAGCAACGTTTGCGATCCGTTTAGGACTTCGGCTTATAAAAGGGTTAAGTGAAGAAGAAGCACTGCAATTATTACAATGCAGACCTCAAGAGGGGTTTGGTAAAATCGTGCAGTTACAACAAGCTGGTATTACCAACAGTACTATTGAAAAGTTGATTTCCGCAGATGCTTTACATCACTTTGTGGATAGCCGTTATGCTGCTAGGTGGTCGCTTGCAGATCACAGTAAAACCTTGCCACTATTCAGTGATATTGAAGAGAAAGAGTCGCAATATAGTCACTTTAGCGCCACAGAGTTCGAAAACTTACAGGAAGATTATAATAGCACTAAGGTCTCTTTACGCACTCACCCAATCAAGCAACTTGAGCAAGCAAAGCTTATAGTCCGAACGGTTAAGGCTAATGAACTGCTTTATCGACCGCATAAATCGTTAGTAACAGTGATAGGATTGGTGACAGGGAAGCAAGCCCCGGGTACCGCAAAAGGCGTGACTTTTTTTACTTTGGAAGACGAAACAGGCAACATCAATGTGATTGTGTGGTCTGGTACTGCTCGAGCACAAAAACAAGCCTATATGGGCTCACAGCTATTAGAAATAAAGGGTATAGTAGAGAAAGAGGGTGAAGTGGTACATGTTATTGCTGGTAGGTTAATCGATAGAAGTGAGTTGTTAGAAGCGATGATAATTAAGGCTCGCGCTTTTCATTAATTATACTACGACAGAGCCGAAGTTCGTTGATTCACGGTGATATTGTGTAGCTCTAGATTATTTTTAATGGTTAACTAAGGGTTTTAACTTTTTGTTTGTTCTGTTACTTTAATGGGGCCTTAGGTTGGCTAAGGGAAACGTAAAAGGATATTATTGTGAAAAAATTATCACTTAAAGTTGCAAAATTAAAAAACCTATCGACTGATAAGCAAATTCCAAAAGCACAAACGCCTCACATTGGAGGTGGAACAGGTGTGGTAAAGGATCCGATTACAGATAACTGTACTAAAATTTGTACTTCAGCATGTAGCTGGCGTGGCTGTAATTAACTAATCTGCCTAACAAAGTAAAATGCCTCAATAATGAGGCATTTTTAGTGAAGTTCTAACCGCTTATTAACTCCATCATGGCCGCTATAAAGCCTTCTTGCTTGATTATTTGGTACTTTTGACAGGTGTCTGGGTTTTTCAAATCGTGGCATAGGTATAGTGTATTGCGCTCAAGCGCTGGCTTTGGATGTAAATTTGAGTCAAATAGCACAGGATCAATACCAGGAAGACCCGGCCAATATACACTACTAGCCACAAGTCCTAATTTCTCATAAGTAATCAGTTGTGGTTTTGGCAAGACAACAAATAGTATTCCAATGACTGCAAGAGTTATCCACTTACCTTTTCCCTTAGGTCTATCATTATCTGTAGCAGTTTGTGCTTGCTGTGCTTGTGCGGTTTGCTGAGCCTTCATCGCTGCAATTTGTTGTGGTGATGGTCGACGGTTTTTTGTTGTACTAGTGCGTTTCTTTTGGTTGGACTGTACTTGACCTAAAAGCGATTGTTTTTTTGATGGTTTTGCCATGCTTTAAGTAGCCTTTTAGTTGCAGGTCTCTATAATGCTTCTATGCTAAGTATAATAGCTTATTTTTACACTACAGCCTACGGGAAAGGACTATGGATCAAAATATCTCTATTTTAATCGTCGATGATGTAGGGACAGTTCGCAGCTTTTTACATCAAACCTTAATGCACTTAGGCATTGATCATGTAAGAGAAGCCTCCACTGCAACGCAGTGTGTAAAGTCATGTGAAGAGCAACATTTTGATATTGTCTTTTTAGATATTGAGCTGCCCGATGGTGATGGTAAAGAGTTAATTGCAACCCTAAATGAAATAAACCCGAATATTAATGTCGTTATGGTGTCGGCACACTCAACGGTAGACAATGTTAAAGATGCTATTGAGCGTGGTGCTAAAGGTTTTGTTGTTAAGCCATTTTCGCCGAAGAAAATCGCGGCTATGCTGAAGAAGTTTTACCCAGATTTAGAATTGGTTTAAAACGGCACTGATTTTATCTTTTGATACCAAAGTATATAAATTACAGACATAAAAAAACCGACATAATGTCGGTTTTTTCAATCCAGCAACAAATTAAAGTGCTTTGATCTTAGCAACTAAACGGCTCTTATGACGAGCAGCTTTGTTTTTGTGGATTAGACCTTTAGTTGCGTAACGGTCTAGGATAGGTGCAGCAACAGCGAATGCTTGAGTTGCAGCTTCTTTATCACCAGCTTCAATTGCAGCGATTACTTTTTTGAAGTATGTACGCATCATTGAACGACGGCTTGCGTTGTGCTTACGACGCTTTTCGCTAGTGATAGCGCGTTTTTTTGCAGACTTGATGTTAGCCAAGGTTTGCTCCTAACAATCTTAAAATAAGCTTAATTTAAAGGCCGAGGAATATGCCTGTTTTAATCGCAAAAGTCAATATAAATTAACAAGCGCGGCCTAATGTTCAACACCCAAGACTCGACTTGGGCTATTCTCAATTCTTAACCTGTACAAATCAAAACGTTGCTATGCGACATTTTTACTTTTATAGCAGGCAAGTAAACCCGTAATATCCCAAGTTGCACTAATAATTTGCAAAGCGTGGCTTCACAAAGTGCCTTGAAAATCTCAGGTCTGAACCAAAGTAAACAGTCAAATTTCACAAGGTGAAACAGGCCTACCAAGGTTAATGGCGCGTATTGTATCAAAGCTGAAAGGGCACGCCTAGTGCTAAATGCACAACGACTGTGGCATAATCTGCCGCGATTCACTGAATTTAGGAGTTAAGGTGGCAAAAGGGTTATTTAAATCGGGTATGATTGTCAGTGCCATGACTATGATTTCGCGGGTTCTGGGGCTAGTTCGAGATGCCGTCGTGGCAAACCTATTAGGCGCAGGATTGGCCGCCGATGTCTTTTTATTCGCCAACCGGATCCCTAATTTTTTACGTAGGTTATTTGCAGAAGGCGCGTTTGCTCAGGCGTTTGTTCCTGTACTTTCAGAAATTAAAGAAAAGCATGGAGACGATAGAGTAAGATTATTCGTTGCACAAGCCGCTGGGACACTCGGGACCGTATTACTTATTGTTACTATTTTAGGGGTGATAGGCTCGCCTGTGATCGCCGCATTATTTGGCACAAGCTGGTTTCTCGACTGGTGGCAAGGTGGTGCAGATGCCGAAAAATTTGTGCTTGCAAGCGCACTATTAAAGCTCACTTTTCCTTACTTATTTTTTGTTTCATTAGTTGCACTTAGCGGTGCGGTACTGAATGTTTATAATCGCTTTGCCGCAGCGGCCTTTACGCCAGTTTTACTCAACGTGTCGATTATTGGCTGCGCTATTTTTCTCCATGATAAGTTTGCACAAGGTGCGTACGCTCTAGCACTCGGTGTATTTATTGGTGGTATTGTTCAACTATTATTCCAGATCCCATTCTTGCTGCGCTTAAAAGTCTTGAGTCGCCCTCAATTTGCATGGCGAAGCCCTGAAATAACCAAAGTCAGAACATTAATGATCCCTGCATTATTTGGTGTTTCTGTTAGCCAAATTAACTTACTACTGGACACCGTCATTGCCTCTTTTCTCGTGACGGGATCGATTGCTTGGCTTTATTATTCAGACAGATTAATTGAATTTCCACTCGGCCTATTTGGTATCGGTATTGCGACCGTGATACTGCCTGCACTTTCTAAATTACACGCAGGAGAAAAAAGTGAAGATTTTCAGAAAACTCTAGATTGGGGTGTCCGTTTTGTCATCTTCTTGGGGTTACCTGCGATGCTAGGGCTGATGGTGACAAGCCCACTTATCATTTCTGTATTATTTGGCCATGGTGAGTTTGTTTCTCAAAATGCAGACAATATAGAAAAAGTCAGCTTAGGTGTTGCTGCATATTCCGTCGGTTTGCTAAGTTTTATGCTAATAAAAGTGCTCGCTCCGGGGTTTTATGCGAGACAAGACATAAAAACGCCAGTTCGTATAGGTATCATTTCGATGGTACTGAATATGGTGTTTAATCTGCTTTTAGCTCCTTTTATTGGCTATATCGGCCTTGCATTAGCAACTTCATTGTCAGCGTCATGTAACGCATTTTTACTTTATCGACATTTGTCAAAGCAAGGGGTGTATCAGCTAAGCACATTTTCGTTTGGCTTTACTTTAAGGTGCTTTATTTCAGCGGTTGTGATGGCTGTATGTGTATACTTTCTCGGCGCACGCTTTGAATGGCTAGAGTGGGGACTGATGGAGCAGGTGCTATTACTTTGCGGATTATTAGTAACTGCGATGGTGAGCTATTTTAGTTTACTATTTATACTAGGGGTAAGATTGAGCACAATCCGAGATGCTTGATTCGCATTTTTAAGCAACTTGGGTATAATCGGGCTCTTTGATATTTGCTGCACAAAGGCACGGCACTATGCAACTAATCCGAGGGATCCATAATATTCGACCACATCATTTTGGTTGTGTGTTGACGATTGGAAACTTTGACGGGGTTCATCTTGGACATGTAGAGGTTTTGAAGGGGCTGATTAGCGACGCAAAACACTATCAACTTCCAAGTACAGTGATGTTATTTGAACCGCAGCCCTTGGAGTTTTTTGCCAAAGATAAAGCACCGGCTAGGCTGACGCGATTACGTGATAAGCTAGTCCTGTTGCAAGAGCTTGGCATAGAGCGAGTCATTTGCGTCAACTTTAATCGCAAGTTTGCCTCGCAAGATGCAGAGCAATTTATCAAAGAAGTCCTAGTGACAAAGCTTGGAACCAAGGCGCTCACGGTCGGCGATGACTTTCGTTTTGGCCGTGAACGTGCTGGTGATTTTGCAATGCTAAAACGAGTGGGCGAACCGCTAGGTATGCAAGTAAAAGACACGGCAAGTTTTCGCAAGCAAGATTGTCGTGTAAGTAGCACATTGATCCGCACGGCACTTGCGGCTGGTGATTTGCGTCAAGCACATGATATGTTGGGCCATACCTATGCCATTTCAGGCCGTGTTATTCACGGTTGGAAGAAAGGCAGAGAGCTTGGTTTCCATACTGCAAATATTGCCTTAAAACGCCAAGTGAGCCCTGTGCGCGGTGTGTATGCGGTCAAAGCGACTGTGAATCACAAAACACATTATGGTGTAGCAAATGTTGGCACTAAGCCAACCCTAAACGGAACGAAAGCCCTTTTAGAGGTGCATCTGTTTAATTTTAATGAGACCATCTACGGTCAGTTTATGAAAGTGGAGCTAATTGAAAAGCTTCGCGATGAGCAAAAATTCGAAACATTGTCGCAGTTAACAGAACAAATCAGTCGTGATGTTAGCAATGCAAAACAGTGTTTTTCTTTAACGTAGCCGATACGGAAAGTAGGATAAATGAGCGACTACAAACATACTTTAAATCTACCGGAAACTGAGTTTCCGATGCGTGGTAATTTGGCGCAACGCGAACCAAAGATGCTGAAAAAATGGTATGAAGAAGACCTATACGGTCAAATTCGCATTGCGAAAAAAGGTAAAAAGCCATTTATTTTGCATGACGGTCCTCCGTATGCAAATGGTGATATTCACCTAGGTCACTCAGTAAACAAAATCCTAAAAGATATTATTATTAAGTCAAAAACGCTTTCTGATTTTGATGCGCCTTATGTACCTGGTTGGGACTGTCATGGTCTTCCAATTGAGCTACAAGTGGAAAAGAAAGTAGGCAAACCAGGTAAGAAAGTATCGGCTGCTGAATTCCGTGAAAAGTGCCGCGACTATGCTAAAAAGCAAGTTGATGGCCAAAAAACAGATTTCAAACGCCTTGGTGTGTTAGGTGACTGGGATAAGCCATACTTAACCATGAACTTTGATTTTGAAGCCAATGCTATTCGTGTGCTTGGTCGTATTATCAAAAATGGTCACCTGCACAAAGGTGCAAAGCCAGTTCACTGGTGTACGGATTGTGGTTCAGCACTTGCAGAAGCAGAAGTTGAATACCAAGACAAACAATCGCCAGCAATCGACGTAAAGTTTGTGTTTGCTGATCAAGCGGCAATCATTAGTGCGTTTGGCTTGGCCGAAGGCCATGAAGGCAAAGGCGAAGTAAGTACCGCAATTTGGACTACAACGCCTTGGACATTGCCTGCAAACCGCGCCGTGGCAGTACACGGTGCGCTAGAGTATGCACTGGTACAAATTGAAGATGAAGGTCAAGAGCAGCGTATTGTGCTTGGTTCTGAATTAGTCAAAGACGCTGTTGATCGTTTTGGATTCAAGCACTTCCACGTACTAGGTTACGCGAAAGGCGCTGCGCTTGAGAATCTGCGCGTTGCACACCCATTCTTAGATTTCGATGTGCCTGTTATTTTAGGTGAGCACGTAACAACAGACTCAGGTACTGGTATCGTTCACACAGCACCTGGTCACGGTCAAGAAGACTTTGCAGCGGGTCAGGCTTACGGTCTAGAAGTTGCAAACCCGGTTGGTGCAAATGGTGTTTATCTACCAGATACGCCGATTTTTGCAGGTCAGCACGTACTTAAAGCAAATGACAGCATCATTGAGTTATTAACTGAGAAAGGTGTGTTGTTCCGCCATAAGGCATTAACGCATAGTTATCCGCATTGCTGGCGTCACAAAACTCCTATTATTTTCCGTGCGACGCCACAATGGTTCGTCAGCATGGATCAGGCTAACCTACGTGCTGATTCACTGAATGAAATCAAAAAGACAGAATGGTTACCAGAGTGGGGTGAAAGCCGCATCGCAAACATGGTTGAAGGTCGCCCTGACTGGTGTATTTCACGTCAGCGTACTTGGGGTGTACCAATCGCGTTATTTGTCGATAAAGACACTGGCAGCCTACATCCTGAAACGGAAGCCCTTATTGAAGCCGTTGCTAAATTAGTGGAAGAAAAGGGTATTCAGGCGTGGTACGACTTAGAGCCTAGCGTGCTGTTAAGTGAAGCAGATGCTCAACAGTACGTAAAAGTACAAGATACACTAGACGTATGGTTTGACTCAGGTGTAACACATGCTTGTGTTGTTGATGCACGCGAAGATTTAACAGGTCCTGCAGATCTTTACCTTGAAGGCTCGGATCAGCACCGTGGTTGGTTTATGTCATCAATGATGACTTCAGTTGCTATCAACGGCCATGCACCATATAAGCAAGTGTTAACGCACGGCTTCACGGTCGATGAAAAAGGCCATAAGATGTCTAAGTCATTAGGCAACGTGATCTCGCCGCAAGACATTATGAACAAGCTAGGCGCAGATATTTTACGTTTATGGGTAGCTTCTACTGATTATTCGGCTGAAATGACCGTGTCAGATGAAATCTTTAAGCGCTCAGCTGACCGTTATCGTCGTATTCGTAACACAAGTCGTTACCTACTTGCGAACCTAAGCGGCTTCGATCCAAAAACGGATTTAGTAGCAATTGAAGATATGGTTGAGCTAGATCGCTGGATTGTTGCGCGTGCTGCGCAGCTACAATCTGAGATCAAAACAGCGTACGACAAGTACCAAATGCTTCAAGTAACACAAAAGCTGATGAACTTCTGTACTGGTGAATTGGGCTCGTTCTATCTAGACGTTATCAAAGACCGTCAGTACACCGCGAAAAGTGATAGCCATGCCCGTCGTTCTTGTCAATCAGCGCTTTATCATATCGCTGAAGCGATGACACGTTGGATGGCGCCAATCATGAGCTTTACTGCACAAGAAATCTGGGAAGTATTACCAGGTGAGCGCGGCCAGTTTGTATTCACGGATACTTGGTATGATGCAATTGAAGGGGCGACAGAAGGTTCGTTGAATAACGAATACTGGCAAAACCTACTGGCAGTGCGTGATGAAGTAAACCGTGTACTCGAGAATGCACGTAAAGAAGAAGTGATCGGTGCGACGCTACAGGCTGAAGTAACGCTATATACTGGCGGTGACTTAGCTGAGCAGCTCAATGCCATTGGCGACGAATTGCGCTTCGTTTTACTGACTTCAAAAGCAACGGTAGAAGTAGTCAACAGCAAACCAGAAAATGCCATTTCATCAGAAATTGATGGTTTATACATTAGTGTAGCGGCAACATCGGCTAAAAAGTGTGATCGTTGTTGGCACTATACCGACGACGTAGGTACGGATGAGCAACATGCAGACATCTGTGGCCGTTGTATTAGTAACGTTGAAGGTGACGGCGAGCAACGTCAATTCGCCTAGGAGTAAAACGTGACACAAACTACACAGAAAAGTGGTCTGGTGTGGTTGTGGCTTAGTCTACTGCTTTTTGCAGTAGACTACTTCACCAAAGCACTGGTTATGGCTGAAATGGAACTCTATGAGTCCATTGATATTTTGCCTATTTTCAATCTCACCTATATGCATAACTATGGTGCGGCTTTTAGCTTCCTAAGTGAAGCAGGTGGCTGGCAGCGTTACTTTTTAAGTGGTATCGCCGTGGCGATTAGCACTTTACTGATTTTTTGGCTACGTAAATTGCCGGCATCAAATTGGAAGTTGGGATTGGCCTATGCAATGGTATTAGGTGGTGCTGTAGGAAATTTATACGACCGTATCATTCATGGTTACGTGATTGACTTCCTACATTTCTATTATCAGGATTGGCATTATCCAGCGTTTAATGTGGCAGACATGGCGATTGTCGGCGGTGCTGCACTATTAATTTTCGATGCCTTTACCAGTGGCGATAAACCACAGGAGAAAAATGCGTGAGTGAGCAACTAATTGGAGCAAAGTCTGAAGTCTTGTTCCATTTTTCAATCAAGTTATCAGACGGTTCAGCAGCAGATTCTACCAAAGTTCATAATAAACCCGCTAAGCTATTTATGGGTGATGGCAGCCTGACGGAAAATTTTGAAAAGTGTTTGCTTGGGTTAAAAGCAGGCGATGAAAAATCTTTTGAGCTAGAGCCAGAAGACGCGTTTGGACAACCAAACCCTGATAACATCTATTATGTTGATAGAAGCAAGTTTGGTGCAGAAACCCCCGCTCAAGTAGGTAGCATCATTGCATTTACGCAACCTGATGGTACTGACTTACCTGGATTGATCCGAGAAGTAGCCGGCGACTCGGTAACTGTCGATTTCAATCACCCGCTTGCAGGCCAAAAAGTAACGTTTGAAGTTGAAATTCTTGAGGTAAATAACTAATGGATATCTTGCTGGCAAACCCGAGAGGATTCTGTGCAGGTGTAGATAGAGCGATCAGCATTGTTGAGCGTGCACTCGATATTTTCGAAGCGCCTATTTACGTTCGCCATGAAGTTGTTCATAACAAATACGTTGTTGATGGCCTGAAGTCTCGTGGTGCGGTATTCGTTGAAGAGCTAAATGAAGTGCCAGACGACAGTATTGTTATTTTCAGCGCGCATGGTGTTTCTCAGCAAGTACGCAATGAAGCGAAGCGCCGAGAGTTAAAAGTCTTTGATGCAACTTGTCCGTTAGTGACAAAGGTGCATATGGAAGTGACGCGTGCTAGCCGCAGAGGTACTGAGTGTATTTTGATTGGGCACCATGGGCACCCTGAAGTTGAGGGTACTATGGGTCAGTATGACAATCCGAATGGTGGTATTTATCTCGTTGAAAAACCAGAGGATGTAGCAGCACTCGAAGTGAAAGATGCTGACAATGTGTTCTATTGCAGTCAAACAACATTATCGGTAGATGACACTGCGGATGTAATTGACGCACTGCGTAGCAAGTTTCCGAACATCAGTGGTCCTCGAAAAGATGATATTTGTTATGCTACGCAAAACCGCCAAGATGCAGTTCGCGACTTAGCGGACAAAGTTGATTTATTGCTTGTGGTGGGTGCGAAAAATAGTTCTAACTCTAACCGCTTAAGAGAACTTGCGGATAAAATGGGCACTAAGGCATTTCTTATCGATGATGCCTCTTCCATCGAAGAAACTTGGTTCGATGGGGTTGCAAAGGTAGGTGTAACTGCCGGCGCATCTGCACCTGAAGTGTTGGTTCAACAGGTTATCACTCGACTTAAAGAACTTGGTGGGGAAACGGTAGTTGAGAACCCTGGACAAGAAGAAAATGTCGTGTTTGCCGTACCAGTAGAACTCAGATAAGAGAGTTAGCACGATGACACCGCGTATCAGGTTGTTGTCTGCACTATTGAGTGAGCGAGGTGTGCTAGCATTGCTAGTTGCCTCGCAAATCCTAGCCTTTTTATATACGCTGATTTCCGCGACTGCGTTTTGGCAATCCCTTGGATTAAGCAGCTTATTTATTCATTTCACTGCCTTTTTATCACTTGCCGTGATAGCGATTGTGCGCCACGCTGTTGAGAAGCGCTCAGATCTAGTTGAAGCAGGTATTCTCATTTCTGTCTTCGTGCTTTGTACTGTTGTCACTAGTACGGCTTTTCCCTATGGTTTTACACTGCTCGGTTGGATTGATGAGGCAAAAATTGAATTGAGCTTATGGCGTAACATCGCAATATGTCTTTGCATTATCACACTTTTCGCGCATTTCTTAGCTATCTTTACCGATAATATTCGTAAGGTGAAAGCGCTATCTCAAGCGGAGCTTGAAGCGTTACATGCGAGAATTCGGCCGCACTTTTTATATAACTCACTCAATACCGTGGCCGAATTGACTCATATCGATCCAAATGCAGCAGAAAAGTCAGCATTAGCCCTTGCCGATTTATCTCGCGCTGCGATGTCCACACAAAATATTGTTCCGCTGGAAAGTGAAATATCTTTATGCAAAGCGTATTTAGCACTTGAGCAGTGGCGCTTTGCAGAGCGTTTGAGGGTAGAGTGGGAGTTAGACAATGTCTTGGGAGATGTTTTGATCCCTGCGTTGATATTACAGCCATTGGTGGAGAACGCGGTTAGCCATGGGGTAGAGCCAAACCCAAATGGAGCGGATATTCGTATTTATATTCACTGTAGTAAACGCACCTTAGCGGTGGTAATTTTTAACAGCTATGACGCAAAATTAAAGCCGACGCACCAAGGACATGGCATTGGGATAAGTAACATCAGACGCCGCTTGGCTTTACACTACAATCAGCCCATTGATTTTAAAACTGAAGCCAGTCAAGATAGCTATACCGTCAGTTTTTCGCTACCGCTATGAAAACAGTAATATCTTACCTTATTGTGGATGATGAGCCGTTGGCAAGAGCTCGCGTTAAGCGATTAATGCAAAAGCACGTAGGCTTTCGTTGTATCGGTGAAGTTGACTGCGCTGACGGTGTGGAAGCGCTACTAAAGCAGGAGTCTGTGCAGCTAATTTTTCTTGATATTTCGATGCCGGGTCAGTCAGGTGTTGAGCTTGCGAGCCAATTACGCCTGCAATTTCCGAGGATGAAAATCGTGTTTCTAACAGCGCATCCGGAATATGCGTTAGAAGCATTTGAACTGCACGCCAATGGTTATCTAGTGAAGCCACTAGATAGTGATAAGCTAGATGCTTTATTAACTACTATCTTTCCGAGTATGGAGACGCTAGGCTATTACGTTGGCAGTGAGTTGCGTTACGTTCAGGTTTCGGATGTTATTGTTGCCGAGGCGGATGAAAAATATACGCGAGTAACCTTGAATTCCGGCCTACAAGCACTAATTGACATATCACTCAAGTCACTGTTAGATAAGTTTCCAACACATTTTATTCAAATCCATCGCAGTACATTAGTTAAGCGAACAGAAATTTCTGCTTTAGAACTACATGAACAAAAGCACTACGTTTGCCTCAAGTCGCTGCCCAATCGCTATGAAGTTAGCCGTAGAGCTTACACCCAACTAAAAACATTATTTTGAGTGTTAAGCGGTGAATAAACCGTTTATCGCCTCAATAGACCTTTCATACTATCCCATATTGAGTTTCAAAGACGACGGCTTACACTGAGGCTAGGACAATTGAATTCTGGTTGAGATATGCATATTTCGCTAAAGCAACATGGCTTCACACTGTTAGAAGTGCTTATTGCGTTTATGATTTTAAGCTTTGGACTGCTTGGTGCTGTGGCATTACAAGCAAAAGCTAAACAAGCAAGTTTTGATTCTATGCAGCGAGCCGCTGCGGTAGAGCTTGCCAGTGACATCATGCACAGAATAAGAACAAATGATGCGGCAAATATAACCACACTTTACGATGTTGACTTTAATAGCACCGAAGATGTACAGGCAAACACCACGTGTTATACACAGCGCTGTAATGCAGAAACGCTTGCGAAAACAGATATTGCTAATTGGCGTCAAGCGATAAGAGCAAGGGAAAATACGGGTTCGTTGGATAACGCGATTGTGTGTATTAATCCAACCGCAGGTGCCACTCCATCTGGGGTAAATGTGCAGGTTATTGTCACTTGGCGAGGGCGTCAGGCAATGACCGCTTTGGAAAATAATCCAGCAGCCGGGTGTGGTGTTGAAGACGATAGACGGCGTGCAGTTGTAATGGAAACTTTTGTCTTGTTAAGGAGTCAGCCGTGAACAAAATCCGAGGTTTTACATTGTTAGAACTCATGATCGCCATGTTTATCGGCGTATTGTTGTTAGGCGGCGTCATTGCTACTTATGTCGGTATGAAAGCGACGACCAACGACACCATGAGTATTGGAGAGCTACAAGAGAAAGGACGTTTAGCGCTTTCCATTATGCGGCGGGATATCGAGCAAGTTGGCTTTTGGGGGACTTTTTACGATCAAGGTTTCACGGATGATAATCAAGCCGCTCCAGCTAACCCAGGAAGTGACTGCTCTGGTGGGATAAACAATGGTAGTTTTCCGAACAATGAGCCTGCTAATTTCAGGCCTATTTGGGCAACATTCACAACAAATGCAACGGCAATGGGATGCATAACTAAAGCTCGACCACAATCAGAAGTGTTACAGGTGAAGTTTCTGGAAGGGAGTCCTGTAGAGGTAACAGGTCTTGTGCCAGACGCAGGTGCTATCCAATCAACTAGGTATTATTTTATTGCACAGCAAGAGCAAGCCGAATTTATTGCAGGTGGCAATGTTGGCAACATGCCAAGCGTGAATGCGACACTTTGGCCATATAGTCACCATGTATATTATGTGAGTGAAGAGCAGCAGGTAATTAATAATCGTACTATTACTATCCCCGTTCTAAGAAGGCAAAGGCTACATGTAAACGGTGGTATGAAGGATGAATTAGTGATCGAAGGCGTTGAACAAATTCGTTTTGTTTTTGGTTTAGATACCAATTTTGACGGCCGAGTGGATAGATATAGAAATACAACAAATATGTCCGATGCTGACTGGGGCGCTACAAGAGGCATCTTATCCCTACAGCTGTTTGTATTGGTAAGGGTGCTAGAACCGGATGTTGACTTTGGGGTACAGTCGCGATCTTACGTATTAGGGAATGACCCTAATAAAAGGACGTTGACTTATAACGATGCCATTAGACGTACCGTATTTTCAACCACAATATCAATGTACAACATGGGAGGCTCAGCATGGGAAATGTAAAGCAACGGGGTGTAGTACTGATCATGGCGATGGTCATGGTAGTCGCCATAATGGCGGTTGCAGTAACGTTAATGAGTACCAGTACGTTGGATATAAAAATGACCCATGCCGTCATGGAACGAGAAGAAGCTGAAAGCTTACTCTTTGGTGAAATGCAAAGATTAATTCAGCAAGAGCAGCCGCGTCCGGACAATATTTTTTTGCGTTCAAGGCAGCAGTTAGCAGACGAAGGCACAACAGTACAAACGCCTAATGGCCTACAAGCCACTGTGACTAACCTAAATAATGGTGAGCTAGAGCTGTTTTGTCCACGTCAATACGACTATACAGAGGGGTTTGTGTGCAACATGACGGAAGTCGAAGCCACTGTGGAATATGGTGATAGGGGACGTCACAACGTCACCATAGTGATGGGAATTGGTCAGGAAATTGTGAGCGTTTCAAATTAACAGCCTTTTTCGAGTAACTGATATGAATAAGTTAATATACACGATAGTTGCATTAATAGCGCTATCACAAACCGCTCAAGCGGAAGACATTGAGCTTTATGTTAAACATAATGTTTCTACTCGTGAGCAACCTCGGGTACTGATGCTGTTCGATACATCAGGCAGTATGGCGTGGGACTCTCAAAATGGTAAGGCGTGTTATGAGCGTTATTCATATCGTGTTTGGAATGGCTGGTACTATGAAACGCGATACGGCTACCGAGAAACAGAGTGTTTTAATGGCAGTAACTGTTATCAAGCGAACCAATATAATCAAGCGGTTCAGGGCTGCGCGGATAGCCGCCTAAAAGTTGCAAAAAACGCCATGCGCAGTTTAGTTAATGATAATGACGATATTAGGTTTGGCTTATCTCGGCTTTATTCAGCAAGTGGGGGCTATATTCTAAACGGCATCGGCAGCACTCGCAGCGATATTGTGGATAAGATCAACGCATTGCCTGCAAATGGCTCGACACCATTGTCAGAAACGCTTTGGGAGTTATATAACTATCTTAAAGGTGGCGGCGTATATTGGGGCACTAATGGCGGAAACGATAGGGATAAAGGGATTGAACGTGGGAGCAACTATATTTCTGCGTTTACCCCCGTGCGTGGCGAAGAAGAGCGGTGTGATACGTCAATCAACTTAATTTTAATGACGGATGGCGACCCTACCAGTGATACTGACTCTAACACAAGTATCGTTAATGAATATTACTCAGTGTACGGCGCCTACCCTAATTATTTCGACATTAATGAAGGCTCTGGTGTTACCAAAAACTATTTACCAGCTTTGGCCAAAACAATGCGCGGTACGTCTCAAATTAAAGTTGACTTATATCCTTCTACTCCAGATGAACATGACTTTGCGCGAGTCTTTACGATCGGCTTTGGTAACGGTATGTCTAATACAGGTAAAGAGTTGCTTGCGGAAACTGCTAAGGAAGGAGGGGGGCAATACCTGCACGCCAATACCGCAAATGAACTGTCGGATGTACTCAAAACCACGATTACCAATATCAGAAATGTGAGTGCAAGTTTTAGTTCACCAACGGTGTCCGCCAATGCTGAAGATCAAACCCAAACAGGTGATGCACTTTATTACACTCAGTTTAAACCAGAGACACATACTCGCTGGCGTGGCAACCTGAAAAAGCTTAAGTTTGTGGGCACAGAGATAGTAGGTCAGGAACTGACTAAAGCGATAAATGATAAAGGTGCGATTGATAGCAATATCACAACATATTGGTCGCAAGCGGAATCAAAAGATGGCAACAATATTGAAAAAGGAGGAGTTAACTATGCGCTTGAAAATCAGGTTACTAGAAAAGTACTGTCTGATTTTGGTGGCGGTGATTTAGTTGATTTCACCTACAATAACGCCGAAAGTGCCTATGGTAATTTAACTAAACTTGCCACAGCAATGGAGTTAAGCGGTGCAAGTAAAAGTGAGATACAAAGTATTTTTAATTGGGCGATAGGTCAAGACGTCGACGATGATGATGATGACGGTTTGAGATCTGAAAGAAGGCCAGACATATTCGCCGATCCCCTACACTCAAAGCCTGCAACGGTCGACTATGGCAATGGCGATATTCGCGTGCTCATTGGCACCAACGCCGGCATGCTTCATATGTTTAAAGATCAAGGTAATAGCGTAACTGAAAGCTGGGCATTTATCCCAGGTTCTTTATTACCTATCCTGAATCCAGTCAAAACACGTAAAGCAGAAACGAAACTGTATGGCTTAGATGGACCTATTACTGTGTACTTTCACGATGTGAATAAAAATCGTAAGGTGGAAGCGGGTGATAAGGTTTGGGCCTTTGTGGGAATGCGCCGCGGCGGCAATAAATACTATGGCTTTGATATTACCAATCCAGATTCACCCAAACTATTGTGGGGTGGGCCTATTTCCGGTGATTCAAACAAGTTTAAGAACTTGGGGCAAACGTGGTCCAAGCCCGTGGTGACTTTCATTGAAAAGCAAAAGGATAGACCGGTATTGGTTTTTGCAGCAGGATACAATACCAATAAAGACAATGTTTCGCGTAGCGATGATAATGATAAAGGCGTAGGGATTTACATGGTTGATATCATGTCAAACAATGCTGATATCGTTTGGTCGCTCACTGGAGATGCGTTTAAAGGTAAGCACAGTATTGTTGCGGAGCCAACGTTAACGGACTCAGATTACGATGGCTATATTGATAGAATTTATTTAGCGGATACCGCAGGGAGTATCTGGAGAATTGATATACCCGGTCCAAACCCATCTGATAGTACTGAGCCTTGGACTCATTTTGAGTTGGCGCGTTTGGGGAGTAGCTTTGCTGATGAGGATAGACGCTTTTTTTATCGTCCAAATATTGCTCGTACTTTTTATAGTAAGGTAACAGAGACTAGATATAACGGGAATTTGATTAAAGAGCGCAGAGATACGCCGTTTGATGCCATTGTTATTGGTAGTGGTAATCGCTCTAAGCCGACAGATTCAAGCGTGACTGACTATCTTTTCATGATTAGGGACATACATACGAAGACTCAGTCATTTGTAAATGACATTCCAGACCCTATATTAATTTCTGATTTAATGGAAATGAAGAACGATCCATTTGGGAATGCTGTAGACAATATTGACGACTTTATTGAACTAGAAGTAGAGCTGGCTAAGTTTAATGGCTGGAAGTATCAGTTATCAGGGGGCGAAAAGTCGCTCTCTGGAGCTACTGTTATTGGAGGAGTCGCATACTTTACTTCATTTACACCAGCAGATCAGACAACCCAACAATGCACATTAACAGGTGGTAAAGGGCAGCTTTACATGTTCCATTTACATTATGGTACAGGTAAAACTTATGTTACTTCACAGGATTTACCGGATACGCCGACTCTAGTTGTACGCAAAGATGAAAAGGGCAAAAGAGTTCCTTATATCGCAGGCCCTGGGATTATAGCTGATGGCAGCAATCCATTTATACCGCCGGGAATACCAGGGGAACCAGTGCCAGTTGTGGGAGATGACGACAAGGTTATTATCTTTAAAAATAAAACTTCGGGTATCAGAACAAGACAACTTTACATTTATAAGAGGGAAGATAGTGATGAGAAGAAATAGTACCCTAGACAAAGCAATATCAGGTTTTACCTTGATAGAAGTAATGATAGTGGTGGTGATCATCGGTATTCTCTCTGCGATTGCGTACCCTAATTACACTGAGTATGTGAGAAGAGGGGCAAGGGCTGATGCCATGACTTTGTTACTTGATGCCGCGAATAAGCAAGAGCAGTTTTTTGTTGATAATAGAGTTTACAGCGATAATCTAGCGGCAATCGGTGTAGCGACGGCAACGGAAAATGGTTATTTCAATGTAACACTTGAAAACGTTACTGCAGATACCTTTAGAATCGTTGCAACAGCCGTAGCAGGGCCGGTTCGAGGCGATGAACAGTGCCCAGCTTTAACTATTGATGAACTTGGGGTTCGTGGTGTTACTGGGACGACGGATCAAGACGCTATAGATAGGTGCTGGGAACGTTAATTTTCGGGGGGGGGGAGTAGCTAACTCCCCTTTGTATTCATACTAACTATCCCCGAGCTTAGGTTATTTAACCTGAGGTTTGGATAAGGAATGAGCTAATTCATTGTTTTTAATATTACATTAAATTATTTCCCTATCTAGCCAGAAAGTTTTGGGATTAACACCGCTTCCGCGTCCTGCTCTCGCTAAGGTACCTACATCCTGTAGGCAAGGCGAATTTACGTACCAATAGCGGGCTATTGGAAGTGAATTCAACGCTGTTAGCGCAAAAACTGGCTGCTAGAAAGGCATTAATTATCCGAAGCTTAGGTTATTTACTTTTGACACTCATCAGTATCTTTTAGAGTGCTTCTCCCAGTATAGCTAACTGACAACGACAACCCCACGGTAGAACTTGCGTTACAATAGACAAAAGTACCGTTATAGAGTCCCGCGAGATGGCCAAAGCGGCGAAATATAATGGCGTTTCTTGGGTAGGTGAGCTTGTCACCTGAGTCTACTGCGTCCACAACCGCTAATTTATAATCATCGCCTGAAAACTCACCTTGAGGGTGGTAGTCGATAAAAACCGTTAACTGAGTGTGCCATTCTTTGTCGTCGCAGCGATTGTTTTTCAGTGGGCATAAAGTAACGGTTGCACCACTTGCAACGGCCTGAATGCGAGCAAAATTAATGGCTCGTCGCAACGCTTCTAGTTTTATTTTTGGTTTATCAAACTGAAATAAAGTCGTAAGACTGGGAAGAGAAAATAAACTGACGATGGTGATAATCGCCAAACACACTAAAGATTCCAATAGGGAAAAACCCATATGACGATGCATATCCTTTGCCTCGTTTTATATTTTCTTTAAGCCTAGTCGTTTATATATTAAAGGCAAGATTGGAACTTTGAGATATTTTGCGCATCAGTACTTTTGTGGTTATCCACAGGTATCTGTTGTATTTCCTCGATATAATGCTGTGCCAGCAGTTGAAACACTCAACTGCTGATTGTTGTCGTCACTACCTGGACAATAGGTAAAATTGCCAGCGTTTGAACCACTTAAGAGTCCACTTGAATCAAACCTTAGACGATTGTCACCAGAAAATACCATAGTGTCGTTATCGTCTACGACCTCCATCGTTCTATGGATAGTATCACCATTACTAAATGTGCCATTTTTATCACTATCAACAAACACGCTAATTCTGTTCGTTGCCCAATTATCTTGGCAAGTAAATGAACTCCTAGCTTGAATATTGGCTGGGGGAGCTGGGCATAAAATGACAATTTCGTCTGCGGCGGTTGCTTTTACACGAGCAAAAGCGATATTGCGCTGTAATTCTTGTAAGAAGGACTCTGCTCGGTTGCGTTGCAGCAGGTTGCCATCAAAGCTAAATGAAATGGCCAATACGATAGCCAATATAGCGATGGTTATCATCAGTTCTAGTAGATTGAATCCTGCTGATTGTTTCATTACCGCCTCACAACCAAAAAGTAATAATTTATGATTAATATTATTGCGTGAAATCACTTCAACTTTCAATGTCTTTGTTTGCCTTGGGCAAGCGGATTGTCTAAAATCGACGCTATACCAAAGGAATCGAGATAGTCATGAAGAAAATAGAAGCAATAATTAAACCGTTTAAACTTGATGATGTCCGAGAAGCGCTTTCGGATGTGGGGATCACAGGTATGACGGTATGTGAAGTAAAAGGTTTTGGTCGTCAGAAAGGCCATACTGAGTTATATCGCGGTGCTGAATATATGGTAGATTTCTTGCCTAAAGTAAAGCTTGATATTGTTACCGCAGATGAAGACGTTGACAGAGCCATTGAAGTTATCCTAAAAACTGCGCAAACGGGCAAAATTGGTGACGGTAAAATCTTTGTGACCGATGTTGAGCGTGTGGTTCGGATCCGTACAGGTGAAGAGGACGAAGAAGCGATTTAATACGCTGTTAAGTCAAATGCTTACCTTTTAAGGCTGCTTACCTTCTATTATGGGCAGCCTAATTCCTTCCTTATTACAACTACAATCAAATAAAATACGCTGACGGCTGATGTCTATGTACAGGAAACAAGTATTTTTTACTGCTGTAGAATGCTTGAAGGCGAGCACTGCTGGGAGAGAAGTCACGACATCGGTGATATCGTGACTTAGCACTCTATTTATTTGTTACGTGCGTTAACCGATTTGGCTTTTTTCACGTTATCTGCAAGGTCTGGCAGGCCGAGTTTGCGGTAGCTTTTTTCCATAATGTCAAAAGCTTGGGTCAGATAACTACTTTGAGAGTAGTGCTCTACTACATATTTACCACGGTTTGCTGCGGCAAGATATGCTTCACGCTCGAAGTAATATTCAGCGACTCTCAGTTCGTAACGAGCCATTTTGTTTAGTAACCATACTAAGCGTTTTTTAGCCTCTGGTGCATACGGACTGTTTGGATAGTTTTTAACTAACGTGGTTAAATCCTGAAAAGCAACGCGGGTGCGATTGGCATCGCGGTCGGCTCTGTCGACACCAAAATATTCTTGGAATGCGTTTTCGTCAGCTTTAATACTTACCAGGCCTCGCATGTAGTACATGTAGTCTAGGTCTTTATGATTTGGATTTAAGCGAATAAAACGATCAATAGTGGCAAGAGCTTGGTCAGTGTTACCTGTTTGATAATATGCATAGACTAAGTCCATTTGAACTTGTCTTGCATAAGGGCCAAACGGGTAACGAGCATTAATCGCGCCCAATAATTCAATGGCGCGGGCATATAAACCGGAATCTAATGTTTGTTTAGCATCTTCATAAAGCGCTTGGGCGGATTTGTTTGGTACGCGTTCAATATCTTCTTGTTCTGGTGCGGATGAACAGGCTGCCAAACCCAAAACAGACGCGGCTAACGCCAGCCTAAAGGCGTGTGTCCTTAAGTTTTTAATCATTTTATTTTACTACCTTTGTTTTCTTCGGCTAGGCCAACTCGGCAAAACCGAGTAAACTATGCATTAATTACGATTCTAACCCAGTCGAGCACGGCTTGCACTGGTAAATTAGGTAAAGTTTCAGATGTCAGAGCAAATTTCCCTCCAAGCGGAGGTTCCAGTCGAACTCGGTGGTAAACGTCTAGACCAAATATTGGCGCAATTGTTCCCGGATTTTTCTCGTTCAAGAATAAAAACTTGGATCCTTGAAGATAAAGTCACCGTAGATGGTGAAGTATTCAACACCCCTCGTGAAAAGTTACTTGGTGGTGAAAGTGTCGCTATCGAGACGGTTATAGAAGCACAACGTGAATACGAAGCGCAAGATATAGAGTTAGACATTGTTTACGAAGATGATGACATTCTTGTGATAAACAAGCCGATGGGGCTGGTGGTTCACCCCGGTGCCGGTAACCCAGATGGCACTGTGTTAAATGCTCTGCTGCACCATCATCCAGAAATCATTAACGTGCCTCGTGCTGGTATCGTACACCGTCTAGACAAAGACACTACTGGTCTAATGGTCGTGGCGAAAACTATTCAAGCACAAACGCACTTGGTGAAGAATCTACAAGCGCGTGAAAACTTCACACGTGAATACGAAGCTGTCTGTAATGGCACGATGACGGCAGGTGGCATGATTGAAAAGCCAATCGGTCGTCACGCAACCAAGCGTACACATATGGCAGTCCATGAGATGGGTAAGCCAGCTATCACTCATTACCGTGTTGCTGAAAAGTTTCGAGCACACACGCGCCTGCGCCTGCGCCTAGAAACCGGTAGAACGCACCAAATTCGTGTACACATGGCGTATTTGAATCACCCACTAATTGGCGATCAGCTCTATGGCGGCCGTCCTCGTCCACCAAGAAATGCGACTCAAGGATTAACCGAGCAATTAAGAGAGTTTAAACGTCAGGCATTGCATGCGATAAAACTGAGTATCGCTCACCCGATTACTGGCGAGAAGATGACATGGGAAGCGCCTGTGCCTGAAGATATGATTAAATTGGTGGCAGCGCTCAGAGAAGATACCAAAGAAAACCCGGATTTAACGTTATAAGATGCAACTTGCTCAGTGGCCATTAACCCAATTCGTTGGGACATTATCAACAACGCGCAAGGGCGGTGTTTCTGCACCGCCGTATGACAGCTTTAACCTAGCCTTTCATGTTGGTGATAATGCTGAACATGTAGCCGAAAATCGCCGAATTTTACACGGCTATGTGGCCAACCCGATTGTATGGCTTGAGCAAGTGCATGGCGCAGAAGTGGTGGTGGTCGACGAGCAGTTTGAAATCGCGCAGGTCCATCACGCCGATGCCTTATACACTCGATTGCGTCAAACACCACTGGCTATCATGACAGCAGACTGCTTACCCATTCTGCTTGCATCAAAAGATGGTGAAGAGGTGGCCGCTATCCATGGTGGTTGGAAGCCTCTCGCTGCTGGAATTATCTCGCAAACACTGGCTAAGTTTAACTGTGCACCTGAAGAGATCTGTGTATGGTTTGGCCCTGCGATTGGGCCTAGTGCATTCGAGGTGGGTGAAGACGTAGTACAGGCTTTTGAGGCGCAACGAAATACGGCATTTGTTGCTAAAAAAGACGGTAAATATCTTGCGGATATTTTCAAGCTTGCACAATCGTTATTACGCGAGCAAGGTGTAAAGGATTTTTACGGCGATAAACACTGTACAGTAACTATGTCCGAGCAGTATTTTTCCTATCGTAGAGACAAAACAACGGGCCGTATGGCAACTTTGATTTGGCGCAAATAATCAGGGTAAATTATTACTTTTACGCTTGATCTTCGTTCAGTTAATACCCATAAATAAGGTAATTCGATATTTTATATGGGTAAATAAATCATGCGTTTAGATAGATTTACAAGCAAATTCCAAGCTGCGCTTTCCGATGCGCAGTCATTAGCGCTTGGGCGCGATCACCAATTTATTGAACCTGTTCATTTAATGTATGCTTTGCTCCAACAGAGCGGCTCGAGTGTGCGCGCATTATTAGCACAAGCAGGTGTGAGCGCCGACGAGCTTAATACTAAGTTGTCACAAGCCATTGAAAAGCTATTTAAAGTAGAAGGTGTAGGTGGTGATGTACAGCTTTCAAATAACCTTATTTCACTGATCAATCTGTGTGATAAATATGCACAAAAGCGTAAAGATAAATATATCTCCAGCGAGTTATTTGTTTTTGCTGCGTGCGAAGATAAAGGCCCATTAGGCGAGATTTTCAAAGCGCTTAACATCACCCAGCCAAAGATCGAGCAAGCCATTAAGGCTATTCGAGGGGGTCAAAAAGTGGATGACCCTAATGCCGAAGACACTCGCCAAGCTCTTGAGAAATTTACCATCGATCTCACTGAGCGTGCTGAGCAAGGCAAGCTTGATCCGGTTATTGGTCGTGACGACGAAATCCGCCGCACTATTCAAGTACTACAGCGCCGTACTAAAAACAACCCTGTACTTATCGGTGAACCGGGCGTTGGTAAAACCGCCATCGTTGAGGGGCTCGCGCAGCGTATTATCAACGGTGAAGTTCCTGAAGGCTTGAAAAGTAAGCGCGTACTATCGCTAGATATGGGAGCATTGGTGGCGGGAGCCAAATACCGTGGTGAATTTGAAGAGCGCCTAAAGTCGGTATTAAACGAGCTGGCTAAAGAAGAAGGCCAAGTTATTCTCTTTATTGATGAAATCCATACCATGGTAGGGGCGGGTAAAACCGACGGTGCGATGGATGCGGGCAACATGCTAAAACCCGCACTTGCACGTGGTGAGCTTCACTGTGTAGGGGCGACCACGCTTGATGAGTATCGTCAGTATATTGAAAAGGACGCGGCACTTGAGCGTCGTTTCCAAAAAGTATTTGTTGCAGAGCCAACCGTAGAGGACACCATCGCGATCCTACGTGGCTTAAAAGAGCGTTACGAATTGCACCACTCGGTGGATATTACCGATCCTGCGATTGTCGCTGCGGCTAATTTATCACATCGTTATATCTCAGATCGGCAGCTTCCAGATAAAGCTATCGATTTGATAGACGAAGCAGGGTCTTCAATTCGGCTGCAAATTGACTCAAAGCCGGAGCAATTAGACAGACTAGAGCGCCGTATTATCCAACTAAAATTGGAAGATAACGCGCTGGCAAAAGAGAAAGATGAAGCGAGTCAAAAGCGTCGTACTGAGATGCAAACGCTCATCAATGAATTAGAAGCTGAGTATCGAGAGCTTGATGAAGTGTGGAATGCCGAAAAAGCCTCACTACAAGGCACACAAGTGATTAAGGCTGAGCTTGAGCAAGCGCGTTTAGATCTAGAAGTCGCGCGTCGAGCAAGTGATTTGCAACGTATGTCCGAACTACAATACGGTCGGATCCCTGAGCTTGAGCGAAAGCTAGACCTTGCTTCTCAGGCTGAAATGCAGGAAATGAGCCTTTTAAAAAATCAGGTTGGTGAAGATGAAATTGCAGAAATTTTATCTCGCTGGACTGGGATCCCGGTAGCAAAAATGCTTCAAGGTGAGCGTGAAAAGTTACTGCAAATGGAAGACGAGCTCCATAAAAAAGTGATTGGGCAAGACGAAGCCGTTAATGCGGTTGCCAACGCTATCCGTCGCTCACGAGCTGGGCTTGCAGACCCAAATCGCCCAATTGGTTCGTTCTTGTTCTTAGGTCCAACAGGGGTTGGTAAAACGGAGCTGACCAAAGCGTTAGCCAACTTTATGTTTGATACGGAAGATGCCATGGTGCGCATTGATATGTCCGAGTTTATGGAAAAACACTCAGTTGCGCGCTTGGTTGGTGCACCTCCTGGTTATGTCGGCTACGAAGAAGGTGGCTATTTGACAGAAGCGGTAAGGCGTCGTCCTTATTCTGTGATTTTACTTGATGAAGTGGAAAAGGCGCATCCAGATGTATTTAACATCTTATTGCAGGTCTTGGACGATGGTCGCTTGACTGATGGTCAAGGTCGCACGGTTGATTTTAAAAACGCGGTGATCATCATGACCTCGAATTTAGGGTCGGATGTCATTCAAGAGCAAGCAGGAAATAACGACTACGCGACACTCAAGGAGCGCGTTATGGCTGTGCTCGCTAGTCAGTTTAGACCTGAATTTATTAACCGCATTGATGAAACTGTGGTGTTCCACCCGCTTATCAATGAACATATTAAAGAAATTGCGAGTATTCAATTAGACAGATTGAGTAAACGCTTAACTGAAAAAGGCTTTGCGCTTGAGCTCAGTGACGCCGCGCTTGATAAAATCGCTGCAAGCGGATTTGATCCTGTATATGGTGCCCGTCCTCTAAAACGAGCCGTGCAACAATACATTGAAAACCCGTTGGCGCAGGACTTGTTACAAGGTAAGTTTGTGACTGGCGATACCATTAAAGTCGAGGTTGTCGACGACCAGATAGTGTTCAATCACTAATGTAGCTAAACGCTCTTACAGTCATACTGTAAGAGCGTTTTTCCTTCACATACTGTAAATTTCTTCAAACTCCTTACCCTTTCGCGTATTCTACAAAGATAACAAACTGTCTTCTAAGAACGCCACATATGATAAATAACTCAACCACTTACGGTATCTACGAATTTGGTGATAGCAATCAGCTGTGTAGTACCACCATTTCTTTGCCAGCACTTACTTCAGGCCTAGTGCGCATAAAAGTAAACAGTACCAGCATAAATCCTATTGAAGTGAAAACCAGACAAGGCCTTGGTTATGTTGCAGCGCAAAAAAGCGCAGATGCCTTTTTGCCGCTCGGATATGATCTGTATGGTGAGGTGGTTGAGGTTTATGGCCCAGATAATCAATTTAAAGTAGGCGACCTTGTCATCGGTATGATTGGGTTTGCAAGTAACCCCGGAACCTATAGTGATTATGTGGTGGCGCTTGAGTCAGAGCTCATCAAGATTTCTTTGCAAGAAAATCCAGATATTGCAGGTCTTTGTCTTGCGGGTCTTACGGCAAAACAAGCGCTAGATAAATTTTCGAATCATAATCGTCCACTCTATGTATTGGCACCAACTGGTGGCGTGGGGCATTTAGCAATTCAACTAGCACAGCTCCAAGGGCGAAAAGTCATCGCTGTCTCGACCCGCCCTGAGCACGAATTGCTGTCGAAGCTCAAGGTAACGGCCATTAGTTATAACGAATTTTATCAGCACCAAGTTGAGTGCGATTTACTGGACTTAATTGGTGGCGATATTGCATTACAGTGTGTCGACTCGATGAAGCCGGATTCGCACCTAGTGACTATTCCCAGCGTCACCAAAGAAATCGTCTGTGAGCGAGCCACGACAAGGGGTATAAGGGCTGAGGGGATGTTGGTTGCGAGTAATTTAGGCGATCTTAAATATTTGTATCAGGCGTACCAAGCTGGCAAAATCAGCATAAATGTAAGTCATTACTTTGCGATGGCGGATATTGCGCAGGCTCACCACTGTATGGAAAGTGGTAAGCATGTTGGCAAAGTTATTATTAAGGCCTAAGTGTACTAAAAGTAGCCATATTTAAATTGATTGCTCGGTTTAAATCACTCATTTAATGAATACACTTGGTATAATTTGGTTTCGACCCCATAAACTTGAAATTGGCCTGTAGGTTCGAGGAAGAATTTTTGAAACAATTAGACTTAAACACTAAGCTGGACTTATTGTCTAACGGCGCGCATCGCGGCGTTTTCAAAGGTATCAAAAGAGGTATCGAACGTGAGGCATTGCGGATCCAAGGGTCGGGAAAAATAGCGAAAACACCGCATCCAGAAAAGACGGGCCACGCACTGACCAATGGTCATATCACCACTGATTTTTCTGAGTCGCTACTCGAATTTATCACCCCTGTGAGTGAAGACCCACAAGAGACATTAGCGCAACTTTCTGATCTACAGAAGTTTACTTTGGCGAATATGGGTGATGAGTTACTGTGGCCTTTGTCGATGCCATGCTTTATTGAGGACGAAGAAGATATCGTCCTAGCGCAGTTTGGCACTTCTAATATCGGCAAAATGAAAACGCTATATCGTGAAGGGCTAAAAAACCGTTATGGCAGCATGATGCAGGCCATTGCGGGTGTGCACTTCAATATTTCGTTTCCAGAGTCCGTTTGGCAAAGTCTGCAAGTGATGTCTGAAGATGATAACCCTCAACAATCATTTATCTCCCAGCAGTATTTAGGCCTAATTCGTAATTTCAAACGTGAAATGTGGCTGATAAGCTACCTGTTTGGTGCATCTCCTGCGCTTTGTCCGTCATTTTTGCAAGGCAAAAAGAGCGACTTGCCATTTAGTAAACTAGAAAATGGCTCCATCTACCTTGAATATGGCACGGCGCTTAGACTGGGTGATTTAGGTTATACCAATAGCGCACAAAGCTCGCTTAAGGTGATGTATAACGATCTGGATGAATATATTGCGGGCTTGCGACAAGCCATTCGTTGTCGCTCCGACTTATATCATGAAATTCCAGATTATCGAGCAGCAGATCCAAAACAGCTGAATCGCAACATTTTACAAATTGAAAATGAGTTCTACTCGCCAATTAGACCAAAGCGCAATGCCAAGTCTGGTGAAACGCCGACTCAGGCACTTGAACGTGGTGGTATCGAATATATCGAAATTCGTGCGCTGGATGTTAACCCATTCGAGCATACCGGTGTCAGTCTTGAGCAAATCCACTTCCTCGATGTGTTCTTAACCTATTGTTTGCTAAAGCCAAGCCCTGAGCTTTCGTTTGAAGCGCAGAAGCTCGCTGGTAAGAATTTACATCAGGTGGTTAACCAAGGTCGCTGCACAGCACTTGAACTGAGTAAAGCGGGTGAGCCTGTGAGTGTGAAGCAGTGGGGCACAGAGATTTTTACAGACTTACTCAAAGTCGCAAAAATGTTAGATGCGAGTACCGAAAAATCAGTTTATGTGGCAACAGTGGAAAAATTAATGTTGTCAATTGAAACACCTGCACTTACTTTTTCTGGGCAGTTGCTATCTCAACTGAAGAGTCGTACCTTAGAACAAGGCTCAATGGGCATTGAACTTGCGAAAAAATATAAGCAACTTCATCAAGATATCAAATACGGTTATTACGATGAAGATACGCTGAAGTCATTTGCACGTCAGTCTTTCGAAGATGAGGCTGCGGTTAGAGCTGCGGATACGGTAGACTTCACGGCTTTCCTTGACGATTATTTTTCAAGGGCATAATGCACAAGGCATAAAAAAGCGCAGCCATAAGGCTGCGCAAATAAATTTCAGGGATGAAACAATGCTAAACTGCTGCATTCATAAGTTCAGACCAATGCAAATTGTAAAAGTTCATTAGGTTTCGAAAAAAATGCAAAAAAAATTAATTTTAATTAGCCTCGTCGCTGTTTTATCCGGATGTGCTACTGCACCACCTAAACAACCTCATGATATTTGTAAGATTTTTGAGGAAAAAGAAGATTGGTACTATGACGCTCGTGATGCTCAAGAAAAGTGGGGCTCACCAAAGCATGTACTGATGAGCATGATGTATCAAGAAAGTTCTTTTCGGCATGATGCGGCTCCGCCTATGGAGTATTTCCTGTGGTTTATTCCTGTTGGCAGAGTGAGCTCTGCTTATGGCTACTCTCAAGCCAAAACTCCGACCTGGTCTGATTATATTCGTGAAACTGGAAACTCAGGTGCAGATCGCGATGACTTTGAAGACGCCATCGACTTTATGGCTTGGTTCGTATACAAAACTCACAAGGTAAACGGCGTGTCTAAATGGGACGCTTACGCACAATACCTCAATTATCATGAAGGCTGGGGCGGTTATCGTCGTGGTACTTATAAAAATAAGAAATGGTTAATGCAAGTCGCAAATAAGGTAAAGCATCGTGCTGCGCGCTATGCCGTTCAACTTAAACGCTGTGAAGATGATTTAGATAAGAACTGGTTCGAGAGAATTTTTTCTTGAGTAAATTGCGGTGTTACTTTCAACACCGCAATTGAGTTTAGTTTTACTTACTTAAGAGTTATACCAATTAGACTTAATGCTTGCTCAATTTGAAGGATCAAATCTGACGCTAACTGCGTTAAAAATTTCTCACTTAGAACAACTAAATAACCTGAGCTGCGGATAATTAATGCCTTTCTAGCAGCCAGCTTTAGCGCTAACTGCGTTGATTTCACTTCCAATAGCCAGCTATTGGAAGTGAATTCGCCTTGTTTTCCCTAAAACTCTCTGGCTAGACAAGGAGAAAACTAAGTTGTGCTTTAGCAACAATGAGTTGGAACATTCCTTATCCAAACCTCAGGTTAAATAGTAAAATTTTTGCCTTGTTATCGACAAGATTTTCTTGCCTCAAAATAGACCACTTAATTAAGCTAATTGGTATTAGAAGAAATTTTCACCATCTTGATCATGTTTTCTTTGATCTCAATGACTTCCATCTTATAACCAGAAATCGTTAAGCCAAGAGGCGCATCTGGAATATCTTCAAGGTGTTCAACAATCAGGCCGCTCAGGGTTTTAGGACCTTCGGTAGGTAAGTCCCAACTCATTTCTTTATTTAAGTCACGCACGTTTACACTGCCGTCAACCATAACTGAGCCATCTCGCTGCATGTTTACGTCTTCGCTCGGCGCGCGCGTCTGCGTGGTGGTAAAGTCACCTACGACTTCTTCAAGAATATCTTCAAGTGTAACCAGACCTTGAATGTCACCATACTCGTCAACAACAAGACCAATACGCTCTTTGGCTTCTTGGAATTTGATCAGCTGTGTATTGAGCGAGGTATTCTCTGGTACATAGTAAATCTCTCTTACCGCACGCAGTAGTGACGGCTTATCAAACTGCTCTTTTGTCAGTAGGCGTAGCGCATCACGAGCGTGAATAAAACCAACCGCATCATCAATTTGGTCACGGTAAAGTAGCACTCGGGTGTGCTGCGCATTCGTGAGCTGGCGAGCAATATCTTTCCACTCGTCATTGATATCTATCGCATTGATTTCACTGCGTGGGATCATAATGTCTTCTACGGTCACGTGATCCAGGTCTAAGATAGAAGTGAGCATGTTTTGGTGGTTTGAGGGCAACATAGCGCTTGACTCATTTACCACGGTTTTTAATTCTTCTTTACTTAGGCTGTGCTCCTCAATCTCTTGTGGTGTGATCCCGACCAAACGTAACATACCATTGGTGATCCAGTTGGTCGCAACAACCAAAGGAAACAAGACCTTCAACAACACTTTTAGGATAACAGAGCTTGGAAACGCGACTTTCTCAGGGTATAAAGCTGCGAGAGTCTTAGGTGTAACTTCAGCGAAGATAAGGACCACGAGTGTGAGGCCAAAAGTAGCTACTGCGATACCCATATCGCCATACAGGCGTAATCCAATGATGGTTGCAACTTGTGCAGCGGCAATATTGACGAGGTTATTTCCGATCAGGATCAGACCAATCAGTCTATCAGGACGGTTAAGGAGGTTACTTACACGCTTCGCACCACGGTGATTCTCTTTTTCAAGATGGCGTAGACGAATACGGTTGATTGACATGATACCGGTTTCTGAACTAGAAAAATAAGCCGACATCAAAATGAGCACGCCGAGTATGATAAACAAGGCGCTGGTCGATATGTCTTCCAACAGTGGATCCCTTTTTTACTTACGAAAGAGTATTAAGCGTTAGTGAGTTACGATAGTCAAGTTAAAGTTTAAAACCTGCCTAAAATCACTTCTTGTATAAAGCGACTACCAAAGTAACCTAAAGTCACGATGCCAGAAGCCGCTATGATTGAAATCACCACAGACTTACCGCGCCAGCCGAACTGCTTATGCCCAAAGGCGACGACGACATAAATAAGCCATGCAACGATAGATAAAATGGTTTTGTGAATAGTCTCTTTGGCGAACATACCGTCTAAAAAGTAAAAACCGGATGCCAATGCCAGCGTTAATAAACCTGTGCCTACAAATAACAGTTGATAAAGCTGCCTTTCCACTTGCATAAGTGGCGGTAGATGGCTCGTCATAATCGCCAAATCCCGCTGTTTTAGACGTTTATCAATAAACATAAATTGAATGGCGTAGAGCGTGGCGATGATAAGTACGCAGTAAGCCAACAAAGAAAGTGAAATATGTAAAACGAGGCCAACATCTATATTTATCGTATGCATAATAATGTGGTGTGGAATAAATAGGCTTGCTAATAACAAAATAGCCGCGAAGCCATACACCACGGGTAGCAATAATGTTGCAGGGAAGCGTAAAGATACGGTCGTTACAGAAACAACGATAACCCAACAGGTTAACAAGGCAACGTTGACGGTACTGAGATCTTGTCCTTGATGCGTAAACACTGAATTCACCAATACTAGCATATGAGTTAAAATGGCGACGGTGCTTAATATTAAGGTTTTCTTTTGATCTGGACCTTGTTTGTCAAATAAGCGCGATAAAACATGGCTGGTGGCCATGATGTAAAAGAGACAGGCGATTAATGACAAGCTAATAATCAACATAAAAATAAGTGCCTAATTTTTGCTTTCCTTTTTTAGCTATTGTATTTAAAGCCTATCCGCTTGCATAGGGTTTTATTTCAATCCGTTAACTTATTCTTATTTTCGTTCAACGAAAGCGTAAAAAGCAGAACAATCGGCTTGAATACTGTATTAGTGGCTCGCATATCAGTATAATGCCCGACAATTTCGAGATTTTGGAACCGATACATGTTTGAAAACCTCCAAGAGCGTTTAGGAAAAACGCTTAAAAACATCAGTGGCCGTGGTCGACTAACTGAAGACAATATTAAAGAAACACTCCGTGAAGTACGCATGGCATTGCTTGAGGCTGACGTTGCCTTGCCAGTTGTGCGCGACTTTGTAAAACAAGTAAAAGAACGCGCGGTTGGTGTAGAAGTCACAAAGAGTCTGAGCCCAGGCCAGGTTTTCATCAAGATTGTTCGTGAAGAACTTGAAAGGTCGATGGGTGAGGCCAACGAAGAGCTGAACCTAAACGCGCAGCCGCCAGCTGTTGTGATGATGGCCGGTCTTCAAGGTGCGGGTAAAACCACCAGCGTTGGTAAGCTAGCTAAATTCCTTAAAGAGCGCAAAAAGAAATCTGTGTTGGTGGTGAGTGCTGACGTTTATCGTCCTGCGGCTATCAAACAGCTTGAAACGTTAGCAGCAGAAGTTGACGTTGAGTTCTTCCCCAGTGATATTTCACAAAAGCCAGTAGATATTGCAACGGGTGCTATTTCTCACGCGAAGAAAAAGTTCATTGATGTGGTACTTGTGGATACCGCAGGTCGTTTGCACGTAGATGCAGACATGATGGACGAAATCAAAGATTTACACGCGGCGATTAATCCAATTGAAACCTTATTTGTCGTTGACTCAATGACAGGTCAGGATGCTGCAAATACAGCAAAAGCATTCGATGAAGCGCTGCCACTCAGCGGTGTTATCTTAACCAAGACGGACGGTGATGCGCGCGGTGGTGCGGCGTTGTCTATTCGTCATATTACTGGTAAACCCATTAAGTTTATCGGTGTGGGTGAAAGAACCGATGCCTTAGAGCCATTCCACCCTGACCGTGTTGCATCTCGAATTCTAGGTATGGGCGACGTACTGTCGCTTATTGAAGAAGTCGAAATGAAAGTCGATAAAGACAAAGCCCAAAAAGTGGCTGAGAAAGTCTTTAAAGGCGACGGTTTTACACTGGAAGATTTTGCTGAGCAGCTGCGCCAGATGAAAAACATGGGCGGTATGATGTCGATGATGGAAAAGCTGCCTGGTATGTCGAACTTGCCGGATGCGGTAAAAGGTCAAGTAAATGATAAGACCTTTAACCAAATGGAAGCTATCATAAGCTCAATGACGCCAAAAGAGCGTGCACGTCCTGAAATCATCAAAGGCTCGCGTAAAAAGCGTATCGCTGCGGGTTCTGGTACGCAAGTACAAGACATTAATAAGTTGCTGAAGCAATTTACCCAAATGCAGAAGATGATGAAGAAGATGAAAGGCAAAGGCGGCATGATGAAAATGATGAAGAATATGAAAGGCATGATGCCGCCGGGCATGTTCGGTGGCGGTGGGCCTAAGTTCTAAATCAAACAAAAATATCCCATCCTAAAATTGGTTGACGGTTTTAAGAGGCCAGTGATTTTGTCATTGGCCTTTTCAATTTGCTCTCGACCACGGCTGATGTAAACCTATGCTGTAGTCGCCGTGAGGTCGTTTAACTCCCTCCTTTTTGTTTTTCTAACATACTTAATCTAAGTACCAAATATTTTTGACACTCATCAGTCGTTGGACTAGCCTCAATCTGTCGTTTTAGCTCAGTTAACCATCGAGCTATAATGAGTGGCGTTCAGTGGCAGAATAGTGCCACCCGTGAGTTTCTTTCTACATTTATGAAGCAGACCGACAGCGGCGGCAGGTAGTGTTGACTTACACTGCGTATTACGACAACAGCGATTGTCGATAGTGAGTATTCTAAAAGTCTATCGTTTTATGTGTGCGCTTGTGGTCTATCACTACAAGGAGCAAGTCATGTCAAATCAACCAACAGATATTGAAAAACTCGTTTTTGCCGTGGAGATATTCGCAAATGCTGGTTCTAAAAATCCAGGCGCCAGCGATGAGTCTCTGTACCACACCATCTCCAACTCATTAAAAGAAATACCATTTATTGATGTCGACATAGTATGGGGACCTCATGCTCAAATGATGCCCAATGGTGAGGCATTTAACACGATGTACGTTGCACGGGTGAGTGGAACTGATCAGTATATAGTAGCAATAGCAGGTACTAATGGTAAATCATTATTTGATTGGATTTTCCAAGACTTTAATGTTGCCATCACAACCCCTTGGATTTTCGCCCCCAATGTTAAAGGGGCCGAAATTTCAGCGGCTACGGCATTAGGTTTAGCGATGCTGAATGTTATGATCCCGCAGGGGAATGTCCCAGGTAGCGGTATCCCTTTAATGCACTTTTTACGCGATACGGCTAAGTCGCCTTGTGGCATTACGGTCGCGGGGCATAGCAAAGGTGGTGCGCTTGCTCCCACTGTCGCCTTGATGCTGCGAGATCTGCAAGGTAAAGCACTACTGTGGGATCCGGCGTGTAACGCCACTGTCAAAACGATGGGTACGGCTGGCCCAACAGCGGGCAACGATGTCTTTGCCGCTCATTCTAATCAGCAGCTTCCAAATGGCAGCCTATCAGACGATAAAGCGGTGAGTGTGCGCTTTGCAAATAGTTTAGATATCGTTCCTCATGCGTGGGCTGAAAGTAGCTTGGAGGAGATTAAGACAATTTATGGAAGTGAAATTTCAAGCCGGATTGTTGATGGTTTAATTGATTTTGCAAAAGAACTTGCCAATCGTACAAACTACACGCAACTAGCACCAAGTGACCCTCCATTTGCAGGACAGCTCAATAGCAGTATCATTAGTTCAGAGAATTCTGACTTTGTGAATTTCTTACAGCAAGCTGCATATCAACATGTAAACAGCTATCTAGAGTATTTTCAAATCCCCATACCTGCGCAGCAAGCAGGGCTACAGCATCTACTCAGTGAGCCCGCAATTGGAGAGCAGCTCAAGCAAACGATAGAGAGTATGGGGGAACGAGTTCACGGTAAGCTTGAGGTTGAAGCAACGTCCTCTACATTACCTTTATTAGGAGATGTTAGCACGGCTGAAGGGCAGCAGAAGGCGATAAAAACTTTGATTGCAGAAATGGATAAGCTACAGCAACCAATGGAATAACTGAATTCGTTTCTACGCCACATTTTAGTTTATTATCAAGGCGCTCAAGGGTGACAATCGCGTCGCTGTTGGGCATTTATCTAATTCGAACTTGCATTGCGCTGAAAAATGCGTAAAATGCCCGAGCTTCCCGTAATGGGAAGTACAAACTTATTAATGAAAACAGTCAATCTATGTAGAGGACGGTATGGTAACTATTCGTTTGCAACGTGGCGGCGCTAAAAAGCGTCCATTCTATCAAATCGTGGTTGCGGATAGCCGTTTCTCGCGTGACGGTCGTTTCATCGAGAAGGTAGGTTTCTTTAACCCTATCGCTGCAGGTCAGGAAGAAAAAGTACGTTTAGATTTATCTCGTGTTGATCACTGGGTAGGTCAAGGTGCAGCTCTTTCAGATCGTGTTGCGAAGCTGGTTAAAGACGCTCGTAAAGCGGCTTAATAGGCGTAAGTGTAACCATGAGTCAAAGTAAAACCTCGACAATCGTTGTTGGTAAGCTTGGTGCTCCTTATGGCATCAAGGGTTGGCTTAAGGTGCATTCATTTACTGACGATCCCCAAGGGATCTTCGATTTCAGCCCATGGTTGATAGGGCAACAAGGTAAATGGCAAAACCTTGAAGTGAGCGACTGGCGTCGTCACAACAAGGGATATATCGCTAAATTTGCACAGGTAAACGACAGAGACGAAGCAGTGGCTTATACCAATGCTGAAATCGCTGTTTATGCTGAGCAGCTTCCTGAATTACCTGAAGGGGAGTTTTATTGGCGAGATCTCATCGGCATGTCAGTAGTAACCGATAAAGGTTACGACTTAGGCATAGTTGATGACTTGATGGAGACTGGTTCAAATGACGTTTTGGTTGTGAAAGCAAACAAAAAAGATGCATTTGGCCAATCGGAAAGATTAATTCCATTCTTAACAGACTCTGTTATTTCGGATATTAATCATGACGAGAGAAAAATTACGGTAGATTGGGATCCAGCGTTTTAATGAGCGATCAGCAAAAGCTATGGGTTGGAGTAGTTTCACTTTTTCCTGACATGTTTGATGCGATAACTCAGCAAGGCGTAACGGGTCGAGCTGTGAAAAACGGCTTGATTGAGTTTAATTGTTGGAACCCGAGAGACTACGCCACTGATAAACATAGAACCGTGGATGACCGCCCTTATGGTGGTGGCCCGGGAATGTTAATGATGGTTGAGCCTCTCAAAAAAGCTATTCTTGATGCCAAAGCGGCAGCAGGAGAAGGCGCTAAAGTAATTTATATGTCCCCTCAAGGGCGAAAGCTAGATCAACAAGGTGCGACTGAATTGGCGCACTCTGAAAAGTTGATTTTAGTAGCGGGTCGTTATGAAGGTATTGATGAGCGGATCATCGAGTCTTATATAGACGAAGAGTGGTCCATCGGCGATTTTATACTGAGCGGTGGTGAGTTACCTGCCATGACATTAATCGATGCAGTTGCACGATTAGTGCCTGGCGTACTAGGTCACAACCAATCAGCTGAACAAGATTCATTTTCGGATGGCTTGTTAGATTGTCCTCATTATACCCGGCCGGAAACATTGGATGATAAACAGGTGCCTGCTGTATTACTCAGCGGAAACCACCAAGAAATAGCCAAATGGCGCTTAAAGCAGTCTTTGGGTAGAACTTGGCAACGTCGTCCTGACTTGTTGCGTAACCTAGCTCTGACTGAGGAGCAGGCGGCATTACTTGCTGAATTTCAGCAAGAGAATGGCCAAGCTTGTGGCTAGAAGACAGTTACACCTAGGAATGTGAGAAATAAAATGGCAAAAGTAAACCAAAATATTATTAAAGAGCTTGAAGCTGAACAGCTTAAGCAAGACGTACCTGCGTTCGGCGCTGGTGATACAGTAGTTGTACAGGTACGCGTAAAAGAAGGTAACAAAGAGCGTCTACAGGCCTTTGAAGGTGTTGTAATCGCTAAGCGTAACCGTGGTCTACACTCATCTTTCACTGTTCGTAAGATTTCAAGCGGTGAAGGTGTTGAGCGTGTATTCCAAACGCACAGCCCTCTTATCAGCAGCGTAGCAGTTAAGCGTCGTGGTGCGGTTCGTCGCGCTAAGCTTTACTACCTACGTGAGCGTTCTGGTAAATCTGCACGTATTAAAGAGAAACTTAACTAATACGTCGCATTTATCAAATGCAGATAAAACAGGCCGCTTTATGCGGCCTGTTTTGGTTTTATCCCTCTCATTATTTCCATTCTGTGAATACTCACTGACATCTCAGGCGTCTTGTCACGATATTTTCATGGTTGCTTACTTTTAAAGCGGCGTACTTCTTGTTAGACTCGGTGTATTATTTAATTTACTACTGTATATATAAGTTTACATCATGAATGGGGATAACGATTTAGAAGCAATACGCGTTGCAATAGATGATTGCGATAGCGAGCTTGTCGCGCTACTTGCAAAGCGCAAAGCATTGACCGAGCAGGTTGGAAAAATAAAACAGCAAAAGGGCGCACCGCTACACGTGCCGAAGCGCGAAGCTGAGTTGATCAAAGCCCGGCGCGCAGAAGCTGATGCCAAAGGGGTAAACCCTGATTTAGTCGAAGATATTCTGCGTCGTATGATGCGAGAAGCCTACGAAAACCAGCAAAGTGAACTCGCCTGTGCTGCACCAAAAATGTCGCCGGTCGTTATTGTCGGCGGCCAAGGTGCCATGGGTAAATTGTTTGCGAAACAGTTTAGGCGCTCAGGCTACGAGGTACGCATTTTAGACAAAGACAATCAATCACAGGCTACTGAGCTACTGAGTGATGCTAAGTTAGTATTGGTGAGCGTTCCTATCAATGCCTTTGAGCAGGTTGTTAATGCGCTACCAACGCTGCCTGATGACTGTATTCTTGCTGATATTACCTCTGTGAAGCAAGCCCCGCTCAAAGTACTAATGAACAAGCACAACGGCCCTGTGGTCGGTCTACACCCTATGTTTGGTCCAGATATATCTCATTGGGTTAAGCAAACTGTTGTGGTGTGCGAAGGACGTATGCCAAAGCAATGTGAAGGATTAATCAAGCAACTAAAGATCTGGGGCAGCCAGTTAGTACCGATGGATGCTAAAAAACACGACCAATCCATGCAGATCATTCAGGTGATGCGCCACTTAACTACGTTTGTATATGGTCAGTTTTTATCTAAACAGTGCCATTCATTAAAAGAGCTAAGAAGCTGCTCATCGCCTATCTACCAATTAGAGCTGATGATGGTTGGGCGACTATTTGCGCAATCCCCTGAACTTTATTCAGATATTATGCTCGCGCAATTTAATGATGTAGAAGGGTTATTGGCAAGCTATCAAGATACCTTTGAGCAGACATTGGCCAAGCTACAACAAGGCGATAAAGAAGGTCTAATGCAATCTTTCTCACAAGCCAAACATTATTTCTCAGAAAGTGCGAAACACTTCCTATCACAAAGCCGAGGCCTGCTTAACAAAGCCAATGACGCTAAAGTGTTGGATTATGAGGAAAGTATTTAGCGTCTATCTAGATATGCCTACTGCATCACAGTGCAAATAGTGTTGTGGGAGTGGCTTTACGCCACGATTTTACGTAGGTCGCCATTTATGGCGACAAATAACTTCGATGCTGATAAAGAAGAAATTTGTTCCAATCCCTAGCCTGACAAAGCGAAGTATCAAATAACACCCGTTACTATCTGCATCAATGCTGATAAGGCAACTTCAAATTTGAGTGGTGCGCTGTAAATGTGGTATGAAATAATTCTGAATGAATACGCAAGTGTCTTATTCACTTGCGTTTAATATATTCACTCAACTTTTAAAAGGTAAAGTTATGGCTCGGTTTCTTGTCACCTGCTTTCTCATCAATGGTAGTGTCAGGCCAGTTAATACAATCAACATACCTGCCAGTTGAATCCCTGTTACACTTTGCCCCATCAGCAAAGAAACCAGAGCTGCGAACACTGGCACTAAATTAAAGTACAATGAGGCATTGGCAGAACCAAGTATCTTCACTCCATTGTTCCAACACAAATATCCAACAACAGTGCCAAACACACCTATGTACAGCATGCTCATTAATAACGGCCAGGTTAGTGCAATCAGCTCTTTTACTGGGTGTACTTTTGCCTGAAACCCACTTGCAACAGATAGCCCAATTAGACCAGCAGCCATGGTAAGCAAAGAAAATTCCAGCGGCGGCAGCCACCCCGATACCTTGGAACCACACACGGTATAACCTGACCAAGCAAGCATGCCCAGCATAATAGTGATATCTCCATGATTAAGCTGTAAGTTCAAAAGGCTCCTCAGGTCACCGTTTACCACAACCAGCAATACACCGCCAAAAGCGACCATCAGCTGCAAAAGCTGAACTCGGGCTATCAGTGTTTTGTTCAGTAACGCAGCCATCAGGGTCGTTACTATGGGACTGAGTGCCATGATTAACGCGCCATTGGTTGCCGAGGTATGAGACAGCCCCGAGAACAACGCCAAATTCAGACCGCCCACGCCTATCACACCTATAACGCCAAGTATGAGATACCTGCTTAACGATAGAGGTATCATGCGCATTCGGGTCAGACGAATAAAAATAAACAGGCTGATCAGCGCGATAGCAAAGCGCCAGATTGACAGCGAAAGTCCGGACATGTGCAGTAAAATGTCTTTGGCAACGGGAAAAACACTACCCCAACAAAATACGCAGATCAGCATCATCACTGTGGTTCGAATTGGTGTACTCATATACCCTTACTTTTCATTGACTTATTGAGCTGCTAGTTTATATTTTCCATTTAAGGTAAAAAATACCGTTTTTTGAGACTTTAAATTCCATTAATGAAAAATAACTATTCATTAGACGATATGCGCTTATTCTGGGTTGTGACACAACACGGTAGCTTTAGTCAGGCGGCGCAAAGCCTGAACATGCCTGTTTCAACTCTGAGTAGGCGAATCAAACAGCTGGAAAACACCCTCGGACTGAGGCTGCTAAACCGCGATGCTCATCGTGTAACATTGACTGGCAGCGGGACACAGTATGCCAAGCGTTGTGGGCCTTTGCTAAGTGAGTTACAAGACATCAGTGATGCCTTATCGGCGCAAAGGCACGAAGCACACGGCTGCATTCGTATCTCGGCTCCAAGCAACCTCGCTCAACACCAGCTTGCCCATATCTTTAGTGCCTTTTTACACGCGTATCCCGGAATTAAAATTGAGTTATCACTGTCGAACAGAAATATCGATATCGAGGGGGAGCATATCGACATTGCATTTCGGGCCAGCGAGCATTTCCCCCAGGATTGGATAGCTAGGCCACTGGGGTCCGTGGAATCCATAATTTGTGCCAGTCCGGACATGCCACTTGGGAGCGATATAGTGCATCCCGAACAATTACTTGATTTACCTGTGATCCTTAGTAACCCGGTGCGAACCTGGAAGTTGCACAATCAACAAAGTGGCGAGCAGTTTAGTTACACACCCGGCGCAATGGTCCGTCTGGAAGCGGACGACTTGAACGTAGTTTCACAAGCCGTCATGGATGGGCTGGGTATTGGTTTTATTCCCCGCTTTATAGCGCAACACCTGATAGCCCAGAGCCAGATGATTCAATTGGTTAGTGATTGGGCCGGTCAGTCAAGAAGGTTAATGATGCTCTATCACGACCGCATTAATATACCGTACAGGTTACGCTTATTTATAGATTACATGCTTGAACACTACGGCTCAATCAATCCAAAATTGAGAGAAACATAGCTGATGCTTCCATATATATTTTTGTGGATGCCAATGTGGTGCGGTTTGTGAAAGCAGCTTTAAGCCACGATTTTATGAGGTCGCCATTTATGGCGACAAATAACTTCGATGCTGATAATGCAGCTCTAAGCTTAAGGTGGGTGTCAGCGATTTCGCACAAATAGTATTGTGGGAGTGGCTTTACGCCACGATTTTATGTAGGTCGCCATTTATGGCGACAAATAACCTTGCGACATATGAAGTTGAGCATGTTTTAATGCGATAACTAAACACTATGTGTACTTAACGAGCCAACAGAAGACCCGGATAGATCACCCCTCGCATATAGCAAGTGATTTGTGTGTTGAAATTGTAACATTTGGCTGGTAGCTTACTAAAATTATTAAATAATTTTAGTTTGATAATTGTCGTTTTTTTACTTGAAAATAAGTGAGATACTCGAGATTTCAAGCTAATGGGCTGTTATTTTCCTGAGGAAGTTTATTATCAGCAAACTACTTGAGAGAGTATTAATTCCGTTTGTTGGGGTTCTACTTTTGTTTTGCTTTAGTTGGTTTTTATTATATGAAAAGCCACTTTATGCATTAGGTTTTGGTGGCGTATTTGTATTGTTTTGTGCCGAACATGTTTTCAATTTTTTTAGTCGAACAAAGGTACATGGTATTCAAAATCTATCAGGTACAGTATTTCAAAGGCCTGTATCGCTATTGCTGTCAGTTTCTATTTTGCTTTGCTTATATTTTGTATTCGGCAAATAACAAGCTGTTTATGAAGTGGACGTCTAAAGCTTGGCTAGCGCTCATTCTTCGCTAGTGTAGTCAGCTTAACCCGTCACATAATAGGGCGTTTACCATTTTCCACTCTCGCACCATTACAGCAGTCAGGTTTGATTAACCCTAAAGCTCAAACCTGACAGTGACTATTAGCTATTTCAGATAAACATATTCCCGCTTGTTACTCACTCAGTATCTTATCTAAATTCGCTTTTGAGTGGGCGACGCTCTCTAGTGGTGTTAGGCCGCTTGGGTATTCTTCTTGTTCGATGACCAGCCACTGTGTGCCGCCGTGTTGCTGCATGGTCTGGATGAGCGCTTTCCAAGGGTAGTGGTTTTCGCCAATGATTGGGCTTTTGTCATCTCCTTGATGAGTACGTATTTTGATATGTGTCGATACGGTTCTTCCTTCATATCGCTTAACATAATCACTGGGTGATTTACCTGCGTAATTCACCCAGCCGACATCGAGCTGCAGTGGGAAATCGCTTGGGGTGTTGGTGGCGATATAATCCCAAAATGTGCTATTAGCGTATGGGTTAAATTCCTTTTCATGATTATGGAATCCGATCTTCATATCATAACGTTTGGCGATTTGATGTACTTGGTTAAGCTGTTTTACAAATGCTTGCACTTGGTTTTTATCCCATGCCCTTTCATCCCAAGGAATAAAGAGCGTGGATACGTCTAAGGTTTTGTAAAAGAGTAGGGTACTTGCTCGTTTTTCTTCAGCTAATGCGTCAAAGCCGATGTGTGCGCTGCTCGCAACTAAGCCGAGCTCTGCAAGTCTTTGTTTTAATTTGCTTGGATTATCGGCATAGCTGCCAAAGTTTCCAGCAAATTCAACGCCATCAAATCCCATGCTAGCGAGTGCTTGCAAGGTGCCGTCGAAGTCTCTTGCCAATTCATCTTTTACCGACCACAGTTGAACGCTAACGGGCAAAGACTGAAGGGAAGGCTGTGCATACAGTGGCGAGATAAAAATTAAAGCAATGAACAGCATTACTTGCTTTAATCGGTTGGTGTTTTCAACAAACATGATCTACTCCTAAAGAAAAAGCAGAGCTAGACTCTGCTTCGGTTAGTCATAACAAAATGACTCAAGGGTTAGTCGCGGTACGCATACTGGCTTAGTCCAAGCTCTGCGAGTACGCCATCTAGATGTGCTTTGGCTTCAGCAGTAGGCCCAGGATAATCACCTGCAATTGGCACATTGCCCAGATAACCTATGTCTTGACAGCCCTCAGGTGTGCAGAAGTAAGCGCCGAGAACGAGATCTTTAAAGCGCAAGAATGCTTTACCTATACGCTGAAATTGCTCTGGTGTTTGTGCATTAAAATAAGCAATATCATCCATAATTTTACTTTGCTGCGTTGCGCTAAGTTGTAAAAATGGCTTTTTAAAGCGCAAAGTCGACTCATCGTCAATCCAAGCAAGTGCATGGAGTATTGTCACTCTGTCTTTTTGTTGTCCGTGATACGGTGCGCTTACCCATTCATCGATCACACTCGGTACTTGTACTTCAGAAGCCGATGGATGATTTCCTTCCTTTGGCACAATAAAATCAGCTAGTACTGCAACTAACGTGAGCTGCGCTTCGGTAAGAGTGAGCGGCCAAGGTGACTCTGGTGGCATGATCATGTTTGGATCGGTGCCATACCCTTGAGCGCTAACTGGCTGTATTTCAATATCTGGCCAGTGCCCAGCTGCAGCCGTTTCACCTTCAATAGCCTTACTGCAACCAGCGGTGAGTGTTACCGCTGAGCCAGCTGCAAGCAAGCCTAACCACTTTAATGACTCGCGACGTGTCATGCCTGAAATATATTTATAAGAATCAACGCGATCAGGTGTATTCATTACAGTACTCCTTTATCAATCTGTTCAGCCAACCAAGTCGAGTTGCGCATTGCTAACGTCATAATAGTTAACGTACAGTTTTTATGAGGGTTAGACGCAAAGACACCGGCATCCATCACAAATAGATTGTCACAGTCCCATGTTTGGCCCCACTGATTCGTTACCGACTCTTTTGCTGAGCTGCCCATTCTTGTCGTGCCGACCTCATGAATGATCTCACCACCTTTTGAAATGGCTTTTTCCGCAGGCGGTAGCTCGCCCACTTCGGCACCCATGTTCTCAAGGATCTGTTTAGCGGTTTTGAGACCATGCTCGATTTGCTTAAGTTCTCTGTCAGACCATTTGAAATGGAACTTAGCAACCGGGATCCCCCATTTATCTTTGACGTTTTCGTCAATTTCCATGTAAGAATCTTTGTTCGGTAGCATTTCTCCACGCAGTGCAAATCCAACATAGGAACCATAAGCGTCACGCACTTGTTGCTTTAACTTGGGGCCATAACCTTGTTTATTGCCAGATACACCAGAGCCCGGTTGATTAAAGCCGCTGCTAATTTCAAAGTGGTAGCCGCGCGGGAAATTAAGCTCACCTTTCTCATGGGCTTTATGTCCCCACCAAGGAATAAAAAGGTGGTTTCCGGTATGGCCGTCTTCGTTATAACGCGGGCGACCTTTTAACGCAGGGATTTGTGCACCAAGCCAAGCGCCGGTAGAGTCCATTAGATTACGACCTACCTGACCACTAGAGTTTGCAAGTCCCTTGGGATGTTTTGCATGTTTAGAATTAAGCAAAATACGTGCAGATTCACAGGCGCTGGCCGCCAAAATCACCACATCTGCATTGAGAGCATGTTCTTGTGCAGACTTTTTATCGACGTAAGTCACACCAGTTACTTTGCCATCTTCATTCACCGCCACTGACTTCACCATGGCATCGGTGATCACTTCAAGGTTTCCAGTCGCTTTGGCCATCGGAATAAGCGAAGTTGTGGTTTGGAATGCCGCGCCTATTGAGCAACCATGGCCACAAGGTGTGGCGTAAAAACACGCTAAGCGGTCGTCTTTATTACGAGTCAGCACAGCTCTGTGCATTGGAACCGCTGGGATCCCCATTTTTTTCGCGGCAGCAGCAACCAATAATTCGGGTACTCTTGGTGTTGGTGGTGGCTGTAACACGCCAGGCGCAGAAGGGGGCATGTCATCCAAGCCAGTATTGGTACCACAGATCCCAACTATTTCTTCTGTTTTGTCATACCAAGGCGCAATGTCTTGATATTCAAACGGCCAATCAGCGCCATGTCCATCGCGGCTTTTGCCCTTAAAGTCATGCTCACTGAAACGTAGCGAGTAGCGACCCCAGTGGTTGGTGCGGCCACCGAGCATACGTGCACGCCACCAATAAAAATCGGTGTTTTCTGCGCGTGTGTATGGTTCATCTGGCACTTGCCAACCGCCATCAATCGTCGCGTCGTAAAAACCAAAGTTCTTATCCTTATTGCCAGCGCCCATGAGTGGGGCTTCGCTATTACGACGGAACATTGGGCTTTCTGTTTTTGGGTCGTAATTTCTGCCAGCTTCTAACAATAAAACTTTGTGGCCTAGCTTGGTGAGTGTATAAGCGGCCATTGCGCCACCGGCACCCGAGCCAACGACCAATACTTTATGATCAAATGTTGCCATGGTTACAGCTCCTTGATCTTAATGTTTTTAAACCAGACTTTGTCGCCGTGATCTTGCAGGCCGATGTGGCCTTTTTTACCTTCAGCAAACCCTTGCCATGTTGCAAATTTACTATTCTTAACCAAAGCATTCCAAGTGGTGCTGCCAATCACGATACTCGTCGTGCTTACACCATTTTGCCAAACTTGTAGGTGGCTATCTTGCAGCTTAATACGAACTTGGTTCCAAGCTTCAGCAGGTTTATGTGCCGTACTTGGCGCGGCGAACAGGTCATAAATAGAACCTGCAAGATGAGAGTCTATTTTATTGTCTGGGTGTTCTTTGTTATCTAGAATTTGGATTTCTGGGGCGTGGGAGTAAATTGCACCGCCTTTTTCATCCGCCAATACAAAAATCCCACTGTTACCTTTTTTAGAAATCTTCCAATCGAGCTGGAGCTCAAAATTCTGATACTGTTTTTTGGTCAGAATATCGCCGCCCCCACCTTGGGTAAGTGTCATCGCGCCGTCCTCAACTTGCCACTGGCTATTTAGGCCATCACTTTTAAAGTTGCGCCATTGCGACATATCTTTGCCATCGAAAAGCAGTTGCCATCCAACTTGTTGTTCTTGCGGGCTCAATTGGTTGTCAGTTGTACTAGCGCAAGCCGCACAACTAACGGCCAATGCCAGCGTTAGTATTTTTATAGAGTTGAGCATATTGGAACCTCGTCTGTTCACTTTTTACTTGTTGCTACTTAATACAAAGGGTATTACGCGTATTTCTCAACGCGTTTATTTTTATTGATATAAAGGTAAAGGCCGATAAAAGCGGCTATGAGAATAGCTGGGAATAACAGGATATTTTCAAGCACCGCTTGACCTGCAACTAGTTCTGATTGCTGCGCAGTTAAGTTCGCCGCTTGGGCTTCGAGTCGCGCCGAATCAATCCAACTACCAATTACTGGATTCCACATGCTGACAGCGAACATCCCCGCACCGCCCATTAAAGACATACCAAGTGCGCCCGTTTTTGGGGTATATTCTGCAATGCAGCCCAGCATGGTTGGCCAAAAATAAGTGACACCCAAGGCAAATAATATTGCAGCCAAGTAGATTGCTGACCCTTGTGCTTGGCTCATCATGAAAATCCCAGCGGTTGCTAATACCGCAGAGCCGAGTAACACGCCTGTTGGGTTAAAGCGGTGGACTATTGGACCGGCAAAGAAGCGACCTAATGCCATTAAGCCTGTGATCAGCGCAAGGATCATCATAGGTGAGGCGCCTGACGCACCCAGTATGCGTTCAATCCACTGTTGTGTACCAAGTTCGGTTGTTGCTGTTAAGGTCATACAGCAAATTAAAAATAGGTAGAGTGGAGAAAGCAGGTGCTTGAGATTGCTGGTGGTAGAATGATCTGTGCGGTCAAATTCAGGAAACTGTGACTTGACCATCATCGCTCCGTAAATCAGCGTTGGAATTAATATCAAAGCAACTTGCCATTGCCAATTAAAGCCTGATGCAGTCATAGCATTCGATGCCAGCGCACCAATCACAATGCCGCCAGGAAACCAGACATGGAATCGGTTGAGCATGGTCGTGGTGTTTTTTGGATACATTTCGGCAATCAGTGGATTACAGCCAGCTTCCACTGAACCATTCGCAAAGCCGATTAAAAACGTCGAGATCAGCAGTAACCAAAAACCGTCAGCGGTAATGGTTAAAACCAACCCAGCAAAGTGGCAGATAAAGGCGAGGGCAACTAACTTTTTAGCGCCAATGGCGTTGTAGATTGCGCCACCTAACATGGTTGCGACGGGAAAGCCCAGAAATGCCATGGCGTTAACCCAACCAAGTTCTGTATCTGAGAGTCCAAACTGCTCACCTAATTGCCCCAAAATGCCTGCGCGAATAGCGAACGTCATTGATGTGACGACCAGTGCAAGGCAACAGAGCTGAAACACGGTCCGATTATGATTATTATTATTCATGGTCGTAGTCCTGTTTATTTTATGCCGAGGATTTGATTATTGCGTTCGGTATCGGTGCTACTTCCTGCAAAATCATCGAAGGCTTTTTCGGTTGGTCTTATCAAGTGCTGTTTGATAAATTCAGCACCTTCTTTGGCCCCATCTTCAGGGTGCTTGATACAGCATTCCCATTCCAATACAGCCCAACCATCAAAACCGTACTGTGTTAACTTACTAAATATTTTCTTAAAGTCGACCTGTCCGTCACCTAATGAACGGAACCGTCCTGGCCGTTGTTGCCATCCTTGGTATCCGCCGTAAACACCGCAGCGGCCATTGGGGATAAATTCGGCATCTTTTACATGGAACGCTTTGATACGTTCATGATAGATGTCGATAAATGCCAAGTAGTCCAATTGCTGTAAAACAAAGTGACTTGGATCGTAAAGAATATTGGCTCGCGGGTGATTATTCGTCGCCGCTAAAAAGCGTTCAAAAGTCACGCCATCGTGTAGATCTTCACCCGGGTGAAGCTCATAGCACACATCCACGCCAACCTCGTCAAAGCGGTTTAAAATAGGCAACCAGCGTTTTGCAAGCTCCTCAAATCCTTGTTCCACTAAGCCATTTGGGCGTTGTGGCCACGGATAAAAAGTATGCCAGAGCAAGGCGCCAGAAAAGCTGGCGTGACTGGTTAGCCCAAGCTTAGCACTGGCACTGGCCGCTAGCATTAGCTGCTCTGTTGCCCACTCCATACGAGCCTGAGGCGAGCCATGCACTTTTGCTGGTGCAAAGCCGTCAAACATTTGGTCATAAGCTGGATGCACCGCCACTAATTGACCCTGCAAATGGGTTGATAGCTCTGAAATAGTAAGGCCATGCTCTGCGGCAATACCAGTGATCTCGTCGCAATAATCTTGGCTTTCAGCGGCTTTTTGCAGATCGAACAGTCGCTGTTCCCAACTTGGTAGCTGAATACCTTTATAACCTAGGTTACTTGCCCACTGGCAAATACTATTAAAATTGTCAAATGGCGCCTCGTCCGAGACAAACTGCGCGAGAAAAATAGCGGGTCCTTTAATTTGCTTCATTCTTATTTTATCCAATAGTAAAGGGGTGCCACTTAGTGTCTTTTGCACTAGCTGCGACCGCGTTTTCAATAAATGCCATGCCACGGACTGCAGCGTTAATACTTGGCACGTCAAATTCTTCGTGTTGCACATTGGCTTGCTGCTGGTGTGCACGAATAAGGTTGGCGAAGTTAAGGTAGATATTTGCAAATGCTTCCAGATATCCCTCAGGGTGACCGGCTGGCACACGGGTTGCGCTAATGGCTGCTTGGCTAAGTGAGCCCACTCCTGTGCGGATCAACTGAGCTGGAGTATTTGCCGCACGTAACCACAAACTATTAGGTTCCATTTGCGACCATTCGATACTGGCTTTGTCACCATAGATTTTTAAGGTGAGATTATTTTCTTCGCCTAGTGCTATTTGGCTTGCCATCAACACGCCCTTAGCACCGTTGCCAAAGCGCAGTAACACTGTGCCGTCATCGTCGAGCTGTCGGCCGGACACAACCGTGTTTAAATCCGCACAAAGCGCCTCAATCTCCAAGCCACTCACATATTCGGCAAGGTTCGCTGCGTGTACACCGATATCGCCCATACAACAACTCACGCCAGACTTGCTTGCATCTAGCCGCCAGCTGGCTTGCTTGCTGTTTTCGTCATCAGCACTTGCAAGCCATCCTTGACTGTATTCAACGACGACTTTGCGTATTTTGCCAAGTTCGCCGTTTGCGATGCGGTGGCGTGCTTCTTTCACCATCGGGTAGCCGGTATAGGTGTGTGTTAATCCGTACAAGCAATTGCTCTTCTGAAGCTGTGTTTGTAGACGCAAGGCCTCAGATAAATTGAGCGTTGCAGGCTTATCACTCAAGACGTGAAAGCCGTGTTCGATAGCGGCTGTGGCAATCGGAAAATGCAAATGGTTTGGGGTCACGATGGCAACAAAGTGGATGCGCTCCGGCTCTGGTAGTTCCGCCTCTTGTTGCAAGAGTGTTTGGTAGCTAGCATAGCAACGTGCAGGGTTAAGCCCGAGCTGCTGCCCCATTGCTAGGCTTTTGTTTGATTGGGCGCTAAATGCGCCTGCAACAAGTTCAATTTGACCATCTAAACGCGCGGCTATGCGGTGCACTGCACCTATGAAAGCGCCTTCTCCACCACCGATCATGGCCATGCGGATTTTGTTATTATCCATCGTTTAGCTCCGTCGAGTTATCGAGGTAAGTTAATCTGATGTTATTGATAATAGGTAACAGTGGCGCCAAAGTGATAATAAAAATTCGGTTGACAATGCAACAAAATCGGCGTTTAAAATAAATTATTATAATTATAAAAAGGCGGTAAATAGGGCAATGGAAGAGCAAACAATATTGAATAAAGCTGGCGTAAATCAATTGATTGCAGCATTTGATCTGATCCCAGATATCCTCTTTTGGGTCAAAGATACAAAAAGTAGAATAGTGCATGCGAACCAACACTTTGTTGAACATCAGGGCTATAAAACCCTAGATCAAATCTTACTGAAAACCGATTTTGACTTTTCACCGCAACACTTGGCATTCCAATACGTTAACGATGATAAACGAGTGATGGAAGGCTTTATCGTGACGGATAGATTAGAACTCAACCAAACCGAAAATGGGGAATTGGCATGGTTTTCCACGTCAAAAAAAGTGTTACTTGACGGCGAAAATGCGATTATGGGCACTTATGGTGTTACGCGACATCTAGCGAAAACGTCAAAGGCGTTGTCTCACGTAAGAGCCATTGAAGCGCCCGTTGAATTTATTCGGGCACATTACCATCGTCATATTTGTATCGAAGAATTGGCGGAACTTGCTCACCTGTCGGTAAGCGCACTGGAACGCAGATTTAAGAAGCATTTAGCCAAAACCCCGAATCAATTTATCAACGAAGTGAGATTGGAAAATGCCCGTAAATTATTGGTCGAAACACGCTTACCAGTATCACAAGTCGCTTATCAGTGTGGCTTTTCAGAGCCAAGTTATTTTAGCAAGCAGTTTCGTCGTTTATTTGGTGAAATCCCGTCGCAATTACGTAAAGAGTTAACGTCGAGCGAGCGTTAACGCTGCGACTTCTGGTGGTAATGCTGGTGTCACCAGCGCATTTGCGTACTCGGCAGCTAACCATGGGCGTATAGGCATAGCAATGCCCCCAACTAGCGCGACTTTCTGTGCCCCTAAGCTCTGCAAATGCCGGACATAACGCTCAATAAACCGTGCCGCGCTACTTAAGATTTGCTCAGCATAGGGATCGTTTGGCGTAGCAAAAACATGTTGAGCAAACTGGGCAAAATACTGGGGAGTGGCGTTTAGCGTGAGTTTGACTAGCTGTTCGGTACTGTGGCAATTCATGGCAGCCAAAAATGATTCAATCATCAGACTGCTAGGGGACAGTGTATCAAGCACCTCGATGGCATGTTTCACTAAACTCAAACCGATCCAACTGCCACTTGCACCATCACTGAGTAATAATCCGTGGCCACCGAACTCCCTAAATTGTCCATGCGTCACCAGGCCCGCGCAAAATCCGGTGCCAAGAATAATTACACCGCCATCTTGGTGTTGATGCGCACCAAGGCAAGCTATGTGTGCATCGGTTGAAAATTGAAAACGGGCAAAAGGGGAACGCCATTGCTGCATCGCCTCACAAGCCGTCGTGACATTCGCGCCGGCAAGTCCTGCAAAAGCACTGATGTTAGCAATATCGTGATGGGGGATTTTTGCATTTGTCAGCGCTGTCATTGTTGCGCTCAACATTGACTCTTGGGCCTGATGTATTGATGTTGCTATGTTTGCAGGGCCGCTGGTGGCCTCGGCAAGGAGCTGTCCATGTTGATCCACGAGGCGAACTTTACATTTCGTACCGCCACCATCAATCCCTAAAAATAGCTTCGATGCTGTCATTGTATTGCCTTTTCTGATCCGGTGAGTATTGCATTAACTAGCCTTGGGCAAACTTCATCGCCATGGTGCACGCCAGAGTGAGTATGTAGAGAGAGTGGACCAAATTCACTTAAAAGCCAAAGATCCGCCGCGTTTTTCGTGTTGACCCCTCCACCGATCACAACTTCGATTTCAGCATTGAGTTTTTTCAGTAAGGCAATGAGCTGACTGGTACCAAACACTGCGCCTTTGCCACTTTGCCATGTATTGCCGGCGCTTAAGACCCGCTCAACGCCTAACTCTAGCAGCGTCTCGGCTGCCTGCTGCCAGTTTGCAGCGGCGTCAAAGGCGCGATGAAAGGTGACAGAAAGGCCTAAGGATTTTGCCGTGGCAATGAGTGCTCGACAATGGTCAGTCGCTATCTCTTGATTGTCGTCGATAAAACCAAGCGCAATACCGGTTGCGCCCGCGCAAGCAATGCCATCTATCCCTTTTTGTAACTGATATAGCATGGTGTCATCAATAAAAAAATGCGGTGCTTGGCGTAACATCACAATACATTCGCCAAAGCTTGGTAAATACTGGGCAACTGCCGCTATCGCCGTCGGGTTTGGGGTCAAGCCACCGCAACTCAGTACACCACAGAGTTCTATCCTTGTTGCCCCAGATGCAAAAGCAATTTGTGTATTTCGCTGCAACAAATGAGGATTATCGCTGCTGAGGCATATTTCCAAGTTTTTACCTGAATAGTTTGCCGAATTCATATTTCACTCTTGAAGTTGAATAATTTTAAAGTTTAAAATGCTTGGTTTTGAATATTTAATTAGTTCAATAAAAACATTTGGTTACACATATTTGGAACGTTTTTAAATTGCCTAATATAGAAACTAATAATGAGTTTTTATGTTAATCAGACTATAAACCAAGGAAATTGAAATTGGATCTTTTTTTGACCTAAACGCCGATTTTGTCTTAGTGCAAACCGAAATTCTATTATCACTTTTTGTAGAGCGCTCCTATTCTGAACGAGTGTTTCACAAACCATTAACCCCTATAGGGAAACAAAAAAGGGTCGTCACAAAGTCATGCGTCATGGAGCAGCAAGGGACGTCGTGGCTTTACAAATTATAAAAAACTTGGAGATAGGAATGGCCAATAATAATAACAGACGCCATGTGACAGGAAGGTCACGGCAATTTAGCAAGTCTGCACTGGTCCTCGCTATGTTATCAGCTACTAACTGGGCAATGGCTGAAGAAACCGAAAAAGAGGAAGCGCAGGAAATCGAAACAATTGAGGTGCGCGGGATCCGCGCATCCATGGCCGAAAACTTGGCGATTAAGCGTTTATCAAACGCGATTGTGGATGCCATTACAGCGGAAGACATCGGCAAGTTTCCCGATAAAAATGTGGCGGATTCACTGCAACGCGTACCCGGTGTGGTGATTTCTCGTAGTGGTGGGGAAGGGGAAAACGTCAGTATTCGTGGCCTTTCCTCTGATCTTACTTTTACGCAGTTAAACGGCAATTTTATCGCTTCTTCTCCGGGCTCGCCGTCGCGCTCTTTTAGTTACTCTTTGTTGCCTTCTACCATGGTGCAATCGGTTGAAGTGTTTAAGTCTTCTGAGGCGCGTTTAGATGAAGGTGGGGTCGGCGGCACGGTTATTCTTCACAGCCGTAAACCACTGGATATGGAGGCAAATTCTGGGGCGTTGAATGTTGAATATACCTACGCTGATGTGACTGAAGAGTACGAGCCTAATTTTAGCGGCGTTTATTCTTGGAAGAACGAAGAAGAAACCTTTGGCTTGCTAGTTGGTTATACCAAACAAGACCGCACCAACCGCTCTTTAGGCGGTGATATGTCGGGCGGTGGCGGTTGGCGTTGGGCAACAAGTTCAGACTTGCCAGCAACGGACACGGCGGGCAATGTGATTGCCGATAGTACACGTCGATTTGCAGCGTTAGAAGATGCTTATGGCAACGTCTATGACGGTGTTTGGGCACCGCAAGTTGCAGGTGTTGGGGTAACCAAAGAAAAACGTGAACGTCAGGGGTTACAAGCCACCATTCAATGGCGTCCAATAGATGATTTATCTTTAACATTCAATCATTTTCATTTTGAGCTTGGGCAAAACCGCACCACGTCACAAATGTGGATCCCAGAGTGGAAATACAACCCAGATTATCTTACCGGTATTACCCTAGACGAAACCGGTACGATTGTGACTGGCATGGACTTTACCAGTGGCGCTGGTGGCACTGAAGGGAATCTTGAATTCCCCTGGATCATTGGTAGTTATACGGTAGAAAAAGATACCTCGGATACCTACGACTTTGCCTTTGAATATGCTGGTGATTTATATGATTTGCGCGGTAAATTTGGTCACACTGAAGCCAGCGGTGGCCCTTCAGAATCTTGGAGCGCGGCATATAAAAGCGGCCAACCTGCGAGTCGCAGCGATTCCGGGCAGGTTGAAAACGCCGCTTCATTTGCAGGGTGGCGATTAGGTGACAGAGTGTCGTTATACGCTGATCCCGCTTTGTTGTCTAACCTTCAGGCTGGTATTGCTGGCGATCCCGATCCGGGTTCGACAGGTTCAAGCTTTGTCGTCAGTGACTTAGAAGAGGACTATGCTCAGTTAGACCTTGATTATCGCATCGGGTACGGCATCGTTGATACGCTGCGCGTCGGTGCTAAATATCGTAAAGCGACACTGCATCGCGAAACCAACAACACCTTCTTCATTACTCAAGATGGGGCTGACAGAATTGCCAGTGGCGAGCTAGATCCATTTAGTCAAGGTGCCATTGATGAGGTGTCTTATCAGTGGATTGGGGGTATGCCAAAACTGGAGGATATTTTGAATGCAACGTCTGAACAAAATATCCCAGGCGGTTTTGAAGTGAATGCGATGCCCACGATCAATTGGGATCGATACCGCGAAATCGTGACCAGTGAATATGTTAAGCACACGCGCCGTGAGCCTGATTTTGTGTTCGACATAGAAGAAGAGATCATGGCCGCCTATCTACAGGCCGATTTTTCTTTTGGAGATTTTAGAGGAAACATCGGGGTACGCTATGTCGAGACTGAAACGCAGATTATGTCGTCGGATAAAATTAACTACTTTTTAGATGACATTGATGATGTCACCGAAGAGGATATTTTAGGTGATGAACGTCTCATTGATGTTGAAGCCACCACCATGCGTACCGTAACCGACTCGCAATTTTTACCTAGTTTCAATATTGTCTGGGATGCCAGCGACAATCTTGTCATACGTGGTGCTATCGCCAAAACGATGTCTCGAGCTCCGTTCAACGACATGGGTGCGCCAGAGCAGCTGACCTTTATCTCTCAAGAATGGGCTGACGATAGACTAGAGTTTAGAGGTAACCCTGTGGAGCCAGGGTGGCGCGGCTCAGGTGGTAACAAAGCGCTAAAACCATTTGAATCGGTACAGATGGATTTATCTGCGGAGTATTATTATGGCGAAGGATCTGCGGTTGGCATTGCGGTATTCAACAAAGACGTAGATAACTTTATCGTGCCCTTGATCATTACCTCAGTAAGGCCGTTTGAGGGCTTTAATAACCCTTTTACCGGCGTTGAAATTGTGCCGCCGGGTGATATTACCGTCACGCCGTTTACCACCACCGCCAATGGTACAAACGCGACTTCTCGGGGAGTAGAGCTGTTTGCACAACATGCATTCGATAATGGCTTTGGTCTCAACGTTAACTACACCCTAAACGATACCAATCAGGCAGACATTAGCGTAGACGGTGAAAAGGTCGGTGAGTCTGCGCTTGTTGGCAGTGCCGATAATCAATTTAACTTCTCCGCCTATTACGAGAATGACACCTTTAGTGTCAGAGCGTCATATAACCGCCGAGGAGAAACCGCTCTGGGGCTTGCGGACGGGCTCACGGTATATCAGGAACCATACCAACAAGTTGATGTGAACGCTTCTTATAACTTGATGGAAAACCTGATCCTAACCGCGTCTGTGATCAACCTAACCAAAGAAGAACCGAGAACCTTTTATGGTGAAGATTCTAAAGCGAGATTGCGCAGCAGCAGCTACACCGGCCAGCGCTACTATGCCGGGATCACCTATCGATTTTAACTTTGGCGATAACCATAAAGTAATGCAAACAGGGTGAAGTCGTGTCAGTACAACGAGAAACAATATCACGGCTTATCACCTGCTTGTGGTGCGTTTATATCAACCTAGTCACACGAGTTGGTTGATATGTAAGAAGGGATAAATATGAAAACGTTAAATAAAATAAGAAATGCGATCCCGCTCATTGCCGTTAGCAGTTTATTGGCTGCATGTGGCGGCGGGAGCGATGACCCAAAAGTTGAAGAAGTGCCAGTAACCCCTGCTGTGACGACGGCAGAAGTATCAGGTTCAGTGATAAAAGGCGCGTTGAGCCAAGCCCGCATTTCGGTGACGGCGCTCAATGGCTCTAGCATGATGATGGATGAGAACTCGGCAACCAGTCAATCGGGGGAGTTGTTTATAGAACTGACGGGTAAAGCCGGGTTTGGCATTAATTCCACCATTAAAGTGACCGCCACAACGAGCGAAGGCTCGCAGATGCGCTGCGACGCCAGTCGCTGTGGTTCTGTAGGAATTGGGGAGCAGGTAAGTGGCGAGTATATTGCTGGTGTGACTTTGGCTACCTTAAGTCATGTCGCCGTACCGTTTGGTTCAAATGCCGATGGCAGTGCTGATGCGACCTTACAAATCAACGCCTTGACGACACTAGCAACCATGCTGGTGGAGCAGCAAATTGCTGAGGGGCGTAATGTCTCTACTCCCGAATTAATGGCATTGGCAAAAGTGGAGATGTCTGCGTTATTGCTTCGAGCCCTTGGCTGGCAAACCGGGAACACCAATGTTTTTGAGTTACCTGTGGTTAGCGCTGATCAATTAACGAATTTTGAATTAGGGGAAACTTGCACAACCTCTGACACTGGTGAGCAAAATTGCGAGATGACATATGTTTCCGAAAGTGTGCAAAAGCTTTCTCTATTCAATGCTGCATTTGCACAGTTCGACGAGCAAGGCTCTTTGCAGGGCGTCTTAAGCAACTCTGCTAGCAATCTTAGCGCCGCACTTGGCGGTGATGAAGTTGCACTTGAAGCGCTTCGATTGCCAATTTACAACGCGCTTCAAGCTCACCCATTAACTGCGCAGCTAGGCCTCAGTGCCGATAGTATTATGGACTTAGCGTTACCATTATTTGATGAGCCGGTATCCACGGGACCCATGCAGCAAGTCGTGACATCAGGTGCCGCTATCACAGCAAGAAATGCTATTGGTGAAGCCGAGAGTGCAGACAAAGCGTTTGATGGCGATCCACAAACTAAATGGCTTGACCACAATGATTGGCAGGGGCCACCTACTGAGGAAGCGCCATCTTGGATCCAGGTGGATTTTCCCACTCAACAAGCAATTAGCGGTGTTTACATTACCAGTGCTAATGATGCCCCAGAGCGAGACCCTGAAAACTTCTCTTTATTAGCTTCTAACGATGAGGGCGCGAGTTGGGTTAATTTGGGTAATGTGGTCGGGGCGTCGTTTGAAGCGCGCTTTGAACGTCAAGGCTTTGTATTTGGCAATGCGCAAAAGTATACAAGCTACCGAATTGCAGTGACAAAGAACAAAAATAACGATGGCTTACTGCAAATTGGAGAAATTCAATTTGTTGGGCCGGTTTATCCGAGCGTTGACCATACGGATACTGAGACGTTTGCGGTCACGGCAAGCAACAGTATCGGTGAGGAGGAAAACCAAGATAAGGCATTTGATAACGACCCAACCACTAAGTGGCTAGATCATAATGATTGGCAAGGCCCACCTACCGTCGAAGTGCCTTCATGGATCCAAGTAGATTTTAATGAGGCTGTGGCGGTTAATCAGCTTGCGATAACGAGCGCCAATGATGCACCAGAGCGAGATCCTGAGAACTTTGCTTTGTTTGGCTCTAACGATAACGGGGTTACATGGCAGCAGTTGAGTAATTGGGTTGGTGAGTCTTTTGAAGCGCGAGGGGAGCGCCAAAGCTTTGTGGTAGCGAATCAATTGCCATACCAAAGCTATCGTCTTGAGATAACCAAGAACAAAAATAATGATGGCTTGATGCAGCTTGCTGAGATTGAATTAATCGGTCCAGAAATCTCTGGATTAGATCATGCACAAGTACAAGGTGCGAGTTACTCGGCGCGTTTTAGCATTAGTGATTCAGAGGGCGCAGCGCAAGCATTTGATAAAAATGTTGAGACTAAATGGCTCGATCACAACGACTGGCAGGGGCCACCCACTGTTGAAAATCCAGCTTGGGTTCAAGTTAGCTTGCCGCAAGCGCAAGCGGTAAATACTTTGTACATTACCAGCGCCAATGATGCGCCGGAGCGTGACCCTGAAAACTTCCAACTCTTAGCATCTCACGATGGGGAAGTGTGGCAAGTATTAAATACTTGGGTAGGGGAATCGTTTGAATCGCGTTTTGAACGTCGTGCCTTCGCGTTTGCTAATGGTTTGGCTTACTCACATTATCGCTTGTCTATCAGTAAAAATGCGAATAATGACGGATTAGTGCAAATAGCTGAAATTGAACTCGCTGGACCTCAGTATGCACTTGAAGATTTGTCTGACATGGCTGGAACAAGCTTTACCGCGCGTAATCGTATTGGAGATGCGGAAAGTGAACAAAAGGCGTTTGATAATGATATCGAGACAAAATGGCTAGATCACAATGAGTGGCAAGGCCCGCCAACAGAGGAATCACCATCTTGGATCCAAGCTGATTTTACTACGCCACAGATTGTGAGTGGTTTGGCAATCACCAGTGCCAATGATGCACCAGAGCGCGACCCCGAAAACTTCCAGTTACTGGGTTCTAATGATGGCGGTGATACGTGGATAGAAGTCGCGGTTTGGGTGGGTGAGAGCTGGGATGAGCGCTTACAACGAAGAGCGTTTACTTTCTCCAATGCTTTTGCCTATAGCAGTTATCGTCTAAATATTAGCAAAAATGCGAATAACGATGGTTTAGTACAGATCTCAGAAATCGAGCTCCTAGGCCTTAGCGGAGAATAATCTGAGTTAAATAAATCTCAACCAAAAAAAGCCAGAATGCAACTTGCGCTCTGGCTTTTTATTTTTCTCAATGAGAGTGACTTAGTATGATCTATTATAATACATCTACGGCTTGCAAAGACTCGCTTTGGTAGCAGCCCAGTAAGCGTACAAACTGGGTATGATCTTTTAATTCTTCAAGTGCTACTTGGACTTGTGAGTCTGCAATATTGGCAAGCAAATCTACATAAAAGACTTCTTCCCAAGGGTTACCAGGTACTGGGCGTGACTCTAACTTAACCATATTGATATTGTGCTGTTTAAATATCATCAGCGCGTCAGCAAGTGAGCCTACTTGCTGTTTGGTGGCCATAATTAAACTGGTTTTCGTTGGGATTTGAGTAGACACTTGAAGTGCTTTTCTTGCTACTACAATAAAGCGGCTATGGTTTTCGGTCTGATTCGCAAGACCAGACTTCACCACTTCTAGACCCATATTCTTACCAGCTTGTGCAGAGCCAATCGCGGCACTGTTTGGGTGTTCTGCTGCTTGTTTTAATGCACTAGAGGTCGAGTCGCAAGTTTCATGCTGAATATCCCCAAGACCTTGCATAAAACGGCTGCACTGGGCAAAAGGTTGGGGGTGCGCATAAATTTTGTCGATCGCTTGTAATTCTGTGTCTGGCAAAGCTAGGAGACAATGCTCTACGGTATGCGTTACTTCGCCCACAATAGATACTTGCGCATGTTGCAATAAATCAAAGACCTCGTTGATACTGCCGGAACTGGTATTTTCAATAGGTAAAATACCAAAGTCAGCCTGGCCTTTTTCTACCTGCTCGGTGATTCGCTCAAAGCTTTGGCAACCCATTTCCACAAGCTTACCGGGACGACGGCTGAAGTATTTATGACAAGCAAGCTGGCTATAAGAGCCTTGTCCACCCAAGTAGGCAACGCGGTGTGTATCACCTACTGCATCGGGGTTTAAGTTCTTTTGCAGCATGGCTTGTTGGTTTAATACAGAGTCTTCTAAGATAGTTTGGAAAACGCTGTTTATATAAAAGGCATCAAGACCCAGAGATTTACCATATCGGATCAGTTTCTCCAGCAGTGCCTGCTCACGTGCTTCATCACGGATAGGTTTGTTGTTGGCAATCTTATATTCCAGCACGCCATGACTAATGCGACGTCGCTTTGCCAGTAAAATCAGTAATTCCGAATCTATCTCATTGATATCATGCCTAAGGGCATCTAATGTATTTTGTGTCATAGGTCCTCACTCCCATTTAGCCAAAAAAAAAGCCTCCCGAAGTTGGGAGGCTTAGCTATTCTTTTTCACTCGCGAACAGTCAAGCCTCTTCACCTAAAGAAGCTAAAAAAGAAATATGTGTTGCTGTTGCGTGTGATGAAATTCATTTATTCAAACCTTACTTTGAAACTGAATACATTATTAGCATAGAACTAAACGAGAAAACAAGTACTACTTTGGACGTATTGGCAAAAACCTAAGTTATTTAGTAGATAAGTGCCCAATCTCAGTGAGTTAAGTACGTTAATCAAACGTAACTTATTGGCGAGTCGAAAAATATTCTGGTATATTCAGGCAACACCACCACTGTAAATAAAAGAATAGGTTAACTTGTGGGCAATCGTCGTCCCCCATCAAGATATGGTGCAAGCTCTTTAAGTGTAAAGCTGTCGATGTTGATTTCGGCCGTGTGTTTGATCGCGGGCGTTTTTGCTGCAGCATTGATGCTAAAATCTGAAGAAAAGCAGTTGATCTATGAAGAGTATGATGAGCTTAAGCGTTTTAGTGCGCAGGTGAACAATCAGTTCTCAAATTACCTCGATCTTAAAGCCAACTTGGCCGAACAAGCCAATTCAGTGGTTTCCAAACACTTACTTTACGGTGTTCAAGATTTATCTGGCGCACAAGCGAGTGTCGACAAGCGTGGCGAAAACTTAGCGAGTACAGCCAAAAATGGCCTTTCTGCAGCTATGTATACTGGCGATTTAAAATTGCAGTCAGTGCAAAAGTTATTTTCTGAATCTGAATTGCTTTGGAATATTCTTGCGCCCCCACTGTTACAGGATTTCTTTAATTTTTACCTCTCTACAAAAGACGGATTTGTCCGTGTTGCGCCTCCTAATGCCCTATTAGCGAAAGACCCTAGGCTGGTAAATAATCAGCTTCATAACTTGCCTGTTTTACATGCTGAACAAAACCCAACGAGGGAAGCGGTATGGTCGGGCGTGTATTTTGATAGGGTTTGGAACAAATGGGTGGTCAGTATTTTGGTGCCTTTATACTTACATGACAAATACCTTGGGTTAACGGGTAGCGATATAGAGTTGACCACCTTACTCGAAAAACTACCTAAATCTGACCATCAGCAAGGTTTCATCGTTTTTGATAAACAGGGTCGATTATTGGCAGCTCCCGGCCTGTTTAAAACCACCGCTGCGACTGGGCAGCTATTGGACCACAACAAGCTACCGGAAGATTTGAGTAAAATAGTACAAACTGCACTTATTACTAAGCTGCCAAATATCCAAGATGAATTTAGATATAAAGACAACTGGCATATTATGCACGTGACCCATATTGCCAATTTAGATTGGTACATTGGGATCTATAAAAAGCGGGCGTCGGCTATCTCGGCCATTGAAGAGCTTAAAGTTAAGTTCTTCGGTTTGTTTATTTTGTATGCCATTTTTGTTGCGATATTACTGCATCAGGTTCTATATCAATTAGTACTCAAACGTATCAATGCGCTCGTTAAAGCAGTGAAGGGATTTGGTCGAGGGCAGTGGGATACGCCAACCTTGCCGCATACCGATGACGAAATAGGTCAATTGAACGCGTCATTTAATGACATGAGTGTTGAGATAAAACAACTTGTAAATGGCCTAAATCAACGTATTACAGAAAAGGAAATCGCTGAAAAGGCGGCAAACCGTTTGTCAAAAGCTGTGGCTTTCTCTGGTACCGGCGTTGTATTGACCAATGAGCATTTTCAAATTGAGTACGTCAATCCAAAAATGCAGGAAATGACGGGCTATGATGAACAGCATTTTATTGGCTCTCCGCTTTTGAGTATTATTTCAAAAGACATGGCAATTCTCATTGATGATATCGATATTGACTTGCGCAGCCGCAATCATTGGCGCGGAGATACCATGTTGGCGGGTAACAGAGAGGCACCTATTTGGGTCAGTTTGAGTGTGTCACCGATCCGTGAAGAAGGCGGTGCAATTTCAAGTTATGTCGCCTCAGCCCAAGATATTTCGTTTGTAAAAGAAAGCCAGCGTAAAATGGAAGAATTGGCTTACTTTGATACCTTAACTGGCCTTGCCAACCGAACGTTTTTCAGGATGCAGTTACGTAAATCCATGGCGCTTGCCGAACGTGGTCATTATGCCTTTGCTCTATTTTACTTTGACTTAGATGAGTTTAAACGCATCAATGATACTTTGGGACATGACGCGGGTGACCGCTTATTGCTTGAAGTCGCGACGAGATTGAAAAAGCGGCTCCGTGCAGAAGATACCATTGCCAGATTGGGTGGGGATGAGTTTGCGGTGTTACTCAGTGGCATCAATGAGCGAGAAAATGCCATGGAAGTTGCCAATATCATTCAAAAGACACTGGCAGAACCAATAAAACTGGGGAATAACGAAGTGATCGTCAGTGCAAGTATTGGCATAACGATGGCTCCGTTTGACAGTAAAGAAGAGGAGCAGCTGCTTAAACATGCAGATTTGGCAATGTATCAGGCCAAAGCAAAAGGGCGGAACACTTACCATTTCTATAGCCAAGATTTAGACGAAGCCGCTAATGAGCGCCTATATATAGAAAACGAGCTGCGTATAGCAATTAAAGCGCAACAATTTACTTTGCATTATCAACCACAAGTGAACAGTGAAAGTGGAGAAGTTGTAGGCTATGAAGCACTTATTCGCTGGTTCCACCCAAGCGAAGGAACTATTCCGCCAAGTAAGTTTATTCCAATTGCTGAAGCGACAGGCCTAATCGTAGAGCTTGGTGCATGGGTGCTAGAAGAAGCATGCCATTTTTCTCGTCGTTTAAAAGCCGCGGGCAAGATTGCCAACGTATCCATCAACCTTTCTGCGAGACAGTTTAAAGACACACAATTGATCAGTACGCTGTCAGATATTATTGACAGAACTGAAATGGAGCCGACTCTACTACACCTTGAACTTACCGAGAGTATGTTGATGGGAGACGTGGAAGCGGCAATCATACAACTTAGAGATATCAAAGCCCTTGGCGTTTCACTGTCTATTGATGACTTTGGTACAGGCTATTCGTCTTTAAGTTATATTAAGCGTTTCCCAGTTGATATACTTAAAATCGACCGCTCCTTTGTGAAGGATATCCCTGAAGATCCGAATGATATGGAAATCACCGCAGCTATCATTGCGATGGCGCAAAAATTAAATTTGCAGGTTATTGCTGAAGGGGTGGAAACTGAGGCTCAGATGACGTTCTTGGCGAAAAATAACTGCTATATTGTACAAGGTTATTACTACAGCCCGCCGTTGAGTGAAGCAGAGATTTTGCGGTTTGCCCCTGCGGTATAGCGGCTCAGCCCCAAAGCATGGGGCTGAAAATAATAAGTGCCTAACCGCCTGCGATTTTCACTTTGAAGCCTTGGCCTTCTAATAATTGCTTAAGCTTTTCTCTGTCATCGCCTTGAATTTCAATAACGCCTTCTTTAACTGCACCACCTTGACCCATTTTTGATTTAAGCGTTTTTGCCAATTTCTTTAGATCATGCTGTTCATTATCGATGCCAACGACAAGCATAACGCCTTTGCCTTTGCGCCCTTTAGTTTGTCTTTCAATACGAACGGCGCCGTCTTTAAAAACTTTCCCTTGAACTTCTTGCTTTGGCTCTTTGGTGTCAATACGGCCTACATCTGTGGAGTACACAAGTCTTGATTCTGACATTGATTCTGGTCCTCTTGCGGGTTCTTTGCAGAGATCATAGCAAAAAGCAGATTAGATGTTTTTTATTTTTTGCTAAATGGTTTTTAAGCGTTATATTTAAATTGGTGAGGGGAAACAAATCAAAATAATTTAGGAGCTTAATGATGAGCTTGAGTAAAAACGCTTCTGCTGACGGTAAGACATTAACCATTCAGATTAGGGGCAAGTTCGACTTTAATTTGGTGCAATCGTTTCGTCAGGCGTATGCGGAGGTGAATGATCAAACCGAAAAGGTTGTTGTTGACCTGCGTGAAACCGACTATATGGACAGCTCCGCTTTGGGTATGCTGTTAAATATGAAAAAAACACTAGGAAGCTCAGTTTCCAGCATTCAAATTAGTAATTGTCGTCCACAACTTAAGAAAATCCTCCAGATCTCTCGTTTTGATAAGAAGTTTGATATTGACTGATCGCCGATAGATTAGCCCCTCATGAATATCTTGGTAGTCGACGATCAGGTATTAAACTGTAAGCTGCTTAAGGCAATGCTTGAGCAACAATTTTATACCGTTTTTTGTGCGCACAATGGTCGTGATGCATTAAAAATTCTCGAAAGTCAGGACATCGACATCGTGCTGCTAGACGTTGTCATGCCCGTAATGGATGGCTTTGAGGCTGCCCCCAAAATAAAGCAATATGCGGGTGAGGTATATCTCCCCATCATCTTTATCACCGCACTTGAAGATCAAAGTAGCTTTGAAAAATGTCTCGCTGTTGGAGGTGATGACTTTATTCATAAGCCGTTTGATAAAGTCATTTTATCAGCCAAAATCAAAGCGCATGCGAGGACACGTAGGCTCAGCCAACAAAGCAACGAACAGCGTCGGCAACTGGAATATCACTATAACCAAATAGAGCGAGAGCACGAGATTGTTGAACACATCTTTAGTAATGCGCTTGCACAACAATCTGAATATCCTGAGATTTGTGAATACCACTTGTCACCCGCGTCAATGTTTAATGGCGATATGTTTTTAATGGCCAAGAGCCCAATGGGTGGCTTTTATTGTTTACTGGGTGATTTTACTGGTCATGGTTTAGCAGCTGCGGTCGGCGCGCTTCCCGCATCGCGCATTTTCTACACTATGGTGCAAAAGGGGATGGCGGTTGGTGATATAGCCGTTGAGCTCAATACCGCCCTTAATGAGTTATTACCCGGCCACATGTTTTGCGCAGCAGCTATCATTGAATTGAGCAGCTCAGGGAAAAGTGTTTCTGCTTGGCTTGGTGGTTTGCCAGATTTATATCTGATTGACCAAAATGGTAGCCTTATTAAAACCATTGAGAGCCAGCATATGGCGCTTGGTATTCTAGAAGTCGATGAGTTTGAACGTAACCTGCTGCATTTTGAAGTTAGCCCCGACCAACGCCTCGTAATGGCGACAGACGGTATCATTGAGTCTGAGTCTGAGCGGGGGGAAATGTATGGCGAACGACGGTTAAAGCGCTTGCTGGCGAGCCGGCAGCATATTTCCACGGATCAAATTATCTCTGAAGTTCGCGAGTTTTCTGGCAATACGGAGCAACAAGATGACTTAAGCATCGCGATTATTAATTGTGTTGCCAGCGAGTCAATTGTTTCTGCGCCTAACCATTATTCAAGTTTGCCGTTTAATATTTCGTTATCTTTAGATGCCAAGCAGATGAAAACGACAGATCCGGTACTTGAGCTGGTGGATTTGCTTAGTGAAGTTGACGGTATTTCGGCACATCGCTCTAACATCTTCTTACTACTCTCAGAGGCCTACAATAATTCTTTAGATCACGGTGTGCTGGGGTTAGATTCTGGGATTAAAAACAAAGAAGATGGCTTTTTTGAGTTCTATAGTCTGCGAGAGAGTGTTTTGAAGGAGCTAAAAGAAGCGCTCATTATTATTTCTGTGCGCTACAGCCCTGAAGAGCTAAAGTTATACTTCAACATTTGTGATTCAGGTAATGGTTTTGAATCAAGCGAACGCAATAAAGCGCAGCAAGAGCATAGCCACGGAAGAGGTGTTAGCTTACTTAACGAGATTGCCCAAAGCGTTAGCTACAACAGTGCTGGAAATGAAGTAGAAATGATTTATTCACTCACCTCTAAATCGGTCTAAATTCCACTCAAGTGTATGTCACCTCAGCTTTAGATTCAGTGTCTACTGGTATTGCTTTATGTACCTGTTTTTTAGTGTTGGCAAGGTTTAAAGAGCATGGTAAAGTTGCATTAACTTTAGATGTTTAGATGGCTAAAATGTCAGATTATATTTCATTGAGCGGATTATCTATCTCCCGCGAGTTGCTTTTGCTGCAATTAGAAAAACTAGATGCTTATATTGAGAAAAATTCAAGCCCTGCTGTGTGGTCATATCAGATCCCTGAGCTTGGGGAAGAAGGCGCTTGTAGCTTGTTTGGTCACCTTCAGGAAGCACCTTTTTTATTGAGTGACTACGTTGAAAAGAACATTGTGAATGAGCAATCGCTTGCCAAGCTGCAAACAATAGTGTCAGCGGTAGTTGAATTTACAGCTGTTGATTGGTTTGGCATATACCAAGCAAGAGCGACAAATGAAGGGAAACAACTTCTCAAATTAGCGTACTCTGGCGCGCCGAGTAGACCGCTATTCCCAATAACGGAGGCTTTTGCTGCTACTTCAAATAATATCCAAACGGTATTGAGTGCTAAAGCTCGAGTGATTAATGACATCCCTCAATATGTCGCCAGTGGAGGAGAGTACTACACTTGCGATCCAAAGGTGAAAGCAGAAACCTGTATGCCATTATTCGATGATGCTCAAAATTGTATTGGAATTATTGATGCAGAAGCGTTTTCTGAGTCATTTTTCAACGAAGAAATTTTAGCATTGCTTGCAGCTGCATGTACGAGAATTCCTGACTATTTACCCGAATAATTATCGGAATAGTCCGGCTGTAAACTTGACGCCTTTGTGGTGCTGCCAAGTTTACAAAAATGAATAAAATTCTAGATAAATATGGTAACTGAGATGCAAGTCTCTATGTTACCATCAAGTCTACTGGAATCGGGCGTCAGCCGCTCGAGTTTGCATTAATTAAAATAAAAGAGATAAGCCATGTTCTCAGAGCTAAAACCACTTCCAACAGATCCTATTTTAGGCCTGATGGCCGCTTATAAACAGGACACTAACCCAAACAAAATTGACCTTGGTGTAGGTGTTTATAAGGACGAGCAGGGAAACACGCCGGTACTTAGAGCGGTTAAAAAAGCGGAAGCGTTTCGTTTAGAAAACGAAACGACAAAATCTTATATTGGTTTGGCTGGTAACTTAGACTTCTGTCAAAAGATGGAAACACTGTTACTTGGAGAGCATAGTACATTATTGGCAAATCGCGTACGTACGGCGCAAGCACCTGGTGGTACTGGCGCATTACGTGTTGCAGCAGAATTTATTAAACGTTGCAACACCAATGCAACTGTTTGGGTTACGACTCCAACTTGGGCAAACCACATCAGCCTATTTGAAGCAGCTGGTCTAACAGTTAAAGAGTATCCTTACTACGACTACGAAAACAAAGGGTTGTTGTTTGATGAGATGATCAATGCGCTGAAGCAAGTACCTAAAGGTGATGTAGTACTACTTCATGCATGTTGTCATAACCCAAGTGGTATGGACTTAGATCAAGCGCAATGGAAAGTGGTTGCTGAACTTGCGAAAGAGCAAGGCTTTACGCCATTAATTGATATTGCATACCAAGGTTTTGGTACCAGCCTTGAAGAAGATGCACAAGGCCTTAGAACGGTTGCGGATACAGTTGATGAAATGATCATCTGTTCATCTTGCTCTAAAAACTTTGGTTTATACCGCGAGCGTATCGGTGCGTGTTCAATCATTGCAAAAGACAGTGCAACTGCTGATGTTTCAAACTCAGTATTACTTAGCGTTGTTCGTAGTATCTATTCAATGCCACCAGCACACGGTGCTGATATTGTAAATACCATTCTAAGCAGTACTGAACTTACGCAAATGTGGTACGACGAACTTGACGAAATGCGCGGTCGTATCAATGGTCTACGTACGTTAATCAAAGAAAGCCTAGCTGAAAAAGGTGTTGAGCAAGACTTCTCGTTCATTGACCGTCAGCACGGTATGTTCTCTTTCTTGGGTATTAATAAAGAGCAAATTGACAGACTACGCACTGAATATGCTATCTATATGGTAGGCTCTAGCCGCGTTAACGTAGCTGGCGTAAGCAAAGACAATATTGACTACTTTGCTGACGCAGTGGCAAGCGTGATTAAATAATACCACGCTACACAGCACAAAATAAAAAACCGCAAAAGTTGCGGTTTTTTATTTTCAGCCTAAACCACCCACTGAAGTAAGTGGTTATTATCATTAGGCTTGCTTAATTTTGGTCACTTTATCTGGATCTGACGCTTTTTCGTTTTCAGATTTGTTTTTGGTATTGGCTTTTGGTGCTACTTTGCCACCTTTTAACACAGACACAAAGTCATCTTTTTGTTTTGCAATTTCAAGCGCTAGGGATTCAACTTGTTGTTCACTCAGCGGCACGTCAACTTTCGTTAGCATGTCTTCCAATGCTTCAGCTACATCTAGCATCTTATCATAAGCATCAGCTTCTTTTTTAGACGTGAAAGTCATACGCTCGACTCCATTTCTTTCAACAACATATTTGATGATAACGGCCATGGTTATTCCCCTAGTCACTGTTTTTTTATACAGTAAATCGAATCGAGGGATTAAGCAAGTTATTTTGAAAATTTTTCAAGTGCTGTTGAGTGAAGCAGAATTAATTAAATTCATTAAAAACAAAAGTTTAATGTTTATTTGGATTTTTGAAAGAATGAATGTTTTTTGACAAAGTCAATGTTCCAATCTTTATTTAAAAAGCTTCTGCAATCACTCACCGAGGTGAATGCAGTAAGCTTTGGATACTTTTTACGCACAAGGAGTGTATATATGTTCAATAAACCCACCATACTTTCTATTTTATTGGCGTTAGGTTTAAGCTGTTCAAGCGTGCTCGCAAAACCTGCGGAGCAAGCAAAGTCAGTCTCTCAAACACAGCAGCAAAGTGCTGTACTCGATATTAATTCCGCTGACGCTTCGGCGCTTTCAAGTTTACCAGGGATTGGTATTCGTAAAGCTGAAGCCATCGTAGAGTACCGTAAGAAAATGGGGCGCTTTAAAACAACAACGGAGTTGCTGGAAGTAAAAGGAATTGGGAAAGGAATATTGGCAAAACTGGAGGGGAAAATTAGAGTCTAGTCGTAGTTATTGTGTGCGAGCTTAGTTGCTCGCACACAGGTAGATTGAAGATCAGGGCTTATTCGAGGCGTTAAACTCAGCGATTGCCTGAGCTAACTTGGGTTTGCCAAACTGTATTTCCAGTGGTGTGGTCAGTAGCGGATAAATTAATCCTGCTACCAATAAGACAGGTAATAACAACCAGCCTTCAAATACGACCAATGAGGCAAAAAACGGTGTGAGCAGTAGCAACTTGGCTATTCTTAACACAACCTTTGTTTTTGCATCAAGGTGGCTAAGTGCAAGACGCAAAATCATCTGCTTGTCACGTAATTTAAACGCTCTCAGTTGCTCAATTTGGCTTAACCTAAAATGCATGAATGTGATATCTCAACTTCTTTTGGTAACGTGGAAAAATAAGAAAAGAATAAATGCAACGCTATAAAATGCAAAGATAATTTCCATCCATCCAGGCATAGATAATCCTGCAAAAGACCAATCTATGTTGCCGCAGTCACCCGTCGCAGCAAAAAAGCTTGGTAGCCATTCATGAAGCGGCATAAACGCAGGAAAGTTTGGTACAAAGTCACAGGTAAAAGCAAATGGATCCGTTGTGGTTTGCATGCTGATATGTTCACGGGCGATAAAATAACCCCAAATGCTGCCTACGCCCCACGAAACAAATGCCAGACTACGCAGTGCGAAAGAGCGAGGAGAAATCATACCGATTAAACCAGCTGCTAATAACCCCAACATAGCAAAACGCTGATAGATGCACATAATACAGGGCTCTAAACCCATACCGTATTGGAAATACAGTGCAACGGCTTCAAAAATAGCAGCGGATAGTGCTAGCAATCCCCAAGATTGCCTAGAGAGATGAAAAGATGAAATCTTCATTATAGAGAAACCCTTTTTGTTTTATTATGCTTTATCTGGCCGCGTTAGAGCAACCTTACTTCGCAGTGTGTGCTATCTTTGCGACGATTTTTCGACTCTTGTTACCTGCAGAAGTTCGAAAATATCAAAATAGACCACTTGATTAAGTCAATAGAGGTGAGACCGACATTATCAGTATTTCTATTCTGACGTATTTACTCATTCACTTTTCTCGAGGGCATCGATATGAAAAGTAGCACGCTCAATGGCGGAGCCATGTAAGATAACGTATTCAATATCGTTGTAAGCCGCGACTGACTGCAAAGGGTTGCTATTTAAAAGTAATAGATTTGCTACTTTCCCAGCAGCGATACTGCCGTACTGGTTGTCTATTGCAAATGCTTTCGCATTATTAATGGTAGCAGCAGATAGCAAGCTAACGAGGCCTACTCCGGCTTGATCCATCATCGTTAACTCTTGATAAGTCGATAAGCCAGGTTGCGAGACATAAGTTGGTGCGGGTGGCGTATCTGAGCCAAGCAGCAAGGTTGCGCCATTTTTATATAGATAATTTAGTGCTCGTTGCCCTTGAGAGAAAACTTGCTCAAGTTTAGCCACCTTTTGTTGATTACTTATTTCACCCCAGCCTTGCCCCATTTCTCGAGAAAACCAGCGACCAGGTTCACTTTGATACCAAGCAATTTGAGACGGAGGTAATACGGTACGATATTCAGACGAGAAGGTGAAAGTGTTGTCAGTCACTTTCGCCAGAGCATTCATCACATTTAATGTGGCTTGATAGGCGATGTCTTTTTCGATGATGGTATCCAGCACAGCTTTTACATTGGTTGGCAGTTCGCTTTCGCTAGGGGCTGTATTTGGCGCTAACCAGTTCCAAAGTCCATGCGCCATAACGTTGATATTGGCATCTACAGCAAGTTGTTGCATATCAATGGCATTCGCATGTGCCATTACGGGTAACTTCAATGAGTTTGCGGACTCGACTAATTGTTTGGCAGTTTCTTGGTTAATAAGCGGTATAGCACTGTTTTCTCCGAAGCCATCTTCAAAGTACAGTTTGGCACAAGTTGCACCGTCAGATTTCATTCGCGTTAAGGGTTGATCTCCTTGGTGAGCATGTGCTTGAGATGGCGTTAGCTCATGAGCAGGATCGCTGTGTTGCGCAGCAAAGTAGGGTTTATGTTGATGTAGCTTTGAGTAACTAAGGCCTTCTGCGTTGTACCCTTGGTAAACTGGCATTGCGCCACAAAAGTAGGCATCGGGTGCGGGGCCATTTGCTGTAAATTCGGTCATGCCGGTTGCAGTGTTTGACGGGTCAATAACTTGCGTGACGCCATAGTAAAGATAATTAGCGCCTTGCCGTTGTAAAAATGCTGCCTGCATTTGGCGAGCTCTAGGAGAAGTGTTAAGCAATCCCGGCATTGTTTTTAGGTGGACATGGCTATCGGTTAACCCTGGTATGAGGTATTGACCATGAGCATCAATAACCTTTGCTGCATCCGGTTTTTGACTTGAGTCAGAGACTTGTATAATTTTGCCGTCTTGGATGGTGAGCCAATGATTGGAAATGATATTGACTTGGTGCTTATCAATAGGATTTAAAATGGTAGCATTGTCGATACGAAGGTCCACTGCTGCAAATAATGCATGAGAAGACAGGGCGCAACAGGCCGCAAATATTAATGTTTGTTTTTTCATAATGAAAACCAGTTAGTGTCGTATTAGATGCCTTCGAGCATAACTGGCGAGATACTTTGTGTTTTAATTTTCATATAAATTAACTCTGAAATTTTTCTTAATTTAATTAAAACTATAGTAATCAATAATATAAGGTGTTCTTGGGTTGAAAAATTTGCTTTTGGGAAATTGGCTTGTTGTGCCTAGATTGAACCAGATTGTGGAGTATCCGGCTGGCCGTGAATATACCGTCACCCCAAAAGTGATGAAATTACTGTTGGTGCTGATCGATGCGAAACCTGAGCCTCTGAGTATTGATACCCTCGTCGAGTTAGTTTGGCACCCGAAGGTGGTGTCTGACAATTCGGTCTATCAAGCTGTTGCGCAGTTAAGAAAGATTTTAAACACAGATCCGCAATACGAAGAATATATAGAAAGAATATCAGCTCAAGGCTACCGCATTCATCCAAACATTGCGCTTAGAGAGCATAAAGTGGCTGTGATGCCAGTGAGCAAAAAGCGAATTTGGCTGCTTGGTGTCACCATTACGTTGCTCGCTCTAATCGCTTTTTTTGCTTTTTATATTCAAACTGATCAAAAGCACAAGACACAAAACAACCCATATTTTGATGAGATCACTCTTGCCACACACCTATCCCAAAGTACAGCAGTGGAAGAGTTAGCGCGAGCGAAAACGATTTATCAACAAGTGTTATCTAAACAAAGTGATAATGTCGAGGCACTCAGTGGCTTGTGCAATGTCTTTATGGGGCTAAGTGTATATGGCGCGGTGTCAGAGTATGAATCGCTTGCTTTGTGTCGGCCATTGTTAGAAAAGGCACGGATCTTAGATGATACAAATATTGAAGTGATAACCTCTCTAGCACGCTTTGCGGTGATGGAGAGTGAAATTGAGCAAGCACAGGATTATTTTAAGCGCGGATTTGAGCTCTCAACCAAGCATGCTCGCCTATGGCATTGGTATGGTCGATTTCTTCGGGACCAACACAAAATACCCGATGCAATTGCTGCGCATAAACAAGCGTATCAGTTAGCACCAAACGATGCGGTTATTATCCGAGGATTAGCCTATGCCTATTTGAATTTTAGAGAGTTAGTGCTCGCTCGAAAATATTTTGATCGTAGCGTTGCCGTTGCTCCCCACACTAAAAACAATCCGCTCTATGCGCTAGACTTTTATCCGCTTAACCAGAATAGGGCAAGCCAATATTTGCTGTGGTACCAAAACAATCACATCAGTCATAGTAAATTGTACCCCGCGCAGCAATTGAGCCACATATTAGTGTTATTGAGTTTAGGGCGAGCAGAAGAAGCTGGGAAGCAATATCAGCAAGCCGCCAATTTAGGTTCAATTTCTACAGCATTTAGACTCTATGTTGAAGCCGGGATCGCATGGCGACAAGGTGATGTAGAAAAGGCTGAAGGACTCTTAAAGCAGCGATACGAGCTAGACTCAAAGGGTAATCATTATGTGATGCCTTATATTCTGGCTTTACTTGCACGGCAGAAAGTACAACCCGCGCTAACACTTTTTGAACAGCATTTTGCTGATATCGCGGCGCTTAAATTGCCAGAGGCAGGCAATGTAGGGCAATACCTTACTTATGCACTGATGCTGAAACGTACAGGTGAACAAAGCAAGCTCAAGCGAGTAACACAGTTGTTGGCACAATACCTTAATCAAGGAAATCAGCTAGATGCAGCTTTATCACCTTACTGGTTCGCACTTAACAATGAAGCAGCAGAAACACAACAAGCACTGGCGCAGCTGCTCAATACTGGCTGGTTACCCGACTACAATGATAGTTTTTTTGCTACGGATCTTTATCTCGCTTTGACATCAGACCACGAATTTAAACAAGCATGGCTGAATAAGCTTAAAAGCAGACAGAACGAGCTCTAATACGTTTGGTTACTCAGGCATAAAGCTCGCTCTGTGATTTAAAAGTAGGGAGCGAATTTCTCTGGGGGCTTTCAATATGTGCAATACTGCTATTGATTATGCTTTTCACACATTAAAACTTCATCGCAGAATGGCAAACTACATGCCTTATAATTTGCGGTCAGAAAAATTACTAAACCGTTTGGGTTTTTGTAAAAGAAGGGTTGGCGCATGAGTACCTTAAAATTGCCGGTAAATGGGAAGATCATATACTTACCCCTCTCACGAGGAATCAGTGTGCATCACATTGCAAGTAGCGTGCGAAGCGCTGTTACGCATTTTTGTGTAAGCTCCGCCTTTCTATACAAAAATACTTCACTACAATTTACCACTGTTGCGGCGTAATAAACATAAAACAATATGAGCAATCAACAACATTGGCAAAGGAAGTGGAGAGAAGTATTAGGAGAGTCGACTGACTCAATGCCTGATATCAGGGAGGATTATGCTCTTCATTTCGACATATGGAAACTAGATGATGAAAAGCTCGAAGCCTGCTTTTCAATATTTCCAAATGGCAAGCGAATACTTAAAAGAGTGAAAGAAGTCCGAAATCTACAGATACTGATGATGAAACACTCTTAAGCAAGCTAAATCAACTCAATGAAAATATAGAGATTGTGCTTCAAGCATTCGGCGATCAAGCACTTATTGAGTTAAATAGAGAAAAGTCTTGCACTGAGAAATGTCGTGTTTATCGAGGCAGTGAAACGCTAAGGTGTGAAGTGTTTAAAAATGCGGATCCACCCACCATATATTTAGATGATGCACTGTCTGAAATTATCAAGAAACACTGTGGTGGAGAAGGTTACGAAGCACTTTTCTTTTTAAGTGAGCCGCTATACCAATTGGCTGGTTGCGATTATACCGTTTCGCATTGGATAGCATGGGCAATGGTAGAAAACGAATACGATACCGATCCGTACTACGAAGCATTTGAGTTATACAAAATGAAAGCAGAGGCAGGATGGTCTGATGAGGAGCAATTTGTTTACATTAACAGCTCAGTGTTGAGCGAAGATGATCCCGTTATGGCCAAGTCTATATCGCCTTAAGTGAGTTCGAAGCCTCACACCGCGTAACAATCTCACCTGCATTAAACATGGCTATTTTCAGCTAGGGTGATTTGTAGCTTGTTAGTTGAGCTTCATCTGGTACAATCAGTGGATTAACAAGCACAACCTGCCAATCAAGGCATTGATGTAATAATAAAGTGGTGTGAGATGAGAATTTTCAAAGCCAAGAGCCCAGCTGGATTTGCTGAAGAATATATTGTTGAGTCAATTTGGAACGGCGAATTCCCTCCGGGATCCATTCTACCTGCTGAGCGTGAGCTTTCTGAACTCATTGGTGTAACAAGAACAACACTGCGCGAAGTATTACAAAGGCTAGCTCGAGATGGCTGGTTGACTATCCAACACGGTAAGCCAACCCGAGTAAATAACTTTTGGGAAACGTCAGGGCTTAATATTTTAGAAACCTTAGCGCGTCTCGATGAAGACAAGATGCCTGAGCTGACCGATCAGCTGCTGTCAGCGCGTACCAATATTAGTGCTATCTATACGCGTGCGGCGATAAAATTCAATCCGCAGCGTGTTATCGATATTTTGTCTAAGCATGAAGAGCTAGAAGACACCGCAGAAGCGTTTGCCGATTATGACTACCAAGTTCACCATGAGCTGGCAGGTGCTGGGCAAAACAAAATTTATGTGCTTATTTTAAATGGCTTCAGAGGGTTATACTCAAAAATTGGTTGCCATTACTTTTCTGATTCAAGAACACGAGGACTGGCGAGACAGTTCTATGCAGATTTAACCAAACTGGCAGAAAATCAAGAACACGATGGTGCTATTTCATTGATGCGTAAGTATGGTCACCAATCGGGTGAAATTTGGCAGCAGATCCGCGGCGATATGCCAGAAAATATCATGGACTAATGTCCACTGAGTGATAGACATCTTAAAAAGGCTTCTTCGTGAAGCCTTTTTTGATCTCCGAATGGCATTTTGAGCGGAGGCATTTTTGTCTCATCGAATTTATAGATTGGTGCTATCGGTAAATTCGATTGTTAATTATGGCGCTTGCCAAATACACTAGGCGCAGTTTTTGGCGGTGAGAATGACAAAGAGACTTTGGTTATGAATTTAGCTAGGGTTGTTTTTTCATAAGCACGCCACAATATTATGAACAAGATATTTTGGTCTCGACACGAGATACCAAGATAAGATTGGAAATAAACCTAACTATTGGAGATAAAAATGGGTGTATTAGTAGGCCGCAAGGCACCAGACTTTACAGCAGCAGCAGTACTAGGTAACGGTGAGATCGTAGATAGCTACAACCTGCACGAGCGTATTAAAGGTAAAAAAGCGGTTGTTTTCTTTTACCCACTAGACTTCACGTTTGTTTGTCCTTCAGAGCTAATCGCGTTCGACAAGCGTTACGAAGAGTTCCAAAAGCGTGGTGTTGAAGTGATCGGTGTTTCTATCGATTCTCAATTCTCACACAACGCATGGCGTAACACTCCAGTAAACGAAGGCGGTATCGGTCAAGTTAAATACGATCTAATCGCTGATGTTAAGCACGAAATCTGTCAAGCATACGACGTTGAACACCCAGAAGCTGGTGTTGCTTTCCGTGGTTCTTTCCTAATCGATGCTGAAGGTAATGTACGTCACCAAGTAGTTAACGACCTACCACTAGGCCGTAACATCGACGAAATGCTTCGCATGGTTGATGCACTAGCATTCCACGAAGAGCACGGTGAAGTATGTCCAGCTGGTTGGACTGAAGGTAAAGCAGGTATGGATGCAAGCCCTGAAGGTGTTGCTAAGTTCCTATCTGAAAACGAAGGCGCACTATAATTTAGTGTCGACTTTATGATATCTCGCTGATATCAAAAAGAAACCCGCCAATTGGCGGGTTTTTTAATGGCTACTGATACCTCAATAGCTTTCTCAGGGTAAAACTTTGACTACTCGGCTACCTTGCCTACTTTAGCAAGTGCCATGCTAGTTAAAGTTGATAAACTGACCCAGTGATTTTATCAGTTGAATGCTCAGGTAAGCGGCAAATAAACTGATCACGGGAGTTGCGAGCAGACTCAGAAATTCGAGTTCATTAATCATTAGTCTCTTCCTTTTTTTCTTGCTCGTTGTTATTGGTTGTTTGAAACGCTTTCTCTAAAGACTGTTTGGTCTCAATTTTTATTTCTTCCAGATTCGCTTTGATTGACTCAGTGATAGCTTGCGTTACTTTGGTTTTTACTTCTTGAAGTAATGAAGCATCAATTTCTGCAGCTGTTGTTGTCATGCTTGCTGTAAACAGTAAAGTGGTCATGGTGATTTTCGCTAAAGTAGTCATAATAAGTTTCCTTGTAATTTGTTAGTCGCAATAACTATTACAAAGGTTGTGCCAAAATGAATTTAATTTTTATGTTATTGATTTTTATGTGTTTTAATTTTTTATTGGCATAGGGGAGTTAATGGGGTGGTGAATTTGACCAGTGCAGGATGGGTGAAATGGCTAAGATTTAGTTAAATTTATTAAGGCTGGATTAAGCGAAGTAAGAAAGGATGAAGAACAATGTTTGGGCCGAATTAACGGCCAAAGTTAGGGTCATCAGGTAAATCAACCAAGATTAATACAGCCCCTTTACCGCCATATTCTAAAGGTGCTTGGTGCATCGCCAGTATATCTGGATGCTGGACAAGATACTGCGGTACTTTATGTTTAAGCACACGTTCACCAATTCCATGCACCACGCACGCACAAGCAATATGCTGCTTCTTACAAGCATGAATTAATGCTGCTAGTTCTTGTTTTACCGTTTCTTTATTTAGCCCGTGTAAATCTAGGATGAGTTCGGGCGCGTAGTCACCACGCCTTAGCTGCTTTGCTAAATAGCGATCAGCTCCGGGCTTTACGAAATTGATGGTTCCCGAGGTATCAATATCAGGAATATACTCGTCAGAAAAGTAAAACTCAGATTGCTGCTGCTTGACTTGTTGCTTCAGCTCAATGCTCTGAATTTTTTTCTTTTGTTTGAGCTGCACCTGATCTTGTTTGAGGGGTTTCACACCATTCAAAGACTCACGAAACATCGCGAAATCGTCATTTAGGTCAGCATTAGTGTTAGATTCTCTGTTCATGAGGACATTTTAAATAAAAAAAGCATAAAAACCTAGCTTAAAAACCGCTACAATAGCGCCATATAGTTTGATCTTTAGAGAGTCATCATGACGGAAATGTCGCAACCACTTATTACCGAAGAAATGGCCGTTGAAGCCTTTCAAGACTTACATACCATTCAGGACTGGGTACGCTGGACAGCGAGCCAGTTTGTGAGTAACGAGGTATTTTTTGGTCATGGTACGGATAATCCTTGGGACGAAGCTGTCAGTTTGGTGCTTCCGGTGCTGCATATGCCAATTGATGCCCCCAAAGAAATCATGCATGCGCGTATGACGCAAAGTGAAAAAGCGCATCTGATAGAGTTTATCAAAGCACGTATCGAGCAGCGTATTCCCGTCGCCTACTTAACCAATCAAGCTTGGTTTGCTGGTATGCCGTTTTATGTTGATGAGCGCGTATTAGTACCACGCTCACCATTTGCAGAGTTAATCGCAAAACATTTTTCCCCCTGGGTAGCTGCACCAAATAAAGTAACGCGTATTTTAGATATGTGTACGGGCTCTGGTTGTATTGCGATTGCATTGGCCAAAGCATTTGAGCGCGCACAAGTAGACGCGGTAGATATTTCTTTTGAAGCCTTAGAAGTGGCTGATCACAATATCAATCAGCATATGATGCAAGACAGAGTCTTTGCTATCCAATCTGATGTATTTAGTGGTGTACCGGGTCAAAAGTACGATTTAATCGTAGCGAACCCTCCTTATGTTGATGCAGAAGATATGTCAGATCTGCCAGAGGAGTTCCATCATGAGCCAGAGCTTGGCTTGGCGTCAGGAGAAGATGGCCTTGATGTGACCCGCACACTACTGGCAGAAGCGGCCGATCATCTAAATGATGATGGTTTGTTATTTGTCGAAGTTGGCAATTCTATGGTACATATGGAGCAGCAATTTCCTGAAGCGCCATTTACTTGGTTAGACTTTGAGCATGGTGGTTTAGGGGTCTTTGTCGTATCCAAACAACAACTATTGGAATACTTTAAAAACTGATAGGGAGCCAATGCTCTCTATCGTCTATTTAGGAATGAGGAAAAACGATGGCAGGCAATAGCATTGGCCAATTATTTAAGGTGTCGACCTTTGGTGAAAGCCATGGCGCCGCGCTTGGTGGCGTGGTGGATGGTGTACCACCAGGGCTTGAGATCACTGAAGCTGATTTACAAATCGATTTAGATAGACGTAAACCAGGTCAAAGCCGCTACACAACACAGCGCCGAGAGGGCGATGAGATAAAAATTCTCTCGGGTGTGTTTGAAGGCAAGACCACAGGTACGAGCATTGGATTGTTGATTGAAAATACCGACCAACGTTCAAAAGATTACTCAAACATCAAAGACTTGTTCCGTCCGGGTCACGGCGACTATACCTATTGGCACAAATACGGACATAGAGATTATCGCGGTGGTGGTAGGTCGTCGGCACGTGAAACCGCCATTCGAGTTGCAGCAGGTGCAATCGCGAAAAAATATCTCAAGCAAGTCCATGGCATCGAAATCAATGCCTGTCTTTCTCAATTAGGCCCGATTAAAGCCGAGCATTATGATTGGTCAGCCGTTGAAACCAATCCATTTTTCTTTCCCGATGAATCTAAGCTAGAAGCGCTAGATGAATATATGCGTACGCTGAAAAAAGAAGGAGATTCAGTCGGCGCAAAGGTAAAAGTCGTGGCGAAAAATGTGCCTGTTGGTTTAGGTGAGCCAGTGTTTGATCGTTTGGATGCTGAGATAGCGCACTCCTTGATGAGCATTAATGCCGTAAAAGGCGTAGAGATTGGTGATGGCTTTGATGTGGTTGAGCAAAAGGGCTCTGAGCATAGAGATGAGCTAACGCCACAGGGATTTACCTCTAATCATGCCGGCGGCGTTTTAGCGGGTATTTCTACAGGGCAAGATATTATCGCATCAATTGCGCTAAAACCGACATCAAGTATCTCGGTACCGGGGCAGAGTATTGATACCCACAACCAACCACAAGAAGTTGTGACGAAGGGTCGCCATGATCCTTGTGTTGGTATTCGTGCCATTCCAATAGCAGAAGCCATGTTGGCTATTACGCTCATGGATCACTTATTACGTCACCGAGGTCAAAACCAAGACGTCAATTTGCCGCACAAGCCAATTCCTGGTCATATCTAGCCAGTAGCGAGTAAGCTAATTTTGGCACAGTGATTGCTTTTCTTGGACAAATCAAGGAGAGCAATCATGATCACTTACCAAACCCACTCCGCAATTCGTACCACTGAGTCCGTTTCAGAGCAGCAAAGCCTTGCCCAAACTAAACGAGCTAATACCGCTGCGCAGGAGCAAGACTATGTCGCGGCTGCTAACATCGCAGCTCAATCATCCCCTGTACTCGATAATAAAGCCGACGATCGATATAAATATGAAGTGGTGGAGCGTAATCAGTCATTTCTCGAAAAAATGAGAGAAGCGGTAATGTTTAGCCGCTTAGGGGCAAATAAAGAGAAAATAGACGAATTAAAAGAGAAAATGGCAGAACTTGAAAAGCTTGCGGCTGAGGGAAAAATTTCACCTGAAGAATTAGAAGAGCGGATGGCCGCCTTACAAGAAGCGATGAGAGAAGCGGTAACTCAGGAAGAAAACAAAGCGAACAAGGACACGCTAATGAGTTAGTGAGGCTTAAAATAATAAAAGCCTCAACAGAGGCTTTTATTATAGCTATAAACTAACAGCGTTTAGCTGTGATATTTTTCACACGCTTCTAGCGTATTTTCGATTAAGCTTGCGACGGTCATTGGGCCCACACCACCTGGCACTGGGGTAATAAAGCTCGCATTTTGTTCTGCGATGTCGTATTGCACGTCACCTACTAGTTTGCCTGATTCTAAGCGATTAATGCCTACATCGATGACAATCGCGCCTTCTTTAACCCAGTCGCCCGGAATAAACTCAGGTTTACCGACCGCCACAACCAGTAGATCGGCACGACGCACATGGGTTTCGAGGTCTTGCGTAAATTTATGGCAAACGGTTGTAGTACAACCAGCAAGTAGCAGCTCTAGTGACATAGGGCGACCAACGATGTTTGAAGCACCAACCACAACAGCATGCATGCCTTTATAACGCACACCGGTAGAGTCGAGTAGGGTGATGATCCCTTTTGGCGTACAAGGTCTCAGTGCTGGCATTCTTTGGGCTAGACGACCTACGTTATATGGGTGAAAGCCGTCGACGTCTTTATGAGGATCAATACGCTCTAATACTTTTTCTGCGTCTAGGCCTTCAGGTAGCGGCAATTGTACTAAGATCCCATCAACTTCAGGATCTGCATTAAGCTCATCAACAAGCGCAAGTAATTGCTCTTCGCTTGTATCACCTGGTAAGTCGAAAGATTTAGAAACAAATCCGACTTCTTCACAGGCTTTACGCTTTGAACCAACATAAACTTGGCTCGCAGGATCCTGGCCTACTAATACCACAGCCAAGCCAGGCGCTCTTAGACCTTGCGCTAGTCTGTCTTGAACTCGTTGTGCAACAGTAGAACGAACTTGTTTCGCGATAGCTTTGCCATCAATGATGTTTGCCGTCATGATTGACCTATATTAAGGGTTAAAAAACTTGAACGATGATAGAGCCTTTAAATTCTTCTATACAAGCACTTTCATGTATTGATGAAATGATTGCTTAATAGAGATGAAAAATGGGGTCGCTCTATTTATATGTCCCTTTAGTTATTACAAAGGAGGACATTTGCCCGCTATTTTCTCAAAAAACAGCCAGTCCGCCAAGTTTGCATTGCGTAAAAGCAAAGGTTTTCATGATCTGTTCTACAAGAAGTGTTCAAAAATTGTTTAAGTCAGCTGTTTTATCAACAATTTGTGGCAAAATTAGGCAGTTGAAACAAAAACTAAAAAAAATATTTGACCTACTTCGGGCAAATCACTATTATGCACCCCGTTGCCAACGAGGACTCACCGATAAAAAGGTTCTTAGTTCTCCAAGGTCACAGTCGGCGATTAGCGCAGCTTGGTAGCGCACTTGGTTTGGGTCCAAGGGGTCGCAGGTTCAAATCCTGCATCGCCGACCACTTTTAAAATAAGAAAGTAGCATGAAGATGTTTACGAGTTTGCGCCCTTAGCTCAGCTGGATAGAGCAACGCCCTTCTAAGGCGTCGGTCGAAGGTTCGAATCCTTCAGGGTGCGCCATCTTATTTTAATCCACATGTAGTGGCGGCTGTAGCTCAGTTGGTAGAGCCCTGGATTGTGATTCCGGTTGTCGTGGGTTCAAGTCCCATCAGTCGCCCCATCTACATGCCTAAATTAGTCGGCGATTAGCGCAGCTTGGTAGCGCACTTGGTTTGGGTCCAAGGGGTCGCAGGTTCAAATCCTGCATCGCCGACCACTTCTACAAAATATATATGTTCGGCGATTAGCGCAGCTTGGTAGCGCACTTGGTTTGGGTCCAAGGGGTCGCAGGTTCAAATCCTGCATCGCCGACCACTTTCTCTCTAGTATCTCAGTCATTTATTTCAAATTTACTAACTTTTAATCAATTAGCACCAATATGCCTATTTATTTAACCTGATTGCTCGACTCCGTCGTTGAATAGGTTATAATGCCGCGTCTATTAATTAACGTAGTGCCCGTAGGGCAGGCAACAAGCGTCACATGCAACGGAGAGTTTGGCAATTTAGCCGAAGGCCCATAAAAAGCATGATGGTTGTCTTGTTAGTAAGGAAGGCGCTTTGTCGCCCAAAAATGAAGATTGAGGTAAATCATGCAAGTTTCTGTTGAGACGACTCAAGGCCTTGAGCGCCGTCTGACCATCACCGTTCCTGCAGAGAACGTTGAGACTGAAGTTAAAAAACGCCTACAACAACTGTCAAGAACACAGCGTATCGATGGCTTCCGCCCTGGTAAGGTTCCAGTGTCAATCATCACTAAGCGTTACGGCGCAGCTGTACGTCAAGAAGTTGCTGGCGATCTGATGCAGCGTAACTATATCGAAGCAATCATTGCTGAGAAAATCAACCCTGCAGGCGCACCATCTTTTGCTCCTAAGTCACTAGAAGCTGGTAAAGATCTAGAATTCGATGCAACTTTTGAAGTATACCCAGAAGTTGAACTTAAAGATCTAGACAAAATCGCGGTTGAGAAGCCTGCAGTTTCTGTAACGGATGAAGACCTAGCGAACATGCTTGAAACGCTTCGTAAGCAACACGCTTCTTGGACTGAGAGCGATGCTGTAGCTGGCGAAAAAGACCGTGTAACGGTTGATTTCGTTGGTACAATCGACGGTGAAGAGTTCGAAGGCGGTAAAGCTGAAGACTTCCCTCTAGAGCTTGGTCAAGGTCGTATGATCCCAGGTTTTGAAGACGGTATCGTTGGTAAAAAAGCAGGTGAGGAAGTTGTTTCTGACGTAACTTTCCCTGAAGAATACCACGCTGAAAACCTAAAAGGTAAAGCGGCTCAATTCACAATCACTGTGAAGAAAGTTGAAGTTCAAGAGCTTCCTGAACTAACTGACGAGTTCGCAACTAAGTTTGGTGTTGCTGAAGGCGGCGTTGACGCACTTAAAGAAGAAGTTAAGAAGAACATGGAGCGTGAGCTAAACCAAGCGGTTAAAGCGAACGTGAAAGATCAAGCTATCAAAGGTCTTCTAGAAACTAACGAAGTTGAAGTGCCAAAAGCACTAATCGACCAAGAAATCGATGCACTTCGTCAACAAGCTGCACAACGTTTTGGTGGCAACGCACAAAACATGCCTGAGCTTCCAGCTGAGCTATTCCACGAGCAAGCAGTAACTCGCGTGAAAACTGGCCTACTACTAGGTGAAGTGATCAAAGCGAACGACATCAAAGTTGATGAAGATAAAGTTGCTGAACTAATCGACACAGTTGCTTCTGCATACGAAGATCCAAGTGAAGTAGTGGCATACTACAAAGCAAACGATCAACTAATGCAGCAAATGCGCAACGTTGCGATGGAAGAGCTAGCAGTTGAAGCAGTACTTGCTGCTGCATCTGTTTCTGATGTTGAAAAGTCATTCGACGACATCATGAATCCACAGGCTGCTCAATAAGTCTTTGAAGAAATCATTGACTTACAGCTAAGCTGAAGTTTAAATGGCTCGAGTTACTCTAATAGAGAATTCGGGCCATTTTTGTTTTTAGGCCTTGATATTGAAGCATTAAGTACTTATATCTTGAGGCATGGCTTATTTTATTAGCTATACTTATTTTACGAGTCAGGTTTCGTTGAGTATTACTGCTACAGTTATATCTACTCGTTTCAATTCGCTCAAAGAAGTATTAGCCTAAACACCGATCACAGAATGTTTTTATGGACCGCGCTAAGTCCAATAAAGTTGCTGCGAATAGGCAATAGATTCTGTGCTAATAAGGAATAAGAAAACATGAATGATGGTATGATCGATCCAATCAATGCGTTAGTACCTATGGTCGTGGAGCAAACGGCTAAAGGCGAGCGTTCTTATGATATTTACTCACGACTGCTAAAAGACCGTATTATTTTCTTAACTGGTCAAGTCGAAGACCATATGGCCAATCTAATCGTGGCGCAGATGCTGTTCTTGGAATCAGAAAGCCCTGACAAAGATATATTCCTGTATATCAACTCGCCAGGTGGTTCTGTGACCGCTGGAATGTCAATCTACGACACGATGAATTTTATCAAGCCTGACGTTAGTACGGTTTGTGTTGGTCAAGCTGCGAGTATGGGGGCATTTTTGCTATCTGGCGGTGCTAAAGGTAAACGTTATTGCTTACCTAATTCTCGTGTGATGATCCACCAACCTTTAGGTGGCTTCCAAGGTCAGGCTTCTGATTTTGAAATTCATGCCCGCGAAATCTTAGCGATAAAAGAGAAATTAAATCGCTTAATGGCGGAACACACCGGTCAGCCTTATGATGTGGTTGCGCATGACACAGATAGAGACAACTTTATGACTGCAGATCAAGCGCTAGAATATGGCCTGATTGATGCAGTTCACTCTCGTCGAGAGCTTAAGTGATTATGAATTAGCCGATGAGTTGAATTCATCGGCTTCTACTGTGCCAAAGCCAAATTTCTTTGGTATAGTTAAAAGAAATACGATGTTATCTAGAGATAACAGCAATTGAATGAGGTAGCTGAATGTCAGACACTCCAACAGACGGCGATAAGAATAGCAAGCTACTCTACTGCTCATTTTGCGGTAAGAGCCAGCATGAAGTTCGTAAGTTAATTGCCGGTCCATCTGTCTATATATGTGACGAGTGCGTTGAACTTTGTAACGACATCATTAGGGAAGAAATCAAAGATATTGCGCCTAAGCATGACGCGTCTGATAAATTACCTGTGCCAAAAGAGATCAGAAATCACTTAGATGATTATGTGATAGGTCAAGACCACGCTAAAAAAGTCTTGTCTGTTGCGGTTTATAATCACTATAAGCGCCTGCGTAACCAAGGCGGCAAGGGTGATGTAGAACTTGGCAAGAGTAATATTCTACTAATTGGTCCAACGGGTAGTGGTAAAACCCTTCTAGCAGAAACGCTTGCACGTTTACTTGATGTTCCATTCACAATGGCAGATGCAACGACATTAACCGAAGCCGGTTATGTGGGTGAAGATGTTGAAAACATCATTCAAAAGCTTCTGCAAAAATGTGATTACGACGTTGAGAAAGCACAGCGTGGTATTGTTTATATCGATGAAATCGACAAAATTTCAAGAAAATCTGACAATCCATCGATTACCCGTGATGTGTCAGGTGAAGGTGTACAACAAGCACTACTAAAATTGATTGAAGGTACGGTTGCATCTGTTCCACCACAAGGTGGTAGAAAGCACCCGCAACAAGAGTTTTTACAAGTAGATACTTCTAAGATCTTGTTTATTTGTGGTGGTGCGTTTGCAGGCTTAGATAAAGTCATCGAACAGCGCAGTACAAAAAATACTGGAATTGGCTTTGGTGCTGAAGTTAAATCTAAAGACTCTGAGCGCTCATTAAGCGAAACGTTTAAAGACGTAGAGCCTGAAGATTTAGTTAAGTACGGCTTAATTCCTGAATTTATTGGTCGTTTGCCCGTAGTTGCAACTTTGACCGAACTGGACGAAGAAGCACTAATTGAAATTCTAAATGAGCCGAAGAATGCACTCACTAAGCAATACGCGGCGCTATTTAAGATGGAAGGTGTTGACCTTGAATTCCGTGAAGATGCGCTACGAGCGATTGCTCATAAAGCGATGGAGCGTAAAACGGGTGCCCGTGGTCTGCGTTCGATCGTCGAAGGCGTATTGCTTGATACTATGTATGAGCTTCCTTCACTAGAAGAAGTGAGTAAAGTCGTCATTGATGAAACGGTGATCAAAGGCGAATCAGACCCTATTATGATTTACGAAAATAACGGTAAAGAAAAAGCGGCGTCTGAATAGCTCAGTATGAGATTGAAAAAAGGAGCCTAGCGCTCCTTTTTATTTCTTAGTCCACATCAGATAGAAACCAATATAGTCAAATTGTTATAACAATAAAGGGCAATAGTGAGGCAAGTTTTTAGGGGGAATTTTTTATACATTCCACCACGATAAATTGAGTGTCAAAACTAAGCTTTTTATCCGTTAAATTGATCTCTACTTGATGCGGATTACTATAAACTATTGAACTTTATCTGCGTTATCCCCATATAGCTCAGTATTCCCAAAATTAATTGAAGTGCGAAGAGAACATAATGACGCTTGAAAGAACGGATCGAGTAGAAATTCCAGTGCTAGCGCTACGCGATGTAGTGGTGTATCCGCATATGGTGATCCCGCTGTTTGTAGGTCGAGAAAAATCAATAAAATGCCTAGAAGCTGCGATGGACAATGACAAGCAAATCTTTTTAGTTGCGCAAAAAGACGCCTCAGTTGATGACCCAAGCACTGATGATGTCTATCAGACTGGTACCATTGCAACGGTACTACAGTTACTCAAACTACCTGATGGCACAGTGAAAGTGCTAGTTGAAGGTACTCAACGCGCAAAAATAGATGAGTTTCTAATTACAGACGAATATTTCTTGGCGCAAGCTCAGTACATTCCATCTCAGGATGTGGATGAGCAAGAGCAAGACATATTAGTTCGCAGCGCAATTAGCCAGTTCGAAGGCTATGTGAAGCTAAATAAAAAGATCCCACCAGAAGTACTAACTTCAGTATCGGGTATCGATGAAGCTGCACGCTTAGCGGATACGATGGCTGCTCATATGCCAATTAAAGTACCTGAAAAACAAAAGGTGCTAGAAATTGACGACGTGACTGAGCGTCTCGAATATTTGATGGCGTTGATGGAAGGCGAGATTGACCTACTTCAAGTAGAGAAAAAGATCCGCTCACGCGTTAAAAAGCAAATGGAGAAATCCCAACGAGAGTACTATCTGAATGAGCAAATGAAAGCTATTCAGAAAGAGCTTGGTGAGCTGGATGATGTACCTGACGAATTTGAAGCCCTGAAAAAGCGTATTAGCGAAGCGAATATGCCGCAAGAAGCGGCAGAAAAAGCACTTTCAGAGCTTAACAAACTTAAAATGATGTCACCTATGTCTGCGGAAGCGACGGTTGTACGCTCGTACATTGAGACGATGATCAATGTACCTTGGAAAAAGCGCTCAAAGGTGAAAAAAGACCTAGCTGGTGCACAAAAGATACTCGATGCCGATCATTATGGTCTTGAGAAAGTGAAAGACCGCATTATCGAATATCTAGCGGTACAGCAGCGCACCAATAAGCTTAAAGGTCCTATCTTATGCTTAGTCGGCCCTCCGGGCGTTGGTAAAACCAGTTTAGGTCAATCTATCGCGCGTTCGACTGGCCGTAAGTACGTACGTATGGCGCTCGGTGGCGTGCGCGACGAAGCTGAAATTCGTGGTCACAGAAGAACTTATATTGGCTCAATGCCGGGAAAATTGATCCAAAGCATGTCGAAAGTTGGCGTAAAGAACCCGCTTTTCTTGTTGGATGAAATCGATAAGATGTCATCGGATATGCGCGGCGACCCTGCATCGGCTCTACTAGAAGTGTTAGATCCAGAGCAAAATAGCAACTTTGCAGACCACTATTTAGAAGTGGACTACGATCTGTCTGATGTTATGTTTGTTGCGACTTCTAATAGCTTTAACATTCCAGGTCCATTATTAGACCGTATGGAAGTCATTCGTCTTGCTGGTTACACCGAGGACGAAAAGCTAAATATTGCCAAGCAGCACTTAATTCCAAAGCAAGTGAAACGCAATGGATTAAAAGAGTCTGAAATCAATATAGAAGACAGCGCGATCATTGGTATTATCCGCTACTACACGCGTGAAGCGGGTGTCCGTAATCTAGAGCGCGAAGTATCTAAGTTGTGCAGAAAAGCAGTTAAGAACATCTTGCTAGATAAAAATGTTAAGCAAGTTGTGATTAACCAAGAAAACCTTGAAGACTTCTTAGGTGTACAACGTCACGACTACGGCAAGGCGGAAGACGGCGATAGAGTTGGTCAAGTTACCGGTCTTGCATGGACAGAAGTCGGGGGTGACTTACTCACTATCGAATGTGCGGCAGTACCAGGTAAAGGCAAACTTGCTTACACCGGGTCGCTGGGCGATGTGATGCAAGAGTCAATTCAGGCGGCAATGACGGTTGTGCGCAACCGTGCTGACAAACTACGCATAAATGACGATTTTTACGAGAAACGTGATATTCATGTTCACGTTCCTGAAGGTGCAACACCGAAAGACGGTCCGAGCGCCGGTATTGCGATGGTAACGGGCTTAGTATCAAGCCTTACTGGTAATCCAGTACGTGCAGATGTTGCGATGACAGGTGAAATTACCTTGCGTGGTGAAGTTCTGCCTATCGGTGGTCTGAAAGAGAAATTATTGGCAGCGCACCGTGGTGGAATTAAACGAGTTTTAATACCGAAAAAGAACGAGCGTGACTTAAAGGAAATTCCTGAGAATGTTCTTGAAGGGCTTGATATTCATGCGGTGTCATGGATTGATGAGGTATTATCACTGGCGTTAGCGCACCCAATAGACAGTTTTAGTGTGGAATCGCAAAAAAACTAAGAAAAAAGCCAAAAAATTGAGTGAAAAGGCTTTTCAAATCTAAAAGGTGTGTTAAGTTAGGCACTGTATTCAAGCCTACTGGTTCGGAAGCCCCGTAATCACTAGGCTTGAGAAAGATTTCGAGAATTAGAGAGTCGCTGTGATGTCTCTAAATGAATAGCAAAAGTTACCAGTAAGAAGTAACTTTTGACAATAACTATGGAAGAGGATGATATTGTGAATAAATCTCAATTAATCGATCAAATCGCAGCTGATGCTGACATTTCTAAAGCGGCTGCTGGTCGTGCGCTAGATTCATTCATTGAGTCTGTAACGGGTGCACTAAAAGACGGTGACTCTGTTGCACTTGTAGGTTTTGGTACTTTCTCAGTGCGCGAGCGTGCTGCACGTTCTGGTCGTAACCCACAAACTGGTGAGACTATTCAAATCGCAGCAGCTAACATCCCATCTTTCAAAGCGGGTAAAGCGCTTAAAGACGCAGTAAACTAATTCAATTTGAATTAGGCGGTGCAGAGTCATCGCGAACTGCTTCAAGATAAAAGGCGTATCTGCTAAGATACGCTTTTTTTATACCATCACTAATCTGATTGGTGTAATGCTTAACCCAAATCTAGCAAACACAAAGTGCTTAGGTGCTTTGACTTAGATAAGAGAAACAATAAATGCTTGAAAAGATCAGAGAAGGCTCGCAAGGCCCGGCGGCTAAAATCGTATTAGGTTTAGTCATCTTATCTTTTGCGTTAGCAGGGATCGGTGGTTACCTAGGTCAAACCACAGAGCAGCCTGTCGCAGAAGTGAACGGAGTAAAGATTTCACAAACTAAGTTTTCTCGTGCTTACTCAAATGAACGTGCACGACTAGAGCAACAGTTTGGCGAATACTTTGCACAGATTGCAGCCGATCCTAATTATATGGCGCAAATTCGCCAAGGTGTTGTTGACCAATTAGTACAACAAGAATTACAAACCCAACTAGCTAAAGAGCTTGGTCTTCGTGTAAGCGATGAGCAGGTTAAAAAAGCGATTGTTGAAATGCCATATTTTCAAATTGGTGGAGAATTCAGTAACGACCGTTACTTACAAGTTATCCGTCAAATGAACTTCCAGCCAGATAGCTTCCGCGAATATCTTCGTGACGAGATGACTCGTGCGCAGCTAATCTCAGCGGTGGCAGGCACTGATTTTGTATTGAAAAACGAACTTCAGCAATCTATTGCGCTACAGCAACAAACTCGTGCTATCGACTATGCGGTATTAAGCAAAGAGTTGGTGAAAGATGAAGTATCAGTGTCAGATGAAGAAGTTCAAAACTATTACGATTTGAATCAAACTCAGTTCCAAGCTCCAGAATTGGTGGCGGTTAACTATATCGAGCTAAAAGCTGAAGATTTAGCGCCTGCAGAGCCAGTGACTGAGGAAGCGTTAAAAACGTATTACGAAGAGCAAAAAAACCAATATCTTGAACCTGAAAGACGCCGCGTGTCACACATTCTTGTTGATGCAAGCGAAGATGCTGAAGCTGCTAAACAAAAAGCAGATGAAATTCTGGCTGAATTGAATAACGGTGCTGATTTTGCCGTTGTTGCAGAAGAAAAATCTGACGACGTGGTGAGCGCTGAGCTTGGCGGTGATCTAGATTGGATTGAAAGAGACATGATGGATCCGGCGTTTGAAGATGCAGCATTTGCGCTGGCCGCGGTAGGTGATGTATCTGAAGTGGTTGAATCTGAGTTTGGTTTCCATATTATCAAGCTAACAGACATTCAGCGCCAACAGGCACAATCTTTTGAAGACGTAAAAGACGACCTTCGTGCAGAGCTTGAAAGAGCAGCTAAGATTGATGCGTTCTATCAAAAGCAAACTCGTGTAGCTGAACTTGCTTTTGAAATGGCTGACTCGCTACAAGACGCTGCTGAAGCCGCTGGTGTTGAGATCAAATCAACAGAACTGGTAAGTCGTAACGCGCTTCCTGAGCCACTGAATTCACCAGCGATAAGCAATACTATCTTCACGCCAGAGCTGCTAGAAGACCGCGTAAACTCAGAAGTGTTGGAAGTTGCACCAGAGCATATCGTGGTGGTTCGTGTTGCTGAGCATAAAGCGGCAGCGACTAAGCCACTTGAGGAAGTCAGCGCGCAGATCAAAACGCAGTTGAGCAATGAAAAAGCGTCGACATTAATTGCAGAGAAAGCACAGTCACTATTTGAGCAACTACAAGGTGGTTCTACTTTAGCTGAGATTGCCAAAGCACAAAGTATCGAAGTGAAGAGCGTGTCTGAGCTTAAGCGTCGTAGCTACGACGTACCACCAGCTATTGCAGCTGAAGCATTTAAATTGCCTCAGCCGGGTGTGGCAGAGGCAGAATCTGCACTTGTAGAGCTTGGTAATGGCGACTCGGCATTTGTGGTACTGAAGTCAGTTACCACGCCTGAAGTTGATGGCAAGGTTGATGCGCAGCAGAAGCAGTCAATCACCGCTTCTTACGCAAACAAAAACTATCTTGAGCTACTAGCAGCGCTTGAAGCTAAGTCTGAAGTAAAAAGACCACAACTTCAGGTCACAGAGCAGCAATAATCGTTTTTAGATAGAAGAAAGGCGCCAACACGGCGCCTTTTTTGTGTTTTTGGCCTCTTATTATGGTGCTTTTTTGTTAAGTTTTGTTTATTTAAAGGTTTTTAATTTATGGCTGGTTAATTTCAAATAATAAATTCTTTATTGTTCCTTTATTGACAAATATTGTTCCCCTATTTAGTATGTTCGATTTTGGGAACAATGTGTATAAAATAGGAACTTTATGAAATATAGATATAGTGCATGGATTGTAGCCTTATTGCTATCAGTATCGGGTTGTAACAGTGATAGTAAGACTGTTATAGAGTTACCTGTAGAGGGAGGTCAAGGAGATAACACTTCAACTGACAATAATGGAACTAATACTGATAACTCCTCGGATACTGATAATTCAGATAAAGATAATACCAATACCGACGATTCAGATTCAGATAATGCTAATTCTAATAATCCCGTAAAAGAAACAAAGGAAGAGGTAATTAAGCGTATTCTGAGTGCACAAGGAGCAGATAGTACTACCTCTCTTGCTTTAAAAGACTTTGAAATTGCTGAATTTGGATGTGTAACTGCGGCAAATCTATCTGTAATTCAGGGATATTTTAATACGACACAAGATGAATTACAGTTGGCGGCTCTCAAACATCGATTATGCAAAGTTGTTGAGCTTTTTGAATTAGATAGTAAATCTTTACTCACACCGAACAGACTGAAGGAAGTTGGGCTTCGGGGCTTATTTTTTGAAGATGGTAAACTGGATCAGTGGGCATATGACGAGCTGATTTTAGCGATACCAGAGAGCCACTTTGAGTATGCTGCGCTTCAGGAGGCAGTTGAGGACTTCCATCATAATCAAAGCTCTGTTTGGCCTAAACAGATTAATATTTCTTTTGACGATGGTGGCGCATTAAACTCTATCCATGACCACCTTGATCTATTTGATAAATATAACGCAACATTTACCTATTATGTTAGCCATTACTCCACTATTGATCATTCAAAAGTGGCTGATATAGAAAACCGAGGTCACGAAATCGGTCATCATGGAGTAATTCATCGTCATGCGAAGATTTACTCCGAAGAAAATGGTGTTCAGAAGTGGATAGCAGACGATATCACACCACAACTTGACGCAATGAGAAGAGATGGCTTGACAGTAACGTCTTATGCGTACCCATTCGGAGCTTATACAAAAGAAACCGATCGTGAAATCAAGAAATATTTTACTCATGTACGTAAGTTTGCTTCTTGGTCTTCTGTTATTTATAGAGGTGAACGCAGTGATAGACCAATCACAACAGGATTATCTATGGACTCACACCGCTTTGACTTGGACAAAATCCAGAATGCGATTGATACCTTAAAAGGTGGTGAGACGCTATACTTAGCAACGCATGTCATTGGCAAAACTGGGAATGAGTGGTATATCACTCCCGAGAATCTTGAAAAGGTATTGGCTTATGCAAGTGCGAAAGGTTTAAAGTTTTGTCATACCAGTGAGTGTATGAATTTTAAGGGTAACACGACTAATTAATCTGAACTTTAAAAACAATAAGTTAGTTCATTCCTTATCCAAACCTAAGGTTAACTAAAACGGTGATTGAATAGGGCGGTCAATATTATAGCCGCCCTGATATTCAAAATAGAGTTAATACGGCCCTTGCTACGGCCTGCGAAGACTGATAATTCTGCCCCGTCACTATGCGGCTATCTACTTTGATAAAAGACGCATCCCGCTCTCCATACACAAAACTCCCTCCAAGCTCTTCCACTTTAGGCTGAATTTGAAAAGGAAAATGCTTGAAATACTCTCTATCTGGATTTTCAAATGCGGTAGGGTAACCGGTGATTTGCTTTCCTTTGATGAGATACTCGCCATTTTTCAAGCGCAAATTAACGATACCTGCTGTACCATGGCATACGGCGGCAACAACACCTTGGTTTTGTTCATATATATGCATAGCAATACGCTGTAGAGTAGGGTTTTCCGCTACTTCATACATGGCATTGCTGCCGCCAACATAATAGATTGCAGCATATTGGCTAGGGTCGACTTCAGCTGGGCGCATTGTGTTGCTGAGCGCATACATATAGTCAGGTTGGTAAAGGTACTTTTTATGTTCGCCGTTTGAAGTATTTATATAGCTCAGGTTTAACGCGCCACCTTGTGTGCTGACGAAATCAACAATTAGTCCTGCTTGAGTAAATACGTCATAGGCACTGAATAGCTCTTCGAAGCTCGTGCCAGCTGGCAGCTTGCTATCGCCATGAAAGGCTTTGCTTGATGAGACAACGAGCACTCGGCGACCTAAGTTCGTTACTTGCTCGGAAGTTAGCGTGGTTTGCTGCGCCGATTTACTGATGATTTTCCATGTGCCAGCTATTTTCTTTAGGAGTAGGTGATCGATGTACTGCACGTTTGACTTCAATATATCAATACGGATTTTGGCCTGTGCAAGGTGGTCATTCACGCTGATATTTAGAATTTTGGTGCGTCTGCCAGTGTCTTTTTTCGAGCCTTTATACCAACTCAAATACTCTTTCAACGGGACTTGCCACATCGCTTGGTCTGACTTTTCTAAAATAAGTATCGCATCGGGATGAAACGCTTTTCTTATCACTTTAGGCTGGTTGTTCGCGGTGCCACTGATGTAGTGGTTTAATGTAGCGGTAATTTTAGCGGTCTCATCCTCAAAAGCGATGGCGATGCTGGTTTGGATAAGTAGTAAAAATAACAATGGTACTAGTTTTGATAGGGCCATAAGTTTCTCCTGTTCTGATTCAGAAGAAATATAAACTTATTTAATTAAAGCAGTCACCTAGAGTATATTTTAGGAGTCTGAGAGTATGTTTTCGGAGTGCTTAAAGTTATTTGGAGAGTAGCCTGTGAGCTTCTTAAATGCGGCAAAAAATGTGGATGCAGAATTAAAACCACACTCCAGTGCAAGGTGTTCTAGCGGCATGTTGGTGCTCGAAAGCAAGTGTTTCGCATATTCAACTCTCAAGCCATTGAGATATTGTTTAAAGTTACAATGATAATGGCGATTTACTATTTGCGATAATTTGTTGTGGCTCGTGCCTAATCGTTTGGCTAATCGGGGTAGCGTTAAATCCGGCTCAGTAAATAGCTTGCTTTCTGACATTAGCGACTCCAGTTTGGCTATGAGCTGATTGTACTCCTCGTCGCTTATGTGCGTATTGGCATATTTCTTTTCATTAGCAGATGGTTTTCGTAGTAATTTGGGTGCGAAAAGGATGCTTAAATAGAGCACAAAGCTGAAGGTGAGTGCTCCTGTGATGTAAGAAGTGAATGACGAAAAGAAATACGCGGCCCAAATGAGCCAGCAACCGCAGATAACAACCATAGATAGATGAAACTCGGCGTTGTTATTGGCGCTTTTGGCCGTAGCTAGACGATAAAAAGTATAAGAACTTATCAGTAAATAACCTAGCCAAAAATAGGATGTGCCTTTGTAACCCCACGTTTGCCAAATTTCAGGGTGAAGCTGATAGGGCATGAATATACCAAATCCAATAATAAAACCGCTTAATGCCAAAAAGTGTATTGTTAGATAACGATTTTTGGTTTTACTGTAGCTTGCAAGTACAAAATTAAGCAGGCAGGGGCCAAGCAAAAAGTAGGCACTCAAACCTATTTGCAGGATCGTTTTATCGAGCTCTGGGTTAAAGTAAAAAAGGACTGATTTACCAATTCGAATACAAAGTAAAATGAGGAGCATCGACACCCAGCGTAGTGCCTTTGCCTCCTGAAATTTTACTAGCAGTAGGGCGCTGAGAATAAAGCCGTTAAATACTCCAACAAGTGAGAAGAAAAATAACAGATGGGCACTAAAATCCATTTCTCATTCCCTCGCGAAATTAAGCTGACAGCAGCTTTTGCATGGTTTTAGATTTTGGCGTATTGAACACACACTCCGTTTCGCCATATTCGACAACTCTGCCGCGATTTAATACCAAAATTTCATCACTCATATGGCGAACCAAACTCAAATGATGTGTGATAAGCACATACGCAAGTCCCGTTGCTGCTTGTAGCTCTAGCAGCAGATTTACGGTTTGTGCACGTACGGACGGGTCTAATGATGACAGCGCTTCATCTAGTACCAGCACTTTAGGGTCTAAAATAAGGGCTCTCGCTAAGGCAACCCGCTGTAATTGTCCGCCACTAAACATATGAGGATAATAGTCTATGTGTTCGCCAAGTAGCCCGACTCGGCTGAGTGTGATGCGAATTTTCTTATAACGCTGTTCTTCGGTGAGTTCAGTATTGTATTGCAGGCAATCATCAAGCATATCCCCAATGGTGAGACCCGGGTTGAGCGAGCGAGTTGGGTCTTGAAAAATAAGGCGAATAGTACGGCAGTCATGATTGCGAATACCAGCGTCTTCTACAATTTGACCATTTAGTAATATTTGTCCAGAGTCTGCCATGTCGGCACCGGCAAGTACTTTGGCGAGCGTACTTTTACCAGAGCCAGTCTCGCCTATGATTGCGAGGGTTTGTCCGGGAGCAAGCGCAAACGACACATCTCTGAGTACCTGCAACGAACGGCGTCTGAACAGCCCTTGACGAGAAGTGTAGGACTTGTTTAAAGACTGTACTTTTAAGACGGGTTGCATTTTTGCTTCACCTTAATTAACGGAAAGTGGCAAGCGTAACTATGACCATGCGAGCGACTTTGCCTTGGCGTGACGACACATTCTTTTTGCGCTTGGGGGCATCTCGGCCCCAAGCGGCATCCTATGGGTAAATGCTGTAATGGAGGAATAGTGCCTTTCAAGGCATAAAATGCTTCTTTATGGCCGAGTCCTTGACCAAAGTCAGGTAAACTCTTAACCAGCGCCTGGGTGTAGGGATGCAATGGCTGTTTAAAAATAGCCTGAGTAGGGCCTGCTTCAACCATCTGTCCGCAGTAGAGCACATGCATTGCATGAGACCAGTCGGAGATCTCTTCCAGCTCATGCGAAATCATTAATATCGACATGTTCTTAAGCTGGTTTAATGCCTTGAGCAATCGAAATACTTGCGCGCGGGCGGTACTCTCAAGTGCGGTGGTAGGCTCATCGGCAATAAGTAATTTAGGGCTTCTGGCGATGGCCATCGCAATCATGATCTTTTGGCACATCCCCTCAGAAAGTTCATGTGGGTAACTGCTGCAGATCTTTTTATCGTCTCGGATCCCAGCTTTGTGCAATAGTGCTCGAACCTTTTCTTTTCGTGCTTTTCTACGACCAAAAAAGCCACCTTTTAAGACGCTATCGGGAATAGACTCCGCGACTTGGTCGAAAATAGTGGCGGTTGGGTCAAGGCTTCGACTTGGCTCTTGGTAAATCATCGCAATATCTTGGCTGACGAGCTTTCTGCGCTTTTCTGAAGATAAACGCATAAGGTCAACACCACGCCAGTGCATGCGATCTGCGGTTACTGTCCAACGCTGATTGAGCACCCCCACAATGGCCTTGGCGATTAGACTTTTACCAGAGCCAGACTCACCGACAAGTGCATGCACTTCGCCTTCTTTAAGGCTAAGGTTGACCTTATCAACCGCGCGAATAACACCGTCTTCGGTACGTAGTTCAATGGTGAGGTTCTTAATGTCTAGTAATTGCATTAATCTGCCTTACGTTGTTTCAGCGCTTCACGCAGTCCATCACCAACCAAGTTGGTAGACAGTACTGCCAAAAAGAGCAATACACCTGGGAGGCCTACAGTCCAAGGCGCGAGATAAATTAAACTTAAGTTTTCTTGGAGGATAGCACCCCATTCGGTAGATGGAGGCTGCGCACCGAGCTTTAAGAAACCAAGTGCGGCAATATCTAAAATAGCAGTCGACAGCGCCATGGTGAAGATAACCACGATATGCTCGTAAATGTTAGGCAGTATGCCACGGACGAGCAGTTTCCAGCGTGTTGCACCATCAAGCTTAAAGGCAATGATATAGTCTTTACTAAGCTCAGTGACCACTAAGTTTCTAATCGAGTGGATGTATTGTGGCAATAGCGCGAAGATGATCGCCCACACCGTATTCATCAAACCTGGCCCTAATATAGCAATGATGATAATGGCCAGCAGTAACGAAGGAATGGCGAGCGTAATATCCAATAAGTGATTAAGAAAGCTGGATTTTAAGCCTCGACTGGCGCCAGCAAGCGTACCAAGTACGACGCCGAGTGCCGTGGTAACCAAGGCCGCAATGATAGATAAACCAAAGGTGAAGGTTGCTCCGTTCATTAAGCGCGATAAGATGTCTCGCCCTAAATCATCTGTACCGAGTATAAAGCGCACATCGCCATCATCATGCCAAGAAGGTGGCAGCAACAGGGCATCAGCATGCTGCTGGTTAACACCATAGGGCGCGATCAACGGTGCTGTTAAAGCCAATACCGTAAGGGCAACAAACAGCCACAAACCCACAAGCGCAACGTGATTTGAGCGGAATTTACGCCATAATCTAAATAAAGGTGAGCGATTAGACTCTTCGGTAAATAGATTAAACTTTGCCATGAGCCTGATTCCTTGCGAGCGGGTCGAGTATCGAGTGAATAAAATCAGACAACATGTTGGCAATGATAACGAAGAAAGACACCGCGAGCAGTCCCCCTTGAATAGCTGGGAAATCACGTTGATAGATGCTTTCAATTAACCATCGACCGATCCCAGGCCAAGAGAATATCACCTCAGTGATCATCGCAAGTGTGATGAGCGTGCTAAATTGGAGACCAATTTGTTTTATCACTGGTAGCAGCGCATTTCTCAGCGCGTGGTGAATGATAAGCTGGCTGCGATTAAGGCCTTTTGCTCTAGCCGTTTTAATATAGTTCTGGTCGAGGACTTCGAGCATAGAATCGCGAGTAAAGCGGATCAAAACTGTCGTTGGGTACATAGCCAGCACAACGGTTGGTAGCGCTAAATGATGAAGTGCATCCCAAAATGCGGCACCGCCATAGGGGAAACCTTCGAGGTAAATATCAATCAGAATAAAATGAGTAACGGGCTGTATTTCATAAAGTAAGCCAATTCTACCGGACATAGGAAAAAGCCCTAGACCCAGACAAAATGCCATAATGAGCAGCAGGGCTAACCAAAAAACTGGAATGGAAAATCCCATCAAGCTTAATGAGTTAATGAGCTTATCTGGCCACTTTTTATGATAAGCGCTGGCTATTACTCCACTTGGTACACCAATAATGACTGCAACCGTCAAAGCATATAAACACAGCTCAAGCGTTGCTGGAAATAGATGTTTCACATGAGAAAGCACGGGCTGGCCCGACGATAAAGATAAACCCCAGTCGCCTTCAAACATACGAGCCATAAACGCGCCGTATTGTACAAAGATATTTTCTTCAATACGGTATTTTTCAACTAGCACCTGCGTTTGGGCATAACTTGAGTTGACTTCGCCACTGAAGTTAGTGATCAACTCACCAGGAAACAGGTAATTGAGGGCGAAAGTAAATATCGTTAGGGTAAACAACATAAAGCAAAGCAAGCTCAGTCGTCGATAAGCATATTTTGCGAACATGTTAGTCTCTCCTTGCCTCAGCGAGCGAAATACCACCAAATGGACGTAGTGAGACGCCCTTGATATCAGAGCTAGTTGCTTGGAACCTTAGCCCGTGAGCAATAGGAACGAGAGGCAGTTGCTCAATGACCATTTTTTGTGCTTGCTGATAATAGAATTTTCTTTCTTCCATATCGTTGGTGTCTAACGCTTGGGTGAGCAATAGGTCAAACTCCGGATTACACCAGTTGGAAGGGTTTTTGCCGCTAAATGTTGCAGTACAGCTTAATAATGGGCTGAAAAAATTGTCTGGATCAGGCGTATCTGCTGCCCAGCCTAATAACACACTATCGTGCTCATGGCGGCCAACGCGTTCAATAAAGGTATTCCATTCGTACTCCACGATTCTGGCATTGACGCCAATATCACGTAAATCACGTTGAATAAGCTCAGCCATTTTCCGCGCGTTAGGATTGTAAATTCGCGACACCGGCATGGCCCATAAGGTCATGGAAAAACCGCCCTCAAGACCAGCCTGTTTCAAATACTCTTTGGCTTTTTCAGGGTCATATGTTGGCATTTTTTGCTGCGCTTCAAATGCCCATGAAGAAGGGGGAAGCATCGAGCGGGCTAAAATTCCATTGTTGTAAAATACCGCTTGCATGATTTTTTCAAAATCTATGCTGTGCGCCAGCGCTTTGCGGACCAACGGATTATCAAATGGTGGCTTTTCGGTGTTGAATGCCCAGTAGCCTATATTCAGATTTGCGGCCTTTTCAACTTCTATGTCTTTTCTTTGCTCAAGCACGGTGAGCTGGGTAGCACTGGGGTGCGCCGTAATATCACATTCTTTAGTTAGCATTTTTGCGATGCGGCTAGTGCCATTGGTGGTGATATCGTAGACCAATTGTTCCATGTATACCGGGTGTTTCCAGTAATGCTCATGGCGATAATATCGGATCAGGTTATCACGTAAAAATTCACGGTACTTATACGGACCTGTGCCTACGGGCTTTTGATCAAAATCTTGCTTATGTTCAAGCTCTATAAGCTGATCGGCATATTCTTTAGAAAGAATGACAGCGAAGTCTGTGGCGATATTGGATAAAAAGCTACTTTCCGCGTTGAACAGATCAAAGCGAACGGTATGTTCATCCACTTTTTTTACTTGGCGGATCAGTTGGTCGAGTCCAATACTTTGAAAATAAGGATAATTTGCATCACCAACAAAGTGGTACGGATTGTAAACATCAAATAAACGGTTAAATGAGAATACCACATCATCGGCATTCATTTTTCTTGTTGGTGTGAAGTAGAGGGTATCGTGAAATTGGACATCATCCCTCAGGGTAAAAGTGAAAGATTTACCGTCTTTGCTGACCTGCCAAGACGTTGCCAACTCAGGTAAGAATTCGCCGCTTTCAGGATCAATACTGATCAAGGTGTCATAAAGCTGATTGGCAATAATATCAATCGTAGACCCTGTTGTGGTCACTTGTGGATTAAATGACACAGGGTTCGCTTCTGCACAATATACTAAGCCTTGTGACTTATCATTCACTTTATTTGGCGTCTGATCCGTACAGCCAAATAAAGCGGTACACAGCACACCAAAAAACAATTTACGCACCACTATGCCTCTTGTTTTTGGTTTTGGTCCAGTAGGTTGTATTTTTTCAAATAACCTCTTAGTTGATGATACGTCAAACCAAGGTTTTGTGCAGTTTTCTTTTGATTAAATTGACTAAATTCAAGTGCTTTTTGCAGCATTGTGATTTCATAGTCGTTGGAAAGCGATTTTAAATCACAAGGGAAGTCGAATTCGAGGGCAGGATCTGCCTGTTGTTCGTTACTCGGCTGTGCCACAGGCAAAGGCTCAACTTTATGAGTGGTTGAAGTTGTTGGCTGGGCATTTGGCGCTTTGATCCGTTGACTCGGCCTAAATGGGCTAGCAAAGGGGTCAAACACAATATCATGAACCGGAATTTGGTCATTGCCATGACGATATAAACTACGTTCAACTACATTTTTGAGCTCACGGATATTACCGGGCCACGGGTAATCAAGCAGTTTCTCGATGGCTTTGCGGGTAAAGCCGCTAAATAACTCCCATCCTAAATCCCGAGCCATATTTATCGCAAAATGTTCGGCCAATAAAAAGATGTCTTCTTTTCTTGCTCTTAATGGCGGTAAGGTGATGACGTCAAATGCGAGGCGGTCCAATAAGTCGTGTCTGAACTCTCCAGCATCGGCAAGAGTGGGGAGATCTTCATTGGTAGCGCATACCAGTCGAGTATCTACTTTTACGGTTTGCTTGCCGCCAACTCGCTCGAACTCACCGTATTCAATTACACGCAAGAGCTTTTCTTGCACCATTGCAGAGGTATTAGCTAACTCATCCAAAAACAGTGTGCCACTGTTAGCGCGTTCAAATCGACCTTCATGACGCTTGCTTGCACCAGTAAAGGCACCACTTTCGTGACCAAATAATTCACTCTCTAAAAGGTTTTCGTTTAGGGCTGCGCAGTTTAGTTTGACGTATTCCTGATCCCACCGCTCTGAGAGATAATGCAAACGCGCCGCAATTAACTCTTTACCTGTGCCACGCTCGCCAATAATAAGCACGGGCTTTTCTAAAGGAGCAAGCTGTGAAACCTTGTCTAGCACAGCTAAAAAGCTGTCAGATTGGCCTAATAAATTATCCTGTTGGCGAAAACGGCTCATATTGCCTAACTCTTAGTGGTTTTTACTAATAACTAGTGTATTTCAAAAAAAGAGATAACTAAAGGCTTTTTAAAAATAAAATAACCTTATGATTTTATTGTGTTTTTAAATTTGTTAAAGTTGGCAAGCTATTTGATACATAGACAGTAAGCAATTTAGCTATTAACCAAAGAGGTAACCACTATGGGAATTTTTTCTCGTTTTGCAGACATAGTGAATTCTAATATCAATGCTATTTTGGATAAAGCCGAAGATCCAGAAAAAATGGTTCGCCTAATTATCCAAGAAATGGAAGATACACTAGTCGAAGTAAGATCGACCTCAGCAAAAACACTCGCTGAGAAAAAGGAGTTAACACGCCGTCTAGATCAGCTAAAAGCACAGGTAGATGATTGGCAAACCAAAGCAGAGCTTGCACTAAGTAAAGAACGTGAAGATTTAGCACGTGCTGCTTTACTTGAAAAGCAAAAGTCTGCGGAGGATGTTGCAGCCCTAGAAAAAGAGCTAGAGCATGTAGACACACATATTGAAAAGCTGCAGCAAGAAGTCAGTACATTACAAGATAAATTGGCCGACGCAAAAGCGCGCCAAAAAGCGATTGTACTACGCCAGCGCTCAGCAGAATCTCGTTTAGAGGTGAAAAAGGCACTCGACAGCAGTAAAGTAGATGATGCCCTAAATCGCTTTGAGCGTTATGAGAGCAAAATCGATGGCCTGGAGTCACAAATCGAATCTTACGATCTAGGTAAGAAATCTTTAGCGGATGAGATTGCTGATCTGCAAAAGAACGAAAAGATTGACGATGAGCTTGAACAGCTGAAAAAGAAAATGGCTGAAAAGTGAAAATAGTCGCACCTACTGTCAGGGTAGGTGCTAACCAACTACAATAATAACAGCCAGGTTGAAGGCAGGAGAAGATTATGTTTGACGCAGAAGTTTTGATGGCTCCGTTGATTATTTTTATGGTCATCGTGGCACCACTTTGGTTAATTTTGCACTACCGTAGCAAAAAGCAGGTAAGCCAAGGGTTAAGTGAACACGAGCATCGTCAGCTTATCGAATTAGCCAGCAAGGCAGAAAAAATGGCAGATCGTGTTGAAACGTTAGAAGCTTTACTTGATCAAGAGTCACCACAATGGAGACGCAAGTTATGAGTAGACTAAAGCGAGAGCTATATCGTGACCCAAGTCGCGGCAAGGTAGCCGGAGTATGCGCAGGTCTTAGCGATTATTTCAACATGGAGTTATGGCTTGTTAGGATCTTATTCATCACGGCCGTGCTATTATCAGGTGGTCCATTATTTATCGTCGTGTATGTGGCATGTTGGTTTATTTTAGATAAACGTGAAGTGACACCAAATCGTTCACCTGATGCGAAAGATGAAGATAAAGTATCGGTGAAGTTTAAGGTGTGGCAAAAAGGCGAGCCGCCAAGGCAGGCACTTTATGACCTAAAAGACAGATTATCACGACTTGATGGTCGCATTCAGAACATGGAACGCTACGTAACTTCCCCTGAATTTACGGTTAGCAGAGAAATTGACAAGCTATAAGGCGGTATTGGCCGCCTTGGCATTTTCTTGAGGGGCACTTTTCTACTTATGACTACGTCACGTTTTCGAACCCCATCTTCCCTAGATAAGTTAAAACAACAAGCAAAAAAAACGCTCCACCGCTCTTTTGATAAGCATATCAAGCTTGCCGTAACCGGGTTTAGTGGCAGCGGAAAAACCGCATTTATCACGGCGCTTATCAAGCATCTGACTACTCAAACGAGCACCGACAACTTACCGTTTTTAGATGTTGTGAGTGAAGGTCGTCTTGTTGCGTGTCGTCCTGAGCCGCAGAAGGCACTGGCGGTACCAACTTTTGACTATCAGCAAGCAATAACTTGTTTGTTGGAAGAGCCGCCAACATGGCCTGCGTCAACCAAACGTATCAACACCTTAACACTGGCGTTTAGGTATCATAGTGAACGCGGACTCAAACAGCACTTAGCGCAAACCCATACACTATACCTTGAACTATATGATTACCCAGGTGAGTGGTTAATGGACTTGCCACTGCTTAAAATGACTTTTCCCGAGTGGTGTGAGCAGCAATTTGCATTATTAAATAAGCCTAAATACCGGCCATTTGCACAAACGTTTTTACAGCTCCTCGAGCAGTTTGATGGAACGGAAGCGGTGGATGAAAGTAAGCTGAAAATGCTTGCACAAAGTTACCATGCGCTTTTAGCGCAGCTGCAGCGGGATACTCGTTTATCTAACCTGCAACCTGGCCGAGCGTTGATCCCTGGTGACCTTGAGGGAGCGCCAATATTGCTGTTTTTCCCGGTACAAGTTCACCCAAACGACATTACCGATCATTCACAATATCAACAGCTTGTGGAGCGTTTTGAAGCCTACAAAAAGCAAGTCGTCGCACCTTTTTACAAAGATTACTTTTGTCAGTTTGACCGCCAAGTCGTGTTAGTTGATCTATTGGGTAGCTTAAGTGATGGCTATGACACACTGAAGGAGCAAGAAGTTGCGTTAAAGCAGATCCTCGCCATGTTTTCTCATGGTAAAAGTGGCTTTTTGTCTCGTTTATTTAACCCAAAAATAGATAAGGTACTATTTGCCGCCAACAAATGTGATGGCGTCTTGAACGAGCAGCAGACCAATTTGACAAGGTTGTTAAATGAAATGCTGGTGGACAGTGCCAATGAGCTTCGCTTCAACGGGGTAACCGTGGATACGATGTCTCTTTCTTCGGTGAGAAGTGTTGAGTCAAGGGCGGTGAAAGAGGGGACGCAACATGTACAATGTATCTATGGCAAGCCGGTCGGCGAGCAGCAGTTTATCAACTATGTACCACCAACCCCGCCTGATCACGTTCCAAAAGCGCAGGCTTGGCCCCAAAGTGGGTTTGAGTTTTTAGCGTTTGAACCGCTACCTGCGAGGCAAGGAAACTTATCGCATATCAGGCTTGATCATGCTTTGCAGTTCTTAATTGGAGATAAATTAAGGTGACAGATCAGACAAAATCTTACCAAGGCTCGGGTAGGCGCTTAAACATCGATACTGAACGCCAAGATGAGTCTCAACATTTGGGTGGTGAAGGCAAAGTTCTCGGCAACGAGCTGGTTGTGAGTGAAAGCCTTGATGCTGTGCCTGAACCCGAGTTACCGAAAATTGAACGTATTTACGAATCGCCTTGGCGATTTGGGTTTAAGCAGTGCTTTTTGCTTGCGCTATTAATACTTATCATTGTGGAAGCAGCACTGACCTTGATAGAGAGCTATGAGCAAAATATTCTGCTGTTTAGTCTATACACCACCGTATTGTCTCTTGGTTTATTGGCGCTATTTAAATTCTTATTTTCAGAAGTCATCGCACTTAGCAAGCTTAAACAACATCAGCAAATTAAGCATGATGCCCAGCGCTTATTACAGAGTGACCAAATTGGCGAGGCGCGAGCTTGGCTTGCACCACTATTAAAAGCGCATCCAGAGCAAAAGGTTGCCGCATTTGAAGAGGCATTACAGCCTCACCATACAGACAAAGAAGTCATCACTTTATATGAAAAAACCTTGCTCCGAGGCCAAGATGCTGAAGCTAAAAAGCTAATTCAAGAGCATGCGACAACATCGGCGCTCTTAGTTGCTTTAAGTCCACTTGCACTTGTGGATATGCTGGCGGTGCTTTGGCGCGGAGTCGTGCTGGTGGAAAAGATCAGCAAACATTATGGTATTCGATTAGCGTATCGCAGCCGTATCACCTTGTACAAAATGCTGTTGAAGCAAATGGTGTTTGTTGGCGCAAGTGAACTGGTAAGCGACCTTGCTGCGACCAGTGTGGGGGCTGAATTACTCGGCAAGCTTTCTACCCGTTCAGCACAGGGCCTGAGTGCTGGGATATTTACAGCTCGTTTGGGCTATAAGGCGATGGAACTTTGTCGACCATTACCACGTTTGGAGCACAAACAAAGTCTTTTGAAAAATGCGATTAGCTCAGTCGTAGATGTGCTATTAAGGCGTAGCAAAAAAGATTAAACGGCAACAATTTTATACACCTCTTTAAGTAAAACTGGCTAGTCACAGTAAGTGAACTAGCCGTCTCCCCATCTGGCATGCTTGTCTATTTTTCTAAACTGCCCTACATATTGGTTATTACACAAAAACGACGCTAATCAATTCACTACCATGTTTATTTGGTTGGCAATAATAAAATCAGCAGGCAAGTATGAAAAAATTAAGAGATGACAGTCAGTGTATTCACGGACCCAATCATTTTGATGACCCACATGGGGCGTTAACCGCTCCTTTGTATCAAACTTCAACATTCCACTTTAAAGACGCAGCGCAAGGAGCCGCACGGTTCGCCGGTGAAGAGCCCGGCTATATCTATACTCGCTTAGGCAACCCTACGACGCGAGAGCTAGAAGAAAAAGTAGCTCGACTCGAGGGAATGGAAGATGCTGCGGCGACCGCCACTGGTATGGGGGCTGTGTCTGCATCGGTGCTGAGCTTTTTGCAGCAAGGCGACCATATGATTGCATCAAGCGCATTATATGGCTGTAGCTTCGCACTATTTGCGCATATGTTGCCTAAATTCGGTATTGAGGTGTCATTTGTAGACTTAACCGATGAGCACGCGTTACGTGATGCGGTACAGGAAAATACAAAACTATTGTTTGCCGAAACGCCGATCAACCCCAACATGACGGTATTAGATCTGAAAATGTTAGGGGAGATCGCTAAACAGCACGAGCTCTTGTTTGTCGTTGACAATACCTTTATGACGCCGCTTTTACAAAAGCCTGTGAATTATGGTGCTGATCTTATTGTGCACAGCGCAACCAAGTATCTAAATGGTCATGGGGATGTGGTAGCAGGGCTCGTGTGCGGTTCAAAAGAGCACATAGAACTTATCAAATTAACCGTGTTAAAAGACATTGGCGCTACAATCAGTCCTCATGATGCTTGGTTAATCAATCGAGGGTTGAAAACCTTAGCTTTGCGTGTACAGCGCCACTGTCAAAGCGCACAAACGGTAGCAGAGTTCCTAGAAGCGCACCCTAAAGTGAATAAAGTCTACTACCCTGGTTTACCTTCGCATCCTGGTTACCAATTTCTAGGTGAACAAATGAAAGGGGCTGGTGGGGTAATTGCTTTTGAAATCAACGGCTCGCTAGAGCAGGGTGAACAATTTATCAATGCGACTGAGCTGTGTACGTTAGCGGTAAGTCTAGGTGATCCGGAAACGCTCATTCAACATCCGGCATCAATGACACACTCTCCTTATACACAAGAGGAAAGGTTAGCTGCGGGAATTTCTGATGGACTAATTCGGATTTCAGTGGGGCTTGAAGACGTAGAAGACATTATTGACGATCTTAAGCAGGCGTTTGATAAAATATAGCTGTAAGTTAATTTTTACAAAGGGGCTGGGTTTGGCCCCTTTTTATTATGTGTGTAATTTTAATTTTACAAGCGTGTATTTCATAGTTTACGAAAATGCTTGTTGTGCGAAATGTGATAAACGTGCTCACTATTAAACTTTCCTTCACTTTTACTTAGTATCAAAGTCACAAGTTGAAGCGCTCCGAACCATCAACAGGACGGCAATTGAAATTGCAAGATCATAAACTCGGGGTGAAGTAAGTGAGAATGTAAAATGGCTAAAGCAAGTAAATATGTATCTAAGCAGCCAGATGAAAATGGCGTTATTGCTTGGACAGATGAAGAGAATCAAATTTGGTCAGAGTTAGTTGCACGTCAGCTAGCGTGTATCGAAGGCAAAGCCTGTGATGAATATTTGGCGGGCCTTGAGAAAATTAACTTACCAAAAGACCGCATTCCACAACTAAGTGAGTTAAACGAAGCACTAGCGAAAGAAACGGGTTGGCAGGTAGCACCAGTGCCGGCATTGATTGATTTCGATGAGTTCTTTCGATTACTTGCCAACAAACAGTTTCCTGTAGCGACCTTTATTCGCTCAAGAGAAGAGTTTGATTACTTGCAAGAACCAGATATCTTCCATGAGATTTTTGGCCATTGTGCAATGCTAACGAATCCAGCATTCGCCGAGTTTACACACAAGTATGGTCAGCTAGGCTATGCCGCTGAAAAGAAAGATCGCGTCTACCTTGCGCGCTTATACTGGTTTACCGTCGAATTCGGTTTGATGCAAACCGAGCAAGGTTTGCGTATCTACGGTGGCGGTGTGCTATCAAGCCCAGGTGAGACTCAATATGTTTACTCCGACAAACCAGAAATTAATCCGCTTAAAGTGTTAGATGTGTTACGTACACCTTATCGCATCGACATTATGCAACCTGTTTACTATACAATTAACTCAATCAACGACTTATTTGAGATCTCTAAAATGGATATCATGTCGCAGGTTGAACAAGCAAAAGAGCTTGGGTTATTTGAACCTAAGTTTCCGCCAAAAGAAAAACTAGCAAGTTAAGGAATTATCAATGTCTGATTTAAGTGCACAAAAATGTGAAGCGTGTCGTGCGGATGCGCCTAAAGTATCAGATGAAGAACTAGCGGTTCTAATCAAACAGATCCCTGATTGGGTACCTGAAGTACGCGATGGTATTATGCAGCTTGAGCGTGTTTACAAGTTTAAAAACTTTAAACAAGCAATTGCGTTCACAAACAAGGTGGGTGATATGGCTGAAGAAGAAGGCCATCACCCAGGTCTACTTACCGAATGGGGTAAAGTGACGGTAACGTGGTGGAGCCATTCTATTAAAGGTCTTCATAAAAACGATTTTATCTGTGCCGCTAAAACCGACGAAGTATTCGCACAGTAGGTCGACATTTATGCCGACAAATATCGGTAAATAGCGACAAATATCGACAACCCCATGTCATATTTCGACCTACAAAATAAAAACGGCGCTAAACAAGCGCCGTTTTTATTCATCATTTAGGATAAAAGCCAAGAAAAGGTTTGTCTTTTCATTTTCCAACCAAATACAACTAGCGTTAGCAGAAATAGATTAATCTATTTCTTATCTCGCCCTCAGGTTACGTAAACGTAGGGCTAATTATGCCATTAGTCCACAAGATAGCGGTTGCAGCAAGAATGATGACTAACAGCACTAGGCCACAAGTCACAACCGAGCTGGCATAAATAAACCCACGCTCTTCAGGAATATGCATAAGAATAGGCACGCCCGTATAAAGCAGGTAAACGGAGTACGCCAGTGCAACCATCCCAACCGATACGACAAACCAAAGCTCAGGATAAAATGCCGCAAAAGCCGACATAAACATTGGCGTTGCCGTGTAGGCCGATAACTCTAGAGTCTGTGTATAGGTCGGTGTTGAGCCAAAAGTGATGGCCATCCAGTGGGCGAGATACGCCAGAATAAAGACGCCTGCAATTAATGCGCAGTACATTGCAACACCAATTAATATTGCCGACTCATGAGTTAAATAGACAGCATCCCCAGTACCAACACTCCAGCCTAAGTAGACTGAAGAATAGTACCCCATAATGCTTGGGATCAGCGCAACAAGTGCAATATGTGACAAACTGTAAAACATGCTTTCGTGACGGTTATCGATTGTTTGCCACTCTTCGTGCGGGTGAGCATATAAGCCCCAAAGATGATTAAAGATCATAGTTAGCCCCTCAAATATAGGTTTGTACTATTTTTGTACAATTCAATTAAGTTATGAGAGATGAGTTAATTTTTGTCAAGAAAATGTAGTTGAATAGCAATATTACTATTTTCAGAATAGTCTAAAACTTCTTGGGGAATAGCCTTGTGGTGCACCTTGCAGCGAGAAGTTATGATAAAATGGCGCAAACACATTAGTCTTTTGTTGTTATGTTAGAAAAGTACACAGATTTACTTACGCCTATTAACCAATTTTTAGGCTGTGAAACCCCGCAAGCTTGGATTGAAAAAGCAAAGCAAAGCGAGCACTTACCATTATTGCTTATCGATCATATGCATTGTGAGTTAAAAGCGGCGCAAAGTGCGGCCTTCTTAATTCGCAAATATGCAATAGATGATGCGTCTGCAAAAACATTGTTAAGTTGGTTGCAACCTTACGAAGATTTTATTTATCGCAGTATTGGTGATGGCGAGTTTTCAGGCAGTAAAAATGAATTGATCGGTGAGCTAACTGCACGACCTGAATATGCTTACAATCAAGATATTTTGAGTAAGATGGTGAGGCTTATCAAAGAAGAGCTACATCACTTTGAACAGGTGCTAGAAATCATAAGGGCACGTGATATTCCTGTTGAGTACGTACAAGCATCTCGCTATGCGTCTGGAATGATCAAACACATTCGCACTTATGAACCCGCAGCCCTGGTTGATAAACTGATCATTGGTGCTTACATTGAGGCTCGTTCATGTGAACGTTTCGCCAAACTTGCGCCACACTTAGATCAAGAAATTGCTAAGTTTTATGTGTCGCTATTGCGCTCAGAAGCCAGACATTATCAAGACTATATTGATTTAGCGCATCAAGTGGCCAACGCAACCGCTCCTAAGCGCTGTGACGTAGCTGGGCGTGTTCAACTATTTCAGCAAGTAGAAAACGAGCTTATCAGCTCACCGGACCCCGATTTCAAGTTTCACTCAGGTGCGCCTATTTAAGCACTAAATTTATTCAAAAGGGTGGCAAAGGAGCTGCTGTTTGCCACTGTCATCAACGACGATATATGAGCTTTGTGAATACCAATCGCCAAGTACAGTACGTACCTTACCATCTTGGTAGGTGTGCACTTTTGGTCTGTGGGTGTGGCCGTGGATCATATTGTCTACGCCATGTTTTGCGAACATTTCAGCCACTGCTTCTTCGGTGACATCTAGAATCTCAAGGGGCTTGCCTTTTTGGTTTTCAATACTCTTACGCCTTGCATTTGCAGCAACTCTGCGACGATACCAAAGTGGCATAGCAAGCATCAATCTTGGCCACCACCAACCGCGGCTCTTCTTACGAAACTTTTGATAGGCTTCGTCTTGTGTACACATCTCATCGCCGTGCAAAATCACCGTTGGTGTGCCGTATAGATCTATCACCGCTTGTTCAGGTAACAAAGTCATTTGGCATTCGTCAGCAAAGGCTTGTTTGATTAAAAAATCACGGTTACCGTGAATAAAAAAGACTTGAATGCCAAGGTGACTCAAGCTTCGCAGTTTTTGTGCAATACTCAGGGCGTAGGGGTCTTTTTCATCGTCTCCAATCCACACTTCAAAAAAATCACCCAGAATATATAAAGCGTCGACATCGGCGGTCATGTGATGGTCGAGAAAAGCGAAAAAAGCGGCGGTGATATCAGTGCGGTGCTCGGTTAAATGCAAGTCGGCGATAAAATAGGTTTTACCCATGGGACCTCAAAACTAATAAGGCCAGCATAAATACTGGCCTTGAATAAAAAGTAGGATATTACTCAGCAACGTATGCTTTTTCGATGATCACATCTTCAAGCGGTACGTCTTGGTGGAAACCAGAAGAACCAGTAGCAACACCTTTAATCTTATTTACTACGTCCATGCCTTCAACAACTTCACCGAATACACAGTAACCCCAACCTTGCGATGTTTCGCTAGAGAAGTTAAGGAAGTCATTGTCGTTAACATTGATAAAAAATTGTGCAGTTGCAGAGTGTGGATCTGGCGTACGTGCCATTGCTAGAGTACCCACTTTGTTTGCAACACCGTTGTTTGCTTCGTTTTTGATCGGTGCTTCAACTGGTTTTTGTTCCATACCCGATGCGAATCCGCCACCTTGAACCATAAAACCGTCGATTACACGGTGGAAAATAGTACCGTTATAAAACTCGCTGTTTACGTAGTTTAGGAAGTTAGCTACCGTTTCAGGCGCTTTGTCAGCGAAAAGATTAATACGGATTTCGCCGTGATTTGTTTCTAAAACAACCATGTTAGTGTCCATCGTGTTGAATGATAAAACCCTATTTTATATCAACTGGGCTTTTGTGAAAAAGCATTCCTTAAAAATCAGCGTAAAAAATCAAAAAACTGCCGTAATTCGTTATTAAAATCTAGAGGCGCTGCTATGCAGGTGGTATGATTAAAAGCACTTTTGTTAAAAAATGAACCGTACTTAGGAAGAAAACTACATGTTGCAGATTTTCAACACACTCACTCGCCAAAAAGCCCCTTTTAAACCGCTCAAAGAAGGCAAGGTTGATATGTACGTGTGTGGTATCACTATCTATGATTTCTGTCATGTAGGACACGCACGCACTTACGTTTCATTTGACGTAATGAACCGTTATTTACGTTATTTAGGTTATGACGTCACGTATGTGCGTAATATTACTGACGTGGATGACAAAATCATTAAACGCGCCGCGGAAAACAAAGAGTCGATTAATGATCTAACCGTTCGCATGACCAAAGCCATGCATGAAGACTTTACTGCGTTGAATATGCTACCTGCGGATATTGAGCCGACGGTAACAGGGCATATGGACGAAATCATCGAGATGATCGCGCGCTTGATTGAAAAAGGCCATGCTTACGTTGCGAAGGACGGGGATGTATTGTTTGATGTTTCAACGTTTGAGCAATATGGTCAGTTATCTCAGCAAGATTTAGAAATGCTACAAGCGGGTGCACGCGTTGAAGTAGCGCAAGACAAAGATGATCCACTTGACTTTGTATTGTGGAAAAAAGCCAAAGCGGGTGAGCCTGCGTGGCAATCTCCGTGGGGCGAAGGTCGTCCAGGTTGGCACATTGAGTGTAGCGCAATGAGTTCAAAGCATTTGGGTGAATTTTTTGATATTCACGGTGGGGGTTCAGATCTGCAATTCCCGCACCATGAAAACGAGATTGCCCAATCTTGCTGCGCAAATAACGGCCGTTATGTGAACACCTGGATCCACACCGGCATGGTACAAGTTAACAAAGAGAAAATGTCTAAGTCTCTTGGCAATTTCTTTACCGTACGTGAAGTGCTAAAAGCCTTTGATAGAGAAACAGTACGCTATTTCTTGATCAATGGTCATTATCGTAGCCAGCTAAACTACTCACAAGAAAACCTTGAACAAGCACGTTCGTCGCTTGAGCGTATTTACACTGCGCTACGTGGCGTTGAGCTGGTGGAGGTCGAACTTAAAGGTAATGCTTACGTTGAACGTTTTGAGACAGCAATGAACGACGACTTCAACACGCCAGAAGCACTGCCAGTGATTTTTGAATTATCAAAAGAAGTGAATCGCTTAAAAGATAGTGACGCAAAAGCTGCTGGTGAGCACGCGTTTATTCTTGTGAAACTAGCGGAAGTCTTAGGTATTGCGCAGCAAGACCCTGAATCTTTCTTACAGGGCGAACAAGACGACGACGAAGTAGCGCAAATTGAAGCATTGATTGAAAAGCGCCGCAGCGCTCGTGAAAATAAAGATTGGGCTGCAGCGGATGAAGCGCGTGATGCGCTAACTGCTTTAGGCGTTGTGTTAGAAGATAGCGCGGGCAAAACAACTTGGCGTAAAGCTTAACCTTCTTGGTACCAACAAAATACGCAAATAAAAAATGCCTTCATATCAAGCGATGTGAAGGCATTTTTTATTTAATAACGTTACTATTATTTTTATGGCGTTAATGTTGCCTTAAACTCAGGCGCTTTGCGTGCATTAGTCAACTGTTCGAAAGCATAGGCAAGCTTGATTAATTTCGCTTCGCTATAAGCCTCAGCGAAGAAAGAAATACCCAGCGGTAGCTCGTGATGAAAACCCATCGGTACGGTAATGCTTGGATATCCTGCAATCGCGGCGGGAGATGACGAGGAGGCGGAGAAATTATCACCGTTAATGATATCGATACTCCAAGCTGGGGTATTCGTTGGTGCGATAAATGCGTCAAGGCGATGTTCTTGCATTATTTTATCAATGCCTTGTTGACGGGCAAATTCTTTAACCAAAGCTTGGGCTTCTTGATATCGGTGCTCAGTGATATCGCCTTTCTTTGCAGCTTCCTCTATCAAATATTGATCAAAGTATTTAATGGTGGAGGGATGTTGCTGGTTGAATTGGATGAGCTGGTTTAGGTTTTTTACTTTTACCTGCTCTGGTGTCGTGGCAAGGTAAGCATTAAGATCATGCTTAAAGTCATAGAGCAAAATATCCAATTCAGCGGAGCCTAAAGCTTCCAGCTCAGGTAAGTCTAACCCTTCAATTATTTCTGCGCCATTTGCTTTCATGGTCGCAACGGCTTTTGCAAATACCGCTTGCACTGCAGGTGGAAATTGACCTACATGACTGGTGATAGCAATTCGTTTGCCATTGAAACTGGCAGTATTTAAGCCTTGGGTAAAGTCAATCGGCTGTTTTGCATCGATAACGATAGCATTGAGTAACAAAGCGGCACCCATCACCGATTTTGCCATAGGGCCAGCGCTATCTTGGCTATGACTGATAGGAACAATGCCTTCACCTGAAATCAAACCGACAGTCGGTTTAATACCTACAACACCATTATGTGCTGAAGGACAAACAATAGAACCGTCAGTTTCCGTGCCAATAGCGAGCAGTGCAAGACCTGCGGAGACGGCAACAGCAGAGCCTGAACTTGAGCCACATGGTGTTCTGTCTAACACATACGGGTTTTTGGTTTGACCCCCAAGCGTGCTGTAGCCGCTCGAGCTGAAACTTGATTTAAAGTTTGCCCATTCACTTAAATTGGCTTTGCCAAGGATGATAGCGCCGGCTTGTTCTAACTGGATGATAAGTGGTGCCGCTTGGGTTTTGACGTTGTGTTGCAATGCGAGCGCACCTGCAGTTGTTGCCATTGGCGCTCTGGTGTCGATATTATCTTTAACAATAACTGGCAGGCCATGAAGTGGCCCTCGGTATTTTCCCGCGCGTAGTTCGGCATCAAGCTTTTTAGCGTCTTGTAAAGCGTTGGGATTGAGCGTGATCACTGCATTGAGCATAGGGCCACTGTCGTCAAGTTGTGAAATCCTTTTTAAATAAAACTCAGTGAGTTGCGTTGCTGATAAAGTTCGATTTTGTATTTTGGTTTGTGCTTCGAGCGTGGTAAGGTCCGCAAGCGATTGACTATAAGCTGGCAACGCAAGCGCGATACAAGTGGTTAAAGCGAGTAGGGATTTTTTCATGACGTATTTTACCAATCCGCAGTAGTATTATTGTTATTTATTTGTCCTTTATTTAGTCACGAGCCCTGTAAAAGGTCAAGCGAGTAGCCTAAACAAAGCATGATTTAGGCGTCTTTAAAACTTGTATTTTTGCTGCTAGCCACACACACTTAACTTCACGAGATAACAAAAAATATAACCATGATAAAAGCACCAATAGATATAGAAGTTGATATTCCGTGGCTTGACCAAAAGCTATTTTCATTAGGTAAATTTTCATTAGAGGTGGGAGAAGCACTCTCATTTATCGCGGTGATCGTTGCGACTTTGGTGATCTCCAAGATCCTACGACTAGCATTTAATCGTCTCGCGTCAAGACAAGGGGTGATCCAGCATACCTCAGCCTATGTGATAGGCAGGATCATTCACTACATCGTATTATTTATTGGTCTTATTATTGCGCTGACGGCCTTAGGAATAGAGATCACTGAGTTGGCGCTTGTTGCCAGTGCACTCGGCGTTGGGATTGGCTTGGGCCTACAAGGTCTAGTGAATAACTTTGTCTCTGGTCTGGTATTACTGCTAGAGAAAACCGTCAAAGTTGGGGACTTTGTTGAGCTGACCAACGGGGTGGTGGGAGAAGTCATCGCCATTCACATGCGCTCAACTTGGATCCGTACAAATGACAACGTCGACCTGCTTATTCCAAACTCGGAAATGGTGTCAAATACAATTACCAATTGGACAATGTCGGATAAATATCGTCGTTTCCGTATTCCTTTTTCGGTGGCCTACGGCAGCGACAAAGAGAAGGTGAAGCGTGCCGCATTGGAAGCGGCCAAAAATGTCCAATATACCTTGAATACGCCGGGGCGAGAAGCAACGGTATGGATGACAGGGTTTGGTGATAGTAGCTTGAATTTCACGCTAGGAGTTTGGGTGCAACCTGAGCAGGTAAAGCGACCAACAGCGCTGGTTTCTGATTACCTCTGGGCTATCGATGATGCCTTTCGAAAATATCAAATCGAGATCCCGTTTCCACAGCGCGATCTTCATTTACGCAGTGGCTTTTCTATGGAAAAGCCTGATGAAAACTGAGGGTAGAATAACGGCTAGCACCCTAGCCGTTATTGAGTTTACTCACTGAATGATTTTAACCACTCGTTGCGGGAATGGAATTTCTATTTCCGCATTTTTAATCGCGGCAAACACCGTTTTATTCACTTCTAATTTAGTTTCGATAAGTGAAGTCGTAGGCACCCAGTAGCGGTAACTCAATATCACTGCACTGTCGGCAAATTCCTCAATCCCCACCTGAGGCTTAGGGTCTTGACTGACCTTAGCATTATCAGCGAGTACCTGATTGATAAGTGTTAATGCGCCTTGATAATCAGCATCATAAGCTATTCCTATTTCACCTTTAACCAGAGAGTTTGCAAATGAGTTATGGAGAATTTCTCCCACCACATGTTTATTCGGGATAGTGATCTCTACTTTGTCTTCGTTGATGAGCGTGGTATGTCCAAGCTCAATCATTTTAACTTGGCCGTTAACCCCTTTGATGCTGATGGTATCGCCAATCACAAATGGGCGGGTAGCAATGATGGCAAGCCCAGCGCCATAGTTTGCCAGCATACCTTGCAGTGCAAGACCAGCACCTAGAGACGCGGCACCGATGGCGGCGACAAATGGTGTGATACTGATGCCAACCTTGCCAAGAGAAATAATCACAAACATGGCAATGATAAGCACCTTGATCACATTGCCAATAAAGTTGGTTAAAGCAGGATCGATATTGTGTTTTAGCATCAAGTTTTCAGTCGCTTTAGACAGCTTTCTTGATAACCACAAACCGAGAAGGAAGATGAATATCGCAGCGAGCAATTGGAAACTGTACGTCACCAGATACTCTCGAATAATGTTGTAATAGTGTTCTATTTGCTCGATTTCTTGATTGATCACAGTCGTATCCCGAGTTATTAAATTAGAGTAGCCAACCAATGATAAAACAAAGGCACCCAAAGTGCAGTTATCATGGCGGTAATTGTCATCGCTGCTGAAGCAAAAGCCCCAGCCATGGGGTGATGCTCTATCGCTGCGGCTGTGCCTATTGCATGGCAAGCAACACCAAGCGCGGTGCCTTTCGCTTGCATATGGTCAACTTTACACCAGTGCAAAATATGTAGTCCAAACACGCCACCAAATACACCAATTAGTATCACCATAATCGCTGCAATAGCGGGGATCCCCCGAGATAATCACTAATGAGTAAGGTGATTGGTGTTGTAACCGACAGGGCCGCCATTGAAGCTGAGAGCTGCGGATCGGCTGCAAAAAACTGGCAGATAAGAAAAGCGCTTAACGTAGACAGTGAAACACCCAACCAACTGGTTAAGCACAATGCAAAAAATACCGGTTTAATTTGGTGAAATTGTTTATACAAGGGGTAAGCGAGTGCAACGACCGCTGGCTCTAACAAGTAATGAATTGGTAGCGTTGCTTGTTGATATACCTTGTAGTCGAACTTAGTGAATAGTAGAAATGCCGAAATGACCAAAATGCAGATCAGCACAGGGTTTAATATCGGTAAGGAGATGCGCTGATATAGTTTGCGTGCACTAAAAAATAGCAGCACAGTGAGCGCTGACGCCATAATTATATTAATCACGAAACTTGATGCTCTTAACGATAGGGCTTAACAATACAAGACTTATTGTTGGAACACCAACTAGCAATAACAGCAGCATAAGCCAGTGGGATTGAAACAAACTGAGATGCTCTACCAAGCCCACTCCCGCTGGAATGAAAAACAGCGCCATGTATTTTAAGATGGGCTCTGCTGCGGGGGCTAACCATTCTACTTTAATGATTTTTGTGGCAAGGAGTATGACAAGAAACACCATGCCAAGTAGGGCGGCTGGGATCTGTAAAGCACTAAGCTGAATAATCCATTTAGCGCTGAAGAGACACGCCAAAATGATGGCAAAGCCTAGTGCAAATCGTAATATCAACTTCGCTCTGTGTACCATTAAATGTAAATCCTCAGCGCTGCAATGGCCTAGCTGTATGATGCCTAATTGTACGCTCTCGTATTGCGATGACCATTATACTTTGGGCAAATGGGCTTTAAATCTGACGTTACCACTTCATGCGAGGCAAAAATGGCTTTTTATTCTCATCAGCTACAGAGGCATTCTTCATCGCAATTTTGGTATTTTTGGCTGCGAGCAATTTGATTTGTGACCATGTTTCTAACCATAGCAGTTTACGGGCGGGCTGGTTGTAGGCTCGATTATACACTTTCTTAATTGCTGCAATGGCATCTGGCGAGCGTGCGCTAAATTGAGTGAGTAATTCTGAGAGTCTAGCGTCAACATCATCACAGAGTTCGGTAATGAGACCGTCCTTTAGTGCTTGCTGGGCATCTATTCGCTGTGCATGGACTGTCATCAGCAGTGCCTTATCCTTGTTCATTGTGGCAGGTAAAAGTAAGCTGCCGCCCATGTCAGGGCAGAGTCCCCATTTGGCTTCCATAATGGCAAGCTGCGCACTGTTATCGGCTAAACGAATGTCCGCACCTAATGCAATGTGACAGCCACCACCTAGACAATTGCCTGTGATCTTGGCGATAACAGGAACAGGTAAAGCTTGCCAGCCGAGTACGACTCTTTGTGCTAAGTTAGCATTACCAGGTAACCATTTTTTAAGTAGCTTGATGATCCCAAAAGGTTTATTCAGCACGCTTTTTACATCTAGACCGGCACAAAAATGTGCGCCTTCACCTTGGATAACGACAGCTCTAATTGATTTGCTATTTCTAATTTTCTTTATTGCATTATCTAAACCAACAAACATTTCAACAGACAGCGCGTTTTGTTTTTCTGGTCGAGATAGGGTCACAAATGCGATGTTGTTCGCTTCGGAAAATGAAATCATGATGAGATGCTCCCTGCGGGTTTTATGCGATAGTTTTAGAGTAATAACTTAAAAGCGGTGTGACATTCAACTTTTACCGATAATTTGTTCGTCATTTAGCGTTATTTTCTGTTTGATTATCGCGACTAAGTATTTATGTTTTACCTCATTTTGCTATCATTGCGCCAATTTTAAAACAACAGGCTAGCGTCCATGACAGCGAGACTTTGTAGCATCGAAGAAGCCACTCACCAAGCATATGATATCTTCCTTGAGTTGGCCCCGGATAATCTTGAAGAACACGATATTAATATGTTCAACGAACATCGCGAAGATCGAGGTTTCATTGAAGAAAGTGAGCCGGATGAGAGTTGGTCGAGCATCACTGCGTATGAACAAGAAGCAGAGCCAGAGCACTTCGTTCAGGTTTTGGTTGGTATCGAGTTTGATGACTCGGATCAGGTGTACGCAAAAATTTTGATTAGCAGAGATTTAGACGCACCGTTTTGTCATATCATTTGGAAGCAATAACCGGAAAGTAGTTATCAGTGCCGTTTTTTAGAACTTTCACTTTATTTGCAATTGGCTTGGTTTCGTTACCAAGCTTAGCTACGGATCCATTCGAAGATTTTCACGAATATGGTAAAATGCCCGATGACGAAATTCATCAAAAACACAAGGGCGAGATGCTGTACGGTGACGTTGAATTTGGTTTTATCGTTAACAAAGGTAATACGCAAAACACGTCATTTAAGTTAAAAAGTAATCTCTACCAAGATTTCCCCAAGTGGCGTAATCAATTTAAATTTAATGGCCTTTATCGCCGCGAGCAAAATACAGAAACAGACGTCGAAGATGTCTCAGCGTCGCGCTACTTTGGCTCTGCGCAAGGTAACTACAAGCTAGGGGACGATAACGCTTCGTTCTTTATGTACGGCGACTATGAGCGTGACAGGTTTAATGGCAAGGAATACACCACGACATTTGCGCTAGGTTATGGCAATCGTGTATATGAGGGACGAAAGAACACGGTAGATATTGACATCGGTCCCGGTATGTCTATCTCTCGTGTGGATAACGAAATCGAGCTTGAGCCGGAAGAAGATAGAACGGAGCAAGGCCAGCTTTTGCGTATGGCATTGCAGTGGGAAAGAAACGTGTCAAAGCGCACCCGCTTTAATCAAGACGTCAGTTTTGAGCAATCGCTGTCAGGTTTAAACTCCCGATTGTTTGCTGAGTCCGCGCTAGTTACACAAGTGATTGGCGGGATTGCGCTGAAGTTTGCGTTTATTTACCGTTATAATTCGCAGCCAGAAAATGAAAAAGAAAAGGTAGACACTGAACTTGGTGCTACATTAGTTTACAGCTTTGATTAAGAAGACTATCGATGTATAAAAATACACAGTTTGCATGGGTTATATGGCTGTTTCTAGCCTTTATCGCCAGTTTTACCATATTGGCAATTTTCCTAACAGGTAGCAATCTTGCCTTTGTTAGCTTTTTGGTGATCCTCGCGCTTGTTGCGTTTATTTTTTATGGCTTAACCATTCAAGTGAACCAAGAACAACAGACGTTAAGCTGGTGGTTTGGACCGTCGGTCGCCAAAATGACCTTAAAGTTTGACGATATCGATTATGTTCAGCCTGTGACTAATTCTCTACGTCATGGTATTGGCATGCGGATCAGCACAGACGGTTGGGTATACACAGTTGCTGGATTCAAGGCGCTCGAAGTGGTGATGAAGGACGGTACTAAATATCGCTTAGGTACAAATGACCAAGCCAACTTGGTTACGGCAATGGAAAGTAAACTTAAACAAGAAAAAAGCGCTGAATGATCAGCGCTTTCTATTAGTAACTCGACTAATCTTAGTGGTCGTGACCACAACCGCCTTCGCCATGAACATGGCCGTGGGCAACTTCTTCAGCTGTAGCTTCACGTACTTCAAGCACTTCAACGTCAAAGTTCAGCGTGATCCCAGAAAGCGGGTGGTTCGCGTCAACAATGACTTCTTCGTCTTCGATACCAATAATCACAACGATTTGGTCGCCCTCGTCGGTGGTAGCTCTAAATTGCATACCCACTTCGATTTCCATGTCTTCAAACATTGATTTAGGAACGGCTTGAGTCAGTTCGTCAAAGCGCTCACCATAACCTTCTTGTGGCTCGATGGTCACACTGAAAGTGTCACCAGCTTGTTTGCCTTGTAGGGCATCATCAAGACCTGGGATCAGATAGCCTGAGCCAAGCATTGCTATTACAGGCTCATCATCAAATGTGCTATCAATCGTGTTGTTGTCTTTGTCTTGAACTGAGTAGTGGATTGTCACTACCGAGTTAGGGCCAATAATCATATAAGATCCCGTTAGTTGTCTTCTAAAGAATAAGGTAGAGGTTGAATAGTAAGACTCACCTCTGGTGAATTTTTTGCTCTTAGCACCGCGTCTTGTGGTGTGTCATTTGGCATCACAGCCAGCGCATAATAACGGCCGCTGTTAGCATCAAAGGTTTGTTGAATAACCTTGCCGCCACGACGCCAGTTGTCTTCAATCTGCAGTTCAATGTCTGCCTCTTCGATGCGCTCTGAAGCGATGCCTGTCACTATGTACATGGCACGTTTGTTTTTACCAAGATAGCGCATTCGAGCTACGGTTTCTTGACCAGTATAGCAACCTTTCTTAAAGCTGATCCCGTTAAGGGCTTGAAGGTTAACCATTTGTGGTACAAATTCGTCCACGTGTTCTGCATCAAGGCTTGGCTCTCCTGCTAAAATGCTGGCCGCAATAAACGGTGCTGGATTGCTTTGTTGTTCCACGTCCGCGGGTAAATCTGCGCCTTCGAACGCGATGAAAACAAAGCGCTCGTCTGCGAGTTTTAGCAGCTTGCCGTTGGCAACATCAATAGCGCTTGCGTCAGACGAAAGCTCAACGCCAAAGGCAGTAGCAAGCGCTTTACTGTCTTGAGTCATTAAGCCAAAGACTTCGCAGTCAGCAAAGTCAATGTCAACTTTGGCAAAAACGCCGTACTTTTTTAGCTCACGAAGTGATGCTTCAGCTTCGGCTACACCAGCAAGCATTAAGTAGTCGTCTTGATAGCGAGTTAAGCGCGACACAGACCAAAGTTTGCCTTTAGGGCTACAATGCCCAGACCACATAAAATTATCTTCTTTGATAAGGTTAATGTCTTGAGTAACCTGACCGTGCAAATAGCTAAGTTTATCTTGTCCTGAAATGCGAATAACCTTGAACGGAAGCGCATAAGCACGAGCAATTGACATAATGTTGATCCCTATTAAAGTGTTTTCGTAATGTTACCGTAAAATCATAAGTGGAGATAGGGACGGACGATTTCAATGTGCCATTTCTATAAGTTTTATGGCATATGTCCTGCACAGTGGGTATAATTTTCTCAATAGTTTATGAGGGGTTAATCAGTTTATGGTTGAGTTACTGCCTAAAGCTCGAGTTAAATGGGCTTGCCGTCGTGGCATGTTAGAGCTGGACGTTATTTTAGAGCCGTTTGTTGAGCAGGCTTATGACGCGCTATCCGACGAAGGTAAGTACGTGTTTCAGCGTCTAGTTACCTGTGAGGATCCAGATTTATTCGCTTGGTTTATGGGTCATGAAGAATGTCCAGATCCAGAGCTAAAACGCATGGTTAAGTTAATCCTTGATCGGATCCGCGTATAGAATCGACTTTCAACACAATCTTCAGAACCACACCTTCTTTGTGGTTCTTTTTTCTTGCCTCGCTTTTATCCTTTTTCTGCTGTTTCCTGCGCTGTGGTGGTTAGTCGCAATCGTATTCGCCGTGACGGGTTATTGCAGTTGGCAAACTGTTCTGTCTCGTACACCAAAGGCGGGTGCTGTACTCATGCTCCCAAAAGAAAACTTCATTGAAATACAGTCGCAAACGATAAATTGCAAAGGGCAGCTTATTGGTGCGACCATATGGTTTGATAGTCAAATAGCGCTAAAAATCATGGATGCGAACCAAGCTAAGCAGCAGATATTTTTGACTCGACAGGCAATACCAGAAGCGGACTGGCGTTTACTTTGTCGCACTGCGCTGCAAGCCAAGTAGAAACAGCGACCAGAGCATGGCGATAAAAATCAGCACATGCTCGATATTCAAATATTATTATTTTGTCGGTGACAAAACGGTCGGTGTGGAGTTTTCAGCCATGTCTGGAAAGTCAATGGTATAGTGCAGTCCACGACTTTCTTTACGTTCTAACGCGCTGCGAATAATCAGTTCAGCTACTTGTACTAAGTTACGTAATTCAAGCAGGTTGTTACTCACTCTAAAGTTGGCGTAATAATCGTGGATCTCTTGCTGCAATAACTCAACGCGGCGTAGCGCACGTTCTAACCGTTTAGTAGAGCGAACAATGCCAACATAATCCCACATAAACAATCTAAGTTCATGCCAGTTGTGGGTGATCACTACTTCTTCATCCGAGTCGCTGACACGGCTTTCATCCCAATCTGGTAACTTAGATGGCTCAGGACGATTATCGATTTTAGCTAAAATATCTTTTGCGGCTGCGTGGGCAAACACAATGCATTCTAATAACGAGTTACTCGCCATGCGGTTTGCGCCGTGTAGACCTGTGTAAGCCACTTCGCCGATTGCATATAAATTGTCGATGTCAGTACGACCGTTAAAGTCAGTCATAACACCACCGCAGGTATAATGCGCCGCTGGCACTACGGGGATTGGCTCTTTGGTGATATCTAAACCAACACTTAGGCACTTAGCATAAATCGTAGGGAAGTGCTCAATGATGAACTCTTTGTCTTTATGTGAGATATCCAGATAGACGCAATTTGCGCCCAATCGTTTCATCTCATAGTCAATGGCACGGGCGACTACATCGCGAGGAGCGAGTTCTTCGCGCTCATCGAAGTCAGGCATAAAGCGTGTGCCGTCAGGACGTTTAAGCAGCGCGCCTTCACCGCGCATGGCTTCGGTTATTAAAAAGTTTTGTAGCTCAGGGTGGTATAAGCTGGTTGGATGAAATTGGTTAAACTCCATGTTGGTCACACGACAACCCGCACGCCACGCCATTGCGATGCCGTCACCCGAAGAAACATCTGGATTTGAGGTATACAAGTAAACTTTACTTGCGCCACCCGTTGCTAAAGCGACAAACTTAGCCGATATGCTCTCAACTCTATCCGCTTTGCGGTTGTATACATAAACACCTTTGATATCGCTTGAGTCGCCATGTTTATCTTTGATGAGATCGATGGCGTTGTATTGCTCAAGTATATTAATTTTTGGGTGTAACTGCACTTGGCTAATTAATGTGGTTTGAACGGCTTTACCCGTTGCATCAGCTGCGTGCAATATACGGCGATGTGAATGCCCACCTTCGCGGGTTAAATGAAAGCGCTCTTTCCCTTTGCTATCCACTTCCATATCAAATGGTACGCCTTGTTCAATCAGCCACTTCAAGCAATTTTTTGCATTTGAGGCGGTGTAGTGCACCGCATCGCGGTCACATAAACCAGCGCCTGCCGCAAGCGTGTCTTCGACATGTGATTCAATACTGTCATGTTTCTTATCGAATACTGCGGCAATGCCACCTTGAGCATAAAGTGTGGAGCCTTCTTTTAACGCCCCTTTGCTTATCACGGTAACTTTACAGTGGTTTGCCAAAGAGAGCGCAAGAGAGAGTCCAGCAGCGCCACTACCAATAATGACTACATCAGTATTGTGGTGAGTCGTATTTTTCATATTCGAAGATCTTTACTGTTTTTGCGTTTAATTCTGCTATTTATACCACATCTGCTATCATAGAAGGCAGAGAGTTTGTTCCGTTTAATGAGAATCATTTAGAACATTTTGTGTGACTGCTAATGGAATAATGCTAAAAAGCAGCCAAGAACTAGTACGCAAAGATGGATGAATTCGTTTATTTTAAAAAAAAATACAAAAAAACAGAACTTTTTATTCAGTACTAAGTCAGAGTAGCTGTGAATGATGGCAACTAGATACGATTTAGAAAAGCAAAAAGAGGAGTACCGGCTCGAATGAGCGAGCAGGATTTAGATCTAGATATAGTTAAACGCGTTCAACAGGGAGATAAAAACGCATTCAACCTGTTAGTTGCCAAGTATCAAAATAAAGTCGCAGCGCTGATTTCTCGTTATGTAGCGAATCAAGGCGATGTGGCAGATGTGGCACAGGAAACGTTCATTAAAGCTTATCGAGCGTTGCCTAACTTTAGGGGCGAGAGCGCATTTTATACTTGGTTGTATAGAATCGCGGTTAACTGTTCAAAAAATTATTTGGTGGCGCTTGGTCGAAAGCCGCCAGCAAACGACGTAGATGCGGAAGAAGCCGAGTTTTATGATGGTGCAGACCAATTAAGATCGAACGCTTCACCGGAAAATCTATTGTTAAGCGACGAAGTGAAAGCAGTGATTTTCAAAACTATCGAGCGCTTGCCTGACGATTTAAAAACCGCAATTACTTTGCGTGAAATCGAAGGCATGAGCTACGAGGAAATCGCTGTCATTATGGATTGTCCGGTAGGTACAGTTCGTTCGAGAATTTTTCGCGCAAGGGAAGCGATAGATAACAATTTGAACCCATTAATAGGTGAGTCTTAATATGGCACAAGCTGAAAAACAAGTGACAGAAGATTTAACGACATCGCAAATTTTTGACGGTGATCTGTCACTCAACGCTGAAACTGATGTTCGTTTAGACGATCAAAAGTTTGCTCGGTATGCCTTGATTGGTGATGTAATGCGTAGTCAAAAGCAAGACACACCTTGCATTGATATCACCAGCAGCTTTGCAGCGGCACTTGAACAAGAGCAAACGTATAGTGAGCCGGCCGTTGAGCAAGTGAAAAAAGAAACGACGCCAAAGAGCAATGTGATTGAGCTAAGTGCATGGCGTAAGCCGTTTGCACAAGTGGCTATCGCGGCAAGTGTGTCATTGTTTGCTGTGCTTGGGGTTAATACGCTAAGCTCTGACGCGACTTTACCTGCGGGTGATACGTTACAGTTGCAATCTACTCCTTTTGCTGGAGGCGTTTCTCCTGTGAGCTTATCAACTGAGCCTGCGCTTGAATCAGCGGCTAAAGGCATTAGAGAGTTACAGCAGCAACGTATTGGTGCATTGGTGCTAGAGCATCAAAGACAGTCACGCATGGCGTATGCGCTGCAGCAATCTGGTGAAAACAACACCGCTGAAAAGCAAGAGGAAAAAGAGTAATAAATGAGAGCACTGTTAGTTGTAGTAAGTGTATTTTTCTCTAGTTGGCTGTGGGCAAATGAAAGCGTATCAGCCAAACAACTGCTAAAAGACATGGCCGAAGCGGTGCATCATAGAAACTTTGATGCATCGTTTGTCGTGGTGAAAGGAAAATCTATGGAGCCTTACCGTTGGCTTCATGGTAACCAAGATGGGACTGAATTTGAGCTTTTAAGTTTGCTCAATGGTGCTGGACTTGAAATGATCCGCATTGGTGACAAAGTGACTTATTTTGAACCAAAGTCTGAGCCTTACACCATCCAAACAGATTCGATAGCAGGTCCTATTCCCGAAGTTTTATTCAAAAATATCGACAGCCTCAAAGAAAGCTATGATTTTGTTTTAGGGGGTAAAGGTCGGATCGTTGACAGACCTGCTCAGCTTGTCAGGTTAGAAGCAAAGGATGACGCTAAATACAACTATTGGTTGTGGATCGATACCGAGTCATCTCTGTTGCTAAAATCCGCTTACGTAAACCAACAAGGCGAATTGTTAGAGCAGCTTCAGCTTACCCATATCAGCGTGACTGAAACCCCAGCCGAACAATTGTTAGAACTTTCACAAAAGCAGTTTCCTGAAGCCGTATCTGGGTTGTTGAAGACACTTGAGAATGGCACAAAAAACAATTGGCAAATTGGTTGGTTACCTCAGGGCTTCGAGCTGCTAAAATCTGACAGACATAAGTTAGATTTAAACAATGAGCTGGCAGACTACTACTTGTTTTCCGACGGCCTTGTTGATATTTCGGTATTTGTACAACGTCCTTTACCGGGCCAGCGCCCAAGTGGAGCGCTCTCGTCAGGTGCAACAACGGTGTATGTACACAACACAGGTGCGTTTGACGTATCCGTAGTTGGAAATATTCCAGCAATGACCGCAAAAGCAATCGCTGAGTCTGTGAAAAGACCTTTATGATAGAACAAACTCTGACAGTTGCCGCCATCAAAGGCGCAACTGTCTACTTAGAAGCGCAGCCAAAACCCGCTTGTGAAGGCTGTAACGGCAAATGCGGCTCCCAAGTATTCGCCAAACTCTTTGGCACCCACAAAAAACAATTCCCTGTAGATTTGACGGAATCCGTCGAAATTGGCCAAAAAATTAAGTTGGCATTAGACGACTCTAATGTGGTGAAACATGCGTTTTATGTTTACATGATGCCATTGCTTTTTGCTTTTGCCGGCATGTTTATCGCGGCCCTCGTACTTGGTCTCAATGAACCTTTGCAGATATTTATTGCATTTACGAGTGCAGCACTCGGTTTATTTTTCGCCAGAGTCCAAGGGGATAAACTCAAACATCAGGTAAAAGTGATAAAAATTTACCCAATTAGCCTACCAATAACGCAAATAGATGGTGATTGTACTAAATAAAATGTAAAATCGAGGCCTTAATCTCTATTTGTGACTAACAGAAGTATTGAATCCAGTATATGAAGCATATCCGTAACTTTTCTATTATTGCCCACATTGACCATGGAAAATCGACGCTATCAGACCGCTTAATCCAAGTTTGTGGAGGTTTAACAGACCGCGAAATGCAGCAGCAGGTACTGGATTCGATGGACATCGAACGTGAGCGCGGTATTACCATCAAAGCACAGAGTGTAACGCTTAACTATCAAGCAAAAGATGGTGAAACCTACCAGCTAAACTTTATCGACACACCGGGACACGTTGACTTCACTTATGAAGTGTCGCGCTCTCTTGCCGCTTGTGAAGGTGCGCTATTGGTTGTTGACGCGGGTCAAGGTGTAGAAGCACAAACTCTAGCGAACTGTTACACCGCACTTGAGATGGACTTGGAAGTTATTCCAGTACTAAACAAAATTGACTTACCACAGGCTGATCCACTTCGCGTTGCCGAAGAAATTGAAGATATCGTTGGTATTGAAGCATTAGAAGCGGTTCGCTGTAGTGCGAAAACGGGGATCGGCATTGATGAAGTGCTCGAAGTGATCGTACGTGATATTCCGCCACCAGAAGGTGAGCCAAATGCGCCACTACAGGCACTGATTATCGATTCATGGTTTGACCCGTACCAAGGCGTAGTGTCATTGGTACGTATTAAAAACGGTGAATTAAGAGCGGGCGAGAAGATCAAGATCATGTCTACAGAGCAAGCTCACCAAGTAGATAAGGTTGGTATCTTTACACCGAAGCAGACTAATACCGGGGTGTTGAGAACGGGTGAAGTAGGTTTTGTTATCGCAGGTATCAAAGACATCCATGGTGCACCAGTTGGTGATACCATTACCATGGCTCGTGATTCTGCAACAGACCGTTTGCCTGGTTTCCAAAAGGTGAAGCCTCAGGTATACGCGGGAATGTTCCCAATTTCATCTGATGACTACGAAAATTTCCGCGATGCGCTTAATAAATTGAGCCTCAACGATGCATCACTATTCTTCGAGCCTGAAAACTCAACAGCACTAGGCTTTGGTTTCCGTTGTGGCTTCCTTGGTATGCTCCACATGGAAATTATTCAAGAGCGCCTTGAACGTGAATACGACATGGATCTGATCACCACGGCACCAACGGTAATCTATGAAGTAGAAACTAAGCACGGTGTGGTGAAAATCGATAATCCATCGGATTTACCGCCAGTAAACGACATTATTGAAATTCGTGAACCAATCGTTGAAGCAAATATTCTCGTTCCGCAAGAGTATTTAGGAAACGTGATCACGCTGTGTGTTGAAAAGCGTGGTATGCAGACCAAGATGACCTATCACGGTAAGCAAGTTGCGTTAACCTATGAACTGCCGATGTCGGAAGTGGTAATGGACTTCTTTGATAAGTTGAAGTCTACCAGCCGTGGTTTTGCATCACTCGATTACAACTTCAAGCGTTTTGAAGCATCAGACATGGTGCGTGTGGATATTCTGATTAATGGCGACCGCGTTGATGCGCTTGCAATAATTGTTCACCGCGATGGTTCACAAACGCGTGGCCGTCAGTTAGCTGAAGCGCTGAGAGAATTGATCCCTCGCCAAATGTTTGATATTGCTATTCAAGCTGCAATTGGTAATCACGTCATTGCGCGTAGTACAGTTAAGCAGTTACGTAAAAACGTAATCGCAAAATGTTATGGTGGTGACGTGAGCCGTAAGAAAAAGCTACTGCAAAAGCAAAAAGAAGGTAAGAAGCGTATGAAGCAACTTGGTAACGTTGAAGTGCCACAAGACGCATTCTTAGCAATATTGAAAGTAGGTAAGTAACAGGAAATACAAATGGCAGGTTATTTTTCAATTTTATTGGTGCTACTCACGGTCGGTTCTGGCCTTATTTGGTTGATCGATCATTTGGTGTATGCACCAAAAAGACAAGCTAGGCTTGCTATTGCGCAAGGTGCGTCTGACACTCAGTTGGATGCCGACATCATTGCGGAAATAGCACCTGAACCTGCCATTGTTGAAAACGCGAAATCAATTTTTCCTATGATTGCCGCGATCACGATTTTCCGTTCGTTTATTTTTGAACCGTTTCAAATTCCATCAGGCTCAATGATGCCAACCTTATTGGATGGCGATTTTATTCTAGTGGAAAAATATGCTTATGGGATTAAAGACCCTGTGTGGCGTAGCAAAATCGTTGAAACGGGTACACCTGAGCGCGGTGATATTGCGGTGTTCAAGTTTCCGCTAGACGAGCGTATTGATTTCATCAAGCGTATTGTTGGTTTACCGGGTGACCATATTGTTTATCGCAATCGTCAGCTTTACATTAAACCTAAGTGTGAAGACGGGCAGAGCGAAGCAAACGGGTTGACGTGTGGCGAATATAACAAGATTGATGTAGATATTGTAAATCGTGATGAGTTTACGCAAGGCCCAATGCAGTTAGTGCGTCTAACCGAGCATTTGCCAAACGTAGAACATGATATTTTAATTAATCCTGAAGTGTTAGAGTTAACAGATCGCTACTATCAACAACCTGGTACTCGCCGCGATGAGTGGGTAGTACCAGAGGGAAGTTATTTTGCGATGGGTGATAACCGTAATAACAGCCAAGATAGTCGTATGTGGGGTTTTGTACCTGATGAAAACTTGGTTGGAAGAGCGGTATTTATTTGGTTAAGTTTTGATTTTGATAATGGCCCAGACAGCATTTTGCCAGGGTGGGTTCCAACTGGTGTTCGTTTTGAACGCCTAGGTAGTATTCAGTAAAAATGAAAAGAAACGTAGAAGAACTTTATAATAAAATAGGGTACAACTTCTCTGATAAGGCGCTGCTTGAGCAGGCTTTGACGCATCGCAGTCACAAAGGCCAGCACAACGAGCGTCTCGAATTTTTGGGTGACTCTATTTTAAGCTTTGTGATTGCAAATGCTTTGTATCACAAGTTTCCAAAAGCGCGTGAAGGTGATTTAAGCCGCATGCGCTCAACGTTAGTGCGTGGTCAAACGCTGGCGGAATTCGGTGTGGAATTCGCGCTAGGTGATTATCTGCGCCTAGGTCCAGGTGAGCTGAAGAGCGGCGGGTTTCGCCGTGAGTCAACGCTCGCAGATGCAGTAGAAGCCATTATTGGTGCCGTTTTCTTAGACTCTGACATCGATGTGTGTAGAGATTTGGTACTAAGTTGGTACGAATCGCGCTTAACTGCGATTTCACCTGGTCATAACCAAAAAGACCCGAAGACGCTGCTGCAGGAGTATCTACAAGCTCGAAAATTACCTTTACCGGGCTACACTGTAATAGATACCAAAGGGCAAGCTCACAACCAAACATTCACGGTCGAATGTATAGTGGAAGGGATGGAAAGTATAATTTCAGTAGGCAGCTCGCGACGTAAAGCTGAGCAAAAAGCTGCCGAAAAAGCGCTTAAGATATTAAAGAATGACGCTTGATACACATTGCGGCATGATTGCCATTGTCGGTAGACCTAACGTAGGTAAATCGACACTATTAAATAAATTGGTTGAGCAAAAGGTAAGTATTACCTCGCGTAAGCCACAAACTACTCGTCACCGCATCATGGGGATCCATACAGAGGGTAACTATCAGGCGGTGTATGTTGATACGCCAGGACTTCATATTGAAGAAAAGCGTGCAATTAACCGCTTAATGAACCGAGCAGCGTCAAGCTCAATCGGCGATGTTGAACTGGTTATTTTTGTCGTTGAAGGGACGCATTGGACGCCTGATGACGAAATGGTACTGACCAAAGTTAAAGACAGCGGTCGTCCTATCTTGGTGGTGATGAATAAAACTGATCAGGTAAAAGATAAAGACTTGTTGATGCCACATATTCAGTGGTTGAGTGAACAGGGTGATTTTATCGGGATCGTACCTATCTCTGCGAAGCAAGGTAAGAACGTTGATATGATCAGAGAAGAAGTGCACAAGCGTTTACCTGCATGTGAATTCTATTTCCCTGAAGATTACGTTACCGATCGCTCAATGCGTTTTATGGCGGCAGAGATCGTGCGTGAAAAACTGATGCGCTTTATGGGCGATGAGCTACCGTACTCGGTGACGGTTGAGATCGAACAGTTTAAGTGGCAAGACAACGGTGTTTGGCAGATAAACGCGTTGATCCTTGTTGAGCGCGAATCGCAAAAACGCATGGTGATCGGCAACAAAGGCGAAAAGCTCAAAGTTATCGGTCGCGAAGCGCGTAAAGATCTTGAAAACATGCTAGACAACAAAGTCTATCTCGAATGCTGGGTTAAAGTGAAATCTGGTTGGGCAGACGACGAACGTGCTCTTCGTAGCTTAGGGTACGGAGAAGACTGATTGGATAGCGACTTTCGACAGGCCTATCTGTTACATCGCAGACCTTACAGCGATTCTCAGGTACTGCTTGACGTGCTGGTCGAAGGCGTTGGACAACTCAAAATGCTTGCCCGAGTAAAGGGCAAGCAATCCCTCAAACATAATGCCCAGTTGCGGCCATTTTCATTACTTTTACTGCAATATGCAGGAAGATACGATTTTAAATACGTAAACCGTTTTGAACCCACAGACAATCAAATCCAACTCGTTGGGCGGCAGTTATATTGCGGCTTGTATCTCAATGAGCTAACGCAACGCGTGGTACCAACGAACGAACCGCTAGAGCAGATCTTTTCGCTCTATCAGCTACATTTAATGCGTTTGGCCCAAGATGAAGATGTGGAACCTATCTTACGCAGCTTTGAATTGCAATTGTTAGGTGAGCTTGGTTTAGGGGTGGAACTGGAATTTGACGCAGAAGGTAATCCAGTGCGGCCAAAAGCCGCGTATAAGTACGTATCTGAGTACGGTTTTATTGCAGTCGGTCGTGAACCTGATACGATACCGGGCAGTATGTTATTGGCCATTGCCAATCAAGATTTCCAAGACCTTGCCGTGAGAAGGGCGGCTAAGCTATTAACACGAAAATTAATGGCACCGCTGGTTGGTAAGCAAGGGCTGAAAAGTAGAGAACTATTTATTTCAAAGAAATAATACCAATTTAATCAAAAGTATAAATCGGTAAATTGGTATTGCGGTAATAAGTGGGTGATCCACTTGCTACGTCATATTATCAAGGGATAAACGATGAAAGATATTTTACTCGGCGTCAACGTAGACCATATTGCAACGCTTCGTCAGGCGCGTGGCACTAGCTATCCTGATCCTGCACATGCAGCTGCAGTAGCTGAGCACGCAGGTGCCGACGGCATTACTATTCACTTGCGTGAAGACCGTCGCCATATTCAAGATCGTGATGTTTATGTGATGGCAAAAACCATCCAAACACGTATGAATTTAGAAATCGCAGTAACTGACGAAATGCTCGACATCGCTTGCGAAGTAAAACCTGAATATGTTTGCCTAGTGCCAGAAAAACGCGAAGAGTTAACCACGGAAGGTGGCTTAGACGTTGCGGGTAATCTAGATAGGATCACAGCGGCAACTCAGCGCCTAGCTGATTCAGGTATCAAAGTAAGCTTGTTCATCGACGCGGATAAAAAGCAGCTAGATGCTGCAAAGCAAACCGGTGCCCCTTACATTGAGATCCACACCGGTGCTTATGCTGATGCTGAGAACGACACCGAAATGAGCGCCGAGCTTGAGCGCATTCGTGAGGGCGTTCAGTATGCTCATGGCCTAGGTCTTATCGTCAATGCTGGCCATGGTTTGCATTACCATAACGTTAAACCGATTGCACAAATGCCAGAAATCTACGAACTTAACATTGGTCATGCCATTGTTGCTCGAGCAGCAATTGATGGGCTGGAAAAGGCAGTACGAGATATGAAGCGTTTGATGTTAGAGGCGAGACAAGCATAACGCTTAGTGGTAAAGAAAACGAAAGGGCTGTGCAGCCCTTTCTTTTTGCCTTGTAATTGAGTTAATACAATTGGTATCAAAATGAAAAAAATGGTGTTGGTCTTTGCAAGTTGTGCCCTTGCATCACAATTTAGCGAAGCGACAGAGAACAACGAATTTGAAATCATCACTACTACGGCATCTAGGTTGGCTGAGACCGCAGGAGAGCGCCCTGTAAGCCTCTCTTTGCTCACAGAAGCTCAATTAGATGATATAGGCGTCACACATATCGAAAAGGCGTTGAGGCTCGTTGCTGGCGCAAATATACAACATGGTAATGGTCAAGAGTATCTACCTGCATTGCGCTCACCAGTGCTATCTGGTGCAGGCGCATGTGGTGGCATTTTAATGGCTGAAGATGGTATTGCACTCAGAGCCGCAGGTTTTTGTAATATTAATGAACTCTTTGAATCGCACTTTGAAGCGGCAGAGCGTGTTGAAGTGCTAAAAGGGCCAAATAGCGTGCTGTATGGCTCCAATGCGGTGCACGGAGTGGTTAATGTGATCACTTCAAACAGCATTCAAAAGACACCTAGGGTAGCATTAGATATCGGCTCCTATGGTTATAGCCGAACTCGGATACAAGCTGGCGATAAAGCCCTTGGCTTGGGCGCAGCGTTAACCCTTACAAAAGATACGGGTTATCGTGACGACGAAAGCGTCGAGCAACAAAAGTTGAGCGTCAAACATCAATATGAAGGCGAGAAGATTGGTATCGTATCTGGGATGACATACACCCACTTAGATCAGCAAACTGCGGGTTATATAACAGGAGTGGACAGCTATAAAAATAAGCAATTGGCAAAGCAAAGCGAAAACCCTGAAGCATTTAGAAAGGCTGAGTCATTTAGAGCTTGGACAGAAATAACCGGGCACTTTGATGATAGCAACACCGTGCTGATAAAACCTTATGTACGCTGGCAAGAGATGGAGTTTGTTAAGCATTTCTTGCCGGGTAAGCCGTTTGAAGAAAATGGTCAAACTGGTGTGGGGCTGCAAACGCTTATACACACTGAGTTAAGTGACTCAATACAACTAGATTGGGGAATGGATGCAGAATATACCCAAGGCGAGATGTTGCAGTATCAGCCTACGCCGACAGAAGGCTCTGCATTTTTACGCTCGACTATTCCCACAGGAAAACACTACGACTATGAGGTAGATGCAAGGCAACTCGCGCCTTTTGCAAATCTCAGTTGGCGACAGGGTAACTGGTTAGTTGAACTGGGCGGTCGTTTTGAGTCAATGAAATACGATTATCGCAACTTTTTGCCTACTGGGCGTACCAAAGAAGATGGTTCGGTGTGTGCAATGGGAGGATGCCGTTATAGTCGCCCAGCCAGTGGCAAAGATAGCTTTGCTTATTTTTCACCAAAATTTGGCCTAAGCTATGCGTTTACTGAGCGGCATATTGCCTATGCTAACGTGTCTCAAGGCTATCGCGCACCACAAACTGCTGAGCTTTACCAATTGCAGCGAGCGCAGCTAAAAGCATCACTAGAGGAAGAAAAGGCGGACAATATCGAGCTTGGCCTAAAAGGGAGTGCAGATAGTCTTGGCTATCAGGTCGCGATTTATGACATGGAAAAAGAAAATTTAATCTTCCGAGATAGTGACTTTTTCTATATCAACGATGGTCGCTCAAGACACCGAGGTGTGGAGTTGGAGCTGAGTTATTCATTCACAGCACATTGGCAACTAGATCTCGCCGCAACGCGTGCTAAGCATACCTATGAACAAGATAATATTCTTGGTGGCATCAATATTAACGGCAACGATCTAGATTCAGCACCAAGGAACGTCATTAACGCCCAATTACACTGGCAAGCACTGGATAACCTCAGTTGGTCTTTAGCTTGGCATCATGTAGGAGAGTATTTTACTGACCCCGAAAATCTTCATCGTTATTCTGGTCACGATTTACTGAGTTTACGAGGAAAGTGGCAGGTAAATCCGCATTTGGCGTTGACAGTGAGAGTGAAAAATCTAACCGACGAACATTATGCTGAGCGTGCCGATTATACTTCATTTAGTGGTGAAAGGTACTTTCCTGGAAGACCAAGAAACATTCTGGTTTCACTGGACTACCGCTGGTAATACATGAATAAGGGAGCAGAAAGCTCCCTTTGTGAAACTATCGTGATATTTAGTCGTCTAGTGAGCGAAGTAGTGCATTGATCCCAACTTTTTCGCGGGTTTGCTGATCTACCTTTTTCACAATAATTGCTGCGTATAGGCTATGAGAGCCATCTTTGCTTGGTAGCGATCCTGGTACTACCACCGCACCAGCTGGTACGCGACCATAATGGGTTTCGCCTGTTTCACGGTCGTAAATACGAGTACTTTGTGAAATATAGACACCCATGGAGATAACCGCGCCTTCTTCAACAATCACACCTTCGACGATCTCAGAACGTGCGCCGATGAAACAGTTATCTTCAATAATCGTTGGATTGGCTTGTAACGGCTCTAATACGCCACCAATGCCCACACCGCCAGATAGGTGTACGTTTTTACCGATCTGTGCACACGAGCCTACAGTTGCCCAAGTGTCTACCATAGTGCCTTCATCAACATATGCACCAATATTAACGTAAGATGGCATAAGTACCACGTTCTTACCGACAAAACTGCCTTGACGCGCTACCGCGTTTGGTACTACACGCATACCACCTTGTTGGAACTGCTCTGGCGTATAGTCTGAGAATTTTAATGGTACTTTGTCGTAAAACTGGTTAACGCCATCGCTCATTGGTTGGTTGTCACGAATTCTAAAAGACAGGAGTACCGCCTTTTTCAACCATTGATGTACAACCCACTCACCACTAATTTTTTCAGCAACACGCGCTGCACCTGAATCTAGCATTTCCAATGCGTTGACAATCGCTTGTTTTACTTCGTCTGATACCGTGGTTGGAGTGATGGTATCGCGGTTTTCCCACGCGGTTTCAATAGTCGTTTTTAAATCAGACATAAATTCCTCGTTAATCTGTTTCAGCATTTAATTTTTTGAGTAGGGCGCGATGAAGCTCAGCTTTTTGTACTTCATCTAGAGCCTTGTAATCTTTGTTTGAGACGACGAAAAAGTCTTCTGCGCGTTCGCCGACGGTTGTAATGCGCGCGGCATGAATATGTAGTGAATAGGCCTGAAATACCTCAGCAATTTTAGTCAGTAATCCTGGAATATCAATGGCCTGAATTTCAATTAGGCTGCGATCGTCGCGTGCGTGCGGGCGCAGTATAATTTTCGGTTTGATATTAAAGTCTTTAAACTTTTGTGAGCGGTTTTTCTTAACCCGGATCTTTCTTTTTGGATCTTTTAGTAAAGTTTCCAAGCCTTTTCTGATCCCCGCTGCACGGCCGGTGCTGAGTGGGTCGCCATTCACTTCTAGGATAACAAAACTAAAGACAACATAGCCATCTTTAGTGGTCATGACCTGAGCATGCTGGATCTGTGCTTTTTTAGAACCAATTACACTGACCAGTTTGGCGAATAACGCAGATTCATAAGGACTGTATACGAATACTTGTGTTCCGCCATGCATGGGCTTGTCAGAGACGATCACGCTTGGCTGACTTAAATCATCAGACTGTAATAAGTGTTCAGTATGCCAAGAGATCTGCTGTTCACTAAAGGCAGTAAAATAATTGGCCTTAAAGCGTGACCAAATAAGGTCAATGTACTCTTCGAAGTAGCCCAAATTAATCAGCCGTTGCTTGGCTTGGCGTTTCTTATCACGGATCTGATCGCGCATATCCATTGGGTTCTCAAGACCCAAGCGCAATGCCCGTTGAGTATGCAAATACAGTTCGCGTAAGAGGGTGTTTTTCCAGTCATTCCAGAGGTTGTCGTTGGTGGCACGAATGTCGGCAACCGTTAAGCAATAGAGATAATCTAGCTGACGTTCGTTTTTCACTTTTTGTGCAAATTCAGCAATAACATCTGGATCGTTAATATCTTTACGCTGGGCTGTGACAGACATCAGGAGGTGATTTTGCACCAGCCAAGCTACTAATTTAGCGTCGGAAGCGGTAAAGCCGTGCATTTTGGTAAATGCCATGGCGTCAACGGCACCAAGCTCGGAATGGTCGCCACCTCGACCTTTGGCAATATCGTGAAAGATCCCAGCTAAGTAGAGTAGCTCTGGTTTGTCCATGCGGGCAACAATCTCAGAACAAATCGGGAATTCACTAATATGCTCTTTATCGAAATAGCGGTAGATGTTATTGATGAGTTTATGGGTATGCTCATCTACCGTGTAGGCGTGAAACAGATCGAACTGCATTTGACCAAAAATATTACGCCACTGCGGTAAATAGGCAGCGATGATCCCGTGTTTGTGCATCAGAGTAAAGGCTCGTCCCATGCCATTAGGGTGTTTCAATAACCTTAGAAAAGCATCACGACAGCCTGCGTAATCTTGCAGATCGCCTAATAGCCGGCGTCTGACTTGGCGCATAGTACGTATGGTACTTGGGTCAATCTGATTAATTTTAGGGTTGTCTGCAATATGTTCAAAGAGGACAAACAAATTCTCTCGACGGAAAAAGACAGAGGGGTTCTTAACGCGAATTTTATTGCCAATACGCTCAAAGTTTCTGTCGAGTGGCACGGCTTCTTGTTCTAACTGCTCGGGAAGAATACTTTGTTCGAAGTAGGAGAGCAGCATCTGGTTCATTTCGCGCACTCGGCTCATGATCCTAAATAAGCGTTTCATCATACGCTCAACCGAAGCTTTACCTTCAGAGCCAAAACCGAGGAGCTCTGCGGCATGTGGTTGATGGTCAAACAATAAGCGGTTCTCACTGCGACCCGCGGCCAAATGTAGCGCAAAGCGAATGTTCCACAGGTTTTCGATGCACTCTAATAGTTCTTGATATTCTTCATGGGTCAAATAACCGTGATTGATTAACTCTTCCAAAGTTTCAGCGCGGAAGTGCTTTTTAGCGACCCAAAAAATGGTTTGCAGGTCGCGCAGGCCACCGGGGTTTTCTTTAATATTAGGCTCAAGGTTATAGGCGGTACCATGGCATTTTTTATGGCGAATATTCTGCTCATTGACCTTGGCGATAAAAAAGTCACTAGATTGCCAAATTGGGGTTTCAACGATATGTCGTTTGAGGTGTTCATACTCAATATGGTTACCACAAATGAGGCGGCTTTCCAGCAGGCTTGTGGCAAAGTGAACGTCATTTTGTTTTTGTTCTAGGACTTGTTCATGGGTTCTTACGCTATGACCAATATCTAGACCTAAATCCCATAAATAAGTGACAAAACGCTCTAAACAGCTGGTCACTTCTTCACAGGGAACGGATTTGGTTAGCACCAAAAAATCGATATCAGAGAACGGGTGTAACTCACCACGGCCATAACCACCAATGGCGATTAACGACAAGTCTGGTTGGTGCGCCAGTCCGGTTTCATTAAACAGTTTAATCAACAAGCGGTCGATAAATTCGGCTCGAGAATTAATTAGATTTCTAACGGGTTGCTTGGCAAATTGATTGCTTAACCATTTGTAGAAAAAAGCAAGACAATCACGGTAATCGGTAAGTTCTTGTGCTTCGTCAAGAAGCGTCTTCACTTTGTTCGGTAATGCCACTTAGGATCCTGTGTCATGCGCGCAAAAACAGTAGAGTCCTGTTTTACACTAAATAAATAAGAATTGCGAGTGACGGGGAGGTGAAGGGTCAAGGATTGGGCAACTAGCATCGCGTGTAACTGATATCTAAACACAAAGGAGTTGTAACCGCTGTAGCGTGAGTTGTGCAATAAAAAAGCCAGCAATCTGGCTGGCTTTGATAAATGGTTTTTGCAATTAAGCTGAATGCGTAATAACGCGGTCTATCGTCTCGTCATTGCGTAGCGTTAAGATCTCAACGCCATTATCTGTGACAAGCAGCGTGTGTTCCCACTGCGCCGAAAGACTACGGTCTTTGGTAACGACAGTCCACTCATCTTTTAGTAGCTTACATTGGCGCTTACCCGCGTTAACCATAGGCTCGATAGTCAAACACATACCAGCTTTAAGCACTTCGCCAGTACCTGGTTTGCCGTAGTGCATTACTTGTGGCTCTTCATGGAATTCTTTACCAATGCCGTGACCACAATATTCACGCACGATAGAGTAGTTAAAGCCTTCTGCATACTTTTGAATTGCAGCGCCAATATCACCCAAACGCACGCCCGGTTTTACCATTTTTATCGCAAGGTATAGACTTTCTTGCGTGATTTCGCTTAAGCGCTTACCTTGGATAGTTGGTGTCCCGACGTAAAACATTTTTGACGTATCACCATGATAACCATCTTTGATAACAGTGATGTCGATATTGATAATGTCGCCCTCTTTTAGCGGTTTATCGTTTGGGATACCATGACAGATAACGTGGTTAACAGAGGTACAAATAGACTTCGGAAAGCCGTGATAATTTAGCGGTGCAGGAACAGCACCTTGCTCATCAACAATGTAGTTGTGACAAATGGTGTTTAATTCGTCGGTGGTCACCCCTGGCTTAACATACGGCTCGATCATTTCCAGTACTTCCGCGGCTAAACGCCCGGCAACACGCATTTTTTCGATTTCTTCAGGGGTTTTGATCACTGCACTCATTTAGACTCCAAGTCAATTTAGATGAACATTTATTATGCACAAATTTTACGCATAAGATTGAGTTAATTCTTTATATATGGTATAAAGCGCGCCGTCTTTTTACAAATAATTCTTCCTCACACGATGAGATTGAATGTTTGTAGTTAAGACAACACACTTATTAATATTAACACACACACATATCGACACATACACTTGGGTGCATGCAGTTATAAAAACTTCGTGTTGGTGCTATGGGATATGTGGAGGCCTAACCCTAACTTTTAGAGGAAATATACAATGGCAAACGTTTCAATGCGCGATATGCTTCAAGCTGGTGTTCACTTCGGTCACCAAGCACGTTACTGGAACCCTAAGATGAAGCCGTTCATCTTCGGTGCACGTAACCGCGTTCATATCATCAACCTAGAAAAAACTGTTCCTATGTTCAACGATGCACTTAAGTTCTTACAGAACGTAGCATCTAACAAAGGCAAAATCCTTTTCGTAGGTACTAAGCGCGCTGCAAGCGAAGCAGTTAAAGAAGCGGCTATCCAAAGTGAGCAGTTCTACGTAAATCACCGTTGGTTAGGTGGTATGTTGACTAACTGGAAAACAGTTCGTCAATCAATCAAGCGTCTTAAAGAGCTTGAGACTCAAAGCCAAGACGGTACTTTCGAGAAGCTTACTAAGAAAGAAGCGCTAATGCTTACTCGTGAAATGCAAAAGCTTGAAAAAGGCCTTGGCGGTATCAAAGATATGGGCGGTCTTCCAGACGCTATCTTCGTTATCGACGCTGACCACGAGCACATCGCTATCCGTGAAGCTAACAACCTAGGTATCCCAGTAGTATCTGTTGTTGATACTAACTCAAACCCAGATGGTGTTGATTTCATCATCCCAGGTAACGACGACGCTATCCGTGCAATCCAGCTATACACTGGTGCAGTAGCGACTGCTATCACTGAAGGTCGTGAAAGCAACATCGTTGCTCAAGCAGAAAACGACGACTTCGTTGAAGCTGAGTAATTACCTGATTAGGTATTAGCTGTCATCAAGTCTTCATCAAATTATTGATGAAGACTTGATATTCTTTATAAGCGATTAACTGCTTATCCCGTTGTTTGCCAAGCAGACCTTGAAAGATAACGGATTTTTATCAAATTGAGGCGAGCTGTACTTGATTTGATATTCAGCCAACCTAAGGTTGGTTTTATCAAGAACTGAATTCAGATTTGAGGATATTCTAATGGCTGTAACTGCTGCCCTAGTAAAAGAACTTCGTGAGCGCACTGGCGCTGGCATGATGGATTGTAAAAAAGCACTGACAGAAACTGGCGGTGATATCGATCAAGCAATCGAAAACATGCGTAAAAGTGGTGCTGCTAAAGCTGCTAAAAAAGCAGGCAACATCGCTGCTGAAGGTACAATCATCATCAAGCAAGGCGAAGGTTTTGCTGCACTAGTAGAAGTTAACTGTCAAACTGACTTCGTAGCAAAAGATGCAAGCTTCCTTGCATTTGCTAACGAAATTGCTGACGCAGCTGTAGCTGAGCAACTAACTATCGAAGACTTACAAGCTAAGTTTGAAGAGACTCGTGTTGCACTAGTAGCTAAAATCGGTGAGAACATGAACATCCGTCGTGTTTCTTACATCCAAGGTGACAAGCTAGTTGCTTACCGTCACGGCGAGCGTATCGGTGTTGTTGTAGCTGGTGATGCTGACGAAGAAACACTTAAGCACGTTGCAATGCACGTTGCTGCTTCTAAGCCAGACTACCTAAACCCAGAAGACGTACCTGCTGAAGTAGTTGAAAAAGAAAAAGCGGTTCAAGTTGAAATCGCAATGAACGAAGGTAAGCCAGCTGAAATCGCTGAGAAGATGGTTGTTGGTCGTATGAAGAAGTTCACTGGTGAGATCTCTCTTACTGGTCAAGCTTTCATCATGGAACCTAAGAAATCAGTGGGTGACTACCTTAAAGAGAAGAATGCATCTGTTTCTTCATTCGTTCGCCTAGAAGTAGGTGAAGGTATCGAGAAGAAAGAAGAAGACTTCGCAGCAGAAGTTGCAGCACAAATCGCTGCAGCAAAAGGCCAGTAATCACTTATTGTGATGCCTAATGACGTAAAAGCTGACATTAGCTTTGCGTCATTGCTGAAAATTCTCTAAAATAACCGCGCATTTATGTCTAGCATAAGCGCGGTTATTTTTTACCTCACTTTTAATTGGCCCGGATATTATGACTATCAATAAAAAACCTGTTTTTAGACGCGTTCTTTTAAAGCTTAGTGGTGAAGCTTTAATGGGAGATGAAGGCTTTGGTATCGATCCAAAAGTATTGGATCGTATGGCACAAGAAATCAAAGAGTTAGTAGAGCTCGACGTAGAAGTGGGTTTGGTTATCGGTGGCGGTAACTTCTTACGTGGTGGTTCACTTGCAGAAGCGGGCATGAACCGAGTTGTGGGCGACCACATGGGCATGCTAGCGACCGTCATGAATGGCCTTGCGATGCGTGATGCGCTGCACCGTGCTTTTGTAAACGCACGTTTGATGTCTGCTATCCCGCTAAATGGTGTGTGTGATGCGTACAATTGGGCGGAAGCAATTAGCCTATTAAAATCTGGCCGTGTTGTTATTTTCTCTGCAGGTACGGGCAACCCATTCTTTACCACGGACTCAGCAGCATGTTTGCGCGGTATCGAGATTGAAGCGGATACCGTGATTAAAGCCACTAAGGTTGAAGGGGTATTTAGTGACGATCCAGTGAAAAACCCAGATGCTACGCTGTACCGCACGTTAACTTACAACGAAGTTATCGACAAAGAATTGAAAGTGATGGATTTAGCTGCATTTACATTGGCACGTGACCACAATATGCCAATCAGCGTATTCAACATGAATAAACCGGGTGCATTGAAAAATGTCATCATGGGTGAAGAGGAAGGTACCCTTATCTCTTCTCAAGCAGCAGAATAATCTGACGACTATTTCAGCAACTCGCAGTTAAGTAGCGAATCTCTAAATTGCGAGTATAATCTGGCATAACAAGAACAGACTAGGAAAGTATTGTGATCGAAGATATTAAAAAAGACGCTCAAGAGCGCATGAAAAAAAGTGTGGCTGCACTTGGAAGCCAGCTTTCTAAAATCCGCACAGGTCGTGCACACCCTGCGCTACTAGATGGTATTTCTGTTTCTTACTACGGTGCAGATACACCGTTAAACCAAGTAGCAAACGTAACGACGGAAGACTCTCGTACACTGGCTATCAGCGTATTCGACAAATCGCTTGCACAAGCGGTAGAAAAAGCAATCATGTCTTCTGACTTGGGCCTAAACCCAATGTCAGCAGGTACTGTGATCCGTGTTCCACTTCCTCCATTAACTGAAGAGCGTCGTAAAGATCTTATCAAGATCGTACGTGGTGAGGTTGAAGGTGGTCGCGTTGCAGTACGTAACATTCGCCGTGATGCAAACGGTGATATTAAATCATTGCTAAAAGACAAAGAAATTTCTGAAGACGAAGCACGCCAAGCTGAAGATGATATCCAAAAATTGACTGACAAGTTCATCAAAGAAATGGATACTCAACTAAGTGCGAAAGAAGCAGAGTTGATGGAAATCTAAATGTCTTTATCCTAGCGTTTATATTTACGCACTGTTTACGTATTGTAGAAATTTCTGCTTTGTTTCTGAGCAGTTAGCGTTTTTTTGGCTAGGTACACTGACAAATTTATTAGGTTTGAAGCGCCGCCTAGGGTATACTAGGCGGCGTTTTTTTTCACTTAAATTGGAATTATGGTTTTAGAAGCAGAGGTTATTTCGCAGCAATCATTGCCAAAACATGTTGCGATAATAATGGATGGCAACGGTCGTTGGGCTCAAGCTCGCAGGCGTCCTCGCGCCTTCGGACACAAGAAGGGCGTAGATTCGGTTCGTAGTGCTGTACAATTCTGTTCCAAGTTAGGTATAGAGTCTCTGACGCTATTTGCCTTTAGTAGTGAAAACTGGCGTAGACCAGAAGATGAAGTCAGCACGTTAATGGAATTATTTATTTATGTGCTGTCTAAAGAAGTTAAAAAATTACATAAGAACAACGTAAAGCTAACCATTATTGGCGATCTTTCTCGTTTTCCTGACAGCCTCCAAAAGCGTGTTCATGAAGCTCAAACATTGACCCAGGACAATACAGGGCTTAACTTAAACATTGCAGCAAATTACGGTGGACGTTGGGATATCACACAGGCAGCACAACACCTCGCAAAACAAGTTGCAGCAGGTGAATTGCACCCAAGTGATATAACCGAAGATGCCTTGACAGAGCAGATGACGATGGCCGATCAAGCGAATCTCGACTTGCTGATCAGAACGGGAGGCGACTTCCGCATCAGTAACTTCTTGCTATGGCAAGCTGCATATGCCGAACTCTATTTTACCGACACGCTTTGGCCTGATTTTGACGAGCAAGCATTCTCTGAAGCCATTGCTTGTTACGTGTCTAGAGAGCGACGCTTCGGATGCACAGGAGAGCAGATAAAGCAGCTCCTCGCAGAGAAAGACGCAACAAGTTAAGGGTTCAAATTTGTTAAAACAACGTATTCTAACGTCAGCGGTGCTTGCACCTCTGGCTCTACTTTTGGTGTTTTATACACCGCTGGCAATGTTTAGTACGATTGCCGCACTAATCGTTTTGCTTGGTGCATGGGAGTGGTCGGCGCTTGCGGGCCTATGTCAAAAGCGTCAGCGTTTTACTTTCGTTGGCGTTATGGCGGTGTTAATTCTATTGCTTAACACCCATTGGCCGATACAGGATTTATGGCAGCAAGGGCGCTTAGTCGCTGATGCCAATTATGTATTTACGCTCGCTTTTGCGTGGTGGTTGGTCGCTACTTTCTTGGTGGTGAAATACCCACGAGCAGCTCGTGCTTGGAATGAAGGGATCATGATGCGCTCCATCGCCGGTGTACTGACGCTAGTCCCGCTGTGGCTTGCGTTAAACGTGATGCGTAGTGCCGGATACGAAGATGGCGAGCACATAGGCTCAGTCCTTATCATGGTGGTATTGGGCATAGTGTGGAGCGCGGACATTGGCGCTTACTTCGCTGGAAAGAATTTAGGTAAGCATAAGCTTATGCCTAAAGTGAGCCCTAATAAAACGATTGAAGGTCTTGTTGGTGGCGTGATCACCGCAGTTGTTTTTGTGTTAGTGTTTTGTCACTTCGCCGCAATTGATCTCAATATGTGGCCAATTTACGCTGCAATGACCATTATTATCGCGCTATTTTCTGCCGTTGGTGATTTGCTTGAAAGTATGTTTAAGCGCGAAGTAGGTCTTAAAGATTCAGGCCGTTGTTTGCCAGGTCACGGCGGTATCCTAGATCGCATTGATAGCTTAACGGCTGCGGCACCCATTTTTGCTTTTTGCTACGCTTGGACGGTTGTGCTATGAGCGAGCAAAACTTGGTAGTACTAGGAGCGACAGGCTCTATTGGACTATCAACCTTAGATGTCGTTAGCCGCAATAAAGAACAATATCGTGTATTTGCCTTAGTCGCAGGGCAAAACGCGGAAAAGATGGCTGAGCTTTGTTTACGTCATCAGCCTAAATACGCGGTTATGAGCTCTGAGCACGCAGCTCAGCAACTTTCTCAACGTTTGGCGGGCACTACCACTGAAGTACTCCATGGCGTTGAAGCAATGGCCGAGATGGCTCGTCACGTAGATGTGGATATCGTGATGTCCGCAATCGTTGGTGCAGCAGGGTTGTTACCGACACTAGCGGCAGTCGAGGCGGGTAAAAAAGTGCTGCTGGCGAACAAAGAGTCGTTAGTAATGAGTGGCCAGCTGTTTATGGATAAAGTAAAAGCGCATGGTGCGACTTTACTCCCTATCGACAGTGAACATAATGCTATTTACCAGTGCCTACCAACGACCATTCAAACGGGACAATCTTCAAACCTAAGTCACAGCGGTGTTAGTAAGATTTTATTAACCGGTTCTGGTGGACCTTTCTTGCAGCGTTCATTGGCTACCTTAGCTTCAGTAACGGTGGAAGAAGCGGTTGCGCATCCTAATTGGTCTATGGGCAGAAAAATCTCTGTCGACTCTGCGACCATGATGAATAAAGGGCTAGAGTTTATTGAAGCGAAGTGGTTATTTAACTGCTCGGCTGACGATATTGAAGTGGTGATCCACCCACAAAGTATGATCCACTCAATGGTGCAGTATCGCGACGGCTCGGTGCTCGCACAAATGGGGCAGCCAGACATGCGAACGCCGATTGCATATGGGCTTGCCTATCCTGAAAGAATTGACGCCGGTGTAGAGCCATTAGATTTTTCTCAGATTGTCGATTTCACTTTTACCAAACCAGATTTTAACCGTTATCCCAACCTCAAATTAGCGATTGACGCATGTCGTAGTGGTCAGGCTGCAACAACAACAGTGAATGCTGCAAATGAAATCGCTGTTGCGGCATTTTTAGAGGGTAAGATAGGGTTTTGCGATATCTATCGAGTCAATGCCTTAACGCTTGAGCAAAGTGAGCTAAGCGTATTAGAATCCGTTGAGTCTATTATGGAAACAGACCGAACGGCCCGCCACCGAGCGCAGCAAATTATCGCCACATTGAGGTAACTATGTTTGAATTTTTCTGGCACTTAGGCTCATTTATTCTTGCTTTAGGGATTTTAGTTACCGTTCATGAATATGGCCATTTTTGGGTTGCCAGAAAAGCCGGCGTTAAGGTCTTACGTTTTTCTATTGGTTTTGGTAAGCCTTTAGTCAAGTGGTATGACAAACATCAAACCGAATACGTTATTGCCGCAATTCCACTTGGCGGCTATGTCAAAATGCTTGATGAACGCGTTGATGATGTGCCAGAGCAGGAGCGCCACCTTGCCTTCAATAATAAGCCAGTACTTTCTCGTATCGCTGTGGTAGCTGCAGGCCCCATTGCAAACTTTTTGTTTGCCATTGTCGCGTTAGCGGCAATGTATATGGTAGGGGTTCAATCAGTAAAACCCGTCGTTGGAGCTGTGACACCAACCAGTATTGCGGCAGATGCTGGATTTCAATCAGGTGACCATATCATTGCACTGAATGATGAGTTAGTGCACTCATGGCAAGACGTCACGTTTGAATTGATGGCGCATTTAGGTGAACCATCTCTGGTTGCCAAAGTACAAGATGAAAAAGGTAGTTTGGCGATCCGTACGCTACGGTTGAGCGATTGGAAACTGGAAAAGCAAGATGAAGCGCCACTGACCTCGGTTGGCATTACACCATATAGACCGCCGCTGACGCTGCAGCTCGGTTATATCGAAGAAGGTGCAGCTGCCGACAAAGGTGGCTTACAAGTAGAAGACACGCTGGTTGCGATAAATGGTGACAAATTGGCATCGTGGCAACAGCTGGTGAGCCGAGTTCAAAAATCTGCAAATCAAGCCATAAGCATTGATATTCTGCGCGATGGTCAGCCACAAACCCTAACGATAACACCTCAGGCAAAAACTTCACCAGAAGGTGTTGTACAAGGCTATTTGGGCGTTGTGCCTGTGATGGAAAAATGGCCAAATGGTTATATTGAAACTAGACAATACGGCATCCTAGATAGTATGGTGCTTGGCATTCGTAAAACTTACGACTTGATTGCCTTAAGTTTCGACATGATCGGCAACTTAATCACGGGCCAAGTCTCGGTAAAAAACTTAAGCGGGCCTGTGGGGATCGCGGTTAGTGCCGGAAATAGTGTTAGTTACGGGTTAGTTGCATTTTTAGGCTTCTTAGCGCTTATCAGCGTGAATTTAGGAGTTTTTAACTTATTACCGCTCCCTGTCCTAGATGGTGGGCATTTAATGTATTACTTAATTGAACTAATTCGCAGAAAACCAGTCTCTGAAAAGACACAAGAGTTTGGGTTTAAGATTGGAGCGGCGCTTCTTCTTGCCTTAACGTTTTTTGCACTATTTAATGATGTTTCTCGGCTTTAAGCCGTGCGGTGCTAAAAAGCGCACATTATATGCAATTTAAATGTTTGCATTTTTGTTCAAGCATACAACGGATAACATAATACAAAAGCTGTAACGTTTGAATGTTGTGATGTAATGGGCCTTAGCGTATCGCGCCAAAATTGTTGTAAAGGATAAAGATAATAAAATGCCTATAAAAAAACACATTGCAGTAACCAGTTTACTGGGCGCTAGTTTTGCTGCCTTAGGGCAAAACTCCTTTATCGTAGAAGATTTAAAAGTAGAAGGGCTGCAGCGCGTTGCACTAGGTGCTGCATTGACACATATTCCGATCAACGTTGGTGACAATGTCGATCAGTTTACTATTTCACGCACAATCAAGGCGCTGTATAAGTCTGGCCACTTTGACAACATTGCGGTATTCCGTGATGGTAATCAGATTATTTTTAAGGTTAAAGAACGTCCAACTATCAGCTCAATCGAATTCGATGGTAACAAAGACATCAAAGACGAGCAGCTAAACGAGAGTTTAGAACAGCAAAATATTCGCCAAGGTGAGCCGTTAGACAGAACGGTACTTGATAGTATCGAAAAAGGCTTAACGGAATTCTTCCACAGTATTGGTAAATACAACGCTAAGGTTGAGGTGAGCATTGTTGAATTGCCACGTAACCGTGTGAAGCTGATGCTGAAGTTTGAAGAGGGTGATGCTGCTTCTGTACGTCAAATTAACCTCGTTGGTAATGAGCTGTTCTCGGACGAAGAACTTCTTAACCTAATTGAATCTCAGCAGGACTTACCTTGGTGGCGCTTCCTCTCTAATGACCGTTATCAAAAACAAACCATTGAAGGCGATTTAGAAAAGATCCGCAGTTTTTACCTAGACCGTGGTTATTTACGTTTTAACATCGATTCAACGCAGGTTTCAGTAAGCCCAGAACGTGAATCAGTTTATGTTACGGCGAACATCACCGAAGGTGAAAAATATACCGTTAAAGGGTTTGATTTCATTGGTGACTTATTAGGTCGTGAAGACTTAATTAAAGGCATAGTGCCACTTCGTGCTGGTGAGCTTTACAACGGCTCAGTTGTAACGGCAACGGAAGATTTCATTAAGAGTTATTTGGCGCGTTTTGGTTACGCCAATGCAGAAGTACGAACCGTCCCAGAAATCGATGATGAAAACAAAGAAGTACAATTAACACTATCTGTTGATCCTGGAAAGCGTGTATATGTACGTCGTATTGTGGTGAATGGTAACCAAAATACAGCCGACGAGGTGTTACGTCGTGAAATGACGCAGCTTGAAGGTGCGTGGTTGTCTAACCAAAACCTAGAGCGTTCAAAGCTTCAAATTCAACGTTTGCCATATATGGAATCGGTAGAGTTTGAAGTCAAGCCAATTCCTGGTGTTGAAGATCAGGTTGATGTTGACTTTAAAGTAAAAGAACAGCCAGCAGGTAGTTTCCAAGCGGGTGTTGCTTATGGTTCTTATGCGGGCCTTCAGTTTAACATTGGTGTCAGTGAGTCTAACTTCTTAGGATCTGGTAACCAAGTTGCTTTCAATATCAACACTTCGCGTGGTTCAGAACGTTATAGTGTGTCCTACACTGACCCTTACTTCACGCCTGACGGTGTGTCGCAAGGCAGCAGTATCTTCTACAGTAAGTTCGATGCGAGTGAGTTTGGTATCGTAGATTATAAATCGACCAGCTATGGTCTCGGTACTAACTTTGGTTTCCCAATTAATGCGATTAACCGTGTTAACTTTGGTATTCGTTGGATTGAAGAAAGCCTTTCGCAAATTTCGGACTTTGAGCAAACACGAGTACTTCGTGAGAGCTTCTTAAACGAAAGCGATCCAAATGCCGATTATGACTTTACTAAATATGAGTTAAGTGCAGGTTGGTCACGTGTAACGGTAAACCGTGGTATGTTCCCAACTGCAGGTTCTCGTCAAAGCTTGAACTTAAGTATTACTACACCAAACTCAGATCTTAATTTCTTCAAGATCAATTACGATTCACGTTTTTACTGGCCAATCAGTAATGACCATCGTTGGGTATTCTCAGCGAGAGCGGGTTTAGGCTATGGTAATGGTTATGGTGAGACCAATGGCTTTGAGCAAGTGTTGCCATTCCAAGAGTTCTTCCGTATTTCAGAGCAAGAACTACGTGGTTTTGACCGAAACACGATTCTACCTCGAGCGGTACAGCGTGCGCCTAAGTGTATTCCGGGCACACCTAAACCAGATGGTACAGCAGGTAGCTGTATTGGCGGCGATCAGCAATTTGATACGCTAAATCTAGGTGGTCGTATCGGTGGTAACGCAAAAGCACTAGCAGGTCTTGAGCTTATCGTACCAACGCCATTCCTAGACGAAGAAAACACGAGTTCAGTAAGAACGAGCTTCTTCGTCGATGCGGCAAACGTTTGGGATACTGAGTTTGATGTAGACCGTTATAACAACTTGCCAGAAGATCAATACAATCTACTTTCTGATTTCTCTGATCCATCAAGGTTCAGAGTATCAACGGGTTTATCGATTCAGTGGATCTCGCCTATGGGACCTATGTTGATCAGTTTCGCTTACCCACTCAAAAAAGAAGAAGAAGACGATACGAAGACGATCAGCTTCAATATCAGTAATACATTCTAAGGAGTTTTATTGTGAAAAAATTTATTAAATCATCAACACTAGCCATGACAGCAGCACTAATGATGGGTGCTTCAGGTAGCGCATTTGCACACAAAGTAGGCATCGTAGACATGCAGGAAGTGTATAAGCAAATTCCACAAATGGCGAAAATTGAACAGACACTACAAGCTGAGTTCGCTGAGCGTCGTCAAGAACTTGAAAAAATTCAAGGTGACATTCGTTTCGAAGCTGAAAAATTTAAGCGCGAAGCAACGACAATGAGTGAAGAGCAAAAAGAAGCGCTTCGTGAAAAGATCCAAGGCATGCAAAAGACACTTGCTGAAAAAGGTCGTCCACTAGAGCAAGAAATTAAAGTTCGTCAAAACCAAGAGCTTGCTAAAGTACAAAAACTAATCGTAGATGCGATTGAGTCTGTTGCTAAAAAAGGTAAGTTTGACGAAGTTAAAGTAAAAGATACGACAATTTACTTCAACCCTGATAAAGTAGCCGACCTTTCTGAAGAAGTGGTAAAAGCGGTTAGCAATAAGTAATGACAAAACTTCACACCTTATCTCAACTTGCTGAGTATCTAGGTGCTCAGCTGCAAGGTGATGGCGATAAATCAATTCGAAATATCGCCACTCTCGCACAGGCAAAAGACGACCAAATCGCGTTTTTAGCCAACAGCAAATACCGTGGTCAGCTTGAAAGCACGACTGCGGGGGTCGTGATCTTGAGTGAAAAAGACGCGGATTATTTTGCGGGTAATAAACTCATTATCGCAGATCCTTATGTAGCCTATGCAAAACTTGCACAGAAGCTAGACTCAACACCTAGTGCAGCATCAGGAGTTCATCGTACAGCAGTTATCTCTGATACCGCAACACTGGGTGCAAACGTCAGTGTGGGTGCGAATGCTGTAATTGAAGATGGCGCTGTGATTGGTGATGATGTTGAGATAGGGCCAGGCTGTTTCATTGGAAAACATGCCAAAATAGGCGCAAAGACTAAACTCTGGGCAAACGTAACCGTCTATCATGAAGTACAGATAGGCGAACAATGTCTATTCCAGTCTGGTGCCGTAATAGGAAGTGATGGTTTTGGCTACGCCAACGAGAAAGGCGAGTGGGTTAAAATCCCTCAAGTTGGCACCGTAATTATTGGCGACCGTGTCGAAGTTGGCGCGAGTACTTCTATTGATAGAGGTGCGCTAGAAGACACCATTATTCATAGCAACGTCATTTTAGATAACCAGATCCAAATTGCCCATAACGTCGAGGTTGGTTACGGTACAGCCATCGCAGGCTGCACGGTACTGGCGGGCAGTGTTAAAATCGGCAAGTACTGCCAAATTGGCGGCATGACAGCAATCAATGGTCACAACGAAATTTGTGATGGGGTTGTCATTACTGGTATGAGTATGGTTACTAAAGGAATTACTGAGCCAGGGATCTATTCTTCTGGTTTACCTCACCAAACGAATAAAGAGTGGCGTAAGTCTATTGCACACTTACGCAATTTATCTGACTTTAAGTCGCGCCTGAAGGCACTTGAGCTGCTGACAGCACAGCTTAAAGATACTGATGTAGAATAAGGAAGCTATTTTGGCTAACGAATTAAACAGCTTTGATATCCAAGAGATTTTAAAACTTCTTCCGCACCGCTACCCAATGTTGCTTGTTGACAAAGTGGTAGATTTTAAGCCTGGTGAATATCTTCACGCGATTAAAAACGTGACGATTAATGAGCCTATTTTCACGGGTCACTTCCCTGAGCAACCTATTTTCCCAGGTGTGTTGATCCTAGAAGCGATGGCTCAGGCAACAGGTTTACTTGGTTTTAAAACGGTCGAGAATCGCAGCGAGAATGAACTATACTTATTTGCGGCGATTGATAATGCACGTTTCAAACAACCTGTTTTACCGGGTGACACGATGCATTTGCACGTTAAGTTCGAAAAAGAGCGTCGTAACATCTGGAAATTCAGTGCTGAAGCTAAAGTAGAAGGCAAAACTGTGTGTTCAGCTGAAATTATGTGTGCTAGAAGAGAGTTTTAATGGCTATTCATCCTACCGCAATTATCGAATCAGGCGCGCGTCTAGGCGAGAATGTTTCTGTAGGCCCTTATAGTTATATTGGCAATGACGTAGTCATTGGTGATAACTGTAAGATTGAATCACATGTTGTGATCAAAGGCCCTTCTGAGATTGGTTCAGGCAATCACATTTTCCAATTCGCGTCAGTAGGGGAAGCCTGCCAAGATAAAAAGTACAAGGATGAACCAACCAAGCTAATTATTGGTGATAACAACGTTATTCGTGAGTGTGCGACTATCCATCGTGGCACAATTCAAGACGAAGGGATCACTCGAATTGGTAGCAACAACCTATTTATGGCTTACACCCATGTGGCACACGACGCAGTCATTGGCAGCAATGTGATTTTCGCTAACAATGCAAGTGTAGCCGGACATGTACATATTGGTGACTGGGTTATCCTTGCGGGTAATTCAGGTGTACATCAATTTTGTAAAGTGGGTTCACATGCCTTTATTGGTATGTACTCGGGTGTGAACCAAGACGTGCCGCCTTTTGTTACAACGACCGGCACGCCAGCGAGACCCGTTGCAATTAATACTGAAGGTTTAAAGCGTCGCGGCTTTGAGTCTGATGAAATCATGGCTACAAGACGTGCATACAAAACGTTGTTCCGTAAGGGGCTGCGTTTAGAAGATGCGTTAGAAGCGCTAAAAGAAGATGCTTCTGAGTTCGCAGCAGTTCAGCAAATGATTGATTTTATTGCGACTTCTAATCGTGGTTTGATCCGCTAAACTTGAACCGCAATACAGGTTATACTTACGCCATACATTTTGTATGGCGTTTTTTTATACTGAAAAATAACAATGGCTAACGAAAAAAATATCACCATTGGCGTGGTCGCAGGAGAGTTATCGGGCGATATACTCGGTGCTGGCCTCATAAACGCGCTAAAACTTCATTACCCCAATGCCAATTTTGTCGGGATCGGTGGTCCTAAAATGCAACAAGCGGGTTGTAAAAGCCTGTTTGACATGGATGAACTCGCTGTTATGGGACTAGTCGAAGTGCTTGGTCGCTTACCTCGCTTGCTAAAAATTAAAAAGCAGTTGGTGAATTACTTTATTGATAATCCACCCGATGTATTCATCGGTATCGATGCGCCGGATTTTAATTTGCGTGTTGAAAAACCGTTGAAAGCGGCAGGAATTAAAACCATTCAGTATGTAAGCCCGAGTGTGTGGGCGTGGCGTCAAAAACGCATCCATAAGATTGCCGAGGCGACTAACCTAGTGCTGTCTTTGCTGCCGTTCGAAAAAGCCTTTTATGATAAACATGAAGTGCCTTGTACATTTGTGGGCCATACGCTAGCGGATGAAATTCCACTTGAGCCAGATACCGCAGGTGCGCGTGCACAGCTGAACTTAAGTCAAGATGATACGGTTTTAGCACTGCTACCTGGTAGTAGGGGCTCTGAAGTTGGCTTATTGAGCCGCACTTATCTTGCCACTGCAAAAAAATTAGTCGATAAAATTCCTAACTTAAAAATAGTTGTGCCTTTGGTAAACGAGAAGCGCAGAGCACAATTTTTGGAAGCCTTGAACGAAGTCGCGCCGGAATTGAACCCAATTATGCTTGACGGCCAGTCAGCACTGGCAATGCAAGCTGCGGATACCGTTTTACTGGCCTCAGGAACTGCCACACTTGAGGCGATGCTATATAAAAAGCCAATGGTAGTAGGGTATAAGCTAAATCCTAAGAGTTATTGGATTTTTAATACCTTTTTTACCTTTAACATCAAATACTTTGCCTTGCCGAATTTATTGGCTGACGCACCGCTTGTGCCTGAGTTTTTACAGGCAGAGTGTAATCCTGACGCACTTGCTGATGCACTTTTCCCGATGTTAAAAGGCAATAATAGTAAGCTTGTTAGAAAGTTTTACGAGATACATGAGAACATTCGCCTAAATGCCAGCAAACAAGCGGCTCAGGCTGTAATGGAGTTAATAGATGCAAATTGAACGTCCTGATGTGCAGTATATTGCAGGCGTTGACGAGGTAGGACGTGGCCCGTTGGTGGGTGACGTTGTTACCGCTGCCGTCATTTTAGATCCAACCAAACCAATAATAGGGTTAACCGACTCGAAAAAACTGTCAGAGAAAAAGCGCATTGCATTGGCAGAAGAGATAAAAGAAAAGGCATTATGTTACTGCATTGCGAGAGCGTCAGTTGCAGAAATTGATGATTTGAATATTCTTCACGCAACAATGCTGGCGATGACACGCGCAGTTGAAGGATTGGAAATTCAACCTGATCATGTATTTGTTGATGGAAATCGTTTACCTAAGCTAAGTGTTGCGGCAACCGCAGTTGTAAAAGGGGATAGCCTAGTTGCCGAGATAAGTGCGGCATCTATATTGGCGAAAGTCACCCGAGACAATGAGATGTTAGCACTCGATGCGGAATATCCTGAGTTTGGTTTTGCAGGCCACAAAGGTTATCCAACCAAAGCCCACTTTGCCGCGCTCGAAGCACATGGGGTTACTCCGCATCACCGTACAAGCTTTAAGCCTGTGCAACGAATTTTGGCCGAGAAGGAGTAAGCATGCCAGCCCCGCAGTTTGTCCATTTGCGTGTACACAGTGACTTCTCAATGGTGGATGGTCTAGCGAAGACCAAACCAATTGTGGCAAGGGCCGAAGAGCTTGCAATGCCTGCGCTTGCCATCACCGATCAAATGAACTTATGTGGTTTGGTGCGTTTTTATGGTGGCGCACACGGGGCAGGGATTAAGCCAATAATTGGTGCGGATTTTTGGCTGAAGTCAGATCAATTTCCCGATGAACCAAGCCGAATTCTCGTTCTCGCTAAGAACAATCAAGGGTATAAAAACTTAACCTTGTTGATCTCCGATGCCTATCTTCGTGGTCATGTATTCCATCGCCCTGTTATTGATAAAGAATGGCTCGCAAAATACAAAGAAGGGCTGATCCTTATCTCCGGCGCGAAAGATGGCGATTTAGGTAAAGCCATCTTAAAAGGCAATCCTAAGCTAATTGAAGAAACGCTGGCGTTTTACGAGCAACATTTTAGCGACCATTTTTATATTGAGCTGCAACGCACCGCACGTGCACAAGAAGAAGAATATCTCCATGGTGCTGTGGAGGTCGCGGCTGCGCGTAATATACCGGTTGTGGCGACGAATGAAGTGGTGTTTTTACATGAAAAAGACTTTGATGCCCATGAAATTCGTGTTGCTATTCACGATGGTTATACATTAGAAGACAAAAATCGACCAAAACGCTTTTCTAAAGAGCAATATTTAAAGACTTCAGAGCAAATGCAAGCGCTCTTTAGTGACATTCCAGAAGCTTTAGAAAACACCGTAGAAATCGCTAAGCGCTGTAACGTGACGGTACAGCTTGGCACCTACTTCCTACCAGATTATCCAACGGGCGATCTGGCGATTGAAGATTTCTTGGTAAAAGTATCGCGAGATGGTCTAGAAGAACGGTTGCAGTTCTTATTCCCTGATGAAAATGATCGTAAAGAAAAGCGTGGTGAGTATGACGACCGTCTACAGGTTGAACTCGACGTTATCAACCAAATGGGATTCCCTGGTTACTTCTTAATCGTAATGGAGTTCATTCAGTGGAGTAAGGATAACGGCATCCCTGTCGGTCCTGGTCGTGGTTCCGGTGCCGGCTCTTTGGTGGCATATGCGCTTAAGATCACGGATCTTGACCCACTTGAATTCGATCTCCTATTCGAACGATTCCTTAACCCCGAGCGGGTTTCGATGCCAGACTTTGACGTCGACTTCTGTATGGATAGACGAGACGAGGTAATTGACCACGTTGCTAAACTGTATGGTCGAGACGCCGTGTCTCAGATCATCACCTTTGGTACGATGGCGGCAAAAGCGGTAATTCGAGACGTTGGTCGTGTGCTTGGTCACCCTTATGGCTTCGTAGATAGGATCTCCAAGCTTGTACCTGGCGACCCCGGTATGACACTTGCGAAAGCGTTTGATGTTGAACCTCGCTTGCCTGAAGCTTACGATAGCGATGAAGAAGTTCGTGAACTGATTGATAAATGTCGCATTCTTGAAGGCTGTACGCGTAACGCGGGTAAACACGCCGGTGGTGTTGTTATCTCGCCTACCACCATTACCGACTTTGCAGCACTGTATTGCGACGAAGAAGGTAAGTTCCCAGTTACCCAGTTTGATAAGAACGACGTAGAAACCGCAGGTCTGGTTAAGTTTGACTTCCTCGGTCTAAGAACGCTAACCATTTTGCAATGGGCGCTCGACATGGCGAACGAACGCCTTGGCAGAGAAAGTCGTGAGCCGATTGATATCGCTGCGATCCCATTGGATGACCCTGCAAGTTTTAAAGTGTTACTAGACGCACAAACAACTGCGGTATTCCAGCTGGAATCTCGTGGTATGAAAGACTTGATCCGTCGCTTGAAGCCAGACTGTTTCGAAGACATGATCGCACTGGTTGCGCTATTCCGTCCGGGTCCTTTGCAATCGGGCATGGTAGATAACTTTATCGACCGTAAGCATGGTCGTGAAGAAGTATCGTATCCAGATGCACAATACCAGCATGAAAGTCTACAACCTATACTAGAACCGACCTACGGGATCATCCTTTACCAAGAACAGGTAATGCAGATAGCGCAGGTGCTTGCAGGTTATAGCCTAGGTGGCGCTGACTTGCTTCGTCGTGCGATGGGTAAGAAAAAGCCTGAAGAAATGGCGAAGCAACGTGCAACGTTCGAAGATGGTGCCAAAGATAATGGCGTCGAAGGCGAACTTGCGATGAAAATCTTCGACTTGGTAGAAAAGTTCGCGGGTTACGGCTTTAACAAGTCACACTCCGCAGCCTACGCGTTAGTGTCGTACCAAACGCTATGGATGAAGACCCATTTCCCTGCCGAGTTTATGGCGGCGGTAATGTCAGCGGATATGGATAACACTGACAAAATCGTAACCTTGGTAGATGAATGCGAAAACATGAAGTTGACGCTGCTACCACCAGACGTGAATGCCGGTGTCTACAAATTTGCTGTAAATCGTCAAGGTGAGATCGTCTATGGTATAGGTGCGATAAAAGGCGTGGGTGAAGGTCCAGTTGAAGCGATCCTTGAAGCGCGAGCCCAAGGGGGAGAATTTAAAGATTTATTCGACTTCTGTGCCAGAGTTGATTTAAAGCGTCTAAATAAACGCGTGATTGAAAAGCTAATATACGCGGGAGCGCTTGATAAGCTTGGTCCTGACAGAGATCAGCCAGGGCGCGCGACTTTACTGGCAAGCTTAAAGGATGCCATGAAGTCGGCAGAGCAGCATCACAAAGCCGAATCACTTGGACAGAGCGACTTATTTGGTTTGCTTGCGGTTGAGCCCGAAGAGGTTGAACAAGCCTTTATCAAAGCTACGCCGCTTAGCGATAAAGAATGGTTAAATGGGGAAAAAGAAACCTTAGGTCTTTATCTAACAGGCCACCCAATTAATCAATACCGCAAAGAATTAAAATATTATACCTCTGGTAAGTTAGTTGACTTACAACCCGGTAATCGTGATACGGTAGCAACCGCGGCGGGACTGGTTATCAATGCTCGTACCTTGATAAACAAAAAAGGAGCGCGTTGGGGACTTATCACTTTAGATGACAAAAGTGCCCGAATTGATGTACGCTTATTTCCTGAACAGTTTGAAATGTACCAAGAAATGCTGCAAATTAACCAAATCTTGGTAATATCTGGACAGGTCAGCTTTGATAACTTCTCTGGTGGCATTACAATGACCGCAAGAGAAATCTCTACCATTGCTCAGGCGCGAGAAAAGCGTATTAGTGCAATAAAAATGACGCTAAATATGGCTCAAATTGACGCGAACTTCTTTGATAATTTCAAAAAAGTGCTAGAACCATATAAATTTGGAACGTGTCCGGTAAAAATTAAATATCAGCGTCCTGATGCATTAGCAGAGTTAACATTAGGAACACAATGGTGTGTGACGCCAAGTGATGAGCTTTTAACTCGTTTATCACTGCTGGCGGCGCAGGAATTAGAATTAGAATTTAACTAAACAGGTAGTTTAGAGCATGAGCCTCAATTATCTTGAATTTGAACTTCCAATCGCTGAATTGGAAGCAAAGATCAAAGAATTACAAAACGTTAGCCGCTCTGGCGATTTAGATCTTAGCCTTGAAGAAGAGATCAGCCGCTTAAAAGACAAAAATGTTGAGCAAACAAAGAAAATTTTCGACGGTTTAGGCGCTTGGCAAGTGTCTCAATTAGCACGTCATCCGCTTCGTCCATATACTCGCGATTATATTGAACGCATTTTTACCGAGTTTGACGAGTTTGCGGGCGACCGTACTTTTGCTAACGATCCGGCTATTCTTGGTGGTGTTGCGCGTCTTGACGACAAGCCAGTAATGATTATCGGTCAGCAAAAAGGTCGTGATACGGCTGAAAAAATCAAACGTAACTTTGGTATGCCAAAGCCAGAAGGTTATCGTAAAGCATTGCGCTTAATGGAAATGGCTGAACGCTTTAAGATGCCAATCATCACCTTTATCGATACACCGGGAGCTTATCCGGGCGTAGGCGCTGAAGAGCGCGGTCAAAGTGAAGCGATTGCACGTAACCTTAAGGTGATGGCTGCGCTCAAAGTACCAACCATTTGTACCGTAATTGGTGAAGGCGGCTCTGGTGGCGCATTGGCCATCGGGGTAGGTGACAGAGTAAACATGCTGCAATACAGCACGTATTCGGTAATTTCACCTGAAGGGTGTGCTTCTATTCTTTGGAAGAGTGCAGACAAAGCTTCACTTGCAGCAGAAGCTATGGGTGTATCAGCCTCTCGCGTAAAAGAGCTGGATCTTATCAATAACATCATTGAAGAGCCGCTAGGTGGCGCACACCGTAACTACGATGCGATGGCGAAAAACCTGAAAGTGCAGCTTAAACGTGACTTGGCTGATCTTGAAGCGCTAAGCACCGAAGAGATGTTAGATCAGCGTTATAAGCGCCTGATGTCATTTGGTTATTGTTAATACGGGTTTCTGCTCGTATTGATATCAATGCTAATTTAAGTTAAAAAGCCGCTATTGAGCGGCTTTTTTATTGATTGTAGAAAACATGATTAATAGTCGGGTTTACCAACAAGTAGAGTCAAGTTTAAAGCTATTGAGCTCCGGCCTTGACGCCAAAGGGTTGTGCATTGCCTTATCTGGTGGTGTGGATTCGGTTGTGTTGCTCCATCTTTGTCGAGAATATGCAAATAAGCAAAACATTGCACTCCAGGCGGTTTATGTTAATCATGGCTTGTCTGGGTACGCATCGCAGTGGCAGCAATTTTGCCAATCACTTTGTGAAACACTTAATGTTCCCTTTGTTGCAAAACAGGTTTCGATTACTCGGAAAGCCCGCACTAGCCTTGAAGCGCAAGCACGCGAAGCTCGCTATCAAGCATTAGATGACGCGGCCAAAGCAGGTTTTGCAATCGTGCTTGGACAACATGCCGATGACCAAGTAGAAACTTTCTTACTGAGATTAAAGCGCGGCTCAGGATTACTCGGGCTTGGAGCGATGAGAGCGACAACTCAGCTGGCATCTGGGCGCTATTGTATTCGTCCGTTACTTGCCGTTAGTCGCAGTGACATTGAAGCATTTGCACGGCAGTTTGGTCTTGAGCATATTACTGATGAGTCCAACGCCGACGATGCGTTTGACCGTAACTTTTTACGCAATCAGGTGATCCCGTTACTTACCTCTCGATTCAATGGTTTTGTCGCTAACACACTGCGCAGTATTGATATTTTACAGCGCCAACAAACCATAATTGATGAGGTCAGTGAAGAAGACTTGCAAAAGTGTCGTTGTCGGGTGGCGCTAAATATCACGGCTTTACAAGGGCTCTCTTGTGCAAGAAGAGATAATGTCATCAGACTGTGGTTATCAAAGCAGGGCATAGAGATGCCGAGTCAAAAACAGTTGGATGAAATCGTACAACAGGCGTTTTCATCACGCCAAGACAGTCAACTTGAAATTCGTTTTAAGCAAGGCGCAGTGAGGCGTTATCGTGATGCACTTTATTGGGTAACGGAAAGTAGCCAAAAGCATGATATTGAGACCGTTAACCTCAACGAACTCAGCGGGCAAAGTACACCTGTTGCTATACAGACGGGTAAGGGGATCCGCAAACCTTTCACGGACGAAATCGTTAGCATTCGCTACGGCAGACTTAAAGATAAAATCAAACCACAGGGCAAACCTGGCTCTAATACCTTGAAACATTGGCTAAAAGATTTACATATTCCAAGCTGGGAGCGTGATTCTATTGCGGTTGTTTATTACAATGATACACCGGTGGCGGTGAACGGACTGTTTGTGAGTGCCGAGCACGCAGAGGATAATGGCATTATTTGGGTAGTAAAAGATGACTGAAAGTAAAAAGATTGGCCAACAGTTAGCGCAAAAAGCGCCTTATGCGGTGGTGTTCACTGCGGTGGTGTTTATCGTACTCTTTATGTCGAGTGAAGTGGTGTGGCTGAATCAAATATTTGCTTCGGCATCAGGCATTATCAGTATTGTGTTTTTACTATTGTATTGGCATGGTAAGGGCGGAATGTATTTTATTCTTGGCTTACTTGCGCCAATGCTTGCGGTGATGTTTTCAGAGTTACCCGATTTCCTTGCGCTTGCATGGGTAATAAATGGATTTTTTAACGGTGCGGCACTTGCCCTGATGGCCTACCTATACTTAGGAAAAGATGCTCAGCGTTAACGCATAACACTGAGCAAAAGGGGGAAGTGGTTTTTTATACTGCGCGCGCGCAGTTTCGTCCGGCTGCTTTGGCGCGGTATAAGCCGCTATCCGAGCGAGCAAATATGTTGTCGGCGGTATCATGGCTCGATGCCAGCGTAAAGCCAATGCTCGTAGTCACCGTATATTTAGCCATCATGCTCGACTTTCTTACGGCTTCCATAATTCTTTCTGCGATCACTTTGTTGGTGGTAAACGCAGGGTCGTCAATTAAGATAGCGAACTCATCACCACCGAATCTAAATACCGAATCAGTTGCGCGTGTTGAGGTTTGCAAAATACGTGAAAACTCAACCAACACTTCATCACCGGCTTTATGACCATGAACATCATTCACTTGCTTAAAGTTGTCTAAATCTAAAAGCATTAAGCTGAAATTACGATGTTGACGACGACATCGTTCAAGCTTTTCTTCTAAGTTGTCTGCAAACTGGCTGCGATTGTACAGTCCCGTTAGTGAGTCTTTGGTTGCTAATTGCAACACGCGGTTATACATCAAAGCGTTACGCATTGGGTAAATTAAACAGGCGTGTAATTTTGACAATTTTGCCTTGATAACTTCACTAAATGGAAACTCACTGAAATACACCAGCTGGCCTAAGTGCTCTTTTTCGAGCTCAAGATCAAACGTACTAGCTGGGAATTGGCTATCGCTGTCCTTCATCTGAAAGACGCCAAGGCTACAATGGAACTGGAGTCCCGAAATTTTTGAAATTCTTGCCACATGCTCCGCGTAAATAGTCAACAGCTCTTCAATGTTGAGTGTTGTCTGAAGTTTATCGACTAATCGCGCGTAGTGTTCACCGCCTTGCGTACTATACTGTTCAGAATTGAACGGCAAGTAATCGCCTCTGGTCGGCAATCTTTGTGTCAAAATATGGACATTTTCCATATTTCTTCCCCTTAAATACAACAATACATGATTAATATGCGAACTTTATGCCAAAAATTTAAACTGGCTTAAAAACAAACGCTTGCTATATTTAAGAGAAAGAAAAAGAAATCCACCTATATTCCCCGTCAATTTTTCGCTCAGGAGGCAGATTGCAAAGTATCTTCGCGCAGGTTTTTGCCTTGCTGTTATGTGCTGTGATTTTAGTCTGGTCCTTTAAGCGGATTGGCTTGCCGCCTATTCTGGCTTATTTACTCACTGGAGTCATTGCGGGCAGTCACGGCATTGGATGGATGAGTGACAGCCAAGAAATCCACTTTATGGCCGAGCTTGGGATCGTGTTCTTACTGTTCAGTTTAGGGCTTGAATTTTCCGTGCCAAAATTAATGGCAATGCGAAACGTAGTATTCGGCTTAGGGAGTTTACAGGTCATTGTGACCACGATCATTGGTATGTTATTGTTGCGTTTTATGCAATATGAGTGGGTGGGTGCATTTGTGATTGCGAGCCTCATTGCACTCTCTTCTACGGCAGTTGTGGTTAAGCTGTTAAAAGAGCTGGGGATGCTCAACACACGCCATGGTCAGCTCGGTATTGGCATGTTGTTATTCCAAGATATTGCCGTTGTGCCGCTGCTCATCGCGTTTCCACTTATTTCCTCTGCGAGTAATTCGGAGCTGGCGTCAGCGCTACTTTTTGCGTTTGCAAAGGGGGCGGTTGTGTGTTTGGTTTTATGGGCAATAGGTAAGTGGTTACTACCTAGAGTATTTAACGAAATCGCATTAGTAAGAACAGATGAGCTCTTTGTTTTATCTACCTTGGTTGTAGCCCTGTGCGCGGGCTCGCTCACTTATGCATTCGGGCTTTCAATGGCGCTCGGCGCATTTTTAGCGGGCATGATGCTAGGGGAAAGCCAATATCGGCATCAGCTTGAGGCAGAAATTAGACCATTTCGAGATATTCTAATGGGACTCTTTTTTGTCACAGTGGGTATGCAGCTAAATATTCCTTATGTGCTCAACCAGTTTATTTATATTGTTGCAGCACTTGCCGCGGTGCTTGTGATCAAAGTGTTGATCATCGTTGGCGTTGCGCAGTTAATGGGTGAGCGTAAAAAAGATGCTTGGGGCGCTGGTATTTTGATCTGGCAAATGGGTGAATTTGGCTTTGTGTTACTCGCGCTTGCCAGTAAACATCAGTTGTTGGATCAAAATGCGGTGTCCTTCTTGATCACGCTTGGCGTGTTGTCTATGGCGTTAACGCCTTATCTTATTAGTAAAACCGCGCATATTCTCAATATCTTGGGAATAGAAAAAGACTGGCAACCCGAAGCGCCAAGTGGTTATAACGCGGCTGATTTAAAAAATCATGTTGTGATTTTTGGTTATGCGCGTGTTGGTCAAACTATCGCACGATTTTTACGTCCAGAGGCTATTCCTTATATTGCGGTAGAGCGCAACCCGCAAATTGTACAAGACGCACAAATTGCGGGTGAGCCCGTGCTATTTGGTCATGCGGCACAAAAAACGTTGTTAAAGTCAGCAAATATTGATAAAGCGCGCTTGGTAATTATTACCTTTGATGACTTTGAACAGACGCAGGTGGTTGTTGACGCCATTCGTCGGCGTACCCATGAAGTGAAGATCTTGGTACGCATGAAAGATGACAGCTACATGGAGCAATTAAAAGCCATGGGCGTCGCAGAAGTTGTGCCAGAAACTTTAGAAGCAAGTTTGATGCTGGTTTCTCATGTGTTGTACATGTCTGGCGTGCCAATGCGCAGGATTTTTCGTCGCGTCAGTAAAGAGCGAGAAAATCGTTATCCGTATTTACATGGTTTTTTTGCAGGAGACAGCAGTGATCTGCATGAAGTCACGGGCGAGCGGTTAGAATATCTGCATGCTATTGCTTTGCCTGACCATGCATTTGCTGTTAACAAGTCAATTGCTGAGCTTGAGCTCAACGTTAAGCGCGTCGATATTACTGCGCTAAGACGCGACGGCGAAGAAATTGCTCAACCAGATGAGCAAACCGTTTTACGCGTTAATGATGTTTTGCTGTTAAAGGGGAAACCCCGCCGCGTTGAACGTGCGGAGCAGTTTTTACTCGATGGCCTGCCGTAATAACGTTTTTTAAATTTATGCTTTTTTAACAGATCGCCGCGTAAAGCGTCTCCTACAACACAAAGTAGGAGCAGATTTACCCTGCGATCTTGTGTGTTGTTTTTGTTGTTACTGCTCGTCGCGTAAAGCGTCTCCTACAACACAAAGTAGGAGCAGGTTCATCCTGCGATCTTGTGCGCTGTTCTGTTTTTGTTGTTACAGATCGCCGCGTAAAGCGTCTCCTACAACACAAAGTAGGAGCAGGTTCACCCTGCGATCTTTTATGCTTTTACTACCTGTCGAGCTTGCTCAATAAATGCTGCTTAACGGTGGGCCATTCTGAGGCGATAATTGAATACACAACGGTGTCTCTTAGCTCGCCGTTTCTACCTATCTGGTGGCTGCGCAAGATACCATCGAGCTTGGCGCCAAGCCGCTCAATGGCATTGCGAGAGGCATGATTAAAAAAGTGGGTTCTAAATTCAACGGCAATGGCGTCAAAATCTTCAAAAAGTTGCTGTAACAGCAAAAACTTACACTCCGTGTTAACCGCTGTTCGACGTACTTTATCGCTGTACCATGTATAGCCTAGCATGGCACGGCGATTGGCTATATCTGCATTGTAATAGCGGGTGGTTCCCACGATTTCGTTGCTGCTATTTAGCCTTACCGCATAGGCAAGGTTGCCTTCAGATCCTTGGCTTATCGCAGTGTTAACATAGTGCTCCATATCCTCTGGATTAGGTACATTGGCATACCAAAGCTTCCAAGCTTCACCATCTTTTACTGCCTGTTGCAGCGCATTAATATGTGTTGTTGATAATGGTTCAAGGGTGACATGGTGTCCTATCAGTGGTTTATCAGTTGGCCACATGCGTTACTACTTCCTTATTTTGAGTATTTTGATGGTATCTTGTTTTGCAAGAGATACGGCTAAGTGATTTGCGTCTGTCACAAAAGCCAAGGCCGATATATTGGCTAAGGGATTGGTCAAATCATCAAAAGTTGCGATATATGTAAGTTTGCCCGTTGCGGTAACGCTAAACTCTGCAATACCAGAGCTACTCTCAGAGGCTGCGAACAACCTTTTGCCATCAGCAGCAAGTAACAAGGTGGAGACACCGTTAAGTGGCTTGCCAACTTGGTTTGCATCAATGGTTTGGAGCAAATGATATTGACCATTTTGTTGACGCTCAAAGGCTAAAATGCTGTTACTGCCCGCCGCTGCAACATAAAAAACAGTGAAATCTGAGCTAGCAACCAAGGCTTGTGGTTTACTGAGTGCGAGCAGGTTAGTGTCGTTTTTAACGATGCGCTGCTTAACAGTATAAGTACCTTTTGTCTGTTGCCACAGCGTAATGACATCACCTTCATAACCTGCAACGATAAGCGCGTTAGCCTCTTTACTTACTAGCACATCCACAGGCCCACCCATGTCAGTTTTCTCAGCGCTATCAATAGGGCCTAGCCACGTCACGCTATTTGTGGGAGTGATCCTAAAAGCAGTGACCGTATTGCTTTTATAACTTGGGATAAATGCATAGCGCTTGTCGCCACTTAAGCTAATTTTCCAAGGTGCAAACAAGCTAAGGGTGTCATGAGCTGAGGCATTTTTGGTTGGATCAAACACCACTTTGTAAGACACTTCGTCAGAAAATGTTTGCACAAGGTTAAACTTACCCGTTTTATCTTTTGCAAACACATTTAATGCACCATCGTAAAAGCTAGTGTTAAGAATGAGGTTGCTATTTACGAATACCGCATCGGATGCGCCAGTCAGTAAAAGTGGATGCGCGTCGCTCGATTGAAAGAGTTGATCTTGGACTAGCTGCTTATGTGCATCAAGCGTAAATGTAACCACTGCGTTATCGTCGCCACTTACTGCAACGGCCTGCGTACCTTGGCGATTAAAACGCAGCTGCCTTGGATTATCTAAGCCGCTAAACCCAGCGGTGTTATTTTGGATGGTTTGAACAACGTCGAACGTTTGGTTGTGTGCGCTAAATGAAATTGACCCAAGTGCGATAAGCAGAAGTGCACTTATAGTAGGTTTATACATCTTTTTCACTACCTATTTTTATTATTGTAAATCTTATTTGAGTTCCAAAAACTCTCTCATTTCGTCCAAGCGGTTCATGCCGTCTTCAAATCCAAGCTCAATAAGTTTTTGTGTATAAGTACGCTCAAACAGCAAGTAACTCGTTAAACTCGACGGAGAATGTTTTTTAACCCCCATGGTTCTGAGTAACAGCTTGATTGCCAATGGCATATCTTCGTAATAATGATCTGCGACTTCATTAAAATTAACCGTTGGCTTGATAAGCATATGATCTACTCGCCTAAGCTCTTTGTGCTTTTCTCTGGCCGGTAGCAAGCTTACCGTACGGTTGACGCGGTCGAGCCGTTCGATGTCTGAATTTAAGGTATCGCTAAACACACTGTCTAGCAGGTGACCGGCGACCACAGACATTCCCGGAAAATGCGGTTCATAACCGAGCGGCTGTGGTAGTTTAGGCTGCTCAACACCAATCACAAAGATTTTATCCGCACCTAAATGAATGGCAGGGCTAAGCGGAGAGAGCTGATGGATAGAGCCATCACCATAGTAATGATGCTTAACGCGCACGCTTGGAAACACCATAGGTATAGCCGAACTTGCCATGAGTAAGTCGAGCGAAATTGTGCCCGGAACGCCTTCGCGCTTTGAGCGCTGCCAAGGTTCAGCATTGTTCGCCTGATAAAACGCCACTGATTTACCAGTAGAATAGCTCGAAACCGTAATCGCGATGGCATCAAGATAATGGCGGTGTAGATTGTGATCGATGCGATTTAAATCAAGTACATTGGCCAGCAGCTTTCGAAGCGGCGAGTTATTTAACAAGCTGGCTGGTGGCTGATTAAGGTATTGCGCTTGAAAGCTGCGCATCATATTGGCAAATAAATGGCCGTATGCACCAGTAAACGAGCTTTTGTACACCATGTCGGTGCTAAAGTTCTTCCAAATATATTCCACTTTTTTCACCGCGAGGTGAAAGCAAGATGCGTAACAGGCAATCCCCGCCGAGTTAATTGCACCGGCAGAGGTACCAGTAATGATTTCAAAAGGGAGGGGAGAAGTACGAGGCATACTTTGCGCAAGCGCCTTTAATACCCCAACTTGATAAGCGGCCCTTGCACCACCTCCAGTCAGTAGTAAGGCTATTTTTTTATCACTCGTTCTATGCTTTCTCAAAAGAGGCCATCCTGCTGTTAAATTTGCTTAATTTAAATTTGGTCTTTTTATGCGTTATTTATCTTTGTTGAAGTTGTAATGCTTTAGGTGCAAAGAGTTGATAACTCCAGTAAATGCGTTATTTTTAGTAGTAAAGTGCCACTTTGCCCTCAAGCCGCTTATAGGTTGTATTATTTATTCTAGTTGAACCTAGCTAAAACCCAAGTTGTCTGAGTGCACATACCCGCGCAACATATTAGGCTATTATTTTGAAATTTAAGCACTAAAGCGCTATGGTGGCACAAACAAATTTTAACAAACTAGCGGTTTAATTTAGTCGCTAATTGGCACGATTTTGTATTTAATAAAGTGGCAATTTAGCTTAACTTCAATGTACTGAACTTAAGTTCGGTGCTCAAGTATTTTTATTAAGATCAAATGTTTGAACAAGGTGTAGCCAGAGTTTGCACCACAACGCATTTTTTTAGGGTTTCAGCGCGCATTAAGTTATTAGTCAAGTATTTGGTGATAGTTTTACATTAACGCGTATCAACAATGACGAAGAGGGAGTCCCCATGTCAGAGAATCATCAAGAAGGTAATAAAAGACCTTCTAACAGCCAGTTGTTATTTGCCGCGGTAGTTGTACTAGCGTTGATTATTGTGGCTGTGTTTGTGCTAGCACAAAAAGACACTCCATCGACGGAAAACCAAAAGGTCAAACAAGATATTGTTGTGCCTGAACAAACCGAAACGCCACTGGTCAATACCGCAAGAGAAACACCACCTGAACAAGTGGTTGAACCTGAAGTAACCTTGCCACCGCAACGAGAGCAAATCGAGCCAGAGCAAGTAGAGCCAGTTGAACCTGAAGTAACACTACCGCCGCTTTCACAAAGTGATACAGAAATTAAAGAAGCGGTATCGAACTATCTTTCTAATCAAGCGGTAAAATTGCTGGCAGACGATGACGTGATCCGCCGTACGGTGGTTTATGTAGATAACCTAGCAAAGGGTAAAGTGGCAGAAAATCACGCACCAGTGGTAAAGCCGCAAGATGGCTTTAGCGTAATTGATGACGACATTATTATTACCGATCCTAACAGCTACGAGCGTTACACACCTTATGTCGCCATGTTCGACACCATGAGCACCGCGCAAGTGGTTAGATTATACGACCAATACAAACCATTGTTTGAAGAAGCATACGAAGAAATAGGCTACGAAGGAGATGCATTCAACGGCACGTTAACTGACGCAATCGACGAGTTGTTGGCAACACCCATTCCAGATACCGCACTGCCTTTGGTAAAAGACTCAGTTACCTATAAATATGCTTATGCAGAATGGGAGCAACTTTCTCCAGCGCAAAAACAGTTTTTAAGAATGGGCCCTGAAAACATGAAGAAAGTGAAAAAGCGCCTAGAAGAAATCAAAATAGCGTTGAACAAATAAGCGCATAGTCTCATAAAACCCATAAAAGCTTGGCAAACTGTTTAAACATCACCCAGTTAGCCAAGCTTTTTGACTTTTCCCTTGCATCCCCCTGCAATCTTCGAGATAATTCTACCCGCGCCAAACAAGGCCCTCAATGGTAGTCTTATTGGTCCTCTCGCAACAATAGTACGTGAATCTGGTCAGGTCGGGAACGAAGCAGCCACAGCGTATGACTTGTGTGCCGGGATGTGGCTGGTAAGACTGCCACCCAAACCTCCATATTGTTGTTTGAAGTGTAAGTCTGCAAATTTGTAGTAAAATCCCGCATAAAAATTGAAATATAACCCTGCATAGCCTACTTTTAAATCGTCTCACATATTCGGTGATGGTTATGATAAGGCACAAAATAAGTCGCTCCAGAGTCAAAAATCTAGTCAAGTTCGCAAGTCAAAAGAATAAAGCTACTTGCTTAGTGGAATCATTCTTAGAGTTCGATGCGTGCTTTCACTTTGAATACTCTCGTGAAATAAAAGCCTTTGAGGCTCAACCGTTAGTATTTGGATATGAATTCAATGGCAAGGTTTGCGGGTACACTCCTGATTTTTTGATAACGCATCATAAGAAGCCGCAGAAACTTATTGAAGTTAAACCCTATAGTAAAATATCAAATTCTGAATTTAGGGCACGCTTTGCGCAAAAACAGTTAGTTGCCAAAGAACAATTAGGCATTGAACTGATATTAGTTACCGATAAACAAATTCGTGTTTACCCAACATTAGATAATTTAAAGTTGCTTCATCGCTATTCGGGGTTTCAGTCTTTAACCGACCTTCAGCTTTCCATTATTCAGTTACTTAATCAGTGTCGAAAGCTTACTATTCAAAATTTGGTAACGACCCTAAAAGCCTCCATCGGTGAGGTTCTCGCCTCGGTATATCGTTTATTGTCTTTAGGCAGTGTTAATTCAGACTTAAACACAGAACTTACTTTAGAATCGGTGATTTGGGCTGATGGAGTTTGAAGACGAGTTTAACTTTGAGGAAGCACCGCAAAAGCTAGCAGAAACCGCTAAACCGGAAGAGCCTAACCCTCAACCTCGTGATTTAGAGTCACTGCCCAAGGAAGTGCAGGCAGCTACACTTGCTCGACTTAAATACCTTAAGTGGCTTAAACAGCGTTTAATTGGTGGTTGGACACAAAAAAATTTAGCGCCACTACTTGCTGAAATACCTGAATTTCAAGGGCAAGAAAAACCAAAGTGGCGTACAGTTGCTGGTTGGCACGCGGACTATATAAAAGCCGAAGAAGACATTCATGCACTGATCCCAAAACACCACCGAAAGGGCAACCGCCAAGCTCGCACCGACACAGACAAATTCTTTGAGCTAGCTCTAACTCGTTATTTAACCAGAGAAATGCCGTCTGTTGCGTCAGCATATCGATACTATTGCGACCAAATCGTTTTAGAGAATGACAAAGTGTTAGGTGAGCCACTAAAACCACTTACCTATAAAGCGTTTAAAAACCGAATTGATAACCTACCTCAGTATGAAGTGATGGTTGATCGCTATGGCAAACGCTTAGCCGATATTGAATACAACAAAGTGATGAGCCATAAAAGGCCCACTAGAGTGCTTGAACGAGTTGAGATAGACCATACTCCAATGCACTTGATTTTATTGGATGATGAAATCAATGTACCGTTGGGAAGACCAACCTTAACCTTGCTAATTGATGTTTACAGCCACTGCGTTGTTGGTTTTTACCTAGGTTTTCAAAACCCAAGTTACGACGCAGTACGAAGAGCAATTTGCCACGCGATGAAACCCAAGGATTACATTAAAGAACAATACCCAGATATAGTTAATGACTGGCCTTGCTGTGGCAAGATCGAAACATTAGTGACAGACGGCGGCACAGAGTTTTGGTCTAGTTCTCTGGAGCTTGCATGCGAAGAAGTCGGCATAAACATTAGTTACAATTCTATTGGTAAACCTTGGCTAAAGCCCTTCATTGAGCAGTTCTTTAAAACAATCAATGATATGTTGCTTTCGCCATTTCCGGGTAAAACATTCTCAAACATGCTTGCCAAGTATGAATACAACCCAAAAAAAGACGCTATATTGCGTTTCAAAACTTTTAATATGCTGTTTCATAAATGGATTGTAGATGTTTATCATCAATCAGCAGATGCAAGGTTTAGATATATACCTTACCTTGATTGGAGGAAAGGTTACACTGAGCTACCTCCAACTAAACTGGTAGACGAAGATCTTGATAAATTAGATGTAGTTATGTGTATGGCGAAAAGGGTTACTTTGCGTAAAGGCGGAATTATCTATCTCCATATTAGATATGATAGTAATGAACTATCCTTATATCGTAAACAATATAGCCCTAAGAAAAGTATCAAGATAAAGGCAAAAATTAACCAAGATGACCTGTCTTATGTTTACCTCTATCTAGATTCACTAGAGCATTATATTAAAGTGCCAAGCGTTGACCCAGAAGGTTATACGACTGGCTTGTCCCTTATCAGGCATAAAATTCATCTTAAGTTTCTCAAAATGTATGTGAAAGGTAAGGTGGATTTAGTTGGGTTAGCCAAGGCGCGGCAATTTATTGATGAGCGAGTGAAAGAAGAAGCGCGACAGCTTAAAAACGTAGGGTCAAAAAGCAAAGTCACTGGCACCAAAGCAATTGCTCGGGCGCAGGGCGTAGATAATACTCAAGTCAAATCCATTGCTAAAACGTCTGAAACAAAGCAAGCTGAACCAATCCCCGCTGAAACTAAGCCTAAACAAGACGATGATAGTTGGGATGATTTTGTCTCAGATCTTGAGGCGTTTTAGTTATGCTGACCGAGGCTAAAAAGGCAAAACTCAATCAATTCAAAGCGGTGTTTATTGAATACACCATACCAAAGACCATCATAAATGATTTCGACAAACTGCGTTTGCATCACGACCTTGCAGGTGAAAAGCCATGCATGATGCTAAGTGGTGATACTGGCTGTGGTAAATCGGCATTGATTAAACATTATTACGATAACAATCCACCGCACTTTGCGGATGGTCGGCGAAAAGTCCCTGTACTGCTGAGCCGAATACCGAGTAACCCATCAATTGAATCCACCTTAAAGCAGTTGCTACACGACCTTGGACAGTTAGGTGCTAAATCTAGCAAGCGAGTTAGAAATGGTAATGAGATAGCGCTGGCTGAAAGTTTAGTTGAGCAATTAAAGCGCTCTGGTACAGAGTTAATTATTATTGATGAGTTTCAAGAGCTTGTTGAAAACAATCTCGGTAAAAAGCGCCGAGACATTGCGAATCAGTTTAAATACATCAATGAAAAAGCGGGGATCTCCATTGTATTAGTCGGTATGCCTTGGATAGATCAAATAGCCGATGAGCCTCAGTGGTCATCACGTATTTTTATTCGCCGCTTTATTCCTTACTTTAAAATTTCAAAAAAAGAAGAGCTTCAACTTTTTATTCGTGTGCTTAAAGGGTTTGCAAATCGATTGCCATTTTCAGACAAACCCCGCTTTGAGGATTTGGATATTGCATTATCACTTTTTGCCATTTCAAATGGCTGCCTTCGAAAGCTGAAAAACTTCTTAGACTCAGCACTTACCGAAGCGCTAATATGCGATGCTGTAACACTAAACAAGCAATGTTTAAGTTCTGCGTTTAAGGCTTGGCGGCCAGAACTCGACAATGTATTTGAGATGAGTGTTAATGAAATTGAGGGATGTGAGGTGGAACAGTATTCCACGTTTAAACCTGATGGGCCTCAAGATGAAGACCCATTTATAGATACCCAGTTTTGTAAGAAAGTACCGTTGGTGCAGTTGTTGAAGAAGTGAATTAAGTTTGAGAGGTAGTACTACAGAATATAACCTTGTCAACTTGACCCTTTTTGTTTTCTTAGCTGTTTTTTGAGTAATAAGCTACATTGTTTTGAATTAAAACTATACTAATCTGGTATTTCTAGAAGTATATAAGGGGCCTCTCAAGCTTTTAGCGCTACCAAAAGGAACTAAGTTGAATATTTGGGATGAGAATAAACTACTAATTTTTATAGCATTTGTAGTACCTGGGTTTGTTGCTATGAAGGCTTATGGGCTGCTATCACAAGCAAAACAACTTGACACTTCAAAGCAAATTGTCGATGCGATAGCGTACAGCTGTATAAACTATGCTCTGTTATTTTTTCCAATAAGTCTGGTTGAAAACGCTGGATTAGCTAAAAAGTGCCCGAGTTTATATGCTCTTTTTTATTTTTTTGTACTTCTTTTATTTCCAATTATTACTGTTCTGACTTGGTGGAAAGCTAGACAAAGTGAAGTTATACAAAGGTTTATACCTCACCCTGTTGATAAGCCATGGGATTTTGTATTTTCACAAAAGAAGACTAGTTGGATTATTGTTACTCTGAAAAATGGTGAAAAAATAGCGGGTATGTATGGGCTTAATTCTTTCGCGTCTAGCGCTCCAGCTGAAGAACAAATCTATTTAGAGGAGCAGTGGCTATTAAATGAGGAAGGGGGTTTTGAAAGAAGAGTGGCTCAAAGCTCTGGAGTAATTATTTTATCTTCAGAAATATTATCAGTTGAATTTATGCACAGTGGAGAAAATCAAGATGAGTGATAATAACAGTAAAAGCGATAATAGTAGGGGCTATGTACCCGTAGAAAAAGGCTACCAACCAGGGAAAGAAGATGCTCAGAATGGGCATAAACCTGAACGTTTAGAGTTACAGCCGACGAACCCGCCAAATAAAAGGTAGTTTATTCAAAAAGAAAAATAATAATGGTTCGTCATGCTATTCAGCTTGGCGAATCTGCGTTAATAATGTGAATAAGTCCCAAGTTGATTTGCCAGAGTCGATTGATAGGTATTCATCGAATTTGAAAATTACTCATGTACCACTTTCGGATATGATACTTAACTCGTTCATGCTCCGTTTCTAGTTGTGAATGCACAAATCACACTTGTTAAAGTTACTGATAGCTTAGGCTTTGCGTGATAGAATTTGATAAGTTATTAACCTAGTTCACTTTTGGCGAACTCGTTAACAAGGATTTTTAGAGGGCGATGAAGGTATTAGACGATATTTTTTCTGCAATTTCAGGACCTGCAAAAACACGAGTCTCTGACCCGATTGTAGGTACATTTATATGTTCATGGCTAATATGTAATTGGAACTACCTTGCTCTACTCGCTTGGGGAGAAGGTAATGTAACGGAAAGAGTGAGTGCTTTTTATATCTACCTATCACACACTTCGATCTTTGCGTGGAATAGTCTTTTTACTTTCCCATTTATCATTACTCTGTTTTACTTGTTTGTTTTTCCTTGGTTATCTCTTATTGTTAAATTTATTCAAAAATCGGTGAATGAGATGCTTCATCAACAGGCTGTCGATGTTGATTTAACTAGAATAACTCAGCAAGAACAGCTTAATAAAGCAAAGCTTAGAGCCAATCCAGATAAACAATTTTTGGAGCAAGTTGTTCAGCAAGATATCGATAAAAAGAATGAAATATTACAGCATATTCGTCAACGTACGATAAGACTTGAATCAAAAGCTAATGAAGCTCTAAGCCAAGAAAAAGAGCAAGAGGCTAAAACAAAAGAAGCTGAAAACAAAGCCAAAATAGCAAAGGTGGAGTCAGATAAAAAGGCACATCAGTCAGAGCTGGACAAGCTTAAATTTGAAAGCAACAGTGCAAAAGCTAGAGCTTCACTAGCATCACATCGTTTTCCATCGGCTTATTTTTTTATGACTCAGGTGGAAGAAAGCTTGAAACAAGACGGTGTCCAACTTTCTATAAAAGCGTATGGAGAAATCATTGCATTGCTATTTGGTTATGAAAGTTTTGAAGGGCTTCTTGCTGATGAAGACTTTAGTAATGAGATATTAGCTGAAGTTAAGTATGTGTACTACGATGCTGGCTTGGCAAGCGGCTTAGAGAAAATTGTTTTAGAGGAAGATTCAGAAAATGAAGACCTTACAGCAGACCTTATTTTTGATCACCTACAAATGCTTTTTGAAGGCGAGCCATTTGAGCTAGTTACGATAGATAGTCTTGAAGAATATAGTAAAGGCGAAATAGAGAACGACCCTTATGGTCTTCTAAGCGGAGATGGAACATCGGGCGCTATTGCAGAATCAGACACAATTTTTGAGGATATCGATGACATCCATGTGGAAAGTTCAAATTTTGATAATGGTTTTACTGCGAAGATTGGGGCATCAGCCAGTGGAAGCCATCGAAGGGAAAGTGATGTGCCAGGACGTACGATGAGCCTATCTATTGAAATGAAAAGTAATGTTGTAGTTGGGAGATATGGATTAAGTTCGATAGAGAAAGGTGAAGTTACGGCAGAATTAGACGAATATTATTAACTTTAGTAGCAATACGCTTGAAGCCATAAAAATATTACTAGAATAGTATTAAGCAATGTTATCTGGCTAAGCTACTACAAATAACGAATGCTGGGTCTAACTAGATAGTTGGCTGTACATGTATTCTCAGGTTGTAGTTGCGACTTAACTCTATTTTGTTTGAGTAAATAGCACCTTTAGCGGTGAAAGAATTTAACGTGCCATATATTATTTCTATTGGGTCCATCAGCCTTTTGACCTCGTCGAGTAAGCCTACAGATTCAGCTAGATTACGAAGCTCATAATACTCGTTAGTCAATGGGTACTTAGCTACGAGTTTTTCAAAAACCCAATTTGGGTTTATTGGGCTTCCAATATTTGTTTGGTCAACTATCTCCGCTATTTCGGCTAGTAGTAATATATGCCAACGACCAAAACACCACAGCTGGCATTGTGCCCCGAAGCTATTAGATAGTGATTTATATTTTGGGTAAGCCGTGACATCTAAACTAGGTGAGAGAACATTCTTGTTTTTACGTAACCAACTTTGCCATTGCGTGTAATCTTGATACGAGTAACCGGACCTAGCATGATTAGCGTAGTAGCTAGCTGCTAATTCAATTCTAGCTTTCACTTCATGTTTGCTGAATTCTTGCAGCTGTAGCTTAATCGCTTCATGTTCTGCCCAGTCATTTCGATGTTCATCAGTAGGTACGGATAGCCACTCATAGTCGAACGTAATCTCATTAGGCTTGGCCCAGATAGCTTTTTCATGAGTTTTCAGCTTTATTCTGGGTTTTTTAGAAGTTAGGCTGAATATTATGCTGAATTCTCTCGTTTCGTTGTTCTTTTTTATCAGATCACAGTTAGCTCTTACATAGGTCTTTGCTATCTTAGAGACTCGAATATTTTGCACTCTCGCGAACTTACCCTCATAAGGGACTGCTTTTAAAGTAAAACGTTGTCCATTGATTGAAGCTTTAAACATATATGAATAGCTTGGAAGCTTAATATGGCCGTGTAACTCAGTCGTTTTGAGGTTGTTTTCAATTGCATGAATAAGTTTATCGCGGCGGTCCTTACACTCTTGTTCATCACGTTTTTTTCTTTCTTCTGCGGCTTTGAGTGCTGTGGCAGCTTCTTGCTCTTGTTTGAGGCGCTCAGCCCTTCTTTGGCGTTCTTCGGCTTCTTTTTGTGCTTCTATGGCTTTAAGTGTCGCTCTTACAAACTCGGTATCGATCCAAGGGTAAATCCACTCAGCAATTGTTTCAGGGGTTAATAAAGCTTCTTCTACCACCTCAAAACTGGTGCCAATGTATGGAGCTAAATCATACTCCATTGACATCAGTCCATTTGATTTGAAGAAGTTTAGTTTTTCTTCGGTGCAGGGACTTTTCACTTTAACTTCGATGTAAATTGGGCCAATTTCAGTGAATAAGGCAACATCAATTCTAAATTTATCTAAGCTCAGCTCTATTTCGGCGCTGTTTACTTTGATGCTTTTAGGTGGTTGTATAAATTTTTGATTTTGAATAACAACTTCGTGACTAGGTAGAAGAATTGATGACTGCGCTTTAACAAACCGTTGAGCAAACAGGTGCAGAGCCGTCATACGGCATTCTCTTGTTTCTAATTCCTTAACTTCATGAGCAAAAGAATGCGCTTTTACACGTCCTGCATTACGGGCAATAAGATTGTTTTCGCACTCAGGGCATACACAATTACAAGCCTTGCCATTTTTCACATCACTAATATGGACCAACTGTTTATTTTCGTTGAGTGCATATACGAGCATTATTCATTCCTTGTGCCCACTATAATTTGATGAAAAATATAGCAAAAAAAGTATATGAAAGTACATGAGCTAAAACTAAGTATTCCTTAGTACCAAAGTGGGCGCTATACTAAGAGAATCTTAGCTATTGAAGTTAGTAGCTAAGGTACTCATGGAATCACCAACGCCTTTACGCCTAAAAGAAGCCCGCAAAGCAGCTGGCTACACACAACAGCAGCTAGGCATTGCTTTAGGTATGGAGCCCAACACGGCCAGCGCAAGAATGAACCAGTACGAAAAAGGTAAGCATGCACCAGACTTTACTACGATGAAGCGTATTGCTGATGAGTTGGGCGTGCCTGTGGCTTATTTTTATTGTGAAGAAGATGATTTGGCTGAATTGATTATCAAATTTAGCCAATTAGAAAAGCGCGATAGAGATGCTATTATTGAGCACCTAGAAAAGATACGCTCAACGGCATAGGGAAACATAAAACTTAAATTCATATTCGTTTTAAAAGTTGGGATTAAAGGAAATGAGTAGTCAGGAAAACTTATTGGATAGCTTATATGCTCTTCGCGAAGATGCATTTACACAAGATATTTTGATGCCCATATTTAAAGCGTTGGGATATACATATGTTAGTTTTAATGGCGGGCCATATGAATTTGGTGTAGATCTTGTAGCGGCTAAAAAAGATGACTTATTTGGTAAGTACGAGCTAACAGTAATACAGTCCAAAAAGCTAAACTCTGACAAAGGAACAAAAGAAAAAGTTGATATTAACAATTTACTACTGCAACTAAGTCAGTGTAAACATCGAGAATTGGAAATACCTGAAGCCGGTAGGAAAAGACCTGACAAAGTAATATTAGCTACACCAGGGCAATTAAATAGCCGTTTGAGGGAAGAGATACAGCAAGTTGCGCAAGGCCATGGGGTTGATATTCTGGAAGGCCCTCAAATTATCAAGCTATTAATGTCTCATTGTCCACATTTGATAAAGAACCTAAACGGTATTGAATGCATTATTACCGACAATACAAGAGCTGAACAGGGGAATGCAGCTCTAAAAAAAGCTCTCTTTATAAACAAAACTCAAGCATTGTCGGATTATGCGTGTGATCTTGAATTCTTTTTTGGTTCGCGAAAAGAAAATTCATTGCTCCTCTCTAATTTGGATTTTCTAGTAAGAGATTTGACGTTTACAGAAGGAACGTTCGAGAACTTTAAGTCTTTTAACGATTGTATGGAAAAAAAGTTAGGGTTTAGTCTTGCTGAACAAAACCTTTCAGCCTATTACAAAGCTTATTTGAATCAACAGCAGCTTTATCTATCTCCAGAAAATCAAGATTTGATGAAAGACCTTAAAAAGAGTCAGCAGGAGTTAGCTGAATTAATAGAAGATATATTTGATGCAAGTAATGATGCTTACTACTCAAAAAGAATTGATTCTGAGACGCGGGATGAAATCCAAAGTATTTTAAATCGTTCCGACTTTGCTAATGCGAATAATTTGTGGAGCGTTGAGATAGATGAGCTGTTACGGAAATCATCATCGAAGAACTTGCCGCCTAAACTTAGTACATTGATAGCCAAAAAGTTCAATGAGGTTGCTTCTACTGAGCATAAGACTGTCAGCAAGCCTGAAATAAAAATTGCCATATCAAAAGAGATAATAGAAGAAAGAGTGACGTATCCCATTTCGCAGTATAAATCTGCGCTTGAATCGGTTAATGAAGGTGGTACAGATGACTTTAAGGTTCGAGAGTTACTTGTTCAAGCGAAAAAAGTCGGGTTAATACAAAAAGTTCTTTTTGGCCAGGGCAGCCCTTTCACTCAGGTTGCAGAAAACAGACGGCTTGCTGAAAGAGAAGGTACTATTTCGATCTCTCCGTCAGTAGTTATCGACTCTGGTGAAAACATTGCAATATTTGGTGGTGCTGGGTTTGGAAAGACCACTTTATTGCAGTTGTATGCTAGCAAATGTGAAACACTACAGGCTAAGAAATGTATTCTTATAGAACTAGCAGAAAACGTAAATATATTAAAAAAACACCTTAAAAAAGATTTCAGTGATGAAGAATTAGCTGAAGGATTGTTAAAAGCAATTCTTGAGTACAAAGGTGTAATTTCTTCTGTTGAGAATATTAAGATTCTAAAGACATTTCTTAATGATAGGGCACCTTTATTGTTAGATGGACTTGATGAAGTTTATAGCGAAGTACCAGTACTCATCAAATCAATAAAAGCCTTCTCAAGTGTTTATTCTCGTTTTCAAATAGTAGTTACGAGTAGACCCAATATGAGCTACTTAGATGAGATTGAATTTATAGGAATTAGCCTTTTACCATTTACGAAAGAACAGTTATATCAGTTCTTTAGATCATGGTGTTCAGATCGGAAAATAGCGGATAAATTAATAAAAAAGGTTGAGTCAAGTAGTTCACTTCAATCTACAGTTACTAATCCTTTGTTAGCCACAATTGTGTGTCATTTGGCTGAAAGCGGGATAAACATACCACAAAGCGAAAGTAAAATTTATGAAGAGCGCATTAAGTTACTAACAGGTACTTATGATCAAGCTAAAGGTATTAGCAGACAACAAAATTTACCTGATAACTTAATGTTAGTGGCTGAAAAGCTAGCTTTTCTTTTTCATGTACATTCAACGAGGCAGTTGGGGTTTCAACAGGCTTTAGCTGGGTTAGTAAAGGAGTTGAATCATTACCTCAATACCAAAACACTCCAATCTTGCTTGGAAGAGTTAATTGAGCCTTGTGATATTTTACAATTTAATACTGCCACGGAAGAGTTAACATTTGGGCATTTTAGGTTTCAAGAAAGTCTAGTAGCGCAGCATTTAAGAAGATTAAATCACTATCAGTTCATGGAGTATTTAGGCCTTGACTTTTGGAAAGGAGCTTTTGGTTTATTTGCTGAGCAAAATGACATTAATGCTTTTTTTGATATTTTTGCGCGTTCGGAGGATATGTTCAAACCAACATACTACTCGACTCTTGAGGCTATGATAGATATCAATACGACTGACCGTGAGAAACGACAAGGAATGAAGCAGCTTTTACAAATGACGGCAATGGCAGTTGAAACCATTGGGTTCAATGACAATATTGATTATGACTACTGATTTTATTTTTTCTCTTCTTTTTTGACTGATGAAGCTTCGTCAACTAAACCTAAACTAAGTTTTCCTTAGTTTGGGTTTTAAATGCAATTCCTTTCTCAAACAACTCCTTACCCAGATGAAACCATTGAAAGCTATTTGCTTCGTTTGTCACAAGACAATGGGTACCTTAGCTTTGCTGATATGGCTGATATTTTGTGGGATTGGCTGGCAACGCAAGATCATGAGCTTGAAGGAGCTTTTCCAAACGAGTTGCAATCGGTTGATGTGTATAAGGCATCGCAATCGAGTAACTTTCGGGTTCGGGCGTTGCGGTTGGTTGCGCAGTTAGCTGGGGTTGAAGCGTCAGAGCTGCTTAACTTATGTTGGCTTCGCAGTAATACACAGTTTGGTGCTATCACGGCGGTTTCTCGTGGTGAGTTATTGGTGCCTCGTCAGTTGCTTCGCAAGTCTGGGATTCCTGTTTGCACGGAATGTTTAAATCAAGATGCGTACATACCTTATCTTTGGCATTTAAGAGCCTATAAAGCCTGTCATAAGCATAATCAGCAGTTAACTAGAATATGTGGGCAATGTAATACTGAAATTGATTACAGAGCGCCTGAGGCGTTTTTAGAGTGTGGATGTGGTGCTGCAATCAAGCCAGCAGCAAAGGCAAATCAAGCAGATTTAAAATTGGCAAATGCCCTTGCAACAAATGCCCTTGCAAAACTTGTCGGGCTTCTGGCTTGGTTTAGCCAGTGGCGAGCTATCAGCTATGATGACCATGAGTTTAGCGAGTTGTTTGTCAACTACTTTTCTAACTGGCCCAGCGGATTTGAGGATGAACTAAGTAACACCGCTGAACTTGCGAAAGTAAAGCAGCTTAGGCCGTTTAACCACACACCATTTAATGATGTATTTGGTTGCTTGCTTAAAGACAGCAAATTGGCCTGCGCTGGCTCGCAAGGCTACAACACGGTGCAGTTGGCCATCATTACATTTTTAACCAAGCTCGTTGAGCAAAACCCAAAGAAAAAACACCCAAACTTAGGTGATCTACTACTCTCTATGCTCGATGCCGCAGTCATTCTTGGCACAAGTACTGAGCAAGTATTTAGGTTGTACGAAGAGGGCTTTTTGGCTGCTGCTCAGCTACCTAAAAAGAATACGTTTTTAAAGCCTAGCGATAACGTGTTTTACCTCAGACAGGTCATTGAACTACAACAGTCTTTTGCACCGAGCATGCCTAATAATCAACAACAATTTGTACCACCATGGTGATCAATGGAACTGCACACTCTACTTCAAAATACCTCAAGCAAAGAGCTTACCCAAACGCTACGAGCCGCATTTGCACCGTACTCTGAACATGTTGATATTACAGGGAATGAACCTCAAGCATTGGTGATTTTAATTAACCTCACCTACAAGCGAAAAGACATCAAAGACTTAACGAGCGTGAGTGCCGCCAAAGCCGCGCTACGCGATGAGCAACACCTTAAAACCTGTATCGATGAAGTGAAGTGGTATCACACCCATAATTTAAAATACCCTGATATTCGAGTCAGCCACCAAAGGCTATTGGCGCAAGTAGTTGATGATGGGCATAGGGTAATCAGTAGTGCCAGTTACCCAGCGCAATTTGGCTGGTCGCACGACAGCGCTAAGATCAATCATGCTAAGTTGTTTTTAACAGGCTTTGTTTGGCGTGGTGAATATGTGTGTTTGGCACAGCTGCTTGCAAAGCAAGAGGTTTTTTGGGTAGCACAGTTTAGAGAGCTAGGATTACTAAAAAGAGATGTGATTGCAGTGTGTGAGCAAATAGCTGCGCAGCTCCCAAGTGAAGACTTGCCCGAGCAAATTAGTAATTACACCCCTCAGTTACTTATTCCAATAGAGCAAGACTATTTGAGTGTATCGCCCGTTGTGAGCCATGCCGTTTTAGCTGCGCTGCAAATGGCAACGCGCAGCGGTTTGCTTAAACGCGGGATCATTGAGCACAATCGCCCTGCAAATGTGGGAGAATTGCCTAGCGCACTGGGCGGCAGAGTGAACGTGCTTAAGTATTTCGCCAAAACTTACAGTGCGACAACCGTTAACGACTACTACAGCCAAGATGAGCAACGGCTTTTTAATGTGGCGGCATTAAATAGCAAAACAGTGAGTGAGGCTTTGCTGGTGCTATCAAAGTCAAAGCCATTTAATACGCTTAGGCAAAAGCGTTTGGCACGTATTGCGGCAACTAAGGCGTTACGAACAGCGCTTTACGGATGGTTAGAAAAGCTTATCAAACTAGCGCAAAACGAAGCGATAAATGAATCAGACCCTGAGCCAGTAAAGCTTTTAGCCACGCAAGAATACAAGCAATTAGAACTTGTTTTAAGCCAAGAGTTAAACAGGCAAATGAGTGGGCTTAAATACTTGAAGCGTTACGCTTATCACCCAGAACTAATGCCTATCTTAAAAGCACAACTTAGCTATGTGCTATCGCATCAAAGTAACCAAGAGGATGAATTTGAGGCGGAGCACATTCAATACGTGCATTGTCAGAATCTGCGAGTCTATAACGCCGAGGCAATGCCGAATGCTTACTTAATGGGTATGCCGTCAATCACCGCGCTTGAAGGTTTGGGGCATCAATTTCAACGCAAGCTGCAAAAGTTGTTAGGCGGTGGCGTAAATGTGATTGGTGTGGCTGTGTATGTTCGCTCGTACCAATTGCACAACAATAAGCAGTTGCCAGAGCCCAACAAACTCAAAAAAGACGGTCAAAAGCGTGTGCCGCTGCGTTCGGCAATTATGCAAGTACCTAAGTGCGATATATGTTTTGATTTGGTGTTTAGGGTGCAAACCAACAATCAAGCCGTTGCTAACGACTTGTCTGAAAACCTGCTAAAAGCGTCATTTCCATCACGCTATGCGGGCGGCACGCTCCATCCACCATCGTTATATGATCAAGTTGATTGGTGCCAAGTCTATGCAAAACCACAGGCATTGTTTGAGCGTATCCGCTCGTTGCCTAAAGGTGGTTCGTGGCTTTATCCAACCTCGGTCGAGGTAAGCAGTTTTGAGGAACTGGCTGAGCAGTTAACGCTGCGACCCACTATGCGGCCAGCTGCACTGGGTTACTTAGCCCTTGAAGAACCAAAGCCAAGGCAAGGCTCAATTACCCAGTTACATTGCTATGTTGAGCCTGCTATTGGGTTGCTTGAATGTGTAGATGCAGTCACAGTTCGGCTATCTGGCGCTCGGCATTTTTTTAATCAAGGGTTTTGGGCCATGCATTGCAAAAAAGCATCTATGCTTATGAAAAAAGCCAAGTTTGAGTACGACTAATGAAACTCCCGCGCCAGCTCTCATACACCCGCTCGCTCTCGCCTGGTAAGGCGGTATTTTTTTATAAAACGACTGAAAGCGATTTTGAACCATTACAAATTGAACGACAAAAGATCCGTGGTCAAAAGTCAGGGTTCGCCGAAGCCTACAAAAATGAAGCCACCCCTAAAGAGCTTGCTCCGCAAGACTTAGCCTTTGGTAATCCGCACACCATAGAGCTTTGCTATGTGCCACCCACAGTGCAAAAACTCTATTGCCGGTTTTCACTCAGAGTAGAAGCAAACAGCCTAGAACCAAATGTATGTGGTGAACCAAAAGTAAGTTATTGGCTCACACGTTTTATGAACACCTACAAGCAGCATGGTGGCTTTGGGGAGCTGGCAAAGCGCTATGCTAAAAATATTCTCATGTGCGAGTGGTTATGGCGAAACAAAACATCACCCAATGTGGATTTAGAGATAATTGGCGAAGGGTTTGATCCTATCAGCATCAGCAAAGCCAACCGTTTACGCTGGGATGGCAAATGGCGCGAGGCTGAAGACGCGTTGTATACACTCACAGAAGTGATCCATACAGGTCTAGAAGACCCATATAGCTTTTGCTTTTTAGAAGTAACCGCCAAGCTCGACACCTACTTTGGGCAAGAGATTTACCCAAGCCAATCATTTACAGAAAACGATGACGTAGCAAGAACTTATGCCTACACCCAAGTAGCGGGTAAAGACGCAGCCTGCTTTCATTCTCAAAAGGTAGGGGCTGCCATTCAAATGATTGACGACTGGCACGATGAAGACGCAAACAAGCGGTTAAGAATTCACGAATACGGCGCAGACTACAAAAACGTGATTGCCAGACGCGCACCAAGCAACCGACTAGACTTTTATTCACTGCTACAAAAAGTGGCGCTATACGTAAAAGAAATGGAGCAAAACGGCCTAAAAAACCAAGAGCAAGCCAGCCATATTCACTACATAGCGGCAGTTCTAATCAAAGGCGGGTTATTCCAAAGGACCAAAGAATGAGCCGAGCATATTTTACCATTACTTACCTACCAACAAATTGTGATGTAACCCTATTAGCAGGCCGCTGCATTGGCATATTGCACGGTTTTATGAACAAACGAAGTTGCAACCACATTGGCGTAAGCTTCCCTAAATGGACCGACAAACACCTAGGCAATCAGATAGCTTTTGTGAGTGACGATAGAGCCGCACTTAAAAACCTAAGTAAGCAAAACTACTTTGCAATGATGGCCCACGACAAACTATTTGAAATATCGGTCATAAAACCAGTACCAGTCGATGCCACTGAAGTACGCATTATCCGCGACCAAAGCTTAGGTAAGTTATCTATGGGTGAAAAACGCCGAAGGATGGAACGCGCAAAACGCAGAGCCGAAGCTCGCTGTGAAGAATACATCCCACAGTACGTGCCGACCGACACAGAAATTAGCGCATTTCATAAAATCCCCATCGCCAGTAAAAGCAATCAAAACGACTTTGTACTGCACTTAAGGTTAGAGCCAACAGACTCAATACAAAACACCTATAACAGCTATGGCTTTGCAACAAATGAAGAGCACAAAGGCAGTGTTCCGTTATTAGCCTTTTAAATCTGTATAGCTTTAGGAATGCTGTATATCAAAGGGTTGCAGAGGGGGATGTAAGAAAAGATTATTTGCCGAAAGTAGGTTTAATGGTATGGAATTTATAGAGTTTAAAGCTAACTTTAATAGTGACCTGCCGAATAGGCAGCTGGAAATGGATGAATTCTTAGACCTTGTTGAACGGGTTGGTGATCTGCCGAATAGGCAGTTGGAAATATCGATAAGGCAGTTGAGTTGGCACTGTCAGTGTGACCTGCCGCATAGGTAGCTAAAAATCTATGAAATTTGGTCAACAGATTGTTGACCTATTAACCTGCCGAATAGGCAGCTGAAATTAGGCCAGGAAGTAAACAACCACATCGTATGACATATAACTGCCGAAAAGGCAGAGGCCAATTCAAAAGCCCCAGAGTTTACTGGGGCTTTTTACCAAACAGCCTCGACGCAGCCAAGCACATCTGATAAACAATATTTAATGTGTAGGGTTTTTATACTTCGTTCAATGCTCTAGAATAAAAATCGTGCGCTACAGTATTGAATTGCATTACCTTTTCAGGTGTTTTCAACAGTTAGCTTCAATACTACGGAAAATAGATTATGCGTTACGTTTCAGAAAACATCGGTGAAATAAGTAGGCTATTAAGAGAACATAAAGTTGAACGTAAATCGGCTTATATCTCAAACTTCGACGCAACTGTTAAAGATAAAGCGATAGCTGAACTGCTCATTAACGCACAATTGGCTACTCCTGAACTTACCAAAAAAAATGTGGTTAAGTTGTTATCTGGCCAGTTATCTTGGCCAAAATGCAATGATGAAACCTACCAAAAAGTGATTAATGTTGACTTGTCAACACTGGAAAAGTTGGGACTTGTCACTTTCTATGGAAACTATTGCCAAATAAATGCTTATAGCATCCCTGATAAAGATGAACTTCATGAGTCTTGTCACTCTTTACATGAAGCTTTTGAATTACTCAAAAATATCGTCAGCGGAAGAGAAGGTTTTGTTAAACCTTACTTTAAAATAGATAAAGAGGTGGCAAAATCAGTTTTAAAGGCAAAGTCACTGCCTTTTATAATATCAGAGTTTACTGATGAACGCGGCTTTTATCATTTACAAGCACTTAAATTTGAATTAGATAGCTTAATTGCAGAGTTCTTATGGAATGCAGCGGTAGATAAACTTGGCTTTAAAGAAAGTAAAACCGATCCCTATAAACTAGATTTTGAACATGATGAAATAGAACCACTAGAAAAGTGGTTTTTAATCAGTAATGTATATTCTAGTGGGCACTTCGTGAACATAAATTTTCAATTTGTGAATGACTTCAACCAGCAAGTCTACACGGCTTTTTTGGGACATATGATCTCTAAGGATGAACAGCTAAAGCAACCCCAGTATGTTCTTGTTAATAAGTGGGCCTGTGAGTTAGATGTACGAGGCCTTTTTTTAAATATTCAGGGTACAAGTTATATCCAGATCAATATTTCCGATGCATCAAGAGATCAAAGCTCATATAAAGAAGTGATAAAGAAAAGGTCTATCGAAGAAATAGAAAGCTTGTTCTTTACTGTGTCAGGTCTTACCGCCTCGACTGGGTGCAGCATTTTTTTTGAACCACTTTTGAGACAAAGCTCGTTTCGTGGGCGCCCAAACTATTATTTTTCAGCCTTAAAAATAATTATTGAGGCGGATATTTATACAGACACAATAACAATTGATAGTCGTGGGCAACTAGAACAGCTATTTGAAGCTTCAAAAAGCAGTTATGAGCTTCGAGATATGCTGATGAAAGACATGGTCGATTTTTGCTCGGTGGAATACTTATTGTATCTTTTATCTCAAAAAGAAACGGCTACTTCTGCTTTATATATTTTTTCAAAATATCCACGGCTTCAAGCATTAGACCTAAGTCATGATGAGAGAGCGCGCTATCACCTAAAGTACTTTCCGGTTGTTTGTAACGAGTTCTTAAATATGCATCACAAAACATATTTCAATATTAACTCTGAACACGAAAGTATTGGGAAAGGTTATGTGGTTGAACTGCTCACTTTAATGGCAAAACGTTTTATTAACCTAAATTACAGAGGTGAGCCAAATGCAGGAAAAGACTGCCTAGATATCTTGTTAAATAAAATGACATTGGAGCAGGTTTCATTAATTTCAGAACCACTTATTGATGACATTGAAGAAGACGGGGAGAGTGACCTATACAAGCAAGCGTGGAAATATTATTTGCTTTTTTGGTTATTAGAAAAGGCCGAAAATTATAACTTTCCAAACAGAAAGCAAATTGTAACTAGGTCACAGAAGCTAATATTGGCGCTTTATTGCAAGCAATTTAATTCGTCAGTTGACAATAAAGACCATAGCTTTAACGCGTATATGTTTTTTGACCTACTTCCTTGGTGGCGTATTCAGGATTGTTATGTTGCAGAATATTTAGATCTTGTGGGCCAACCGCACAGGTGGTTCACTAAATTGGTCGTAACGAATGATTTCTGTTGGCAAAACAAAAGTTTATTGAGAGGGTACTATCAGCTATTGATGGCCTTGTATTCTGAAAACAGAGAGCAAGCTTTAAACAATAGCATCATATCAAAAATTCTAGCTTTACTTGAGACTTTTGGATTTGCAGATGAACCCAGGGAAATATACAGTATTTTTGACGATGACTGGAATGACGATTACAGACTATGGCGAAAGTTTAGCACATTTGTTGAAAATCTAAATGATTATGAGTTTAGTAGAGTAATAGAAACACTTAGGGCGGGAGCACCACCCCTAAAAACGCTAGAGTTGTGCCACCAGTTGAATCGAAAATCTCGTAAGACAACTTTGCTAGAATTTATTAAGGATTTATCAACTAAAGAAGCCTTTGGTAATCAGGGTATTAATGATTTAGAAGCTTCACTGGATTACGCTTGTAGAGTTGGCTTAGTTGACACTGCAGAGCATATATTGAAGCAAGGGTTGCTACTACTGAATGATAAGAAAAGTTATATAAATCAGCGACTTCCTGAGATGGAAATCTTGCATGTTAGAAACAAATGGGAAGTTTATAAATATAAAATTAGTTTGCTACTTATTTATAACGATGAACAGCTATGTGATAAAGCGAAGCTGAAAAAGGTTCAAGAGCTTAGCACGCCCTTTGATGGAGAAGTCATCTCTCATAACAAACAAGATTTAATAACAGATTGTGATTGCTTTAGAAGGAATATATGCGCACTTATTTTTTTCAATGAAGAGCCAGAAACCGCGTACAATTACTTTGATGGTTTGTATAAACAATTGAGGCATCTCAGTTACGCAGGCAATAGGTTCAGTTCTAAATTAAATTACTTAGAGCGTCGAGATGCTTCAATTAGTGAGTACAGAGCGGCGTTAGATGAGTGGTTAGACTCTATTCAAGGAGCTGATATACAAAAAATTGAATCAGTAATAATCTCCAGGTGGTTTAATTGCTTGTGTAAAGTTGCTGATTACAAAGAGGCTGACTCCGTTTGGGCGAAGCTATCAACAAATCAATGCAAGAATATTGCTATCGTAACTTCATATTGCAATCTGCTTAAGGAGCGAGGAGAGCACTATTCCGCACAAACTATTTTCGAAGACCTTAGAAGGTATCACAAGGTATCTTCATTAGGAGAAGATGCCGATGAGCAACTGCGAGAATTAGAACAACTGATTATTGGTGATATGGAACCCAAACAGATTTTGGCTCTGACCAAGAATACGACCTATTCAATAGTCAATAGGCCTAAATCTGTCGACGAACTACGACGCGCGCTTCATGAAATACAAAGCAAAGACTTACCAGATCTAGCAAGTATAATAGGAGAGCCCAATTCAACACCTGAATTGTTTTTATATAATCAGATCAGCAAAATAATTGGTGAGCTGCTTGTGAGGAAAAACAACTTAAACGTAAAACTCGGCGAAAAATCAAACAAATCACATCGAATCGTAAAAGAAGACTTAATTAATGATTGGGTTACTTCATTATTCGATCACAGAATGTCATATTTGGGTTTAAGTTGTAGAGATCAAAAGCGGGGTGGTCGTTCTAGCCGCCAAAATAGTGATGGCGTTGGTGAAATAGACTTTTTCTTATGTGATAAGAACAATGAGCGTATTGCCATAATGGAAGCATTTAGGCTCTTTTCGCACAATACGACGGTTATAGACGAGCATTTAAATAAAATTGCAGGTTATGATCAAGAGTGCTTGAGTCCTGTATTTATTCTCGCATATTGTGATGTGGCTGGATTCTCAGAGCTTTGTGACAAATATTATGAGAGAAATAAAAATCGAGACTATCTTGGGTTTAACAAGTCACGTTTGCAAAATGAGCAAATCGAAAATACTAAAAGTGATAGCTCTGTAAGTTTCTATAAAGAAATACGGTATCGAGATAAAAAACCAGTAGTTATCTACCATATGATGGTTAATTTAAGGTTTGATAGTTAGCTTTTGTGTAAGTTATTACTTAGAAGAACATTTGATTATTGGTCGCAGAAATCAACTGCATTAGCAGCGCTAGCAAAGCAGTACAGGGATAATATGAAGTACAAAAAGAAGATGAAAGCAAAAGATGTTGGTATCGTAGATAATGATGTATATAAATTTACTTGGCGACAGCATTTTCTACCGTACTCATCCATGAGGCGCTTTTCAGGCGAGAATGAGCGGCTATACGTTGTAAATAAGCTGAATTTAAAAGTTAATTTCAGAAAGCTAGACCGCTATGAGCCTGGTGCAGTGGTGGCTAGAGCGTGGACTCAAAAAGCGGAAAAACAATTTTTCCCCCGTATTGAAACTTCGTTCTTTGACCTGTCAGAGAGAATATGCAATGGGCAAGACAATCTAACTCACACAGATCATCAAACATTGACGAATTATATTAGTCTTTGGGACGCGAGATTCAGATTCAGAATTAATGATATGAAAAAGGAGAGCTTAAACGGTATTCCCGATCCCCAACTTACTCAACATCAAGTACAAAATTTAGAGCAAATCGGCGCATCGGGAGGTGGTGTTGTCCGAGCGCATGAATCCAACAGTTTCCAAGTTCAACGTATGTACGATTACAGCAGGGCAATGCTCAAGAATATAGAATGGCAAGTTTACCGTTTAATAATTTTAGATTGTATTCTTCCCGACACGATTAATAGACAGCTAATTATACCAATTGCACCTAACGTAGTGGTTTTGCCTAAAGGCTCAGATTTAGACATAATGTCTAAGGAATCAGTTTCTTCACTAAACTTAAAGCTAATATCGGGATGTGAGGAATATTATTATGCCAGAGATATATCGCGCATAATTTACTGCTGATGAAGCATTTAAAAGTGTAATATTACTATGCGAAAGTCAAATATTTAATCGAACTAGTCTGAATAAAACCTATAAAGTAAACGTCACGCGTTAACTTTTGGTCACTTTTTGCATACTTTCACTTCACTTTTATGCCAAGTTATACTTCCATCAAAATGCTAAGTCATTGAAGTAACGATGACGTCTTTATGCAAACTTATACTACAAACTCCACATATTTGTTGTTTGAAGTGTAAGTCTTATTAATAGTATTCAAAACTATACTAATTCCTTTATAAATCCAACTAAATGCTAGATCTCAGTTAACTAGATCAAATGGTACTTTCTCTACTAATCTTCTAAAACTCATACGTACAAGTTGCTTTTGCTATCGCGAAGTGTACCACGTAGAGAGAAGCTCATCGATCGCTCAAGTTTTAATAAAGAAGATAGTTGGCCATTACCTGATTATTAGTACTTCAACTAACGGGTTTGATAGCTTTTGTTGGAGCAAATATCTCCGCTATTTTTACTGAACTATATTCAATGATCACTTCTTGCTCATTGTCAGAAGCATCAAAATAGATAACTTTGTTTCTTGGAACAATCGCTTTAACAACTATGCCTTGAATCTTATCTTTATATATTTCATGAGCAAATCGTCTAGCTGTTTCATAGTCTATAGTCCAAGACTGTGCGAAATTTTTACTTTCAAACTCGTCGGGTGATAAACCACGGTATATAGTTACTTCATCTTCAAGTTGCTCAATATCTGAGTTCGTTGGTACGTCTTCGCGTTTAATTCTGATTGGTGGTGCTCCCCACTCGACTTGCTTGGTTTTGAATAGCTCAAATACACCTCCTGAGTAAAACCGTTTTAAATTGTTAAAAAGCTCAAAAGCCCAATTACACAGTTCTGATTCTATGGGGTAAGAAGCGTATTTTTGCTGCCAAAAATCTCTAAAAGCGAATTCGGGCTGCGTTTTTGTATTGCGATTGAAGCTATCCAAAACATCTGCAAATACTCTGTAATCATCATTAAACCTTTTATATAAGCTTTCAAAGTATTCATCAGCGTCAATTCTCATTTGCTCAAGTAGGGCTTTTGATTTGTCGTTAATCATGTCGTTTGCCTTAACCTATTCTGATTAGGTGATCGCAAGATGGGCACGGTGTTTCATCAACAGAATAAGGAATATCTATACTTGAGCGTTGCCAAATATTCGTACAGTAGCCACACCTAAACCACCTTGTTTCGTATTGTTTTGGTGCGGGGTTTAGGTCAATAATATCCCTAAAAGCCCGTGTCGGTTTTCTTTTATAGCGTGGGTTTTGCTGAGATCCATAAACTGGGTCATATAACGGCTCGGTCTCTTCTGCCAATTGCTGTTGTTCCTCCCACTTACTCGTTTTTGTCCTAGAATAAGATTGTAGAGTGAATGTAAACATTGTAATAGTAATTATTTAGAGCAAATGGTAGAGGTATAAGATGGATGGAAACAAGACGATTTAAAGATAGATAATAGCCCAATAGCTCGTTGATTACGGTTGTTATGCAATCAAAAACACTTCTCAATAGTAGCTTTGGAGCTACAACAGGTGAATAGGAATTTATGGGACCATCATGAAAAAATCACTCGCAATTGTTGTTTTTATAACCGCAGTAGTTGGCATTGCTGTTTTCGTTATTGGAGATATACAAAAGAAAACATTAAAGGAAGCAATTGCCTCTGCTGTAAATGTCGAACCAAGCAAATTATTGTTAAATCTCCCTCCAAAACATGCTCGCTTTCCGGGCTCAATACTATCCCCAAGCAATTCATCATTTATGGTTTACAGCTCGGGTGATGCTGATGATGAATCTATTTTGAGAGGTGAACAATTTACTATAGAAGCAGTTGTTAACGATATGTCCAATGTTCAGGCTGGTGGAAAAAGCAGCTTGTTTAATAATGCGTTTTCTAATGATGGACAATTGGAAGTAACTCTTAATATTAAAGATGCATTTATTGCAGAATTACCAATTGGTGCATTGAAGGAGAAAATTGCAAAAAATGTTTTAGTGCAGGCGGCTATGGAAAATAATATAGAGCCAATTATTGTAAGTCGCGCGTATGTTGGTGTCGTTGAGTACGTGGTTCGCGCGCTAAATGAATCTGGTGTCAAAACGCTAGTTGATATGTCTAAAACTGGATATAAAGTTGAGAAAGCAAGACTTGGCTCATTTAACTTTTCAGATAATATTGAAGATAGAAAAGAAATATCATTTTCTATTAATTCGCCTATCGTATTTGCCTATGAAGTGATGGAAGCAAGTTATGTTGCTACTGATTTATCTGACAAAGGTGCGTTAGTATTAAATGAATTGAGCTCTAGAAGAGTGGCAGAGATCGGTAATGAAAACCCTGTTCAAGAACGAAAAACGAACAATTCATTTGGAGTGGTTACAATTGCCAATGCACATTACGCTAACTTTCGGTCATTAGATATACCGCAATCTACAGAAGCTTCTTTTTTGATGCGGCAATTCTTTGAATCTTATGACCCAGTTTTTGTAAAGCAACTGAATAGCACCAAACAAATGCCGATCAGTGATGATAAGTTATTGGATTGGACGGTGGATCTGACACTAGAGCTTCTTGAGAATCCTGTAGAGCACCTAGTGGTATATTACACAGGGCATGCCCTTTCTTTACCTAATGGAGAAATCGTACTACTTCAAGGTAATGTAAATAAAGACTACGCGGAACGAGCTGCACAGAGCTATAGCCCTTCACTTAGTGAGTCGGGAGATGGCCTTATTCTTGTAGAGCAGCTATACAATGCGCTGTCAATGGCAAACGTACCTTTCACACTAATGATCGATGCATGTTACCCAAATGATGAGATGGCTGATGCCCTTACTAGGGTTAGCATGCTATTAGGGGATAAGGAAGGAACTGAACTTTACTATATTGGTGATAGTGCGCTGATCACAAATGAGCTGTCAGATATTGGGAAGGTCATGCGGCAAATTGGGAGCAGATTTGAGTACCGCCAACAAAACAATGCTGTGATATTTTCATCGAAACCTGGTGCCAAGTCCGTATTTAAGTCTAACCCAGTTAACCCATATGGCTTTGAGTTGCCACCACTAGCTGCACGAATATTAAAATTTAGTGACTTAGTTGATTCTAATAATAGAAAAGAAAAACTATCTAAAATTGTAAGAATGAATATAGATTCATTGAATGGTGTCGGAGAAATTAGTCTAAGTGGTTCAATTACATGGAGTAATCTTGAAACCATGATGAATTCATTGTAACAAGTAAAGCATTGTCGTGGATCATTTAGCTAATATCCAATGTAAATTTAGAACTCAATGGCCCAGAGTATATAGCATTCAATGGGACTAACAGGTCGTTGTTTCGGGCAATTTTCAGTCAGCCTATTTATGTATTTCGCGTTGTGGCATTGTTGTACAAATTTGTTATACGCTTATCATTGGGTAAAAATATGGCAAATCCCATCAGTACTTTTTGTAATGCGCTGTAATGTCCTTACTCATTTTTCGTTTCTATACTTTGTGCGCAGCTTGAGGGAAGGCCTTCAAGCACAAGTTCGAAAGAAGGAGTTTGTTTATGTCCAGTCCAGCGAATGTCACAATTAAGAATAGAACAAATCAATCAATTACTACGAAAGTCACTCGAGACTCTTGGGTTGAGGGTGATGGCAGTTCAATTGATGGTAAAGTAATCCCTCGAGGTGAACATGGCGTCTTTAAGGTGGTCGCTAAAACAGGCCACCATGGTGAGTTAGATATTGACTTTATTGGCGGAGACAGCGGTAACGTACTCGGTACTTTGGAAATTTTGAGTATTAAAGATCCTCAGGAAGGTGTAAAGAGCCTTGCAGTAAATGCTAACCAAAGCGAAATAGATGTGTCAGCAATGGGATATAGAAGTTCGCCTAATGATGACGAATTACGAAGAATTAATTTCTTAATTGTCTAGCCGTTAATATTGAAAAGAGTAAGGCAGTTTTTTGTCACCAAAATCTGGTTTGTGTAGTGAAAATATCATTGCTGACCTATACCTTAACTTCCTCATTAAAGTGGCATAGAGTTAACTTTCTCTATGCCAATATGTCTTATACAATATTTTAGTCTTTTAAAAGCGGTTACAAATGTTGTTTTCTTTTCTCCTTGAGAAAATCAGCACAAATGTTAATGTTTTCTACATTAAGTTACCACTATCAAGGACTGAAACAGTGAACACCAATTCACCACTAGTTAATTCGCAGGTCAATTTAGCCAGTAACCTAACCGCTAAAAAGGTGGCTAAGGCGCATAACATCGAACCTCAAGCACCAGAGAAGGAGATGAACGCTGCGGCATTGTCAGCCGAAAATACGCCAGTATTAACTGAAGAAGAAATCCAAAAATTAAAACAAGAAACGTTTGAGATTAGTAAACAAAATTATAAAGTGATGGCAGAGACGCAAGAGGCGTTTGCAACCACCTTAAGCGAGTTTGAAAAATTTAAAAAAGAACAAAGTAGCTTAAATCCAGGAATTGATTTGAGTTCTTTAGATTTATCGCAAGAGGAAGATGGCACACTAAAGCTCGTTGGTGGAAGTGTAGACGATAAATTGCGTGAGGATCTTGAGTCTATAATTAACGAAAACAATAAGCTAAAAAATGCCTATGAACAGGTACATGAAGGACTTGCACAAATTGTTCGATTCTCTAGTGCAGATCGGCAAGGCATCGAAGCAAAGGACCTTTATGGCAATATTAGGTTGAATGAGTTAAGTAAAAGCTTCGAAAACCAATTCCATGATACGGGCTTTGGTCAGGATTATCATACACTTGAGGACAAAGTGAATAGCCACCCAATGCTGTTTGCAATGAAAATGAACGAGGCAATATATCCTAGAATTAACATAAATGTGTAATTGAGTATTGATAGCGTGGGTAAGTCTCACATTTTGCATGACGCTCAAAAGTTGAAGATAGTGATGAGCGGACGCACACTACAATACTTAAGAGTCTAAAATATCAGAGACTGCTTGTTTAAAGTCAATCGGCAAAAATTCGTTAAAATGAAATTCACTTATAAACTATGACGTTAATAAACTTTGTAGCAGAATCTAAAGCTCTATAACCATGCTTTTGCGCAGCACTAAACTTGGTTTTCTGATCAGTTTTAAGGAGATGCCAAACACCGTCATAAAAAACTTCAAGTTGACCCTCTAGAACATGAACAAGTTCTTCGGCAACATTATCATGCGGCTCTCTTAAGTGTTCATCATTTGGAATGAGAGAAATGACAAACACCTCGGTATTTTTGCACCCGTTAGATGAATAAACAGGAGCAAATATAGAGCCTTCTTGGTTGATAGAGTTATTCGAATTCTGCGGGTCGCTCGGATCAAGTAACACTGTGTACTCTATGCCAATACCCTGCGCCAACTTCCACAATAATTCAACTGTTGGACTAGACTCAAACCTTTCAATTTGTCCTAACATCGCCTTGGAGATGCCGGTCATGTTGGCCAATTTATCTAGGCTTAGGCCTCTCTCTTTTCTGATGTCTTTTAATCTAACACCTAGGTTTTTGGAAATTTCCGATTTAACTTTCATTATGTTGTGCGTTATTGCGTACAGTGATATTGTGTACACTATAACGCACAATGCAGCACTTATCTATTCAGAAGGGAATTACATGCCTAGTAAAACTTTTGTTTGCTTCGTTTATTTACTTTGTTTCATCAGCTCTGTCAGTGTAGCGTCAGAATATACGCATTTAGACAACTTTATCGTTAAAGCTAAATCCTTGACTAAGTCGGCTTCAGGCACATCCGTTGTATTGATTAAAGATGGTCAAATTACTCACGAAGTTCACGTTGGTATGGCGAATGTTGAAAAGCAGATCCCTGTCGATACAAATTCGGTTTACTATTTCGCCTCGACAACTAAAGCGATAATGGGGCTGGCGACATTACAGGCTGAAAAAGAAGGTTTGCTTTCTAAGGACTCTACTTTGAGGCAGTTATTTCCAAACGTTAAGTTTTCTTTTATCAATCCTGACAACTACTCAGTCAGAGATTTATTGTCTCATCGCTCCGGGTTAACAAATGACGCGATGACATGGACTTTTTCTTACACTGGAAACCATGACAAAAAGCAACGACTTCATTTTGTTTCCTCGCTAAAACCGCACCCGAAAATTAAAAAAGGTAAGTTTGGTTACACAAACCTTGGATACAATCTTTTAGCAATATGGTTTGATGAGAACTATGAAGGGGGATGGACAAATGCGATTAAAGAGCTAGTGCTTTTACCTGCAGGAATGAAAAATTCAACAGCAGATGTTGACCAAGCGAGATTGCAAAATTGGCCTATTCCAAGCCCATATTCATATAAATTTCGAAGTGGTCAATCTGAGATTTATATGAATAAAAACAATGCGACTTTGTATTCAGTGGGTATCTTTGCCAGACCAAATGATTGGGGTAAGTTGATAACCCACTTGCTACCAATAAATGCAGAGCGCTCAGCGTTTCCCAAGTCGGTTGTAAGAGCGTCTCAACAACTACTAGTCAGTGATATCGATAGCTATTTTTCCGGCTATGGATGGGGATGGATGCACTCAAAAGTCGCTGGTGAAAGTGTGTTAATGCACACAGGGGGATTTGATGGCGCTTCTGTTCAAGTATCTTACGCTCCCGAAAAAAACCTTGGTGTCGTTGTTGTTCATAACGAAAGTGGGCTCATTGCAAATGAGTTAAATGGCAGAATAACTGAAATCGCTTATAAAATGTTAACTAATCAAGATGTGAGTAAGCTTATTGAATTCCATCAAGAGGAGATGACTGATCTTGCTGTTTATGTCGAGAAAGCAAAGGCAGAAATTGCCGCTAAAAGAGAAGACTTGTCAAAACGCCGGAGCATATCACCTTCGCTTAAGTCATTACTTGAAGGTGTATACGAAAACACGGATGTTGGACGGTTGACCATTAAACAGAGAGACAGCGATTTACATCTTGCTTGGGGGAATTTACAGAGCAAGATTTACAGTGGACAAGCAGATAATGAATTTATAGTAGAACTTAGACCGGGTAAGTTCTACGAACTAACCGCTGATAAAAGCATGTCCGTTATCGAATTAAAGGATTGGCAATTCCAAAAAGTTAGGTAATTCAGAGGCAAGGTTGGTTGCAATCTAAATGCAAATTGGTGTGACAACGTCGAAGTTGTGTAGCGGATATGCTGACGGCCCCTTTTGGGGCTCGCATTAGCGTAACAGCAGATCCAATTTCAATTCAAAAGCTAGTCATAAAACTAGTGTATATAGTCATCAATTAGCTTGCGCCAAGCATCGGGCTTACCGTAATAGGCAGTATGCGGAAGCTTTACCTGTTTCTCATGCTTTTCAAGGATAAGGGTTGGGAAGCCAGTAACTTGAAGCTTTTGCATTAATAGACGGCTTTGCACGATTTTTGTTTGCTCAGCACCTTGATTTGCCAGCATAGCTCGTTGCCAGTGGTTTTTATCTAGCCCAAGCTCAACGGCTAGCTCCTCTATAGCCTCAGCTCGGTTAACCTGTTTGCCCTCTACATAGTGTGCGTGCTGAATAGTTTTAAGCATGTTAAGTGGCGCTATGCCCAATTGCTCAGCGGTTATGATGGCACGAGCGGTGATGTATGAGTCAAGGATCATCGACTCGTTACTATTCACCCTTTGGATGTAACCTTTGCCAAACTGCGCGCCTGTTATGCTGGCTATACGCGCATCGCTTGTGAGAATGTGGTTGCGGAACGCTTTCTCTATAGATTGATTAGCAATCATACCTCCAGGATGCAGTTCAAGCTTGAGGTCACTGTTGGCTGCAATTGCATCCAACAGTGAAGTCGCACCGTAACACCAGCCACACATGGGGTCGAAGAAGTAGTGCACTTTTACCATTTCATCTCTCCCATATGTACCTTAGCACCAATACCCAACGCCATGGGTAATCCTGCATCAGGGTAGCGTGCAGACATACTATTAATCAGTTCAGCGCTATTTTTGCTGCTGCTTTTTGCCTGACTAAAGTCGCTTAAATACTGCTGCGAGTAGCTTATGGTACTTGCATCAAGTTTGGTGCCTGCTTTCATGTGACCAGGTATTACAACCTCTGGCTTGAGTGCTTTTAACTCTTTTAATTGGCGACTCCACGCTTGTTGACTGCGTTGGGATTGCGCATCGGCCATCCATAAGTGCACATTACCGTAGACTGCAACATTGCCCAGAACCGCTTTACTTGACGGGATCCATAAGTAGGGGCGGTGTGCCAGCTCAGATTGCGTGCCGTGGATCTCTATTTTGTGTCCATCTACAAAGAGTGTATTTCCCTCTACAACTGTGGGGATGTATGGCTTAACAGGTGCATTTTCCCCCATTTTTGGTGTCCAAAATGCTAATTTACCCGCGAGCTTTTCTTCAATCACCGCTTTTACGGCCGCTGTGGTTAGGATATTAGCTTCTGGGAACAAAGTGTGTAGCACTTCCGCGCCAAAATAATAGTCCGGATCAGCTTGGCTGATAAAAATCGTCTTTAGGGTTTTGCCGCTGTCGAGTACTTTGGCTGCTATGCGTAGAGCATCCGCTTTGGTAAAACCTGTATCTACGACCATCACTTCACTCTCACCAATCACCAGTGTTGAGTTAACGTGGAAGCTGTTTTTGTCAGCGTTATAAACATCCAGTGTAAGTGGGGCGGTGTTTGCTGCCATCGCATTGCTCGCTAATAAAATCGATGCTGCTATCAACGTTAGGTATTTCATATCTTTTGCCTCAATAGGTTTAGTACGGAGCAGATGATATGAAATTGATAGGCTCAGAAAAACATGCCAAACTAAACATCATTGTTTCATAAATCGAGCAAATAAATGGATAGACTCATCGCTGCTAGGGTCTTTGCCGACGTTGCAATCACGGGTAGCTTTACCGCGACGGCTGACAGGCTAGATATGTCTCGCCCTATGGTAACTCGATACATTGAAGCAATGGAGAGCTGGCTAAACATTCGTTTATTACATCGCACCACGAGAAGAGTGTCTTTAACTACAGCTGGGGAGTCCTGCTTGGAAGAAGTGAGACAGTGGCTGAGGCAAGCCGACACCATAACCGGCTTGGCGAATACCAGCGGCAAACTGTCTGGTTCGGTTCGACTAGCAACCAGTATGTCTTTCGGCTTTTCTCAACTTGTGCCCGCTATTCAACAGTTTATGTCAGCACATCCTGACGTAAATATTGACATTGATTTGCAAGATTCTGTGGCCGATCTCACTGAAAGTCAGATAGATCTTGCTATTCGTATTGCCTCTGCACCGGACCCTTCTTTGATTGGTAAATCAATTGCAGTATGTAGCTCAGTTATCGTGGCGTCGCCGCAATACCTTGCGAATACAAGTGAAATCAAAAAGCCAGATGATCTAGCTGAGCACTTGTGCCTCGGGTATAAGAACTTTCAGCAGCATATCTGGCATTTGCGCAAAGGTAACTCACAACAGTCGGTAGCCGTAAACTGCCGTTTAACTGCGAACGAAGCAACGGCCTTATTGCACGCAGCGTTAAATGGCGCTGGTCTGGCAATTCAACCCACTTATTTGGTTAACCGCTACATCAAATCTGGCGAGCTTAAGCAGGTATTGCCTGATTGGAAGCCAAGCGATATGAATATATATGTGCTCTATTCTTCGAGAAAGTATATGTCTCCAACCGTGAGGGCATTGATAGACTATTTGTCTCACTATTTTGCCAGCACGCCATGGTGAAGTGTTGTACGGGATTACCACGGGCTTCTATATGGCAATTAACGTTGAAATAAGCACTCTCTCAAATTTGATAACGCGCTACACTGAAAACAGCGATTTGTTTCGTTTATGTGCTCTGCCATTACTCTGCTAAGATAAATTAACATTACACGGTGTTAATTGTGAGGTTTAGGAATGAGCCGAGGAAGAATTTTAGAAATATTAAACCAGCCTTTTGTACTTTGGTTTTTGTCCTCTGTAGTGATCGGTTTTGTATCTTGGCAATATGCTGAGATTCAGAAAAGTTCCGCTGAAGAAAAAGTTCAAAAGCAGACCCTGCGAAAAGCAAATCTTGAACTCAATCTACTTCTTCAAGATATTAAATTTGGTGCTGAACAAGGTGAAAATATTAACATTAGTCATTTAAGTGGAATATTACTCAAGATGCAGTACAACGCAGTTCATCCCGGTAATCAATTATATTTTCCTTCTCTGCAAAATGTGATGTTAGAGATTGATTCGAGATCAGGAACTGATGGACTGGAGAAATTCCAAGTCAGAGTGTTTGACCACCTTAAGATAATATCAAATTCAATAAATAGGATAGTGACCCCATACTTGCCGGCAAACCGACCTATTTGGTCTTCTCTCACAGATCAAGAAAAGAGTAATCTACAAAGCCTATCCTTACTCACCGAAGAAGTTGGTGTGTATTATAAAAAGGCAGCGACCACTAAGTAGCCTGAAAATGAAGAGCTTGGGACGGATGAATGAACTTAGAATATTTACTGGCTCCCCATTAGTTCAGAAAATTAAAAATCCAAGTTAAACATAACTATTATTCTGGTTATTCTCACGAGTTCAGCTTTGATGACTGTGTTCGCTATCAGTGCTCCTTGGGCATTAAAGGCTTTTATAGTTATTCGAAGCAGGAAATATGCGAATAACAATAGCTAATATTCCGATCCATAACTCTCAGTTATCGCTATTTCTCAATTACTTTTTACTTAAAACTAAGCCCAGCTAGTTGCTGGGCTTGGCATACTTAGCAGATATAAACCGTTGGGCAAAATTCAGGAGTGGTATAGCATGCGCCGTAGTCTTTACTGTAAGCGCCGGTTCCGCCTGCTATTTCTTTCGTTTGTTTAGAATCTAGCGCTTTATTTGCGTTAAGGTTTTTTAATTTTACTTTTTTCAGTTTCATGTTGTATCCAGTTATTTTTTATCTTTGATTATTCGGTAATGTAGATAAATACCTATTTCTAAGTACTTATCTGTTAAATAATCTGTTTAATTTTTCAACATATTTCAAGCGGGGATGGCAAATAACTTCAGTAGATCTTTTAGTTGTTTGTTTTTTAAGTTGTTTATTATATTGAATTTTTATCAAGTAAATAAAAATGACAGCGCTAGACTTTTGTGCATGTCAATCTTGTTGATTGTGCAACCTATATCCAATCAATTGTTGCAGCAAATAGCTGCGTACGCCTTACACATTAAAATAAGCAATGCTAGTATCCTAGTTAGGATAACAATCGAGTTGATAAAAAGTAGGGAGCTAATGGCATTATCATTTCAGACCTTAAGGTTGCATATTATAGAGGTTAACGACGATTTTCCGGCACTCGATCGTGAACGGCTGATAGAGCAAATCCCCCATATCCTGAGTTCTAATGTGGTTGAAAACCTTCCCCCTTATTTTCATGGTATTAATTCAACAAAACAGGCCGAAAACTGGTTTCAGCGTATGTGTTCAGAGAGCCGCTTACTGCAAGTTAAGCTTGGGCAGCATGAGACAATTGGCTTTTTGTTTGTTTACGTTGAAAACGAAAGTGATGCGCATATCGGTTATTTATTGGCTGAAAAATACTGGGGCAAAGGTTACGCCAGTGAATTGCTGCAAGGGTTTATCCATGCCGTTACCAATGTAGAGCTTTGGAGTACCCTCATTGCGGGAGTGGAGCAATCCAACCATGCGTCCATTCAGTTGCTCAAAAAGCTGGGGTTTTCACAGCAAGTGCATGATGAAAACAGTCCACTTTTCTTTGAATATGAGATCCATCGCGTCTGTTGACCTCAGCGGTTTGACCTTTATTTCCCTGAGTGTGCTTTGATCACAGCGCTTGATTTGTCGTTAGTCTATCAATTGATAAAAGTAAAAAATATAACAATTGTTGTTATTTTCTTGTTAATGTAAGCGCTTACATGTTAGGTTTAACATTCAACATACGATTACACCGCGCTGAAAAGTGTCTAGTAAAGCTCGTGTGTTTGAAAAGCGCTATATTTTTCAATTGTTCGGGGTTGTTATGGATTGAAATGTAAGCGCTTTCATTTCTGCGGTTTATGAAGTGATTAAAAGGATCCGTGTTTTAGTGGTTGATCACTAAAGCAGTTTTATACATTACATTTGGAGACATAAAGTGAAAACGAGTAGCAAGTTAATCGCAAAGCTCGCAAACATTAGCGTTATCAGTCTAATTGTTTGTGCGTCTTCGCAAAGTAACGCGGCTGTGGGGAATTTACTTTGGGAAGATAATTTTAATAATTTAGATACCAACACATGGAACATAGATGTCGGGGATGGTTGTGACCAAGGAATATGTGGTTGGGGTAATCAAGAATTACAGTGGTACAGTGAAAATAATGTCTATATTAGCGACATTGTAGGCGAAGCGGGAAACAAAGGCCTTGTTCTTGAAGCAAAAAATCAAGCGATAGGCGGCAAGGCATTTACCTCAGGTAAGATCCAGAGTAAGAATAAGCTTGCCGTGCAATATGGCATGATAGAGATCAGAATGAAGGTATCTGATGTCGACACGGGGCTTTGGCCTGCACTTTGGATGCTAGGGACGAGTACAGCTAGCTGGCCGGCAAAAGGCGAAATCGACATCATGGAGATGGGCCAATCTCAAGCCGCTCGTAATGATGCAGGCTTTCCCGGTGCGCCAAGCAATAACTATACAGGTTCAAACTTAATTTTTTATGCAGATGCCGCCTGCAATGAAGGTAATCCAACCTGTGCAGCAAGTGTGGCATACAAAACCGATAATGCACATTTGTCCTCAACCCCCTTAACCAATCGCTTTGTTATCTATCGTACTTATTGGACCGAAGAAACGATCCGTTTCACAGTTGAGGATAATGGGGTCGAATATGATATGTTCGATAGCCCGTTTGCTATCAGTGAAGAGTCAAATGAATTCAACGCGCCATTTTATCTATTGATGAATTTGGCTGTCGGCGGGTTATTTACGGACGCGCTTAGCAATGAACAGGTGAGCGCGCCACTTCCTGGGAAAATGGTGGTGGATTATGTGCGTATTTATGAGCTAGATGGTCAAGGTGAAGTGTTCAGCGGCAATGTCACTGCGCCCGAAGTTGGCACCTTTGGTGTTTTTAGTGAGGGGTCAAGCGATAATCAGTTAGTGCCGGGAAGCAACGCGGATATTTATGTGTGGAACCAAAACTCACTCACTCAGGGTAATACCCCTGCCTATGAAGGCAATGAAGTGATTGCATGGCAGTATTCGCCAACGCAGTGGTTTGGAGCCGGTATTCAAAGCCGTCAAGCGCGAGATATGAGCAACTTTAGGGATGGTTACTTAAATTTTAAGATTAAAATTCCTGTGGATGTGAGTTTCAGAATTGGCATTGCTGACACTTATACTAATGAGAACTGGATCACATTCCCCGCGAACACCAATCAGTATGGCCTTGTTCGTGATGGTCAATGGGGTGAAGTGCGTATTCCAATCACTGAGTTAGCGGGTAGCTTAGTGGCATTACAATCAATTAAAAATCACTTCAATATTGTCTCTGTCGCTGGGCAAGAACCTAACTATTCTTTTCAAATGGCAATTGACGATATTACCTGGACAGGGGGCGGTAGTGCGCCTGTTGATAGCGATCAAGATGGTGTTGCGGATAGCGTCGATCAGTGCCCAAATACTCAACCAAATGAAGAAGTTGATGCGAATGGCTGTCCACTGAATAATTTACCCGATGGATTGGAACAGGTCTCTCTGGATACCTTAACTTTCTATGTCAACACTACCGGTTGGGCGGATGTTCATTATCGAGTCAACGGCGGTGTGCAGCAAAATGTCCGCATGCAAGTGATTAATGGTCGCAATGAGCTGACAATATCTGGGCTAGCAGTGGGGGATGTGGTTAGTTTTTGGTTTACTTACCTACAGGAGGACGGAACGGTCGTAGATACCGCAGAGCAGGCCTATATACTTTCAGAATCCTCAGCTGGTAACGATAGCGATGGTGATGGCGTCAATGATGGTATCGATCAGTGCCCAGATACGCCTGTAGGGGATGTGGTAAACTCCGATGGATGTAGCATTTTAATCACTGAACAACTTCGTATCGAAGCGGAAGACTACAGCAACTATTTTGATAATGATGCAGGCAATACAGGTGGCGAATATCGCAATGATGATGTTGATATTGAGCTGACCAGCGACAACGGCGGTGGTTACAACGTAGGTTGGACGTCGGCGGGAGAGTGGCTCGAATATCAGGCTAATTTAGGCGCGGGAAGCTATAACTTGACTGCACGCGTTGCCTCCCAAGTTGGTAATGGAGCATATAATGTTGTTGTTAATGGTAATCTAGTTGCCAGTACCGTTGTGCCTGCTACGGGTGGCTGGCAAACCTTTATTAGTCAAAATATTGCGTCGATTACGTTAAATGAGGGCGTGCATACCGTTCGTGTTGAAATGGCGGGCGGCGAGTTAAATCTAAACTGGCTTGAGTTCAATATCGCTGGTTCATCTAACAATGATAGCGATAACGATGGTGTGCCAGATAATCTAGATCAATGTCCCAATACCCCAACGGGGCGCCAAGTTGACAGCCAAGGTTGTGAGATCAGCTTTGGCACTATTGTTCCACTTTATGATGCAACAACACCTTTAGAGCAAGCTGTGAGTTATGACCGTGGAGATGCGCTAATTACGCGTTTTGCTGATCGCGGCCGAGACCGCCATGCAAAAGAAGATCAGTTTCAAATCTATGATCACTATTTATCGCATTATTGGACGCATCGAACTGCGCAATTTGAAATCGCTGACTTTGTAGCTAAAGGCGGCTCACGTATTGAAGTGACCTTTATTACAGAATGGAAACTCGGTGCGCGCGAATTTCGTGCTTGGTATCGTGGGTTAGGCACAGTTGCTGAGTACCATGGTAATTACTTTGGTGGCGGTGCGGTCGTTGAGCTTGATAACGGTAGTTATGATACGAACTTTAATAAGATAAGTGATTCAGGTGATCAATATCGTTACAGAGTGATCATTGATGACTACAGACCGCTAAATTGGGACCCTGCGGCAGGCTTTTTGCCTCTTGAAGTTGGTCAGCGCATGGAGTTTGAAGTTAGCCAATTTCTTGATGCGCCACCAGAAGGACGAGAAAATTATTATGGTACAACGTATTTATACATGGTAGGTGAAGGGCTTGTCCCATGGCAAACCGTTGGCGACTTTGCTGATCCATCATCGCAACGCGAAGATTCTTACCCGATTGCAGAAGCGGGGTGGTTAGGAGGCAAAACCACATTGCCATACAATTACACTAATGAGCCTGATAATCACTTTATGCAAATGGCGACCAATTTATCGAGCCAAAATGGACAGGCATTTGTTCAGGGGCGACGTGTTCACCACAGTAGTTTTGTTAATGGTGAGCACGATGAACGCAACGGAGAAAATGGCGTGTTTAGTGCGGTGGTTGGAAAGTCAGGCCCACACTATATCAACGACAGTTGCGCAGCTTGCCATGTCCGCAATGGTCGAGCGGCGCCACCAGCTATTGGCGGCTCATTGGCAAAATGGGTGTTTAAAGTGGCCGATATCAATGGCAACACCCATCCCTTATTGGGGAATGTGTTACAGCCTAAAAACACAGGCATAGATACCGAGACGCAAGGCGAGGGAGATGTAACGATTGCTTCGTGGACTGAAAATAATGGTTTGCGTTCACCCAATTACCAATTTAATAAAACCACTCCAGCACGCTATTCAGCCCGTATCGCGCCTCAGCTGGTGGGCTTGGGCTTACTTGAAGCGATACCAGAGAGTGCGGTGTTAGCCTTGGCGGATGAAAACGACAGTAACGGCGACGGTATTTCGGGCAAAGTGCAGCGCGTGAACGATCCTATTACCGGTCAAACACGGTTGGGACGCTTTGGCTACAAAGCTGCGGCGGCATCAATTAAACACCAAGTCGCTAGTGCATTTAATACGGATATGGGGGTAACTAACTCGGTATTTCCAAATCCTGACTGTGGGGCATCACAATCAAGCTGCGGAGGTGGCGGTGTAGAAGTGTCTGATCAACATCTCACTGCGCTAAGCAAATATATCGCTTTATTGGGTGTAAGAGCGCAGCGTGGGCTTGACGACCCTGAGGTGCAATTAGGAAAGGCGCGCTTTACCTCAATTGGCTGTGAAGGTTGCCATACAGCAACATTTGAAACTAGTGAGTATCATCCATTTGCGGAGTTACGTGCGCAAACGATCCATCCGTATACCGATTTATTACTGCATGATATGGGCCCAGGCCTTGCGGATAACTTAGGTGAAGGCATCGCGAACGGTGCTGAGTGGCGAACAGCGCCATTATGGGGATTGGTTTGTCTGCTTGTGTGACAGGTGGTGTTGATAATGTGTTAGGTGGGCAAGGCAATGAGTTTTGTACCGCTGAGCCAAGCTATCTGCACGATGGTCGTGCGCGAACGATTGAAGAAGCCATTTTATGGCATGATGGTGAAGCGCAAGCGGCGAGGGTCGCTTACGAAAGTTTGTCGGCAAATGATAAATCAGCCGTGTTGGCATTTTTAAACTCACTGTAAATTTGTAAGTTTTCAATATCGTATATTTTGGCCAGATACAGCCACAGGCAGAATGTTGAAATCAATTAGTGCATCAAAGCTCATGAAAGTTATGAGCTTTGATGCACTTGAAGTTATTATTACAGTGCTTAGTCTTAAAGCGTGTAATGGAAACCGATGGCGATACCGTCATCTTCGGTTTGTGACATTTGTGCTTCTTGCGCGGCATCGGCGCTTGAGAAGTCACTAAAGTCCTTACGCGCTTCAATGTACAAAATGGTGTCTTCAGACATAAAGTAGTGTGCGCCTATCACGGCAAACTGACGCTTAAAAACATCATTAGGATCAGCATTAAAATTTGGTTGGATCACATAGTCATCGCCCGCATCAAATACGTTGTAAGCGATAAATGTACGCACGTCATTGTCAAAACGGTAGCTAACAAGCGACTCTAATCCAACGGCATCTTTGATTAAGCGGCCTAGGTTATCGGTATCGTGGTTTTCGTTTTTATTGATGTTTGCAGCTGCATACCAACCTGGCTTATAGAAATCGCCGTAGGTAATACCGACACCATAAATTAAATCTTTAACCGATTGATTTCGACCAGCAGCATACACAATATCAAACTCGCCGCGGTTAACACCGGCTGTGAGGGTTAAGTTTTCGGTTGCTGCATAGGTGAGTGAAGCGCCGTAGGTTGAATTAAACTCTACCATTTGTGCTGCACTATCCCCTTGATTAAATAGGGTTTCACATGAGCTGCTGGAAATATCAACGACGTCACAAGTATAAAAATCATCAGATTTTAGCTGAGCTTGTACCGCAAAGCTCAGCTTGCCAAATTGATTACGGTATTGCAGCACTTTATCACCACGACCAGTACCATTGATCGCGCCGTCGTCTTTGTTATAGGTGTAAACACCTGCGGCATTACCATCCCAAACTAAGCTGTAGTTGGTGCTGTATACCACGTCGTACCAAGCGCCCCATTGTTTTCCTAAGGTAATTTGGCCGTATTCATCGTGCTTAATACCAACATAACCTAATCGGTTATATAAAAACTCGTCTTGTATTGATTCGAAGCGGTTGCTGTAAACAATATCACTACTACCAACAGGGTTTACACCCCATTCAAGTAGTGCGAAAGCCTGCCAGTTGTTTTTCAATTGGCGTTTAAAGTCAAAGTTAATACGCGATGCGCCGTTTACCAACTCAGTCTCGCCTTGAGTGTTAATAACTCGAGCATCGATAAAGCCGCCAATCGTGACACTATTCTTTTCATCTTTGAATATCTCGATAGCGTTTACTGTTGGAATAGTAGTCACGCTAGCGATAAGAGTGGCAGCAAGTGTTCTTTTCATGAATTACCTTGTTTCAATGTTGTTGCTAAATAGGGTTAAATTAGCTAAAAAATGGAGATTATCAAAGCTAAAATACAGGCAAAAGTGAAAAAATATCAAGAAAATAACGTGGTTTTTGGTAAATTTATTCATTTCCTGTTCATTGAGTCTAAATATCAATGAGTTAGGGAAAGCTGCGTTCAGAGGTTATTGATTGATTTTACGCAATAAATGTAAGGGTTTATAGCAATATCTGCGTTTTGTGACAGTAAAATAGCACGAAACGGTGTAATTCAGCGAAAAATCAATAAAACATCATGTTTTTGGTAGATAGACTTCTGTAGTCTTCCAATTAGATACACAACTACAAAAGGGAGATTGAGTAATGCTTGTTAAAAAAATTGGTATCTCAAAACTGGCTTGTTTTTCCACCATTATGTTGTTTTTTATCCATGAAGTTCAATCATATAGCGAACCATCAACAGAGTCGTATGGTATTATATATGGTTTTAAAGACGGTAATAGCAAAGCGATTTACTTAAGTGACCAAGATGGTAAATCGCCAGTAAAGATCGTGAAAGCCACGTCAAGTGACGGCTATCCTGCTGTCTCACCATCAGGAGAAAAAGTCACCTTTTACGGTAAATACGATAACTTCAAAACATGGTCAATTCATACCGTTGATATTACTGGCCGCAATATGAAAAGATTAACCAGTAAAAAATATGTGTGGGATAGTGCACCTGCTTGGTCTTTGGATGGAATGACGATAGCGTTTGGCAGAGAATATGAAAATAAGGAAGGCGTTTGGCAAGAAGAAATTTGGTTAATGAATGCTGATGGCAGTGAACAGCGCCAAATTAAAAATCTTGAAGGTCGTGCTCCAGAATTTATGCCAGATGGTCGATTACTATATCAATCTAAAGCCAGCCCAAGCCAAATTAGCATTGCCAATTTGGATGGTAGTGAGGCTATTCAACTCACTCAAGATGGCACTGATAACATGTCTCCTCAGATTTCCCCAGATGGCAAAAAAATAGCCTATCTATCTAATAGAGATGGCAATCAGGAGGTCTATGTCATGGATATTGATGGAGCCAATAACAAGCGGCTTACTCGTAATGACATTCAAGAATGGGATCCATCTTGGTCTCCAGACGGCACAAAGGTGTATTTCGCTTCAGAGAATGTATATGGCTTTTATGATGTCTTTTCTATAAATGTGGATGGCACATCTATCAAAAAAATACTTCAAAACAGCTCGCAAGCGACAGTTGTGCCAGGTCTTGACCAAGAAACGCTACAAAAGTTAAAGAAAACAAGTGAGCGCCAGTAGACCTGTGCGCTGACCGCAGCTTAAGTTATTTACTTTTGCTGTTGTTGGAGACGACCTAAAAAAGGAAAAGAAGCATCGCGATATTGTGACTAAATCTGGTAATGTTCTACAAAATATTAATAACAACTACGACCAATTAAGAGACCGTTATAATTTTACTATATTGCTAAGATCAACGCGTTGGAATAGTGTTAATAGGCTCGGCTTCAGTAGTACGAATTTGATTAGACTAGGTCGAGTCTTAGAAGCGATAGAAGTCGCGAAACGTTACACCCAATATCAACCTAAGTCTTGGCAAGCCTATGAGTCTTTAGCAAAGGCGTTTGAGGCGAATGAGGATAACTTGCAAGCGCTGCAAAACGTCAAAATAGCCGTGCGGCTAGTTGATAATAAAGTAAATAAAAGCCTTCTATTGGCATACATTAATCAAGGCGATAGAGTAAATATGCAGCTACGTTCAGTGAAATCATTAACCCTAATTTGTTTGATGCTCTTTTTGATGGTTTTAAACGCCTGCAACAACGATAGCAAACTAGACTTTGACGCATTTGTTGAGAAAAAACTAACAGATTTTCTGATTGAGGAAAATGCACAAGTTGCCTCCATCGCCATTGTGAATGACAAGCTTAACTATCAAAAACAGTTTGGCGAGTTTCCTGATGGTACAAAGCCACACCATGACACCGTGTATGAAATTGCATCCATCACTAAAACTTATACCGGGTTGTTGCTTGCCAAGGCGGTAGTAGATAAAAAAGTACAACTAGATGAAGATATTAGGGTGTACTTGCAGGATGGTGATTATCAAAACCTGCAGCATCTAGGCAAACCTATCACTTTGCGTCACCTCGCGACTCACAGAAGTGGGTTACCGCAAGATTTTGCATATACAAGCGCAGATATAAAGTCTGGCAAGGCTTTTGAGCTGTTCTCTAACTATTCAAAAGCGAAGTTTTTTGAAGATTTAGCTCAGTACCAACTTACCTCAATGCCTGGTGAGACATTTCAATACTCCAATGTTGGCGCAAACCTGACCGGGTATATTTTGGAAAACGTGTATAACCAACCATTATCTACACTTGTTGCGCAATTGATCACGGAACAATCGGGTGAAGAACACACAAGGTTTCGTTTAGAGCCCAGTGAGATAAGTAAAATAACGAGAGGGGTAGATAGAAACGGCAAAATTGCACCGTTACTCAGTCCACACTCGTTCGCTGAAGGCGGACTGACATCCACTGCAGCTTCGATTGCCGATTATATGCAGTATTTACTCAGCACCCAAGCAGAAGAAGTGCTGTTGTCGCGCACCTTATTAACAGAAACCAGCAGTGAACATGGCCACGCATTTTTTTGGAATACATACGAGTATCACTCAGCTAATCCTATGTTCTATCACAGCGGAGGTTCTATGGGTACTTCCACTTGGCTTGCGCTTTATCCAAAGCAGAAGTTAGGAATATTTATTGCCACGAATGTTTCAGCGAACAACACGCAAGGGAAATTAAATGATATTGCCAATGCGATTGTTGAAAAGTATGAGCAAGTTGGACAGTCAAAATGACAAGCGAATGTAGTTTCAAAGTATGGCAGACCCTATTGAATTTCTTGAGCGTCGCCTTTGCAGATTTAAGCATATACTAGGAGGTATCATGAGTTGGAAATGCAAAAATTGTAGTACTGAGATTGAAGAAACAAGTTTTGAAGTTTGTTGGAACTGTGGTTGTGAGAAAGGAAAAGAGAGCTTACCAGAATTAAAAAGTCCGTCATTACAATGCCTTCGTTGTGACTCGTCTATGGTGAAATTGGGCTCCAAAGAGTTTCATGAAGGCTCACGATGGGGGGCTTTAGGTAACTTGGGTGAATTACTTGTTAGTAGACAAGCACTTGATATGTTTGCCTGTAAAGCTTGTGGTAAAGTTGAGTTTTTCATCCCGAGTGAGGAAGAAAACAAATAACCAAAATTACTATTGGTAGCTTTCGCAGTGGGTTGTGCGCTAAGTTACTGATTTTGGCCTTAGGGTTAGTAGTTGGATAAGATATGAGTTTACTCGCATGGATACTTTCTCATGTCACACTTGCGGCATTTTGGCTTTGGATTTTAAATTTTGGTGGGGCTGAAAAAATAGAAGGGTGGAAGTCGTTCTTTATCATAGGATGGTTTGCTGCGCTATGGACTGCTGAGCAGTTGCGTTTGTATGCACTGTGTATTCTCGTACTACAAGTTCCTTGGTTTATTGCAGGCCTTTTGATACCACAATGGCGCGGCTTTGCAGTGTAACATCAATTTGCTTAATTAAGTGCTCTACTTTGAGGCGAGAAAATCTTGTTGATAACAAGACAAAGATTTTGCTATTTAGTTATTCTAAATAAGAAATCTTTAACGCAGTTAGCGTCAGATTTACTCCTTCAAATTGAGCAAGTATTAAGACAAACTGGTGTCATTGTCAGGTTTTGTAAAGGTGCTTGGATTTGTCTGTTTCCTAGTGCAATTATAATTACTTGAAACTAAAGGCTCTAATAAAAGGATAGTTTATGAAGCAGATGAGCATTCTAATTGCTATGTTTTGTAGTTTAATAATTTGCGATAAAAGTTATGCCCAAAACAATTACGGTTTAGGACAAAAGCCACCGGGATTAACACCCGAATTATTTGCTCCAGGTGTCGTTTCTACGGGTGAGCACCGTGAGACTGAAGTGTTGTTTTTGCCAGATATGTCAGAGCTTTCTTTTACTCGCTCTGGTGGAGAATATCAAAAACCAACATGGATTGTGATGCAATATAAAAACAATCAATGGATTGAAAAATCAATACCTGAAGCAGATAAAAAAGCATATCAGGAGCAATTTAGCCCACCGGTTTCACACATACAAAACATCGAGCCTTTTAAAGATATTCCAATCAGAGGTTATACTACCTCAGCAAAAGGGACACACTACTTTTATGTCTTAGATTTGAAAGACGGCAGTGGGCATTTGAGTTATTCACGGCTTGTTGATGGCAAATATGAAACACCGCACAAAATGAGTAAAGCAATTAATCAAGGAAAGTACATTGCTCATCCCTACATCGCGCCAGATGAGTCTTACATTATGTGGGATGCTGAAAAGGAAGGTGAAAACACGCCTGATATCTACATTAGTTTTCGTAACCAAGATGGCACATGGACAAACGCAATAAACATGGGAGATGCGATTAATACGGCTGCGTACGAGCAACGTCCTAAAGTATCACCAGACGGAAAGTATTTATTCTTTTGGCGAGGTGACAAAAAAGTCAGAAAAGACGGCTCCAGTTACTGGGAAGGTAATCCATACTGGATGGATGCGAAGGTTATTGAAACGCTGAGACCAACACGCTAGCACTCAATTATTCTTGGTTATACGACCACTAAAAACCTAGACTAAACGGCATGCAAGCATACCTTTTTCCACGTCACTGAATTTTTTATTAATGGTCTAATAAAATTACCTTGAAAAAAGGAACAAAGGTGATTTAATAAAAAAGCATGGATACTTGCAGGGATTGCTGAGAATAGTATGGTATTTAGATAGCATGATATGGATATCGCAAAATAAATTCAAAAATCTAGTGCGTCTATTTATCTCCCTTACAACTGTCAGCATAAGCACGAACACATTCGAACCGACAATTGCGCAGTACGTCTTACTTGACTGAGGCTTAAATTTTTATGAAGGTCTTTTTAATACTGTTATTGGTAGCTGCGTTTTCGGGAAATGTTGTTGCAGACATGCCAATAGAAACTACTTTACCAAACAACTTAGCTAAGGAAATAGCAATGGACTTAAAGGATAGAACAATATACCCCATTATTAAGGCTGGAGATTGGCCTGGTATTCAATACGGTGCGGTTTATTCAGTATTAATTGGCCCAGAAGATGACCCAGAAGTCGTGATTGGTTTTGGTTATGATACGCCAGATAACTTCGTTTTTTTAACACACCAAGATGGTCAAGAGATCGATTTAAATGTGGTAGTTCCACAGGCTTTTCAAAATATTGATGCTTTAGATGTAACCTTTGTCCCGTCCGCAGTGCTAAACAACCAAGTATTAACTGCCAGCGGAGAGTCTTTTAGTAGTGAAGCGATTTTATCTCAAACGCAAATGCTGAAAGCGCACGACATGCTAGATGCCGAACAGCTACTTGTCTCAATAGCGAGACGTACCGGATTAATGGTGGTATCCAGAGACGCATCGCACGATTTATTGGATAAGTTTATTTATTTACATAGCGAAGCTTGGAACGATGATAGTTACGGCAACGCACCTATCGCAAATAGGCTCTTTTTAATCGAAAATGGCAAAATAGTTGGGTCGATGTCATTAGCAGATAAATAAGCCTGCGGATCTGTTTGGTGTGTTATCCAGAGTGTAGTGTATGGAGGTTGTGCCATGTCAGATTTGATTGACTTTGATAAGTTGAAAAGTCTCGTCAAAGATGCCGTAAAAACTACTTTTACAAACCTCCAAGGTATACACCAGCCAGGTGAGCTGCTCGGTTATGCCTTATGTACTGATGACAGTGTAATGACGCTCTATCACGTTGCCATGACACAGCAATGGCTTTCACAAGATGATAATACTGAGTTTGAGTTCTCTCCCGTTGAGTGGGATTTAAGCGATAGGGATGTGCATTTTAAAGGTGTTGCTACTTTACTCGCAGCTCGCCTTGAACTGGAAGATGCAAAGCTCTATGAAAATTATCTTGAAGAAATTATCAACCCCACTTTCAACGCTTTTGTATTGGCGCTTTTAGAGTTGAGGCAAGAAGGCGTCTTTGCCAAAAATGTTTTTCTGTCAGTGCTAAGTACAGATCCAAGCGAGCATATGTTGGAACTTGAAAGCGCAGCAAATTATAAGCTAAATAGCGCAGAGTTGCTGAACCGATTCAATGATTGGCATGCTCGGTTTGGTTGAAGGCGGATGATTTAGATATCAATGGAATTAACTCTTAGATTTAAGTGATAAGGAAGTAATTAAAATGAACTTGATGGAATGGGTACAGGCAGCATTGCCTGAGCTTATGTGTGATCTTAATCAGCCGGCGACAGCGAGTGAAATAGCAAGTCTAGAGAATAAGCTCGGTGTTGAACTGCCTGAGCGATTGAAAGCGATGTATCTCGAACATAACGGCCAGAAAGATGAGATCAATACTGGTTTATTTTACGGACTCAATTTTTTACCTTTGAACAGAGTTTATGAAGAATGGTGTTCGTGGGCTGAAATCATCGATTCACAAGGTGAAGAGGGAATGAAAGAGCTGAGCATGTTTTCAACTTCTCATGTTCCTGGGTTTATCAAAGAAGTTTATGCCCATAAAAAGTGGGTACCGTTTGCCCATGATTGGGCAGGCAACTACCTTGGTTTAGATTTTGATCCGGCCGAAAATGGCACTGTTGGACAAGTGATAAACTTTGGTCGTGATGAAGACGAAAAGTTTGTGATAGCTAAGTCGTTCTCTGAGTTTATGCAGTGGTATACCGCTGAACTTGAGTCAGGTAATTACAGTATTGTGGTTGAAGACGATGGTGGTAGAAGTTTTAATACTAAAAAGCCGCAATCTGGTCATTTTTTAGATGCAGTCAAAGTGCTATTTCGCGCAGTATAAATAACCTTCACCATACTACTTTATAGTGGGGCGAAATTATCTCAGTGTCGGGCCTCGAATGTTAGGGAGAACAAAATGCAGCAAGTGATTTATGTGCTCGAGCCTCTATTTACCATGTATGATCATGAAGTTAAACCCGCTTCAGATGAGTCTTTGGCGATTTTTACAGCGAAAGCAACAGTGCAATTAGTACCCAACGAAGTGATAGCGCAATTAGTTAGCTTCTATGCTCATCTTGCTGAAGTGCCATGTTTAGATTCCCTTGTCGTGCATCATTGTAACGACCCCATTATTTTTGAATGGTGGGACGATAAAGAGCTGTGGTTAGGCTCCAAAGATTTTTACGTTTTACGTTGGTCGGCAGAAAAAGCGTGTTTTTGTATTGGAGATGCGAGCAATGTGAGTTTCGGCGAAGACGAAGAATTCACCGATTTTAACGATGCCGTTATTTATTTGGCAGCGTTATAAACTATTAGCTTACTCTTGTTCGAACTTGTTTTCGTTATTTGCTGAGTAAGAAAAATACAGAACCGCTATTGCGAGTAAGTGAAGCGGGTTAATACAAACGGTAACATATTTAGTTTATACCAATAACAACACGTGGTAAGGAAGTTTATGATTTTTAAAGGTTTGATTGTCTCTCTGTGTATGCTTTTGCTCACATCATGCAGTGCGCTTGTCAGCCAAAATACAGGCACAAAAACCCAATCTAGCAGCTTAATGCGCTTTTTATACCCAAATGAAAGTAGCCGGACAGCGCATCAACCAGAAATACCAGTGTTAACATTGCCGGTGAAAGTTGGTGTGGCGTTTGTGCCATCTTCACAGTGGCAACATGCTGGTATCCACAACAAAGATCAGTTTGAGTTGCTCGAGAAAGTTAAGCGCGCCTTTGCTCAGTATGAATATATCGATCGTATCGAAGTGATACCGAGCAGCTACCTACAAGGAGGTGAAGGATTTACGACTCTAGAGCAAGTGGGAAGGTTGTATGACGTTGATGTCATGGCACTGATTTCGTACGATCAAGTAACCCAGTCTTTAGAAAATAATGCAGCGTTTCTCTATTGGACCATCGTGGGAATGTACATGGTGCCTGGGAATGAAAACACGATTCAAACATTTCTAGATACAGCCGTTTTCGATATAAAGAGCAAAAAGATGTTATTTAGGGCGCCTGGATTAAGCAAGCTAGAAAAAAGAACGACAGCAGTTGGAGTAGACTCGGCGATTACTGAAAAATCTTTAAAGGGCTTTAGCTTGGCCGTCGAAGATATGATACCTAACTTGGAGGCTGAGCTCTCAAACTTCAAAAAGCGAATAAAGGAAGAAAAAGTCGCCAAAGTTGAGCATAGAAATGGCAGTAGCGGCTCGATAAGTTTATTTATGCTTGCTTTATTAGTGCTCACTGTGTTCTGTAGAGCGAGACCGCACTCGTTAACTAAATAAGTCTTTGGTCGTGAGCTGTATCTAAGGCGGTGGTTTAGTAAACCTAAATTGGTTAAACGTTTTAATCGTGCATGTGCTTCATTTTTAGTGCTATCTGGCGGCAACTTACTGTTGAGTAGACAATAGCAATGCCAAAGTTAGTGACTCGCTTGACCACAAAGTGATGCTACTTCTCAATTCACTCATCTGGCCTTGCGCGTGCTTGACAATAATTAGGGCCTGTTGACCTTTGCTGTTTGACTTTTGTTCTCCTGAGTGTGTTTTGGTCGCGACGCTCGACTTGCCGCCTAGTAATCTAGGCAAAAGTTGAGCAACAATGAACAAAGCGCACTCAGGTGAACCCGAAGGGCAGCGCTTGATTGGCATTTCTACTGTGTTATCGCCTGACTCACATAGAATGACTATGCTACGCCGGCTCTGCCTTGTATAAATACCAATCAAACTGCTGCAAAAACAAACTTGAAAGATAAACAGGCCCTAATCATTGCGTGAAAGTATCGTTATGAATACAGAACTATTTCTCACAAGTACACGAATTATTACCATTCCTTAGGAGTGGTGGTTTTGTGTGCTTTTTTAATGAACCCACCAAAGTAAGGTGGGTTTTTTTGTATCTGCCTTGTGGGGCCACAGCAAGGAGGTTACATGAAGAAAGTAGCAGTTTTTGGTAAACCGGGAAGCGGCAAGTCTACGGTGAGTAAAGGACTGGCCGCGGCAATACGCATCCCGTTATATCAATTAGACTCGATGCTCTACCAAGCAAATGGCGAGTTTGTTGACAGAGCCGCTTTTGATAAAGCACATCAAAACATATTAAATACTGATGCGTGGATCATTGACGGCTTTGGTCCGTTAGATGCGTTTAAACAGCGCTTAGATGCAGCAGATACCTTAGTCTACATCGACTTACCATATCGAGTGAGTTATTGGTTTGTGATAAAACGTCTTTTAAAAAGCATGATCACTAAGCCTGAAGGCTGGCCAGATGGTAGCTCAGTGTTTAAAGGGACGATTGCCAGTATTAAAACGTTAAGGCGCTGCCCGCAATTTTGGAATGAAGAATTCTTATCGCAGTTAGAGCAAAGCACGCAAACCAAAACACTCTATGTGATTAAGTCGGTTGCGGCGCTTGATAGCTTTGTACGTCAACATGCGAAATAATATCACCTAAGGGTAAACGTGAGTAATGTATTGATTTGCAGCCTTTGGTGTTACGTCTTTTGCGCTGGACATGATGAATAATAAAACTTGTAGCGGTCTTACCCACACTAATACGGTGATAAATCATCATATAATCGTAACCATTATTTGCCTTTGTACCTTTTTTGTTGTGCTGTATACTTAGCCGGTTTGATAATTGCGCATGGAGAGGTGCATGAGAAGAGTTGTAATATTTAATAAGAAAAAGCATTTTTTTTGGCCACGACCAGACGTTAACTCACTCAACCAAGAGATTGAGCAGATAGAGCAAGATGGTTGGAAGGTGCTGTCTGTCACGGCTAACTGCGATTTTTTAGGTATTAGGGCCTGTTGATCTTTCAAGTTTGTTTTTGCAGCAGTTTGATTGGTATTTATACAAGGCAGAGTCTGCGTAGCATAGTCATTCTATGTAAGTCAGGCGATAACACAGTAGAAATGCCAATCAAGCGCTGCCCTTCGGGTTCACCTGAGTGCGCTTTGTTCATTGTTGCTCAACTTTTGCCTAGATTACTAGGCGACAAGTCGAGCGTCGCGACCAAAACACACTCAGGAGAACAAAAATCAAACAGCAAAGGTCAACAGGCCCTCGCTCTTTTACAATCTTAATTGAGTCTTAATTTGTCTGCCGTGAAGCTTGAATTAGCTTCACGGGCGTGCTAATTTGCTTTCGCTCTGGTGGACGACCTCCAGAGCTTTCTTTTACTGGCGGGGACGACCCCATTTTGGAGTTGTCATGAGCTGGTTGCTACTTGTTTTTGCAGGTTTATTGGAAGTCGTTTGGGCTATTGGTTTGAAATTTACCAACGGTTTTACGAAGCCTGTTCCCTCAATTATTACTTTAGTGGCGATGGCCGCAAGTTTCTACTTTCTCAGTGTTGCACTACGAACTTTACCGCTTAGCGTTGCTTATTCTGTCTGGGTTGGAATTGGTATGCTAGGGTCGATTATTGTTGGCTTTGTCTATTTTAAAGAGCCGTTGTCATCACTTAAGCTACTCAGTTTGCTGTTGATAGTGATTGGAATTATTGGTCTGAAATTATCCTCTCAGGGTTAAATTACAGCTATAGTTAATCGGAGCTTAGGTTAGATAATTCCACTTCAGATGAAAAGGAAATTCGATGACGATTGAACTGAATATGGCGGGCTTACAAACGCTTGTCGAGACTACCCTCACACCACTTAAAGACTATCATGGTGATTTGTTACCTTGGCACGGGGAAATAGTAGAAAGCCGTAGCTTCGCATTGGAGGGGATAACCGCAAGTGTTACCGGTGAAAGTAAGATAGAGCTTATCAACGCGAGCACAGTTATCGATGAAGACGGTATTATTGGTAAGCAAAAAGAGGTTAATGCAGATCTCGAACCTACCACAACACTTACCTATAGTGATGAGGTGTGCTGGATAAAATACAGCACACACATTGACTTTGATCTCACCGGTGCCTCCAAAGCGGAGCTGCTTGGTATCAATACAGATGGGCAGGCACAATGTAAACTAGCAGCCTACCTTTGCCATCAACCACATGAAGCTGTGGGTCTTGCCTTAGGGCGCGACGTTGCAACTATGCCGGTTATTTTCGATGTTGAGGATATTAAGTCACTTGCACCTAGCAATGCATTAATGATGGAAACGGCAGGAGCGTTAACGGTGAGCGCCAATTTTAGGTGGTCAGATATAATCGCGCAAAATCTCGATATGTTTAGTCGTTGGTTGGATCAAGGAGAATTACTTGATATTAACCTTGATTCGGCTTTGAATGCGGACCTTAATATCGAGATCCGTGGTGGCTTTCGTGTTGTCTTTTCTAAACGCTTGGATAAACCACACCATACTTTCCTCGCAATTAAAAAGTCAACATTGTCGAATACCGCTTTAACAATCACTGGGGGAGTGAACGCCAAATTTGCCGACCAAGCCGGATTTAAGCAAGCTTATTCGAGTATTTTGACAGGGATATTCAATGCACCTCTGGATAAGGTTGAAGAAGTCCTTTCACTCGTCGCAACAGAATCACCCGATGAAGCGCAAAACGACCTGATCTTAAGATTAAAAGATCGCTTACAGCTTGATCCACTAATGGACAGTTTAGAACGACTCCAAAGCGAGCTGCTGACCATTAAAAAAACGGTGTTAGCAAATATTGAAACGGCTGCAAAGCTGAAAGCCGAGTTAAGTGTTAAGTTTGAATATACGCGTTTATCCAGTCATCAATCGCTGCTTGAAGCGAAATTAACTACCAAAGGCCTAGAGCAGGTGCATCTTGATGCGCTATTTGGGCGGGTTGGTACTATCACTCAGCCTAGTTACCAAGATGAAATCGAGATAGAGCGCTTCTTCTTTCAAACCAGTACTGAAATCAAGCAAGCCTATGGGTTCAATTTAGGCTTTGGAGCTTGGTCGGCCATGAGCCGTAACAGCTATTCATTTAAAACCATTGAAACGAGAGACAAGCTAGATAGAGTGCAACTTGCTACGCTTGGAATGCGTGGTTATCAAGATGATATTAATGGCGATAAACGTCATTACTATCTCAGCTTTGATGCTCAGATGGTGGCCTTTTCAACATCAACGCCGCCTAAGCTACGCGAGTTTACGTTGGGTCTGACGCTCGTACATGAACAGCAAGAGGCGAGTGTGACCAGTAACGAGCTGGACCACTTGGTCGATGATTTATCGGTATGGGGTATGATCCCAGAGTTTGAATATGAGGATACAAAACACCGATTGAGCGAGATACTCAAAGATGCCGATAATGTGCGGATCGTTAAGTCCTTACATCTTGACCATGACGTGTTTGTTCAGTTACTACCTTTATTAGGTCAGTTTGATAGTCGAAGACTGGCCATCTCGCTTGCCGCTGCATTACCCATCAATCACAAAATACTTCCTGAGCGGGCAACTATAGAAAATCGAGTGAAATTATATGATGCGATTTTTGAGGCATTGTTAAATTCGCAACTTAACTCTCATAACGAAGTGGCTCTGGCGACATATCAATATCTCAAAGCAAAGGGATGTCGAAAACTTGCAAGTAAAGAGCGGGATTGGCGCAGGCTAGGTGCGAGCAAATTCCAAACCCTTGCAGGAATAGTCGAGTTACATCCGCGGATTTTGCAGGATATTAAAAACCTATGCGATGGCTTTGCACAACTTAACTTCGCTTATCACCAAGAAGGGGATTATTCTGTGCTTGAACAAGCATTTAATCTTTTTGATGACATGGGCGAACATGGATTCTATAACCGCTTTTTCGCTCATTATGTATTGCAATGTACGCGCACTTTTCCTCAGGCACAAAATGGTACCAAAGTGACGGTGAAGCTAGAGTTTGTTAAAGGCGGTAAAGAAATTGATGTGCTTTGGGGCAAACGCTAGGGGGTTATTGCTCTCGCTTCGCTATGAATTTGAACAGCCATCACTCTTCTTTAAGATCATTGCTTAATTTTCTCTTCAGTTTTGCTACTGCATCATGTTGGCAATCTAAGCCCATATACAAGTAACACATTGTAATTGTGGGTGACTTTTATTTTTTGGACTTACGGTCGGTTAAATAAAACGAGATCAGTCCATGTAAAGGCGGTTTGTATCCATATGAATGATGTAGTCACTGATAAAGTACGGTTTACTTTTAAAAACCATCCCCAAGGATGTGCTGAAGAATTTATTGTTGCGACGGCAGTGAGCGATAATATTTATCAAATAAAAGGCGCTCCGCTTTTTGCTTTTGGTGTTAACTACGGCGACCACGTTTTGGTTGCATCAGATAGCGAAGGTTCTTTAGAAGTTATCGAGGTTGTGGCTCGAAGTGAGTATCACTCTTTGCGGATCCGCTTTACAAACGAGTTAGAAAATGCCAAAAACATAGAGCTACTTCAAGAGCTTACTCTATCTGGCGTGGAGAGCGAGCAATTGGATGATGAGTGCTTTGCGTTGACGGTTTCACCGCAAAGAGAATACGAATCTTTTATCGATATCTTGCATTATTATCAGGAGCTTGGAGTATTGAAGTATGAACTTGCCGGCGAGCCCCACGATAACTTTGATGGTAACCGTGCGTAACTACGAGATACCTAACTAATGCATCACAAATTCAGTGGCTTAGTGTTCAGTTTTGTGTTTCACTTGGAACTTTAATAGGCACGGTAATTTACTATCGTACTTAATTTAGGATAATGGCGAAATACTAAGGAAACACAAGGATGGCTGTCAATTTTGTTGGAGGGTGTTTATGTGGACATATCCGTTTTACTGCAACCGGAGTACCTCATAACCCCCATACCTGCTCCTGTAAAATGTGCCAACGGCACAGTGGTGCACTAACCGTTGCATGGGGAGAGTTCGCAAGTGAAGAGGTTAGCTGGGATGGGCCTGGCGGTGCGCCTAAGGTGTGGCGTTCTTCGGATTATTCATCGCGCGCCTTTTGCCCTGAGTGTGGTAGCACATTAGGTGCAATAGATGACGCGCCTGTCATTGCATTAGTGCTCGGCGTTTTTGATGCCAATAGTCGTAAAACCCTAGAACCTAAATCCCATTCTTATATTTCAAGAAGGCCAAAATGGTGGTGTATAGGATGCAATTAGTCTCTGTGCTGTATGTGAGTAAATTATGACTTATTACGCTATCGAAGATGCGTCGTGGCCTGAGATCTTAACGCTACAAAATCAGGCGTATCATGATGTTGCGCCGGAAACTGTGGATATCCTAAAAAGTAAATGGATGCGTTCGCCAAAGAGTTGTTTTGTTTTTAAACAACATCGAGCTGTGGATGCCTATTTACTGGCGCACCTTGGCACGATGAAAAGCCGCCGAGTCTGTTTACATTATACCAATCTACCTAAATACTTGCTCAATTTGAAGGAGCTAATCTGACGCTAACTGTGTTAAAAATTTCTTATTTAGAACAACTAAATAGCAAAATTTTTGCCTTGTTATCGACAAGATTTTCTTGCCTCAAAATAGAGCACTTAATTCAGCAAATTGGTATTACTTCCTGAACAACCGCCTAGTTCGTCGTTGTTTCTACATGACCTAGTTGTTTCACAAGCCGTATCTGGGCAGGGAATAGGTGCCTTGATGATTAGACGTTTAGTTGAGTTGGCGACCCAAATGGGGTACTGTCGCATTCGGCTCGTGGCTGTACAAAATAGCGTGGGGTTTTGGTTGAAACTAGGGCCTGTAGACCTTTGCTGTTTGATTTTTGTTCTTCTGAGTGTGTTTTGGTCGCGGCGCTCGACTTGCCGCCTAGTAATCTAGGCAAAAGTTGAGCAACAATGAACAAAGCGCACTCAGGTGAACCCAAAGGGCAGCGCTTGATTGGCATTTCTACTGTGTTATCGCCAGACTTACATAGAGTGACTATGCTACGCAGGCTCTGCCTTGTATAAATACCAATCAAACTGCTGCAAAAACAAACTTGAAAGATCAACAGGCCCTAGGCTTTGTCCCAAAGCCAATTAAGGTATGCAAAAGTTATGGTGAAGATGCGCAGCTGATGGAAATGAAAGTGTAAGGTGCGCCAGCTAAGCTTGGAAGTTATGAAAGTAGCCATACGGTAATTTACGATGATAAAAAAAATAGTAATTATATTCTCGCTGCTGTTTGCAGCTAGTCACGGCAGTGCCGATGAGTTAAAGCCATTTACAAGTGATGGCTGTAGTGCATTTCCTGATGGTACTTTGGCGCAAAATGAACTGTGGTTGAGCTGTTGTACGGCGCACGACCTTGCCTACTGGAAAGGTGGTACCGCTATAGAGCGCGAAAATGCCGACATTGCCTTGCAAAAATGTGTTGCTGCGGTAGGCCAAAAAGAAGTGGCAACCCTGATGTTAGCGGGTGTGCGACTTGGTGGGTTGCCTTATTTACCGACGCCATTTCGTTGGGGGTACGGGTGGTCTTACCCTAGACGCTACGCCGAATTGACCGCTGAAGAGATAGAGCAAGTAAATAAGCACATGGCAAAACTAGCATTAGACAAAAAATAAATTGACGCAAAGTCAAATTCTGTATATTTTCTCCGCGATGTTTCAATGAGGGCCATACAGTCAACTCGTCAACCCAATATTAGGCAGATCCTCACACGCATTAAGTGCTTGTGATTTTAACCTTTTGTTCTGAATTTGGGAAACGGATAAGACTGCATCAGCCGCTGTTTATAGCCGACGTTGCGTCCCTTTTTTCCGCTGCTCAAATTCCTTTGATTTGGGAAATTCGCATGGCTGAGCCAAGTGCAATTAGCATCATTCCCCCAGTCGTCGTATTGACGCTTGCAATTATCTTACGTCGTCCTATCTTGTCCCTTGTTTTAGGGGCGCTTGTAGGACTCGCATTGTTAGACCCCGCCACCGTATTGGCAAATTTTGCTGATGCTTCGCTAAAAGTGATGGGCGATGAAACCATCGGCTGGCTTATTCTGGTATGTGGTACGTTTGGTGCTTTGATAGCGCTGTTGGTGCACACGGGCGGTGCCTTAGCATTTGGACGTAATGCCCTGAAAATGGCAAAAGGGCCAAAGTCGTCTTTGCTTATGACCTATTTTTTAGGTGTGATCATTTTTATTGATGATTATCTCAATGCGCTGACGGTTGGTGAGACGATGCGCCGCGTTACCGATAAGTTTAAGATTTCTAGGGAAATGCTTGCCTATGTTGTGGATTCAACCGCTGCGCCTATCTGTGTTTTAGTACCACTTTCGACTTGGGCTGTGTTCTTTGGCGGTTTGTTGGTTGATAACGGTGTCGCGGGAGAAGGACAGGGGATCAGCACGTATATTCAGGCCATTCCTTACATGCTGTATGCTTGGGTGGCTGTAATTATGGTGCCACTGGTGATATTTGGTGTTGTGCCACTATTCGGCCCAATGAAAAAAGCAGAGCTTGCAGCTAAACAAGGGCAGCCTGCGCTTGAGCAGGTTGATTTGGAAGAAGTACATACACCGGATCACTATGCTGCAAAAGCCATTGAGCAGGAATTTGAACAAGCCGACACTCAAGGCAAACTGGTTAACTTTTTGGTGCCCATTGGTTTGTTGGTGGCGTTTACGGTGTATTTTGACATTGATGTATGGAAAGGCTTGTTAGCGACTTTGGCGGTGACTATCCCATTTTATATGGTGCAAAGGTTGATGCCGCTTGCAGACATGCTTGAGCAAATGATCAATGGTTTTAAATGCATGCTACCTGCAATAGGAACAGTTATCGCCGCATTTATCTTTAAGGATGTGTGCGATCAACTGTTATTGCCACAATATGTGATAAATGCGCTGAGTCCTTATATGACAGCTGGTTTACTGCCTGCGATGGTGTTTTTATCTATGGCTATTTTGGCTTTTGCAACAGGCTCTAGTTGGGGGATCTTCGCTGTGACTATTCCTATCGTGATGCCATTGGCCGTTGCTGTAGATGCTAATATTCCTCTGGTGATAGGCGCATTGTTGTCGGCATCATCATTTGGAAGTCAAGCGTGTTTCTACTCGGATTCTACGGTATTAGCAGCCCAAGGCTCAGATTGTAACTTAGTCAGTCACGCCATCACTCAGCTACCTTATGCGTTGATTGCGGCTGCAATTGCGTTTGTTGGCTTCTTGATTATTGCATAATCGCAAGTAAGTTTTAGGGTTAGTTCTGCTAGCCCTTCAAAGCTAACTTCCCAAAATACTTACTCTATTGCTCAAGTCTTGCTAGGCTATATAACCAGACCCTAAAAGTGTAAGGATAGCAATGTTCACACCTCGCAAGTTGGCCGAAAATTATCGCGAACTGATAAGTAGTATCGGTTTCTATCCCTCCTTACTTGCAGTTGCATTTTTTATTTTCGCGCTCATAACCACGGCACTTGAATATGCAGCTCCTATCAATAGCTTTAAGGAGCTTATAGCGATTGTACTTGTCGACAGTGAAGAGAACGCACGAACCATTTTAAGCACGCTCGTGGGAAGTATCATCTCATTGACGGTATTTAGCTTTTCAATGGTGATGATTGTGCTGAATAATGCCAGCGCTGGGTTATCACCTAGAGTACTGCCAGGTCTTATCACCAGAAAGTCGCACCAGCTGGTATTGGGGTTTTATCTCGGCAGTATCATTTATGCCATCATTATGCTGATAAACATTCGTGGCGTGGGCAATGGTGAAACTGGGATCCCGGCGTTAGGGGTTTTATTTTCGCTGGTGTTTGGACTGATCTCTTTAGGCTTTTTTGTGTTTTTTATCCATTCAATCTCCCGCGCCATACAGGTCGATAATGTGCTAAATGACCTGTTTAACAACACCAAAAATGAGATGAAGAATATTATCACTAAACAGCAAGAGCAGCCTTTTAATAACTTTCCTGACTTCTCGAGTTGGCATAACCTACCCAGCACAGAAGAGGGGTATTTTAAGGGAGTACACAGTGACAAACTGTGCGGGTTGTGTGAGCAACATGACTTAAAAATATATATTGCAGTTAAACAAGGGTTTTTTACCGTTAAAGGCTACCCGTTTCTTAAGTGCAACAAGGACCTTAGTGAAGATGAGGCGCTACATGATGCGTTACTTAGCTGTTTTATTTTTTATGTTGAAGAGTATATCAGCGACCATTATCGCTATGGCTTAACACAAATCTCGGAGATTGCAGTGAAGGCCATGAGCCCAGGGATTAATGACCCCGGTACTGCGGTAAAGGCGATTGATATGCTGAGTATTTTACTTATCCAGCGTTTGGATATTTGCGATGTGAACTACTCCTTTAAACACGCTAAAAATGAGCCGCTTTTATATATTCACGAAGCGTCTTTTGATGAATTACTGCATGATAATTTTACTCCGATAAGAAACTATGCAAAGACCGATGGCTATGTCATGGTCAATGTGTTGGAAGCGTTTAAAAATATACTGTTTCGCTCAAGTGCGGATCAACACGCGACGGAAAGCTTATTTAATTACTTAGAGGCCATCATCGACGATGTGCGCAATACCATCACTAATCCGTTTGACCGTCAACGGATCATTGAAATGCTCGAGGCCATTGAGAAAATCAATGGCGACAAAGGAGAAGCGCTTATTACACAATTTACACGAGAATAAGCGTGAACCTTTTTAATTCAGCGCAAGCTTAGCAAGACCGGCGGCAATGGCAGAAAGAGAGAGTAGTCTCAGTAAAATGATAGCAATATCAGAGCTGCCGCCTGCAGACGTATTTCGATAAACTAAGGGATAGTCAAAGAATATAAGCAAGTAGAGTAAGTCAAAAAAGCCGATCCGGGTGCCATTGAGTTCTACTTTTGTACCATCTTTTAATAAGATTTCGGCAAAGCATAAATTGGCCGTGGTTTTTATTCTTCCGCCTTTGCGGTCGTTCAATAGCAAGTAATGAAAGGTGATTTCAGTAATGTCTTCTCTAGCAATTTTTTGCGTACCAGTTACTTTTGTTTTTATTGCTTTGGGCGAAATGGTTAATTGGTTTTTCGACACGTCCATCACCCATTGAGAGCCAAAGCCAAATTTTTTGTACAGCATGACTCTTTTAGTAAAAAAGATAATTAAAAATGCGATTAAACAAGCAGGGAAAGCAATATAGCGTGGGTACTCACCATCAATAAAGGATGCTGTGATAGCCAAGGCGAAGACGAGTAATGCAAATAAAAATTCAGTGCCACCGGAAAGCATGCCCAGCGCAGCGATAGATTTGAGTGATACTTGAGAGTTATCGTTCAATTCATTTTTGCTTTTTAGAGTCACATATTTGAACCACACTTTATCCGTGAGTGATAAATCGAGTGTGTGTTTGGCTAATGACATAGGGCACTTCCTTGGTATTAATAAAAGCAATGATCCTGGTCCATTTATATCGCATTTCCATGAAACTTGGAAATTTTTCAACTGGTTGCGTTGTGTTTTGACCAATAGATTGGTACTTTTTTGAGTACCAATTGGTAAAGTTATGGGAACATTTGGGAAGCGGAATATATGATCCAAAAATTAAACAATCGCGATGCGTCGGTGGCGAGAGAGATTTTCAATGTATTTCAACGGTCATACAAAATAGAAGCTGAGTTAATTGGGGCGAGTTATTTTCCGCCTTTATCTCGAACGATAGAAGATATATGCGGTGCGACGAGTCACTTTTATGGATATTTTGAAAATCAAAATCTTGCCGCAGTCATTGAAATTGTCATTTTTGAGAAAACGCTAGAAATAGATAGCCTGACTGTCGATCCCAGTTATTTTCGCAAAGGGATTGCGGGTAAATTACTGAATTTTGCTTTAACGGAGTTTGATGCTGCAAAAGTGATTGTTGAAACTGCGACCGCAAATGCACCTGCGATAAAATTGTATAATAAGCATGGTTTTGTTGAGTACAAACGCTGGCTGCCCGCACATGGTATTGAGAAATTAGCGCTGGCGGTGGATGTTTGTAGCTAATCGGATTATTAATGCCTTTCTAGCAGCCAGTTTTAGCGCTAACTGCTTTGAATTTACTTCCAATAGCCAGCTAAGTATAAATTGTCATGTAAACTTGATGTTACCCAGTAATTGGTATGTTATATTGTATCTAAATTGGTGCAAGGTTTATTTTATGATCACAATAACGGATGGACCACTTCATCTTTACCAAGTGGAGCAAGGTGATATTTTGGTTACCGGCATTTTGGCCGAGCTCGACGTTTCAGCGTTACCTGAGCAAGCAATTCTGCCTCACGAGTCGGTTTCGGTTTCTCATGCTATGGCGCTGAAAAAGCGTGTTCAGAGCGAGAAGTTGCTGTTACCCCCTTGTCTTTTGGTCGGAAAACTTGACTTGGATGAGGTGCGATGGCAAGCGGAATGTGTTGAAACTGCGCAGTGGTACAGTGATTGCGGTGAGTGTACTCATCGCCTCTATGCTGTTGAAAGCCCTTACGTGCTACAAGAATTCAGGCAGCAGATCACAATGCATCAGCAATGGCTAATTGCAGATGGACATCACAGGATGTTTGCAGCAAGCCAACGTCATGCGCCTCAATCTCGGATGATGGCATGGTTAGTTCCACAGCAAGATGCGGTGATAACGAGTTTCGCGGTGCAGGCATCTTACACACAAGCTGTAGATGTTACCAAATTCAAACAGCACCTAAGCAATTTTGATATCTGTGAATCCTCGGAGACTGAGGCCGATTATACTATTTGGTTGGGGAAAGCTGCTCTATATTTTGTCCTACGACGCGCGACAAGCGATTCTTATCTTATTCAGACCCAGTTGCGTAGAGCACTGCAGTCACTGCCAGCGTTTGAGGAGCTGTGGTCTAAAAATAAAGTTGAGCTGAGTGATGACGCTCATGTTGTAACTACCATCTGTCGTGCTCCCCAAATTGAAGACATCTTTGCTGCTGCTAAAGCAGGCAAGTACTTTCCAGAAAAGTCGACCTTATTTACGCATAAGGCCGACAGCCAAGTACTTTACCATTTAAATCAGCAGGCAGCTTGTGCTTAAAAGCCCTCGTAGAGGGAGATACTTACAACTGTTTAAAGGCTTCAAGCACCCTAAGGTTTTGCTCTGGCAGCCCGATGCTTACTCTCACAAAATGATCAAAACCTGATTCTAGCCAAGGTTTTATCATTATTCCTTGTTGCAGCAGCAAAGATGCGACATGCGCAGACGGCTGCTTGACATCAATAAATAAAAAGTTGGCTAGACTTGGCGCGACAAAATAACCCTGCTCGGTGAGGGAGGCGCTGAGTTTTTCCCTTTCGCGATTCGTTTGCGTGACCGTGTCTGCCAAATATGAGGGGTCTTGTAGTAACGCGATCGCTGCAAGTTGTGCTAGTCGATTTACATTGTAAGGTGTACGTACGCGGTGCAGATAATCCGCCAATTGTGCATTTGCCATTACGCCGTAGCCCACTCTAAGCCCTGCAAGACCATAGGCTTTGGAAAAAGTCCGTAATACCGCGTAGGGACGAGGCTGTGTTTGAAGTAGTGTTAAGCTATCGACAAACTGTTTGTGGCCTTGGGCATATTCGCAGTATGCTTCATCAATGACGATAACCGTATTGAGCGGACAGGCATCAATAAGGCGCTGCAAATTATTGGCATCAAACGTACAACCTATGGGGTTGGATGGGTTTGCAAGCATCAGCATTTTTAAATCTGGGTGATGTGCGATAGCATCGAGCCAATCATCAATTCGATAGGACAAATCGCTTTGCATCGGCACCTCCAGTACCTTTGCCCCCATCATATTGGCGTAAATCCCATGAAGCGCAAAGGTAGGCTTAGCCACTAACACTTTATCGCCTTGACTGAGAAAGGCTTTGCAGAGCATTGAGAGTACATCCTCAGAGCCATTGCCGAGTACAATTTGTTCTCTGGCAACGTTAAGTTTAGTGGACAGGCACTCACTTAGCTCTGTGCATTGGCTGTCTGGATAGCAGCTAGCGGTATGCAGCTGCGCTTTAAAAGCATCAAGCGCTGCAGGGCTCGGCCCTAAAGGGTTTTCATTCACCGAGAGGTTTATCATATTGGGGTGGAGATTGCGCGCTGTTGCTTGCTCAATGGTTTGTCCTGCACCATAGGGCGGCAGTGCAATGACTTCTTTGCGGGCTGGGCTTGGCATTGTCGTTGTCATTGTCATGCGTTTTGCTCCTTGAGTGATGTGGGCTCAAGCAAACGGTTAGCCCTATGATTAAAAAGCCAGATCTCAGATAGCGCTGTGACCGCAAGTCCTAACATTAAGGCGTACCAAACGCCCAAAATCCCCAAAGAGAAAAATTCTTGAAATAACCACGCACCGGGAAGACCAATGCACCAATAACCAATTAAAGATAGCATTAAGGTGCTTTTAACATCGCCAAGTCCACGCAGGATACCGAGCCCGATATTTTGCCACGCGTCAAAAAACTGCAAAAAGGCGGCAATAACGAGTAGCTCTATAGCGATAACAACGACGTCGGAGTTTTGTAATTCTTCTGCACTTAAAAATGGCAGCAGCACAAATTCGGGTGTGAATAAATAGATTAAGGCGAAAACAGACATGACCGCTGCACCGCAAATAATCCCCAAATTGCCGATGCGTTTCGCATGGTGAAAGTCCCCCGCAGCATTGGCTTCGCTGATGTAAATAGAACAAGCAGATGAAATGCCGGCAGATACCATAAATACGATGTACACCATTTGGCTTACCACGTTGTGGGCGGCTAACGCGTTAACGCCGAGTGTTGCCACAAATAACGCAAGCACGGTGAAAAACCCAGCTTCAAGTCCGTAAGTTGCGCCAATTGGCACGCCCATTTTCCATGTTTTGCTAAGTGCTTCGCGGTCGGTTTGCCAAAACTTTATAGTGAGGTAGGGGCTGAGTACGTTATCGCGCTTGGCAAATAGTATAAACAGCAAAAACGATAAATACAGCACGATGCACGTGGCGGCCGCAACCCCGACAAAACCGAGTTGTGGTAGACCAAACTGACCAAAAATTAGGCCATAGTTGAGCACGATAGTGAGGACAACAGATACACCCGTTATTAACATCAATGGCCCTGGTCTTTTCAATCCAACGCTAAAATGCCGTACGCTTTGAAACCAAAAACAGGGTAATAAGCCCAGAGCGACAACGGTTAAATATTGGGTCGTCAAATTGGCAATTGCCTCGGATGTACCGATAAACCTTAAAAATGGCTCTATGGCAAACATCATGGCAGCGAATGTCAGACCCAAAAATGTTCCGATAAGCATGCTGGCGTTAAAAAGAGGAGTGATCTGATCTAGTTTAGCCTTGCCGATTGCATCAGACACCAAATTACCCGTTGCCGTGACTACGCCCGTTCCCATGGTTCTAAATTGATTAAAAATACCAATGGCGAGGCCGCCAGCAGCCAGCTCTAACGGGCTCAACATCCCGAGCATGATAAGATCTATCGTTGCAATTGCCACGTAGAGTAGATTGGTCAGAATAAGTGGCCCTGCGAGCTGGCTTACTTTAAAAATATCGGTGCGTGCTGAAGCTACCATAGCGTTACTTCCTCCACGCTTTCTTGTGTGATGGCAAAGTCTGCAACCGCTCGTCCGAGCGCCACGTCAGTAATGATCATGCCGCTGTTATAGACAAAGATAATTTCATCAGGGTGGGTGCGTGCTGGCTTTTCACCATTTAGTATGTCCGTTAATGTCGCATCAACGGCAGGTAGTTTACCGTTCTCGTCTAATAAATCGTCTCCGGTGACCTTCATTTGTTCTGCATCCGTTGTGAGCAATCTATCAGCTCGGTGTAGCACTGGTTTTTCGATTCCATAGCCAACTAAAATCACCACAGCGCCGGGTTTTAACCATTCATATTTAATGTTCTCTTTGGCGGACAACCCAGTAACGGCAAGGATCACATCGGCTTGTCTTACTGAAGCTTCTAAGTCTTGTGATACCGCAACTTGTCGCTGTGGGTGATGCTCCTTTAGTTTTTGCTGAACTGCTTCCAAACCTGTTTGATAGCTGCCGTGGACGGTTAGATGTGTGAGTTGTGGTAATGCCGTGACGAGCATAGGTAAAGCGATTTGCCCTTGAACACCTGTGCCTACAACCAACGCATTTTTAGCATCTGAATGAACGGCATATTTTGCAAACAAAGCGGAGGTGGCTGACGTGCGCATAGGACCTAGTTCTTTTACATCCATGAGGGCCACAGGGTGGCCTGTGGCATCATCGCAAAGGAAGATAAAAGAGTAAAACTGATATTGATTACGGCTTCTGTCAGGATCGTATTCGTAGACCACCTTAAACCCTACGGTATTACTTGCAGCATCGCGGCCAGCCATACTATAGGCAATGGAGCGGCCATCTTGTGGCGTCATAATCACTTTGAGTGGGTTGGCAGAGTCAGGGTGATGCAGTGAGCGAAAGGCATTTTCCACCACCTCAATGACTTTACTATAGGGAAAATCAAGTTGCGCCAATCGGGCTTCATTTAGTATCGGCAGAACAGTTTGTTGGGTCATGGTTAGGCTCTCGCGGCAGGTTTATATTGCGTTAATAGGTCATCGAGCTCTTGTTCGATGTTAATGTCGATAAGGTCGTGTTTTGCCATCCAATCATCATTGAATACCGTATCGAGATATTTCTCGCCACCGTCACAAACGAGCACTACAAATAAGCTGTCGGCGGGGGCGGTTTTTAACGTCTGTAGCGCTTCGTATATCACCCCACCTGCCGAGCCACCGATCATTAGGGCGTAGTGCTTTGCAAGGTATCTGGCGGTATTAAACGCTTGTTTGTCAGACACCTTCACGCCTTTGTCGATAAGTTCATACTCAATTACAGGGCCTATCTCAGCGCCTTCAGGCGTCCCCGTTCCTGATTGATGATAATTCAGTCCAGGTCCACCGAAGATCACAGAACCCACAGGTTCAACCCCAATCGTTGTGAGTTGATGACAACCTAAATCCCGCAGAGCCCTTGTTGTGCCGCATAGCGACCCACCTGTGCCAACCGCACCGACAAGGTGGGTAATGTGTTCACCAAGTTCATAAAAGACCTCTTGCGCAAGTCCTGTATAACCGCGACTATTGGCAAAATTATTGTGCTGGGCGGTCCAAAATGCGCCTTGCTCTTTTGCCAGCTTTGCGGCCATCGCATCGCGAATATCAGTCGATAAGCTGTCGTCTCCGGCTTCGCTAACACAGATCACTTCCGCGCCAAAAGCTTTCATATTGCTGATTTTCTCTTTTGCCGCATGGTTATCCACAAGAGCGGTAAAGCGATAGCCACGCTCCGCTGCAAGCAGCGCAAGACCAACGCCGGTATTGCCAGAGGTTGACTCAACGACCCAGCCCCCCGGCTTCAGTTGGCCGTTGGCTTCTGCTTCATCTAACATAGACTTCGCCATTCGGATCTTAGCGCTACCGGTGGGGTTAAACTGCTCAAGCTTAAGATACAGTTTGCTACCGTTTGGTAGGCTTAAAAACTGCATTAGCGGGGTATTACCAATGCTTTGCGATACCCTTAAATAAGGGGTTAGGTGTAATGTCGAGGCGAGCGAATGCTGCGCATTTATGTTCATAAATAGGCTCCTTTACGTTGTGTTGTTGGGTAACTTTTAGCTAAGTAGCTGCCAAGAAAGTGTATTGTTCTCCCACGTTACGGCGATTTTTCGTGGCAATGGCATAGAGTGAAACTCGGATTCATTTGAATCCATTTGATATCCTGCGGTGTTGAGGTAAATCATTAGGTCATCGCGCTTCGGTAGTTGCGACAAGGGAATAAACCGCCAGCTTAGCATGTCGCTATCTAGGCAGGTTGCTCCGCCAAAGGCCACGCGATACGCTCCTTGCTTGCGGTTTGAATGTGCAGTGAGTAACAGCGGGCTCGGCAAGTATTCGCTTTCAAACCACTGTTCTGACAGCGATAAGCTTGAGCCCGAAAGTGTAGCGATATGACAGTCTGATGTGCCTAGGTGCGGCTTTGTCCCTTGCACTTTAAACAAGCTAATGCCAGCCTCATCGAGCAGTGCCCGGCCAGGCTCGAGCATCAGTGTTAGGCTCTTTTGGCGTAATGCCGCTAATGCGGTTTGTCCATGCGCGTTCTTCACTGCCAAAATAGCGTGTAAGGTGTCCGCAGGGCTTTGCTCATTATGGTAGGGATAAAACCCTGCAAAGGTTTTACCTGCAAAAAAGCATTCGAAGTCCAAGGCTTGTTGCCACTGCTCATTTTGTAGATAGGAGACGGGCAGGCCACCGCCAATATTCACTTTTGATGGCGACAGTCCTATTTGCCTAGCTTCGTCTATCGCATCGATTAAAGTATGGATGCTCTGGCCACGTGCTTGTGGGCAGTATCCGCTTAAGTGGCAGCTAAATCCTTCTAAGCTTACCCACTCCTCGTATTCTCGGCACTGAGCTAATAATGGCGTAAGCTGACACAGTGAACTGCCAAAGCGTGAGGCTTTAGTTGGTTGTGTTTGTAAACGCAGTAGCACTCGCGCTGGGCGCTTTCGCTGGCGGGCCAGTGTAATGACCGAGCTTAACTCAGCACTTGAGTCAATGGCGATAAGCGCTTGATGTACAAGTGCTAAGCTAAGTAAGGCATCTGATTTATGCGGACCAGATACACCAATTTTTACCCCTTGAATACCACCGCTTAGGGCAAGTTCAAACTCTTGCACACTAGCCACGTCTATCCCTATATCGTGATTAGACGCGACTAGAGTAAAGCATTGGGCTTTGTTGGCTTTTTTGGCAAAATAAATCTCATGCTCAAGCCCGAGCGTTATAAAGTAGGCTTGCAGGGTTTCGATATTTTCCGCAAAACGCTGAGGAAACACTAAATGTAGCGGCGCTCCCAATGCTGCCGCCCATTCAAATAATTTGGCTTGGTGCTCCGTTAGCAGGCTTTGTGTTTGCGGATGCAATTTTGCAGTGAAGGCATCACTCATACGACTAACACCTCTTTGTTATTTGCACTGTCTAACTTGTTGACGTGGCGTTTTGCTATAACGAGCAGGCCAACGGCTAGTAGCAGCAACCAGATTAATGGCGTGTAGTTGTTCACGGGTGTGGCAAAGTCATTGCTAAATTGAGGAATATCCGCAAGATCTGTGAGCGTTGGCTTTGCGCTACAACCCTCACAAGGTGCAAAATCGCCTCTTTGATTGGCATTGGCAATTTCGCTGGCAAAGAAACCTTGTAGTGCTTGATGATGAGCTTCAACTTCTTCCATAAAGGCGTGATGACGTGCTAACCCATTGCCCGCTAAATCAACCAACAGTGTTTGTACGATGAGTGCGGGGGAAAGGTATTGTAGCTTTTGCGCGTTATGTTGCTGTGCTTGTTGCGCCGTTAAAAATAGTACATCTTGGGCTGCCATTGCGCGTTCGACAGAATTAATAGTAGCAATTTTTTTGGTGGCGTAATCGCTGGCACCACTGCCATTTTTGGCAAGCTCTGGATGATCTTGAAAATACTGAGCTAAAGTCTTTTCACTCGCTTTTTGGGCATCGTCACTGGCGGCACGCAGGCTATCTATGTAGTGAATTCGTGAAGGCGTTGGGTCGAGTAAAGCGATACTGGTATTGACCAAAGCTGGAACCACAATCACCAAGGCAAGCCAACAGGTGACCAAGGTAGCTGCGTTATTTGCCGCACTTTTAGCTCTGCTATTTACCCAAGCGGTTAAGGCAATCCAAAACCCAGAATAACATAGTGCGATAAGGTTATAACTCAGCAGTTCAATCACCCCTAGCTGCTCTCGTATTGTTATTAAAAGTAGGCTACTAACACTTAAAAATGGCAGCACAATTAACGTGCTTCGTAGCAATAATTGATAGGTCAGAAGGAGGGTTGCACTGCCTCCTTGAAGGATCAGTAGTCTTAGCTGTCCACCTTGGCGTTCACTCGCTAACGCATTAAAGCAAATGCCTATAATGAGCAATGGCAGTAAGTAGACAATCACAAAACTTAAATCGAACTGGCCTAACAGCAGAGATAGTGGGTGAACATAGTCATATTGATGAACGATGTGCTGTTTTTCTTTGATTAGCATCTTAAAATAGTAAGGTAATACGTCGGCTTGCCCTGTTGCGATTGGTGACGTTGCAAGCGGGGCTTTAGTGGCGTAATTTTGCATCAAGTAAAAAGCCTGCCCGCGCAGGTCGTACGGGTCTTCCCACCACTTATAGTCTGCTGTACTGGCGAGTCTTTCGGGTAATCCAGCTTTGGCATCTTGGATGGCCTGTTGCTGCATTTGCTGCGCGGCAAGCACCACATCATGCTGTTTTTTAGCAAAGTAATGGGCGTTAAAAAATGCCACTAGTGCAAGCACGCTGGTGGTCAAGAACAGCGCGAGTACGAGCTTTTCTCGCCAGAGGTTTTTAAACTCAGTAGCTAACATTAAACGTTTCATCTTTGCTCCTCCAAACGCAGCTTTTTAATCGCGAAGAAACTCAATAACACCAGAGCGATTAGCCAAAAGCTCAGGCTAAACAGGCTGATAACGTAGTGAGGCAGGTAACGAATAAAATTGGGATATTGGAATGCGAACTTTGGGATCTGTTGCCATAATTCCTCGCCCGCAGTGTAATGGCCGCCCGCCTTGTGACCGTGATCTCTTTGATTAAAGTTAAGCACTTCTTGCATCATACGGCGGTGCTGCTCTGCTGCATTTTCAAATGCTTGCTGGTGGGCAAAGTCGCTGGCAGCGGTGGCCATCGACAGCGTTTGTATCGCGATAAACGGCGTTAGCATCCCTGCAAGTTGATAGCTTTGTGATTGCGCTTCTAATTGAGCTAAACGCGCTGAAAATAAGCGGTCAAAAATTTTATCAGCGTATTGTTCACCAAATTGGAGTTGTGCTCCGGCATAATCAAAAGGTAAGTCTTCTACATTGCTAACACCATATTGAGTCAATGTTTGCTGTTTGAACTTTGCGATTGCTTCAACTCGTGCTTCGGTATAAACCTCACTTTCAAGCTTTGCTTGAAACGTTTGACCTGAACCTTGCGGATGAATGGTGGTCGCGATATTCATCGCCAGTTTTGGTAGTAAAAGTGTTGTAAAGGCCCAAATGGTTAATAGCGCTACCAATGCGCGCCTTGCCGTTGGAAGTAAACTTGAAAACGTGGTGGTGAGTAACGACCAAAGCAATAGGTAAACCAAATAAAATAGTAAAAATAACCCACTTCTGAGTGTATGAGACTCCGCGCTTGTTACTTGGCTATAAAGTAAAAAGAGCGCAACAGGCAATAAAAATAAGCAAGAAATAGCAAAAAGCAGCGCACATTTGGCGATAAACAGCTTTGCAGGGCTTGCACCCGATGCGAGCAGTTGTTTTAAGGTGCCTTGCTCACGCTCTCGGGCAAGTAGTGGGTAGCCAATTAATATAATCAATAGCGGTAGTAACACTTGCAGCACAAAGGCGGGCGATAAGCTGCCAAAACGTGACATTGGTAAGTTATCTTGCGCACTTCGAAACATGCTATCGTTACGAATATGGGCCTCAAGCCTCAACACATTCCCTTGATATGCTTGTAATCCCGCGTCGAGTGCGGCCAGTGGGGTAGTGGGTTTGACCACGTAAATACCGTAGTGGGCGGCGGAGTGAGGGCCTTTTTCACCTTGATTTAACCAGCGAAATTGCTCTGATTGAGACACCTCAATAACTGCTTGCTGATAGCTTTGGTGGCTTTTAAAACCAGTTAAGCAGGCAAGCAAGAGCAGCAATACTGCAATGCCTCCAAGCCAAAGCGCTTGTCCCTGCCGCTTGGTATCGAGCCATTCCTTTTTGAATGTCGTTTGAAACATCAGACACCCACCTTGATATGTTTGAGGTAAACGGATTCAAGTTGGACTTCTTGCAGTTGTTCATAGACTAAGGTATCGACTAATTGCCCTTGATTGATAATTGCCACGCGATGGGCATCTTCTTGAGCACGGTATAAGTCGTGGGTCGCCATTAAAATCGCGACGCCTTGCTTTGCTAGTGACTGAATGAGCTGGCTAAATTCATGGCTGGCTGAAGGATCAAGACCTGATGTGGGCTCATCTAAGATCAATGCCTTGGCTTGCTTAGCAATGGCAATAGCTATGCCCACTTTTTGTCGCATCCCTTTTGAATAGGTTGCAACGGGTTTGTCTACAGCGTGACTTGGCAGTTTTACTTCACTGAGCAGTGTGCGAAAGGCTTCGTCGGTCTTTTCTATGCTGGCCATTTTGCTGAAATACGCTAGATTCTCAAGTCCGCTAAGTCGTGGATAGAGCGCGACTTGTTCAGGAATATAGGCCAGTTGCTGCCTTGCCGTTACTACGTCATGTTGTGGATTAATTCCAGCGATGGTGATTTCCCCGGCATCCGGTTGTAAAAAGCCCAGTAAGCAATTAATCGTGGTGGTTTTACCTGCCCCATTTGGGCCTAGCAGCGCTAGAATTTCACCTTGATGTACGCTCAAGTTTAATCCCTGTAACGCTTGGTATTCACCAAAGCGCTTTTGCAGGTTGTCGATTTGAATAACAGGTGTAGTCATGAATTATCCTTAAAAGCTCACGCTTAATGAGGCGATAAAGGTGCGGCCACGACCGGGAGCGACTCCCCAGTCTATGCCTTTGGCACCGCCAGATAGCCAATATTCTTTGTCGAACAGGTTTTCGGCCTTGAGTCGTAGCGTGGTGTTAATGTCAGTAAAGTGGTATTTAGCGCCCAAGTCGAAGCGCGTGTAGGCTGGTAGCTTTAGCGTGTTATTGACGTTTTGTTCGCGCTCACCAACATGGAAAATACCCGCATTGATGCTTAACGCCTCCCAAAATGGCAGCTGATAGTCGACATAAAGATTTGCTTGAAATTTAGGCACATTGGCTGGGGTGTTGCCATTAAGTGCGGGCTCGCCGTCAAGCTTATCTAAGCTCGGGTCCATCAAGGTAATGGATGCTACGGTTGCAAGGCCGTGAGTAAATGAACCACTGGCATTGAGCTCAATACCTTGATGTGACTGGACACCGTCTTGCACGAAATAGTTAGTAATGTGATTGTGGTACTCCAACATCTTTTCTATTTCGAAGACGGCTATCGAGTAGTTCATGGTGTCCGTTTGGTATTTTATGCCAGCTTCAATTTGTTCGCTTTCTTGTGGGCCGAGTGATTCGCCCTCGTTTATTGCACCGCTGCCGATGACTGCAACGCCGCCTTCTCCCGCGCCTTCTGAGTAACTGGCGTAAAACGCGAGCTGATCGCTTGGGTTGTAGTTAAGACCTATGATGGGAGTATTAAAAGTTCGGTCGTCTAGCGTGGTTTTAGTTTGGCCAGGTAGAGTTTGCTCTTTTTTGTATTGAATATGACGCAGCCCTAAGGTGGCATAAAATACATCGTTAAAGTGCAAGGTATCTGTGATAAATAATGCGCTTTCAGAGGCTTCAGTTTTGGTTGGTTCTGGATAATCAGGGAACTGCGGTTTACTGCTATGAATTGGATTGAAAATATTGCCAACGGGGTTGGTTAGCTCAAACCAACGGCCATCCTTCGACTCATAGTCACGAATACTGACGCCGATAACTAGCTCATGTTCAATTGCCGCGGTGGTAAGCTGACCGCTGATAAAACTATGTGCGGAGAGTGTGTCATACGTTTCGTCTGGAGTAATGTGGATAGCGGCAGACAGCACATTACCTTGTGTATCAACTGAGTAGATATCAGGAAAAACGGTAAACCTATCATTACCAGAAAGCGCAGCTTGGTTTACCCATTGCCACGTGTCGTTCAACCAAAAATCAGCACGTGCGGCAAGGTTATATGACTCGGTTTGATACTTTGCCCAAGGTTGTCCGAGCAATACATCACTGGTGTTGACATAGGGCGGTAATATTTTACGGTCAGGATCATAGGGGTCGCTGGCCAGTCCTATCAAAGGCTGTGATACGGTGCTTTTGTCTTGGTAATCGCCGTCTAATCGGATAAATAGGCGGTCTGAGACTTGCCAATCTAGTGCTGCACTAAAGAAATAGCGCTCTAAGTCATCACCACCGGTAAAGTCACCGTTTTTCTCTGCTGCTGCATTTATACGATAGCCGAGTGTTTGCTCGTCGGAAATTGGCCCACCGATATCGATGTGTAAATACTTTCCTCCACGACTACGTACTTCTGTTGTGACATCCAAAAAGGCGTCCATGGTTGGGCGCTTTGTCACATAGTTGATGGTACCGCCGGGGTTGTTAAAGCCTGATACGAGACTTGACGGGCCTTTAACGATATCAATGCGCTGAATATTCTCTAGCGGTACATCTTGGTAGGGGGCAAGCGCTAAACCGTCGCGTCTTAGACCATTAGTCCAATCTAGTTGAAAGCCACGCAGACTCACAAAGTCGAAAACCGTACCAATTGAGGTATTTTGAACAGAAGCATCGTTGGCAAGGACTTCGCCTAGCGTTTTTACTCTTTGATTGCTGATCAGTTCTTCAGAAAATGATTGAATGGAAATAGGAAGAAGCTGCGGATCTTTCATCCCCAATGCCGAAGCGTTCACGTCTCTCGTGCTGTAAAGAGGCACGCGAGTGCCATGTACGTTAATTGTTTCAATGGATTGTTCGGCAACACTAAGTGAAGAATATAAGCTACTAAGCACGCTAACTGTCAGGAGTGACCTTGTCATTTTGTTATTCCAACTGCAAAAACGAATGTGAAAAGAACCATCATTTATTTGATACAAATGATTATTTTAAAAATGTTATAACGTAACGATCTTAATCATGTTTTTGTGTGCTTGAAAAGAGGTAAGTTATTGCTAAAAGGTTATCCCTGTATCTTTTTTTTGCAAAAAACAAAACAAAGGTGAATCGTTCAAAGTAACAGCTTTGCGTATTGATAAAAGTATAAGTCTCAACGAATATTATTTTTACAAATAAAAATCGTTCTCATTAATTTGTTTTTAAAGTGGGTGAATTGATTTTTTTGTTGTGAATTTTTGTATAAAAAACAATGTGAAAGTTTGTAAATGGTTTGCGTGTTATTCAGTACATCGAGCTTAATCTCACTGAATAACGCCGAGCATTTACTTAGAGAAGTGTTTGCTGCTTAATAAAGGTAACGAGTTTCTCAGCAATGTATTGGTGTTCAGAAGCGGTTGGATGCCACACACAGCCTTCTAATGGTGAGTCGAATGTATGACTGTATAGTTTACTGATATCTTGCTGATTAAGCCTTGCAATTGCATCTTGAGTTGCTGGAATAATAAAGTTATATGGATATGCTGGACGAGGCATATAAATAATGGGAACCGCAGGATATCTTGCACGCAACTGTTTGGTGAAAACGACCATTGTTTCTACCCACTGCGTTTTGACTTCATCAATAGTTTGCCAAGGCTCTGCAGGGGTTGGATCGGTACTAAAGTCATTGGTGCCTACTTCAATGACGATAAGCTGTGGAAACTTATCTTCAAAGTCAGTGTTGTCGGTAAATACGGCTGACATTTTATCGTAGTAACTACGCAACGTATGATGTGGTTGATTGCCGCCCCAATTTCGAATTAAGCCTAAACCTGAGTATGAAACTTGGGTAAAACTGGCACCCAACTGTTGTGCGCTCATGTATGGAAATGCTTTACGGGCGTTACTTAAATCAAGAATTTCACTCCATTCACACTGTCTTTGGGTGGACTCACTGCCAAAGCCTGCGCTAATTGAATCGCCAATAAATAAGATATGGGGCTGTGGCTGCTGGATTGAGTCTAATTTTCCGTCCACATCAACACTTAGGATCTGGGTATTGTGTTCGTAGTGCTCCCAGCGTTTAACGAGTTCAATTGTGACGGTTTCTGCCTTTGCGCTCTCAAATAGTGTGAAGGTCTCAGCGACTCCATTGGCGTTAGTCTTTAGCTTTTTTGTGAATTTGCCATCGATCAGTACATCGAATTGATCGCCGTAGCCCATCAACTCGATATGAAAGGAACGGCCAGTGAGCTTAGTATGCAGCTGGGTACCCGGCCAATTAAAATTCACACTGCCATCGGCATAGTTTTTACTGACGCGTCCTTCATAATGAATCGCATGATGGGTCGCTGCGTGATTTGCGGCACTGGCTACACTTCCAGAAGCTAATAAAGCCACCGTAACTAACGTTTTTAACATGTTGTATTCCTTGTAGGGTTATTCATTGAATAATGTAACTGGTTTAAATGGGTTGTGAGTGAATTTAGGCTTGAAAATTATTCACTTAAGAAAGGAGAAAATAGAATATATCACTGGCAGGAAGAGGGTTGCTCAGGTACATTACGCTATGTAATCAGGTTAAGGAGAGGTAGCTGATGACGATTGTAGAACAGATAGTTGCTCGGAATATAGAAGCGGTTATCGTATATGAATCAGAACAGGTGATTGCGTTTGCCGATCATGACCCCATAAATTTTGGCCATATCTTAATTTGCCCCAAATCCCCTTATGAAACGCTTCTTCAAGTCCCAGAATCCATACTGGCTGAAATCCACCGCGTTGCGCGTGACCTTTATGTGCGAATTGAGCGTAAATTTTCCCCAGATGGGATTACGCTGGTGCAAAACAATGGGCACTTTAACGAATTAAGCCACTATCACTTGCATATTTTCCCCCGCTATAAGCGAGATAGTTTTGCGTTTGGACGTGATGAACTCAATATTAAACCTCAAGATGTTTTGCGTACCTCACTTGAGGGACTATAGATGCTAGGAGAAGTATTAATCAAACTGTTAGTGACTATGTTATTAATCATGTCTTTGGTTTGGACATTTTTTCCATGGGCGTTTGGATTACTAAACTTTCAGCAAAAACATAATGACTTTCTATATAGAGTGGGCCGAGTGAGTTGGTGGTTGCTTATCGTTATACACCCGATATTTGCAATATGGTTTTGGGCCTTTGAGCTTGATCTCAGTACGTTAGTGTGTAGTTTGTTAGCGATGCACTGTTTATTCGGTGCAACCTTTGCCAGAAATGTAAGCACGCGATAAACCAAAAGGGTCGTAAGTGAAAGTAACAATTAAGGCTATTCAGGGCGAGGATGCTGATACTATTGAAAGGTTAATGCGCGAAGTTTCAGAGGCTGACGTCTTACCCCATTTTTCGCAGCTTGGAAAAGATACTTATTTAAACGAAATATTACCTGAAGTGACTCAGGTGATGTGCAACGTCAACTTTGTCGGTGCCAAGGCGTTATTAAACGGTGAGCTGATTGGATTTGCTTTATTAAGAGATGGTAACTATCTCACCCATTTATTTGTTGCCAAGTCAGCCCAAGGTAAAGGGGTTGGTCGGCAACTATTAGATACTGTACTAGCGAGTACATCCGCAGCTCAAGTCTCATTGTGCTCATCGCTAAATGCAGCATCTTTTTATACTGCGCTAGGTTTTCAGGCGACAGGGCAAGAAGCACAGAAAAACGGTATTAGATTTATTCCAATGAAGTTAGACAGAACTTAAGCAAGGATATTTTATGACATTTCCAATTAACGGCTCGTGCCAATGTGGTGAAGTAAGCTACACGTTAAAAGCAGCACCTAGAATGGTGGTCGCCTGTCACTGTAAGGCTTGCCAAAAACTGTCAACCAGCGCATTTAGCATTACTGCCATTGTTGATAAAGACGATATTGAATTTTCGGGTCTGATGAAAGAATGGCGGCGCCCAGCTGACAGCGGTAACGTTAGCGGAGCTAAGTTTTGCCCAACTTGCGGCAATCGCATTTACCACTTTAATCCCGCAGAGCCAAATTCAATTAAACTCAAACCAAGTAATTTGGACGATACTCGCCTTATTCAACCGACAGTTCATGCATGGGTTAGTGAAAAGCAAGACTGGTATACCATCCCAGAGGGCGTCATTGTATTTGATAAACAGCCTTAGCCTGCTCTGATGTGTTCAACGTCAATTATTGAGCAAGTCATCGCGAAGGAGTGTGCGCTTCATCGCAAAGAAAATAGGCATAATATGGCGTTGTGTCGCGAACTCCTTCACCCTCAATTTATTGAGGTTGGACGCTCTGGAAGCCAATATAACTTGAGCCAGATCCTATGCTTAATGAATGAAGAAGAATGGCCAGATGGGGAGGTGGTAGCAGAGCAGTTTCACTGTGCTTATATGAATAGTGACGCTTTGCTTCTTACTTATCGCTCTGCATGGAGAAAGACTGATGGCACGCTTTCAGAGCATGCTTATCGGTCATCTTTATGGGTTGAGCAAAATGGTAAGTGGCAGTTGTTACATCATCAGGGTACGCCCACCAGTTTATTTTCGTGCTGTTTTTATGACATGGGGTGGGTTATAAAAAATCACAAAAGTAAATTTTAAGTAATTTAAAATGCGACTACACTAAATCGACATAAGAAGAATATCTGCTAGATCAAGATCTAAGGAACGAGTATGCCAACACCTCAACCAGGCACTGTAGTGAGCAATGCTCAAACCAGGGCCGCTAATTTAACGACGACAAACAGCAATGAAGTGCCAGCGACTAAACAATTTGTCGTGAATGCCACCGGCAACTTATTTATCGCAAGTACACTAAACAGTACCGCAGGTGGAAGCGTATTGCCGCAAGAAGCTGAAAATGCGTTTGGTGAAGTCAGCGTATTTTTTGCCGCACTCACAAAAGCGATGGCAGAAGCTGGGACAAGTCTGTACGACTACGATGCACTCAATAAATTAGTGTCAAGCTCAGGATTGTTTGTCAAAGTGACAGATAGCAATATTCAATTTGAAAGTAAGCAAAGTGGCGTCACTTTATCAAGCCAATTGATCCAGACTTTACTAGGGCTCAGTGGTAATTTAGCCTCCATAGGTAAATCATTGATGGATATGATCGCTGGTATGGGGCAAGCCTCGCTAAGTATCAGTGCGAGTTCCGACAGCCAAGACAAAAAGGTCGGGACGATTATTTTTGTTTGCGAATATCTGCTTGGTGCAATTTCTATTGCGCCCATTGTCATTTCAGCGGATGCCAATGATGTAAAAGCCATTTGGCAAGCGGGCCCTTGCTTACAAGGCGGGCATACAGACGTGCAGTTAAGTCTGTGCAAATCAGTATACTTATTTGTGCCACCTGCATTTGTTAAGCAAGCTGCATCGCTCAATGAGGCGATGTCAGACCCTGAATTTAATAATCTGATTGAATCAATGCGAAGTGTCATAGCCGCATCGCCGCAAACCACTGCAGCCAGTAAAACGACTAAAAAGGACAGTTAATGTTGGGAGTAAATAATGTTCTCAACTTGGTTTAGCAAGCAAGATAAACCGTCAAAACCGCAGTCACAGCCAATGTATACCCCAATTACTAAACATTATGTGTTTAATGAAACGGGTAATATCATGTTGTGTGCCACGGCGGATAGCATTCAGAGCTTTGACACTGACTTAAAAAGTGCATTCGTTGATATCAGTGTGTTTTTTGCCGCAATGACAAAAGCGGTGACGTCGACAACAAATCCGGTGACGGGGAAGCCGTTTTCAATATTTAACTACCAAGCTGTGAAAAATATTTTGGTAGAGTCAGGGCTTTTCATTGAAACCAATGTGGAAGAAGGCACTTTTAGTCACGATGGCGTAGGTAATGCGCTCGGCAAAGCGCTGTTTCAGCATGTCTTAAATCGAGAGTTTTCTGAAAAGCAGCTGCCTTTTGCCAAGTCCATGTTTAATGGTATGCAATATCAAAGGGCGAAGATGGCAGAGCAATCTGAGATGACGGAAGCGCAGCAGCAGTTTTGCCGCAGTGGTAGCATCTTTTTTATTGGTGAGCTGTTGATGGGCGTGCCACAAACGTCGGCAATTTTGCTTAGTATCGAACCACAAAGTATTGCCCAGTCGACCGGCGATACCGAGAGTGACTGGCAAGACTTATTTTCGTTGGCTGGGTTAGATGAAGACAAGCATCAGCCCAAGCACATCGTGCGTCATTGGAAATTTAAAAAACGTACTTATCTATTTGTACCACCGCAGTTTATTTCTCATGCGGTGGCTGGACTTGGTGAGCAAAGCAATATCGATTTTGAGGAATACAGTCGCAAATTGGCGCAAAGTATTACTCCTAATCACAGCGTTAGCTAACTTCAAATATTATAATGTTAAAGCGCCTTAGCTAATTCGGTTAATGCGCTTTTTGCTATGTCTAAATCGACTTGCTCCGTTTGCCAATTACTGAGCGCAGCACGGATCACCTTCTGTCCTTGCCAACTCCCTGGGCTGACAAATATACGGCCGTCTGCATTAATGGCATGAAGAAGGGCGGTTGTTGCTGCGTCGTCTTTGCCACTTGGCTTAAAAAGCACCACGTTCAGCTCTCCGTAGTAGACTAATTCATAGTCTGGAGAATCAGCAAACCAGTCAGCAAGCTGTTTAGTTTGCGCAATATTTTTACTTACCCATTGACGGATCCCGTCTTTACCATAGGCAAGTAATGACATCCAAACGGGCAGTGCCCTAAATCGACGAGAGTTCTCTACACCCATCGAAAAAAAGTCGGGGTCGGCTTTTGATGTGACCAAGTAAGGAGCTGGAACGTCGCAGCTTTCAACCAAGTAGTGCAAATGACGAGTGAGAAAGATCCCACAGTCGTATGGCACATTGAGCCACTTGTGTGCATCCAAGGTAATACTATCGGCTAACTCTAGCCCCTTAGTGCGACCTTCTGAGCCAGAGACCAGCCGGTCGAAAATGCCAAATGCAGCATCAACATGCAGCCAAGCTTGGTGTTTATCGCATAAATGGCGGATCTGAATTAAATCGTCAAAATTAGTACCAGTAACCGTGGCGGCACTGGCGATGACAACCTTTCCTTTGGCGTTACTTGTTGCAAGCGCTGACTCAAGCGCTGCAATATCCGTAGCCTCATTGCCTACTTGCGTTGCGACTCTAGTGATTTGGTTACGGCCAAGGCCTGCAAGACCAAGCGCCTTAATCATACTCGCGTGGGGCGTCGCGCAAAAAACGTCAATTTCTAAACCGAAGGCTCCATCCTCTGCCACATTGATCCCTTGTTGATGGCCTGCAAATTGGCGTGCTATGACTGCACCTAAGTAATTTGCCGCTGTCGCCCCTGTAGTAAAAAGACCATCAAAGCTTGCAGGCAGGTCGAATAATTCGGTTAGCCAACGAATGGCCTGCCGCTCTATATTGGTGGCAATGGAGCCATCGCCCTTTGAGACATTTTGGTCATAGGTTGACACTAGCCAATCGGCAAAGGTGGCAACAGGTGTTGCGCCGCCAGTGACGAATCCCCAATACCTAGGCCCAATGCTGGTGCTTAAGTTTGGCACCACTTGTTTACTAAAAATCTCTATCAGTGATTCAAATGCAATTCCAGACTCTGTGAGTGTTAGGTCGGGCGGAGCAATATCTTGACCTGCGACTGGACGGCTATTGTTAGACTGTATAAATGCCTCGGTAAGTTTAGAAAACTCAGTGAGCAATTGGGGTAATGCTTGCCATTGGTTGTGTGTCATCGTCATGTGTCAATCCTATTTGTGATCGAATACTGGAATTACAGTGTAACTTCGATAAAAATGCAGTACAGATACAGAATTCTTGGTTATTAAGGGTACAGATGGCGAGGAAGTTTATTACATTAAGTGAGCAGGTGATTGCAGAGATAAATGCTGGTGAGCGTCAATGCGGTGAAAAAATGACTTCGCTTCGGATCTTTGCCAAGCAGCATGGCGTGAGCATGAGTACCGCAATTAGAACCTATGAGGAATTACAGGATAATGGCTTCTTAGCTTCTCAAGAGAAATCTGGTTTTTATATTTGTAAACCGAAAGCAAAAAATAGTGACATTGACTTTGCCACGTTTACGAGTGAAGTGAAATCTCCTAAAAGTGCGTTAAGACCCTCTGTCGTAGGGCTCAATACAATGTTATCGACGGTGCAAGTAGCACCTGAATTGATGCCCATAAATCGCCTGACTAAGTTTATAAAGCAAGCGTTCGACTCTCCTCAGTATCACCATTTTCATTATCCCAATGCGATGGGGCTGACGTCGCTTAGAGAGAATCTAACTAAGCACTTTAAACAAAAGGGGTTGGCGCTGAATCCTGATAATCTCGTGGTGACTGGCGGCTGTATTCAAGCCGTGATGGCGGGACTGCAGGCTGTTACAAAAGCGGGGGATTGTGTGGTGGTGCCGTCACCTTGTTATCAAGGTTTATTGCAACTGCTTGCAACGCTACAGCTCAAGGTGATTGAGATCCCAACGACGCCCGAAGGACTCGACCTAGAAGCCTTGGAACAGGTAGTGACAACGCAAAGGGTGTCAGTGTGTTTGCTTACGGCAAACCACCAAAACCCAACAGGGCACAGTCTATCTGTGCAACAAAAAGCGTGGCTTGCGGATTTTGCTGCGCAGTATCAAGTAGCGATTATTGAAGACGATGTCTTTGGGGAGCTGAGCCATAATCAAACAATGCCTTTACCGATAAAGGCGTGGGATAAAGCCGGATATGTAATTTGGTGTAGCTCAGTGTCTAAGACGTTAGCGCCGGGCTTGCAAGTTGGATGGTGTGAAGCTGGGCGTTATCAAAGCCAAGTGGCCGCGCTCATGCAGGCATTTCACGGCATGCCAAATCAATGTTTACAAATGGCGGTATCACGCTTTATTGAGACAGGACATTATCAGCGCCATTTACGGACGCTTAATCGTACCTTAGCGGCACACTGCTTCGCTTACCAAAGCTATTTGAAATCGCGTTTACCAAAGAGCTGTAAAATATCTTCCCCTCAGGGCGGAATGGCATTATGGCTGAAACTGCCTAATATTGACTGTGATGCACTCGCTTTACGGCTCGCTGAACTTGGGATTGAGATTCGCCAAGGCAGCTTATTTACAAGTCGTGAGTTGTATCAAGATCATCTGCGGATCAATTGCGGTTGGCCGCTAGATGCGGCAAAACCTTGGTTAGATAAGCTATGTGATTGGGTACTTCATAATTGCGCCAAGTTATAGTGTTATGCTCGGTTCATATAATACAACAAGGAATAAAAAAATGACTGTATTACTCAACGCAGAAACCCAAGTAAATAGCGAAGCGCTCAATGCTATTGCACATATGCCAACCAAGAGTCTTGGCATATTACTCGATAGCAACTTTACGCGTAAGCTTTGCGATAAAGACTTTATGCGCATTGCTGTTTTGCTAGCAAAAAAGGGTTATGAAGAGGGCGGTTGCCCAATTGGTGCGGTTATTGTTGATAATGAGACCAATCAAATTGTAGGTAAAGGACATAATACGTTAGTACAAGAGAGTCACCCATATAATCACGGTGAAACCTCGGCAATTCGAGATGCGGGACGGATTGATTTTAGTAAAACCACTTTGTATACCAGCCTAAGTCCTTGTGACGTATGCGCAACATTACTCTACATGCGTGGTTTTCAGCGAGTCGTGGTGGGGGATATCACGAATGCTTCAGGCAATGAGCCGCTACTTGAAAGCAAGGGCGTACAAGTCGATATTTTAGAAGATGAGCAAGGTATCGTATTGTATCAACAATTTCGTGCTGAAAAGCCAGAACAAGATTTAGAAGATTGGCAAGGTCTGGCAGCGGTAAACGCAGGTCATAAGTAGCTAACTGTGCCCATGGCGAGGTAAAACCATTACTACATGATGTACTGGATTATCAAATGAAATACTTTCTGAAGTAATATAGCCATTGCTGCGGATTGAATTGCAATGTAAATACGGGCACACTGACCGAATGATTATTTAATTTATTGAGATAAAATGATCCGGAAAACTTTATTCCTTATGGCGCTACTTGCATCAACCAAAATAATTGCTTCGCTGCAAGAAACTGTGCATTTTGTTGCGGAAGATTTGCCTCCCTATCATTTTATTAATGGCCAAGGAGAAGTGGATGGTGGCCTGGTTGAGCTTGCTCAAGCGGTAGCAGATAAAGCAAATGTTACTGCTAAAATTGAAATAATGCCGATGGCACGTGTGTTACACGAATTAGAAACTAAACCTAATGTGGTGCTGTTATCTTGGCTAAAAACACCAACTCGAGAAGTCTATTTCCGCTTTTTGGGTACTATGTGCCATACGTCCGCATCACTTATTGGCCTGAAACAATCTCAAACGCCAATAAACGATCTTGATGCTGCAAAGCGGTATCGTACCGGAACCATACGCGGTTATTATAGTGAAACCTTTCTCAAACAAGCTGGCTTTTCTGAAGGCTATGAGTTGGTATTAGTGTCAAATTACCAAAGTCTTTGGAATTTATTGTTTAAGGGCCGGATTGATTTTGTACTAACCAACACACTAACACTCGAGAAAGAACTAAACGCCCTTAAGCTGGACCCAAAAGCAATTGAGCATAAGTTACTTCTTGAGCATTTCCCAAGTGAGTTGGCTCTAGCGGTGAATGCAGAGTTTCCCAATGAGCTTGCGAACCGCTTGCAGCACGCACTAGCGGAATTAAGTCAAAGTGGTCAACAACAAGCTATTTTGGAGCGCTGGAAAATTCACTAAATTGAATGCAGCCGCTTGGTTTCGTATGTTCCTAAATTAGTATAAAGTGTGTAGATATAAATTTAGCGCATTAAGGATAGGCGTGATGTTGCAAGAGTTGGTGAGTTATTTTGGCATACTAGCAAGTATATGGATGCTAGTAGGGGTGTATGGCGTTGCCAAGCGTTACCCAAATTATAGTCACAAAAATCAATTTTGTAGTGAGTTAGGTGCCAGTGGCAGCCCAACAGAGCGATTGTCTCCTGCAGTTAATAATTACCCCTTAGCCTTTTTATTTTGTTGTTTTGGTTTTTATATCATCTTGGTACCCGAAGGGAGCTGGGCGTTAGGTGTTATTGGCGGTTTGATTGTTTGTCATGGCCTAGCAACCGCTGTTGCAGGTTTCTTTCCTATGGATCGGGATCCATACACAACCTCGCCAAGTCGAGCGTGTAATATTCATTCTTTCGCGGGCATGGTAATGCTATTAAGCTTACTCATTGCACCTTTATTGGTTTGGTTTGTAAGCCCGTTAAACTCGCTATTTGCTTGGTTTTCTACCGTTTGTGTACTTGTTTGTGTCGGCTTTAGCTATCAGCTTGCCAATGCTTACAAGCAAAAACGTAATAGTGGGCTCTATCAGCGATTAAGTTATGGCACTCAGCTAGTTTGGCTGAGTGCGCTGTGTTTTATAGTGTAAGGTGTTGATAAGCCGATAAAATGGCTTGCGCTTCGGGTTTGCCTTTGGCAACTCGTGCATAATGATCCAGCGTTTTCTCTAAATAGCGTTTGGAAAGCGTGCCTTGTTGCCAAATCGCTTCGCCCAATGGAGTTATGGTAGCGCCAGTCTTTCCTGAAGTGAGATAGAGCACTTCGTAAATACGTCGATTTTCTTCAACCAGTGATTCATGGATCACCTTAAGTGGTAAAGATTGTAAGGTTTGCCTCAGGGTATAGTGATGATGAACTGGGCAAAGCAAGAAATCGACATCGCCACGCAAATTGCAACAAAGACTTGTCATCAGTTCCGCGGTTAAGTCGCCGCCAACGCCTGCGATGATCACTAACTGCCTGCCTGAGTATTGTGCAAGAGGGAGCTTCGCAACGTCTTGGGTGTAAAGGCTATAGCGTGTTTCAGCTTCTGGAAAGAAGCGCGCGAGATCCAATTTTACTTTCGCGATAAGCGCTGGGACTACATCAACAAAGTGTATGTGTGCTTGGCTCGAATGTAAAAATTGTGCGCCAAGCTGGCCATGATCGCAGCAGCAGTCCCAAATATGTTGATAGTCTTCAGTAACAACATCATGCAAAGTCTGTAAGCGTTTTCCAAGCTTCAAGTGGATTCCTTTTATTCAGGCGTAGGTATGGTGGCGCGTTGCACTAAAGTGGTTAAGTAGGCGATGAATAAGGTAGATTGCACAGAGACTTACCGTAATTGCAACGCTCACTGAACTGAAGCGATACAGTGCGCTGTAGATTAAATCTTGATTTGGTGCGAGAGATTGACCAAACAAGATCCCAAAAGTGGTAATAATACCAAAGCCAATCCCAGGAGCACCACCACTTAACAAGTGGTAGCGACTAAAAATGAAGACTAAGATCCATAAAATCAAAATTGGAAAAAGCAAAATTTGGCTATAGGTTTGCAGTAGAATTTGCGCTGCTAACGCCAAGTTACAGCCTATTAGCGTGCCAACTGCGCGTTGCCAGCCCGCAGTGCCCGCCGCTTTCCAACTCAGTGGAAAGAGGATTAATATTGATGCCGCTTGGGCGGAAACGGAATCTTGTAAATCTAGGATTTGGAATATCATAAATGAGAGTGTGGCTACGGTGGCGCACAGTAAGACTTCATGGCGAATACTTGCCGCGTCTTTCGCTGGCCGTGGCGGTAATTGACGCACAGTAACATCCGGAAATAACCAATGCATTACATATGCGGTTGCGATACTAATGATAATAGCCAGAGAGTTACTGGCTATGAGTGAATATAAGCCACCACTGGTTGATGCATAACTGGCAAAATGAAGTTGGATTGACAGTCCCACCACACTCATTGCACCAAATAAGAAGTTAACGCCTTTGCTCATTTGCAAAAATAAAAAGGCAAATAAGGCAAAGGTGAGTAAGGACATTAACGCAGGGTGAAAGCCAAATAGCCCTTGTAGCACCAATACCGAAAAGGCACAGACCAACCCACTTAAGATAAACTGGCGCACTATGTGTGCGTTTAACATTGGTACTAAGCCAAGCAGCAGCATGGGATATACGGTAAAAAAGATACCGTACGGCCAGTTGAGCAGTTTGCTTAGTGCAAAGCCTAGCGTACTCCCAGTTGCAATACGCAGCATTTGTCTCAGGTCATTGGCGTTCAGTGCAACTTTCATATCAATAAACGTAGTGAAGTAGACTGACGAATTTGATTTGCGCTTGTGCAAGCGTTGCAAGCAAAGTGCTTTCAGGCAGGACTTGAACCGTCGCTCTGGCACCACTTGCTAGTAAAGGTAATGGCTCATCAAATGCTAAATGAACGCGTTGACGCTGCGCATCTCGCACCCAGCGGTTGGAGGTCTCAACGGCAGCCAATTGGCCGTCGGCATTGAGTTGTCCATCACTGACGCCTGCAGAAAATTCATGGATCACGGCGGGATAGACTTTGCCCGGTAACGCATCAAAGCTCACTAGCGCTTGTTCGCCAAGTTTAACGTGGTAAAGCGATTTTTCTCTGAAATCCGCAGCTAAGTCAACATTGTCCGAAACTAAACTGGTTAGACTTACCCCCGTTCGAGCATAGGTTCCCGTGGTGATCTGTAAGTTACTAATGATGCCATCATGGGGCGCGCGGACTTCGGTATAGCTGAGTTGCAATTTAGCCTGCTCTACGGCATTTCGTGCTTGCATTAGTGCAATATTTTGTTCGTCGGTTGCACCACGCTTTACTTCAAGCGCATGTAGATTAGCTCTGAGTGCACTAAGCTGTGACTTAGCCGTCGCAAAATTTGCTTGAATTTGATCTGATTCCTGCGTTGAAATTGCGTGTTGTGACAGCAAAGATTGGCTGCGTTTATAAAGTCGCTGTTGCTCATCATACTTGGCTACAGCAGCCTCTATTTGTGCTTGCTGGGCAACCATCTGTGCGTCTAATAGTTTGTTCTGCTGATTAACCTCAGCCAAAGCGAGCTCAGCCTTAGCTAATGCTAAACGATATGGCGCTTCATCAATAGTAAGTAGTAGTTGCCCTTGCTGAACTCTTTGATTATTGCTGACATTTACTGCAAGCACTTCACCACTGACTTTAGGCGTCACTTTGGTTACTTGATGATACACACGTGCCTGAGGCGTCATTGGTATGTAGAGATCAGCAAAGATAAAATAGCTAAAGCAGAGTGCAAAAAGGGCGATTGAAACCTTTACGTAGCGGGAAAATTGCTGATCTGGACTAAGTTTACTCACTGGTACTCCCATTTTCAGAAATATTGTCACAACATTGCTGAGCATTGTTCTCAAGTTTGACCAACGCATGTGCAATAGCATTGAGCTCGTCATCACTAAGCCCATGATATAAAAGTGCCTTAACTTCACTGATCCGCATCTTTAGCTGCGCTAACTGGGCTTGCCCGTGTTCGGTGAAGTAGATTTTACGACAGCGTTTGTCTTGCTTATCAATGCGGCGCTCAATGACGTTATTCTCTTCTAACTGTTTCATCGTGCGAGTAAGGCTCGGCATTTCGATATCTAAACTGCACGCCAATTGGTGTTGTGTGCAGCCTTCACCCAAATGATGAATATGCATCATGGCGGTCCAGCGTGGCTGGGTAAAACCGAGTGGCTCCACAGCTTGGGTTACAGCTTGACGGCAAATTCTATGGACTCGGCCTAACTTGCCACAGAGACTAAGATCGAGCGTTTCATGAAATGGAAGTGACGACATAACTTAAGATATATTTACTTAGCATGCTAAGTATTCTAGATTAGTTAGCATGCTAAGTAAATGGTGTGTGTTTAGGTTATTGCAATATTAGCTTTAACTCTCTGAATTGGCGGCGCTTATTTTTAGTAAGAATCGCGTATAGTGAATACAAACGTGGCTAATTACAGCGATCGCAACAACAAGTTCAAACCAAACTAGGTACTGCAACACACTTAACCAGCCTAAGCTTAAGTGTTCGCTGCCGGGCCAAGTGACGACCTTACTAATGGCGGTGACGCCGATGACTAATGGAAAGGTATATGCTGCAAAAGCGGGACTAAATGGCAGCCGTAGAAGCTGAATAAAAGCAATGTATATCGCTAAGGTCATAACAATAGCAATGCTCAATAGGGCAAACACCACGCCAGCCGCTGGCATTGGATGGACACTTAAATATCCTGCCAAACATAGACTTGCAGGCGCTGCCATGACTGCAATTGTGGGCTGGGTTTGCTGTGGTATGGCACTGCCTCTACACAAACGGTAAATCATGAACGGTAGCAGCAGCAGATAAAATATCACTCCCAAGTACCAAAGCCCCATCGCCAAAGGTTGCAACGCTGCCATGCCGTTAAAGGTGACATCGGCAACGACAAACCCCACAGGGGGAATAAACCAACTTGGCACTAGTTGGTTAAGCTCAAAATTGCGGCTGCGAAAATACACAAAGCTGGTTAGCAACCCTAGGTGAAGCACAATGGCGAGTAGCCAAACCACAGTTGCAATAAGATGTGAATAGGCCGCGATGCTATGCGAAATCACCATGATTGTCATGGCACTGGTTGGTAATACACTCCCAACTATTGGATCTGCGAGATCTGCTCTTAATAGAGCTGGTTGATGAATAAACTTAAGCACTAACAACAATAAAATAAAGCCAGCCAGCAGTGCACTTAAAGGTTTTAACACAAAAAATGTGGGAAAGAGGTTACTGATACACCAGCCTAAACTAGCTAGCCCAAGAGCAAGACCAGACATCGGGGTGGGGATATTGGCGGTGAGTTTTTTACCATAAGAAAGAAGAGTAGCCATGCGTAATTTCACAACAATTGTTCGGTGCAGGGATAATACGCTTGCGCTTTAATTAAGAATATCTGAATATATTTAAATTAGTGTTCAATAATTCTTAACTTTAATGATAACCCTTAAGCAACTCAATGTATTTACGGTAATCGTGCAAGAGCGTTCGATCACGGCCGCAGCGGATAAGCTATGTTTAACTAAAGCTGCTGTTAGTATGGCACTGGCGGAGTTAGAGCGTCACCTCGAACAACCATTATTCGATCGTGTAAATAATCGATTAATGATAAATCCTGCCGGAGAGTTATTACTACCGCATGCGCATCAAGTGCTTGATAGATGTCGCTTCTTAGAGTCCCTATTTAAAGAAAGCGAGAGGCTATATGGCGAAATTAAAATTGGTGCCAGCGATACTTTAGGCAATCATTTGCTGCCTCCCATGTTAGCGGCTTTTCAGCAGCAAACAGGGCATACGCAGCAGCAGTTGTTTATCACCAATACGGCGAAGGTGTGTGCCATGCTTCGTGATTACGAATTAGATATTGGTTTTGTTGAAGGTCGAGTGATAGGCGAAGATTTAGACATCATGCCTTGGTTTGAAGATGAAATGTGTATCGTGAGTGCAATGGACTTTGCGGTAACTGACTTTCAAACGCTGATACAAAGTCAATCTCGTTGGTTGTTGCGGGAACAAGGCTCCGGCAGTCGAGAATTTTTCTTAGCGAACATTGCAGCGCAGCTTACGTCGTGGCGAACCGCGTTTGAGTTAAACTCCACCGAGGCGATTATAAATGGTGTTGCGGCAGGGCTCGGTGTAGCATGTATCTCACAATACTCCGCTGAACATGCCATAGCACAGCAACGAATTAAGGCGCTTTCTGGTTTAAAAACCGTACCGAGGCAGTTTTGGTTGGTGACGCGTAAAGATAAATTTCAAAGCCCAATATTAACGCGACTCATTGACTTTGCGGCGCACTGGCGTTGAACTGGGCTGTCGACCTAACGACTTAACACAGCTTGCAATGGGTATAAACTTCACAAACACTGAATGAACTTTCTCAAACCTCGGGTCTTATAGACAATAGCATATTAAGAGGTTAGATATGTCGTTCAGAACTATCGATTATTCTATTTCAGGCGTGTTAGCAGTGAGCTTATTACTGCTTGGCATTTCATTTTTGTTTGGCGCTGGGCCAAGTACCATTTCAGGTACCTTTAGCTTTTACGGGTTAACGGAGTGGGTGCCTGTTGCCACGCTTGGCATTGTATTTGGCTTTGCATTAATGGTCGCCGCGGGTCTAGTCATTTTACAGCAATGTAAGATTATTCCTGCGGCGTGGCCGCTTGCCTTAATCGCCATCATTAGTTTATTTACGTTGTTGACGTTGTTTGCCGAAAATCGCTGGATAGCAGCTCATGGCGGCTTTCCCGTTATTGGTTCTGGGCAAGGGATCATCAAGTATTTTGCGTTAGTACCCATCGCACTATTTCTCTACTGCCGTCATCATATCAACACGCGAACGCTCGTATGGGCGAACTATTTCCCCGTGGCATTGGTTTTAGTCTGGATAGGTGGAATGAAATTTCTCGAACTTGAAGCAAAGGCAATCGTGCCGCTAGTGGAAACTTCACCGTTTATGTCTTGGATGTATGAGTTGTTTACCGTGCAAGAAGCCTCAAACGTGATAGGCGCCTATGACATGTTGATGGCAGGCTTGCTCGGCATTGGCATTTGGTTCAAACAGCGAGTCTTGATTGGTGTTGCAAGCCTTGGGTGTCTTGCGGTATTTGTTATGACACAAAGCTTTTTGTTTACCGCAGCCGGTGCGTTTAGCGACATGAGTTTGCTTGGTGGTTTGGGACAATTTGTGATTAAAGACTTGTGGTTTATCGCCAATATCATGGTGTTGGTGTTTTTGACATTGGAGTCCAGCTCGGCTGAGTCTATAGAGCCAGCTGTCGCGTAAATTTCATTGTGATGCAGCCCCGCTGCCAAAAGAGCGTGACCTAAGTTGCGCTCTTTTTATTTTTATCACATATGCCAGATGTGCCAAGTGAAGTTTTTTCCGAAAATCGCCCTGTCGGCAGTGAAAATTAAATGTGAATAAGTTAAGGTCATAAAAAGTTGATATCAGTGGTCTAAGCTAGATTATCAAACGTATACAGCAAGATGCCATTGGTATTAAGTGGCAAAGTGAGCAAAGTTTAAAAGCTGCATGCATTGAAATGGTGTATGTATCGAAGTAGCAAGTTTAAAGAAGATAATTGTATGGAAAGACCAAATACATTAAAGCCAATCTGGCTTTCGGGTGGCGATGTAGAGAAAAAGCGCGCTAAGATCAAAGCATACTTCAACAATAGCTGGCAGCAGTACGAATCATTATTTAGCAATATCAACAATGACGACGCCTATTTTGTGAAGGCTGAGCGGTTACGGCATCCTCTCATTTTCTATTTCGGTCATACAGCTTGTTTTTACGTTAATAAGTTGATGTTAGGGAAATACATCACTCAACGCGTTAATCCTCATATTGAATCTACCTGCGCTGTCGGTGTAGATGAAATGTCTTGGGACGACCTTGATAGCAATAATTACGATTGGCCAACAGTGCCAGAAGTGCGTGCTTATCGCCAACAAGTGAATGCGCTTATTAACGGGTTAATCGATGAGATGGATATTACCCTACCAATCACTCAAGATAGCCTTGCGTGGGTTGTCCTAATGGGTATTGAACACGAACGTATCCACCTAGAAACCTCTTCTGTAATAATGCGGATGCTGCCGCTGGCTGACTTGACTTTACAACCCGGTTGGGAAGCGTGTGATGAGTACGGTGATACACCTGACAACAACCTAATCTCAGTAAGCGGTTGTAATGTTCGCCTCGGTAAACCTGAATCAAATCAAACCTACGGCTGGGATAACGAATATGGTGTACAAGACGTCAAAGTGGCGCCATTCAAGGCCAGTAAATATGTGGTCTCAAACCAAGAGTTTTTAACCTTTGTCGAAGCTGGTGGCTACAATCAGCCTGAGTTTTGGACGGCTGAAGGTCAAGCTTGGCTGGCTTCAACTAAATCAACCATGCCGCGCTTTTGGGTAAAAAAAGACACAGGCTTTTGGCAGCGAAACTTAGCCGAGGAAATTCCATTACCACTCAATTGGCCAGTTGAGGTTAATTACCTCGAAGCTAAGGCTTTTTGTAATTGGAAGTCTGAGCAAAGTGAGCTCTTTGTACGCTTACCAACAGAAGCAGAGTGGCAAGTACTACGCGATAAGCTCGATGTTGATCTGCCGACATGGAGTGAAGCGCCAGGAAACATTAACCTTGAGGTATGTGCTTCAAGCTGTCCGGTTAACCGTTTTGAAACTGAAGGCTTATTCGACATCATCGGCAATGTTTGGCAATGGACGGAAAGTCCGATTGACGCATATAGCGGCTTTAAAGTGCACCCTTTATACGATGATTTCTCGACACCCACTTTTGACGGTAAACACAATCTGATAAAAGGTGGTTCTTGGATTTCTACAGGCAACGAAGCCGTGCGAGATTCTCGTTATGCCTTTAGACGCCACTTCTTCCAACATGCCGGATTCAGATACATCGAAAGTGAGAGCCCACAAGTGCCAGTGCAAAAGGTCAACTTGTGTGAAATGGATGCGGACGTCGCCAATGCGCTACATAGCCACTACGGCAAGCCTGTTATGCATTTTGGCAACCCATTGCAAAGTGTTGTTTCACAGCTAATGGTGCATTATCAAGGTAATACAGATAAAGCGCTGGACTTGGGGTGCTCGGTCGGTCGTGCAAGTTTTGAATTAGCGAAACACTTTGCTCAAGTAGATGGCATTGATTTTACTGCGCGCAATATTCAACACGCGTTGGCCTTAAAAGAAGGCACGCCGGTACGCTTTGCTACCGAGATTGAAGGTGAAATCGTGGACTTCCACGAAGTGTCTACTTCGCAATTGGGATTTAATGAACTCAGTGAGCGTATTCATTTTTGCCAAGGGGATGGGCATAACCTTAAACCACAATTCGCCGAGTATGACTTAATCTTGTGTCATCGTGTTGTGGAATACTTATATTCACCAAAAACCTTTTTAAACCAAATTAAATCGCGCTTGAATGCAGGCGGGATCCTTGCGATAAGCTCAGCCTATCAGTGGGACAAGGCGCTAACCCAAGCACAAAACTGGTTGGGCGGTTATAAGGTCAGTGGTGAGAATGTCACGGGCCGTGATGGTTTAGAAATTTTACTGGGACGAGATTTTGAACTATTGGCTGAAGATGAAGTAATGTCCGCCATAAGCAAAAACGCACGTAAAGTTGAACTAGAGCGATGCCAACTTACGCTTTGGCGTCTTAAATAGTCGTTGATACCCATGCCAGCCAAAGTGCTGGCATGATTTTTTTAGGTTAAAGAATGGAATTAGTATTACCCGATCACATTAAGTTTAGTCAAAGCTTGGCTGCTCCCATCGATATCAACTTGAGTGATTCCTGCGCTCAAGGCGTCACGCTTGGTGAACTTATTGAGCTTGGTGGCGGCAAAATGCCAGATATTGAACTGGGTTATAACCCGATTGCGGGCAGTGAAAGGCTAAAAGCGGCGATTAAAGCTTATCATCTGCCGACGACTGCATGTGTGGATCTTAATCAAATTGTGACGTTTAGCGGTGCTCAAGAAGCTATTTTCACTACGATGGCGCAATTACTAGACCCACAAGATGAGGTGGTGGTCTGTACGCCAAGTTACCCATCGCTTGCAAAACTCCCCAAACAGTTTGGCGCTATCGTCAACACGGTGCCATTGCGAGAAGAGGACAACTGGCAGGTTGATATAGAAAGACTCAAAAACGCAGTGACGACAAAAACCAAACTCATTATCGTCAATGCCCCTCATAATCCAACGGGCACAGGCTTGACTGACAAAGAAGTTGGACAAATACAGCAGCTAGCAGAGCAGTGTGGTGCTTACATTTTAAGTGATGAAGTATCAGCACAGAGGCATGGCGATGACCGCGCAGTAAGTGGGCGCTTTTCGGCTTATCCGCGGTCGATTACGTTAGGTGTATTATCCAAAAGCATGGGCTTGCCTGGCGTCCGAGTAGGGTGGGCAATTTGCGGTTCGAAAGCACTAGCGGATGCGCTGTTGGCTGGTAAAAGCTACTTAAGCATTTGTGGCAGTAAAGTGGATGATTTATTGGCGACGACCGCATTACTGCATAGTGAAACTATCTTAGCGTATAATGCGAAAATCATTGCAAACAACGTCCAATTGATGCGTGAATTTGTCAGTTTATACTCGCAAAAAGTAACTTGGGTTGAGCCGCATGGCGGTGTGTTGTCATTGCTGAAGATTAATTCAGTAAAGGATCCTGAAAAGTGGTCACGTCAATTTGCAGAGACCTCGAACACGCTATTGTTACCCGCAAAGTTATTTCTATTGGAGAGTGAGTGCCACTTCCGTTTAGGTACGGGTAAGCGCAACTTTGCCGCTGGTTTGGCAAGACTCGAAACATACCTCTAAATTAATCCAGCATTCAAACTAAGCGTCTATGATAGGTAGTGTTATTTTCACAATTAATGCAGGAAAGGAAAAACCTATGGTAAACGTTAAACATTTAATGGCTGGCTTTTTGGCCGTCATGCTTAGTGCATGTGCTTCAATGGGCGATGGTGACAAGGTTGAAAAGCAACGTGCCATCCTAGATATGAAAAACGATGTACTTACTCAGCTTTACAGCAAAAAGCCAGATACGCGTTCGCAAATTGCGGCAGCGCCGGGCTATGCTGTTTTTTCTAATGCCAATATTAATCTGCTATTTGTTGCAGCTGGAACAGGTTACGGTGTCGTACACGATAAAGCGGTAGGAAGTAACACTTATATGAACATGGCTGAAGGTGGTGTAGGCCTTGGTCTAGGTGTAAAAGATTATCGTATTGTGATGGTATTCCATACTCCTGAAGCAATGAATAAGTTTGTTACTTCAGGCTGGACGTTTGGCGGAAATGCAGATGCTGCAGCGAAAGCGGCTAAAAAAGGTGCGTCGGTAGAAGGCGAAGCCTATTATGGCGATGTTACAGTGTACACCTTTACTGAAAGTGGTTTGGCACTGCAAGCAACAGTAAAAGGTACCAAGTTCTGGAAAGATAAAGAACTAAATTAACCTGATCTAATAACAATTTTAGAGAAAAGCCCCGCAAGTCGGGGCTTTTTGTGTATTATTTTTTGATTTCTGTAGCGTTGACACTTTTCTCAAAACGCCTGTTTAACAATTGGCAGACGATAGTCAGCACAATGGCAGCGAACATAAAGCTTGAGAATGGCAAAGGTGACTCAGGAACCGCGAGTGCAAGTAAAGGGCCGACCAAAGCGCCACTACCAAATCGTAGCGTGCCTATCACCGCGGTAGCGGTACCGGTTTGATGTTCAAAACTCAGTAATATCAGTGCATCAGCGTTGCTGGCAATGATCCCCAAACTCATCATCAAAGGTGCAATGGCAGAAGCTAGCACCCAAACCGAGACTGATTGGCTACTGAGTATGACTAAGATCGTGGAGCAGACGACACCAATCGCAAGACCGATATTGAGCATTCTCCTAGAACCAAGCCTTGGCACTAAACGCGTGTTGGCAAAGTTACCGAGCATCAATGCAATCACATTCATGGCGAATAACACTCCAAACAGCTGCTCCGACACGCCATAATACTCAAGATAAATAAATGAAACTGAGGTTAAAAAACAAAAGAATGCGAATGATGCCAGCATCGAAGAAAGAATATCGTAGCGGGCCTTCTTTTGTGTTAACACAATACGATAGCTTTTTAAGAAAAACGATAAGCTAAGCGGTACATCGGCTTTGGTCGGAATTGCAATACAGAAAAACTGTAATGCGATGATAACGAGTACAGCATAAACCGCTAAAAACCAAAAAATGGCGTGCCAATCAAAGTACAACAAGATCAGCGCACCAAGTGAGGGAGCAATTAGTGGCGCGATCATCATGATCATTGAAACATAAGACATCCCTTTGGCTGTATGCTCTTTGTAATAATAGCGGATCACGCCTGGTACAACGACTGTTGCTGCGGCACCACAAAATGCTTGAACGACCCGTAAGAAGCAAAACATATCTATGTCATTCGTTAGCGCAAGCCCAATTGACGATGCGGTAAAGCCGACCAAGCCCCAAATAGCTAACGTCTGTCTTGAGAATCTATCTGCAAGGGGGCCAAACACCATCATGCCGACAGCATAACCTGCTAAATAGCTACTAAGAGAAACCTGTACTTGCTCAAGCGGGCTATTCAAGCTGTCTGCAATCGCAAGCATCGCGGGGAGATACAAGTCGATAGCCAAAGGCGTTATCGCGACAATACTAGCCAGTAATGGCAAGAGTATTGCTGGGAGTGTTGATGACTTCATAGGTTGGTATTGTTACCTTATTAATGTTAAGCAGAATAAATACACCAATCAGAGACGCTTTATATGGAGATGGAACTCGGTGCACTAGAGTAGAGCAACGAAAAGACGGCGTTTTGATCAGCAGAAGTTCATGAAAAATTTTTTATATTGTACTAAGTTAGTCTCGTTAAGTGACGAAATTGCGGTAAACTTAGAGAAACTTAAGTTATAAAATAAGAAAAGGAACAAGTTATGAAAAAACTGGTTCTCGCGATAGCTGTGGCAGCAACGCTTGCTGGCTGCAAAACATCGCCTACCGGACGCACTCAGTTAGCACTCTATTCCGAGCAGCAAATGGACCAAATGGGTGTTGCAAGCTTTGAACAAATGAAGCAAGAGCAAAAAGTCGATACTGATGCTAAAACCAATCGCTATGTTAAGTGTATTGCAAATGCCTTGATAGCACAACTCCCAACAAACTACGCAAACCAGCAATGGGAAGTTGTGGTCTTTGAAGATGACTCTGCCAATGCATTTGCGCTACCCGGCGGTAAAATCGGGGTTCATACGGGGATTCTCAAAGTTGCAGAAAACCAAGATCAACTTGCGGCGGTGATGGGTCATGAAGTAGGGCACGTTATTGCTGAACACGCTAATGAGCGCGTATCGCAAAACAGTGTGTTGCAGTTTGGTCTGCAAGCAGGTGCGGCGGTGCTTGAAATGAATAATATCGAATATCGCAATGCCATTATGCAGGGATTAGGTCTTGGTGCGCAGTATGGTGTGGCACTGCCATTTAGCCGCTCTCATGAAAGCGAAGCGGACGTTATCGGCTTAGATCTAATGGCTAAGGCTGGCTTTAATCCTGAAGGCTCGGTTGCGCTTTGGCAAAATATGGCGAAAATGAGCGAACAGCGTCCACCAGAATTTATGTCGACGCACCCTGCGCCTGAAAATCGAATTAAGCAATTACAAGCAAACATGACAACTGCCCAAGCAACCGCTAACAAAGCGCGTACGGGTGGTTTTGCACCAAGCTGTAAACGCTAATTTCTCAAAACACCAATTACCCTTCAGTTAAGTGTAATTGGTGTTGCCTTCCGTTTCACACATCAGCATAAATAGCCGTAACTCTAGCTCAAGTTGATGATAGTGGGGCTCCATATGCTTGAATCAAGGCTGCTTGCTAAACAGTTGTACTAGAGTGAGATTCAGTAATAGCTATCGAGTACTCCGCTATTTAACTTCGATGAGTCAAGTTTGGTAGCGCATTCTTTATGAAGGATGAGAGTTTTAAAGTGAGCCATCACGTTTATAAATTGAGCTAAATTGGGCGTAAATTCGGCTCAGGTAATAAGCGTTATGTAGTTATAACCCTCAGTTTGCGACAGTCAAACTTATCTAGTTCTTGGTAATCACACTCATTCAAATAAATATCAAAATTTGATTTTTATTTGTAAATTTGACCTTTTAATTCTAGTTGAGTTAGGTATACACGCATTTCAAACTCTAGCTGATGGTAGTTAGGGAGCATATGCTGGCACAATTGATAAAATGCCTTATCGTGTTGCTTTATTCTGATGTGGGCTAACTCATGAACAACAATCATCTCTAAAAACACCTCAGGTGCTGTTTTGAAAATATCACTAATTCGTATTTCATTTTTACTCTTTAACTTATTTCCCTGAACTCTTGAAATAAATGTATGCAAGCCCAGAGCGTTATTTACAGCATGGATTTTTTTATCGTAAATAACTTTACTTAATGGAGAGGACTTCCGTAAGTGAGTGTTCTTTAAATTTATGACATATTCACGAAGCAATTTATCGTTTTTAATATCATGCACTTTGGGGTGCTTCTTAAGTAAAAATTGACCTAGTGTATCTTGCTCAATCATCGTTCTGACTTGATCTTGCACTTCAAGTGAGTATGACGATAGATACTTTAACGGAGCTAATTTTACTTTTGAAGATGGCATTCTTTGTGTTTTTAAGCTTAGAAAGATGAATAAAGAAAATTGTACCTTACTTATTTTTATTCTGATAGTGACAACAGCTAATCGCTGAGCTCTCGATAGCGTTATCTTATTGTTGAGTATAAGGTCAAAAAATTTAATCTTTATTTTTATTTCAGACACAAACGAAAGTTCATGATTTTATTTCTTATGAGCTAAACAGTTAGTGATGTTGACCCACAATCGTTATACATAAGTTGACAACATTTAGCTGAAAAGTCGGTTGTTAGGAATGTCGCACATCCTTTTCTTTGAAATGTGCAAGCTCATGTACAACCAGTACTTCCAGTAGCGCTTAAAGCGCTTGCTTTAGCTGATTGGTGAAACTCATATAAGGCTTTTTCGTTTTGTAATTGATGGCCGAGAGGATACTTACGTTCGAGTACGATTTAATTTGCCCCGAGGTAATAAGTTGTTCAACTTACGATTGAATGGTGTCTGGGTAATGAAAAAAATAGCGAGTGAAATCCCATGTGGTTACTTCTAGAACAAATCATGTCGAGCAGTATAATGTATTAAAAAACAAACACGAATAGTTTCAAGAAGAGCTTGATGTATCAGGCAGGTTGTTTATGTGGCCAACTTGAGCTGCAAATTATCGGTAAAATTAACGATATTATCCACTGCCACTGTTCATTGTGTCGTAAGCCTATCGTTACTGCATATGCGACTAATGGATTTGTAAATACCTATGAATTGAACGTGGTAAAAGAGGCTGAAAACATGAAGTATTTTAAATTGGACGTAAACGTGATTTTTGTGCGCACTGTGCATCACCTCTGTTTAGTTCCAATGACGACTTACCAGACAAATTCAGATTACGATTAGGTATATCAGACTCGGATATCGACCTATGTCTCACAACTTTGTTACCAGCAAAGCGAATTTGGAAGGTCTCGATGCGAGCTTACCTCACTACGAAGAATTTGAGCCAAGTCGTGCTAAATAGCTAACTGAAAAATGTACGTATTGAGTGTTAAAAGTGGCGCAAGAGACACGCTTGCGCCACTTTTAGAAGGCATTATTACGCAATGAGTTAGTTACCAGCAGGTACAACAGCAATTTGGTCTTGACAGCCTTCTGAAAAACAACAAACATGATCACCAGATATTCCACCAGCAATTTTTCGAGTAGCGTTGTTAGGTAATGTTTGCTTGTTTTCTGAAAGCGCTTTTAATTTCTTTTTGTTTAATTTTATCATTTATAATTTCCTTTTTGTAAATAAGCAGGGTTGCTTGTATGTGTTTCTATTCACTGAACAAGCTAGTATATTTTACACTTGGTTGCAAGCTATTGTGAAAGTTCACAAAAAACTATTTTGTTGAGGTTGTTGTTCAGCGGGGAATAAACCCAATGTGATGTCCTTCCTTTGTAGGTCATTTATAAATTGCTTGGCTAGTATGGGGGCATCATAATTATCCGCGGTATGGAAAAACACATAGGGTGTTTTCCCTTCATCCAACCAGTGATTTATCTTGGCGAGCCAAGGGCGGTAAAAGGCGCGATTGGCTTCTAAGTCTGAACAACCAACATAACGTATCATTGGTGAGTTACTAGTTGCTATCACATGTAATGGCACTCTCGGCTTTTTTTGTTGAGCATCAATGATCGCTTGGGTGTTTGCAGGTTCGCTGAATAAAGGTCGTGTGTCCATCATGATGCGGTTGTAACTATTTGCCATTAAAAATTGGTTAAAACGTCGTTCGTTATCCGACTTGTCGAAAAACCCTAAATGACGTACCTCGATGCCTAGTTGCAGCTCTTTAGGTAATAATGAACAAAAGTCGATTATTTTTGGCAAATGTTCTGGACCGCATGCTTTAGGCAGCTGTAGCATCACCATCCCCAGTTTGTCGAAAATAGGTTCAAATAGCTGCAACCAATGGCTTATGCCTTGCTGACAGTTTTGCAGCGCCATTTCATGGGAAAAGCGCTTAGGAATTTTAAAGGTGAAACGAAAGTGCTCAGGCACATCATTTCGCCACTTTTCAATGGTGTTAGGTTTGGGATCAGCATAAAAGCTGGTGTTGCCTTCAACAGAGTTGAATATTTGCCCATATTCTTGGAGCATTCTATTGCTTTGGCAGTGAGTCGTAAAAAAGCGTCCTTTCCAGTGAGCTGAACTCCACTGTGGGCAGCCAAGGTATAACATAATTGAGCTTGTTTCGTTTAAATGGTGGTGTCAGTGTAATAAAGTTCACGAAATTTAGAAACAAAACGGGATCAAGGATGACATCAAGTCGGGTATTTTTATATAATCGCCGATAATTTTTCATATTAATGCCAGTTACCGCTTGGTGTAACTGAGAGACAGGAAAACTATGCGCTCAATATATTGCGGAAACTTAAACAAAAGCCACGTTGATCAAGAAGTAGAACTATGCGGTTGGATCAATAAACGTCGTGACCTTGGCGGCCTAATCTTTGTCGATTTAAGAGATAGAGAAGGACTTGTGCAAGTGGTATTCGATCCTGAAGTGGAAGGCTTAATGGATAAAGCGAATACGTTGCGCCAAGAGTTCTGTGTTCAGATCAAAGGTGTTGTCCGTGCGCGTCCTGAAAGCCAAGTTAACAAAGACATGGCAACGGGTGAAGTTGAGATCTTAGGTACTGGCTTAACCATTATCAACCGTTCAGAACCATTACCGCTTGACTTCAATCAGCAAAACTCTGAAGAGCGTCGTCTTAAATACCGTTATTTAGACCTACGCCGTCTAGAAATGAGCGATCGCATTAAGATGCGTGCTAAAGCGAGTAGCTTTGTGCGTCGTTTCTTGGATGAAAATGCATTCTTAGACATTGAAACGCCAGTACTAACTAAAGCAACACCTGAAGGCGCGCGCGACTATCTAGTACCAAGTCGTGTTCACAAAGGCAGTTTCTATGCGCTACCGCAGTCGCCGCAGCTATTTAAGCAGCTACTAATGATGTCTGGTTTTGACCGTTACTATCAAATCGTAAAGTGTTTCCGTGATGAAGACTTACGTGCCGATCGCCAGCCAGAGTTCACTCAAATAGATATCGAAACCTCATTTATGAGCTCAGATCAAGTTCGTGGCGTGACAGAAAAAATGATCCGTGAAATGTGGCAGTCTTTCCTAGACGTTGATTTGGGTGAGTTCCCTGTGATGCCATACAGCGAAGCGATGAGCAAATATGGTTCAGATAAACCAGACCTACGTAACCCGCTTGAGCTTATCGACGTTGCAGACATCGTAAAAGATGTTGAATTTAAAGTACTAAGCGGCCCTGCGAACGACGAAAAAGGTCGTGTTGCAGTACTGTCAGTACCAGGTGGCGCACAACTTTCACGTAAGCAAATCGATGAATACACTAAGTTTGTAGGTATTTACGGTGCGAAAGGCCTTGCATGGATGAAAGTGAATGACCGTGAGGCGGGTATCGAAGGCGTACAGTCACCAATCGCTAAGTTCTTGAATGAAGAAGTGATCAATGCACTGCTTGAACGCACAGGTGCAAACACAGGTGACATTATTCTATTCGGCGCAGACAAGCGTAATACTGTAAACGAAGCCATGGGCGCGCTACGTCTGAAGATTGGTCTTGATTTAGAAATCACTGATCTAACTAAATGGGCACCACTTTGGGTTGTTGACTTCCCGATGTTTGAAGAAGACGACGAAGGTAACTTACACGCGGTACACCACCCGTTTACTGCGCCTAAAGGCGTAAGTGCTGCGGACCTTGAAGCAAATCCAGCAGGTACACTTTCTGATGCATACGATATGGTACTTAACGGCTACGAAGTCGGTGGCGGTTCGGTTCGTATTCACAACAACGAAATGCAACAAGCGGCGTTCAGGATCCTAGGTATTGAAGAGTCTGAGCAGCAAGAGAAGTTTGGTTTCTTACTCGATGCTCTGAAGTATGGCACGCCTCCGCACGCAGGTTTGGCATTCGGTCTTGACCGTTTAGTGATGCTACTGTGTGGCACTGACAACATCCGTGACGTTATTGCGTTCCCGAAAACAACGCAAGCGTCGTGCTTGATGACTGATGCGCCAAGCCCTGCAAACCCAGATGCGCTAAAAGAGCTTGCTATCTCAATAGAAAAGCAGTTAGCAGAGCAAGGTGAAGGCGAGTAAGTTCGTCAACCAGATATAAAAGAGGCGACTTAGGTCGCCTTTTTTGATCAGATGAACTAGCTTATAACTGGTAATCTATACAGTATTTTGGCATTATAACCAAAAAACCAAGAGACGATGCGTTTGGCTGTCATTTTAGGAATTGATCCAGGGTCAAGATTTACAGGCTATGGTGTGATTGCTCACCAAGGTGCAAAGTTCCAATATTTGGGGAGCGGTTGCATTAAAGTTGGTGAACATGACTTTCCCACTCGATTAAAAATGATCTATCAAGGGATCACACAGCTCATAGAGCAGTTTTCGCCGAGCGACTTTGCGATTGAGCAAGTGTTCGTTGCGCATAATCCAAGTTCAGCCTTAAAACTTGGTCAAGCGCGAGGTGCGGCTATAGTTGCCGCGACCATGCAGTCAGTGGTTGTGAGTGAATATTCGGCAAGGCAAGTTAAACAAGCCGTTGCGGGTACCGGTGGTGCAGACAAAGCCCAAGTACAGGAAATGGTAAAGCGCATATTAAAGCTGCCTGGCACACCCCAAGCTGATGCTGCAGATGCGTTGGCGGTGGCGATTTGTCACGCGCACTCAAGGCAAAACTTAATAAATATGGCAGGCGCAGCGCGTAAAACCGTAAGAGGAAGGTTGAGATAACCATGATAGGAAAATTAAGCGGAACACTGTTAGAAAAGCAGCCACCAGAGATATTAATTGATGTTGCAGGTGTAGGTTATGAAGTGCAAATGCCTATGACTTGTTTTTATGAATTACCGAGCGTGGGCGAGCCGGTTTCAGTATTTACTCACTTTGTAGTACGTGAAGATGCGCAGTTACTGTTTGGTTTTAATACCAAGATCGCACGTGCATTGTTTAGAACGTTAATTAAAGCGAACGGAGTCGGTCCAAAACTCGGACTTGCGATTTTGTCGGGCATGTCGGCAGAGCAATTTGTTAGCTGCGTGAATCATGGCGATGCAACGACTTTGGTTAAGATCCCAGGAGTTGGTAAAAAGACCGCTGAGCGCCTAGTGCTTGAAATGAAAGATAAGCTAAAAGACTTTGGCAATGACTTACTCACACCGTTTAGCGATGCCGCTGTACTTGCGCCGCAAGAGCATCCGACGGTAAGTGATACCCCAGCAGATGAAGCGATTGCAGCCTTAATGGCATTAGGGTATAAACAAGTTCAAGCACAAAAAGCGGTAAAAGCCGTAAACAGAGAAGGCATGACGACCGAGAGTATCATTAAAGACGCTCTTAAATCGATGATGTAACTATGATTGAAGCAGATAGATTAATTGAACCTGAGATCCAAGGTAATGAAGATTTAGTTGATAGGGCGATTAGACCTAAATTACTAAATGATTATACTGGTCAGCCACATGTCAAAAAGCAAATGGAAATTTTTATTGCGGCGGCACGTTCAAGACAGGAAGCCTTAGATCACTTGCTGATATTTGGTCCGCCAGGTTTAGGTAAAACCACGCTTGCAAACATTGTCGCAAACGAGCTTGAGGTTAATATTAAAACTACCTCAGGACCTGTGCTTGAAAAAGCAGGGGATTTAGCCGCATTACTCACTAACCTTGAAGAAGGGGATGTGTTATTTATTGATGAGATCCATCGTTTAAGCCCTCAGGTGGAAGAAATTCTCTATCCTGCTATGGAAGACTACCAATTAGACATCATGATTGGTGAAGGCCCAGCTGCACGCTCAATTAAATTGGACTTACCGCCTTTTACTTTAGTTGGCGCAACGACACGTGCCGGCTCATTAACCTCACCATTGAGAGATCGTTTTGGTATTGTGCAGCGCTTGGAGTTTTACTCGGTTGCGGATTTGTCTTCGATTGTGACTCGCTCAGCGTATCATTTAAATCTAGAGATCAGCGAGTCGGGCGCAACTGAAGTGGCGCGTCGAGCGCGCGGTACACCACGAATAGCAAACCGTTTGCTACGCAGGGTAAGAGACTTTGCTGAAGTGAAGGGCGATGGCTCTATAACTGAAGAGATTGCGCACTTAGCGCTGGATATGGTCGATGTTGATAAATGTGGCTTCGATTATATGGACCGCAAATATCTGCTGGCAATCATAGAAAAGTTTACTGGTGGCCCGGTTGGTCTGGATAACCTTGCTGCGGCAATTGGAGAAGAAAAAGAAACCATCGAAGATGTGATAGAACCATTTTTGATCCAACAAGGCTTTATTCAACGCACGCCAAGAGGACGTATTGTCTCTGACAAAGCCTATATGCATTTTGAGCTAAGCAAGCCAGAATGATCTAAGTTGGGTAATAAACACCTTTATTCTTCATAATAGCCGAGTATTCACTCGGCTATTTCATTTCTACACTTGCGCATTGCAAATTACGTGTGCATAAATCCATCATTTTGTGTCAGCTAAATTCAGGCAAGATCCATCACTGCTGAAGTAATTTACCTGAGCTTCGGATAATTAATGCCTTTCTAGCTAGACAAGGAGGTAAATTAAGTTGCCCCTTAACAACAAGGAGTGAGAACCTTTCTTATCTAAACCTTAGGTAAATTTATCTCGACCTGTGTGGGTTATACGTTGCTTAAACTATTTGTAGATTGTCTCGTCCTTTAAACCAAGCGCTAAATAAAAACCGCAAAAAGACCGAGTGTCAAAGAAAACGTGGAGCGTAATAAGGAGCTTGCACCAAATTTCAGGTAAAAAAAAGCCCGCAAATAATGCGGGCAAAACAACAAGTTGAAGGAAGTAATCCAGGGAACAAGATGAGTTACTTTGGGTTTTATCCACAAAATGCGTCATCTAAGCAATACGAAAAATCAGAATCCTATTGCAAGTAACTGTGCTTTGCTGAAACTTCAGCTGCTCGCTCAGTACAGGGTGTATATTAAAGAGGTTTTGGTGTTTCATCAAACTAGAAAAATTCTTTTTTCAGATAAAAAAAACTAATATCAGAATTTTCATTGAGGTTAAAAAGTGAGCTTAAATGTGGTGATGTATTTATGTAAGTTTATGTAAAATATGGTTTTGTATGTTAAATGCGCAAAATGTAAATATTAGATAATCTGTTGTTAATTGGTAAGACCAATCTGTTTTTTGAAGTTTTATTCTCTATTTGTGCATAAAACTCCTATTTTATGCAGTTTTGGGTCATATTTAGAGACTGTGATGGAGATTGTCGAATTTGCTTAAGTTTGGGTAAAGCAAAGGGAGTTACACTGTTTAGCTCTATTTATCGTCAAATACAATGAATTCGCAGTATTGAGATTGTAAGGTATTTATAGTGTGGTTAAACTAGCTGAACCTTTTGGTAGTAAATCTAGTCTATCTCTAGATATTGCTCGGTAGAGCGCAAGAATATAAATGGCTACCATTGCCGAAACACTTTTGGGAGTATAATAACGTGGAATCGGGACTAAATTTTGTCGATCTAATTTTAAAAGCCAGCTTTTTGGTACAACTTGTTATGTTGACCCTGGTGGGATTGTCTATTGCTTCTTGGGCAATTATTTTTCAACGTAAAACTGTCATTTCTCAAGCCCAAAGCCAATCAAAGAATTTCGAGCAAAAATTTTGGTCCGGTATGGATCTTAGCAAACTCTATAATGAAATAGCTGCAAGGACTGGTAGCGCGTCAGGACTAGAAGCGCTATTTGTATCCGGCTTTAAAGAGTTTGCAAAGCATAAAAAAGGCAATATCCAATCTCCTTCAATTGTTGTTGAAGGTACTCACCGTTCAATGCGTGTCGCGCTTTCTCGTGAAATTGAAAAGTTAGAATCAAGCCTTTCTTTTTTAGCAACAGTTGGCTCTATCAGTCCTTACATCGGTCTATTTGGTACCGTTTGGGGGATCATGAATGCTTTCATCGCGCTTGGCGAAGTGAAACAAGCGACACTGCAAATGGTTGCACCAGGTATTGCTGAGGCGTTGATAGCAACAGCCATGGGTCTGTTTGCGGCAATTCCAGCGGTTATGGCGTATAACCGATTTGCCAAAAATGTAGAAAAGCTAGAAACTCAGTACATTAACTTTATGGAAGAGTTCGCTAATATTCTTTATCGTCAGGCTGCAACACAAGTAGAGGCAAAACAAAATGTATCAGCGTAAGAGACGTCGTCCCGTTGCGGAGATCAACGTCGTTCCTTATATTGATGTTATGTTGGTGCTGTTAATCATTTTTATGGCAACGGCTCCACTTATCCAGCACGGCGTAAAAGTAGACTTACCTCAGATGGAAGAGTCTGAATTGGTTGAAACTAAAGACTCGCCACCGATTATTGCCACCATTGATGCTGAAGGTCGCTATTTTGTGACTGTTGGTACGGACCCTGAAGCACCAATGGATGCAGTAGAAGTAGCTGCGGTGATTAAACTTAAGTTAGAACAAAATCCAGATACCCCTGTAATGATTAAAGGTTCAGGCAGAGTGTCGTATCAAGAAGTACTTTATTTAATGGACTTCTTGAAAAAAGCGGGTGTTCCTTCTGTTGGCCTAATGACTAAATCATTTGAGGATGAGTAATGAGTTCATTATCTAGCAGCGTAGTTAAGTCAGTATTGCTTCATGGCGCGATTGGCGGTCTGCTATTTGCTACGGCAAATTTTCAAGTTGATACACCTACTGTGATGGAAGTCACCTTAAATCCACAGCAAAAAGATCAAAAGCCTGAAAGGGCGGTTTCTGCGGTGTCGGTTGATCAGCAAGCAGTTGAGAAAAAGATTGCTGATTTAAAAAAGCGTGAAGAAGAAAAGCAAGCTGCTGAAGATCGCCGTATTCGCGATCTTGAACAGCGTGCGCAGCAAGCCAGAAAAGACCGCGAAGCCGAAGCACGGCGCATTAAAAAGCTGGAGCAAGAGCGTCAAGCTAAGTTGGAAGAGACTCGCCAAGCTGAGGCGCAAGCCAAACGCGCTCGCGAAATTGAGAAAAAACAACGTGAGCAGGCTGATAAAGCGAGAGCTGAAAAAGCCGCTGCGGAAGAAGCTGCTAAAAAGGCTGCAGCCCAGCGTCAAGCTGAGGAAGATCGCTTAAGAAAAGCCGAAGAGGCGAGGAAACGTCGCGAAGCTGAGGAAAAACGAAAAGCGGAAGAAGCGGAGCGTCAACGTCAAAAGGCACTTGAAGAACAAATGCTGCGTGACCAGCTTGCGAAAGAGCAGGCAGCAAGAGCGAAGATCCGTCAACAGCAAGTATTGAGCGAAGTGGATAAGTTTAAAGCACTTATCATGCAACGCATTCAAGCAAACTTGCTTATCGATGAAACAATGAAAGGTAAGCAATGCCGAGTAAACATTCGTCTAGCCTTTAATGGCCTTGTGACGCATGTAGAGTCATTGGGCGGCGACAAGCTAGTTTGTGAAGCTGCTATCCGTGCTGTGAAAATGGCCGATACTTTACCTGTTTCTAAAGATAAAGACGTGTTTGAACAGCTTAAGAATATCAATTTAACAATTAAACCAAATTTTTAAAGGACGAACATGCTAAAGAAGTTCACAACCTTATTGCTGGTTTTTACTCTGGGTGTATCACAGTTTGCGCAAGCCGCACTTGAAATTGTGATAACAGAAGGGGTAGACAGTGCCAGACCCATCGCAATTGTACCATTTAAATATAATGGCACTGGTGAAATGCCGTCGAGTTTAAGTGACGTTATTTCTGCAGACTTGATGCGCAGCGGTAAATTTAAGCCCGTTGCTGAGGCTGACATGCCTCAATTACCTACAACTGACTCAGAAATCGACTACGCTGCATGGGTCGATGCGGGGGTTGAAGCGGTAGTTGTAGGCACAGTGACCCAGCAATCTGCTGGACGCTACTTGGTAAAGTATGAACTGATTGACGTGATCAGAGCACAGCTTACTGGTGGTGAAACTCGCATTATGTCAAATGGTCGCTTAATGCAAAGCGACGACCATGTGCTTGAAGGACGCCAAAGTATTGTTAGCAGTACGGGCTTTAGAAACTATGCGCACCAAATCAGCGATGTAGTATATGAAGCCTTAACGGGTGAAAGAGGCGCATTTAGAACTAAGATTGCCTACGTCATCGTACGTGATGGCCAAGATAAGCCATACCAGTTAGTTGTTGCCGATTATGACGGTTACAACGAGCAGGTGTTATTGCGCTCCAAAGAGCCGTTAATGTCTCCTGCATGGTCGCCGGATGCAAACAAACTTGCGTACGTGACTTTTGAAAATCGCCAATCGCAAATTTACATTCAAGATATTTACACTGGAAAACGCGAACTTGTCACAAGTCACCCTGGTATTAATGGCGCACCACAGTTTTCTCCTGATGGAACTAAATTACTTGCAGTACTCTCTAAGGACTCAGGTGGTGCGACAGAAGTATATCTAATTGACCTGAAAACTCGTCAAGAAACACGCTTAACTCGTCATCGTAGTATAGATACTGAGCCTTCTTGGCATCCAAACGGTCAAGAAATTGTGTATACATCTGAAAGGGGTGGTAATGCTCAGATTTATAAGTTAAATTTAAAAACTGGTAGGTCTAAGCGAGTTACGTTCGACGGCGACATGAACTTAGCAGGTTCGATCACGCCAGATGGTAAACGTCTGATTATGGTTAACCGTACGCTGGGCCGTTACCACATTGCGAAAAAAGAATTAGATTCCGGGCTGTTTCAAGTGCTAACTCGTACGAGACTAGATGAGTCTCCGAGCATTGCACCAAATGGTTCGATGATAATATACAGCACCTTGCACAATAATAAGCAGGTATTGGCATTGGTGTCTATGGATGGTCGTTTCAAGGCAAGGTTACCTGTCTTGGACGGTCAAGTTAAGGCACCAGCCTGGTCGCCGTTTTTACAGTAATTTTGCTGGTTAGATTTATAAAGATATAGGAATATACTCGATGCAACTTAACAAAACTCTAAAAGCCTTAATGGTCGCGTTGCCAGTGATGACACTTGCAGCATGTAGCTCATCTTCAAGTGTTGATGAGGGCGCGGCTAGCGAAAGCAACCAAGCGGCAACCACACAAGACAACACTGTTGATGTAAACACTATGTCTCGCGAGAAATCTGCTGAAGAAAAACTACGTGAGAAATATGAAGCCCTACGTCAAGAACAGATCGTTTACTTCGATTTTGATAAATCTACTATTCAGAGCAAATATGCTGAACTACTTCAAGCGCACGCTGATTTCCTAGTGAAAAACCCAAGCGTGAAAGTACTTGTTGAAGGTCACGCTGATGAGCGTGGTACGCCAGAGTACAACATCGCACTAGGTGAGAGCCGTGGTAAATCAGTTGCTAAATACCTTCAAAGCCTTGGTGTTTCTGACAGCCAAATCTCTGTAGTGAGCTATGGTGAAGAAAAACCAATGATTAAGTCACGTACAGAAGAAGCGTTCGCTAAGAACCGTCGCGCGGTATTAGTGTACTAAGAAAGAGTTATTATGAAGCCGAATACTATTTTGGCAGCATTCTTACTCATGAGCGGGAGCGCCCAAGTTTGGGCTGCTCCCGCTCCTGTTTCAGAAGCTGCAAATTCAAATCAAACACTAGAAGAACGTGTCTCTCAACTTGAGAGTATGATGAGAACCCGCAATTTGCTACAGGCTGAGTTACAGCAACAGCTTAATCTTTTGCAAGAAGAAGTAAGCCAAGTGCGTGGTGTGACAGAAGAGCAGAGCTATAAGCTTGAAAAAGTGCTACAACGTCAACGTGAGTTGTATCAAGAGATTGAAAATCGCGTCAGTCAAGCTTATGACCAGTCACAATCCACTGCAGCTGCGGTAACGCCTGATGTTACGCCTGAGCAAGCATTCAGCAGTAATCTGTCTGAGAATGAAGCGTATGACCGTACAGTAAACATGATAATGAAGGATAAGCGCTACGATGCGGCGATCCCTGAGTTTCAAAGTTTCTTACAGCAGTATCCAAATTCAGTGTATGTGCCGAACGCGCATTACTGGTTAGGTCAGCTATTCTTAATAAAATCTGACGATAGTAAAGCCAAGTCTCATTTTGCAACCGTTGTTGATAATTTCCCTGAATCGAATAAACGTCCAGAAGCGATGTTAAAGCTGGGTACTATTTTACATAAACAGGGACAAGCCGCTGAAGCGAAGACACTCCTTAATAAATTGATTAAAGAGTATCCAAGTACGACTCCTGCAAAATTGGCAACAGAGCGTTTAGCGAAGATGTAATTATCACTTTTTGAGCTGAGTGCCTTAAAATTAGGCGCTTAGTCATAAAAAGTGAAAAAAACTAGCTATTTCAGTTGCACTCAAAATTTAAATAAGTATTATAAGCGCCCGCAGCAGGCGATTGGTAACAAAAAACTGCTGCGTTAAGTGGGTCATTAGCTCAGTTGGTAGAGCAGTGGACTTTTAATCCATTGGTCGATGGTTCGAGTCCATCATGACCCACCACTTTACAAGCTTTAGAATTCATATTTGAGCGGGTCATTAGCTCAGTTGGTAGAGCAGTGGACTTTTAATCCATTGGTCGATGGTTCGAGTCCATCATGACCCACCACTTTATAAGCTTGCGAATTCGATTTTGAGCGGGTCATTAGCTCAGTTGGTAGAGCAGTGGACTTTTAATCCATTGGTCGATGGTTCGAGTCCATCATGACCCACCACTTACAAGCATACGAATTCGATTTTGAGCGGGTCATTAGCTCAGTTGGTAGAGCAGTGGACTTTTAATCCATTGGTCGATGGTTCGAGTCCATCATGACCCACCACTTACAAGCACATGAATTCAATTTTGAGCGGGTCATTAGCTCAGTTGGTAGAGCAGTGGACTTTTAATCCATTGGTCGATGGTTCGAGTCCATCATGACCCACCATCTATAAGCTTGTGAATTCGATTTTGAGCGGGTCATTAGCTCAGTTGGTAGAGCAGTGGACTTTTAATCCATTGGTCGATGGTTCGAGTCCATCATGACCCACCACTTACAAGCATACGAATTCAATTTTGAGCAAGTCATTAGCTCAGCTGGGTGAAAAAAGAACGAAGCAAGGCTTCGCCGCTTTTTGAACGCGAGTCAGGACGACGAGCCGGAACACCTCTTCAGGATGAATCAATGGCACTTTTAATGCTTGAGCGGGTCATTAGCTCAGTTGGTAGAGCAGTGGACTTTTAATCCATTGGTCGATGGTTCGAGTCCATCATGACCCACCACTTACAAGCATGCGAATTCAATTTTGAGCAAGTCATTAGCTCAGTTGGGTGAAAAAGACCGAAGCGAGGCTTCTACGCTTTTTGAACGCGAGTCAGGACGACTAAGCGGAACATCTCTTCAGGATGAATTAATGGCACTTATAATGCTTGAGCGGGTCATTAGCTCAGTTGGTAGAGCAGTGGACTTTTAATCCATTGGTCGATGGTTCGAGTCCATCATGACCCACCATCCTCTTATTCTTCATATATTATTCAAAATACTTTCTTAAACTCGCCATTTTGAGCTAAACATTCGCTAGGATTACCCCTGTATTTTTCGTATAATTCTACCTAATTATGCAATGTGGACTAGTGGTCGAGAAATGAGTCTAGCTGAACGTATTATGCCGGAAGATTACATCTTCCCTCCAAAACCTGCCCCTCTTACCGTTGAAGAAAAAGCAGAGTATAAAGCGCGTATCAAAGCGCTATTAGTTGAAAAAAATGCGGTACTGGTTGCCCATTATTATACTGATCCTGAGATCCAAGCACTTGCTGAAGAAACTGGCGGTTGTGTTGCTGATTCATTAGAAATGGCACGATTTGGCGCTAAGCAAGAAGACAAAGACATGATCATCGTCGCCGGCGTGCGCTTTATGGGCGAAACGGCAAAAATATTAACACCGCACAAAACCGTTGTGATGCCAACACTCGAAGCAACTTGCTCGTTGGACGTAGGCTGCCCTATCGACGAGTTTTCTGCGTTTTGCGATCAACATCCAGACAGAAAAGTGGTGGTATACGCCAATACCTCAACTGCGGTAAAGGCCAGAGCGGATTGGATCGTCACCTCTTCTTGTGCGCTTGAGATTGTTGAGCACCTTGATGAGCAAGGCGAAAAAATCATCTGGGGTCCGGATAAGCACTTAGGTTCTTATATCCAAAAGAAAACGGGCGCCGATATGATCATGTGGAACGGTGCGTGTATCGTTCATGATGAATTTAAAACCAAAGCCCTTAAAGACATGAAGCAGCTACATCCTGACGCTGCGGTACTGGTTCACCCTGAATCTCCTGCGGAAATCGTAGACTTAGCAGATGCAGTAGGCTCAACGAGTCAGTTAATTAAAGCTGCGCAAGAAATGGATAATCAGAAGTTTATCGTTGCCACCGATCGCGGTATCTTCTATAAAATGCAGCAACTTTGCCCTGAGAAAGAGTTCTTCGAAGCACCAACCGCTGGTGAAGGCGCCACATGCCGTAGCTGTGCCCATTGCCCTTGGATGGCAATGAACGGCCTACAAGCAATTGAAGAAGCGCTTATCAGCCCACAAGGCAAAGAAGTCTTCGTTGATATGGAATTGCGTGAAGGCGCACTACGTTCGCTCAATCGCATGCTAGATTTTTCTGCATCCTTGCAGAAATAGTAGGATTAATAGGCAAATAGATCCTAAAAGCAAAAAACTGCTTGATAAACTGCGAGGCTTTTCATAGTATTAGCCCCGCAATTCAGTGCGGAGAGATGGCTGAGTGGCTTAAGGCGCACGACTGGAACTCGTGTATACGTTTATAGCGTATCGAGGGTTCGACTCCCTCTCTCTCCGCCATTCCTTCTTTATTCAAATCAATTACCTACTAAAAGCTGCTCGTACTTTTGGGGACATTCTGGGGCTATGATAACCCTAAACTTTATTTTTATTTCCTAAATACAGCGCATCTTCAAAAACCCTTCTGGTTTACGTCATTTCTATTTAAAAATATCTTTGTTTGTGCAATTTAGCTTTAGATTATCGGCTGGAGCCGCAAACGGCATAGTCGTACGAATTTGAGTTCAGTACCCGTGATTTATCTCGACTTAAATGTCTCAGCGATATAAAGCTAAACAAACATGAGGTTGAGCGAGTTTGGCTATCTTCTTTACAAAAATACGAAACGCCCACTTTAAGTTTAAAAATTACTTTTCTAAAAGCCATTCGAACCAGACTGATTTCTGAGTATCGGGGTCGGTTTGTAGGTGGAGTAGGGTATCAAATTGAGCAGGCTTGAACTCAATAGGCGGTGCTAGCACTTGAGTATTTTGCGTTAAGGTTACGCCATTTTTCCGTCCTTTTTCGGTTACCTCACAGACCCCGTTTTTGCATGTCACATCCGGTTCTGGGAGGGAAATACTTTCTTCAGATTGGGTCATGACATAGCGCTCGTTGATGCTACTTGCCTCGGTGAACGTTTTAAATTGCGTTGCTGAGTCACTGGTCGCAATACCGGCTGTTACTTCTGCTATATGTGCCAGAAACTGGTAGCTGCCTTGGTGAGAGAGTGCGCCAAGGCCAGGGTCTGTGATAAAAGATACAAAGCCCGCGTCCAGAGCACTGGAAGATAGTGCACCATTATTCATCAGGCGATCTATAGAGGCTTGATCTCTTTGCGTAAATCCGACAGTGAGCTTTTGGCCTTCGGTATTAAAATGCCCCTCGTTGAAATTACTGAGTAATTTGCCGTCATCATGTCGTCGGTAGTTTCCTATGTCACTAGCAAGTTTTTGAATATACTCGAAATCTATGCCACTTTTCTCTGCATATTCATACATATCAGCCAGCATAAATCTGTCTTTATGAGTCAAGAAGTCATAGTTGCTGCGTTCTAAGTTATGTGAAGACATCCCTTCAGCGCCATTGTGCACTTTAGGTTCATTGCCAGCAAACAGATCTGTAACCATTAGGCTATAGTAATGCTCAGCTTGATTGCTCATTGTATGCGCTGATAAGTTCATGTCTTGGAGCGCTGACTCGAAGTGTGACTGTGCTTGCGAAAGATAATCATCAGGGAGCATAGCTTTACCGAGTTCTGAGAATGTCTGGCTATGTGTGTATAGCGCAGCTTCAAATGATGTCATTGCATTATCATCATTGAGGGCGTTCCGCTTCAGCTCAGACAACGCTCGTTGATCAAGTGCATGCCACTTTTCGTAAGCAGCAGCCTTCTCTGCTTTTGAAAAGGTATTACTGGGATCCATGGCGATAGTCTCCAGTTGAGGTTTGGACAGTTGCTCAAACTCCCACTTAGCCGAATTAACCTCTTCTTGATTGCTTTGCGCTTGCCACGTTAAAACGTTGTTATTCTGTAGAAATGATTGCTGATTTAAACGGGCTGAGTCAATTGCCTGTTGTGCTTCTTTTAGTCTCACCGCCAATGAAGAAACAGACACCTGTGTAGTAAGTGTATTGCTCTGCTTGGTGACCGTATTCAAACGATATGAGGTAGCAGGTGAAGCTTTGGTTTTAGTGCGCCATCGGGTATCTGATATATCCATATTGTCTGTCCCTGTGGTTTGTTAACCCTTTCTTATATAGGTGTTAAGTAAGAGTTTGTTGGTAAAATAGTAGAAATAAATACTGTTCTTCCTGTTTGCTTCTATAATAGTTGGGACTAACTGATATATTAGCGGTGCTAAAACATTCGCTCTTAGGCATTAGACATAGCCAAATCCCTCGAAGCATTAGGAGAAGTTTCTGCATTTTTGTTAAGGTTTTACTATAAGCTCGATAGTAGCATAGTTCAGCTGCTCTGGAAGTTTATTCTGAAAAGCTCGCAGACGTGGCGATACCAAAGTAAGTCTGCCAGCTGAGCTGATGGAATATGAAACCCATCACTATTTCCAACTACGGGGGATAGCTTTATGATCATTGGCTTGGTTTGATGTCTTTACATGATACCGATACTCCCCAAAATGCCAATTGGCAATAATAGAATCCATTGCGGTAATTTAATAAACGTTTGTAACTTAAAAAAATACCAGCCAACTGATATAAAAACGATAAAAAATATAATGAAGCAAATCGAGATCCCGATGACTAAATGGTGAAATGAGTTTAAGTCGTACCAGCCAATAATAGTTAAGGAGACTCCGGAAAGGACCAAAATAGTTGACACTAGATGCCAGCAACTTAAGAGAGTAGCTTTACCTATATCAGGTAGGTCACTTTTAAGAAGTGGCCTAATAGGGTCTAGTTGACCTGCAAAGATATGTATAAGTGACGTCAATAGCGCGATGATACCTGCAAAAAATATCCAACTGTTCATCATGTTTTCCATGTAAATTTGATTAGATAGCAGCATAGAGTTGTCGCTTTAGTTTCTTTGCATCGGCTAATGCTGCTTTGTTCAAAATATTAGACAAAATGTTACATTGGGCTCTATATGCAATTTGACAGTGATCAAATATTCAATTATTTACTAATTTTATAACCTAGTTCATGTCAAATATTAGCTTACATAACGAGCCACATTTTATAGTCTTATAAATTTTACTTAAAAAGTAGCTTAGTGTTCCTCAAACGATTCTTGGGGATAACTAAACTTCTATCTTGTTAAAATACTTAATATTAGGTGGTGCACTGAGAAATGAACTCAGTTTTTCCAATACACCGTTATTATTAATGAAATTCAAATATGCTAGATGACTTTCTATCGTTAGCCACTCCTCATCTAAAAGCATTTCATCATTTTTTTCATCATATAAAACGCTAACCTGCAAATTTCCTTTAAAACCTCTAACGTTGGGCAAGTTGTGTTCTAAAAAGGGAAGTAGGGCTTGAAATTGCTCAGGCTTTACTTGGCAGTTTAGGGTAACTCTTACACTCATCTGTTTTACTCCTTATGGTTATCTTCACTCAGACTATCTAACCTGCCGAGCACCAACTACCCAAGGAATGTCAAAACTAACGATTTTCCGTCATTTACATCGTTTTATTTGTTTTGGAGTTATACCATACTGAAGCTTGAATGCTTTGATAAAGGCTGACACATTTTCATAGCCCATTGTCAAAGCAACTTGCGTCACAGACAGCTCTTTTTCTACTAACAATATTTTAGCCTGAGATAGTTTTTTTTCTCGCAACCATTTTTGTGGTGTAACTTTGTAAGTCGCTTTGAAATCACGATTAAAGCTAGAAAGACTTCTCCCTGATAAATGCGCTAAATCACCAACAGTGAGATGAAGTACATCAAGCGTTTCTAGTAGTCGAATAAGGTTTCGCCGAGGAGGGATGCACCTTTTTGAGGATAGTACGGAATGAAAAATGGCTTGGTTGTCTTTCCAAGAAATAAGGTGGAGTAGCTCTTGCAGCTTAATGTTTAAATAAGAAGGTGATTTTATATCACCTATAATGGAATCAAAAAAAGTGCTGAATTCATTACAACCTTCCAACAAGCAAAAGGTTGGCGCGCTACTGGGGCAATCTAAGGGCTTTTTAAGTTTACTCAAATAATCCACAACAACACTGTCATCAAAAAATACCAAGTAAGCTTTTAAGGACTCCGTTTCTTTAACAAAATCAGATTGTAGTTTTAGCCCTTGAGGGAGAAATATTGCGCTTCCTGCCTTCAACTCAATCGTGTCGTTGTCACGGTTTGTAATTACCTCACGTCCGCTTTCAATATATATCAAACATGGTGTATTGATGTAAAACTCAACGTTTACCAAGTCCCGCTCAAGACTTTTATAAAAAATAACAGAGTTTTTATGATGACTAACAACAGCCACATCTTTGATCGCAAATAGAGCTTGAGGAAGCACTAAAACACTAGATTGAGTATGTTCAAAAATTGTTTTCATTTTTATAAAAGCCGCTAAGTTTTCAGATAGGCTTAAAGTTTACGTCTGCATAATTGACAGATAAAAGTTAGCTAAAATTGTAGCGAAAAGTGTTAAAGGGTCGCTTTGATGCACTTTATTTAAGTATCGCTTAGCTTTACTTTGCAAACACGGCATCAAAGCTTTCACCTGAATTTAATCTATCTATGCCTTCGTAGAGTTTTTTAGGATCAATTTTTTCAAATGCGACTCTTGATGCTTGATAAGCCCAAATTTCTCGAGGAGAAAAGTCTGATAATTCCATTACTTGATTTACTTTTGAACTATCAATATTTATGTTCTCTAGTAGTAGTGGATGCCTGTAGTCTACATAAGTACCCGAGCCTTCAAGTAGCCAAGGTTTCATTTTAAAATTTTTAGTAAAAAAGTTAGCTCTATGGAACACCTCTGCATGTGCTGTCTCGTGTGCAATCACATCAATATTAATGCCTTTGGGGCCAATAAACACACACTCCCTAAATAATGAACTTCGCGCCATCCCTGTTGGGTTGAAACCAAATTTCCAGTATGTTGAGTTTTTGGACACAATATACCTTGGATTGGAGCTCATTTTACCAAAAGCTTCATCAACTCTTTTTTTTGCTTTTTGCACCAATTCAATAAAATTTCCTTGCTCTGTTTTTTTCATGGAGTCATCAGCATAAATTTCTGGGTAAGTTTCTTTAAATCCCATAAGCGGTGTAATTTCACATGCAAGTGCCTCCTTGTTAAAAATGAAAATAGATAAAAAAGTGGTAATGCACAAAAGGATCAAAATAAATTTAAGTATTTTCACCTAGTCTCCTTGTAAAACTAACGCGTATTAATTTTTTCTGTATAAAAAGTAGGTCGGTGCTAACATTTTCACCAAAAGCGAAATAACATTCCTCGTATGTTGCGACTAATGCTAACAAATGAAAGGTGGTCATTACTATCAAGAATTATGAGCGACTTTAGTTGACCATTTATATAACTTGATGTGTGATAGAGCAAATGACAACTGGTTTTGGCAAAGGGAGTACCACGTGTTTGGCAGCTAAGCCTTAAAGGAGCAGTAATACCAGAGCAAAGCGTAATACAGGCTATTTTAATTAGTGCAGACAAATACAACTCTGGGCTATGGATGGTTGTAACTAATTGTTTTTAATTTAATTTTAGTAGAGCCTATGCGGCACTCGGTATTTTTTGAAAAAACTCAGGAAAAGTTGAGTTATGAAATCTCGAAACTACAATGAAGCGCTCAATAACTCACCTCCAACATAGAGAAAAAAGATGGAGCTCAACAAAATATCAAATAAGGAATTGAAGTTGGCTCTTAAGGCCAGTGCGGCATTAGATATTGAAATCTCAGATGATGAGTATTTGCGCTGTTTTACTTATACCGAAAATTGGGTTGCTGGTATTGATATCGCGACTTACGAAAATGGGGGCGGCGACAATATTGTTGTCGTGATCAAAGGCGAGTCGATCCTTATCAAGGGATTCGATCATGAGTCAGAAGTTAGCCCTCATGCTCAAGAAGAGTACGGTGTATGGCCGGGGATGTACGAGGGAGCGCCAACTGAGCTGTTGGAAGTACTGAATGACGAGGTTTCGAAATAGAAGAGTTCACGTTTTGCATTTGGCGACTTGATAATGAAGCAACTTGGTCTCAAGGAGCAGTAGAGTTTAATAATGATGAAAGTGACGGTATGAGCTGGCTTCTGTCAGCTATTACTACCACTCCAAGCGCCTTTATTGAATATGTCGAAAGCTATCATGACGGTGATTTCAACCTGCTAACGCCAGAGAAAATACATGACGTATTTGCGGCGCAAATGTAGAGTATGTCAACTAAGCTGCTGAAGGCTTTTCTCCGGCAGCAAATTCTCAAAAAATGTGATGTTAGTGGATAAGGAAAGTTTAATGAGGCGAGTTAAAGTCTATTACCAACATCGTGACGGTGGCACTGAGCTCATCAATTATGAAAAAGAATTACAGTCTTATCGTGAGGCTTGGGATGTTATTGATCATTACCCTTGGGACAAAGAATTGGAATTGTTTGAGGCACTTGGGGAAGGTGGTGGGTTCTTTTTTATACTTGGAAATGAAGGCGGTAAGTACGCGTCTTACCAATTGACACCAATAGAAAATAACCGCGGATTACTAACTTTGGATGTTGTGTCTAAGCCAGCTACTTTTGGACTCTTTGGTGGTAAATCTGCTTCAGTCGATTTTGAGCTTGTCTCAATTCCAGAGGCTAAAAGTCATATAAAAGCGCTATTTGAATACTCAATTGATTCTCTGTACGAAAAATATCGAAAGTAACAGTGTTGTATGAAAAGTATCCGTAGATATCAATTCCGGTGATTCATTTATCTTGGGCTTGTTCTCGTTGTATACTCTGCCTTATATCAAACGGTGTGTGGCACGTTTCAACGGGAAATAAAAGGATGTATCAATGAATAGACTTGGCATACTAATTGGCTTGTTATTTTGTTGTAGCTATTCAATCGCTCAGCCCCAGCCGCAAGCAATCACAATTTACAATAACCCTTCTCAAGGTGTTCAAACCGAAAGCCGTGTATTTTCCTATCTGCAAAGCCAATTAACTCAGTTTGAGATTACACAGTCTGATGCCAGTGTTGACCGTGCGCTTAAAAATATTGCAGGAGGTGAAGGGGAGTGCGTTAGAAACTTAGTTGTGAATAAAGCGCGCAGTAAAACATTGCTATTTTCAGAGCCGACCACTTATTTTTTGGGGTTACAAGTTTTTGCTGCACCTTCAGTGCAATTGTTGTCTACACAAACCGAGCAAAACCTAGAGGTATTGTTAACGAGTCATCCCAAATGGTTGTTGGGCGTAGAAAAAGAGCGCTCATATGGTGATATTGCCGATGCCATGATACAGCAGACGCCGCCAGATCAGCTCTACGTGAAAGAAGGCAGCGAAAACGAAGCGCAAATGTATTCTATGTTGATGAGCAAACGTTTTGAGTTGCTGCTTGAATATCCCTCGGTTATTGCATACCACGCGAAAGATGCATCAGAAAAACCCGTACCAATTGCGGTTAGTGGTTTTGCTCCATTTATTACTGGGCATATCGCTTGTCGGGATACACCCGTTACACGCGGGTTTTTAGCGGCGGTTAATTCTGTATTGGCGGGCTTGACGATGGACGAGCGTTTTATTAATTGGCATCTCGAATACATAGACAAGAGTTTACACGATATGTTTAAACAGCAATTTAGCCAAGCGCAAAGCCCTCGGCTTTAAACTGAGACTTCCAATAACCTATCCGCCAGTGCATTTAGGTGTGAGCTATCGCACTGCGTCGCTGCATAAGTTCGAATACCATATACAGACATAATAAAGAAACGGGCCCTCTTTGTGGCTTCATCTTCACTTAATGCTTCACTATCGGGCCAAGCTATCAAAAACTGTTGCCTGATCAGTGATTCAAATTGGTGCAAGTTAGCGCTGAGTGCCGCTTGAATTTCCGCATCCTGCTCGCCAATTTCATTAAGCGTTTTGGTGAGCAAACACACTTTCTTTGACTCGTCGCCTAAACACTCACCGACAAGATCTTGTAAGAATCGCTCAAGTGCACAGCGAAGGCTGGTGCTGTTTTCGAACAGCTTTTGATAATGCACTCGTCGGTCTGCTTGATATTGATCTATGGCGGCTAATAGCAAACCTTTTTTATTTTTGAACGCACAGTAGATAGAACCCGGATGGAGTCCGGTGACTTCGGTCAGTTTGGGCATACTGGTTTTGTTGTAGCCATAAGTCATAAATGCTTGCATGGCATTTCTCAGTACGGTTTCTCTATCAAACTCTGCTGTTCTCATCGATTTCCTAAGTGCACCAAATGTGTTTAAACGTCACCATTATACCAATACTTCACCCCTATTTTTGATAACAATGAAAAAAATGTAAAGGTTTAACTTGAATAATGATTCAAGAATCCCTATCTTGAATGTATATTCAAATATGGAGAGACACGCATGCCACAGATACTTTTTGAAAATGTTAAGCTAAATAACACGATATCACTCAATAATCGCATCTTGATGGCGCCATTGACGCGCTGTATGGCAGACGACGATCTAGTGCCTACCGATGACATGGTGAAGTACTACGCTAAGCGAGCCAAAGCAGGATTAATCATTAGTGAAGCGACGATTATTCGCCCTGATGGGCAAGGCTACCCGAATACCCCAGGTTTGTTTACACAGGCACAAATTGCAGGATGGAAAAAAGTAACAGATGCTGTACATGCCGAAGGCGGCAAGATGTTTGCGCAGTTGTGGCACGTTGGGCGTGTTGCGCACCCGTACTTCTTTGACGGAGAAGTCTTAGCACCGTCGGCTATTGGTATCGAAGGTTCAATTCCAAGAATGCGTGATTTAACCTACCAAACGCCAAAAGCGGCGACGAAGGAAGATATTACAAAACTCATTGCCGACTATGCCCAAGCGGCAGCAAACGCGATTGAAGCTGGTTTTGATGGAGTGGAAATTCACGGTGCCAATGGTTATTTAATTGATCAGTTCTTACATCACGCCGCGAATCAACGTACCGATGAGTATGGTCAAACACCAGAAAATATGAGTCGATTTGCTTTACAAGTCACCGATGCTGTCGCCGATCGTATTGGTGCCGACAGAGTGGGTTTGAGAGTGTCACCCGGTGCTTACTTCAACATGGATGGTGATCAAAGAGACAGAGCGGTATTTGATTTCTTAATCTCGGCATTAAACAGTCGCAACTTAGCCTATCTGCACGTGGGTATCTTTGATGACGCGATGGAGTTTGAATATTTGGGCGGCAGTGCCTCGGCTTATTTGCGTAGCATCTATAAAGGAACGTTAGTTGGTGTGGGGAGCTACACTGCAGCGTCAGGTGCAGAAGCGATTCAAAATCAACAATTTGATTTATTGGCGATTGGTAGACCGTTCATTGCCAATCCTGATTATGTGGAGAAGGTGAAAGCCGGTCAAGCCGTGAAAGAGTATGATGAGTCTATGCTCGCAACATTAGACTAAAACCAACCCATAAGTATGAATTTAGAGAAATGCCAAACACTTAAGTTTGGCATTTTTTTGTACATTGCATAAGCTTAAAGCAGGCGTCAGTGGTAAAGCGAAAACTTTTGATGCAAAAGTTGTCATCTTTATCAATTAAGCTTGAGAGCAGTTAAGTGTTTAACCCTCAAGTATTTGCTAATTAATAATCAACTGGATTGTAGCTTATTTTTTAACATTGATAGGAATAAAGGAGTACTTTGGAGTTTATTTGTTCGCTAAGTGTGTAATAATATGCCAGCAATGCAGTTGTGAGTGCGTCGGACATGCAAGAAGATTTACTAAATTCCGTTATCAAAATAACAAAAACGAGAGACGTTGACTCTCTCGAATACAGCTTAGTGTCTACTATTCAAGAGTTCATAGGCTGTAAAGAGGTCGCTGTTTATAAGGATCTGCTCGTTCCTGGAGAGATCGCGATAGAGAGAAGCTTGTTGCTAAGAAAACTGTCCGATAAGGAATTTGATTGGGAAGAGCGAAGCCTAGTTAAAGAACCTGATAAGGAATTAATTTCTTGCTTGCAGTCAGCCTGTATCATTACGGTACAAGCGAAAGATGGCACCGAGCATCGTTGGGTGCCAATCAGTCTTCAGGAAAAGCCAGTTGGTGCGATAGCGGTTATCAGTACTGGGTTGTCGAGTGCAGATCAAGTATTACTTAATGCATTTTGCCGCATTTTTGAAAATTATCTCACCATTCTTCACGAAAACGAGCGCGATAAACTCACCGGACTACTGAATCGTCAAACGTTTGAAAAGCGCTTGAAACAACTGATTGAAAAGCAAGTTATCAAACAACATAAAACGGTATGGCATGGTGATGTGCGCTCGGTGCATAAAGGTTCAACCTCATGGCTTGCGATCATGGATATCGATCACTTTAAAAAAGTAAACGATAACTACGGACATGTATGCGGAGATGAGGTTTTACTGTTATTAGCACAGCGTATGCGCCAGTTTTTTCGCTCCACAGACTTATTGTTTCGCTTCGGTGGTGAAGAATTCGTACTGGTCTTTGAGCCAACCGATTACGATTCAATCAAAGCCAAGATGGACGAGTTTATGGAGCTGGTACGAAATACCCACTTCCCATTCGTAAAAAAGCTCACCGTCAGTGTCGGAATGTCTCGCATTAGTCCATATGATTTCCCCATCACTGTGCTTGAAAACGCCGACAAAGCGCTTTATTACGCAAAAGATAACGGTCGCGATATGCTTTGTTTTTACGAAGAGTTGCTGTCTGAGCATAAAATTGAAGCGCCGGAAGAGAGCTCTGATATAGATTTGTTCTAACAGTTTAATCTGAGAAGCGACGGTTGTCGCTTTTCTACTCAAGCGCACTCGCATTAACCTCAATAACTACCGCTTATAGGAAGATTCAGATACACTTAACACAGCGTTAAACTGCATGGCAGACAACATGTTACACATCATCCAATCGAATCGAATGGAAATCTTGCAGGCGCAACTCTGCACACTCATAAAATCAGCACCACTCACTAACCCTTTTGCAAAAGAAGTGGTGTTAGTACAATCTCCTGGTATGTCTGAATGGCTCAAACTAGGTATGAGTCAGCACTTAGGAATAAGTGCACAGGTCGACTTTCCATTACCATCTAGCTTCATTTGGAAGCTATACCAAAATTTCATTGATGATGTTCCCAAGGAATCCGCTTTTAATAAAAGCAATATGACTTGGAAGCTATTTACGCTGTTACCTGACTGCATTGATAAGCCTCAATATATTGCGCTTAAGCACTATTTAGGTGACGACCCGTCAGGAATTAAACTCTTTGCCCTGTGTGAAAAAATTGCCGACGTTTTTGACCAATATTTAATGTACCGCCCCCAGTGGGTTGAACTTTGGGAGCAGGGCCAAGATACGCTCATAGATGTGGATGTTGAAGCCATCGCCCCTTGGCAGCCTGATCTCTGGCGTCGTTTAGTCCACCATGTTAAAGCACTTGAACAAAGTCCGTATCACCGTGCCAACATGCACGATCAGTTACTGCAAGGGCTGGCCAATGCACCAGATGGCAAACTTCCCGAGCGGATCTGTATATTTGGACTGTCGGCCATATCGACCAGTCAGCTTGATATTTTTCAAGCGCTTGGCCAAAAAACGAATGTATTTTTATTCTTTTTTAACCCCAGTGAACACTACTGGGGAGATTTAGTCGATGAGAAGACTCAAGCTAAAGTCGCTGCAAAATACGCCAAGATGCCAGAACTTGAAGCGAAAGACGGCGAGTATTACTACATTGGCAATCCACTCCTCTCTTCATGGGGAAAGCTCGGGCGTGACTATTTTGAGCAATTATTGCAGCTTGATGCCAGTTGGATAGATGGATTTGATGACGCGTTTGAGGACAGCCTGCTTGGCCAGGTACAGCAAGAGATCTACCAGTTGGCATTTAAAGGAGAGTCGTTAACCGCTGATCCAAATTGGTTTGTTTCGCAGCAGGGCAAGTTACCCATTATGGCGGATGATACCAGCATCGTTTTTCAGGATTGCCACACGCCACTGCGTGAGGTCGAGCGACTCCATGATTATTTACTCAATCTGTTTGAACAAAATCCAAGCCTGACGCCTAAAGACATTATCGTCATGATGCCTGATGTGGGTACCTATTCGCCATTTATTAAAGCGGTATTTGACAGCAGTGAAGATAGACTACGGATCCCTTATGCGATTTCCGATCTTGCAATCGAGCAAGAGCGTCCTATTTTAACGTCTTTTGTGACACTAACAGACTTACCCAATAACCGTTTTTGCGTGTCGGATATTCTCGATTTGTTGGGCGTTTTGCCGATCGCCGAACAGTTTAACCTTGAAAGCCATGAGTTTGACTTAATTCGCTATTGGCTTGATCAGGTCAGTGTTAAATGGGGCTTAAATGACAGCCATAAAAGTGAATATGGATTGCCAAAAATACCATTAAATACGTGGCAGCATGGACTCAACCGTTTGCTATTAGGGGTTGCAACAAACGACGAACAGACGCCGTTCGCATCTATTTATCCTGCTGATGAAGTCGAAGGTATGTCGGTGGCAGTACTTAACAAGCTTATCGGCTTTGTTGATGCGCTTATCTGGTTAAAACGACAACTCAGCAGCGAAAAGACCTTAACGAACTTCGCAGCAATTCTACGTGAAGCCATGGCGCTATTTTACTCGTCAGATTCTGAACAGAGTTGGGATTTACTTAAGCTTGAGCAGATTATAGAGAACATCGAAAAACACCATGAAAATGGCGATATTCAAGCGCCAGTCTCAGCAAAAATATTAGCGTATTTGGTCAAGCAAGGCGTCAGAGAAAAAGGGGTTGGGCAGCGCTTTTTAGCCGGAGCGGTAAACTTTTGTACGCTGATGCCGATGCGTGCTATTCCATTTAAAGTGGTGTGTATGCTTGGTCTCAATGACGCGGACTATCCTCGTACTGTGCAGCCTATTGGTTTTGATTTAGTCGCACACTCCACGAGACGTAAAGGCGATCGCTCACGAAAACTAGACGACAGATACTTGTTCTTAGAAGCGTTACTCAGTGCTCGAGAAAACTTGTATATCAGTTATATTGGCCGCTCTTGCTTTAACAACGAAGCCCAAGTGCCATCTGTTCTAGTCAGCGAATTGACTGAATATCTAGATCGCAGCTTTTATTTTGAAGATATGCCAAAGCAGTCGCTTGTTACTCGATTAACTTCACAACTGCCATTACAACCTTTTAATCCTGAACATTTTAAAGCAGGCTCACTACAGAGCTACAATCGTACCTGGCTTTGGCAGCATAGAGCGGCGCAAGCTGATGAAATAAAACCGTTGGCACCAGTTTTAGACGCAGAAATTGAGTTTAGCGATTTGCTGCGCGGCGTTTGCGAGCCGCAAAAGTTATTTTATCAGCAAGCGCTGGGCATTAAACTCAAACCAATAGAAGCGTTAACACTCGATGAAGAGCCTTTTGCATTAGATGCTTTGGAGCGCTACCAATATTTAGATGAAGTGTTGGATGCTCAGCTACAACAACAGCCCTTAAATCTTGAACAAATATTACAACGAGGCTCGCTGCCACAAGCAAACATTGGCAAACTACAGCTAGAGGGGCTGCTCAGCCGCGTTGAACCTATGGTTAACGTATTGACCCCGTTGCTGAATGAACCAAAGGAACCTCTAGAGCTAAAACTTGGTGTTGCAGGGCATATACTGGTCGGCTGGCTTGATTGTGTGTATGACAACAGGCAAGTGTATTACCGTAGCGCCAGTATTAAAGCCAAAGATTTGATTAAAGGGTTTTTACATCACTGCGCGGCCTGTGTAATGGGGCATGAAGTCACTACTTATATTGTTGGGCTAGATCAAAGCGTGCACTTTGCCGCTATTTCAAAGCCGCAAGCACAGCAATATTTGGAGCAGTGGCTGGCTTTTTATAAGCAAGCACTGAGTGAACCTGTGGCATTTTTTCCAAGTTCTAGCATGGAATACGCCAAGACACAGGATATTAAAAAGGCGGTAAATAAATTTAAGCCGCAATATGTTGGTCGAGGAGAAGGGGAAGATCCCTATGTTCAACTATGCTTTAGCGATTTGTCAGCTCATGAAGCGCGTTTTTGTGCACTTAGCCTTACTTTGTTAACACCTATTCTTGATGCCGCCGAGGAGGTACGCCATGGAGATGCTTAATCCCATTACTATGCCTCTAAGTGGCCAAAACCTAATTGAAGCCAGTGCAGGTACGGGGAAAACCTACACCATCACTGGTTTATATCTGCGCTATTTACTTGGCTTGCGTACTTCTGATCAACAACATGAGCCGTTAAGCGTCGAACAGATCTTAGTGGTAACCTTCACAGAAGCGGCAACACAAGAGATCAAAGACCGAGTGAGAAAACGCATTATTCAAGCTCGAGACGTGCTACTAGGTGAAGTCTGTAAAGATGAACTGATAGGTGCCATCTTGGCGCAAGTTGAAGATAAAAAGCGCGCCTTTGATCTCCTTGATGCTGCCGCTAAGTCAATGGATGAGGCCGCGATATTCACCATTCACGGCTTTTGCCAAAGAATGCTGAAGCAACATGCTTTTGAGTCTAAGGTGGCATTTAATCTCGAGTTTATTCTCGATGAGAGCGAGCTGATTGACGCCGCGATGGCAGATCATTGGCGACGTTTTGTCTATCCGCTAGACACAGAAAAAACACAGGCTGTGATAGAGCAATTTGCCACGCCGTATGCCCTGGCGAAGCAAGTTAGACCCTTATTAGCAAGAGAGAACGCAGAAATTAAACCCTCTGTTTCCTTAGATGCGGTATTTGCCGCACGTGAAAAATACCAAACATTAGCACTGTGGCTAAAGGCCGAAATAGTCAAAGCCGACTACATCAATGTGTTGAAAAACGCAGGACTGGCAGGCAATCGGGCACCTGGGCGAAAAGCTAATCTTCAAGCTCTGGAGGATTATGTCAACAGTGAGCAGTGGTGGTTTGAGTTTGGTAGCAGTAATCATTCCTTTGGACTTTGGGGCAGTGAAAGCCTTGCCGATGTTGCTCATTATAAAAAGAATACTACGCCGCTGGAGCATAAGCTCATTCGTCACTTTGATACCTTGGCAGAGCTCCATCAATTGGTCGGGAGTGGGCTTAAAATTGCGTTAGTGCAACAAGCGGTGACTGAGGTGAGGGCTTTGCTTCACGCCCACAAAGAAGAATATGGCTTGATCTCTCCCGACGATTTACTTAAGCAGCTGCATCAAGCGCTGATGGGCGACAGTGGTGAGCGCTTAGCCGAAAAAATTGCATTGCAATATCCGGTTGCTATGATAGATGAGTTTCAGGATACCGATCCCATCCAATATGGGATTTTCAGCCGAGTTTATGCAAAGAAAAATACGGCATTAACCTTGATAGGCGACCCAAAACAAGCCATTTACGGCTTTCGTGGAGCGGATATTTTTACTTATATCGGTGCAAAGCAAGGAGTTGCGCAAGACAGGCAGTATACGCTTGCAACCAATTATCGCTCCGATAGTGACGTGGTTGCCGCAGTGAATACGATATTTACTCGCCATCCCAATAGTTTTATCTACAACAAAGATATCCCTTTCATTGAGGTGAGCGCGCAAGGTAAAGCCGAGGATGCGCAATTTACTATCGCGTCTAAAAAGTCGTCAGCTCTGCGCTTTAGTGTATTACCAAATGAGGATGAAGCACTTAGCAAAAGCGCCGCGCAAGCGCGGCTAAGTCAGGCGTTCGCAGGTCGAGTTGCAGCGCTTATCGAGCAAGGGCAGTCGCGGATTGCGAAGATTGGCGAAAACCCAGTAGTGCCAGCGGATATCTGTGTTTTAGTTCGCGACCGCATAGAAGCGAGCTTGATCAAACGAGCCTTAAATCAACTCGATATTGCCAGTGTGTACCTTGCCAGAGATAGTGTATTTAGGCAGCCGTTAGCAATTGCGTTGTATCAACTGCTTGATGTACTGCACGGGAGTTACGACGAAGCGGCGCTCAGAGGCGTGCTTGCGGGACCATTATTTTATTTAAACAATCAAGCGCTGTATGACTTACAGTTTAATGAGCAGCAGTGGCAAGGTTATTTGCAGTTATTTAGTGAGTTAACACAGCTTTGGTATCGCTCTGGTGCAATGGCGATGCTGGAACACTTATTGATAACTTGTGAGCTGCCAGTGATTTGGCAGCAGCAGGGAATGGAAGTGGAGCGTTGGCTAACTGACTTCCGTCATTTGGCTGAGCTTTTACAGCATAAGCAATTAGAGCTCGATGGCACGGGTCGTGTGTTACGTTGGTTTTTATCGCAGCTAAATAACGCCCAGAGTGACAGCAGCCAAATTCGCTTAGAGAGTGATGCCAACCTGGTAAAAATTGTGACCATGCACGCATCAAAAGGTTTGGAGTATCCGATTGTCTTTATGCCATTTGCGCTTGGGTTTCGTGAACCTGATACGTTAGTTTATCACCAAGGGGATAAGCTAGTTGTCGATCTTGAAGCCAGTGACGACGCCAAAGAAAAAGCAGAGCAAGAACGACTGGCTGAGGATATTCGCTTACTTTACGTTGCGCTGACGCGTGCGGTGCATTATTGCGAGCTTGGGCTTTACGACATTCATCAAGGGCGCAGTAAAAAGTCTGCGCTGCACAAAACGGCTTTAGGATTTGCCTTGTTTGGCACGGAAACCTTCGACAGTGCCGAGGCTTGGCAAAGTGCCTTAAGCCAGTTGTGTAAAGCACATGTGGCAATGGAATATGTAAGATTAGATGAAATCACCGCGCCACAGCAAGCGATAAACACTAAACTTGAAGACAAGCCTCTAGCTCTGTCTGCGAAAACCTTCAGCGGTCAGATTGAACGCCACTGGCGTACTACAAGCTTTAGCCAGCTAAGCTATCACACGCATCATGGTGATAAACCAGCTGGGGCCGTGGACGAAAACCATTTACTGGACTTACCTGAGCAGCGTCAAGAGCGGGAAAAAACCTCTTATACTTTTCCTAAGGGCGCCAAGCCGGGTAGCTGTTTGCACGAAATCTTTGAGCTAATAGATTTTACCGCACCGCATTCCCCTAAAAACGAAGATAAGTTTACGCTGACTGAAGCGGTCTCTAAGTCTTTGGATAAGTTTGGTATTGCGACGGAATGGCAAGAGACAACAGAGCGTTGGATAACAAGCTGTTTGGCAGCACCACTTGCGCCACATCCTCATTTACAACTTGGTGTGCTGCCACCGGAAGACTGCATTGTTGAAATGGAGTTTTATTTGCCACTGAAACCACTCAGTGCGGTGAAGCTGAACAAGATCCTCAGTGATATCACTGGACAAAAGTCGTTTTTAAACTTTGATGATGTGAAAGGCATGCTGAAGGGGTTTATCGACTTAATCTTCAAGTGGCAAGGGCAGTTTTTTGTTCTCGATTACAAGTCCAACTACCTTGGTGATAGCCCAGAAGATTATCACTACGATAACCTCAATGCCGCGATGTCGTCTCATCAGTATCATTTGCAGTATATGATTTATACCGTGGCACTTCACCGCTTGTTAAAGCAGCGCCTTGTGGACTATAACCCTGAGCAGCATTTGGGCGGGAACTACTATTTGTTCTTACGCGCATTACCGGACAGTCAGGGGATTTTCTTCAATCAGTTAAGCGTAGAGCAGGTGTTAGAATTAGATGCATTATTTGAGGAGTCTGTATGAGCCAGTTAAGTATGGACTTTGAGGCATTTGACCATCATAGCTTTATAACGTTATTGCTTGAACATAAACGAGTTGGTAAAGCCGATATCGCGTTAGCCAAGTTGCTGAATCAGCAAGGCTACGACGATCACTTCTATGTATTTTTACTATTATTAATCGCTCATGGACGTCAGCATAGTTGTTTAGAGTTAGACAGTATTAATTACCAAGATCCGTTTGAGCTCAGCTACGCGGTTGCGGATGGATCTGTAGAGTTATCGCCATTTTCAAGCACAGGTATAGCCTTTGCAGCGCTTGCACAGCATCCTGCGATCGGTGAAGATAAGCCGCTTCGGCTATACGGTAATAAGCTCTACTTGGCGAGATTAGCAAATTATGAAGCAAGGCTTGCTGGACACTTTGAAATGTTGGCAAAAGCCGATGTTACGCTGGACGAAGCAAAACTGAGTGCACTGTTGGCGTCGTTTTTTCCAGCCAGTGAAGAAGACATTGATTGGCAAAAAGTGGCTTGTACGCTTGCTATTATTAAGCGATTTTGTGTCATCACGGGTGGTCCCGGTACAGGAAAAACCACGACGGTCACAAAACTGCTTGCTATTTTACAGTCGCTTTATAACAGTGCGCCGTTGACCATCAAGCTAGTAGCGCCGACCGGCAAAGCGGCTGCGAGGCTCAGTGAGTCAATTATTGGTGCGAAAGCGAGGTTAAACCTGCCGCCAGCGCTTGCTGATTTACTGCCGGAGCAGGCGCAAACTATTCATCGCTTATTAGGCGTTATTCCTAATAGCGTGCACTATCGTCATAATCAAGATAACCCGCTGCATGTTGATGTGCTGATTGTTGACGAAGCATCCATGGTGGACTTATCGCTTATGGCTAAGCTGGTGGATGCACTACCAAAACATGCACGGCTTATTTTGCTTGGCGATAAAGATCAGCTCGCATCGGTAGATACTGGTAACGTACTCAGCGACTTATGTGAAAACTTAGCGCTTGGGCAAGCACCACATTACAGTCAGGCACTGAAAGCAAAACTAGTTGAGTTGAGTAAACAAAACTTGCCTGAGTCGGGTGATACCAGCGCTGACTTTATGTTGGAAGATAATCTGGCGTTTTTACAAAAAAGTCACCGTTTTGACAGTCGAAGTGGGATTGGTCAGTTAGCATTTGCCGTAAATAGTAACAATAAGCGGCAATTAGACAGCGTGCTGGGGCAAGGTTATAGCGATATACAACATCATGAATTAAATAGTGAAACCTACAATGCCCTAATTGCCAGAGCGGCGGAGCAATACCAACGATACCTTCTTGCCATTCATCATGGTGAGAGTGAGGCCATAATTCATAGCGAGTTTGCCAGTTATCAATTGCTTGCGGCAGTGAGAGAAGGCCCTTACGGTGTGAACGAGTTAAATCGCAGAATAGAGCTTAAGCTTAGTCAAATGGGATTAGTGCAACCGACAGGGCGCTTTTACGTTGGTATGCCCATTATGATCACCCAAAACGATTACCAGTTGAAACTGTTTAACGGCGATATCGGGATCATTTTACGCGATGAACAGGGTGAGCTAAAGGCATCATTTATTGATGAACAGGGCAGCATTAGGCGCTTTTATCCTGCCAGATTGCCGAGCTTTGATAGAGTGTACGTAATGACTATCCACAAATCGCAAGGCTCTGAGTTTGCTTACACGGCAATGATATTACCACCCATTCAACGTGCGCAGCAGGGGATAAATCGCCAGCTTATTTATACTGGGATCACCCGAGCTAAACAGCAGTTTGAATTGGTGGCGCAATATAAAGTATTAGTGCAGGGTATGAATCGAAGTGTAAGTCGCAGTAGTGGTTTGCGAAGTCGGTTATCAAATTAATGAATTTTTTGTTAAAAACTTGTTTTATTTTGTGGTTTGGCTAAGGTTAAAGTGAGCTTGAAAGCTAGCTCGCCCAGTGAGTAGACTTGCCGTCAGTTAACGTGTTAACTGACGGCGTTTTTTATTCCGTTGGTATTAAAACTTCAGTTTATCAATAAGTGTGTTGGGGTCGATTTCCAGTTCATCCATTAACGACCAGCGAGTTTGCTTTTGTACACTACCTTTTCCTAAGATCCAGTAATCATAAGTTTTTTCAATACGGCCATTGGTATGCTGGATAGTCAGCCAAGCATTTACATAACTCAGTAAATCTTGATTACGCTTGGCGACAGCGAATCCAACGGGGTATTTCAAACTCGCCCCTTCCGGTACCACAACACCAAATTCAGGGTAGAACATGCTCCATGCGAAGCCCGCCTCTGCGCTGATCACTAAGGCGTCATATTTTTCTGGGTGCTTAAAATAGCTTTGCAGATTGTTAATGCTGGATACTTTTACCTTAGGATTTTGCTGCGCTAATTGTTTGAGTAGCGGAGCATACTCAACGTGGGCTAAATTCAGCTTATCAAGCGTAAGTAGGGCTGACTTGTCAGCAAATTTCTTTAAATCATGATCTTTGGCCAAGAGCGCCAGTTGCAGCTCCAACACCTTGTCACTAAAGCGCACGCTTTGTAAGTCGGCAATATTAATTTCAAGGCCGGACATTGCAATATCGAAATATCCCTTGTTGAGATACTCTGCCAGTTGTGGCTTTTTAAAAGGAATAAACTCGATTTTAACCCCAAGGTCGGATGCGAGCCTATGTGCGAGGCTGACATCAAAACCCACTAACTGGTCTTTTTGATTAAAGTAACTAAACGGCACATTATCGATAAGATATCCAACACGCAGCAAGTTACGTTTTTTAATCACATCGATATTTGTCAAAGACAACTCACCGCTTTGGTATGCTTTAGGGACATAGCTAAGCACATGAGCAGGTACGGTATCCGAGATCACCATATTAGCTATAGCCTCATCGGCCGATTTAGTTTGCTTACCAAGGTAATTATTTGCTGTAAAACTCAACAACATGAATGCTGGGAGTAGTGCAGATAGTAGCGTTAAATAATAAATCGAGCGCACGCGTTTTAGGTGTAATTGCCTGCGGTTGATGAAAATACATAAAAATACAAATGCGAAGATATATACCACAGTGGTCGGTGAAACCACTTTTGCGGTGAGTACTGACATCGATAAATATAACTGATAAGTATCAGCCGGGACACGCAAGGTATCGAGCAAATAGGGAATCGCGATATGTACGTTTGCAAAGTAACTTAGCATCGCCGATAAAGACACATTAGGAATTTGTTCGATGCCGATTTGGTTGCCGGTAAGCCATGCTGCAAAAGAGACAAAAATGAGGGTCGTAAGCTTTCCTAAACTCGGGAAGGTATAAGCGATAGGCACTAACACCTCAGCGATGTGATCAGAGCTTTCGTCGCTTTGTTTTATTTTGCGTAAATGATCTTTGATCCCCTCGGTGATCACCGGCAATACAATAAAAACGTTTCCGGTACTAAATGCGGTGATCCATGCATTGCGCATAACCATGATGAGGTCGCGGTACTTAACAGGGGTGAGTGCAGCAACAAGCATAGGTAGTAGTACTAACATCAAGTACACGCCGACACATAAAACGACAACCCAGTACACTTGTAATTCAGACAGTTCTTCTGCGCTCATGGTGCCAGCGGTGCTTGCTGTCATCGCAAAAATGCCGATAGGGAAGATGGCAATGATCTTCTTGGAAATCACCGACAGACCTTGACCAACGACTTCTAACACATCGAGTAAACGGTTTTTCTTTTGATTAGAAATAAGCGCCATGCCTAGCGCAATACAAAATATGACTAAGGCCGGTACATTACCTTCTGCCATAGAAGCAAAAGGATTAGAGGGAATATAATGTTTAACGAAGTCTACTTCGGGAGCTGCGGCGACCAATGCTGGGGAGAAAAAGGTCCCGGCATCATGCGCTGGTAATGTCATAATAAAGCACCAGATCACAGCAAGACCTACCACCCAAATGGAGATCATGACTAGCGCTGCTTTTGCAAGAATGCTTTTAACTTGTTCGGGATTAAATTTCCCTAAACCCACGATAAGGCTGACGACAATATAAGGGAGAATGGTGATTTGCATCAGGTTTACAAAACCTGTACCAATAGGTTTTAAAAATGATAACCGTTCACCGAAAACTAAACCAGCAAAAATGCCAAGTATGAGCGCCCAAAGCATCCAGTTAATGTTTTTTAGAAAATTAAGCAATTTAGTCATGTGCTCAGTCGAAAAAAGAGCGGTATTTTAATTAGCTTAGCTTAAAACTTACTGAATGTTTGAGCGATTTGATTACAAATTATCGAGTGTTTACTCAAAGTTCATAATCATCCCCATTTTTGGCACGATAACAGGCTTTTCCTGCTGGTTGTTGCACGCCGTGATAAAAGCTCATCCATAGTTTTTGTAGCTGGGTTTTAGTCTTTTTACCAACCACAGACGCCAGTGGTGTTTCGACGATAATATCTTCGATATGGGCGCTATCAAATTGGCCGAGCATTCCGGTGCGATTGAAGGTAATTTCAATATGTAAGCCATCGTCCTGTTTTAACAAAATAGCCTCCGGTGTTTCACGGTGACCGCAAAGCGCGACGAATTGGCTACAATTTTTTAAACCACAATGGGTGCCGTTGGCAAAAAACGCAAGCAGGTGATTGTAGTAAACCACATAGTCTGTCACCTCCATGTGTGAGCCAAACTCTAAAGGACATTGTTCATCAAGATACTGTTTTGCCAGCATTGACTGTTGCGCTTTCGTATCGTCAATTGGTTGCTCTGTATGCGGTTGTAATTGCGCTGCCATGATCCACCTCACTTGTTCATGTTGTCATAAATTGGGAAATATATTCTGGTTGTTTCGTGTACATTTTGAGTGTAAGTTAAATATTCAAATAATTTCACAAAAAGAATTTCACAGTGTGAATTTCACAAAAATGGGGTGTGAAATCATGGCAAAAGTTGCAAGCTTAATTAGAAAGTCTCACTTTTTGGGCACTAAAATAAGAAATCTAAGAAAGCGTAACCATCTGACTTTAGAAGACTTATCGGCTCGATGCGTTAAGCAAGATCCAGCCAGCGCGCCTTCCGTTTCTTACCTATCAATGATTGAAAGAGGCCAGCGTACGCCAAGCGAAGCGATGCTCGAAAACTTCTCTAATGTATTTCAAAAACCGATTGAGTGGTTTTTAGATAGTCAACCAGAAGCACCGGAGATAGCGCCAGATAAAGGCAATTTCGGTGGGATAGTGGGGATGGCTTTAGAGCCCAACTTTCTATTTGCCAAAGAGATATTACAAATTGCGATCCCAGAAATGCTATCCCAAGCGGGGATCAGTGGTAGGCAGTTTGCGCACCTTTTGATCCGTGCCCACCAAGAACACCATCAAAACCACTTTCCTGATTTAGAGCGAGCAGCCGATGAAGTGGGAGGCAAAAATCTCTATCTCAGCTGTGATGACCTCATGGCAATTTTGCTAGCAAAAGGTCGAAAAGTGGAGTGGTTTGAGCAATCTTCGCCTGACGGAGAGGGGATGATCACTTCTTATTTCAAAGAGCCAAACATGGTGTTTATAAATCGCGCGTTGCACGCACATCCCGCGAGAATGAAATACGATTTAGCCGTTCATATTGGCCATGCAGTGCTTCACAATAGTGAAGGGTTAGAATGTGTACTCACTACCGGAGAAAGTCGTAAAAGTAACGATAACCCCGATCATGATACTCCAAATGCCCAAGATATTTTGAGCGCGTGGCAGGATTTTGAATCGAGCTTCTTCGCAGGGGCCTTATTGTGTCCCCGTACACCATTTCGGCAGTTACTCGAAAGTCGAGGTTACGATGTGCGCGTCCATGAGCAACTTGGTATTTCTGCTTCCGTTGCAATGCGCAGAATGACATCGGTTTCACCTTATCCACATTGGCATTATTTTGATGCTTATCAAGCTGGTAAACTCAAGGCGGTGTATCGGGGCAATGGCATTCCTTTACCTTGGGGTAATATGCGTAGCGTTGCCGATCCGTGTCAACACTGGGCCGTATTTCGTAAATTTCATGATGATAGTAATAGTGCCAGTGCTCAGCTTTCGATCCTGAATGTTAATGGTAAACCGCGTCTGTATTGCTGTGAGTCAGTAAAAATCGTTGATGTGGCGAATCGTCCAAGGGTGCTGTGCGCGGGTCTTGATCTCAATCCTGCTATTAATGCACAAGGAATTGATGCTGACGCCTTGATTGGAGAGTTACAAAAAGCTTGTATTAGCCATGGTGGCGCGAGTGTGGTGCCCTATCATATGAAAACCCAATTACTCCGTGTTGCCAAGATTTTAAATATTCAGTGGATTGAAAGAGGGCTTGAGGGCTCTGTTAGGGTGATCTGTACTCGAGGAAAAAGCTGCCCAAGAAAGCCGAGTTGTTATGTCGAGAGTCCGTAATTGACGTCATTCGATGATTGTTTTGTTGAGTTTTTGATAATAAAAGTTGAAAAGGTACGCGTTGCATGCCATATTTTTTATGCAGGTTGTTTACATCTGCTTAATACTCATTCTTTTAACTATCATCTAGGAGACGTAAATGTTCATCTACAACAAACAACGCCCTAGTGATCTGCATGAATGTTCCGTTAATTACCACTTGAGTGAGTGGTTCGACGAATAGCCTCACCTGAATTTCAATTCTATTCCCACCGACAATTTGTTGGTCGGGTTTTATCACGTTCCGTATCAATGCAAATGTAAGCTCTAACGCTAATTGCGTTTAGGTTTTTCACAAAACCAAATTAATAATACCAGTTGTATTAAGTAAATGATCTATCTTGAAGCGGGGAAATAGCTTTAGTAGCAAGGCAAAAATTTTGCTATTTAGTTGTTCTAAATGAGAAATTTTTAACGAAGCTAATATGCTATTTCACCCTTCAAATTGATTAGAGAATTAATTCAATTGGTATAAGGCTTACTTCTGCACTTTTGGCCATCGTCATCAGTGTATAAGTTGCAGTGGGCGCTTCGTGCAAATACCGTGTGCGGCAGCGTAGCTTTGCAATGCAACGGTACGGATCATAGAAACATATATCATTCAGGTAAATACTATGAAAAACAATAACATTCTATTTGTATCACTAGCTGCTTTAATGCTTGTTGCAAGCCATAGCTACGCTTGCTCAACTACGGAAACTGAATCTAACGACAGCGAAGGTAATGCCAATAGTGGAGTGTGTAATAACACGACAATTAGCGGCGAGTTATCCAGAGGTGATATCGACTGGTTTACTTTTGATGTGGCGGCGCCAGGTTCGATAGATATCTCGCTAGACCATAGCTCTGGTGATGATTTTGACTGGTTCTTATATCAAGAAACAGGCTCAGCAGTTGTCAGTAGGGAAACGAGTCAAATACCAGAAACGGGGAGTTTTTATGCTGAGACTGCAGGTACCTATTATATAAAGCTAACCCGATATAGTGGCTCTGGTTGGTATGATTTGATTGTGAATTTTGTCCAAGGTGAAACTCCTCCGCCGCCAACTGGAGAGTGTAATTACGGTATTCGTCCGTCAAAACCTGGGGCATTAAAGGCTTATCTTGCTGGAAATAGCTCAGACACGTGCAACACGCTCACACCGGATAACGGTGCCACGCTCTTAATGGGAGGGGGAACCGATGTTGATAATGCTTTTAGCCAAAGAGTAGCTCCTCATATTGGTAATGGTGCTGATGTGGTGGTACTGCGTACTTCCGGCACGGACGCGTACAATGATTACTTACTTGGTCTGATGGCGGCAGATTCAGTTGAGACGTTAATTATTGATTCTGTTAGTAAGGCTAATGACCCTTATGTTGATTGGGCTATTCGCAGTGCTGAGTTTGTCTGGTTTGCTGGAGGCGATCAGTCTGATTATCTAAATAAATGGCAAGGAACTTCTGTCCAAAGCGCGGTGCAGCACGTTTTTGATAAGGGAGGTGTTGTTGGTGGTACATCAGCTGGAATGGCGTTACTGGCCGACAGTATTTACGATCCTGATGGTGTGCTCGGTGCTATCTCCAGTGAAGTAGTAACCGATTTTTGTCACGAAACACTGAATTTTAGTAGTCGGTTTGTTTCTATCCCCATGCTAGACAATGCCCTAACAGACACGCACTTTGCTGAGCGTGACAGAATGGGACGTGCAGCCGTATCTTTAGCTCGCCACAGTAGTAACTATTTTAATATTGCAGCGAGTGAAGCAACATCAATTTTCATCAATAGCGAAGGCGAAGGGATCGTGGATGGCAGCGCTGAAGTTTATATTCTCAAAGAAACAGCACAAACTAAAAGAACAGCACTTGCTTGCGGTCAAGCAGTACAATATCAAGACTTTTTGCGGGTTAAAGTGTTGCCGGGGCAGAGTTACAACATCTACACCCACACACATAGTAGCGGTGAACTCGCGCTCTCCATTAACGGAAACTTGAGTAACTTTTATTTACCCAATAACCCGTATTAAGCAGCTAAATACAATTACTTTTCTGACTTAATATTAACCATAACCCAATGCCGTTGCCGGTATTGGGTTTTATATCCGGAGTAAAAGTACCGTGCTAGAGTCGCATGATATTTTTGATCTATGCATTCTAGTTAGTTCATTTCTAATTCCAAGTTCAGATGAAATAGTAATTTTGTCTGTTTAACTTTGTGCACTATTGCTGTAAGTTGCGCCGACTAATTCTGAGTAAAGGTCGGTATTTTGGAAATTCGTCAAGTAGTGGGTTCATTAACACAAGTCTATTTTAATTTGGTGCAAGCATATGAAGCTGAGTTTTCAGTGTTGACGGAAAAATTACCAGATAGTAACGGTTTATTTCAGATAGATACGCCAATAGATGAACAGCACTTTGGCTACTTGGCATATGAAAATGGCCATCCGGTTGGCTTTATCAATATTTTTAAAGCGCAAAATACCTTTGAGGTATGTGAGTTTTATATCGTGTCTACAGCGAGAAAACGTAAACTTGGTTCTTCGTTTATGTCCGAAATATGGCAAATGTATCCTGGGCATTGGCAAGTCAAGCAAATTCAAGGCGCAGATCACGCGATCAATTTTTGGCGCAACGCATTGACGTTAAACGGTATCGACTACAGCGAATCTCAATATCAAGACGACTATTGGGGTGTCGTAAATAGACAGGTCTTTACCGTGTAATGGGTGTATATCGATTAAGGCATAATATCTAGGTGATGTTATGCCTTAGCCATTATTAGATTTTACTTCTAATTAAATCCCTGACGAGCAATCTGGCTGGGTGGATTGCCTGATGTACTCGCTCGCTTAAAGGTCTTGCTTCGCCAAGTAGAGTTGCAACTAAGTGCTCAGTAGCAAGTGGAGCACTGCACAGTCCTCGTGCGCCAAAACCAGTAACAATATGAATTCCTTGATAGGGTAGTGCTGGCTTCCCAAAACCGTAGTGTTTTCCCTTTCTTAAATTAGCAAACGCCGAGCAAAACTCATCGTTATGCTGGACTTGACCAAGCATAGGCAAATGATCGTTAAAGCAGCAACGTACCGCGGCTTTTGCAGAGGTGATCTCGCCAAGACTCGCGGCTAAATCCGTGTCTTTATAAAAGCGTTCAAGCTGGGCGCGGTTAACTGCATCATCTTCGGCTTTTACCTCTCGGCTTTTGCTATTTTTTTCAAATGTCGCACCCATACAATGCTGCCCATTCATTGCGGGAGTAAAGTACCCTTTATGGCAAAGTACGGTATTGAGTTTTTGTGATCCTTCTCCAGCATCAACATGAGAGACCTGACCGCGAACGCCGTGTATAGGAATATGTTTGGTTTGCTCGAATCGGTCAGAGTGCTCACCGCCACAGACAAAAACATCTGAAAACGGCCCAAATGTATTATCTTCACTGTGTAACAGCCAGCCGCTCTCAGTTTTTTCAAGCTTTTGTATATCAGTATTAAAATGAGTCGACACCGCTTTGAATGCGTGAGCTGCATCAAACACCGCTTGCGTTACCTCTGCCGGGTTTAGCCAGCCTGCCTCTGGAATATAAAGACCACCGTAGGGCAGTGCGGTATTTGCTATGACTGAAGCCTGCTTGGCATCAACGGCATGAATTAAGTCATGCGGCCAAGTTGCTTTTTCAGCTAGATTTTGGTGCTGCGCTTGTTTGGCTTCACTAACTGACTGCAAGAGTACGCCACACCAATCGTGTGCGAAGTGGTAGCCTGTATTTGCAATATGCTGATAAAGGCGCTTTGCATATAAAAAGCTGTGGGCGTATAGCTCGCTTGATGGCGTGTGATCTGCTTGCAGGTTTGGATATAGCGCGCCTTGACGATTGTGAGAAGCACCTTTGGCTAACGCGTCGTCTTGGCAAAAAAGTGTTGCGCCAAGATTACGTTTACTAAGGTGATACAACAAACAACTTGAGGCAATACCGCCGCCAATAATAGCGATACTCTCTAGCTTACGCGGTGTGGTGCTGTAATACGCTGGAGTATTGGAGTTTTTATTGGCACGGCTCAGCGTTCCAACCACCATTTCGCGTTTGCGACCAAACCCTTTGACTTTTTTGCACGCAAAGCCGGCGTCTTGTAGTCCTCTGCGGACAAAACCTGCGGCGGTAAATGTTGCTAAAGTAGCGCTATCTCGGCTCATATTGGCCATGGCATCAAATAAGCTTTGCTGCCACATATCTGGGTTTTTACTCGGAGCAAAGCCATCTAAAAACCAAGCATCGACAAATCCGGCTTGCTCAAAACTTAGCTGTGGTAAATTATCGTGAATATCACCAAACCATAAATCTAAGGTCACTTGACCATCGTCAAACTCTAGGCGATGACATCCTTCAAGGGCCATCGGGTATTGTTGGCAAAGTTTTTCGGCGAGCGGGGCAAGCGTAGGCCAAGCTTGTAGCGCTTTAACTAAATCATCAATATGGATTGGATATTTCTCAAATGAGACAAAGTGGAGTTGGTTAACGCATGCGTCTTTGCTACGCTGGTTGAAGTGATACCAAGCGTTGAGAAAGTTTAATCCAGTACCAAAACCAGTTTCTGCGATGACAAATCGGTCTTTGCCATGATTTTGTAACCGCTCGTCGATATGGTTCTGAGTATAAAAGACGTAATGTGACTCAGCTAACCCATCATCGTTGGAAAAATAGACATCGTCAAAACTATCGGCAACAGGGGTACCAGCATCGTTGAAGTGTATTTGAGCGTTTTTTATCATGAAAGACTCTATGTTCGACTATTTGGGAACTATTTTACTGTCTTTCGACTCAATAGTCTGGTTGCATTTTTAGTTATTTAGGTTCAGAGTACATGTGTACGCTGGAAAGCTGACCACTTGGCGCTAAAATTCAGCGTATACTACGCATAATTTGTAATATCGAAGGGAATAAACCCATGAGAAGAGCCGTTATTACGGGGATCGGTGTTGTTTCGAGCATCGGCAACAACAAGCAAGAAGTTTTAGAGTCATTAAAAGCAGGTAAGAGCGGTATTGCTTTTAACCAAGAATTTGCAGACTACAACCTACGTAGCCAAGTGTCTGGTAAAATAGATATCGACGTAAAATCTCTCGTTGACCGTAAGGCACATCGTTTTATGGGGGACGCGGCAGCGTTTTCTTATATCTCGATGGCACAAGCAATTGAAGATTCAGGGCTATCAGAAGAGCAAGTATCAAACGAACGCACAGGCCTTATCGTAGGTTCTGGTGGTGGTTCGTCTAAATACCAAGTTGAAGCCGCTGATATTCTGCGCGAAAAAGGCGTTAAACGTGTAGGGCCTTATATGGTTCCACGTACCATGGCAAGCACGACTTCTGCGTGTTTGGCAACACCATTTAAAATTAAAGGTGTGAACTACTCAATCAGCTCTGCATGTGCAACATCAGCACACTGTATTGGCAATGCAGTTGAACAAATTCAACTAGGCAAACAAGATGTTATTTTTGCTGGTGGTGGTGAAGAGCTACACTGGACGCTCGCGATGGAATTCGACGCCATGGGTGCGTTGTCAACCAAGTACAATGAAACGCCTGAGCGCGCATCACGTACGTACGATGCAAATCGTGATGGTTTTGTAATCTCTGGCGGTGGCGGTATTGTGGTAGTTGAAGAGCTAGAACACGCTCTTGCTCGCGGCGCGCACATTTATGCTGAAATCGTTGGTTATGGTGCGACATCAGATGGTTACGACATGGTAGCACCATCAGGTGAAGGCGCGGTACGTTGTATGAAACAAGCGATGCAAAGTCTTGACGCACCGATTGACTACCTAAACACGCACGGTACTTCAACACCAGTTGGTGACGTGAAAGAGTTAGGTGCTATTCAAGAGTTGTTTGGCGATAATTCTCCAGCTATTAGTGCAACTAAAGCAATGACAGGCCACGCACTCGGTGCGGCTGGCGTGCATGAAGCGATTTACTCTTTGCTGATGCTAGATAATGACTTTATCGCACCATCGATCAATATTGATGAACTAGATGAGCAAGCACAAGGTTTAGACATTGTAACCGAGCGCCGTGATGGGCCGCTTAATACGGTGATGTCAAACAGCTTTGGCTTTGGCGGTACAAATGCAACACTTGTGATGCAAAAGTACAAAGGTTAAGCACTTTACACTTAACTTTATATCAAACACAAAAAAGCAGGCTAAGCCTGCTTTTTTCGTTCTGTTCGTATATTAAAATAAATTAACGTACATTGTGTTTCATCAAACGTTCTTTATCACGTGACCAGTCACGGTCTTTAATATCAGCACGTTTATCGTGTTGCTTTTTACCCTTCGCAAGATAGAACTCGAGTTTTACCCAGCACTTTTTCCAATACATTGCTGTGGCAATCAGAGAATAACCATCACGCTCGGTCGCACCGATAAGACGTGAGATTTCACGTTTATTTAGTAGCAGTTTACGATAACGAAGCGGATCGCATATCACATGTGTAGAGGCACTATTTAGCGGCTGAATTTGACTGGCCAACAAATAGGCTTCGCCGTTTTTGATATGGATGTAAGTATCTGAGATATTGACTTTACCGGCGCGGATACTTTTTACTTCCCAGCCTTGTAATTCGATACCTGCTTCGAACTTTTCATGTAGTGAATACTCATGACGCGCTTTTTTATTTAGCGCTATGGTATTGCTATTTGATTTACTTGAATTTTTCTTTGCCATAATGGCTTAGTCTACCTATAAATCCTGTTTTAAGACAGCGCTTTTTCATTAATGTGACGTATTTTTACTTAGTCAGTGGCTGCAAACAAGATAAATCTGCAAAACCTTGGTAAAATCCTTGTATTAAGATTTGGAGTGTCTATGCCACAGATAGAAAAAAGTGCTTTGGTGATGTATAGCACCAAGGAAATGTTTGAATTGGTCAATGATGTTGACGCTTATCCCGCATTTCTGCCGCATTGCTCAGATGCAAAAGTTATCAGCAATGATGAACAAGGGATGACCGCGAGTCTAGAAATTTCGAAAGCCGGCCTAAAAAAGTGGTTTACCACAAAAAATGAATTTGACGGCAATCGAGTAAAAATGTGCCTAGTAGATGGACCATTTAAGTCTTTAAATGGTTATTGGGAGTTTACCGCGCTTGATGAACAGGCTTGTAAGGTGAGTTTAAAATTAGAGTTTGAATTCGCGAGCAAATTAATTGAGATGGCGTTTGGCAAGCTATTTAATGAAGTGGCCAAGAATATGGTGTCTGCGTTTACCCAGCGAGCCAAAGTTGTTTACGGAGCGAGATGATGATAAAGGTTGAAGTGGTATTTGCATTGCCAGACAGCGCGACGTCATTGTCGGTTGATGTGCCTGAGGGGACGTCTGCTGAGCAAGCAGTACTACAGTCAGGGATTTTAGAAAAATGCCCAGAGATAGATGCGAATGATTTGACGCTCGGGATCTGGAACCGAACGGTAAAATTACAGCAAGTAGTCAGTGATGGTGACAGAATCGAAATCTATCGTCCGTTAATTGCTGACCCGAAAGAAGCGCGCAGGCGCCGTGCGGAGAAAGCAAAAGAAGAAGGTCGTGCAAGCAAAGTTACCGGTGGGCGACCTGTCTCTTTAGGAGATAAGGAATAATTAACCTGAGCTTCGGATAGTTAATGCCTTTCTAGCAGCCAGTTTTAGCGCTAACTGCGTTGAATTCACTTCCAATAGCCAACTATAGGTGCGTAAATTCGCCTTGCCTACAGGATGTAGGTACCTTAGCGAGAGCAGGACGCGGAAGCGGTGTTATCCCTAAAACTGTCTGGCTAGATAAGGGTATAATTTAATGTGGTATTAAAAACAATGAGTTAGCTCATTCCTTATCCAAACCTCAGGTTAATTAAAAAAGGGGAAATACCTTTCCCCTTTGACTACGAAATGATGTGTGCCCTTTGACTCTATGAGTCTAAAGGAGTGTTAAATTCTTCTGGCTCTTCGAAGTCGCCGCTTACGCGAACTAGTTTGTCATTCTCGAAATAAACGCTAAACGACTTTCTGACCTCTGACTCTCTATCAATATTAAATACGTACTGGTAATGCCAGATATTGTTGTTAAAAGTATCTTTAGCAAGCGGTGTACCTAGCACATATAGCACTTGCTCTCTGGTCATTTGCACGCGAAGTTTATCTACATCTGACTGCTCTAAGAAATTACCTTGTGGCACGTTGATGCGATAAATCCAGCTTGAACAGCCAGACATAAATACCGTCATAACTACAGCACTGAGCCAAACAGAAAGGGTTTTATTAGACAGCATGAAATTGTGTATCCTTATTATCAGTTATTTGCATGATACCGATTGCACAGAGAAGGTAAAGTCTCTTAGCGGAATTGGACTGCACTAAGTGTAAAAAGTTCGCAGATAAGTTGCAAGAGCTGCCATGTGTGGTAGAAGTCATTGATAAGATTTTGAGGAGAGCCTGTTAGTGCTAGGAAAAATGTTACTTAGCGAGCCCAATAAAACGGATCACCAAGCTATTTGGAGCTTATATATCCTAGAAACGCGCTTTGGTCATTGGTACACAGGAATAACAACCAATGTAGAGCGACGCATAGAGCAGCATCAGGCTGGGAAGGGGGCAAAAAATTTAAAAGGTAAAGGGCCCTTAACGTTAAAATTTCAATGTGCTGCTGGTACTAAATCTCAAGCTGCAAAACTTGAGTGGCATGTTAAGCAGCTTACAAAAGCACAAAAAATTCAGCTAGTAGAGTCAAAAGGCGAACGCGTTAATGACAAAATAAAGTCATTGATGAGGTTTACCGCTGCCTGATACTTATTTAAATCCATATTCTCTAGTGTATCTCTGGTGGTGTGATGATGTTTATCTTCACCCATACCGAAATAAATATAGGGGATCCCTTGGCGATAAAAGGCGTAGTGATCGCTTGCTTTGTGCCAATCAATTCTAGGATTATTTGTATAACGCTCAATTTGTCGTTGTGACGATACTATGGTCAATTTTATTGAAGATTGCGCCTTGTTCTGAAGCTCTGTTTTATATTCCTTGAAACCCGGTGAAAACAACGCAAATAAACGGTTGTTGTTATTTATCCCTAACATATCAAGGTTGATGTTGAGTTCAACTTCTCGGTTAAGATGCTTGGCATAATGTTTTGCACCATGTAAGCCGCGCTCTTCTGCATCGGTTGCGACAAACAAAATATCGCGAGCGCGATTTGTTTTACTGAGTTGCCTAGCCATGTGTAACATCGCAGCTACGCCAGATGCATTATCATTGGCGCCTGGATAATGTCTCTGTCCTGTGGTTCCTAAATGGTCGTAATGCGCACTGATAACAATGGCCTTGTCACAACGAGGTTGGGTGCAAGGCAAAGTCGCTGTGATGTTGTGACCTGCGTCTTTACTAAAAATGCCGGCTCTAAAGGTAAAGTGCTGATAGCTCGGATTTCCACCTAATTGCTCAAAAGCAGCAAAAATATATTGTGCACTGATGTTAGGCGATTGGGCTCCACTTTTACGGCCTTGGTGACTAATGCTCGTAAGTGTTTGTAAATCCTGCACCAATATATTATCAACATGAACAATACTTGGATGTTGCGTTTGCGCCACTGCACTCGTGGTACATATCGCGGTCAGCATTATGCCGAGTAGTTTGAACGGGAGCTTCTTCATTGTTATTGTTATCTCTCATCGTTGTCTGTGGAATTTAACTGGTTGCTTGCAACACCTCTCAATAAGGCTAATTTGCCTTCGTAGCGTGTTTTGTCGTGCTCGAAGACAGATGCTTTGTATGCTTTATTGAGGTAGTACTCTGCTTTTTCTCTATTCCCTTCCTCAAATGCGACTTTTGCTAATCCAAAGAAACTGCCGTGAATACTATGGTCGAGTTGATAAGCTTTTTGATAAAAATGCTTAGCGCGACTTAAATTTCCATGCTTAAACGCTTCATTACCCAACACTAGCATATAATAGGGATTGCTCTTTCTTAAGTTGTGAATATTGGCTTCGATCACTTTTGCTTCGTGGTCACGCTCTGTGAGGTGGTAAAGTTTTGCAAGATTGCCTAGTGCGTTTCGATTGTCATGATTGATGGCAAGTGCTTGGTTATATGCGCGCTCAGCAAGGTCGTACTGTTGAGTTAGGCGATATAGGATCCCAAGATTACCCCATGCGCCATCGTGATAGGGATCGCTCTCTACCGCTGCTTTGTAGTAACTGTAGGCCATGTCAAGGTCGCCATTAATCATTTCCATGGCGCCTTTGTTGTTATAAAACATGGATAAGATAGTGTTTGTATCTATTGCCGATGTACTAAAATGTTGTGCTCTGCTATTAGGGTCAAAGTCTACGGTAACGGAAGCGGGTTTGACATACAGTGTTTTTACAGAATCTTGGGTATTATCCACTTCAAATATTTTTATGTTTACGTGCCCTGTAAGCAAGCTGTAGCCTTGGCTCTCATCCCAATATTCGGGTATGTGTACACGTTGAAATTGTGTTCTCAAACCCACTTGTCTCGCGATAGCATGGGTTAAAATTGAAAGCGAAAGACAATTGGCATTCATATTACTAAAAGCTTGGTTGGCAGTGAGATTAGCACCAGATAAATATGACATTGAATCGTCGCCACTATTGACCAAAAACGCCATCAACATTTTTGCGCGTTTAACGCCAATTTCGTCGTTATGAAAATATTGCGCGAGTTTTGCTTTAATTTGATTGTTTAGCTGAAATACCTCTGAGTATGACTCTACAGGCTGGATATTAAATTGATGCTTTGAATTGAGAATTGACGTGTCTATCGTCGCTTTGGGAGTGCTATTACAGGCACTAAGTAAAACACTAAGCACAATAATAGAGAACTGAATTACTATCTTCATACAACCTCCAGATTGGGCATTCGGCTGACTTTTAGTTATGGCTTCATTGCTTACCTTTGGCCCTTACTATTATTGAATTTAGACTATAATTGCAAAATTTGCGCGGTGTGATTGTTACACTATGTAACAAAGAGACAATTTGAAAGGGTAAACCTACAAGACCAAACATGCAGGCTTACTTTAGAGTTGAACAGAGGTTAAAAGCTCGCGACGAGATCATCAAGCGCTTTTGCTGATGCAGCAAGACGCTGAATTGATTGTTCCGTGTCAAGTTGCTCGTTCATCACGGCATCGCTTATTTCGCTAATTTGCTCGATGTTGCGGCCGACGTCCGCGACGACATTACTTTGCTCTTCTGTCGCTGTTGCGATAAGCGCGGTCATGTCATTTATTTGATTTGCGGTTTCCGATATTTCCAACATTAACTCCACTGACGATTGCATTGTTTGAACACTTTGCTCTGCTTGTTCACTGGATTGTTGGATTTGGTTTACGACAGCGCCAGACACCTGAGTTAATTCAGATATCGTTGCTTGGATCTCGTCGGTAGATTGTGATGTACGGCTCGCAAGCGCTCTCACCTCATCTGCAACGACGGCAAACCCACGGCCATGCTCACCCGCACGCGCAGACTCAATCGCGGCATTGAGTGCAAGCAAGTTGGTTTGCTCAGATATGCCTCTGATCACATCAACGATGTTGGCAATGGACTGTGTTTTTTCGGCCAATGTAGCGACTTGACCTGCCATATTTTCGATGTCACCAGCAAGTAAGTGAAGTGTTTCTTGGCTTTCTTGCACACCTTGACGGCTGCGCTTAGTTGACGCTTTACTTTCTTCTGTTAATTTTGCCGTATTGGTCGCGCTGCTCGCTATCTCTTGTACTGTCGCACCCATTTCATTGATTGCCGCGGCAACAGACATAGTTTGAGACTTTTGTTCATCCAGAGACTGAGAGTTTTGCTGGCTCTGTTTAAACACGGCTTCGCTCGTCACGCGAATTGAACGGCTCTCTTCCGCAACCATGTGGATAGCTTCTTCGATCTTAGCCATAAACTGGTTGAAGCCGCCAGCCAAAGCATGAAGTTCAGGTTGTGCTGAGTCTGGTAAACGATAATTGAGTTTTGCGTCGCCGCTGCCAAGCTGTTCAAATAAATCTGCCATCTTTTTAAGTGGCGCGCTTAAGTTTTTAGCCAGCAGCATACTAAAAAAGCTCGCCACTAGCGCAATCACCAGCGAAAAACCAATGATTTGCCACTGCAAAGAAGTGATCCCACTATTGATTTCACTGGTTGGCACTTGGGCAATAACAAGCAAATCTGTGTTTGGAATTGGGCTCGCTGCAACTAAATTGGTTTCGCCACCCACTTCCAACTCTTTAACGATAAATCCATGTGTGGAGGTAAAATCGCGACTGTGCTGGCCGTAAAAGTCTTCAATTGAGGACTTTGCGACTTTGCTTGCATCTGGGTGCAATTGCACCGTACCTTGCCTATTAATGACGAAAACAAAGCCACTTTGCTCGATTTTCATATTAGCAAGCATCGCCTGCATGTCATCAATACTTTTCGCAAGTCCAGCTAAACCAACACCGCTTAGCTGTTGATGGTTTACAAACATTTTTACATCGCCCGGTGCTTCTTGATAGATACTAATAGAGTATGGCGAGCCACTAGTGGTAAAGCCGAAAAACCAACCATCCTGCTCTCTATTTAGTACTCGCAGAAAGCCGTTTTGATTCCAATATTGATTGGTTTCGCGGTTAGCCCAAGAAGCCGTAACTAAGTCATACTGCGCCGCAATACGCTTGAGTTCGTTGACAAGAAGTTTTTCGTCCAAAGTATTTTGCTTGGCACTTTGGGTGATTAATAAATTGCTTGAAAGCTGCTCGGCTGCATTTTTCAACGTGTCTATCTGCTTGCTTAATGATTTATTGATACTTTCTATCTTGCTTGGCAATTCAGACTGCATCATGCGTTCATTAATGAGCGTTTTGGCGCTGTAAAGCGAGGTAAACCCGATTAAACAAGCGACAGCAATCGCAATGAGACTACCCAAAAGGGTAATTCTTTGAGTAATTGTTAAACCTGTGTTTTGCATTCGATTAGTGTGTGTAATCCCGTGGAACCGATTATTCTAGCATAGTAAATAACCAGCTCGGAACAAGTAACAATCCAAGTCACAAAAAAATAATTTTGGTTTATAAAATAAAGTTAATCTCAGTATTTAGTGTTAACTGTATTTGAGTTAAATGGGTGGTTATGTTGAGAAATAGAGATAAAAGGCCACAATCTCAGGGTGGAAAGTGGCCTTGGTTACTAACAAGCGAACTAGTTTGCTATATTATTGACGCAAATTTATTTCTACTTACTAAACAATCTTTTTCATATCGGACATGTAACCGCGAAGGATTTCACCTATTTTTTCTACCGGATGGTTACGGATCGCACGGTTTACAGCTATGAGCTTTTGGTTGTCAGCATAATTGTCACTGTCTAACAAGCCTTCACCAATCTCACGTTTTGTGATTGATTCCATAAATGGCTTCAATAGTGGTAGACATGCGTGATTATACAGGTAGCAACCATATTCTGCGGTATCAGAAATAGTACGGTTCATCTCGAACAGCTTTTTGCGCGCAATGGTGTTCGCGATTAGCGGCGTTTCGTGTAGTGATTCGTAGTACGCTGATTCATCAATAATGCCTGCTGCTGTCATGGTTTCGAACGCTAGCTCTACACCAGCTTTGACCATAGCAACCATCAAAATACCTTGGTCGAAGAAAGTCTGCTCTGAAATCTCAGCATCAGTATTCGCTTGCTTTTCAAACGCAGTTTGTGCGGTTTCTGCACGCCATGTAAGCAATTTATTGTCGTTTTCAGCCCAATCAGCCATCATACCTTCTGAAAACTCACCACTGATGATGTCGTCCATATGCTTGTTGTAGAGCGGGCGCATGATGTCTTTTAGTTGCTCACTCAGTTCAAATGCGCGTAACTTAGCGGGGTTAGACAGTCTGTCCATCATATTGGTGATACCACCGTGTTTTAGCGCTTCAGTGATGATCTCCCAGCCATATTGTACGAGCTTTGATGCATATCCAGGTTCAATGCCTTCTTCTACCATTTTGTCAAAGCATAGTAGTGAGCCAGTTTGCAACATACCACATAGGATGGTTTGCTCACCCATTAGATCTGATTTTACCTCAGCAATAAATGATGACTGCAATACGCCAGCACGATGACCACCGGTTCCCGCCGCATATGCCTTAGCTTGCGCGAGACCTTTACCCTCAGGGTCGTTTTCAGGGTGAACTGCAATCAGCGTAGGTACACCAAAACCGCGTTTGTACTCTTCACGTACTTCTGTGCCAGGACATTTTGGTGCAACCATGATTACGGTGATATCTTCACGCACTTGCATACCTTCTTCCACGATGTTGAAGCCGTGAGAGTAGGCAAGTGTTGCGCCTTTTTTCATTAACGGCATGACTGCGTTTACAACAGAAGTATGTTGTTTGTCAGGGGTTAAGTTTAGAACCAAATCAGCTTCAGGAATGAGTTCTTCATAAGTGCCAACAATAAAGCCGTTTTCAGATGCATTAAGAAACGATTGACGTTTTTCTTCAATTGCTGAAGGACGTAGTGCGTAACTGACGTTCAAGCCAGAATCTCTTAAGTTTAGACCTTGGTTCAAGCCTTGTGCGCCACAACCAACGATGACCAGTTTTTTACCAATCAGAACGTCGACACCTTGTTCGAATTCTTTTGGATCCATGAATTCACATTGAGAAAGCTGAGCTAATTGCTCACGTAAAGATAAAGTATTAAAGTAATTCGACATGATATTTCCTGATTCTGTAGAAATAGATTGAAGTCAGAGTAGGGCGAACTTTTGATTGCGTAAAATGATATATTTGAACTATAGTGTTTCAAAAGGTGAAATACTATGAATCACAAACAACTTAAATATTTTTTGGCACTTGCAGATACGCTGCATTTTTCTCGGGCGAGTGAACGTTGCTTTGTAAGTCCTCCGACATTAAGCCGTCAAATCAAGCAGTTAGAAGAGGAAGTTGGCGCGCCTTTATTCCTACGAGATAATCGCACCGTTGAGTTGACTCAGCAAGGCAAGGCGTTTGTTCATTACGCGCAAGCGACATTAGCAAGCTGGCGGCAGTTTAAGAGTGAATGCGTTGACGATGATAAGCCTTTGACTGGTGAGCTGAGTTTATTTTGTTCAGTGACCGCGACTTACAGTTTTATTTATGATCTTTTTTCCAAGTTTCGCCATCTGTACCCGCAAGTAGAGTTAAATCTTATTACTGGTGATCCCGCGCATTCAATAGCAGAAGTGGCTAGTGGTAAGGAAGATGTAGCGGTAGCAGTGAAGCCAAAACATCTACCGAACGGTATTGAGTACTTGCCAATCGGCCGTTCGAGATTGGTGTTTATTGGCCCAACGATGGACTGTCCGCTTAAGTCTATTATTGATGAATATAGTCATAGCGAAATGCCGTGGCAGAGGCTGTCTTTTATTATGCCAGAGCAAGGCGTGTTAAAAGATCGAATCGATAACTTTTGCAAAAAACACAATTTTGTTCCTAAAGTTTATGCGCATGTTTCGGGTCATGAAGCTATGGTTGCGCTCGCGAGTTTAGGGTTTGGTATTGCGTGTGTCCCCGAGATAGTAATTAGTCAAAGTCCATTTAAGAATCAAGTTCAGCTTTTACAGCTTAGATCGGATGAAATTGAAATTGGACTTGTAACTAAGAATAAACGGTTATATGACCCAGTTGTTAAAGCACTTTGGGATACGGCAAAAGGATTATTTACGCTGTAAAGCATCCATTCAGGTTGCGTGACTACACTGTGTTCATCCATGTTGAATGAATGAGGTGCGTCCGTGTCCACTATCTTGGTTGCACAAAGCAATAACAATATATTGACATCACAACAAAAAATGCTTGAAGAGCAAGGCTATACTGTTGAGTTGTTGAGGGAATTAGGTCAATTGAACGGTTTTTCAGGGAAATCTATTAACGGTATCGTGCTTGATCAAGCTATCGCATCCGTACCAACCTGCGATTCAATCAGCCAATTTAGACAAAGATTTAAAGCTCCCGTGATCGTCAGTCTTGACAGCGATGACGAGGATGTTCACAGCCTGTTTTTAGAGCTCGGTGCTGACGAAGTTATTTCCAAAGACGCAAAGCCTAGATTATGGCGAGCTCGACTTGATGCAGTGTTAAGAAGGCAAGCTGCAAACTCGCAGTTTGACGATGAGCCAGAGCAATTAAGCTTTGGCCAGCTGCATATCGACAAAAACACCAGGCGCGTGAGTTATGGGCAGGAGCGCATTGACCTCACAACCCATGAGTTTGAGTTGCTATGGTTACTTGCGAGCAATGGCGGCAAAGTAGTGAAACGTGACTTTGTATACGAGCAGATCCTTGGCAAATATTATCGCCCAGATACTCGGACAATAGACGTTCGCATCTCTCGCTTGCGTAAAAAGCTACACGATAATCCGAGTCGTCCAGAGAAGATCAAAACGATTTGGCGTCAGGGTTACTTATTTGTTACCGACGTTTGGAACTAAAAAGTAACAATTTGATTTAACGCAAAGATACTTCGGATTTTTCGAATGTTCAATTCGGAGAAATTTGTGAAACAGGTTTCTGATACAAAGGGATAACGTCATTTTTATGATGCTATCCCTTTGTTTTATATGGAGTATCAGCATTCTCTTTCACGAGTGATAGCGCTGGAGTAGTTAGCTGTTACGTAGCATTTTTAAAAAAATTGTTATTTATACAATGCAAATAATATTGATTGCTATTTAGGTGTGTGTATACTTTACGCCTAGTTATGAAAATATAAACATAATTAGTCTCAAAGGAACAATTCAATGGCACTTAAAAAGTCTCTGTTAACGACTGCTATTCTCGCTGCAACTTTAGGCCTCACCGCATGTGGTGGCTCTAGCAGCAACTCAAATGACAACGACGATAACAACACAACACCACCTCCTGCCACCAATGCTGCACCTACTATTACCGTAGACAGTGCATCAGTATCTGAGGATACGCTTGGTGCTGCGGTTGCAAATATCTCTTTTTCTGACGATAGCGATGAAGTAAGTGCATTGACACTAACCATCTCTGACAACCGTTTTGAAATTGTTGATGGTGCGGTTAAGCTCAAAGCTGCAAACGCACTAAACTTCGAACAGGTTGAAGGCGGTAAAGTATCGGTAACTATCACTGCAACCGACAGTAAAGGCGAAAAAACAGAAGTTGAAGCTGAAATTGCTGTTCAACAAATTGCTGAAGAAAACAAAGCGGGTGTAAACCGCTATGCCTTTAATAACACACAAGGCGAATCTTCAGTTTCTTATTCTGGCCAAATCGCACGTCACGCAGCTATGGTTCATATTAAGAGCCTAATGGGTAAGCTTAATAATGAAACTGTGGGTAATGCGGCGGAGCAAAAAACAGCTGAAGCGGCAATCACTGAGATTAAAACCTTCTTAATGCCGACAGACACAGTGGTCTTGGATGAAACCCTTGATTTCGCTGTTGCCGCAAACGCTGCACAAACTACATTAGGACAAATTTCAAGTTCACTGAAAAACGTCGCTGGCGAAGGTGGTAAAATTGCGGGACGTGATACCTCTAATATGCATAAAGCATGGGAAGAGGATGGTGTCATGGCTGGTTGGGTTAACTTTGGTACACAGCCAAAAACACCTGAAGGTTTAGCCCTACACTATTTAGACCTGCTACAAGCGCAACTTCAGCAATTTGAAAATGGCTCAACAATCAAAGCAGAGCATAATGGCACAGCTATCACGCTGAACAAACTATATGTAACACCGGAAGGCCTTGATCTTGCCCAGCTAATGCAAAAACACTTAAACGGTGCAGTATCGCTTTCTCAAGGTGCGGACGATTATCTAGATGATTTACTCATTGGTGAAAAGTCAGCTGATAACGCGACATTAGCGGATGGCAAAAGCTACACTGAACTTGAACACAAGTTTGATGAAGGCTATGGCTATTTCGGTGCTGCTGTTGATTATCTAGACTACACAGACGATGAACTTTCAGCTAAAGGTGGCCGTGAAGCGTATGCAAGTGGTTATCATGATTTGGATAATGACGGCAAAATCGATCTACTATCTGAATTTAACTTTGGTAACTCAACCAATGCAGCAAAGCGTGACCGTGGCACTAAATCTAACGCTAACCCAACGGACTTCAGCGCTGAAGCACAATTAGCGTTTATTGAAGCGCGTAAACTTATCAACGCTAATGTTGGTACTAATGTTGCGCAGTGGTCAGACGAGGACAAAGCACGCTTAGAAACATTGCGTAATCAAGCGTTGCTAGCATGGGAAAAGTCTATCGCTGCAACCGTTGTGCATTATATCAATGATACAATCTCAAATGATGATGGTGATTTAGACGATATCGCATCAGGTGATTTTGATGCTGATCAATTCTATGCAGTAGCAAAGCACTGGTCTGAAATGAAAGGCTTCGCATTAAACTTCCAGTTTAATCCGTTTTCTCCTGTTACAGATGCAGATTTTGTTAAAATCCATGAGTTAATGGGTGATAAGCCTGAATTCGCGGCAGATAAAGTGGAAGCTTATAAGACTGCTTTATTGGAAGCGCGAGAAATCATTGCAACTGCATATGATTTCGATGCTGAGAATGTTGCCAACTGGTAATCTAAATTTTCGTTTATAACGTTAAAAGGTTAGCCGTTAATTCTGCTAACCTTTTGTTGTATATAGATAATAGAGAATACAAATGAGAGTATCTAAACGTTTAAGTGCTGCTGCCGTCGCTGTGGCTTTGGTATTGTCGGGTTGTGGTGAAAGTACTTCAAGTAGCCAAGGACCTGGAGTGAAGGATAATAACTCTGGAACGGATAACCCAACTTTACCTACGCAATTTGATGAAGCAGCCTTGGTAAATAACCTTGTGAATAATGTGCTTACCCCTGCAATTGAGCAATTCAATGAACTCGCTGTAACACAACAACTTGAAGTTGCGAGTTATTGTAGTGCTGAAAAAGTACTGGCTGAAAATACCGCTGCGTTAAAGCAAAATGCTCAACAAAGTTGGCGCAACGCTATGGTTGGGTGGCAGTATGTTGAATTGATGCAAATGGGTCCACTTACTGCCAATAGTAAAGAGCTTAAAAATAATATTTATGTTTGGCCCGCTACAGGCTCGTTATGTGATATCGACTTGGATGTGGTGTATTTTGAGGATGGCGTTATTAACGGTAATGCTAGCAATCCTTATAATATCTCTGAGCGTACTGCAAACCGTAAAGGCTTAACTGCCTTAGAGCACCTTCTATTCAATGCCAACCTTGATCACAACTGCTCGTCAGTGAATGATGCTTTGGCACCATGGAATAGCCGTTCAACTCAGGAAAGAGCGGTTGCGCGTTGTGAGTTTGCGACTGAAGTGGCTAAAGACATTGAAGCACAGAGTAGTTCACTTCTGTCTCAATGGACTGGAGAAAATGGCTACGCAGCTAAACTTGTTAATGCAGGACAACCAGGGTCACCGTTTGACACGCCTCACTTAGCGCTCAATGAAATATCAAAGGCGCTATTTTACATGACCGAAGAGCTAAAAGACGGCAAAATAGCGACGCCGTTAGGCCTAGGTTTTCCGAATGCGTGTGGTTTAGAGGCTTGCCCTGAAGCGGTGGAGTCGCCAATTGCAGAACATTCGAAAGAGAATTTACTTGCTAACATCAGAGCATTTAGAAACATCTTCACTGGTAATGGCCAAGATGCTGAGAATACATTGGGCTTTGACGACTTTTTAGATGCTGAGAACGGTAGTGATGTAAAAGAGCGCATGCTTGCAGGGCTAGCGGAGGCAGAAGCTACTCTGCTTGCGATGAATGCGAGCCTGAAAGCTGAGCTTGCAGGTTCTACAGAGCAAGTGACGCAAACGCATACAGACGTTAAAAAAGTGACGGATGATTTAAAGACCGAGTTTATCGAAAAGCTCGCCCTAGAACTTCCACAAACTTCGGCAGGTGACAATGACTAAGCGCATGAACATGAAGAAATCTTTATTAGCGGTGGCGGTAATTTTTGCACTACCTCAAGCGCAAGCTGCGGATGATAATCAAGATATTGAGCATATCTCTATTATCAGCCATCACGATAAATTGCGAAAAGAAGCCGGCTCTGCAACCTTGTTGTCAGAAGCGCAGTTGGCAGAATACGAATACGACGATATTCACCGTATTCTTTCTAATGTACCTGGTGTTAATATTCGTGAAGAAGATGGTTATGGCCTGCGACCAAACATTGGTTTTCGTGGTGTAACACCTGAGCGAAGCAAAAAAATCACCATTATGGAAGACGGTGTGCTCATTGGCCCAGCTCCTTATTCTGCGCCGGCTGCTTATTATTTTCCGGTTACGACTCGTATGACTGCGGTTGAGGTGTTCAAAGGGCCAGCGGCTATCAAGCATGGTCCGCAAACAGTTGCTGGTGCGCTCAACTTAGTGACTCGCCAAGTGCCAGAATTTACAGAAGGCGGTATTGATGTTGCGGCTGGCAGCGACGGTTATTCCAAAGCACACGGTTACTACGGTTCAGTAGTAAATAATGTCGGCTTCTTATTCGAAGCGGTAAATCTACAGGCCGATGGTTTTAAAGAGCTTGATGGCGGTGGTGATACGGGGTTTGAGAAGAACGATATATTAGCTAAGTTTAATTATAAACTTTCTCAAGGTGAGCTAAACCATACATTTGGCTTAAAACTCAGCTATGCCGACGAGTTGTCCGATGAAACCTACCTAGGTTTAACGGATGCTGATTTTGCTGAAAACCCGTATCGTCGATACGCAGCGTCTCAGCCTGCAGAAATGGATACCAAGCATACTCAGGTAATGTTATCTCATGTACTTGATGGCAAAGACTTTAACGTTACAACAAGGCTGTACCGTAATGACTATGAGCGAGCTTGGCTTAAGCTTAATAGTCTAGGTAGTAAAAGTGGGCCATCCCTTTCAAAAATCATGGCAAACCCAGAGACTTTTGCAAATGAGTACGGCGTGATCACAGGGGCAAGGGATTCTGTCGTTGCAGGTTCAAATATCTTTTTGAATATGGGGACTAATGATCGTGAGTATTTCTCTCAAGGTCTTCAAGTCGATGCCAATACCAGCTTTAGCCTGTTTAATTTAACTCATGACATCGCAGTTGGTGTGCGTTTCCACGAAGATGAAATTGAGCGCAAACACTTTGAGCAAGCGTATGCAATGGAAGGTGGTTCACCTGTGTTGCTAGAGGGTTCAAAGCAGTTTACATCACTGAATACTGAAAATACTAAAGCGTGGTCGGTATATCTAGAAGACAAAGTACAACTTGATGCGTTGACACTCGGCCTTGGTCTTCGTGGCGAGCTGATGGACATGTCTTACCAAGATAATAAAGATGCCGATGTTTGGATTGATAAAACCACCCGTATTTGGCTACCTAGCCTAAGTGGTTTCTATCAGCTTTCTGATGATGCCGGTCTTTTATTTGGTGTGCACCAAGGTTTTGTGCCTTCTTCACCACAACAAGATCCAGATATAGAGCTTGAGAGGAGTGTTAACTACGAATTTGGTGGGCGCTTTAATGATGGTGTGACTCAGTTTGAGATTGTGAGCTTTTTCAACGATTATGAGAATCTGAACGAAAGCTGTGGTCAGTCTAATTGTGGTGTTGATGACCAGCAAGATCAGCAATTCAGTGGCGGTGAGGTGGATGTTTACGGTCTCGAAATGCAGTTTGCACAACGTTACCCTTTGAACCTTCAACTGGATATCCCTTATAGTCTCACCTACACCTATACGAAAGGTGAATTCCAGAATGAGCGTGCGACAACGTTCGCACAATGGGGTTATATTAAAAATGGTGATGAGCTTCCGTATTTACCATCTCATCAAGCCACTTTTAACATTGGCCTCGCAGCAAGTGACTGGAAAGTTAACGTAGCCATCAAATACATCAGTGAGATGAGCGAAGCTGCTGGCAGAAGCACTGAAGACTTTGAGCTTGTACTTGAAGGCGCAAAGGTGCCAAACACAACCATCGTTGATGTATCTGCAAGTTACGAGCTAGGCCAGTATGGTCAAATCTATGCTAAAATCGATAACTTGTTCGATGAAGCAGAAATTGTCAGTCGCCGCCCGTATGGCGCGCGCCCAGGCAAACCAAGACAATTTAGTTTAGGCTATAAATACCAGTTTTAATTGATTGTCTATGCGGCTCTTAAAATAAGGGCCGCAGCTTCATGGCGCCTGTCGCTAGACCTATGGAGCTATTCCAAAAATATATGAACTCATTATTTCTTTTTGATGGAAATGACTATGTTAGAGCAATTATGGCAAAGCATTACTGAACTCCCAGGCTACTTGTTCGATGCCAATAAAAGAGTGTATTTGCCATACTTGTTTAGTGCCATTTTGATGGCTGTTCCTGTTTATATCGCCACAGAAAAAGCGCGCTCTGGTAAAGGTTTTTTAAAGTTTCTGTTTCCCAAGCAAGTGTGGTGGTGCAAAAGCGCCAAGCTCGATTACTGTTTATTGGTCACAAATCGATTGATAAAGGCGGCGACGTTCACGCCTATCGTGTTGACTATGGTACCGGTGGCGCTAGGGTTATCCGGTGGGCTTGAAGCGCTTTTTGGTCCAGCTTTACATCTTGAAGCGCCAGAATGGCTGGTGATTGGACTATTTACGTTATTTTTATTTATAGTCGATGACTTCACTCGGTTCTTGCTGCACCTGATCCTACATAAAATCCCATTCTTTTGGGAGTTTCACAAGGTGCACCATTCTGCAAAAGTCCTGACTCCCTTTACCATTTATCGCTCACATCCCGTTGAAAGCTACCTGTACGCCTGTCGTATGGCATTAACTCAGGGGATAGTAGTCGGAATAGGGTATTACGTATTTGGCAGTAGTTTGAGCATGTACGATATTCTTGGTGCGAATGCGTTTGTCTTTTTATTTAATATCTTTGGGGCCAATTTAAGGCATTCACATATCTGGCTGAGTTGGGGTGATAAGTTAGAGAATTGGTTTATTAGTCCGGCACAACACCAAGTGCATCACAGTGACAATCCAATCCATTTTGATACCAATTTAGGTTCAGCGCTAGCCATTTGGGACCGTATGTATGGCTCGCTGATTAAGGCTTCGAGTGCGGGTAAAATTACCATTGGAGTCGGACAATATGATGCAGGGCATGATTCACTGACCGCGATTTATTTGAAGCCATTTGAGCAGGCTTGGAAAACGTTATTACCGAAAAAGAAAAATAACCCACCACTAAAATCTTCGCAGGGTGACTGATCTCGGTTACTCAGCTCCACTTCTTTGCAGGGAAAAATTGGTGTTGCTAATCACCGTAATAGCTTACGCTATTTATTACTTTATTAGGATGCTTGTGAAAGAGGTGAAAGCTTGTGCTTGGAAGAGGAAAATAGGCTGACGACGGGCATTGTCAGCCTATGTGGGAGAGTAGGCTCCCTAAATCTTTACTAGTGTAGTTGCGATGAAGGCTTGCTGCGGAAAAAGCCTAGCTCATTTAACTTCTCAATTAGTTTTGGATCGTCTAAACGGCTCGGAGTTTCTTCATCTCTTAAATAATGATCGTTTGGTACCGCATGCATATCGAGCATTTTATGAAACAGGATATTGCGAATTGCCAGCGCTGTCATGCCGCTGTCCTGAATTGCGTCTAGTCTTTCTTGGAGGTCTGAAAAAGGCGCAGCCTTGACGTCATCCACTACTGCAGAAAATTGACCATTAGATTTATTCTTAATCATAAAACCCCCAGAGGTAGTGCTTGTTCACAATCCAGTGACACGATGTTCAAAAGGCATTCGGTATCAATTTATGTTCATAAAATAGATACTTACGCCATGTCCGATGTGATCAGTTTACTCTGAAGTCGGGGCAAATTACCATCTTGGATGTAAAGCTTTGTAAATCGAATAATGAGAGGAATGAAACAATAAAAATAGACGTCTAGACGTAACACAATGATCTGAATATGAAAATAGTTCTCAGTACCAATTATGATACTGAGAACCAATATCTAATTTAAGTAAATAATTTCTCTTTTACGTGTTCTGCAAAACCACTACCTGCTTCAAGGTAGAAGTTATAGGTAGAATTCACACCCATTTCTTCTAATTCTTTCTGTTGATCAGGATAGTTCGCAATGGCAGTAACTTGGCCGTTGTAACCTGATGCTTTGAGCTGCTCTAGTGCGTAAATGTTCTGCATATGCTTTGGCATCGCGAGCATTACCATTTCTACTTCAGAATGATTTACACGTTGCCAAAAGTCAGGATCGGTTGCGTCAGCGGTCAATACTCTGCGGCCTCTGGATACATGTTTCTCAACTACCTCAGGCTTAATATCTACACCCGCAACGGTGTCTGGGAAGCTAGCTTGTATCGTTTCATAAGCACCTGTTCCAATTCTTCCCATGCCAAATATTACGATTTTGGTATCGGTCAGGTTCACGGGGAGCTCTTCTTCTAAGCGGTCTTGGCTCTCAAACTTTAATAACCAAGGCTCTAATTTAACGTAGATTTCGTTTGAACGTTTGTTTAGCGGAGACGCAATCACAAAAGTAATAGAAACAGCAATAGCCACGACCGCTAACCAGTCAGGGGCAACCGCACCAGAAGCAGATGCAACGGCGCACACGATAAGACCAAACTCGCTATAGTTAGTGAGTGTAAAAGCGCTCAATAGCGATGTACGAGCACGCAATTTGAACATATTGGTGAAGAGATAATAAAGAGAGACTTTAATCGGTAAAACAATTACCAGCAGAATCGCTATTAAAAGTGCGTCCAGTGTAATCGTGGCATTCAAACCAATATTCAAGAAAAAGCCAACAAGCAAGATGTCTTTTACATTCAGTAGTGATTTTGATAACTCACCGGCTTTTTTATGTGGAGCGAAAATCATACCCATGATCAGCGCGCCGAGATCACCTTTGAGACCCGCAAATTCAAAGGCATGATAACCTGCTACTAGCGCAAAAAAGAAGCCAAAAAGAGGAAGTAACTCACCATGCTTTGAACGGCTTAATACCCAAAACATAACTGGGCGTACAAGCGGTAGCACTACAAGCAGTGCCAGTGCCCAAATATTGGGTACTTTGCCCGTACTGACGGCGAGAAAGATAACCGCAAAGATATCTTGCATAACCAAAATACCGATTGAGATTTTACCGTGAAGACTTGCCATTTCACCGCGTTCTTCCAGCACTTTTACCGCAAAAACGGTACTGGAAAAGCTAAATGCAAAGCCAACCAATAAAGCGCTTTGCCAGTCTAGGTCGGTAAATAAAGGTAGGCTCATCGCCCCTAGCATCAACAACAGGCTAGCGAAAAACGCTGTACTGGTAATGATGTGCATACTCGCTGGCGCCCAAACTTGAGGCTTTATCAAGTTACCAACTCGTAACTTTAAGCCGATGCTGAAAAGCAGCAGCGTTACACCAAGATCTGCCAGTTGGGTAAGTAAGTCCGTGGTTTTATGGCCAAGTAGGTTTAAGACAAAGCCTGCCATCAAAAAACCAATCAAAGGAGGAAGCTTTAATTGATAAACAGAAAATCCGCATGCAAATGCGACAGCAAAATAGAGCAGTTCCATAACTTTAAATTTTTATCCAAGATATGAGCAGTGTACCAAAACCTCCTGATATATAAATTATAAATTTTCGCTGACAAGTTGGAAAAAATATGGTTATGATGCAGGTAAGGACATACCGGACAGGAGACGTAATGTTTAAGAAGATCCTAGCATCTGTCGGTATCGGTGCGGCAAAAGTAGATACTGTATTGGAAACAGAGCATTTGCACCCGGGACAGAAATTTCAAGCGCAAATTGTAGTAAAAGGCGGTGACGTTAGCCAAGAAGTAACAGGTTTAGAGCTTGCGCTAATGACAAGAGTTAAGGTTGAAGGGGAAGACGGAGAATACTTTAGTAATCATGTTATTGACCGTTGGCGTGTAGGTAATAATTTCACGATAGGCCCAGGCGAAGAAAAAGTTATTCCTTTTGAAGCTCGACTTCATTCAGAAACACCAATCACAGAAATCAATGCGGGCTTCAACCGTTGTCATGTTTGGATTGAAACTGGTTTAGACATTGATTTAGCAATCGATCCGTCAGACAAAGATGCTTTACACATTTATCCAAATGAAGCGGTGAAAGCATGTATGACAGCGATGGAGCGTTTAGGCTTCCATTTAGTGAAAGCGGATGTAGAAAAGGGCTATTTACGAGCGTCTGAGTTTCAGTCTGTTTCTGGTTGTTACCAAGAATTAGAATACCGACCAAACTCACGTGCATTATTTGGACTACAAGAAGTTGAGCTTTCGTTTGTACCTGAAGCGCATCGTACTCATGTACTGATAGAGTTAGACAGAGCGTTTCGAGGGGATGGTTACGTCGATCTAACGATTGAGCACGATCACGTAAATATCTCTCAATTGTGCGATCAGTTGGAGCGGCTGTTCTCATAATCACTTAATTTACTCTAAAACGCCCAGCTTTGTCTGGGCGTTTTTGTTCCAAGCATAAATGAGAGAATGTTCCAAGCATAAATGAGAGAAGAAAATGAATTGGCAAATTAGAAGTTATGATGCGCTCACTAAAGATGAGCTTTTTGAGATTTTAAAGCTAAGGGTTGATGTATTCGTTGTGGAACAAGCATGTCCCTATCCAGAAATTGATGATACCGATAGGGCGCCTGACACTCGACATCTATTTTTGGTAAAAGATGAACAAATTTTAGCCTATGCACGTTGTTATAGAAAATCCGTAACTACTGCATCCATTGGCCGTGTTATTGTTTCATCAACGCTGCGAGGACAGGGCGTTGCACATGACCTTATGCATCGTGCGATTGCTTGTTGTGAAACGGATATTACCCATGAGACTCTAGTTATTTCTGCGCAGTGTTATCTAGACAAGTTTTATACGGGGCTCGGCTTTGTGAAGCAAGGTGAAGAATATCTAGAAGATGGGATCCCGCATCAGGATATGCTATTTGTTAAAAAGTAAAAGAGGCTACGAGTAGCCTCTTTTTATGAGCGAAATTATAGTGAATTTAAAAATACCGCAGCAATAGCAATTGGACAAACAAAGCGGATGTACCAAGGCCATACTTTCCAGAAAAAACTACTGCCAACTTCCGGGCATCCTGATTCAATTTCTTTAAGCAGTTTTGCTCTGTGCCAAATCCAACCGACAAATACACAGCACAGCATGCCAAGTAATGGCTGACCAAACTTAGTTGTTAGGCTAACAGTAAAGCCGAACAGGGTTTCGATGTTTACCAAAATGGTGAAACTCACGGCTGTTACCAGGGTACCGATGATCCAGGTGGCCTGTACTCTGCCCAATGCAAAACGTTCAACGGCATAGGATACGGGCGCTTCTAGCATCGAAATAGACGAGGTGAGTGCGGCAATACTCATCAGAGCAAAGAAAGCGAAGCTTACCAAAAGGCCAATACTCCCCATGCTATCAAACAATGCTGGCAATACTTGAAACACTAAGGTGTCTTCATTTAGCAGTGAGCCGTCAGCTGCAAAAATCTCTACGCCTTGCGCTTGCGCGACATACATGGCGGGAATGATAAGTAAGCCGGCAACGAATGCGATAAAGACGTCGATTAAGGTAACCATGGCACCAAGTGAGACTAGATTCTCTTTTTTACTAATGTATGAGCCGTAAATGATCATCACGCTGGTACCAAGCGAAAGCGAGAAAAATGCTTGTCCTAGAGCATCAACGAGTAACTGCGGATTAAGCACAGAAGAAAAGTCAGGAACAAGATACACCTTAAGACCTTCAACGGCACCTTCTTGGGTTAATACATACGCAATTAACGAGAATAAAATACCGATAAGTGCAGGCATCAAACGCTTTGACCACTTTTCAATCCCGTTTTCTACGCCTTTACTAATTATAAGCACGGTGAGTGCAATAAAGGCGGCTGTAAAGACGATGTTGCGCGACATAGACGAATCAGCAAGCCAAGATTGCGTTTGAGTCATTGATGCAACTTCCGCGATGGGTTCAAGTGTTGCGCTAAACATCCAACCCGCCACGATGGCATAGAAACTTAAAATAAGACCCGCACAAATTATGCCGCCGAATCCGACAACAAAAGCAAGTTTACTTTGCCATGCTGTATTTGTTAGTTTGCGCAGTGAAGATACGGCATTTGCTTGGCCGTGACGACCAATGACGAGTTCTGCCATTAGTGCTGGATAAGCAAGACAAAAAGCCAAAACCAGATAAACTAAAACAAACGCAGCACCACCATTGGATGCCGTTTGTGTTGGAAATCCCCAAATGTTTCCCAAACCTACCGCCGACCCTGCGGCGGCCATAATAAAACCAAAGCGAGAGCTGAACTCTCCTCGGACATTGCTCATAATTATTATACTTCTCTAAAAATTTCTAACGGCGCTGACAATCTACTGTAATTAAAAAGAAATAAAAAGAGTAAATTATCTTGATTTAGCGCAAGTTTTAGCCTGATATTTAGCCGTAATTAAGTTGTTGCACTCAAAAAGCAAAGCTTAGCTTATAAGCTAATGTTTTCACGATTATTTCTATATGAGATAAGTCGACGTGTAGCGACTTATTTACAATAATTATTTTTCTTTACAGGGTAGCGAAAGCACAAATTTTGCGCCACCTAATCGTTCTGACTGGCTAACGGTGGCTGTACCATGATGCCAATCCATGACTTTTGCAACGATTGCAAGGCCTAAGCCGTAGCTTTTACCTGCACGGTTACGGTGAGTTTGCTCTTGAAAGAAAGGACTAAAGACTTTATCCCAATTTTGTCTCGCGATCCCAGGGCCATCGTCTTCAACGGTAATAATGAGCCAATGCTCGGTGCGGTGTGCACTTAATAACACACTGGCAGTGGCAAAATCACAGGCATTGCTGATCAAATTACTTATCGCTCTTGCAAGCCAATGTAAGTCACCATGGATCATTAAGTGTTCAGGAATTTCTACGCGGCCAGACAGCTGGTTCTTTTGCAGCTTTGGTTGCATTTGCTGCATCAGGTCTTGACCATAGCGAGATAGGGTTGTTACTTCGTGCTTGAGTAAATGAGACTTTTGTTCAAGCGTCGCAAAAGATAGATAGCTCGAGAGCATATCTTCCATTTGATCTAGATCTTTTTCCATGCGCGTTAAATAGTCGTGAATAGCATCGATGTCACTTTCATCTAAAGCTGCATCAAGGCCAAACCTTAAACACGCAACAGGTGTTCGAATGTCATGAGAAAGACTGGAGGCCATTAGCTTATTCTCAGCCATTAACTTCTCTATTTGGCTTGCCATTCGATTAAAGGTATTTTCTAAGTCACGGATGTAAGTGAAATGATTGGGGGCGATGCGCGCGCTTAGATTACCGCTGGCAAAGTGCTTTGCTGCAGTGTTGAGAACGATCAAGCGTTTAACTAACGGAGAGAGAATAAACCATAATATTGCGCAAATGCCACCGTAGAAAAATAACGTCAGCAATACGTCGTAATCTGCTTGTTCAACCTGAGGCTCCCATTCAAGTTCAACGTAATCAGGCGTCATTTCAGGGGTTGTTTTTAGCAGATATACATTCTCATTCTCTATCACTAACCCATCAGGTAGTAACATCTGTTGCTTTAATTCGAGCGGCATGGCTAAAGTATCGCCATCTTTATAACGAATGTTGATGTCGAATTGTTGGGCAATTAACGCCGTTGCATTTTCGCGCTTTTCCTGCTCTATATTTGCAACTTGCTTCGCAAGGCCGGTGATCAGCTTGCTTTGCCACTCAAAACTATCTTCTAAGGGAGCGGTTTGCTGATTGTAGGTGTCGATCACCCAACCCAGTGCAAAGATCGAAATCAATGCACCAGCGAGTAAGTAGATGTAGAGTTTCTTCACGATATTAGCTTGCGACCTTCATTACCAAGCTGATGGTACGAGTAGATATCCTTTACCCCACACCGTTTTAATTTTTTCTGGGTTTTGAGGATCATCATTAAACTTTTTACGCAAGGCAGAAATGAGTACATCAACGCTTCTGTCGAGGCCGTCATACTCTCTCCCTTTTGTCGCTTTAAATACCGCATCGCGAGAGACAACTTCACCAGCGTGACTGGCTAAAAATTGCAGTAGTAGATATTCAGCACTAGAAACGATGACTTCTTGGCCAGCAACACTGACTTTGCGAGCTTGAGTGTCGATACATAGCTGTCCAACTACGAGTTCGTGATTGGCTGCGTGATGATCTTGCGGTTTTTCCTGTGCAGCGCGCACATTTGCTTTGATCCGAGCGAGTAAGGCACGAGGACGAACAGGCTTGATAACGTAATCGCTAGCACCGACTTCCAAACCGATGACTTCATCCATTTCTTCATCTTTGGCAGTGAGCATAATAACAGGCTTGTTATAAAACTGACGTAAGTCGCGGCATACACTGATACCGTCCTTACCAGGGAGCATAAGATCAAGTAAAACAAGGTCGGGGTCTAGTGACTTAACACGTTCAATAACTTCATCACCGCGATAACAGCAATGTGTTTTATAGCCTTGGTTATCAAGATATTCGGCGACCCATTGCGCCAATGAAGTATCATCTTCAACCAATAAGATTGTGCCGTATTGCTCCATGTCTTTACTCCGAACTTTTTATTTTTCTGCGTCGAGTATAATCCTAAAAGCGTTATTGTCTGTAAATAAGTGTAGCGCCAGCCTGCAGTTGACCTCTATCAAACTGGCGAGTACTTATGTTACTTAACGTTTAGCTTTTCAATTAAACTCTCGGCCAAGTGTTTTTGCATATCCGCTGTTAACGCTGATACTTCCGTTTGGGTACATGCACCAGCGGTTTTTTCAAGCGGTGAAACCGTTTTAGTTACCTTGTAAGGAGGAATATCAACGGGCTTCTCGCCACGTTGACGGCGTGCCTCGTCGGTATTTTGTGCGACGATAAACGACAGTACATCGTGTTCGTTTTCTATTTTTTCCACTTCAGTAAAGGTGAATTGTAAAGGGATACCTTGGAAGCCCGCGCTATCTACCGATGACTTGGCAAACCAGACAACATCGGATGACGCTTGATGTGCTAAACGCATACTGACAGAAGCCACAATATTAGTACATTGAAATGCTGGCGAATTTTGAGCAAGTTCAGCAATATGTGGATGTGGATTTCTTGGCCTATCCAGTGCGTACGTTTTATTAGCTGCAAACTCCAAATCAAGTTGATGAATCGTTAGCGTGTAGTTTGCGTTTTTAGCTGCAACAACTTTCAGACCTTTTTTCTCAAGTAAAGCAACAATCTGCTTTCTCAGTGTATCAGTCAAGCTTACCTTATCGGCATTGATGTAGACTGTGTCACCTTGAGTAAGTGGATGAGCGGGCAATTGCACTGATTTAATTCGTGCGGAATTAAGTTCGGTACTATAGCTGATTTGATAAACAGACTTTTTTAGTAGTGGCTTCTTAGGTACATCTAACTTTGGCGCTAATGGCGCTGTGGTGACACATCCAAAAAGTAGACTTGTACATAGAGCTGCTAGCACTAAACGCATTAAAATACCTCAATTAAACAGTTATTTTCTTATATTTAGTGAGTTCCGCCAATTCATCATGTTAGTATGGCGGGCGAGTGTTAATGAAATGAGTCATTATGAAGTCGCTAATTCTCACATTAGTTTGTTTTTTTTGCATTAGTTATCCAAAAATAACGATTGCAAAAACCCCAAACCAGCAATGGTCACAATTTTTAAAGAGCTATTCTAAGCAAGTCGAGCGCAAACTAAAAGAAAAATCGGTGCCCGGTGCTGCTTTATCCGTCGTGCATGTCGAGCACGGCAGCTACGCAGAAGGTTTTGGCAAGACAAAAAGTCGACAAGGAAGTGTGGTCAACGAACAAACTCGCTTTCGCTTGGCATCGGTTTCAAAAACGTTTGCAGGAAGTCTAACGGCTAAATTGGCGAGCGAAGGGTATTTTAATATTGACGATAGAGTGGGTAGCTATTTGCCGCAAGTCGCCCAAGGTGATTATAGCCAACTTAAGCTCTATCATTTGTTAAGTCACTCGAGTGGCTTAGTGCCTAATGCCTACGATAATTTAATCGAGTCTCGCATGGACTACCCACAAATTGTTGAGCGCTTACTGCAAGTCAAAGCGTTATGTCAGCCCGGGGAGTGTTATGGTTATCAAAATGTCATGTTTAGCTTAATTGGAGATGTTATCGAGCAGGCGACGAACATTAGTTACAAAACTTGGATGGAAGAGTTTGTTTTCGCGCCACTTAATATGCATGACGCCGGTCTAGGCTACGAGCAAATGACAAAAAATGATAATTTTGCGTGGCCGCATGTCAGAGGGCGAAAGCGTTGGCATACCGCTAAATTAAAGCCGCATTATTATAAAGTACTCCCCGCAGCTGGTGTAAACGCTAGTGCTGCTGATATGGCGCAGTGGTTAAAAGCACAATTAGGTATGTATCCAAGTGTTTTATCACCAGATGCTCTGAGTAAGCAATCAGTGCCGTATACGTTGACGAAACGTGAGCTGCGCAGGCGCGTTTGGCGTGGCCACGTAGAAGAAGCTTACTATGGACTTGGATGGCGAATTTATCGCTATGATGGCAAACTGCTCTATTACCATAGCGGCTGGGTGCAAGGTTATCGTACCGATGTGGTGATTATTCCAGAGCTTGGAATTGGGTTTAGTCTACTGTTAAATGCAGAGAGTGGCATTATTAATCAGCTTACGAACGACTTTATTGTTGACGCATTGGCGCTTGAGAAGAAATTACTGCCTCAGGTGAGTGAGCAGGAAATTAAGAAAGTAAAAGCAGAAGAAGCGAGTTTATTACAAGAGATTGCGACGTCTTCAGGTGAAAACGTCGCAGACAACAAAGATTAGTTACGAGGTAACTGGATCTTTTTGTCTTCGCTTTGGCGGTACAACACAATGATATGGCCAATGGTTTGTACTTTATGTGCATTTGTTTCACGAACAATTGCTTCAAAAATCAGTTTCTTAGTTTCACGATCATTGGTTGGTACTTTTACCTTGATAAGTTCGTGAATGTTCAGGTTTTGCTCAATTTCAGCCATGACGCCTTCGGTTAGGCCGTTTGCGCCTAGAAGAACAACTGGGTTTAAAGAATGAGCTAGCCCTTTTAGGAACTGCTTTTGTTTATTTGATAAGGTCATATTGATACAATCTTATTTATTAAAAGGCTTGAATTATCGATATTCTAACGCCATCTAGACAATATTACTAATGAGTTGTAGTTAATATGGCAAATAAAAAACATTCCGCCAGTTCGAAACGTTGGTTAAAAGAACACGTAGAAGACCCGTATGTGCATGAAGCCCAAAAACGTGGCTATCGTTCACGAGCGGTTTTTAAGCTGGAAGAAGTCCAGCAAAAGGATAAATTGATCCGTAAAGGAATGACGGTAGTTGATTTAGGAGCTGCTCCGGGGAGCTGGTCGCAGTATCTCGCAGAGCAGGTAGATATTGACGGACAAGTTATTGCTTGTGATATCTTACCGATGGACTCATTAGCGGGTGTCGATTTCCTTCAGGGGGACTTCAGAGAAGAAGCGGTATTAAATGCGTTACTGGATAGAATAAACGGTAAGAATGTTGATGTGGTTTTTTCTGATATGGCACCAAATATGAGCGGAAATATGTCAACCGATCAATCTGGCAGTATGTATCTGGTCGAGCTAGCATTAGATATGTGCCATCAAGTGCTAAAACCAAACGGTGCATTTGCGGTTAAAGTTTTCCAAGGAGAAGGCTTTGATCAATTTGTACAAGAGGTACGTAATTGTTTTAAGGTCGTAAAGATCCGTAAACCAAAAGCGTCTCGTCCTCGTTCACGCGAAGTATATGTAGTGGCGACGGGCTACAAACTGTAGTACAGTTGGAAAGCATCAAGTTGAATTTGAATTTTTTTGGATACAAGAGGTTAACTCCTTGAGCGATATGGCTAAAAATCTAATACTCTGGTTAGTGATTGCAGTAGTGCTAATGACTGTGTTCCAGAGCTTTAACGGTGGCGAACAATATGATCGCCAAACGAGTTACACACAATTTGTAAAGGATGTGCGCAATGGCTCTGTAAGAGAAGTCAGTATTGATCGTCAAACCGGCGTGATTAGTGGCGTTCGTTCAAGTGGAGATCGTTTTCAAACAGTAATTCCATTAACTGATTTGGATTTGGTTAATGACTTACTTAAGAACGACGTAAATATCAAAGGTGTTGCACCGGAAGAGCAATCTTTCCTTGCGAATATCTTTATTTCTTGGTTCCCAATGCTACTGCTTATCGGGGTATGGATTTTCTTCATGCGCCAAATGCAAGGCGGTGGCGGCAAAGGCGCAATGTCGTTTGGTAAAAGTAAAGCTCGATTAATGAGCGAAGACCAAGTTAAGACAACATTTGCGGACGTTGCTGGTTGTGACGAAGCGAAAGAAGATGTTACTGAGCTAGTAGATTTCTTGCGTGACCCGTCAAAGTTCCAAAAGTTGGGCGGTAGCATCCCGAAAGGCGTGTTGATGGTTGGTCCTCCAGGTACGGGTAAAACCCTACTTGCTAAAGCAGTTGCTGGCGAAGCAAAAGTACCATTCTTTACCATTTCCGGTTCTGACTTCGTAGAAATGTTTGTTGGTGTTGGTGCATCTCGTGTTCGTGACATGTTTGAACAGGCAAAGAAAGCTGCGCCTTGTATCATCTTTATCGATGAAATCGACGCGGTAGGCCGTAAACGTGGCGCAGGTATGGGCGGTGGTCACGACGAGCGTGAGCAAACACTTAACCAAATGCTTGTAGAAATGGATGGCTTTGAGGGTAACGAAGGTATTATCGTTATTGCTGCTACTAACCGTCCTGATGTACTAGACCCAGCATTATTACGTCCTGGTCGTTTCGATCGCCAAGTCGTCGTTGGTCTTCCGGATATTCGTGGCCGTGAACAAATCTTAAACGTTCACATGCGTAAAGTGCCTTTAGACGATAATGTTGAAGCGTCTGTGATTGCACGTGGTACGCCGGGCTTTTCTGGTGCTGACTTAGCTAACCTTGTGAATGAAGCTGCACTGTTTGCCGCTCGTGGCAACAAGCGTAAGGTAAGTATGGCGGAATTTGACGCCGCGAAAGATAAAATCATGATGGGTGCTGAGCGTAAGTCCATGGTGATGAGCGAGCAAGAGAAGGAAATGACGGCTTATCACGAAGCCGGTCACGCGATTGTTGGTCGTTTAGTGCCTGAGCATGATCCAGTATATAAAGTGTCTATTATTCCACGTGGTCGCGCATTAGGTGTAACAATGTACTTACCGGAGCAAGACCGTGTAAGTCACTCTAAGCAACACCTAGAATCTATGCTTTCGAGTTTATACGGTGGTCGTATCGCTGAAGCGCTGATTTACGGCGATGACAAAGTAACGACAGGCGCGAGCAACGATATTGAGCGCGCAACCGATATTGCTAAGAAAATGGTTACTCAGTGGGGCTTAAGTCCGAAACTTGGTCCACAGATGTACTTAGAAGAGCAAGGCGAGATGTACATGGGTGGTGGTTCTCACCGCATGTCAGGTATGTCAGATGAAACCGCTAAGCTTATTGATGCTGAAATTAAAGATTTCATCGATCGCAACTACAAACGTGCGGAGCAAATTCTAAAAGATAATATGGATATTCTTCACACGATGAAAGATGCGTTGATGAAATACGAAACGATTGATGCATTGCAGATTGATGATCTAATGGAGCGTCGTGATGTTCGTCCACCAAGGGATGCGCATGACATTAAGCCAGAGAAAAAAGCAGAATCTGCGAAAGTAACAGAAATAAAACCTGAGCCTAAAGCTGAAAAGCCAGCAGAAGAGCAGTCAAACGACACATCATCAAACTCAGAGCTTGATGACAAATCGTAAGATTAGGTAGAATACGACAGCCCCGAGCAATCGGGGCTTTTTTGTATCAGTTGATATAAGTTTTATGACATTAAATGCGAGAACTTAAATCAACTGCTATAAGCCTTTCGTTATCACCAAACTTAGACTACAGAAAATAGGTATAGAATGTACGAGTTACGTTTACCCAAAGGGCGCACCCTTAGTTTAGATAAGCCTCAGGTAATGGGGATTTTAAATGTTACTCCCGACTCATTTTCTGATGGTGGACATTTTACTCACCTTGATAGCGCAATCGAGCAAGCAAATTTAATGCTTTCACAAGGCGCTACCATCTTAGACATAGGTGGAGAGTCCACTCGTCCCGGCGCGCCAGACGTACAATTAGAAGAAGAATTACAGCGCGTAATACCGATTATTAAAGCAATTCGCACACACTCTAACTGTGTGATTTCGGTAGATACCAGTAAAGCTGAGGTGATGAAACAAGCAATAGAGGCTAGCGCTGATATCATTAATGATGTTCGAGCGTTGCAAGAGCCAGGCGCGCTTGAAGTCGCAGCTCAGTACAGTGATGTACCAATTTGTTTAATGCATATGCAAGGTCAACCTCGCTCAATGCAAAATAACCCTCACTATGATGACTTATTTTCAGACATCAGTCAGTTTTTCGAAGCTAGGATCAGTGCGTGCAAGCAAGCTGGGATTGATACCAACCGGCTGATTTTAGATCCTGGTTTTGGCTTCGGTAAATCTCTAGAGCACAACTTTCAGATATTAGGTGGATTGGACAAGTTTCATGCTTTCGATTTGCCTATTCTGACAGGCCTCTCTAGAAAGTCCATGTTTGGACAACTACTCACTCGGGAAACGCATGAGCGCGTAGCTGCGAGTCTAGCTGGTGCATTGATATGTGCGCAGAAAGGCGCGCACATAATTCGTGTTCATGACGTAAAAGAAACAAGCGACGCGCTTAATGTATGGCTAGCGTCGGTCAATGGAGTTACTCAATGACAACAAGAAAGTACTTCGGTACGGATGGTGTAAGGGGCATGGTGGGCGAGTTCCCAATTACGCCTGAATTTGCAATGAAACTAGGCTGGGCGGCTGGAAAAGTGCTGTCTGAGCGTGGTACCAAAAAGGTAATTATTGGCAAAGATACCCGCATTTCTGGCTACCTTCTTGAAACCGCGTTAGAGGCTGGGTTAATTGCCGCTGGGATCAATGTGATTTTATTGGGGCCTATGCCGACACCTGCTGTTGCTTATTTGACGCAAACGTTTAGAGCTGAAGCTGGTATTGTGATCAGTGCATCTCATAATCCATACCATGACAATGGCATCAAGTTTTTTGGTGGCGATGGTAAAAAGCTCCCTGACGAGGTGGAGCTTGCAATAGAAGCAAAGCTGGATGAACCGATGACGTGTGTCGCGTCTGAAAAGCTCGGCAAAGCTAAGCGTCTAGAGAGTGCGGATGGTCGCTATATCGAATTTTGTAAAGGCCAGTTTCCTAAAGAGCTATCGCTTGAAGGGTTGAAAGTGGTGCTGGACTGCGCAAATGGCGCGACTTATCACATTGCGCCAAGTGTCATGCGTGAACTCGGTGCAGACGTGATCACAACCGCGTGTGAACCTAATGGTGTCAACATCAACGAAAAATGCGGTGCAACGCATGTCGAAGCGTTGAAAAAAGCCGTGCTTGAACATCAAGCGGATGTTGGTATTGCTTATGATGGTGATGGTGACCGAGTTATGATGGTCGATCACGACGGTCATGTATTTGATGGTGATGACATCGTCTATATTATCGCTTGCCAAGCTCATGCTGATGGCACATTAGGTGGCGGTGTTGTCGGTACGGTAATGTCTAACATGGGACTCGAAAACGCCCTTAAATCACGCGGAATTGCTTTTGAGCGCAGTAAAGTCGGTGACCGCTATGTAATGGAACTTCTTGGTGAGAAAGGCTGGAAAATCGGCGGCGAAAGTTCAGGTCACGTTTTAAATCTGGATCTGATCAGCACCGGTGATGGCATTGTCTCAAGCTTACAAGTGCTTGCTGCCATGGTTGCGCAGAATAAAACATTAAAAGATTTGGGTGAAGGTTTTAGCAAGTACCCAATGAAGATGATTAACGTGCGCTATAGCACTAAAGATGATCCAACCGAGCAAGACGCTGTTAAAGCAGTTGTCGCTGAAGTTGAAACTCAGCTTGCTGGAAAGGGCAGAGTGCTATTGCGTAAATCTGGTACAGAGCCAGTGGTTCGCGTCATGGTTGAAGCTCAGCAACAGAAGCAAGTTATCGATTTTGCCCAAAAAATCGCTGAAGTTGTTGAATCTGTGAGCAATTAAACCAAAAATTAAATTTATTTCTTGTAACTTCGGGTGAGTAGAGTTAGTATCTCACCCGCTTTCTACTGCGGAGTATCGTATGACAACTAGAAAGCAAATTGTTGCTGGTAACTGGAAAATGAATGGCTCAAAAGCCCTTGTTGACCAAATATCAGAAGCAGTAAGCAATCAAACATTTCAAGCAGATGTAATTGTTTTTCCTCCTGCCATGCTCATTGAGCAAGCAGCAAGTAAAGGGCTTACTGTCGGAACACAAACTGTTTCGGAATATAAAGAAGGCGCATACACTGGAGAGATCCAGGCGTCCCTAGCAAAATCGCTAGGTGCAACATATACCTTAGTTGGTCATTCAGAGCGTCGAGCTATTTATGGCGAAAGCGATGAAGATGTTGCTAATAAATTTGCACATGCTCAAGAACAAGGTTTGACACCAATTTTATGTGTTGGTGAGACTGAAGAAGAAAGAGAAAATGGGCAGACAGAGCAAGTCGTTGCTAGACAAATAAACGCGGTTATTACCAAATTAGGTGTGGCAGCGCTAACTCACTCTGTGATAGCATACGAACCTGTTTGGGCTATTGGTACTGGTAAAACAGCATCTCCAGAGCAAGCGCAAGCGGTACACAAATTTATACGTGATTTGCTTTCAGAAAATGATGAGCAAATTGCACAATCACTGCAACTTCTTTATGGTGGCAGTGTTAATGAACAGAACAGTGAATTGTTATTCGCACAAGACGATATAGACGGTGGACTTATCGGTGGCGCAAGCCTAAAACCTGAGAGTTTCGCCGCAATATGCAGAAGTGCAAAAGGATAAGTAAATGTACGAAATTCTAATGGTTGTTTACTTAATTGTGGCGTTAGCACTAATTGGTATGGTGTTGATTCAGCAAGGTAAAGGCGCAGATATGGGCTCTTCGTTTGGTGCAGGTGCATCAGCGACAGTTTTCGGCTCATCAGGCGCAGGCAACTTTATGACCAAGACAACAACAATCTTAGCAACGATATTCTTTGTGCTAAGTATTGTGCTAGGTAACCTAACTACGGGTCAGATTAAAAAGACTAATGAGTGGGAAAATCTAGAGGCACCAGCTGCTGCAACAACAGTTCCAGCGACAAATGATGTGCCAGCGACAGAAGAAAATCCAGCTTCTGACGTACCTAACTAATCGTTAGAAAATACACCGAATTTGCGAATGTGGTGGAATTGGTAGACACGCCATCTTGAGGGGGTGGTGGCTTCGGCCGTGGGGGTTCAAGTCCCCCCATTCGCACCAAATAAAAAAACCAGCTTATGCTGGTTTTTTTCGTCTATCGTTTGCTACTAAGCCTAATACCCATTAGTCTGATCCTTGCTCAATTTGAAGGATCAAACCTGACGCTACCTGCGTTAAAAATTTCTCATTTAGAACAACTAAATAGCAGAATGCGGTAGCGCTGTTATCGACAAGATTTTCTCGCCTCAAAATTTCAAACGAACCTAGCACCACAGCAAAAACCTAGGCAGAAGTTTCACTTTAGTAACATATCATCCTGCTATTTAGTATAATTATTTGTTCTATAACGCTTTTTTATAAAAATTAATTTCCTAATATTGGTTTTATTATGGTTACAAAAACCCAAAAAGTAATTTTTATTAAATAATTATTTCAATTTATCCCCGTTGTGACTATAATACCCCTCCAGAGGAAAGAGATGCCCCTAGTGCATCTTTTTTTATGCCCAAAATTTGTAGTGTCCAAATCTATTTAGATTTTACGGATTACAGGGCTAGAAGTAATAACACTGAGCTTGTTACTTCTCTAGTTTGCGACCTCTCGCAACTAGTACACACACGGTGATTCCTTTGGAGATTATATGATTACAGTTTTACCTCGCCTTGGTTTATCTGCGATTTCAGCTGCAGTGTTAGCAGCCGTAGCCCTTCCTAGTACAGCATTGGCTGAGCAAGCTAATGTAGAGCAAGAAAAACAAGTGTTTGAAAAAATAGAAGTGACTGCTCGTAAACGTACTGAAAGTTTGTTCGAAACGCCTACAGCGATTACTTCTATCGGTGCTAGTGATATTGATAAAGCCAATATCAGCAATCTAGACGATATTGGTAAGTTCGTTCCAAACTTAAATATTACTCGTTATGGTGTAGGTAACGCTGCACATGCTTCTGTGTTTATCCGTGGTATTGGTCTACAGGACCATGTGATCACAACAGACCCCGGTGTTGGTGTTTATGTTGATGGTGTATACCTTGGCCGTCAGATGGGTTCTAACCTTTCACTGCCCAATGTTGAACGCGTAGAAGTACTACGTGGTCCACAAGGTACACTGTACGGCCGCAACACATTAGGCGGTGCGGTAAATGTGATCACTAAACAACCTGGCGCTGAAGAAGTTGCACGCGTTGAAGCTAAAATAGGTTCTCGCGGTCGTTTAGCGACTGATCTTTATACAAGCCAAACGTTAACAGACACACTAAGCTTTTCTGCAAGTGCTTCTTATAAAGAGCGTGATGGTGTAGGTAAAGCAATCAACTTAGCAAATCCTGAAAAAGAAATCGGCGAAGAGCAAGAGTTTAGTGGTCGCTTAGCAATTAGATGGCAAGCAACGAATGATTTAGTTGTCACTGCTGCATTTGATGGCGTTGAGAACGAGTCTGGTCAATCACCGTATACTATCGAGTTAACAGATCCACTTGACTCAAATGACCCTTTCAATGGTGACTTCCCATTGCTAGATGAGTCAATGCTGCCAAACAATCCTGATGACTTGGCAACAACGGTTGCAGGCATTGAAAGCACAGACTACTCTGGTTGGGGCGGCTCAGTGACTGCTGATTGGCAAGCAAGTGATGTTTACTCGGTTAAATTTATCGCAAGCAAGCGTAGCTCTGAATATACTGGCGGCCTAGATGACGATGCGGTAGCACTTAATCTATCTGAATTCCCGGAAGAGGGCGGTGCAGATCAGTACTCATTTGAACTACAACTAAACGGTACTTATGACTCTTGGGATTTTGTATCGGGTCTTTATTACTTTAACGAAGACGGTTTTACCAGCTCTGGTCCGTTCGTATTTAGCCCGTGGAACACGCCAAATGGCTTATTAAACGATGGTCAGACTGCTTCTTTTGGTGGCTACGGTTACTTTGATATCAACCAAGAAACCGATGCCTATGCGGCTTACATCAATGCAAGCTTTGACGTGACTGAGCTGTTCAGCATTGGTGGTGGTTTACGTTACTCTGAAGACAAAAAAGAGGCAAACGCACTCTTCCCAAGCTTTGGTGCTCGTAAATACGTAAGCGCAGACTTTGACGAAGTGACGTGGGACGTGAATGCGTCATACCAGTTAACTCGTGACATCAATGTTTACGCCCAGGTCCAAAAAGGATACCAAAGTGGCGGCTTCCCACCACGTCCATTTGGTGGCCCAGATCAATTCGCTGCGTTTGATGAAACTAAAGCGATTAACTACGAAATCGGTTTCAAAGGCCAGGTACATGAAAACGTATCTATGATGGTTGCTGCATTTGTAACGGATTACACTGATCTGGCGTTACCTTTCAACGACCCGACTGCTGGCGGTGGTTTCGTCACTATCGTGGAAAATGCAGGTGAGTCGAAAGCACAAGGTATTGAACTTGAAACGACAATCGCAATTACTGATGATTTTTCAGTACGCAGCTCAATCGGTTACCTAGACTCAGAAATTACCCATGTTGATGAAGGTGTTATTGGTATTGGTAAAGGCGATGCGCCAGCACTCACACCTCGATGGACTGTGATGGTGGCACCATCTTACTTCCATGACTTAGAGCATGGTGCAACGATTGCAGTTAACGCAAGCTACTCGTACCGCTCAGACATGCAAGGTCAGTCTGTAACACGTGCAAGCGAGCATATTGATTCTCGCGAATTGTTGGGTTTTAACATCTCATACACCAACGCTGAAGGTGATATGGAAGTAACGCTATACGGTGAAAACGTGCTAAACGAAGTGTACGATGTAGGTCGTCTACAGCAAAGTGGCTTTGTTGGTGTCATGCGCAGCAATGACCGCAGTGAGTTTGGTATTAAGTTCAAAAAAGAGTTCTGGTTAGATTAATTCAGCTCTAGTTTGAATATAGAAAAGCCGCTTAGTTTCTTGCTAAGCGGCTTTTTTGTTTTAAGTCTCTCGTCCTAAATTATATTGAAACTCATTCAGCATAACGAAAAGCATAGATATAACTGCTTGTTTACATTGTGGTTAACCTATGGGAGTCTAGTGATAGGCAATATCTCGATTCCAGTTTTGAATCGTATATTTAGATAGAGCTGTTTTTGCACTTTTAAAAGGTCTTTAGCACATGGAAGAACTTATCCCCATTACCTTGATTACCATACTGCTGTTCATACAAATTAAAATGTATAAGAATTTGTGTAAACACTTGGCAAGATTGTATCCAGAAGAGTGGCATAAACTAACAAAGCACACCCTTGGCACATCGCAATGGTCACTGTTAAATGCTACCGTGAGTGAATCGCTTAAAACAGGTTTTTTCTCGACGGTATCCGACAATAAAGTTAAGACCTATATCCAATTTAGAAAGTATAACCTAGTAGCAATGTCTGCCGTTTTAAGCTGTAATTTTGTTTTAGTCGTGTTTAACTAATCATATCGTGGTTTTAGTGAATCATGTTCTTTACCTATAAACGTGAACACCATTCGCGACGTAGAGTCTATTTGAGCGTAAATATTACTAAGGAGAGAAAGTTGAGCAATACTATGTTAGAGGAAGGAAAGGAGATCCTAGCACAGCAGTCTTTTAGTTTATTGTTAGGTGCTGAGTTGGAGGTGTTTGAGGTTGGCGTTGCGGAGTTAAGCCTCGTTATTCGAGATGATCTTAAACAAAACTATGGCTTTGCACATGGTGGCGTGGTTAGCTATCTAGCTGATAATTGTATTACTTTTGCTGGTGCATCGGTGCTTGGTAGCTGTGTTACCTCAGAGTATAAAGTGAATTATGTTAGACCCGCTATTGGCGATAAGCTAATCGCAAAGTCAACCGTGTTGTATTCGGGTAAACGTCAGGCGACATGCGAATGTAAGGTATATGCGAAAAGCGGTGACGAAGAAAAGTTGGTGGCGGTTTCTCTTGGCACAATAACGAAGGTTTAGGGTAGCAGAGGGCACTCTGAAGTGCATTTGCAAGAAGTTGCCCAGCAATAAACGTGTTAGGTCTTTTTAGCGCTACCAGCCTCAGGCATTTGATATAAGCAGGCAGCGCTATGTTAAACGCTTAGTTACAGCAACTAGAACGTATACGCAACACTAAACTTTACACTTCTTGGCATGATATAGCGGCCATTGGGCGAATCTGGGTTACGAGGATCCCCCTCGGTGATCCCTTGTTTGTCAGTAAGGTTATCTACCGCTAGTTGTAATTTTACGCCCTCTGTTGGCTCTACGATAAGGCCAATATCAAGCTTTTCGTAGCCCTCTAACACGACAGTATTTTCATTATCCCCAAAACGGTCATCTACAGCCGAAAGGGTGCCATACAAGGTGGCGTACATACCCGACATTTCAAAGTCATAGCTCGGTGTAATACGTAGCATCCAGTCAGGTTGGCGCTGCGCTTTATTCCCTTCATTGGTCGGGCTTTCAGTAATTTCAGTGTCTTGCCATGTGGCATTCAAGTTTACCGATAGGCCCGACTCATGGTTGTAACTGTAATCAAGTTCTACACCAGTTGCTTCGTTGGTTAGAATTTCCGCAGGTACTCCTGGACGTCTTACAAACGTGTCGCCTTTTACTTCGTTGGTAAATAAAGTAACAAACAGGTCGCCGGTTTCACCCATATATTTATAGCCAAGCTCAGCTTGTGTGACTGCTTTAATCAGCGACTCGCCCGATTCATAGGTGCTATAATTGTCTCTAAAGTCGTCGAAATAAGGCATTTTGTAGCCTTTGTTCATACGCACAAAAACACCTGAATCTAAGCTCAAACTATAGTCAGCACCTAAGGTCCATGAAGTCTTGCGCTCATCATAGTCAACTGCTTTGGTGATAGCCCCATCTAAACCTTCGTCGACCGAATACTCAACCTCGTGTTGCTCGCTACGTAAGCCTAAATCTAACTTAAGGGCTTCCGTTGCTTGGTAACTTTGGGTGGTGTAGATGGCCCACGTTGTCGCATCACCAGAACTGTTAATGTCGTAGTTGAAGGCACAACCCGCAACATCGCTATTACACGCGATGCCATTCAATGCTTCGCCACCTTGCTCCAACACATGGTAGGCGGTATTACCTAAGCTCCACCAATCTTTTGCTGAGGTAGTTGCTGTATAAATACCAAAGGCACTTGACCAATCACCAAAGGTTTTGCTTAAGGCTAAGTCATTGGTGAAAGCTTCGATATCCTTTAATACAACCCAGCGACCATATTGTTGTACCATAGTATCGCCCGCGTATTCATCGCCCGTGACGCTACCTGTTGCGGTTTCACCATTGTCCGCCACTTCACTTAAACGCATCGCACTGCCAGCAGGCACAAGGCCTAGTGTATTTGCATCGCCTTGCGTTAAGCTAAAGCGGTCATTTAATTGCCAGCCGTTTTTGAATTCTACTTTTAAGCTACCTCCAGAAACATGGCCTTTCCAGCCACGACCATCACCCATATCTACGCTCATCGGTGCATTTTCATCACCGACATAAATAATCGCCTTGCGATTATTCGTTCCCAGCTGAGTAAAGCCTGCATCCACACCCTCCACATTAAGTGGGGTTGGCAGATACCATGCGCCTCTGTCATCAGTTTGACGGGTATAAAGGTTAAACTCACCGTCAGCAAACTCTTTGGTTAGGTTTATGGTGAATTGATGACCTTTTTCTGAGGTAAAGCCCGCATCACGGACCCCAGAAGAGCGTTTGATATAACCGCCAACCATGTAGTAAAGGTCATTGGAAATCTCACCACTTAACACGCCGTCAATGCGGTTTAGACCATAGTCTGTGGTGGTGTATTTAAACGTCCCTTCGGTGTCAGCTTGGCCACGTTTAAGTTGAAAGTTAGTTGTTAAGCCCGGCTGACCATTAGACACCACGGGGTTTGGTCCACCACGCAGGCCTTCCATCATACTGATGGTTTCATCGAGTCTGAAAATCGAGGTGTTTTCTAAAAATGAGAGCGTTGGCGCGGGATAGATAGGGCTACCTTGCAAACTAACCGTTAAGAATGGTGCATCACCACCGCCAGGAAAGCCGCGAACAAAAACGTTGGCACCGGATTCACCTCCTGAACTTTCAACCCAGATCCCAGGCACCGCTTTAAGCAAGTCAGCGGTACTTTTGGGGGCGAGCTTATCAATTTGCACGGCATCGATATTAGTCACAGCAAAGCTTGCATCAATTTTTCTGATCCCTGCGCCACCAGGTGTACCTGAGACAATGATGGTTTCTACTTTTTCTTTGTTATTGTTCGGTTGTTGTTCAGCCTGAGCTGACGCACTTAACGCAAGCGTTATAGCAGTAGCGATCAAGCTTAAGGAGTTAGTTTTTATCACGGCTAAAGCCCTCTTGTTGTTGTCATAGACTGGTATTTAACGACTGTCTATTTTTTAAAATAGATCTTAATGCAAACGTTTGCAATGATGTTGTTTAAAAATTTGTCATAAAATGATGTAAGGCGTTACAAATTTACAGTGATTGCTTATCTTTTCTGCTTGGTTAGGGTAGGAGATTCAATTAGTTATGGTTTAAGTACCAAAAAATTGTAAGAATAGCGATGTAATAACGTGTGCTAAGAAGGGGTTTACGATGGGAACAACACAATTAAAGCTATCGGATCTAGCAAGGCTAGCTGGCGTCTCTACCTCCACAGCTTCCCGTGCACTCAATGATAACCCTCTGATAAAAAAGGAAACTCGAGAGCGCATTCAGGCGCTTGCAAAAGAGCATCACTTTAGTGTTAACGCGGCGGCTAGTCGCTTACGGATGCAAAAAACCAAAGTCATTGCCGTTATTATCAATCTCGAAGCCGAAACCAAACAATCCGTCGACGACCCATTTTTACTTAAAGTAGTGAGCGATATTAATCGTGCAGTGAACCGAAAAGGCTACGAGTTATTGCTCTCCAATTCTTATATGGCGGGGGAAGACTGGCATGGTTATTTTATTTCTGGCCGTCGAGCCGATGGAGTTATTGTCGTCGGCCAAGGCAAGGAGCAAGCACGAATTGAGCGTGCTGCAAGAGCTGGCACGCCGATCGTGGTATGGGGCGACCCTAAAACTTCTGCAAATTATCCTATCGTTGGGAGTGACAATTTTATTGGTGGCCTTAACGCAACGGAGCACTTAATTGCCAGGGGAGCGTCTAAACTTCTATTTTTGGGCGATCCGGGTCATGCCGAACTTGGTGAGCGCTATCGCGGATTTTGCCATGCGGTGGAAAAAGCCAAGGTAGAAGCGCAAATGATTAAAATCGACATTACTTCAGAGGCTGCCTACGCGAGTATAAACGCTTTGTTGCGAGCACAAGGATTAACCTTTGATGGGATCTTTGCATGTAGTGATATGGTCGCGCTTGGAGCATTAAAAGCTCTAAAAGAGCGTTACGTTAGCGTACCAAATGACGTACGAATAGTCGGATTTGACGATATTGCCATGGCACAGATCAGCTTCCCTGCGCTATCTACGATTAAACAAGACACCAATGCGGCGGCACAGTTATTGGTGGAAAAGCTGCTCTCTCAGCTAAGTGGTGAGACATGTGCTTCTCAAGAGGTGCCGTCATTATTAGTGATCAGACAATCTAGTTAAAGCAGCACAATATGCGATAACAATCATTAGCTTAAATTGTTTTGATGTGATTTGAAATGCAAACGATTGCAAAAATAAAAAAGTCTGTCTAGACTAAAAAGGAATCACAGTGTTTTAACGAGAATAACAATGAATCGAGCACGTATCATACTTGCCATGGCCGTTAGTTACTTCCTATTTGCTATTTTGCTCAATAGCGTCGGGACGGTCATCTTGCAGTCTATTCATAGCTTTGGCATTACAAAAGCGCAGGCCGCCACCTTAGAGGCATTTAAAGATCTTCCCATCGCCATCGTTTCATTCCTGGTTGCGTCGGTTATCCCCAGGGTCGGATTTAAAATTGCTTTGACCGCAGTGCTCGCGGGCGTAGCATTGATTTGCAGTATCACTCCTATGGTCGCTGAGTTTTGGATTCTGAAATTAGTGTTTGCTTGTGTGGGGGCGGCATTTGCGGTGGTTAAAGTGTCGGTTTATGCGCTCGTTGGCCAAGTCACTGAAGGAAGCAACCAACATTCAAGCCTGCTTAATTTTATTGAGGGCGTGTTTATGTTAGGGGTCCTCGGCGGTTATTGGATTTTTGCGGCGTTTATTGACAGCGGCGATAACTCTCTTGGCTGGTTAAACGTCTATTTCGTGTTAGCGGTGCTGAGCGCTTTCACCGCATTTATTGTTTGGATCTCCCCAATTGCAAAGCCAGAGCCAACGCAAGCCACCGAGTCTAGTGTCTCTGCATTTATTGCGATGTTAAAGCTTGTGGCTAAGCCGCTTGTGCTGGTATTTGTGATTTCCGCATTTTTATACGTATTGATAGAGCAGAGTATAGGCACTTGGCTGCCTACTTTTAATAATGAGATCTTGTCATTACCGGTGAACATTAGCGTGCAAATTACCAGTGTTTTTGCTGCTTGCTTAGCACTCGGTCGGCTCGGTGCCGGCGTTGTGCTCACCAAAGTACATTGGTATGTGGTGTTAAATGTTTGCCTTGCCGCAATGGCAGGATTAGTGATTTTAACGTTACCGATGACTGAGGGTATTGAGAAAACGCTTATTTCTTCGTTATTTGATGCACCCCTTGTGGCTTTTCTCATGCCGCTGATCGGTCTTTTTATGGCGCCTATTTATCCAGTGATTAATTCGGTAATGCTAAGTAGTTTACCCACTACACAGCACGCGTCGATGACAGGGCTAATCGTTGTATTTTCAGCGCTGGGTGGTAGCACGGGTTCAATGATCACAGGTTTAGTATTTCAACATTTTGGTGGTCAACAAGCGTTTTATGGGGCACTTATTCCCATGCTGGTGATTGCTGTGTGTTTATATTTCTTTAAATCAATGAGTGAGTCTAACCAATCAAATCATGCTCACACGCCAAGTCAACAAAAGGTGAGCTGAGGTTTTACATGCATTACCAATCAAACTTTTATTCCACAGAGATTTTTAAGGCGGTGCAAAGCGCTAGTTTGTTTTCAGACAGTAAAGTTTTTGCAGATGCCATCGCAAAAATTCCGCTCGCAGAGATAGAAAACCAGTATGTGATGCAAAAGCCGACGGGAGAGGCGTTACTTAGATTTGTGCATGCGCATTTTGACTTTGTTGCCAACAAAGAGTTAGATGCCTTACCAGACTTTACTAGTGCGCAGCAGTATATCAGTGCGCTGTGGTCGCGTTTATCTAGAAAGCCGAGCACCGTTGCTAAAGGCTCCTTGCTACCTTTACCCCATCCGTATGTTGTACCGGGTGGACGTTTTAATGAGATTTATTACTGGGATAGCTACTTTACGGCACTCGGGCTTTTGGATGCGAACAGAAGCGATCTCGTTGCGGGAATGTTAGATAACTTTGTGAGTCTTATTGATCGTATTGGACATGTACCTAATGGCAATCGAGATTATTACCAAAGTCGCTCCCAGCCACCTGTAACGGCATTAATGGTTGATTTACTGTGGCAGGAAAAATCTCATGATAAGCAGTGGCTGTCGCGAGTCACTCAGACATTACTGAAAGAACATCAGTTTTGGCAGACCGGAGAGGATTTGAGTTACACGGATAAAAAAGCGCAGTACCGAGTCGTCAACATGCCATGTGGGGGCACACTGAATCGCTACTGGGATCCGCTTGCAGCACCGCGCCCAGAGTCTTTTATTGAGGATATAGAATTAGCCGCAGCGGTTACGGACAGCGAAACCTTTTATCAGCACATTCGTGCGGCTTGTGAGTCGGGGTGGGACTTTAGTAGCCGTTGGTTAGCAAACGCTGACGATTTAGCAAGCATTCGTACAACAGACATTATCCCTGTGGATTTAAATGCACTACTAGTATTGCTTGAGTCGCAAATCGCACGGTGTTTTGAGAAATTAAACGAGCTAACGCAAGCTCAGTACTATGCCAATTTAGCGTCAAATCGCAGTGCACTGATACAGAAATATTGTTGGTGCGATCAAAAAGGCTGGTTTTTCGATGTGGATCTTAATGATTATGCGCGTACCTCCGTTGAATCTCTAGCGGGTGTTGTGCCTATGTTTGCTGAGCTGGTTACACCTGAGCAGGCAGAGCATATTGGCAAAAAACTTGAGGCAGAGTTTTTGCAGCAAGGTGGATTGGTTAGTACCTTAGTCACTACTTCACAGCAGTGGGACAGTCCTAATGGCTGGGCACCACTGCAGTGGTTTGCGGTGTCAGGTTTAAGGGCATATGGTCAAAATCAACTGGCGAATAAGATTATGCAAGCATGGCTTTATGCTGTTGAAACCGGTTTTGAGCAAACCGGCTGTTTGCTTGAGAAGTATAATGTGGTTGAACCGGATAAACAGGCAAGTGGCGGAGAATACGTGGTGCAACAGGGTTTTGGCTGGACTAACGGAGTAACCAGTCGTTTTTATCGGCTTTTAGTGCCTGAAGTTGATAGTCCTTCGGCGTGATATTAAAGGCTTGTTTAAACGCTCGACTGAATTGACTTGGATGCTTAAAGCCGAGTGCAAAACTAATTGCGGTGATCTGAATTCCTGCTTTTAGTTTTGCCTTTGCTTCAGTTAGTCTCCGTGCTTGGAGCCACTGCTGTGGCGTCGTCGCGAATGATTTTTTAAATTGATTGAAAAAGCGACTTCTACTCATGCAGCTAAGTTTACAAAGTTTCTCTACATCTAATGGCTCGTCTAAATGAGTCTCCAAATAATGCACCGCTTGATACAAACCATTATGATCTGGTGCTTGTTTTACTGCGCCTAACAGCAGATCTCGGCTTTGTTGCTGTAGTAGTCTTGCAATTAGTTCGTCCATTGCCAAATCGATAAAGTACCCCCGCTCAGCCTCATTCTCACTGAATAGATGGAGCAATCGCCCCAAGCAGTGCTGGGTTTGCCAGTTATGCTCAGTGTGCACCAGCTGCTTTTGATAATTAAAACCACTAGGAAGCGAAAGCGCTAACTTCTCGCTCACGGTATTAATTTTTTCTCGACAGATCTCAATTGCTAAACAGGTGGTGGGAGCGGATAAGCTGGCGTCGGGAAAGTCTATAAATACGGTTTGTTCTGGTGCCAATACGAAGCTTTGATGAGGTAAAAAGGGCTGGTGATAGTCACAACTGTCTACGTGCATCACTTTTTTGCCAGTGATCATCGCACAAAACAACACTTCATTAGAGGCGAGTTTGACTCTATTGGTACTTTCGTATGTGTCATAGACGCTAAGCTCTACCTGATTGGCAGCAAAACTTATTTTGTTTTCAACTAAGCGTTCGACACGACTGCGATGTTTAGAGATCTGCAAACAATGCACTCCTTCTCGGTTATTTTTGGACTGTGCGTATACATTCCGAGACCCTAAGTTAAGTTTTTAAAGGTGAACTTGGCTAATGTCAAATATTAGTAAAAACAAAATTGGGACGAATGAAGCCCAAATAAATAACACAAGTTGCTGAGGTAAAAATGATATACGCAAATCCAAATACTGAAGGTGCAATCGTCAGCTTTAAGTCGCAATATCAAAACTTTATTGGTGGTGAGTGGACGCCACCCGTTGACGGCCAGTACTTCGACAATATTAGTCCTGTTAATGGCGAAGTATTTTGTCAGATCCCGCGTTCAAATGATGCAGACATTGAACTGGCACTTGACGCCGCCCATGCTGCAAAAGCGGCGTGGGGTAAAACTTCGGTCACTGAACGAAGCAATATATTACTCAAAATCGCAGACCGAATAGAAGCAAACCTTGAATACCTAGCGGTAGCCGAAACATGGGATAATGGTAAAGCTGTACGTGAAACGCTAGCCGCTGATGTTCCCCTTGCTGCTGATCATTTCCGCTATTTTGCAGGTTGTATTCGTGCTCAAGAAGGAGCCATTGGTGAAATTGATGAGTCAACCGTGGCCTATCATTTTCATGAACCTCTGGGCGTTGTGGGACAGATCATCCCATGGAACTTCCCATTACTTATGGCCGCTTGGAAACTGGCACCCGCTCTCGCTGCTGGAAACTGCGTAGTGCTAAAGCCTGCGGAGCAAACGCCTGCGTCTATTTTGTTGTTGATGGAACTTATCGCTGATTTATTACCAAATGGCGTGGTTAATATCGTAAACGGTTTTGGGAAAGAGGCGGGTGAAGCGCTTGCTACGAGTACGCGTATCGCGAAAATTGCGTTTACAGGTTCGACTCCAGTGGGTTCTCACATTCTAAAATGTGCGGCTGAAAATATCATTCCCTCAACGGTGGAGCTAGGGGGTAAGTCGCCTAATATCTACTTTAGTGATGTGATGCAAGCTGACGATGATTACCTAAGTAAGTGTATTGAAGGCGCGGTGTTGGCCTACTTTAACCAAGGCGAAGTATGTACTTGCCCATCGCGATTGCTCGTGCAAGAAGATATATACGACGGTTTTATAGCCAAAGTCATCGAACGCACCAAGGCGATTAAACGCGGCAATCCGCTTGATACAGAGACCATGGTTGGTGCACAAGCCTCACAAGCTCAATTTGATAAAATTCTTAGCTATATTGATATTGGCAAGAAGGAAGGGGCTGAAGTGTTAATCGGTGGCGAAGTCGCAGAGCTTGGCGAGGGTTATCACAAAGGCTTTTATATTCAGCCGACGCTGTTAAAAGGGCATAACCAAATGCGGGTATTCCAAGAGGAAATATTTGGTCCGGTGATCTCTTTATGTACTTTTAAAGATGAAGCGGAGGCGTTGGAATTGGCGAATAGCTCTGAGTTTGGTTTAGGTGCTGGGGTGTGGACTAGAGATATGAATCGCGCATATCAATTTGGTCGCCAAATCGAAGCGGGTCGCGTGTGGACTAACTGTTATCATATGTATCCTGCACACGCGGCATTTGGTGGTTATAAAAAATCAGGTATTGGCAGAGAAACTCACAAAAAGGCGCTGGACCATTACCAACAAACCAAGAACCTCTTGGTGAGCTATAGCACCAGTCCTTTAGGGTTTTTCTAATTTAATTATTATAGAAGTATTGAGTACTGACCATTGTGGCAGTACTCAATCAGTCATCCGGTTAAGAAACGACTTTTAATGGCGTCGCCTGCTTATTAGCAAATGCTATCTTATATTCGAGTCCTTTGCCGGGCTCGCTGACGGTGTGTACATCTCCATCTAGCCCTTGAGTCACCAAGTTATAGATAATATAAGCGCCAAGTCCCATACCGCCACTTCCTCTTTTGGTGGTGTAAAATGGCTCGAATAACTTACTTAATTCAAGCTCCGACATGCCTTTACCATTGTCTTTATAAATAAGATCAATGTGTTCATCATGTTTAAAGAATCCAATGGTGATCTCACCTTGTTCCGACTCTTTAAAGCCATGTGCAATGGAATTTGCGACTAAATTCGAAATGATCTGAAAAATAACACCGGGATAGGTCGTGGCGATAAGGCCGGGATCGCAATGAAACTTGATTTTATGGTCATGCTTTTTAATCTCAGGACTGAGCGCCGCGATGATCTCTTGAACATAATCATGAACATTAAAGGCCCTCACTTGCTCGCAAGATTGATCGACAGCGACTTGTTTAAAGCTATTAATTAAATTAGCGGTGCGTTGGAGGTTCTTTAATAGCAGTTTGCAAGCGCCAGTTGAATCTGAAATAAAGTCCTCCAATACTCCGGTAGAGAGCACTTTGGTTTGGTACTTCATGGTGAGGTCGTCTAAGTGCTGCTGTAGATAAGTGGTGGAAGTGATGCCAATCCCGATGGGGGTGTTGATTTCGTGTGCAACACCCGCAACCAAATCGCCAAGCGATGCCATTTTCTCTCGTTCAAGTAATTGCGTATGAGTACGGTTGAGATAGGCGACGGTTTCTTCTAGCTTTTGATTGGTCTCGACTAGTGAGCGAGTGCGCTCACTCACTAACTCTTCTAACTGCTCTTTATGTTGTTTTAACTCTTGTAAGATTTGCATTCCTTCAACTAGTAAAAACCCTAAAGCGACGATATAGGCCATTAACCTTAAAATATGCCAGCCCCACCAAGCGGTATCCCACAACTTGGATTGCTCGAACATAATAGCGGCTGCGCCAAATAGGAAACAATGTAAGCAAAAGAGCAAATCGCTCACATTATGAGAGTCGCGATATACAAGGAGAATTTTAACTGCGGCGACAAAAAACATAGTACCGCCAATGACGTTGAGTGCCATCGCTGTACCAGTAAAGTGACCTTGCTCAACCATGTGTGGTAAATCCGTAGGGTAAGCTAGGCTCATGGTGCCGATGATGATAGCGGCTGTGCATGCGCTGATCAGCCAATAGCGATTTTTAAACCAAGTAAATCGGTTGTGAGCAAGCAGGGTGATAAAAGTGAGACCACCAAAGAAAGTCGCGATACTGTGAAGCCAAACGAAGGTTTGGCCAACATTTACGGCGGCATGGAATCCATCTAAGATCCCCATTACCAGCAGCGCCGTGGCGATTTCGATATTAAAACTTGTCCCGGTGTTGTACTTTTCAAAAAATAACAACGCTAACGCAATGAAAAGGGCGACAGCGGAGCCGAAGGTTTCAACTACTGCATGCGCTTCTATCAACGGCCAAGTTACATTATTAAGAAGCGTATTGCTCAGTAAAAGGGATGCGCCGTGGATAGTTAAGCTAACACCTATAATTATCCAGATCACAAAGTGGGTGTTTTTATTTATATTCATGGAGGCTATTCCTTCGATTCACCTCCTTAAATCTAGTACATTTATTATGTAGATAAAGCATGCTGAGCATTTTTATCAGCTGGTATCAAGGTGCCAGCTGATACATTTCCAATCCAGCTGATACATTTCCAATGTTACTCGTTTCCAGAAGAGGTGAGCTCGTCAGCCAAACTTGTTAAGTCAGGTAACACATAATTTGGTGTCTTTGCTAGAGGATAGAGTTGCTTTTGTGGTCTTGCAATAAATGCTGTTTGCATGCCCGCGGCTTTAGCGCCGGCAACATCCCAGCCGTGAGCCGCTACCATTAGCGCTTGATCTGGACGAATATTTAATTGCTGTAACGCCCATTCATAGGCTCTACGGTCGGGCTTATACACTTTAATGTCTTCAATACTCAAGCGTTGGTCAAAATAGGTAATTAGACCAGCACTTTCAAATTGCGCTTTGACCCCCGCATTCGATGAATTGGTTAAACTCACGAGTTTAAAGCCTGCTTGCTTGAGCCGTTTTAGTGCCGGAATGACGTCTTTATGTGGGGGCAAAGAGAGCAGAGCGGGCACAATTGCTTGTTTAGCTTGTGCGTCAGTTATCGTCAGGCCTTTGTTTTTTGCAACCATTTGTAGCGCGGCAACGCCTATCTTGCCAAAATCTTGATAATCACCACTTACCGTAGTCACTAACGAGTGATGTAGCATAGTGGAAAACCATAGAGGTAATAGGGACTCATCGCCACCCAAAACTTGGCTAACCGGTTTATTCATTGACTCTAAATCAAGCAAGGTTTCATTGACATCGAAGAAAATAACTTCCGGGCGTTCAACCTTTGAGTTGGCTTGGCTAATATTCGGCATTAGACCTCCTAACATAACGTATAGACTAATTAAGATGCGTTTCATTGATAATTCCAATTTAGTTGCGATGAGAAGCAGTATATTTATTTGATAAATTTAAACAAAGCGCGCATATTCGAAAGTAAGATTCGAAAAAATTAAATCAACATGTATTCAATCGCTGAACTCGAAACATTCTTAGCTATTATTAAACATCAAGGAGTGGTTAATGCTGCGAAGCAATTGAGACTCTCACCCGCGACAGTTAGTCATCGTCTTAATAAGTTAGAGCAACATTTAGGCACAACTTTGCTGTTTAGAGATAGTCGTACGCTAACATTGTCCCCAGCCGGAAGTACTTTTAGAGAGAGGGTGGAGCATATATTAGAGGCGCTATACGATGCTGAGCACGAAATAGGTGCAAGGGGCTCAGCGGTGAGCGGGTTACTTCGTGTCACTATGCCGCCTTGGGTGTTTTCACAATTTGTGATGCCAAACCTAAGTCAATTTGAGCAAGCGCACCCGCAGTTAGCACTTGATTTCCTGATCAACGACCAGTTTGTAAACATAGTTGAAGGTGCTCAAGATGCAGCGATACGCGTTGGACAATTGGCTGATTCTGGGTTGTTGGCAAGAAAACTATGCGATAACCACCGGATATTATGTGCAGCGCCGAGCTATATTGACCGCTATGGCATGCCTGAAAATATCAGCGAATTACAAAATCACTTTTTTGTATGCTTACCTTGGCAACGAGAATTTAAGTTAAAAGAACCAAACGGTAGAACTGTACACTTTAACGCAAACACCCGCTTTACGATTTCAAACTCAGACAACATGACTTCTGCCGCCTTGGCTGGGCATGGCATTGCAGTTAAATCTCACATCGCCATCAGAGATAACCTAAAAAGAGGTGAGTTAGTGCCTATAATTCCTGGTTGTCTCGAAAGTGGAGACGCACCTATTTGGTTTGTCAGGCCTCAGCACTCGCTGAAGACACGCAAGGCAGAGGCATTCTATGAATTTATGAAGGCATTGTTCGAAAATAAGGGCTAATACTTTAGTCTGCTTGTGCTTTTAAACTAATAACTCTAAACTCCGTATTAAAATTAGAAACTAGCCAGCTTGATGATTGTAAAATCGAACTGGTAACACTGATAGCAAACGGAGCTGCTATGTTCAAATTCATTTCTTGGATTTTTTCTGTCACCGCATTTTCACTTACTCTATTCTTTATCGTGCAAGGTAGTTATATGCTTTGTTTAGTCATGCTACTTGCTGGATTGATAGCCTTGCCAAAACATGAAAAAGAATTGCAACCACTCGGTATGAGATTACATGCTAAGCATTTTTCTCGGGAGTCTCGTTCACTTAGCTCAAAAGAGGTAAAGAACTTTTTATTAGCATGCTCATTGGCTGGCGCTAGCCTTGCGTACCAATGGCATGTGGTAACAATATAGACTTTACTGAACTTAATATCTTGAGTGTTTATATACAGCCATGATCCGAGTTCCAATTAATGGGATACTCGGATATTTTTCAATGCTATCCCGCGATAGGGTTACTTCATAACACAAATAGGATAAAACATACTGGATGTTTAAAATTTGCTCAGTCGCTGTTAGATTGGTTTTAGCTATCGCAGCATTGAAGAGCTATTGAATGTCACAGCCGTTAAAACCCTCATCAATACGTGTTCAAGAGTTTCTAGCCAGTCATGGGCGCAATTTCACAGTTACAGAGCTTGCAGACTCTACTCGTACGGCGAAAGATGCTGCAAATGCGATTGGTTGCACTGAGTCTCAAATCGCCAAGTCTCTGATATTTAAAGATAGTAATACAGAAAAAGCAGTCTTGATTATTGCTTCAGGTAGTAACCAAGTGTCCGTGAAAAAAGTGGAAGCTGCAATTAATGTAAAGCTCGAAAAAGCGAACGCAAACTTTGTGCGGGAAAAACCGGGTTTGCCATTGGCTGTGTGCCTCCTGTGGCGCACACTGACTCCGTGTTGACGATAATTGATAAAGATTTAAAGCAATACGATCGTATTTGGGCTGCTGCAGGCACGCCCAACTCGGTTTTTGAGTTAAAAGCGCATGATCTAGATACGCTTACGGGTGGCACTTGGTTAGATATTGCGAAGTAACCGTCAGTTCGTAATCGACCTTATGCCTATGTGATCCATCTATGAGTCAACTTGGGGTGGTCATTAAGGTTCTCAACCAATAAAGTGCTTTCTAGATGAGAACAGCCCGACAGTCATTCAAAATAATCGTATTAATACCGCTCTCAAGGTAGTTGAATTTAAAAGGTAAAGACACAGAGATACATGATAAACTTACCGCCAATAATTCAGTAGTATGACTATCTACGATAATCGAGCTACTAGTCATAAGTGTGACCAAACGTGTGACCTTTTGATATTTGTGATTTGTATTTTAATCATAACTTTATGATATTTAGGGTTTAAGTGATTTATGTGTGAGCTTTTGGGGATGTCGGCGAACGTACCGACGGATATTTGTTTTAGCTTTTCTGGTTTGTTGGAGCGCGGTGGTAATACAGGTCCTCACAAAGATGGCTGGGGTATCACCTTTTACGAGGGGAAAGGATGTCGAACCTTTAAAGATCCAGAGCCTAGCTGTCAGTCTGAAATTGCTAAACTAGTCAAAGCATATCCGATTAAAAGCGTGTCTGTAATAAGTCATATTCGACAGGGAAATAGGGGGCGGACTTGTCTTGAAAATACCCACCCATTTACTCGAGAATTATGGGGTCGGGAGATCACTTATGCTCACAATGGCCAGCTTTCGGACTATAAAGATTTAAAAACTGACTTCTATCGACCTGTTGGGAATACAGACAGTGAACTTGCCTTTTGCTGGATTTTGGACAAAGTAAGAGAAAAATACCCAAGCCGCCCGTCAAACATGGTCTCAGTTTTCAGGTATATCGCAAAGCTAGCGCACACATTGAGAGACAAAGGGGTATTCAACATGTTGATAACCGATGGTATTTATGTGTTGGCGTATTGCACTAATAACCTACATTGGATAACCCGTAGAGCCCCATTTGGAAAGGCTACCTTAATTGATGCGGATATGGTGGTGGATTTTCAAAAAGAAACCACACCAGATGATGTTGTCACTGTTATTGCAACGCGACCGCTGACCAACGATGAACAGTGGCAGAAGCTTGAGCCCGGTGAGTTTGCTTTATTCAAATTAGGTGAGAAGGTGTAGTTCTGAGTTTTTGTAAGCAAAGGCGGCTTAGTTGAACCGCCTTGATGAATTAACGATGTTGCTATCAACTCTCTGATTTGGGTTGGTAGGTTTTAAGCTCTATCTGAAATTGCTCCATACCATCTTTACCTTTGTACATTTTCACCAGCATATGATCATAACTTGGTGCAAACCAAGCAATGGCCTGACGATCGCTATCATCATAAACGCGTTTAACTTTGATGGTTTTGACGTTGCCAAAAGGCAGAGTGATCATTTCCTCGCCGGCCACCTCAAAATCATAGCTTCGCTGGTCGCCTTTTTTGTCTATGATAGGATAGCTAAACTTGGTCTTTCCCGCTTTTAAATCCTCTCGCAGCTGTACCTGATAACTAATTAAATCTTGCTGATTCTCAAGCCATTTCACTTTCAGTGGATACTTTTCTTCACTGGAGGTGATTGCTTGGTTTTGGTGATCAAACTTAATTTTGTAGCTTTTATCTGGGCCAGTCCCTTCACGAGTCATACTGTAATGTAGTGGGCTGACGGTATGTTCAGCGACTTTAAACAATGATTCTTCAGTTCTTACGTCTGAAAAAATCATCCATTCGATATCGCTTTTGTAACGTACAGCGTATGTTGCATCCGCTATTTTTGTGAGGTCTCGCGTGGCACTACCATGAACCTTACCCTTGCGTGAAACTTGGTATTCGGCGTGATATTCAGTGAGTGAGTTTGCGAATGTTGAAGTGGAAAGTAGAGCGCTAATACCAATTAGCACAGCGCTCCATTTTTTATTTTTCTGGGTACGGCGCACCTTGAACTGGTAAGGTTTTGTTATCAAAAACAGCATAGTCTGCTTCCATTGTTAGTCTTTGTTCGCTGAACCATTTGACCACCAAAGGATAAAGAATGTGTTCTTGCTTATGCACACGTTGCGCCAGTGACTCTGCCGTATCATCTGGAAGAACAGCGACCTTGGCCTGACAGACCACAGGACCACCATCTAACTCCTCTGTGACAAAGTGAACGCTAGCACCATGTTCTGCATCGTTTGCATCGATTGCTCTTTGGTGGGTGTTCAGCCCTTGATACTTAGGCAACAAAGAAGGATGAATGTTCAACATTTTTCCTCTAAATTTTTGCACCAAGTTTGGAGTTAGAATACGCATAAATCCAGCTAATACAACCAAATCTGGTGTAAAGCTATCAATTAGTTGACCAAGCGCAACGTCATACTCTTCACGAGAAGCATATTGCTTATGGTCTAAAACAGATGTTGCTATACCAGCCTCTTGCGCTCTGGTTAGGCCGTATGCGTCCGCTTTATTACTAATAACGGCAGCAATTTCACCTTGAATATAGCCAGCTTTGCAAGCATCAATGATTGCTTGCAAATTTGAACCACTACCAGAAATCAGAACAACAAGGCGAGTGGGTGCCATTACTCGGCACCACCTAAGATCTCAACTTGCTCTTCACCAGCCTGAGCGTCTTGAATTTCACCAATATGCCAAGCGTTCTCGCCTTGTGCTTTCAGGATGTCAAGGCTTTGCTCAAGCTTGTCAGCAGGAACAACTAAGATCATGCCAACACCACAGTTGAATGTGCGGTACATCTCGTGAGTTGCAATGTTACCGTTCTCTTGTAACCAGTTGAAGATTGCAGGCCATTGCCAACTATCACCTTTGATCACCGCTTTTGCAGATTCAGGTAGCACGCGAGGGATGTTTTCCCAGAAGCCACCGCCAGTGATGTGAGAAAGTGCGTGAACATCAACTTCTTTTAATAGCGCTAAGATTTGCTTCACGTAGATACGCGTTGGCTCTAGCAGGTGCTCGCCTAGAGTTTTGCCTTCGAACTCTGCGTTAGTATCTGCGCCAGATACTTCTAGTACTTTACGGATTAGAGAGTAGCCGTTTGAGTGCGGACCGCTTGAACCCAACGCAATCAGCTGATCGCCAGCCGCAACTTTAGTTCCATCTATGATTTTAGACTTTTCTACCACGCCAGTACAAAAGCCAGCCATATCGTAGTCATCGCCTTCGTACATGCCTGGCATTTCAGCCGTTTCACCACCGATAAGCGCACAACCAGATAGTTCACAGCCTTTACCAATACCAGATACTACGTCCGCCGCAACATCAACGTCTAACTTGCCTGTAGCATAGTAGTCCAAGAAAAATAGGGGTTCAGCGCCTTGGACAATAAGATCGTTAACACACATAGCAACTAGGTCAATACCTACTGTGTCGTGCTTTTTCAAATCGATAGCTAAGCGTAGCTTAGTACCAACACCGTCAGTGCCAGCAACCAAAACAGGCTCTTTATATCCAGTTGGAAGTTCGCATAGTGCACCAAAACCACCAATGCCACCCATTACTTCTGGGCGACGAGTTTTTTTCACTACGCCTTTAATTCTTTCGACCAATGCGTTGCCCGCATCGATGTCAACGCCAGCGTCTTTATAACTAAGAGACTGTTTTTGTTCGCTCACAGGTTTTCCTCAAAAGTTGCTAGATAGATTTGCTTAGAAACGCCGACATTTTACAACAATTGCATCTAGGCGGCTAGCGACTTTGCGAGAAACCCTAAGAATGTGGTCAAAGGTCCTCGATTTTGTATCTCGAACAGTATAAAGAAACGACAAAAACTTTGATTGTTTATAACTGAATGTGATTTGCGTTAGATCAATATTCAAGGAAGGTAGCAGCGTACTATGAATACAGACCCAATCAGACAGTAACTTCAAAAAATGTATTCGAAATCACTGTCACTAACGGCGCATTGATTGGGTCTACCCAAAACTCAAATGCATTTTCAGCCTTAACCTGAGGTTTGAACCTAAACTCAGATTACCTAGCTAATTATGGGAATAAAACGATGAATATTGAACGCCACAGCCTAGCTAAAGAACTCCCAGAATTTAAAGATAAAATTCACGACTTGAAACTGTCTGATGGACATTTCTCAAAGTTATTTAAAGATTACCATGAAGTAGACAATGAAGTTATTCGAATTGAAGACGGTGTAGAGCACTCAAGTGATGAGTATCTTGAATCACTGAAGAAAAAGAGGCTGTGGTTAAAAGATCAACTTTACCGAATTCTAAAAAGTGCAGATTAACTGTTAATCAAGGCCAACCGGCCGATGTGAGCGGGCTGCCAAGTCCGCTGCTATATTCTCCACCAATTGTTGAATAATTTAGCCTGTCCCGAGCAAGGGCAGATTTATAATCTATACTCTAACCATTGTATTCCATCCACGACGATTCCTTTGATTGCACTTATATTAGTATTAGCTGGCAGCTTTATCATGGGATTAGCTTTTTCTCCGGCCTTTAAGATATGTCGATTAACCTCTTCGGTCGGGTGGCGAGTGTTGTTAATTCTTATGGCTCTGTTTGAACTCGGATACTTGAGCTTTGCCTACTTCCTGTACGATCACAATAGCGCTAGTTTTATTGAGCAAGGCTTAAGTTTAATCCTGTTTCTTGGCTCCATTTTTGTTTTTGTGGTGAATTGTCTAAGTCTAACTAGCCTGCAAGAATTAAATGAAATTGCAACGCAGGCCAAATATAACGCTGAACATGATTTTTTAACGGATTTGGAGAATCGTCAGCGCTGCATTGATGCCATTAATGAACGTAAACATCAGCAGCTCGACTTTAGTGTTATCTTGGTTGATTTGAATAATTTCAAACAGATCAATGATGCAAAAGGGCACTTCTTTGGTGATAAATTACTGGTGGAACTTGCCCACAAAATGCGCGCAGCATTGCTTCCTCGTAGCAAGTTATATCGCATGGGCGGCGATGAATTTATCATTCTGATGGACGTGACTGACGTAAATTGTATTTACTCGCAAAATAATGCACTGCTGAGCGAATTAAAGTCAGGTATAGAAATTGAAGAGTTGCAGCTGGACGTGACGTATAGTGCAGGAGCAAGCTTATGGACTAAATCGCGCCAACTTGATGTGTTTGACCTTTTGAAGCAAGCCGATATTGCCATGTATTCGGCCAAACATAGCCGTCAAAGCATCGTCATCTTCGATGAAGAGCTCCATGAAGGAATTGAGGCTGAATTCCAACTGTTGGCTAACCTCAAAGTTGCGCTCGCCCGAGGTGAACTGACGCTCTATTATCAACCGATAGTGTGTTCTCAAAGCGGTGATATTCATGGAGTAGAAGCGCTATTAAGGTGGCCTCAGTCCGACGGCACAATGATAATGCCAGATCAGTTTATTGAGTTAGCGGAGCGCAATAATTTGATCAGGCAATTGAGTGCGTTTGTGATTAACCGTGTATTCCAAGACCTCGCAATATTGATTGAAATAGATGACAAGTTGGTTGTGCATATCAATCTTTCCTGCCAAGATTTTGCTGAACAGAATCTAATTAATACCCTTGCCATGCTACTGGATACTCATCGAGTAGACCCAACTCATATAGTATTTGAGCTTACAGAAAGCACCGTAATGGAAGAAGTGGAAAAAGCGAGAAGCTTAATTGAAACATTAATAGACATGGGATTTGCAGTGAGTATTGATGATTTTGGGACTGGTTTTTCTTCATTTTCTATTCTAAAAGAGTTACCAATTTCGCAGATTAAAATAGATGGTTCGTTTGTAAGGCTAAGTCATGAAAGTGAAAAAGATCAAGCCATAGTAGAAACCAGTATGTTTTTAGCGCGTAAATTGAATTGCAGTATTGTTGCTGAGGGTGTTGAAAGCGATGCCTGCTTGCAGTATTTATATAGCTTAGACTGTCCTTATATTCAGGGCTTTCAGATATGTGAACCACTCTCGCTAAGCGAATGCGTAAAGTGGATTAATTCCCAGAACATGGTGAGAGGGGCGATGAAAAGGTTAGACGGTTGAGGTCAATACCCTCCCTCTGCAAAAAGCTTGATACCCAGATATACGAATAAATTGCAGTCGATTAGAAAGTTAGCATGGGTTTAGGTGGGACAAAGCCGTACATTTGTTCAAACCCTGGGATTTCAGTTTCCCATATTGGGGTCTCTTCACCAATATATGCCCGGAATGCATCTAAAAAGAGTCTTGTTCTAACAGGCAAGTCGCGGTGGGGGTAGAGCGCATACATCGCAGCAAAATCGACCAGTTTTGTATTAGTTAAAATCGGTTGTAATTTGCCTTCAGTAATTTCTTTGCCGACTAAAAAGGCTGGTGCAACAATATAACAAGTACCGGATAGGACACTTTCCATTAATGTATCTCCGTCGTTGGTTCTGAAGATACTCTTCACTGGCATTTGTTGTTCGATACCTTGCTCGTCTTGATAGGTGATACTGGTAAACCTTAATGCATCACTGGCGTAGGTTGCTGCAGGTAATTCGCTGAGCTCCTCGAGCGAGTTTGGCGTGCCATGGGTTTTTAAGAACGTTGGGCTTGCTAATATGAGCAATCGATTGCGCGCAATTCTGCGGGCGATAAGCGATGAATCTTTCGGCTCGCCGACACGAAAAGCTAAATCAAAACCTTCACCCACTAAGTCCACGAGCCTATCTTCAAGCCTAAGCTCAACTTCAACATGAGGAAAACGTTTTTGAAAGTCATTGATAACAGGTTGTACATAGCGTCGACCTACCACAGTAGAGCTGGCGATTTTAAGCAATCCTTTAGGCTCGGTGTGATAATTCTGTGCGATACGCTGAGTATCGTTTAGTAGCAGCCTTAGCTCTTCTGCTTTTTTTACCATCTCGGAACCTGCAGAGGTGAGCGAGAAGGAACGAGTTGTACGATTCATTAATCTTACACCGAGTTCTTCTTCCAGCTTGGTCATCTGCTTAGAAATGACAGAGCGATCGATATTTCTCAGTTGTGCGGCACTGGCAAAGGAACCACGTTCCACAACGTCTAAAAAGATTAATAATCTGCTGCTAATATCCATAATGCGAGAAAGTTCACTAAGACTGATGCCATTGTGACACTAAACAATTGGAATTGCGAGGGGCATATTTACACTAATAAAGTTGTGGCAAAATGCTAACAATGGTTTAATGAATTTAGTCTCACTACTTTATTTTTAACATAACGCAAAGGCATATGATGAAAGCAGTCCGATTCAATCACACAAATGGACTTACCTTCGAGCAGGGAGAAATTAACTTACCTGAGGCAACCGATGATCAAGTCTTGGTCAAAGTTGAATACGTTGGTTTAAGCTTTATCGATACCAAAGTGGCTAATTGCCCCTGTGATGAGACACCAAACAGAGTGTTTGGTGTGGATGCCGTGGGGGTCGTGGAAAAAGCATGTAAAACGGGGTTTCCTGAACCGGGTACGCGGGTTTTTTGGCACGGTGACATTCGAGAGCAAGGCACGATGAGCGAATTTGCTTTGGTGCCAAGTCACGCGCTTACTGTATTGCCAAAAAATGTTGATGGAAAGTTGGCTGCCGCTTCAATTGCACCGGCAATGTGTGCATTAATAGGGCTATTCAAGCTGCAATTAAATGCAGGGGATACGGTCTTAATCGAGTCGGCTCATCACCCTGTTGGTCAAATGGCAATACAATTTGCGAAACAGCTGGGGCTTGGGGTAGCGGCACGTTCCGAGCTCAAACATAAAAAGCTGCTTGAAAAGCTTGGTGCGGATCTCGTGTATACCCAGCCTGACTTCACCGGCCTAGCCGATGCCCTACAGCTTCATTTTGGTGCAACAGAGGTGCAAGGCGCACTAGATTTAACAGGTACACATACCCAACAATTGATTTCTCATTTGACATTTTGTGGCCGAGTAAGCTGCCTAGCTGGGTTGCCAGCCATTGAACAGCATATATTAATGAAGAAAGCGCCGAACATAGGAATTGTTTCTTTATGTGGTAGTTGGCTCTCTAATAGCGTTTGTGCGCAGCAAAGAATGGCATTTATTGGAAACGCTCTTGCAGAAAAGCTTGAAAAAAATGAAATTACTTTGCAGCAACTTGAATCAATTTCACCGCAGCATGATGCGATAATTGAAACGCTGAAAAAGCTAGAAAGCAACGATAACATCACATTTTTTGCGGCAGATATGAAACTATAGTCCCCATCTGCAACGATAATTTATCCTCTTCACGCAACAATACTGAGTTTGGCTTCATTCGCTAGGCTCAGCTTCCAAATAAATTGATACAATTTCTGACATTTTTCATCGTTTGAACACCGTATACTTCCCTGCAGGCCTCGCCATGAAGGGAATACGCCTTTCCTTTACGACTTCATAAAGAGTCATTGTCATCGTAAGGCGAAATTTTACAATGCGTTAATTGATGTCGGAGGGGCATCAATTTGGTGCGAATTGATATGTTTATTTGCACTCGTCAAATTGGATAGACTAGTGTCATCAGTTTAATAAGGATTAAACAATGAAAAAGTTACTTGTTATTTTCAGTTTTCTCATCTTCTCAGGTGTCGCGTTTGCGAATGACACACCTTATGAATTAATTAACCAAGTTGGCGATAAGCTATTTGCTGATATAAAAACGGTTAATCAAGATGGCAAGGCAACTGAAACTCAGATGAAGGGCATAGTACGTAGTCGCTTGATGCCACACATCGATGTGAAGTTTGTATCTTTTAAATTGCTTGGTAAACATATTAAAGGGTTAAAAAGAGACGAAGCCATCGAGTTTATTAGTGCGGTTGATAATTATCTTGTATCTACCTACGCTAATGCACTTTTACAGTACAAAGGCCAAGACGTATTGTTTGAAGAGTTACCGGTTTCTGATGGTGCTGATTTTGCGACGGTTAAGGTGGTAATAAGAGAGCAATCAAAACCAGATATAGATATGCATTTTAAGTTTCGTCAAAGCAAAGATGGAGACTGGAAAGTGTATGACATGGTTGCTGAAGGTATTTCTTTATTGAGTGCTAAGCAAAAAGAGATCACGATGAGAATTTCAGAAGTAGGTTTAGCTCAGGTTACGGCTGAATTGAAGAGTAAAGCATAAATCAAATTACTTCCCCCGACTTTGAAGTAACCAAAAGAGCACATCATGATTGATATGCTCTTTTTTTTGGTTCTGAAATCAGACTACTTGGTTTATCAACGGCTTTTCCAGTCTTGCTGCGTCGAGGTTTTCACAGGTTATTGTTGCAATTTGTTTTAGTGCTTCTTTGGTAAAGAAGCCTTGATGTCCTGTAACTAGTACATTGGGGAAGCTAACTAAACGCGAGAAAACATCGTCTTGAATTATTTCTTCACTGTGATTTTTAAAAAATAGCTCTGACTCTTGCTCATACACGTCTAAGCCGAGGTAACCGAGGCGTTTAGACTTGAGCGCGGCGATACAGGCTTTGCTATCTAACAGCGCGCCTCTACTGGTATTAATAAGCATCACACCCGCTTTCATTTTGGCAAACGCAGCATCATCAATAATATGATGAGTATATTCATTAAGCGGACAGTGCAAGCTAATAATATCCGATTGTGCTAGTAAGATATCTAGAGAGACCAAAGTATAGGGGCCTTCTCCAATGTTTGGGTCATAAACCAGCACATTGGCACCAAAGCCGTTTAAGATACTGACTAAGGCTTGGCCAATTTTGCCACAGCCGATGATACCAACCGTTTTATTATAAATATTAAAACCGAGTAAGCCGTTGAGATCAAAATTATCTTCCCGAACTCGATTGTAGGCCTTATGTGTCTTGCGGCTGAGCGTTAGCATCAACGCGATACAGTGTTCTGCAACCGCTTCTGGGCTGTAGGCTGGAACACGGACAACCTTTATGTCACGCTGTTTTGCCTGTTGAATATCAACGTTATTGAAACCTGCGCAGCGTAGGGCGATGGTTTTAACGCCATAGTCAGCCAGTTTATCAATCACTTGCGCATTTACAGTATCGTTTACAAATACACAAACCGCGTCATAGTGCTGGCACAGCGAAACCGTTTTTTCATTGAGTGACTCACTAATAAAACTTATTTCAAGTTCAGAGTAGGAATTTACGGCTTGCTCAAAAAACGGCACTTCATAGTTTTGCGAACTGAATAGGGCGATTCTCATGATTAATGTGGCTCTCTATCACTGACTTAAGCGTTTCTGGTTTTGTTCTTGGGGCATATCGAGATACTAGCATGCCTTCAGAGTTTATTAGAAACTTGGTAAAATTCCATTTAATTGCGCGGTTTTGCGCGATACCACGGGTATGAGATTTTAAATAGCTAAATAATGGGTGTGCATCAGGTCCGTTGACTTGTGTTTTAGTACAGATCTTAAAGCTTAAATTGAAATGTGTATTGTAAAACTCTTTAAGCATTTCATCTTCAAGTGGTTCATTGCGACCGAACTGGTTACAAGGAAAGGCCAGTACCTCAAATCCAAAAGGTTTGTATTTGCTGTATAGCTTTTCAAGTGCAGACAGTTGCGGAGCAAAGCTACATTTGCTCGCAATGTTAACGATCAATAGCGGTCTTCCCGCCAGAGACTGTAATGGCAAAACTTGGCCATCAATAAGTTGTGCACTAAAACGATAAATATTCTCCATCCTTTCAGGCTCCGTGTGATTTATTCATGTTATTCGGTATCAAAGCGGTTTTTTCATTTGCTATGACAGAGGTGCTCGGGTATAAAAACTCCATTCTTATTAAGATAACAACGAAATAGGACAGAAATATGTCAGTGAAAGTCGCATTTATAGGATTAGGTGTCATGGGGTATCCAATGGCTGGGCATTTGCAAAAAGCGGGTTACCAAGTCACAGTATACAATCGTACCACCAGCAAAGCCGAAAAATGGGCAGCTGAGTATGCTGGCAACTTTGCAGTTACACCTAAAGACGCAGCGACTGACTGTGATTTTGTATTTATGTGTGTTGGCAATGATGACGATTTACGCTCAGTCGTATATGGCGAAAGTGGTGTATTAGCGGGAGTAAAGCCGGGAGCTGTGATAGTTGACCATACTACAACATCTGCAAAAGTTGCCCGTGAAATAGCGCAAGAAGCCAAGAAATTACAAGTTGAATTCTTAGATGCCCCGGTATCTGGTGGTCAGGCTGGCGCAGAAAATGGCGTGTTGACGGTGATGGTTGGAGGAGACGAAAGTACGTTTGTTAAAGCGCAGCCAATCATGGCCGCGTTTGCTCGTTTTAGCCAATTAATTGGAGAAGTGGGTGCAGGGCAGCTTTGTAAAATGGTTAATCAGATTTGTATCGCGGGTGTGGTGCAGGGACTTGCAGAAGGCTTACACTTTGCTAAAAAAGCGGGTCTTGATGGTGAAAAGGTAATTGAAACGATTGCTAAGGGTGCCGCTGGTTCTTGGCAAATGGAGAATCGTTATAAAACCATGTTAGCGGGCGAATATGACTTTGGTTTTGCAGTCGATTGGATGAGAAAAGATTTAGGCATTGCTCTAGACGAGTCAAGAAGTAACGGCGCAAATTTGGCGCTTACAGCTTTAGTGGACCAATATTATGCAGATGTTCAAGCGCTTGGCGGCAACCGTTTTGATACCTCAAGTCTACTGGCAAGACTTGATGCTATCCACGACAAAAACAAATAACCTTTCGTTTCTAGTCTAAGTAACTTAAGCTCGGATCAGTCGTTATGGCTGCGCTACATTGGTGATAAATTGCTGATGTAGTGCGCTGAGATTCGCCAATATTGCGTCTTTACCTTTGATATCGCTGCGTTTCAGCACGGCATCAATTGCATCAACGGACTGCAGCGTGGCAAGCTTTGATGCCGTTAGCTGGTGGCTAATATGCCAAGGCTCCGCAGCAACTCCCCCTCGATAGCAATCATAAGGCCGGTAGAAACCAAAAGTTGCTAAATGCGCATCAAGCCACAGCGAAAATTCGTGCTGATGCCCATTTTGCTGGTATTCCCATGGTTCTAGTTGAAGTGATTGTCCTGTCGGTACGAGGTTTTTGGCAAACACATCCAGATCAGTGCCCAAATGGTGGCGACTAGCACCAGGTAGGGCGGAGAACAGCATAATTGCTTTTACTTTGTCGATGTCTGAGAGATTACTCAGTTCTATCTCTCGGTTAGTGATATCAAAAACAGGACGGCGCATTGCAAACTTGCTATTCCAAATCGCTTTTTGCCTTTCAAATCCTCGATATGCGGACGCCATGTAGAATTCAAAACCTGCCTTTTTTGCAGCTTGTGAGAGGGCGCTGAGATCGGAAACTATCGTGCTATGCACATGGCGACCATGGTAAAAAGCTAGATGTGATTCGTTGACGCCACAAGCGCTGCATTCAGCGCTGGTAAGCATATAGCGGCTAGGCAAGTAGCTTCTCCAAGATCTTTTCATAGACTAAGGCTAATTGATCTAGGTCTTTGCAACTCACGCATTCATCGACTTGATGGATAGTGGCATTAATTGGGCCAAGTTCAATTACTTTACATCCCGTTTGGGCAATAAATCGGCCATCTGATGTGCCACCTGAAGTTTCCGGTGTGGTTTGTCTTCCCGTTACTTCTTTGATGGCTGCAATCGTCACATCGAGCAATGGACCCGGCTCTGTTAAAAACGGTAAGCCATTCAGTATCCAATTCAGCTCATAATCAAGTTGATGCTTGTCTAAAATTGCAATAACACGTTGTTTGAGCTCACCGGCTGTAACTTCGGTGCTAAAGCGAAAGTTAAACTGTACTTGCAAAGAGCCCGGTATCACATTGCCAGCCCCAGTTCCGCCATTAATATTGGAAACTTGGAAGCTTGTCGCGGGGAAAAATGCATTCCCTTGATCCCACTCGGTCTGACTGAGTTCAGCAATCGCCGCTGCAGACAAGTGAATGGGGTTTTTAGCGAGATGAGGGTAAGCTACGTGACCTTGTTTTCCAATCACTTTTAGGTGTCCGGTGAGTGAACCGCGACGACCATTTTTTACGACGTCGCCAAGCTCATGGCGTGATGAAGGTTCACCAACCAAGCACATATCAATTTTTTCGTTTCGGGCTTCTAATAAATCTACAACTCGAGTAGTGCCATTCACGAAAGGGCCTTCCTCATCAGAGGTTATCAGAAAAGACAATGACCCTTTGTGATTAGGGTGTTTTTTGATAAACCTCTCCGTTGCCACGATCATAGCTGCAAGTGAGCCTTTCATGTCAGCAGCTCCGCGGCCATGTAATATGTCATTTTCAATCACAGCGGCAAATGGCGGGTGCTGCCATTGACTCTCGTCACCAATCGGTACTACATCTGTGTGTCCAGCAAAGCAAAAATGTGGTCCGCTGTCGCCTTTTCGTGCCCACGTGTTGAGCGTATCAACAAAGAAGTGTTCTTCGATGGTAAAGCCAAGCTTTGCCAAACGTTCATTCATTAATTGTTGGCAACCAGCATCATCAGGTGTAACAGAAGCCCTTTGGATCAGAGCTTGAGCGAGCTTAACTACTTCGCTCATTAGGCAAAAATCTCATCATACTGTGCAGCTTTAAAACCCAAGTGATATTGACCTTGGTACTGCAAAATAGGGCGTTTTATCATGGCTGGTGCCGCCAAAAGGTGTTGTTTCGCTGACTGCGCATCGAGATTTTGTTTTTGTTCTTCGCTAAGCGCTCGGTATGTGGTTCCGCGTTTGTTTAACACGTTTTCCCAGCCAAGTTGGTCAATAAAAGCAGTGAGTAGAGCTTCGTCTAATCCATCTTTGCGATAGTCGTGAAAAGTGAATTCGATATTGTTGTCTTGAAGATATTTTTTGGCTTTTTTAATGGTATCGCAGTTGCTGATCCCATACATGGTGATTGTCATAAAGCACACGCCCTTGCAATTGTGATTATCGGCTCTTTGGCCGCAGATACTTGTTTTAAAGGATAATAACACGCACCAAGCTTTTGTGCATTGAGTAGCACAATGGCGGCCATGGTTTTTGCTTCACTGAGTGGAATATCAAAAAAGCATAGCGGCTCTCCAAGCTTTATCGTGGTTTTGCCAAAGCTGTTTGCTTTGAGATATTCGGGTTTGGCAAACTCATTGCCGATTTCTAAGCTAAGTAACATTTTTAAGCCGTTATTGGCGTGTAAAATGTATTCGCAGTTATTTTTTCTGATCTGGATTAGTTTTCCGTTACAAGGAGATAGCAACAAAGGCACGCGCATTTGTACGCACACGCCAATCCCTAACATACCAGACGCAATCGCCGCGTTTGTATATGTACTTAGCGGTAAGACTTTGCCAGAAAAAGGACTTGGAATGTGCGCAATCGGGTTTGCGATTTGGGAGATTGGCCGATATTGGATTGGTGGTGAGAGTTCAATCAAAGTAATAAATATCCATCTTTTTTGAGCGCTTGCATCGCTTGCTGGATTTGGCTTTCTTTTACCAGAATATAATCGGTATCGTATGTTGATAAGGTAAAAATAGAGACGTTGGACTTTGCTAGCACACCAGAAATATTAGCCATAATACCCGTCAGCGAAAACCCCAGCGGGCCAACGACTTCCAATGCTCTCCAATGACTTTCAGCCGCGAGGCTACTGACTGCGATATCTGACGCGCAAACGATAGAGAGTTCATCCTCAGTTTTGGCAATAAAAAAGATTTCACTGTTTAACACAGCTTGTGGAACAGCGTCATCGCAATCCAAGCTATGTATCGTAAATTCTTGTTTGAGCAATTGCAGCGTTTGCTTTGACATTACCAACCCTTGTTTTTGGAAAAATACCAATTGGTATAATTCATAGTATAGCGAAGTCAATTTAAAGACCAGAGCGTTCGCCCGAATTCTAGGCAAAAGAAAGGATTAGTGAGATGAAAACGAAAAGGGCTCATGCATTGAGCCCTTGGTATAAAGATTATTCTTCGATTTGTGTTGCCTGAATAGCAGTCAAGGCAATGGTGTACACGATGTCATCAACCAAAGCCCCGCGGCTTAGGTCGTTAACCGGCTTACGCATACCTTGTAACATAGGTCCGATGCTAACAAGTTCAGCACTTCGCTGCACCGCCTTGTATGTGGTGTTACCTGTATTTAAATCTGGGAAGACAAATACCGTTGCTTTACCAGCGACTTTGCTGTTTGGCGCTTTTTTACGTGCGACATTTTCCATAATGGCAGCATCGTATTGCAGCGGCCCGTCAATATCGAGATCAGGGCGTTTCTTTTGTGCGATCTCTGTGGCTTCACGCACTTTTTCTACATCTGCACCTTGTCCAGATGTTCCTGTGCTGTAACTGATCATGGCAACGCGAGGCTCAATGCCGAATGCTGCAGCGGAATCTGCAGATTGAATTGCAATATCGGCTAACTGCTCTGCCGTTGGATCAGGGTTAATTGCACAGTCGCCGTATACTAGCACTTGGTCCGGTAGCAGCATGAAAAATACTGAACTTACCAACGACGCGCCTGGTGCCGTTTTGATTAACTGTAGTGGTGGGCGAATAGTATTGGCGGTGGTATTTACTGCACCAGATACTAAGCCATCAACTTGGCCTTCGGCTAACATCATGGTGCCGAGCACGACGTTATCTTGCAGTTGCTCTGCTGCAACGACCGCGGTTAGGCCTTTGTTTTTACGTAGCTCAACCATAGGCGCAATGTACTTTTGCAGCTCTTCTTCAGGAGATAAGATAGTCACGTTTTCATTAAGCTCAACACCTTGTTGCTGGGCGATACGTTCAATCTCTTCTCTGTCTCCAAGTAGTACGGTTTTAGCGATATTTCGCGCACCACAGATAGCAGCTGCCTTAATCGTTCTCGGCTCATTACCTTCAGGCAGCACAATGGTTTTGCTTGCACGTCTAGCTAAATCAGTTAGCAGATAACGAAACGCAGGAGGAGAGAGTTTGCGAGTTTTTGCGACCCCTTTGGCCAAACTTTCCAGCCACTCGCTATCGATGTGACGGGCGTTGTGCTGCTTTACGCGCTCGATGCGCTGCTCGTCATCGCTGGGTACTTCCATATTGAAATTGTGTAATAGCAAAGAAGTGCGCCAAGTATCAGCCTCAGTAGCAAGGATAGGTAGACCTGTATCCATCGCTTGCTCACATAAGGTCATGATCTTCTCTTCTGGTTTGAATCCACCAGTTAACAAGATAGCGCCAATCTTGGTGCCATTCATGGCCGATAAACACGCAGCAACTAGGATATCTGAACGATCGCCTGGAGTAACCAACAGGGCACCTGGCGTAAAGTGGTTAAGAATGTTCGATACTGTTCTTGCACAGAAAGTAACACGGCGCAGACGACGGTGCTCCATATCACCCGCATTGATGATTTCGGCTTTTAAATAATTGCTTAAGTCGATAACTCGCGGCGCTACTAAGTCAAAGTCCCATGGTATGGCACCTAAAAGTTGAAATGGGTGTTTTCTGAAAATAGGTAGCGATGCTAAACGATTCATTTCATTTTCAAGCTCTTCTGGTTTGTATTGATCAACCAGATCGGCGCGCGCTCTGCCATCTTCATCCAGCGGTGCATTCACTTTATTGAAAATACAACCCAATACGCGAGGGTGGTTTACACCGCCATAATTACCAGCGGCAATCTCTAAGCGGTCTTCAAGCTCGTCGATAGAGTCATTACCCGGCGTTAAGACAAACACGATATCTGCACCTAATGTTTGCGCAATCTCGCGGTTTACACGGCCAGCGTAAGGTTGACGACGGGTGGGTACCATTCCTTCAATGATGGCAACTTCATCGTCTTGTACTGTGCCTTCAAAGCGCTCCACAATTTCTTCCAACAAATCATCGCCTTTACCATCACCTATCATCTGCTCAGCGTAGCTCAGCTCAAAGGGCGTGGGTGGGGCAATGGTTGAACCTTGCTGAACGATGAGTGTTGACTTCTCAGGGCCGACTTCATCTTTACGAGGTTGTGCGATTGGCTTGAAGAAGTTTACTTTTACCGCTTTTTGTTCCAGTGCTCGGACTATTCCTACAGACACCGACGTCAAACCAACGCCCGTTGAAATAGGAATAAGCATAATACGACGACCCATCATTACACTCCTTTAGCAAGCGTAGCTGCGTCGTTGGCAATCACCCATTCTTCATTGGTTGGGATGACCATAGCGACAGGAGAGTGAGACTCATCAGTGATCACACCTTGATTTCCAAAGCGTGCGTTGAGGTTACGCTCTTTATTGATATGCATGCCAAGGAAGTTAAGCTGGTTTACTACTTTTTCACGGATAACATCAGAGTTTTCGCCAATTCCACCGGTAAATACAAGTGCATCTAAACCGTTTAGTGGTACCAAGAAGCTAGCAATTTGTTTGGCTAAACGATAACAGAAAATATCAAGCGCCAGTGTTGCTTGAGGGTGGTTTTCCTGTGCAGCTTCTTCAATCGTTCGGCAATCGTTAGAAAGCTCACTAATACCTAGAAGGCCACTTTGTTTATTCAACAAAGTGTCAATTTGCTGTGTTGAATAGTTCAGGTGGTTAACTAAAAACGAGAACAAGCCCGGATCAATATCACCACTTCGGGTGCCCATCACTAGACCCTCTAATGGTGTTAAGCCCATGCTGGTGTCCACCGATTTACCGTCTTTAATCGCGGTAACGGAACAACCATTGCCTAAGTGTGCGGTAATAATACGCGATGGTTTACCTTTTAGGCCTAAAATCTCGATGGCCTGCGCCGATACATAAGCATGGCTGGTGCCGTGGAAACCGTAACGTCTAACACCATGTTCACGATATAGTGAATAAGGTAGGGCATAAAGGTACGCTGTTTGATCCATACTTTGATGGAAAGCCGTATCAAAGACAGCAATTTGCGGTAGATGCGCAAATTCGGCTTGAGCTGCGCGGATCCCAAGTAGGTTAGCTGGATTATGTAAAGGCGCCAGACTAGCCGTTTCTTGGATAGCATTTATAACGGAGTCATCGATAATGACAGATTGTGTAAAGCGCTCACCGCCGTGTACAACGCGGTGGCCGACAGCGACAAGATTTGCGTCTAACGCGAGATCTTTGATGAGTTTTACAAGCGTTGTGATCGCAACTTGGTGCGCATCACCACTATTTAGGGGCACGATTTCCTTGTTGCCTTGGAACTTATATTTAATTTGTGGTGATTGTTCAGCTAGGCGTTCAGCCAGACCTGATAATATCTCCTCTCCCGTTGCGTTATCGATGATTGCAAACTTAAGACTGGAGCTTCCACAATTAAGAACCAAAACATGCTGAGATGACATAATGACTTTCCGTTTTGACAATAACAGTTATTGCGTATTAAGCTTAAAGCTATAGCGCATATAAGCTACGCATTTAGACTAAGGTATAGTTGACAGTAAAGACGTCGATTTTACCTCATTTTTTATATAAAAGTTAGCACCTAGGAGTTATGATGCAAAAAAGTCTTATTTCGCAAGTGCAACTTGGACGTCAATACTCGAAAGAGTGGCCTATGCGCAAGGAATTAGCACCGTTGTTCCCCGAATTTAGGGTGATCAAGGCGACAGAACTTGCTTTAAATACAATGCCTATGCTGGCGGTGTTTACCCTGTTTTTGCAGACCAGCCAATTGGGTTTTCAATATCTGCCGCAAGCCATTGCGATTGCTTTGTTCTTTTTATCGCTTCCTGTCCAAGGGTTATTATGGCTTGGTAAAAGAGCTGAAACGCCGTTAAATCCGGCTTTGTATTCTTGGTATACAGAACTACATCAAAAGATGGTTGCTAATGGCTATGATTCGCCGATGTCTTCAAGAAAGCCTAGATACAGAGATTTAGCGCGGTTGCTAAAAGATATGTTCGATAAAATGGACAAAGCGTTTACGCAAGAAAATCTGTAGTTTCTGTTTTCCTGCCTACCAAGCAAGTAGGCAGCGATTTGCTCATAATTAGTGATCTGATGTTGGGTTACTTGCGCTGATATTCGTTTATCAAAAACGAGAGCGTGATTTCGATATGGTCCATCTTTTGTAATCTGTCCATGTGTTGTTGCTTAAATTTCCATGCAAATGGCGTCATCATGATTAAGTGTTCAACACACTCAAATTCCATTCTGTGTGTTTGTTGTAATTTAGTCCGTTCAACCAACTCAAACCCTTGTGGTGTTTCTGGTGCCTTGTGTAGCTTTACATTGTCATAAATCAGAGACTTGAGTTCGAATAGATGGTGTTCACCGGGTGAGACGACATACAAACTGCCTGATGGTTTGCATAGACGGGCGAGTTCTTCGGCGAACACTGGCGCAAAAATACTCACAATCACATCTGCAAATTCATTTTCAAAAGGGGCCTCTTTGATGGAGGCTACGCTAAATTCTACTTGAGGATAGCGTTTAGCGGCATAGCGGACAGCAGGCTTTGCGATATCGACCCCGTAGACTTTGGCATTCTCGCAGCGATTTGCGATTTCATGGGTGTAAAAGCCCTCACCACATCCTAAGTCCAGCAGGGTAGCCGGCACTTTTTCAGAGACGATTTGTGCAAGCCTATCACGTAGAAAGTGATAATGATCGGTTTCGAAGAATGCCCGACGCGCTGCAACCATTTCTTGGTTGTCGCCCGGCTGTTTTGATTTTTTATTTTGCACGGGGAGTAAGTTGACATAGCCTTCTTTGGCAATATCAAATTGATGATTATTATTGCAGCTGTAGCTTGCACCGCCTTGATATAAAGGCAGTTTACACAGTGGACAGCGGTAGTGGGAGATCATTTGTCTAAGTATTCCCTATCAAAAAAAGTTTTTACCCAATGTGGGCGATATGTAATGAGTAAGGTGATGGCCATGCCATTTAACATGGCTTCAGGGAACCACATTATTACGGCAAAATGGAGATAATTGTCTGCCAACTGATACCAAGTATAGGCATCGATTGCATAATAATAGAATGCGCTTAGAAGTATCTTTAAACAGCCCACCGTACCTGCGAAAATAAATGCACAAACAAAAATATAAACGAAAAAGTGCCGCGGTAAATGATGATAGCAAAGGGCAAAGAGTCCATAGCTTAAGTAGACAGGTATCAGTGCAGTAAACAGCCAAAAATTACCAAACTCCACCAAGGTAAAAGCACTAAAGTAACTATGGACGAGGCATGCCAAAGTTGCACTTAACGCACCCAGTCGCCAGCCTAAAATTAACGTTACTGCTGTTATTCCAAGAATATGAATGTTCAGCTCAGGTAAAATGCCTGCTTTTATTTGCCACAGTAACGTGAGGACAACCGCACAACTTAATACGCCAGTTTGTCTAGCTGGTACTTGTAGTAATTGCTGATATTCTTTGCGATGAAAACTGAGTAAAAATAACCCAAGGGCAGCGATAAACGTCACGTTTCTATCCAGTTTTTAAATTTGGTTATTTTGCTCTATGCCGAGCACTGTATTCACAGTCTCGGCGGAAAAAACGGGCGATTAAATGTCGAAAGTTGCCCAAATTGGTGCGTGATCCGAGGGCTTATCAATTCCTCTCAATTCGTAATCTATGTCACTTTCGATACATTTCGCAGTTAATGGAGCGGTTGCTAAAACCACATCTATGCGCAGACCTCGGTTATCATCAAACCCTTTTGAGCGGTAGTCAAACCACGAATATTTTTCGGTTGCATCAGGTGTCAGTACTCTAAATGTATCTTTAAAGCCCCAATCTAGCAGTGTTTTTAACCACTCGCGCTCTTCTGGTTGGAACGAGCACTTACCCGTCTTTAACCAACGCTTGCGGTTTTGCTCACCAATACCAATATCCGCATCCAGTGGAGAAATATTAATATCGCCCATGACAACAAGGTTAGAGTGAGGATCGGCAAAATCATTCAAGTGGGTCATGAGATCTGCATAAAATTGTCTTTTATACGGAAATTTAGTTTCATGGCTGATGTTATCACCTTGAGGGAAGTAACCATTCATAACGGTAACTTCGTTACCTGAATCACTTTCAAACGTACCGCTGATCATGCGGCGTTGTGATTCTTCAGTATCCGTTGCGAAGCCTTTTTGGATAGCTTTTGCAGGTTTCTTGGAGAGTAGTGCCACACCGTAATGCGCCTTTTGACCATGGAAATAAACATGGTAGCCAAGTGCTTCTACATCGTCGATAGGAAAAGCTTCGTCATGGACTTTAATCTCTTGCAGTCCAATGACATCAGGTTGGTGTTTTTCAATCAATGCCTGTAATTGATGCAGTCTAGCTCTGAGGCCGTTTATATTAAACGAAACAATTTTCATAGCGCTCTCTTTAGATTCTTGCTGTTATTTGGCAAAGTTTATCACTTAAAAACGAGAGGGTCAGCGCTTGGGTGAAATTACTTCTTTAGTCAGCTGATAAGCATGTTGGCAGTTGTTAAATTTTGCACAAGTTTAGCGAGAGGATAACGAGGATTTTAGCTTAGTGTAAATAGATCATTAAATAACCAAAATTGCATGATTTAGCTGTTTACTTATTCGTCGTTGTAATTATAATCCGCGCCGAATCGTTCAATTGGGGTATATTATGCTTAAATCTCTCTCTTTCTTTGGTCTTGTTTCTTTGGTTTCTACAACGGCTTTCGCTTCACAGGTTGAGTTCACTCAAGCTGACGCATCACCAGCGACGAAAGTATGTGCTGTTGCAGCAGAGCAAGGTTTCAGTGCAGCACGTAAAGAAGCTGCATCACTAGGCCTATTTATTTCTCGCTTCTCACCAAGCATCCACTGTAATGGTGAAGATATCCGTGAGTTTGCAAAAGCGGCAAAGCGCTCGCAAAAGCAAGAAAAGAAAGTTGAGCTAATTGCTGAAAAAACAGATACCGCAACTGAGCTATGCTTAGATGCAGTACGTCACGGCGTTAATCACCTACGTTTGAATAACCAACAGGTTCGCAACTTACGTTGTAACGATATGCCAGTTAAGCAATTTGTTAAAGAATTCAGAAACGCAGCAATTTAATCAAATTGATGTGAAGAGAAGAGGGGCAGTTAGCCCCTTTTTTATTGGTTGTTATTTAGGTTTGCATCACGGTATTTGGCGTAACAGACCAAAGCCGCCAAGCCTGCCACAGGAATAGAAATCATACTTACCCAACCACCTGTATATAAAATGGCCAGTAGCATTCCAATATCAATACCGCCGATAACACAATCAGAATGACCACTTTCTGAAACCCGACAATCTAGTACTGCAACACTAAGCTCAGCAATGAGTAAACCAAATAAAGGCGCAATGGCGAGAAATGCTAGGCTTACCGCTAAAAGTTTCAATTGCTTTTGTGACATGTGCATCTCCTTATTTATTACTTTTGGGCATTGTGCGTTAGCGTGATTAATCTTATCTGAGAAGTTGTTCTGGCTAAATAAAAATCAGTGGAAAGTAACTAACCTGAGCTGCGGATAATTAATGCCTTTCTAGCAGCCAGTTTTAGCGCTAACTGCGTTGAATTCACTTCCAATAGCCAGCTATTGGTGCGTAAATTCGCTTTGCCTACAGGATGTAGGTACCTTAGCGAGAGCAGGACGCGGAAGCGGTGTTTTCCCTAAAACTCTCTGGCTAGACAAGGAAAAAGCTAAGTTGTTCTTTAGAAACAATGAGTTGGAACGTTTCTTATCCAAACCTCAGGTTAACTAGATTGAACATTACAGTGCTTAGATAATTCTTTGCTATAATCCGCGCAATTTTGGTAATAGATACTGATCTCCAATGACATTTAGCGAGTTACAACTTCACCCTGAACTACTAAGCGCAATTACTGAGCTTGGGTTTGAGTCACCCACACCAATTCAAGAAAAGAGTATTCCACTTCTGCTCAGTGGTTGTGATTTAATTGCAAGTGCCCAAACTGGAACCGGTAAGACTGCCGCCTTCATGCTGCCGATTTTGCACTCCATGCTGATAGGCGCCACGCAAGGTGAGAAATCGGTTAGGGCATTGATACTAACGCCGACTCGTGAGCTGGCACAGCAGGTTGCAGAGCACACTGAAAAGTTAGTGGTGAACACTAACTTAAATGTCGTGTGCTTATATGGCGGTGCAAATATTGGCCCGCAAGAAAAGCGCTTAAGAGCGGGTGTAGACGTAGTGGTTGCGACACCAGGGCGTTTACTTGACCACCTAATCAAAGGCACATTAACACTCAAAAATATTCAACACTTGGTCTTCGATGAAGCAGATCGCATGTTAGATATGGGGTTTATGGGGGAAATTAAGCGGATCATGCGCACTATGCCGCTTAAGCGTCAAACGTTGCTATTTTCAGCTACGGTTGACGATGCTGTGTTATCCCAAGTAAAACCTTGGTTGAACGACCCTAAGCGAGTAGGTGTTGAATCCCAGAACAGCACCGCAAGTACAGTTACGCAAACTTTCTATTCGGTAGACGAAGATCGCAAACGTGAATTGATCGCCCACTTGATTGGCAAAAATAATTGGCATCAGGTACTGGTGTTTACTCGCACAAAAAATAGTGCTGATAGCTACGCAAAAGAATTGAATAAGGATGGCCTTAAAACCGCAGCGATCCACGGTGATAAGTCTCAAGGCGCGCGTGACAAAGCGCTATCTCAATTCAAATCAGGTGAAATTCGCGTCTTGGTCGCAACGGATGTAGCAGCTCGTGGCATTGACATTGACTCGCTAAACTATGTCTTCAATGCTGAGTTACCCTATGTTGCTGAAGACTATGTGCACCGTATCGGCCGTAGTGGTCGTGCTGGACAAAACGGCCAAGCCATTTCGCTTGTGAGTATTGATGAACAGTGGCTACTAGAAGAAATAGAAATTTTCTTAGATGAGCGATTTGCGCCGCAATGGCTGCCAGGCTATGAACCTGATTTAACCAAAGAGCCTAAAGACACTCGCCGTAATTCTGGTAAATCTAAGAAGCAAAGAGACAAAAAGCGTATTTTGGGAACAAGAACCAAGCGTAAAAGGAAGTAATGGCTTAGCGCTAAAGCTTATGTTTGGCTTCTCTCATCCAAACATAAGCATCATGGGCCATTAATTGCTAGTAGAGGTTTTGATATAAACAGCTGCCCCAGATGCAGATAAAAACGATAAGTGCGATCAATACGCCTGCAGAGCCCAAGTCCTTGGCAAGCCCCGACAGTGGATGGATTTCTAAACCGACTCTATCAATTGTTGCTTCAATAGCGGTATTTACTATCTCTGCAAACATCACAAACAGCGTTGCACAAAACAGCATAACGCGCTCATAGAGTGAAAGTTCAAGTGTAAACAGCAAAATGATAGTAACCAGCAGTAGAATAAGCTCTTGCCGAAAGGCGGATTCATTTTTTGTGAGCCAATTAAACGCTCTAAATGAGTGTCCAAGCGCCAGCAATAGTCGTTTTGCTCCAGTTGGCTTATTGGTGTTATCAAAATGCATTAGTTTCTCCATTAGTTGCGAATAATTGAGTTCGACAGGTTGCGAATATGTCATTTTTGGACTGATAGGTTTTCGAATTAACTTGAGTTAAGCCAAGTAACGTATCGTAGATATTGTCATGAGAAAGGGGTTGCTGTTTTACAGCGTCAATGCAATCACTGTAGCTTTTATTTGTTAGGCGATTACTCCAGTAAATCATCGGGATCTGAGTTTGCTCTTTAGGTGCTAGACGATATGGAAAGCCATGTAAATATAATCCGGTTTCACCAAGTGATTCGCCATGATCGGAAACATAGAGCATGTTGACAGTTTCTGCGTCTAACGAGGACAGTTGTGTAATGATTTTGTGCAACACTAAATCTGTGTAAGCGATGGTATTGTCATAGGTGTTCACTAATTCTTGAGGCGTACAATTTTGGATATCGCTACGTTGGCAATCTGGGAGGAATTTTTGCTGTGTTTTAGGGTAACGGCGGTAATAAGTTGGGCCATGCGAGCCAATCATATGTAAGACAACAACAATATTGCTTGTTTGCGCGTTGTTTATGGTATTCATAAGTGATGGGATTAGTACCTCATCAAAGCAATACTTACCGTCGCACAGCGGGTTATCCTTGTTAGTATCAATCCGATAATTCTCAACCCGATTACATACACCTTTACAACTACTATTATTGTCTATCCAAAACACATCGGCGCCAGCCCTGTGGATCACATCAAGCACGTTATCTTGGCTCTGAGCAAGACGGCTATTGTAATGTGCTCTATCTAGCCGTGAAAACATACAGGGTACTGAAATTGCTGTCGCTGTGCCACAAGATGACATTTTACTAAAATATTTGATGCCGTCCTGTTTAGTGTATTCGTTAGTATCTATTTTATAGCCTCCATGTGAAAAGTTGCTTGCACGTGCAGTTTCACCAACAACGACAACGGTAATATTAGCACCTGACTTGGAAGCTAACGCAGGTGTTTTATCTAGTAATCGAAATGGTAGTGGAGGATAAAAGTAGTTATCTCTCAGGTATTTATATCCTGCAATATAAAATGAAAATGGCGTGATATAGCTTGCGACTTCTTTATTGTTTCTACCAACGGAAGCATAGTTTTGATAAAAGCTAAATGCTATCAAAGAGATGAAGGTTATTGAAACAAAATTAATGAGAATAAAGGATTTTAGTCTTTGCTTTAGTGGCTGCCTGATTTTGTTTTTTGTCATTAAATAAGCAGGAATTAAACCCAAAGTTAGTACGAAAAGAACTAGATTTATATTTAAATATGAAAATGCTTCCCCCGTGTCTGTTTCAATAATGTTTTGCATCATGCTTTTATCAAATATTACGCCGTAGTTTATTGATGCGTATAGCAACACACTGGATAGCACAATGGTGATAAATAAAAAAGGCCGTACAAAGGTGATTAAAGAAAACCAACTAAATAGTAACAGTGTCAGGAAAAACAAAAGAATAGGGACAGACGCTAAAAATAGCCAATCGGACCACTCCTGTATTGTAGAAACATTAAAGACTTTGATAATAAATAGGCTATTAAAAGCAATGGTACAATAAAGTGTGGCGAGAACCATCAGGCTGGTATAGCATGATGGGGAGATATGTTTTAAAAATTTAAACATATCCAACTCCTGACGAGAAAATAAAAACTAAGTTATCTTTATTTTCTATAGAAATACTTAAGAGAACCTTATGCTTTACTCTTTTAATCGATAAATTTGCTCCTGATAGGCCAAATTACTAAATAATACATGAGATAGTGCTTTTTCTTTCAAATCAATGGTGTGCGTTGTATTCAGCAATGGTTTTTGCATCTTAGTCGCCGTGTCATATTGCCAATAACTCACTTTGTTGCCTGGCATCAAAATGGCGGCTTTGTCATCTTCAATGTAGGCAAAATTATCGTAATATTGCATCATCGCTCTTTGCACTGGATATTGTTTGGTTAAGTCAAAACCAAGCATAGGCGTTGGGCGTTCAACCCCTATTAAAGAAAGCAAAGTGACAGGTAAATCAATTTGACTGACCAATCTTTTATCTTGTTTCTGATTAAAGTCTGAATTCAAAATAACGGCTGGAATATGAAAAGACTTAATAGGGACGGGCTCGGATCCATACACCCTGACATCATGATCTGCAACGACTAAAAAGATAGTATCTTGCCAATAACGGCTTTGCTTGGCCTTATCAATAAACTTTCCGAGTGCATAGTCGGCGTACTTGATAGCGAGATCTCGCGCAGGTTTATCACTTTTATGATTTGTTGGTAACATTACTTTTCCGTCAGGAATTTCAAACGGGTCGTGATTGCTAGATGTAAAGATCAAACTAAAAAATGGCTTTTCTTCTTCACTCAGCTGAGTTAATTCTTTATCCGCTTGATTAAACAGATCTTCGTCGCTGGCGCCCCAAGACGCAACAAATTCCGGGCTTTCAATATCATCAAAGTCAACGATACGTTGAAAGCCGTTTCCTAAGAAGAAGCTTTTCATGTTATCGAAGTGGCTTTCGCCACCGTAAATAAACTGTGTGGTATAGTTTTCTTTGGCTAAAATATCTGCCAACGTACAAAACTGTTGCTGAGACTTTGAAAGCTTAACGACGGAGCGTGACGGTGAAGGTACAAAGCCGGTGATCACGGCTTCAATTCCGCGAACCGATCGGGTGCCCGTTGCGTAGAGGTTCTCCAGTCCCCAGCCTTCTTGATACAGTTTATCTAACTCTGGGGCTAGATTTGCTCCCCCTAGCGAGCTGACAAAACGCGCGCCTAAGCTTTCCTCTAAGATAATTACTAAGTTTTTCTTTTTGCCCTGATGATATGCCGGATTAGTGGCTAGGGTAGGAAGTGTATTTGAGATAAAACCTTGTTTGTAACTTGCTTTTCTTACTGTATCAAAAACCTTTTCTTTGGATAGCGAACCATAAAGCGCACTGGCACTTTTTTCGCTGCCCATATTTTTTGCTGCGAACGCAACACTATAAGCTGAGTTGATGGTCAGCGAATTAACCAATGCATCTTGTGAGAAATAGACGGTAGCAGGGTTAAGTGGTCTATGACCCAGAGTGCCTCTTGCTAACAGCGCTAAACAGATAAGACTACAAAAAGTAGAGATAGCCATATTCCGCTTTAATGGCACATCGTTGCCAATGCGAGGAAAATATCTCAAGGTGGTTATTAAAGCCAAAGTACATAAAAGTAGGGTGAATATCACTGTGCCCAAGTGACCACTCAACAACATTGAAATAACTTCTTTGGGGTAAATTAGATACTCAATAAATAAACGGTTCGGTCTGATGTCGTATTGCAAAATAAATGCAGGAGTTGCAGCTTCGAGTAGTAGGACAAATGCAATACCCAATGCAATATACACCGTTACTAGTGCAGTAAGTAAAGGCTTCAATGGTTTAGGCATAAAATAGTGCGTGACCATTAACAATAAGAGAGGTATCGCGAGATATGCGATAGTACTCAAATCAACTCGTAGGCCTGATATCACAAAGGTTAAAGGATCAGAGCCTGCCATTCTCTCTAACATCCAAGCTGATAGTCCTAAACGGCTAAGCGTCAAAATCACCAACAAGGACAAGAAAAACACCATGAAAGGTTGTGCATAAGGAGTTGAAAAGTGTACTTTGTTCATAGAATGTTAAGAATAGTTGCATTTATCACAAGACTATCCGACGAAACTTAAGAAAAGCTTAGGAAATCCTTCGGAATTGGTGAAAGTTGAAGTTCTCTTTAGCGAATCTTAAGTTTGAGCAACTAAGCTATGTGATATTAAGCACTAGCCAAAGGTCTATTTATGAATGTGTTACTGATTGAAGATTCTGAATCCCTGCGTCGCAGCTTAACCTTAGGGCTCTCTAAACTGGGTTTTACGGTAGATGATACGGCGGATGGTTCTAGCGGTTTGAGTATGGCGCTGATGGATCACTATGATGTAATTATTTTAGATATTATGTTGCCCAGTTTGGATGGCATAAGTGTGCTTAAAGCGCTAAGACAGCAGAAGAATGACACTCGAGTGTTGGTGTTGTCAGCAAAGTCACAACCTGAAGACCGAGTGCTGGGTTTATTAAGTGGTGCAGACGACTATCTCGCCAAGCCCTTTTCGTTTGATGAGCTGCATGCACGGCTATTAACGCTAATGAGAAGAGGGGCATTTAAACAAGATGGTGATGAAATCGTGCATGGCTTTTTGACCATTGACTTGCAGCTAAAGTCGGCGTTAATTGCAGGGCAGCAAATAGACTTAACACCCAATGAGTATAAAATTTTGGAATGTTTGTTTACTAATCAAAATAAGATTATTACACCAGAAAAATTGAGCACTTATATTACCGGCAATTTCGATAGCGTATCGAAAAATGCCATCGAAGCTCACCTTTCTTCGCTACGTAAAAAGGTTAAAGCGTTGGGTCAATGCTTGCCAGTTAAAACTAAACGCGGGTTTGGATATTATGTTGAGCAACTACTATGAAGTCGATCCGAGGGAACTTAGTTAGCACATTATCAATTACCATCACAGGTGTTGTAGTCGCCATTTTACTCGCTACAGATTTGGCTGTTGACTCTTGGATTGACTCACAATTCGACAAAGCGATGCATACAAAAGTTGGCATGCTGATGACGTTAGTCTCTGAAGATGAAGATCATCTTGAACTGCACTTTTCCGGTGAGTTTTTACCTGAATTTACTGGCAATATCGAGCCCGAATATTATCAAATCTGGTTGAACGACCGAGTTTTTGCACGCTCTGACAGCTTAGATCTTTTTTCGCAACACGAGTTACCTTATTTGTCGTTATCACTTGGCGAAAGTAAAGTGGTAAATGAAACCCTGCCAGATGGTCGTGCGGGACGGATCATATATACCCGTTTTATTCCGCAGATCCATACCCTAAAAGGGGAAAAAAAATCTTTTGACGACGAACTTGTTATTGCCTATGCGGCCTCGTCGGAGGGATTGGACTTTATTCTTTGGCTCATTGATATCGTTTTTATCGTGACTATTGTATGTGTTGTGGTGTTTATTCGTGTCTTTGTGCGCAAAACGGTCGATGTTGGTCTCGCGCCGTTGAATAGCATGAACGCTCAGATAGCCAAACTAAATTTCTCTAAAGATTCAGACACCATAATATTAGAAAAGCCTGTCTCTGAGCTATTACCCGTTGAGCAAAGCCTAAACCGTTTTATTGTTGAAAACAGACAATTGTACTTGCGAGAAAAGCGCCTAACCTCAGATATTTCGCATGAATTAAAAACGCCCATTACGGAGCTTATTAATTTGGCGGAAGTTATTTCACGCTTCCCGGAAGACAATGAACTGGCGGATGACTTTGTGCCAGAAGTATTAAGAATAAGTCAGCGGATGAAAAACATCGTCACCAACGTCATGTTGTTACATAAATACGAGCAGATAAAGCTACCTAAAGACGATGTTGTTGATGTATTGCAAGTCATCAACCGTTCGATTGGTGAGATAGCATTTGATAATGTTGAGATTCAGACAACTTGCTCCGAATGTCCAATTCAGACCAACTTAATGGCAGTCGAGAGCATCATTGGTAACTTACTGAAAAATGCCAAGCGCCACCGAGTACTGGGTTCTGAAGCACTTATCGTTGTTGAAAAGGGGGCGACAAATGGGATAAATGTTCGAGTGAGCAATCAGGTTTCCGGCGAGCTCGAAAACGTGAATTTAGCACAATTATTTGAACCACTATGGCAAAGCGACCAATCGAGAAGCGCGAATGATTGCTTTGGCTTGGGCTTGCCTATTGCTAGGGCCTTTGCTGAAGCCATTGACGCGGAACTCACTGTTGCGTTGGAAGCGAGCACCATCACCTTTACATTGACCCTTTGAAGCGCTATTTAAAAGTGAGTTTCCACTGATAAACCAAGTTCCCAGCTGTCAACTTCAGGGTAGTTACTTAATGGTTTAGTAAAGTCTATATGCACTACGTTTTCATTACTTGAACGGGCGGAATATAAACGAACTCCGAGCCCTACACTACCTAGCATTTTATTGCTTATATTAGGATGTTGTATATTCCCGGATGCTTTTCCCATATCAACAAAGCCAACGAATCCTAAATCAACAAGCTGATAAATATTAATGTTAGGGTACATACGGAGCTCGAATGAAGATTTGACCGTTTGCGTACCTTGTTGATAGCTTTGTGGGAAGCCACGGATCCCTTCTTCTCCACCGAGTGCAAGAGGACGCTCGGCAAATTCCTTGTTTTGCCACGCAGCAATGACATCAGCATAAAAAGCAAAACTATCGCTCCAGCGATAATTTACCTTTGCAGCGAGAGTAGACCATACTCTATCACCTTGCTGCGTACCGATTTGGGCATTGGTTGATGCTTTAAATCGGTATAAGACATCATCATTAAATAGCCATGCTTTATTGGCTGAAAACTCCCAAATTGAGCCAACTCCATCCGCTTCGGTATCAATACCTGTTTTGGCCGCAAGTGACCATCCGAGGTTGAAATCTTCACTGTGATTGATTAAGTCTACGTCCTGCAGCACGATATAATTATCTTCGATATATTGAAGACTTATCCAAGGCGCTAACAATTTGAAGTCATAAAGGTTATCCCTTATGGCTAAGTTTGGCTCGTCATAGCTGACATCTTGGTAATCGACACCAGCTATCCACCTAAGTGTGGTGGTGTTGGTTTGCTGCCATAAACGGCCATAAGCAAACTGCGCAGATGTACCATTATATCGAAACTGACTTTCTGTTTGACCGTTATGATAGATAGAAGTCGTTTGGTCTTGTGCATTAATATAAGCTCTATATAACAAAGAGCTGGAGCGCTGATAGAAAGGTTGATAAATGTCAGTCATAAATATTTGACCGTCATCATAATCATCTGCTTGCACTGTTATCATGGCATGTGGTTGCCATGGCGCAGGCATTTGCAACACGGTATGGTAACCGGAACGTTCATGGTCAGATTTGTATTTTACGGATGCCCTAACGCCATACCCTAACAAGTTTTCTTCTTTAAACCCCAAACTTAACTTATTGTTTCCACTACTTCGGCCAAAGTTGACACTGGGCAGCAAACTCCAGGTGTCCCACGTTTGCACTGATATTTTCTGTGGCTCGCCACTGCTGCATGGCTTGGCGTAGTTGATTTTCGCCTCTCTGATGTATTTTTTAGCGCGCAAGATCCGCTCAGCCTCTAAAATATCGGCCTCGCTGACTAGGTCACCAGCCTGAAAAGGGAGTTGAGAAGCGATAGTCGCATCTCGGGTTTCTATATGCAGCCAGTTTACTAAGTCATGGAAAGAGGTCGTTTCTGGGTCGTCCGGATTAAAAATAGGGTTTGAGTTTATTTCGATAGACTCAATCTTGATGTTTTTCTCTTGGCTCGCTTTATCTGTCTGTCGAGCCATTTTATTACTATGTTCAGCTTTATTATTGCAAAGGGCGTCGATGCTAAATGGGTCACCAGCAAACGCAGGAGTGATTGAAGTGACTAACACGAATACCGCAACGGTTTTGGCTGGCATATATGCTCCAACTGAAAAATATCAAGCTACGTTGAAAACATATATGCCAATACTTAAGAAAGGCTTAAGAAAAATTAAAGAATGAATTAATCGCCAATGTATGTGAATTTTTCATGATTGAGTTTTGCCTTTACGAACAGAGTTTACAGTTCCCCGGTAAATAAGCGTCGATGCGTTTTTCTTGCATACTCATCAGACATGCCACCAAGATAGTCCGCTAACACACGCATTTGCTGCGTTTCGTCGGTTGCATGCTGGTATAATGTTTGGGTTGTATACGGCAATAATCGCATCGGGTCACTAGCAAAAACTTCAAATAAATCAATAAGCAGGTTTTGACCACTAAACTCAATTTGCTGCATTTTAGGTTCACGAATTAATCTTTGATATACGAACACTTTTAATACTTGTAGGATCTCCTGAAATTCGGGTGCCATCTCAACGGTAAAATGAAGTAGGGCGGAGTCAAAATCTGAGTCTTGAACGGTGAGTTTACAATGCACAATAAACAGGTTGACGAGTTCACCTATGGTATCTTTTCGATTAGATTCATCTTCTGAAAATAAACTCTCGCTCACGCGCGGTAAGTTTTGCTTTAACCAAGGTGAGTCTAACTTTTGCAATTCAGGCAGAGCAAAATCATGCCATGCTGCCTCGTTAAGGGTCTCGGTTGCTATCGCATCTTCTAAATCATGAACTGCATAGGCGATATCATCGGCATATTCCATAATGGCGCAATCTAACGATTTAAACTTAGTCTTGCGACGGAAGGTGTCTTTTACCTCGGTTTCTTGCAGCTTTATTTGGTCGTTTTGAGAAAATGGCGAGAGGATCCAATCAAATACCGATTGGTCGCATTGATAAATGCCTTTTGCAGGCAGCCAATCACTGGACAATATGTATTTTCGACTTTGTGTTTGCGTTGGTTGGTGATACCAAAGTGTGTCGATTAATGCAGGGTATTTAATAAAACCTAATAAGGTGCGGCGCGTTAAGTTCATGCCATAACCTTTAGTGTATGGTTCCAGTTTGGTGACAATGCGCAAGGTTTGAGCGTTTCCTTCAAACCCTCCGTGATCGCGCATAAGGTAATTAAGCGCGATTTCTCCACCATGGCCAAAAGGCGGGTGGCCGATATCATGCGCTAGGCACAAAGTTTCAATAAGACTTGTTGAAGGAAAGTGTTCAAATTCAGGGTGTTGTTTTCTTAAATGGCGTAGTAGACCGCTGCCTATTTGCGATACTTCCAAAGAGTGTGTTAGACGAGTCCGGTAAAAGTCGTTGACGCCGATTGCCATAATTTGGGTTTTGGCTTGCAAGCGCCTAAAAGCCGCGGCATGTATGATCCTAGAACGATCTATTTGCCATGCTGAGCGATTGTCGTTAGGGCGGTTTTTTTGCTGCGATAGCAGACGCTGCTGCCAAGCGTTAGACGTCATACTTCTGTTCCTTTTTCTTTATATCTCAAACTCGTCTAAACTATGTACGATAACTGAACGAAAATTCGCGTTTAATTGCGGCTTTTGATATTATCAGCCGCTATTTTTGAATACTGTTATTTTGGCGCAATTTATCAACGCTCTATCAAACTATAGTAACAGAATAAAACTGTTATTGAGCGGGCTTGAGAAAAGTTCTTAGAGACTTAGGGAAAGAGACTCCGTTTCCAGAACAACGCCACTGCGAGGAGAAGTATGCAAGCTAAACTGATTAAACTCATTGTTGCCCTAGTGACCATTTGGGCGTTAATTTATCCTTTTATCCAAGATAAAAGTCCTCAAGATTCTACTTTAGATCAAGAGGATACGAGTGCTGAGGTTGTACCTAAGGTGCCGGAAAAGCCACTCCATAGTGTAAAGCTACCCAATTTTTCAGCCATTCGTGACATTAAGGAAAAGAAAACGGCGTTTTTCGACTTTATTAAACCGCACGTAGAAGCCGAAAATAAACAGATCTTAGAGCAACGGGCAACGCTTGAAATCGCTCTGATGATGGTGCAATTTGATGAAACGCTAACACGCAAACAAATAGAAAAGATTGCGATGATTTTCACAAAGTATGATTTAAAAGGCGAAGCCATTAATGAATCTTCGCTCAAAAGAGCATTGCGCCGAGTGGATATTATTCCTAAAGAGCTGGCGCTGATGCAAGCTGCTAATGAATCAGCCTGGGGTACGTCACGGTTTGCACGAATTGGGTTAAATTTTTTTGGTCAATGGTGTTACACCAAAGGCTGCGGTATGGTGCCTAAGCGGCGAGAAGATGCGGCCGATCATGAAGTTAGAGCATTTCAGTCGGTAAGAGCCGCGGTCAAGTCATACTTTAGAAATATTAACACCAATGATGCATACAGGGAGTTGCGTTCGGTACGAGCAGAGCTGCGAGCTCAAAAAGCGCCGATTGACGCGACAGTATTAACAAGTGGTCTTTTGAGTTATTCAGAGCGTGGTGAGGACTACGTGAACGAACTTAACGATATGATAAGGCATAACCGAGCGTATTTTGATGAAGAGTAAGATTGTACTTGTCCTGATAATGGCACTTTGGAGTGCGATAGCCTCAGCTAAAGCAGTCACCTTTGCATATGACAGCTTTTACGACAGGCTAAAAGTGGTAAGTAAAGGCGAGTTTGAGTTTGCACGTGTGGGTTTTTACCTTGTTGATACAGTAAGTATGCAAGCCTGTAAAATCACGACGGGTAATATTGTGACCGAGGAAGCGAGTTTTCCATTGTCGTACACTGATGAAGCGCAGCTATTGCTGCCATTTGATAAAGAGTTGGACAAAAACAAAGCAAAAGTAGTGATTGAAACGAAGGGCACAAACTCGGACTGCCAGCTAAAAATGCAGATTGAAGCTGAGTTATTTAACACGACATCTTTGAGCAAAGCTGACCTTTATAAAATGCAACAGGAATTTGAAGAGCTACTGGCTGATCTCTCTGGCTTTTTTATTAAAAACTTGCTGTCATTTTTGCTGCCTGAGCAACAAGGGGTTATTGTGACCTTTGGCAGAAGTCAAACCGTCACCGACGCTACAATGAAGTGTGAGTCGCAAGTCTGTCAAATCAGCGTCCCGAAGACGTGGTCAAACGACAATACACATTTTGCAGACTCTGTGAATATAAAATCAGTGCAACCTTGGCTGGCACTATAATTAGCCCATCATTATATAAAGTAACGTCTATAGACTTTAGTCGGAGCTATTCAGACTAACGAAATTCGTTAGACGTTACTTCACCCTTGCATTTCTTACAGATAAAACCCTCTCTCATCACTATTAATCCTTCTTTTGACAATAATTCATACCGGCAAACAGCGATATCTATTCGTCGTGAATTTCTGCCATTAGACCCCCAAAATGGAAACTTAATGTTAAATAAATGCATTGTTAAAGTTGCTTCGGTATGCTAATAATGGCTGGATTATTAAAAAAACTACAGTGTAATTATCAACTTAAGGGGAAACAGGATGACCTATAAATTACCACTCAGTGCGCTCTCTATTGCCGTTTTAATCGGCATGAATCAACAAGTTAAGGCTGAAGAAACGAAGCAAGTTGAACGTATTGAAGTGACCGGTTCTCACATTAAAAGAACAGATTTAGAAGGCCCGTCACCAATCCAAAGTTTATCAGCTGCTGATCTAGCTTCAACGGGATCAACGGACCTTATTGGCGCGTTGCAAAAGCTGCCGGTATCGGGTACTGGTACTTTTAGTACGCAAGGTAACTCCAGCGATGACACAGCAAATGGTGGCTCTAGTGTTGCTCTAAGAGGGTTAGGGGCATCATCGACGCTTGTATTAATCAATGGCCGCCGCGTTGCGGTTAGCCCATTTGCAAAAGATATCGAAACATCATTTGTGGACTTAAATACCATTCCGGTGTCATCGGTTAAACGTATAGATATTCTAAAAGATGGCGCCTCTGCAACTTATGGTTCTGATGCGGTAGCGGGTGTTATTAACATCATTCTTCGTGATGATATCGACGGTTTTGAAGTTGCAGGTAAAATCTCAGACACCGCAGATGGTGGTGCCGAAGAACAAAACTTTACTCTTCTTTGGGGGTCGTCAACACAAAATGGCCACCATAATTTCTCACTCGATTATTTCAAACGTGGTCACTTAACGTATGCAGATCGTGACTATACGGCATCTGCTGATCAGCGTTTTCGTGGTGGTAATAACTCATTAAGTTCTGCTGGTGTTCCTGGTAGTGTTGAAGTGATGAGAAGCATGTTAACAGACGAGCAGTGGGCGAGATTACCTGTAGTTCGTGTTGAAGACGATGGCACTCAGGTAAGACAGACTATCTTTACGGACGTATGGGGTAATGATAAATGCGATCCTGCTTTAGATATTGGTGATATTTGTCGCTACGACTACGCGCCACACATGACCGCAATTCCATCGACAGAGCGTATTAGCTTTAACTATAACGGTGTACAAGAAATCACCGACGGTATTGAAGGTTTTGCAGAAATTTCGGCACAGCACTCTACAACTTTCATTCAAGGTGCAGGTAGTCCAAGCTTTACAGAGCTATTTATGGATGGTGATAACCCAAATCACCCATTGTTTAACGATCCAGACCATTTCTTACATGGTGTAGATATTTCAATGCGTCGTCGTACGGTTGATATCGGTAACCGTAAAAAAGATGTTGATTCTGAATACTACCGCGCCGTCCTTGGTGCTCGTGGTGAGTGGAATGCGTGGTCTTGGGAAGTTGCATATTCTGCTATTCGTTCAAGTGCAGTTGAAAAGGGTTTTGATGGTTTCCCTAACAAGCTAAGAGCGCAGCAAGCGATTGATGAGGGTCTTTGGAACCCATTTGAACCAAGCACGAACACAGAAGCCGGTCTGGCGTTTTTTGAGACCACGACTACGCGTTATGGTGCATCAACCATGCAATCATTAGACGGTACCATTTCAGGCGAACTGTTTGAATTGGGTGCAGGCTACGTTGCTGCAGCGTTTGGTTTCGAACATCGCTACGAGAAAATCGAAGATAACCCAGATAGTCAATACATCAGAGGCGAAATCTTTGGTACAGAAGCAACACAAGCTAATGGTGATAGAGACAATACTGCGCTATTCGCTGAGTTTAGTGTGCCAGTACTGGATAATTTAGAGCTACAACTAGCGCTACGTTATGAAGACTATAGTGACTTTGGAACAACAACCGATCCAAAAGTGGCATTTCGCTGGACACCAATTGACAGTGTTGTAGTTCGAGGCTCTTGGGGAACTGCATTTAGAGCACCTTCTCTTGTGCAGTTACATCTAGGTAGAACTGACGAATCCCCCAGTGTGATAGACCGCGAGCGTTGTCGCCAAACTGGCGCTGATGATGATTGTAGCCCATATGAATACACCGCGATTGTGTCTGGTAACAAAAACCTACAACCAGAAGAGTCAGAAAACTACAACTTAGGTGTTGTGTGGCAAGCGACTGATGACTTTAGTATCGGTGTGGATTACTGGAACTATGATCAAGAAGATCTTATCAAGAAGATTGGTGCACAAAAGTTAGTTGATTGTTGTGGCACTGATCCTAATTTGGTGGTACGTGCGCCTAATCAAGGTAGCACACTTGGTCGTATTCTGACTATTAACGACACCTTTGTTAACATTGGTGGTCGTGAAACTGACGGTTTCGATGTCAACTTAGCCTACGCATTAACTACACGTGAAATGGGTGAGTTTAAGTTCAATTACAACTTAACTTACGCACTTAACTTTGAAGAGCAGTCATTTGAAAGTGACGATCAAGGTAACACATTCAATGTTGCAGAAGATCTCAATGGAGAATACCAGCATCCACAGTTCCGTTGGACCGCAGGCATGGACTGGGCCAAGAACGATTGGCTTGCAAATATCAGCGTAAACTATGTCGATTCGTATAAAGACCTTGCCGATAGTGATGGCAATAAATATGAGATTGATTCATGGACTACCGTTGATACAAGCGTCAGTTATATTGGCGTAGAAAAGCTGACAGTAACACTGGGTGCGTCTAACTTGTTTAATGAGGAAGCGCCGCTTGCTCCTTCAGAGTCTATGGGAATTGACAATAAAACGCACAGTATCCTTGGTCGTCAAGTATACGTGAAGTTTGCATACCAATTCTAATACGTTAACGTTTATTAAGATGAAAGCCGCGCTTTATAGCGCGGTTTTTTTTATACCAATTCGCTTAATTAAGTGGTCTAGCTTTGAGGTGGAGAGGCTTATCGGTAACTCCATGTCCAAATCCTGCAATAACTATGCATAGGCACGGAGAATCTTCTGCTTAATCTTATTCTGTACCTAGGAAAAAGTGGCAATGAAGAAAATGTATGGATAGCAGATATGTCGATAGAAGGGTATTGAGTTGGCTTATTGAGGAGAATAACGCAGCTATTATAACTAGCTGCGTTATTGATATTTACGCTTTTGCTTTAGAAGTGGTTTCTTCCAGTTCTCTTGCTGCATCAGGGTCGTTGAAAACATCAATATCAAATTCGTTTTCAGATTTAGCGACAGCACAAGTTACCATACAGTCACCAGTGACATTAACTGCTGTTCTTGTCATGTCTAGTAGTCTGTCTACACCAATGATAAGCGCGATACCTTCAACTGGCAATCCAACTTGGTTAAGCACCATTGCAAGCATGATCAAACCAACGCCAGGCACACCTGCCGTACCAACTGAGGCAAGAGTAGCAGTCAAGATAACCATGAGATAGTCGTTGATCGTGAGGTCTACGCCAAATACCTGAGCGATGAAGACTGTTGCAACACCTTGCATGATAGCTGTGCCATCCATATTAATGGTTGCACCCAGAGGGATTGTGAAAGAAGCGACTGAGTTATGTGCACCTAGCTTCTTAGTCGCAGTCTCTAATGTTACAGGCATAGTCGCACTTGAACTCGAGGTACTAAAGGCAAACATACATGCGTCTTTCATCTTCTTCAGGAAGATGATTGGACTCAAACCTGTTAACAGCTTAAATAAGATTGAATAGTTAATGAATGCATGAATTAGCAGTGCTGCCAGCACCACCATAAAGTATTTGCCGAGCTCGGCGATTAACCCCATGTCGATGGTTGTAAACAGCTTAGCCATCAAACAAAATACGCCATATGGTGCGACATTCATCAATAAAGTCACTAACTTAAGCACTATTGTATTGAGATCTTCAAATACAGATGCTAGGCGAGCACCGGCATCTCCGCTTAGTGCCATAGCAATACCAAATAGCAGCGCAAAGACGATGATTTGAAGCATGTTACCGTTGGCCATCGCGTCAATTGGGTTAGTCGGGAACATGTTGATTATAACTTGCACAAGTGTCGGCGCTTGCTTTGCATCAAATGACGCGCTGCTTGGAATTTCAACGCCACCGCCCGGTGCAATGAGTAGTGCGAGCGTGATTGCAACCGTGATTGCGATTGCTGTTGTAATGAGATACAAACCAATGGATTTACCACCCAAGCGACCTAATTTCTTTGGGTCACTAAGGCTACATGTGCCACATACAAGGGAGATAAACACTAAAGGAACAACAAGCATTTTTAAGCTTGCAATGAAGATTTGCCCACCTATGTGGAATAAACCGTCAACGAAAAAACCTTTAATGGGGAGGTCAAAGAGACCTAAAGGAATGAGTATTTCTTTATTCTTACCTAGGATGGCTTGAAGAGTGAGGCCTAATACAACACCCAACACCATGCCTATCATAATGCGCGCCGTTAGGCCCATTTTTTGATTTTCTGACATTGTCCTAACACTATGTATCTTAAAACTGCTAAAGCTTAACAGGCTTGGCGCAGATGAACAGCATTTCACGACAGAAAATCTACCTAATCTAATAAAAAATTGTGATTTTATCGCTAAAATTGAGTTACTATTGAACAATAATAAAATTAACTTAGCTAGGGAGATAGGTGAATGCCCTTGATGCGCTATTATAGCATACTGATGCTAGCATTCTTACTGACCGCGTGCGGTGGCGGCGGCAGTATCCAAAAAGATACAGATAATGGTAATGGTGATGATGGTAGCGATGGTACTTATGCCATTACGCTTTCAGGAGCGGATACTAGTGGTAATTCAACGAATACACTTTCATCTTCATCTCCTCTAGTAATCACTGCCACATTAACAAAAGATGGTAGCCCTCTGGCAAATAGTCGAGTCGTTTTTGAGAGCGACGAATTTGCAACCATGGAACCCAGCTCAGGGTCTGTGCTTACAAATACTGAGGGTAAAGCGTCAATTACGTTAAAAGTAACGGCTACTGTGGGTGCTGGACGTATTACGGCGACTTACACTCAAGGTGATAATAGTGCAACGAGATCTTTTGATTTTACCTCTCAAGGTGGTGGTGATGACGGCAATGTGACCGCGTCAGCAAAACTTGAGGTCATGTTATTAAGTAAATGTCCTGCAGGTTGGGATGATAGCCGAAATCAGGCAATGATAGATCCAATTGCTGCTGGGTGTACTCGCGTCAATCAAGTATCGTCAAACGAGACGGCTGATATATTCATCAAAATGACATCTAGCCAAACTGGTGATGCTATTGCCAACGCGTTAATTAGCGCTGAGACTACTTTAGGGGCTATCTTACCATCGACAGGCACCGCGTTAACGGATTCTTTTGGTATTGCAATCCTAAAGTTTCAGCCTGGTAACCAAGGTGGCGCAGGTACTATTACCGTAAACTCTCCAGACTATGTTGATGTCACTCAGGCTATCAACTTTAATGTTGGTGTTGCTCAGTTGAATGTTACGATTGACAATGGTTTGGTTGATAGTAATGGAGTTCAACAAAAGCTTTCCGCAGGTGGAAGTACGGTTATTACTGTGACGTTGAAGGATCAGAATGGGGCATTAATCAATAGTGCTGTTGAAGTTGCATTTAGCTCAGCTTGTTCCGTAGCGACCCCTGCGCTTGCAGAATTAGATGAAACGGTAAATACCTCCAATGGTATCGCCCGCTCTACATACCGTGCTAAAGGTTGCCAAGGCGAAGATAGAATTTCTGTTACTATCCAAAACGGCAGCTCTCCAATAAACCAAGAAACGATTATTGAAGTGGATAGCGCGCTTGCACAAGCGGTACAGTTTTTACCTGAAGAAGATGGGTTTAATCAGTTTATTGCTTTACCCCCTGGCGAAGGCGGTTTACCAACCCAATCTGTTGTGAGCTTTAAACTGGTAGATGAAGATAACCTTGCAATTCCACGAGCGCGAGTCGACTTTAGATTGTCGGATGAGCAAGGTCTAGCCTCGCTTACACAAATTACCGGAAACACCAATGCAAATGGTATTGTAAGAACAACGGTTAAGTCTGGTATTGTGCCAGGTCCGCTCGTTGTTAGTGCGTGTTACATCCCAGAAGAATCTTACGTGAATTTACCTGAGGGTGATGCGATTACCTGTTGGACGGATATCGCCAAAGCATGTAATGATGCAGATGCATCAAACGACGATGTCCGCTGTCCCGCAGGTGTTATGCATACAATCCCATTAAGTGAGCAGATATTTGGTGTATCGTCAGGATTAATTTTAAGCTCAGGTGTCACCGATCAGGATACCTTTGACGCTTCCCCTGTTACATTCAATACCAACTCGCTTAATTATAATGGGGTAACAACAAATATTACCTTGTTCTTTGGTGATCAATTCAATCAGTTTAATGCTGATGGCGTTGCTGCAACTGTGATTGCTGAAGCCGGTGCTATTGGTAGTACTGAGTCTGAGGACACTTACGATTGTAGAACGAATAATGCTGCTTGTACTGTGGTGTGGCGTAGCCAAGGAGATAGACCTTTCTATGAATATCGTTGGGGTAACCGCATTGGTGATATAGACGGTAATGTGAATACCTTTGAAGCGGTAGCTCCTAGACTAGCAGCTACATTATCAAATACTCAAAAGCAAAGCTCAGCTAATTGGAACTGTGACCCATATTTTGGTAGTGCTGCACCATGTATTAATGGCATGCTAAGACAAAAAGACGCTTCGTCGAACGATGGCGCTACAACTGCACTTAGACGAATTGTTATGGGTGGGCGTGTAAGTGTGTTGGCTTTTGTTAAAGGCCAAGAAAATTTCAGAGATGAGCAATCTAGCGGTGGAGTAGAGCGCCGTAATGGTCGGTTCGACATTGGCGAATATCGCCAAGAGTTTGACCTTACAGAAGCATTCCTAGATACCAATGAAAATGGTCGTTTTGATAAAGAGAATTGTGATTCTGCTGCAAACACAGGACCTTGTTCTCCAACGGGAACTGTAAATGGCGGTCATGACGATTGGTGGGTGGATAGCAATAACAATGGTCGCTTTGATTTTGATATCGATGGCAACAATATTTATGAAGGGGACGGCAAATATAATGGTTTGCTTTGTTCAGAAGCCGCCGAAGCCGCAGGAGAATGTACTAAAGAGCTAGTTAATGTTTACAGACAATTTGAATTGATAATGTCTGGCGATAATGCTTTTGTGCGGTTTACAGTGCCGGCTTCGCTTGCTGGTTCTAATTCGTGTCCAAGTGGGAATGGCTTAGTGCTTGAACCATCTGGAGTAGACGGTGTGTGCGACCTCGCCAGTGTAGATTTCACGGCGGCAGGCAGCCCATCAGCCGTTCCTATTACAATTTATTTCACTGATGAGTTTGGTAATCCACTTCCAGCGGGTACAGAAGTCGAGATTTCAACAAATAACGGTGAGCTAACCAGTGGAAGTGTGTCTGGCACCTTAGGGAACTATACAAGTGATAAGCCAAACTTCTTCAACGTTACTTTGGCGAGGGAAGCTGAGCCAAACAACAAACTTTCTGGCGTATTAGGGATCAAATTTACTTTCCCAGCTTTGGGAGATGATGATGACGAACGAAAGACACAATCAATCGGAATAAGCGTTACAGACGCTGGATAATTCAACAAATGCCAACTTTCGGGTTGGCATTTTTGTTTCTATTCCTTTATATTCCCGTGCCTTAACCTTATATATATGAATGCGTCCCTAAATTGGCTGAATATTGTACATAAATTGGATAATAATTCGGTGATCAGGGAAAAGTTAGTATTTTTAGCTTGTAACAATAGGTGTTTGTAGATATACCTATAAGTAATTTAACGCCCAAGTAAGGGCAAACATCAGACAGAATCGGTCAAAAATAGGCAGCTATGGGCAAATCGCTAGTAATTGTAGAGTCTCCCGCGAAGGCAAAAACAATCAATAAATACCTCGGCAAGGATTACATTGTTAAATCCAGTGTAGGCCATGTTCGAGATCTTCCTACCTCAGGGGCAGGTAAGACGAAAGGCTTGGCAACTAAGTCGCCAGCTGAAGTACGTAAAATGTCACCTGAAGAAAAAGCGCAATATAAAAAGCAAAAAGATTATGCAAATTTAGTTGCGAGGATGGGGATTGATCCTGAGAAGGGTTGGGAACCGCATTACGAAATTTTGCCGGGTAAAGAAAAAGTAGTTCAAGAACTACAGAAACTTGCTGAGGATGCTGACCATATCTATCTCGCAACCGATTTGGATAGAGAAGGGGAAGCCATTGCTTGGCACCTTGAACAGATCATCGGTGGCGATGAGAGCAAATATAAGCGTGTGGTCTTTAACGAGATCACCAAAAACGCGATAACCCAAGCGTTTGAAGCGCCTGGCGACCTTAACACCGACATGGTATATGCGCAGCAGGCGAGACGATTCCTTGACCGAGTTGTTGGCTTTATGGTGTCCCCGCTGCTTTGGCAAAAAGTAGCAAGAGGGCTATCGGCAGGTCGCGTGCAATCTGTTGCTGTGAGATTACTTGTTGAGCGAGAGCGTGAGATTAAAGCGTTTATTCCAGAAGAGTTTTGGGATATTCACGCCGATGTTAAAGCAACAAAAGATGATATTCGTCTAGCGGTTACTAAGTTTAAAGGCGAAGCATTTAAGCCAGTAAATAAAGCGCAGGCTGATACTGCCGTACAAGTGCTTGAAAACAGTGCTTACGAAGTAGTCAAGGTTGAAGAAAAGCCAAGTAAGAGTAAGCCAAGTGCGCCATTTATTACCTCGACAATGCAGCAAGCGGCAAGTACTCGTTTAGGCTATGGCGTAAAGAAAACCATGATGTTAGCGCAGCGTCTATACGAAGCGGGTTACATCACCTATATGCGTACGGACTCGACGAACCTATCAAACGATGCGTTAGAAATGTGTCGTGGCTATATCGATAGTGAATTTGGTAGTAAGTATCTTCCAGAATCACCACTGCGTTATTCCGCAAAAGGCAACGCACAAGAAGCGCACGAGGCAATTCGTCCTTCTGATGTGACGATCTTATCAGGTCATTTAGACGGCGTAGAGGCAGATGCTAAGAAGCTCTATGAGCTTATTTGGCGTCAGTTTGTGGCGTGTCAAATGATGCCCGCAGAGTATGACCTAACGACGCTGACCGTCGCCGCGGAAGATTACACGTTAAAAGCGAAAGGGCGCGTGCTACGTTTTGATGGTTGGACACGTGTACAACCGGCTGTGCGTAAGAAGAATGAAGAAGAGCAGGCGCTTCCTAGTGTTTCAGTTGGCGACAAGCTTGATCTTATTGCGATTGATCCTAAGCAGCACTTTACTAAACCACCAGCACGTTTCAGCGAAGCAAGCTTAGTTAAGGAATTAGAAAAGCGTGGTATTGGTCGTCCATCTACCTATGCAGCTATCATTTCAACGATTCAGGACCGTGGTTATGTTCGAGTTGAAAACCGCCGTTTTTACGCTGAAAAAATGGGCGAGATCGTAACTGACAGACTCGTTGAGAATTTCAACGATTTAATGGACTTTGACTTTACCGCCAAAATGGAAGGTCGCCTTGATGACATCGCAGAAGGCGAACGTTTGTGGACGCAGGTACTTGATAAGTTTTACGCCGACTTTTCTAACCAGCTAGAAATAGCCGCTGGCGATGAAAGTGAAGGCGGCATGAGACAAAATGTGATGGTTGAAACAGACATCGATTGTCCCACATGTTCACGCAAAATGGGTATTCGTACTGCTTCTACAGGGGTATTCCTTGGCTGTACAGGCTATAATTTGCCGCCAAAAGAGCGTTGTACCACCACAATTAATCTAGTGTCTGGTGATGAAGCGGTTGCCGCGGATGCGGATGAAGAGGCGGAAGCTGAATCGCTGCGTCATATGAAACGTTGTCCAATTTGCGAAACGGCAATGGACTCATACCTTATCGATGAAACGAAAAAGCTCCATGTATGTGGTAATAATCCCGCGTGTAAGGGCTATGTCATTGAAACAGGCGCATTTAAGATCAAAGGCTACGATGGACCACTAATTGAGTGTGACAAGTGTGGTTCGGATATGCAGCTTAAATCTGGCCGTTTTGGTAAGTATTTTGGTTGTACAAATGAAGACTGTAAAAATACACGTAAGCTATTGAAAAACGGTGAAGCTGCGCCACCGAAAGAAGATCCAGTTCCGCTTCCGGAACTAGAATGCGAAAAGTCAGATGCGCATTTTGTGCTTCGAGATGGCGCTTCAGGTATTTTCTTAGCGGCGCACACATTCCCGAAATCACGTGAGACAAGAGCCCCGAAAGTATCAGAGCTAAAACGCTTCAGAGATAGAATTTCACCTAAATTCTATTATCTGGCTGATGCGCCTGAGCAAGACTCAGATGGTAACCCTGCGATTGTTCGCTACTCTAGAAAAACCAAGACACAATATGTGATGACAGAAGTGGATGGTAAAGCGACGGGTTGGAAAGCGACATATAGCAATGGTAAATGGGTAGAAGAAGAGAAAACTACCAAGAAAAGGAAAGCTTAACGACTAGCCAAACATCGATAGGTGTCTTCAGATGCTATGGATATTTTGTCTAGAATGTTATTGAAAATAAAAGGCCGCTCAACACATTGAGCGGCCTTTTTCATCATGAATGCCATCACTTAAATAACCTGAGGTTTGGATAAGGAATGTTCCAACTCATTGTTGCTAAAGCACAACTTAGTTTTTTCCTTGTCTAGCCAGCAAGTTTTAGGGAAAACACCGCTTCCGCGTCCTGCTCTCGCTAAGGTACCTACATCCTGTAGGCAAGGCGAATTTACGCACCAATAGCTGGCTATTGGAAGTGAATTCAACGCAGTTAGCGCTAAAACTGGCTGCTAGAAAGGCATTAATTATCCGCAGCTCAGGTTAAATAAGCGAACTGGTATTATTTAATGTTTACGTCTTTGACTTTTTGATAGCCAGTTGCTTCTAGCTCGTCGTTAACGCAATTCAAAACATATTTTTTCATCTCAGATGCTTGTACATCATCATCTTTTGCCCAATCAAGGCACATTTGAGTTAACTCTTGAACCAAATCTGCAGGCGCGACTGGTAACTCTTCATCGGCTTGTACTTGTACACAAGCAAAAAGAGATAGAGCGATTAATGATGAAACTAAGGTTTTCATTCGTGTTACCTGTTAGTTGAAAGAACAAGCATGTTTTAAAGCAAAATTTAAAATAAGGAAAACGAATTTATTTTCTCTTAAAGAGCAGAAAATTGATTCAAATTTACGTCAATAAATAGTGAGAAATATAAGCGTTGATGCTACATTTATAGGTTCAGTTAAACTAACTAAAGATGGTGAAAATCAAAAACATGGAGCAAGAAACTAAGTCCGAGAATGAGCAATTTAATCGTTATGAACATCTCTTAGAAAGAACCTTATTTAAAGGAAGATGGTTGTTAGCGCCGTTCTTTGTTGGCCTACTACTCGCGATTGTGTTGCTGTTACTGAAGTTCTTTAAACAGCTTTATGTGATGACCATCAGTGCGCTTACCGCGACAAATCAAGAATTACTCATTGGTATCTTAACATTGGTTGATACGGCTTTACTGGCTGGGTTGTTGATCATCATCATTTTTAGTGGCTATGAAAACTTTGTTTCCAAGCTTAATGTCGAACCACAAGAAGACAAACCGACTTGGATGGGGAAAGTTGGCTTCTCAGGGCTTAAAATCAAGCTGATCAGCGCCATCGTAGCGATATCTGCGGTAGAGTTGCTCAAGGTCTTTATTCATTCTCAAGATTTAACCAGTGAGCAGCTTGCTTGGAAAGTAGGCATACATATTACTTTCGTGATCTCTGGGGTGTTGTTTTCGGTCACCGACTTTATTAATAGTCGAACCCACTCACATTAAATAGAGTAGCTGTAAAAGGAGTGATAATCGACTTAGCTCACTATCACTCCTCTATTCTAACCAGCACAGTCACCGGTGGTCCAAGCGCTAGCGCTACGCCTCTACGAGCGAGCCCTTTCTTATACCAATTGAATTAATTCTCTAATCAATTTGAAGGGTGAAATAGCATATTAGCTTCGTTAAAAATTTCTCATTTAGAACAACTAAATAGTAAAATTTTTGCCTTGCTACTAAAGCTATTTCCCCGCTTCAAGATAGATCATTTACTTAATACAACTGGTATTAATCAAACTGCTTATTACTGTAAACAAGCAGCGAGGTTGCTATCGCAACGTAACCTAATAATAGATATACGGTGGTTGCTGATTGTTCGTGATTTAACAGGTAAGATTTAAATGCACTATGCAAAATGACTACGAACATGCAGCAAAGCGACAAGGTAAGGGCGCTTTTAATCATGCTTCCTAGCGCTATGCAAAGAACAAATCCCGCGATAGAGCCTGTAAATATCACTAAGTAGAAAGCCACAGTCTCGAATGTGGAAAAGAAGCTACAAGCTAGCAATATTAAAAGTTGAAACAAGGATAGGCAAAACCCAAGTTTAACCGCAGAGGCGTGGTAAGCCTGCTTTATTGCTTTAAGGCTTGAATAGATAGGGAGTAGGTATAGTTGATCCCATGTCATTTTTGTTTGTAGTTTGGACCAACAGACAAAAATAGCGACCATCAGAACAAGCATATCGGTAAAGCCGATAACAAAATGGAGTGTGACACCAAAAAAGCCACTTGCGACAATGGCTAATAGCCCAGAGACAAGCAATATCTGACAGGTTTGTATCAACAGATTACCCGCAAAATAGCTCATTGGCATAAAAAATTGTCTAAACCCCTGAGTGAGGAAATCTGGTGCGAAGGTATTGCTCGGAAGCCACCCCGTTTGAATATTATTTATGTAGGTTTGATATGCCAAATGATGCCATTGGCAGTGATGGGTTCGTGTCACTAACAGGTAAGTTCCCATTACTATAAGGGGGATGGCAAGCAGTGCTAAAATTTGGGGGGTATCGCCAAAAAACATAGCGAGCACGAGTACGAGCATAAAAATGTAACTATTATGTCTGAAATACACACTATTTCGAAGACATAGCAAAAAGAAGCTACCGCCAAAACTCGTTGCAAATAACATGGCATAGGCAACTTCAGATGCGGGGCGGTTGAAAAGAGCAAGGGCATTGAGTAGGTAGCCAATGATCAGAATTACCAAACCTTGCAAGTATATGTGCTGTTTAATTGCTGGGAACAGTAAGGCGCTTTCCTGTGCTTGCAACTTCACTAGTTGCCAACAAAAAGCCATCCAAAAAGCGCTGATTGAAAAGACCAAACTAAATGCTTGTATATTTTGATCTTCTATCAAGGTTAACAAAGGTGAAGCGATAGACGCTAAGGCCCCTGGAATGAAAAAATTTGCTGAGCCGCACTCTCGCAGCCAAAACCCGGAAAATCCGGTCCACCAATTGCGCTGAGTTAATGTACTCATGCGTGTAGCTCCACAAAGAGCTGCTCAAGGTTGCTATGGCTTTGCTGTAGGTCTGCTGACCAGTTTGCACTGTCGTGAGCTTGATAAATGCTAAAACGTTCAGATTGATGAAGTACGTTTCCGGATGGCAGTTTGCTTGTAAGATGATGTGGTACAAGCCTAATTTGTTCTTTTAGTGTATCTAATTCGCCAGTAACCAAAACCTTACCATCTTTAATAATGGCAATGTGACTCGCAACGCGCTCAACGTCAGATGTAATATGCGAGGAGAAAAGTACACCAGAGCCGGACTCAAGTGCTAACTCGAATAAGTCCGACATAAATTCTCGGCGTGCAATGGGGTCGAGACTTGACACTGGCTCGTCAAGGATCAGTAACTTAGGTCGGTACGACATCGCCATTATCAGCGCTAAGCTTTGTTGTTGGCCAACAGAAAGGTTACTTACTAGCTTGTTTTCGTCTAACTCGAAGCGAGAAAGCCATTCTTGCTCAAGTGTAATATCCCAATTTGGATAAAAGCTGCGGTGCAGTGCGAGGGCATCTTTGACTTTAAAGCCTTGATAGCCACAGGGCTGTTGTGGCACATAGCCAATTTGGCTTTTGCACGTAGGGCTCAGCTCGAGGTTGCTACTATTGAGGCAGCTAACCTCACCACTATTTTGTTCGATTAACCCAAGTGCAATCCGAAGAAGTGTCGTTTTACCGGCCCCGTTTCGTCCTAGTAAACCCATAACCATGCCAGGTTCAATAATAAGATTTATGTCTTCAAGAACCGGCTTGTCGGTAAATTGTTTATGGATTTTAGTGAATTGTAGTAGTGGGCTTGTCATTATTCTTGTCCCCAATTTTTATCAATCAATGATATCAATTCAGTCTTACTGATCCCAAGCTGTTTCGCATCACTAATTAAAATATCTAGGTTTTTATGGAGTAGATTATCGGTCTGTTGTGTTGTTTGCTGCTGTACAACGCGTGTCGGCTGGCCGCGTCTTCGTTCAAGCCAACCTTGATCGACAAGTTGCCCGATAGCCCGAGAGACGGTCATCGGATTTACCGAGAAGTGTTCAGCTAGCTTTCTTACAGAAGGTAGCTCTTCTCCGGCTTGTGCTTTACCAGACACAATTAAACGCACTATCTGATCAAATAGCTGCTTATAAATCGGCTCTGCGCTGTTGGGGTTGACATGAATAAGATCTAGCATTACTCTAATTCTACTGTATTAATACAATAATACACTGATACACTGATACACTCACTTAAAGTTAGCATACTGACCGTGAGTCAACAAGGAAATAACTATGAAAAAGCCATTTAAGTTTAAGAAAAGCTTAGTAAAGCTAGCGCTGCTTCCTCTCGTTTTAGGAACTGTGCTGCCATTACAAGCGGCAACATCAACCGCTGAATTATCCGCTTGTTATGCAAAAGGCCTGAGTGACAGAGCGCAATGCGGAAAAATCTCGCAACCATTAAGTGAAACCAAAACAGAACAAAAAATTGATATTCATTTTATGGTTATTCCTGCAATAAAGCCGCTTTACCCACAAGAAGCGATTATTGCGTTTGCAGGGGGACCTGGACAATCTGCCACCGAAATTGCAGCAAACTTTGAAAGAATTCTTAAATACGCGAGAGAAAATAGAGACATTATACTTGTTGATCAACGGGGAACTGGAAAGTCCAATCTATTGCAATGCGATATGGATAATCTTGAGCAACAGTTTGCGCTAAATGATACCTTATTGGGCCTCGATTTTTACAAAGAAGATGCCCTTAAGTGTAAAGAAAAACTAGACGCAGATCTTTCCGACTATACGACGGTTGCAGCTGCAAAAGATTTTGATGCGGTAAGAGTCGCGCTTGGTTATAGCAAATTACACCTATATGGTGGCTCATATGGAACACGCATCGCACTTGAGTATATGAGACAGTTCCCTGATAGTGTTGCATCGGCCGTATTAGATGGTCTTGCGCCCAATAACCAAAGTTTAATGGCGATTGGTGGCGCGATAGAAGATTCATTGAACGCCCTTTTTGCACAATGTGAGGCCGATAAAAAGTGTGCAAATAGTTATCCGAATTTAAAGCAGCAATGGCAAAGCTTGCTTAATCAAGTAGAGCAAACGCCGATAGAAGTTTCTGTACTTCACCCAAGAACCAGCAAACCGCTTGCAATGACGATGACCAAAATGAAGCTATTTAGCGCGATTAGGATGGCGCTTTACTCTCATTCCTTCCGTGCATTGGTGCCGCTTGCGATTAGTGAAGCGACTAACGGTAACCTTGCTCCACTTGTTGGCATGATGGCACCAAGTGAAGACGGTTTGGGATTGGCCATGGGGATGCATCAGGCGATTGTATGTGGGGAAGATTGGCCACGATTAACGGCTGCGGACAAAGCCAAATATAGTGAAAACTATATGGGTGAGATGATGATCACAGGACTAGATGCGACGTGCCCAATTTGGAATGTGAGCCCGGTGCCAAGTAGTTACTATGAACCCGTTGCGTCAGATATTCCAACCTTACTGCTTTCTGGCGGATTAGATCCAGCAACGCCTGCTAAGTGGGCAGAAGTTGCGATGGAAAAACTAAGTAATGCCACGCACTTAGTTGCGCCAACGGCTACACATATTGTCGCAGGGCAAAGCTGTGCTAATAAGCTTATTGCTAAGTTTTACGATGAAAAGACAGTGGGAGACTTTGATACTAGCTGTCTTGAAGAAGATACACGCAAACAATTCTTTATGAACATCAATGGCCCAGCAACTGCTAATAAGGAGTAACTCATGATCCAAGTAGATAACTTATATAAAAAGATTGGTGAAGTGAACGCGCTAGACGGGCTGTCATTTACCGCTCGAGATGGTCAAATTACGGGACTATTGGGACCAAATGGAGCAGGTAAAACGACTTGTTTACGGACCGTATTTGGCCTGCTCCAAGCTGATCAAGGTACGGCTTCTATCGATAGTATTGATGTTGCCAAAGAGCCAACCAGGGCAAAACAACAATTAGGGTTGTTCCCAGACCCATGTGGACTCTACGAGCGCATGACACCGCGTGAATATACCCAGTTTTACGCTGAACTAAGTGGCATGGACGCAAAATCGGCCGCTGCCGCGACACAAGAAGTGTTAGAAAAGCTACAAATGTTGGATATCGCGGATAGACGCTGTAAAGGCTTTTCACAAGGCCAAAGAATGAAAACGGCGTTGGCGCAGGCAATCGTGCATAAACCAACGAATATTGTACTTGATGAGCCAACACGTGGTTTAGATGTAATGAGTACCAGAGTATTACGGGATTTGTTGTTGATGCTTAAGGCGCAAGGTCACTGTGTCTTGTTTTCTAGCCACGTGATGCAAGAAGTTGCAGCACTTTGCGACCATGTTGTGGTCATGGCGAAAGGCAAAGTGGTCGCGGAAGGTTCTCCACAAGCTCTATGTGAACAAACAGGTAAAGCATCGCTTGAGGAAGCTTTCATTACCCTAATCGGTACGGATGAAGGAATTGCAGCATGATGAAATTAATCTCAGTTTTATTTAAAAAAGAAGTGTTAGACGCAAGCCGTGACAAACGTTCGGTGATGGCTGGCCTTTACTATTGCATCGGTGCACCTATTCTAATGTGTGTATTATTTACCGTCATGTTTAAGCAAATGGCTTCGCCTGATGCACTCAAAATCACCATTAATAACGCAGAGAATGCGCCTAACTTAGTGCAATTTTTAGCGAGTAAAGAAATTGAACATGGTGAAGGCGAAGAGGTTAAGGCCATTACCTTGGAGGTAAGCGATGATTACCAAGAGAATATGATGCAAGGTAAGAGCGCGACGGTATTTATCATCGCTGATAAATCGGAGCAAAAGTTACGTTCATCAATTAATCGACTAGAGCGTAACCTCATGTTATACAACAGCGAAGTTGCTTCATTGCGGTTAGTCGCTCGTGGTATCGATCCGACAATTGCACGTGCGATAGATGTTCAAACTCATGACCAAGCGACACCAACCTCTAAAGGGGGCTTCGTATTAGGTATTGCAACGTTATCTATTATTATTTCACTATTTTATGCGGCGATGGGTATGGCAATTGACAGTAGTGCAGGGGAGCGTGAACGCAACTCTTTACAGCTATTACTTAGCCACCCGATAAGTACTATGCATATTGTGTTAGCTAAAGTGGGGGCAATTGCAGGTTTCTCTATCATTGCTTTAGTGTTAACCACCATAGTATCAAAGTTTGCGTATAATATGGTGCCTTGGGAAATGATGGGCTTTACGGTGATTATTGGTCCTAAATTCATTATTTCGGCAATTATCATTGGCCTGCCTATTGCGCTAATGTCAGCCAGTTTATTGATATTCATCTCTTTCTTAGCTAAATCATTTAAAGAGGCGCAATCTTATGTAGCGATGGCGCTGTTCATTCCGGTAATGATGAGTATGGCAACGACCTATGATATTGCTACCGACATTATGCAGTGGATGCCGATCGCAGCGCAGCAAAACGCAATGATTGAAATCATTAAAGGCAATGCGATACCGGTACCACAACTATTGTTGTCGAGCGCTGTAACGCTGGGGTTGTTTGCTATTTTCACCTACCTAAGCAGTCGCATGCTAAAAAGTGAAAAGGTAGTGTTCGGCCTTTAATTTATTAGTTCCCAACAATGGCGCCCAAAGCGGCGCCATTTTTGTATTTTACCTCATCTCAATTTCACGTATAATCGGCGCCCCATAATTGATGTAGTAATGTACTAGCGCGATAACGCCCACAGTACACAGTTGAGTAAGTATGAATACGGCACCTAACACCATGACAGAGCAAGATAATCGCAAAGAAGTTTTAGAGTTTAATAAGCTGCAAAAGCGTCTGCGCCGTAATGTCGGCAATGCCATCAAAGATTACAATATGATCGAAGAAGGCGATGTGGTGATGGCTTGTATCAGCGGTGGTAAGGATTCATTCGCCATGCTGGATATTTTACTTAGCCTAAAAAAGGCAGCACCAATTCACTTTGATGTGGTGGCGGTCAATCTGGATCAAAAGCAGCCTGGGTTCCCAGAGCATATTTTGCCTGAGTACTTCGAGACATTAGACATTCCTTATTACATCATTGATAAAGATACTTACTCAGTCGTAAAAGAGAAAGTACCAGAGGGCAAAACGACTTGTGGCCTTTGTTCACGCTTGCGTCGTGGTACTTTGTACTCATTTGCGGAAAAGATTGGCGCAACTAAAATCGCACTGGGTCATCATTTAGACGATATCGTTGAAACGCTGTTTTTAAACATGTTCTACGGCGCAAGAATGAAAGCGATGCCGCCAAAGCTGCGCTCTGATGATGGTCGTAATGTGGTGATCCGCCCGCTCACTTATGCGCGTGAAAAAGATCTTATTCAATACGCTGAACATAAGGATTTTCCTATTATTCCGTGCAACCTATGTGGCTCGCAAGAAAACCTGCAACGTCAAAACATTAAATCTATGTTGGTAGAGTGGGATAAGAAAACACCGGGTCGAGTAGAGAATATTTTTAAATCAATTCAAAATGTTAGTCCAAGCCAACTGGCTGACACGGAACTCTTTGATTTTGAAAGTTTACCTCTAGATAGAGACGGTGAGCGTGAGGCTTATGACTTTAATGAAGCAGTGGTTTCCTCGACAAACATTGATGAATCATTGTTTATTGATGTAACTAATATTTAATTCTCAACAATGATTTTTCCAGGCTAGGTCTGATAGGCCTAGTCTAAAACTCAATAATTGGTACTCTATAACTTAACTACTTTTACTCCCCAACATCTTTCACTTTAAATTACCTGTTAACTCTACGTACCTAACTTATTCATGCTGTCGGGAAAATGATCTCTGCATGAGATATTTTTGTTCTTAGTTTTGCAAAAAATGCAATTAAATGTAGGTTAGTTGTTTTAAATGCAATTGATAATTGTTATCATTTGCCTGCGCTTTAATAATAACTAAATTGTGGCTCTTAATGAAAACAGTATCAAAACTATCCCTTATCGCTTTAGCGATTATGTATCCCTCTTTGCATGCATCAGCTCAGCAGCAAGTGTCAGAAGATAAGCTTAAAGACCAAGACATAGAAAAAATAACCGTCGTTAGCCGAACATTAAATTTATATCGTAATGGTGAATCTTCAACGGGAAAGCTTGCGGTTGACCCACTTAACTCGACCCAAATGGTAACCTCTCTCAATGCAAATCTGATCCGTGATTTAGCCGCAAGAGATGCCAAAGATCTCTATCGTAATATCGCGGGGGTCAGCCAATTTAGCTACGCGGGGGTGACTGCACGTGGCTTTCGTCAAGAAGAAATCTATTTTGATGGTCTAAGAGGCGACCCATATGTTGGGTTTAATGTCCCACAGCTATTTAATGTCGAGCGTGTCGACTTTTTGAAAGGTCCCGCCGGTATGCTGTATGGACCCGGGGCACCTGGTGGATTATTCAACTATATAACTAAAAAGCCGCAATCTGAGTTTAGTGCCAATACTCGTATTATCGCGGGCACAGATAGCCGCTATGGTGCTTCTGGTGAGGTGACTGGTGAAGTAGCACAAGCGCAAAGCATTCGCTTGGGGGCGTTTTACGAACAACAAGATACCTACCGCGATAATAGTGCAAGCGAAGTGGCAATTATGGATGCAGGTTACGCTTATGATTTTGATGATGCTCGTTTGATTTTGCAATACACGCACTACAAACAGGACTTGGACGCGAATCGCTTACGCGGTGTCCCCGCTGGCGATGACGGTGAGTTTCTAACGACACCATCGTGGAATCATAATGAGCCTACAGACTTTTTAAATCTAACCTCAGATGTATTGCAAGCAAGTGTTGTAGGGGATTTAAGTCCATCGCTAAGTTACAACGTTGCGCTTCGCTACATAGATAATGAGCAAGAACAAAATTATCATGAACCAAGAGCACTCATCGATAGCAATAAAGATGGTCAAATCGATTTGGTCGCACGTGAGTTCCGAGATCAACTAAGAGCCCAGTCTCAACTCTCTTTTGCGGCTAACTTTGTTTATGAAACACAGATGTTTGGTGCTGAGCAGCGTACCGCGTTTGGATTAGATATATATTCTGGTGAAGAAGATGCGTTATTAGGTCGAGCGTCAGCATCTAATGACTTTGTCACTCGTTATCTAAATGGTACGTCGTTAGACTCGGATATTTTGCCTTTGTCTCTCCACAACCCTAATTATGGAGAAACGCAGCCAAATCAATACAATGTGAAGTTTGCGCCAGAAAGTACAACGAAACAACAGCGTAATGGCACCTATGTACTCAACGAACTCGCTTGGGAGAAAGTAACGTTTGTAGCAGGCATACGTTATGACCAGTTTGAAGACGATGCCAATGGCAGTAAGTTTGATGATACCAATGTTAGCTTCAGAATTGGTGGTATCTACAAGCTATCTGATGATATCTCATTGTATTCACAGTGGGCTGACTCTTACGAACCCCAAGGCGTATCCAGTCAGGACGAAAAAGCGGGTGGTCCATTTGAGCCAACGACGGGTGATATCATTGAAGTTGGGCTTAACGCAGAGTTATTTAACGGAAGTACATTGCTAAAAGTGGTTGGTTATCAGATAACAAGGCAAAACTTGCTACAAAATACAGGTACAGATCCCGAGCAAGATGGTGTTGATAATTTAGCGCCAATCGGAGAAATCACGAGTAAAGGCCTAGAAATCGAGTTGATCACCGACGTGACACCTGACTGGGTAGTAAGCCTAGCCTATGCCTATAATGATGCGACTATCACCGCTGACAATGGCGCTGGTGGGATCCGCAATAGTGTTGGCGATAAATTTGCCAACGCCCCTGAAAATCAGTTTGGGGTGTGGACTCGATATCAGATCCCTGAGTGGAATCTGGCTTTCGCAGTTGGCGGTAACTATGTGGATGAGCAGCTTAGTTTATCTGGCCAAACACTAAATTCCTATTTCGTCGCTGACACCTCAATTATTTGGGAATTAGATAACTATAGTGTGCTATTCAGAGTTGAGAACGTACTCGATAAAGAATATGCAGAGTCGGGCTTTTTAGACCGCACGGGACACTTTCCGGGCGATCCAAGAAATGCTTTTCTTGAGTTTACCTACAACTGGTAATGTTTAAGTTAATCTGAGGCTCGGTGAGTTATCCGAGCTTGTGGAAATAAAAGTCTACCTTTATGAGGGTCAAGATGGCTGACAAAGCTAGACAAAGAAAGCGGCTACGCAAGTTATATGATTTACATGCCTGGGTGGGCTTTCAATTAGCGGCCGTTATGTTTGTGATCCTCGCAACCGGCACAATCGCAACCGTTTCAAATGAATTAGATTGGCTTGTTTTTGAGCAAATGCGTGCAAGCCAAAAGCCCAAAGAGGTAAAAGAGCAAACGGCTGCATCTTGGAGAAATATGTATGCGTCGATAGCTGAACGCTATCCAGAAGGTCGTGTTACCACTTTAGGTACAATGGGGGCGACTACTTTACCTATCGAGCACGGGTGGCTTTCGAGGCTAAAAATGATAGGTATGTGCACGTCGATCAATGGACTTATGAAGTAACGGGCGATATACCATTACTCACAATTCAACGATTTTTTAGAGATTTGCATCGCTACCTATTTATGCCTGTAATACCCGGGCTGCCAATTGTCACTGCTTTTGCATTCATTTTATTGATCTCTGTTTATACCGGACTGAAAACCACACGAAATTGGAAAGTTGCGCTGTGGCGTTTGAGAGTAGCACAAGGTACAAGAGTATTTTTGAGTGACTTGCATAAGGTTTTTGGCTTATGGGGACTGTGGTTTAGTACACTTATTATTATCACAGGTATTTGGTATCTGTTTGAGTTTTCTGCACGGGTAGCCGGTTTTAGTTTGGAGCCTCCGGCTCCAAAAGTTGAGTATGTTACAGCGGTAAAAGACGCCAACATGCTGTCTGTAAATAGGTTTGAAAGCGCTTTTGAGAAAGCGCAGCTTGCCATTCCCAATTGGACGATAACAACCGTACAACTGCCAAGAGCAGATACTGCGGTGCTGCGTTTTCAAGGAATGAGTACAAACCCTGTACTTCGGGATAGAGCGCACAAGGTTTATATGGACCCAACAACGCTAGAGGTTTTAGCAATACAGCAACCTGAAAATATGGCGTGGGGCAATTATCTTAACGAATATGCAGATCCATTACACTTTGGTTATTTTGCAGGGATCACCTCTAAGCTTATATGGTTTGTGTTTGGTCTTGCGTTAACCGGACTGTCGTTTACCGGCGTGATGCTGACATACAAGCGCACTAAGTCTAAAAGTATAACGGGTGCACAGTTGGCAACGTTGCCGATATTTTGTTTATCAGCATTTTACTTTTATTTCTGGCTCGCCAGATACACATAAAGGGATGTGCGGCTGTGTATTTACCGCACATTTAATTAACTTGAGCGCTGAGTTAGTCTTCTAATGGGGATTTATAGCCATCTGGCTTTAGTGCTAAGACATCACAGTCTAAGCTATCAATCACGTGCTCAGCAGTATTGCCAACAAGCGCTGCACTCAGTCCAGTGCGACCGACCGTGCCAATGACCACTAATTCAGCGTCTTTTTCTTTAGCAACGTAGGGGATAACGTCCTCTGGTAGACCTTCTTTGATGATGCAATCGCTTTTATCTATTGAATAAGTTTCTGCGAGTGCAAATGTCTCGTCTTCATGATGTTTTTTCACGGCTTCATTGTATTGCGATGGGTTAAACTCGGGAATTTCTATCGCAATATTAACAGGCGTTGCTGGATAGGTGTTTACCAAGCTCAATTTAGCATTGGCTAATTCACATAAAAACTGAGCATCTGTAATGATACGTTTATTGAGTTCTTGATGTTGTTCGTTATCGCTGACAGAGTTTACCGCTGCAATAATGTTGCCTTGATCTGGCCAAGCGTGATCTTTAACCAGTAACAGAGGAGCAGGGCATTTGCGAATTAAATGCCAGTCGGTTGGGGTGAAGATAACTGACTTTAGGGTATCGTGCTGATGGGTGGATTTAATGACCAAATCATAGTCATGTGCAAGCACGGTTTTGATGATCGCTTCGTAGGGGCGATTGTGCCACAACACTTTAGTTTGGATACTCACATCAGAAAATCCCTTAACCATATCGGCAAGCCATGCTTCTCTGTCTTTAATTACTGCCTCACGCATTGCTTCACGTTCGTCTTTAGACAACATCGTGGTCATTTCATAGGAGAAGTCATAAATAGACATAAATGCAGTGATGGCTGCACCGGTACGCTTGGCAAGATTGATAGAACGTTCTAAGCTATTTTGGCGCTCTTTGGTTGGATCAATTACGGTGAGTATACTTTTGATTTTATCCACGACTATCTCCTTAAAACGGTATACAAATAAGATCAGAAGCTTTTTCACCTCTGACCTTATTGAGTGTAACCGATCCTATCTAAGGATAAAGTCTTAACGATAAATAGTTTGTTCTAAATCAAGATGCAATTGCGGCTGTCTCAGCTAGGGCTGCAGCGTCAATAATGGTAATAAACTTGCCTTCGACCTTGATTGTTCCGGCTTTTTGGAAACGGCTGAGTAAACGGCTAATGGTTTCTACGGTAAGACCCAAGTAGTTACCAATTTCACCGCGCGTCATCGTAAAGCGGAATTCTTTACGAGAAAAACCTCGCTCGCCAAAGCGATTTGAAAGATTATAAATAAAAGTTGCTAAACGTTCTTCAGCAGTCTTTTTATTCAATAATAACAACATCTCTTGGTCGTAATTGATTTCACTGCTCATTAATCGCATGATCTGTTGGCGTAGCTTAGGCAGTTTACCGGCTAATTCATCTAGGGTGTCAAAAGGGATTTCGCACACCATAGAGGTTTCTAACGCTTGTGCGAAGCTTTGGTGCTGCATTTTATTGATGGCATCAAAACCCACAAGATCGCCCGCAAGGTGAAATCCTGTGATTTGCTCGTCGCCTTGCTCAGACAGTGTGTAGCTTTTAAATGAGCCGGAACGAACGGCAAAGATAGCATTTAATGGCGCACCTGACTCGAAAAGAAAATCCCCTTTATGAAGCGGCTTTTTACGTTCAATGATCTCATCTAGCTTGTCCATTTCGCTGCCATTGAGCGAAAATGGGAGGCAAAGTTGACTGATACTGCAATTATTGCAGCTGATTGTGCATTGGCTCTTTGAGCGGTTTTGATTACTTAAGTCCATAAAATTTCCATAAGTCTATGACGCACGTGAAGGCAACCTAGTATCAAAGCATAACGGCTTTGGTACTACAGATCGCCACAAACTCATATGACACGCAAAAGAAAATTTGGTTATCAATTGGAGCTCCTAATCTCAAAGCGCTAACCAATAATCTTAAATGATGAGTTTGCTTAGATAAGGATAGGTTAATGTACTAACTTATCAGTTGCAATAATAATTAAATAAACACCATACCAAATCAATAAATTACCCATAATAATACGTGTAACTAAATGATTTATAAACTTTTGTAGCAGCTGAGCCGATTGTCCTATTACAATCAGCGCAGGCATTGTGCCGATACCAAAGGCGAGCATAATGAGTGCGCCTTCAGTTGCTGATTTTGCTTGTAATGTCCATGTTAAAGCCGAATAAACTAGGCCACAGGGTAGCCATCCCCATAAGGCCCCGTAGCAAAACGCTTTGGTTTTTGTATTGACCGGGACTAAGTAGCGATTGAGCTTAACAATATGTTGCCAAATTAAGCTTTTAGCAAACGACTCTAGCCATTTTAAGGTGCTGGCTAAGCGCATTACGTAGATAGCGACAAGCACCATAAAAATACCACTCATCAATTGTAATATAATGGCGAGTGACGTGTTTTGCTTGGCGAGACTTGCCCCGAGTAGGGCAACAAGGCTGCCAGCAAGCGCATAGCTGGAGATACGTCCGATATTATACAACAGGGTAACAACCACTGCAGAAAGCTGCTTACTCGCCAGTTGTAGCGAACTGGCAATACCGCCACACATCACCAAACAGTGACCACTTCCTGCAAGCCCCATCACAAATGCACTTAGCAAGCTTATCTCATTCATGCTAGTTGTCGTTATTACTCTTATTATTTGATGGTTTTACGGACTTATCACCCGTTTGCGCTTTATCATCATCGAATAAGATGCTGTGGCCCTGTTTATTCAAATCTGAAAATTGTTCGCTTTTTACTGCCCAAAAGAAAATACCAATAGCAATAATGACGAATAAAATGGCGATAGGTATTAATACGTAGATGATACTCATAGCTTTAATAACCTTAATGAATTACCGATCACGATGATCGAGCTAGCTGACATACCAATAACTGCTATCCAAGGTGGAATGAGGCCAAGTGCAGCGAGTGGCAAAATGGAGCCGTTATACAAAAGTGATATGGTTAAGTTTTGCTTTACTATTCTGCGCGTTTGTTTCGCTACTTGCTGAAGGGCTAGAATGGCATTCAAATCGCTATTTAACAACACCACATCAGCGGTATTCTTTGAGATATCAGCGCCGGTATCCATCGCAACTGACAAGTGAGCGCTATTGAATACTGGGCTATCGTTGATGCCATCACCAACCATAGCGACAATCTCGCCTTGTTTGGACCAAGTTTCAACGGCTTGTTGCTTAACCTCTGGTGTGCAAGCGCTTTGGTAGCTATCTAATGCTAACTGCTGCGATAACTCTTTGCCTGCATTGGAGCTATCCCCAGTTAGCATGTGGCATGTAAGGCCCGCTTGTTGTAGCTGTTCAACAACTGTTTCAGCATTGCTTTTTACTTTGTCATTGAAGTAAAAATCTGCAACTGCGTTGTTGTTAATGAACAAGGTAGCTTGAGCAAATGACGCGTGGTTATCAAACCAATGGCTCTTCCCAAGGGCAATAGTGACTCCCTGCCAGTGACCACGGATCCCTGAACCAGCCACAACTTCAACATCTTGGACTAGGTTTTCGGTTGGGGTGATATGTGCAAATGCGCGAGCGATTGGGTGCTCAGAAAAGCGCTCTAACGCTGCTGCGAAATCCAAGACTTGTTGCTCGTTGTATTCCGTTTGCAGAAACTCAATGTGTTTAATTGAGAAACGTCCTTCGGTCAGTGTGCCTGTTTTGTCAAAGGCAACACGCGTTAATTTGGTTGCCGTTTCTAATACATGGGCTTCTTTAATCAAGATCCCTTTTTTCGTAAGTGACGCAACGGCGCAGGTAAGCGCGGTTGGTATCGCAAGGCTTAACGCACAAGGGCAGGTTGCTACTAGCACTGAAATCGTGACCCAAAAAGCCTTATCTGGTGAAATAGGGTACCAGCCGATGGCGGTAATTGAGGCAAAAATTAATAGACAGGCAACAAACCACTGGGCGACTTTATCGGTGATTTCCACCAACTTAGGGCGTTTGGTAAGTGCGTTATGCTGCAGTCGAATAATTTGGTTGAGCAGGGTATTTTGCCCAATTTTATTGATCTCTAACGTAATTACACCGTCATGATTCACGGTTCCAGCATACACTTGATGGCCTTGATATTTCTTAACAGGCAAATGTTCGCCTGTCATCATCGACTCATCAACGGTGGTATGGCCTTTGAGCACTAATCCATCCGCAGGGATAGTTTCTCCAGCCTTAACTAATATCAGATCGTTCAATTTTAGCTTTTTGGCGGCAATATGTTGTTCATTGTTATTCTCATCAACCTTTCTGGCGGTCAATGGCAGCAGCTTTTGCAGGTTTGCAGTAAACTCGCTGGCTTTTAGTCTGGCCCTGAACTCAAGGTATTTACCTAACAACAGCAAGAAGGTAAACATACAGATGGATTCAAAATAGACTTCGCCGACTTCCATAAAAGTAGCGTAAGTGCTGGCGCCGTAGGCTCCGAATATGGCAAGTGAAACAGGGAGATCCATATTCAGTTGTTTAGCTTTCAGCCCTTTAACCGCATTCGTTAAAAATGGCATCGCTGAATACAGAATAACAGGAGAGGCAAGCACGAGGCTTATCCAACGAAAGTACTGTTCAAAGTCCTCTTCCATGCCTGAAAACATGCCAAAGTACATGGCAAATGCAAACATCATCACTTGCATAGTCATGAGGCCAGCAACGCCTAAACGACGGATGTATGCTTTCGCTACGGCTTGCTTTTGTGCAGCTTCTTCATCGGCTTGAAATGGGTAGGCCTTATAGCCGATTTCCATCAAGGATTTGATGATATCGCTTAACTTTACGTGTTTATCTTGCCATACAATCATGGCGCGATGGGTGGAGGTGTTAACATCAACTCGAACGATACCGCCGAGCGCCAGCAGTTGTTTTTCGATAAGCCAAGCACAAGCGGCGCAGCTTATTCCTTCAACACTGAGCAGCACCTCTTTGTGCTCACCGCTAATTTCGACGAAGTCCTCTTGGATCTCGTCGTTATCATAGCTGAGTAGCATTTTGAGTTGTTCAGGTACAAGCTCTTCAACTTTACCTGCACTTTCTGTGCGGTAAGTATAGTAGTCACTCATACCTTGAGAAATAATGGTTTCGGCAACGGCCTGGCAGCCAATACAGCAAACCGGTTGTGCGCTACCCTCAAAGGTAACCGAGCCTACAAACCCTTTAGGAATAGGCTCCAAACAATGAAAACACGAATTTGCCATGGCAGCTTACTTATACTGTGGAGTGACCGCGATAATACCATCATGTGGCAGTTGGATTTTTTCTTTCATTTTCCAACTGTTGTCCATAGGCTCTATAAATACCGTGAACACACCGCTATGTGGTTCATCAAATAAGCCAGTAAACTCGCCGCTGGCGTTTTTAGTCAGCGTGACTGCAAAATCGTATTTCTCAATAGTGCGGTGGTAAAACGAGAGCTTTAATGCATGAACTTTAGAAGCGTCGCCCTTGGTAAATTTAAAGGTGACTTTTTGCTCTGCTACTTGCAGGTCACCATGTAAATAGAGCGCTTTTGCTTTATCAAACTTACTCAGCTCTAGGTTGATTGCTTTACCTTTTTTGTAGTAGTCATCAACGACCATATCAGGACCATTACCGACTGCAAACGTGATGAGAAAAACACAGGCAACGACAGTAACGAGTGGGAAAAAAATTAAAAACCAAGGCCAAAAATTCTTATACCAAGGGGTAGGGTTCATAGTTGCTCACATGGCTATAAAACTTGCTCGTATTCTACCGTAAGTTGCGGTAAATACCTAAAAAAAAGCCTCCAAATGGAGGCTTTTTTGATCTCAAATAATGTTCTAAAAGCTAAGCTTATTGGCCTTGTGACAAGCTATAAACATACGCTGTTAGAAGGTGTACTTTATCTTCACCTAAGATATCTTTCCATGCTGGCATTACACCCGCACGACCGTGGCGAAGTGTGTCTTCAACTGCGCGTTGAGAACCACCGTATAGCCAGATATTATCGGTTAAGTTTGGTGCACCGAACGGAAGGTTATGTGCAACAGAACCTTTACCATCCATACCATGACAAGCCGCACACATTGCAAACTTAGCTTTACCTGCATCAGCATCTTTTTGGTTAACAGTACGTCCAGAAAGGCTTAGTACATAAGCAGTCATTTCTTTTACGCCTTGATCACCAAGTGCATCTTGCCAAGCTGGCATCGCTGCAACACGACCGTTAAGCAGTGTTTCTTTGATCTTGTCAGGCGTGCCACCATATAACCAGTCTTTATCAGTTAGGTTAGGGAAGCCTGCGCCACCACGAGCATCAGAGCCATGACACTGAGCACAGTTTTGCGAGAATAAACGTTGACCGATTTCAAGTGCTTCTTCGTTCTTTGCAAGCGTAAGTACGTCTTGCTTTGCAAATTCTTGGAAGATAGGACCAAAACGGTCTTGTGCTGCTTCAACTTCTTTATCAAGTTGTACCCACTGGCCATTTTCATGTGCTTCAGCGACTGCTTTCTTAGACTCTGCCAAGGTAGTAATGCCTTGGTTAGAGCTCGTCCAGTTTAAGAAACCTTTAAAGTTACCAAGACCTGGGTAAGCAGCAAGATAATATACTGACCAAACAAAAGTCGCGAAGAACATGTAAGTCCACCACTTTGGTAGTGGATTATTTAATTCCTCAATTCCGTCGAACTCGTGACCACAGCTTTCGCCTTCTTTGACACCTGTGTAGTTTTTCAGGTTCCAAATTAGCAGGCCGAAAATCAGAGCTAGACACGCTAGGGTTAGTACGATAACCCAAATACTCCAAAAGCTAGTCATTTTTCAGACTCCTTTTCCTCGTTAGAGATAGTGTTGTTATGTTTTTTCTCATCTTCAAAAATGGCATTAGCAGCGTCGTCGAAACGGCGCTTAGACCGCTTGCTATATGCCCACACAACAATCACTATAAACAGTACCAAAATTACCAGAGTCAAAATGCCTCTGTATGTGCCGTAATCCATAACAATTACTTCAAATGTGTGCCAAGTTGTTGTAAGTAAGCGATAAGTGCTTGCATTTCTGTTGCACCTTCACCACCGTTCATCGCGTGAATTTCATCCACTTGCGCTTGTAGTTCAGCATCATCACCGTAGCCTTTGCCATTGTAGCGGTCTGACGACTTATCAATACCAAATGCATCACGGAACACTTGTAATTTTTTCAGAGTATAAGTGGTATCTACTTTAGTGCTATCAAGCCAAGGGTAGCCTGGCATGTTTGACTCAGGTACCACCGAGCGAGGATCCATTAAGTGCGCATAGTGCCAGTCGTCAGAATAACGCTGACCAACACGTGCCAAATCTGGACCTGTACGCTTAGAACCCCACTGGAATGGGTGATCCCATACCGACTCACCGGCTACAGAGTAGTGACCGTAGCGCTCAACTTCATCACGGAATGGACGAACCATCTGTGAGTGACAGTTGTAACAACCTTCACGTACGAAGATGTCACGACCTTCCATTTCAAGCGCGGTAAGCGGGCGTAAGCCTTCTACTGGCTGAGTGGTATCTTTTTGGAACATTAGTGGAGTAATTTCAACTAGTGCACCGAAGCTAATCGCGAATACCGTTAGGATAGCCATCAGGCCAACGTTCTTTTCAACGATTTCGTGTTTGTTTGTTGAGTTATTGTTGCTCATACTCAATACCCCTTAAGCCACTTGCGGGTTTGCATCAGTGGCAAGTTGACCACTTTTTGCAGTAACCGTACGGAATACGTTGTAAGCCATTACCAGCATACCAACTACGATGAATACACCGCCTAGGAATCGCATGATGTAGAAAGGCTTAGAAGCTTCTAGTGACTGAACAAAGCTGTACATTAATGTACCGTCAGCATTTACTGCGCGCCACATTAGGCCTTGCATAACACCAGAGATCCACATTGCAACGATATAAAGCACAACACCAACTGTGTGTAGCCAGAAATGTGTGTTAACTAGCTTGATGCTGTACATGTTACCGTGACCAAATAGGGCAGGGATTAGGTGGTAAATTGCACCGATAGAAATCATCGCAACCCAACCTAGTGCACCAGAGTGTACGTGACCTACTGTCCAGTCTGTGTAGTGTGAAAGCGCATTTACAGACTTAATAGCCATCATTGGGCCTTCGAACGTAGACATACCGTAGAACGATAGAGACACAACTAAGAAACGCAGTACTGGGTCAGTACGTAGTTTGTGCCAAGCGCCAGACAGCGTCATGATACCGTTGATCATACCGCCCCAAGAAGGAACGAATAGGATAACTGACATCACCATACCTAGAGACTGTGTCCAATCAGGTAGTGCTGTGTAGTGAAGGTGGTGAGGACCTGCCCAAATATATAGAGAAACAAGTGCCCAGAAGTGAACAACCGATAGACGGTAAGAGTACACTGGACGACCTGCTTGTTTTGGTACGAAGTAGTACATCATACCTAAGAAACCAGCGGTAAGTAGGAAACCTACAGCGTTGTGACCATACCACCACTGAACCATCGCATCTACTGCACCTGCGTAGATTGAATAAGATTTAGTAAGTGATACAGGAATAGCCATACTGTTTACAATATGAAGCACTGCAACAGTGATAATGAAACCAGCGTAGAACCAGTTTGCTACATAGATGTGTGACACTTTACGCTTGATAAGAGTACCAAAGAATACTACAGCATAAGTAACCCATACTACCGCGATTGCGATATCAATCGGCCATTCTAGTTCAGCGTATTCTTTTGAAGAAGTAATACCCAGAGGAAGCGTGATAGCCGCAGATACGATGATGGCTTGCCAACCCCAGAAGGTAAATGCGGCAAGTTTGTCAGAGAACAGGCGCGTTTGACACGTGCGCTGAACAACATAGTAAGAGGTTGCAAATAGTGCACTTGTACCAAATGCAAAGATTACTGCGTTCGTGTGTAACGGACGAAGTCTAGAGTAAGTTAACCATGGAATGTCGAAGTTTAACGCAGGCCACGCAAGTTGCGCTGCGATAAATACACCTACACCCATGCCAACAATGCCCCAAATCACTGTCATGATAGCGAATTGGCGTACAACTTTATAATTGTACTCAGTTTGTGATGCTACTGTTTGGCTCATTTTCTGGATTCCGCTGCAATTTATTGCGATTAGAAATGAATTACCTGAATTACAGGCCCTAGTTATATTTCCTCAAGCCCGTCATGTTTTAATTCACACGGTGAATGAAAACCTAACCAGCCCGAGAAACCTTTATTTTTGCGAGGAAATGATAATTTTTTTACTTATGAAAAGATACCAAAAACGCCTAAAATTATGACATCAATCAAGTTTTCAAGCGCTTTTTGTTCGCTTCTTAAGCAACCTAGCAATTACCCCGAAACTTGCGTACACTGCGCAAGATTCAGAAGTGACGGTAAACCCCTATGGTTGTAAAGCAATTAACAATAGGATTGCTAGGTATTTTCCTCGTGGCCTGTTCAGACCCAAGTATCATTATACATGAAAGTTCAGAAAAAAGTGAAAGTTCAGTAACAAGAAATGTCTGTAATTTTTCAACGCCTTGTAATTTGACTCCCGAAGTCTCTATTTATCTGGGGTCAGCGCAGATCCGTCCTGAAACCGAATTTACCATTGGACTCAAAAGTGCGACTAAAGTAGAGGTGCAATCTGCTTGGCTGGAAGGCGAAAACATGAACATGGGCCGAATTCCCGTATTTTTTGATAGTGACACATTAAAAGCCACAACCATGGTTGGGGTTTGCACGGATAAGTCCATGCGCTGGGTTTTGCGTTTAGCACTTATTATTGACGGCCAGCCTGTTACAACTCATCATCCAATAGCTGTAGTTTATTAATGAATAAATCTGTTTTTATCGAATATCTCAAGTTCGCACTTGAACAAAAGTTGATTGAAGCCACCGAAGCGGCAAACAGTGCACGTGCTGACGCTACCCATGAACAAAGTGCTGCTGAAACACAATACGACTCGTTGAGTATCGAGTATGGCTACCTAGCAGAAGGGCAAAGTGAGCGCGTTGATGCCATGCATTTGGCAAAACAAACGATATTGAATCAGTTGGCGCTAGCTGTGAGCAATACAATTACACATAATGCACTAGTTGAAATTGAAGACGAGCAGGGCAACTGTCATTGGTTCTATTTTGCGCCTTGCGAAGGCGGACTAAAAATCCAATATAAAGAAACACCTGTGTTGGTGTTAACGTTTGATGCGCCCCTTGGCAAGCGGCTAAAGTGCTTAACGGTAGACGAAGATATTTCATTTTTCTTCAACGGCCAACAGCAAACGTTAACCGTGATGCAAATACTGTAGAGTGGTTTACTCTCGTTTTGCTACGAGAACAATTTCTTTCTTACTATTGCCCGATATGTGCTTGGTGATCTTCCCATTAATTGCCGAAATACTCTGCTTAATTGCCCTTGTGAATTAAATCCAGAAGCAAGGGCAATATCTTGAATGGAGAGATTACTGCTCGCGAGTAGCTCTTTGCACATCTCAATACGCACCTGTTGTAAGTAGGCAACGGCGGTTTGTCCTGTTGCTTGTTTAAAGCGGCGGTTAAAGGTGCGATAGCTCAAATCAAATTGTGCTGCGACAGTGGGTAAAGAGATTTCCGATGCGGCATTATTTTTCAGCCAAAATTGAATTGCGGCAATTTGCTCATCAGCATGACGGTCCACAGCACCTTCTAAATAGCGCTGTTCTTCGTAAGGCTTACGAATTTCATGAGAAAAATTTTGCTGCACATGGTGTGCGGCATCTATCCCGTACAGTAATTCAATAATGTGAACAATAACATCAGCCAGCGCATTTAAGCTGGCTACAGTATAGATCCGCTCTGATTGAGTGATAAAGTAATCCGGTTTTAATTCAACATTGGGGTATAGCTGAGAAAATTGTTTGGCAAAATGCCAGTGGGTCGTTGCTGAATGCCCGTCAAGCAGGCCAGAACTTGCTAAAAAGCAAACACCCGTACCAACACCTATCAGTGTGCTTCCAGCTCCCCATGCATCCGCAAGTGACTCACTCAGCGCTTGGTTTTGTCTTACAAGTGGTCTTGGATTTCGCCATATGCTTGGCACAATAATGTAGTCATATAAAGGCAATGAGCTAAAGTCACTTTGTGCTTCAAGTGTCATGTAATTATCGGCGTTAACTGCCTCGCCTTGGCTGCTGCAAAGGAGAACTTCTAAAGGAACATAAGCCTCTTTTAGATGCACTTTAGCAAAGGCTTGTCCGGCTTTGAGCATTTCCAGCGGTAAGGTGACACTGGTAACGAGCATATGCTTGTAAAGCACAATGGCGACCTTTGTACAGGATTTCATCTGCTCCGACCTCTTTTATTTGGCGAAAAGTGATTTATATGTGGCGTATTTTGTAAAAACTTAAATTCGAATGCAATTAAAATCAAGTCATTATCTTAGTTCAGAAGTAGGAACGACATGACAGCATTGCCAATTATTGTAGGAATGGGGGGTATTAACGCCGCGGGGCGCACCTCTTTCCATCAAGGCTACAAACGTATTGTACTTGATAAGCTAAATGCTAAAGACCGACAAGAGACCTATTTGGGCCTTGCGAGTTTAATGAACTTAGTGCGTTATGAAAATGGCCAGCTGATTGACCAAAACGACCAAGTCGTTCAAGAGGTGGAGATTGAGTCGCGTTTTGGTGAGCAGATCTTAGCGGGAACGTTGATCCGTAAAATCGAAAAAAACCATTTTGATGTAGATGCGACCCCTTGGCAGCAAAAGCTCACAATGAAAGCAAATGATGACAGCAAGATAGTATTTAGTTGTCGTAAGCGTGACTTGCCAGAGCCAGTTCCTGCAGCTTGGCAAGTGATTGAGCTTGATCCAAAAACGGTTGAAGTAACCATTGCGGACCAGATTGAAGTTAAGCACGATAGCTTCAGAGACAACCCAATTAAAGCCGCAGGTCAATTACCAACAGGCTTTGAGCCGTCACTCATGTATAACAGCCGTTACCAACCACGCGGCCTTCAGGCAACTATTTTTGCTGCAACCGACGCTATCCGCTCAACGGGTCTTGAGTGGGATAAGGTAATGAACAGCGTACGACCGGACCAAATCGGCACTTACTCCGCCTCTGTGGCAGGGCAAATGAATGATGAGGGCTTAGGTGGATTAGTACGTAGTCGTTTACGTGGCGACCGAGTAAGCACTAAGCAGTTAGCGCTAGGACTCAACACCATGTCCACTGACTTTATCAATGCTTATGTTACTGGCAGCGTTGGCACAACGTTTACGACATCAGGTGCCTGTGCGACGTTTCTATATAACCTCCGCGCTGCAGTGAATGATATTCAGGCCGGCCGTACTCGAGTGGCGATTGTAGCCAGTGTTGAGTGTGCTATTACACCAGAGATCATCGAAGGCTTCGGTAATATGGGCGCACTCGCAAATGAAGAAGGTTTGCGTAAACTTGATGGTACTGAGCATGTAGATTATCGCAAAACAAGTCGTCCTTTTGGTGAAAACTGTGGCTTTACAATTGGTGAAGGGGCACAAGTGGCGATTTTGATGGATGACGCCTTAGCACTGGAGCTTGGCGCGCAGATCATGGGCTCTGTGGCCGATGTATATGTCAACGCAGACGGCGTGAAAAAGTCGATTACGGCACCTGGACCTGGTAACTATATAACCATGGCAAAATCGGTCGCGCTGGCTCAGCAAATCGCAGGCACCGAGGCGTTAGTAAAACGCAGCTTTATTTTGGCACATGGCTCAAGCACACCACAAAACCGGGTTACTGAGTCGCTTATCTATCACAAAATTGCAGAAGCTTTTGCGATTAATGGCTGGAAAGTGGCGGCGCCAAAAGCCTATGTTGGTCATACCATCGCGCCGGCATCTGGCGATCAGCTTGCGATGGCACTTGGGGTGTTCGAGTACAATATTATGCCAGGGATCACCACGATTAATGCAGTAGCTGAAGATGTTCTCGCCGAGCATTTAGATATTCGCACTGAGCACTATGAGTGCGAGCCAATGGATATCGCCTTTATAAATTCAAAGGGCTTTGGTGGTAACAATGCAACGGCAACGGTACTTTCTCCAAAGCTCACGAAGCAGCTACTAAGCAAGCGTTATAGCCAAGCTGAGTTTGCAAATTATGAGCAACAACTTGCCACTACAACACAAAGGCAAATTGCATATCAGCAAGCGGCCGATTATGGTCAATACGAGCTCATTTATCGTTTTGGCAATGGCATGATTGATGAGTCTGAATTGAATTTAAGTCAGCAAGAGTTAGCCATTCCTGGGTTCGAGCAAAGTATACAGCTTTGTCCAACGAATCCATACGGCGATTTAATCTAATGTTAAGCAAGCAAGGCGTACAGGGAGTACGCCTTTTTTATTTTTAGCTTAGTGCTGTGCTTAAATGCGCAAACGGCAGTCAGGCACACCTCATATAGTTAGCATGAAACTCAAGATGACTTTCAATAAAACTCGAGATAAAGAAATAGCTATGATCGTAACCTTCATGCATGTTTAGCGCGATAGGGTAGCCTACTTTTTCTGCAGCTTGTTCGAATAACCAAGGCTTTAGCTGCTCGTCTAAAAACTGGTCACTTAAACCTTGCTCAATGAGTATCGGACGTTTTGTTGGACTAACATAGTGCGACAATAGTTCGGTCGCGTCATATTGTTGCCAACGCTGTTTGTCGTCCCCTAAATATCCTGTTAGCGCTTTTTGACCCCAGGGGCAGTTACTTGGGTTAACGATTGGGCTAAACGCAGAGATACTCGTATAGGCGTCAGGGTTTCTAAGCCCAATAATTAATGCACCATGACCACCCATGGAGTGACCACTAATGGCTTTTTGCGGGCTAACCGGGAAGTGCGCTTCGATTAACTGAGGCAGCTCTTCTGTCACGTAGTCATACATTTGATAATGTTGACTATACGGCGCCTGTGTCGCATTGACGTAAAACCCCGCACCTAGACCAAAGTCATAAGCGCCATTTTCATCATCTGCAACGCCTTCTCCACGCGGGCTTGTATCTGGTGCGACAATAGCGATACCAAGCTCGTTGGCTTTTTTAAACGCGCCTGCTTTTTGCATGAAGTTTTCATCGCTGCAGGTTAACCCTGAGAGCCAATATAAAACCGGGACTTGTTGTCCCTCATTGACGATTTCAGGTAAGAAAATGGCGAAGGTCATTTCACACTGCGTCGACTGGCTGGTATGTGTGTAGCGCTTATGCCAACCGCCGGATACTTTGTTGCTGGAAATCAGTTCCATCAAGTGCTCCTTAATTAAGTGAAATAGGACGCAGCCTGTGCGTCCTTGAGCGGGTACTAGTAATGGATCACCGAGCGGATACTCTTGCCTTCATGCATTAAATCAAAGGCTTCATTAATATCTTCGAGCTTCATGGTATGAGTGATAAAGTCATTGAGCTTGAATTCACCAGCCATATAGCGTTCAACAATCTCAGGAAGCTCTGAGCGACCTTTTACGCCACCAAAAGCACTACCGCGCCATACGCGACCGGTAACCAATTGGAATGGGCGTGTTGAAATCTCTTGTCCAGCGCCTGCAACACCGATGATCACCGACTCACCCCAACCTTTGTGACAGCACTCAAGGGCACTTCTCATGACATCTACGTTACCGATACATTCGAACGAGAAATCCACACCGCCATCGGTCATTTCAACGATCACTTCTTGGATAGGTTTATCGAAGTTTTTCGGGTTGATAAGATCGGTTGCCCCAAGCTTTGTCGCCAGCTCAAACTTATCTTCATTGATGTCGATACCGATGATCCGACTCGCGCCAGCCATTGCCGCGCCAATGATAGCGGACAAGCCGATACCACCTAGGCCGAAAATGGCGACGGTATCGCCTTTTTGCACTTTAGCGGTATTCATTACTGCGCCCATTCCCGTGGTGACACCACAGCCAAGCAAACAGATCTCCTCAAGAGGCGCTGCTTTGTTTACTTTAGCCAAAGAGATTTCTGGCAGTACAGTGTACTCAGAGAACGTTGACGTGCCCATGTAGTGATAAATTGGTTGGCTGTCTTTATAAAAGCGGGTTGTGCCATCAGGCATCAAGCCTTTACCTTGGGTTTCACGGATCTGCTGACAAAGGTTCGTTTTACCAGACTTACAGAACTTACATTCGCCACACTCCGGTGTGTACAATGGGATCACGTGGTCGCCAACGGCAACGCTGGTAACGCCTTCACCAATCGCTTCAACAATACCTGCGCCTTCATGACCTAAGATTGCTGGGAATACGCCTTCAGGATCGTCGCCAGACAAAGTGAAAGCATCGGTATGACATACGCCCGTTGCGGTGATTTTAACTAAGACTTCGCCTTTTTTCGGTGGCATAACATCAACTTCTTCAATACTAAGCGGTTGACCTGGGCCCCAAGCGATCGCTGCTTTAGATTTAATAAATTCAGACATGGTTTGTTCCTTTCTTAAAAGTTGATAGCAGTATAACTACATTATGATTTTTGATAATCTATAAAAATTATAAAGACTTTTACGTATATGTAATAATGGATAGATGGATTGGCATTGATGAGTTTGTTGCGGTCGCGAGTAATGGCTCATTTAGTGGAGCTGCAACTCAGTTAAATACTTCGGTTGCGCAAATTAGTCGCCGAGTGAAAATGTTAGAGGAGCGGCTCAACATACAACTTTTGACGCGCACTACCCGAAAGCTAGCGCTGACTCAGGAAGGTGAAGTGTTTTTATCTCACGCAAAGCATTTACAGCATGGATTAGATGACGCCACTGCTGCAATCCGTCAACGTGACAGACAGCCAACAGGCAAACTTAAGCTTACCGCACCGGTAATGTACGGCGAATCTTATGTCATGCCTGCCGTGGTTAACTTTATGCGTTTGTATCCCAAAGTTGAGGTAGAAATGCATTTGACGAACAACCAAGTCGACTTGCTCGATAAGGGCTTTGACTTGGCAATTCGCCTCGGTAAGTTACAGGATTCATCACTGCGCGCCAAACGGCTAACCACACGTAAAACCATGGTGTGTGGTGCAAATATCTATTTAAATCAATTTGGCCAACCGCATACGCTCGCTGAGCTTAGCAATCATAAATGTTTAATTGGCAATAGTAGCGAATGGCGTTTTGTTGAGCACGGTAAAGCGCGACAAATTAAAGTGGCGGGGCCACTGCGTTGCAACAGTGGTTGGGGGCTCTTGGAAGCAGCAAAGCAAGGCTTAGGTTTGGTACAGTTACCGCATTATTACGTGCAAGAGGCGCTAGAGAGTGGTGAGTTAACAGAGGTACTAACCAACTTTAGACCTGAGGAAGAGGGGGTCTGGGCGCTGTATCCACCCAGACAATTTGTCGCGACCAGTTTACGCTTGTTACTGGATCACTTAAGTGCGTACTTTAATAAGTTTTAGCCATAGTATCAATGGCTTGGCTGAGCGCTATCTCGCGACTATCACAAAATGCACGGTCGCCTAGACGGTCATGAATGTTTAAGCGCTTGAGCTTATCGGTGGTCTCCAAATTCGGTGAATAGATAAACACGCTACAGTCAGCATCAAGCGCATCTGTAATCGCATTTTCAATGGCTAAGCCCACGGTGACATCAATCATAGCTACGTCGCTTAAATCTAATACCATGGCTTTGTATTCACTAATCTTGCGGTGTTGTCTTGCGATTGCTTTTGAGACGCTAAAAATCATTGGCCCGGAAAGATAAAAGAATAATAGTTTACCGTTGGCTTTATCTAACAGCTCGCTTTCCTTTTTTGTTAGTGGCACATCTTCATCGCTATCACTGTCGCTAATTGCTTTAACGTGATTAGCTTGCACTCGGCTTAATCTCTCTATGATCATCACATTGGAGATAAATACGCCAAGGCCCACGGCAACAATAAGGTCAACAAAAACGGTAAGTAGCATGACGCCATACATAATCGCCATTTGACTGACACTAAGCTTATGAGCACGCTGGATAAAACTCCAATCCAGAATATTAAAACCAACATACACTGCAATACCAGCAAGCACCGCCATTGGGATTGGCTCGGTCAGGCTGCCCGCGATAAAGACTACGGCCATCAAAATTAGTGCCCTGAATATCCCAGCGATTGGCGAGCGAGCGCCGACTTGAATATTGACCACAGTTCCCATCGTTGCGCCAGCACCTGGCAATGCACCAAAAAGCCCAGCTATCATATTGGCAATACCTTGGCCTCTGAGCTCCTTATCAGAATCATGCTCGGTTCGCGTTAAACTGTCGGCTATTACTGCTGTTAGCAATGTATCTATACAACCCAAGGTGCCCAGTACCAATGCGTCGATAAGCATTTCAATTAATAGCTCTGGTGATAATACTGGAAACACAATACTTGGTAGGCCACTTGGAATTTCTCCGATGCGGCGAATACTATCGGTATCAAAGATAATAATTGAAAGCAGTGTAACGGCGACGAGTGCGACCAGTTGAGCGGGGACGTACTGGCGCCACTTACTTGGCATTTTGAATAAGATTGCAAGTGTGATCACCCCGAGGAACAACTCAGAAAAGTGTAAGTCCATCAGCAGGCTGGGCAAGTTAGACAAAGTGCCAACAACACCACCTGCAGGCGCTTGGTGTCCAAGTAAAGGAGCAAGCTGCAAAATAATGAGGATAACACCAATACCAGACATAAATCCGGAGATGACGCTGTAAGGCATCAAGGTAACGTATTTACCTAACTTGAGCGTACCGAGTAAAACCTGAAAAGCACCTGCCATCATGACAACAGTAAAGCCCATCGCAAGACCATTTTCGGGATACTTGCTCATCATGGCGGTGAGTACTGCTGTCATGATAACAGTCATTGGGCCGGTTGGTTCAGAAATGAGGGAGGTTGAACCACCGAACAGTGCGGCAAATAAGCCAACCAAAATTGCGCCCCACATCCCAGCTTCTGCGCCAGCACCAGAGGCAACACCAAAAGCGAGTGCGAGTGGTAAAGAAATAATTGCAGTGGTTACACCACCGAATAGGTCACCTTTTAAAGAGGCGTTTTTAAATCTCTTAAGTGTGATCATACTTTTGACTTTAACGATCAAAGAATTGACGGCATTCTACTGATAAATAGCACTGAGTGCTACGAAGGACTGGTATTACCATCTGTCTGCTCAGTAAAATTCGGACACAAAAAAGCCAGTCTAAAAAGACTGGCTTTTCAATTACTGCTTAGTCAACCTGAGCAGGAGAGGCCATGTCGGCGCTTGCTCTGCCTGTTGGTGACTTAGAGCCAACACCCAAGCCGCTATTCGCCACAGCCTGACGCTGTTCATGTGGCATCGCAGACGGTGTTTCTACCACGACATCCTCAATCACGCTTTGTGCTTTTGTCATTGGCGCTGCAGCCGTTTGGTTGAAGCGTACACGGCTTTGTACAGAGTTGCCGTTTACTACCTGTTGAGTAGGTGCCTCAATAGCGTTAGCGGCTGGAGTCTCTTCAGTTGAAGATTCAGTAACTGCTTCAACTGCTGTTGTTTCCACAACCGCTTCTGTTGCCTGTGCCTCGGCTGCTGGCTCCTGAACTTCAGGTGTTGCCTCAGCGTCAGAAGCTTGAGTTTCTTCTACAACTGCAGTTTCAGCCTCAGCCTCAACTTTTTCCTCTGTCGATTCAACTTGTTCAGCCTCTACTGTGTCAGCGATTGGCTCAGCTTTAACCACTTTTGCTTCTTCTGGCTGTGCAGCTTCTACTTCTTCTGCGACTACTTCGTCAGCGCTTGCAGACGTTTCGGGCTGTGCAGCTTGTTGCAATGGTGCTTCAGCAGTACTTGCCTCAACTTCGTTTGCAGACTCCACTTCTTGCGCTGCATTTTCGTCAATCAGTGCTTCTTCTGCTGGCTTAGCTTCGACATCTTGCTCTGCATCAGTGTGCGTTTCAGAAACTGTCGCTTCTGCCGCTGGTGCATAATCTTCAGCTACCGTTTCAGGTGACGACTGAGTCTCAACTGTACTTGCTTCTTGCTGCACTTCCGTTTGAGTTTCACTGTCAGAAGAAGATTTCGCTTTTAGCTCAGCTTCGTATTCTGCAGCGGCTTGATCTGCAACGGGCACAAATGCAGCAGCTTGACCTTTTTCAGGCGTATCCTGACGACGGCGACGTTGACCAGCTGCTCTCAGATGACGCGGAGAACGTCTAGAGCGAGTGCGGCCTTCTTTATTTTCATCATCAATTTGCGATTCTGAAAGTTCAGCAGATACCACCTCGGTAACATCGTTTTGTTCGTGGCGCTCAGTGCTAGCTGTTTCTTGCTGCTTTGCTTGAGCGTGTACGTCAGCTTGTTCAGAAGGTGCTGCTACTTGTTCGTTAGTTGCAGACTCTTGTTCTGACTTATCCGCGACAGGTTTCGCTTTTCTTTGCCTTGGCTTTTGTTCAGCTTTAGGCTCAGCTGCCGTTTTCGCTGGTTGTTCAAGCGGCTTTGCTTCTACTTTCACTTCTTCAGTGCTAGCTTGCTCTGACGTGTTAGTACCCTGCGCATTGGTTTCTTCCACACGTATCTTCTTACGAAGATTACGTCTTTGTCTGCGTGGTTTTACTGTCGCTTCTTTAACTGGTGCGTCTTTAGCCTCAACCGTTTCAACGTTATCGTTTACAGGCTCCTTAGCTGGACGGTTTGCTTTGTCCTGATCTTGGCGCTTTCTGTTATTTGGACGACGGCGTTTGCGGTTATCACCACGTTGCTCGTTACTGTTATTTTCGTCTTTCGATTCAACCGTTGTGTCTTTTTGTTGATCGTTACGACGGCGGTTATTGTTACGACGACGATTGTTATTATTGCGACGGCGATTATCACGGTTGTTATCGCGTGATGATTTTTCTTCAGAAGATTTGTTTTCTTCTTGATTATCGCTGTCACTAGCAAATAGGCTCTTGAACCACTGACCAATCTTTGCAAACAGGCTAGTGCCGTTTTGAGCTGGCTTTTCTTGTGGCTTACGTGCTTGTGGTTTTGCAGCTTGAATTGGAGTAGGGGCTGGCGCAGGCGCTGGTGCATCAGGCATAACGACACCTTTTAACACAGGCTCCTCTTTCACAATCGCTTGAGCTCGAGCAATTTCAACAACTTCAGGCTCAGGCGCGGTGATCTGCTCATAGCTAGCTGCTTCTGTTGTTTCATCTTTACGCAATCTAACCACCTCATAGTGCGGTGTTTCTAGATGCTGGTTAGGAATGATAACAACGTGGCACTCATGGCGCTTTTCGATGCGTTGCACAGAACGACGCTTTTCATTTAATAGATAAGCACCAACAGCAACAGGCACTTGGGCGTTGACCTGAGCGGTATTATCTTTGATCGCTTCTTCTTCGATTAGACGCAAGATAGACAAAGCAATGGATTCGTTTGAGCGAATGGTGCCTTGGCCGTCACAGCGTGGACACGTATGCTGACTCGCTTCACCTAAAGACGGACGCAAACGTTGACGCGACATTTCTAATAGGCCGAAACGAGAAATCTTACCGATTTGCACGCGAGCACGGTCAGTACGAACGGCTTCTTTCAAGCGGTTTTCTACTTCACGTTGATGGCGAGGTGGAGTCATATCGATAAAGTCGATAACGATTAGGCCACCTAAGTCACGTAAACGTAACTGGCGTGCAATCTCGTCAGCGGCTTCTAGGTTAGTGTTCAGCGCAGTCTCTTCGATATCGCCACCTTTCGTCGCTTTTGACGAGTTGATATCGATAGAAGTGAGTGCTTCTGTTGGATCAATAACAATAGAACCACCTGAAGGCAAACGCACTTCACGCTGGAAAGCTGACTCAATCTGGCTCTCAATTTGATAATGCGTAAATAACGGCACATCGTTTTGATAAAGCTTAACACGATTGATGAAATCTGGACGGAAACGCTCGATATGCGCCTTCGCTTCTTCAAAAACACGCGGTTTATCAATTAGTATCTCACCGATATCACGACGTAAATAATCGCGAATTGCACGGAAGATCACGTTACTTTCTTGGTGAATTAAGAAAGGTGCTTTACCGCTATTTGCCGCATTTTGAATTGCGTCCCAATGAACAAGTAGCGCCTTAAGGTCGTATTCTAGTTCTTCGAAAGATTTACCTACACCCGCGGTGCGAACGATAAGACCCATACCTTTAGGTACGTTTAAGCGACTCAATGCTTCTTTAAGCTCAATACGCTCATCACCTTCGATACGACGTGAAATACCGCCAGCTCTTGGGTTATTTGGCATTAATACCAAGTAACTACCAGCGACGCTGATAAACGTTGTGAGTGCCGCGCCTTTTTGACCGCGTTCTTCTTTATCAACCTGAACGATGACTTCTTGACCTTCTTTGATCACGTCTTTGATGTTAGGGCGACCGTTGAATGTATAGCCATCTGGGAAATACGTTTTAGCGATTTCTTTTAAAGGAAGGAATCCGTGACGCTCAGCGCCATAATCAACAAATGCGGCTTCTAGGGATGGTTCGATACGGGTAATTTTACCCTTATAGATATTGGCTTTTTTCTGTTCGTGACCAGGGCTTTCTATATCTAGATCGTATAGACGCTGGCCGTCAACCAGTGCCACGCGCATTTCTTCTTGCTGCGTTGCATTGATCAGCATACGTTTCATATTGTAATTCTCTACTTAATTATTTACAGCGCCTGATACGTCTTGCCAGCGACAGCGTGCTACGCCTTGGATGTTCCTATTAAATGATGCAGTCTCACGACTGGGGGAAAGGGAACATATTCACAGTTTCCGCTTTAAATCAGGGTAAAATCACTGATCCATCGTTCGCTTTTTGCACGTTTATTCGTTTCACAAAAAAGTAGTCATGCACGGGGTAAGTTGAGCTTGGTTTGCCAAGCTTGGCTATCACCATCTTTTGACTTGATTGCTTTGTGATTATTCACGAGTTGCGGCCTGCTATGCACGGGTATTACTGCAACTGTGGTAAACGTATCAGACAAATTTTAATTTCTTGCTTTTTGGTTTGTTCATCGTGTCCAGTCATTAAACGAAATATTACGCGCTTCGCACTGACTGTTCGCACGTGTTTATCTTAGATGCATGATAAAAGCTTTGGAAATATTAGCTCTAATCTGTATGATCTGCCATCCAAGATGTGCATCACGACATTGTTTTTGCGATAAAAAGCACCTCGCAAAAATTTGCGGCCTGATTATCCCACTAATAATGTCGAGATAGCAACTAAATTATTACTCAAATCAGTGATTAGGCAATGTCAGAGAAACCCGCATTACAAGTTAGCTTCGTTACCGTGACTGAAGACCAAGAAGGTCAAAGGATCGATAACTTTTTAGTTACGCATTTGAAAGGGGTGCCAAAAAGCGCCGTATATAAAATTCTTCGCAAAGGGGAAGTGCGCGTAAACAAAAAGCGGGTGAAGCCTGTATATAAACTACAAATCAATGATGAAATCCGTATCCCACCTGTGCGTGTTGCGGAGAAAACAGAGTTTGTGCCTAAAAACCTTGATAAAGTCGCAAACCTAGAAGATGCCATTCTTTATGAAGATAAGTATCTGATAGTTATAAATAAGCCCGCCGGTATGGCGGTACATGGTGGCAGCGGCTTAAGCTATGGCTTAATTGAAGCATTAAGAGCATTACGCCCACAAGAGCAAAGCTTGGAGTTGGTGCACCGTTTGGATCGCGACACATCGGGTTGTTTGTTGATTTCAAAGCGCCGCGCTGTGCTTAAAGGACTTCATGAGCAGCTAAGAGAAAAGACCATGGAGAAAAATTACCTTGCACTGGTTTCAGGGCAATGGGATGCCAAACATAAAAATGTCACCGAACCGCTGCGTAAAAATACCTTAAAGTCAGGTGAGCGTGTGGTGCGAGTGGATCATGAGCAAGGCAAGCCTTCTCATACTCGTTTTAGAGTCGTCGAGCGTTTTGAGTCCGCAACTTTAGTGCAGGCGTCACCCGTAACAGGCAGAACGCACCAGATCCGAGTGCATACTCAATGTAAAGGACATCCGATTGCGTGTGATGATAAGTATGGCGATCAGGTGTTTGATGCCAAAATGCGTGAAGTGGGATTAAATAGGCTGTTTTTGCATGCCAAAGAACTCAGATTTATACACCCAAAAACAGAAACGACACACCATGTAGAGGCACCATTGGATGGGGCTTTGGAAGCATGCTTAGTTAAATTAAGGAAGTAACATGCGCTACAAGTGTGTGATTTTCGACTGGGATGGCACCGTCATGGACTCTGTGCCAAAAATCGTAAATACCATTCATTTGGCTGCTGAATCTTGTGGAATTGCACCCGTCAGTAACGAAGCGGCGAAAAGTATTATTGGCCTGTCTCTCGATAAAGCGATACTGACACTTTTTCCAAATCATGAAGACAAATTAGCGTCTTTAATTGCGGCTTATAAATATATCTATAAGCATCAAGACAAAACCCCAGCGCCTCTATTTGAAGGCGCTGAAACGCTTTTAAAGCAATTACATGGCAGTGGTATCAAAGTTGCGGTTGCAACAGGAAAAAGCCGAATAGGACTTGACCGCCTGATGGCAGAAAGTGGGTTGGGTGATATTTTCGTTACGACACGGACAGCATGTGAGGCGGAGTCTAAACCGCATCCCGATATGTTGCTTCAGATTTTGGCTGAACTAAATGTGGAAGCTACAGAGGCTGTCATGATAGGCGATACGATAATTGATATGAATTTAGCGAAAAATGCAGGCATTGACGCGATCGGCGTCACTATGGGTGTTGCAACAAGAGAGCAGTTATCGCAAACGTCGGCTGCCCATATTTGCGATAACTATCATGACTTGTCTAACCTATTGTTGGCCTGATTGCTCTGCGAGCACATCAATACCAAACGCGAGCAGTGTTTTAGTGAGTTGAATAAGGGGAAGGCCAATCAGGGTATTGGGGTCTTCTCCTTCAAGTTTATCAAACAGACAGATCCCTAATCCTTCGCTTTTAAAGCTTCCAGCACAGTTGTAAGGTGTTTCTGCATCACAATAGTTACTGATCTGTGCTTGAGTAAGTTGGCGAAAGTAAACGTGAAACGGTACCACTTCAGTGACCGTTTTGCCGCTTTCAATGTCGAAAACGGTTAAACCAGTCAAAAAAGTCACGCGATTATTGCTAAATAGGCTTAGTTGCTTAATCGCGTTTTCTTTATTATGTGGCTTTCCTAGGATCTCACCGTTGAATAGCGCAACTTGGTCTGAACCAATCACCACACCTTGTTGATATTTTGCTATTGCTGCTTTGGCTTTTGATTCGCTCAATCGTGCAACAAGTTGCTGTGCTGATTCACCTTCGAGTGCTTGCTCGTCTACATCCGGTGAAAAAGATGCAAAAGGAAGCATTAATTTTTTCAAAATTGACTGCCTAAATGGCGAACTTGAGGCTAGAATAAGGGGCGTTTTCATGAGATTTTTATCTTTGTGACAACATTGCCAACAGGATAATGCGCAATAACGCGAAAAACAAAGGGAAAGTGTATTTTTACTTTGACTAACACAGTAACTATCTATATGATGCAGCCCCTATGCAAAAGGTGAAAATTCCCATCACTATTGATCCATGCAGAGCAGCGCAACGTCGAGCATCTTATGACGGTGTTGTAATGCTTGAAGAACTTTCTCGATTGCAGCAAGTTGTGCGTGATCAAAATAGTGAAATAGCGGTAGACATTCATTTCAACATCGACGAACAAGGTTTGGTTGTTGTGCAAGGCAAAGTCCGAGCCCATCTAACCGTTGTATGTCAGCGTTGTAATGATGAATTAGGGTTGGATTTGGAACAAGACTTTGCGTATTCGCCAGTCGGATTAGGTGCAGAGTCGGATGATCTTCCCGAGCGTTATGATGTGTTGGAACTGGATGAAGAGGGTGAGGTTAATCTAAGACAGATCGTCGAAGATGAACTGTTACTCGCAATTCCGATAGTCCCGACGCATGATGAAGCACTATGCTCTTATTCTGATAAGCCAAAGAGCTTTGGTGAAATTGAAGCAGAAGATAGCAAACCAAATCCATTTGAAATTTTGAAACAACTTAAGAAAGATTCTTAGGAGAAGGCTAATGGCGGTACAAAAAAGCAAGAAGTCACGCGCACGTCGTGGTATGCGTCGTTCACACGATGCGATCAGTGGACCAGCTCTAACTGTAGATCAGGTTTCTGGCGAGACTCATCGTCGTCACCACGTGACTGCTGACGGTTACTACAAAGGCGTTAAAGTAATTTCTAAGTAAGAGATTACTTTATGCTGACCGATCTAACCATTGCGTTAGATATGATGGGGGGCGATTACGGCCCCCGTTCATCTATCCCCGCAGCTATCGCTGCTGTGCTTAAGCACCCAAATCTAAATTTAATTCTCTGTGGTAATCAGCAAGTTATTGAAAGTGCTTTGACTAAAGCAAGTATGCTGGATCATCCAAGACTCAAAATTAAACACTGTAAAGAAGTCGTCACTAACGGTTGTGAACCAGCCTCTGCACTTAGAAATAAAAAGCAGTCTTCAATGCGTATTGCGCTTGATTTGGTGAAATCTGGCGAAGCGCAGGCTTGTGTTAGTTCAGGAAATACAGGTGCGCTCTTTTTTATGGCCCACTATGTGTTAAAAATGTTGCCTGGCATCAAGCGTCCCGCGTTAATTTCAGCCGTTCCAACAGAGAAAAAGCAACCCGTTTATTTGCTTGATCTTGGTGCGAATGTGCATTGTGACCCTGAAACCCTCTATCAGTTTGGTATTATGGGCTCAATCGTGGCTGGAGAGGCATTAAATATTCCTTCACCTAAAGTGTGTTTGCTAAACATTGGCTCTGAAGAAATCAAAGGCCATGATGGTATTAAGCAAGCTGCAAAATTAATGAAATCCTCATCTGTTATTAATTATCAAGGCTATTGTGAGGGGAGCGATATGTTCACTGGCAAAGCTGATGTAATTGTATGTGAGGGATTTGTCGGCAACGTCGCCTTGAAAACCTGTGAAGGGATTGCCAAACTCATCATGCATAAGTTTAGCAAAGCGTTAAAAAAGCACTTTTTTTATAAAGCGTTGGCCTTTTTACTTCGACCCGTTATAAAAAAATTGTATAGAAGGGTGAACCCCGACCAGTATAACGGCGCAAGTCTGGTAGGATTGCGCGGTATTGTTGTGAAAAGTCACGGAAATGCCACAACGAAGGCATTTTTAGCCGCGATTGAAGAAGCTGCGCAAGAAGTACAACGCAAGATCCCTGAAAAGATCCAAGCGGTGTTTGCTCAGGTCGACACAGAAAAACAACCGTCAGGTCCGCATCCCTAACACTGCTAAGTGACATGAGGACGTGGCGACAACAGAGAAAATAAGAGCACAATATGTCACAAAAAATCGCATTATTTTTCCCAGGACAGGGCTCACAAAGCGTGGGCATGTTATCTGAATTATTAGCATCTTCTGATATCGTTAAAGCGACTTTCGCTGAAGCCTCAGAAGCACTAGGCTACGATTTAGCCGAACTTGTGCTAAACGGTCCTGAAGAAGAATTAAACCAAACGCACCGTACTCAACCGGCATTATTAACCGCAAGCGTTGCTATCTTTAGAGCGTGGCAAGAGAAAGGTGTTGAAGCTGAACTGACACTAGCAGGCCATAGTCTAGGTGAATACTCTGCATTGGTATGTGCAGAAGTATTAACCCTTGCAGATGCCGTTAAGTTAGTTGAAAAACGTGGTTTATACATGCAAGAAGCAGTTCCTGCTGGCACCGGGTCAATGGCGGCAATTATTGGTTTAGATGATGACGTGATTGCCAAGGTGTGTGCCGAATCTGCACAGGGTGACGTTGTTTCGCCGGTAAACTACAACTCACCGGGTCAAGTGGTGATTGCTGGTCACGTTGAAGCCGTAAAGCGAGCTTCTGAAGCGTGTAAAGAAGCAGGAGCTAAACGCGCATTACCACTTGCAGTTAGCGTTCCATCTCATTGCGCATTAATGAAACCTGCGGCTGATAAATTAGCCAAAGATCTTGAAGCACTCGCTTTTTCAGAGCCAAAGTTTGATGTGATCAACAATGTTGACGTTGTTGTTGCAAAAGATGCTGCAGCAATAAAAGATGCGCTTATTCGTCAGCTCTATAGTCCAGTAAGATGGACTGAAACTGTACAAGCGGTTGCGAAAGAAGGTGTTACAACAACTTTTGAGTTCGGCCCTGGTAAAGTGATTTCGGGTCTTGTCAAACGCATCGACCGCTCAGTGTCGTGTGTGTCGGTAAATGATTTAGCTGCCATTGCAGCTGCAGAATAATAACGAGAGCATTATGAGTAATTTATTTTCTTTAGAAGGTAAAGTTGTACTAGTAACGGGTGCTAGCCGTGGTATTGGTAAAGCAATCGCAAACGCCTTAGTGGCGCAAGGTGCAAAAGTTGCGGGTACCGCAACGAGTGAGTCTGGTGCAGAGCGTATCTCTGAGTATCTAGGCGAAAATGGTAAAGGCTATGCGCTAAACGTGACAAATGCCGACTCAATCGCAGCAACTTTGGATGCAATCAAAGCAGACTTAGGTGATATCGATGTGTTGGTAAACAATGCTGGTATCACTCGTGATAACTTGCTGATGCGCATGAAAGATCAAGAGTGGGATGACATCATCGATACAAACTTGTCATCTATTTTCCGCTTATCAAAAGCGGTACTTCGCCCAATGATGAAGAAGAAAAATGGCCGTATCATTAACATTGGTTCAGTAGTGGGCACTATGGGTAATGCGGGTCAAGCTAACTATGCAGCTGCAAAAGCGGGTGTAATTGGTTTTACAAAATCATTGGCGCGTGAGGTTGCATCTCGTGGTATTACGGTAAATACTGTAGCACCTGGCTTCATTCAGACAGATATGACGGATGAGCTAACTGATGAGCAAAAAGCAGCGACTTTGGCAAATGTACCAGCAGGTCGTTTAGGTCAGCCAGAAGAAATCGCAGCGGCTGTGGTTTATTTAGCATCAGATGCAGCAGCGTATGTTTCTGGTGAAACTTTGCACGTAAATGGTGCGATGTACATGGTTTAACCCGCTAAGATCACAAATCAATTGAAATTTTTGTGATCTTGTCGACAACGTACTTGAAATCGTCGCGAAAATAGGCGATAAAAAGATCCAAAGCTTTGTAACAGGTTTGACCAGAAAAAAAAGTACGGGTCAATCCTTGAATCCCAGAATGATGCGTCGTAAACTGCGCCGCAATCTGAAAATTAACGCAGTAGCGTTTAAATAAAGGAAAGAAGAATGAGCGACATCCAAGAACGCGTAAAGAAAATTATTGTTGAACAACTAGGTGTTAAAGAAGAAGAAGTTAAATCAGAAGCGTCTTTCGTTGATGATTTAGGTGCTGACTCTCTAGACACTGTTGAGCTTGTAATGGCGCTAGAAGAAGAGTTCGATACAGAGATCCCTGATGAAGAAGCTGAGAAAATCACTACTGTTCAGGCAGCTATCGACTACGTTACTGCTCACGCTGAGTAACTAGCTTTTCTATTAGGGCAGCACTCGCTGCCCTAACTCTTTCTAGACCCCCCAATTATTATAATAATCCCTTTTTGGAGGACACCGTGGCTAAACGTCGAGTCGTAGTAACTGGCTTAGGTATGTTGACGCCGCTGGGTAATGATGTTGCATCTACCTGGCAGGGCTTATTAGAAGGCCGTAGTGGCATTCGCAATATCACGCATTTTGACACAGAAGGTTTCGGGACTAAGTTTGCTGGTTTAGTTAACGATTTTGATGTCACTGAGTACATTTCCCCTAAAGATGCTAAAAAAATGGATGTCTTCATCCAGTATGGTATCGCTGCAGGTGTACAGGCTTTAAAAGACTCAGGTCTTGAAGTTAACGAAGAGAATGCCGCTAGAGTTGGTGTAGCCATCGGCTCTGGTATCGGTGGCTTGACGCTAATTGAAGAAAACCACGTTAAGCTATTAAATAGCGGTCCACGCAAGCTTTCTCCGTTTTACGTTCCTTCTACCATTATCAATATGATCTCTGGTCACTTGTCCATCATGCATGGCTTGAGAGGTCCAAATATTTCGATTGTTACTGCATGTACAACTGGCCTTCATAATATTGGCCATGCAGCACGTATGATTGCGTACGGCGATGCGGATGCGATGGTAGCAGGCGGTGCTGAAAAAGCGTCAACCCCAATTGGTATGGGTGGTTTTAGCGCGGCTCGTGCGCTTTCTACGCGTAACGATGATCCGCAAGCGGCTTCTCGCCCTTGGGATAAAGACCGTGATGGTTTTGTGCTAGCTGATGGAGCTGGTGTGATCGTACTGGAAGAGTATGAGCATGCGAAAGCTCGTGGTGCGAAAATCTACGCTGAACTGGTTGGCTTTGGTATGAGTGGTGATGCATATCACATGACATCACCACCAGAAAATGGTGCAGGTGCTGCACAAGCTATGGTTAATGCATTGAATGATGCAGGGATCAATGCAGAGCAGGTTGGCTATATCAACGCACACGGTACTTCTACTCCAGCGGGTGACGTTGCAGAGACGCATGCTGTTAAGTCGGTATTTGGTTCTGCGGCAAAAAATGTGATGGTGAGCTCGTCTAAATCAATGATGGGTCACTTACTTGGTGCTGCGGGCTCAGTTGAATCAATTATTTCGATTCTTGCGCTGCAAGACCAAAAAGTAACGCCGACCATTAACTTGGATAACCCAGATGAAGGCTGTGATTTAGATTATGTGCCTCATACTGCCCGTGATGCGAAACTAGAGTACACTTTGTGTAACTCGTTTGGTTTCGGTGGAACAAACGGTTCGTTGCTATTTAAAAAGGTGTAGATCAGCCTTAGTAATCTTATAGCAAAGTAGGTTATGATAAAAAAGCTCGGCATTGCCGAGTTTTTTTATGTTTTTGATACCCTTAAAAAGGAAAGTGATGTGGATAATCAACAGCTTTTTTCTAACACTGACAGAGGATTGGCCTATGGCGATGGCTTTTTTACCACTGCATTAGTCCGTGATGGAAATGTTGATTTGTGGCCACTTCACAGAAACCGACTGGTGGAATGTCAGCAGCGCTTGGGCTTTCCTGAGTTACGACTAGACGAAATCGAGTTTTTGGTTCAAGAGCAAGTTAAAGATAAAGCGGAAGCGGTGCTAAAGATCCTTATCACTCGAGGGGAAGGAGGCCGTGGTTATCAAGCTCCTGAGACGCCACAGCTGAGTGTGAGTATTCAGGTATTACCTTTTCCTTCATACTATACAACTTGGCAGCAGAATGGGATTGAGGTCGCTTTAAGCCGAGTTAAACTGGGTATTCAGCCGTTACTCGCTGGATTAAAGACACTGAATCGATTAGAACAAGTACTTATTAAACAAGATGCACTGACATTGGTTTGCGACGATGTCATTGTGACGGACATCAATGATAGGGTGATTGAAGCATCAGCGGCAAATATCATCATGATTAAAGACAACACGCTGTATACACCAGATCTTAGTGGCTCAGGCATTAAAGGGGTGTTTTTAAGTGCACTTGAAAGTAAACACGATATTAGAGTCAAAAATATTGCTTTTGACGAGTTAAAAGCAGCTGATGGTGTATTTATTTGTAATAGTTTAATGCAGTTAGTACCTGTAGTAAGAATTGAGAATAAACATTTCGATATCGCCGACTTACATGAATTGAAAAGGCGATTTTTAGGGAAGTAATATAAATGAAAAAACTGTTTATCATAGTCGCATTTTTGATAGCAGCAGCGTCATGGTGGTTATCTCAGCAAATAAATAAGGTTAAATTTGAGCCACTTAATATCTCTGAGCCATTAGTTGAGATAAAGGCTGGGCAAACATTTAATCAGCTATGTCATCTATGGCAGCGTAGCGGGGCATTATCTAACTGCTTTCCTTATCAACTTTATAGTAAGTTAGAGCCTAAGTTATTCGCGTTACAAGCGGGCTTTTACGATCTTAAAGGGCTAACCGTGCTAGATGCCATCAGCAAAATTAGTCGCGGGGATCAACACAACTTTAGCTTTACAATCATTGAAGGGATGCCCATTTGGGAAGTCAAAAACAAGCTCCTCAGCGCCCCCTACTTAAGGCAAGACATTGATAAGCTCACATCACAACTGAATATATCGCAAAGTTCAGCTGAAGGGTGGTTGTACCCCGATACCTACCACTATCATGGAAATGACTCAGCGCTACGCTTACTTAAACGTGCTCATACCAAAATGCAGAGTGTGCTTGAAAAGGAATGGCAAAATAGAATGCCAGATCTTCCTTTAAACACGCCTTATGAAGCCTTGATCTTGGCTTCGATTATTGAGAAAGAAACGGGCGTAGTTGCAGAAAGAGATAAGGTAGCCTCGGTTTTTATCAATCGCTTACGTAAAGGTATGCGTTTACAGACAGATCCAACCATTATTTATGGTATTGGTGAGCACTTTGATGGTGACATTAAACGTGAAGATATCCGTGAAAAGACGCCATATAACACTTATCGAATTGATGGCTTGCCACCGACACCGATTGCAATGCCGTCTCGTGCTGCTATCCATGCGGCACTTAACCCAGCAACAACCGAATACTTTTACTTTGTTGCGTCAGGAGATGGTGGGCATCACTTTTCGAAAACACTGACTGAGCATAATAAAGCAGTGAAGAAATTTATTTTGAAACAATGACATCGAAAGAGAGGGCTAGCCCTCTCGTTACTCTCTATTACAACATAAAATATTCTTTAATACCCGCCAATACACTAGATACCGCAACGGAAGCTAAAATAAGTCCCATTACTCGGCTGACGATACTTGCGCCACTATCACCAATCCATTGGTGAATTTTTGTCGCAACTAGTAAAAATATTAACACGATAGCCAATACGCTGAGCATAATCATTGAGGTTTGGAGTTGTTCAAATACATTGTTTTCGCTGTTTTTAGTCAGCAAAACGGCTGCCAGCATTGCCCCTGGGCTTGCGATAGAAGGCATTGCTAAAGGGAAAATAGCGGTATCGGATGCTTTACTGTCTAACTTAATTTCTTCACTTGGCTTACCCTCGCCAAAAATCATTGTCATGGCAAAGATGAATAGTACGATGCCTCCGGCAATCGCGAATGCAGGTAGGGGAATACCAATTGCGTTTAAAATGATTTCGCCTGCAATAATAAAAAACAGCAATACAATGGCTGCAACCAGTGTGGCTTTAACCGCTATTTTTCGTTTTGTCGCAATATCAAAGCCTGTGGTGGTTGCGATAAATACCGGTATAGTGCCAATGGGGTCGATGACCGCAAAGAAAAAAATGAACGTTGAGATATAGTGTTCCATAGTTCCCTATTATGAAATAAAGGTTGTTCACAAATTGCTTCTGGTTGGCCGGTTGTTATTGACCAACGACAGATAATATCACTGATATCATGACTTTATTCTGAATATTCACTTAATTTTATATATTTTTTTCATTCACAGTATGCACCCAAGCCACTGCGTCGTTGTAGTTCTCGAAGTTCTTAATCGTTAAGCCGTGCTTGTCAGCAAATGCTTCAATTAATCCACTTTTGGTGTCTGAGGGGGAGATTACTCGGGCAAGAGTAATCCCATCGACAAATTGATTGAGTTTTTGTAAAACGGTTAGCACGCTTGGATAGTCGTAGGTGATATGTAATTGAGAGACGTCGATAACTAAACTTTTTAGCTGATTCGATTTAAGTGCAAGCCCTAAATTTTTGTACATCTCAATAATATTGGCTTCCACGCATTCCCCGTATGCGGCTGCGTGGATAAGTTTCTCTTTACTATCAACCGTTGCTCTATAAGAGAATTTCGCCATGCTCTATTGCACCTTTTATGCATATAGATAAAAGGATAGTTCAATTAGCTGGCGATACCAATTTCAAAAAGCGCACCAAAGCAAAGCTTAGTTATATCGCTATGCTAGCTCTTCAGCTACCTCAGCAATTTTTTGTCTCAACCAAATGTGGCTCGCATCGCGGTGTAATAGCGGGCTCCAAATCATATCTAACTCAAACGGCGGAATAGGGAATGGCGGTTCCAGAACCGCTAAGGTCGGATCATCACGATAGATATTCGCGGCTTTTGACGGCAATGTTGCGATTAAGTTCTGCTCTTTTGCTAAATGAATTGCAACGTGATAATTACGTGTAAAAGTTGCGATGTTTCTGTGTTTTCCAAAGTGTGCAAGTGCCTCGTCAACCCAGCCAAGCTTCTGTACATCAGCGGGATCCATTCCGACCCCAACACCAAATCCGGTTTTACTTACCCAAATATGGCGAGATTTTAAATAGGCATCAAGCGTAAAGTTGGTAATAACCGGGTTATCGGATTTCACCAGACAGCAAAAACTATCCTTCCAAATTCGTTTGTGATGAAACGATTGCGGTAGATTTTCGAAGCGGTTAATTGCCATGTCTACCTTGCCATTTTCTACATCATGAAAAGTAACATCACTCGGCGTGAGAATATCAAGGGTCGTATCTGGGGCTTCTTCATGAAGTTTAGTTAGAAGTTTCGGCGCAAGTGTACTAGCAGCATAGTCGCTGGCCATAATCCTAAATACTCGATTACTACTCGCTGCTTCAAACTCCCTGTTAGGGGCTAAGGTTTCTTCCAAGGTCATGAGTATGCCACGGATCACAGGCTGCAGCTCAAGCGCGCGCTCTGTTGGCACCATGCCTTCGCTGGTACGTACCAAAATAGGGTCGTTAAAGAGGTTTCTGAGACGCTTAAGACCGTTACTCATTGCCGGTTGGGTAATACTTAATTGATTTGCGGCACGTGTTACATTGCACTCTCGAAGTAAGGTATCGAGGTAAACCAGCAGGTTAAGGTCAATTTTACTAATGTTCACTCAGTTTTCCTTTGTATTATTCTTCTTTTTTGGCATCTTGGAGAAAGCGATTGTCATGTGGATAAGGGTAAATATGTCTTACGACTTTCTCACGAATATCGCGTTGTGCTTGCTGCCAAAACAACACCTCAGCCAAATCAGCATGATGGCGCAGAAACATTTCCTTTAGTGTAGGATTTGTCAGAACAAATGTACACAACTGTTCAGGAAAGACGTCTTGCGGTGCACTGGAAATATCGCCAGAGTCGTACATATTATCAAGCCCTTGTTTTGGCAGCGCTCTGAAGTTCATTTCTGTGAGATATTGCACCTCATCATAGTCATAGAAGATAACTCTATGATGTTTACTTACGCCAAAGTTTTTTAACAGCATGTCTCCTGGAAAAATGTTTACAGCGAGCATTTCTTTGAGCGCATAGCCATAATCTCTAATGACTTGCTCGCACGTTTCTTCATCGGCTTGCTGTACAAAGAGGTTGAGCGGTGTCATGCGGCGCTCAATATACAAGTGCTTTATCACTATATTGTCCCCCTCAATACGTATACTTTGAGAGATAGAATCCAGCAATAGCTGATAAAGGGCTGGTGAAATACGTGCAAGTGGGATCACTACATCGGAATATTCAATTGTATCTGCCATTCTACCCACACGATCGTGGCGCTTTACGAGTTGGTAGCGCTCTAAAACGGTTGTCTTTGTAAATGGCTTACTTTCTGGAAATTGGTCACGGATCACTTTAAAAACATAGGGAAAGCTTGGCAGAGTGAATACCATCATCACCATACCCGGTGTACCTGGTGCGACTTCAAATTGTTCTTCGGAATTAGCTAAGTGGTGTAAAAACTCACGATAAAATTCGGTTTTCCCCTGTTTATGAAAGCCGATGGCATTATAAAGCTCAGCCTTTGTTTTATTTGGCATAAGTTGATTTAAAAACTTAACTAGCGCAGATGGAGCATGAGTCTCTACTAAAAAGTAAGCACGCGCAAAGCCAAAAATCACTCGCATTTGTGAGCTATTGGTAAGCAGCGCATCGATCAGTAAGCCCCCAGTTTGTGCATGTAACACTGAAATGATAAACGGCTGTACACCAGATTTAGATACCACTCGGCCGACAATATAGGCACCTTTATTACGATAAAATGGTGCGCTGAGGATATCGAAGCGCATTAAGTGCGCCTGATGATGCGTGTTAGGTGCTTGTTTAAGAAACGCCTTAACGAGTAGTCGAATATCTCTATCTAAATCTTCAAATTCACAATGGAAGTCAATGTGTTCAATGATTCTTTTTATGGTGGGCTTAAGGCCACTGACGACTGGAAAATAACTTCGATACTCAGCTTCTACAGGGAGTGATGTGGCGTTAGCAAGCTGGGTTTCAACAAAAATGAAATCGCTATTGTAATATCGGCGGTGAAAGAGGCGACAAAAAACTGAATTATAGAAAGTTTCAGCAAGCTCTGGTTGAGGGTGAAAGGTAAGACGCTCAAGGTAAGCCTGTTTTACTTGATACCATAGCGATTCATCCAGTTGCGTCGAGCTATAGAGTTGTATTAACTTCTGTGCAGTTTCATCAACTTTGCTATCATATTGGCTGATCCTCGCTTTACTTATTCGTTCTATCTCTCCCCAATTTTGAGCAGCAAAAGCGATGGGGGCCAGTTTGGTAATTTTTACAAATGCGTGATAGTGGTTTTGGAAACCTGATAAAATTCGCTCTGCTAACTGCTGTGCTTGCATCTACATCCCTCATAAATTATCCACGCGGAGTGCTTTCACTTTACAAGGTAATGTGCGAAAAGTCATCTGGTAATACCAGTTAAGGTATTAGCATAACTATAGCGAATGCTCATTAACTAAGGGCGATTCTTAAAAAGCAATCAATGTAATTGAGCGGCTATATCACTCATATTCTTTGAGTTGCTTTTCTAATTTTGAAATCTCTTTCTCTAGGCTTTTAATCGCTTTAGCATGTGCCTTATTAATGGCCTTTATTTCCTTTTTAACTTGCCTGACGACCTTTTTGCGCCTGTCTTCATTCATCAGTTTAGTTAATTTATCCTGTTGCTCTCTAACCGCTGTATCTCTTTTGCGATTGAGCACGGCTTTTTCATGGTGTTTGGCTCTGAGCGCACGCTTTGTCCTTTTCGCAATTTGGTTACGTTCCAAATTGTTTAACGTTTTATAGTGCTGCTCTGAGGGAGCCGAGGCTTTAGGGTCGGATGTTGTTATCGTATGCTGGGTCGCATTGGCTGAGCAGGGAAATTGGCTAAAAACGATGCCTCTGTCGGTCGTGCATTTAAAGTATTTTACCGTTGTTGTGGCGAAACAATGAGTAGAGACAAAAATCAGTACGAGTAGTTTTAGATATAATTGCATCTGGCATCCTTGCTGTAACAGTTAATATCTACTTAACGATAGATGACATCCCACTTTGTTCAAGGTTATTGCGCTTCAGGGGCCGTGAATTTTTTTAATGTTTTAATACTTTGTATTAAAAATGGAATATCTAAATTACCGTTTAACACAAAGCCTTCCTTTGCTGACATCTGCTTGAAGCTACCATCTTGATTGACTAAGGTGATTTTGTCTTTTTTGAAGGCAACTAAGACACCTTGCGTAAAGTTAACGCCTTCTGCATGAGAGCGAGTTTTAATGTTCGATGCCAGCATACTTTGTTGAGCAAGGGGGTCGCAGCCTAGATAAGAGCTTAACAGGGTGTAGGTGATGTCATTGGGCTGCACAAGACCAGAAGCCTGAGCAAACAGCTCAATGTTCGTTACCGCAGAACTGGTTAATACCGTCGCTTGCTGTGCACTAATATCAATTGCCACGAACGGCTTTGAACTATCAATGTCAATTTCGTCACTTACTTCAATGATTGTTAATTTACTTGCTTGATGAGAGGGTACAAAAGAGAACTCGCCGTTAGCATTAACACTCATTAAGTCATTATTAATTGACCATACCGGAACTTGCTGCTGTAGCAGGACAGACTCTTTATAATAACTCGGTAGACCGTATACCAGGCTGAATAGTGCATCGCTGCTATTTCCTGCGCGTAAAACAGAATCCATTCGGAACACGTTATTTTTACCGTTGCTCTGAAGTGCTGTTGCTGTTTTTTGGAACAGCGCCTCATCTGTGTAAGCATAAACGTTGATAGGTTGCTCTGTGGTATCTTGCTTTTCTTTGCATACGGCCGAAATTACAGGGGCTTTGTATTTTGAATGCGTATCACCAATGCTTAGTGAGTGTGCTTCCTCATACTGCTCGATATCAAGTAAATCGTGTCTGGCGAGTAAGCTCTTTGCGGTTGTAGGATAAGATAGAGGTAATACATTATCTTGCTTAGTGATATCGAAAAAGGCATTAGCATCGGCCCAAATATGCAGGCTATGACTGAGCGCAAAGCAGGTAACAATGGTCCCCGTTGCATAGCGAGGGAATTTATAGGATTTAAGCTCGGCCAAATGACGCCAAGCATAATTGCCTGCGAGTAGTTCAAAAGTAAGCACCAGTCCAAGCATTGCAATGGTAATGATGAGATTAACTAGGGATGATCCGACTAAGGTTTCCCACAATAAAACAAAAATATCGGAAAGCGAAGCTGGGTTTATATGGTAGCCAAGTTGTAGGTAAACAAAGGCATCCACTGTTAGTACAACAATACCAACCGAGGCAATAATTGCAGCCATCCCGCGAATATGTCGCGGGTAAGGGAATATTAAACTAAGCGGAAAGATAGTTAATACAAACGCACAAAAAGTGATAAAGCTGGTATGGCTTATCCACGTGATCAGCATATAAAACCAACCGACAAAGGTACTTGGCGCTTTGTCGGCGAACAAATAAACTGAGCTAATCAATAAAACCAAGCCAATGTTAGCAAAGGTAAACCAGTGTCCCCAGCTGAGTAATTGACTTGCTTTTGATGAAAAAGGGCTGTGCGGTGTAAGATTCATTCCGTTACTTTACTGATTGTGTAAGTGCTTTGGCAAAATTTTCGGCAACAGATTGTCTCTTACTCTCTGGAACATGTTCTTTTAGAATGTGCGTGATAGAATTACCCAAACACATTAAGCTGAGATCAACTGGTGCGTTTTGCGAGCTTAATACATTAACTAATTGGTCAACAATTTCTTCTACTTGTTTATTGGAATACTTTGATTGGATAGGCATCAGTTGGTTCAATTTATAAAAGCAATAATTTTTACATTTTAACATTAGAGGCGTGAAAAACAAAGATGAGCGTTGAGGTAAAAAAACTAGTTGTTCACTATGTAGACAAACAAGACGAAGATACCGAAATACATCTACGTGACGATGAAATGCAAATCAATGACAAAGTTAATGTTTTCATTGAACAATTGCATCATGCCTACAATGGCAAACCGGGTAAAGGGTTCTGTGCTTTTAGCGGCGAAAAAAGCAGTGTGGTCGCGTCTGCGATGCAGAGTTATAGAAATAATGAGCTTAACTTTTGGAATTTAACCCAAGAAGCAACCAATGTGCTTAAAGAAGAGCTTAATAAATATGCATTTCATGAAACTGGGTATTTAGTGTTTTGTCATTATCAGTATGTTGCCAGCAATTTTATTATGATTGCACTGATTAATATTAAAGAACATTACACTATTACCTCAGACTTAGACTTATCCGCAGCAAAACACTTAGATATTTCACGTATGCAATTGGCTGCTAGAATCGATTTAGATGCTTGGGATACAGCCGCAGAAGAAAACCGTTATATTTCCTTCATTAAGGGGCGTGCTGGTCGAAAAGTTGCTGATTTCTTTTTAGATTTTCTTGGTTGTGAAGAGGGGATCGATCCAAAGCAGCAATCGCAAACTATGTTACACGCGGTTGAGGATTATTTGTCTACACAGCAATTTGAAAAGTCTGAAAAAGACGACATCCGCAAGGAGATTTTTGATTACTGTAACGACTGTGTTTCAAGCGGCGAGGATGCGGATGTTAATACACTGTCCGAGACGCTTTCTAAGTCTTCAGACGTAAAGTTTGAAGACTTTTATAAAGAGCAGGGCTATGAGCTGGAAGAAAGCTTTCCTGTCGATAAAAAGACAGTAACGAGTATGGTGAAATTTTCTGGGCTTGGCGGTGGAGTAAGCGTTGGCTTTGAACGTAAGCATTTGGGTGAGCGGGTTATTTATGATGCTGCGACTGATACGCTTACGATTAAAGGTGTACCGCCTAACTTGAAGGACCAAATTGAACGTTATTATAACGACGAATCTTAATTGTTAAAAAGCAGCGTAAGCTGCTTTTTTGTTCCTATTTCATCCCTTTTTATGCAAATATTTTTATCAATTTGCTGCTTTTGCTAGCATTTTTTTAAATTTAACTATACTTGCAATGTAGTACTTGTAGAACAAGCAATTGGGATGAATCACAATGAAGATGAAACTAGCTTTAGGTTGTACCCTTTGCCTTGCCTGTTTTTCAGGGCATGCAGAGGTTAACTTTTCCGGATTTGCAAGTATCAATGCTGGTAAGGTGCTGAGCGGAAGTGGTGTTCCACAATTCGGAATAAACGATCCAATATTTCTCGCCGATTATCCTATCGTCAGTGTTTACGACGAGGATATCTCATTTGAACCTGAAACATTGATGGGCCTTCAATTTAGTGCTGATCTAACCGAAGGTTTAAGTGTTACTGGTCAGATTGTTGCGCGCGGCGCAGACGATTTTGATGCAAAGTTTGAGTGGGCTTATTTGTCCTATGAGATTAATGAGAATTGGACTTTCCAAGCAGGTAAAAAGCGCTTACCGCTATTTTATTATTCCGACTTTTATGATGTGGGTTACGCCTATATTTGGATGCGTGCACCCGCTGACAACTACACCTGGCAAATCTTTAATTATAATGGCATCAATATGCTCTACAGCGGCAGTATAGGCGACTGGTCATTAAGCGGGAATATTTACGCTGGTAAAGAAGACGATGATGACAATAAGCTGTTGAGCGAGTTTTTCTTTCAAGAGCCAACTAGAGAAATCTGGAAAGACATCCTAGGCGGCGTAATTCAAACCAGTAATGATTGGCTTGAAGTGCGTTTAACCCACATGCGTTACACCAACCAGCGGTATCGCTCTGGAGAGCCTGTCTTATGGGAGGGGAGTGATGAGCGCGATGGTAAGTTTTATGGTTTAGCAGTAAATGCAGACTGGGGAAATTTCTTTATTTTATCTGAGCTAAATCGGTTGGACTTAGACGGCAATTTAGACACTAAGATGCTGACACTGGGCTATCGCTTTGACAATATCACGCCATTCGTATCTTACGCAGATTTTGAAGGCGAGGGCGACGATGCCGAAAGCCATGAAACCACTTCGTTTGGAGTACGTTGGGATTTCCATTCCTCCGCCGCTTTCAAGATCCAGTACGATGAGGTAGAGGATAACTCCGTTGGTTTAGCAGTCGCAGGTGATAGTAAAGCCATTACAATTGGCATCGACATGGTATTTTAAGGAGAGAAGCATGAAAAAATTATTTTTACTTACTCTACTTTGCAGCGCTTTTAGTTGCCTAGCCGTGGATGTCATTGTCAACCCTGCCAATACTTCTACACTTGATGAAAACGAAATTAAGCAAATTTTTATTGGTAAATCAAAGTCATTCTCCGATGGCTCTAAAGCACTTCCGATAACACAGGCTGATGGCTCGACGGTAACCGATGAGTTTAATGAAAAGGTACTTAATAAGTCATCAAGTCAACTTAAAGCTTATTGGTCAAAATTAGTATTTACTGGAAAAGGGACGCCACCAAAAGAAGCCGCCGATGATGCTGAGGTACTTAAACTCGTTGCGAGTAACCCTAACCTAATTGGGTTTGTGTCTTCGGGAGCTGCAGATAGCAGCGTTAAAGTGGTGAAGTCATTCTAGGAAGAGATAAGTAAGGCCCTATTAAAGGGCCTTACTTTAGATTTTACTATCAATGATTAACATCGTCAGCTTTTTGCTTAGCATTTTTGCTGACTTTTCTTCAGCATTAGACTTAGCCATATTCTCAAAACTAGACGCTGCTTTTATTTGTGCAGAAACATGCGCCTTTTCTTTATCGTTTTCCATGAGTGTTAAACTCGAGTTGGCAAAAACATAATAAGTGCTGTTTTTCTTTACGTCTTCGAAATCTACGCGAAAGTCAATTTGAAAGTCTGCACTTTGTTTTTCACCCACAACAGTAAGACCTTGCTTAGTCAAGCTTTCGGCTAACTGGTTGCGGATAGACTCCTGTCCCCAAAACTTTGATGAAATACTAAAAGTTAATGACTGAATAAAATCATTCAGCATTTTGTTTTTGTTGCTCACTGAGGTTGGTATGGCAATGCTGCCGCCACCTAATTGCCTGTGATATTCGTTTGCTTTGCGTCTTTTGGCGATTAGTCGCTTAATTGCCATCGCTTCTTTTAGTTTTTCTGAATTGGTTAGTGCCGAAATAGTCGCGTTACTGATCTCTTCGTCAAGTTGCCTAATATCAAGCTCAGCGTGCATCCTCGACTCAATCTTGTTAAATGAGGCAAGGGCATAGGCCGTTTTTTGCGCTGTGGAGTAAAACTCCTGCTCAATATTGATCCCCTGTAATTGTATGCTTGGAACTCGAGAATATAAAATCTCATCCACTCGATACGAAAAATCGCCATTAGCCTGACTTTGAGCAACTTGTGTCGTTCCTTCAATTTCCACATTTAACTGTTTGGCAATCGCTAATCTAGCTGCTTCTTGGGCGGCAAGTTTGGCTTCCGTCCTATCTACAATATGACTCGCTGAACCAACGCCATACACTAGATAATCGGAACTCGGTTGCTGCGTAGCCCAAGTGGGTAAGCTTTCTTCCTTTGCAACCGCCTGCTTGGTAGACTGACAGGCAGATAAACTAAGTAGAATACACAGAGGTAACGCTAGACGTTTAGAAACCATACCCGCTGCGCTCTTGAAGTTTTTGAATTTTCTTCTGTCCATTCCACACCTCTCGGTTAGTCGTCATGTCTATTAATCGAAGATCTACTTGGTAAAAAGTGACTCGACTACCACCTTGTTCATCAACAAATGAGTTAATCGTGCCGGATAGTGCATAATCAGCACCTTGCTCTTGGCCGATCTCATTACGAGTTTCGAGGCTTGAATTAAGCTCTTGGTCTCGCCTTTCCTCACGAATTTCATCTCGTACATAGCGGTTTGCGACGAAGTCAGCTTGCCCGCTTCGCAATATGGCGCGCTTGAGGTCATTCAAAAAGGTGTCAACTGCAATATGCTGATGCGACTTATTACGAACAGATTGGATAATGATAGCGGGTCGAGTACCTTCTTTGGCACGGTGTTCGCGTACCCAAGGGAAGCCGAGCATATCGCTTATCATTGCTTCAGCAACTAACTGAGAGTCTTTGGCATTCCATTTATCTGAAAGCGCTATTTCTTCATTGGTGTCCACGCGACTCACTTTGGTTGTTGAAGAACAACCCGTCATCGCTGCGCTAGACGCGATGAGCATTGGGACAACTAATTTAACTGCAAATTTAGGCTTCATGTATTCAGTCCATGTTAGTTAAAGATGATAAATAATTTTGTTTTTCTGGTTCAGCTACACCGGTGAAGGTGCGAATGTGGCTAAGCAACGGTGCTGTTTGATTCAGCGGTATATCCTGTTTAATCACTCTGCCAGTCCTTAATTGGGTTTGCAATTGCAGGTGAGTGGTATTTTTGGGTAATTTCACTCGAGCCACTCTAATTTCACCTGGTAAAGATTGCCATTGTCTAGTATCTGCCGCTGCTGTAATGGCGTTGGTGACAGATGATGTTAGCTGAGCAAGCCCTGCCAACAGCGAGTTCTGCTGGATGCCAACTTGCTTTATAGCTTTACTTGCTGTGACTGCTTTTAACACTTCTCGAGAAATAGCGGTGTAAATTTCCATATTGGCATTACCTAGCGCGTCATACAGTGTGAGTAAGTTTACCGAATAAAAGGGGTGTAATTCTGTAAGTTTTTGTCCGTTAGCGAAAAGCGCAACATGTTGGATATCGTTTTTATGAGGTTGTAAGTAAGTAACTGAGATTCTACTGCCATACTTGAGTGCATCAATCACCCCTTCGTCTACGGCTTTTTGCCATAATTTATCACCGAGAGGTAAGCGTTTTGTGACAGTGCCTAAGACAACATCACTAAAGTCACCTGTTGCATAGTTTTGAATGAGATCAAACAAACTGGTATCAGCAAACATTAAATTAAACCATGCGAACTGGGCTTGGCGTTCTTCTTTTGTCCCCCAATAAATCGGCGTAATCACTATCGCTTGTGCCTCTTCATCAGGTCTAAGATAAAGGTTAAACTCTTTGCGCTGCGGTGATACACCTAAGCTTTGAACTAATGTGAAGTAGTTTTCTTCCTTGTCTGCAACCATTCTGTTGAGATCTTGCTGTGCTTGTTGGCCTGCATATTGACCTAGTTTGTATTGTTTACTAAAGCCATTTTTGTATGCGCTCACCGCTCGCTCATATTGGATCCGAGCACTATCTAGCTCGCCTTGTTGTTCATATAAGACGCCACTTAAATACTGTGCAAATGCATCGTCTTTATACTCAAGTTCACCACTGATAAATGGTTGATTAAAAATAGCTTTAAAAATTTGTTCAATATCACTTCCAGCTTTTTGTTGACTTACATAGCCTCCGGTTTGTTGCTGTAATTGAGAGAGATATAAGTCCAGTTGGCGCATTTCTGTCAGTGCAGAGTCATACAAAGCAACACGGTTTACCTTCGAGGCGTTTGCCAACGACACATAATTAAGCGCCATTAATGTATGGATCATGGGTTTATGAAAAGCGCGACCAGTATATTTTTTGTAACTTGCGCCAGTAAAAGTAGAAAAAAGCTGGTCGCTGATGCTGACAGTGTAGGCGGCTTCAATGATTTCCTTTGCGTGAGAAAGGTGTTGATTACTTAATTCATAATGGTGTTGTAAATGCGCTAACATACCTGATTCAAGATAATACAATAGCTCGTCACGAGATGAGTTTTTATAGGCATAGTCAATACGCTGTTGGGCTGAGATAAAATCTCCTTGCTCCGCGTATTCTATGGCCTGCTTGTTAGCTTTAGGGGTCAAGTTACAGCCGCTCAGCATCAAGCAACCTGTAAAGATCAAGAGTTTTATCATGAAGTTATATAAATCAATTTGGAATCGCATTCCTTGCATACTTGTTCTTATAATGGCAGTGTTGTTGTGTTCAATCATATAACAATAAATTAAATAGTAAAAAATTGAATTGAAAGTGCTAAATTGTTAAAAATCGTTTTTACAATTTATTACTGTTAATCAATGATTTTTTTGATAAATTTTATTCCGTAATCAGGGCAATTAAGGAACCCAACATGAAAGCAAAACAACTACTTATATCAGTGGCCGTTATAGGGATACTATCGGCTTGTAGTTCAAGTAAAGACGATGCGGCTTCAAGTCCAAGAGTTAATATTCCAGAGTGGGTTCTCAATCCAACAATCGAAGATGGTATAGCGGCAGCAGATTGTGTGAAATACTCGGGCAATATTTCAATCGATCAAAAAATGGCGGTTGCAAATGCACGTCTTGCTCTTGCTCAACAGATTGAAACACGCATCGAAGGCCTTGATAAGACATTCGCGAACCGTACAGATGCAAACGAGGACACAACGGTAGGCGCAACCTTTAGCTCTGTATCCAAACAACTTACTAAACAAACATTAAATGGCTCTCGTATCGTTAAGGCCGATGTTATCGATATTTCTGGTAAAGACTATTTCTGCGCATTGACGACGTTATCACCTGATCAGACTAAAGAACTTTTCAAAGATTTGATCAAAGAAAGTAAGCGCAGTGTAAACCCTCAGGATGAAAAGTTTTTATATCAAGAGTTTAAAGCTTACAAAGCGGAAAAAGATCTTGAGAAGGAAATTGCAAGACTAACTAATTAAAGCGTGAGTTTCACGCTTTAATTTTTTGAAAGGAACGCTCTATGCGCAAATCGGTATACTCATTTTTAGTCATGGCGTTAAGTGCCATTCCAAGTGCGGTGGCGAGTCAAGCCCAGCTTTTTGAAGAGCTGTCAGAGAAAATGTCACGTTGGCAAACCTCCGAGCCTAGTGATGAAGAGCTGAGCGAGTTTGAGCAATATAAACGCCAACAATTAAGTGAGTTTGCTGATTATGTCGAAGAGCATTTTGAAGAGTACGATGCCTTTCGTGATAACGTGATCCAACAGTGGGGAGATATAACTGTTTCTGATCAAGCTGCATTTGTTACCTACAGTGATGATTTATCATCCAGAATGGTTGTCGACTTTGAAGCCAATGAGCTGGTCGTAAGCATTAGGCATGCGGCAGATGAAAAGGTATCTCAGGCTCAACTTCAAGCCCTATATAAAGAGTTTATCGCGAAAGACCGTGCAGTAATTGATGTATTTAATGCTGATACGCTCGCGGTAAACCAAAGTGAAACAACAAAACGTGAAGTGGATAACGCTGCTCGTGCAAAAGCGTTGATCGCAGCGAAAAAGCAAATAGACAGCCAATTCGAACAACAGCAACGTTATATAGAACGCCAGACGGATGAGGCCATCATTGACGGCGAAGATACAAAATTAGCAGAGGCTCAACAACAAGCGCAACAGAAAAAGCTTGAACTGTTAAAGCAAAAACGTCTTAAAAAGCTATTAGAAACTGCAAGTAATACCGGTAAAAGTGAAGCAACAGTCGTATCTGAAATCGTGCTTAAGCTACCCAAACAGACTGAACTTTCCAAGCATCGAGCAGAACGTTATGTTAGCCAAGTGAATGCACAAGCGAAGCGCTTTGACATTGAGCCAAGTTTAATTTTTGCGGTTATGCATACCGAAAGCCACTTTAACCCAATGGCAAAGTCACACATTCCTGCGTTTGGTTTGATGCAGATAGTACCCACGAGTGCGGGTGTTGATGTGAATCGTATGTTGTACAATCGCGATGAACCGATGTCGGCGCCTTATTTATATGTGACGGACAATAATATTGAAGCGGGGACCGCTTACCTGAATATTCTCGATAAACGCTACCTGAGTAAAATACATAACCCACTTAGTCGTAAGTATTGCATCATTGCGGCTTACAATACGGGAGCTGGCAATGTTGCCCGTGTGTTTAATGCTGATGACTCAAGATCCATCACAAAAGCGGCAAAGATCATTAATTCACTCTCGCCAGAAAACGTACTAGCGGCGCTAGACAATAGTTTACCGTATGATGAAACCAAACATTATCTGGACAAAGTCTTAACGCGAGAAAAGCTCTATATAGCGCCAGAAGAAGGTATTGCACAAAAGTTATAAGTTAAGTGCGCTCAAGGCACCTTCAATGTGATCGTGGCGGAATCGATAACCTGCATCGAGAAGCTTTTTTGGCACGACGCGTTGCCCGTACAATAGCAATTCTGACATTTCACCATATGCCAATTTGAGGACAAATGGTGGTACTGTAAATAGGCAAGGGCGTGAGATCGCGCGTGCTAAGGCTTGAGAAAGTTGCTTATTAGAGACTGGATTAGGGGCTGTTGCATTAATAACACCGCAGATCTCGTCATGTTTAAGGATATAAAGTATCGCCTGAATCATATCGTCGATATGGATCCAAGACATCATTTGTCTTCCTGAACCAATCGGACCGCCAACACCAAATCGAAAAGGCGGTAACATTTTATCTAAAGCTCCCCCCGATTTTGAAAGCACAATGCCTGTTCTTAATATGCAGACTCTAGTATGGCTGGATTCGGCTCTAAAAGCGGCATCTTCCCAATCTTTGCAAAGCCTATGAGAGAATTCATCATGGTAATCCTTGAAATCTTCAGTAATGGTCAAGTTATCCGGTTGGCGTCCATAAAAACCTATTGCACTACCTGAAATAAACACCTTGGGCGGTGACGTCGCAGTGTTTATCGCTGCAACGATTTGCTCAGTGATTTTTATCCGGCTATTGTAGATCTCTTGTTTTTTCTCTTTGCTCCACCGGCCATTGGCGATTGGTTCACCCGCAAGATTAATGACCGCATCAAGCTCATTAAAGTCGACATCATCGGTATCGGTGACGCAGCTAACCCCACTTGGTAATAGGTTTGCAGCTTTTGAAGGCGAACGGCTCAATACAATCAGATTATGTTTGTGTACTAAAAATTGGCATAACTTTTTACCAATTAATCCAGTTGCGCCTGTTATGAATATATTCATGCTCAATACTCTTTATTGTAATCAAATAAACCTACGTTTTAGCAAGGAGTTAGATCACTCATTTTCATTATAGGTGGTTTGTTTTAGAATGGTAAAAAAGCAAAAGGAGTGAACTGTGTCTTCACTGACTGGAATTAACAAAACGCTGGTGGTTTTGGCCTCGCTATTTTTAGTGTTAGGTGGTATTAAGCTTGCGTCTGAGATTGTTGTGCCGTTTATATTAGCCGCATTCATTGCGATTATCTGTAATCCCATGCTCAAGTTTTTGGCTCGCTTTAAAATACCAAAAGGCCTGGCCATTCTGGTGATTATCGCACTTGTGATTTTAATCGGTGCAAGTATTGGTGGGCTTGTTGGGCAATCAGTCAATGATTTCTCCAAGCAGCTGCCAACTTATAAAGAAGACTTACAAGAAAAGTTCGTTTGGTTGGTTAGTACAGCCGCGAACTACAATATATTATTGGATAAACAACAACTTATTAGTATGCTAGACCCAAATAAGCTAATCGATGTGGCCACCAACATGCTGACTGGCTTTGGTGGTGTGATGGCAAATAGCTTTTTAATTTTGCTTATCGTCGTCTTCATGCTTTTTGAGGCACCTTCTTTGGGCCACAAAGTGCATCTTGCCCTAGACGATCCTGAGATGAAAATGCAGCAAATTGATAGATTTTTAGATTCTATCAATAGCTATTTGGCGATTAAAACGCTGGTGTCATTGGCGACAGGTGTCGTAGCGGCCGTTTTTTTATGGGCGTTAGGTGTTGATTACTTCGTGCTTTGGGGCGTAGTTGCATTTTTGCTTAACTATATTCCAAACATAGGTTCAATCATTGCGGCTGTGCCGCCTGTTTTACTGGCCTTAGTGACACAAGGACCATTGGTGAGTGGCATTGTTGCTGTGGGTTACATTTGTATTAATACCTTAATGGGCAACATTATTGAGCCGAGGTTTATGGGTCGAGGGTTAGGTTTATCGACCTTAGTCGTGTTTCTCTCGTTAATCTTTTGGGGGTGGTTACTCGGAACTGTGGGAATGCTGCTTTCTGTGCCACTTACCATGGTTGTGAAAATAGCCCTTGAAACCAGCGAAGAGGGTAAATGGCTTGCAATCCTTCTCGGTTCAGAACAACCCGATAATCGACCATCTTAACAACACTGAGATTAGGCAAATAAAAAGGAGCTACAAACAGCTCCTTCTCTAAGCGTTTTACTCGTCATTATCTGAAGCTTAGGTTATTAAGGCTTGCCACCTAATAATCTAATCAAAAATGCGGCTAGAGATTCAAATCTTCTTTCAATACTTTACTGCTTTTCAGCTCAATGATGTGGGCTTTTAAAAATGCAATTTTGCAATTTTTATAAGCCGTCGCTGAGCGCGTCGCGTTTGGCATATCTAGTAAGTATCGCCACCGGCAGCTATCTTCCATATATTCCTCCTGATTGCGAAGGGCACGTTCCATAATTGGCAAGATCTGAGTATTACCCGTGTCCGCTTGATACTTTTTAGTATCAAGCAATAACTTAGTGATCCAGGTTTGACGATGACGTTCAAGTAAGTTGATATTGCCATCCAGGCACATGAGAAATTTTTTTGCTTTTTCCGGATGCGTTGACTCATACTTCGTACAGTCTTGTAGTGTGACATCGTCGTCTGCAATCACAAAAAAGGTTAATCCCGATACTAGTAGACTGCTAATTATTCTTTTCATGGTTAAACTCTATCGTAAATTTTGCGCCACCATGTTGGGAAGTACCGATTTGGATCAAGCCATGATATGACTTAACTAAATCAGATACGATAGCCATTCCTACGCCGTGGCCAGCTTCATAGGTGTCTAATCTTGCACCTCTGGTCAGCAGCTCTGAGCGGCGATGCTCTGGAATGCCTGGGCCGTCATCTTCTACTTCTATGATTAGTAGGCGCTTTTTAGGTGCACTTACTTTTATATCGACCAAGGAACCACATGCTTTACAGGCGTTATCTATAATATTACCAAGAATTTCCATTAAGTCCGTTTTATCGCCAAGAAATGCAACCTCCTCACCACATTCGGAGGAAAATTGAATGTGCTTGTCGTGATACACTTTAGTCATGGCGTTGAGTATTGAGTCTAGTACGGGTTTTACTGATGTTTGTTTCTTCCATGTATCGGATGCACCCGTTGCAGCACGTTTCAATTGATGTTCGATCATCGCATTGATTCTGTCTAGCTGCTCCTGAGCGTCGGCATCTTTTGCCAGTGGACTGGATTTGATCACCGCAAGGGGCGTTTTTAACGCGTGCGCAAGGTCGCTAAGTGACGCTCTATATCTCTCTTTTTGACGCTTTTGAGATTCCAATAGTAGGTTTAAGTCGGATTTGATTGTTAGAAGCTCGACGGGGTAAAGACCCGTGATCTTATCGCGCTCGCCAGCTTCAATCTCTTTAATTTCTTTATCCAATCGCTGTAACGGCCTTGCGTTCCATACAAACCCAAATGCCATCAATCCTGCAATCACCACACCCATAACCAGCATCCAGTTGACCAAGGTGTTTCTAAACCCTGACATTAACTCCATCAGCGCGTCATTTTTCTTTAAAAGTACAAAGCGGGCTTGCTGCGATTGCTCTGCATTTCCGAGAATAACGGTCAGGCTAAGTTGCCAAAACAGTACACCATTATATTCAACTCGTTTAAACTCAGATGCTCCAGCCTGGTTTTCTGAAAAGTCAGGTGAAATCGAGAGATTTACAGCCGACTCGGAATACCAAACGAGGGAGTTATCTTGATAGACCAGTGCATAAGTATCAGAATTCAGTCTGTTTAACTCAGGTGCAAGAATACTGCGAGGCATTTCGAGTCCGTTAGAGACAAATTCGACTTCAGAGATAAGTGAGTAGAGGTGGGCTTCCAATGTTTTTTCAGTCGCATCGACTAAAGAAGAATAATAAGCCCTGCCCACGGAGAAAAACAGCGCGGGAAGGGCAATAATAAGCACAAAGACAAGGATAAATCCTTGCCTTATTTTAAGCGAAATTTGAGAGCTGTTTACCACTGATTTTTGAACCTATATCCACGTCCTCTAAGGGTTTCAACAGGGTTCAGAGTGCCATCAGGGTCTAGCTTTTTACGCAGTCTTAAGACAAACACTTCAATGACGTTAGAGTCTAAGTCAAAGTCCTGATCGTATATGTGCTCTGTGAGTTCAGATTTAGAAATAACTTTTTGTGGGTTAACCATTAGGTATTCTAAAACTTTATATTCATAGGCCGTTAGTGATAGCTCGTTATCGTTAACCCAGACTTGCTGTGAGCGAGTATGGATTTTGATTGGGCCAATACAAATCTCTGGATTTGCTTGTCCAGCGCTACGTCTAATCAGTGCATTACAGCGTGCAATCAGTTCTTCAACATGAAACGGTTTAGTGAGGTAGTCATCAGCTCCAGCATCAAGGCCTTCTACCTTGTCTTGCCAGCGGTCGCGTGCTGTTAAGATTAAAATAGGGATCTTTACGCCGTTAGCACGTGCTCTACGGATAATTTCAATACCGTCAAGTTTTGGCAAGCCGAGATCGATCACTGCCATATCTAACGGATATTCTTCAAGGTGAAATAATCCAGACTCACCATCATGACACAAGTCAACGCTATATTTTTCTTTCTCTAATGCATTTCGCAGGTTTTCTGCTAGTTGAATATCGTCTTCGATAACTAAAATACGCATCCTTAGTCCTTATTTACTTCACCTGTCTTCTTGTTTACTTTTAAGTCAACAATTCGACCATCTGGTTGGAGAATTCTTACCACAAAAAACTGATTTTCTTCAGAAATCTTAAGCGTCCTTCCAGCGTACTTATCAAGCGCCAGAGACACAGCTTCTTTTTTTGTAATTGTCTTTACATTCTTATCATTGCGGCTATTGGCGTCTGCTACACTCGAAGCGAACGCCAAGATCAACGCTAAGAGAGTGAGTTGCAATCGCATTTTAAGCTCCACAGTTTCATAGATACTAAGTGTCTAAACTTCATAAATCTCAAACAAATTTAGTGCTTTTGTAATTAACCTTTGCTGAACTTAACGTTCAGTAAACTTTTATGGCAGAACTCGCTTGTACGGTTTTACAATACTAGCAGTATAGACACCAGCATCAATATAGGGATCGGCGCTCGCCCATTGCTGCGCACTTTCTAAGTTTTCAAACTCAGCAATAACCAAAGAACCCGTAAAACCCGCTTCACCAGGATCTTCCGAGTCAATAGCTGGTAACGGGCCTGCTGCAAACAATCGACCTTGTTGTTTTAATTCTTCTAAACGAGCTAAGTGAGCAGGGCGCGCAGCAAGACGTTTTGCTAATGAGTTTTCAGCGTCGGTTGAGTAGATCATGTAAAGCATAAGTATTAGTTCCAGATTAGTTTCTAGGTTATTATTGTTATTTTTACGTATTTTGTCGGCTTTTCAGGGCCGTTTATCAATACTATGATAAAACGCCCTCAGTGCAAAAGTAAATGTACACAGAGTTTTTCAGTGATTAGACATTTAAACTTGAAAAACACTCAGCTTGACTGGTAGAGTCCTTCGGATATTTGTAGAAAATAATAATAAGGTTGATTGCAATGAGTGCAAACCGTGAGCATTTTAGCTCCCGATTAGGGTTTATCCTTGCCGCTGCAGGTTCTGCTGTTGGTATTGGTAACTTAGTCGGCTTTCCTGTTTCCGCCGCAAAAAATGGTGGTGGGGCATTTTTACTAATCTATGCACTATTTGTAGTGTTTATCTGTTTACCTGTCATGATGGCCGAAATGGCTATGGGTAGGAAAGCCCAAAAGGACCCGTTTGGCGCATATAAGCTGCTATCTAATCATGATAAAAAGTGGTCAATAGCTGGATTCTTGGCTGTACTCACGCCGTTTATGATTGCTGTCTTCTACATGGTTATTACCGTTTGGATCTTTGGCTTCTTAGCGCAAACAGCTTTAGGTAACTTAGATGTACTCGCCTCTCCGAAGTACTTTGGCACTTTTATCAACGATACCAATGTCTTCATCTATATGTTGATAGTGGGTGTGATCGTTAATCTTATCTTGGTTGGCGGTGTAAAAGAAGGGATCGAAAAAGCAGCTAAGTTACTCATGCCAGCGTTATTTGTCATGTTAATTGGCCTTGTCGCATACGTATTAACCCTTGATAACGCAATGGCAGGTGTACGCTATTACATCGTTCCTGACTTCGAAAAGATGAATGCAAGTGTGCTAAATGGCGCGTTATCACAGGCTTTCTTTTCACTGTCTTTAGGTATGGGTATATTGATCACTTATGCTTCCTATATCTCTAAGAAAGACGACATTGTCGGTAGCTCTAAAATGGTCGCTATTACAGATTCATTAGTGGCATTCATTGCCGGTCTGATGGTACTTCCGGCTATCTTTAGTTTTAATCCGAATACAGATCCAAGTAAGTTATCGGACTCTTCAGTATCTATGATTTTCGATTACTTACCTAAATTGTTATTGGCTTTACAAGATGATATTGGCTACGTCGGTGCTTCAATTGTTGCAGGTACTTTCTTTTTGTTGGTTTTCTTTGCAGCGATAACGTCGCTTGTGTCAATTGTCGAGGTGCCTACCTCGACTTTGATGGAAGAAAAATGCATTTCACGTAAAAAGGCACTGATTATCTTAGCGTTGACCACAGGTATTTTGACTGTGCTATCTACGATGTCTTTTGGAATGGTGGACTGGCTTACAAGTTTTGTAAGATATGGCGATGCTCAGAAGAGCTTCTTTGACCTAGTCTACGACGTGTTTTACGATACTATTTTACCGTTGAATGGTTTGCTGTTGTGTCTATTCGTTACTTATCGCTGGAAAAAATCTGGTTTGAATGAAGAACTTGCGCAAGGCGCAGAGGGGTACGTAGGTAGCTTTACTGAGAAATATATTAATTTCTCTCTATCTACATTCATCCCAGTGATCCTGTTGGCTATTTTCATTAATACCGTTGCAACTAAGTATTTTGCATTCAGTATCTTTGGCTTCTAGCGACAAGACATTCGTTTTGGGCATGATGACATCGGCGTATTAATGCGCCGATGTTTATTCTCCACTAAGCCACTAAAATTTTACGCCCGAATCTAAGTACTGCCCAATTCCTATTGTAAACATCCACAGTCCCCACAGGCTATGCTCTAACACACACACCGCAAGCGAACGACTATGGGCGTAGGTATAAGAAAATAGTAGCCCTCCAACAAAAGATAACGCCACGGCTATCCAGTTGTCATAGATGCAGTGCGCAAGCGCAAACACTAATGCACTTAGCAAAACTCGATTGTTTTTATTTGGTAAAATCCTTTTATAGCGATGAAAGAAGTAGCTCCTAAAAATTAACTCTTGTGGTAAGACGGAAAGAATAGGGTAAGCAACTAATAATAATAACCAGTCGCTGGGGGAATTGAGCGGTAGGGAAAACCAATTTCCTTGACTAACTAAACCATAGAGCATGGCTGAAAACATTGCACCTGCGAAAAACGTGGTAAATAATCGCTTTTTGACGGACGAAAACTCCCCCAAACTGGTTAATCTAAAGCGTTTGAAATGGGGATCGGTTAGTAGTAAATGGGTACAAACTGCCATTAAAATGATCAGTGCTGGAAAAAGCCAATTGTTGAGGTGATCACGAAATTGATAAGCGACAATGGGCAGGACAAAGAATACAAATACGAGTTCACACCACCGGTATTGGCTTGCGTTCAAGGCTAGTTCCCCAAAATATTTGGCGGCTACAAGCCGCTATAGTTAGCTCTCACTCGTTAACTATAGCAGCTGCAGATGAACCTTGAATGGTTACTCTTCAGGTAAATATTTTTGAATTTTAAACATGGTAAAGAGGAGTGCAACGAAGGTGATCCCAATTAAACCAAAGACTTTAAAGTTCACCCAAAAATCAAGAGAGAAGTGGTACGCAACGTAAAGGTTTAGGCCTGCGATGAAGAAAAGTAATACTGCCCAAAATAGATTTAATTGGTCGCAGTCTTTGGCTGGTAAATCAATATCAATCTCGCTTTTCTCCTTCTCAGCAACTGACTTTAACACGCCTTCGAGTGCGCCTTTTACCAAGTTTTTATTAAACAGGTACCTAGATATGAGTAGTGCCGCACCTAAAATGGCATAAATAATCGTGGCTTTCCATTTAATAAACTGCTCATCATGGAAGAAAATCGTCATCCCACCAAGGATCAACGCAATCGCTAAGAATATCCAATGACGTTTTGCGACTTCGCGCTTAGTGATGTATTGGTGTGCGACCTGTATAAGAGAGGCAATGATTAGCACACCCGTTGCCCAAAAAATATCGACAAACTTATAAACCGCAAAAAATAAGATGAGCGGTAAGTACTCAATTAAAAATGACATTTTTTATCCTAACAAAGTTGGTTGTAAGGGTTTTACCAAGATACGGCGAGAACATCAACATTGACTTTCTTTGATGAAACCCATAGCCTGCTGCGCTCATTCAATGGTTCAGAGGTATTTGCATGAATAAGAGCGATTTAGTTACAAAAATGGCGGAAATTAGTGGATTAACAAAGAAAGATTCACAGGCGGTGTTAAATGTCATTTTACAGGCCACTAAAAAGCGCTTGTCAGAAGGCGATCAGATGCAAATTAATGGACTTGGGACATTCGCGTTAAGTTATCATCCCCCAAAGCAAGGACGTAATCCTCAAACAGGTGAGACCATCACCATTGAGGGACAAAACAAGGTATTGTTTAAGCCTGCTAAAGCCTTAAAAGATAACTTGCGTTAATTCTAAGAAAAGCCAGTGTTTAACACTGGCTTGAAAGTAATATTACTTTTGCGTTGCAGCTTTCATTCGCGCAACAAAGGTTTTTAGCTCAAAGCACATAGTGCTAGGATCATCTAAGTGTTTTTCGATGATTTTCACCACCGCAGAGCCACTTATCGCACCTGCTGCACCTGAGCTAATCGCATGCTTTACATGCTCCGGTTCAGAAATACCAAACCCTAGCAGTGGCGGCGCAGCATGATACTCGATAAGTTTGGTGATCATCTCTGTTGCCGGCATTTGTGCCGTCGTTTCTGTACCAGTCACGCCTGCACGCGAAAGTAAATAAGTATAGCCACGACCTCGGGTGGCGCACTCTCGTAACGTATCATCGCAGGCATTCGGTGTGGCAATGAAAATTGGCGCAATATCATTTGCCATTGCAGTGAGCCTAAACGGTTTGGCTTCGTGCAGTGGCACATCAGCAACTAAGATAGAATCCACACCCGCAGTTTTGGCGTCTTGATAAAACTGCTCAATACCACGAGCAAAAATCAAGTTTGAGTAAAGCAACAAACCAATTGGAATATCACTGTTGTAACGACGAATTTCGGCGATGATCTCAAGACAGTCTTGCGTATTAACATCTTGCTCTAATGCACGGATGTTAGCAGCTTGGATAACGGGACCATCGGCGATGGGATCGGAAAATGGAATACCGAGCTCCAATGCATCAGCTCCACCGTCAATCAGGCTTTTGATGATCTCAATACTGAGAGCCTTATTGGGGTCGCCAATCGTCACGAAAGGAACAAATGCACCTTGGTTTTTTTCATTTAAGTGCGCGAACATCGCGTCATAACGTCTCATAGTTCACCTCGCTCAGATAGTACCTGGTGGACGTGAGCTAAGTCTTTGTCTCCGCGACCACTTAAGTTAACAACAATCACCGTTTCTTCGGTTTGCGCTTCTGCATATTTTAGTGCGTATGCCAGAGCATGGCTTGACTCTAGGGCTGGAATAATACCTTCGTGTTTAGCAAGCGCTTGAAAGGCATTTAATGCTTCAGTGTCGGTAATGCCAACATATTGCGCGCGGCCAGTTTCATGAAGGTAGGCGTGTTGTGGACCAACAGCTGGGTAGTCAAGACCTGCTGAAACAGAGTAAGATTCTTCAATTTGGCCATCTTTGTTCTGCATGATATAGGTATAGGCGCCGTGCAAGATGCCTTTACTTCCTTTACATAGTGCAGCGCCGTGCTCATCGGTATCTAGGCCTTTACCAGCCGGTTCCACCCCGATTAATTTAACGTCTTTTTCATCAATAAAGTCTGCGAACATACCAATAGCATTTGAGCCGCCGCCCACACAAGCGATAACTGCATCTGGCAAACGACCTTCCGCTTTTAGTACTTGTTGTTTCGCCTCTTCACCAATCATTTTTTGGAACTCACGGACAATCGTCGGGAACGGGTGAGGACCTGCAGCCGTTCCGAGTAAATAATGTGCCGTTTTGTAGTTTGCAGACCAGTCACGTAATGCTTCATTTACCGCGTCTTTTAATGTGCCTGAGCCAGCGGTAACAGGGATAACTTCCGCACCCATCAAACGCATTCTAAATACGTTTGGTTGCTGACGCTCAACATCTTTAGCGCCCATGTATACCCGGCACTTCAAGCCGAGTAAGGAGCAGGCTAGGGCGGTTGCAACACCATGTTGTCCAGCGCCGGTTTCAGCAATGACTTCTTTTTTACCCATACGTTTGGTTAAGAGCGCTTGACCTAACACTTGGTTAGTCTTGTGTGCACCACCGTGAAGTAAATCTTCACGCTTTAAGTACAGTTTGACCTTAGGGTTTTTAACTAAGTTGCGTGTCTTGGTCAGTGGTGTTGGGCGACCCGCAAATTCATTCAAAAGTTGATAAAACTCCTGCTGAAATTCTGGGTCTTTTTGTGATTTATAAAATTCCTGTTCTAACTGCTTTAACGCAGGTACGAGTAACTCGGGCACAAACATGCCTCCGAAGTCACCAAAATAAGCTGAATTACTCATGTCCACCTCAATATTTTCGAATTTGTGTAAACGCGTTAGCGATTTTTTGAGCGCATTTTTTACCAGGCGATTGCTCAACGCCTGAATTTAGGTCAAGACCATCGGCACCTATATTAACGGCACCGTGAATATTGTCGGGGTTTAGGCCGCCAGCCAACATATAATTGCTCGAACTACGATTTAATAGCTGCCAATCAAACACTTGTCCCGTGCCACCAAATGCAGTGTCGGTTTTGGTATCGTACAATTGCTTGTCTACGCCAGCGAAGGGGCTTGGCAGTGCTGTGTCCACACCTTGTGCTTTCCAAATTTGACAGGTAACTGGAAGTTGTTTTCGCAGGGTATCGATGTACAGCTCATCTTCATTGCCATGTAATTGCACTGCACTCAGTTTTAATATTTGCGCATACTCTGCAACTTGCTCAAGCGGTGCGTTAACGAACACACCAACGTACTTGAGCGGCGCACTATCAGCAACGGCCTTCGCACAATCAATGTCGACATAACGAGGCGATTTTGGATAAAAGATAAGACCGCCGTATACCGCTCCAGCTTTATAAGCTGCTTGCGCATCTTGGCTTCGAGTAAGACCACACACTTTGTTTTCGCCCAAAATCAAGCGTCTGCAAGCAAGTTCTAAGTCCTGTTCAGCCATCAGTGAACTGCCGACCAAAAAGCCGTCACAAATCGGTGATAAGCGTTTCACATCGCGGTGCGTGTATATGCCAGACTCTGAAATCACCACTTTGTCTTCTGGGATTAACTTTCTTAGTTTCTCTGTTGTTGCTAAATCCGTTGATAAATCTCTGAGGTCACGGTTGTTAATACCGATAAGTTCAGCATCTAACGCAAGCGCTCTTCTCACTTCTTCTTCGTTGCTTACTTCCGTTAAAATCGACATATTAAGTGATTTGGCCACGCTCGCTAGTGCCAAATATTCTTCGTCATTTAATACAGACAACATCAAAAGAATGGCATCGCCACCGTGTAGGCGGGCGAGATAAACTTGATATTCATCAATAAAGAAGTCTTTACAGATCAGAGGCTGATCAACCAGCTTTCTCACCGTGGCAAGGTATTCATAACTGCCTTGAAAGTATTTTTCGTCGGTTAGTACACTAATACATGTCGCGTACTTACGATAAACACTGGTAATTTCAGTCAAATCAAAATGTGAGCGAATAAGGCCTTTTGAAGGTGACGCCTTTTTGCACTCTAAAATAAATTGTGTTCCAGCTTGCGCCAACGCAGCGGTGAAGTTCAGCGTGGTGGGGGTTACTTCGTCGATAAAGTCACTTAACGGACGCAGCGCCTTACGCGTTTTTAATTCTTCGACTTTATCGGCAACAATTTTTTCTAATACATTAGCCATTACTCACCTCTACAATGTTAGCCAAGGTTGTCATGGCTTTTTTGCTTGCAAGCACTTCGCGTACTTGTTGGCTTGCGGTTTTAAAATCTGTGGCCTTATCGGTTAATACCAACAAGGCTGCAACGTTTGCAATGATCGCTGCATTGTGTGCAGCTTCGCCTTCACCATTTAAGATCGCAAGGCTCGCTTTCGCGTTATATTCTGGCGTATCACCAGCAATAGATTCAAGTGAATAGTTTTCTAGTCCAAAATCGCTTGGGGTAACGGTGTACTGCGTCACTTCACCATGTTTTACTTCTGCGACTAGCGTTTCGCCGTGTAGGGCAATTTCATCTGTGCCACTACCGTGAACTACCATCGCTCGTTTCGTACCTAAGCGGTTTAACGTTTCGGCCATGGGTAAAACAAGGGCAGGGTCGTAAACGCCGAGTAATTGCACCTCAGGCTTAGCTGGGTTTGCCAATGGCCCGAGAATATTAAATATCGTGCGTGTTTTTAGTTGCGTGCGAACCGGCATAGCATGTTTTACACCAGCGTGGTAATGCGGTGCAAACAAAAAGGTAAAGCCGGTCTCTGCTAAGCATTTTTCTGCAAGTGCGGGGGTCATATCAATGTTGATCCCAAGTGCTTTTAGTAAATCAGCGGAACCTGATTTACTGCTCACGCTGCGATTACCGTGTTTGACCATATTAATACCACATGCTGCGGCGACAATGGCGGCGGTGGTACTCACGTTGATGGTATTTGTGCCATCGCCACCCGTACCACAGCTGTCTGCTGCGAGTAGGTCTTGCTTGTCAAATGCGGTGGCATGATCACGCATAGCCTGAGCTGCTCCGGCTATTTCCGCCGCTGTTTCACCTTTAAACTTTAGCGCAAGCAGCGCTGCGGTAAGTTCGATGTCGCTCAGTTGTCCAGCCATAATATCGCTAAACAAGGATTTGGCGGCGTCGAACGATAAATCTTGTTGCTGTAATAGAGGTTGTAACTTTTCCATCGTGCTCTCCTAAGCGCTAAGGTACGTGATACTTTGTTGTAATAGCTGAGCGCCATTGGGGGTCAATATTGATTCTGGGTGAAATTGATAGCCAATTACTTTGTGTTCACTGTGATAGATAGCCATCGGAATGGCCTGATATCTCGCGATCACTTGTAGTGCTGGTGGTACGCTTGTTGCCATCAGAGAGTGATAACGCGCAACAGGGAATTGCGTCCCAAGTCCGGCAAATACCGGATGCTCATCCGCTTCAATAATAGAAGATTTGCCATGTACCGTCTCACCCGCTTTGCCAACTTTACCACCATAACTTTGGGTTAGGGCTTGTTGACCGAGGCAAATCCCAAGCATGGGGAATTTACCTTTACATAGCTCAATTAACGCGAGCAAACAGCCTGCTTCCGATGGCGCGCCAGGTCCAGGTGATAAAACTAATATCACTGGATCAACCTCTGCACACATTTTATTGAAAATGGTTTCGGCAGAGAGATTGTTACGATAAACGATCAAATCGAGCCCTAGCAAACTAAGCTCATCCACAAGGTTATAACTGAAAGAATCAAAATTATCTAAAAAGTATACCTTAGTCATGGTTTGCTCCTTCATACGTGGACTGTACTGCTTTAATCACTGCCATGGCTTTAGCTTTGGTTTCATTTGCTTCGCTTTGTGGATTTGAATCAAACACAACACCTGCACCCGCTTGCACGTAAGCAACGTTATCTTTTACAAACGCGGAGCGAATGACGATGCAGCTGTCCATCGCGCCATTGCCCATCAAATAACCTACCGCTCCGCCGTAGCTGCCACGACGCTGCTTTTCTGTATGGCGAACAAGTTCTGCGGCTTTAACTTTTGGTGCGCCGACGAGAGTGCCCATATTCATACAAGCCTGATAGGCGTGAAGCGCATCTAAATCCGGCTTTAATTGGCCAACGACGCGTGATACTAAATGCATGACTTGTGAGTAGCGGTCCACTTTCAATAATTCTTTTGCGTGTCGAGTACCTGCAATACTGATCCGTGCGACATCGTTACGGGCAAGGTCAACCAGCATAAGGTGCTCTGCACGCTCTTTTTGATCGTTGCGCAGCTCAAGCTCAATGCGACTATCTAAATCTGGATTGATATTACCATCAGCAAACTTACCTCGTGGTCTCGTTCCTGCGATGGGATAGACTTCAACTTGGTTACTCTGCTCACAATATTTGAGCGCCGACTCTGGAGATGCACCAAATAGTACAAAGCGTTCATCCTTCATATAAAACATGTAGGGACTAGGGTTTTGTAGTTTGAGCTGTTTATAGGCGGCGAGTGAGTTATGGCAAGGAAGTGAAAAAGTGCGAGAGGGAACGACTTGAAAGATGTCACCGTTGATAATGTTGGTTTTCAACTTTTCAACGTGTTGACAATATTCGTCATCACTCACATTGACTTTGACGTCTGCACCGCCACTTTGTGGCTCAAACTGAAATTCAGTGATTTGGTCACATTGACTGTTTAGCTCTTCTAGCTGTTTGCCTACTTCAAAACAATTGGCGTGAACTTCAGGGCCATTGAAAACATTACCAATGAGCTCAGTAGTTCGTGCTTGATGATCGATCACAACTAAGGTTTCAGCGAGATAGAAAACATAGTCGGGACAGTCGTTGTCCCCATCTGGTACTTCAGGAAGTTGCTCAAAGTTTGCCACCATATCATAGGCGAATACACCACCTAAAAAGACGGAAAACGGCGTATCTGAGTTACGTTTAATTTCATTGATACAGGTTCTGAGCGCACTAAAGGCGTTATCCGCTTTTAGTTTTGTATGCTCATCAATGTTACTTTCCAATGCGTTGTACGTGAGCGTCAAGGTATTATCATTGAGGATCACGTCACAATTAGTGACCTTTTGCGCAAGGTACGGTAGCAACTGAGCACCATTGTTAGACAAGGCTTTGGCAATGACTTGGGCGCCATTGCATTCGAATCGAATCGCACTATCCACAAGCACGATGCTTTTCACATTGTCTTTAGACTCTATTTCTGCTGATTCGAGCAGTAACGAGTTTGTTTTGTTTAAACCTGCGTATAAAGACAGTGGGCTGGCAATATAATCGCGCCTTTGTCTTATGCTGGTGACCTCACCTGGTGTGGTCGTTATGTGACTAAAAATCAAACCTCATTCCTCTTAATTTCTAGATATTCTGTTTAGAAAATAAAAAACCCCCGAAAGCTAAGCTCTGCGGGGGTTATTGTTCAGACACAACAATACCGTCCCGCTAGGGCATCCACCACCACCAAATTGTGTTTACTGTGATATTGTTGTTCATATAAGCCTCTAAAAGTATAAAAAAACCCGCGACATTGCGCGGGTTGATAAATCGTAGATATAACGAAACACACCCGCTTAGTTCGAGTGCCACCACCAAATGTTTTTTTGAATTTGTTTGTTCATTTGTGAATATTTCGTTGTTTAATCTAAATTAGCTACAGTAAACCCTATTCTTGCTACAAGTGTCAAGGGCAAATATCAGAAAATAACCTAAGGTCGTATCAGTTAACTTGTGATATAATCAAAACGTTGATAATTCATAGAGATAGTTAATACATTTTGATTAAATATGACCTCCATAGCCATACTACTTTTTCCGATGGCCGCTTAGCTGTTGCTGAATTGCTTGAGCGAGCAACGGAAAAAGGCGTTGATATTCTTGCAATTACAGATCATGACACGATAGATGCGATCCAGCCTGCCCGTGACTACATTAGCCAAAATAATCTCACGTTAGAACTTATCAATGGCGTTGAAATTTCCACAAAATGGGAAAGCTTTGAGATCCATATTGTTGGATTAAATTTTGACCCTGAGCATGAAGCATTAACAAAGCTGCTGCACGAACAGCAGCAAAAGCGAGAAGCCAGAGCAAAAGAAATCGGCGAGCGATTAGCCAAAAAGGGTTATGAGCATGTCTACGAAGATGCCCTTGCACTTGCCCAAACTGCGCAGATCACCAGAGCGCATTTTGCTCAAGTGCTGGTTGAGCGGGGCGTGGCTAAAAACGTGCAAAGCGTTTTCAATAAATTTTTAGCACGCGGCAAAACTGGGTATGTGCCAAGTCAGTGGTGCGATATACAAACGGCCGTTTCTGCTATTCACGCTGCGGGTGGAGTAAGTGTGCTGGCACACCCTGCTCGATATAAGATGTCGAATAAGTGGCTAAGAAAGTTAATTGCTGAATTTAAAGCGGTTGGGGGAGCTGCAATGGAAGTTGCACAGCCCCAGCAAGCGCCTACTGAGCGCCAATTTTTGGGGCGACTAAGTCAAGAGTTTGAATTGTTAGCAAGCCAAGGGTCAGATTTCCACTTCCCAATGCCTTGGGTCGACCTTGGTCGTAACTTGTATTTACCTAAAGATTGTCAAGGAGTTTGGCGTCATTGGGGAGGCAAAGAGGAATAAGCTTATGAGCCAATTTTTTCATATTCACCCAGATAACCCGCAAACGCGTTTAATTCGCCAAGCGGCTGATATTATTGAACAAGGTGGCGTGGTGGTGTTTCCAACCGACTCCGGCTATGCCATTGGTTGCAACCTCGGTAATAAGCAAGCTAAGGAGCGGATAGAGCGGATCCGCGGCATTGAAAAGCACCATAACTTCACTCTTTTATGTCGTGATCTGTCGGAGCTTTCGACCTATGCCCGTGTCGATAATCAAATGTTTAGGATGATTAAAAATAATACGCCCGGTCCGTACACGTTTATTTTTAAAGGGACGAAAGAAGTTCCTCGTCGTTTGCTCAATGAGAAGAAAAAAACCATCGGGATCCGTGTGACTGATAACCCAATTACTTGCGCCTTGTTGGAAGCACTAGGTGAACCTTTGATGTCATGTTCTTTGATTTTGCCAGGAGAGCAGTTTACTGAGTCTGACCCCGATGATATCCGCATGCGTCTTGAGAAGCACGTAGACTTAATAATTCACGGTGGCTATTTAATCGAGCAAGCAACCACAGTTATTGATATGTCTGAAGACACCATTGAAATTTTGCGTCGTGGCTGTGGCGATACATCGCCTTTTGAATAACGCATGTTGAGATGACAGAAGCACTCCAACAGAAATTACCGCTGGCTTTTTTACACGGTGAAGCGGTAATTGAAAAGCCGGAAGATCTTTATATTCCTCCCGAAGCCCTAGAAGTTATCTTAGAGACCTTTGAAGGCCCGTTGGACTTACTGCTTTATCTTATTAAAAGACATAAATTAGATATTCTAGAATTACCGATTTTTAGTATTACTCAGCAGTATGTTCAGTACGTTGAAATGATGAAGGACATGCAGCTCGAACTTGCGGGTGAATACTTAGTGATGGCAGCTTTGCTGGCACAAATAAAATCAAGAATGCTACTACCAAAACACGAAGAGTTAGAGGAAGAGGAAGACCCCAGAGCAGAGCTGGTGAGACGCTTGCAGGAATACGAGCAATTTAAGCAAGCCGCTGAGAATTTAGATGAGATCCCTCGTGTTGAGCGTGATATCTTTGTCGCTCATGCGCTGGTAGACAGTAGTACCGACAATGAGCCAGAATTCCCAGACATTGAACTGAGGGAATTACTTTTGGCGCTGTCGGAAGTGATGGCTAGAGCCAAGACCTTTGAGCACCATCATATATCCGCAGAAGCACTTTCGACTCGAGAGCGTATGAGTTTTATATTGCAATTGCTACGAGAACAGAATAAGCCGGTAGAATTTGCGCGATTCTTTACCTTGGACGAAGGGCGCAGTGGTGTGGTGGTTACTTTTATTGCCATGCTCGAACTCATTAAGGAGCAATTGGTTGACTATATTCAGTCAGCAACGGCAGCGTCGATTTACCTGCATTTAAAAGGCTAGGGGATGGCTGCAGCCTCTGCTATACTCCGCATTTTTATCTTCAAGCATAAAATATGAAAAGACGCGTTAGCGATGAACAACTGGTTGAATTGGTTGAAGCAGCGATTTTCGTTTCAGATAAGCCGTTATCTAAAAAGCGCTTAAAAGAAACTGTGCTGGAAGATATCAGCGTGTCATCACCGCGTATTGATCAGGCACTGGAAACACTGGTAAATCATTATCAAACTCGCGGTGTAAGGCTGGTTGAGGTTGGTACCGGATACCGTTTTCAAGCTTGCCCGAGCTTGAGCCCTTGGCTAAGTAAACTGTGGCAGGAAAAAGCACCAAAATACTCACGTGCTACACTTGAGACTTTGGCATTGATTGCTTACCGACAACCAATCACTCGAGGCGAAATCGAGCAAGTTCGCGGGGTTACCGTGAGTTCTAATATTATCAAAAGCTTGATAGATCGCGAGTGGATAAAAGTGGTGGGTTACAAAGAGGTACCGGGTAAGCCTGCATTGTATGCAACGACAAAACAATTTTTAGATTACTTCTCATTATCTGGTCTTGGGGAATTACCTCGGTTACCTGAGCAACATAATGAGAAAATAGAACAGTTATTAAACGATCCTTCTGTGAGAGAACCATCTAAATGAGTGAAAAACTACAAAAAGTATTGGCAAGAGCTGGCGTTGGCTCAAGACGCGAAATGGAAAAGTATATTGAGTCTAACCGCGTAAGTGTAGATGGAAAAGTTGCCAAGCTAGGAGACCGAGTGGAAGAGACTTCGGTGATCCGTGTAGATGGACATATTGTTAAAATAGAACAGCAAGAAGAGCGCATCTGTCGCGTACTTATGTATCATAAGCCAGAAGGTGAGCTGTGTACTCGTCGCGACCCTCAAGGTCGTCGTACTGTATTCGATAGGCTACCAAAGTTAGATGGTGACCGCTGGATAGCTATTGGGCGATTAGATATCAATACATCAGGCCTGTTACTCTTTACCAATGATGGTGAGCTAGCTAATCGCTTGATGCATCCAAAATACGAAGTCGAACGTGAATATTCTGCCCGGGTATTTGGTGAAGTAACAAATCAAACGTTGCGTACATTAACCAAAGGTGTTGAGCTAGAAGATGGTCCTGCAAAATTCCTTAAGATTAAGCCACTTGGTGGTGAAGGTCTGAATAAATGGTTCAACGTAACACTGACCGAAGGGCGTAATCGTGAAGTCAGGCGTCTTTGGCAGTCGCAAGAGGTTGAAGTGTCGCGTTTGATCCGTATCCGTTATGGTAAATTGGAGCTTAACAAGCGCTTGCCACAAGGTGGATGGGAAGAATTAAAATTAGAAGATGTTAACTACTTACGTAAATCGGTAAGCATGAGAGCCGAGCAGCAAACTAAGTTGTCGGTCATGCCGGAAAAGCGTAAAGACAAGCGCGCGAAAATTAATAAGATCCGCAAAGCAGTGAAAAAGCATAATCAAAGGGTCAAAACCCCAAGAAGAAAGTAATTTAAGCTTTTTAAAACACCAGCCTAGTGAGCTGGTGTTTTTGTATTTGATAAGGAGATGCAAATGAAAGAGATGTTTTCTGGTAGTTGTCTGTGTGGTCAGGTTAAATATCTTGTAGAGGGCAACGCGCAGGGCTTTTATTTATGCCATTGTGAATATTGTCAAAAAGACACAGGCTCCGCACATGCTGCGAATTTATTTTTTCAAAATGCAGTGTTAACTTGGCTTACGGGCGAAAAGTTAATAACCCGCTTTACTTTACCGAATACTAAGCACGTTAAAGCCTTTTGCGCTTGTTGTGGTTCTGCATTACCAAACCAGCAGCCTGTTGGTTTAGTGGTACCTGCCGGTAGCTTAGATGATGCACCGAGCCTTACGCCAACCGCACACTTATTTATCGCGAGTAAAGCTAAGTGGGATGAAAAATTAGAGCAAGTGCAGGCGTTTGAAACCTTGCCGAGAGATTAACTTAGGTAATATAACCTGAGCTGCGGATAATTAATGCCTTTCTAGCAGCCAGTTTTAGCGCTAACTGCGTTGAATTCACTTCCAATAGCCAGCTATTGGTGCGTAAATTCGCCTTGTTTTCCCTAAAACTCTCTGGCTAGACAAGGAAAAAATTAAGTTGTGCTTTAGCAACAATGAGTTGGAACATTCCTTATCCAAACCTCAGGTTAATATAGAAGGCTGCAATTGTGGATTTGCAGCCTTTAAAGTACTAGTTAGTAGGTTTGGGCATCTAAAGATTGGCCATTAACTCCGATTGAGTCATCAGACATCAAGTACAGGTATGTTGGCATTAATTCTTCAGGTGTTTTTAGTTTATCTTTATCTTCACCTGGGAATGCTGATGCACGCATACTTGTTCTTGTCGCACCAGGGTTAATGCAGTTGATGCGAATATTGGTTTTACCCACTTCTTCGGCCCAAGTTTGCATCATACCTTCGGTTGCGAATTTAGAAATTGCATATGCTCCCCAAAACTCGCGACCTTTACGTCCTACACCCGATGAAGTAAAGACAATAGAAGCGTGAGGTGCTTTTCTCATTACTGGGAATAGCGATTTAGTGATCACCGCTTGGGCTGTTACGTTTACCTTCATTATGTTTTCAAAGGTTGAAACGCAAAAGTGTTCCATTGGACCTAAAGAGCCTAAAATAGAAGCATTATTTAGCAAGCCATCAAGCTTCCCAAATTGCTGCTCAATAGTGGCAGCCAAGTCTCGGAAGTGTTGTTTGGTTGCACCACGTAAATCTAAAGGTACAATTGCAGGCTGTGGGTAACCGGCGTTAACAATTTCATCATAAACGGCTTCTAGTTTACTGGTGGTTTTGCCCAATAAAATAACCGTTGCACCATATTTGGCGTAATTAATTGCCGCAACACGGCCGATGCCGTCGCCAGCACCTGTTACTAGTATCGTTTTATTCGCTAGTGCGTTTTCAGGAGCTTGATAAGTCTGCATTCTGGACTCCAATTAAGATGTTTGGGCTATTTTATCACAATGCAGTAGCAAGTTAGCGAATTTATTGTAAATATGGCTGGCGAAATAACAAAGTTTGAGTTAAGTTTAACTGGTCTAATGTCTTATTAAAAATGCAATTACATAGATTTAACGAGAATTATCACAATAATAATAAGATTATGTCGGAGCCTATAAAATGAAAAAAATGCTACTCTCACTCGCAGTATCAGCAGCACTCGCTGGCTGTGGAGGCGGTGAAACGTTAGAAGATGTAAAAAATGATACTACACCCGTTTCTCCAACGATTTCTGTTAAATTTGATCCATCGGGCGGTGTGATCTCAGTTCCAAACGATATCCTTTTATCCGGCACTCAAGACGGTACCTTAAATCTACCTGACGAAATGTTAGGAGTGAAAGATGGTGAAGGTAACCCTCTGGTAACGCGTGCAAGCTATGCAAACCCTAGTATTGTGATTGGCGCCTTAGATGGTTGGTCGACACAAATGCCTTACGTTATCGACATGACGACACCAAATGGTTTGACACTTGATGCGCAAAGCGTCATGACTCCGGGCTCTGTACGAATTTTTGAAGTTGCAATGGGTGGACCATTACAAACCGACGAAGACTGTGCTCAGGTGCCTTCAGGTATCGCTTGTAAGCCAATTGCTGAATTACAATTTGGCCCGGATGGTGATTTCGTTACCATGGCTAATAGCACAGGTAACGGTTTAGTTATTATCCCAGTTAAACCATTCAAACCTGAAACTACGTATATTACTGTTTTGACCAAAGGTCTTAAAGACTCAAAAGGTCAAAGTGTAGATGCTTCTTCGACTTACACGTTGTTGCGCCAAGACGCGCCATTGGTAACTGATGCTCAGAAATCTCTACAGGCTGTGATTCGTAGCTATGAAGGGGCGGTAACTGCTGCGGGCTCGGTGAGTAAAGAAGAGATTATATATACAGCTGCAATGACGACACAGTCGACAGGTCACGCATTGGCGGCGACTAAGCAATTGTTAGCCGCAAAATTACAGGGCGGTGCTAACCCTGTTGTCGCTGTACCTGCACAACCGGTGATCACCGTTGCTGATGCCCTTGTAGGAAAAGTGCCTGATGCTATTTTACCTGCTTTTAGAAGCGTGCGTTTATTGCAAGGTCAAATACAACTACCTCAGTACTTATCACAACCAAAAAATAAAGATATCTCTGCGCTAGCTGATACCTATTGGCAAGCACGCTGCGACAGCGCGGTAGCTGTCGCTGGATATGCGGCGCAAGCTGGTGGTTTACCAGAACCAACTGAACCAAATGATATCGCTTGTAATACACTTTCGGGTGGAAAGCTGAGAGATTTAGGTTTAGATGGTACTAAGTTCTTGACTAAGTACAATCCAATTCCTAAAGAGCAGTGGCTTGCTAATGTTCCTGTGCAAATCACAATGCCTGCGGATGAGTCTCAGCGCCCTGAAGGCGGCTGGCCTGTTGTTATCTTGCAACATGGTATCACGAGTAAAAAAGAAGACATGCTTGGCTTGACGTTGTCATTAACACAAGCTGGATTTGCCACAGTTGCGATCGATCACCCAATGCACGGTGCTCGCGGTTTAGATATCGATGGTGATGGCACTGATGATTTTAATGCCTCGACAGGTAGCGTGTTGTCCTACATGAACCTAACATCGTTGTTGGTTGCGCGTGATAACTTAAAGCAATCAGCAGCAGATTTAATGGGTTTACGTTTAGGCTTAAACTTCATCAATCTAGCATCTGGCGGTCAAGTTAACTTTAATACCCAGCAAGTTAGTTACTTAGGTCACTCGCTTGGTTCGGTTGTAGGCCCAAGCTTCCTCGCTCAAACCAATGCGCCATTAAATCCAGCAATTGATGGCTTCTTTAAAGTTGAGTCAGCAGCACTTGCAAGTGGTGGCTCGGGCATTGCTAATTTCTTGATTGAGTCAAAATCATTTGGCCCGTTTGTACAAGGCTCCGTGTTGAGTTCTGCAGGTAATCTCGCATCGCAAGCGTTTAATGCCTATCTGCAAGAAGGTGCAATTGCTGACTGTGGTACGTTTGCTGCGGATCAAAGCAAATATGTTTCTTGTGCATATGGAACATTTAGAGCGAATTTAGAAGCGGCTGGAGACACCGCGACACTAGCACTGATTGATGGTACGGTGACGCAGTTTGGTTTTGCAGCACAAACCGCATTAGGTAGTGCCGATCCACTTAACTATGCAGCTTCCGTGAAAGCGCTACAAACGCCAGTATATATGAGCGTTGTTACGGGTGGTGTTGATGGCAATGCAGCTGACTTGGTTATCCCTCCAACAACAGAACGTAGCTTCTTGTCTGGTAGCTTACCACTTGCTGGTTTCATGGGATTAATGCCTGCAAGTGAAACGCAAATGAGTCAAGACGGAACACCTGGAAGTTATGTGGTGAAGTTCTCTCAAGGTCACCATAGTTCAATCTTGACCACAGGCTTTGATGAAAAAGCCGGTGGCACAGCTGCAGGACACGCGGCTGCGTCAATCGAAATGCAAACACAAGTTGCAAGCTTCTTGAAGTCAAAGGGTTTGGTTTTACAAGTATCTAACTCGGATGTTGTTGCAAACTAAGACATTTTTCGAGACTATAAAAGGCCGCAACTAGCGGCCTTTTTTGTGTCCATTTTATATTGAAAGAAAATGGGCCCCTTTATGAGCTAAATGAGGAGAACGACTTGGCATTTTTGTTTGAATATGGGTTGTTTCTAGCCAAGACAGTAACCATTATCTTTGGTATTGCAGTCGTCATTATTTTGATGGTGGGAGCAAGCTCAAAACCAAAATCGAAAAAGGGTGAAATTGAATTTACCGATTTAAGCGACAGTCTGGCGCAATCTAAGCAGCAGTTTTTGCAGCAAACACTTGATAAAAAGGCGCTAAAAGCCCTAAATAAGTCGCAATCAAAAGCGCAAAAAAATAAAGATAAAGAAGCAGAGAAAAACGTTTTTTATCTTGAATTTAACGGGAGTATGGACGCTCACGAGGTCGCGGGTTTAAGAGAAGAGATCAACGCTATTTTAACGATTGCAGATAAAGGAAAGGATCAGGTTGTAGTGTCGGTAGAAAGTGGTGGTGGGGTTGTTCACGGCTATGGACTTGGTGCATCGCAGCTTACGCGTATCAAGCAAGCGGGTATTCCTCTAACCGTCTGTGTGGACAAGGTTGCTGCAAGTGGCGGATATATGATGGCCTGCGTTGCAGATAAGATTATTGCAGCACCATTTGCAATTATTGGTTCAATCGGTGTGATTGCGCAGATCCCCAACTTCAATCGTTTATTGAAAAAGAATAACGTTGATTTTGAAATGGTAACCGCTGGTGAGTATAAGCGTACACTCACGCTGTTTGGTGAAAATACGGATAAAGGCAGAGAAAAGTTTAAAGAGGAGATTGAGGAAACGCACGGTCTGTTCAAGCACTTTGTCTCTGATAATCGTACCGAGCTTGATATTGAGAAAGTCGCCAGTGGAGAACATTGGTTTGGTACACAAGCGTTAGAGCTTAAATTAGTCGATGAAATCTCAACCAGTGACGATTTACTTATGTCATTAAATGAAAGTCACCAGCTTTATAAGGTGGCTTATAAGGCTAAAAAAGGCGTTGCTGAGAAGTTTGGACTTCAGTTGGGGCTCGCCATTGAACGTTTCTCCGTTAAAGCGTTAACAAAGCTAAATCAATCTAAATATTAGTGATTGTTGTTCAGTTTATATCAATAAGCTTTATTTCAAACTATTAACAATACTTTATAGACGGCGTTGTGTTCACAAAACGCATGACGCCGCGCTCTAAAAGAGAGGTTGTTATGAATAAAGTTATTGTACTTTCCCTACTTACCTTTAGTCTGACTATAGGTTTAAATCAGGCGAATGCTAAACCGGAGAAGTTACCGCCGGGCCTTGAAAAAAAGTTGAAGCAGGGCAAGCCACTTCCGCCAGGTTGGCAAAAAAAGCTCCAAGTTGGGGAGCGCTTAGATCCAGATATCTACGACCATGGCAAAGTGATTTATCGTGACAGAGAACGGGATTTGGTAACGATAAGCGTTGAAGGTAGAGTCATCAGGGTACTCGAAAACACCCTAGAGATTGTCGAAATTCTGAAAGGAATGAGATAAAAAGCATCAACTGAATTAGTTCTGACCAGACCTGACAATTCGATTTGAAAAATTGAGAGTTACCCGTTTTGATAAAGGTGTCGAATCTTTGTTCAAAACAACTAAGGAGTAACTCTCATGTTACATACTAACAATCCAATCATTAAACACAAAGCTGGTTTGCTCAATCTAGCTGAAGAGCTTGGAAACGTATCTAAAGCCTGCAAAATGATGGGGGTTTCGCGAGATACGTTTTATCGTTATCAAGAGCTCGTTGATGAAGGCGGTATTGATGCACTCATCGATAAATCGCGTAGAACACCAAACCTGAAGAACCGTGTAGATGAAGAGACTGAAAAAGCATTTTGCACCTATGCGATTGAATTTCCAGCTCACGGGCAAGTCAGAGCTAGCAATGAGTTAAGAAAACAAGGCGTATTTGTTTCTGCCAGTGGCGTGCGGTCTGTTTGGTTGCGCCATGACTTGGAAAACTTTAAAAAGCGTCTGAAAGCGCTAGAGGCTAAAGTCGCCCAAGAAGGTCTCATTCTCACAGAATCCCAGGTAACAGCCCTTGAGAAGAAAAAACAGGACGATGAAGCCTGCGGCGAAATTGAGACTGAGCACCCAGGATATCTTGGTTCACAGGATACTTTTTATGTTGGAAACCTAAAGGGAGTTGGCCGTATATATCAGCAAACTTTTGTTGATACATATTGCAAAGTTGCGTTTGCAAAGCTCTACACCACTAAAACACCGATCACAGCAGCAGATCTACTGAATGATAGAGTTTTGCCTTACTTTGAGCAGCACGAACTACCTATGCTACGGATCCTCACTGATCGTGGAACTGAGTACTGCGGTAAGGTTGAGCACCATGATTATCAGCTTTATCTAGCGATCAACGATATAGACCATACCAAAACCAAGGCAATGTCGCCGCAGACAAACGGTATCTGCGAACGCTTCCACAAAACGATACTTCAAGAGTTTTATCAAGTGACATTTCGCAAAAAGTTATACAGCTCTCTGGAAGAACTCCAAAAGGATCTGGACGAGTGGATAAATTACTACAATAATGACCGAACTCATCAAGGAAAAAAATGCTGTGGTAGAACGCCATTTGAAACATTATTAGATGGGAAATCGATCTGGGTTGAAAAGAATTTAGCCCAAATCTAGGCAGAATCTAGACTGACAGTCACCGATTGAAAAACGGGTAACTGTCAGGTCAAGTCTGAGCTAGTACACATCAACTCTGTGCGGTGCAATTTCCCGTACAGAGTCCAAGTTTAGCAATTTAAGTGTTTGTTCCTCGCCAAAGCGTATGTTAGTTGTAGCACTTAACTTAACGCCTAATGATCTAGGTATCAAATAACGTCGTCATTCCTTGAGAGTTGTTGTTAGTCCATCTCGGTAAGTGGTAATTTCAAACTCCGTAAAGCGCTGCTTAAATTTATCTGATACAAATATGTTGTCGACTGCATATCGAGGTAACAGTTCTCGTGTTTCTCTTATAGGTTTGCTAACAATGCTTAGCAGTGATAGCTGCCATTTCTTTAATATTGAATACTTGCCTTGAATGCCGAGTATTTCGCTCGCTAAGTTAACGATTTGCTTATAAGTGAGTCGATTGTCATCACATGGAAGATGCCATGTCTGGCCATATGCATCAGAGGTATTGCCTAGTAACGCCATTGCTCTGCTAGCATCTGGCGTGTATATCAAGGTACGTAACGTATTATCGCTGATAAAGATTTTCGCAGCATCGCCTGCTCGCAGCTTATCAAGAACCGCTGTATTGGTGATACTTTGCGTTTTACCCGGTCCATAAAACTCAGGCGCGCGGCAAATCATCGCATTGACTTGGCCTGTACTCATCGCATCGAGCCGCATACTCGCTATTAGTCCTCTAACTTTGCCTTTTTCGCCATATGGCAAAAAAGGTGTTTCTTCTGTGAGACGTTCATTGCTTTGCGGATACATATAGGTGTTATCAAAATACACTAATTTGGCATTATGTTTTGCGCACGCATCGATGACATTTCGCATCATAATAGGAAATTGCTCAACCCACATGTTTGTGTCAATCGGCAGCCCTGCGGTTAAGTAAACAATTTCAGAGCCTGCTACTGCTTTTTGCGTTTGACTGCCGTCAAGTAGATTAGCGCTGAGTAATTCGTCTGTGTTGTTTATCTTTTTTGGTGTTCGGCTGACAAGACGAATGTTATCGGTAAAGTCTTTCTTTAAAGCTCGGGCGAGCTCACTACCAATTTGACCGTTTGCTCCAAGTATTGTTTGCATAAAAATCACCTTAATTTGTATCTGTTTTGTGCAAGCATAAGGTTAAAGTAAACTTGAAGGTCAATACTTAATTTCTGTTATCTGCTATTGTTTGGGATAAGCACAGACTTTTTCATTTAAGGTAGCAGACTGAGTGCAGTAGGAATTTGAGTTTATGAAAATTGGTGAATTATCAAAAAGAACAGGTTTGGCGACGTCGAAAATTCGATTCTATGAGGATATTGGCCTACTTAAATTAGTTAAGCGCGCTGCCAATGGTTATAGGACGTATCCTCCTGAAGCTGAAACTGTATTGCATTTAATTTCAAATGGTCAAAAAGCAGGCTTTAGTTTAGATGAGCTGAGTAAATTACTTCCGAGTGATCTAAGTGACTGGAAACATGATCAGTTACTTAACGCTTTACGTCGAAAACTTGCTGATATTGAACTGATGGAGAAAAAGCTTGCAGACAACAAACGACAATTAAACTCCATCCTAAATGACATAGAAGCCAAACCGGGTGACATGGCGTGTGCCGACAATGCCAAGCGAGTGATATCACAAATGGGGATGGGGAAAGGGAGGAGGTAGATGCAAAAAAAGAGGAGGAGAAAGAAAAGAAAGAAGGACAAAGAAAAGAAAGAAGAAAAGAAAGAAGGACAGCCATTTCTAATGCTGCGTGTATAACAAAGCACGTTTAGTATTAGCAAATCCCCAATCTGTGAGCTTCACATACCGTGTGATGAAGTGATGACACCCACTATTATTTGTATCTATGCTGGCAAAGTGAGATTAAAACGTGCGGAAACACTTAAAGAATATGGACAAAAGCGTTCTTAGATAGTGTGACCTTTGGCGGGTAAGCGTATCGCTACACTAAAATTGAGCTATCGCGCACGACAAAGCGCTGCAAATGCAGCTGTAAGAAATTCGAGAATTGAGAATGTGAGTTTTACTAAGCCAGCAAGCGCTCGCAGTTTGTTAGGTTTGTCCGTCGTCGTTTTTGGAGTGTTTCACAGTAAGCGGTTATTGTTCGCTCTCTTCCAACCGCGCCGTGGAATACCCGAGAAAATTGCGTAGTGAGTTTTATCCAGTTTTCAGGCTCTATATTGAGTCGAGTAAGAATGGGTTGCGCTTCGTTAATATAACCGCGTTTATCGGCTCGAATACACTGTCCTGTGAGTTCAACTAACTCAATATAGGACTTGAGCTCAAAGGGCAGGCCTTTTGGCATATGTTTTCGTGGGCTGCCAGCAAAGCGTAGTAGGCTTTTTGATTGTTTTCCTAATTTTGCATGGTCAATGCGCTTTTTGATGCTGGTGTAGTCTGAGGTTTCAGGCGTTGCGGCGATGTTGGCTCTAATGGGGTTTAAATCTACATATGCTAAACACGCAGCCAGTGCTGCCTCGTCCAGTAATGCTTGGGATTTAAATCGTCCTTCCCAAAACCGACCTGTACAATTATCTTCTTTATTTGCTCGGCGGGCGATATCTTCGTTAAGTACCCGCATAAACCAGCTAATATCTGCGAGTCTTTCTCTATATCCATCAACCTGCTCGTCGAATATCAATTGTTCCGATTCGCTGAGTGGTTCACCTTCAGTAAACTTTTGGCTTATCCAATTACCTTTAAACAGCTTGTGCCACCGTATCACAACTGCTTTATCCGACAGACGCTTAGCCTTTGTATCATCAACATATAAAACAATGTGAGTGTGATTACTCATCACAGCATAAGCACAAATATCAATACAAAACACAGACCCCAACATCAATAGCTTTTCTTCAACCCAATCCCGGCGGTGTTCGTATGATTTTCCGGTAAATCTATCTTCACCGCACAGAAACGCGCGCCTTACGCAACGGGAGATACAATGGTAGTATTTGGTGTCGGTTAAACTGATTTGCTTTTTACGGGCAGTTGCCATAGTTTGTTTTCCTCAACCCTTTGAGTGCAGAATTAAAGCGTAGGCGGTATCTTAGGAAGGTGCAAATTAGTGGTGGGCGTCAGCGATTTGACTCTTGATCAAAATGAACGGGTTGAGCGCCTCGTTATTCTTCACCATAAGCGACTTTAACAAGCTCTTTATGAGTATCTAGGCTAATGAAAAATATGTTATGTTTGTTCATGCTAGCCTCTGCTGTTTAGTTATTTGACAAACTAATTATGGCACTGGCTTTAAGCTAACTCACGAAGAAGCGGAGGCTAGCATCGTGTAGGATTCATTATGTCTAGGCATAGCAGGAAGGAAAAACCGTGAATAAATTTATATTAGTGTTATTTTGTTTTCTTTTTTCATTTTCTAGTAGTGCACATGATAATTTCACATCAGAGCAACTAATTGAGAAAGCAAAAGTATTTGTAGCGGCAAAAAATTCGCGTCAACAGCCAAATACAACAATTAAAGAGATAGAAAACTATATCTCACTGCTTTCTGATGACTTTATCGATGAACACGTCAAATTTAAATTTACTTATACAGATAAATCTAAACTCCGAGAGGATATGATTAATAAATTAAAAGATGAAGTCATTCATAGTTCAATAGAAATAAATGAGGTAATGGTTGGCGCTAATGTCGTCTTTGTAAAAATGACCGAATCAGGTAAAGTAAAACCTGCTCATTTAGATAAAACTATTGAATATAGTAAAACCAATATTGTTTCACTTGAGTTTAATCAAGCGGGCTTAGTTAAGCACATTCGTCGACACCACGGGTAATCAATACCATACAAACGCTTTAACACATTAGTGATGGGTGTCAGCGATCAATAGCGATCAATAGAACTACAACATAGAGAGCTTTAGTTGTAGCTAAAACTTGAGTCTCACTTTACCCTAATTTGAGTTGTTATTATCCATATAAAGGCTTTAACCAAGGAACGCAAAATGCGCTCCTTGGGGGAGTTTGTTGCACACCCTCACTTTCCTTCAAGGTAATGAAGCTTTCATGTATAGCTTCACTTTCTGTTTTTTCACCAAAAATTTCTAGTTGACTTCATGGGTATCAACAACTACATCTGTAGTGGTTTAAAACTACAAATGTAGTAATGGAGGTGATAAGTGAAACTCAGTGAATTTGAATTAGACGTGATGAAGTTACTTTGGCAACAAAATGCATGTACTGCCAGTGAGCTTCATAAATATCTTCTTACAGATGATACAAGAACAAAAAAAGTGGCTTATAACACAGTCAAAACAATCGTAGATCGACTAGAGCAAAAAGGTGCAGTCGAGCGCTGTGGTCAGCAGGGGAGGTCAATTGTCTATCAAGCAAAAGTGACTCAGCAAGCGCTTTCACAGCAGGCAACACCGCGTTTTATGGATCGCTTTTTTAAAGGTAGTTCACGCAGCCTGATAGCTCATTTCATTAAAGAAGAGAGTTTAGACGATGATGATATTGAGTATTTACAAAACCTACTTAAGAGCAAAAAGCAGAAGAAAGAGAGCGACTAATGTTTGATTACTTACTCACCGCAAGCTTGCTCAGCATGTTTAGTTTGACTAGCTGCTATTTTCTGAAAACTGCGCCTGCACGAATGCGCTTTTATGTGTTGGTAGTCGGGTTATTGAGTTGGCTAATTCCATGGCAGCAACTCTCCCCACCCCCTTTTTTAATAAATCTGGAGCTTTACACTATTGAGGTGAGTTCTATTTCAGACTCAGGGTCAACTCCACCGAACAGCATCAAGCAAACCACTTTGCAAACCGAATCAAACTGGCTTTCTGGCTATACCATAAACCAAGTGTTTTCAAATTTGTTTGTATTTTTGATAGTGGTAGGTGGAGGACTATTTTTAGCGAGAGTGTGGTCGTATAAAAGATTACTAAGAGGCATAGAAAAAGGTGCCTACATCAGTGAAGAGCATCAATATCTTTACTCGTTTTGCACCGTAAAATTTACAGAATTGAGTACCCCAGCAATTACGACAGGCCCATTACAGCACACCATTTGGTTAGATTTTAAGATGAAAGGTCGACCAGAACTCGATTCCGTGATTGAGCATGAGTTAACGCATATCAAGCATAAGGACACATATTGGTTATGGCTAATATGTGCGACTGAAAGCGTCTTCTTTTGGAATCCATTCTGTTTGTTGTTAGCAAATTTGGCGCGACAACAAATCGAACTCAGATGCGATGAAAGCTGCATGGAAAAACTGAGTGATAAATATAGATACGATTTGGCCAGCTTACTGTTGTTCGAACATCAATACCGGTATGAACATGCGTCATTAGGTCATTCAGTATTAGCCGTATCTCACTCGAAAAGTTTCAATATTCAAAGAGTTAAAACACTAAACAAGGAAAAGAAAATGAAATTATCCCATTTAATGATTATCACGGCAGCACTGTCTTGTAGTGCCTTAGCTGCTAACCAAATCGTCTCTGAAAAGCAGGTAACACAAGGAGCTAGTAAACAAAAGAGTGAAAAGTCTGCGCGATATCAACAGCAATTGAGGGAGCTACTCGCTGGGGCGAAAGGCGCGAAATCGAATGATGAAACACAGCTTAAAGCAGCGGTTTCACACATTTTAAATTGGCATAGTAACCGCGGTTCGTTAAATGGTTTTGAAGAGCTGGATATAAAAGTAAAAAGCTTTACCTTGCTCGACCAAACCTATCATAAGCTAGGTCAATACGAAGCAATCTTGACCGCTTACGATAGTTGGTTTCCTGAAGGCTCTACTCAACCGCCATTTTTAAAAAACAGATTGGCATCAGCTTATATGCACCTTGGGCAATATCAGCAGGCAGCGGAGCAATTAGAGAGTCTATCTGAAAAAATGCAAAGCCGCTTTCAAATCGGTAGCGCTACTGATTTGGCACGCGCCTACATTGAAATGGCAGACTACGATAAAGCATTAGTTGTATTAAACAGTGATGTTGTAACCAGTGCTGAAAATCAAGCATATCAAGATATCCTAAGATACTATGCATACGAAAAACTGAATAACCAAACAAAGGTGAACGAGTTGAAAGAGCGTTTACCTGCGGATTATGCGAAAACGCCGGCAATATTACCTCGCTTACCTCGACCAGGTTCTTTGTTACTGGCGAAGTTATAAATCATTTAAGAAAGCCTGTAAGATGCAGGCTTTTTTAATTTACTAAACTAACCGTGTGCTAGCCGAACAGTTCATCTTCCAGTGTTTTACCGTTAACTAAAGACTTGTAACGCCAGCCCTGCTCACGGCAAAGCCTGAGTACATCAATATCAACCTGTTGGCCGCTACGATACTCAATAAGCAGGGCGCCACTGGCATTTACCGTCACCTCTTCAACGCCTTGTAAGGTCCTCAAAAGCGCTATGTGACTACTGGTGCCAGACTCTTTAAGTTTTACAGTCAGCGTGGCAAGTTCCGCTTCTTGGATGCGGTCAACAGCGGTTAATTTACCATGCTGTAAATGTAATACCTGATCGCACAAATCATCGAGTTCTACTAAATCGTGTGAACTCAAAATAAAGGTCGTTTCAGATTGAAGCCTTTTTACTAAGTTTCTGATCTCACGAGCATTCACGGGATCTAATCCAGCCGTGGCTTCGTCAAGCAGTACAATTTCAGGCTTTGAAAGTAGCGTTTGGGCAATACAGATACGTTTTCGCATGCCATGAGATAACTCATGAGGTTTGGCGTGATAACAATCTTTGAGGTCGACAAGCTCAAGCACTCTATGCGTTTCACTCTCGGCCGCTCTCGCATCTAAACCTTGAAGTTGTCCGTATAAACGTAGCTGATTACTGACAGAAAACCTTGGATCAAGCTGAGCATCCTGTGGAAGTGCGGCAAGGCGACCAAAAAGTGCAGCGCTGCCAGGTTTATGGCCCAAAATTTGAACACTGCCTGCATCGGCATTTAGATACCCGCAAAGTGTGCTAAAAAGAGTGGTTTTACCCGCACCATTCGGGCCAACAAGCGCAATGGGTGAACCTGCGCTTAGGGTAAAAGATACATTATCTAGTGCGCGCTTTCGTCCATATGCTTTCACTAAATTATTAACTTCAATAATGCAACTCATAGCGCGCGCCTTCTTAATAGTTCACAACTAATTGCAATTAACACGAGGCTATGCAGCACCGGTGTGGCAAAGCGAGTGAGGTTGATATTCTGTGCGATGGTTTCTGAGCCTTGGAATCCAGGAAAAAGATAAAAAAGGTACTCTGCGTAAGCGCTGTACTCAAGTGCAAAAGCGACTAAAGTGGAGAGCGTTAAGTAGGTTAAAATTGCGTAAATCATGCTCATTTTGCTTGAGTTAGCAAAATGATTAGCAACAGACATCAGGGCAATAAATGGCGCAGTAATAAGTGTTAGCTCTAAAACAATTAATGTTGATCGAGTAAGGCCTGTGAGCCATAAGCTTGGGTCGCGCACCACCATTAATATCCAAGCACCTACTGCAGAAATCGCTATGAGCAGCAACGTATTGAATACCTGTCCAACAAAACGGCCAACAACAATTTCCGCGCGAGATGTGCGCAGGGTTAGAAATCTCAGTGTGCCGCGGGTTCTATCTTCTACAGTTTGATCTGCGCTTGAAAAGATCACAAAAAGAGGAAATAAAAAGATTGACCAAACTAAGTACAGTGCAAGCTCCATTTCAGGCCACTGGGCAATACGATGCATACCAACGACGCCGGAAAAACTCTGGATCATATTTTTGAAGTTGGGGTCGCTGACAATGGATACCGCTTCTGCAATGGCGTAGCGCAAAATAGCATACCAAACCAAAACAAATGCGGCGATGGCTATCCATCCGCGTTTCGTTGCAAACAAGCGTTGCAATTCAAAGATGGCTATTAGGCCAATTCTTTTTATATTCATAAGGATCCTTGCAAGTGACAACACAGACTTTCACTACTAGAGCGGTAGGCTGACTTTGATTTGAGCGTATATGATCGGCGCTAAAAAAGGAAGTTACTGAACTGTAACAAAATTAAACCAATAAAAAACGGGCACAATTGAGTGTGCCCGTTTCTGAATCTCTATTTGCTAGCAATTACCAGCCGCAATTACGGCCTTTATTTTGCTCATCTAGGTATTTTTGCAATGGTGCAAAGTAGTCAAGTACTGCTGTTGCATCCATTTCATCTTTACCCGTTAGCGTTTTCAGTGCTTGTTGCCAAGGTTTGCTGCTGCCCATTTCAAGCATGGCATTTAAACGCTCACCAGCTGCTTTCGAGTTGTAAACAGAACAGCGGTGAATGGCTTCTTTGCTGCCAGCAATTTCACAAAGTGATTTGTGGAACTGGAACTGCAAAATATGCGCTAGGAAGTAACGAGTGTAAGGTACATTACCTGGTACGTGGTATTTTGCGCCTGGGTCAAAGTCATTTTCAGTACGTGAAATTGGTGCTTTAACACCTTGATATTTCTCTCTTAATTCCCACCAAGCTTGGTTGTACTCTGCTGGAGAAATCTCACCAGAGAATACTTTCCAGCGCCATTGGTCGACAAGTAGACCGAATGGAATAAATGCAACTTTGTCGAGTGCCATCTTCATCAATAGACCGATATCTTTTGACTCATCCGGTACGTTATCCAACAAACCAATTTGCTTTAAGTAGCCGGGTGTTACAGATAGCGCGATGGTGTCGCCGATAGCTTCGTGGAAGCCATCGTTGGCACTTTCTTGGTAATACACAGGCTGCTGATTGTAAGCGCGTTGATAGAAGTTATGGCCTAATTCATGGTGGATAACTGAGAACTCTTCACCGGTGCGTTGGATACACATTTTGATGCGTAGGTCGTCTTTGGCATCTAAGTTCCAAGCTGATGCATGACATTGTACGTCGCGATCTTGTGGTTTAATAAATAAAGAACGTTCGTAGAAAGTCTCAGGTAATGGGGCAAAACCCATAGAGGTGAAGAACTTTTCTGCACCTTTTACCATTTTGATTTCGTCGTAATTGTGTTTAGCCAGTAACGCCGTTACATCATAACCCGGATCTGCGTTTTCTGGCGCGACTAGGTCATAGATATTGCCCCAGCTTTGTGCCCACATGTTGCCAAGCAAGTGTGCAGGAATAGGCTGATCTTGAGGCACTTTATCTTCGCCGTATTTCTCGCCAAGCTTGGCTCTAACATGACAGTGCAGTGAATCATATAGCGGCTTTACTTGGTTCCAGGTGCGGTCAAGTTCTTTTGCAAAGTCGTCCGCTGGCATGTCGTATTTACTGCGCCACATTGCGCCTGTGTCTGCGTAGCCAAGCTCATTAGCACCTTCGTTGGTAAGTACCACTTGCTTTTCATAGAGTGGACGCATCGGCTTCGACACTTCTCGCCAACCTTGCCAGATGTCTAAAAGCTCTTCATAGTCGCGACTATTAGCCATCTTAGCCGTCATGTCGCCAAGGCTTAGGCAAGTGCCATCATCTTTACAGTATTTGCCCTTGCCGTACATACCATCAAGCTCTGCAGTGAGCTTTGCAAGTTCCGCTGTTTTGTCAGCATCTTTTGGTGCAGGTAATGTCAGGTTTAGCTTTAATTTGTCAAGCTTACGGCGGGTATCTTCGCTTAACGCCAAGCCATCAAATTGTGCCGCTTGGTTAGCAAGCTCTACGAGCGCAGCGGTGTATTCCTCATTCACGTCCGCAGCAAGTGAAGCGGTGTCGTGAGTAATAAAGTTCGCATAAATCCAAGCTGAGCGGCTAGAGCGGAAGTTAAGGTCAACCAGCTGTTCTGACGCCTTATCTAAAAATGCAACTGCATCGGCTTCTGATAACGCTTTATTTGTAGTTTCAGTGGATTTACAGGCAGAGAGTGCAAAAGTACTGGCAACGATGAGTGCGCCAACACTTAACTTAAATCTTGGTTTCATAGGGTTCACTTGTTGTTTTAATTAATACACGAGCCGACTTAACGCTAGACGGCATTTTAGTATCTATAGCCAGCTACACTAATTGGGTTAATTGCTAAAAATCAGCAAGTAAATTAATCCAATTAGTATTAGTCGTATGAACAACTAATCGTACTGAGCGCGGCTTTTTCGCGCAGCAAAGCATCATTTTTTGCTGTGGTGGCAAGAATAATAGCAGGACGACTTTAAAACGACAATTTTGCGATGGACAAACAATGAGATGCGAGCGCAGATAAAAGTTGAGTTAGTGTGATTATTAACCATAATTAAGGCAGTCAATTGTATCAAAAGGCCGTATTTGAAGCCTGCAAAAAGGAGTGCATATGACTTTAGTTTTATTGGTGATATTGGCAATTGTGGTGGTATTTTGTGTCCGTGATATCAGGGTTAAGTTGATCACTAAACCGCTCTTTAATTATTTCAAAACATCATTACCTGAACTCTCCCAAACCGAGCGAGAAGCGATGGAAGCGGGGAGTATCTGGTGGGATGGGGCGTTGTTTTCAGGTAAACCGAATTGGCGAAAGTGGCTGAGTAATGATAAGCCAAAACTGAGCGATGAAGAACAGGCATTTATAGATAACGAATTACATACGCTGCTAAAAATGCTTGATGAAGAAAAAATATCTGAGGCTCAAGACCTGCCTGAAGAAGTTTGGCAATTTTTAAAAGAAAAGGGTTTTTTTGCTTTTATTATTCCAAAGGCTTTTGGTGGTCGGGAATTTAGTGCTCAGGCGAACTCCACCATCGTTGCAAAAATAGCCAGCCGTAGTTTGTCTACGGCAGTGACCGTGATGGTGCCAAATAGTTTAGGCCCTGCGGAGCTGCTGCTTCATTACGGTACCAATGATCAGCAGAATACTTGGCTGCCAAAGCTTGCCTCCGGTGAGGCGCTACCTTGTTTTGCATTGACCTCTCCAGAGGCGGGATCGGATGCCGGTAGTATTCAAGACTTTGCGATTGTGTGTGAGCGTGAATTTGAGGGAGAAAAGCAAATTGGACTTGCGGTAACTTGGCAAAAACGATACATCACGCTGGCGCCCGTCGCTGATGTATTAGGACTTGCGTTTAAGGTTTACGATCCGGATCAATTGCTTTCAAATAAAGTAGAACTTGGGATCACTTGTGCACTTATTCCGACTGCACAGGAAGGCGTAAAAACTGGAGACAGACACAACCCGCTGGGGCAAGCCTTTATGAATGGTACAACCAGTGGTCAAGATGTTTTTATTCCAATGACTTGGGTGATAGGCGAACAGGCAGGTATCGGCAAAGGGTGGCGCATGTTGGTGTCGTGTTTAAGTGCTGGACGGGGGATATCTTTACCTGCACTGAGCGCGGGAACCGTTCAGTTAAGTGCCAGAGCGACTTCGGCTTACGCCGGTGTCCGTCGTCAATTTGGTGTACCTATCTCTGCCTTTGAGGGAGTGCAAAGCGCGTTAGCCAGAATTTACGGCTATAGCTATCTCATTGAAGCGGTGAGACAAACCACTGCGTTAGCAATTGATTTAAAGCAAAGTCCTTCAGTAGTCACTGCGATTGCCAAGTATCATCTGACGGAGCATGCAAGGGTGGCATTAAATGATGCGATGGATATTCATGGCGGCAAAGCCATTCAAATGGGGGAAATGAATTATCTTGCCCACAATTATATGGGGATGCCGATTTCTATTACCGTTGAGGGCGCCAATATCTTAACTCGAAGCTTGATGATTTTTGGTCAAGGTGCAACGCGTTGCCATCCTTTCATACTGAAAGAAATGAGTATCGTACAGCAAGAAGATCAATTAATCGCATTGAAAGAGTTTGATGAAGTGCTTTGCAAACACTTGCAGCATACCTCTGTGAATGGGCTTAAGGCGTTTTTTAATGGCTTCACACTTGCACGTTTCGAACGTGCGCCAGTTAGTGGTGATGTGGCGGCGTATTACCGACGCCTTACATGGTTGAGCCAAGCGCTTTCTGTGTATAGTGATATCGCTATGTTAAAGCTAGGCGGTTCACTAAAACGTAGAGAAATGCTCTCTGCAAAATTGGGAGATGTCCTGAGCTTTCTTTATATCGCCTCGTGTGTATTAAAAAAATACGAAGATGATGGTCGTCAGCAAGGGGACTTACCGCTGGTAAAGTTTGCCTTAGATCACTGTCTTAACGAAGCAAGTAAGGCTATTTATGCATTTTGCGATAACTTTACCGCAGCACCTCTGGCATTTTTGTTAAAACGTTTGGCGTTTCCCGTTGGTAAGTGGCTCAAAGCGCCGAGCGATAAATTGGCGGTGCAGGTATGTAGCAATGTTTCTGATCACAACTCGACCCGCGAACGTATCTCGCATCTGTGCGCCGTGGTAAAGCACTCTGCGATAGATACGGTTGAACATGCTTATTTACTGGAAAAGGCGCATGCTCCACTAATGGCAAAATATCGTAAGTGGTGTAAACAAAATAGCGTGAAACTGGTGGGTAAGACATTGAATGAAAAACTCAGTATCGCAATGGACGACAAGGTGATTGATGATAAGAGTTCTGAAACCATCTTTTGTATTGAAACGCTGGTTGCAAAAGCGATTGCTGTTGATGCAAAAGCGCCCAACTAGTTTGTTGTGACGGAGGGATTTTGGCTAATTTGTTAAAAAAGCCCCGACAACGGGGCTTTCCTTTCTTATTCTTGAGTTAACGCGCAAAGGGGTCAGCTAGTACCTTGTCTACGTACCATTTGCCTTTTTTGCGCACCATACTGACACTACGCATGTCGTCTACTTGCTCACCGTGGAGCTGACCGGTAAAAATTAAATTAATTTTTGCGCTGTCGCCATACTGTTCGCGCAGACTTTGATTGGTCATATCAACTTCTATGGTGACTTCATCGTATTGCATATTCACTAAATTTCTGGCGAATTGCGACGCAGTACCGTAAGAGCGCATGATACGCGCGTGACGGGGAGTGGCGATTTTTATTGCAGCGTCTAAATCTTTTTGATTATAGAGTGCGTCAAAATACATTGTTGCGGCATATCCAGGAGTGTCCTTGTCACCACTGACATTATCCTCTGAGCCACACGCTGAAAGTAAAATCATTGCGGCGAAGACAACGAAAGTTTGCTTAATAAGTGACTTTGTCATGCTAAAATACATCATATGCAGTCTAAAATTATTCACAATAAGTTAAGTTTGTCTGCTAATGGCCGATATGTAAAGCCAGTAAATGAAATAAATGTATTATGTGCTAAGGGTTTAAGATGTCTCGTTTAATATCACTAGCTTGGTTCGCTTTATTTTTGCTAGGGTGTGGATCGCAGCCTGAAATTAGTAAAGGGGTAACAAGCCAGTTGACGCAAAATGGCATAATACTTGGACACTTTTCTAAAGATGGAAAGTGGAGCGTAACATTAGACAGTCATGCTGAAATCCATATTTATGACAATGCCAATCAGTCTGTCATATTCTCAGTACCCAAAGACAAAATAAAAACACCAGTCAAAGAAGTTTTATTGTCAGATGATAAGGAAATGCTCATCGTGGCAGGTGAAAACCTTATCTCAATTTGGTCTGTTCCAAAGCAAAAGTTGATAACGAACGTACCTTTTGCTGGGGTGAGTCCACTTGCTTCAATCTCTGCTTTAGCGCTTTCCCATAACAACCAGCGTTTGCTTGTTGCGATGGATGATGGCTCACTCAATATGGCGGATCTATTCACTAAGTTAAACAATCGTTTTATGCCACATACTCGGCCGATAGAGCATTTGGCGTTTGATAATAGTGGCGACTATTTTGTTACAGGCGCGCAAGATGGGTTGGTTGCCCTTTGGCAATTTGCCTCACCAGAACCTTTATATGAGCATCAATTTAGCCATCGTGTTACCAGTTTAACAGTGAGTCATGATGGCAAGCACTTATTCGTCTCAGATGGGTTGAATGCGCAACATGTACTAGACTTTGAGTCTGGAAAACAGCTCAGTGAGCTAAAGTATATGGCCCGTTTTAAGATGTTTAGAAAGGCTAAATTTATTTCTGACTCAGGCTTACTCGCGACATCATCGTCAAAATCTCACCTCTCCATCTGGCGCTATGAGAGCGGGGAAGAATTAGGCACTTGGTCTATTCATACTGAAAGTGAGGGAGCAACGGTAGTCGATATGTATGTCCCAAACCCAGATACCTTAGTAACGCTAAATAGCGACGGCATGCTTGAGACGTGGGCGGTTAATGTACTTGCTAAAAAGTAAGGGAGTGAAATCACTCCCTTAAAACCTCAGATTAATTGCAGTTTGACAAGCAAAACTTGAAATTAGGCGCGTTGGAAGTCGTAAACGCTACCAAGATTGAGTAGTTGGGTGAGTTCATCTAGTGCAGCATAGGACTCTTGCAGTAGGCTCGGATCAGCTAAATCCTGCTCCGTGACTTTATCGCGATAATGTTTATTGACCCACGCGCTTAGTTGAATAAATTTGTCTTCGCTCATCATCACTTCTGGATTTACCGCTTTTAGCTCAGCTTCATTGAGTGCTACACGTAATCGCAAACATGCAGGTCCACCACCATTTTGCATACTTTGGCGTAAGTCAAAAAAGCGTACTTGCGAAATCGGATTTTTTGCACCGAGCATATATTCGATGTATGCGGCAACGTTATCATTCTTCGCACATTCCTCCGGTGCAACCAGCATCATCTCGCCTGATGGCAAGGTGATCAATTGTGAGTTAAATAGGTAACTTTTTACTGCGTCTTCAACACTCACTGCATGCGTCGGAACTTCTACAATATGTAAAGGCTTTTCGCCGATATACGCTTGTCTAATTTTGGTTAGACTGGAGGTTTGATCAATGAAGGCTTGATCATGGCAAAACAGCACATTCTCATTGCCCACCGCAATGACGTCATTATGGAACACGCCTTGATCAATCACATTTGGATTTTGCTGGATAAAAATTGCTTGCTTATCATCTAATTGATGTAGCCTTGCAATCGCTTGACTTGCTTCTAATGTTTGCCGAGCAGGATATTTAGTAGGACCCTTTATATCGCTGTTAAAGCCACTTGAACCGTACACAAATAATTGTAGACCTTTACTGCCATGGCTATCGGCGAGACGAGTGTGGTTTGCAGCACCTTCATCGCCAAAAAAAGGCTGCTCAGGCAAATGCTGGTGATGTGCAAAATATTGCGCATTAGCGAACATAGCACGAAGTAAATTTGTGGTGGTTTCTGGCTCTATTGAACGGTGAAATTTGCAGTTTAAATTGGCACTTGTGAAATGTACTTTGCCATCGCTGGAATCAATAGAAGGCGATACAGTCGCCGCATTTGCCGTCCACATTGCAGAGGCAGAGTAACAAGCTCGAAGCAATATAGGATCGTGTTTATATGCTTTTTCAAGTACTTGTGCATCAGTTCCCGAAAAGCCAACGCGACGCAGTGGGGCTAAACTCGGGCGTGCGTGAGGTGCGAATATTCCTTGTTTTAGGCCGATATCATGCATTGCTTTCATCTTTTCAAGACCTTGCAATGCCGCTTCTTTTGGATTAGAGACGCTGGTAGCGTTAGAAAGTGATGCGACATTACCATAAGATAATCCGGCATAATTATGTGTTGGCCCTACTAAGCCGTCGAAATTGACTTCATAAGTCATGAGTGCGGTTCCTGTTGCGAATAGTTATAGATAACTAGTATGAGGCGGTTTTGCTGGTTTTTAAAGTGACCTAGGTCAAATTATGTATGTAATTGAAAACAGTTCAATTGCTGTAATTTAAGCTAATATCCCTTAAACACATACCTTTAGGTTAAGACCAACATAAGGAGTTTGAAGAAATGGAAAAATATATTGTTAGTAAAGCTGAAATCGAAGCGTTAAAAGGGGAAAAAAGAGTTCATTTTCTGAACCCAAATGCGCAGAGGCTCAATAAATCACTCGGAGACTTAACTGGCATAACAGGGTTCGGTTTTCACATCGTAGAAATCCAGCCAGGGTTCGATTCGACTGAAACACATATGCATTATCACGAAGATGAATGTGTGTATATATTGCAAGGCACTGCTGAAGCGTACATTGGCGACGAGGTAATTGGTGTTGGTGAAGGCGATTTCATAGGATACAGAGCCTGCGGTAAGCCTCATAAGCTAGTAAACAATAGCGATGTTACATTACGTTGTATTGTAGTTGGTCAGCGCTTACCGCATGATGTTGGTGATTATACAAAGCAAGGTAAGCGGATCTACAGGCAAAAAGGTTTGCCGTGGAATGTGGTAGATATTAATGACATTATGGAACCGATGAAAAATAATCAGGATAATAATAATGAATAATCCAATAGAAAAGTTTACATCCTGGTGGCAGCAAGCTCTGAAAAACAATCCATTAAATCAGCCCAATGCGGTATGTGTCTCAACAATTGATGAGAATGGGTTTCCTACAGGTAGATTTGTTGATTTGAAAGCGGTTAATGAGGGTGGCTTTGTATTTTGTTCATATTTCGATTCTGCGAAAGGCAAGCATTTAGAAAATGTTCCTAACATCGCGATGACAGTTTGGTGGGATCATGTCGGGTATCAGGTCCGTATTGTTGGCATAGCAAAGAAGATTTCAGATAAAGATGCAGATACTTATTGGCAAGGGCGCTCTAGAGATGCTCAGCTAACCACAACGTCATTTAACCAAAGTGCAATTATGCGAAATCAAAGCGAGCTGACTGAAAAATTAAGAATTGCGGAATTAAGATATAGTACGAACCCAATTCCAAGGCCCGAAAATTGGGGTGGCTATTGCATCAACCCTATTTCCATAGAGTTCCTCACTTTTGCTGAGACTCGGCTACATCTTAGAGAGTCTTATGAGCGTAGTGGTGAACAGTGGAAAAAACAATTGCTGCAGCCTTAGTTGAACCTGCTTTCATTGCAAATTTATCCCTCGTTGCCCACAATAGGGTTAAATTCCTTTTTATATCAAGGCAAACCATGGAAGTTGAACATCAGGAAATTGCCAATTTTTTAGTAGCTTACCCGCCGTTTTCGGATTTGCCTCAAGAGGCACTACATAAACTCGCAAGCCAAGTTGAAGTAGGTTACTACCGAGCGGGCAGCGGCATTTTGGAATATGGAGAGCAGATCACTTACTTGTATGTGATCCGATCTGGTGCTGTCGAGCTCTATCGGCGCTCAGGTGAGTTATACAATCGTATTTCCACAGGTGGGATCTTTGGCCAGCGTGGTTTATTGATGAATCGCAAAGTTCGTTTTGGCGCTCAAAGCCTTGAAGATACGCTGGTGTACTGTATTCCTGTAGGCATTTTTGATGAGTATTGCGACGTTTACGAAGCGTTTGCTGATTATTTTGAAGCAGACGATAATGCTAGACTAAAAATCACGGTTTCTGAGCAAGCCGACAGCAACGATTTGACCACGGCCAAAGTGCGTAAACTATTGCTACGCGATGTGGTATACGTTGAACGCAACGCCACGGTACAGCAGGCAGCTCAAGTGATGGCAAAAGAGCATGTATCATCACTACTTATCTACGATCCCGAGAAACCAGTTGTCGAAGATCCAGATGAAGATGATGGTCAGGTGGTTGGCCTTATCAGTGACAGAGATCTTCGCACAAAAGTAGTCGCTGAGGGGCTGAATTATCAAACTCCGGTCTCTGAGATTATGTCGACCGATCTTATTATTGTTGACTCCAATGCCTATGTCTTCGAAGCCATGATGCTGATGCTAAGAGACAATGTGCATCATTTGCCCGTTGTTCATAAGCGTAAACCGATAGGAGTAGTCGCGCTATCCGATATTTTGCGCTATGAGTCTCAAAGCAGCCTGTTGTTTGTTAGAGGGCTAATGGACCAGCAGAGTGTTGAAGACTTGAGTAGTTACGCCAAACAACTTCCTGCAATTTTTACTCGGATGGTGAATGAAGACGCCAATTCACACATGATTGGTTCTGCGATGTCGATTATAGGCAAAACGTTTAAACACAAGTTACTCGAACTCGCGGAAGCAAAATTAGGTCCGCCACCAATCCCATACTGCTTTATTGCCCTTGGTTCAATGGCTCGGGACGAACAATTAATTGTGACCGATCAGGATAATGCACTGATCTTGGATGACAGTTATCAACCCGCTGAGCATGGCGCTTACTTCGAAAAGTTGGCGAAGTTTGTGTGTGATGGTCTAGCCAATTGCGGCTATAAATATTGCGATGGTGGGATCATGGCAAGCAACCCAGCTTGGCGTCTAACTTACAGTCAATGGTTAGCACAATTTGAAGACTGGATAGAAAACCCCAGTCCTGAGGCTTTACTTAATAGTTCGATTTTCTTTGATCTGGAAGGCGTATGGGGTGAAACAAAATGGGCTGAGAAACTCACTGCTTTTATCAGTAAAAAGGCCAAAAGCACCCCTAAATTTTTGGCTGCGATGGCACATAATGCGCTAAGAAGAACACCGCCTTTGGGCTTTTTTAATGGTTTTGTCCTTGAGCAAGATGGTGAGCACAGGCGTTCGATGAACATTAAACGCCGTGGCACAGCACCGCTTTCAGACTTGGTTCGAGTGCATGCCCTTGGTGTTGGCTCTAAAAAACAAAACTCCTTTGAACGATTAGAAGATATTGATGAGGCAAATATACTGCCAAAGGGCAAAGTGTTAGATCTGCAAGCTGCGCTTGAATACATCGCCATCATGCGTATTCGTCATCAAGCATGGCAAATTGAGCAGGGCGAAAAGCCTGATAACAGCTTGCCGCCTGAAACACTCTCTGATTTTGAACAGCGTAATCTTAAAGAAGCTTTTGGCGTGTTAGACAAAGCACAGAGCTTTTTAAAGTTTCGCTATCAAAACAAATCCATGATGAAGTAGTGGTGTAATATGCAAGGCGAGATTATGTCATGGCCAAATCGCTTTCAGCATTTGGTAGAAACGTCGAAAGACCCGAGAATTCAAGCATTTTACCAGCAAGGCGTGGTAGATCCTTACCAGCAATTGAGTCAGTGTGAGTTTGTTGCCCTTGATTTTGAAACTACAGGGCTCGACCCAAACACCGATGATATTGTGAGCGTTGGCGTCGTGCCATTTGACTTACGACGGATCCGCTTGGCTCAAGCGAAGCATTGGTTAGTGAAGCCAACCAGTCCGCTGGCTGAAGAGTCTGTGGTACTGCACCGGATCACACACTCACAAGTTGAAAGCGCGCCAGATCTGCAGGATATTCTTGAGGAAGTGTTTGCTTCACTACATGGTAAAGTCATTGTGGTGCACTATCAGTTTGTCGAAAAGTCATTTTTCGATTCTGCGCTAAAAGCGAGATTGGGTGAGGGTATTGAGTTTCCAGTGATCGATACGATGGAAATTGAAAAGTCAGCGATAAACAACGCTAGAAGCTGGCTTGATAAGCTCAAACGTAAACCTATTCCTTCGGTACGCTTAGCTGACTGCAGAAAGCGCTATGGGCTTCCTTATTATCAGCCACATCATGCCTTGTCCGATGCGTTAGCAACGGCGGAGCTATTCCAAGCTCAAGCTCAATATTGTTTAGACCCATCAGACATGGTGAAACGCTGGTGGAGCTAAACCCAAATAACAAAAAGGCGGAGCATACACCAAGCTCCGCCAGTAATGAGATTAACGACCGTTAGCTTTTAGGCTCAGTTCTAAGTCCGAGGATCAAACTTACACACATCAGTAGTAGTACAAAAGTAAACGGTAAACCTGTTGAAATAGCACCAGCTTGCAGTGCTTCAATTGCTTCTTTACCGCCGATCCACAGTAGTGCTGCCGCAATTGCACCCTCAATACTCGCCCAGAATATACGTTGTGGTACTGGAGCGTCTATTTTACCACCAGCGGTAATACTATCGATAACCAAAGAACCAGAATCCGACGAGGTAATAAAGAAAACCAGTACAAGTACAATCGCCGTGAACGAGAGTAAATCGCTCATAGGTAGGTTTTCAAACATTTGGAACATCGCCAGTGGCACTTCAGTCAAGCCATCAGTACCTAGAGCGCCAATGCCATTTTTTACCTGATCGATAGCAAGGCCACCATAGATTGACATCCAGATCACGGTTACCAATGTCGGGATTAATAATACTGCGGTAATAAACTCGCGTATGGTGCGACCCTCAGAAACGCGTGCGATAAACATACCGACAAACGGTGACCAAGAAATCCACCATGCCCAGTAAAATACGGTCCAACCTTGGAACCATGCTTCATCTTCACGGCCATGCGGATTACTCAGTGGAACGATATTTTCAAGGTAGGCCATTAAAGTCGTCGGAATGTTACCCATGGCAATCGCAAAACCTGCGATACCAACGAATACTAATAACACAAATGCAATTAACATATTAACGTTACTAAGTAGCTTTACACCGCCATCAATACCGCGAACAACCGAAATAATCGCAAGGGCAGTAACGCCCACAATCACTGCAATTTCTAGACCGAGACCTGCTTCTATACCAAATACATGTTGGATCCCAGCACCGGCTTGCTGTGCGCCCAGACCGAGTGATGTCGCAAGGCCAAACAAGGTAGCAAGAACGGCGAGAATATCGATGATATGGCCCGGCCAACCCCAAGCTCTGTCTCCTAAAATAGGATAAAAGATTGAGCGGATCGACAGTGGTAAGCCTTTATTGTAGGCAAAGAATGCTAAAGAAAGCGCGACAACGGCGTAAATAGCCCAAGGATGCAAACCCCAATGGTACATGGTCGCACCCATAGCAAGTTCAGCCGCTTCGGGTGTGTTTGCAGCAACATTTAACGGTGTTTTATACCAGCCAGTGTAGTAGGCGACAGGCTCCGCTACACCCCAAAACATCAGACCAATACCCATACCTGCTGCAAATAGCATTGCTAGCCATGACGCCCGAGTATAGCTTGGTTTGGCGTTTTCACCACCTAAACGAATTTTACCGTAAGGCGATAAAACGAGCACCAAACAAAATAGCACAAAGAAATTACCAGACCACATAAATAGGGCATCAAAGTTACCTATGATATCCCACTTTATGCCGTCTAAAGTGGTTTTAGCTGTGTTTGCATCAACTAATAATACGGCGACTAAAAACGCCAGTATTAATCCAGCACTTACACCAAATACAGGGTTATGTACGTCAAACCCCCACTTTTGAACATTGTCTTGTCCAACGGTGTAGTCTGTATTATCGATGCTGTACTTATCGTGGTGATTGCCCATGATATCCTCTTGTTGTTCTCATCGTGATACGACACCAAGCTGATATACTGAATTAATCGCTAGACAATGGGTGATAACAATTCGACATAAACTAACTATGCAACAAAGCAAAATGTAATCTGGCTATTAATGCTAATCATTAGCGGCTTAGAATGACTTTATCAGCCATACAATATGCTAGCCATAAGCCACAAAAATTACTCAGTCTAGTTTAGATTATTTAGCGTATTCATTCGATTTGTGCGTTTCAATCACATCAGCCGAATGACTATCTAAATATATGATGGGTTTATGTTAGTTACAGCGACAGTATACTGCCTCAATACTTGTAATTAAGATAAACCAACCGAACCGTTATGCTACTAAGCTATGGTATCAATATATTGTGTCAACTTGATATTCAGTCGATGCTTCAAAGCAGCAACTTTTTAGTTTTAAGTTGTACTGGCAGGTGAATATTCAATGCCAACCAAAACTATCTCTACTAGTTTAGGGGGTGAGATTGAAAAGTAAATGGCTACTGAATTTTTTATTTAAAAATCATCACATTCATCAACTAGACATGAAGAGTGATGTAGACTAAGGAGTTTTTCTTTGATGGCATGTGAAAAAAACCCCTCTTGCGAGGGGTTTTGGGTAACTCAGCGCCTTTGGCACTGGGAATGAGGTCGGTACATTTGTAAGTTAGGGTGTGTCTTACGACGCCTCAAACTGCATTTCGGGGATCTCACCGTCGACGATAAGCTTGCCTGCAGTTTTGCTGATTATTTCATCAACACTAACACCCGGTGCGCGTTCTAGCAAATGGAATGCGCCGTCTTTTACTTCTAACACAGCTAAATCTGTTACGATTTTCTTTACACAATTTACGCCGGTCAGTGGCAATGTGCATGATTCAAGCAATTTAGAATCGCCGTGTTTGCTAGCATGGGTCATGGTCACTATGATGTTGCGTGCACCAGCAACTAAGTCCATTGCACCACCCATGCCTTTGATTAATTTTTTCGGGATCATCCAAGACGCGATATTGCCTTGTTGATCAACTTCAAAAGCACCTAGTACCGTCAAGTCTACATGACCACCACGGATCATGGCAAAGCTTTCCGCACTATTAAAAATTGCTGCACCTGTCGCTGCTGTCACGGTTTCTTTACCCGCGTTGATCATATCGGCATCAACTTGGTCTTCAGTTGGGTAGGGACCCATACCCAACAAGCCATTTTCCGATTGCAGCATCACTTCAATGCCTTGTGGTACGTAGTTAGCCACTAAGGTTGGAATACCTATGCCTAAGTTAACGTAGTAACCGTCTTCAAGCTCTTGCGCCACGCGCATCGCAATTTGTTCACGATTTAAACCCATGATTGCCTCCTATTTGCGCGTTGTGACACGTTCAATACGTTTTTCAAAGTCACCTTTGATCACGCGATTGACATAAATACCTGGGGTGTGGATTTGACTCGGCTCAAGTTCACCCGGTTCTACGATTTCTTCAACTTCCGCGACGGTGATTTTTCCGGCTGTCGCTGCCATTGGGTTAAAGTTCATTGCTGTGTGGCGGAACACCAAGTTGCCATAGCGATCTGCTTTCCAAGCCTTAACAATAGCAAACTCACCGGTAATTGATTCTTCCAAAATATATGGTCGGCCATCAAATTCTTTTACTTCTTTACCTTCAGCAATGGGAGTACCGTACCCTGTTGCCGTGTAAAAAGCTGGGATCCCAGCGCCACCAGCGCGCATCTTCTCTGCAAGCGTACCTTGTGGTGTTAATTCAACGTCAATAATGCCATCGAGTAGTTGCTGTTCAAACAGCGCATTTTCACCAACATAAGAGGCAATGATCTTCTTAATTTGACGATCTTTAAGCAAAATACCTAAACCAAAGTCGTCGACCCCACAGTTGTTTGAAACCACGGTAAGCTCTTTTGTTTGCAGGCGCTTAATTTCTGCAATTAAGCCTTCTGGAATACCACACAAACCAAAGCCACCTGCGATGATGGTATCGCCGTCTTTAAGACCCGCCATCGCATCGCTGTAGCTTGATACGACTTTATCGAAACCGGCCATAAGCCCACTCCTAATAATGTTATTGTTTTAAGATTGACAAGTTTGTTTGAGTGCTAACGACACTTTACTGCTTGGTGTCTTACCTAGCGCATCACAAATTGTCCATCCTGCTTTTGCTAGCCTTTCTAAATCAATTCCACACTCAATGCCAAGTCCTTGCAGCAAGTAAACTACATCCTCAGTGGCAACATTTCCTGACGCGCCTTTGGCGTAAGGGCAACCACCGAGACCTGCAACGGCGCTATCAACAGTTGCGATCCCCATTTGCAGGGCCGTGTGAATATTCGTTAATGCTTGTCCGTAGGTATCATGGAAATGCACCGCAAGCTTGTCAGCAGGGATATGTTGCAGTAACAAGGTGAGCAGCTGCTGGACTTTTTTAGGCGTACCAACACCTATGGTGTCGCCTAGGCTGATTTCATAACAACCAAGTGACAACAATTGTTTACATACCGCTAAAACTTGCTCTGGTTGTACTTCACCTTGATATGGGCAACCAACCACGCAGCTAACATAACCTCTTACTTTTATGTTGTTTTTTTGTGCAAGTTCAACAACGGGACGAAAGCGTTCAATACTTTGTTCAATCGTGCAGTTGATGTTTTTTTGCGTAAATGCCTCACTGGCGGCAGTAAAAATGGCAAATTCGTCGACCTGATTTTCTAGTGCAAGCTCTGCGCCTTTAAGGTTTGGCGTTAGGGCGCTTATTTCAACGCCTTCACTACGCTCAAAGCCTTGGATCACCGCAGCAGAATCGGCCATTTGTGGCACCCATTTGGGCGACACAAACGCGCCTGCTTCTATGTGCGTGAGACCAGCGTCTTTTAATGCGTTAACCAGCGCGATTTTAGCTTCTGTGGCAACACTGACCTCATTTTGTAAGCCGTCACGTGCGCCGACTTCTACAATTTTGACGTTAGCCGGATACTGAGACATTAGTCTTGCTCCTCAACAATCGCCAGCATATCGCCATGACTGACCAGCTCGCCTTCTGCAAAGCAGTATGAAGTGAGCGTGCCATCAAATGGTGCATTGAGCGTATATTCCATCTTCATGGCTTCGATTATCACCACGGCATCGCCTTTATTGACTTGAGTACCGACGGCTAACAAATGCTTAACCACGGTGCCGTTCAATGGCGCTGCCAGCGGTGCGGCTTCGTGCTCATGATCGCTAATGTAATGCTTTGACTTGAGTTCAACGGTATGTTGATACGGGCCATACATAATGGTGATCGCGGCTTCGGCCACAATGGCACTGGCATGTACCCGTGCACCATCAATCACCACTGTCAACTGGTGTCCATTTAATTCACATTCAACTTGGTGGATTTGCTCGTTAAACGAAACCTTCCAACCACTTTGAGATTGATAGGCACAGGCGACATGATCTGCAAATGGTAAATCCACTTTCGCGGTTTGGTTAAGCCTAAAGCCTAAGTTTCCCCACACCGTGTTTTTACATGGTTGTTGGTGGCTAAGGTAGGCCGCACTTGCTAATAACACCATTTTATCCAGCGGCGTATTCGATTGAGTTAATACGTCAGTTTGCGTGTCGATAAAGTGGGTATCAGGCGCACCTGCTGTAAAAGTAGGGTGGCCTGCTAAGTGATGTAAAAATGCGATGTTAGATTTCAACCCACACAAGTGAACTTGCTCTAAACTAGATTTTAGCTTTAGTAACGCTTGTTCACGATTTTTGCCATGAACAATAAGCTTGGCGATCATAGGATCGTAAAATGGACTGATCTCATCGCCTTGCTGCACGCCTGTGTCAATTCTTACGCCATCTTTGGCTTCTGGAAAGCTAAGGTGTGAAAGTACACCTGAAAACGGCATGAAGTTTTCTTCAGGGTCTTCTGCGTAAATACGCGCTTCAAAGCTATGACCAGATAACGAAACCTGCTCCTGGGTCAGCGGTAGCTGTTCACCCGCAGCAACCATCAGTTGCCACTCGACTAAATCGAGATCAGTTACCATTTCTGTCACTGGGTGCTCTACTTGCAGGCGAGTATTCATCTCCATAAAGAAGAACTCATCGCCACATAATAAGAACTCTACTGTACCTGCGCCGCGATAGTTAATCGCTTGCGCACAGCGTACTGCCGCTTCACCCATAGCTTTGCGCATAGCATCACTCAAACCTGGCGCGGGCGCTTCTTCAATCACCTTTTGGTGACGACGCTGTAGTGAACAGTCTCTATCACCTAGGTAAACACAGTTACCGTGACTATCGGCAAAAACTTGTACTTCAACGTGACGAGGCTTATCAACAAAACGCTCAAGCAGTACTAAGTCATTGCCAAAACTCGCTGCAGCTTCACGTTTAGCACCATGTAGTGCCGACAAAAACTCGCTGCTTTCTCGTACCACGCGCATCCCTTTACCACCACCGCCGTAAGCGGCTTTGATAAGTACCGGAAAGCCGATTTTTTCTGCTTCTGCTTGCAAGAAATCATCTTCTTGTTTGTCGCCATAATACCCCGGGACTAAGGGCACATTAGCGTCATGCATGATTTCCTTGGCACGGGTCTTAGAACCCATCGCTTCAATAGAGCTTGCCAGCGGACCAATAAACGCAATGTTTGCCGCTTCACACGCTTTGGCGAATACTTCATTTTCAGACAAAAAACCATAACCAGGGTGGATGCAATCGACGCCCGCCGCTTTGGCGACTTCAAGAATTCGGTCCGCAACCAAATAAGACTCTTTACTTGGTGCCGGACCGATATGATAGGCTTCGTCAGCTGTTTTCACATGCATCGCATTGGCATCTGCATCAGAATAAACTGCCACTGTGGTTAGGCCCAATTTCTTTGCGGTGCGCATCACGCGGCAGGCAATTTCACCACGGTTCGCGACTAGAATTTTAGTTAGCATGTTGACTCCTATTCGCTTGCGGCGGTTTGCCAGCGTGGTGCTCGTTTATCGAAAAAGGCGCTAAGACCTTCTTGGCCTTCGTCACTTACTCTAATTTCAGCGATACGCTTTGCGGTATGGGCGATCAACGCTTCATTTATCTCTTTACCAGCAACTTCGCTGATCAGTGCTTTGCCGCTTTTCACAGCAGCAGGGCCATTGTTAAGCAAGGTCTCGAGAAAATCCGCTTCGCTTTTTGCTAAATCATCGCTCAATTCGTGAATTAAACCCATTTCTAGCGCCTTTTCACCATCGAAGACTTCGGCTGTTAAAAAATAGCGTCGCGCTTGGCGCTCCCCAATGGCTTTAATGACATAAGGACTAATTACAGCCGGAATAAGACCAAGTTTGACTTCGCTTAAACAGAATTTAGAGTTGTGCTCTGCAATGGCGATATCACAACAGGCGATTAATCCGAGTGCACCGCCAAACGCAGCTCCTTGCACCAAACATAGCGTTGGATGAGGGCAAGTGGCCAGCACTTGCATTAATTTAGCAAGTTCTAAAGAATCAGCGACGTTTTCGTCATAGTCGTTGTCTGCCATGGATTTCATCCACGCCAGATCAGCCCCAGCTGAAAAGTGTTTACCTTCGGTTTTTAATACCAGCGCTCTGACATCGAGGCCGCTGGCATATTCGAAATTCTTAATGAGTTCGGCAATCACCTCCGCATTGAAGGCATTATGTTTTTCTGGGCGACTTAGCTCTAAAATCGCCACTTTGCTTTTTGTTATATTTAAAGTGACAGGCATAAGTGCTCCTTACATTCTGAAGACGCCAAATTTAGACTCTTTTTGCGGCGCATTGCTCGCAGCCTCTAAGGCAAGACCAAGTACTGTGCGCGTATCCGCAGGGTCGATAACGCCATCGTCCCAAAGCCTTGCGCTGGCATAATATGGGTGGCCTTGCTTTTCGTACTGCTCGATAATTGGCTTTTTAAATTCGCTCACTTCGGCATCGCTCATGCTAAGGCCTTTACGCGCTAGACCATCTTGTTTAACCTGCGTTAATACGCCCGCAGCTTGCTCACCACCCATTACGGAGATCCGTGCGTTTGGCCACATCCACATCATGGTTGGCTCGTACGCTCTACCACACATGCCATAGTTACCAGCACCATATGAGCCACCAATCAAAACAGTAAACTTGGGCACATCAGCACAGGAAACGGCTGTTACCATTTTTGCACCGTGCTTGGCGATACCTTCCGCTTCGTATTTTTGACCAACCATAAATCCAGTAATATTCTGCAAAAACAGCAGCGGAATATTGCGCTGTGCACAGAGTTGAATAAAGTGTGCGCCTTTTTGCGCGGATTCGGAAAAGAGAATACCGTTGTTTGCTACGATCCCTACAGGGTGACCATAAATTTCAGCAAAACCAGTCACGAGTGTTTCGCCGAAGTAGCGTTTAAATTCATCAAACTGAGAATCGTCCACGATACGGGCAATGACTTCGCGTACATCAAACGGTTTTTTCAGATCCGTACCGACAATGCCATACACCTCACTGATGTCATAACGTGGTGGTTTGGCATCTTGAAGGAGTGGGCGAGTAGGGCGCTGATGATTAAGGCGTGATACGCACTGCCTTGCGATAGAAAGCGCATGCTCGTCATTTTCTGCATAGTGATCGGCCACACCTGAAACTTTACAGTGAACATCTGCGCCGCCTAAGTCTTCTGCACTCACTTCTTCACCCGTGGCCGCTTTAACAAGTGGTGGCCCTGCCAAGAAAATGGTGCCTTGTTCTTTGACGATAATACTTTCATCGGCCATCGCTGGTACATACGCGCCGCCAGCGGTACATAACCCCATGACTACAGCTATTTGTGGGATCCCTTTTGCAGACATACGGGCTTGGTTGTAGAAAATCCGACCAAAATGCAATTTATCTGGGAATACTTCATCTTGCTCTGGCAGGTTCGCACCGCCAGAATCCACTAAATAAATACAAGGAAGGTGGCAGCGCTCAGCGATTTCTTGCGCTCGTAGGTGCTTTTTTACGGTAATAGGGAAATAGGTTCCCCCTTTTACCGTCGCATCATTTGCCACAATCATGCATTCAACGCCTTTAACGCGTCCGATCCCGGCGACCACACCAGCACAAGGAATATCTTGCTCGTAAACGCCAAACGCGGCGAATTGGCCAATCTCTAAAAACGGCGAGCCCTCGTCAAGCAAGGTTTCAATTCGGTCACGGACAAATAATTTACCGCGACTTTGATGACGGGCAATAAGCGCTTCACCACCGCCTTGGCTCAGTGTGGCGACTTTATCTTTAAGATCAGCAACTAGCGATGCCATCGCATCGCTGTTTGCCTTGAATTGGGGATCATGCGGATTAACCGCAGAATTTAGTACCGTCATGTAGCACTCCTAGCGACTTTCGTTGAATAGCTCACGTCCGATAAGCATACGGCGGATCTCAGACGTACCAGCGCCAATTTCATATAGCTTGGCATCGCGAAGTAGTCGACCTGTAGGATATTCATTGATATAACCGTTTCCGCCTAGTAGCTGAATGGCATCAAGTGCAAGTTTGGTTGCAAGTTCTGCGGCATACAAAATTGCACCAGCAGCATCTTTACGTGTGGTTTCGCCACGGTCACAGGCTTTCGCCACGGTATAAACGTATGAGCGTGCGGCGTTCATTTGCGTGTACATGTCAGCAACTTTGCCCTGCACCAGCTGGAATTCACCGATGGATTGGTTAAATTGTTTACGCTCGTGAATATAAGGTACTACCACATCCATACAAGCCTGCATAATACCAAGCGGACCGCCTGCCAATACCACACGCTCGTAGTCTAGGCCACTCATGAGTACCTTAACGCCTTCGTTGTATTCGCCAAGGATGTTTTCTGCAGGTACTTCGCAGTTTTCGAATACCAGCTCACAGGTGTTTGAACCACGCATTCCAAGTTTGTCTAACTTTTGTGCCGTTGAAAAACCAGGGAAGCTTTTTTCGACGATAAAGGCCGTGATCCCGCGAGGGCCTGCATTGGTATCCGTTTTTGCGTAAATCACAAAAACGTCGGCATCTGGACCATTGGTGATCCACATTTTATTACCGTTTAGGATGAACTTGTCACCTTGCTTTTCAGCACGCAGTTTCATTGAAACCACGTCAGAGCCAGCATTGGGCTCACTCATTGCTAGTGCACCGATGTGTTCACCGCTGATAAGTTTTGGTAGATACTTTTCTTTTTGGGCTTGGTTACCGTTACGGTTAATTTGGTTTACACATAGGTTTGAGTGTGCGCCGTAGCTTAAGCCAATTGATGCACTCGCACGGCTTATCTCTTCCATTGCGATAACGTGTTCAAGATAACCCATGTTTGAGCCGCCAAATTCTTCAGCGACGGTGATCCCAAGTAGGCCCATTTCGCCAAACTTTGGCCACATTTCGTTTGGAAATGCATTTTCTTGATCTGTTTTTTCAGCAAGTGGGGCAATTTCACTGGTCGCAAAGCTATTGACATGATCACGGATCATGTCTGCTGTTTCGCCTAGTCCAAAGTTTAATTCTTTATATAAAGATACTGTGCTCATCGGTATTCATCCTGTTGTGAGAGTTTATTTTTCGAGCTCGTGTAGGGTGTCGCGACAACGGCGCTCAGCCGTCACCAGTTCCATTAAGACAACTTTAATGTCGTCCATCTGTTGGCTTAAGTCGGCTTTTTTCTCTTCAATGAGTTGCAACATGGTTTTAAGTTGCTTTTCGCTCGATTTGTCGGCGTCGTAAAGCTCAAATAGTCGGCCAGTTTCAGCAAGTGTAAAACCAAGACGTTTTCCGCGAAGGATCAGTTTTAATCGAACTTTGTCACGTTTTGAGTAAATACGCGTTTGTCCTTGGCGCTTAGGAGAAAGGAGTCCTTGGTCTTCGTAAAAACGAATACTGCGAGTAGTAATATCAAATTCTTTAGCTAACTCGCTGATTGAATAGGTAGGTTCATTAATTTCTTGCATTTTTATTTACACTTACAACGTCACTGATTAGACCAATATAAGTGAAGTTTACGTAAAGGTAAAGTAAGAATAGCAGATCCTTCTTTAGTCTTATAAAAGGAATAATCTGTCCGTTCGAATTGTCATCAAATCTTCATTACAGCCAGAGAAAATAAGCCTTGGAAACAAATTTGTGCAAGTTAGCTTTACACTTTCACTGATCTCGTTTGGCTTGATTTTAGATTTACGTTGGCGTAAACGTAAATATTATGTATGCTCGAATACAGAGTTAATTTTTAACAAGCCCGAGATTGGCTTGTAAACAGGAGTTTTGCAATGAGTAACGAAGCTGTTGTCATCGTCGCTGCTAAGCGTACACCAATGGGTGGCTTTATGGGAAGCCTATCTGACGCAACCGCGACAGACTTAGGTGCGACTGCAATTAAAGCAGTAATGAATGAAACAGGTCTTAGTGACGCGAGTATAGACGAAGTTATCATGGGCTGTGTCTTACCAGCAGGCCTTGGTCAAGCGCCAGCGCGTCAAGCGATGCTAAATGCAGGGTTAGCACGCTCGACGGGAGCGACGACAATTAACAAGGTGTGCGGCTCGGGTCTAAAAGCGGCGATGTTCGCGCATGATCTCATCCGCTCAGGTAGCATTAATTCTGCTATCGCTGGCGGCATGGAAAGCATGACTAACTCACCTTACTTTATTCCAAAAGCCCGTGGCGGAATGCGCATGGGTCATGGCGAAATCAAAGACCATATGATGGCTGATGGCTTAGAAGATGCTTATGACAATAAAGCGATGGGTTGTTTCGCACAAGCTACCGCTGATGAATATGGCATTACCCGCGAGCACATGGATGAATTTGCACTTGGCTCACTAAGTAAAGCAAACGCCGCAATCGAAAATGGCAGCTTTGGCAATGAAATTGCCCCTCATGTGATGAGTACGCGTAAGGGGGATGTTGAGGTTAATACTGACGAGCAACCAGGTAACGCGCGTCCAGACAAAATTCCATCACTTCGTCCAGCATTTAAAAAAGACGGCACTATCACTGCTGCCAACTCCTCGTCTATTTCTGACGGTGCAGCAGCGCTGATTTTAATGAGTGAATCAGAAGCGAAAAAGCACGGTTTGACACCTCTTTGTAAGATTGTTGCCCATGCAACTCATTCACAAGCTCCCGCTGAATTTACCGTGGCACCAGTCGGTGCGATGAATAAGCTGCTTGAAAAAGCAGGTTGGTCGACAGCAGACGTTGACCTTTGGGAAATCAACGAAGCGTTTGCCATGGTGACTATGTTGGCTATCAACGAAATGCAGTTAGATAGCAACAAAGTCAACGTCAACGGTGGTGCTTGTGCACTAGGTCACCCAATCGGTGCAAGCGGTGCACGCATCTTAGTTACACTTATCCATGCACTAAAAAACCGCGGCTTATCAAAAGGCGTAGCGTCACTATGTATCGGTGGTGGTGAAGCTGTAGCGCTCGCGGTAGAAGTGTAAGTTACTGCAATTTATTTCGTTCAAGGGGCGCTGCGTTTTCCATAATTCTAATCATTCACGCAGCGCATAAACTCGTTTTATGGGGAGGAGTGCTTCATGCACCAAGTACCTTTATACATCAACGGTGAATTTTCACAGTCTCAGTCTGACAAATGGTTAGACGTTGTTAATCCGGCTAATCAAGAAGTATTAGCAAAAGTACCTTGTGCTACTAACGAAGAAGTACAAGCTGCAATTCATTCAGCTCAAGAAGCATTTAAAACGTGGCGTAATGTTCCGGTAACTGAGCGTGCGCGAATTATGATGCGTTATGCAGCGCTTCTTAAAGAGCATCAAGAAGAAATCGCAACCATCATTTGCCATGAATTAGGCAAAACTTTTGAAGATGCGAAAGGTGATGTATGGCGTGGTATTGAAGTGGTTGAGCAAGCATGTAATGCCCCTTCAATGATGATGGGCGAGACGGTAGAAAACGTTGCCCGAAATATCGACACCTATTCATATACCCAACCGCTAGGCGTTTGTGCGGGTATTACGCCATTTAACTTCCCAGCGATGATCCCGCTGTGGATGTTCCCAATGGCAATTGTATGCGGTAACACCTTTGTACTTAAGCCATCAGAGCAAGATCCACTAACGCCAATGCGCTTGGTTGAATTGTTTGAAGAAGCTGGTGCGCCAAAAGGCGTACTACAGGTAGTACACGGTAGTAAGGATCAGGTTGACCAAATCCTTGAAGCGCCGGAAATTCGCGCGATTTCTTTCGTAGGTTCTTGTGGTGTTGGTCAGTACATTTACAGCAAAGGTACGCAAAATCTCAAACGCGTTCAAGCGTGTGTTGGTGCGAAAAACCACATGGTTATTATGCCCGATGCGAAAAAAGAACAAGTGATCAATAACCTAGTTGGCTCTTCGGTCGGTGCGGGTGGTCAGCGTTGTATGGGGATCTCAGTTGCTGTGTTTGTTGGGCAATCACAACAGTGGGTAGAGGAACTAAAAGACGCAATGGCGAAGGTTCGTCCTGGCGTTTGGGATGATCCTGAAGCCGCTTATGGTCCGCAAACGACGCCGCAGGCTAAAGCGCGCATTCTGTCGCTGATCGACAGTGGTAAGCAGCAAGGCGCAACGTGTTTGCTAGACGGTTCTGATTTTACAGTTGAGGGTTATGAAAGTGGTAACTGGGTAGGTCCAACCCTGTTTTCAAATGTCACAACTGAAATGGATATCTACAAAGAAGAAATCTTTGGCCCAGTCCTTTGCTGTATATTTGTCGATAGTTTAGATGAAGCAATTACGCTTATTAATAACAACCCATACGGTAACGGTACCTCATTATTCACTGCAAGCGGTGGCGCAGCACGTAAGTTCCAGCGTGAAATTGAAGTGGGTCAGGTAGGCATTAATATTCCTATTCCTGTGCCATTGCCGTTCTTCTCATTTACCGGTTGGAAGAATTCATTCTACGGTGACCAACACACCTATGGTAAGCAAGGCGTGCGTTTCTATACAGAAACCAAAACAATTACCTCACGTTGGTTTGACGATGAGGCTGTTAGTGGTCCAAATATGAGTATCAACCTTAGATAACTCATATTGCATAGCGTGCTCTGCAGGGGGAGCACGCTATTTTTTACCAAAACGATAAGAATTACCGACACACATTCAGGGTGTCAGAACAGCAAGAGAGGTCTAGCGTGGACTTTAACCTAAACGAAGATCAACAAGCATTTGCCGATATGGCGCACCAATTTGCAATGAGCGAGCTTGCTCCACATGCTGCAAAATGGGATCAAGAGCACATTTTTCCAAAAGACGTAATTCAAAAAGCAGGTGAGCTTGGTTTTTGCGGTCTATATACGCCAGAAGAGGCAGGTGGTCTGGGTTTATCTCGCCTTGACTCAAGTATTATTTTTGAGCAACTTTCTATGGGTTGTACAGCAACAACCGCCATGTTGACTATCCATAACATGGCAACGTGGATGATAGCGAGTTTTGCGACGGAAGAAACCAAAGCAAAATATATGGATCAGTTAGTAACAGGTGAGCTATTGGCTTCTTACTGTCTAACAGAGCCTGGTTCTGGTTCTGATGCCGCATCGCTAAAAACAAAAGCAGTAAAAGAAGGCGACGAGTACGTTTTGTCTGGCTCTAAGATGTTTATCTCAGGTGCAGGTGAAACAGACGTATTGGTGGTAATGGCAAGAACCGGTGAAGCCGGTCCAAAAGGTATTTCGGCCTTTGTTGTACCTGCCGATGCTGATGGCGTTATTTATGGCAAAGCAGAAGAAAAAATGGGTTGGAACGCTCAACCTACGCGCCTTATCACGCTTGAAAATGTCCGGATCCCAGCTGCCAACCTATTAGGCCAAGAAGGCGAAGGCTTCAAATTTGCGATGCAAGGCCTTGACGGTGGTCGTATTAATATTGCGACTTGCTCGATTGGTACAGCCCAGCAAGCACTTAATACCGCCAAGCAGTATATGCAAGAGCGTTCTCAGTTTGGTAAACCGTTAGCAGCGTTCCAAGCACTGCAATTTAAAATTGCAGATATGAATACAGAACTTGTGGCTGCGCGCCAAATGGTTCGACTTGCGGCATTTAAACTGGATAGCAACGACCCAGAAAAGACCACTTATTGTGCAATGGCGAAGCGTTTTGCCACTGATGTAGGCACTAAGGTGTGTGATGATGCACTGCAAATTCATGGTGGTTACGGGTATATCAAAGAATATCCACTTGAACGTCATTTACGTGACGTACGTGTTCATCAGATCCTTGAAGGTACAAACGAAATCATGCGTGTAATTATTGCACGTCGGATCTTAGCTGAAGGCGCGGCAAGCGTCCTATAAGGAGAGTATCATGACTGCACAATTAAAACTCGAAAAACAAGGCCATACTGCCGTTGTTACTATGTCAAATCCACCCGCGAATACGTGGACAAAAGACACACTAATTGCACTTAAAAATCTAGTAATCGAATTGAATGCAGATAAAGAAATCTATTCGTTAGTGATCACTGGCGAAGGTGAAAAGTTCTTTTCAGCAGGTGCAGATCTAAACGTATTTGCTGACGGCGACAAAGGAGTCGCTGCGGATATGTCTCGAGTATTTGGCGAAGCGTTCGAAACACTCAGCGACTTTAGAGGCGTATCAATTGCTGCTATCAATGGTTTTGCAATGGGTGGCGGTTTAGAAGTAGCACTAGCATGCGATATCCGCATTGCCGAAGTTCAAGCACAAATGGCACTCCCTGAGGCGAAAGTAGGGTTGTTACCTTGTGCTGGCGGCACACAAAACTTGTCTTGGCTTGTGGGTGAAGGCTGGGCAAAACGTATGATTTTATGCGGTGAGCGCTTAAAAGCTGATAAAGCACAGCAAATTGGCTTAGTTGAAGAAGTGGTCGAGCAGGGTAAAGCACTGGAAGCTGCGCTCGAACTTGCTAAGAAAGTAGAAGATCAAAGTCCAGTTGCGGTCACGGCTTGTAAGGCTCTCATTCAAAAAGGCCGCACTGGCACTATCAATAGCGCATTGCCACTTGAACGCGAACTTTTCGTAACACTATTCGATACGCAAGATCAAAAAGAAGGCGTAAACGCGTTTTTAGAGAAGCGTAAAGCGAATTGGGTAAATGGCTAATGATTGAATTTGAGCTAATAAATCACGAAGAGGCGCCGGTTATATTCGAACAGGCAACGTGCCATAACGGGATGAAAATAGCGCTGGCGACATTAAATGTACCAAAAGCGTTAAATGCCTTAAACCTCGATATGATCCGTTTGCTCGCGCCACAACTAGACGCTTGGGCAAACGACCCACAAATAGCAATGGTTATGCTAAAAGGTGCTGGAGAGAAGGCGTTTTGTGCCGGCGGCGATGTCGTGAGTTTATATCGCGAAATGTCGTCTGATACGAGTAACGCATTAATCGAAACCTTTTTCAGTGAAGAGTACCGGTTAGATTATCAAATCCATAACTATGATAAGCCAATCCTACTATGGGGTAATGGCATCATCATGGGTGGTGGATTGGGCTTAACGGCTGGCGCAAGCCATAAAGTGATGACCGAAACGTCGCGCATCGCGATGCCGGAAATCACCATTGGTTTATACCCTGATGTGGGTGGGAGCTATTTCCTCAATAAGATGCCAAAGGGCGTTGGACTATTCTTGGGTCTCACTGCTGCAAACATTAACGCTGCGGATGCCAAGCTGGTTGGGCTTGCCGACCATTTTATGGACTCAGAAAAGCTGAGCTTACTGTTACAAAACCTAGTTGAAGTAAACTGGGGCAAAACCAATGTATTAAATCATGAAAAGCTTACTCAGTTGCTGTTGTCACTAGATGAAGCGTCTCATGCGCCGCCAAAAAGCGAAATTAAACCGCTTATCAAAGTGTTCGAAGCGCTTGATGAGAAACGTGAGTTATCAGAGCAGGTTGAATTCATTTTGGCGTTGGATAGCACTGACAACAAATGGCTAAGCAAGGCACAGGCTGCATTAAAGCATGGTTCTCCATTAAGTGCAGCATTGGTTAAAGCGCAGCTCACTAGAAGTGCAGGCAAAACACTAAGAGACTGTTTTAAGCAGGAATTAGGAATGTCGGTAACGGCTGGCGAGTTTGGTGAGTTTCAAGAAGGTGTTCGTGCGCTGCTTATCGATAAAGATGGCAAGCCCAATTGGCGATTTAAATCTGTCGCCGAAGTTACAGACGACGCGGTAGAACGCTTTTTTGCACCTCGCTGGGATGAAAACGATCACCCATTGCGTGACTTATAAGGAGTGACTTAAATGGCACAAGTAGGATTTATCGGCTTAGGTAATATGGGTGGTCCAATGGCCATTAACCTATTAAAGGCTGGCCACCAAGTATGTGTATTCGATTTGAACCCTGAAGCCGTTGCGACGCTTGAAGCAAGTGGCGCGACGAAAGCGACGGTTGTGAGCGATGTATGTCGCGAAGCCGATTATGTGATCAGTATGCTGCCTGCAGGCAAACATGTTCGAGCAGTGTATACCGGCGATGACGGATTAATTAATTACCTTAGTAAAAACACACAAGTAATTGATTGCTCGACCATTGATGCTGAATCAGCTCAGTTTGTTGGCAACAAGTTGGCAGAATCGGGTATTTCATTTGTCGATGCGCCCGTGTCTGGCGGTGTGGCAGGTGCAGCGGCCGGTACCTTAACTTTTATTGTCGGCGGTAATAAAGCAGACTTTGAACGTGCGCATGTGGTACTGACCAATATGGGTAAGAATATCTTCCATGCTGGAGATATTGGTGCCGGACAAGTTGCTAAGATATGTAACAATATGCTGTTATCAATACTTATGGCAGGCACAAGTGAAGCGCTGCAAATGGGTGTAGATCATGGCTTAGATCCTAAGGTATTGAGCGAAATTATGCTAAACAGCTCTGGTCGTAACTGGACGCTCGAGCTATACAACCCATGTCCTGATGTACTAGAAAATGTGCCTTCTTCGAACGGTTATAAGCCGGGCTTTATGGTTGATTTAATGGCTAAAGATCTTGGCCTTGCGATGCAATCTGCGCAGCAAACGAATTCTGCGACGCCCATGGGGGCGCTAGCGAAGAATCTGTATAACTTGATGCAAAATCAAGGCAAAGGCAGTGAAGACTTTAGTGCGATTTTTAAGCTTTATTCAGAGAAATAGGACACTATGGATATTAACAATAAAACAGTTGTGATCACCGGTGGTGCGCAAGGCTTAGGTCTTGCTATGGCGACTGAAATGGCAAAGCATGGGGCAAAACTTGCCCTGATTGATATGCAAGAAGACGTTTTAGCAGAAGCGAAGCACGAACTTGCTCAATTAGGTACGCAAGTTAACACGTATGTCGCTAATGTTAGTCAAGAATCAGACGTCGAAAATGTGTTTAATGCCATCGTAAATGACTTCGGTGATATTTCGGTATTAATAAATAATGCGGGTATTTTGCGTGACGGTTTGCTACTCAAAGCAAAAGATGGGCAAGTCATCGATAAAATGTCGCTTTCGCAATTTCAATCCGTTATTGATGTCAATCTCACAGGTGTTTTCCTGTGCGGCCGCGAAGCTGCTGTCAAAATGGTCGAAGCGGGTAACGGTGGCGTGATCATTAATATGTCGAGCGTTGCGCGCGCTGGTAATATGGGACAAACCAATTATTCAGCGGCAAAGTCTGGTGTCGTTGCGATGACTACTAGTTGGGCTAAAGAATTAGGTCGTTTTGGTATTCGCGTGGGCGCAATTGCACCAGGTGTGATCCGTACAAAAATGACGGATGCAATGAAGCCTGAAGCCAAAGAGCGCCTAGTGAAAATGAAGCCGATAGGGCGTCTGGGTGAAGCGCAAGAAATTGCCCATACAGCAAAATATATCATTGAAAATGATTTCTTTACGGGACGTGTCGTTGAGATTGACGGCGGCATTCGCCTGTAATGAAAAAATAGGCTTGGTTTTACAACGTGTAGTCCAAGTTCCTACTTGAGTGTGTGAAGCGGCAATGCATATTGCCGCTTTTTTATTTAAAAGACCCTAAATGCTTGAGGAGAAGTGCTTGAAGTTATCTGGAATACATCACGTTGCTGTTATTTGTTCTGACTACCAAAGATCAAAGGTATTTTATACCGAAGTACTTGGGTTGCACGTACTCCGTGAGAACTATCGAAAAGATAGAGCGTCCTATAAATTAGATCTTGCGCTGCCTGATGGGAGCCAGATTGAGTTGTTTTCGTTTCCAAATCCTCCAAAACGACCCTCACATCCAGAGGCGCAAGGACTGAGACATTTAGCATTTAGCGTATCGGATATTGATGCTTGTATTGCACACCTCGTGCAGAATCAAGTTGCTGTAGAGCCTGTTCGAATAGATGAATATACAGGCAAACGGTTTACCTTTTTCAGCGACCCTGATGGTTTGCCGCTGGAGCTTTATGAGCAATGTTAAGATGATAACTACTTTAAAAGGGCTAAATTATGTATGAGATGTTAGTGGCGATGGAAATTCATAACAGCGAGCGATATGCCAAATATCGTGAGGCGATGAAGCCAATCTTAAGACAATATGGTGGTGGATTTAGTAACGATTTTCATATTGCAGAAACCTTGCTAACAGAGGGACGGTGCCAAGCTAATCGACTTTTTACCATATATTTTCCTGATCAAGCTTCAATGGAGTCCTTCTTCAGTGATGCTGAATATGTAGAGATAAAGGCGCGATACTTTGAAGATAGCGTCAGTGGGTTTGATATTTTGGCGAGCTACATTAGGTAAGGCTAAAACAAGGAGCAAAATTGGGTAAAGTTTATTCTATGTGGGTCGATAACGTTTAATAACTCCGCGGTAAATTGAATTTGTAACAAGGATATAGGTTATGAATATAAGACCACCATATCAAATGAATAACGGCAATGTTGTAAACTCAACATCGTCAGAAAAACTACATGAAAAGGTCAGAGAAGTTGCGACAAATAGGGCCGACGATGAGCCCAATCAATTACCTAGTTCAGACAATGAATTAACTATTGATTTTTCTTACACACAATCACCAGTCACATACAGTAAAGAATTTTTTCTCAACCTAGACCTCAGCATGATTGGGCTTAAGCGCTATGGGATTCATCGAGAGCATATGGGGACGGATGAAAATGGCCATATTTATAAAGATACCTATGGTGATTTTGAAGGAAGAGAGAAAATTGACGAATTTCTAGCTATTTTCGATCGTTTGGACGAAGAACAAAAAATAAAGTTTTCCCACTTTAAACCAACTGAAGCACTTCTTGATGTTGCTAACAGATTAACTGATGAAGAGCTTGGACAGCTCACCGATTTTATTGTCGAGTCGTTGACTATCAACTTACTGGATCAAAAAAAGGATGATTATTCTACCAAGCTAATAAATAAGCTTAGCAATATGTCAGATGAGGTATTACAAGATACGGTGAAGACCATGTCTAAGCTGATGGAGCAAGCTGACAATAAAGTCTTCGCTGAACCAAATTTACCAGCTTATCTGCTTGATAAAGACGGCCATGCTGATTTCGATTTAAATGTAAGAGGTTTAGGCTTTTTTGAAGATGTAAACGCGTATGGTGACATGAACAACCAATTATTAAATGACTATGCAAAATTTGTCATTGATAACAAATTCTCAGACGGTGATCTTTTAGATCTGAACGCGCATTTAGCAAATTCTGATTTTGATACGAGTCGTGGCATATTAGATATGGCAACTTTGGTTAAGGCAAATGACCGAACTACTTTTATAGAAATGTTAAACGAAGTGGATACGCGGGAGCCGAATAACCTGTTCGCAAGATTGAGCAAACTCAATTACGAAAATGAGAATACAGAATACTTTAGAACTGACAATCGAGAATACGTTAAATTTAAAGGTGCACCAGCTGACGATAACGAAAAAAGTAGGTTATACAATCAGCTGATAAAAGCCTATGAAAATCAGGGACTCGGTTGGATGAATGACGTAATGGAGCAGTCAGAAGGTATGCCTGTGCGAGCTGAGCTCAATATGTGGCTATCTATTTTAGAAGATGTTGAAGAAAACCCCGATGCGTTTAAACGCTCAGACTCTGTTGAAACTTGGATGGAGCGCAATTTATCTGGAATTGTAAATGACTACTATCAAGGCATAAAAGAAAAGGTATTTGCGCATAATGAGGAACTAGATAACTTTCTCAATATGTCTATGCTTGAAAGAATTGAACTCGATACAATTAAACTTGACGAACAAACTTCTACAGCTGAATAGAGAAAGATCTATTACATCCCAAATATTGTTCTACACTTAATTAAGAACGAAACAAGCTTGTTAATTCAAAGGCTTGTTTCGAGGTGAGTCTTGACTATATAACGCAGCAACTTTGTTAAGGGAGAGTTTAATGCGCGGCGTGATATTTAGAGGTTTAGAAGAATTAGTTGTAGAAGCGATTGGCATGCAAGCTTGGGATGAGTTACTCGAAGCACATGCACCCGAGGGAAGGGTCTATGTTTCCCCTACATCCTACCCAGATGCAGAGCTATTTGCGTTAGCACAAGGCGTTGCTGACAAATTGAATAAGCCATTGACAGATGTATTGGCCATTTTCGGGCAGTCGTTATTTGGATTTTTGGCGGAAAAGCACAAAGGTATCTCGTCAAAATTTGCGTCGTTTGAAGAGTTGGTTTTATCTATCGATAGCGTGATACACATGGAGGTAAAAAAGCTCTACGATGAGCCGAATCTCCCCTCTATTGCGGCGATAGTGAAAGATGACAAAACTATCGTATTAGAGTATTGCTCGAATCGTAAATTGTGTTTTTGTGCGGAAGGGCTACTTTATGGTGCCGCCCAATTTTACAGTCGCAAACTAAAAATTGAACATCCACAGTGCATGCACAGCGGCGCTAAACATTGCGTACTCATTCTGCATTTGGATTAATTCGATGTCTGAATATAACGACTATAGAAAGGCGTATCTAAGAGAGCGTCGTGCACGTGATGAAGTCGAGTCATTACTTGAAGAGAAAACGCGTGCGTTATATTTGGCTAACCAAACACTTGAACGTCAATTAGCGCAGCTTAAGAATCAACAAGCTGTATTAATAAACAACGAACGTATGGCGACGTTAGGGACACTATCTGCAGGCGTTGCACATGAATTAAATAACCCGCTGGCATATGTGGCGGGGAACCTTGAGTCACTTAATTACTATATCTCGCCAATCTTGCAGTTGCTTGAGACAGTAAAATTACTTGAGCGAAATGAATTGAGAGGAGAACAATTGGAAGCTCGCCTTATTGATATATATTTAAGGCAACGTATTGACGAAATTACGAATGATTTGCCGGATCTCGTTCATGACACGCTGCATGGCTGCGAGCGAATTAAAACCATAGTAAACGATTTAATGAATTTCTCCCGCTCCAATAACGATAGTTTCGGTAGGGCGTCTCTAAAGTCTATTGTTGAAGACACACTTCGTTTACTTCATGGGCAACTTAAGGGATACGAGCTAACCGTCGCGGTCGAAGATGTGCCAACTATCTTTTGCAAGGTGGGAGCGCTAAAACAAGCTATCATCAATCTGCTGGTGAATGCTAAATATGCGGTAGACATGAGCCATAAATCGCATAAATCAATAGAAGTGCTACTCGCACCGGGTAACGATCAAGATATTATCTTAAGCGTTAGCGACAACGGAATTGGAATTGATGCTGATGTGCTTCCTAGATTGTTCGATCCTTTCTTTACGACTAAGCCTGTCGGCGAAGGTACAGGCATGGGACTTGCCGTTACTCATGCGATTGTAAAAGAGCACAAAGGGAAAATAGATGTTCAGAGTCAAGAAGGAGTGGGTAGTCAGTTTACTATTTCCTTTCCTTTGGAGCAGTGAGAAGCTTGCACCTGTCCCCACTTTGTAATACGTTAATCGACTAAATTAGACATATTATCAGTGATTTTCATCTGAGGTTTTGAGCCTCATCTTTTAATTGGATACTTAAACGTAATAGGGAAATTATGACGATTGAAATGAAAGTACCCGTGTTGCCTGAGTTAATAGATACTGCAAAAATTGCAACACTCTATGTAGCTGAAGGACATCAAGTTGCAAAAGATCAAGTCTTATGTGATATCGAAACGAGTAAGGTCGTATTGGAGCTACGAGCGCCAGAAGCCAGCCGTATCGGTAAAATAGTGGTGAGCGAAGGCGATGTTTTGAAAACTGATGCGCTTATTATGTCAATCACTCCGGATCCAGAATTAAACCACTTAGTTGCACTTGAATCGAAGAGAGTTCATCAGCTGCTCAGTAATGAAGACATCACTACTGACCACGAGTTGAAAGGAAAAGGCAATATTGACGTGCAGATCGATGTATTACCCGATTTTGTCGAGAGTGCAACGGTTATTGAAATCTATGTTAAAGAAGGAGATATGGTTGCTTGTGGCGATAGGCTTTGTGATGTTTATACTGACAAGGCCATCCTTGAAGTTTGTGCTCCCAATGATGGCGTAGTGTGCGATTTTATCAAAAAGCTTGAGCAAGCAGTCGTTGCAGGTGAAACGATCGTCACTTTGTATCACCCCGAGTATATTGCGCCTGAGACTACACTTCCTGAATCGAAAGAAGATAATACTGATACCTTAATAGCTCAAGTATTGTTAGATCCAGCTTTGGATAATGAACCTTCTACGCTGGTCGAGCTTAATAGGCCTTCTCATCAGGCTACATGTGATAGTTTAGAAGCGCATAAAGACATAGCTACAGTCGAAGCAACCGATAGCACGGTTATTGACACACAGCTTAAAAATGAATCTCCCTCTCTTAGTACTCAAACTGGCGATAGCTATGTTGATTTAACAAATGACCATGTTGGTCCAGCTTCAACGGTTTTACGATCAGAGTCTGCAGTGATTGCCCATGTAAGAGAAGATTGTAGCAAAGACAGTCAAGAAGGAGGTGCTAGCTCTGGCAAAGTGTTTACGTTTGCCGCCAGTGTAATCGTTATTGCGCTGGCAGGTTATTTTTTGCTGGTATAGATTCGCGCTTGTAGCAGCTGCAAAGAAGTTAACCAGCTATTTTACTCAAAAAGGAGATTTTTAATGAGTTATAATGTCATTGCATATCAAGTTGATGCAGAAAAAGTAAAAGCGGTGTGGGGAAGTAAAGATCAGCAATTTTTGGATAGGTTTTTATCCAAATATCGAGATGAAATTGCAGAGCAAGAAGAAGAGCTGGATGTTAAGGGATATGCCGCTTGCATGGCGAATATTATAAATGGAACGAGTACAGATGAGGACGACGAAGACAACTTTATTTACGGTTATCTATATGAAATGCTGTGCCAAGAATTTGGTGAGATGGTTCGCCATGATGACTTTCTAGACATAATGGAAGATGTGACGCCATCTAATCATAAAGCATTTATTCCTATCCCCAAAAATGATGATTGGCCTGAATTCTACAGTGTCCCTCTTGAAGAATTAAAGTCGGGTCGACAGGTTTTTCTTGGTAGTGACGAGCCATATACTAACGAAACTTCCTATATAGAAACGGTGAACTTCATTTTCGATACAGCAGTTCAAAACCACAAAGCTTTGGTTTTCTTTGGTTATTGATTTGAGGTTTCAATCTACCGATTAAAATTTCTGACAATAAATACGGCGCTGTTTGGAGGTGGTCATTTAAATGTGACACAAAAGGTCGCACCACCCATATAATTTTGACATGTAACATCTAATGTGGCGTGATGTAAATCGACTACCTCTTTTACAATAGCGAGACCAAGACCACTGCCAGTCATTGATGACTGCTCTTTGCGCCAAAAACGCTCGAAGATTTTTTCATAATTTTGGATATCGATCCCAGGGCCGCTATCCATAACTTCGATACATTTTCCAGAGGCCTTTACCTTAATCTGAGCTTGCTCAGTACTGTGGCGTAGGGCATTTTCGATGAGATTCTTTATCATGATATGAATGGAGGACTGATCGCCTGTAATTATTTCTCCAGTATCATCAATTTCCAGTTCTAGCTGTTTATCCATGGTGACAGATAATGGCGCCAGCATCATACAGGCTTCTTTTGCTAACGGTACAATACTGAGCGAATGCTTTTCGTAAGCGTTAAGGCTCTGTGCACGAGACAGGTCTAACAATTGCTGTACAACACGTGTCATATAACTTACATCCGCCAAAATACCAGAGTGGGTGTGTTTATCTAACTGGGCGAGTTCAACACGGGTATTGAGAATTGCAAGCGGGGTTTTTAACTCATGGGCTGCGTTAGCAACAAATCGCTTTTGTTCATCAAAACCTGTTTCGACTCTTGCCATCGCTTGATTCAACGAATGCACAATGGGAACTATTTCAACAGGGAGACCTTGCTCACTTAGCCTAAAATTGAGTTGTTCAGGCCTTATCCTTTGTAGTTGCCCCGCAACGCTTTTCACGGGCCGAACAATAGAGCGAATAGACAGATATCCAACAACCATAAACACTAAAAATGCCGCGCTGATGATAAAAATAGAGACTTGGCTCAGTACGGGCATGACCGCTTCATTGGCAAGCTCGCCAATAAGATCATTTCTGCCCAAATCGACGAACACCGGGACGGTGTCAATGTTGGTTTCGATGCGATAACGATCAATACCATTAAGGTGAGAATATCCAAGGGGGATATCTTTAGTATCAATCAATGCTTGCAACGCCGAGGAACTACTCTCATTGGTCGTAGACTGCAGCAAAACAGTACCAGTTTGTGCGTGTGTGACGCGAAACACGAGGTTATTGTACAAAGCATCATAGCCCCATTTCTCGGCCACGCTGTCAGATTGATATATTAACTTATTCGTATTATCAAAGTAGAGTTGCTCTTGAATGTCTTCACTCATACCAACCATGCTTTGCTCAACAGCAAGATTGGCATAATTTGTGGAAAATAAATATAAACTAACACCAATCAAGCTGAATACTGCAGATCCAATAATAAAAAAATGCAGAAATATCTTTTTCGCGAGAGAAAGTTGCTTCATGTCAAAATATATCCTATACCGCGCAGTGTATTGATAGTTGTTTGTGCATTGGACGATTCTAGTTTTTTGCGGATCCTGTGCACTGCAACTTGGATTGCATTATCCGTTACTTCGAAACCCATGGCATAGATAGCATCGTAAAGTGCATCTTTGCCCACGGTTAAACCTGCATTTCGGATCATATATTCTAAAATGGCAACTTCCGTTTTCCCCATCGCTAAATTTTCACAGCCAACGGTGACACGACGTGCCTTTGTATCAACAGCAAGATTGTTATGTGATAATAGGTTTCCGGTGTAGGTACTCGGGCGACGCAGCAATGCTCGAAGTCTTGCCTTAAGCTCGTCAATCGCGAAGGGTTTATTCAGGTAGTCATCTGCACCCAAATCAAGCCCTTTGATGCGATCATCGACACTGCCACGCGCGGTGAGGATCAAAATTGGTAATCCATTTTGTTGTTTTCGAATTGAGCGAATAACCTCTAAACCATCTTTATCTGGCAAGCCTAAATCTAGTATGAGGGCATCATACTGCCAGCTTTGCATTAACTGTTCATTTTGTGCAGCAGTTGCAGCAATATCAGCGGCGTGACCATCTTGAGTAATTGCTTGCTGTATAAATGTCGCAAGCTGCTGATTATCTTCAGTGATTAGCACTCTCATTGAATTAATATTTCCTTATTTTCTGTTTCTAGTTGTGGTTTTTGAAAACGTTTACTTGATAGTAAAAACTTCAGTATAAGCGGCAATATCAGCATCGTAAGCAAAGTTGAAGTCAGCAAACCTCCAATTACTGCAAAGGCTAATGGTGGCCACAAAGGGCTTGCACTGGAAGTTAGCGGCAACATGCCAACTATGGTTGTTAATGTAGTTACTATAACAGGACGAAGACGCGTTTGTACCGATAAACAAATTGCCTGCGATAGCTCTGTGCCTTGATTTAAATGTTCAAGAGTATGCTCAATCAGCAAAATTGCGCTGTTCACTACAATACCCATAAGCGCGAGCACACCTAATATTGACATAAAGCCAAAGGGTACTCCGACGATAGATAACATAGCTGGCGCTCCTACAACGCCGAGGGGAATAGTTAGCATCACCAATATTGCTAAACGATATGAATTAAACTGCAACATTAATGCCCCAAATAACAATGCGACTCCAAAAGGAAGTGTTTGTAGTAAAGCGCCATTAGCCTGTTCTGATTCTTCCAATTCCCCGCCAAACATTAACGTCACTTGATGTTGCTGCGCGATTTTTAGGAAGGTCGGATGTAACGCTTCGAGGATTTCTTCTTCGTCACTTCCCATAGCGACATCTGCTTTTATAGACATTACAAACTTGCCATCGCGCCTTTCAATAAATGGTGGTGTGCCAATAACCTCGGCATTCAAGACCGCAAATAGGGGGATGCTTAATTGGTTGGGTAGCATGATTTGAGTATTTAAAATATCAGTACTACTTTGATTAGAAGTAGTGTCAACAATCATCAAATCTATCGGTTCGAAATTATAATCAAGAGTTGTTACTTTTAGTCCAGAGCTACGCCATGCTATATATTCGGCAATATCGCTGCGTGCTAAACCCAAGGCTGATAAGGTAAGTTGCTGAGCTTCTAAGTTAATGGTAGGAGCGCCCAAACTATAATTACGATATGGGGAAGTGATTTTAGGGTGCTGTCTGAGGTGCATAAGCATAGCTTCAGCGCTTGCGAATAGAGCATTGCGGTCATTGCCACTCAACCTCAACTCAATCGGGCTCTCAATAGGAGGCCCTTGCCCGAGCTCACGGGCGTTGATTAAGATTTCAGGAAATTGCTTGTTTAAATTACTATCGATGAAGCGCGAAAATTCAGGCGGGTTAACATCATCCTGCAACGTTAATACAACTCGAGCAATATGGGATTCATTTGGTTTTTGTGCAAGGTTATAGTAGAACCTTGGACCTGAAAAGCCGCTAAATACCATCGCTTTGCTGACTTCAGGATACTGAAGGGCATACTCGGCGATTTGATTTGCTGTCTTGGTTGTTGCTTCTATGTGGCTAGCTAACGGCAATTGGACGTCGATATAAATCTGATTGCGGTTAGCATTTGGGAAGAACTTGCCGTTGGCATTGGGTAGCGAAAGTAAAGTGCATAGCATGGCAGTAGCGGCCACAATCGTGTATACGGGATGTTGTAATGTTTTATGAGCTAGCTGATAGCCAAATGTTGAAAGTTTCTGAGTAACGGTTTCCTGCCACCTTACTAGCCAAGGGATGGAAATAGGGAAATAAACAAACAGTACAGGAAGCAGTAGTAGTGTTGCAACATAACTCAATGAGATGCAGATGATAACGAGCACTGGAATAGTAGCAATGAAATCAGCGACACTGCCTTTTGCCAATAGCATGGGAACGAATGCTGCGATAGTAGTCATTGTTGCCGCCGCAAGCGGTTTTTTCAATTCGTTCACAGAGTGCGTCAAGGCAGATCTCATCGTAAACCCTTTGCTGCGTAAATAACTCAGGCGCTCAGCTACGATAATGCAATTATCAACCATCAAGCCCAATGAGAGTACCAAGCCAGCAATGGTCATTTGGTGAATAACGCCATCGAAAGTAATAAATAACGCAAGTGACGAAAACACGATAGCGGGTAGGGTTAAACTGATAACAATCGCACTTTGTACCGAAAGAAATAGTAATAAAACAACGCAAATAGCGACACAGCTTTGAATTAGAGAATTTACTAATCCTTCACGGCGTTTTTGAGACCAGTCGGGCTGGAAAATCTCAATTTTAATGGGAGCATCTGTAAATCGTGCATTAATGTCGGCGATAGCTTGTTTAATAGTATTTCCAGCATCAGCGATATTATGCTGGTTGGGCGGTAGAGATAATGCAATACCGATGACTCGTTGACCATTTTTCCAAAATTGCTCGCTTGAAGCTGGGGCAGTCCGGTAGCCAATATCAGCGATAGTGCTGAGTGGGATTTTTGACCCGTCAGGTGTTGTTATTTGTACGTCTTTTAACTGAGCGTCGTTACGCAGGTGATTGACAGGCAATAGCGATAGCGCACTTAGATTTTGCGACAATACGCCAAGGCTATCTTGCTGATTGGCATCCCGTAGCTGTTTTGCAATCTCTGCTGGCGAGAGGCCAAAAGCGAGCATTCGCTCTTGAGAATAGGAAATTGCCAATTCAAGCCCGGGGTCGCCTACTAGCGAGGCACTTCTCACAACGTCGAGATACTCAAGCTCATCGCGTACTTCGAGGGCGAGCTTTCTATCTGCTGTTAATCCTTTTCCCGTGCGCACGGTTAAGACTATCCCTTGAGTATCTTGTGCTCGATCTATTACATAGAATTGGCTATCAACTAAGCTTGCCCCCAGTGGTGCTACATCATCTTTGATGCGTTGCCAAACTAAAGCGGTATTATACACTTGCTCTTTAAGCTCAATATCGATAACAGCACTTCCAGCTTTTATCCGTGCGTGTATGGTATTAATCTCATCAATTTTTGCTAAACGTCGCTCAAGTGGCTTAACAACGACATCATTGAGTTGAGTGACACTAGCACTTGGATTTACAATTTGAATAAAGCCATTTCGATAGGGGAAGCTGGGGTCCTCCTGACTTTTTGCTTTAAACCAGCCTACAATACCTGTGAATACAAGCAGCAGAGTTAGCCCGAGTACTAGACGTGGAGTGAGATAATTAGATGGGAGAAGCTTATCCATGAACTTCCTCCTGTAACCTATTGATAGGTCTGCCAGTAATGCTTGTAAATAAGCGCTGCTGAAGTCGGTTAAATACAAAGTGCGAGAATAGGACTAATAAGCTTCTACTTTTGTTCATGAGACTCACCTTCCAGTAGCGCCAAGTTAAAATTTAACTTAGCCTCCGATGTGATGAGTACGTTTTTACCCATCAGTTTTGGTGCTGTGACTATGACTTGGTTATCATCATTGTCAAAAATAGTCACATCGCGTCTTTGGACCTTGGGTTCAGTAACCAGCACATAGGCTTGCCCCAAGGCATCATAGTGGATTGCGTTGCTTGGCACTTTATAGAGTGGTGTATTGGTGATAGGGAGCTCAAGACGACTATGCAGGCCAACTAGTTCAGAGTCACTCACTTCCAAATCGACGATAAGTTTAAAAAGCTTACCAACGGCATTAGAGGGTAAACCTTTCTCTATAATTTTACCGCTTAGGCTTTTGCTTAGCGAAGGAATGGCTATGCGAACGGTTTGGTTAAGTTGTAAAGCAATAAATTCTTGTTCAGGGAGCTGAAATTCAGCCTTTAGCGTAGATAATGTCTGGAGTTGGAAAATTGGCTGTCCCGCAGAGACAACATCACCTGAACGAGCGTAAATATTGGTGACGATACCTTCCTTTCGAGCGAATATTTTGTTCTCATTCAGTGCATTTTTTGCCTCTTCAACCTGAGCTTGTGCTGCTTGGACTTGCTGGGTTGCAATATTAAACGCAAGCCTTGCGGACTCAAGCGCAGAATTTGCTATAAGCTTCTCCGTAAAGAGCTTTTTAGCTCGGTCGAAATCAATCTGTGTCTTTTGCTCAGTACGTTTAGAACTGGCTAGTAACGCTTGTTTTTCACGCAGCTGGGCGCTAAGTCTTGGAGAATAGAGTGACGCTAGCACGTCTCCTTTTTTAACTAATTGACCTGAGTAGGCATATAAAGACTCAATTCTCCCTTGTGACAGGGAAGCAACATAGACAACATCACTGCCTGTAATTCGACTATAAAAATGCTTCGTCGGAATAGTTGTAGCTAACTCTACAGGTACTGAAATAAGCGTCGTTGAGCGTTTTTCTGCAGTAGTCTCTAGGTTTGAAGGATCACCGCAGCCCTGAAGCGTTAAGGTGATCGTTATTATTGCTAATCTAAAAAACATACACATACCCAAGCAAAACTTGTACGTTGCCAGAGGCATCGATAAGGGGAGAATCTTTTATTTCATCACCGTAACTGGTGTAACTAACATCAGCTTTAAGCATATGATGTTTACCAAAAAACCAATCGCTTTGAATACCGACTTCGAGTGCAGTGCTGGATTCACCAAGGTAATAGGGTCGAGAACTTAATGCTTCGTTTACTCTGACACCATAGTAATAATCAACAAGGTCTTCACTTTGAAAGTTCGCAGCGATATACGGGTATACTCTGCCGTCAGCAAATCTAAATGGTACACCATAGCTTACGCTGGCTTCATAGCCTTCGTGTGTACTACTCACGTCATGCATAAACTCGAATCCAAATTCACCAAAGCTAGTATCATATTCTGCTTCAAATCCAGCATCGAAACTCATATCTCTGTCTTCCATGCCAGTAAAGAACTTGCTATCAGCTGCCTCGAATCCATCTAACCGTAATTGAGCACCCACACTGATTTCAAATTGTTCGGCTTGATATAGTTTATAGGTTGCTCTTGGCCCTAGTAGGTTGAAGTCGCCATATTGTATGGCGATGGCCGGTACAAACTCTGTTTCATTTCCAATATCTATATAACCTTGGTCCTGAGCAATAATAGCGCCGCCGATCCCCCATTTTAGCGCTTCTGATTGGGGCTGCTGTTCAGCAAACGCTGACGAACAACAAAAGAATGAAAGAGAAGTAGTGATCGTTAATAGTAATCTAGCCATAGTCAGTATTCCTTGAGTTTAAGTAATCATGTTGATGTGGCTAGAATAGAAAAAGAAACTTTCTCGAAACTTACAGCTCAGTAATTAATCATATAAACTCAAAATTCCTTCGTTCGTATTGCCGTTATGACTGCAAAAGCTTAGTATCAGGTAACTTCGCAAGCGTTTGAGTGCTTGGTGTATAAGAATCAAAACCGATTTGCTGGATAATTTGCTATGAAACGCACTGCGTAAATAACGATAAAGTAAAATGCTATTCGGTAATCTAAAAAGAATAAAAGGGCGAACAATGAGTGAAGAACAAAACCAACCGCAGCAAGAGGCGTTAACACCAGAACAACAGCAGCAAAGATCAATACAATGGCAGCGTAGCTGCGTACAAGCTGCACAAAAACATCTCGCGGATAAAGGGGTGTTACCGCAGAGTATTATTGAAAAAGAATGTCGCTACATTGAACCATTGGTTGCGCTTTGGAAAATCAAAGGTCAAAACGGCAAAAAGTATTGGGTGATCACAGGTAATCTACCAACGGATCATATTGAGGCATCAGCAGCCGCTACAGCTCGTGAAGCACTGCGCTACTTTTCATTCCATTGGCAGATGAAAGCGGAAGAAATTATGTCTGCAAAGCCAGTAGAAAAAACACAAGCCCAGTTTGCTAATCTACTAGTAAACCGAGCTCACGGTCTATATGACCTTTTCGCTAAAGACGAACTTTGGGCTAATGAAGCATCGTAAACGGATCCATCTTGAGTGATTGGATAGGGCATTTCAAGCGCTGTCTTGGAATGCCTGCTTCCATAAATACGTGACCATGTGTGGAAAACCCTGATTGTAAAAATTCGGGCACTTCATCCAAAATGCATTGGATAAAAACATCTTCAAAGCCTTTGTCTTTTGCCAAGTCAACAAGTCCCCCAATCAACGAAGCGTAGGCATCTCGATTACGATGAGATTTGAATATCGCGATACGGCTTAATAACCCATCTTCACACAGTCGTCCTGTGCCAACTGGCCCGTCGATTTCGTCAATAATAATTAAGTGCTCGGCTGTGATATCCTGCTGATCAAATTCAACTTCTTTAGGAATGTGAAGTTCATACACAAATACGCGTTCGCGTATCGCTTTGAGCTCCAATTTTTTGGTTTGCCAAGTTACTCTACTGATCCTATAACTCATACTGCCCCCATCTACAGATTGCACCTGCATTCCCTGTTTAGCGACAAGCTAGAGCTTGCGAAAACCTTGAAGATCAAGGGTTTCGCGGCATATTGTTGTTTTTGTGAACGCGGCTATCTTGTTCTAACAGGCTCTACTCCCAGCCCTCATCGAAGTCAGCATCGGCTGGATCACTGTCTTCAACGAAGTAGGTCCCATCATTAATCAGTTTAGTTAACGTTTGTTTAAATTCCAAACTATTTAATGCAGGAATTATTGCATTAAACTCAAACACAACATGATCGCTTAGCTGCTTTACGGCATCTAAACAATGATGGTCTAATTCATAGTTTTCACCATTAACACTGAACAAAATATGATCGTCACAGATTTGGTAAATAGCACGTACTCCACCAGCGCGATAAATCAATGGGTTATCTTTGGCGATCTCGAGAAGCTCCAGAGGATCAATTATGGGGTCTAATGGTGCGAGATCCATCTCATGTTTTGGTTCGCTGAGTGTTTTTCCAAGCCATTGACTGTATAGTGCCTTATCTTCAATTAAAGCATTGAGCAGAGACTTTATCTGCTGTTGGTCGTCGCAGGTTACTTCGCCAATAGACGCTCTAAGTTGTAATTCTGGGTCGCTAAAACGGCGTTTACCAGCTTCCATATCAATAACGTGATCAGCAAAGCTAGACAGCAAGTCTTTTTGATCAGGCGCTCTAAAGCCAACTGAGTAGTTTAAAGCATCCTCGACTGCGTAACCTTCGTGAGGACAAGCCGGTGGAATATATAAGATATCACCTGGTTCAAGGACTGCATCAATGACTGCTTCGAATTGCTCTACTTGTAATAGGCTCTTGTTGCGCGCAAATTGCTTTAGGCTGTTGTCCTGTTTGCCAACTCGCCAATGACGTTTACCTTGTCCTTGAATTATAAAGACATCATATTGATCTAAGTGTGGGCCAACGCCACCACCAGGCGTCGAAAAGCTGATCATCAGATCGTCTATACGCCAATTTGGTATAAATCTAAACGCTTCTATTAATTGTGCGGCTTGTGGGTGCCAGTGATCAACGGCTTGGACCAACAGGGTGCTGTTGCTATCGGTGAGTAAATCAAATTGTTCAAAAGGGCCGTGATGGGCTTCCCAGTTATCATTGTGATTAGTAACAATTCGAGATTCTATGCATTCTTCAGTTGCAAGGCCGGCAAGTTCTTCTGGCTCAATTGGGTCTTCAAAGTCTCGGAATCCTTGTTTGATGAGTAATGGCTTCTTTTGCCAATACTGGGCAAGAAATTGTTCGAAGGTAAGGTCATTAATTTGCAGTTGATACATAGGGAAATTCCAGTAATAAAAAAGCGAAAGAGTGCACTCTTTCGCTTATTCTATACCAAGTAGTAAAAAGCTGGTGTCGCTTTATACTTAGTTTAGTTCGTCAATGAACGCTTCAGCACGACCGATATAGTTTGCTGGCGTCATTTCTTTCATTTGTGCTTTTACTTCATTTGGCAAGTCTAGGTTATCGATGAAGTCAGCCATGATTTCTTTGTTTACGCGTTTACCACGAGTAAGATCTTTTAGCTTTTCATATGGCTTTTCGATACCGTACTTGCGCATTACCGTTTGGATTGGCTCTGCAAGTAGTTCCCAGTTATCATCAAGCTCAGCAAGTAAACGCTCAGCATTAACTTCTAACTTGCTAACGCCTTTTAGCGTTGCTTGATACGCGATAAGCGCATAACCCATACCAACACCTAAGTTACGTAGAACCGTTGAGTCAGTTAGATCACGTTGCCAGCGTGAGACTGGTAGCTTTTGTGCAAGATGCGCAAAGATAGCGTTAGCAATGCCAAGGTTACCTTCAGAGTTTTCAAAGTCGATAGGGTTAACTTTATGAGGCATTGTTGAAGAACCAATCTCACCAGCAATGGTTTTTTGCTTGAAGTGGTTTAGCGCGATATAACCCCAAACGTCACGGTCAAAGTCAATTAAGATAGTATTGAAGCGTGCAATCGCATCGAATAGCTCAGCGATATAGTCATGCGGTTCGATTTGCGTTGTGAATGGGTTCCAAGTCAAACCTAGGCTTGATACAAAACGTTCACTGTGTGCATGCCAATCGTAATCTGGGTAAGCGCTTAGGTGAGCATTGTAGTTACCAACGGCACCATTGATTTTACCCAGCATTTGTACGTTAGCAATTTGCTGGCGTTGACGTTGCAGACGAACATACACGTTTGCAAACTCTTTACCCATGGTTGATGGTGAAGCTGGTTGGCCGTGTGTACGAGTCATCATTGGAATTGACTTATACTCAACCGCTTTGTCTTTGATTGCGCTCAGTAGCTCATCACAGTATGGCAGTAATACCGTGTCACGCGCTTCAGTTAGCATTAGGCCATGAGAAAGGTTGTTGATGTCCTCAGAGGTACATGCAAAATGAATAAATTCATTGACGGCATTTAGCTCGGCATTGTCAGCTACTTTTTCTTTAAGAAGGTATTCTACAGCTTTAACGTCGTGGTTAGTAGTGCGCTCAATCTCTTTTACGCGTGCTGCGTCTGCTTCGCTGAAGTTTTCAACGATGCTATCAAGAAGTGCGTTGGCTTCATCGCTGAAAGCAGGTACTTCTTTAATGGCGTCGCTGCTCGCTAGCGCTTGTAGCCAACGAACTTCTACGATGACGCGGTATTTGATCAAGCCAAATTCACTGAAGATGCTTCTCAGTTCTTTGGTCTTGCTACCATAGCGACCATCCACAGGAGAGATAGCGGTTAACGCTGAAAGCTCCATAATAACTCCTAACTATTTGTTTTTGAACGATACTTAGATAGTGGCATTAGAACCACTACGAATTTTATACCAACTTGATTAATTAAGTGGTCTACTTTGAGGCGATAAAATCTAGTCGATAACACCGCTTCTGCATCCTGCTCACGCCAAGGTATCTACATCCATGTAGGCAAGGCGAAAATTTAGCTATTTAGTTGTTCTAAATAAGAAATTCTTAACCCTGTTAGCGTCAGACTTGCTCCTTCAAATTGAGCAAGTATTACGACAAATTGGTATTACATATAACTTTTTGCAGCAGTAATGATTTTCTTTTTCGCAAAAAAGAAATGACGACGTTTACCGCCGAGTTGGCGCCACAGTACTGCACTACGGATCCCCGCGAGTAATAGCGCCCGAATTTTTTGTTGTGTTGCTGTTTGTTTTAATAACTCAGGCTTACCGAATACTTGGATCTTAGGACCAAGAGGGCTTATTACTTGACCGTAAATGTCGGCAAGTGCGGCAACAACTTGGCTTTCACAGATATCAAAGTGTAATAACTGGCGCTCAACTTGCTGAATTTTTTGTGCTAACAAATCAAGAGATTTGCTATCGTTACTTAGCACTCGCTCTAATTGCATCATCGCGCCAACATATTTAACCATTTCAACGTCTTTTTCGCCGCCAGCCGAAAGCTGCTCAATTAGCGTTCGACAGCCTGTTTTGATGGCAAATTTGTCTGGGTAAACGTCCTCTGGGCGTTCAGGAGAAGTGTTAATAATGCTTTTTAAAAAGCCCTCAACTTCGTTTTCATTGAAGGTGCCGTAACGCGCACATTTTTGTACCAGTTTACTGATCTGACACATTGCCGCCAGAGGCATTACGTATTGGTTTTGCATTATTTAATCACCGACTCAATAATACCGCCGCCAAGGCACACGTCATTTGCGTAGAATACCGCAGATTGTCCAGGAGTTACGGCTTTTTGTGGCTCATCGAATAGCACACGTGCCATACCATCTTGGCCAACTAATAACGTACAAGGGATGTCGGTTTGGCGATAACGTGTTTTTACCGTACAGCGAGTTGTACCTTGCGGACCTACGCGGTCGACCCAATGTAGTTGATTTGCGTTTAAACCGTTGCTGAACAGGCGAGGGTGGTTTTTACCTTGACCAACAACCAGTACATTACGTTCGATATCTTTATCGACCACATACCAAGGTTCGCCGTTGCCTTCTTTTGAACCACCAATTAATAGGCCCTTACGTTGACCTAGCGTGTGGTACATCAAGCCTTCATGCTCACCAACATGATTACCTTCACAATCTTCAATCACACCAGGCTGCGCGGGCAAAAATTTGGCAAGGAAGTCTTTAAATTTGCGCTCGCCGATAAAGCAGATCCCGGTTGAATCTTTTTTATCGTGCGTGATTAAGCCTTGATCTTCTGCAATTTTACGCACTTCTGGCTTTTCAATTTCACCGACAGGGAAGAGTGTTTGTGCAATATGTTCATGGCTCAATGTGTAAAGGAAGTAGCTTTGATCTTTGTTCTCGTCATCTCCACGAAGCATAACGAATTTACCGTCACGCTCCGCGCGACGAACATAGTGGCCAGTTGCGATATAGTCCGCGCCCAACGCTTCTGCTGCAAATTGTAAAAATGCTTTAAATTTGATTTCTTTGTTGCACATGATGTCTGGGTTTGGTGTACGGCCAGCCTTGTATTCTTCAAGGAAGTGTTCAAACACATTGTCCCAGTATTCAGCAGCAAAGTTTACGGTGTGTAGCTCAATACCTAACTTATCACACACTGCCTGAGCATCTTTTAGATCTTCAGCTGCTGCACAATACTCATCATTGTCATCTTCTTCCCAGTTCTTCATAAACAGGCCTTCAACTTGATAGCCTTGTTGTTTTAAAAGGTAGGCAGATACAGAAGAATCTACACCGCCGGACATTCCGACAATGACTTTAATGTGACTATTATCGCTCATAATTTCGCTATTAATCTTAATGCTCAGATAGAAAGCGCTTATTATACTCAAATCTCTTTAAATTGCACGTCCGTGAGGCGTTCAAGCGCAGGAGAAAAGTCCTAGTAGGAAATGCTAAAGCACTCGATATTCACCGTTTTTAAGATCGCCCAGACTATATTTGCCTATTTGTGCGCGAATAAGTCTAAGCGTGGGATGACCAATATGCGCCGTCATACGACGAACTTGTCTATTGCGTCCTTCTTTGATGGAAATAGAAAGCCAGGTTGTCGGGATATTTTTGCGTTCTCTAATCGGCGGGTTACGTGGCCAAACATTGGGCTCAGTTATTACTTCTACTTTGGCAGGTAAAGTTGGACCATCTTTTAGTTCTACACCGTTTCTAAGCGCATTTAGGCTTTCGCTACTTGGCTCTCCTTCGACCTGAACCCAGTAGGTTTTATAGGTCGATTTTTTAGGAGAAGTCAGGGTGTTTTGTAATTTACCGCAGTTGGTCAGTAGCAATAGTCCCTCACTATCTCTATCCAAGCGACCTGCTGCATACACATCTTTGATATCAATAAAATCAGCCAATGTTTGACGATTTTGATCATCAGTAAACTGACACAAAACATCAAAAGGCTTATTAAATAGAACGACTTTTACTTGCTCTGGCGGTAGGGCGGGTTTTGACTGCCGGTTAGTTATTGGCTTTTTCCGCGTTGTGGTGTGTCTAGAGAATGCGGGCTTGTTAGCATGTGATTTTCTTTTGTTATTTGTGCGGGCTCTACTACTTGTGTTCATCGCCACATTCCTAAGGTTCACGAAAAATGGCATTTTAGCGTAATTGCTCACGAGTGTCGCCTGAAAGCAAAAAAGCGACCCTTGGGCCGCTTTTTGACTGTTATCCGAAGATTACAGTGACGCTAATACGTCGTTAAATACCGCAGAAGGACGCATAGCTGCGAACGCTTTGTCATCTTCTGGCTGGTAATAACCACCAACATCCATTGCTTGACCTTGTGCTTCATTCAGTGCTGCAACAATATCGGCTTCTTTTGCTGTTAGTTCCGCAGCAACATTTTCAAACTTAGCCTTCAGCTCTGCATCTTTGTCTTGTGCAGCAAGCTCTTGAGCCCAGTACATTGCAAGGTAGAAATGGCTACCACGGTTATCAAGCTCTTTCACTTTACGTGAAGGTGACTTGTTTTCATCTAAGAATTTAGCCGTTGCTGCATCTAATGTATCTGCAAGTACTTGTGCCTTAGCATTACCCGTTGTTTGGCTCAAATGCTCAAAAGAAGCAGCCAGTGCAAGGAATTCGCCTAGCGAGTCCCAACGCAAGTGGTTTTCTTTTTCGAACTGTTGTACGTGTTTTGGCGCAGAACCGCCCGCACCAGTTTCAAATAAACCACCGCCATTCATTAGTGGAACGATAGATAGCATTTTTGCACTGGTACCAAGCTCTAAAATTGGGAATAGGTCAGTTAGATAGTCACGTAACACATTACCCGTTACTGAAATAGTATCTTCGCCTTTTTTCATGCGCTCTAGTGAGTATAGTGTTGCATCTACTGGTGCTTTGATTAGGATTTCAAGGCCATCAGTGTCATGCTCAGGCAAATATGCGTTTACCTTTTTGATAAGTTCAGCATCGTGAGCACGGGCTTCGTCTAACCAGAAAACGGCAGGTGTATTCGTTGCGCGAGCACGGTTAACCGCTAGTTTTACCCAGTCTTTGATCGGTGCATCTTTCACCTGACACATACGCCAGATGTCGCCCTCAGCAACGGTATGCTCAAGTAAAGTGTTGCCCGCAGCATCAACGACGCGGATTGTGCCAGCTGATGGAGCTTCAAACGTTTTGTCGTGTGAACCGTACTCTTCCGCTTTTTGTGCCATTAGACCGACGTTAGGAATTGTACCCATAGTACGTGGGTCAAATGCACCATTTTCTTTACAGAAATCGATAGTTGCGCCGTACACACCTGAGTAGCAACGATCAGGGATCACAAAAGCAGTATCTTGTTGTTTACCTTCAGCATTCCACATCTGACCGCTTGAACGAATGGCAGCAGGCATTGATGCATCGATGATCACGTCACTAGGTACATGCAGGTTTGTAATACCACGGTCTGAGTCTACCATCGCGATATCAGGTGCTGTCTCGTAAACTGCTGCAAGGTCAGCTTCGATTTCTTTGCGCTTCGCGTCGTCCAACGACTCAATTTTTGAGTACACGTCGCCAACACCGTTGCTTGCATCAACACCGATTTCAGCAAATGTCGCCGCATGCTTTTCGAATACGTCTTTGTAGAATACTTTTACAGCATGACCAAAGATGATTGGATCTGACACCTTCATCATGGTTGCTTTCATGTGTAGCGAGAATAAAACGCCTTTATCTTTTGCTTCTTGTACTTGCGCTGCTAAGAATTCACGTAGTGCCTGTACACTCATACGAGAGGCGTCAATGATTTCACCCGCAAGTAGTGGTGTGCTTTGTTTAAGTACGGTGATGTCACCATTGCTCGCCACGTGTTCAATACGAACATCAGTCGCTTCAGTAACCGTTACCGACTGTTCAGAACCGAAGAAGTCACCGTCAGCCATTGATGCAACATAAGACTGTGAATCTTTAGACCAAGCACCCATTGAATGCGGGTTTTTACGAGCGTAGCCTTTGACTGAAGTTGGGGCACGGCGGTCTGAGTTACCTTCACGAAGTACAGGGTTTACTGCACTGCCTTTGATTTTGTCATAACGTGCTTTAATATCGGCTTCTTCGTCTGTTTTGGCTTCAGAAGGATACTCTGGGAGCGCGTAACCTTTAGCTTGCAATTCTTTAATCGCTGCACGAAGTTGTGGAATTGAAGCACTGATATTAGGTAACTTGATGATGTTAGCTTCAGGCGTTTTAGCAAGTGCACCTAGCTCAGCGAGTGCATCACCAATACGTTGTTCTTCTTTTAAGTACTCAGGGAAAGTCGCAATGATACGTCCTGCAAGTGAAATATCGCGAGTTTCAACTTCGATATTTGCAGGCTTAGTGAATGCTTGGATGATTGGCAATAGCGAGTAAGTTGCGAGAGCCGGGGCTTCATCTGTTTTGGTATAGATAATTTTCGATGTCATCATCATTCCTAGATAGTTGTGGGCTGTTACGCCGTTCAACAATTGCTAATAGGACTAAGCAACGCAATTTTCACACTCAACAACGTGTTGTTGTAGCCGGTTTAAACTGGACCAGTTCACTAAGCGATTAGTGAAAGATGCAAAAAACCTCGACAATCCTCGTTAGAATCGATGTCTAGGTAGCGCAGCATTAGCAAGTTTGTTAGGTATTTATACTTTTGGCTTATCACAATAACTGGTATTCATTCAGCATTGAAATGCATCAAAGTAGCAATATCTAACCAACCTGAAATTGACTTTGCAAGCGTGCTTTAGTCTAACAGTGTTTGCATATGGGGGCTAATTATTAAATTTAAAGTGCAAAAGTGAAAAGTTATAACAAACTTGATATAAGGAAAGGCTGAAAATTTCTTTTAGATTTGGTGGAGCGATTCAAAGAGAGGAATAAGCGAGCACTCATGTAACCCGCTTTAGCCAAAAACTACTTAACACTTATACAACATCTTCCGTAATTGGAGCGATGTTGGTTGCGTGTAGACCCTTAGGTCCTTGTTGTAGCTCGAATGATACATCCTGACCAGCTTTAAGCGTCTTGTATCCATCCATTACAATCGTTGAGTAATGAGCAAAGATATCTTCGTCACTGCCGTCTTCTACGATGAAACCAAACCCTTTGGCGTTATTGAACCATTTGACTTTTCCGCAAGCCATACTTCTACATCCTTCTATAAGTTGACTAAATTAAAGTTAATCTACTCTTTTAATTTTGCTAAACTGCCCATAGATTAGACAGTCATGTAAGACTGTAGTTTATATGAGCAAGCAGTCAAGTTTTTTGCTCTTTTTTTTAACATTTTATTTATTTCTCAAATCTATTTGCTTGAGTATATAAGACAAGACTATATTTATTATGAGTGGGACAAAAGATTCTGGTGTATTGGACGCCGTTCGCGAGGAACAGAAGCAGCAGCTTCAACCGCCGCGAAAATATAAAGTGATTTTGAATAATGATGATTACACGCCCATGGATTTTGTTGTCGAGGTATTGACGACATTCTTCAATATGGATAGCGAGAGAGCAACTGAGGTGATGCTTGAAGTGCATCACAAGGGAAAAGCGGTATGTGGAGTATACCCTGCTGACATAGCCCATACTAAGGCTGAGCAGGTAAACCGATATGCTCGTGACAACGAGCACCCGCTGCTCTGTAGTTGTGAGCAGGAATGACCTATAAATTTCTTGTTGGGGGTTGCCAATGCTAAACAAAGACTTAGAACTTACTCTTAATGCCGCGTTTCGCGAGGCTCGTTCTCGCCGTCACGAATTTATGACGGTTGAGCATTTATTACTTGCATTGATCGATAACCCTTCTGCTAGTGAGGCGCTAGATGCCTGTGGTGTCGATATGGATACCTTGAAGCGCGAGTTATCAGAGTTTATTGATGAAACTACGCCTGTTATTCCTGATTTAGAGGAAGACAGAGAAACACAACCGACACTTGGTTTTCAACGTGTGCTACAACGCGCTGTATTCCATGTTCAATCCTCTGGTCGCTCAGAAGTGACTGGGGTAAATGTACTTGTTGCTATTTTTTCTGAGCAAGAAAGCCAAGCTGTTTATTTACTTAAAAAGGCTGACGTGAGCCGCTTGGATATCGTTAATTTCATTAGTCATGGTATCTCTAAGATTGAAGATGATCACGAGCAAGAAGATCATGAAGAAATGCATGACGATAGCGGTGAAATGCAACAGGAAGAGAAAACCAAGCTGGAAAATTTCACTTCTAATCTAAATATTCAAGCGGAATCTGGACGCATTGATCCGCTGGTTGGTCGTGATGAGGAAGTTGAGCGTACGGTTCAGGTACTGTGCCGTCGTAAGAAAAATAACCCATTACTCGTTGGTGAAGCGGGGGTTGGTAAAACCGCGATTGCTGAAGGTTTAGCGTATCGCATAGTCAATAATCAGGTACCCGATGTAATTGCCGATGCAGTGGTTTACTCACTGGATATGGGGGCATTACTTGCGGGTACAAAATATCGCGGCGACTTTGAGAAGCGCTTTAAAGCGCTACTAAAAGAACTTCAATCGAAACCTCATGCGATATTATTTATTGATGAAATCCATACCATTATCGGCGCTGGCGCTGCTTCAGGTGGTGTGATGGATGCGTCTAATCTAATCAAGCCACTATTATCGAGTGGACAGCTTCGCTGTATGGGCTCAACAACATATTCTGAATTCAAGAATATTTTTGAGAAAGATAGAGCATTAGTGCGCCGCTTCCAAAAAATTGATGTGGTTGAACCAAGCGTCGAAGATACCACTAAGATTTTACATGGTTTGAAAGAGCGTTATGAAGAGCACCACGGTATTCGTTACACGCAAAAAGCGTTAAAAGCGGCAGCTGAGCTGAGCGCTAAATATATCAATGAGCGCCATTTGCCTGACAAAGCAATCGATGTCATTGATGAAGCGGGCGCCAGTCAAAGGCTACAGCCAACTTCAAGACGTAAGAAAACGATTAATGTGTCGGACATTGAAGCGATTGTGTCTAAAATGGCGCGTATTCCACAGCAAAGCGTGTCATCTAGTGATAAAGAAACGCTCAAGAATCTTGATCGTAACTTGAAGATGTTGGTGTTTGGCCAAGATGAGTCGATTGACGCGTTAACATCAGCAATTCGCTTATCACGCTCTGGTCTTGCTAATGAAGACAAGCCTGTAGGTTCATTCTTGTTTGCAGGTCCTACAGGAGTCGGTAAAACCGAAGTAACCAAGCAACTTGCTAAGTGTATGGGCATAGAGTTTATTCGCTTCGATATGTCTGAGTACTCTGAGCGCCATGCTGTTAGCCGACTAATAGGTGCGCCTCCGGGATACGTTGGCTTTGAGCAAGGTGGACTGTTGACCGAGGCTGCAATCAAGCATCCTCATGCAGTGGTGTTGCTCGATGAAATAGAGAAAGCGCACCCAGACATCTACAACATTCTGTTGCAGGTTATGGATCATGGTACACTAACAGACAACAATGGTCGTAAGGCAGACTTTAGAAACATTGTGTTGGTGATGACAACAAATGCGGGTGTGCAAGAGACTGTTCGTCAATCGATTGGATTCCAGCAGCAAGACTACTCTCATGATGCCATGGTAGAAATCAATAAGGTGTTCACACCAGAGTTTAGAAACCGCTTGGATAACATCATTTGGTTCAACCACCTAGAGAAAGAAGTTATCTTGCAAGTTGTTGATAAATTCATTGTTGAATTGCAAGCGCAGCTTGATAAGAAATCGGTTAACCTGGAACTTACGGCGCAAGCACGAGATTGGCTGGCAGATCTGGGTTACGACAAGGCAATGGGGGCTCGTCCAATGGCGAGGGTTATTCAGGACAACCTGAAAAAGCCACTTGCCAATGAAATCTTGTTTGGTCATTTGTCTGATGGTGGGACAGTGAAAGTTACAGTGAAAGACAACAAGTTGTCCTTTGATTACCAAACGGAAGCGGTGTCAGCATAAAACCTCTGAAGTATTTATAAAAGGCCCAGCGTTGCTGGGCTTTTTGTTATCACTCAGTTTGATGCGGTATTATCGTCTCTCAAACTCAGTGCTAGTCGTTCGTGTATACTAATTGCTTGAATGAACTTGGTATACCTAAGTAACATCAGCATGTTGAAGTCGCTTGGGTATCAACGAGTTTACGGCATCAACTTAGTATAAATCTACACACGCAGATTAACGAGCACGGAAGACGATGATGCTCCCTTTGAACGGTGGGGTTAAAATAAAAAGCTTCAAACGACAAAAAGCCCAGAATCGCTGGGCTTTTTGTTATCACTCAGTTTGATGCGGCATAATCGTCTCTCAAACTCAGTGCTAGTCGTTCGTGTATACTAATTGCTTGAATGAACTTGGTATACCTAAGTAACATCAGTATGTTGAAGTCGCTTGGGTATCAACGAGTTTACGGCATCAACTTAGTATAAATCTACACACGCAGATTAACGAGCACGGAAGACTATGATGCTCCCTTTGAACGGTGGGGTTAAAATAAAAAGCTTCAAACGACAAAAAGCCCAGAATAACTGGGCTTTTTGTTATCACTCAGTTTGATGCGGCATTATCGTCTCTCAAACTCAGTGCTAGTCGTTCGTGTATACTAATTGCTTGAATGAACTTGGTATACCTAAGTAACATCAGCATTTGAAGTCGCTTGGGTATCAACGAGTTTACGGCATCAACTTAGTATAAATCTACACACGCAGATTAACGAGCACGGAAGACGATGATGCTCCCTTTGAACGGTGGGGTTAAAATAAAAAGCTTCAAACGACAAAAAGCCCAGAATCGCTGGGTTTTTTGTTATCACTGAGTTTGATGCGGCATCACCGTTTCTCAAACTCAGTGCTAGTCGTTCGTGTATACTAATTGCTTGAATGAACTTGGTATACCTAAGTAACATCAGTATGTTGAAGTCGCTTGGGTATCAACGAGTTTACGGCATCAACTTAGTATAAATCTACACACGCAGATTAACGAGCACGGAAGACGATGATGATCCCTTTGAACGTTGGGGTTAGAATAAAAAGTTTCACATGACAAAAAGCCCAGAATAGCTGGGCTTTTTGTTATCACTCAGTTTGATGCGGCATTATCGTCTCTCAAACTCAGTGCTAGTCGTTCGTGTATACTAATTGCTTGAATGAACTTGGTATACCTAAGTAACATCAGTATGTTGAAGTCGCTTGGGTATCAACGAGTTTACGGCATCAACTTAGTATAAATCTACACACGCAGATTAACGAGCACGGAAGACAATACGTCCCTTTGATAGGTCGTAAGGCGTCATTTCAACAGTAACTTTGTCACCAGTCAAAATACGGATGTAGTTTTTGCGCATTTTTCCAGAAATATGTGCAACAACCACGTGACCATTTTCTAGTTCAACACGGAACATTGTGTTTGGTAGCGTGTCAAGGACCGTGCCTTGCATTTCAATTACGTCTTCTTTCGCCATGTGTAGCGTATCACCTCTTGGTTAAATTAAACGATGCAGATTTTGCCCAAAAGCGGGGAATAAGTAAAGTTACAAGCTGATTTTTTGTTAATTTGGTCATTTATTCAGCCAGTTTTACCAAAGTTTTTTGCTTCTATTCCTAACGCATTTCAAAATCTGGAGCCTTGTTGATAGGCAAGGGCGACATTCTAGCATAGGAAAGTCTGCTAGTAACGCATGTTTTTTGTCCATGCTATAGGATAGTTGTGGTGTAAAAGGAGGTGTATTCCTGCATTTGAGCAAACGTATGCAGGAAAACTAGGTATTAAGCACAAGGTTGTGAGACATCCGGATCAATATCTTGCCAAATATCTTTAACTAGCTTTTGTGCTGGAACAAATTGGGTTTTGTAACGCATTTTCTTGCAGTCGTCGATTTGATAACCCAAGTACAAGTACGGTTTATTTTGTTTCGCTGCCTGTTCGAGCTGAGCCATGATCATGATAGTGCCGATACTTAGTGATTCATACTCAGGATCGAAAAAGGTATAAATAGCAGACAATGAATAAGGCATTGAATCAGTGACGGCTACTGCAATTAATTTATCTTTGTGCCATAGCTCGATAAAGACGATGTTCATCCAACGACAAAATAAGAAGCTTTCGTACTGGAGACGGTTAGGTGGGTACATAGAGCCATCGCTGTGACGTAGGCTGATATATTTTTCGTATAGCGGATAGTATTCAGGACGCTCCTGGTGGCTAATAACTAGCTGATAATCTTGCTTTAATTTATTGCGTTTGCGTTTTTGAGATTTACTCGGTTTAAATTCTTGAGTTAATACTCTTACTGATTGACAAGCTGAGCATGCGGGACAGTGTGGACGATAAATCTGGTCTCCACTGCGGCGAAACCCTAATGCTAACAATTGTTCAAATCTATCTGGGCTGTAACAATTTGGGTCTAGAATAACCAGTAACTGTTCCTTCTGCTCAGGTAAATAACTACAACTAAATTGTTGGCTCAGTCCGATTTTAGAAGGAAAGTGTTCATTCATAGATAGCTTTCAACTCCTGAGGCTGCCACATTGATGATGGGATCTCAAATCGATCCGCCAATTTAAGTCTAGTCAAAAACTCGCTCCTTGGTACAACTTTTAATCCCAAACTTGTTAAATAAGGATTTTCAAGTTGGCAATCAATAAAATGTGCCTGATGGGCTTTGAGCCAATTTACCAGTGCCCACATCGCCATTTTGGACGTATTAGGTAAGGTGTGGAACATAGATTCACCACAAAATACACCAGACTGCATGATGCCATATAGCCCGCCAACTAGGTTACCTTGATCCCATATCTCCACACTATGTGCTAACCCCTGAATGTGCGCTTGCTGATACGCAGCCAACATCGCATTTGTGATCCAAGTTCCTTCAGCGGCCATTCGTTGATTTCTACAAGCTTCAATCACTTGTGAAAAGGCGGTATTGATAGTGACGGTTGGACTGAGTTTACGTTGCGCTTTTCTTAGTGTTTTACCACAGTGAAAATCTTGAAGCTCCAAAATGCCGCGCTCGCTTGGGCTCCACCACATAATTGGCTCACCTTCATTGAACCAAGGAAAGATCCCATTGGCATAAGCGTTTTTCAGACGTTTTACTTGTAAACAACCACCAATAGCAAGCAGTCCATCTGGTTCAGATAAGGCATAGTGATTTGGCGGAAAACGAAAGTCATCGCAAGCGAGGTGGAACAGTTGTTGGATCATTGAACAAACTACAAGATTGTTATTTATTTCAATATAGCAAATTAAGGCAAGGAGGGAAGAGGGTCAGTCTAGACCGACCCATTTATCTATTATTTTTGGCTATCTAAGAAGCGCTCAGCGTCTAGTGCTGCCATACAGCCTGTACCAGCAGAGGTAATTGCTTGACGGTAAATGTGGTCAGACACATCACCTGCTGCAAATACACCTTCAACACTGGTCTGTGTTGCGTTACCATTTAGGCCCGACTGCACAACCAAATAACCATCTTTCATCTCTAGCTGGCCCTCAAACATATCTGTGTTTGGTTTGTGACCAATCGCGATGAAAACACCAGCAAGATCAAGTTGCTCTGTCGCTTCGGAATCAGTATCTTTGATACGAATACCAGTAACACCCATATCATCACCTAGCACCTCATCAAGTGTGCGATTTAGATGTAACACAACATTACCATTCGCTGCTTTATCCATTAGGCGATCGGCAAGAATTTTCTCACTGCGGAAAGAATCGCGGCGGTGAATAACATGTACTTCTTCAGCGATGTTTGATAGATAAAGTGCTTCTTCAACCGCGGTATTACCACCACCGACGACCGCAACCTTTTGACCACGATAGAAAAATCCATCACAAGTCGCACAAGCAGATACGCCACGGCCTTGGAACGCTGTTTCAGACTCTAGACCAAGGTATTTAGCAGATGCGCCTGTTGCGATGATTAACGCATCACAAGTATAAGTACCTTGATCGCCAGTGAGTGTGAAAGGGCGTTTCGTCACGTCAACTTTGTTGATGTGATCGAAAATGATTTCAGTTTCAAAGCGCTCTGCATGCTCTTTCATACGGTCCATAAGTGCTGGACCCGTTAAACCATGTGCATCACCAGGCCAGTTCTCGACTTCAGTTGTTGTAGTCAGCTGACCACCTTGCTGCATACCTGTGATTAATACTGGGTTTAAATTTGCTCGTGCTGCGTATACCGCGGCAGTGTAGCCTGCAGGACCCGAACCTAAAATCAACAGTTTGCAGTGTTTTGCATCGCTCATGTAATTTTCCTAACTAAATTCTAAAAAATGCTATTAAGCAAAAGTTTGTTCGATTCTATGTAATTCAATAGGGAAGTAAATAAAAAACCGTAATCCGATTTGGTATAAATTGGCAAGTTGTCAAAAAATTTGTACTGTTTTGTTTTAAATCGACTACAGATTGAGCAATCTTGTTCTGGACTAGCAAAAAACAGCAGTATTTCATGACCTCAGGTTTTTTTTTTGATATGTTTTAGAGAATTTTGTTTTGCTATCAAGAGTTGATAGCCTAATTGAAAAGGTACATATGGCATTTTGGCAGAATACCCCAGGCTTTGGGTTAAGTGCACAAGATTGTGAGGTGTTAACTGATGCTAAGCAATATCATCAGACGCTTTTACAACTGATCTCACAGGCAAAAACGCGTATTTATATCACCGCACTTTATCTTCAAGATGATGAGGCAGGTCGTGAGATATTGCACGCATTGCACGAGGCTGCACAGCAAAATCCAGACTTAACGGTAAAAGTGTTGGTTGATTTTCACCGTGCGCAACGTGGCCTCATTGGTGCTGAAAAGTCAGAAGGCAACGCCAAGCTATATTGTGATTTAAAAGAGCAGCTAGGTACTCAAGTTGAAGTGTATGGTGTGCCGGTAAAAGCAAAAGAGCTTTTTGGTGTGTTGCATTTAAAAGGCTTTGTTATTGACGACATCCTGCTTTATAGCGGTGCTAGTTTAAATAATGTCTACTTGCATCATGATGAAAAATACCGCCTAGACCGCTACTTTGTGATTAAACAAGCACAGCTCGCGGATAGCTTTTGCCACTTTACCGATCAAGTGCTGATAGCGTCCGACGCAGTACCTAGACTCGACATCCGCCCATTACCTACTTTACTCGACATTCGTACTGAGCAAAAACAGCTGATGAAACAGTTGAAAAAGGCCAGTTATGATATTTCCAAGGCGAACAGTCGGGAAGGTCTAACGGTTCGTCCATTTTTAGGTTTTGGTCGTAGAACTAATAAGCTAAACCGTCTTATTAAGGCGCTTTTCGATACCACAGAACAAGAGTTAGTACTTTACACTCCTTACTTCAATTTTCCGGCTCCTCTACTGCGCTCGCTACGTCGTTTACTGAAAACAGGTAAAAAGGTGACAATAGTGGTGGGGGATAAAACGGCAAATGATTTCTATATCAGTCCAGAGCAGCCATTTAGCCGAATTGGTGCGCTTCCTTATTTGTACGAAACCATTTTGTATAAATTTATCAAGTCGCAACGCCGTTTCATAACTGCCGGATTGCTGGATGTGTATCTGTGGCAAGATGGCAACAACTCGTTTCACTTGAAGGGAGTGAGCAAAGATGGCGATACGCATTTAATGAGTGGTCATAACCTCAACCCAAGAGCGTGGGGGTTAGATATTGAAAATGGCATTCTAATAGAAGATCCCGACAAAGCGTTGTTGCCTCAAATTGAGTTGGAAAAGCAAGAGATCTTAAAACATTGCCGTCGCATCGAAAGCCACGATGATCTCGAGACACTAGCGGATTATCCAGCACCGGTGAAAAAACTCCTTGGTCAGGCCAAGCGTGTGAAAGTCGACTTTATTATCAAGCGTTTTATTTAACGCAAGAGCTGATAATTTTAAAAAGGGACGAGCGTCCCTTTTTTACTTTCTTATTTTTGATTATACGCTTCGTTGTGTGAGCTTGCTGCGCGACCTGACGGATCGGCATTGCGCTGGAAAGACTCGTCCCAAGCAAGCGCTTCGGGCGTTGAACACGCCACAGACTTGCCGTGAGGAACACACTTAGCTGCCGTTTCTCCTGGGAAATGCGACTCAAAAATGGTGCGATAATAATAGGCTTCTTTGCTATCCGGTGTATTGATTGGATAGCGGTAGTGGGCGTTTTCAAGATCCGAATCGCTCACTTGCTGATTGACATACTCTTTTAGTGAATCGATCCAGCTATAGCCTACGCCATCAGAAAATTGCTCTTTTTGGCGCCACAATACGTCATCCGGTAAATAGCCATCAAAGGCCTCACGGATAATGTGTTTTTCGATACGGCCATCTTTACACATTTTGTAGTCTGGGTTGGTACGCATGGCAATATCGACAAATTCTTTATCTAAGAAGGGTACACGTGCTTCAACCCCCCAAGCTGCCATCGACTTATTTGCACGTAAGCAATCAAACATGTGCAGTTTCGAGACCTTTCGGTTTAGCTCGTTGTGAAACTCCTCAGCATTTGGTGCTTTGTGGAAATACAAATAGCCGCCAAATAGTTCATCGGCCCCTTCACCCGATAGCACCATTTTAATGCCCATTGCTTTAATGTAGCGTGCCATGAGGTACATAGGAGTAGAAGCGCGAATGGTTGTGACATCGTAGGTCTCTAGGTGATAGACCACTTCTTTCAGAGCATCAATCCCTTGTTGTACGGTAAAGTGAATGGGATGGTGAACTGTGCCGATTTTATCCGCTACCTTTTGTGCTGCAGCGAGATCGGGTGAACCTTCCAAGCCAATGGAAAATGAGTGAAGTTTTGGCCACCAAGCATCGGAAGCATCATCATCTTCGATACGCTTTGCTGCAAACTTTTGTGTGATAGCGGAAATCACAGAAGAATCTAGACCACCAGACAGCAACACGCCATACGGCACATCGCACATCAATTGGCGTTTTACTGCGGCTTCTAGCCCATTTTTAACCGTTTCGGCGCTGGCCTCATTGTCTTTTACAGCACTAAACGCTTGCCAGTCGCGTTGGTAATACTCTCTTGGACCACCTTCTTTTGAATACCAATAATGGCCAGGAGGAAACTCTTCAATTTGTGTACAAATAGGTGTGAGCGCTTTCATTTCACTGGCGACATAGAGGTTACCGCTTTGATCACGGCCAGTGTAAAGTGGAATGATACCGATATGATCACGACCAATTAAAAAGGCATCTTCCGTTTCATCGTACAAACAAAATGCAAAAATTCCATTGAGATCATCTAAAAACTCAGGGCCTTTTTGCTTGTATAGCGCCAAGATCACTTCACAGTCAGACTCTGTTTGAAATTCAAATGGAACGGTCAGTGCTTTTGCAAGCTCTTTATGATTATAAATTTCACCATTTACCGCCAAAATATGTGTTTTTTCAGGGTTAAATAATGGTTGTGCGCCGCTAGAAACGCCAACAATTGCCAAACGCTCATGAACTAGAATGGCTTTTTCACTTGAATATACCCCTGACCAGTCGGGGCCACGGTGTCTTAATTTTTTTGACATTTCGATCGCTTGCTCACGAAGTGCAAGGGGATCGGTCTTGATGTCAAGTACGCCGAAAATTGAACACATATTTCCTCATTCCTATTGATGTGTTGATAATATCAACAAATTATTATTGCTCACGGAAGCATAGCTACCATGAGATAGTTTAAGTTCTACCAAAAATAATTTGATAAGTCACACAATGAAATAGAGAAAATGTGAATTTTTTGTGATGCGCAATGGTGCAATTCTGCACCATTTTGGGGCATTACTTATTAGTGTGTCGTTCCAGCGACAAGTTTAATATCTTGCTTTTGTGTAATAGCACTGGTTAATAGGATTTTTATTCCTTTAACTAGGGTGTCAATGTCCATACTGGGCGCACCAGGGTGGTGCGCCGCTTGGGAGGGCAAGTATGGAATATGTACAAAGCCACCACGGCACGCTAAGTCATGTGTACTAAGATAGTGCAGTAATCCATACATCACATGGTTGCACACGTAAGTGCCCGCAGTATTAGAAATACTTGCAGGAACTCCCGCTTGAAGCGCACTACTTAGCATACTTTTTATTGGTAAAGAGGCAAAGTAAGCATCGGGTCCGTGTGTAACGACTGGTGTATCTATCGGCTGGTTTCCTGCGTTGTCGGCTATTCTGGCATCGTTAACGTTAATCGCAATACGTTCGATGGAGATATCACAGCGTCCACCAGCCTGGCCTAAACAGATCACGGTGCTTGGGTGATACTTATCTATCGCTTGTGTTAAAGACTCAATACTTTTGTCAAATTCACAAGGTAACTCTTTTGTGTGGATCAGGTGACCTTCAATGGTCTCACCTTCTAATAGCTGAGCTAATTGCCATGAAGGGTTGATGGACTCACCACCAAATGGGGTGAACCCAGTCACGAGGACACAAGGTTTACTGTAACTGGACATTAAAAAACGACTCCGTACATAAGAAAAATATTAATCACCAATAACGTTATAGCGGTTGGTATTTGCACTTTAATGACTTGGTACTTATCTTTTAAATCTAACAGTGCCGCTGGCACGATGTTGAAGTTAGCAGCCATCGGCGTCATCAGTGTTCCACAATAACCCGAATACATGCCAATTGCGACGAGCGGTGCAGGATCAGCGCCATGCCCTTGGATCAAAAATGGCAGCGCAATACCTGCTGTCATTACCGGAAATGCAGCAAAAGCATTGCCCATTATCATGGTAAATAGCGCCATGCCCACACAATACAGTACAACGAGCATAAAACGGTTATCTGGCGAAATAAATAATGTCACTAAGTCTTGGATTGCAGTGCCAGTGTTTGCGACGATAAATACACCGCCAAGCATTGCTAACATCTGCGGCAATATTGCTGCCCAGCCTATTGAGTCGACCAAGCGACGAGACTCAGAAAGTGCTTGTAGTGGACTGCCTTTGGTTATTTTCCAGCTTACCAGTAATGCGATGGTGCAAGCGAGTGTCAGTGCTGAAAGCGTCACATGTTCCTGATCGAATAGATAAAAGTCGCCGAGCTGGATCTCACTTAAGATGATAGTACAGATCACGGTAACTATTGGAATAAGTACGGCAGGAACAAACAATTTATTACCAAACCGATTTGCGTCTTCTGTTTTGGCTCGTTCGCACGGCATGTCGTAATTTCCCATGGAAACCATATTCATACCTGCAAGCAGTGCGATGATCACCACGTTGATGCCAATCCATAAATATGTATTTCGCTCACCAATCAATGCGATAGAAGCATCGCCAAAGATAAAAACAGAGCCAAATAAAAACCAAAATAGTGCCGTAGTGAGACGCTTAGGATGGGCCTTATCTTGTAGCGTTTTTACCACCAGAAACATCACGATAAAACCAATCAATAAATAGATGTTGTCAATTGAAAGTAGGCTAGATTGCGCGTCAGAAGTGTTCATTAAGCTCATAATGACTCCTCCTTAAGCGCTGAATTTGTGTTGCTAGGTGTTTGCTCTTCTTCGCTTTGTTGCTGCTGACAGCGCGCAATTTCTGCCCGGATTTTTGCTTCAAATCGCGCTAAACGGAAGAGATGAACAATGAGCGCGGCAATTGCAGTTGGTATTGCCCAAAGTCCGATATGTAGCGGTTCAATCCCGGCAATGCCGTTTTCTTTTAGAAATGCATCCATCAGTAGTACAGCACCAAAGGCGATAAAAATATCCTCGCCAAAGAACACGGCAATGTTATCGCAGGCGGCAGCATGTGCGCCTATCATGTCTTTTACATCTTGTGGCAGGTCGCCGTATTGGTTTGCCGCAGCGCCTATCGCCATCGGAGCAAGCAGTGGTCTAACGGTTTGCGCTTGGCCCGCTAAATTGATTAACCCCAGCGCAGCGGAGCACTCACGGACCACAAAATACATACTTAAAATTCGAGAAGTGGTCGCCCCTTTTATGCCCGCAACCCAAGCTTTAGCGCGTTGCTGTAAACCGTAACGCTCTAAAATTGCAATCACGGGTAAGATAAGTAAAAAGCTCGCAAGCTGGCGAGAGTTCATAAACTTTTCGCCAAAGGTGGCAATTAAGTCGACAAAGTCTATTCCAACGGCAAAACCAGTAACTAGACCTGCCGAGGTGACAACCAATAAGGGATTAAACCTCAGAGCAAAGCCAATAACAATCACGGCAATGCCCGAAAGGGGAAGGAGATTTAGCTCAGTCATTTTGTTGTTCTTTATTTTTAAGCGCTAGCCTTAGCTGATTGAGATGCGCCTGTACTCGGTGAGATTCCTTTGCTGCATCTATAAGGGATGTTGATTTTAAATGAATACAATCACCCGCGCCCAATTGGCTCAAGTGGCGCATATCGGCTTGAATGATGGTACCAATAATTGGATAACCGCCTGTGGTTTGGCAGTCATTCAATAGGATAATGGGCTCGCCACTGGGGGGCAGCTGAATAACGCCTGGGTGGACGGCTTGGGTTGCAATATTATGTGTATGTATTAGGCTGCTATGGCCACTTAGGCGAATGCCCATACGATTACTGCTGGGGTTTACTTTCCAAATGGTGTCGTTTAATACACTCAGTGTCTGTTTGGAAATTAACTCGAGATGCGGGCCTGGGATAAAGTGAATGAGTTTTTCATAACCGGGCTGTAGACCACCAACGGCGCTTTTGGCAGTGCTTGGCGTGTAGCTTAGTTTGTCCCCTTGTTTAAGAGCTCGGCCGCTTACTCCTCCAAAGCCTGCCATGAGATCGGTTGAATAACTCCCAAGCAGCTTGTCTATGTTGGTAAATCCACCTTCAACCACCAAATAAGCGCGTAAACCATCGCGATTTTGTTTAAATGTCAGCTTATCTCCAGCTTTAGCACTGTAGCGCCAGCAAGGGTATATCGCTTCATCGTTTAAAGCTGCATTGAGATCTGCCCCCGCGATAACAAAGTTAGTGGGGGCGTGGAAGTGAAACTCGCATAAGCCAATGGTCACTTCAATAGCTGCACTATCGTCGTCATTTGACAAGAGTGTATTTGCAAGTTTAAGCGCAACAGGGTCGATGACACCTGCTTGACTTACTCCTAAGTGGCGAAGTCCTTGACGGCCAATGTCTTGAATAGTTGAAAGTGGCCCAGGTTTAATAACTTCTAGCATGATTTCTCCACAAAACGCACGATATCTCCTGGTTGTAGCAAGCTTGCTGACGCAGAATTTGGGTCAAATAGCGTAGTATTGGTTTGTCCAAGTAAATGCCAGCCACCGGGAGATTGGCTCGGGTAAATTGCACTGTAACTGTCTGCGATGGCAATGCTGCCTTTGGGGACCTTGGTAATTGGTGTGGATTTTCGGGGTAATTGAAGTGCGGTTGGTAACCCTGATAAGTAAGCAAAACCGGGTAAGAAGCCAATAAATTGTACTTGATAATCAACGCTTGAGTGCAGCTCGATAAGCTGTTTTGGTGTCAGTTGTAATTCGTGGGCTATACGTTCAAAATCCTGTCCGAATTCTTTGCCATAAAACACCTCAATATGATGGTGTGTTGGCTTTACCTCTGCTACTTCTAGGTCTTGCCAATGTGCTTGGATTTTGTGTTGCCACGCATCGGCTTTACGGGGGTCTTTTAGATAGGCAGTAACGGAAGACTTAGCAGGCACCACATCAATAAAGTCACCGCTATTATCAAGCCATTTCTTGAGGGCGAACAATTGTTGATTAATTGGACTTTTGCTATCAGGCAAACATGTTGCATTTACAACAATTGCTTGCTCACCTAATAGATAACAACTCACATCGGACATAGGCAATAACAGTTGGTTGCTTTGGTAAACGTTATAATTCTTATAACACACCTCGCAATTGAAACGAAGTTATTGCTATCAGTTGCCGTTTTGTTGCAGTTACAAAAAAGCCGTGCTTAAACACGGCTTAAAATCTGAGGATTTATTTAGCAGTTAATAGCCATTGACTTAGAAGGCGAACGCCATAGCCTGTACCACCAGTTGGTACTTCGTCTTTGGCTGAGCTTGAAAGTGCGTTACCGGCAATATCGATATGAACCCAACGGGTGTCACCAGCAAATTGTTGCAGGAAAGTCGCAGCAGTTGTTGCACCAGGACCACCTGAACCTACGTTTTGGAAATCGGCGATGTCTGATTTTAGCTTGTCTTTATAGCCAAGCGGTAGACGCCATACGTTTTCGTTCACAACTTTACCTGCGTTGGTAAATTCTGTAATTAAGCTATCATCTTCAGAGAAAATTGCTGAATACTCGTTACCAACAGCACCAATTTTAGAGCCTGTTAATGTCGCAACGTCAATCATGATCTCAGGGCTATAATGTTTACGTGCATACCACATCGCATCAGACAGCACCAAACGGCCTTCAGCATCTGTGTTGACAACTTCTACGCTAATGCCTTCTGCGGTGCGCAGTACATCCCCCGGTGCGATTGCATACTGAGACACCATATTTGCTGCCATCCCCATCACAGCGACCACGTTTACGTCTGCTTTGCTCAGTGCCATTGCTTTTACTGTACCAAGCACGGCAGCCGCGCCCGCCATGTCAGATTTCATGCGTGCAATCGAAGCGCCGGTTTTGATGCTATAACCACCAGAATCAAACGTAATACCTTTACCGATCAGAGCAATCGGTGTCTCGCTGTTGCCTTTATAGTGTGCTACAACTAAACGAGAGCCGTGCTCACTACCACGGCCAACGCCCTCAAGTGCGCCCATGCCAAGCTCTTTAAGTTCAGCTGGTGCTAATACTTTTACTTCAACGCCATATTGTTCAAGTTCCTTTGCTGCTTTTGCAAAGTCTACTGGGGTCATTTCTGTTGCGACTTCAGAGGTCAAGTCACGCGCTAAAAACACGCCAGCTTGAATGTGTTGTAGTGCTTTATACTGAGCCTGTGTTGCTTGCTTATCGGCAACGTCGAAGTGATAGCTTACGTTAAAAGTGTTTGGTTCTTTTTTATATACTTCGAAGGTGTGGTCACGAAGGTTTGCACCGTGTGCAAATTGTGCTGCTAGTTCTGCATTTGAGAGCGCTCCCTCAACGTCTTCGAATGCAACTGCAACACTCTCCAGCTTTTTACCTTCAAATTTAGCGTGTAAGTTACCGCCAAGTTTGGTCATTTTGCTCGCATTGAGTGCGCCTGTTTCACCTAAACCAACAATGAAGATACGCTTATAATCAGAGTCTACTGGCGCTAATACTTCAACTGTTTTGCCATATGCTCCTTTAAAGTCTTCAGCAGCAATTGCGCGCTCCAATTGTTTGCGAGTGTCTTTATCAAGGAACTTTAGGTTACTTTGGCTTTCACCAGCTTGAAAAATTACCAGTGCATCAGCGTCTGCAAGCTTGGTATTGAACTCAAAGTCAGCGGCATTTGCAGAAGTCATGCTGGCAACCGCCAGCGCTAAAGCAGAAAAACGCGTAGTCAATGACATAATCTTATCCTCAGATAACTAAAATTGCGGCGTTTTTACCTTAATCAGAGAAATTTAGACACAATTTGTCGGTGAAGTAACAGGTTTTACCGTTCAGTGACATTAGGTAAGCGGCTTGTCAGCACAATGCCTAATATCGTGATCATAATGTAGAGTGCAAGTAACACTGTAATTGAAAATGCCGAGGCAATGACACCAAGTGCACTTGTTAATAAAAGCACAATACCGATAATTGTGTTACTGAGCGTGACGTAACTGGTGCGTTTGTTTCCTTCAGCCATATCGACCACGTAGGTTTTGCGGCCCACGCGCACGCCTTGATGGGCGATAGCAATAACAAAATAGCAAAGTGGAATGAACCAGATTCTTTCTAGCAGTGAAGAATAAAATAAAGAAGTTGCCAGTAGTATTGCAGTGATAGCAACGGTGATTGTAGCGCCATACATCATCACGCGTTTACTTGATTGGTCGGCAAGACGGCCCCAAAAAGCCCCACTGACTAAACTGGCAAGCCCAGACACCGCTAACAAAGCTGCCAACACCCATGCTCCGTTGCCGATATTCTGCTGCGCCAGCACGGTGAAATAGGGCGGAATAAGCGCGGAACTTAACAAAAGCCCACGCGCAAAAATAAATTTTTTCAGTGTTGGGTCTGTTTTTAACAGCGCGAAATCTTGCTTTATTTTGTCTAATCCGTTTTCACCGCCTTCGGTGGCGCCTCCATATTCTTTGATTTGTGAGAACGTTAGCGCACCAATCAACCAAAAGGTTGCAGCTAGTACCAGTGTGATCACAAAATTGAGGTTGTTTACTTGAGTGGCAGCGATAAAAAGCCCAACACCAAATGTAACGGTTATGAGTCCACTTATAGAGGCGGCTTGGCCGCTAAGCTGGCCGCGCTTTTGTTTAGGGATAGTTTTACCTATGACATCTTTTGACGACACGGAACTTAAGCTGCGGGCGATGCTAAAAATCGCCAGTAATCCAAGTACCAACCAAGCGTATAATTGATTTTCAGTTTGTTGCCATGCAAGTAGCGCCATAAGCAGTACACAAATAGCTTGAGTGAGTGCGCCGAGAGACCAAAGGTGCTTTCGTTTAGCATGCTTACGCACCCATTGACCAATAAACAATTGTGGGATCAGTGAACCAGACTCGCGAATGGGGACTAGAGCCGATATCAAATAAGCAGGAGCACCGAGTGATTGCATCAGCCAAGGTAGCGTGATCTTTGGGTTGAGTAGGGCATCTCCCAATTTACTAAATAGTTGACTCAATAAAATAAGCACGTAGTTACCGGGAACTTCTTTACACGCCTTATCGTCAATTGCCTTACAGGCACGCGCTTCGTCATCATTGGTTAGCTTTTGATAGAGATTCTCACTTATTTTACTCACACCTATTCCTTTATTTTGCAGTTTTGCAGACAGTACTACTTCACTATCATGAACGACTTTAGATGAAATGATAATTAACCTTAGACGGTCTCATTTAATACGCAGTAAATCATATTAAGTTCAATAAGTATGAAGTGATAATCATACTTAGTTGTGACGTACAGCATTGAGAGGGTAGTGATGAGAACATTACAGGTAGCCGCATCGATAGGATTTATCATGATGTTAGGTGTAGGCGTATCGGCGCTCGCGGGGACAGATATGCCCAAGCCTAAAGTTGATGGTGCAAGTAACCATATTAAAACGTTAGTGTTAGGCTCCGGTTGTTTCTGGGGTCCCGAAAAACGCTACGAGAAAATGACGGGCGTGATAGATGCTGAGTCTGGCTATGCCGACGGTAAAGGGTTTAAGCCAAGTTATAGAGAAATTATTAAATCGAGCCGACGCTTTGATGAAGACAACTATGCGGAAGTGGTAAAGGTAACTTACAACGCAAATCTTATCACCACCGATGCGCTGCTAAAGTACTACTTTGAAAGTCATGATCCAACCCAAAAAAACCGTCAGGGTAATGACGTTGGAACGCAGTATCGCTCGATCATTCTATACACAGATGAGCAGCAAAGTGACAAGGCCCACACATTAAAAGCGCAGTATCAACATTTATTATCTGAGCAAGGCTATGGCGACATTCAAACCAAGATCAAGCCACTTAGAAAATTCTATCCAGCGGAAGAGTATCATCAAAACTACTTAACCAAGAATCCCAAGGGATACTGCCCAGATCACAGCACGGGAGTGACCTTTGAAAAGGTGACGAAAGATAAAACAGATAACACTATGCTAGCCCAAGGTAAGCATATTGTGATTGTTGATGCTAAAAGCTATTGCCCTTATTGCGAGAAGCTAAAAAAAGAGGTGTTAAACGACTATCAAGGTGATATCCCACTTCATTTTCGCTATGCAGATCAACTCGAGGGACTAATGATAAAAACCGCGACTTGGGCGACGCCAACGATCTTATTTATTGAAAATGGTGTTGAGTCCCTTGGCTTTCAAGGTTTTATGGCGAGAGAAGAGTTTTATAAGGCACTCGGTGCTTTTAAGCTGGGTCGTTCAGAAGCTTTTGACATTGCTTTTCAAAAAGGCACAGAAAGACCATTTTGCAAGCAGTATGATATCTTTAAAAACACACCAGATGGCGTATTTATCGATAAATTAAGCGGCAAGATTCTTTTTGACACCCGAGATAGATTTAACTCAGGCACTGGGTGGCTGTCGTTTACTCACCCAGTAAAAGACAGCGTGACCTATCACAAAGATTTAAGCCACGGAATGGTAAGAACCGAAATACGCTCAAAAAGCAGCGGCATTCATTTAGGCCATGTATTTAAAAATGAAGGGCCAAAGGGTCAAGACCGCTATTGTATCAATGCCCAAGTACTTGAGTTTAAAGCGAGAGAGGCGCTTTAGGTATTACGCCTAAAGTCACTTTTGCTAAGGAGGCAGACATAAACCAAAGTCGAAGTTACTTTTGTGTATTAAGAGAACAGATTTACTTGTTAACTTTTCAAAGTGGTGCTTTGGTTGCTTCCTCCTAAAATTTGATCTGCCGTTCATGTGGCCATTTATACTAATTTGGCTCTAGACTAATATGGTAACAGGTTGATTTTTATTAAATATCCAGTTAGCTTCGGCAATACTTATATATAAAATACGCAAAAGGAATTCTTATGCACCGTATACATATTCTGTGTCTAATTTGTTTGTGGTGGTTCATTACGTCACCGACAGCGGCTGCCAATGAAACTCCTCACCAAGTCAAAGCACTCAAAATCACTACGCTGTCGACCATGCTTGCGGATAGTGGCATTGGCGAGTGGGGATATGCAGCACTAGTTGAAGTGGACGGCCGAAAAATTCTTTTTGATACTGGTAATCGGCCGCAAACAGTACTGCAAAATGCGCGAGACTTGCGGATCGATTTGTCTGATGTAGAAGATGTAATTTTAAGCCATAATCATGGCGACCACACCGGTGGACTAGAAACATTAAGGACCGAGCTGAGTAAAAAGAATGCAAAAGCGATGTCTCGCGTTCATGTTGGTCACGGTATTTTCGCAAAACGTGCAGGTAGAGAAAACCGCATGCACGCGATGAAGCTCGCGCTTGAAAAACAAGGTGTGATTTTCAAACAATACAGTGAGGCGCAGGAAATTTACCCAGGTGTTTGGTTAACAGGCTATGTTGAGCGCATTCACCCCGAACATAATTGGAGTGGAAATAGCAAAATTGAAGGTAAGCACGGCGATATAGAAGATAACATTCCAGAAGATATGTCACTGGTGATAAATACCAAAGATGGCTTTGTATTAATAGCTGGTTGCGGGCACGCGGGTATCATCAACACGATGGAACACATAGTAAAAACGATCCACCCCGCAGATATTACGACGGCGATAGGCGGATTCCATTTAATGAATGCGGATGATAAACACTTGGCATGGACAGCAGGTAAATTACAGCAGTTTGGCTTAAAGAATATGATGGGTGCACATTGTACTGGTATTAACTCGCTATACGTGCTGCGTGAATTGATGAAGTCAAACCGTAAGCAAATGGTGGTGGGCTCTGTGGGGGACAGCTTTACTTTAAGTGAGGGCGTAAAGGCTGGCTACATCGCTCGTTGAGCCATTTGGATTTATTCCGCTATTTGGCTTTTTCAGCTACTGGCGTTGGTGATTTTGGTTATCACTTTCGTTAAACATAGGAAAGTTAAGTACACGGACAAGTGAAGCGAATTTAGTCCAATCAGTAATGTAATCACTGACATTGCGGGATTACACCGACAGAGATCGATGAGCTTGACCTGAATTATTATCATGGAAATATCTTTCAGAGTGGTTTTTTATCGCACTACATTTTTGTACTTTGTCAAAGATATTGATGATTTAGTTAGGGTATTCAGCGAAAAGATAATGTGAAGGCTGAATTTAGCCTTCGTAAAGTGTTTAGTGTAGGCACCTTTTTTCACCCATGCATAATATTGCAATGACAGGGACAGCTAATAAAAAAATAGCGCCTTCTGCGATATCTCTTAGTGGTGTCGTAATCGCTGCTGATGCCTTTTCTGAAAAACTTTGTGCAACGCTAAAGTGGATTACGAGTGGGTGCTCAAATTGTTTGAAGTGAGCAAAGTTCAGGTCCCGATTATCATATCTATCACCAACAAGTTTGACAGAAACACGACCAGACTTAAAACCGTAGTCTTGGGCTTTTGCTTCTATCTCGTTCGGTGTATTAGGACTTAATAGAATATCAACCTTTCCTTCTACGCTTCGCATTGAACTGATGTGAAAGTCATTTCTTTCAAGAGAGATAAATGCTAAAAGCGGGCTATCGAGTAGCTTGGCTAAGGTGGGATCAGTACGCAGTATGTAATGATGCTCTTTTCCAACAAAGATGACATGTTTACCGTCTTCAGTTTTTAAAAAGGTCGAGATTTCATCTTGATAAGACGTGGTTTTAGTGATCTCATGATAGGTTGAACATGCCGTTGAAAAGCAGAACAATATCGTTGTGAGTAGAGCTAATTTGAGGGTGTGTATCAGTTTTGTCATTTTCCTTCCTTGACGTACTTTTTTATTCGTCGCGAACAGTACGATAATCGGTACTAGATTGGCAACAAAAATTTAATTATTTGACGCGAATTACATTGCTAAAGTCATAAAATAGGCGTATACATCGCGTCGAATTCTTGCTTTCTTTTTAGGTGTATCTGTGGACTTTTTTTGGGTGTTGTTACTCATTAGCTTGAGTGCAGTTTTCGCGCTGTGTGAAATATCATTGGCAGCGGCACGCAAAGTTAAATTACAAACCTTATTTGATCTTGGTGACGTTAGAGCCAAGAAAGTATTGTATTTGCAGGCCAATGCGCATCAGTTTTTTGCTGCGGTACAGGTGGTACTCAATGCCTTGGCAATTGTTGCGGGTATGATAGGTGAGTCGGTTTTTACCCCTTATGTATTGCAACTACTAAACTGGGTTGCAAGCTTTATGTTTGCCGACGTTGCGGCTCATGCTTCGATGTTATTGCAAATATCCACAGTGGTGTCGTTTTTACTGATCACATCGTTATTTGTATTGTTTGCGGATTTATTGCCAAAACGAATAGCTATGGTCATTCCAGAAACTATCGCGATGCGATTTATCCATCTAATGCTCGCCAGTGTATGGATTTTTAAGCCTATTATCTGGCTATTTAACGTGTTCGCTGATTGGATAATAAAGCTATTCAATTTACCAAATGAGCGTGACGAACAGGTAACCCGTGATGATATTTATGCGGTGGTTGATCAAAGTGCTGAGCAGGGTGAGCTGTGCGAGCATGAGTACAATATCATTGGCAATGTGCTCGACCTTAACCAGACTAATATTACCCAAGCGATGATCAATCGCGATGCAATCGTGTGGTTAGACATTCAAGAATCAGAAGAAAACCTGAGCACGTTAATTCAAGCGCACAGTTTTCAACAATATTTGCTGTGTGACGGCTCGCTCGACAAAGTGATAGCTGCACCTGAAGCCAAACAACTGCTTAGTAATATTTTGGCTAAAAAGCCGTTACTGGATGGTCAACAACAAGAATTCCATAAGCCGGTAATTTTACTTGATACTCTAAGCCTTTCCGATGCGCTAGATGGGCTGAAAAGTCATGAAAGCAACTGTGCGGTGGTGATCAATGAATTCTCAACTGTGGTCGGGATGGTAACGTTATCCAGCATCTTGAATTTAATTGCACTGAAAGACGACCAAGCAATAGAAGCCCAATTTAGACAAAAGGATAACACCCGATGGCTAGTGCAGGGTGATATGTCGATTAAGGACTTTCAAGCTTCGGTGATTGAGTACGAGTTTGAACCGATTGAAGCCATAGAAACCTTAGCCGGTTTTGTGATCCACAGGCTAAAGCATTTTCCTATCGAAGGAGAGGCGTTAGAAGTTGATGGCTTTAAGTTTAAAGTAATAGAAATTCAAGGATTGGCCATTAGGCAAATTGAAGTAACCAAAGAGCCCCAACTATAAGGGGCTCAGTGTTTCTAACACCGCGTTGATTTCTTTTAGCACCAAAGCCGAGGAATCCTGCATAAAAAAGTGCCGTCCAGGTATCGCTTTAGGCGTGATACCTTGTTTAAAGCAACTTTCCCAATGGTGCATATCCGTCCCTGTTGCTGCTTTATCCCGAGTACCATATAACACGGTTGCAGGCACGTCGAGTTTACAAACCGAGTCGTATTGATAGGTCTCTCCCAGCTTAAAGTCCGCTTTTAACGTTGGCAGCATCAGTTGTTGCAGTTCTATATCATTGAGCAAAGCCGGTGGTAAACCACCCATTAAATTTACCGCCGCAATGAACTTCTTATCGTCAAGAGTATGGTAGGGGGATTTTCTTATCGCATATTGTGGTGCCTTCCTTGCTGCAATAAACAGGTGTTTAACTATATTGCAGCTGCTATGTTGAAGTGCTAAGGCAAGCTCATACGCAATATAAGCGCCATTGCTATGACCGTAAAAAATGGTGGGTAATGGCGTTGCTTCGCTCAAAATAGATGCTATTGCTGCGACCAAGGTATGAATATTATCAATGGCAACTTCATGACTTCGCTCCTTTCTTCCGGGTGCTTGGAGAGCATATAAAGCGACATCTTCAGGCAGTTTTCCTGCCCAGTTTTGATAAACAGCTGCATCTGCGCCAGCAAAAGGAAAGCAAATGAGTTGTTTGCGAATGGTGTGAGGCTTATTTAATAAAACTAGCCATTTTGAATCTATGCTATCTCTACATGTTTGTAATGCGACTTGGCTCATTGTTAACTCAATAGGTTCTTTTTAGTTGCTGTGAAAGTGGCTGGCAGTTTGTAGGTCGCGCGTAGCGAGAAAGCCACAAACGTAAGGCTCACGAGGGCTTGAACTACCACACTTAACACCGTGATATACCACAGTTCCGTAATCGTAAGTTGCTGTTGTTTTACTAACCAAATGATTGGCAGAACAAAGGTAAATAACCTTGTGGTGTTACTGTAAAGTGGTGGCCACGTATTACCTGAGGCTTGAAACAATCCCGAACAAGTGAAAATAACCCCCGTTGCGATAAAGCTCCAAGCGACGACATATAGAAAGTAACGGGTGTGTTCGATGACTTGTGGGTCTTCTGAAAATGGCATGGCGAGTTGAGCTCCTAAGTGTGCTGCGAGTAAGGAAACTCCCAACATCAAGCTACACGTCGCGACCAGAGACCAATAGAATGCCTGTCTAAATCGTTTGAAGTTCCCTGCGCCGTAATTTTGTCCTGCTATTGCAGGCAGTGAAAATGCGACGGCCATCACGGGCAAAAACAGAGCTTGGATCACTTTCGAGCCAATTCCAAATCCGGCTTGTACATCGGTGCCAAAATCTTTTAATACCCAAAATGTTGTCGACATATAAACAAACATCAGAATAAGTTCAGCACCTGCTGGGCACCCTACAGAAAATAGCCGTTTTATGGTGTGGCGATGAAATGTTAGAAACAATTGGCTATCTAGCACCAAATAACGTTTGTCGTAATTGAGATAAAACCAAAGTGACAGCACGGCTATCAAAACAGAAATGGAACTGGCCAGCCCCGCACCTGCAATGCCCATTTCTATACCTAATAGCCATCCCGAGATTAAGATGGGAGACAGAATAATATTAATAATAAGAGAGCCGATTTGCGCGATCATCATTGGCTTTACAACACCAGTTCCTCTCAGTGCAGCACCGATTGTAGTCATAATAAATTGCAGCACTAAACAAGGTAAAAACCAGTATGAGTAGCTTAATGCTGCCTCTGTGGTTGCGGGATCTTCGCTCGTGATGTGCAGATAAGATTTGATGCCATAGATACCAGTTAGTAACAAGATGGTACCAAGTGCCACGGAAGCGAATAATGCTTGGTTAAATACAAGATTGGCGCTGGACTGATCCTTTTCTCCTACCGCGTGCGCAACTAATGTTGCCGTTCCGACATTCAAAATCTGGCTGACGGCGAAAATCAAAAACATGATATTGCCAATTAAACTGAGCGCTGCGACTGGAGCACTGCCTAAGTCTGAAACAAAATAGAGATCGGTAAGCACATAAAGTGTTTGCACAAACATCCCAATAGACATGGGTAGCGCCATAGCTACTAGGTGCTTAGGTAAGGAACCTTGAGTTAGATCTTTCATGCAGCTACCTTTTCCTAATATCTACTGTTGAGGGAGTGGAACGTGACTCGATGTCATATTCTTGAGGTAGCGGAGTTGATTTGGTGTATCTTGGTCTATTTCCACGTTTACTGATGAACCATCGAAATGGATGAAGAATTCCTTTGGCAACCTCAAAGGCACTTGGAAATAAATATGGCTTAGTAACTCCAACTTGAATTGGACTACTATCTGGGCGGTAAAAAAAACTCCCGAATAACTGGTCCCAAAGACTCAAATCAGAGCCAAAATTTCCAGCCTCTTTCAATTCAACGCTATGATGGAAACGATGGAGCTCTGGTGTTGCCACAATGTAGTTTAGCCATCCCATACGAACATTTACATTGGCATGAATGAAATATCCGTGCAGTGCTGTAAATTGACCGGCAATGAACATCCCTTCGGCTGAGAAACCCAGCAATAGAAATGAGGTTTGTATAACTAGCGCACTCAAAAACACTTCCAAAAAGTGAACGACAGAGTTATTACTTACCGTGACTTTGTTAGGCCGATGATGGATCCCATGAAAGCTCCAAAGAAACAGGTGACGATGTTCTAACCTATGTAGCCAATATCCGATAAACGAGCCGACGAAAATGGCTAGAATGGCATTTTGTGCCAAGCTCAATGTATTTTCGATAGGAGCGAGCTGGAGTGCAATCACTCGCACTAGTGTCTCGCTAAACGCCCCGTATACGATGACAAGAATAAAGCACAAGCCATCTCTGCTCCATTCCTTTTTACTGGGATGCCATTGTGTTTTAAACGGGTTTAGTCTTTCCATGATAATAAAATAGGCAATGATGATGAGCACACTGGAGAATGCCGCTAATCCAAGGTCAATGTCTTGTTGCAAGACAAAGATACTGTAACCAATAAGGATCAAAACGATTAAAGGGTAGCAGATAAATGCACAAAGCCTACGAAGTTGGTTTTTGATTGGACTAGGCATAATTGTCTGCCTCATTAGTGAGGTGCGGCTGTGGATTTTGCTGTTCTGGATAACAGACCCTAAATGGTCTTTCATCTTGTCGACAAAGGTATTGTGCAACATAGCGGCCACTGGCCGTTGAATGTGTTACGCCGCTAAATGTACTCCATTGCCCCGTATAATAAAAGTTGCCTAGATTCGGGAAAGTAGGACCATGCTTGATTTGGTAATTTTCTAATTCTTCTGTCAGTGGCGCAAAAGGGTGCCAAGCTAAAACTGTTCCATTGTGGTTTTCGGTATAACGTTCACTGGTTAATGGCGTTACAACATCTATAAACTCAACTTTGTCTGTAAGGCCTTCAAAATATTGGTTAAGGAACTCGATTATCGCCTGACCCACTTTTTTCTTTGCTTGCTTATATTCGGGTGAACGGCGTTTGCGTGTATAAGGATTACGACTTTGCCCTGAAGAGGTAGATTGCACGACGCTTTGCTCCATCGCTTGCCATGCGTCACTTTTTGATAAATAAGTGACGTAAAGGACTGACTTGCCACTTGGTGCATGATCTGGATATAGCGTATTGCGGATTTGCACACCGATCCCACTATGATAATTACCGACCAATTGGCGCGAAATCGATTCGGGTAACAAGTATGAGGTATAAGGGTCATGGTCGGAATAGTCTGCATTTACTGCAATAAATACCGCAACACAGCCCGGAAATACCACGCTGTTTGCATCTTCTTCTAGCTTTGTGAAAAGCTTATCCAGCACAGGGTGAGGGTAGCGATTTTGCAACATCTTACGAGTGAGTTTGTAACTATCACAACTGGCGACAACATAATCAGCGTAATGGAGAGAGCCATCGGCTAATTGCACACCAACCGCGCGGTTATTGTCGGTGAGAATGTGCTCGACTTTACTTTTATAATGAATGTTTGCCCCTAGCTCTTTTGCCCGATTTGCCAATCGCTTCGCAAGACCTAATGAACCAATACTAGGCACTCCTGCATTTTGGTTTGCAGCACAAGCTAAATTAAAGACAAAGGGCATTAATCGTAGCTCGCTATGGCGGTCAAAAATAATCCAGTTGAGTGCTTCCGCAAGCGTGGGGTTTGAAAAGCGCTTAGAAAAGTCTTCCATCGTGACAGCAAGCGTTTTCATAAAGGTGCGCATATAGGGCAGCAATTGCCACATCATTTTGCTTTTTTCCCACCATGTCATCAAGCCACTACTTTTAAGAAAAGGGAAATACGGCATACACTTGCGTAGTTTTCGGATGTGTCCACACAATTCAATGATTAGTTTGCTATCTTCAGGAAAGCGCTCAATTAGAGTGGACTCTAACTTGTCTGGATCGACATAAAAGCGGATCTTTTCGCCGTTAGCCGTGACGACTGAGTTAAATATCTCAGTGTTGTATATAGGCACGTTTTCAAGGCAGCCTAGCTCATCCCAGATGGTTGCCATTTCGTTGTTGGTTCCTGTGCCGTTTAGCCAGCTGATACACCAATCAAAAGTGTATTCTTTTCGTTGCCATGAGGTGCAGCACCCACCTGGTGTTTCATGCAGTTCGAAGACGGTGCATTGATAACCATTCATTTGGCTATAAGCAGCGGTACCAAGACCAGACATACCAGCACCAATGATAATCACAGACTTTTGTTGTTCGGACATAGTTTTGTTCTTTTAATGATGCTCGACAAGCCATTTTAAATACCAAATTAGCCCGTCGAGCGAAAACACAAAGTGCGTCTTAAGCTGTTTCGCAGGCAAGCTCTTGAAGCACGACGGCAATCTCTTGGCACCAGTCGCTGATGCGCTGCTCGGTGAGTTCTGGTTGGTTATCATCATCAAGCGACAAGCCGAGAAACTCACTACCGTCTTCATTTAGCCCTTTCGACTTGGTGAAGTGGTAACCTGAATTTGGCCAGTAACCAATTGCTGTGGCGCCTTGTTCGGTTAGTTTATCGTGTAAGATGCCGATACCGTCTTGAAACCACTCGTCATAACCAACTTGATCGCCCTGACCGAAGATAGCCACGATTTTTCCGCTGAAATCCTGTTGTGCTAGGCTCTCCCAACGTGATTCCCAATCATCCTGTAAACCACCGTATTCCCACGTTGAAATCCCAAAAATCAAAAATTCATAGTTCTCGGTTAAGGTTAATTCGGTGTCTGCTATATCAAAGAGATCGATGGTAAACTGGTTTAGGTTTGCTTTTATTAATTCTGCTGCGGCTTCAGTGTTACCTGTTGTGCTGCCATAAAATAGGCCAATACGAGTACTCATAATATTTCCTTTTAATTCTCTTGGTTAAGCAACATGCTGCTTTTGTTCGCTATAAGATTGAGGTTGGTGTAGTGGGTTTTCACCGATCCAAGCCTGAAACGGCTTGTCATCATCACGGCATACAAAGTGCAGAACATGTCTGCCTGTAGCTGCTGCACGGATCAACCCGCCAGTTGTCACCCAGTGACCAGCCATATAAAAGTTGCTAAGGCCTGGCAGTCCCGTTGTCCCGTTGGCATTTATTTCGTCTTCTAAACTTTCACCACTTTCCAAAAATGGCTGCCACGCCAATACCGTTCCTTTGCTGTTGCGGGTATAGCGAACTTGGGTCAAAGGGGTCGCGATGTCGATATATTCGATATGCTCTTTTAGTCCCTCAAAATGAGTGGAGAGCTTATCGATTATAAATTCACCTAAGGTCTTTTTAGCGAGGCGATATTGAACGCTACGCTTGACCCTAGTGTGATGGCGTTTAGTCGCCGTTGTTTCTTGGAAATTATTTAATTCAGCCCATGGCTCATAAGTTGAGAAGTAAGTGATATAAAGCACGGATTTGCCTTCTGGGGCGATATGCGGGTAGTGCACATTGCGCACCTGCACATTGATCCCCGGGTGTGTCATACCAGGGCAGTGGACCAGATCTTGTTGGTCTAACAAGTGGGTGCGGCAATGAGGTTGATGGGTATAGTCCTTGTTCACCCCCAAAAATACAGAGACGTATCCTGGGAACATTTGACCATCGGTCTCCCTTAACTCGTCGTATAGCTTGTCTAACACAGGGCTGGAATACTGGCCATCAAGCATGTTTTTTACCACATCCGTACCGTCACATGCTGAGATCACGATATCGGCATACATTTTTTGGCCGTCGCTGAGTTCAACACCGATGGCTTTGTTGTCTTCGACCAAGATTTTGTGTACTCGGGTGTTGTATATGATGTCACCCCCCAACTTTTTATATCTTGCTTCCATCGATTGCGCGAGACCTAACGAGCCACCCTCGGGCACACCTGCATTTTTTTTCGCTGCGCAGGCCAGATTAAAATAGAAAGGTAATAGCGGGAAACTGGGATGTTGCTCATAAAAGATAACGTTAAATGCTTTTTGCAGCAGCGGATGTGAAAACTTAGCGGCAAAGTCTGACATCAATGTCGCCATGGATTTGCGGATTAAATTAAATTTTTTGATGAACGGCCACATCATCTTTAGCTTTTGCCAGCGTGACATAATGCCAACTGGCACCAGAAAGGGATAAGCGTCTATCATTTTGACGAATTCACGAATGCCATCGCAAAATTGTTTGATGAGTTTCTTGTCTGCGGGAGAAATGCTCAAGAGGTGGGCTTCGAGTTTATCTGGATCTGCGTAGAAATGTACTTCTCCTAATTCTTCATCAATAACTGAATTGAAGATTTCAAAGTCTCTAATTTCTTTATCATCCAGCGCACCTAACTCTTGCCAGATTTGATTCATGCCGTTGCCTGAGCCACTACCCAGTAGCCAGCTAATACACCAATCAAAAATATAATCTCTACGTTCCCACGATGTGCAGCAGCCGCCGGGAATATCGTGCAGCTCTAAGATCACGCTCTTGTAGCCGTTCATTTGTGCATAGCTACCGGTTGAGAGTCCACCCATACCGGCACCTATGATGATCATAGATTGTCTTTGTGTGGTCATAATTCTGTCCTTAAAGTCGTTAGAAAGCCCCAAAGCGATGGCTTTGGGGCAAGCTGTTACTCCACGTTTGTTGCTATTACCGCCTGGCTTTGGGTATCCTGCAGAATACTTTGCATAATTGCGCCGTTGCCTGCCTGCATCATATCGGGCATCAACATTTCCTCATGTTTACCAACTCCCTGATAGGTAATGACTTCGGCGTCTGATGCTGCATCCCAACTGGTTAGACGAGCAGCTTCTGCATGTGCATTTTGCTCGACGATAAAGTGCAGTTTGGCGTGAACCTGACCTAGGTTTTTCACTTCATAACACCAATCGATATAGTCTCTCGCTTGTGCCAGTGTATGCTCGTGTACCGTATTTGAGCCGGTGTGGCGGGCGAAATGTGCTTTTAACTCTTGCTCAAAGTGCGCGAAGTCTTGCTCCCGCATTTTGATTGCTTCGGTGATCCTGAATGAGTCTAAGATCACCACATCCCCGACACGTTGACCTCGGCTTTCCAGTTCCTTCGCAATCTCAAAGGCTAAATTACCGCCAAGGGAGTATCCAAATAGGGTATAGGGGCCATGAGGTTGAATTTGCATAATTTGGTCGGCATAGTCGCTAACCTTAGTGTCACTTTCGAGGTAATTAAAAGAGATCACTTCAGTGTTAGGCAATGCGTCGGCAAATGCCTTGTAAACGATGCTGTAACCACCCGCTGGTGGTAGGGCAAATAAACGAGTAGATTGGCCTGCATTGAAGATAAGATAAGGGGACGCGCCCGTTTCTTTTCCTGTTACTACATCTTCAATTGCACTGGCCATGCCATGTAAGGTTGTAAATCTAAATAGCTGATTAACTTCCATTTTGATGCTGAAGGCTGACTGGATCCTGACCATTAGCTCAATCAAATATAAAGAGTTACCGCCAAGGGCAAAAAAGTCATCATGAAGACTAATGGATTTTTGCCCTAGCATATTGGACCAAATCTCAGCGAGCTGCTGCTCAAATAAGGTGGCAGGCGCTACGAATGCTCTTACCAACTCGGCGAGTTTAACCTGTGGTAGTGCCGCTGCATCGATTTTACCGTTACTCAGTAATGGAAATTGCTCAATAGCAACCAGCTTACTAGGTACCATATAGCTTGGTAGCTGGTTCTCTAACTGCTCGAGGACAAATTCAGTACCGATCGCAAGTTCTGATTCAAAATAGGCAATTAATTGGGTTTGCCCATGTACTTCTATCCCTTTTACATGGCTTCGCTTAATTCCTGGGATCTGGTTGATGCTAGACTCAATTTCTCCAAGCTCAACGCGGTGACCTCGTACTTTTACTTGGTTGTCGATACGTTGCAGAATATGTAGGTTGCCGTGTTTGTCCCACTTACCTAAATCACCCGTTTTATATACCCGTAGGGTGCAATTTTCTGACACGGGAAGTTGGATAAATTGGCTGGCATTTTTCTCTGGGTTATTGAGATAGCCAAGACTTACGCCTTGCCCCGCAATTGCAATTTCGCCGACTGCGTTACTCGATACCAACTGGTTTTGCTTATCGAGCAAGATAAGTTGCGTTGCATTGAAAGGCTTGCCGATTGGCACTGTCGCGCTGGTTTCCAGGTACTGTTCTGATTCCTCAAAGAAGCTACTGTCTATGGTTGCTTCAGATGTACCGTAGGAGCTAAATAGTCGAGCATCTTCTTGTAGCAATCCTTTGAGTGCGCGGTATTCAGCGATTTGCCATTGCTCAGAGCCAACAATCACTCTACGTAAGCTGGTAAATCCAACCTGACTTTGCTTTGCGAATAAGATGAGATTACGAACCACAGAGGGCACAAACTCAACCGTATCAATCTGCTGTGTCTCAATGAGGTCATACAACACCGGCATGTTCAGCATCATATTTTTAGGACACAACACTAAGTGCTTCGCATTGTAAAATGCGCGCGCGAGATCGCCACAAAACACATCAAAGGTTGGGCTGGCCAATTGTAAATGATGAGAAGTAGGTGCTAAATCAAATTGGGCTAACCAGTCCACAGCGATCGTAGCCCAGTTTTGATGGCTAACCTGGACAGCTTTGGGCGTACCTGTAGAGCCAGAAGTAAAGACAATATACGCGATGTCATTTGGCTGATGATTTAACGCCAAATTGTGCTCGCTGATTTCATCTCGTTGGCTTTGGAAGCTTTCCCAAAGTAGTGTAGGGTGATCTGATGTTAGCGCTTCTTCGCAAAGTAGTAACGCGCAGCGACTTTGCTCAAGCAACAGTTGCTTACGTTCATTGGGTTGCTGCGGGTCAATTACCACAAAATGATGACCTGCTTTTAACGTAGCGATACAAGCAACAACTAATGCGATAGATTTTTCAAAATGTAAGGCAATCGTTTGACTAGGTTGATCATCTAGCTGTGAATTAATTAGTCGCGCCAACTGGTTTGCCTGATTGTTGAGTTCACGATAGCTTAAAATAGCAGCCAGTTCTCCAGCATTTGTTTCACAGGCAATGCTGAGGGCAGGAAGCTCAGGGCTATGTTGCGCCGCATTTTCTATTTGGCTGACCAAAGTCGGTAATGCAGGTGCGTTTTGTTGACTTTCAGCAAATGTCGCCAAGGCATGTATTGCGTCTGGACTTTTTAAGGCAAGCTCTGAAAGTGGCCGATTTGGACTATCAACGACCATTCGCGTTAGTGCGATATAGTCCCGAGCCAGCTGCGCTATCGTTTCGGTTTCGAATAGGTCGGTATTATATTTTAATGTGCCTTTGAACACGCCATTTTCTTCATAGGTCGAAAGCGTAATGTCAAATTGACCTTCTTCTTCAGGCAGTTCCATGAATTGCATAGGAAAGCCCTTATAGTACGCGACATTATTTTCATCCATATGTGATTGCTCAACGCGGTGATTGAGCATCACAAACATGACCTGAAATACCGTAGAGCGGCTGGCATCATGTTCAATACCAAGCTTATCCACTAACAGCGCAAACGGATATTCTTGGTGATCTAGTGCGTTGAGGGTAATGTCTTTCACCTGCGCTAAAAGCGAAGTAAAGTGCGTTTCGGGAGCAAATCTTGCGCATAGCGGTAGGGGATTCACAAAGTAACCGTAGACGTTTGAAAACTCGGGATTTGTACGACCGGCCACGGGGCTGCCTATAATGATTTCATCCTGCTGAGTATATTTATGCATGACTGCGTAATAGATGCTAAGCAACGCCATAAACATGGTGGAACCTTGTGCCTTTGCCAGGGCATTTAACGAAGACGTAAGGGCTTTATCCAACTCAAAATGATATGAATCACCAACGTTGGTGAGTACCGCAGGTCTAGGTTTGTCGGTTGCAAGGTCTAATACGGGGATCTCTGCAGGTAAGTGATTCTGCCAAAACTTATAGTTTGCCGCGCCGCGTGGAGAGTGAACAAAGCGTGTTTCCCAATCGACAAATTTTTCATAGTTTGACGTTATCTCGCTGAGTGCTAACGGTTCACTTTTTGCGAAATGCGCATACAGTGACTGCATTTCATCGATAAACATGTAATTTGACCATGCATCTGAGATGATGTGATAAATCGTCACTGCAAAGTAGTAGCTTTGATCATTCTGTTTATACAAATACAGTCTAAACAGCGGGTCGTGCTCAAGGTCGAAAGGCTGTTCATTGTCTGCAATCATCATAGGTTGAATATCTTCCCAAGACTTACCTTTTACATCAATGATTTGTAGTGCATCCTCACGATGAGTCCAGACTCTTTGATAGGGTTCGCCATCTTTAAAGAAGAAGTTTGTTCTTAACATTGGGTGGCGAGCAACTACAGCACTAAGGGCTTTTTTCAGCGCGTCAATATTCAGGGCACTAGGAATGTGCATCGCGCCGCCGATATTGTAGGAAGCGCTAGTTGGGTTGAGTTGATTGATAAACCAAATCGCTTTTTGTCCATAGGAAAGTGGGAACTCAGCTTCCACATTGGCATCAGATAAGATAATAGAGTTAACCTTGGTTTCGGAAACTGCCTGAACCTGTGATGTTTCTGTGGTTATGACTTCAAAGCCAAGCGATTCCACGAGTTTGTCATTAAGCTCTATACTTAATTCGTTGATAGATGCGCCACTTAGAAGACGCACAATCGTTAGGGTTTCGCCAAAATGGGTGGTGATCTTATTTCTCAGCTCTGTCGCCATAATAGAGTCAATACCGAGATTACCGAGCGATAGATCTAATTCCACTTGCTCTCGTTTACAGCGTAATACTTGGCTGACAGCATTAGCGAGATGATCGGCAACAAGCGGTAATCGAAGCGCGCTGTCTGTTTGCTGGTATAAAGGAGCAAATTCTTGCTCTTGGTGGCTTTGCTTATCGTTTTCTTGGGTAGCCAAGTGACTAAATAAACTCGGCTTTCCTGCATACCAATTGGTTACTTTGGACCAATCGGCGTCACACACTAAGAGTTGAGGTTGCTCTTGGTCTAGAATACGTTCAAGCACGGCCATCCCCGCACTTGGTGAAATGCAGTTCATACCCCTTTGGTTCTTGTAATGTTCGGCAAGACCCAGCTCTTCAATCATACCAATAGCCCAAGGGCCCCAGTTGATGCTTAGCGCCGGAAGACCTTGATTGCGACGGTAGTGGGCGAGGGCATCTAAGAAAGCATTGCCAGAAGCATAGTTTGTTTGCCCTGCGGTAGTGACTTGAGCCGCGACAGAGGAGAAGAGCACAAAATGTTCAAGGTCAACTTTACTGAGTGCTTTGTGAAGCATCAACGCACCAATCGCTTTGGTGTCAAACACACCGTCAAATGCTCTGGTATCCATATTGCCAAGTAAGGTGTCATTCACGATACCAGCACAGAAAAATAATCCGTTGATCGGTGCTTGTGCACTTAGATGATAAGACTCAAGGGCCGCGTTAAGTTCACGCTCTCGAGTTAAGTCTGTTTGCCATAACGAGACATTAACGCCCTGACTCTCAAGGTGTTGAATAAACCGAACGCGATCATAGTTACGGTCGCTTGGGGTAAGCTCTGACCAACTCTTACGCTCAGGTAATTGACTCCTACCAAGCAAAATGAGGTTTCGTGCACCTCTATCGACGAGTAGCTGACAAACTAACTGTCCGATTGAACCAAATGCACCCGTGATCAACTGTGCTTTATGGCTTTGTACGCGAGTCGGGAAGGCGGGTTGGAGTGACGTTGCCAGCTCTAAACGAGCAACATAAGCTTGATTTTCCCTAAAAGCAACTTCCCCTTCTTGGCGGTCACTTAATAATCTGGCTGTGATATGTTCGGCATCATTTTGACCATCAATATCGATGAGGCCACCCCAATTATCAACCAGTTCTTGCTGTGCGAGCACTCGGCTAAATCCAGTTAATGAAGCGGACATCACCGCGGTAAGTTGCTCGCTATTAACGAGGCTAGCGTTGCGTGTTACCACGTAAAGCGGGAATTTACCGTCTTGTTCAATTATGGTTTTGGCCAGGTTCAACAATGAATGCAGCGACTGACGTTTTTCTTTTTGCAGCTGAGCAAGAGTTAGTGATTCTATCGCGTTGTTATCTAGACTAAAGCAATGTACAACGCCACGAATTTCTTGTTTGCCCAAAGTCTCGATAAGTTGTGACAGGTGATCCCGTGAATCGGGAACCAGCCATGCATGACAATGGTCTCTGTCGATATCAAAATATTCTCCAGATTTAACGATACAGCTAGAGTGGCCAAGCTGAGCTAAACGGTCGGCTACCTGTTCAGCTGTTCCTGATTGATCTGCGAGGAGCACCCAACGTCCCGACGTGTCGGTTTTTTGTATTTCCTGCTCAGGCTCTGCAAGCCAATTGACTTGGTAAAGCCAGCTATCTATGGTTCTGGTGGTGATCCCACTTGCAGCGGAGTCAACGCTTTGTGCAATAAAGTTTTTGATAACACCAAAGACTTGACCAGACTCATCACAGAGGTATAAATCACCGACCGTTTTTTCGTCGTCACGATGAGTGATTTGGGTATAACACCAAAAATCAGTATTGTTCTGCTCGCAAAGCAAGATCTGCTCAAGCATCACAGGTAAGCGGATAGAAAATTGCTGAGCATTAGCACCTGCAAGTTCCGTAAATACTAACGTCTGGAAGCATGCATCTAATAGACTTGGGTGTAGGGTAAATTGTGCTGTTCGCTCAAGTTGAGTAGGCCAAGAGATCTTGGCAAGCACGCCGTTGTCTGAAGCCCAGATCTGTTCAATGGCTCTAAAACATGGACCATATTCGTAACCAAACTCTTTTAGGTGTGCATAAAACTCATCGTGCTGCTGCGCGCTGGTGGCAGCACTACGAATAGCATTGAGATCAATAGGCTCAGCAAGGTTGGCGCTTTGTACTCGGCGGATTGTCCCTTGAACATGGCGGGTCGTTTTGCCATCTTCAAGGCTTACCACTTTAAAATTCGGTTCATCACGGTGCAAAATGAATTGCACATTGGGTGCATGTTCATTATTCAAAAATAACGCTTTATCGATGACAAAGTGGTCGAGTGCATAGCTGCCATTGCCCCAAGTCTCTTTGGCTGCAGCATACGCCATTTCGATAAAGCCAGCAGCAGGGAAGAGGGTATTCCCTTGGATTTGGTGACAGCTTAAAAAACTATCGCGATTTGTGTCGGTTACCGCGTTCCAAACATGTTCAGCCTCACTGCGCTTACGGCCCAAGAATGCATGGTTACTTTGCCCTAAACGCACTTGATTAAAGTACTCAGGCTCGGTCCAAAAGCGCTCTTGCAAGAACGGGTAAGTTGGCAACGTAGTGAACTTACCTCGCCCGTTTATGGCTGACCAATTTAATTCAAAGCCTAAACCAAATAGTTGAGCTACAGCGTGGTAATAGGTGTGTTGTTCGTCGGATTTACGGCGCATACTCGAGACGACAACACTTGAGCAACTTTGTTCTTCTGCGGTTTCGGCAATAGATGCGCCAAGCACAGGGTGTGGACCCAGTTCCAAAAATGCTTGATAACCTTGTTGTAATATTGCGCGGGTGGCATCAACAAAGCGCACGGCTTGACGGACGTTGAGCCACCAATAGTTAGCATCAAGTTCAGGCCCCTCAGCAAGTGTTCCTGTTACCGTTGAATACAATGGAGTATGTGCGGTGTTAGCTTGAATACCAGCTAAACACTCGAGCAATTCGGCCTTAATCGGTTCCATAAACTGGCTGTGATAGGGCACTTCAACGCGGAGAAACTTGCAAAACACACCAGCTTCGCTCAGTTGTGTTTCAATACTGTGTAACGCGTTTTCTTCACCAGCTAGGGTGACAGAGTTTGGACTATTTACCGCTGCGATTTCAACTTGGTCGTTGAGATAAGGCGTGACATCACTGTCAGAGAGTCCTACCGCCATCATTTTACCTGTGTTGCGGCATTGATGTTGTAAACGGCTTCGATGGACTACGATGGTGCAAGCATCTTTTAATGAGTAGACCCCGGCTTCATAAAATGCTGCTGCTTCACCGGTACTGTGGCCAACAATGACATCAGGCGAAATGCCGTGTTGACGCCACATTGCTGCAAGTGCGACTTGCACGGCAAAGTTTGCCGTTTGAGCAAGCCAAGTATATTGCATGTTTGACGCTGATTCATCGGCAAGCATTTCATCAACCAATGACCAATCTGTAAGCGCTGACATATAGCTATCACACTCATCGATCATCGCTTTAAAAGTTGGCTCTGATTGGTACAACTCACGGCCCATTGCCCACCATTGTGGCCCCATACCGGTGAAGACCCAGACGAGTTTTTGCTCATCTTTTTTCAGTGTGCGCAGTGTGTTGGCCACAGCAAATTCAGCATCATGACTTAATGTTTGTAGTTGCTGTTGCAGATCCTCTGCATTTTTAAAACAAATTGCATGACGATATTGGTGATGTTCACGGCGCTCACCCAGTGTATAAATAATATCACTGAGTGATGCATCGCTATCTTGTAAAAACTCATTATGCGCTTTGGCAAAGCGATGGATCCCGTGTTGATCTCTTGCACTCAGTGGATAAAGCTTTAAGCCATTCTCATTTGCTGGAGGCATTGATGGCACTTCTGGTGCAACGTATTCTTGAATAACAGCGTGGGAATTGGTTCCACCGAAACCAAATGAGTTTACCCCCGCCACAGCTAAACCTTCATGTTTAGGCCAAGGTGTAAGCTTAGTGGGGATCTCATATGGCGCGTTAACATAGTCTATTTTTGGGTTAATCGATTTTAAGTGTAAATGCGGTGGGATCTGTTTGTTCTGAATAGCTTTAACTGTCTTGAATAAGCCGGCCATGCCTGCGGCTGCCTCGGTATGACCAATATTGGTTTTTACCGAGCCAATGTAGCATTTATCGTCTTGATCACGGTTGATCCCAAGGAGTGTTCCAACTGACTTTGCTTCAATTGGGTCGCCAACAGGCGTGCCTGTACCGTGCATTTCAATGTACTGCACTTTACCGGGATCAATATTCGCTTTGGCATAGGTTTCTTTCATCAAGCGCAATTGGGCATCGCCGTTTGGCACCGTGATCCCTTGTGTTTTACCGTCTTGGTTTACACCGGTGGCTAAGATCACCGCATGAATTGGATCGCCATCCTTAATCGCATCATCTAAGCGCTTGAGCACAACGACGCCAGCGCCTTCAGCGCGGACATAGCCGTTTGCGGAGTCGTCAAAAGCATGAGAAAAACCAGTCGGAGATAAGAAACCGCCTTTAGACTCGGATACTGTATATTGTGGTGCCAAATGTAATAGCACACCACCTGCGAGTGCCATATTACTTGCCCCGGTCTGTAGGCTTTTACAGGCCATATCTAACGCGACAATAGAGGAGCTACAAGCAGTATCGATGGACATGCTGGGGCCATTAAAGTCAAAAGTATGAGAGATGCGATTAGAAAGCATCGTCATCATAACACCCGTCGCAGTGTGAGCATCAATGTTGTCAAAATCTGGGTTAGTGAATTGCATGATTTTATAATCAAGCGTAAACCCACCCATAAAAACGCCGACCGACTCTCCTGCGAGTTCAGATGGCTTTTGCCCACCATCTTCCAACGCTTCCCAAGTTACCTCCAGCAGTTTACGTTGTTGAGGGTCCATAAATTCGGCTTCACGAGGCGTGATCCCAAAAAATGCTGGATCAAACTTATCGATATCATCGATATAGCCACCCCATTTTGAGCTCAATTTGCCTTTATTCGCCTTTACAGACGAATAATGAGTATCAATATTCCATCTCGATTCTGGGGTTTCTATGATGCAATTGACACCATGTTTAATATTTTCCCAAAACAATTCAGGACTATTCGCGTGACCTGGGAAACGACAACCCATGCCAATAATTGCTATCGGTAGCGTGTCGTTTGCGGGGTGAACAGAGCGTTCATTTTCGATTGCCATAATGCATTCCTTGAAGTTATCTATTTTCTATTAATTAGCGAAGTTGCAGTAGTTCATCTTGAGCGGTTGAGTGAACATGAAGCGTAGGGTAGAGCAGGCGTTTATAGATGCCGTAGTAAAGCTGTTGAAGCAGGATTAAGTCGGATGTTGTTGTGTGTTCATCTATTTGATGAATGGTTTTGTTCACCAGTCCGAGTTCTAGTACTGAGGTTGATATTTCAGCAATAAAGCGGCCATCCGACGTTCCCCCTGCGGTCGATAGTTTTGGTGTGAAATGACATTGACTGTTGATTTCATCGCAGACGATAGCGAGGGATGGAGAAGGGATCTCTTCATTATTTACGCAGTAATAGGGTTGGCAGGGGTTGCTGGTCGTTAATGCATAATTGAGCGTATGTTCTTCGATGGTTTCTCTTACCAGCTCGACCAATTCATATTCGTCGTATGCGGGAGTATAACGGATATTAAAATTTAGCTGACATTGGCTTGGAATGATGTTGTCAACAAAATTTCCTGAATGTACATGGGTGAATTGCAGCGTGGTCGAGTCAAAGTTATCACAGTGCTTTGGCCAATCCTGCGACAGTAGTGCTTGCATAATATTTTGCGCCAAATGGATGGCATTGGTCGCTTTTTGAGGGTAAGCCACATGTCCACTTTTACCATGTAAATTGACGGTAAAAGACAAAGCGCCACGACGACCGACTTTCAGTGTGTCTGCTACATACGCTTCTGAGCTTGGCTCTCCGACCAAGGTAAAATCAAATGCAATACGCTGCTGTTTTAAAAAATGAGCGATCCGCTTGGTTCCGTGTTCCGCTTCGCCTTCCTCGTCGCTGGTGAGTAGCAACCAAAGCTCTTTTTCCGGTACTCCAAATTCTGTTACTAAAGCCTCAATTGCACAGAAAAAGGCGGCAATAGCGCCTTTCATATCAACAATACCTCTGGCGAAGAGACAGCCATTGTGTTCTGTCAGCTTAAAAGGGTTAAACTGCCAATCTTGTGTACTTCCGGCTGGTACTACATCGGTATGACCAAGAAAAGCAAACCTAGCGTCACTATTGTTACCTATGCTCGCTATTAAGTTACTCACATCACGAACAGGCAAGTGCTTGATTGAAAAACCCAAAGTCCGCAGCTCTTGTGCTAACCACAGTTGGCACCCAACATCATCCGGCGTGATTGATTTGAATGCGACTAACTGCCGTGCAATGTCTACAACGCGGTGGCTGGCATGTTCATCCTCTTCAACACCTTGAAACTCCTCATGTAGAGCCTCGATATCCTCTAGCGCTTCAGAGACAAGTTCGTAACAAGTGTTTGAAGAAAAGCCATTCATCTCAAAAAACCTTAATGCAGAAGTATGATAAATAGGCAATTAAAAGTGATGTTGTACACATTTTAATTACACCCCGTTCACAAGTTGCGTATTCAAACATTGAAATTATTTTGATGCTAATGATTTTATTTTGACTAAATTAACCTAAATAATTTCATTGTTGTTTTTTATGAAGTAATAAAGTTTTTTATTTTTAATGCTGTTTGTCTAATTTTGATATTTGAGTTTTATTGAATTAATTTTGGTGTAAATGCTCTATGTACTAATATTCTGAATGTGTGAAAAGTAATTTATCTTAATAATCAGGGGCGGGTTTTTGTTTCTTGAGTTATGTCTTGTGTTATTCGGAATTAAAAAAATGATGGTGTTTACGTTAATGAAATTGTTGTTTTTTAAAGTGTGCGAGTTTGTTGTGTAAATTGCGCTATTAAGATAAATGGAATTAAACTTCGTTATTCATTTTTGTTATTTTAACTATGTTTTATATTCCTATTTATTCTAAATGTAAGAGACCTAAAAGGTGTGGGCTTACGTATGTGGGCAAGATTTTTTATGATGAAGTTTTAAGGTTTAAATTGTTTTTATAAATTTAATGAATTTATTCTTGAGTTGTCATATTTAATGAATAAAATAGCGAGCGTTATAGAGCTTTTATTCAATATTTTGATTACTGTTACAGTATTTTGCTGTTTTTATCTATAGCGCTGACTTAAATTAAGGATGAAAAATGAAAAAGCTAATCACCGCACTCGTTGCATTCACCGCATTGTCTGTATCTGCTCAAGAAGTAGAAGAGGCGAAAGCACTCGTTACTCAACAAAACATTAAAATTGTTGCTATTGGCCAAAGCGGCTGGGATCCAATTTGGAGAGAGCCTACCTGTAGCATCCAAAAAACGGATGAGGATGCTGTTGGCAATGCTTACATGATCAGTCATTACGACATGTGTTTATGCCAAAACAGTAAAAAAGCGAGCTATCTGATTGAAGATACACAAAGCAACCCTAAGCAAGCTGCGGTTATTTGTTATCTAGAGCAGTAAGCTAGTCAACAGCAGCAGAGCAAAGTACTTGCACTTTACTCTGCTGTTATCACTGGTATTTCCTTTAAGTTCGAATTAGCTAAATTAACTAGCTTTTTGCTTTGGTGTGCTAAATAACTTGCCTAACTTCCAATCGAACTTTACAGCGCTGACGGCCGTTAAGATTAAAACAATCCCAAGCGTTTGTAGCATCGAAATCGTGTGCTCGAATGCAATAAAATCTACAAACAGCGCCACGACCGGATAAATAAAAGAAAGAATAGCGATTAATGTGGTGCTTAAGCGTTGAAACGCATCATACATGATCACATACATAAACCCTGTGTTGACGACGCCTAAGAATAGGATATTGCCCCAGCTCGATGAAGTCTCTGGGAAGTGTGCAAAATCAACCCAAGGTAACAAAAATAAGCCACCAAAAAAGATTTGGATCACAGCAACTACACCGGATGGCACTTGGCTTACCTTTTTCGTCATCAGCGTTGTAATGGTATACAGAAATGCAGCTCCAAGTGCTAGTAGCAGACCAAAAACGGCTTGGTTACTCTCTTGTGCAAAAATAACTGCGACGATTTCTTGATACGGGATCCCAACAACCAACCATAATCCCACCACGGCGATGGCCAACCATAAAAGGATTGCCTTACTTGGATACTGACGATAAAGCACCGCGCTTAATAATACCAACATCAAAGGTTGTAGATGGTATGCGATGATTGAAATTGAAAAAGGAATATAGTCAAACGAGGCGAATAATAGCACCCAGTTTCCGACCAGCGCGATACCGCCGAGCAAGATGGTCATAAAAACGGGACCTTTAAACACCTCTTTTGTCAGTTGCTTTGTTACGAGCACGTATCCAAGAAGGCACAATGCGCCAATAACACAACGTAAAAATACCACATTCCAATAGGATTGTTGTGCACTGACGACAAAGTATCCTATGGTGCCGGACAGCACCATAGCTATTATCATCTCTATTGAACCTTTTTCTTTATCTGAGCCAAACATTGTTCACACCTTGTCATATTCAATTCTATACTTGCATATTACTTAGGGTTTGCCGTATTACTAATAGACAATAAAAGGCTAATTTTTCTAATTTCCTAAAAATGAAAGGCAAAAATGCGAAAACTAATTAATAATGAAAAATGGTCGCTTGATGCGATAGATAGCAAGCTTATAAAGCTGTTAGAAAACAATAGCCGAGTGTCCGTTGCTGAAATGGCTCGTGCTGTGAATATGTCTTCACCGAGTGTGAATGAACGCATGAAACGTATGGAAGAGTATGGGGTAATTAGTAAATACAGTATTGAATTAGACCCAGAAAGCTTTGATTACCCGCTGACAGCGATTGTGCGTATTCGTCAGCATCCCGGTAAACTAAAACAACTTGAAGCGATGATCCAAAACATTCCTGAAGTGATTGAATGTGACAAAGTGACGGGAGAGGATTGTTTTTATGTGAGGTTGTGTTTTGAGAGTATGCCTAAGCTAGACGAAATTTTGGATAAAGTCTCGACACTAGGTGATACCCACACATCGGTGGTGAAATCAACAATAGTCAAACGTAGAAACGTGCCATATCAGATCCGCAAAAGGTAATCGTTAAGTATGGCGAGCAGTAAAGTTTTGACGGGATAAGCAATGCGCACCTAAACGTCAACAAATTTATAGTTTGTCACACTTTTTATAGCAATCCTGCCATCAATCTGGTTTTGAGTATGTTAGTATCCGTGCAGCAGTTTTTTACGAGATAGATTATGTTTCAACCAGTTAGCCTCTTTGTTGGGTTAAGATATAGCCGTGCTGCGAAAGGCAATGCATTTATATCGTTTATCTCATTTTTCTCAATTGCGGGTATCGCCCTTGGCTTAATGAGTTTGATCACCGTCAGCTCAGTGATGAATGGCTTTGAGCAAACCTTAAAAGCCGCCATGCTTGATTTGATCCCGCATGTGCAAATTAAGGAAAATGAGCAACTTGATCAAAATAAATTACAAGCCATTGAAAATCATCCTTTGGTTAAACAAGTTTCGCCATATGTTGCAAGTGACGTAATTCTACAAACCAATCAAGATTTGGTGGGCGTGCAACTTCAAGGGCTATTTCAAGGGTATGAAACAGCGTTAGATGATGCAGTGCGTGCCGGCAGTTTAACTCGATTGTACGAGCAAAAATACCAAGTGGCGCTGAGTCGCTATTTAGCCAATAAACTTGGCGTAAGCGTTGGTCAGCAACTCCGCGTGATCATGCCTGAATTCACCACATACACACCGCTTGGCCGCACACCGACGCAGCGCTTATTCACCGTAGCTGCCATATATGATGGCCAAAGCGAAGCTGACACTTATTTGGCATTTGCCGATGGCAAAAGCTTGCAGCGGTTAATGCGCAAGAAGCCAGAGCAATACGACCTTAACATTCATTTATATGATGCTTTTAGCCTACCCGATTTTTATCAGCAAGCGGACAGCTTGTTGCAGGGGCTCGAGACACATGACTGGCAAACTCAGCAAGGCACATTGTTTGCGGCGGTTGCAATGGAAAAGCGCATTATGTCGCTATTACTTGGCCTTATTGTGATAGTGGCTGTATTTAATATCATTTCAGCGCTATCTATGATGGTGAGTGAAAAGCAAGGGGAAGTGGCTATTTTGCAAACGCTTGGCTTTACACCACAAATGATAGCTAAAGTGTTTATGGCGCAAGGGATGTATAACGGCATTTTTGGCACACTCATTGGTGTTGCTGGTGGATTATTGCTTTCGAACAATATTAATGAGGTGCTCCACCTCGCAGGCCTTCAGTTGCTTGGTGGCGCTGAACTTCCGGTCAAAATAGAACTAACAGATTTAACGATTATGGCAGTGGGCAGCATATTGCTAAGCTTTTTAGCAACCTTGTATCCAGCTAAACGCGCGTCGAGTGTGCTGCCAGCAGAGGTATTAAGATATGAGTGATTTAGTCATTGACTGCCAGGACTTGGTCAAAAGCTACCAAGATGGTAAAGCCGAGGTAACGGTATTAAAAGGCGTTGATTTATCTGTAACCCAAGGTGAAATGCTTGCGATTGTAGGTAGCTCGGGCTCAGGTAAAAGTACTTTACTGCATATTCTAGGTACCTTGGATAAAGCATCCACCGGCAGTGTAAGAATCAAAGGTGTGGAAGTTGGCAAGCTGTCGCGTAAAAAGCAGGCGGAATTTAGAAATAAGCATTTGGGTTTTATCTATCAGTTTCATCATTTGTTGATGGAGTTTAGCGCGGTTGAAAATGTGGCGATGCCATTACTAATTGCCGGTAATAAAGCAAAACAAGCCCGCGAAAAGGCATTACTCATGCTTGATAAAGTAGGCTTGAGTCATCGTGCTGAACATAAGCCTTCAGAGCTTTCTGGGGGGGAGAGACAGCGTGTTGCGATAGCAAGAGCGTTAGTAACAGAACCTGATTTGGTGCTAGCTGATGAACCAACCGGCAATCTTGATAAGCATAATGCACTGCGAATTTATGACTTGCTGGCTGAACTCAATCAACAGCTAAAAACCAGCTTTGTTGTTGTAACACACGACTTAGAGTTGGCAGATAAGCTTGGTCGTGCAGTGCAACTGGACGATGGCAAAGTAGGTGTGTATCAGCATGCTTAGTTATTTTTTAAGCAAACGCTTTAGAGAGTCTAAACGTCAGCTTGGTTTTATTGGTTTTTTAACCCGTGCTTCTACGCTTGGTGTAATGCTGGGTATGGCAGTATTGATAGTCGCACTTTCTGTGATTAATGGTTTTGAAGAACAATTAGAGCAGCGGCTGTTGTCGGTGGTGCCGCAAGTGAGTTATCAAGCACCTTACGACCCTATTCAAGCGTGGCAGCAAAAAGTAGAGATCTTGGAGAGTCAGCGTGGCATCGTAAGCGCGACGGCTGAAATTAACTTAACAGCTATGCTGCAATACAAAGGCACCTTAAAAGCGGCGCAGTTAAAAGGGATCGCACCGGATAGGCATCATACGGTGTCGAGCATAGGTGATTTTATAGAAGGTGCGGAACTAAAAGCATTAAAACCGGGTGAAGTGATCATCGGTAAAGGGATAGCTGACAAGCTTGGTGTCGTGGCTGGCGATAATATTCAACTCTTGGTTGCTAACAAACATTCGGATAATCCACTCGCTGCGCCAAAGCGATTAACAGCAACGGTGGTGGGGCTTATCGATATGGGTGGGCCACTTGACCAAACATTAGCGTTAGTGCCGCTTAATGCACTGCAAGAAGCGATGGACTTTAGAGAAGATCAAGTAACGGACTTGCGTGCCAAGGTGAGTGATGTGTTTCAGGCACAGCAAATCGCGACATCAGCGGGTAGGGCATTACCCGATTTAGTGTACGTATCGTCTTGGTTTCGCACGCAAGGCGGACTGTATCAGGATATTCAGATGGTGCGCACTATCGTCTATCTCGTGGTATTTCTGATCATCGCTGTCGCGAGCTTTAATATCGTTTCTTCTATGGTGATGGAAGTAAAAGAAAAGCGGGCGGATATCGCCATTTTGAAAACCATGGGCGCACAGGACAGTACGATTTTCTCGACTTTTGCGCTACAAGGTGTGACGTATGCAGGGATTGGTGCATTGCTAGGCACTGGGATCGGCATTTTTATTGCTATTAATATTCCCGATATTTTTAAAGCTTGGATCAATATGAGTGATAGCAATCCGCTTGAAGGCGTCTACTTTATTGAATACTTACCGAGCAAAATTATTTGGACAGACATTTATATCAGTTTAGTCACGACTTTTGTTATGGCAGTCGTCGCAAGCTTATATCCCGCTTGGCAAGCCACCAAAACGGATCCTGCCAAAGTACTGGGAAATGGGTAACACCTAAAACCGTAGGCCGACCTCCAATGGGCCGACACCCATAGGTCGAAAACCTGCGAATTACAAACTTTGAGCGTAATGGTAAAGCGCTTTTAAGATCTGCATATTGCGCTCATTACCTTCATTTTCGGCGACTAAGTTTTCAAGCTCCAGCATAAAATCTTCGGCTGAAATTGAAGGGTTATCTTCATTATGCATCAACTTGTTTTGGCAATATTTACGCCATTTATCAAGCTCTACAGGTGAGAGCGACTGCGGCCAGTTTCTTGCCCGATAGCGAAACAACAAAGTGTTAAATTTACTGTCTTCAAAATCCAGTTCAATGGTCGCCAGCTCTTCGGGCGATGCATTGCGAATGATTGCAAATTTGGCTTTATCGGCCTTGCTGGTGAAACCATCGTAGAGTTGATAATCCGGATTGCTTGGTTTCTCGAATCCTTTTTCATCGCTAAAGACTTCTGCAACCTTATCCCTTAGCTCTGGGCGTGCTTTAAGGTACTTTAAGTTTTCAAGGCATTGCTCGCGGTCAATTCCAAGCCTTGCTGCGTTTTCGGGCAAGAGGGTCTTAGCTGGTGCTACCAGCGGGCATTTATTGATATGTACTAGTTTTAATCCAACCGGTAGCTCATCATCACCCAATTCACTGCGTTTTGTATAAAGCCGTTGTTTGAGTGCCTCAACGTCAAGGTCATTCAATACCTCCGGCGACTGTGTTAAGTCAAAGCAGATCACGGCATTGCTATTGACCGGGTGAAAACTCATCGGGGCAATCCAAGTGGTGCAACCTTGTTGCGCTGGAAACATAGAAGAAACGTGTACTAAAGGCTGCATATTGAAAACATCGATTAGGCTCGACACCGCTTTTTTATGTCTGTGATTAAAGTAGAACTCATACAGTTTTGGCTGTTTGGTTTTAATCAGTTTTACCAGCGCAATCGTTGCGGTAACATCACTCAATGCATCGTGCGCGGCGCCGTGCTCAATGCCATTGGCGACGGTTAAGTGTTCCAGTTTAAAACTAGGGTTACCATCTTCACGGGTTGGCCATTCAATTCCTTCAGGGCGAAGCGCATAGCAGGCTCTAACTAGATCTATGATATCCCAGCGGCTATTGCCATTTTGCCATTCACGTTCATAGGGGTCATAAAAATTACGATAAAGGCTATAACGGGTTAGCTCATCATCAAACCGAATACTGTTATATCCGGCAACGCAGGTTTGTGGTTTGGCAAATTCAGCGTGGATTTTTGCCATAAACTCGGCTTCGGTCAGGCCTTTTTTTAGTGCTAATTGTGGTGTGATCCCAGTAACTAAACAGGCTTGAGGATGTGGGAGATAATCTGGAGCAGGCTGACAATACTCAATCAGTGGCTCACCAATAATATTGAGATCCAGATCCGTTCTGATCCCAGCAAACTGGCTTGGCCTGTCTTTTTGCGGCGTCGCGCCCCAACTCTCGTAGTCGTGCCAATAGATAGTCGGGATGTTCTGGGCATTATTTGGTGTATCTGATTGGTTTGTATTTGTCATAAAATCAAAAAGTTATTCTACTGTTTTTGTTTGTTTTGGTTAATCATATTTGCCGTGATGGTATGACAACTGTGTATATTAATGTGTATATCAGTTCACACCAGTGTGTATACCGTGATAACTAAGCTGTTTGCCGCTATGCGGATACATATGACTAACGATAGATAGGCATTATCGCATAGAGGCGAGCTTAGAGTAAGGCGTAACCATAGCGGATTGTGTTATTAAAGCAGAGCAAAGCGATAATTGGGGAAGCGACATCGCTTATTGCTTTATCAAGCTGCCCAATTATCTATTAATCAATCACTAAATCGCGATTAAAAGCGCTTTCTTTGAAAGTCTTTCCACATAACTACCGTTATAACTACCAATAGGGTTGAGACAACAATCAAGACATTAAAATTAAGTGTGTGGTTTTCGCGGGGCGTGACTAGCAAACTTGCAATGGTGCCGCCAGAGGCTATCGCAAAGTGCTGTATCGCATTTTGCAGACTAATAAAGGTACTGCGCTCTTCTGCGTGAAGTGAGGTTATGAGCTCTGTCACTAAGATCATAGAGCGGGTAGCGCTTGCAATCACAAACAGGGTAAACAGTCCGGCTGCAAAAATAACTGAACTTATCGTAAAACCAAACAAGGCCGCCAATATCATCAAGCCACTAAGAAAGTAAATTAAGTATGAGGTTGTGTGATTGTTTAGCTTACGTCGAGCGTATAGCTGAACTGCAATAAACGAACACACACCACTTAACAAATAGCATGCGCTTAGCATTGGGCTTGAGATGCTTAAGTTGGTAATTAGCATCACCGGAAATTGAGTTGAAATTGCAAATGTACTTAGCACCACAAAAAATGCGATGAACAGAGCGTATTTAAGGGTTTTGGTCGGGTTAAATGTGTTGCTTGGCATTGGGTTGCTAGCGCTGCTTTGCGAAGCTTGCTTTATGTTTGAGAGGAATATAAATGTAAATAATAGCGCTGTAATGGCTAAGCCACTTCCTAGTATCATGAACCCCAACTGCCAGCCTTGATTTGCTGTGATAAATAATAGAGCGGGGATCCCAATTGCCAAGGCGAGTGGAAAAGCACTCAGCAGTATCGCGGTGTCTTTTTTCTTGTCGTTTTCATGGCTTAGCTGGAGCACCAAGTTGAGATTGAGTACTACCAATGCGCCGCCACAAATGCCAGTCAATGCACGTACGAAAAGCAGGATATAAAAACTCTCGAGTGCTGAAGTAAGCAAGGTTAACAATGTGGTTGCTGACAGAAAAATAAAGACCTTGTACTTCTCCTTTGAAAGGTTGCCGGTACCACGCACCCATAAACAAGTGAAAGCAGCGGCAATTGCATAAGCTGAAACGAGTAGTCCTGAATTTGATGGGCTGGTACCTGAACTTAGCGCCATTTCTGCACTAAAGGGCACGATAATTAATGCATCTAATGCGATTAAAAAGTGGATGACAAAACATAACCCAAATTTAGCTTTTGGGCTTGCTAAGGTAGTCATTGAAGCTGAAAACATAGACATCCTTAATTGATGTAAACAAAGAAGTCTTGATTGTATTAGCCTTGATTAGGTAATAAAGTGTCCATTATTGAATTGATAAACCCATATTTTGGGCTAATAAAATGATTGATCAGATTGACCCTCAGTGGCTTAACAGTTTCCACTGTGTTTATGAATGCTTAAGCTTCAAACAAGCGGCAGAGTTTCTGGATATCCCGACCTCTAACGTAAGTCGTCACATCGCACTACTTGAAGAAAAGCTTGATGCAAGATTGTTGGAACGAACGACAAGACGGATCTCAGTGACAGAGGCGGGTGAGCAGCTTTATACCAGTACCAAGCCGTTAATCGATTCGCTGTCGGATGCGTTGCAAGAAGTCAATAAACATGCCTCTACGCCAATAGGTCATTTGCGTATAGTGATGCCCGATATCCCCATTCTCGGTCAAGCAGTGGTAACCTTTTGTGCTGCGCATCCATTAATATCAATAAGTTGTGACACTAGCCTGAGCCCGAGAGAAAACCTCTTAGATGGCTTTGATGTTGTGCTCTACTTTCATCGTGGCAAGCTTGAGGATAGCAATTGGGTGGTTAAAGAGCTGGCTCGATTACCAAGCGTTGTTGTGGCAGCTCCCAGCTTGCTAGAAAAGCATACTTCGCCGTATAGATTAGCAGATTTACAGTCTCTTCCTTGTATTTCAACCCTTACCGCCGTAAACGGTACGCCTTGGATATTTACCACCAAGGAAGGAAGATTAACGACGGTGAATGTTAAATCGAACTTCAGAGTCAACAGTGGGTTTATAGCCAAATCTGCCGCGCTATCTGGGGTTGGGTTTGCCATCTTGCCACTGAACTCCTGTAAAGCAGAAATCGAGTCAGGCGCGCTGATACCAATCGAGTTAGAGCAGCAACCGGAAGACCTTGTGCTTTATGCGTTCTATGCTGGCCGTAAACATCTGGCCAAAAAAATATCAGCGTTTCTGGCACATTTAGAACGCGCGCTACAATGACCCTCTATTGATTTCGACTTTAAGCCAAATCACCATTGATCGAATCTAGTAATTCAATAAGTGTTTGTGCTTTTTGCTCGTCGATACTTGGAAATTTACAGCGGATCTGCTCAGGAATTGTGGCAGCTTGATGTTGCAGATCATGACCCTTACTTTGTAGTTTTACCACTCGTTTGCGCTTATCTTTTTCGTCTTTAACGATAGAGAGCAGGGCTTTGTCAGTCATTTTCTTTAAGATTTGCGTCATAGCACCGCCATCGATGGCGGTTTTCTCTAGTAACTCAGCAATGCTGATTTCATCTTTCTCCCAAAGTGCCATCATCACCACATATTGAGGGTAGGTTAGGTCGAGTTTTTGTAAAGATGCTCGGTAAGCACGGACAATACCATTGGAAGCCATGTAGAGGCGGTGGCAGATTTGGGCGTCTAGTTTTAGTTGTGGGTAGTTCATCACATATTCCTACAAATGTAGCTAAGCTATATTTTAATTTGTACACAAAGTATTTGCAATTCTAAAAAATTGATTCTATTATTTTGTATACAAAATGAATATTGAATTGATTTTACTTCATCTAGAGTAAAGCCTCGCTGCGTTAGGGTGTAGGTGAGTACTCTACAAGCACAAACTTAGGAGAACGAAATGAAAGAATTACAAAGTATTGCATATACGGCGAAAGCGACTGCCACAGGTGGTCGAGAAGGTGTGGCAAAATCTGACGATGGTCGTCTTGATGTTGCGCTTTCGACACCAAAAGGCTTAGGTGGTGATGACGGGCAAGGGACTAATCCAGAGCAGTTGTTTGCAGCAGGTTATGCGGCGTGTTTTATTGGCGCATTAAAATTGGTGGCAGGCAAAGCAAAAGTTAAGTTGCCAGAAGACACACATATTAACTCTGAAGTGTCTATTGGGCCAATCGAAGGTGGCTTCGGGATAGCGGTGAAATTGGCGGTATCGGTTGGCGACTTAGACAAAGACACGGCGCAGTCACTCGTTGAGAAAGCTCACGAAGTTTGTCCATATTCAAATGCTACTCGTGGCAATATCGCGGTTGAGCTTTCAGTTATTTAACTAACCTGAGGTTTGGATAAGGAATGAACTAACTAACTGTTTTTTAATCACCTTAAACTATCTTCTTACCTAGCCAGAGAGTTTTGAGGATAACAAGGCGAATTTACGTACCAATAGCTGGCTATTGGAAGTGAATTCAACGCAGTTAGCGTTAAAACTGGCTGCTAGAAAGGCATTAATTATCCGAAGCTCAGGTTAACTCACTTAAGTGAGTTAGAGCCAGCGTATTTTGACGCTGGCTTATGTGTTTTCTAACGGGTCGGTGACATTAAAGCAATGAATATCACCGCCCGTTCTAAAATCAACACGTTTAACTTGCTCAACGATTTCCACCGTATTATAACCATTGAGTAAACCAAACATCGCTGCTTGTTGGCCAGAGCCGATGGCATAAGATTGCGCTAAGGGTTCAGATTTACAGGTGCCTCTTTTTACACAGCCATACCATACGCCTTTTTTGGGGTGGTATTTAATGAATTCCAAACTCTCAATCTTATCAAACTGATTATTTGAAAAATTGTGCTGCAAATTGTATATATCGCATGTCTGGCCAGTGCAAAACACTCTCCAGCCGTGATAATCAAACCACTTTTGAGCGTTATCGGTAACGATGATCTTGTCGGTAGTGGTTCTACTATCACAGGCTATTTCTGCTGCTTTAGCGTTATAGACGATGGTTGTCATTCCTTTTGACTCCTATGAAATTACATTCGATGAAACCATGCAACTAGTGCTGGTAAAAATGCTGATGGTATAAAGACTTGAATGCTAATTGAATGTTGCACGAGAAGAAGTTTACCTGAAGTGAATGTCTGCGCTTTTAACTAGGGCCTGTTGACCTTTGCTGTTTGATTTTTGTTCTTCTGAGTGTGTTTTGGTAGCGACGCTCGACTTGCCGCCTAGTAATCTAGGCAAAAGTTGAGCAACAATGAACAAAGCGCACTCAGGTGAACCCAAAGGGCAGCGCTTGACTGGCATTTCTTCTGTGTTGCCCCACAAGGATGTGGGGTAAGGTGACTTTGCAGGAGCACAAAGTCTTTATCGCCAGACTTACATAGAATGACTATGCTACGCAGGCTCTGCCTTGTATAAATACCAGTCAAACTGCTGCAAAAACAAACTTGAAAGATCAACAGGCCCTCAAGGCTAAGATTATAAGAATTCTACGATGTTATTCAATTGTAACTTAAGTGAACTTTCTTCAATTTAGCTTATTACATCTAGCCAACTAAAATGGGGCGAAATTGACCGTTAACTCACAATCGTATTTATCACTTCATAAAGTTTTTTCATATCTATCGGTTTTGCGACGCAATTATCAAATCCAAGTTGCTGATAATTTTCTAAATCTCCCGACATCACGTTGGCTGTGACGGCAACCAGCGGGGTTGTTTTATCTTGTTCTCTGACTTCTGAACATACTTTTAGGCCATCTTTTTTTGGCATCTGAATATCGACAAAAAAGATATCAGGTTTCAATTCGTGATAAAGCTCAATCGCTTCTTCACCATCCTGAGCTATGACAAGATTCGCTTCAGTTGGTTTAATCATGGCACTAAATATTTTTTGATTAAGTGGGTTATCTTCTGCAAGTAGCAGGTTTTTATCCTTCAAGGCGGGTATAGCTTGCAAGTCTTGCATGAGAGATTGTTCTGGTGCGTCGCAAATATCGAGTACGAGTTCAACTGTAAACTCACTGCCAATACCTTCTTTACTTGTCACCGTAACATGGCCGTCCATTAACTCGGCGAGTTGCTTTACAATTGCAAGTCCAAGCCCGGTTCCTCCATACTTTCTGGTGGTCGACGAGTCTGCCTGTTGAAATCGATTAAATAGCTTTTTTAGCGCGACTTCGGAAATACCGGCGCCCGTATCTATTACTCGGATGGAGAGATGTTTACCGCCATCTTGGAGTATAACGGTTACAGAGCCGTCACTGGTAAATTTAACGGCATTGGATATTAAATTCCTTAGTATCTGCTTCAAACGCAGCGAATCACCAAGTCGATAGGGGTTAGCGAGTTCCTCAGTATGAATAATCAGGTCGATTTGCTTAGCACTGGCAGTATGGACAAACTCTTGTTTTACTTCAGTGACAATATTTCTAATATCCACCGTCGCTGATTCCATCTTTAATTCACCCGCTTCAATTTTAGAGAAATCAAGTAAATCATTGAGTAAGCTAAGTAATGTTTCTGTGGACGTCATGCCTTGCGCAATGAGTTCTTTGGAGTCTGCTGCATTTCTATGATGCTTCATCAACTGAAATACGCCATAAATACCGTTAAGTGGCGTTCTTAATTCGTGGCTCATGTTCGCCAAAAAGTGACTTTTTGCCCGCTCTGAACTTTGTGCTTTTACTTTTTCACTTTCAAGAGAGCTGATCTGCTCTTTGATTTGCTTCGCAAGTTGGTTAAGGGTCACTTGAAGAGTTCTTAATTCTCTAAATTCAAAATCGCTTTTTGCAGAAACGTAATGTCCTCGTTTCAGTCGTTCACAATGGCGTTCAAGTGCTTGCATCGGATTGGTCAAGCGTTTTGCTAATCGGCGTAAATACCAGGTAAGTAATACCACTAGCATCAACCCGATAAGCACTATGTATAACACTGCGCGTAAAATGTCGTTACTGTATACTTCGGCTTCTCGTTGTAGCTGTAAATCAAGTGCTACAAAATCGTCTTTTAGTGAATAAATAGGACTACGGTATACACCTTCAGTGGCATCTGAGGACTGTGTTCCCTCAAGCACAAGCTCTTGACTGGTGAGCCAGATAGAGCCTTTTTCCCGATTGGAACCTAAAAATGGCTCAAGATCGACTTCGAGGAATAGCACACCCGTATATTTATAAGGACGCATTAACGATGATAGTTTTTGTCTAAGGGGAATGGCGAGAAACAATTTGGCCTGATCAGACGGTTTTTTTTCAATGCTTTCAACTGGGACAACAAGTTTGTCGATTCTTAAAGTGCGTCGCTGTTGCGAGAGGACCTTGTTAGCATGCTCGCTAAATACGGAGTTGTTCCAACGTAAGGTATCAAAAGGATATCCCTCTACGGTAAACACGGAGCCATCGTTGATAAACGCAGACTTCACCATGTCGGTATTGTCGACTAAGTTAGTTAGCGCCTTAACCGCGTATTGAGTAAACAGTAGATCGCTCGGTAATGTAGATAAAATATGGTCCTCACTTAATGCTGCAACTTGATAGATAAGCTCATTGACTTGCGCTTTAAAATCGCTGATAAGACTTGCGCCAGTGCGTTTAACGTCTTCTTGCTCTAAGGTTGCCTTTTGTTGCATAAGAGAAAAACCAACCATCGCAACCAGTACAACCAGGAAGAGAGAGAATAATGCCGTAATTTTTCTTTTTATTTCATCAACGATGCTGCGATTTGCTTTCATTCTGTCCCGACTTTGTGACGATAAATTGCATATATTGCGTCGTTTCTTCGACACTATACACACCACCTAAATAGCGTGTTAGTCCCTTTAACATGGCTTCCCAAATATAGGCCATAATAGGTTCATTCGGTTGTGGATAGGTTTCATGCAAAGATGCAATCAGTTGAGACAGTGCTTTGTCGCCGCGTTTTGTAAGTTCAGCTAAGCTGTCGCCGTTTGCTGGCAGCGCATTGAGCTCATCCCATAGTTTATCTTGTACCTTTTGGCTTTGCATAAAGTCAACAAGCTGCTTTAGATGCGGACCTTTTTTAGATTCTATGCCATTGGCAGGAAAAGCCAGTACATGAGACGATGCTAGAGACATCAGCTGATGATTACCCCACCTCGGTAAAGGCGCGATAGCTAGGTCGTCTTTAAGCTTGTCTTTAAGTTGACGATATGCCCAAATTCCATTCACAAAGTAATCGAGCTTGCCAGTCTTAAAGCGATTCATTAAGCATTGATAAACACAATCAGCGTCTATGATGCCGCTGTTGAGAAGTGATTGATAATTGGAAATTGCGAGGCGCATCGCTTTGGTGTCAAGCTGTGGCACGCCAGCCTGAATGAGGTTAGGCTGAAGCGCGTTCGCAAAGGTCACAAACCAATACATTTCATAAAAATTCCAGCCGAGCGTAGGTTTGTCTGTTACAGCATGCTGTGCGTAGGTTTGTAAGTCGGTAATAGGGTGTGGCACAAGTGCGCGGTTGTAATAGAGTACAAGATGGTTGCCATACATAATTGGTACGCCCTTAAGCTCACCATTGACTTTACTGTTCTCAATGACTTTTTGTGTGAGCTTTTTACTTAACCAAGATTCTGGCACCTGAGAAAATTGCAGTTCCGACAACCCCATATAATCGCTGGGAATAATCACGGCATCCGGTAACTGCAGGGCATCTGCATACAACAATAACTCGCTTTTCAACTGATTGTTGTTAAAAGCAAGAATGTTAACTTTAATTCCTGTTTTTGCACTAAATTCTTCAAATAATGGCTGAAAATCAAAGTTTTCAAGTCCTACCGCGACATCTATCTCTGGCGGTTCACTTGCACGTGCATGTACTGGGCTATAAGCCAGAAGAAGTAACATGAACACCAAACAAAGCATTTTACCCAGCATATCAATACGTTTCCTTTACGGGCCTAAAAGGCATGTTAATGTTGCTCGGCATGGGGCGGTTCTTACATAAAACTAATCGGATGTGCTTGTTATTGTAGACCAAATTTTTCTGTTTTAAATTATTTTCAGAATGACAAATTCAATTTGCTAGGCAATTCAATTCTATTTCAGTCGTGAATAATTCACTAAAACACGATAAAATAACAGTCAAATAAGAATGATGAGTACGTCCTTGCTATGAAAAAAGGGTTTATGCTGGTCTGCGATGGCAGCAATGGCGCTGGAAAAACGACGGTTATTGCCGGATTGGAAGCGCATTTAAAACAACGCGGTATTGAAGTTGTGATGACTCGTGAACCTGGTGGAACAGAGATCTCAGAGAAGATCAGAGAAATCATTCTAGATCCCTCAACCCCCGAAATGACAGACATGACGGAGCTTATGTTGTTTGGGGCTGCGCGTGCTCAGCACGTTCGTGAAAAAATTATTCCAGCACTTGAGCAAGGCAAAGTCGTTATTTCTGATCGATTTGACGCTGCAACATTTAGTTTTCAACATTATGCAAGAGGACTAGATCTTGCCACCATCACAACCATTAATCAGCTTGCGCTTGGCGGTTTTCGTCCAGACATGAATTTGATTTTGGACTTGGACCCTGAAGAGGGCTTAAAGCGAGTCAAATCGCGAGGTGAGGGGCTAGATAGACTCGAGGATGAAAAGCAACAATTTTTGCAGCGCGCACGTGAGGGTTATCTCGTTCAAGCGAAGAATGACCCTGAACGATTTACTGTGATTGATGCCAGTCAAAGTAAAGCGCAAGTGCTTGAGCAAAGTATTGAACTACTTGATAGCTTGATAGCCACATACCTTACAGTAGGTGGCAATGAATAATTTGCTTCCAAGTTGGCACAGCGACACTTTGAGTTATCTTGCTCGGGCACAGCATAATGGTCGTTTGCACCATGCTCAGTTGTTATCGGGCAAAAAAGGCGTGGGAAAGTCTCTGCTTGCGGCGCACTTGGCAGATGCACTTTTATGCTTACATCCACAAAATCTCACTGCCTGTGGGCAATGTAAGCCGTGTAACTTGAACTTAGCTGGTAATCACCCTGATAGACTGAGTGTAGTGCCTGAGGGCAAATCAATCGGGGTGGATGAAATTCGAGAGATTACGCATTTCTTGAACCATTCAGCGCAGCAAGGTGGCAATAAAGTCGCATTGATTGAACACGCGCATTTGATGACCCATTCAGCCGCAAATGCGCTGTTAAAAACACTTGAAGAGCCAAATGCTAATCGTTATTTGGTCGTTACCAGCGATGATGACAGTAAGTTACCTGCCACCATTTTGAGCCGTTGTAATAAAGTGGCGATTCACTCGCCCAATCAAGCAGAGGCCGCGCAGTGGCTGGCAGCTAAGAATGTCGCTTGTGATTTCCCTTGGTTTGATGAATTTTCTCTACAGCCATTTATTATCGAAACGTGGCAACAAGAAGGTGTGCTTGACGATGTGACTGCGCTTTATCACGCGGCGAATCAATTAACAGTAGAGAGTGCGCAAACGGTTGAAAAAATTTTGTTAAAGCACAGCGCAATGAGTGATGTATTCGCCCGTTTTTTGCTCAACCGTTTAAAAGGGGCGATGACACAAGGGAATGGTTTGAGTTTTACTCAGTATCAAGACTTAGTGAGCTTAGTACATCGGTTTATGTACGAACAGAAAAATGTGTTAGGGTTAAATCAAAACCTGAGCATTTCTAATTTACTTTTTGCCTTACAAAAACAGCTATAAAGAGGTGGTGCATGCAAGAGTTACTTGCGGATTTTGAAGATTTAGATGAGCTATATCGTTGTTATATGCCATTTCTGAAATCCGGTGGCATATTTATCAAGTCCAATGCCCATTTTGATATGGGGCAAGAATTAAAGCTCAGAGTCACCTTGCCTGACGCCCTTGAAGCGGACGAAGTTGAAGTGGTTGTTGCTTGGTTAACACCGCAAGGCGCGCAAAATTCTAATCCATCTGGGGTTGGCGTTGCGTTTGTTGACGCGCCAGCTTTGAACGATAAAATAAATAAGCTTTTGGGTGCGACTTTGCATTCAGATAAACCAACTTACACCATGTAGAGCCAGTATGATTGTAGACTCTCACTGTCATTTAGATAGACTCGATTTTGAAAAGTTAGGCCTAAGCCTTGAAGAAGTACTCAGCAACGCGAGACAAAAACAAGTAGAACACTTTTTATGCGTTAGCGTGACGCTAGACCAATTTCCATCCATGTTAGAAAAAATAGCCCATTTTGATGATGTTTCTGCATCTTGTGGGGTACATCCACTAGATCAAAAAGATAAACTGGATATTGAAAGGCTAATACAACTGGCGAGTAATGATAAGGTCGTTGCTATTGGTGAAACTGGATTAGATTATTATTATTCAAAAGATACGCATCAGGTACAGCAAGAAAGCTTTGCTGGACACATAGATGTGGCTAATCAGCTACAAAAACCACTGATCATTCATACTCGCGATGCAAAAGCGGACACGATAGACATCATGCGTGCCCACAATGCGCAAAATTGCGGTGGCGTGTTGCACTGTTTCACCGAAGATTGGCCGATGGCAAAACAGGCACTAGACCTTGGTTTTTACATTTCAATCTCAGGTATTGTGACGTTTAAAAATGCGACGGCGCTTCAAGAAGTCGTTAAGCAAATCCCTATGGATCGATTGCTGATTGAAACCGATTCACCTTATCTTGCACCCGTACCACATCGTGGCAAAACTAACCAGCCTGCTTACGTACAAGACGTTGCGTATTATATTTCTGACTTAAAAGGAATGAGCTACAAAGCGCTTGCAGAGCAAACCACGAATAACTTTTACTCTTTATTTAATTTGGTGAAACGCCAAGATGGTAGCACAACTTAATCAGCTACCTCAGGTGTTGATGGGCCCGCTGGTTCGCCGAGCTGAGCAGAATAAAATTTGTATTCAGGTTGTTACTTGTGAAGCCGTGGACATCTCGGCTTCGCTATTGGCCCATCAAAGTCGATGTGAGGTTGAGACATTTCAGCTCGGTGCAGCCTGCTTTTTGCATTTTTTGATGATATGCAGCGAGAAGGCTCTGCCAACTGCTCAGCTGCTCGAGTATCAAGTGCTTATTAACGGTGCCGCGTATAAGCCAGATTATCTACGTTACGGAGAAGAGCTCAGCTTTGCGATACCTGCTGTGCTCAATCAAATATTACATGGCTCATGCCGTAACCCGCATCACCACGCAAAAGACAGTCTACATACTGCGGATCAGTGGCAGGAGCAGCAGCGCGAGCTTGGTGAATTAGGTGCTGACTTGTGTATTTTTTCTGGCGATCAGATCTATGCAGATGATGTTGCCGGCGCCATGTTGTTGGCTATTCATCAACTTATAGCAAGGCTAGGTTTGTTTAAAGAAACCAAATTGCCAATGCACTTACCTGCTGATCAACAAGCCCAGCTTTACCATCGCCACTTATATCTGCCGAAGACGCCATGGCAGGAGCGCTCAAAGTTTTCACCGGGTTACTGGTTTCGAAAGGATGAACCGCACTTTTCTAGTGTTAAGGCTTTTAATCACCTAATTTTCTTCGAAGAGTTTGTCGCCTGTTACCTGTTAAACTTCTCTCATCTTGCTTGGCAGTTGGTTAACTTTGATGCGCTTCATTATGACGGTGGCAACGACAAAGTTAGGCGAATATTTGAGTCCGAACTTGACGCCTTAAAAGGCTTTGTCGAAACGTTGCCTAGCGCTGAGCGGTTGTGTGCGAACGTGCCCGTTCTGATGATGTTTGATGACCATGATGTGACCGATGATTGGAACTTGACGGCTAAATGGGAACAGGCAATTGCAAACCATAAAGTGAGTCGCCGTATAATCAGTAATGGCATCATTAGCTATTGGTTGTTTCAAGGCATTGGTAATGATGCGTTTGAGTATAGCGGGGCACTGACATCAGGTTTTAATTCAAGCCTGATTGACAACGAATGGCACTTTTCGGCGTTTGACAAACAAGTTCGTCGATTCACACACTGGCATTATTGTTTAGATACGTTTCCTAAAGTGGTGGTGCTAGATACTCGCACACACCGCTGGCGTAATGAACAGGATTTCAATGAACCAAGTGGTTTACTCGACTGGGAAATGCTGATGGAGCTGCAAGACACGCTTATCGACCACAGTGCTGTATTGATGGTCAGTCCTGCGCCAGTATTTGGGGTAAAGGCAATCGAAACCATACAAGCTGTATTTAATGCGTGTGGTGAGCCACTGATGGTGGATGTGGAAAATTGGATGGCGCATGAAGGGGCTGCGAAGAAGCTCATAGAAATTTTTAAGCGTCCAGATACACCCAAAGAAACCATTATACTCTCCGGCGATGTACATTATTCGTTTTGCTTTTCGGTTCAGGCACGTTTTGGTCGTCATGATAATCGTATTTGGCAGCTAACTGCATCAGGAATAAAAAACGAATTTCCAAAGCCGCTTATCAATATTTTAGATAAGATGGACACGATTTTGTATGCCAAATATAGTCCTCTGAATCTCTTTACGAAACGTTGGCAGCTATCTGTAAGTAAGCATCCTTCGTCGCTAAAAAAACATGGCTATTTGGTGTCAGACTCTGCGATTAGCTTAGTAACGCTTGAGAACGGCTTGCTAGAGAAGTATGAGCTACTGCACGGCACGGGGATCCACAGTCATTTTGAGTTATAAGCCTTGGTAATAGATTTTAGAATTGAATAAACCGACTTCAGCTATTTGTAGCTTAGCTTGGCTGTACGAGTGAGCTTGCGTGATACACTAAAGCCATCAAAAAGCACATGCTCTTTTTCGCTTTTGCTATAGTTAATATAACGCGGGCTAACATCTCGACTATATGACTCTACTCAAGCGCATGTCTCTGTTCGTTGTACCATACAGCACACTGAAATGGTTTTGTGTGTTGCTGCTGTTGTTATTACCGAGCTTTCCTTGTGCCGCCAGTTTTCCCGAATTTAGCGATACGGCGCAGGTTATGCGACGCTATGACTATAATTCTGGCCTCAGTCAGGTCACTATCACTGCAATTACGCAAGATCAACTCGGATACATTTGGGTTGGCACACAGTCTGGCCTAAATCGTTTTGATGGTCATGATTTTGTTCAATTTGAAGTAAAGCAGAACTCCAAACATCATCTCTCCGGTGGCTTTATTACCTCACTATGCCACAGTGGCAAATATATCTGGGTTGGAACAAGTACTGGGCTTAGCATTTACGATACTGAAGCGGGGACCTTTCGCTCTATCTTAGCGGCGCAGAATGAGGCGGTGAGCTCAGATAGAGTGAAAAAAGTGGCTTGTTATGGTGAATCAGTCACTGTATCAACAGAAGAAGGCGACGCTTACCGGGTTAACTACCAAACCTTGACGCCTGAAAAGCTTTATTTAACCGGTAAATTTGTTCGTGAAGTCCAAGAAACAAGGGATGCGTTTGTTTACCTCAATGCGGATGGCCTAGTCAGTCAGCCAAAAGACAAAGTCGGAGCCAATGTTCTGTTGGAAGGTGAGTTTAAAACACTGTCGCTTTCCCACGGACGGATATTCGTGGTTGACGCGGATGATAAAATCATTAGTTTCGACACTCAGTTCAATAAAGTGCAATGGCAAAAGTCGGTCAGCGCGAAAGTAAATCTTAGTATTCATCAAATTAAAGTCAGGGCGAATGAAATACTCGTCGCGTCCAACACGGGTGTGTTTATTTTAGACCTGCAAGGTAATATCAAACGTCATTGGTATCGTCGTGCAGAGCAATATGACGGACTGCAAGACAACAATGTTCTGAGCGTTCAACGAGATAGAAATGGTGATTTATGGATTGGTACGGAATCACAGGGGCTACATTTTTTTAGTCAGCTGAGCGAGTCGTTTGGTCATGTTGGTGAACAAAACTTTCCGCACGCTCCCTTGGGGCATCCTGATGTTAGGAATTTCGCATTAGACAGTAGTGAACGTTTTTGGATAGGTACGTCATCCGGTTTATATATTTATCAAAAATCGAGCTTTATCGAAGCGCATCGAATTTTCCCGAGTTTGTCTGCAATCAAAGGAAGCTTTATCACTCAAGTAAAGATTTATGATGACACGTTGTGGGTAACAACAAGGGGAGATGGCGTTGTTAGATACGCCTTAACTCAAGGGGAATATAGCCATTTGATGCCTGACTCTGATAATGGCCCAGAACTCAGTTTTAATGATGTCATTGAGTACCAATCTCAGATCTTAGTGAGTTCAAGGACGCTAGGTCTTATGAGGTACGACGAAGAATCGAAAACCTTAGTGCAGTTTTTTGAAAATCGTTCAGATGCGCCGTCACATGTGTCGTCGTTTAAAGTGGTCGGACAGGACCTATGGTTTGGTTCTATCGGTGAGGGTTTGTTCAAATTTAGTAAAGGTCAGCTTCATAACCTCACCACACAGGATGGCTTAAAGTCGAATTTGGTCTTTATGATCGATGAAGATCCATGGCAACGTATCTGGGTTGCAAGTGAAGCGGGTATTAGTTTAGTTGATAAACAAATGAAAGTTGTCCGTACTATTGGTGAGCAAGAAGGACTAGGAAACCAAGCCGTGTGGGGGCTGGTTTACGATGACTACGAATACATGTGGCTTGGCACCAGTGGTGGGCTGTCGCGCGTCAATGTGATGGATTTTGCTATTGATAACTTTCTACCCATTGACGGAGTGCAAGCCCATGAGTTTAACTACAATGCCGCGTGGAAAGCCCCTGATGGTCGAATTTTTATGGGTGGAGCCAAAGGCTTTAATCAATTTTTTCCTCAGAATGTATCAATTTCAAATACCGCGCGACCTATTTTGGTCTCCACAATCGAATTATTAGGCGAGCCGTTAAAGCCAAGTCTTGATGGGATCCTCACGGTCGCGCCAGAGCTTGCGGGTTCATTGCGGCTACGCTATGACCAAAATATTATATCGCTTCAATATTCAAGCTTAGATTTTGGTTCTGAGAAGCTGAACTTTTACTACCGTATTAAAGGATTAAGCGACAAATGGTTAAAACTTGCAAATGGAGCACGGCAAATAAACTTACTCCAGCTTGAACCCGGCACCTATCGAGTAGAAACCTATACCGTAAATCGCTTTAATATGCAGTCGCCCGTTCATGAATTTAGTATTTATATTGCCGCGCCAATTTGGTGGAATGCCTACTCGAAAACCCTTTACACCTTAGTCATTGTGCTGATCATCGCTGCATTCGTTCGAGCGAGACAACGGCGTTATCAACAAGTACTGCGGGATAATCAGAAAATGTCTGCACTACAAGAGCGGTTGGAGTTGTCGTTGTGGGCGAGTGGTGACGAACTTTGGGACTGGCATGTTGAGTCGGGTAAAATTTATCGCTACAGCGTGAATCCAAGGATCGACTTTAGTGAACTCCAAGATAAACTTATTCTCAATGAGCTTGACCAGTTTGTACACCCTAAGGATTGTGTGTTACTTGAGGAGCGTCTGCAATCCTGTGTAGACGGACGAGAAGACGTATATGAACTGTCTATTCGAGTTAAAGATCAACAGGGAGAATGGATCTGGGTATTAGACAGAGGAAAGGTGGTGGCCCGAGATGACAATGGTAGAGCAACGCGGATAGCGGGGGCACTGAAAGATATTGCTGATTTAAAAGCACATCAACAAGCCTTGCAGTCGTTAAACGAGCAACTTGAGATAAAAGTCGCGATGCGCACCGATGAGCTATATAAAAAGAATCAGAAACTTGAGCAAGCAATGTTTGAGTTAAAGCAAACGCAAGAAGACTTGATTGAAAGTGAAAAAATGGCTTCTTTGGGTGTTGTGGTTGCGGGTGTTGCGCATGAAATCAACACCCCGTTAGGTATAGCTATCACCGCACTTTCGCATAATGAAGATTGTTTATCTGAGCTGGTAGAAAAGCTTGAGAATAAAACCCTTAAGCAAAAAGATTTGGTCACCTCTATCGATGCACAGCAAGAAGGCTATCTGCTGATCAGTCGCAATCTGCAAAGAGCAGAAAGCCTTATTAGTAACTTTAAGCAAGTTGCAGTCGATCAATCCAGTGAGACGGAGCGTGATATTAACCTGCTTGAATATATCAATGATGTATTTGATTCACTCAAACCATTGGCTAAAAATAAAGAAGTATATTTGTCTATAGATGGGAATGCTGATGTAAATCTCTCCACCTATCCAGGCGCGGTTTATCAAATAATGGCAAACCTATTTAACAATTCCGTTATCCATGGTTTTGAGGGGAGTGCCTCTGGCACAGTCAGCGTGTTAGTCGAGGCGACAGATAGCCACTGGACTATTGTATACCGCGATAATGGTGTCGGCATGGACGAAGCAATGCAAAAGACCTTGTTTGAGCCATTTGTAACCACAAAACGTAATCAAGGCGGATGCGGATTAGGCATGCATATTGTTTATAATTTGGTTACGCAACTTTTAAAAGGCGAGATCCGCTGTAAAACGGCGAAATTACAAGGTGTCGAAATTACAATAAAAGTACCGTTTAAGAAAATAACGGCTGAAAATTAACTTAGGTGAATTACAGCAAGCTAACGGCCTGTGACAATGCTTCTTTTAGGAGTTTGTCATGTTCTTATTATCTCAAGTTTTGGTTACCGTTGCTGTTTTACTCGATCTCGCCTCATTTCAATTTATGAAACGCCAGCAGGTGTTATTGGCACTAAGCTTGTCGACTGCACTCACTGCAATTCACTTCTATCTACTTGATGCTACGGCTGGTGCTTTGCTTATGGCGGTTGCGAGCCTCAGATATCTGGTATTTATCAAGTCGCAGTCAAAGCGCTTGCTTATCGGGTTTCTACTACTCAATACAGTGCCACCTTTAGTACAGTTAAATGCAAATTACGAACTTTATGCTATTTTTGGTAGTGTTTTGTTGACGTTTGGTGCATTTATTCGCGAGCAGGTGGCATTTCGGTGTGTAATGATGTTAGGTACGGTGTGCTGGCTGATACATAATTGCTATGTCGGCTCACCCATGGCGATTGTGTTAGAAAGTACGTTTTTGGTGAGTAATTTGATTGGGCTAGGGCGAATTTATTTGAAACGTAAAAAGAGTAATTTGAAGGCTGAGTAAAACGCTCAGGCTAGCAGCCGAGTTGAAATGGATCCAATTATACTGCTGTAGAGACCAATTAGAATAAATTTAAAATATATCAAATAACTCAATGAATTAGGTGTGTCTTGTCTGCTTTCTAAGCTGTTTGTAATGAGTTCAGCGGTATCGAAAAAAGGTTGAAATAAAAAATTAATAAATAATTTCTATCTAAATCATAGTGTTATTATCTTTACATGCAATTATTGCATAATTAATATTGTATACAATATATCTATTGTGTATTGTTTGTTCGTTACCAAAAAAACACTCAAATCAATGGGAACAAAAGGACAACAATATGCGTAATAACAAAAAAACAGCGCAAACACTGTGTAAATCACTCACAGCATCAGCACTTGCTCTAGCATTGGGGACTACTACTGCATTTGCTGCAGATGGCAATAGCACTGTGAAAGGGAGCATCGTTAATGGTCAAGGTCTTGAGTTATCGCAGGCTCAATTAACCTTCACACATAAAACTAAGGGGCTGAAGTTTGCTGTACAAACTAATGGCAAGGGCGAATACATTTTACGTAATCTGCCTGTTGGTCGTTACAGCGTGTCAATTAATAAAGCAGGATTTGAAACCGTTATTGAAGAGGATGTTGAGCTTAATATTGGACAGGCGCTAATTTTAGACGCTCAACTATTACAACAAGGACAGGATATAGAGCGGATAGCGGTAACTGGTACGGCTATCCGACGTGTTGATATGGCCTCGTCAACGGCTGGCGTAACCTTTACAGACGCAGAGCTTAAAGTTATGCCAGTAAACACCGGCTTTGAAAGTATCGCGTTACTCGCACCGGGTACCGCTGAACCTGGTGGTAGTTCATTTCGTGGTGCATCAAGCTTTGGCGGTTCTTCGTCAGCAGAAAATGGTTATTACTTTAATGGCCTAAATGTCACGAGTATTCAAACGGGTTTAGGCTCAATTCGCTTGCCTTGGGAAGCCATTTCGCAAACCCAAATCAAAACGGGGGGAATTAGCCCTGAATTTGGTGGTGCACTAGGGGGGATCGTTAATGCAATCTCTAAATCTGGTGATAACGAATTTAACTTAGGGGCGGAAGTGAGGGTCGATCCTTCATCAAGTCATAGTTATCACGACTCTAATTATTTAGATAATGGCACCATCAATATAAATACCGAGCAAGATTATGACTCGTTCAAAGAACTGCAAATCTGGGCGAGTGGTGCACTCATTGAAGACAGCTTATTTTACTATGGTCTGTATGCGCCTCGACGAGAGGTTAATCGCTGGGCTGGGCAAACGACCTTCAATGACAGAAGCCGAGATGAAGACCGCTGGTTTGCAAAACTAGATTGGTTCATCAATGAAGACCACTCAATCGGCTTTTCAGCCATGAATAACAAAAGAGAATGGACGAGACAAACCTATGCCTATGATTGGGAAAGCGATGCGATTGGTGATAAGCAAGGTGTAGCGGCTCCCGGTGAAGATGGCGGTAAGGTATACAGCATCAATTATAATGGCTACTTTTCAGACTTCTTCTCGGTGTCTGCGGTAGTTGGTCGAGTCACTGAAAATGTAGAAAATATTGTCGCATCAACCGTACCGGGAGTTTGGGATGAAAGAGAAGGGACGGTAACATTATCGAGCCACACAGCAAGCGGTGTTTCTGAGCAAGAATTTATCCGTGACCAAGCGAGAATAGATTTTAATATCGATTTGGATTACCACTCCATTCTGTTTGGTGTCGATTATACCAAAGTGACAGTAGATTATTTTGAAGGTCAAAATGGTCTTGGAGACGCGGAAGGCTGGTGGACAATTAAAACCGCTGGTGATGGGAGTATTTCCGGTGCTGCACTTGGTCAAGATTATATTGAACGCCGAGTGAGGACTAGGACGGTTGATTCTGAGGTTAACTCGCTTGCTTTCTACGTCAATGATTCTTGGCAAGTCACCGACCAACTCGTGCTAAATCTGGGCCTGCGTTATAGTCAGTTTGAAAATACCGTCACTGACGGCAGAGCATTTGTTGATATGGATAACCAACTTGCGCCTAGATTTCAAGCGATTTATGACCTAAACGGTGATGGCGAATCCAAAGTTTTCTTTACTTACGGGCGATACTTTCAACCTGTGTCTGCCAACATGAACATCACTCAAGGCTCGGCTTCAGTAGAGTGGTTTGAGTATTTCGACCTAGATCAAGTCGACAGTGATGGCTATCCCGTTTTATTAAGTGATGGCTCGCCAAGTCGAGGGGAGATGCTTCGAGATAGACGCTGGCGCCAACGCGGAATTACAGAGCCCGGTTTGATTGCTTCCTCCACCCTTAAGCCGATGTATTCTGATGAGTTGACCTTAGGGTACCAGACCACCGTTTTTGACGATATGGCATTTGGGGTTAGAGCGATTTATCGAGATCTTGGACGCAGTGTTGAAGATACGGATGTCGGCCCTGTGCTTGCGAAGAAATTAGCCGAACTCGGTATCCAAGACAATGTCGGTCAGGGTTCTTACTATGTGCTAAATAACCCGGGTGAAGCGATCACCATGAGTTATGACTTTGATGGCGATGGCCAAGTCGATGAAGTGACACTCAGTGCGCAAGAGCTTGCCCTGCAACAAGCTGTGCGTAAATATCTGGCACTTGAATTTACCTTAGAAGGAAATATTACCGACAAGTTACGGATTAATTCTTCTTATACTTGGTCACACAGCTATGGTAATACAGAAGGTTTAGTGAAAACCGATAACGATCAGGCAGATCCTGGTTGGACAACTTCCTATGATTACGCGGATCTGATGGATCACGGCTATGGTAATTTGCCGAACGACCATCGCCATTCAATAAAAGTATCAGGTTCTTACGATATTACAGATGAGTTAACTCTGGGGCTGGTTGCAAGAACGTCATCAGGTCGCCCGACTAACTATTTCTCAAAACACCCTGTCGGTGTAGATAGCTGTGCGCCTGGTAACCCTTGGGATGCTTGCGTGAGTAAATATTACGGCCATGTTTCGCATTACGACGAAAATGGTAACCCAGCTCCTCGCGGCAGCGTTGATAATCTTCCTTGGGCAACCACGGTAGACTTATCACTCAGTTACTCTACAGATATTATGGGATATGACTTGTTACTCAAGGGCACCGTTTATAACCTACTAAACAGTGATAAAGCGCTTGGGATCAATGAACAGCGATCTTTAGATGGTGAAAAAGGCTTAATCGTTAATCCTGACTACGGCATTACAACGTTACGACAAACTGAGCGTTACGCGTCGTTGGTTGCTAGGTTTACATTCTAGTTTCCCTGGTGATAGCCAAGACTGGGTGCTATGCACCTAGTTCTTGGTTTAAGCCAAGCCAAGTGTTTGGCTTATTTCACATAACGGAGAGTATGATGACGTTAACAATAGATTTTGAGCATATACTGAGCCACGCGAAAGTAGTAGAGACGGTTGACATGCATACCGCCGGCGAACCGTTGCGGGTGATTGTCGGTGGCTTCCCTGAACCTCAAGGCAACACTATTTTAGATAAACGGCAATACTGCGTAGAAAATCTTGATCACTATCGCATCGCGCTGATGTATGAGCCTAGGGGTCATGCTGATATGTATGGTGCGCTTATCGTTGAAAAGCAGTTACCAGAAAGCGATTTTGGCGTGTTATTTCTTCATAATGAAGGGTACTCAACAATGTGTGGTCATGCGATTATTGCTTTAGCCACGTTATTTTTACAGCACAATCCTGCAAAGAAGCAGTTATTGATAGATACGCCTGCTGGGCTAATTACCGCATGGCTAAGAGATGGCCAAGCTGAATTTGCCAATGTACCAGCAGAGGTAGTGACACTTGATAAGCAAGTCAAGACATCTGAATTTGGTTTAATCTCAGTGGATATCGCATTTGGTGGTGCGTTTTATGCCTATATTGATGCCGATAAAATCGGTTTGGCTCTTATACCAAAAAATGCAGCTTACATTCAGCAGTTAGGTTTAACGCTTAAACAAGAAATTGCAACACAGATTAGCTTAGTGCATGACGATGCGCGCCTCGCATTTTTATATGGTGTGATTTTCTATTCCAATTCTCAACAATCGGACTCTGCTCACAGTAAGCATGTGTGCATTTTTGCCGATGGCGAATTAGATCGCAGTCCAACAGGGACTGGAGTCAGTGGTAGAGCTGCAATTCTTGCCGCCAGAGATGAGCTCGCCGCAAACCAACGTATCTTTATTGAAGGTATATTAGGATTGGGCTTAGATGTTTGTTATCAACTTAGTGATGACAGTAAATCGTTGATCCCAATAGTTTCGGGCACGGCCTATATTACAGGCCGACACCAATTTATTTTAGACGACCACGATCCATTAGTAAGAGGATTTTTACTACGATGAATGTAGATTACGCAGCCAGACAGCAACGCTTAGTCAATAAATTACAACAACACCAAAGTGACGCTATCATTATCTATGGCTACGAGAATATTGTATATTTAACCGGCTTTACCGGTCATGCAGCAACATTGTTGATGTCTTCAAATGGGCAACACCGACTCATCACCGATTATCGTTACTTTGAGCGTGCTTGCAATGAAGCGGTTGGAGTCGAAGTTATTTTAAGAAATCGTGATAAAGAAGCGTTACCTGATTGTATTTTTAGATTACTGGATGGGCCGCGACAGCTTGCATTTGAAGCGCATCAAATCAGTCACGCAGATTATGTCTCATTAAACATCAGTGCAAAAAATACCACGCTTGTTGCCGCGCCGCTGTGGGTGGAATCACTAAGACAAGTTAAAGATAGTGATGAAATTAACTGTATCAAACGTGCCGCCGAGATAGCTGACTCGGCGCTTGCCCATACACTGCCTTTGTTAAAAGTAGGGATCACTGAGCGAGAAGCGGCAATTGAGCTTGAGTATCAGATGCAAAAGCTAGGCTCCGAAGGACTCTCTTTTGACACAATCCTATTATTTGGTGCACGTTCTTCCTTACCGCATGGAAACCCAGGACAGACAAAACTTAACCTAGGCGATTTGGTACTTATCGACTTTGGTGCGGTGATAAGCGGCTATCGCTCTGATATGACGCGAAGTTACGTGTTAGGGGAGCCGACGAAGCAACAACAATCCATTTATGACACGGTCCAACATGCGCAGCGAGCTGCGTTGGCGCTAATAAAAGCAGGCGTTAACTGCATAGATTTAAATAACGCATCACACGATGTGTTAAGTCATAGTGACTTTTCACAATACGCAGGTGAGGGACTTGGTCACGGTGTGGGGCTATTTCTACACGAGCAGCCGTTTATTAAACCTGGGGTCGATCACCAATTAGAAGCTGGCAATATCATAACCATAGAGCCGGGTATTTACATTCCAAATTATGGTGGTGTGCGCTTGGAAGAAGATATATTGGTGACTGAAAATGGTTTTGAATGCTTAACCCACGCGCCACAAGTATTTCAGCTAACAAACTAAGGGATGATGATGCAAATTATTACTCGCCAAGAGGTCGCGGATAACCTCAACTATCCAAGCTTAATTCAAGCGCTTAAACAGGGTTTTGCGCAACCAGCAGGTACACCAACACGGCAAGTTTTTGAGCTAGATAATAGTCACAACAATCATGACGCTTTTGCTGTTTTACCTGCTTGGAATGCCGATGTGATTGGCGTAAAGGCGTTTACCTATTTCCCAGATAACAACCAGTACGATAAAGCCAGCCTTTACTCAAAAATCATGCTGTTTTCTAGGCAGTTCGGTGAGCCGCTCGCGCTTGTGGACGGCACCGAAGTAACATTGTGGAGAACCTCTGCTGTGTCAGCATTAGCCGCGGAGTATTTAGCACCTAAACATGCCAAACATTTGGTTTTCTTTGGCTCAGGCAATTTAGCTAGTTACATGATTAATGCTCATTTAAGTGTTAGAAATTATAGTAAAATTTCAATAATTGCACGTAATTCTGAAAAAGGACGCCTGTTGCTGGAGCTATTGTCCTCGCAGCATCAGGGAGTGGAATTTTCATTGTATCAAGAGGCAACTGCATCTGTTATTGCTTCGGCAGATGTGATCAGCTGTGCAACAGGCAGTCATACGCCTTTGTTCAATGGAGAGTGGTTGAGCGATGGTACGCATATAGATTGCATTGGCAATCACCATAAAGATTGTCGAGAAATTGATACCACAACGGTAACTAAGAGTCGCGTTTTTGTAGATAGTCGCGCCAATGTATTGAACGAGGCGGGCGAATTGTTGTTACCGATCAGTGAAGGTAAATTTAGCCCCGAGAAGGTGGTTGCAGAGCTTAGCGAAATGACTAAAAATAACCTAGGTCGAAGTAACGAGAACGAAATTACTTTGTTTAAGTCTGTAGGAACAGCACTGAGTGATTTAATTGGAGCGAAATTAGTGTATGACTTGGTTCAAAAATAAAGAGCACGGTAAAGTGTATGAAGTAACCGCAGTAGTCAAAGCTGCTGATAAGCGCTTGGTGAATCCGCTTATTTGTCATGAATGTCACATGTTGGTTAGTTATCAAGGAGTTGGTGGCGAAACGAAAAGTGAAAAGCTCCTATATGACGAGGTGTTTTACAAAGCGTTTCAAAACCACGATAGCTGTTACGTCATGGTGGATGACAATGGTATTCGCCATTATCATCCAAGTGAGTAAAGTGACTTATTCAATTAAGTGAACACAATTAGGTGAATAAGTGCTAATTTTTGACCTGGTAGAGTACAAAGTTGGTTGGCAAGGAAGGTTAAAAATTGTGTAACCTCTTCCGTTCCCATTGTTTCAGGGTGACGCTTGTGGTGAAAGTTAATGAATGCCTTAATCCAATATAGGTAAGTTTTTTCTGTTCTAATGCTGTAACCACGCATACGCATTTCCTCCTGAAGACCTTTCAGAAATGGACTTTTTAGACTAATGATAACTCCTTACCTTCTTAAGCTGTATATATACAGTATTATCTGGAATTCTCGGATATCAAGGGAAATAATGAAAAAATTTTTGCGCGTTTACGCATGAATAAATTTAAAATATTATTGTTTATCAAAAGGTTACTTATCTTTGATTTGAGATAATAGGTTTGGGAAACGCGCATGCGCATTTTTCCAGATGGTATATTTAGCAGAATGCTGATAAGTTCTCTGCATACTGATAGTTAACTGTGCGCGTTTTCACTGGTCCAACGAGGTAAACGCGCATGCGTACGAATAAAATGTTAGGCATATGGTGAACCCTGTCGATAATATTCAACCTGTAGATCAAGCATGTGAAGAATCCTCTTGGGAGATTATTTATCTTTTAAGAGAGCGTGGACACCTTAAAGATCCCGAATCAATGACTATTATTCAAAAATACTTACTTGAATGCTGTAGGCGAATCTGGGAGCTACTTCCTGACTCAGGTAGTAGAAAAGGTGTTGAAGCTGCTGAGAAACTTTGCAAAGGTGAAATCTCATGGGAAGACGCTATGGAAACCGATTGGTATTCTGAAGGTTCGGCTTTTTTATTTGAATACGGCAAAGATACTGACCCTGAAATTAGTGAGTATATTGGTCAAGTTAACTTACAAAGAACTACTATAGGTCGTTTACTTGTTCCACCCGTTTATATGGGCGAAATTGATATCAAGGAATTACTTATGGAAGCTGCGTACTTTGCAAATACAGCCTTAAATTATCCCGGTATTAGTTACGGAACTTCAAAATCGCATAATCAATCAATGCGTGAAATCAGTAAATTTTTACCATTGGATTTGTTTAAAATAATGGTACCAAATTCTTTAATAAACAAGTTGGGTGAAAATATGCCTAACAAGTCATTACAGCAGGACAAATAACAGTTGGCTTTGCTCCTGTGTCGCGATTTTAGCCAACAATTATTTGCCTCTGAATGAGGCGTTATGTTTTCAAGGAGTGAAGAAAACAAGTGACATCCATCACAATCAATCACAATTAGCATCCAAACTGAGGTAGTGAAGTAAAAAAGTATGTAAACACCTCAATCACTGGGTACAAAAACGTCTTTCGATAGGCCAATTTTTAGCACTCAAGCATATCTCTACATCAAAACTGAGCTATCGCGCACGACAAAGCGCTGCAAATACATCAGTAAGAAAATTCTAGAATTGAGAATGTGAGTTTTACTAAGCCAACAAGCGCTCGCAGTTTGTTAGGTTCGTCCGTCGTCGTTTTTGAAGTGTTTCGCAGTAAGCGATTATTGTTCGCTCTCGTCCAACTGCACCGTGGAATACCCGAGAAAACTGCGTAGTAAGTTTTATCCAGTTTTCCGGTTCTATATTTAATCGAGTAAGAATTGGTTGAGACTCAAAGATATAGCCTCGCTTGTCGGCGCGAATGCACTGGCCTGTGAGTTCAACTAATTCAATATAGGATTTGAGTTCAAAAGGCAGACCTTTTGGCATATGTTTTCGTGGGCTGCCAGCAAAGCGTAGTAGGCTTTTTGGTTGTTTTCCCAGCTTTGCATGGTCAATTCGCTTTTTGATGCTGGTGTAGTCTGAGGTTTCAGGCGTTGTGGCAATTTTGGCTCTAATGGGGTTCAAGTCTACGTAAGCGAGACAAGCAGCCAGTGCTGCTTCATCCAGTAATGCTTGGGATTTGAATCGTCCTTCCCAAAACCGGCCTGTACAATTATCTTCTTTATTTGCTCTACGGGCGATGTCTTCGTTAAGCACTCGCATAAACCAGCTAATATCTGCGAGTCTTTCTCTATATCCATCAACCAGCTCGTCGAATATCAATTGTTCCGATTCGCTGAGTGGTTCACCTTTAGTAAACTTTTGGCTTATCCAATTACCTTTGAACAACTTGTGCCATCGTATCACAATCGCTTTATCCGACAGGCGCTTAGCTTTTTTATCATCAACATATAATACAATGTGAGTGTGATTACTCATCACCGCATAAGCGCAAATATCAATACAAAAAACAGACCCCAACATCAGGAGCTTTTCTTCAACCCAATCTCGGCGGTGCTCGTATGATTTACCAGTAAATTTATCTTCACCGCACAGAAACGCACGCCTTACGCAGCGGGAGATACAGTGGTAGTATTTGGTGTCGGTTAAACTGATTTGTCTTTTACGGGCAGTTGCCATAGTTTGGTTTCCTCAATCCTTTGAGTGCAGAATTAAAGCTTAGGCGGTATCTTAGGAAGGTGCAAATTAGTGGTGGGTGTCAGCGATTTGGTAAATGCAAACGATTGAATCAAAATAGGAACTCAGTTATCGTTTGTTGATTACAAAAGCAAATTTGAAACGAGTTATTCTACAGGCTCGTTATGCCCATCAGGTTTTGGAGTGTTGAATGGATATAGATGAAAATAAAATAGATGAAGCAGCTTTAGCTTTATTACATCTCACTTTGCATGATTATGGCCGAGCTTGGAAACAAATTGACTGGGAAGTTATGAATAGGCTTTATGAAAAAGGTCTAATTTGTGATCCGGTTGGTAAGGCAAAGTCAGTGCAATTGACCGATGAAGGCATTAAGCAATCAGAAGAGTTATTCAAAAAGCTTTTTTCAAAATAGAAGCTATTGGTCATATAACAAAGCAAATTAAAAGCTCGGACAAAAAACAGTTGGCTTTGTTCGTGCCTCACAAATTTTAGCCAACTATTTTTAGCCGTTTATTTGCGGCGTTAGAAGCCTATGAGAACTTATGCCTCGTCGTAGAGAATTAAAAGGGGTCGCAAATAACCTCGCTGAATTATTGAGTGGTCGCAATAATGATTACTTAGGCTATTGGGCTTTAGGTCAGCTATTTTTATTTGCTCAAAAGCATGAAGTAGATATGATCTCGCTAGATTTAGTAAATTGTACAGGCGATATCAGTTCACCCTTATTAGAAGATATGTGCAAGTATATGAGCTCTGAAATTACGCGAATACTTAAAGCGCATAAGCTACCCGATGAATGGGTGAAATCAATTTCAGCTAACTTTAGCTTTAATCAAGAGTATCAGGAAAAATATCATTACTGGCGCTCATCGTTAGGCAAACCCTACTTAGTTCAAGTAGAAATTGAAACTGACTTAGGGTATGTAAATAAGGCTACTCAAGGGGGCAATGTACAGCCTCACGACCCTTTAAAAGAACAACGGAGAGGCGGCTTCTAACAAGGCCGTTAAACCAAGGACACAAAACAGCAGGCTTGTGCTCCTTCGTCGCCAATTTTAGCCAACTATTTTTAGCCGTTTATTTGCGGCGTTAGTTTGCAACCATATTTAAGCGCATAGAGGCACTATGGATAGAGTTAAAGTTGTAGCTATTAGCGGTGCATCTGGATGCGGTAAAACATCAACTGTCAGGCAACTATCCAGTGATTTCGATTGCCCTTTTTTACATTTTGATGATTACGTTCATAAATTCAGCTATCCACAAGACATGAAAAAGTGGCGTGAAAATGGTGCCGACGTATCCGAAATCAATACGCCTGATATGATCATTAAGCTTCGGCAATTAATTGAAGGCAATTACTCGTATATTTTTGTCGAAGAGCCATTTGGTAGAGCACGCAGCTGTATTTCTTCGTTGATAGACTATGTGATTTTACTTGATCAGCCTATGGATATTTGTCTTTCTCGGGTTGTTAGGCGAAACATTGAACACGGCTCAAATGATTCACATAGTTCAGTTCTTAAATATCTGGGTAATTACGAAGGGCACTTCAGAGATATTTATATTGAAACGGTAAATCAAGTTCGTAAAAACTGCGACCTAATAATTCAGGAAATTTGCCCTGTTTCAGTAAACGTAGATATTGTTAGCAAGTGGCTAAAAAGTAAAACAAACTAACAAGCGGCTGTTGTGCCCTTTCAGGGTTGGGACGGCCTTTTCGCCGCTTTGCGGCTACAAGTCCGCCCCAAAGCCGGGCGCTAGCCCATAGAAATTTTTATGCGAAACTCACCTAATACAGCCGATGACCTAAAACATTTTTGTCCAAAAATAAGTTTATTTGACCGCCCGCTATTCGCTCTTTTCGGCCATTAATCAGTTACGAGCGGTCAGATTTGGTTGAACTCATAACCCTAAACAGCCAGATCGTGTATGAGCCTGCGTCCGATCACTTCGTCGACGTACTCAAGTATTAAGCCAAATTAATGTAGTAGAGGCCGTAGCCCACGATAAATGCTGGCACTGCAGAGTAGATGGTGGCAAATAGCGCCGCCCTTGGTGCCAATGCTATCGCTGGAAATAACGCATCGCCATCGTTAGCAACGGCATTGGCTGCAAGGGCACTAAATGGCACGACGCCTTGCAGGTAAAGCGTTGTAACAACAATTTGGGGTCCACAGCCAGGTAATAATCCGACAAGAATGGCCACCAGTGGTGCATACAGCGCATAGTCTTTAAACCAAACCGCGAGATCAAGTCCTAAATACGCAGTAGATAGCTCGTAAAGCAAAAAGCTTGCAACCACCCAAGCGGTCACAAAGTGCGTGTCCTGTAGCACTCTAGTGAGTTTTGACGGTGGGTCGCATTCACCTTCTTCACAGGTGATATCTTTATAGCTTACGCCTTTTGAATTAAGTGCCCACACGCAAACAGCGAAAAGACATAATGCTGCACCAAGCCAAGCAATTTCTGTATCAAAAGGTGCTAAGTCGACGTTAAAAGCAATCGCGAGTGCAATTGCAAGGCTAGGCAGTAAGCATAGCTTCCACACCTTACGGCTTAGACTAAACGCACGGCTCGCGTGTAAGGTTTCTTCTTCGACCTCATTGATGGTCTGCGGGACACAAAAGTCGGGTTTATGACTTAAGTGCACACATAGCCCACTCAAGATACCCACACCAACGCCCATCGCGATGATAGTGAGGCCTGTCAGAGGCTCTTTGGCGAGTAGCAAAAACGCTGCATCTCCCATCGTCGCAGTAAGCACTGCGACAACTGAAGCAAAGCTTGCTTGTTTTTTGGTAAATTGGGTGACCACGATAATTGCACCACCACAGCCGGGCAGTGCGCCCAATATTGACGCCATGGTTATTTCGAGAATAGGGGATTTGGTACTCAGATAACTGAGATTAAGCTGTGGAATTCTGTCAACAAGAAAGTAGTACACGAGCAGGGTAGCAGCAACAAAGACGCTGACTTGAAAGAATGCATCGCTCAGCGCGCTGACCACAATTGGTCTCGCCGTTTCAAATGCTAAAAGTACAATAATAACGAGGGGTAAAATTAGCCGTTTGTTGAACAATAAACTCACCTTAGCGCCATGTGCTGGTTGAGAGTATCGAAGTAGAGATGAAAACATAAAGTGCAACCCGTGTATTGTCTAAGTTGCACTTTAATTTCATTTTAAATGAAAATCAATATCATTTGCGTTATTTTCTTTGGAACTCTGCGGTTGCTTTCCATTTTGGCCAAGCGTCTTGCTCAGAGACATCATAGCCAACTTTAAAGAACAGCTGTAGATCCTGTATCGCTCCGCTTAAATCCCACTCTTCACGGTAGCGATCGCAAGGCTGATGATAACAACCGCGCAATACTAAGCCCATACGTTTACGGTAGGTTTCAGTTTCTTCGTCACGTGCTTCGGTTCCACCACCGGCATACATGGCAGGCACACCCATGTTCGCAAACGCGAAGTGATCAGAGCGATAGTAACCACCAGCGGCAGGACGTGGATCCCCTGAAACGACACGGTCTTGCGCTTTTGCTGCGGTTTCTAGCATTTCATCGAGTTCTGATTTGCCAATACCAACTACGCTGATGTCTTTTACTTTACCCAATAAATTTAGGCTATCCATATTGATGTTAGCAACGGTTTTCTCTGCTGGAATAACAGGGTTTGCGGCATAAAATTTTGAGCCTAACAGACCTTGCTCTTCAGCCGTCACAGCCAAAAACGTAATTGAACGGCTAGGGCGAGTTGGCAGTTTAGTAAAGGCTTCAGCTACCTCAATCATACCGCCTGTGCCGCTGGCATTATCATGCGCGCCGTTATAGATCTGATCGCCTTTACGGTTTGGATCGGTACCTAAATGATCCCAGTGTGCTGAGTAGATGATGTGCTCGTCAGACTTTTTGCTACCTGGCAGAGTGGCGATAAAGTTATACGAAGTTGATTTTTTGATGGTGTTTTTGACAGTAACTGACGCGCTTAGGTTGCCCATATCAACGTGGTATGCGCCTTCAGCAGCTTTTTTCTTTGCGGTGTCAAAATCAAGTCCAGCCTTTTGAAACAGCTCTTTAGCAACGTCTACCGTTACCCAACCTTCAACCGCAACGCGGTCCATATTGTTATTTTCTTTTTGGAAGCCAAACTGTGGGCCACTCCAAGAATTTTCTACTACGCTCCAAGGATAAGAAGCCGGCGCTGTTTCGTGAACAATGATCGCACCTGCTGCGCCTTGGCGTGAAGCTTCTTCGTATTTGTACGTCCAACGACCATAATAGGTCATAGCTTCACCGGTAAATTTACCCGAATCAGGATTAGCAAAGCCTGGATCGTTTACTAGCATCACCACTGTCTTGCCTTTCACGTCTAGGCCTTCGTAGTCATTCCAGTCGTACTCTGGAGCATTTACGCCATAGCCAACAAAAACCAGCTCTGAATCTTTGATTGACTCGAGTTCACTGATACGGGCCGAGCCCATCACCATATCTTTTTTATATTCGTAGTTTTTGCCACCGATTGTTAACGTCATATTAGGATCGGCTTCAAGCGAAACAAGCGGCACTTCTTGTAAGAAGCTGTTGCCATTTCCTGGCTGATAGCCAAGCGCTTTAAAATGTTTGGTTAAATAGGCAAGCGTTAGCTCTTCACCTTTTGTTGACGGAGCACGGCCGCCAAACTCGTCAGAGGCAAGGGTTTTAATATGGGCTCTGAGTTGAGCATCATTAATACTATTGTATGCAGTATCGATGTCTTGGGGGCTATTGCTAGTGCTAACACAGCCCGCCAGCACCGCCATAGATAAAGCGCTGAGCGTCAGTTTAAGTTTCATAATTGCCTTTCTTTTACTTGTTAGGAACCCATAAGTAGTAACATAAAATGCGTAAAAGTTCGAGCGGGACAAGACGGCTAGAGGAGATAGAAATTAATGAAAATCCGTAGCTGGTATAAAGCACAGCACAATTTTTAATAATTACCTTACTTTTAGCATGCGATGTAGCCTGTTACGCTCATTTACAATTGGCTTTTGCCAAGTATCAGGCGCTTCAGTAAAATAGTCGGCTAATTGCATGATAAGTATCTCAATCAAATGAAAAAGTTTACAGCGCCTGAGGCGTGGCAGGTTGCATGTTTACATGCTGAGCCATTTTCCCATTTAAATCAGCTTTTTGACTTAAAAAGCCAACAAGACTGGCCAAGCCCCCAGTGGCTGTCTTCGCACGTAAACAGCATTAGCTTGCAACAGTATGATACCCGCTTTGTGGCCGATGAAACGATAGACTTTGGCGATAAATACTATGAAGAGATTATCTTTGAAACCCACCAGGTACCGACGCGTAGTCAAAATTGGCACGACTTATTTGGTGCGTTGATTTGGTGTTTATTCCCAAAAACAAAAGCTTTGTTAAATGCCCTACATATCGAAGAAATAGCGCAGTTTGGTTTAAAGCAGCGGAGTAAAAAGCGTAACGCGTTAACACTCTTTGATGAGTGTGGTTTGGTTTTGGCAATCGATGATGATACATGGCGTGATGCCTTTAAATCACACCAATGGCTGAATGTATTTTACGATAATCGCTCAGAATGGCAGCAAAACCTAAAGCCTTTCGTATTTGGCCACGCAAACTACGAGATGCTAACCAATCCCTTTATTGGGCTGACGGGAAAACTGGTGTGTATCAATGTTGATGCCGCATTTTGGCAACTTTCACTAAGCGAACAATATCGTTGGTTAGATGATAAATTGGTCGCACTGATCAATGACGGGCTGCTTGAAGACAATACCAAAATGTCACCCATTCCGCTGCTTGGGATCCCAAACTGGCATGAGCCACAAGATTTAGAATTTTATCAAAATACGGACTATTTCAGGCCGAAAAGAAGGAAATAGCATGATAGCTATCAATGGATTAAAAAAACGCTTCGCCCTGACTCGCGAACACAAAAAGAAAAAGAGTCAGACGGATCCTCGCGAGCGTGATGGTTTTTTTCACAGTGTAGAAGAGGTTAACCTGCACTGTGGGCAAGGTGAAGTACTTGGATTGCTCGGCCCCAATGGGGCGGGAAAAACCACCACTTTGCGTATGCTATCAACTGCGCTGACGCCGGATGCCGGCACTATCTTAGTGGATGGCCAGGATATTGTGAAAAAGCCAGTTGTTGCACGCAAAGCCATCGGTTTTCTGTCAGGGTCAACAGGGTTATATGGGCGTCTTACCGCCAAAGAAAATGTTGAATATTTTGCACGACTTCATGGTTTAAAAGGAAAAGCATTAAAAGCGAAATGTGATGAGCTGTTTCAGCGCTTAGAGATGGAGACCTTTTTAGATAAAAGGGCTGAACACCTATCGACCGGTATGAAACAAAAGACCAATATAGCAAGGGCGGTGGTACATAGCCCTAAAGTCGTGGTACTAGATGAGCCTACGACTGGCCTTGATATTATGACCACACAAACAGTTATCTCTTTTATTCGCGACCTCAAAGCATGTGGTACACCCGTTATATTTTCTACCCATCACTTAGATGAAGTCGCGTTATTGTGCGATAGGGTGTCTGTTATCGATAAAGGGATCACCTGTTTTGATGGCAGTTTGGCTGAGTTTAAAGCAAAGGGGCAAAGTGAAGAGCTAAATCAGGCATTTTTAAAGTTGTTAACGGGAGCACAGCATGTTTGAGGTATTTTTAAAAGAAATTAGAGAGCTGCTGCGCGACCGCAAAACACTGTTTTTTGTGATTGCACTACCGATGTTGGTATTTCCCGTGATTATGGCGTTAGTGGGCTTTATGGCTTCACAAGCCGCCATGGAAGCAAAGCAAGAAGTCCATACGTATTACATCGTAAATGAAGCTTATGCTGAAAAGTTCTCTGAGCAGGTTTTTTATCATAAAAGTTTTAAGAAATATGCTGGTGAGCTCAAGCTTGATAGCGTCGAAGCGCTGAGTGATGCGGTACGAAGAGGCGTGATCGATGTTGGGGTTTTTATTCCATCCGATCCGGTTGAAAATCTAGAGTCTGGCGTAAAAAGTGAATGGAAAATCGTGTTTAACGATGCGCAATCTATCAACTTTATTTATGACCGTTTGTCTAAACTTGCTAAGAAGTTTTCTGATGAACTCAGAGCGGCGAAGTTAACCTCACTGGGGTTGTCGCAAGCGGAGCAAGTGGCAGTGCTCCAGCCTATATCGATTACTAAAGTGGATACTGCTGACAAACGCGAAAATTTAGGCGAAAAGTTAGGTGCTTTTATCCCTTACATGTTAATTCCGTTGGTATTGATGGGGGCAAGCTATCCAGCTATTGATTTAGGCGCTGGAGAGAAAGAGCGTGGCACCTTAGAGACGCTGTTATTAACACCAATCTCACGCACAGAGCTGGTGTTAGGTAAATTTTTAACCGTATTGAGCAGTTCAATATTCTGTGCGCTTATCACGGTTTCCAGTATGGCACTGTGGATAGGAATTGCCAGTAGCTTTGTCGAGCTAGACGTGATTAAAAACGCCTTCTCGTCGGTTGCATTAATAGACTTTGTGTTGATTTTTGCGTTGTTGCTTCCTGTTGCTGTGATGCTTTCGTCGCTAACACTTGCCATCTCAATTTACGCCAGAACCTTTAAAGAAGCTCAAAACTACATGGGGCCACTTAGCATGGGGATCTTCATTCCCATTGTGATGTCTTTAATGCCAAATATGGAGTTAACCGCAAAAACCGCATTGATCCCAATTACCAATGTCGCATTAGCGATTAAAGAAATCATCAAAGGCACGGTTGATTATGGCTACGTCGCATTAATTTTTGGCGCTTCTGCCGTTCTAGCGGCGGGGTTACTCGTGTGCTGCGTTAAATGGTTTAATAAAGAAACCGTTTTGTTTAGGTAAAGCTTCAGTTAGGTGTGAGTCATTGAGAATTATGGCGTTTTTCTGTACGATAAACGCCTTGTTCAGCGTTTAACTTTTTGTAATTTAGTCTTCTACCTGTTTAGGTAGCTTGTGCAAGTAGTAGGTTTCAATATTAGTCACTCAAGGAATGTAGGATGACATCAACCACGGTACTTAAGTCAGTCAGTGAATCAGCTACTAACGGCATAGCTATTTTATTCTTGTTATCGTCGGTGTTGCACTTAGTCGGGTCAAGTTTTTTGGAAGCTCCGATCTACTTAGTGATTTCATTGTTACTATTTTCATACCGTAATCGTTTAATGTTTGACCCTGCACAAAAGCAGTTTGTTATCACTAAACAACTATCGTTATTGAATATAGATATTCGGCGAATAGACGAGTGTGTGATACCGCTTTCAACTGTGACAGATGTATCTTCGGGTGGTAACAAGCAACTCAATTATATTGGTATAAGTTATCTATCAGAAAGTGAGGAGCCTGCGGTCTATTCATTTTCGTGTTTGCGGCAAGCTGATAAACTCACCGCGCTTTTGTCTGCATCAGGTTTTGACCATAACGTTCAACCGACGGCGGGCGCGGATGTAGATAGAAGATCAGCTACGCGCTCAACTCCCACTAGCCTTGCAAGATTATTTCCTTTATTTATGAATCGCAATCGCGATATTGAAGCGCGATTCTCCGTGTTACGATGTGCACTACCGACGCCTAAGCATAAGCTGCATATTGTTTGGATGGTGGTAGGGGCTTTTGCTCTAATGACCGGCTTTATTCTTTACTCGTCACAAAATTACATAGCTGGTTTGGTATTTTTGGTGCTCACGTATTTGAGCTATTGGTTGACGTCTTTACTCATCAGTAATAAACACTATTTTGTTTACCAATCGCCCTGTAACCAAATTAAGGTTGAGGAAAATAGTTTGCTGCTACCTGCGTTACTGTTTACAGATAAACAAGCACGAGAGGTAAAAAAGGATGAAGTTAACGATATTAAGGTACACTGGAATACGTTTACAGTCAGCGACTTGGATAGGTTAACCGCGTCGACTCGTCGTAATCATGTTGTTGATTTGGTCTTTGATACTGAGTATGGCGCAACGGTTTCGCTTTCTGGTATGAGCGTAGAAGCCGAGCCACTCTTACTTGCGTTAACGCATTGGCAATATCCTTTGTCTATTGAGCGTACGGATAAAGCGGTGTTCCCAATGGTGAGGCACTTTCAATATGGTATTTTTGTGTTTATTTTGGGTACAATTGTCTGGGCAATGACTACATTTGTGATATAACGCACCTGACGAAAAGCGGAGATTGTTTTCATAAAACGTCTTTTTAAGTGATAAAGCTTGGGTAATTCCCCATTTTGGGCAACAAGTATTGTTAACCAACGGCGATTGTTTATTTCGAATATAACTTCGCTAAACATAAGTGAAAGCATATGAAGAAAAATCAGGATTGTCCTCAAGCGCTGTTTGAGGATATGTCGCGAAAGGAAGCGATACTAAAAGAGTTTAATTCGCTGAGGCCTAATAATAAGCGACGATTCTACCAGATCATCGGTATGCTAACGGCGGTCGTATTTTTAATTTATCGCTACCCAGAAATTATTGAACAACCCGTTTTATACATCTTTTTGATTTTAATGATGAGCTTAAGCGCAGAGGCACACGTGCAAAACAAGCGTATCAATAAACGCATCGATTTACTGCATAAGCTATTAAAAGAAGAGTGACCGAAAGAACTAAAGCCGCTAATTAAGCGGCTTCAACATTATCGGTTTTAACATTGTCAATTTCAACTACGTTGAGGACAGATTGTACATCTGACCAATGCAGCAATTCGATACGACCTTCTTGGTTTTCAACCAATGCCGTGCAGTTTTCTATCCAATCACCATCGTTGCAGTACACAATACCATCTACGACACGGATCTCTGGTTGGTGGATATGCCCGCAGATAATACCGTCGACACCTTGTTTCTTCGCTTCATGAATTGCTGCGTTTTCGAATGCGGCAATGGCCTCTCTGGCTTTATGCACTCGTTTTTTCAGCCAAGATGCAAGCGACCAATAATGACCACCATATAAACGTCGTACGCGATTGGTCCAGCGATTTAAGAAGAGTAGAAAATCATAAGCGGCATCACCAATGATACTGATCAGCTTGTTATATCTTGTTGCCGAGTCAAAATCATCACCGTGTAGTAATAAAAACCGCTTACCTGCGGAAGTGGTATGAATAAAGGTTTTATGCACTTCGACTTTAAAAAGCGTTTGTCCAACGTAGTTTCTGAAGGTTTCGTCGTGATTACCCGGTATGTAGATAACGCGTGTACCAGATCCCGCTTTTTTTTGTATGCATTCTAATACCTGATAGTGGGATGGATCCCAAAAAAACTGGCGTTTCATTGACCATAGATCAACGATATCACCAACCAGATAGAGTACATCACATTCAGTTTTGTTGAGAAAATCTAGCAAGAACTTCGCTTTACAGTCCTTGTAGCCCAAGTGTACGTCTGAGATCCAAATACTCGGATAGTATGTTGTTTTCATGGCTTGGCTCTTTAGCGTAATAATGACAATGCTAAGAGGTAAAGATGACAGTGACGGGGCAGTTAGGAGAAGCTAATATGACAAAAGAGCATACACTTGTATGCTCTTTTATTATGCAATTTACGTAGGCTTATTTGCTTTTAATTGCATTAACGATTGTTTCAACCGCAGATCCAATATCCAGCATCAGTTTTTCGCCAGTTTGACGATTTTTCAGCTCAACCTTATTTTCATCAAGGTTACGCTCGCCAATCACTAGGGTATAAGGAACACCGATAAGTTCCATATCGTTAAACATAACGCCCGGACGCTCTTTACGGTCGTCGAATAACACATCAATTCCCGCATTTTGTAGATCTGCATAGAACTTTTCTGCGATCTCTGGGATACGGTGAGACTTGTGCATATTCATTGGCACGATTGCCAACTCAAATGGCGCAATAGCAACAGGCCATTTGATACCGTAATCATCGTTATTTTGCTCGATTGCTGCGGCAACGATACGAGAAACGCCAATACCATAACAACCCATGGTTAATGTTTGGTTTTTCCCTTCTTCGCCAAGTACACCAGCTTTCATTGCTTCAGAGTACTTAGTACCAAGTTGAAACACGTGACCTACTTCGATACCACGTTTGATAAGGATTTTACCTTTACCACAAGGGCTTGGATCGCCTTCAACCACGTTACGGATATCTTCAACAGTATAAGCGCTTACGTCTCTGTCCCAGTTGATCCCACTGTAGTGAATACCATCTTTGTTTGCACCAGCAACAAAATCAGCCATGATAGCTGCGCTGCGATCGACAATAATAGGCATTGAAAGACCAACAGGCCCCAAAGAGCCTGGTTTTGCACCAATAGTGTTAACAATGTCTTCTTCGCTCGCCATCTCTAGCGGTGAATCCACTAGTGCTAATTTTTCAGCTTTCAGCTCATTTAAGTCATGATCGCCACGAACGATAAGTGCGACTAGGCCGCGTTTACCATCTTCGTCTGGTGCACCATACACGATGAGTGTTTTCACACCACGGTGTGGTTTAACGCCATGTTTTGCTTTTAGTTCAGCGATGGTGAAAGCTTCTGGTGTGTCAAATGTATTAAGCTCTTTACTTGGCGCTGGGCGAGCTTCAGTTGGTGCAAGCGCTTCTGCCTTTTCAATGTTTGCAGCGTAGTTACTTTCATCACTGAATGCGATTGCATCTTCACCAGACTCTGCAAGTACATGGAACTCATGCGATAGGTTGCCGCCAATTGAACCACTGTCAGCAATAACTGGACGGTAGTCAACGCCTAAACGATCAAAAATGTTACAGTAAGCTTGGAACATCTTGTGATACGTTTTTTCAAGACACTCGTCAGTCATGTGGAATGAATAGGCATCTTTCATGGTGAATTCTCGCGCGCGCATCACACCAAAACGTGGACGAACTTCGTCACGTACTTTCGTACTGACTTGATAAAGTGTGATCGGCAGTTGCTTATAGCTGTTGATTTCGCGACGTACAAGATCAGTGATCACTTCTTCATGCGTTGGACCAAGTGCAAATGGACGGCCATGACGGTCATTAATACGAAGTAGTTCAGGACCAAACTGTTCCCAACGGCCTGACTCTTCCCATAGCTCTGCAGGCTGGATCACTGGCATTAGCAGCTCAATCGCTCCCGCTTTGTCCATTTCTTCACGGACAATTCTCTCTACTTTGCGGAAAACTTTTAGGCCTGATGGTAGCCAAGTATAAAGACCTGAAGCCAATTTACGGATCATACCCGCTCTAAGCATTAGCTGGTGGCTTACCACCTCTGCATCAGACGGCGTCTCTTTTAGAGTCGCTAATATATATTCACTCGTACGCATTCTTATTCCAGTATAAGTTACTTATTGTTCTCTTATTGGCGGCTATTCTAGCAGTGCAGTAGCCGCTTAAAAAGCTTTAATACCTAAACATCTTCATAATTTATAAGTTTATTGGCAAGCCGCTGAATTTACTATTTTGCTAACGAAATTTCAGTGACATGGTTATGCTCACCATCCACTGTCCAGCGGATATTAAAATCATACAAACTCATACCATAGTCCTGCTGTGATGTGCGTTTCTTTTTATAAGCCGGACGAGGGTCTTGCTTCAGTACATTGGTAATGAATTGCTGAAGTTCAGGATAGTTTTTCTGTTTTTCGATAAAAATGATAGCCTCGTCTGAGAAACTAACAGACATCTGTGTTTCTGGCCGAGTATCAGCAAAGCCAGCTGTGGCGTCCACCAGGGCATCTGAATAGGGGAGGTACGGCTTTATATCAATGATTGGTGTACCGTCCAATAAATCTACGCCGGAGAGTAACAGATCCAGCTGACCATTTTTATATTCTACGCCCTCGAACTTTACTGCACTCATGCCAATCCCGTTGGGTCGAAAAGTCGCTCTAGTCGCAAACACGCCCTTGCGCTCATTACCGCCGAGTCTTGGCGGGCGTACAAGCGCAGAGTAGCCTTTATCAGCGGTTTCATGAAAACGAAACAACAACCAAATATGCGTGAACGCTTCAATACCACGAACAAATTCTTCGCGATTGAATTCACCAACAAATCTAAGCTTGGCTTTTGCCTCTGGGACAAGCCTTGGTTGTCTCGGGATAGCGAACTTCTGTTTATAAGGAGATTGGATAAAGCCGATGGGCTCGATAGTGATTTGTTCCACTATGGTCTCTGTTTTAATTAAGATGAGCGAAGTTTACTATTGATCCTGACTTTCACAAAATCCTGCTCGTAATTAGCCCTGTAATGTCATGTAATTCATTTATTCAGATTTTTCGCATAACCTTGTAAATAATGGAATATTGATGGAAGTCGCAACATGAATCGGTATACTTTTTCGCCCCAAAATAGCTTACGTTCGAGTTTACGCACAGATAACGAACAAATTATTGGCACTAGAGCATACGAATACAAGCAATTGGTCGAAGACATAAAACCAATTCAAGGCTTACGAGAAAAATTACAAGCATTTAATCGCCTGAAACGAGGTGAGTAAAAACAATGGAGTTTCATAGAAAGGTTGACCAAAGCTGCCAAGAAGCGCTCTGCAAATCTTCTCCTCTAAAGCCTATTTTGATCCGCGCGATATCGGAGCGCAGAGCAACGTTGCAAGCAATAATAAATGATTTAACAGAAGGAGCGGTAAGTCCAACTAAAATGGATGTACTGCTCAGTCAAGAAGCGGAAAAAGTAAGCTTACAATTATTAAAGGAAGGCAACTTAAGCAAACGCGACGCGCTCGCTGCAAGTGAAAAAGCCATATTTACACTAGCAAGAAATTTGCTTTAGCGCGATTTAACTAGCCAAATCCATTGCCAATATTCCCGAATGATTTTGTATCTTTAGTTCCAGTTTTCATAGGCTCTACAGCCATTACATTATCTAGCTTCCATTAAAGTGCAGGACCAGCAAGGCACGCGTTTTTCAAAGGACGTACGGCTCTTATCTGAGCTAAATTGTAAATAAAAACAAGGTCCCCGTTTTAGGGTCGTTGTCGCGAATATAAAGTCTGTGCTATATTTTAGCTGCTATCAATAACGGACAATTTGATATGGAAAATTTTATTAAATCTACTTTAATGACCTCAGTTCTATTCGCTTCACTCACAACAGACGCATTTGCGCAAAGCGAGCCAAACTTACATTTATCTACAATCGTAAATGCATCGGCTGTTGAAAGAGTTGCTCCTCAGTATCCACGTAATGTTGCGTTAGTCGGCGGGGAAGGCTGGGTTACGCTGAGCTATATCATCAATGAGGATGGTTCAGTGGCGTCTCCGATAGTGGAGGATTCATCTGGACAGAAAGGCTTCGAACGCGCTGCACTGCGAGCAATCAAACGTTGGCAATATTCTCCAGCAACAAAAGATGGTAAGCCGATTAAGCAGTGCAAAAACAGTGTGATGTTTTCATTTAATATGTCAGATGCGGAAGAAGGAGCATCTCGAGGTTTTGTGAGAAGTTATGGCAACATCAATAACCTCCTTGATGAAAGTAAGCTAGTAGAAGCTAAAGAACATATTGATAAACTGGCAAAAAAAGGTCGTTGGAATCGATATGAAGAAGCGTTTTTTAACTTAGCAAAAGCGCGATACTTTCAACTAACAGCTGAACCTAGACAAGAACTTGAGGCGCATAAAGGGATCATCTGGCACGGCAAGGATATCGTTAAACCTGAACTCTACGCCAACGCACTTATCAATGCAATTAAGCTCCAAACCCAGCTGCAGGAATATAAAGGAGCGCTGAAAAACCATAAAAAACTAATGGAATTAGATGGACAAGACACTTACAAGTCGGCAGTTCAACCTGTCATAGATGAAATCGTTGCTTTAATAGCAGATAAGAGCAAGATGCTTGTTATAGCCGCTGAAATCAAAAATGATGATGTCTGGACGCACGCATTGGTCAGACCAAATTTCGCTATCACTGAGGTTTCAGGCGCACTTCATACCCTTGAAGTAAGATGTGATAACCAGTTTTCACAATTTAAATTTGCTGAAAATATGCAGTGGAATATACCGAAAAGTTGGGGTGAGTGTAATGTCTTGGTTTTTGGTGAGCCGAATAGCTCCTTTAAACTGATAGAAGTTCAATCGTAGCTGAACTTCTACACTTCAATTTTTGTTATCAGACTTTTATGTTATTTACTATCGGACAAGGTTTCTTCTAATAGCGATTCAGTCTGGATCGCTATTTCCTTCATTTTCACCGCATAGGCTTCTAATTTTTTCTCCTCTTCGGTTTTCGCTTTAAACTGCGGAATTTGAATTGGATACCCAGCCTGGTCCATAGCGATAAAGCTGATAATACAGTGATTGGTTTCGACAAGTCGCTGCGTTTTTGGATCGCCACAGCGCACCTGAATAAAAATCTGCATGCTGGTGTTCCCGGTATGGGCAATGCGCGCGGAAACTTCAACAATCTGACCCACAAGAATCGGGCGGTGGAAGCGCATGCCCGCTACTGAAACGGTAACGCAGTAGCTACCGCTCCAACCCGCGGCGCAAGCATATCCAGCTTGATCAATCCATTTCATGACCATACCACCGTGTACTTTACCGCCAAAGTTGACGTCGGTGGGCTCTGCTAAAAATCGAAAGGTGACGGATTGTTGTGGCATAGGCTCAGCTCTATTTTTAAAAATATACGCTAAGTATAGGAAAGAAAGGGGCATTTCGCCCCCGCAATTTAGGATTTATTGGTATTACATGTTTGGATAGTTTGGACCACCGGCACCCTCTGGTGTGACCCAGGTTATATTTTGGCTCGGATCTTTAATATCGCAGGTTTTGCAATGAATACAGTTTTGCGAATTGATAACAAACTGCTTCTCACCTTGCTCGTTTTCGTTTACTTCATACACGCCTGCGGGGCAGTAGCGCTGTGCAGGCTCATCAAACTTAGCTAAATTGACTTTGATTGGTATATCAGAATCTTTTAACTGTAAATGACATGGTTGCACTTCTTCATGATTGGTATTCGATAAAAATACGGAAGAAAGTTTGTCAAAACTTAATTTACCATCCGGCTTTGGGTAACTTATAGTTTGCGATTCAGATGCAAGCTTAAGCTGTGCGTGATCCTGATGTTCGTCCTTAATAGTAAATGGTAGCGAACCTGAGAAAATGTTTTGGTCAATCATATTGTAGGCACCACCCATAATACGACCTAACTTATGCATTGCTGGACCAAAGTTACGAGATTGATAAAGCTCATCATAAAGCCAACTTGCCTTAAATTTGTCGGCAAAGCTTACCAAGTCTGACGGAACGCTTTCTTGACCGAGTGCCTCAATGATGGCATCGGCTGCAAGCATACCGGACTTCATTGCTGTATGGTTGCCTTTAATTTTGGCAAAGTTGAGGGTACCTGCGTCACAGCCAATCAGTAAACCACCTGGGAAATGCATTTTAGGTAGGCTGTGAAAGCCACCTTTGGCGATTGCGCGAGCACCATAGGCAATGCGCTCACCACCTTCCAGTACACTCGCAAAGGTGTGGTGATGCTTCATACGCTGAAATTCATCAAATGGACTTAGGTGTGGATTAGTGTAATTTAAGTCGATGATTAACCCGACAACGACTTGATTGTTTTCAGCATGATACATAAATGAACCGCCATGGGTATCATTGTCGAGTGGCCAACCTGTGCCGTGTACAACAAGACCTTCTTTATGCTTGCTTGGGTCTACTTGCCAAATTTCCTTAAAGCCGATCCCATAGTGTTGAGGGGAAGCGTCTTTATCTAGTTTAAATTCAGCTATAAGTTGTTTGCCTAAGTGGCCACGGCAACCTTCAGCAAATACGGTATATTTCGCTCTAAGTTCCATTCCAGGCATATAGCTGTCTTTAGGCTGGCCATCTCTATCTAGGCCCATATCACCGGTAATAATACCTTTAACTTGTTGCTCTTCAACAATTAGAGAGTGGGCGCTAAAGCCTGGGAAAATTTCAACGCCAAGTTGCTCTGCTTGTTCAGCGAGCCAACGGCAAACATTCCCCATGGAAACAATATAGTTGCCGTCATTTTTAAATGTTTTTGGTACCACTAGATGAGGCAGTTTGGTGGCATTGGTTTCATTTTTGAATAAATAAATGTCGTCAGCCGTCACTTTCGTTGTTACGGGAGCGCCCTTTGCAGCCCAATCAGGGATAAGTTCGTCTAGTGCTTTGGTTTCAAATACTGCACCCGACAAGATATGTGCACCTACTTCTGAGCCTTTTTCGACTACACAGATCATTAATTCTTGTTGTTTTTCTTGAGCCTGTTGAGCGAGTCGGATAGCGCAAGACAGGCCCGCAGGACCTGCACCAACTATCACAACATCAAACTCCATGGTTTCACGTTCGACCATTATTAACCTCACACTATTTGACGGTAGATTAACTAAAGAGAGGCTTTAGTTTGATTTTCGTTAAACTAAGGTTATTTGAGGTTGACGTTTACGTCAACAGGAAGTAGTCTGAAACCAATAAAATAATTTGTTGACGTAGACGTCAGCTTAGAGAATAACCAGATGATGGAGTAACCATGAAAGTACTTGTGCCAATCAAACGCGTGATTGATTACAACGTAAAGGCAAGAGTCAAATCTGACAACAGTGATGTTGATTTGAGCAATGTTAAAATGGCGATCAACCCATTTTGTGAAATCGCAGTAGAAGAGGCGGTTCGTTTGAAAGAAGCGGGTACCGCAACGGAAGTTATTGCCGTATCAATTGGCGATAAAGCTTGCCAAGAGCAATTGAGAACGGCGCTTGCACTAGGTGCAGATAAAGCGATCCACATTGAAACAGACGCAAAACTTGAATCTCTACACATTGCAAAACTACTGGCTAAGGTAGTGGAACAAGAAAGTCCGGAACTGGTCATTCTAGGTAAACAGTCTATCGATTCTGATAATAACCAAACAGGACAAATGCTAGCGGCGTTAACTAAGCGTGCTCAGGGCACTTTTGCCTCTAAAGTTGTAGTTGAAGGCGATAAAGTGCAAGTGACGCGTGAAGTTGATGGCGGTTTGCAAACGGTATCGCTATCACTTCCAGCTGTCGTGACAACAGACTTGCGTTTAAATGAACCTCGTTATGCTTCATTGCCAAATATCATGAAAGCTAAGCGTAAACCACTAGACGTAATCGCTGCGGATTCGTTAGGCGTTGATTTAGCTCCTCGTATTGAATTGGTGAAAGTTGAAGAGCCAGCTAAGCGCTCTGGTGGCGTGATGGTTGAGAGCATTGAAGAGTTAGTAAACAAGTTAAAAACAGAAGCAAAGGTGATCTCATGAGCGTATTAGTTATTGCTGAGCATGAAAATGGTGTATTGAAACCTGAAACCGCTAAGGTGGTTGCTGCTGCAACAAAAATCGCAAGCGACATTACCGTATTAGTTGCAGGTCACAACATTGCTGAGGCTGCCAATCACTCTGCACAGATCGCTGGCGTACAAAAGGTGGTTGCTGTTGACGATGCTTCATTCGAACATCAATTGGCAGAAAACACATCTGAGCTAGTTGTTGAATTAGCAAGTGACTTTTCACACATTTTGTTTTCAGCGTCTACCACAGGTAAAAATATCGCGCCACGTGTCGCGGCGTTACTCGACAAATCACAGATCTCAGAAATTATCGATGTGATTGATGCAGACACCTTTAAGCGTCCAATTTATGCGGGTAATGCAATTGCGACTGTAAAATCATTAGACTCACAAAAAGTTATCACTGTGCGTGGATCAGCATTTGATGCCGTAGAGACTCAAGCAGCATGTGACATTGAGGATCGCTCGCAAAGTATTGCCTCTCAAGTGAGTGAGTTTGTGAGCATTGAACAAACTGAATCTGAGCGCCCTGAATTAACTGCCGCACCGGTTGTTATTTCAGGTGGCCGTGGTATGCAAAACGGTGAAAACTTTGCCTTGCTAAATGGTATTGCTGACAAACTAGGGGCCGCAATTGGTGCATCGCGTGCTGCAGTTGACGCGGGCTTTGTGCCTAACGATATGCAGGTGGGCCAAACCGGTAAGATTGTGGCGCCTAACTTATATATTGCAGTTGGGATCAGCGGCGCTATTCAACATCTTGCAGGTATGAAAGATTCTAAGGTCATTGTCGCTATCAACAAAGACCCAGAAGCGCCTATTTTCCAAGTGGCTGATTATGGCCTTGTTGCGGACCTATTTGATGCGTTACCAGAGCTTGAACAGGCACTGTAACGCTTCTTTTTGTAGCTAGCCTACATCAAGAAAAATAATTCTGGTTGTTAAAGCCGTTGTACCTATGGTCGCGGCTTTTTTCATGTCTAGCGGAGGGAATGTGCTAACCGGCTTAAATCACATCACAATCACAGTGTCTAACCTGAAAACATCACTGGATTTTTACTGCGGTTTGCTAGGGTTTGATCTTTGGGTAACTTGGGACAAAGGGGCATATTTAGCGCTTGGTGACGTATGGCTTTGCTTATCTTTAGGTAAGGTATCTCCAAGCTCAGATTACAGTCATATAGCGTTCAATATTGCTGCCGAAGACTTTACAACTTTTTCTAAAACATTATTGGATAATGGAGTCGGCTTATGGCAGCAAAATAGCAGCGAAGGAGACTCGCTCTATATTTATGACCCCGATCATCACAAACTCGAGATCCATAGTGGTAGTTTGCAAAGTCGGTTAAAAAGTTTGCAGCAGCAACCGTATTCAGGCCTCACTTGGTACAAAGCGGTGTGATTCTATTTTCTAGAATGCTTGTATCTTTAATTGCGTATTTTACTTCTGGTTACTGAGCTCCATAATAAAACAAAACATGATGGAGCAAAGTAATGGCAATTCAACTAAATGGCAAAGCACATGACATCGGTGGTCTTTCAGTAAACCGCGTACTTCCGCAGCGTGCGAAACGTATGGTAGGTCCTTTTATCTTTTTTGATCAAATGGGCCCTGGTAACTTCAGTGCTGGTGATGGTATTGATGTAAGGCCGCATCCACATATTGGGCTTGCAACTCTCACTTATTTGTTTGAAGGTAACTTGCTCCATCGTGACTCTCTTGGTAATCAACTTGAGATCCACCCAGGGGATGTAAATTGGATGGTAGCAGGGAGCGGCATTGTACACTCGGAGAGAGAATCGTTTGAAACCAAAGCGCAATCACATACTATTCATGGTTTGCAATGCTGGGTGGCGCTACCGGAAGAAAATGCTGAAGTTGAACCCAGTTTCTCACATATAAACCGTTTTGACTTGCCTACTAGGCAACTAGAAGGGGTGATGGCTAGGGTCATTATCGGCAGTGCGTATGGCTTGCATTCTCCTGTCCCAACATTTTCACCTATGTTTTATGTTGATGTGATGGCAAAAGCTGGCGGACATATTGAAAGGCCTGATCAGACACAAGAAGTTGGCGTATATGTGATTTACGGCGAAGTGGTGGTGTCGAATAAATCATATAGTGCAGGAGCATTTGTATTACTTGAAGACGACGACGCGCAATTACATTTCAATGAGAATAGCAGAGTGGTATTGCTCGGTGGAGAGGCGTTTAAAAAAGTCCCTTATATTGATTGGAACTTTGTTTCTTTTAGTAAATCCCGTATTGAACAAGCGAAGCAAGATTGGCGTGAGGGCAGGTTCGATATGATCCCCGGTGATAAATTGGAGCATATTCCTTTGCCTTAGGGTGACAAAAGTACACCCTAATAGAACATGCTCCCTTTTATCTATTAATAGTCGTAACTAATATGCTGGAAGAAGCGTACGTTGACATCTTGCTTTTCAATATTAACAGGAAGTTGCGCAACAAAGCGTTTAATAGCCGTTTCTACGTGATTCATAAAACGACCATAGCCCATGTCTTTTTTGTCTTTGTCATTGGCAACGATCACAAAGCGAATGGTGTCCACTAGGTTTGCTTCGTTAAATAGCGAGTAAATTTGATTGTCACCGGAGCCAGTATCAAAACTCAGCTTTTGTAGCTCTCGGTTAGTATCGGACTTATCGATTTTGGCGCTTCTGACGATAGGTAAACGGCCATCGGCTACCATTGCTACCATATTGAGTTGTTTATCGGCGCAAGAAGACAGAAATGCATCTTCTAGTGTGCGATAGAATTGTCCGTAATCACCAGGGCGCATTTGGCTTTGGAACTCTGTTTTTATTGCTCGTGACACTGGAATGTTAAAGGTCGCGTAGGTCATTTCACTATATTCTTCTGGTAGCGTGCAGTTTCTGGCTTGATAACGAGGGTAAAGTGCACGCAACTTATAACCATACGACTCTTTGTCACCTTTCGCTTTGGCAAATAGGTCATAGGTTAAATGTTGATGGTCTCTCACTCTAAACTGAGGTTCTAGCGGAGAAAAGCCTTCTTTAAGTGCATCAAGCACCTTTTTCACTTTGTTGTGGAAGGTCGCTGCATTGGCGCGTAATTCATTTCCCGTGGCTAAAAATAATAAGCGGATTTTACGCGCTTGGTATCCGTCATTGAGATAAGTTTGGTGCGCTTCGTGGAACTTAGGATTATAGAAAAACAAAATCTGCTTTTCTGTTTGCATGGTATAGGCTTCGTCATGGTAACGCACCACCGGCAATTTATCGTTCGCAATTACATGTACATTATGCAGCTCATATTCGTCACACAGTGCGAATAGCTGACGAGACAAACGCTCGTAACACGCGCTGCTGGAGTCAAAACATGCATAGAATGCATCATCCGGTTTAAACTCAGCAAGAATATAGTGATTGTTCCTAGCCTTAGTTGATATATAAACACGATTCAAATTCATTGAAGCCATTACTTTTGTCCTTTCCTCGGTAACGTGACTTAAGCAGTGTTTGTGGTATAAACACTGAGATGGCGCAACTATAGGATGAAGTTGTGACGGAAATATTGCGCTAGAACAAAATTTGTCACAAAAATCTGATGAACATTTAACCAAATGAATAAATCCTGATACAGCGCAGATAATTGCTGTAAGTTCGGCTGAGTTTTTGTAATAATGCCGAGGTTAACTAAGAGCATAATTCAGAGGAAAGATTTCCTATGGCGGAAACTGAAAATCGCCCATCAAACTTTATTCGCAACATTATTGATGCGGATCTTGCCAGTGGCAAACATGCGTCTACGCACACACGTTTTCCACCTGAGCCAAATGGCTTTTTACACATTGGCCATGCTAAATCAATTTGCTTAAATTTTGGTATTGCCCAAGATTATCAAGGTAAGTGTAACTTACGTTTTGACGATACCAACCCAGAAAAAGAAGACATCAACTACGTTAAGTCGATCCAACAAGACGTACAGTGGCTAGGGTTCGAATGGGATGGCGAAATTTGCTATTCATCAAATTACTTTGACAAGCTCTATAGCTACGCAGTTGAGCTAATCGAAAATGGCAAAGCGTACGTTTGCTTCCTGTCGCCCGAGCAGGCGCGTGAATATCGCGGTACGCTTACTGAACCTGGCAAAAATAGTCCTTATCGTGACACTTCACCTGAAGAGAACTTAGCCTTATTCGAAAAAATGAGAAATGGCGAGTTTAAAGAAGGGGAATGTGTTCTTCGTGCTAAGATTGACATGGCAAGCTCATTTATGGTGCTTCGCGACCCTATCATCTATCGTGTACGTTTTGCACACCATCATCAAACCGGTGATAAGTGGTGCATCTATCCGATGTATGACTTTACGCACTGTATTTCCGATGCGCTTGAAGGGATCACGCATTCACTTTGTACATTAGAGTTCCAAGATAACCGCCGTTTGTACGACTGGGTGCTAGATAACATCAGCATCGAGTGTCATCCGCAGCAAATCGAGTTTTCTCGTTTAAATCTTGAATACACGGTGATGTCGAAGCGTAAGCTTAATGACTTGGTTGTTAATAACCATGTTGAAGGATGGGATGACCCGCGCATGCCGACAATTGCAGGCCTTCGTCGTCGTGGTTATACACCAGCTGCAATTCGCGAATTTTGTAAGCGCATTGGCGTAACCAAAATGGACAACATGGTTGAAATGGGCATGCTTGAAGCGTGTATCCGTGACGACTTAAACGAAAATGCACCACGCGCAATGGCGGTACTTGACCCGGTTAAGCTAGTCATTGAAAACTTTGATGCCGATAAAGTTGAAATGCTACAAGCGCCTAATCATCCGACATTAGACATGGGAGAGCGTGAGCTACCGTTTACCCGTGAAGTCTACATTGAACAAGAAGATTTCCGCGTAGAAGCGAACAAAAAGTTCAAACGTTTGGTGCTAGGTAAAGAAGTGCGTCTTCGTAATGCTTATGTGATTAAAGCTGAGCGCATTGAAGAAGACGAAAACGGTAATATTACGACAATCTACTGTAGTTACGACCCTGATACTTTGGGTAAAAACCCAGAAGATGGTCGCAAGGTGAAAGGCGTAATTCACTGGGTATCTGCTTCACATTGTATTGAAGCGCCAGTGCGTCAGTATGACCGCCTATTTACCGTGCCAAACCCAGCGGCTGCTGAAGATTTCACGGAAGTGTTAAACCCAGACTCTTTGGTAACCATTGCAAATGCCAAACTTGAGCCAGCACTTGCAAACGCTAAGCCTGAGCAAGGTTATCAGTTTGAGCGTTTAGGTTACTTCTGTCGTGATAACAAGTCAGAAGCGCTAATATTTAACCAAACTGTTGGTCTACGTGATTCGTGGGCTAAGATAGAACAGCAAGGTTAATACTGAATGAGGTCGGCTAATGTCGACCTTTTTTATTGCTTTTTCTACGTATAATTATGTCTGAAAAATCCATCCAACACTTCTATATCAACGAACAGCAGTCCATCTACTTACTGTCTCATCATGATGCAAAAAAGCACCGTCAATGGCTGAATATCTGTAAAAAACAATTGAGCCAACTTGGTTATAAACATGTTGAGGTAATTGGCTCCGGTGCATTTGGCTTCGTATTTGCTGGTACAAGTGATATGGGGAAAGACTGGGTGTTTAAATTTTCTCGGATCACGCTTGCCCAAAGTGTGCGTGATAGGCTTGAAGATGAAGGCTATATGTTGTCGCAAATCGACAACCCGATGGTGCCAAACTTCTATGCCTTCGAGCGAGTAAAAAAGCAAGGCATTTTAATGATGGAGCGTGCCCCTGGTGAAGACTTAGAAAAGATCTCACTCAAAAAGGGCCGTTTTAAAGCGCATGAGTTGGTGAGCCTCGCGCTAAAACTCAGGAATGTGTTGGTTGATTTGCGTGAGCGTCGCAATGGCATGTCTCCTCAGCCCATTGTTCATGGAGATATTAAGCCATCTAATATCGTATGGGATGAAGCTTCCGATGGTTTCTCTTTGGTTGATTGGGGAAGCTCAGTCTATGCTCAGGTGGACGTGCATGGTGAGCCTATCGCCAGCAATATCATGGATTTGATGTCATCTGATGTAAGTACGACTAACGCTCGGATGGGAGATGTGTACTTTATTGGCGATGAGCAAATGTCGGGTGCACAATCTTCTCCTCGCTTCGATGAACAAGGCGTTGCATCGACGATTTATGCACTGGCTAGTGCACAATCATGTCGTTTTGGTGCTCAGGTCATTCCTGCTAGCGCTTTGGGGCTGCCAAAAGTATTTGCGCAAGTGCTGGATGGCATGCTTAGCAAAGACAAAGCAACGAGGGATAGCGCAGGGGATTACTTTGTTCGTAATATGCCAGCAATGGCAAAAATGTATTTACCGGATTTAACGCTGTCAGAGAAAAAGTCCCGCATTCCTTTTTGGACCTACGAAACCACAGTTAAGCCTGAAACGGTCGTCTATAGCTCACGCAAGCAGTTTTTGCGTCGTGCTGACGATAAACACAATCTAAGAGACGTAAACGACGCGCAATTAGATAGATATTATAAAGAGTTTTTGTTTGATACCGGAGATACCGAGAAAGCCTTTTTGGCCTCAATCAGCAGACTGGCAAAATACCCGGTCGTTGGTGGACTCAGTTTTCACTGGAAAGATGCGCAAGTATTTGTTGAGTCGAGTCTTATTTTACATGATGAAACATTAGGCCTTGCATTTAAAGACGCGTTGAACGCCACTGTAATGATTGCGCAGGGGATCAAACAAAAAGGCTTGTTTAAATGCTGTTTGTTCGACGCGCGACAAACTATTCAATTGACTCGTGACGGCACCGGTGCGTTCCAATTTGACCATCTGCCAGAACTAGAGTTTAGCGTTAGCGATATTTCGAGCAATGAAATTACACGCCCGCATTCATACTTTGAAGACGGCAAAGATCCAGACGAGCAACTGCAGCTGCCCAGGCAGATAATTCAATGCGTGTTCGAGTTAAATCAGATCCACCATACAGGTTGCATCATTTTTGAATCGTTGCAAGATAGGATGAAAATTCATTATTACTACCGGCTACTTGATGCTAATAAAGAGGCGCAATTTAAGACGCTATTGACTCGGATCATGCAATATGCGGTTAGTATTCAAGATTATGGCGTAGCAGGGTTTATGAAGCTGCCCTATAAAAATACACGTGAGTTTGCTTTATGCGACCGTCAGCCTGACTTTTTCTTTCCCAAAAACCCTAAAACATTTGTTGTTAACACTTAGGTGTTAGTACCACTTCTGGCCAGTCATTAACTACTAGTTCTTTACACTAATTATAGTGAAAGCAGGAGTGGTAAACATGACAACACAATTTCAAATTAACGCGATTGACTACAAACAATTTAAGCATTTATTTTCTTTAAGTGATGAAGAGCTAACGGCATTACATGCCAAGAAGTTCGTCGTTGACGCTAAACCCGGCTACCCTTGTCGCGTTTCCCTACAAGAAGCCGAGATTGGGGAGGTGGTGTTGTTGTTACATTATCAGCACCATACTACTTTATCGCCATATCGCTCTTCTGGGCCTATCTTTGTGAGGGAAAATGCAGTACTGGCAGAGCCTAAAGTAAATGAAGTGCCAGAAATCTTGCAAACCAGATCACTGTCCATCAGGGCCTACGACAGCTTGGGTGTAATGATTGAGGCGCAAATAGTAAAAGGAATGGAAATTAAAGACTGCCTCCATACCATATTTGATGACCATAAAATCGAATATGTGCATATTCACAATGCAAACCCCGGTTGCTTTAATTGCATCGCGAGCAGAGTATAGGAAAAAGAAGGTGGATCTGCCCAGGCTAAAACCAATCTGCTGAGTCTTTCAGAGTGATGGTGTCAAGTTGAGGCTCTTGCTGATTTATGAAATAGTGACTATACCAATTCAAATGGCGATAACCTAGCTGACGAAGGAAAGTGATGAGCAATCAACTCGCCTGCGATAGCAATGCTATTCGTAAGTCTATAGAAGTGCTGTACAAGCAAGAAAGCCGGAAAATTTACGCCACACTGATCCGCCTTCTAGGTGACTTTGAGTTAGCGGAAGAAGCATTGCAAGACGCGTTTAATGTGGCGTTAAAACATTGGCCTACTCAAGGCATGCCAGAAAACCCAGTCCCTTGGTTAATTTCTACTGGTCGCTTTAAAGCCATTGATGCAATACGTAAACAGCAACGTCAAAGAGAAAAGCTAGAAGTTGCTGCTACTGACTTGGATGGGGTTTCTGACATCGCAGGCCAAGCTCAAGAGCAAAATGCCAATGCAATTGAAGACGACCAATTGCGGCTAATTTTTACTTGCTGCCATCCGGCTATTGATCCAAAAGTACAAGTTGCGCTTACGCTGCGGGAGGTCTGTGGACTAACAACAGAGGAAATTGCCAGTGCATTTTTGGTGTCGAACACAACAATGGCGCAACGAATTGTGCGCGGCAAAGCGAAGATCCGTGATGCCCGTATACCGTTCGAGCTGCCAGACGACACTGACTTTAACAACCGACTTGATGCGGTGCTGACAGTTATCTATCTGGTCTTTAATGAAGGATATTCAGCAACACAAGGCGAACTTGCAATACGCAGTGAGCTGACTTCGGAGGCCATCCGCTTAACTCGTTTACTTTATTCTCTAACGCCAGATCCAGAAGTGGCGGGGTTACTCGCCCTGATGCTCCTGAATGATGCAAGAAAGGCAGCGCGCACCAATGCCTGTGGCGACATTATTTTACTGGAAGATCAAGACCGAAGCCTTTGGAGTAAAGGTATGATTGCAGAAGGTACGCAGTTGGTCGCTGAAATAATGCGCGCCGGTGAATATGGCTTTTACACCATTCAAGCGGCTATCTCTGCGACTCATGCAGTTGCGACAACCGCCGCGGCGACAGATTGGTCACAGATCATTGAATTATATGCTCAGTTACACCAAGTGAGCCCGTCTCCCGTTATTGAGCTCAACCAAGCGGTCGCAATCGCTATGAAAGACGGCCCTGATGCGGGTATTACCATTATAGAGCGGCTATTTGAGCACAAAGAAATGCAAAGGTATCACTTGGCTCATGCGGCTTATGGCGAACTATTATCTCGTGCTGGCAGAACGGCTAGTGCGATTAATGCATTTAAAACTGCTCTCAATTTAACAACGCAATTACCAGAGCAAAGGGTTCTCAAACAAAAGCTTCTCAAGCTCGGTGAAAATTAATTAAAAAAATTTTTCCTTACTTTGTCGATCTCTAAAGAATGCATTCGACTAGAGTGTATAGAGCTCTTTATTTACTAAAACCGCAGGTAACCTTTGGTTATTCAGCTCTATTTAACCTGAGGTTATTTGCAAAAGACAACAGGAGAATTGACGATGAAAGTAATGGTGATTGTAAAAGCAAGTGAAGGGTCTGAAGCAGGGGAGCTACCAACCGCGGAATTAATGGCTGCGATGGGAGAATTCAATAATGCTTTAGTTGATGCTGGAATAATGACTTCTGGTGACGGCTTAAAGCCGAGTAAAGAGGGAGTTCGCGTTCGTTTTAAAGGCGAAGAGCGCATTGTAACTAAAGGGCCTTTTGCAGAGACTAATGAGTTAATTGCGGGTTATTGGGTTTGGGAAGTAACATCAATGGAAGAGGCGCTAGAATGGGTTAAGCGCTGCCCTAATCCCATGAATGAGGAGTCTGATATTGAAGTTCGACCGTTTTATGAAATGGCTGACTTTGCGGATATCGATCCCAGCGGCGAAATCCTCGAAGACGAAGAACAATTAAGACAAAAGATTGCGATGCAAACCGCGCATGTTTGCAATTATTTGTTTTTTGCAGGGCGTACCGAAGAGGCACTTGAATACTATCAACAGCATCTATATGCCAAAGTCGGTCTGCTTATGCGCTTTAACGAAAGTCCAGATCCTATCCCTGATGGTGCGATACCAGAAAACTTTTCAGATAAAGTAATGCACTGTGAGTTTAGTATTGGCGATATGAAGATTTTTGCATCTGACGGCTGTGGTGATGATGCTTCGTTTGCAGGATTTAGCCTGTCTATAACTATTGATTCTGAACAAGAAGCTCACCGGGCATTCAATGCTCTAGCCGATGGTGGCACGGTCAGAATGCCATTACAAGAAACATTTTGGTCCCCCCTTTATGGTCAAGTCGTTGATAAATTCGGTGTTGCGTGGATGGTGATGTTACCTAGTAATACTAACTAACCTTGATCACGGAATAGCTAAGTGAAAGCGAGCAGCAAAAGACGCTCGCTATTCAGATACTAATTAATAAGGAGCTGGACACTCTATGAAATATGTCGCTTTGGTATATTACGATGAACAAGCAATGGAAAAGCTCTCACAAGATGAATGGGACGCACTTAACCGTGAATGCATCACGTGCGGGGAATCATTAAAAGAGCGCGAGCAGATGATTGGGGGTAATGCGTTACTCTCAACCCAAAGTGCGACAACATTGCGGATACGAGCGGGTAAAGTCGATATTACCGATGGCCCATTTGCAGAGACTAAAGAGCAGCTTGCGGGCTTTTATTTACTTGATGTTAAAGACTTAAATGAGGCTATCCAAGCGGCGAGTAAAATTCCGCCTGCACGCTATGGCAGCATTGAAATTCGGCCTGTTCGCGAGTTGCAAGATGAGAACAATGTCAGCTATGAAGCACAAAGACGAGAATAATAGAGGGGTCAAAGATGAGTTATATTGATGGTTTTGTATGCGCCGTACCCACCAATAAGCGCGAAGAATATCAAACGCACGCCAGTAAAGCGGCAAAAGTGTTTAAAAAATTTGGGGCAGAACGCGTTGTCGAGGCATGGGGGGATGATGTTCCTGATGGAACGCTTACCTCTTTTCCACTGGCTGTAAAATGTAAGCCTGATGAAACTGTGGTGTTTTCCTGGATCACTTGGCCTTCAAAAGAAGTCCGTGATGCTGGAATGGCAGAAGTATTTAAAGATCCTATTTGCGATCAAGAAGCTAATCCAATGCCGTTTGATGGCAAAAGGCTTATCTATGGTGGCTTTAAGACCATAGTAGAGTGTTAACCTTAGTTATTAAATTGGGCTGAGTTATCAGTCCAATTGACATGGAGCTGATATATGCCGAACTTTACCATTACCACGTTTGATTGGGTGCCTGAGCTGCCAAGAGGGTATGTCAGGGACATTCGCTTGCGCTGGGCGCTAGAAGAGGCGGGCATACCCTATGATATAGAACTTACCGCTTTCAATGAACGAGAAAATACGCATTATTTACATCAACCATTTGGCCAAGTTCCTTGGCTTAGCCATGAAGATAAGGAAATATTCGAAAGTGGTGCTGGTCTGTTATACATCGCTGAACATAGCGGTGAATTAATATCCACAGAGAATAGGTCATCGGTAATACAGTGGTTATTCGCCGCGCTCAACTCTGTAGAAATGGCAACTCTTCCATGGACAATTTTGAAATTTTCTGGAGATACTTTTGAGAGTGATGGCAGCAAAGCGATAGAGCGATTTTTACATAGTCGCTTGAAACACATGAATGAATATCTTCGGGGAAAAACTTGGTTGGCTGAGCAATTTTCTGTTGCAGACATCGCGATGGCTGATGTACTTCGTTTGGTCGATAGGTTTGATGGGCTAAAACAATATAGCTATTGCCGAAAGTATCTAGAGACTTGCGTTTCTAGAGCTGCTTTTAAAAAAGCATACAAAGATCAGCTGGAATTGTACTCTACGATATAGTGACCATATAAATGGAAGGAGGTGTTTATGCAGCAAATTAAAAAAGCCAGCAATTTGCTGGCTTAATGCTTAAATTGGCGAAAAGGTAGGTTAGTTACCATTTTCCTCAGCGTACTTTTTGCACGCTTCTTTATCTTCGCACTCACCGTATAGATATAGTGAGTGATTTGTTAGCTTGATGCCATTGCTGTTCGCGATTTCTTCTTGGCGTGTTTCAATAACGTCATCTTCAAATTCGACAACTTTGCCACATTTTAAACATACCAAGTGATCATGGTGCGTGCTGCCAGACAGCTCGAAAACAGATTTACCGCCTTCAAAGTGGTGACGTGTTACAATACCAGCATCATCAAATTGGTTTAGTACGCGATATACCGTAGCTAGGCCAATTTCTTCACCTTTGTCTAATAAGATCTTGTACACATCTTCTGCGCTGATGTGTTGATTATCAGGAGACTGAAGGATCTCTAAAATTTTGATGCGTGGAAGCGTTACTTTTAAACCAGCCTTTTTAAGCTCTAAGTTGTGATCAGTCATTAAATCTGTCTCAATCTGTTAGTTATAATTTGTCTTAGGTCAATATTCACGACGCTATACCTAAGAATAACTTGCTCGGGCAGCAAGTGCAAAGCAAATGGAATTAATCTTCCAACTCGCTTAAGCACATTTCATCATATACTTGTGCGCACCATTGTTTAACACGTTGTTCTGTTAGCTCAGGTTGGCGGTCTTCGTCGATCCCAAGGCCAACAAACTTACCGTCTTCAACCACAGCTTTTGATGCTTCAAAGTCATAACCGTCAGTAGACCAGTGACCAACTACAATCGCACCGCGTTCAGTAACAATGTCATTAACCATACCCATCGCATCGAGGAAGTATTCAGCATAATCTTCCTGATCGCCACAACCGAAGATTGCAACTAGCTTGCCTTCAAAATCGACTTCTTCAAGCTCAGGGAAAAAATCATCCCAATCACACTGTGCTTCGCCGTAATACCAAGTTGGAATGCCGAATAGTAGTAAATCGAACTCAGCAATCTCTTCTTTACTGCTTTTAGCAATGTCTTTTACGTCAACGAGCTTTTTACCTAGCTCTTTTTGAATCATTTTAGCAACGTGCTCTGTATTACCAGTATCACTGCCGAAAAAAATACCTACGCTTGCCATTAATTGCTTACCTTCTATCTATTAACCGCTAACTTTTCTTGTAAGATGGTCTCGATGAGTGCACTTCGACTAATGTTTTGCGACTCTGCCATATCACTTAGCGCTTGATACAACTCTGATGAAACCTTAAATTCTACCCTTTTTAGGCCACGAGCACGATCTCTCTTTATTTGATTGCGCTTGTTAACCTTTAACTGCACTTCTCGTGGCAGTGGATTCGTCTTAGGACGTCCGGGACGTTTTTCATTTTCAAATAGGTCGATAGTCGTTCTATCTGTTTCAGCCTTGGCCATTATCCAACACCTGCGCCTTGCCAAAACACTTGGATCAAGCCTTTTGCTATAAATCCAGAGCAACCAAGAAACAACACAAGCCAAACGATATAGCGTCCGAACTTTGGCACGTCACCTTTTTTCAGTACGTCCTGAATCGCCATACCGATGAAAAAGAATATACCAGCTAGCGCAAACCACAGCCCTAGCGTTTCAAATTCATTTATAAATTGACTGACCATCTGAGCTCTACTCAATATTTAAACGGCGGCTACTATAACATAACCTAAATGCATAAATTAAGTTTATAACGGTAAATTCGATTCGTTTTATTGAAGAAAATCAATAATTGAGCGATTTACCGCTTCGGGCTTTTCAGCATGTAGCCAATGGCCCGCACCTTGTATTATTTTTGCTCGCGCATTTGGGAAAAAACGAGCGATGGCATCCCTATGCTCAGGCAGGATGTAGTCAGAATTATTCCCTTTAATGAACAAAGTATCGCACAAACAGGAATGAGTTTCATTAATATTTGATGTGATTGTATCGTATTTTTCAGTAATTACATCTAAATTGAAACGCCAAGCAAGTTTGCCTTCTTCATTTTTTGCTAAACTTTTGAGCAAAAACTGACGCACGCCGACGGTTTCAATATACTGCGACATAATGGTATCTGCTTCACTACGACTTGATACATCACTTTTTTGCACTTCGTTCAGCGCAGCAATTATTGCATCATGTCTTGAGTGATAGTCAACAGGTGCAATATCTAATACGACAAGTTTGTTGATGCTTTCTGGGAATAACTGGGCGAATTGCATTGCCACTTTACCACCCATCGAGTGACCAACGAGGTTTATTTTATCCAGTTTTAACTCATCCATTAGTGCTTTGACGTCATTTGCCATTATTGGATAGGACATTTGCTCATCATGAAAAGAGCGACCGTGATTTCTCAAATCGACGTTAATCACATTGAAATGTTCAGCAAGTGCTTTTGCCACCACATTTACATTTTCCAAAGAACCAAATAGTCCGTGCATAACAAATACACTAGGTTTGGCTTGGTCGCCAATTTGTTGATAGTTTAACTGCATAAATCCTCCAAATTTGGCGCTAATTGTGACATTGAAGAGTAAAAATGCAAAGCCATAGAGTAATAAGTTAAATTTGGATATACTAAGTGACAATTGAAATGAGTTGCTCCTAATTAGCATAGATGACAGGAAACGCATGAAAAAGATAGAAATAGATGACGAGCTATATCAATACATTGCAAGTAACACACAAAGTATTGGAGAAAGTGCTTCTGAGATTTTACGTCGTTTATTAAAACTTACTCCTGGGACAGAATCTAAACCCGTCGCACAGCAGGAAGAAAAACAAGTACAAGAAATTGCAGCTGAGTCACAAACAAAAACACCAAGCCAACCTGTAAAGCCAGCAGCGAATGTCTTTAATATTCTAAATAAAGAAGAGCTCGCCATGCAAAAAGGTGTAGTCGGGCGCTTTTTGTTTATCCTATCGGCGCTCCATCGTACACATAAATCCGAATTTAATAGTGTGCTTGAAATTAAGGGCCGCGATAGAATTTACTTCGCTACGAGTAAAAATGCGCTACTCGAAAGTGGTAGCAGTATGAACCCGAAAAATATTGCAGACAGTGAATATTGGGTGATGACAAATTCAAATACGACTAGAAAGAAAATGATGCTTCATGAAGTAGCTAAGGTGTTAGGTTACACAGATGAAGCTGCCGAGAAAATTAGAGACTACCTATAAGTAAGGAAATCTTATGGCGATCCATCCGCAAGCTGGCAAAAAGGTATCGAAAGAATTATTGGTAAATGTACCTAAGCTGGTTTCATCGTACTATTTAAATGAGCCTGACTTAGAAGCGCACCCAGAGCATTGTGTCGCCTTTGGCACAAGTGGCCACCGAGGTTGCTCACTCAATTTTAAGTTCAATGAGTCGCATATTCTGGCTATTACTCAAGCGATTTGCGATTACCGTAAAAACAACAATATTTACGGTCCGCTTTTTCTTGGTAAAGACACCCATGCGTTGTCGGAAGCCGCTTTCAACTCGGCTATTGAGGTCTTGGTTGCCAACGAAGTACAAGTTATCACACAAGAAAATGATGACTACACACCAACCCCTGTGATCAGCCACGCGATTGTCTCGCACAATTTAAACAATCCACACGAGCTTGCAGATGGCATTGTGGTGACGCCATCACATAACCCGCCAGAAGATGGCGGGTTCAAATATAACCCACCAAATGGTGGACCGGCCGATACCGATGTCACCAAATGGATTGAAGATAGAGCCAATCAGCTACTACTCGAAGATTTGGTTGAAGTTGAGTTATTCCCGTTTGCGAAAGCGAGAAGATCTGGATTTATCAAGTATGAAGATCTGATCACACCATACGTTCAAGACTTGGGTAATATAATTGATATGGAAGCCATTGCTCGAGCCGGAGTTAATATTGGTGTGGATCCTCTTGGTGGTTCAGGTGTTAATTTCTGGCCTGTGATCGCCAAACACTACGACTTGAAGCTAACGGTTGTAAATGACGTCGTCGACCCAAGTTTTGCCTTTATGCCACTTGATAAAGACGGCAAGGTGCGCATGGACTGTTCATCACCTTATGCAATGGCTAATTTGATAGCACTGAAAGATGACTACGATATCGGTATTGGTAATGACCCAGACTTCGACAGACATGGCATTGTCTCACCTGATGGCCTGATGAATCCTAATCACTTTTTAGCGGTTGCAATTGACTACCTCATTAAACACCGAGGCTGGAAGAGCTCAGTAAAAATCGGTAAAACATTGGTATCTAGTGCCATGATTGACAAAGTGTGTGGTGCAAATGGTCGAGAAGTTTACGAAGTGCCAGTTGGCTTTAAATGGTTTGTAGACGGGTTAGCAGCTGGAGAGCTCGCATTTGGCGGTGAAGAGAGTGCTGGCGCAGCATTTTTAAGAAAAGACGGCACCACATGGTGTACAGACAAAGACGGCTTTATCATGGGGTTACTTGCCGCTGAGATCCTAGCTGTTACGGGTAAATCGCCATCTCAGCATTACCAAGCATTTGAACAAGCATTTGGTGCGCCTGTATACAAACGTATCGATGCACCCGCAAATACTGAGCAAAAAGCAAAGCTCAAGGCATTGAGCGCGGACAATATCAAGGCGGACACCCTAGCAGGTGATAAAATTACTCAGATATTAACCAATGCCCCTGGTAACGGCGCGGCTATTGGTGGCCTTAAAGTCGTTACCGAAAATGGTTGGTTTGCGGCGCGCCCATCGGGCACTGAAGATATCTACAAAATTTATCTTGAATCATTTAAAGGTGAAGCGCATTTAGCTGAACTTGAACATGAGGCAAAGACATTGGTTGACTCAGTGATTAGTTAACAAAAAGCTTCTAAAAGCCATACTCCTCGTATGGCTTTTTTGTATCCCAATGCGGGTTATACCAATTAGTCTTAATACTTGCTCAATTTGAAGGAGTAAATCTGACGCTAACTGCGTTAAAAATTTCTTATTTAGAACAACTAAATAGCAAAATTTTAGCCTTGTTATCGACAAGATTTTCTCGCCTCAAAATAGATCACTTAATTAAGATAATTGGTATTACTCAACAACATCAATTTGGAATTATGACGTACTTAGCAGAATTAAAACAAAGCGGTGACTTTCTTACTATCACAAGAAATAACGAATTTACACTCGAACCCGTAAACTTCACTTTAGACAACGGTACCTTGGTTGAAGTCCATGATACTGGTGTGATCCAGTTTACGCCCGCGGGTGAAACAACGAAAGATATTGTGCTATCGAGCGCTGTGCACGGTAATGAAACCGCGCCAATTGAAATATGTGATGAGCTTATCCAACATATTATTACTGGCAAATTGGCATTGGCGCAGCGCGTGTTGTTTATTTTTGGCAACCCGAAATCCATTAATATTGGCCAGCGTTTTGTCGATGAAAATCTAAACCGCCTATTTAACGGTGCACATAATCAAGAAACAGATAACCCCGAAAAGGTGCGAGCACAAAAACTAGAGGGTTACGTTAGGAGATTTTTTGAACAGGGCGGTGACGAGCGCTATCGTTGTCACTATGACCTTCACACTGCTATTCGAGGGTCTAAAAATGAGAAGTTTGCAGTTTATCCGTTTTTACATGGTAAGCCGTGGAAGAAATCACAGCTACAGTTTTTATTGTCATGCGGTGTTAATACCGTATTAATGATGCGCTCTGCGGCGACAACATTTAGTTACTTTTCTTCTTACCAGTTTGGGGCCGATGCTTTCACTATCGAACTTGGGCAGGTGAAGCCATTTGGTGAGAATAACATGGCGAGCTTTGCAAAAACCAAGGAAACGCTAAAAGCATTAATTAGCCAAGGAAAGGTAGAATATAAAGAATTTAATGCAGATGAGTTCGAGCTATTTACCGTTCATCGTACTATCAATCGTACTCAAGCCGAATTTTCTTTTCCATTCCCTGATTCTGCAGAGAATTTTACAGGCTTTTCGAAAGGTGAATTACTAGCGACGGACGGAGATAAGCAGTATTTCGCTGAGGTTGAGGGAGAAGCTATTATCTTCCCAAATGCCAATGTTGCTTTGGGGCAACGTGCATTGCTAACCGTTGTACCGTTAGAGGTTGATGAAAACTTTATATAAATCACAGATGTAAAATCCTACTTGCCTTCGTATCAAAATCTTTCCAAAAACATTGATGCATTTTCACGGTTATTCATCTAGGATTAGTTGAATAACCGTTTACGTTAACGTAAAGTTGAAACGCTTTAATTTAATTTACTTACTTAAATCGCAAATATTATTCAGTCTTTGATAAGTTGTTAGACCAGTTATTCATACTAACCACGAATGTGATCAAGACCAATTAACACAATCATAAATGCGAGGTGAGTTAAGACTCTTTTCGTCTTACGCAATCTGAAACCAGATCTCGTATGAGAAAGTCGGGTTTGAACTCCGTAAGTTTGTTATGACAACAAGAGAAGGTAGGTTATGACTAACCCCAATAATATATCCTTAAATATCAGCCACGCGCTGGAATTTATAGATGGTCATGCACTCAATATCCCTACATTAAAGATTTTAAGTGACCAAGGCGATGTTTTAGACGGTGCAACAGCACCAGATATTGATAAAGAAACGGCATTAAGAATTTACTCTACAATGCGGTTTATTCGTTTACTTGACGAGCGTATGCAAGGTGCTCAGCGTCAAGGACGTATTAGCTTCTACATGCAATGTCTTGGCGAAGAAGCCGCTGTTACGGCAAGTGCTGCAGCGCTAAAAGAAGATGACATGATCATGGCTCAGTACCGTGAGCAAGCCGCAATTCACTATCGTGGTTTTTCGCTTGAGCAGTTCATGAATCAGTTGTTCTCGAATGAGAAGGACTTAGGCAAAGGCCGCCAAATGCCTGTGCATTATGGTTCTAAAGAATTACATTACCTGACTATTTCGTCGCCGCTAGGAACGCAAATTCCTCAAGCAACGGGCTATGCGTACGGCCAAAAGTTAAAACACATTGATAAAGAAACCGGCGAGCTAACGTCTGAAATCGATAACGTCACGATTTGCTATTTTGGCGAAGGTGCTGCGTCAGAAGGTGACTTCCACGCTGGTCTAAACATGGCAGCAGTACATGGTTCACCAGTTATCTTCTATGCACGTAATAACGGTTATGCGATTTCAACACCTGCGGATGAACAGTTCAAAGGTGATGGTATTGCCGCTCGCGGTGTTGGCTATGGTATAAAAACTATCCGTGTGGATGGTGCCGATGCGCTTGCCGTTTACGCCGCGACACAAGCTGCGCGTAAAATTGCAGTTGAAAACGGTGAGCCTGTGATGATTGAATCTATTGCATACCGATTGGGTGCGCACTCTACTTCTGATGATCCGTCTGGTTACCGTACTAAAGACGAAGAAGCTGAATTTAAAAATAGTTGCCCGGTAAATCGATTTAAGCAATGGCTTCTAAAACAAGGTTGGCTGGATGAAGCCCAAGATGATGCGGAAAAAGAAAAAATCCGTGAAGATATCTTGGCTGCATTGAAGGTTGCAGAGAAAGTACAGAAGCCTGCATTAGAAGATCTGGTCTCAGATGTTTATGACACGCCAATTCCATCGCTGCAGAAGCAATATGATGAATTGAAAGCGCATATTAAAGCTTATCCAGACGCATACCCAGTCACAGCAGGGAGAATTAAATAATGGCTAAAATGAACATGCTACACGCCATTAATTCGGCGCTAGATATCACGATGGCGGAGCATCCGCAGGCTTGTATTTTTGGTGAAGATGTTGGCTACTTTGGTGGTGTATTCCGTGCAACGTCAGGCCTTCAAGAAAAATACGGAAAACATCGTGTTTTTAATACACCATTGACTGAACAAGGTATTTTGGGTTTTGCCAATGGTCTTGCTGCGTTTGGTGCCCCTGCGCTTGCTGAAATTCAATTTGCGGATTATATCTTCCCGGCATTTGACCAAATCGTGAACGAGTCGGCCAAGTTCCGTTATCGCTCAGGTAATGAGTTTGATGTGGGTAACTTAACAATTCGTACGCCATACGGTGGTGGTATCGCAGGTGGTCTATATCATTCACAATCGCCAGAAGCTTACTTTGCGCATACACCTGGTCTTAAAATTGTAGTACCGCGTAACCCGTATCAAGCAAAAGGCCTACTGCGTGCTGCCATTAAAGACGATAACCCGGTTATTTTCTTTGAACCTAAGCGCTTGTATCGCGCTTCTGTTGGTGAAGTGCCAGAAGAAGATTACAGCATCGAGCTTGGTAAAGCCGAAGTGATTAAAGAAGGTACTGACATAACGCTATTGGCTTGGGGCGCGCAGATGGAAATCATCGAACAAGCGGCGCAAAAAGCTGAAGAAGCGGGTATTAGCTGTGAAATAATCGACTTAAGAAGCATTCTTCCTTGGGATATGGACACGGTAGCCAAGTCCGTGGTTAAAACAGGTCGTTTGGTCGTGAGCCACGAAGCGCCAATCACAAATGGTTTTGGTGCTGAGATTGCAGCAACCATACAAAAAGAGTGTTTCCTGCATTTAGAATCTCCAATTGAGCGAGTTTGTGGATTAGACACGCCATACCCTCTAGCACTTGAAAAAGAGTATGTGCCAGATGCACTGAAAGTGTTCGCCGCTATCAAACGTTCTATGGAATTTTAAGGATAAGTTATGGCTAAAGAATTTATCTTACCAGATATTGGTGAAGGCATCGTAGAATGCGAAATCGTCGAGTGGTTGGTGGCTGTTGGTGACGAAGTAAAAGAAGATCAACCTATTTGTGACGTGATGACGGATAAGGCACTAGTGCAGATCCCTGCAGTACATGACGGTGTGATCACTAAGCTGCATTACGAAAAAGGTGAAATTGCAAAGGTGCATGAACCTTTGTTTGCAATGGATGTTGCCGGCGAGCAAGCTGCTCAGCCGGAGCAATCAGCACCTCAATCCTCGCCAACAACTTCAACCAGTGCTGTACTAGAAGACTTTATCTTACCAGATATTGGTGAAGGCATTGTTGAGTGCGAAATTGTTGAATGGCTTGTCGCTGAAGGTGATGAAATCAAAGAAGATCAGGCCGTTTGTGATGTAATGACTGACAAGGCGCTAGTGCAAATTCCAGCCAAGTACGATGGTATTGTTGAAAAACTCTATTATCAAAAAGGCGAGATAGCACAGGTGCATAGTCCGCTATTTCAAATGAAGTTGGCGTCATCTCACGCCGGAAAGTCAGACGATCCAATCGCTGATGTCCACAAACCTAAAGAAAGTACTGCACGAGCTGCTACTGCAAACGATGAGGCTACGCGTAGTTTGCCAAAAAATGGTAAAGCGATTGCCTCTCCAGCAGTACGCCGTAAGGCGCGCGAAGTTGGTGTTGACCTCTCTGAAGTGCCAGGCTCTGGTAAAAATGGTCGTGTTTATAAAGAGGACATCGAACATTTCCTTGAGCACGGTGCAAGTGGCGCTTCGACCACGAATGAAGCTAGTACAACGGTACAGCCTCAACCACAAAAGCTGACTACTACCTCAGAAGGTGGTAAAAGAGTTGAGCCTCTACGTGGTATGAAAGCGGCGATGGCTAAACAGATGGTGGCCTCTGTATCGACGATCCCACATTTCACTTACTGCGATGAGATTGACTTAACCGATTTAATAGCGCTTCGTGGTGCTTTGAAAGAGCAATATGCCAAACAAGGCGTGAAGCTGACGATGATGCCATTTTTTATCAAGGCGTTATCACTTGCAATCAACGAATTCCCAATTTTGAATGCAAAAGTAAATGATGACTGTACGGAAATCACTTATTTTGATGACCACAATATTGGTATGGCGGTGGACAGCAAGCTGGGTCTTCTTGTACCAAATATTAAATCATGCCAAAGCAAATCGATTGTAGAAGTTGCCCAGTCTGTTACTGAACTGACAGAAGCGGCGAGAGAAGGGCGTGTATCTCCTGATTCACTGAAAGGCGGTACTATCTCAATCTCAAACATAGGGGCGATTGGTGGCACGGTTGCAACACCGATTATTAATAAACCAGAAGTTGCTATCGTCGCGCTTGGCAAAGTGCAGCAGTTACCGCGCTTCGATGCAGAAGGTAATGTGGTTTCGCGCTCTATCATGCAAGTAAGTTGGTCTGGCGACCATCGTATTATCGATGGTGGCACGATCGCACGTTTCAATAATTTATGGAAAACCTTCCTAGAGGAACCGGCTAAAATGATGATGGCAATGCGCTAATCCTTGTTTTTGCTAGTTTCTACTTGTTGTAAAGGGCCTTTACGGCCCTTTTTTATTTGTAAAAATTTAACAGTAGTAAGCGGTAATATTTAAATTATTGAATTGGAAATTACTGTGAAAGTCATGCTGAAATTATGTCAATGCAATAGCTGAACATGATTTGGCCGATAAAAATAGCCATTCAATCAATTATAAGGCTTTAAAACTAGGTAAGTTTCACTGAGTGAATTACTTGGATTGATTGGCGCACCATCTCTGATGTGCGAGACAATTCTTAACAAGGTTGCATAACTCCAAATACCTGCAAGTTATATATTTAACCTTAAATCTTATGTAGTTCAATTTGATTAGTGAATCTGAATTACTTCCCATATGCTTCGTTGGAATTGTACTTTGGGTGCAGTAGGTGCGTAGCTGGAAGTCTTATACGAATGCGCTTAATTAAGTGATCTATTTTTAGGCGAGAGGAACTTGTCAATAACACCGCTTCCGCATCCTGCTTACGCCAAGGTACCTACATCCTGTGGGCAAAGCGAAAATTTTGCTATTTAATCGTTCGAAATGAGAAGTTTTTAACGCAGTCAGTGTCAGATTTGCTTCTTCAAATTGAGCAAGTATTAAGACATGCAAGGGTTGTACTGTTAAAATCTCTGTTCAGGGGGCAAAAAGAAGCCTTAAAAAGATGCCATTTCACTCATGAAATGGCATCTAGATTTATAACGTACTAATAAATTTTAAAACTTGTACGTGAAACCAGCGCTGAATACGCGGCCATAAGTGTATCTAGCAACTGATAGCTCACGAACACTTGGGTACCAATCGAATAGATTATCCACTCGGAAACGCACAACGGCATTATCATTCAGGTAATATGAACCACCTAAAGTATATAAAGTCTGTGATTGGATCTTGTTATACGGATTACCGTTTTGATCGATATAATCATAGAAATTAGTAGAGTCGTTGTTGCGATTACCTTCACCGTGGTACTCAACATCAAAATACACGTTAATGTCTTCGAGAGTATAGTCAAATCTTAAATCACCACGCCAATCTGGGTTTTCGTATTCACCTGTATTGTCTTCGAAGTCGAAGCCGGTATTAGATTCAGCGTCCTTTTTAAGGTTATATAGACGTGAACGAATACCTAACTCACCAGAGTTTTCAGGTAGTAATCCACCAATAAGCGGATATTGGTGCAATGGACGCTTGAACATGACCTCATATTCATATGTCTCAAACTCTTGAAGTGCAGCATTTACATAGCCAGATTCAAACGCTTTATCAGCAGGGATCTGGAAGTCTGCGCCTCGTCTAAATTTACCACAGAACTCATTCGGGTAATTAGTAGAGTCGTAACATGCATTTAAGATGTCGGTGAGAGTGAAGTCAACAATCGCGTCTTCAATATCGATCTTTATATAATCAATTTTAAAGCTGAAGCCTTCAAACCACTCTGGAGCATAAACAAGTCCAATGTTTAAACCTTCTGCTTTTTCGCTTTCAAGATCTACATTACCACCAGTTGTACCAACCCTTGAAGCATTGCCTGATACCGCCTTATAACCATCTGGTACACCAGCAGCTTCACAGTTAGCTCTTCTTGTTGCTGGGTTTGGACCTTTATCTATATTATTGATATCACAAGGATCTGTGCCGAATTGAGAGTCTTGAATTACTGGTAAAAATAGTTCGGTAACAGACGGTGCTCTAACGGTTTCTGAATAGTTAGCTCTAACCATTAGGTCACTGATTGGCTGGTAATTTAGACCTACAGCCCATACATTGTCTTTACCCGCTGCATCATTGTCAATTCTACGGAACGAAGCGTCAACGCTCAGCGTATTTACAAGTGGAATATCCATGTCGCTTGAAACTAGCGGTAGACTGATTTCCGCAAATAAATCTTGTGTAGTATACGAACCTGAAGTAGATGCATTAGCCAAACCACTGTTTAACACATTTGTGCCATCTTCACTAAAGCTTGCTTTTTCTGTACGTCTTTCGTAACCAAATGCGGCTGCTAAATAACCAGCAGGTAATTCGATAATATCACCTGTGGTGAACGCTTGAAGGATATCTTGTTCAACACGTGAATAACCCATTGCAGGGTAGGTGATATAATCAAGAACTTCTTGAGAAGCAGGGCCAAATGGGTTGTACGCAACACACTTGCCAACTTCACCCAGTACTGATTGGGTTTCTGTTACACCAAAACCGCTAGTTGTATACTTGTCGTGATAGCCGTCGACATAGTTGGCTTTACAGTCAATAGCGCCATTGTTATAACCAACATCGATAGCCGCTAAGAAGCGATTTTCGTTGATGTTAAAGTCTTGAGAGAATATTTTGCTTACACCCTGTTGATAGAAGACATCCCATTTCCATTCGTTTTCTCCCAGTTCAAAATAGCCATCAAAGCCAATTTTTATACTTCTTACATCAGATTCATTGGTAATTTTACGTTTACCCAGTGAAGTCCAAGCTTTGTGCATATAAAACTCACCAGGACCACCAAGGTAGTTTTCAAGGCGATTCCTTGTTTCACTTGGTAAGTAAACATAGTCTGTGTCGAATTTAAGTGCAGCGCCAAGGCCACCGAATAGACCAGAACTATATTTGTTTGGCTGGTAACCTTCATTTACCGCATCTGATGAGTTAAAGAAGCCTAGTACAGACATGTTGACATCATCTGTAAGCTTATAATTACCTGATATAGTAAAGTTGTAACGCTCAAACCCTTCTCGAGCAGTATTAGATTCAGCAAGGTCCAAGCCGTCACCACCAGAAGACCAAACAGCATTACCTGTAGGTGTTCCTGTGTTGAAAGGAATTAATTGCCCGTTACCACTTGGGTCAAATTGTAAAAATGAACCGTCTGGCCACGCACCTAAACCCGCATTAACTACCGCTGTCGGTCCTGGAGTGATAAGACCAGAGTTTGATAGAATTCCAGCTCTACCATTTGGGTATAAACGACGTTGACCTGCAACAGGGTTGCCATCGGCATCAACTACCGCGTCAGATCCCAAAGGCGTATAACCACCCCATTGGTCAACCCATGATGGTAATTCGGATGCTAAGATACTCTTCTGATCTTGGTATTCAAAACTAAAAACTAAGTTGCCTTTATCTTCATTGAAGTTTCCGCCAAATAAACCGCGGAATGACTTATCGTACTTACCTGCTTCGTCATAATTCGTTACGTCAGCTGAGAATTCGGCACCTTCATAGTCAGTTTTTAAGATAAAGTTTACAACACCTGCAACTGCATCGGCGCCATACACTGGGGCACCACCCACCTTAACTACTTCTACTCGCTCAATAAGAGAAACCGGGATATTGTTTATATCTACCTGACTACCAGGTGCACTACCGCCACCTACAGGTGAATTACTTGAAACAAAACGTGCACCATTAACTAGAGATAGGGTACGTTGAGAACCCAGTCCGTACAAATTAACGGTACTTTGACCAACCCCTTGGGAAGCGGCTTGTTCGTTATTTGAAAGGTTTGCTGTCGCTGCAAGCGCGATACCAGGGACTTCCTCTAACACTGATGCTAAGTTAGTTGTACCTCGTTTACTTATATATTCAGAGTCAATTGTTTCTATAGGTTGTGTTGACTCTAGATCAACTCGAGAAATACGTGAACCTGTTACTTCTATGCGCTCAACTTTATCTACTACAGCTTGATTTGCGTCTTGTTCTTCTGCGTATACTGCTGGAGATACCGCTGCGATTGTCGCACTTACGGCTAAAGCCGCTTTGATCGACGATGAGAGTGTATTGATTTTCATAATTATTCCTATTTTTTTAGCATATCTATGTATGCAATAGCGACTATATTTAGATTAATTACAAATTTACACACTCAATTGATAATTTACTTTTTCAAAATTAATTTGTTACATTTTATACTGTGCAGCTAGTATTTACGCGTTTTTTTAGTATCTTGTTATTAATTGTTAAATTTATTGTTGTTGTATTGGGGAGATTAAAAATTAATTGTATTGATTGGTTTACGAATTGAATATTTGTTCAAAGAGAGATAACTTATTTGACACTAATTTTATAACATTATTTAACTACTGAGTGATGGAAGGTATGAGACTCAATCAATTTATTATTGAGTCTCGATAACAAGTTTCAGGATTATTCAATACCTTTCTTTGAATAAAGAGTTACTTTATCTGAAAGCAGCGTTACTTTAATGTGCTTGTCTTCGCTTCCCCAAATGCAATTGGTGTGTAGCGTTTTCTCTTCACATTTATCAGCAGAGCCAAGAATGTTCTCAACTTCAGCTTTGTCCATGCCTACTTCTAGCTTATTGTAGTTTTCTAAACTTACTTTAGAACAGCCGACTAGGGTGAGTAGCGCAGCAGCAGTTAGTAATTTTTTCATAGGGTTGCCCGTCTAATGTTTGTATTTTCTTATTTGAAAGATGACCCCAAGTTTGGGGTGATCTAAGTAATGTATGTCGCCGCTATACACGCGTGTATATTGGGACATACGAGCAGTACGAATGTCGTTGCCGTCTTCGTACTTTAAATCTAAATCCGTGGTCACGTAAAGGTAGTGTCTCACGTGAATTTTAATCAAGCCTTCAAGTTGCCAATGCACTTGCTCTTTTGATTCTTGAATATTAAAGCGCTTCGATAGTGACGAAAACTGATCGTCATTTTCAGTTACGCTATAACTGGATGGTGGCGCAAACTGTTTGCCAGCAATAATTTCGATGTTGGGAGCACGCTTGTTACTTTGTTCAGGGAATCGCCAACCAGTGTGCAACAGTGGCTTGAGTCCTTTACGTTTTAACTCGGCAATTTTGTTAGAAAAATTAAACTGTGACTCATTCAATAAATAAATTGAGTCCATATGTTCTTGTGGCTCAACTTGCGGTGAAAGAGGCAAAGTGCCGAATTTTTCAACATAGTTTGCATCTGGATCGCAAGAACTGGAGCGTGCACCCGACGTTAATCCACGAATAAAGTCGTGCTCAGCAAACTGCTCACTGCCTTCTAAGCATAGTTTATAGCCGGTGGTATTAAAACCGTCGAATAATAGTGACTTGATGTTTTTCCGGTTGAGCGGCTCAGGTTCAATACTAAAGTCTTCTCGCAAAGAGAAACTAGGCTCTTGCTCAAATGCTATCATTTCTACTTCAAACCAACGGGTGGCATGTGCAGACGCGCTACTTACCAAAGCCGCTAGGATGGCCAGACTTTTTATTGTTTTCATGCTACAGCCTTTTTCTCAAAGTCATCAATCATCGCATTGACCAGTTTTAATCTCTCTTGGCCATTTTTTTCTTCGATCAGGAACTTCAGTTTATTTGCGCCTTCCATTCTATAGGTTGACGGGCTACTTTGTATCAATCCTATGATGAATGTTGGGTTAACTTTTGTATGACTACTGAACTCGAAGAAGCCACCTTTGGGGTTTGCTTCGACCTTGTTAATGCCTAATTGGGTTGCCTTTAGCTTAACAGACTGCACCGCAAAGAGGTTTTTAGCCGCATCTGGCAACAGCCCAAAACGGTCGATTAATTCAATTTGTAGCTCATCAAGCTCTGCCAGCGACTTTGTGCTAGCAATGCGTTTATACATGCTAAGGCGAATATTTACATCATGAATGTAATCATCCGGTAGCAGTGCTGGGAACTTCAGGTCAACTTCGCTTTGCTGCTGGAGTAGGTTATCGAGAGTCGGCTCTTTACCATTTTTTAAAGCTTCAACTGCTTGTTCCAGCATTTCCATATACAGCGTAAAACCAACGGTTTGAATTTGACCGCTTTGGTCGTCTCCCAGTAACTCACCCGCACCACGGATCTCTAAATCGTGGGTGGCGAGGGCAAAACCTGCACCTAAGTCTTCGAGTTGCTCAATGGCCTGTAAGCGTTTGACCGCGTCTTTAGTTAAGGCTTGGCTATTCTTCGTGAGTAGGTATGCATATGCTTGATGGTGGCTTCGCCCTACACGGCCGCGAAGCTGATGTAGCTGTGCCAATCCGAGTTTATCGGCTCTATCCATAATGATAGTATTAGCAGAGGGGATATCGATACCGGTTTCAATAATGGTTGTACACACAAGCACGTTATACTTTTGGTGATAGAATTCACCCATCAAATGCTCAAGTTCTTTTTCACGCATTTGCCCGTGGGCAGTGGTGACGTTGGCTTCTGGCACGAGCGTCGAGATATCAGCGGTGATTTTGTCTATCGTTTCGACGTTATTGTGGAGGAAGTAAACCTGACCACCGCGCTTGATTTCACGCAAAATTGCTTCGCGGATAAGCTCGTCGTTGCGCTCTCGCACAAAGGTCTTTACTGCTAATCGTTTGGCTGGCGGTGTCGCGATAATAGAGAGATCACGCATACCACTCATTGCCATATTCAGTGTGCGCGGAATTGGGGTTGCGGTCAGGGTAAGAATGTCGACATCCGCTCTTAGCTGCTTAATCTTTTCTTTTTGCCTCACACCAAAGCGGTGTTCTTCGTCAACAATCAACAGACCCAAATCGGCGAACTTGATGTTTTCTTGAATAAGCTTATGGGTGCCTATCACAATATCAATTTTGCCTTCATCAAGTTTTTGTAACGTTTCTTTTTGTTCTTTCGCTGAGTTAAAGCGCGAAAGCACACCAACTTCAACAGGCAGATCGGCAAAACGGTCTTTAAAGTTCTCGAAGTGTTGTTGGGCTAGGAGTGTAGTTGGTACTAAGACAGCCACTTGTTTGCTATCGTTGACGGCAACAAATGCAGCACGCATGGCCACTTCGGTTTTACCAAAGCCAACATCACCACAAACGAGTCTGTCCATCGCTAGGCTTGATTGCATGTCTGCAAGTACGGCTGTGATTGCATTGCGTTGATCGTCTGTTTCTTCAAATGGGAAGCTATCAGAAAAGTCTCGATAGGCACTCGCATCTAGCTTAAATGCATATCCCGGCTTACTTTGGCGTTTTGCGTATATGTCTAGGAGTTCAGCTGCGACATCTCTGACTTTTTCAGCCGCTTTGCGTTTTGCTTTTTCCCAGGCGTCATTACCCAGTTTATGAAGTGGTGCAGAAGCTTCTTCACCTCCTGAGTAACGACTGAGCATATGAAGCGAAGAAACTGGCACATAAAGTTTAGCGTCATTGGCATAGATGATAGTCACAAACTCGGTAGCAATACCCGCTGCATCTATGGTTTCCAGCCCTAAATAGCGGCCTACACCATGATCTAAATGAACAATAGGTTGACCTTCTTTTAACTCAGCGAGGTTTCGGATCAGGGCATCTTGCCCTTGTTCGTATTTATGTTTACGGCGGCGCTTTTGGGAGATCTTAACACCTAAAAGCTCTTGCTCGGTGATGATAGACAGCGATTTTTTATCCAGTAGTTTCACACTGGTAGCAAGTGGAGTGACTACCACACCAACATCTGAGTCGCTAGAGACAAACTCTGCAATGCGCTTATAAGGCTTAAGCTTTAGACCTGTTGGTTTTAATAAGGTAAGCAGTGACTCTCGTCGGCCCTCTGATTCAACACTGAATAACACCCGAGACTTTTGCTTTTTCTCAGCAGCGATGTAATCGAGGATTTTTTGATATGGATTAGCTTGTTTATGCTCAATGCGGACATCGTCGATTAATTCCGCTGCGACATTGTTATTGCCCGCTTTGGTTCCTAGCATCGCTTGACTAAGCTTTATTCGAGAGAAGCCGTTAAGGCCTTCAAACAAGGTCTCTATTGGCTGATATAGCTTGGCTGGTGAAAGTAGAGGGCGAAGTGGGTCAACCCGGCGACTTTCGTAGCGTTTAGATACGTCTTGCCAAAAGGTTTGCGCTGCAGATTCAATATCGCCAAAAGGCATAAATACGGTATCTTCAGGCAAATAGTCAAACACCGTTGCTAACGAATCAAAAAAGAGCGGCAAATAGTACTCTATACCCGCTGGCCAGTTCCCTTTACTGACTTGCATATAAATACTGTCTTTTTCACTACTTGCGCCGAACGCTTCACGGTAATTAATTCTAAAGCGTTCAATGTCTTCTGCATTGGTTGGAAATTCGTGCGCCGGTAATAAATCGATAGCATCAATCTCATCGTTTGAGCGTTGGCTTTCGATATCAAAATGACGAATGGAGTCTAACTCATCATCAAAGAAATCTAGTCTAAAGGGGAGTGGGCTACCCATGGGGTATAAATCAATAATGGAGCCTCGAACAGCAAACTCACCGTGCTCCATTACCTGCTGAACATGACGATAACCCGCTTGAGTTAAGGTATCACGCAAGCTTTGTGCGTCTACCGTGTCACCTTTTTTTACCTGAAGACTCATGCCGTGGATAAAGCTAGGTGGTGCGGTACGTAGCATGAGGGTTGAAACAGGAATGATGAGTACGGATTGCTTTTCCTGTTTGAGTGTATTTAGCGTCGCAAGACGCTGAGAAATAATGTCTTGATGTGGTGAAAAGTGATCATAGGGTAATGTTTCCCAGTCAGGAAACATCATGACAGGCGTGTCTTTTAAAAGATACGCCAGTTCATGCTCAAGGCGAAGTGCAGAGGGTGTATCGGGGGTGACGAGTACAACTAAGTTGTCATGTTGTTGGATGTGCTCACTCAAACACAGTGACAAGCTACTACCAACCAAATTACCCCACGAAATTTTATCCTTGTTTGATTTTACCCAAGGTAAATTGTTCCATTGCACATTCGCCATTGATTACTCCTATTTATTAATCGCGATAAATTTTGCAAAGATCCTGATAGTGATCGATTCGTCTGTCTCTTAAATACGGCCAGATGCGACGAACAGATTCACTGCGTGCTAGATCAACATCAACAACAGAGATTTCCTCAGCTTCTTCAGATGCATGCAATAACATTTCGCCTTGTGGACCGGTAACAAAAGAATTGCCCCAGAATTGAATACCTTCACTTTGACCTGAAGGGTCTGATTCATGGCCAACACGGTTAACGCTAATCACAGGTACTCCGTTAGAGACTGCATGTGCACGCTGTGCAATTATCCAAGCATCTCGTTGACGAATTTGTTCTGCTTTATCATCGCGAGGATCCCAGCCAATTGCAGTTGGGTAAATTAAAAACTCAGCGCCCGCCATTGCCATCAGGCGTGCACCTTCAGGGAACCATTGATCCCAACACACCAGTACGCCTAATTTGCCTACAGAAGTCTGAATTGGAGTAAAGCCCATGTCGCCAGGGGTGAAGTAAAACTTTTCATAAAAACCTGGGTCATCAGGAATGTGCATTTTACGGTATTTGCCTGCAATCGTACCGTCAGACTCAAGTACAACCGCGGTGTTGTGATAAAGCCCTGTTGCGCGCTTTTCAAATAACGACGCAACGATGACAACATTCAGCTCTTTTGCAAGTGCGCCTAGTGAGTCTGTGCTTGGGCCTGGAATGGTTTCCGCTAAGTCGAAGAGATCGGTGTCTTCAGTCTGGCAAAAATACAAGCTGCGGTGCAATTCTTGTAACACGATAAGCTTAGCACCCTGACTTGCCGCTTTTCGGATACCGTCACAGGTTTTCGCAAAGTTGTTTACGAGATCTGTAGAGTTGCTATGTTGAACAATACCAACTTTGATGTTTTTTTCAGTCATGGTACTTACCTTAAAAAACCTTTTGGTAACTGCATCGTAATACAGTGCAGGCTACCGAATTGATGGATGATTGGTAGGCAGTTTACGCCAATTACCGTTCTTTCTGGGTGGGCGAGAGAGACTTTGTCCAGCGCTTCTTGATCTTTGTCGTCGCCATAGATAGGTACTAACACCGTTTTATTCAAGATCAGATAATTTGCATAGGTTGCAGGTAATCTCTCCCCCTCGTTATCAAACTTAGCACTAGGCCAAGGTAAACTAATCAAACGGTATGGATCGCCATTTGGGGTGCGGAATGTGCGTAGCTGCTGTTCCATTTTATTGAGGGCATCATAGTGCTCGTCTGATTTGTCGTCGCACTTAACATATACCAAGGTATTATCTGGTGCAAAACGCACTAACGTGTCGATATGACTATCCGTATCATCACCGGCTAAGTATCCATGATCTACCCACAGGAATGACTCAGCACCCAACTCTTTTTGCAACAATAGTTCTAATTCGATTTTACTTAGATGTGGATTGCGATTTGGGTTCAACAGACACTCTGAAGTGGTCAATAAGACATTGGACTCGTTGATCTCAATGCCGCCGCCTTCCAGTACCACGTCAACTTTTTCAAAGGTACAGTTTGGGTTGAGGACCTGTTTGGCTAGCTGCAGATTGATCTTATTGTCTAAATCCGCAGCAAACTTATTACCCCAACCCGTAAAGGTGAAATCCTTAATACATAGATTTCCTGTACTTGTTTGCGTCGTAAGTGGACCGTGGTCACGGGCCCAGGTGTCATCGCAAGGCGTCACAACAAAGTGACACTTAGCTAAGCTAACCTCAGCTGCGCCGAGTAGGTTCTCGATATGCTGTTTTAACGCTTCATTATGCGCCACGATAACGACTTCTTGAACTTGGGTAATATGTTGGCAAAGTGCAACGTACACAGGTTCAACGTCACTGAGAATGTCGCTCCAATCGGTATCAGAATGCGGCCAAGTGAGCATGATTGCATCTTGTGGTGCCCACTCTGGGAGTAAAGTAAAACTCATTAAATCATCACCATATAATAATAAGCCTATAGTTTATCATTAACCTCAGGTGTGTCAGTAAGTTTTGTGAAGATAATTGAGCATTTAAAGAAGGCACTTAATACGTTAAATGCCTTATTGGTCTTTTTGCTGCTTTAGCTTAAGTTGTCTGGTCTGGGCGTGTAGGCTTGCCCGCACGAGCAACTCTTGATCCGCTTCTCTAATAGCGGTAAAGGCGAGGGTGAACTTACCATCTTGCTTGGCAATGACTTCTGAGTAGCAAAAGATAGCACTGGCTTCATTGCGCAAAAATATTTTAGTTCGTAACGATTGTCCGACCTCATAATCTGCTTCTAACGTTGCGGTCAGGCCGCCGCCGCCGTAGCTGTCACAAAATAGATGACTGTCGTCAGGCTCTTCGGTTGCGAGAATATGGCTGATAATTAAATCAATCTTACGTGATTGCGCCTGCAAATAAGCTGCTAACTCATTGGCAATATCACCCAGATTACGAAGTGGTCGCAGGGCATTAAGATCTAACTCATTAATTTCGTTAGCGAGCTTAAATAGCGGCGGAATTGCAGCTTCTAATTGATATTCGTTTTCTGGAACCATATTGTCATCAACCGGGTAGAGGTTGATCTGAACCTGTTCAGCTATCTGAAAATACTGTTCAAATAATTCCTGCAAATTCGCTTTCATGTTTTATCTCTTGGCATCGCGCCGCTTTACAACTGTCTCTATAGTAACGGTTTAGTTTACCGATAATCAAACTTTGAATTGCTCAAGTAGTTGTTCTTGGGTTGTTATCTTTTCTACTTGAGACTGCATGGTGGCATCTACGCTCTTAGCTTCGCTATACACCGACTCGGAAATACCACGAATTGATGAGCTACTGCTATTCACGTTATTTACAATGTCATTTTGCTCATTCAGCATATCAGCAATGCGGGAATTCAAATCGACAATATGGCGAATGGCACTACGCATATCTTCAAGCGCGGCTCGAGTTTGCTCTGCCTTTTCAACCGTTTTATCGACATAGTGTTGGCTTTGCTTCATTACAGTAACCGCGCTTTCTGAACCTGACTGTAGTTGACTTATCATTCCACGGATTTCAGTTGTGGCTTCTTGTGTTCTTTGTGCAAGCGATCTTACTTCGTCTGCAACGACGGCAAAGCCGCGGCCAGACTCACCGGCCCTTGCGGCTTCAATGGCAGCATTGAGCGCTAGGAGATTGGTTTGCTCAGCGATGCTGTTGATAACCGATAATATTTGCTCAATAGCTGTAGACGAGCTTTCTAACTCCGTAACTACGGTCATTGCCGAACTGATTTGATTAGATAGCTCTTGAATTGTCTCCGTTGTTTCTGCAACGATTTTTTCTCCTTGGCGAGCAACTTGGTCGGTGGTTTTAATTGCTTCAGCGGCTTCATGGGCAGATTGTGTTACTTGATGTTCAGTTGCAGACATGTGTGTTGTCGCTTCATCAAGGACTTTGATACTCGCTAATTGCTCTTGAATCGAAAGTTTGGCTTTATTTGCAACCTTAGATGTTTGTTGAGCATCGTTTAAAACTTCATGGCCTAGACCCTGAATATTCGCTATTAGAGACTGTAAGCTACTGGTAAAGGCATTAAAATTTTGCGCCAGTGCTGCAAATTCGGGTTCATGCTCGGTATTTAATCGTACGGTTAAGTCCGCATTACCGCGTGCGATAGCTGCCATGGCGGTGTTGATTTCATCAAGCGGCTTTAATAATAAGCTAATCACAAAAGAAAGTAGCACAGTCGCGAGCGCCACAGAAATAAAGGCAAATATGGCTGCATCTCTTTGCAGTCGTGAAAGTGCGGCAAAAACGGTGTCTTCATCCAGCATCACCCCTAAATACCAATCTAAGCCTTCGACTTCTTTAAACTGCACTAATTTGTCTTCGCCGTTGACTTCAACGTATTGGATATTTTCTGAGATACTTATATCACCGAGAAATGTACGAGAAGACTTACCATTTAGTTTTACATCAGGGTGTGAGATAGTCGACCCGTCTTTACTCACCATAAAGGCAAAACCCGCGTCTAGCAGGTTAAACGAGTTAATCATTTCGCCGAGTTTTGCCAAACTAACGTCGTAAAAAATCGCGCCGTTGAATTGACCTTGTTTAAACACTGGTGCACCGATTGATACCACAATTTCGTTGCTTACTGCATCAGCGTAAGGTGCTGTGATAATGAGCTTTCGTGCAGTTTTTGCGTCGGTATACCAAGGTCGCTTTCTCGGGTCCCAGTTTGCACCAGGGTTCCAATTTGGATCGCTAGCGACATATTTTCCTGTTTGCTCTTCACCATAACCTATCAGTAGGAAAGAAGTTGTGAGCTGTGGCTGCGAGAGGATAGGAAAGGCTGCGTCTAAGGTGTCAGTGGAAGCAACGAGATTGGTAGCAAGCGCGGCGAGATCGGTTGCTCCTTTCATTTGCGCAGTGACAGTGTTACCAATTCCTTGAATTATTTCATTCACACTTTGTTCGGCTTGTGCTTTGATTGCTGATTGCACGGAAATGTATTGAATAACAGATAAGATCAGTAATGCTGCAAGCAGCACAAGCGCAGAGACGGATACGACTTTGTGTTTAAACTTCACGGCCACACTCCAATAAGTTTGATACATTAAACTTATGACATTTAATAAGAAAATGCCAAATCTTCTGCGTTGATTTGAAGGTATTTCAAATTATTGCGTTTATATTAATTATTTATTCATGGTGCGCTTCCTATTCTTTAAGACTTAGAAGAGGAGAAAACATCATGTACAAACCAGTTTTAACAGCAATTGCCTCGGCAATGATACTCGCTGCATGCGGTGGCGGTTCAGGTTCTGACTCAAACGACAACAACACCACGCAACCGACCCAAAAAACCACCGTAAGTGTTGGTGTATCAGATGCTGCTGTGAATAATCTTGCAGAGGTAAACCTTGTTATTCAACGGCTGACATTTAGAGCATCTGGAAAAGAAGATGTCACATTTGATACCTTAGATGCGCAGGGTAATCCAATGAAAATCAATCTGCTTGAATATACGGGTGATGATATCTACTTGGTTGTAAATGACCAAGAGATCGATGCTGGTGATTATGAGTGGATCAGAGCCGATGTTGTAAATGGTAGTGCGGGGTCTAATTTCGATTTAACTTCTAGCGTGCGTTTTTTAGATGGTAGTCAAGCACCACTAGCCGTAACCCGTAAAGGTAACGATGGCGTAGGTGAGATCCAACTCAATAACTTCTCGTTAAATGAAGGTGAGAACCAAATCGTATTGGAGTTTGACTTAAATAAGGCGCTGTTGAAGCGCGGAAATGATGACACCGTTTATCTAAAACCAACAGCTGTCCGTTTGGAAAATCTGTTAACCAGTTTCGAGATTGAGGGCATGGTTAGCGAGTCTGTGAAAAATGCATGTATAGCAGATAACGCGGACCTAGCTCCTCTAGTCGGAGAGTACAAACACGTTATTTATCTTTATAAAGCGGATGTTGCAGTGCCAAGCGACATCAGTGATGAAGACTCAGCGCCAGTAGCAACCGCAAACTTAGATGCCGAGAGTGAATATGAGATAGCATTTATTGGTTCTGGAGATTACAAAGTAGGGTATTCGTGCTTAGGTCATTTAGATGATGCCGAAACGATAGATGCAGATTTTAGTTTGTATCAAACAAAAGATGTTACGTTAACGCAAGATACAGAAGTGAATTTCGAGACAAACTAATATCAACTAGTCATTTAGGCGAATTGGTATAACAGCAAAACAAAAAGGGCTTCAATTGAAGCCCTTTTTACTACTTAAATTCAAAATTAAGCATTTTCTAGTGCAGCGCGCGGGTCAACATATTCCATGTTGAAGCCTTCTGCCACTTCTTTACACGTTACTTGACCTTTCAGAACGTTTAAGCCGTCCATGAAGTGTTTGTCATTTAGTAGCGCTTGTTTGTAGCCTAAGTTTGCAAGCTTGATGATGTACGGAAGCGTTGCATTGTTAAGTGCAAACGTTGAAGTACGAGGTACAGCACCTGGCATGTTAGCTACACAGTAGTGAACTACGTCATCAACAATGTATGTTGGCTCTGCGTGTGTAGTCGCTTTAGAAGTAGCGATACAGCCACCTTGGTCGATTGCAACGTCAACAATAGCAGCACCTGGCTTCATCGCTTTGATGTGTTCTGCAGTTACAAGCTTAGGAGCCGCTGCACCAGGAATTAGTACGCCGCCAATCACAAGATCTGCTTCTAGTACGTGCTTTTCAAGTGCATCAGCCGTTGAGTAGATAACTTTAGCTTGGCTACCAAACTGTGCATTCAAAGAACGTAATACATCAATGCTACGGTCAAGAATAGTAACGTCTGCGCCTAGACCTACCGCCATTTGCGCTGCGTTACGACCAACCATACCACCACCGATCACAACGACTTTAGCTGGTTCAACACCAGGTACGCCACCTAGCAGCATACCACGGCCTTCACGTGACTTTTCAAGCGCTTGAGCACCAGCTTGAATTGACATACGACCAGCAACTTCTGACATTGGCGCTAGCAGTGGAAGACCACCACGCGCATCAGTTACCGTTTCGTATGCGATACAGATAGCACCGCTCTTGATTAGATCTTCTGTTTGTGGAAGGTCTGGTGCTAGGTGAAGGTAAGTAAATAGGATTTGATCTTCACGTAGCATTGCGCGCTCAACAGCTTGAGGCTCTTTTACTTTAACAATCATATCAGCAGTAGCAAAAACGTCTGCCGCTGTGTCTAAAACTTTAGCACCAACTTGAACATAATCTTCGTCTGTAAAACCAATGCCAATACCTGCATTTGTCTCAACAACGACTTCGTGACCGTGATTGATTAGTTCACGAACGCTCGCAGGAACCATACCAACGCGGTATTCGTGGTTTTTTATCTCTTTAGGTACACCAATAATCATAATATTCGCCTCAAAATAAGAACGGGGTAAAATTTTTGACTATTATATTTACCTATAGCCAGTGTGTCTCACTGTTTTAATATTTCAATGTAGTGATATACTCTGAATTAATGAATCATTCAGGATAAAAAACTACACTATGTATCAACAACTAGACAGAATCGACAGAAAGATTTTAGTCGAACTTCAGAAAGATGGCAGAATTTCGAACGTAGAATTAGCCAAACGCATAGGATTGAGCGCTACGCCTTGCTTGGAGCGCGTTAAAAAGCTGGAGCGAGAAGGATTTATTCGAGGTTATAAAGCCGTAGTCGATCCTGCTAAGCTTGGACAGGGACTTTTAGTGTTTGTTGAAGTTACAGTGAATAAAAACTCGCCTGATGTGTTCGATAGATTTAATCAAGCAGTAAAGCAGCATGATGAAATTATTGAATGTCACCTTGTGTCCGGTAGTTTCGACTATTTATTAAAGACACGAGTGACCGACATGTCAGAATATCGCGGAGTTTTAGGAGAAATTTTACTTAAACTGCCAAACATCAGTGAAAGTCGCACTTTTGTGGTCATGGAAGAAGTAAAAGGAGAAGAAGGAGAAGTAATAAAACCTTGTGCACCTTGAGGTATTTCTTGGTAAGGTGTAAGTATATACAGCAATACTAACGCAAATCACTAATTTGCTGACGTTTTGGGCGTTTATAGTCCGGAAAAGAAACAGAAAAAAGGTTTAATTACAATGCGCTTAAATGGTGTGCAACGCCTCTTAGAGACAGGTTTGATTGTAAGCACGGCTGCAGCAATATTTATGTTGTGTGCGTTGATAAGTTTCGACCCAGCCGATCCTGCTTGGACTCAATCCGGTGAGTACGTAAAAGTAAACAATATAACGGGTGCTGCCGGAGCTTGGCTGGCAGACATTATGCTACTGAGTTTCGGCTGGTTGGCATTTTTGATCCCAGCTGCGCTGCAGTTTCTTGGTTATCTACTATTCAAAAAACCGCATAAGCTACTGCAACTCGATTACACCACGCTAGGTTTACGCCTTATTGGCGCGACACTGTTTATTACCTCTGCAAGTGCAATCAGCAGCATCAATTTCGATGATATCTATAATTTCTCATCTGGTGGGGTAGTAGGGGATGTGGTTGCTGGTGCAATGATGCCTGCCTTTAACTTTACCGGTACTTCTATACTATTACTGTGCTTTTTCTTTGCCGGAATGACACTACTTACCGGTGTGTCTTGGGTTGAATTTGTTGATTATTTAGGTGAAAAGGTACTCGCCGGCTTTAGATGGTTACGCGATAGGCTGACAGCAGAGCGCAATATAGAGCAAACGCAGTCAGTTTCACAGAAACCGGAGAGTGTTGGCACCAAAACGGATAGAGTAGAGAGTGAGACACCAATAATAGCTAGCGAGCGAAAAGATGATCTCGAGCAGACTCTCCAGCAACAAACCGATACGGAAATTAATATAGATTTCGATGCTGAAGAAGAGCCCAGTGGACTTGGCAAATTAAAAGATAAATTGTTCCGCAAAACGAGCACTGAACCTGCACCTCAATCCACGTCTGCACCGCACTCTGATCTACAAGAGAAGAAAGAGCCGTCAGTATTTGATGAGCTAGATGATATTCTAGAGCAAGAAATCAACTTTTCAGCGATAGAGGATGAGCCACTGGATACTGTCGCGGCATTAAATGCCTTGGATGAAGCACCAGTGCATGAAACCAAAGTGGTTTCTCCGGCAAGGCCTCTTAAGCCTAAAGTACCTGAAAAGGCGGTCAATGGTTATCAGCCTCCACCAAGCGCAAAAGAGCAATTTGAAGCGCTTCTAGAGGCTCAGCCACCTGCGGATCCATTGCCTTCATTAGATTTGTTGGATAGACCTGACAAGGCTAAAAACCCAATTTCGCAAGAAGAGTTAGATCAGGTTTCGCGGTTGGTTGAAACTAAACTATTAGACTTCAATGTCCAGGCGCAGGTAGTTGGTGTGTATCCAGGCCCTGTCGTTACGCGTTTTGAGTTAGATCTCGCGCCGGGCATTAAAGTTGCTAAGATCACAGGTTTAGCAAAAGACTTAGCGCGTTCATTATCTGCAGTCAGTGTGCGTGTAGTTGAGGTTATCCCAGGCAAGACGTATGTGGGTTTAGAGCTACCTAACAAACACCGTGAAATCGTGCGTTTGTCTGAAGTGATAGGCGCCCCTAAGTTTGAACAAAATCCATCTCCTTTGACTATGGTGCTTGGTAAAGATATCGCAGGCCAACCGGTCGTTGCAGATTTAGGCAAAATGCCGCATCTGCTGGTGGCCGGTACCACTGGTTCTGGTAAGTCAGTGGGCGTTAATGTCATGATCTTAAGCTTGTTATATAAGTCGCCGCCAGAAGATGTGCGAATGATCATGATAGATCCGAAAATGCTTGAGCTCTCAGTTTACGAAGGTATCCCACATTTATTATGCGAAGTGGTTACCGATATGAAAGAGGCAGCAAACGCGCTACGCTGGTGTGTGGGGGAAATGGAACGCCGTTATAAGCTGATGTCGGCGCTCGGTGTTCGTAACCTCAAAGGTTACAATCAAAAGATTAAGGACGCTAAAGAAGCGGGTCATCCTATTTTAGATCCACTCTTTAAAGATACAGACGGTATGGCGGATGAACCACAAGAGCTAGATAAATTACCGAGTATCGTGGTCGTTATAGACGAATTTGCCGACATGATGATGATTGTTGGTAAAAAAGTAGAAGAGTTAATTGCACGTATTGCACAAAAAGCGCGAGCGGCAGGCATACATTTAGTGCTGGCAACACAGCGTCCATCAGTAGATGTTATTACGGGTTTGATCAAAGCGAATATACCAACGCGAATGGCGTTCCAAGTATCAAGTAAGATTGATTCACGTACAATCTTAGACCAGCAAGGTGCAGAAAACCTATTGGGTATGGGTGACATGCTCTATTTGCCGCCAGGAACGAGTGTTCCGGTTCGTGTACATGGCGCGTTTGTTGACGATCATGAAGTACATGCCGTAGTGAGTGACTGGAAAGCAAGAGGCAAACCAAACTACGTAGAAGAAATTCTATGCGGTGAAGCAACCGAGGATATTTTACTACCAGGCGAAGCACCGGAAGGTGGAGATGAAGAGTCTGACCCACTTTATGATGAAGCCGTTGGGTTTGTTATTGAAACAGGTAAAGTGTCTGTTTCGAGTGTACAACGTAAGTTAAGGGTTGGTTATAACCGTGCCGCTCGGTTAGTTGAGCAAATGGAAATGTCTGGAGTGGTAAGTGCTCCTGGTCATAATGGTGCACGAGATGTATTGGTAAAAGGTGGAGCCAATTAATGAAAAAATTTAAGCAAATTGCGTTGCTAACGGTATTATCAAACCTCTTTATTCAGCCTGTGTGGGCTGATGAGGCAGCGATGCAAAGTCTAAAAGGAAGACTGGCTGAATTAACCAGTTTTCAAGGTAAGTTTGAGCAAATCGTTAAAGATCAAGAAGGCAATGAGTTGCAAACCGGCGAAGGGGCGATAACCTTAGCGCAGCCACTAAAAATCCGCTGGCAACAAGAGATGCCGGATGACACTTTATTTGTATCAAGCGGAGCAACAACCTATTACTACGATACGTTTGCTGAGCAAGTGACCATCCTAGATACGACTAAACTTATTGATACTACGCCATTTGTGTTACTTACGACCCAAGAGGACAGTCAATGGTTGAAGTACAACGTAGCACTTAACGGTCAAGAATATCTGATCACGCCAAAAAACAAAGTAGACTCGCAGGTAGAGCAATTAACACTGCGTTTTGATGATAAAAACGACGGCTTAGCATTATTGAAAGTGAACGATATTTCAGGTCAAGTCTCTACGTTTAGCTTTAAAGAAAGCAAAGTCAATGTACCAGTAAAAGAGAGTTTGTTTGAGTTTACAATTCCACAAGGAGTGGTCGTAGACGACCAAAGAGGCAGTGACTAGTTTAGGGTTTGATTTTACACCAGATGTACGACCGTTGGCCGCAAGAATGCGGCCAACCTCGTTAGAGCATTATGTCGGGCAGAGTCATATTTTGTCCAAAGGCTCTGTACTTTATCGTGCGATCGAATCTGGACGCTGTCATAGCCTGATCCTTTGGGGGCCACCCGGAGTGGGTAAAACCACCCTTGCTGAGATCATTGCCAACTATGCGGATGCAGAGCTTATCAAGCTTTCCGCTGTTAGTGCGGGAATTAAAGAGGTTCGTGAAGCGGTCGTCGATGCTAAGAACCGATTAGCTCAGTTTGGCAGACGTACGCTGTTATTTGTTGATGAAGTACATCGCTTTAACAAATCCCAGCAAGACGGATTTTTACCTCACATTGAAGATGGCACCTTTATTTTTATTGGCGCGACCACTGAAAACCCTTCTTTTGCACTGAATAACGCGATCTTGTCTCGCGCGCGTGTCTATACCTTACAATCGCTTGTAGAGGATGAATTAGGTCAAGTACTCAAAGATGCGTTGTCCCGCGATGAACAGCTGTCGAAATTAGCGATCACCATTGATGACAGCGCGCTTGAACTCATCGCCAAAGCAGCTTCGGGAGATGCGAGAAAGGCACTTAATTTGCTGGAGCAGGCAGTTGACTTAAGTTTTGAGCCAAATTCAAACACTCATTTGGTGAATGAACTTGTACTAAAACAAGTATTGCCCAGCCAATTATCAAGTTATGACAATAAGGGCGACCTATATTATGACCTAATCTCAGCGTTTCATAAGTCAGTTCGTGGCAGCGCACCAGATGCGGCACTTTATTGGTATTGCAAAATATTAGCAGGTGGAGGCGATCCGCTCTATGTTGCAAGGCGATTGCTGGCTATCGCCACTGAAGATATCGGCAATGCAGACCCAAGAGCGATGCAAGTTGCGTTAAATGCTTGGGATATATTTCATCGGGTAGGGCCAAGTGAAGGAGAGCGTGCGATAGCACAGGCAACGCTTTATCTTGCGAGTGCGCCAAAAAGTAATGCGGTCTACATGGCGTTCAATCAAGCTAAACGTGATGCTGCAAGTGATCCAAATTACCCCGTACCTGAACATCTCAGAAATGCACCGACAAAACTAATGAAAGAGCTGGGTTTTGGCGAAGAATATCGTTATGCACATAATGAGCCTGGCGCGTTTGCTGCTGGAGAAAATTACTTCCCAGAAGCCATTCAAGAGCGACAATATTATCACCCGACAGATAGGGGACTTGAGAAACAAATCGCCGACAAGCTCAACTATCTACAGACGCAAAATGCGCAAAGTAGCACCAAGAGGTACAAGTAGCGATGCTAATAAATTATCTCACAATTGCGCTAGGTGGAGCGTTTGGTGCAATGTTACGCTTTTTTATCAGCGATATGTCGATAAAACTCTTAGGTAAGGGATTCCCTTTTGGGACGTTGATCGTTAATATTCTTGGTTCATTATTGATGGGTGTGCTTTACGGTTTAATTGAAAAAGAAGTTATTTCAGTTTCTCCATCTAAAACGTTGATAGGTATTGGCTTTTTAGGTGCACTGACTACTTTTTCTACATTCTCAATGGATTCCTTGTTGTTACTTCAACAGGGGCAATATGTGAAAATGGCGTTTAACGTCACATTAAACGTGGTGGCGTGTATCTTTATGGCCTGGGTTGGTCTCTGCCTCATCATGCAAAAAGGTTAAAAAAACAATGTTAGATTCTAAATACTTTCGTCAAGACATCGAGGAAGCTGCTGCGCGTCTGAAAAAGCGTGGTTTTGAACTCGATGTTGCTAAGATCACCGAATTAGAAGAAAAGCGCAAAGCGCTACAAACCAAAACTCAGGAATTACAGAGTGAGCGTAACAGTTCCTCCAAAGCGATTGGTCAAGCTAAAGCGAAAGGGGAAGACGTTCAACCTTTACTAGATGCTGTTGCAAACTTGGGCGACCAATTAAGTGCAGCGAAAGAAGAGCAGGATAAAATTCTTGCTGAACTTAATGACTACGCAATGTCGTTGCCAAACCTCCCTGCTGAAGAGGTACCTGCAGGTGCCGATGAGTCTGAGAATGTTGAAGTAAGCACTTGGGGTGAGCCAAAGCAGTTTGATTTTGAAGTTAAAGATCATGTTGACCTTGGCGAAGCGCTTGATAAGGGTCTCGATTTCGAAACTGGTGTTAAGCTAAGTGGTTCTCGCTTTACAGTGATGCGCGGTGGCGTAGCACGTATGCATAGAGCACTTGTACAACTGATGCTGAATACGCACACTGAGCAAAATGGTTATACCGAAATGTATGTACCATATCTTGTGAATAAAGCGAGCTTGTTTGGCACGGGTCAACTTCCTAAGTTTGCAGAAGATTTGTTCCATACAGAAGCATTATCTGAAGACCAAGATGGCTTTAGCCTAATTCCGACGGCAGAAGTACCGTTAACTAACTGCGCTCGTGATGTTATTTACGACGAAAAAGAGCTGCCGATTAAGATGACGGCGCACACGCCTTGTTTTAGAAGCGAAGCAGGTAGTTATGGGCGTGATACGCGCGGACTTATCCGTCAACATCAGTTTGATAAAGTTGAACTTGTGCAACTGGTTAAACCCGAAGATTCAATGGCAGCGCTTGAAGAGTTAACGGGCCATGCTGAGCAAATTTTACAAGCACTTGGCTTACCTTACAGAAAAGTGGTGCTTTGTACTGGAGACATGGGCTTCGGTGCGACGAAGACGTACGATTTGGAAGTTTGGTTACCAGCGCAAAATACCTACAGAGAAATCTCTTCTTGTTCAAACATGTGGGATTTCCAAGCGCGCCGTATGCAAGCGCGTTTCCGCCGTAGTGGTGAGAAGAAGCCAGAACTACTTCATACTCTTAATGGTTCTGGTTTAGCGGTGGGTCGTACTCTAGTTGCGATTTTAGAAAACTACCAGCAGGCAGATGGATCAATTATTGTGCCTGATGCACTAAAACCATATATGGGTGGTATAGAGGTTATTAAAGCAAGCTAAGACAGTACTGCTTAATTGAGCTTTGCTCGATTTAAAAACTCAAGTTATTGAAAAGAGGTTGGATTCGTCCAGCCTCTTTTTATTACTATATTATGAATGTTTTTTTACAGAGAAATATAGAAAAACAAGATCATCAAGCAATAATTTACGTCTTGAATATCTAGGTATCTATATAAAATTAAAATAATTATGCTTTTTGTGCTCAGCTGTACAAGAATTACATTTCTGATCATTGCATGACTCGCTGAGATGTGATTTATTGAAGGTATGGGTTTGGCCAAATCTCATCGGTAAGTAGCACATCTGTATGAAATACGATGTCGCTCGTGTTTAACTTTTCTCAATAAAATCTTTAATTTAAATTGTTAGTACGAATTGTCATTATATCGCAAGTCACTATCTTCGTTTTGAATGACGTTCGCTTAAGTTTGAACTACACAGTATTAGAAACGCTAATGCTGATCGAGAAAAAGGTGAGGATATTACCTATGAAGAGACAGAAAAGAGACCGTTTAGAAAGAGCACATTCACAAGGATTTAAGGCAGGATTAGCCGGTCGGTCGAAAGAAAATTGTCCCTATCAACAAGTAGAACACAGATCAGAATGGTTAGGCGGATGGCGAGAAGCGATGGATAATCGCAACATCTTTAAAACCTGATACCGAATTTTAGGAGAGCAAAGCCCCAGATGGGGCTTTGTGTGTTTTTAAAGCTATAAAACGATAACAGCGAAAAAGTTAAAATGCGCTGGTATCTTGGAAAAGACCTACTTTCAAATCTTTTGCTTCATAGATCACGCGACCATCAACTTCGACGATGCCATCTGCTAGACCCATAAATAGCTTACGTTTGATAACGCGCTTCATTTCAATGCGATAAGTCACTTTTTTAGCAGTCGGTAAGATTTGACCCGTAAACTTCACTTCGCCCACACCGAGTGCACGACCAAGACCAGGACCGCCAGACCAACCAAGGAAGAAGCCAACCAATTGCCACATCGCATCCAAACCTAAACAACCAGGCATTACTGGATCACCTTTAAAGTGGCAGTCGAAGAACCACAGATCAGGATTGATGTCGAGTTCAGCAATAATTTGACCTTTACCATGCTCACCACCGTCATCATTAATTTGAACGATGCGATCCATCATCAGCATGTTGTCGCTAGGTAGGCGGCAGTTGCCTTCACCAAACATTTCTCCACGACCACATAAAATAAGTTCTTCTTTTGTATAGCTGTTCTTCGGTTCCATAAATCTTCTTCTTAACTTGCAAATTGACGCTACTTTAGCGTACAGATGTACGCTAAACAACTCCGAACAGTTAAAAAGCGTACGGAGACTTGTAAATTTTGCGCTAAAGATATGTCTATTTGATTAAATTTCAAAAAATTGAAGAGATTAAATGCAAATCAGTTCCAATTAGGGGCGATTTATAATGTGAAAATCATTATAATCGGGGATGATTTTTTAGCAGGCTATTTTGGGTGACCTATGCTCCTTTTTGTTGACTCTTTGACCGTAATTGATTTTTCGTACCTTTGCCCACGTCGTGGTGCGGTAGGTGAAAGTTGGATCACCGATATTGTGTTGCATGGTGAGCTAAACGAAGAGTCTATGGTGTTAGACTTTGCAAAAGTTAAAAAGCAAATCAAACGTATTATCGACGAAAAGCTGGATCACAAATTAGCGGTACCCAGCGCGCTTGCGTGTAATGCAAAACACAGTGAAGGCCGATTTGAATTTGATATGCAATTTGATGGAAATCACTTAGCCATGAATGCACCGGAAGAGGCGGTGTGTGTAGTGGAAGGGGATGAAATCAATGAAGTCAATGCCATTGCTTACCTTAAGTCTGTTATTATGCCGCATATGCCTGAAAACGTGAAAGATTTAGATATAACACTGCGTCCAGAGGCTGCAACAGGCTTCTATTATCACTACAGCCATGGCTTAAAGAAACACGATGGCAACTGTCAGCGTATTATTCATGGTCATCGTTCATTGATTGGTGTGAAGCTCAATGATATCAGCATGCCTAGATTACAAAAACAATGGGCGGATAAATGGCAAGATATTTATCTTGGCAGTGAAGAAGACTTGATTGATCCTAGTTTGCTTCAGTATGTAACCGCTCAAGATAAAGATTATGCGTTCGCGTATACCTCGTCGCAGGGATATTTTGAGTTGGCGATCAGTAAATCGCGTTGCGATATATTACCTTGCGATACAACAGTTGAATGTATTGCGGAGTATCTTGCTGGCCAAATAAAGCTTGAAAATCCACATGATAAGGTTGAAGTAAGAGCATACGAAGGGGTTGGAAAAGGAGCGATTGCGTATGCTTAAACGTGCAATTGTCATATTGCTTGCGAGCACCACATTATTTGCTGAGGCGCTTGAATTAAAAGGTAACCTGACACAAGGTGGCTTGGTCGTCGGTAAGCTTGAAAATGCAACTGAGATAAAGCTAAACGAAACAGAATTAAAGCGCTCTAAAGATGGTTATTTCGTGTTTGGTTTTGGCCGTGATGCTGAACTTAACCACATCTTGAGTTGGCAGTCTGATGATGGTCAAAAGCATCGCCAAGCGATAGTGATCACGAAAAGAGATTACGATATAGACAAGATCACGGGAGTGGCGAAAAAGTATGTTTCGCCACCAGAGTCGGTGCTAAAGCGCATACGTGAAGAAGCACAAGCCGTGTCAAAAGCAAGACAAGGCAATTCGGATTTATTATTCTTTAAAGACCCCGTTTTCAGACCTGCGAAGGGCCGTATTTCAGGTGTTTATGGTAGCCAAAGATATTTTAATGGTGAGCCAAAACGACCACATTTTGGATTAGATATCGCAAACAAAACGGGTGAGCCGGTCTTAGCGCCGGTATCGGGTAAAGTGGTGTTTGCAAATCCAGATCTTTATTACAGTGGCGGCACTTTGATTATCGATCACGGTCACGGCATTACCTCTACGTATATCCATCTTAGTAAACTGGATGTTAAGGTTGGCGATACGGTAGAAACAGGCGATAAAATCGCTGAAATTGGCGCGACGGGCAGGGTAACTGGCCCGCATTTAGATTGGCGCTTTAATTGGTTCGGGGAGCGACTCGATCCAGCTCTACTTATGAAAGATACAATAGCGGATAAAGCAGTACAAAAATGACAGACGAACAAAGACAAGCCATTGTTGAGCAACGCATTAAAAGCTCAATCACACACGTAACAAAAACCGTATTCCCAGGTCGTACAAACCACCATAACACCTTATTTGGTGGTGACGCACTGGCTTGGATGGACGAAGTTGCCTTTATTGCTGCAACGCGTTTTTGTCGCAAACCTTTGGTAACGATTTCGTCAGACCGAGTCGATTTCAAAGAGGCAATTCCTGCTGGTACTTTTGCTGAATTAGTATCTAAAGTAGTGCATGTTGGTAATACCAGCTTAAAGGTTGATGTTGAAATCTATCTTGAAAGAATGCACAAAGATGATAAACACTTAGCAATTACCGGTAGTTTTACCTTTGTTGCCGTAGATGACAATCATAGGCCAACTCCTGTGGTTTGTGACAAAATGCTAAACGGCTTTGATAGCTAGTTTTTCGCTAAGATTTTATTTTTAAAATCTCTAAAGCAAATATAGGGCTTAGCCCTATATTTAATAGATTAAAAAGAACACATCATACAAAGCTTTTTAAAATTGCTATTCGTCAAGAACGGCTAAAACCATTTATGATAATTAATCGAGGCATCATTTGTTATTCGAATCGAATTTCCTTTATTCAGAGGACAAATGAGTCACTTTTTACTCATAATTTTTTGACAGTCAAAAAGCCAAAGACCATACTTTTTACCAATATAGTGAAATAGGAGTGGTGCTCATGGCAATTCCAGTAACCGTTGCAGACGATTCTATGATGTCGAGAAAGGCTGTGCTTAGGGCAATACCTGAAGACTGGGATGTCGAGGTCAGTGAGGCAAAAAATGGCAAAGAAGCATTGGTGATGGTTGAGCAGGGCAAAGCTGAGGTGTTATTTTTGGATCTCACTATGCCAGAAATGGATGGTTTTGAAGTTCTTACGCATCTACACGAACACCACGCAAAAACCGTGGTAATCGTTATTTCCGCTGATATTCAGCCCGAAGCGAAGAAGTTGGTGGATAAACTCGGCGCATTTCGCTTTTTGCAAAAGCCATTACAAAAAGAAGAGTTACATAACACGCTACAAGAGCTAGGTTTATTATGAACATGCCACTCAGTGAAGAGCAAAGGGATGGCTTGCAAGAGCTAATGAATATATCCATGGGCCAGGCAGCGAACTCTTTAGCTCGATTAATTGAAACGAAAATTAGCTTATCTATCCCTGAAATTACTTCGGTAAGCCCAAATCAACTCAATGAGATCTGTAATACCGCACATGTTTACAGAACGAGGCAGTCATTTTTAGGGGAAATTAAAGGTGAAGTCATTAATCTATTGTCACCGCAAGGCTTACAAGAAATAGCCGAGCTTATGGACTACGATAGTCCACTCGATGACTCTGATCTCAATGAAGTCTTATTAGATTTGTCTAACATTTTGGCTGGTGCATGTTTAAACGGCTTTTCTAGCCAGCTAGAGCTTAAAACCTCATTGACTATGCCGACTATTTATAAACATCAACTATCCGACGACATTGCTGAGTGGAAAACCACATTAGTAATGAAAATTGCATTTATAATCGAGTCTATTGCTTTTGATTCGAGAGTGATTATTTGTTTAGATGAAAACTCCATTAAAACAGTGATCCAAAAACTTAATGCCATGCTTGGAATAGAGGACTGACTGTGTTTAGCGAATTGCAGCGTTACATTCCGGTTGGAATTTGTGTCCTAGACCAAGCACATACGGTGGTTTTTGCGAATGATTTTTTGAAAAACCGGCTACCGGATAACACTCCCAAAAATATTGAGGGCATGTCCATCGATGAGGTATTTCCTGAAGCTGCAAAAATCATTAAGCGGAAATTGAAGAGTGTTTTTGCTTTAAAAGCAGCAAGTTTTAGCTACTGGGAGCATCGCCCTCACGTGTTTGAACTTAGCAGCAGCCGTCCCGTTACTGGCGATGAAACTTCAATGTATCAGAACATTCAATATGTGCCGATTTTTGAGCATTCTGAAGAAGTGAAAAAGGTATGCGTGATCATACAAGATGTGACGGAGCTTGCGAGCTATTATCAAGAGCAAAAACGTCTAACCGAAGCATTAGAGATAGAAAAGCAGGAGTTAAAAACACTCAACCTTAAGTTAGAAGCTGCACAAAACCAATTACTACAGTCTGAGAAAATGGCTGCAATTGGCCAACTTGCTGCTGGCGTGGCGCATGAAATCAACAATCCAATTGGTTTTGTGAATTCCAATATTCAAAGTTTAGAAGGCCAGGCTAGCGGGCTGTTTGCGATGCTCGATTTTTATGAATCGAATTTTAGTACACTTGCTGACATTGGTTTAGCACAGCAGGAGCAGCAGCTCCAAAATCAGCATAGTATTGATTTTTTAAAGGAGGACGTGCCTGAATTACTGCAAGAATGCTTAGAAGGGCTGGACCGAGTCTCTAAGATAGTTGAGAGTTTGAAATCCTTTTCTCATGTTGATAACCAGGAGTGGCAAGAGGCAGATCTCATTAAAGGGATTGAAAGTACGCTGAAAATAGCCAATAACTCAATTAAGTACCATGCGGTTATCAACAAAACTTACTCGCTTGATGATGAAGTGTTGCTATATTGTCAGCCGATGCAGATTAATCAGGTATTTTTAAATTTAATCATCAATGCTGCACAGTCGATAGAGTCAAGCGGTGCGGTAACTATCTCTATCGAAGATAAACAAAACGAGGTGATTATTGCCATCCAAGACACTGGCAAAGGGATCCCAGCTGAGGACATCAATAAAATTTTTAACCCATTTTTTACCACCAAACCTGTTGGTCAAGGTACTGGCCTTGGTCTGTCTCTATCATATAGCATCGTCGCCAAGCACAAGGGTCGCATTCAAGTTGACTCACAAGTCGGTGTAGGCACAACGTTTACGGTATCCTTTCCTAAACTCAGCGAAGCAGATTTCTCCGACGAATTTACGGATAAGTAATCAATCAAACCCAGTTCATAATAAAATTAGCCTTCATTAGGTTAGCGTTTCTTTGCAATTCATGTACTTCCTTATTGTTTTTGTTCTGATTATCCAGTTTTCAATCAGTTGGCTTTAGCTTTCTGCCACAGGTTTCGTTGTCAAAAAATCCACTATAAATCCGTCACTGCGGTAATACTCAATACTACGAAATTGTTTATAACCACCTGTTTTTAAGATTATTTTTACCACTCAAAAATAGTTAACATAAATTATTGCTCAAATTTTGACAGATAAGAAATGTGAGACTAAAGTAACATATAAGACAAATGAGACGAGGTGAAAAATGCAAGCGATCACAGAAAACACACAGTCATTGCAATATCTCACTTTTCAGTCAAGACAGGATTGCTATGCAATTGAGATCCTGTCAATAAAGGAGATTATTGAATTGGGCTCCGTGACAAAAGTCCCCTTGATGCCTGAGTTTATTAAAGGAGTGATCAATTTAAGAGGCTCAGTTGTACCCGTTATCGATCTGTCAGCTCGGCTTTGTGGAGAAGTAATAGAAGTTGGCAGACGAACCTGCATTATCATTTGTGAATTCAGTATTTCTGACAACCTCATTGAGATGGGTGTCATTGTTGATGGCGTTAATGAAGTCATAGAAGTTGACGCAAAAGATCTAACCAACTCACCTCAGTTTGGCGCGCAAATCAGAGCCGACTTCATCGCTTCCATGGTAAGACGCGGAGATGAGCTACTCATCGCGCTAGACCTTGAAAAAGTTCTCTCAGTTGAAGAGATGGCTGAGCTGATAGAGTTAAGCGAGCGTGGCAGTCACCTTGGGGAGTCAGCATAATGCAGATACTTCCAATTAATGAGCTAAAGGCAATCTACAAGTACTACATTAGCGCTGCGGTGTTGCTAAGCCTAGTATTGTCTCTCACGCTATTACTCAGTGTTCGCGTTGATATCTTATCGTTATCTTCTGTGCTCATCACCAGTGCACTCTTAGCGGTAACGTTAAGGCAGCGTCATTTAACCGCAAAAGTCATTCTTGATTGTGAGGCATTTGCTAGTTATTCGAGTGAGATGCAAGAGCATTGCGAGGTAGAGCAGCACAATACAGAATCTGTAGCCGCGATTTTAGAAACTGTTATTAATCAGGTCTACAGTATTAAAACCTTGGGTAATGACTCGGTTTCAGGGCTCACCTTGCAGTTTTCAGAGTTAAGACAGGCACTAAATAACACGATTGAATCGGCACGAGGTTCAGTAGAAAACTTCGGTGATGATGAACACTGTTTTGCCAAACACAGTCAAGAAGAACTCAATGAAGTCCTGCACAGTTTGCGTGTGGCTCTTGGTTCAAAACTCGAGGTCGTCAACTCCAATCAAGCTGTAAGCCATGCCGCCAAGGAATTAACTGAGCAAACCAAATCTATTCAAAAAATATCAAAAGAGATCACGTTATTGTCACTCAACGCATCAATTGAAGCTGCAAGAGCGGGGGAAGCCGGTCGGGGGTTTGCCGTGGTAGCGGAAAGGGTGCGTGAGCTTTCGGATATTACCTCAGAAGCTGCAGAGCTTATTATTGAAAAGATGAACGGCTTAACCAATGCCGTTGCTGACAATACTGAAAAGCTCACCGAATCACAGGCACAAGACGTTACGCTTATGGATGACGCTGAATTACATATCCGAAAAGTGCTAAATGAGATGGCGACGGTCGCTAATGAGCTGACGCAATCGGTACATGGATTAGATGATACCGCAAGCAAGATAAAAGCGAACGTCGATGACGCGATAACCGATTTTCAATTTCAAGATAGAGTGAGCCAAAAGCTAGAACACATTTGCAAAGGGCTTACTTCATTAGTCTCACTATACAGGACAGAAGGTGAGCTAGGCGAGGAAGGGCTGGCTGCATTGCAGCAAGAAATGTTCAACTCTTACACCATGAAAGAAGAAAGGGAATGTCATGTTTCAACCACTGAAAATACGTCTCAACACGACCATGTTGAAGACGAAGTAACATTTTTCTAGGAGGTCTTATGACTAAGAAAATTATGATAGTAGATGATTCGGCTTCAATTCGTCAGGTGGCAAAAATGACACTACTCGCTGAAGGTTATGAAGTCATTGATGCCTGTGATGGCCTTGACGCAATCAACAAGCTAGATGACGGCAAAATCAACCTGATCATTAGTGATTTGAATATGCCAAACATGGACGGGCTGAGCTTGTTGAAGAAGGTGAAAGAAATGGGCCAGTATCGCTTTACGCCTTTTTTGATGCTAACCACAGAATCGGGCTCGGATTTCGTGAGTCAAGGCAAGCAAGCGGGAGCAAAGGCTTGGATGATAAAGCCGTTTAAACCCGAAAAGCTGATTAATACCGTTTCACGTATTTTGGCTTAGGAGCATAAATATGAGCAACTTAACCATTGTGCTGCCAGAAGTATTGACCATTTATGAAGTGAGCAAAGTGGCAGCAAAATGGCAGCTCATGTTAAGCGATGACACGACGGCGGTAGCGATTGACCTTAGCGAGCTGTTGGAGGTGGACGCTGCAGGCTTTCAATTAGTTGTAGCACTCGCACAGTGTTGTACGGAAAAGCCGTTATCTGTGATAGGTGTCGATGAGCATCACTCACCTTGTGCCTTATGGCTACTCAATACCTTAGTTGCATCAAACTGCGCGCAAAGGAGGTAAGATGGTTGATTTATCCGAAATTCAAGCGGTCTTTATTGAAGAAGCCAAGGAGTTGGTACTTCAATTTGAAGAAAGTCTCTTGGCAATGGAGTCTATACTGCCAAATAGTGACGACGAGATCATAAACGAGGCGTTTCGTGCTGCACATACCATAAAGGGCTCAGCCGGTGTTGTTGGCTATGACCATATTGTCGATTTTACGCATTTTGTTGAAGCCACTATGGAGCTTCTTCGTGATCACGCGCTAAATCCTTGCGAAAAACTGATTTCGACTTTGCTCGAATGTAATGACCATATAAATGCGTTAATTAAGTGCTTAGAGTCAAACGAAGATTTTCCTCAGGCGTTGACCGATGCTGAAGCTGGGCTGCTAGAAAGTTTAAAGTCATATAGTGGTTTGCAAGACCAAGCCTCAAGTGAGCAAACCGTTGTCGAAAATCAAGAAGCAACGCAGAGCTTTCGAGTCTCAGCGCAGTTTTATAAGGCCTGCATGGTGGATGGTTTTGATCCGCTTTCGATTATTCGGTACATCGAAAGTAAAGGTAGTACGGTAGAAGTAGATTGGCTAATTGATGAGGTACCTGCGCTTAACGCGGTCACACCAGATGAACTAGAATTATGCCATTTTAGAATGCAGCTAGAGATACATCACTCTACGCGAGAAGATATTGATGAAGCATTTGAGTTTATTGCTGCAGAATCAAATATTGAGATAGCCCCAATTGAAGATGATAAGCCAACGCCAACACTTGTCAAAACTGATAAACAGCCCACCAAAAATAACAAAGTCAAACCAAAGAATCCCGAGCGGATGATGAAAATACCGGCGCAGAAGCTAGATGAATTAGTCAATGAACTTGGCGAGCTGGTTATCGTGTCTGCGGCACTTGAAGATCACACTAAAACAATACGCGACTCGGCCCTTACCGAAATTGTTGAGCATATTCAACAACTCGTTAGTGATGTGCAAAGCAGTACACTACAACTCAGAATGGTACAGATAGGCGAAACGTTTAATCGCTTTAGCCGTGTGGTGCGCGACACCTCAAAGGAGTTGGAAAAACAGGTTTCTTTAGAAATTATGGGGGCTGAAACCGAACTTGATAAATCAATGGTTGAAAAGATAGTCGACCCTCTTACGCATTTAGTTCGCAATGCCATTGATCATGGTATGGAGTCACCAGCACAACGAGCGGACAGTGGAAAGCCTGAATACGGTACTTTATCACTCAAAGCCTTTCATGATTCTGGCAGTATTGTAATAGAGATCAGTGACGATGGACGCGGGCTAGACAAAGAAAAAATTAAAGAAAAAGCAATTCAGCGTAATCTGATCTCACCTGATACTGAGCTTACTGACAAAGAAATTGCTAACTTAATTTTCGAACCAGGCTTTTCCACAGCCGAAAAAGTATCAAATATCTCGGGACGCGGTGTTGGCATGGATGTGGTGAGAAAAAACATTGAAGCGGTACGTGGAACGGTGAGTGTTGAATCTGTCGAGCACCAAGGTACGTGTTTCCAACTCAGGTTGCCGTTAACCATGGCCATTATCGATGGTTTTATGGTGAGTGTTGCTGATGCTAAGTTCGTCATTCCACTCGATATGGTTACAGAGTGTATTGAACTTCCGCTTGGCAATGGGGCAACTCGTCAAACCGATTACATTAATCTTCGCGGTACGGTGCTGCCATTTATTCATTTGAGTCGTATTTTCGACTTACCAACGAACCCTAAAATCAGACCAAGCATTGTCGTTGTGAAGTATGGTCAGTTGCGAGCAGGCATCGTCGTCGATCAGCTGTTAGGTGAGTTTCAAACGGTCATCAAACCACTCGGTGCGTTATTTGAAAAGATGTCGGGGATCAGTGGCTCAAGTATTTTAGGGTCAGGAGACATTGCGCTCATTCTTGATGTACCAAAGCTTATTCATGATTTTGCTCATGAACCTGAATCTAGAAAATTAGCTAACTCTTAATAAGGGGATACATAATGGGAATTTTACCAGCAATCTTTGACAAACAAGTTAATCAACTGTCGAAGGCAGTCGTAAACGCGATTGAACACTCAGATCTTACCCAAGTAAACCCCGCTTTATATGAAGGGGAAGCCAAAACACTCGCGACCAATGTATTAAGTTTGCTTAAAGGCAATGCAGAATTAGAGGCTATCGAGACTACAGGCACATTTGCTGCACTGTTAGATGGTGCAGGTCGGGTTGTTCATCAAAGCAATCAATTTACCCAACTTATTGCAAATAACGCACAAAGTGATGGTGGATATATTACTGATATGCTGTCGTTGCACAGTAACTTTTCCGAGCTGATAGATAAGACCACCAAAGTTAATATGCCAAGCGGATCTTATCAATTAGAAATCATGAAATTAGCACAGCCCATTGCCAACTGTAGTTTCGTGGCTAAATTAATCAGCCAATCGAGTTTGAGCGCTGGAAGTAATAGCGATTTTTATAAACAAGCCATGGATTACAGTACCGCTTGTATTATGCTAGCCGATGAAAATTACGATATTGTTTATATAAATCGCGCCATGCGAGACATGTTACTCAAGTTAGAAACTGCGATCCAAAGCACGTTACCTACCTTTTGCGTTGACAAACTAGTGGGAGGAAGTATCGACCAATTCCACCGTAATCCAAGCCACCAGCGCACTATGTTAGCGAGTTTAAACTCTACGCACGTTGCAAGACTCGGGTTTGGTGAGCACAGCTTGGAGCTCATGATCACCCCTGTATTTGATGAAAACAATAAGCGTATTTCTACTACGGTTGAGTGGAAAGACGTAACTGATGAAAAGCGTAAAGAGCGCTTGTTAGAAGAAGAGTTTGGTGTTGCCTTCCAAGCGGTAGCTTGTGGGGAGTTTGACAGACGCATTGAAGCCAGTGAGTTAGAGGGATCGATAGGCAGAATTGCAGAGGCATATAATAAGTCGATAGAAGTGCTGGAATCGGTACTTGAGGACAATTTTGCCGTGCTAAACGCAGTGAGTGAAGGTAACTTATCATTAAAGCCCAAAGTACAAGCACAAGGGCTTTTAGGTGAGCTGGCGCAACGTACAGCCAATCTCACCGGTGTGTTAGATACCTTAGCGACCGATATCGTCGAGTTGGTTTCACAAGCGGTCAAAGGAAACATCCAAAATCGCGCAGACACCTCAAACTATGCCGGCGCATTTAAAACCATGACTGATGGTCTTAACGAGGTATTGGAAGCCACTGAAAAGCCAATTAAAGAAATTGCTAACGTCATGGAGGGGTTAAAAGAAGGTCGCCTTGATGTTGAGATTGCAGGAAGCTATTCAGGTGTCTATGACGAGTTAAAGCAAAGCGTCAATAGTACAATCTCCAGTTTAAGTCGCATTATTTGTGATGTTCGTTCTAACTCTGAATCGCTAGCGCAGGCATCAACTGAAGTCTCCTCTACAGCACAGTCATTGGCACAGAGTGCAAGCGAACAAGCCTCATCAGTTGAAGAGACATCAGCCTCGGTTGAACAAATGACGGCATCCATTGCCCAAAATGCAGAAAACTCCAAAATCACCGACGGTATGGCATCAAAAGCGGCGGGTGAAGCACAAGAAGGCGGTAGCGCCGTGGAAGAGACCGTATCGGCCATGAAACAAATTGCCTCTAAGATAGGTATTGTTGATGACATTGCTTATCAAACGAATCTGTTGGCACTCAACGCTGCCATAGAAGCGGCTCGAGCTGGAGAGCATGGTAAAGGGTTTGCTGTGGTGGCTGCAGAAGTCAGAAAGCTTGCTGAGCGATCTCAATTTGCAGCGCAGGAAATATCTCAGTTAGCATCTGGCTCAGTGAGCAAAGCCGAGCGGGCAGGCAGTCTACTTGCTGAAATCGTACCTGCGATTGGTAAAACCTCTGATTTAGTACAAGAGATCTCCGCAGCGTCAGACGAACAAGCTGCGGGTGTTGGCCAAATCAACGACTCGATGAATCAAATCACCCAGCTAACGCAGCAAAATGCGTCATCGTCAGAAGAGCTTGCAGCCACCGCGGAAGAAATGTCCAGTCAAGCAGAGACGCTTACCCAGCTCGTCGCCTATTTTAAAATCGGAGACATTGAAAGCCAAAGCAAAATGCGCGTGTTAGAAGGAGGCAAGCCACAAACAGAAGCACAACCCGTCGCCGAGCGAAAAGAAGTTAGTGCTGGGCGAGCTCGCTCAAAAGAGCACTTTGAACAGTTCTAAGGAGGTGCCACATGATTGGGGACTTTATTAGCGATCAAGAATTTACCTGTATTGCTGACTTCTTCAAAGCCGAATCAGGAATACATCTTAGGGATCATAAAAAGAACTTAGTCTGTGGACGACTAAATCAAAGACTGAGGATTTTAGGATTAAGTAGCTATGGTGAGTACATTGAGTATCTAAAGATACCCAATAACAAAGGTGAGCGAAATATGTGCATCGACTTGCTGACTACCAATGAAACCTATTTCTTCAGAGAGCGTAAACACTTTGAAAAGTTAGCAGAGCTGTTTACCACTTACTACCAAAAGTCTGCACCAGATATTTGGTGTGCGGCTTGCTCTTCTGGCGAAGAGGCATACACCTTGGCCATGTGCACGCAGGAACATTATGGCCACGGGAATTGGGTCGTGCGTGCCAGCGATATTTCTGAGCGGATGCTGGATTTAGCGAAAAAGGCAATTTACCCCTTACATCGTGCTAAAAACATTCCTGACGAATACCTAAGGAAATACTGTCTAAATGGCGTCGGAGAGAAGACCGGCTATATCATGGTGAATGATGAGCTCTATCATCAAGTTAATTTTTTCAAAAATAATCTACTTGTGCCTTATATCGGTGGTAAAGCTGACATAATATTCCTCCGTAATGCACTGATCTATTTTGAAAAAGATGAGAAGGTAAAAATCCTAGAAAATATTTATAGGGCAATGCCGAAGCAAGGTTTTTTGTTTTTAGGACACTCCGAGAGCTTAAATGGCGTGTATGATAAATTTGAATCAATCGCCCCTGCGGTGTATGCAAAATGTTGATACCAAACAGAGACGTTGAATCAATATTTTTGCAGCCGGGTAGTTTGGCGATTGAGTCATTTCGTCCAGCAACGCTCAATACCTTGCTGGGGTCCTGTGTTTCATTTGTTTTAGTGTCTAAGCAGCACCAACTAGTTGTTGTGAGTCATATGCTATTGCCAACCACAGAAAAGCTGAATGACGATGAGCCGGCTAAATATGTCGATAAGACTTTTTCTTTGGTTCGACAATATTTAAAGCGGTTTAGTATCCCAGAGAATTGTGTGGAGATTAAGCTTTTTGGTGGTGGAGAGATGTTCAAAACGTCTTGTTCAGAGACTGTCGGTATGCGAAACATCGAAATGAGTCATAAGCTGATTGACGATTATGGATTTAGGCTTGTCGCGCGCGATGTTGGTGGCCCTTATTATCGGAGAATTCAAGTGGATCTCAAGAATGGCGCTTGCCGGGTAGACCGTTTTCATGTTGCGTTATCGAGTAGGAGAGCAACCTGATGTCGAATAAAATTTCCGTCTATATTATCGATGACTCTGCAGTGGTAAGACAAACGGTCACTGCGATGTTGGAGTATTCGCCTGAAATCTGCGTGACTAAGGTGTTTAGCAACCCTGTCTTGGCGCAGCCCAGCGTGTTGGCAGAGCCGCCAGATGTTATTATTCTTGATATAGAAATGCCACAGATGGATGGCATTACCTTTTTACGCTGGCTCATGGCCAATAAACCTATCCCCGTGATCATTTGTTCATCGCTAACAACCACAGGTGCTCAACTGTCGGTAGAGGCACTCTCTCTTGGCGCATTTGAAATCTTAACTAAACCAGAGTGTGGCTTAAAATCATTTCTTGAGTCTCAACGCGAGCAATTTATTAAGGTGGTTAAGCAAGCGAGATTCTACAGACCAAAGTCCTCTACGGAAGACATAAGCCGTGCGCCTGCTATCAATGTTGCAATGAGCAATACCAACCTTGCTATTAATACCACTGATAAAGTGGTAGCCATCGGCACTTCGACAGGGGGGACGCAAGCGCTTGAGTACATATTTAGTCAATTAGAACCCGAATTGCCTGGTATTGTGGTGGTACAACATATGCCAGCCAACTTCACTAAAGCCTTTGCTCAAAGGCTAAATGATATTTCAAAATTAAAGATTAAGGAGGCTGAGCATAACGAACGCGTACTGGCTAACCATGTGTACATCGCGCCAGGAAGCCATCACCTTCAGCTTGTTCGTCGTGGTGCATTCTATTACACTCAGCTCAAAGATGGGCCGCCAGTGCAGCGCCATAAGCCTTCGGTCAATGTATTGTTTCAATCTGTTGCGAAGCAAGTTAGAAGCAATGCTATCGGATTTATATTAACCGGAATGGGCGCAGATGGTGCATTTGGTTTGTTAGAAATGAAGAAATCGGGGGCGCAGACTTATGCACAAGATGAAAGCTCCAGTATTGTATTTGGAATGCCCAAAGAGGCCATTAAGCTAAATGCTCACAGTAAAGAAGTGGCTCTAGCGGACGTGCCGATGACAATAACTCAATGTTTTTCATAGCGTTACTGTTGGAGTAAGCGCAACTCTTGTCTACACGATTAAAAGGAAATTAGCTTGAAAGCGACCATATTAACCCGAACTTTTTATCATGGATTGGCTGTAGTTATAGCCATCACTCTATTTGGGTGTGCGCCACAAAATAGGACAGTTTTAACACCCACCGAGAAATTGAACGTTGAAGCGTTTCACTGTGGCGAGCAGTGGATGACAGAGGTCGATGATCTTTTAATAAGTGGTGATGGTAGCGGGCATGGTCCTGATCTTGGCAGCCAAGAATGGCAATCGGTCATTGAGTTTAAACTTGGTGTAAGAAGTTACTCGGATAAGCCCGACCGTAGCACGCAGGATTGGTGTCGCTATATTGACGAGCACTTAAAACAACATACCCTACATACGCCTTCATTCGCTTGTAACGAGGTAAGAGCTGGAAGCATGGAAGCCGTTATTTGTGATAGTGCGGCGTTGTCTCGACTGGATCGCAGGCTCAATTCTGTGTATGAAAAAATTGTAAAAGAGCCGCATTCGAAGCAGCTTCAAGCCGAGCAAAGAGGGTGGATAAAAGGGCGCAATGCGTGTTGGAAATCTAGCGATAGCACGCATTGCTTGAAGCAGTCGTATATTCACCGTATTGCCGAGCTTGAGGCTCGTTTTGCATTAGTGACTAGCTCCGGGCATACGACGTATCTCTGTAACGATAAGTTATTATCCGTTTTTTACTATGATACTCAGCCACTAAGCATGGTCGCAGAATTTAATGACAGTGAAAAGCTGATGTTCATCGATAACTCCGCCAGTGATACTCATTACCGCGGTGGCGATTATCACCTTAAAGTACAAAGTAATGTAGCAATATTAACTTGGGGTTATTACCAACAGCCCATCCAGTGCAGGGTTACAGCAGACTAAATTTAGAAGTAGATTAGCGCTTCGAGCTGAAGCGCTAATCACCGGTTGAATGATAGCAAATCTTGTCGAGCATCATGATAATAAACGAGTCGTCTTTTGCTTTTCCTAAGAACTCCATTGCGTTAAATTCAAACGTCCCATCAGATTTGACTTCGTATTGAAGAAGAAAATCAAACTTTTCGCCTTCTTCTTCTACATAACCCTCAATATTTATGTAGTTTCTGCCCCAATCGCTTGTGAGATAATCCCAAGTGAGTTCGGTAAAAAAATTATTCATAACTTGGCGAAAAGTGTAGTCGCTACACTCTTTAAACGGTGTGTCCTGCATTCTGTCAATTTCTAACTCAGCAGTATAATCGGCATAAGCTACGGATGAAGTGACTAAAAATCCAAGTGCAGCTAGGTTACGTGAGAGCTGTTTCATCATTTTTCCATTTTTATGTCTGACGCGAAATTAAAGTATATCAAGCAATATGAAATATTTTGTTATTCGAACCAAACTACTTTATTTTTGCCAGTATGTTTAGCCTCATACAAAGCTTTATCAGCATCATTTAAATGTGCTGTAATAGACATTTTTTCCATCTCGGGAAGTACCGCTTTTACACCAATGCTGACCGTAAGGTGTATTTTCTCTTTTTCTGACAGTGTAATTTCCAAGTTAGATATGGATTCTCTGATGGTCTCAATCAGTGCGCTAGATGATCCATGTGTGGCATCAAGTAACACAAATGCAAACTCCTCTCCTCCCATTCGCGCGGTAAAATCATCACTGCGTAGCGCATCCTTTATGGTGTAAGCAATCAGCTTAATGGCTTTGTCACCAGCATCGTGACCGTAGGTATCATTAATTGACTTAAAGTTATCGATATCTACCATACCAATTAAATAGGGGAAGGATATCTCACCAACTTCGGCGGCTTTTTCCATAAAGGCACGTCGGTTGGGCAGGCCTGATAAGGTGTCGGTCATTGCGAGTTCAAGCAGTTTGTTTTCTGCTTCTTGGCGCTCTTTATCGAGTTTAACCGCATAGTATAAACCCGCTAGAGAATCGACCAGTGGTTGTAAGAATTTTGCATCTTCTTCGGTATAGTCAAAAAACTTATTTGCAAGTCCTATCATACCGACCAATTCGCCATTGAGCTTTATCGGCAGCCCCAAAAACTTAGAGATCCTTGGATGTCCTTTTGGCGTGCCTTTCGATGCAGGGTGCTTGCCTCGTTCATTACTAATGACTGTTTTTCCCGTCAGGATCACTGATCCGAACAGATTATTAAAGTCAGTAAAATAGAGATCGTTATCATAATATCTCTGTACCAATTGAGAGCTTAAATCATTCCACTGCATTTCTGAAATGGCATGAATAAAGAGCCTTGGTACTCCGGCGGTATGCTCAAGCTCGCCGATCAGCGCAAATTGGCTATCCGCAATGTCGATGAGCTCTTCTAGAATTTCACGGCATGATTTAGACAGATCACCAGTCTTTAAATAGGCTGACTGTGCTTTACTGATAAAAGACAGTAATTGTTTTTGCTTTCGCTCTTGCAACTGTGCTTCCATCCGGTAGGTAATATCCCGGTGAGTACCAGCAAGGCGCAGTGCTCTGCCGCTATTATCGCGTTCAACCACTTTGCCATAGGTTTCTATCCACACCCAGTGTCCGTCGGCATGCTTCATTCTATAGGACGTGGTGTAGGCATCGGTTAACCCTTGTAGGTGCTTGGCTAGGTCTCTTTCTACATGACTACGATCGGCTGGATGAATAAGTTGGCGGAAGTAATTAACGCTGGTCTCAACGTATTCAAATTCAATTCCAAGCATATCACACCACTTTTTATTAACTTTATTGATATCTGCTGGAATATTCCAATCCCATGTACCTAGCTCTGAGGCTTCTAGCAACAGGCGCATCTGTCTGTTCGTCTCATTGAGTTTGTCTTCGGTGTACTTTTGCGCAGTATTTTCGGTAATAAAAGCCTGAATGCTTGTCATTCTGCCGTCGTGGTTAAAATGCGCCACGGTGATCATACGGATCCAGATCTGTTTTGAGTCTAATGCCATCTCTAGCAAAATTTCAGACGCTTCTAAACCATCCAAGTGGTTTTGTAAATTAAAATGAAATTTCTCAACACTTGGCTCGGTGAGTAAGTCTTCAAAATGCAATTCCCCGGAGCATAAGTGAAAAGCGTCAATACCAATCACGCGCTCAATATTCGGAGAAACCGTACGAATGCGCAGCCCATTATTATACTTCCACTTAATTAACACGATTGGTGAAAAACGGATTAACTCTTGATCTTCGAGGTATAACGAATAGTTTTTTTGTAGCTCTAAAATATTGGTGATAAGACCGCTGATCGTCTCGAGTAAATGAACATCTCGCTCGGCATAGTTTTTCGGTTTGGTATCGATTAAACATACGCCACCGATTGGCTTACCGTCGAGTCTAAAAGGTACACCCAAGTATGAGCGAATGTAGGGCTCGCCAGTCACGAGCGGGTTATTCGCATAGTTTTCATCCAAGGCGGTATCTGGAACAAGTAAAGACTTGTTATGTTTGATTAAGCTCTTACAAAAAGCATCTTGCTCCGGTGTCCTGTCGGCTAGGATCCCATGTCTGGCGATCAGATGTTGCCATTGCCCTTCAATTACAGTGACTAAAGTTATTGGTACCTCAAAATAATCAGATAGGGAGGTGAGTAGCGTATTGAGGTCGGCGAGCGGAAAGCTTGATTCGACTAAATCTTGTGTTAATTCAACTTTTGCAAAAGTATCCACGCCTACTCTCCATTATTTAAAAATGCAGCAAGTTGAGTGGTATTACTTTGTATCTCGTGAGGTAGCGCTGTATCGAGTAACTTTTCCAACTGAATTTCTAGTTCTATCTGTTTTCTTGGCAGTAAGGATTGCTCAATGTTATCCAGTACGAACAGATAGTTATGGGTCGGTGATGGTAATATTTTATAGTTTCTGAAAACTTCTTGCGCCGCAGCTGCCAATTTCGCTGTGGTGAGTTCGCAAGTTGGCAACGCATAGTAAGTGAGAACGGGGTTTATCGAGTAACATAATAGCAGTTCGGTGATAACTTCATAGACGTTAATTTCGTCTGTTACTTCGACTTTTTCTATGGTGATCAGATAGAACTCTTCGTCTTTTGGATTGCTGCGGATCTCACATCTTAAAACACCAAGAGGAGTGTGGTAGATACCATTACCACTAAAGCATGCCGAAAACTCTGCAAGAATCTGAGATTCAATGTCTTTGCTGAGATTATGCTCGACAACTTGGCCTTCATTATTGATTAATACCCGTGGACAATCACGCTTTTTTAGTTGTTCCTGTAAAACCGTTTTAAAATAATTATTATTGTATACGTCTATTGCTGCATTAACTTCTTCGAGTAATTTGTCGTTCTCCCATGGTTTACACAAAAACTTATGCGCAACCTTGCTATTAATCATATCAATAAGCATATCGGAGTCGGTGTAACCGCTAAGAATTAGGCCAATTGCACCAGGGGTTATTTTTTTGGCTCGTTTTAGAAAATCTCCACCATTCATTAGCGGCATTCTAAAATCAGAGATAATAACCTGAACGGGGTGCGTGTCTATGTACTCAAGAGCTTCAAAAGGATTATCAAAACTGACAACCTCTACCGAAGGCAGCCGTATGACTCGTTTTAACGCCTTAAGTATTGACGTTTCATCGTCTAATATCAGTACTTTGTAACTAACTAAAGTATTTGCTTCTGAGTTCATAGAAAAGCTCCAACCAATCTTGGCTCTTTTGATCAAAAAAGGTGTTGATCACCGTCTGATTGACTTCTTTATTGGTGATAGTGTCTATAAGCAACAATAGCTTAGTGGCATTGCAATCTGAGCTACCCATTTCTAGGGCATTAATGAGCGCATACAATTGATCCGTGATGGCTGACTCGTAGCCAATTAATGTGGCTGTATAAAGGGCGATATGCAATTTCTCGGTATAGCAACTCTGTGGGGAATGACATTGACTTTCGGTAATAAGCTGAGCTATTTCTGAGCCGAGCTCGCCAAGAAATAATAAGGATTGAAGAAAAACAATGCGCTCAGAGTCAATTGATCCGTCATGTAGCTTGTGTACCAATTCCTTAAGTAACTTGACCTTTTTAAAGTTAATATCGCTTAACTGCTCACAGTTCGCGATATCATATCTGGCTGCGACCATATTGTGATAACACACAGAGACAATAATTGCAGACACTAAATCCACACCAAGCGTCTTAATTGCGGTAGAGAGGGAGTATTGTTTTGTCGATAATCCCACATAAGCACTGTTACACAGGTGGAATAATTTAGCTTGAATGAGCACCTCTTGTTCCAGCATTGCTTCAAGCTTGTGAAAATCTAAATCAATGTCTTCAATTTTACTTAGCAAGATAGGCAATTCGTTCTCAATGAAAGTTTCATTTAGCGCACGCTTTATTGCTTCACTTAATGGCAGCTCATTGAGTCGATAAAAAGCGGTGATCACATCATCGAATTCTTCTCTTCTAAATGGCTTAGCGACGATAAAGGTCGCAGAAATTGAAGACTTACACAGTACCTTGCCTGTGGTATCGCCGGTTAACAACACGGTAAGGACTTGTGGATAACGGCGCCTCACGATATTGATTAATTCAACACCGTTAATCGATGGCATAAGGTAATCACTCACTAAGATGTCGATGCTTGCTAACGTATCTAGGGATTCTATGAATTGTTTAGGTGATGAAAAGGTCAATATTTCAGCGCCTTCTATGCTGATTTTGAAGTGGCGGTGGAGCGACTTCAACATTAACTCATCGTCATCAACGAGCACAATCCGTGGCACTTGGCTTTTAATAGACATAGTGAGTAAACTCCTCAAGCAAAACAGGTTTTCCGATGAGATATCCTTGTACTTCATCGCATTTTAACTGTTCTAGAATCTCAAGCTGCTCGACGGTTTCTATACCTTCAGCGACAACTTTTAATTCAAGGTCGTGAACTAATCGAATAACATTTTGGACAAGATCTCGAGCTGATTTTGAACTGTCGATGTTTTCAATCAGGCTTTTGTCAATTTTGATAACATCCACTGGCAATTTTGAAATATAGCCCAATGAGGAATATCCCGTACCGAAGTCATCGACGGCGATGGAGAATCCGATTTCTTTTAATTGTAGTAATTTGGTTTTAGCTTGCTCGAGATTTTCTAAAACAAAGTTCTCAGTGATTTCTAACTCGAATTGCTCGGGTTTGAGCGAATACCTTTCAATAATCGAATACATGGTTTGTACAAAGCTGGGATCGGAAAGTTGATAAGGTGAAACATTCACTGCAACTTTTTGGATCTCTAGTTCTTCCTTTTGCCATTCGCACAGTGCGATACACGTCTGCTCAAGCACCCAAGTTCCTATTTTGACTATTTGTCCGTCTTTTTCTGCCAACGGAATAAAATAATCTGGTGAGTTAGCGCCAAACTGGGTGTTCTTCCAGCGAATTAACACTTCACAACTATTGATTGAATGTTCATTTAAATTAAGCTTAGGCTGGAACCTTAGATAAAATTCATCATTATCAACGGCGTTAAATAATGCCTCAGAGACTTTATGCTCGTTTAGTTTTTCTGAAAGCAGTGATTGCGAATAACGCATATAGAAGTCAGTACGAGACTCGCAAACAAATTGGGTATAGATAACTAAGCTGTCTATTGCTTCCGAGAGTGGTTGCTCAGGCTCTATCATGGTGTACGAGACAGAGAACTTGATTTGGATATTTTTGCGAATGAAAAATTGTTTAATTGAGTTGATTAACTCATCTAAAAATTTGTGTACCTCAATTTCACTTTGTACTGAATCTAACCAGAAAATGGCTTGATCAAAGCTGATTTCAAGCATCGAAAAATGAGTCGCTTCGCTCAGTAGAGCATGATCTATGATTTTTTTAAACGTATCTGAATATATTGGGGTATTAGAAATAATATTCTTAACCAACAAATCTCGAATTTTCAGGCAGATCATGACAGAGTTATCGGTGCGATTGATATGTTCTAGAAAGCCCAGTTTGCTCTGATAAAAGTTAGGATATTTATCCTGCTCGCTGGAAAGGGGTTTAATGATAAGTAGGTAGCTGGACTCTGTTTTTAGCTTGAGCTCAACTTGACATAACACCCCAGAGCTTTTTAGTGTTGCAATTCTACGGTCAGTAAAATCATCAAGGCATTTATCACTTTCAAAATTAAACAGTTGAAAGAAATTACCTTTATTGACCTCGTTCAACACTAATTCCGTGTAAGCATAATTGCAATCGATGACATTACCTATGGTATTTACTTCGACTAAAGGTGCATTATTATTACGCAGGATTTGGGTTTTTAATTCGTTTTTGTGATGGTTTGTGAGTGCCGCTTCTATCGTTGTGTATAGCTCTTCGTTATTCCAAGGCTTGGATAAAAACTTAAAGGTATTATTCGCGTTGATAAGCGACTTCATATCGTCATAATCAGCTTGCCCACTGAGCACGATGCATTCAATACTGGGATCATGCTTTTTCACTTCTTGGATAAGCTCTTGGCCATTCATGTTGGGCATTCTGAAATCAGTAATAAGCACATGCGGTTTGTGCTCTTGTATCAAACCAAGCGCTTGTCTTGGGTCATCGGTATATACCACTTCATAATGCTGTAAACGCAGAGTGCGTTTAAGCGACTTTAGAATATCAATTTCATCATCAACCAACATGATAGGTGCATTCATAGCTACCCCTGTATTAGCGCATTAATTTTTTCTAACAGAATAGAGTTGTCAAACGGTTTTGAAAGGGCGTCATTGGCGCCCATCGCTTTGGCCTTTTCAAGTTCTACATCATTTAACGCAGACACCACCAAAATCTTAATCGCTTTAAATTCTTCTTTTTCGCGGATAAATGAGATCACTTCAAAGCCATCCATTCCCGGCATGGAAAGATCGAGCGTGATTAAACTTGGTTTAAACTCCGAGATGGCAATGCCTGCCATAAAGCCATCCCCAGCTTCTTGTATCAAATAATCGTTGCCTATCACTCGTCGTATCGCTTTTCTATACTGGGGCTCGTCATCAATGATAAGCACCTTAGCTAAATCCCGTTCTTTATCAGAGTGTAGACCACTTTCTGCGATTTGATAGTCGCTAATAAAGTCTTGCGAAAGGGGGATCTTGTGCTTGTTTAAAAAGGATAAAAAGTCTTCAAGTAAGACACGGTAGTTACCGCGTCCAGGAAGCTTATGACCTTTTAATTCGCCATTGGCAATCCAACGACTCACACTGCGTTGGTGTACGTTACAGTAACTGGCGATTTCGCTTGGTTTAAGTGTTTGCATAGTCTTTTTGCTTTAATTCTCTTACCTATTGGTATAGCACAAGAAAACTAATAAGACAAAAGCGACATAAGAGACAAAGAAAATACAGTATGTTTATGAGCTAAAGGTATCAAGGCGAGGAGCCTTGATACCATCATGGATGTATAAACCTATAACACCATCGCGGCTATCCAGCCAAAGCAGAGTAGTGGGATGTTGAAGTGAATAAATGTAGGCACCACGGAATCCCATATGTGATCGTGCTGGCCGTCGGCATTTAAGCCCGAAGTTGGTCCAAGTGTGGAGTCTGATGCAGGAGAGCCCGCGTCGCCTAGTGCACCTGCGGTTCCCACCAAAGCGGCGGTAGCCATAGCAGAAAAGCCAACTTCTAGAGACAAAGGTACAAATAGCGTGGCAATGATTGGCACGGTTGAAAATGAGCTGCCAATTCCCATGGTAATAAGTAAGCCAACAAGTAAAATCATCGCAGCGGCAAGTGGTTTATTATCGCCAACAAAATCGGCACAGCTTGCTACTAAACTTGCCACATCACCCGTTGCTTTCATGACGGAGGCAAAGCCTTGAGCAGAGATCATGATAAAACCTATCATTGCCATCATCGCCACACCTTTACTGAAAACATCGGAGTTTTGTTCCCATTTAACAATACCAAAGAGGCTAAAAATCATCACGCCAACGAGCCCTCCTAATATCATTGAGCCACTGTTATTTTGTGCAATGAGAGAAGCCAGCACCGCAGCGCCGCCGACAATCATGACTTTAGTTGCTTCTTGGCCTTCCGGTACTGTGTTTGACTGAGTACTTTGCTGTTGACTCACCTCATAAACTCGTTTTTTACGATAAGTAATGAAAACGGCAATCAACAGGCCAATCAGCATACCAAGCGCAGGGATCACCATAGCGTATGGCACGTCGAACTTAACCAATTCTAAACCATTGTCTACAAGGTTTTTATGCAAAATAGAGTAAAGGTAAATGCCACCGAATCCATATGGCAACACCATATAACTGGTCGCTAAGCCAAACGTTAAAATACACGCAATCGCACGGCGGTCTATCGTCAGCTTGTTCAGTACGACTAATAGCGGTGGAATGAGGATAGGAATAAACGCAATATGAACTGGCACAAGGTTTTGCGACGCAATCGAGCAAGCCAAAATGATAACCATTATAAACATGCTTAAAAACGTTGAGCCTCCGCTATCATTGGCATTAACCAATTTGAGCAGCTTTTGCGCGAGGATTTGAGTTAAGCCAGACTTCGAAATAGCAACCGCAAACCCACCTAACATGGCATAGCTTAAGGCTATTTCTGCGCCACCAGATAGCCCATCATTAAAAGCGTTTAAGGTTGTCTTCAAATCTAAACCGGCTACTAAGCCCGCCGCTATTGCACTAACTGTCATGGCGACAATTACATTTATTCTAAAGAGGGTTAACCCCAGCATGAGCAAGACGCCCAAAATAACAGCATTCATACTATTTTTTTGCCTTTCTTTTTATTGATTTATACAACCTCTTCAACTCACCAAGCTCAAGTTTATTAAGTGGTTTTTGTTGATACTGTGACTTTTCAATTAATTGATAAAACTGCCAAAGCGACGTATCTAACTCTGGAAACAACTTACATAACTCAACAATATGTTGTTTCGCCGTAGTGCCACTTAGCTGCCCTTTGAAATCGGACACTATAGCATTGTAATAGACAAGTTCGATAGGGCGTTTATGCCGAGTAAGCTGCTTGCTAAGGTAAAATAGCGCAATTGAGAGCAAAAGCAGCATAAACAGGGAAAATACTCCGGCCCAAAGCTGACCATTACTCCCAAACCACTCTTTAAACAGTGCGCCTTGCTTTTCTTTGTCAAAATTAATGACGACGCGAGTCCACTGATAGTCAAGCTCCTCAAGCTGTAATCGCAACCAATTAATAGATTGCCAATTAGACAACCCAATTAAGCTGTAGCCTAAACCACTTTTGAACTCGCTCGATAATTGTTCTAACTGAGAAAGACTCCCCGTCATGCGCTCTGGGGCAATCCAGGCGGTTGGGTCTAAGCGTTGCCAGCCAATTCCCGGTGTAAAATATTCAACCCAAGCATGTGCGTCATATTGATAAATACTGTAATAGCCTTGATTGTCATTTTTTTCACCACCCAGATAACCAGATACCAAGCGAGCAGGGATATCCGCGCTTCGCAGTAGAAATGCCGCGGCAGAGGCATAGTGACCGCAAAATCCATTAAACGAGCTAAATAGAAAGTCATCAATCCTATCATCAGATTGCGCTATTGTTGGTGTTAAGGTATAGACGAAGCCATTTTGCAAAAAATAGCGCTTCATTAATTCAATGAATTGGCTCGTTGTTGTCGATTGACTGTCCCAATCGCGCGCCAATTGCCTTGCCTGTTGATTAATGCCGTCAGGTAATGCGGTGTTACGCCTATAATACCAAGGCCTTAACGAATCTTGGGGTTCAAAGTCAGTGAAATCGATTTGATACTCGACAGGTTTTGCTGATAGGTTTTTCAAATAGACCGTGCCAAACACGTTACTATTCAACTTAGCGTTTTTCGAATAAGAGTATGACAGGCCGTACAACCAGGGAAGTTGGCTTGGCTGCGCAATAATGGTTGCAGCGCCAATCGGTTCTTTTGGCAACGCTCTGATGTTAGTACCTTGATATTCAGAGACTTTCCATTGCCGTCCGTCAAATTCATCATGAATAATTGCACGCCAATAGAAAGGTCCCGTTTGTTGAGTGTCCTCAAATGACGCCCGAAACACCAAGTCGCTGGACTGAGATAAATTTGCGATATTGAAAGGATCTACATTCTCAGATAACCCTGTTTTTGCTTGATTCTGTGGTGCAGGTAACTGCCAAAAAGCAGGGAGTTTTGGTAAAAAAACGACTAATAAAGTAGCCACAGGCAGCACCAATACCAATCCCTTTGCACTTACCTTAAGCGCAGATTTGAACCTTAGGTTTTGCTCAAGATTAAGCATGATAGCTAAATTAACTGCCAACAAAATTAATACCAAAAACGCAGCAAATATACTTTGTGTAAAAAGAAATAAGCACGGGTAAGTAAAAAAATTCAAAATACATATTTGTGTAAATTGGCGGGCTTGTGTGGCATGCACTTGTTTAAGCAGCGATGCAACCAACATCAAAGCCACAAATACATTCACGCTGTTTTTTAGACCTATTAATGAGGCCGTCGCAATGGCGCCGAGTAAAGTGACCAAGTTAATAAAGCGAATGCTTAACACGCTTGGTTTAGTCACCAACCTCGATGCTTGCCACAGCGTTAAAACGGTACATAACCCGACAAAGCCGATACCAAAATCATCAACAAGAATAATGCTCAGCAGCCATAAAAATAGTGACGTGCTGTAGTACCATTTTGGGAAGCTAGAATTCACTTAATGCCTCCAAGCAACTTAGTTTATGGGTTTCTCCTTGACCGAACGGGATCCTGTTTTGTTGCAGTAACAGGGCATAACTTGTTTGTTGCTTATCGGCGTCAAGCACCATAGTACAGAGTTTACTCAGACGTTCTTCTTTGCTGCCTGAAAGCTTAGAATAATCGAAAATAATACGGTGTAAATCGGCCGACTCCGGTGCATTCTGTTTAATTAACATCTGTTCCGTCTTGGCGTAATGCTTCCAAGAAACGCGGCTTAAACTCATCCCTTTTTGATATTGCGAGAGATGGTCGAACTCAACTGAACGCTCTTTCTGTTGTATGCTTTGGCTAGTATTCGAGGCACTGCCGAAGCTAAACTCTGTGTCTATAACGGGCAATGGAGTAGGGTACACGTAGAAAGCATCGTTTGGTTTTATATACGACCAGGTACGAATAAGGCCAAATGGGAAGTAGCTGAGGATTTTAATTACCCCCGTATCATATACGCCACGAGGTAATTCAGGGGCACTTAGCTCGAGAACTTTTTCATCACTCACTTTGGAAATATGGGTAGCCGTTTGGTTGTATTCACTTGATAGTCTGAGAGATTGGATCTCTGCGCTAGATGAAATACTGAGTCTAATAGATGAACTATATGGGCTAAAATTAGCATTACTTCCCAAATATCGGACATTTGTATTGTTCAAGTTAAAAAAACCTAAAAATAGGGCGGCTATCATCATCACAGCCATAATGTAGGACACTGCAAGGATTAGATTATTCTGATAGTTGATCCCCAATACAAAATTAAGCAAAGCCACAGCGATAAAAAAACCGCCATCCCTGGATGGCAGTATGTAGATATTATTATGAGATAACCGTATTTCTGAGCGTTGATGTCGTTTATAAATATGCTGCTTAACTTTCCGTTTCAAGCGGTTAATCATGCTTAATGTACCGGTACGTTTTGAAAAACCTGTGTCTTAACTTCTGCTTCATTAGTCGTGGTGACGCCAAGTCGATGGGCACAGACTGAAGTGAAAACCGCTTGAACGTCATCAGGTATGACGAAATCTCGACCACTAATAAACGCATATGCACGACTAGCGGCTGCAAGTGCAATGCTAGCTCTTGGCGACAAAGGATCGCTAAATTGACCTGAGCTTCGTGTGTAGTTAACTAAGCGAAGTATGTAATCAATAATAGCGTCACTTAGCACAATGTTAGGCACAACTTGTTGATAGGCTAACAGTGTTTTACCATCGATCACTTGTGGTGCTTGAGTCAGTTTTCTCGCTTTTCCAGCTAATTTAATTAGCTGCGCTTCTGCCATTTCCGAGGGGTATCCCAAGCTTATACGCATAAAAAAGCGGTCTAGTTGTGACTCAGGCAGTGGATGCGTGCCAGATTGATGCTGAGGATTTTGCGTTGCAATCACAAAAAATGGGCTAGGGAGCTCATGGCTTACGCCATCGATGGTTACTTGATGTTCTTCCATGGACTCCAACAACGCGCTTTGAGTTTTTGGACTTGCGCGGTTGATTTCATCGGCCAGTAAAACTTGGCTGAAAATTGGACCAGGATGGAATTCAAAAGACTGATGTTCACGGTTAAAAATAGAAGTGCCGGTAATATCAGCTGGGAGCAGATCGCTAGTAAATTGCACACGACGATATGTCAGACCTAACACATCAGCAAGCGAATGAGATAGCGTTGTCTTACCCATACCTGGTAAATCTTCAATTAGAAGATGGCCGCGACACAAAAGACTGCAGATCGCGAGTTTTATTTGTTCAGGCTTTTCTAAAATAACGGTAGAGAGCGCATCGGTAAGTTTCTTTATTTCTTCATTCATGTAACCAGCTCTAAACGCTTCATTACCGAATCCACTTTATGTGCATTGAAAGGTTTAGCGATAAAGCCCTTAGCACCAAGTTCCCAAGTATTTTGAACATTCTCCATACTATTATGGCCAGAGCACATGATGACATGGGCCACAGGAAAGTTTTCGTTGATGTAGGAAAGAATTTCGGTGCCATCTGTATCGGGAAGCTCAATATCTAAAAAGACAACACTGGGTTGTTTATGCTTTAGTAGCGGCTTTGCGGAATCAAAGTCTTCACAACCATAAACTTCTTCAAACCCTAAGTTCTCCAAAATCTGTGTCAGAAAATCTCTGATCTCAACAGCGTCATCAATTATCAAGATTGGTTCTAGCGGTCTTACAAATTCCATATGTCGATACTTCAAATTACAAATTCAACCACATACTATAAAAAGCGAAACCATAGCTCAATAGAAAATACAGTAAACTTTTTATTAATGTCCGATACCGTCTAGTATTGGACATTAGCAAGATGCTTTATATGGTTTCTCACATAATTCATTGCATCCTATAATTTACGTTATGTTAAATAAAGTAAATTTTAGATGAGGAAAGTCTAATCCCTTATAAAATCAAAGGTTCAGTGTTACTCGTCTGGTTGATTTATAACTATTGCGATATTAGTTGCTTCGAATATGAGTCGTTTTGAAACCAAAAGTATTCAATGGAACACAATGCACTGGGCGAAACTAGAAATCTTAATTGATGTGTCTAGTGAAACCGTTCTCTTCACTGAATAAGTATTTAGAAATATGGGAGACAATAAAGCCACACTGTAACTTGTTGAGGCTTTATTGGCTCGAGTCATGTGGCTGCTTTTAATGAAGCGCTGCGCTAAATGGAATACCTTTGCAAATATCCGCTTCTGCAATGAGAATTTCTTCTAGGCGGTTATCTATCGTTAATTTGTCGAAGTACTCGTAGCCGAGCTCCACAAAGAGGTTTTTGTGTTTTTCTTCTGACTTGGCGATTGCTACATAAAAGTCTTTCTCTTTGCCTTCAGGAAGCGCTTCTGCAACTAAAGAAAAACGCTCATGGCCCCTAGCCTCAATTACTGCGCCGATTAGTAATCTATCAATTAAATATTCGTCAGTGCCTTGGCGGAACAATGCGCGCATTTGCTTTATATAGGGGTCTTTTTGGTCGTTTCCTAATAGCGTTCCACGCTCGGTTAAGATTTTAAGTACCTGTTTAAAGTGGATCATTTCTTCTATTGCGAGATCTGCCATCGCTTTTACTAGCTTGATCCTGTCTGGGTAATGACCAAGCATTGCCATCGCCATTCCGGCTGCTTTTTTTTCTGCAGCGGCATGATCTTGAAGAAAGGTATCAAAGTCGGCTAGGACTTTTTCAGTCCAGCTAAAAGGTGTGTGATATTTTAATTCAAACATAATTCTATCTTGTATATACAGCTTGTGGTGAGTATAACAAACTCAGGCGCTCGAGCGAACTTACATACTAAAGAGCGCTGTGTCTTTATCTGCTTTGCCATTACGTGTCGATTCCACTTTATTGGAGTGTGAAAACCACTTCCATGCAGTTACTTTACCACCAATATTGACATGCGGGATGGTCACTTTTTCTTGAGTCACGCCTATAAATTCGGCAAGCGTTTGCTCGGCATCAGCAGCTGTTAGGTTGACCGTAATAAAAGGAATATGATTCATTTTTGCAAATCTAAGCACCCTATCATGATGCTTGTTATAACAATCCCGCCAATAACCATCGTCTTCAAAATGTTTGTCAAAATCAGGAAAAGTTTCCAAATAACAACGCTTAATCGTGTCGTTAAAGCCCCCTTTTTGTGACAGTAAATTTTCTTTCATTGCCGTCATCAAACGCTTAATTGAGGGAAGCCATTGCTCAAAATCTCGTGTCAAATGTACTATTTTAACTTCAGGATATAAAGCATATAGTTTTTCATAGTCAGCAAAAACGGGCGTGTCAGCAATAAACTCAGCGCAGTCTAACGCTTGCCTTGTGTATGCCGTGTGTGCTGTTTTGTATCCAGCACCTAATGCAGCAATACACAGACTTGTTGTGCCCGTTCGTGGTAAACCCGTTACCAGAAATTTGTGTTTTGTCATAGTTAGATAAAGTAATACACGATGTTAAATGACGCTAAAATAAGTATTACTCCATATGTTGTCGCCATCGCTACTTTTCTGATTGAAAAGTTAGTTTTACCGAGTGCAACATAGTGTGCGACTCGAGAAAACAAAAAAGCAATGCCAAATGCATGAAGCAGATATGGGTTGATTTGTTGAGTTTCGAGTAACAACATCATTAACAGTACGAACGGTGTGTACTCGATAAAATTACCGTGGATCCGTATTGCACTTTGCAGCTCATCGATACCGCCATCTCCTAGCGATACTTTGTGTCTGTGTCTGAGTGATATTATGTTAAAACTGAGTTTAATATAGATTAGTGCCAGCAATGCCGCATATAAACCGGTGATCATAAAAAAGCCCTCCAATGGAGGGCTTAGTGTATAAGTTTAATTAGTTCACAGCCAGTATTACTCAATTAAGTAAACAGCATACACTTCCGCGTTTAATGTAATTGCACCTGTGTTATACGCATTTTTGTATGCGCCTTGATCTGCTTCCATCGCCATTGCTGCAGAGCGCACGTAAGGCTGAACTGGCGTTTGCATTGGTTGGAATGAAACTGAGTACAGTTTTGCCAATTCAACATCAAACTCGCCTGCTAGCTCTTTAGCTGCTTTCTTTGCATCTTTGATGGCGGCTTTTTTGAGGCTTTGCAGATACTTGCCTTCATTTTCAACACCAAATTCCGTGTTATTGAACTGATTGATGCCGCTGTCTACAAACTCTTGAAGTAACTCTGGATATTTTTTAATGTCCTTAAGTTTTACAGTCAGGCTGCGACTTACGCGAAAACCATCAAACTCTTCTTCGTTTGATTCTCGATTGTAGCGTGTCTGTCTGTAGACATTCAGCTGATCTGCGTGAATATCGTCTTCTTTAATATCGAAGCGTTTAGCGATTTCGATGGCCTTAGCCATAATCTTATCGACGTTTTCTTTAGCTGTGGGCAGCGACTTTTGCTTTTCGGTAATGGCAACACGAATAGTTGCGATATCGGGTTGTACTTGAATAAATGAAGTGCCTTTAACATATAAATGCGGCGAGTCAGGCAATGCGCCTGCAAAGCTAAATCCAGATAAACATAATGCCAGTAAGCCAGTTAAAATTCGCATCTTTTGCTCCTAAAATGTGATACCTGCATATTCAAGCATATTTCAATTAACAACTACTGAATTGGATTTCAGGGTAACAAACTTTAACAAAATGAGCAGTTGTCACTTTGCGAAGTAATACGTAGTGCACTCAAATTTTGTGCGTGATTGATAAACAAAATCGCCGCCAATGTGAGTTGGCGGCGATTTCTGTTTTAGCTCAGTAAAAGTAATTAGACGCTACAGCGTTTGTAATTTCTATACTTAGGGAGCCAATAGTTTTTCTCTATCGCTGCCCAAATTGCGTCGTCTTCCATTTCAAGTGCAACGCCCTCTTCCATTGCTTTTTTAGCAACTGCAAAAGCAATGCGCTTACTCAACGGTTCAATTTCAGTTAGTGCTGGTAGTAGGCTACCTTTGCCGGTATTAGCACGTGGTGATGATTCAGCAAGCATTTCGCTAGATACCATCAACATGCTATCTGTAATACGATTCGCTTTAGCTGCAAGTACACCAAGGCCGATCCCTGGGAAGATATAACTGTTATTACATTGCGGTATGATGATTGTTTGCTCACCATGCACTACCGGTTCAAATGGGCTTCCCGTAGCAACAATTGCTTGACCATCAGTCCACTCAATCACATCTTTTGGATGCGCTTCAACCTGGCGTGATGGATTACTTAATGGGAAAATAATTGGCTGTTCGCACCCTGCATGCATCGCACGGATCACTTGCTCTGTGAATAGGCCCGCTTGACCTGATACACCAATTAAGATGTCTGGTTTTGCACAGTGCATTACATCTAATAAAGATGCAAATTCACCACTGTATGTCCAATCCGCAAGGTTTGCTTGTTGTTGAACTAGCGCTTCTTGGAAATCTCTTAGCCCTTCCATGCCTTCCGTCAGAAGGCCAAAACGGTCCACCATAAACACTTGGCTTCTCGCTTGCTCGTCGGTTATTCCTTCTGAAATCATTTGGCTAATAATTTGCTCTGCAATACCACAGCCAGCAGAACCTGCACCAACAAACACTACTTTTTGTTCCGAGAGCTTTGCCCCTTTCACACGGCAAGCGGCTAGTAGCGATCCTGCAGTAACCGCAGCGGTGCCTTGGATATCATCGTTAAAGCTACAAATTTCATCGCGGTAACGTTTCAATAGTGGCATTGCGTTAGGTTGTGCGAAATCTTCAAACTGTAACAGCACATTAGGCCAACGGCGTTTAACCGCTTTAATGAATAGATCTAGGAATTCGTCATATTCAGCTTGGCCGATACGCGGGTGTCTTGCGCCCATGTACATTGGGTCATTGAGTAGCTTCTCGTTGTTTGTCCCTACGTCAAGCATAACAGGCAGCGTGTAAGCTGGGCTGATCCCACCACATACGGTGTAAAGTGCCAGCTTACCGATAGGAATACCCATACCACCAATACCTTGGTCACCAAGGCCTAAAATACGTTCACCATCTGTAACCACGATAACTTTTACTTTGCCTTTAGTGGCATTTCGTAAAATATCATCGATTTGATAGCGGTCTTCATAAGAAATAAACAAACCACGAGAGCTGCGATAGATATCAGAAAACTTCTCACATGCATCACCTACTGTTGGGGTGTAGATGATTGGCATCATTTCTTCCAAATGATCACGTACTAAGCGGTAATACAGCGTTTCATTGTTGTCCTGAATAGCGCGCAGGTAAATGTGCTTGTTTAGGTTGTCGCTAAAGCTTGAATATTGCTGATAACAACGCTCAACTTGCTCTTCAATTGTTTCATAACGAGGAGGAAGTAGTCCAGCTAAGTTGAAATTTTCACGCTCGCGTTGAGAGAATGCACTCCCTTTGTTAAGCAGTGGCGTTTCTAATAGTGTAGGACCTGAATAGGGAATGTAGAGATAATTTGGATCGGTTTGTTTAGTCATATTTACAAGCTTGACACTAATTTTTTAGTCTAAGGGTTCATTATTGTCGAAAAGGATTAAATTACAATGAATTTAGTGCTCATCAGACCATTATTAACGCGCTCCAGAGCACGTTAAACGCATTTTTCTGGAACGCAAAATTATAGCCTAAAAGCACTTAAGAAACCACGGCTTATTCGCTGCTTTCGCCAAGTGCAACACCTTCTCTTCTTGGGTCTGCACCACCGATTAAATGTGTTCCACGAACCTCAATGGCATGTAGTCCAGAGTTTAAGTCGCGGATCTGTACTTCATGGCCTTTTTTCTCTAAGTAAGCCGCTTGTTTTGTCAGCTCTGTGCCTTTTTCCAGCGTTGTATACTTATTGCGATTGGTGATTTTTGGTAAATCAATCGCTGCCTGCACAGATAATCCCCAGTCCAGTACACCAACTAAGGTTTGAGCAACATAGTTGATAATACGGCTGCCACCCGGTGAGCCGACTATCAATTTAAGCGACCCGTCTTTGTTAAATACCATTACGGGTGCCATAGAGCTTCTTGGGCGTTTGTTTGCTTCTACCCGGTTAGCGACCCATTTATCCCCTACTTTTGGGGAAAGCGCAAAGTCGGTTAATTGGTTATTGAGTAAATATCCGTTGACCATCACCGTTGAGCCAAATGCCATTTCAATCGAGCTTGTCATAGAAATGGCATTACCCTCTGCATCTACAATCGACACATGGCTGGTCGAAGGTAATTCATAACTATCATCCATAGCATAAGCGAGTGTGCCCGAAGTTGGGTCGCCTACTGGAAAGTCGTGATTATCCATTTCACCGATAAGTTTGCTACGGCCTAATAGATATTGTTCGTTAAGCAATGCTTTTGCTGGCACTTCAACAAAATCAGGATCAGCAACGTAAAAATCTCTATCGGCAAACGCTAGGCGAGATGCTTGAGTAAAGAGGTGCAAGGCTTCTGGATCATTTGCCTTAAACTTACCTAGGTCGTACGGTTCAAGCAGTTTCATCATTTGCAAAACTGCAATACCACCACTGCTAGGCGGTGCCATAGAGCAAACTTTATATACACGATATTCCGTACAAATAGCGTCTCGAGTTTTGCTCTTATAATGTTCCAAGTCGCTCAGCGCCAATTTGCCAGGTGCGATTTCAGACTTTTGCACAGCTTCTACTAATTGAGTGGCATTTTGCCCTTCATAAAAGGCTTGGATCCCTTGTGTTGCTACTTTGTAGTATAGGTTTGCCAAAGGCAGATTCTTTTTAAGGGTTCCTGGTTGTAGTGCTTTACCATCCGGATAGAAATACTCTTTTGCGGGACTGAGCTTTGTCAAACCTGGGTTAAGTTTTTTCTCAAGCAGCATATTTAAACGTGGAGAGACGATAAATCCGTCTCGAGCTAATTCAATCGCTGGTTTGAATAATTCCTGCCATGGCAGTTTACCGTATTTGTCATGTGCTGATTTAAACGCGTGTAGAATGCCTGGCACACCAACAGAGCGACCGCCCACCACAGCCTCAATCCATCTAACCGCATTACCCGTATCATCTAAAAACAGATCAGGGCCTGCAAGTTTTGGTGCAGTTTCTCTTCCATCAAAACTAATTAATTCATTGCTTTTCTTGTCGTAGTGCAGGATAAAAGCCCCCCACCTACGCCTGAAGATTGCGGCTCAACTAATGTAAGCACGAGTTGAGTCGCTATCATGGCATCAACCGCACTTCCCCCTTTTGAGAGCATCAATTGACCTGCTTTACTCGCATAGGGATTGGCAGCAACGACCATGTACTTTTCTGCGGTGCGTGCTTCTTTAGATTGGAAACCTGTTGCGGCTTCCGGCTCTCTAATTTCGATTTTTTGTTGCTCAGCTAAGGTGTTGGTTGAAAAGCTGAATGCGGCAATCACGGTTAGTGATGCAAGTGTATGTTTCATAATACCCACTTTGCTTACGTCTTATATTTGGCATCATAAAAGCAATTAGGCACAATATGCAAAAATAATAACGTGAAATCGTATGTTTGAACTTCCAACGAACAAAGAATATCTCATTGGCCCTGCGTCTTTGGCGATATTGTCAACAATACTAATGTTGTTCGGGCTTGGCCCACACTTAGATTTTGACAGAAATGCAATTGCTGATGGCGAAATATGGCGTATTTTGAGCGGTCAGTTTACCCATAGCAATTGGTATCACTTGATGTTAAACCTGCTTGGTATCTTATTTATTTGGTTATTACATGCCGAATATACAAGACTAAGAAAATATTGGCTGAATGTACTTTTCCTTGGCCTCTTTACTGGACTCATGATCTTGCTATTTTCGCCAAACATTGTTGTATATACAGGCTTGAGTGGCTTATTACATGGGCTTATCGTATGGGGAGCGCTTGAAGATATTAAGCGGAAGCTAACAACTGGATATCTGTTGTTTATTGGTGTGTGGGCAAAGGTATGTTGGGAGCAATATGCGGGTGCAAGCGCAGATGTAGCTAAGCTGATAGATTCGAGAGTCGCCATTGAAGCACATCTATTTGGTGCAGTTGGTGGTGTGGTTTTAGCTGTTATCTATTTATTTTATAAAACAAAAAAGCCAGCTTAAGCTGGCTTTTTATCCACTCATTTGATTACAAGTTTTCTTTGAACAGCTTGTATATACGACGGTATTCATCCAACCAACTTGATGGCTGTCTAAAGCCATGGGGCTCAACTGGATAAATCGCCGTTTCAAAGTCTTCCTTTTCTAGCTCAATCAGGCGTTGCACCAAGCGCACAACATCTTGGAAAAACACGTTGTCATCAACCATAGGTGCATTGATCAGAAGCTTGTTTTTCAAACCTTCAGCATGATAGATAGGCGAACTGCGTTTGTATGCAATTGGGTCTACATCTGGGCGATTAAGGATATTTGAGGTATACGGGTCGTTGTAATAGGCCCAATCGGTGACTGGACGTAAAGCAGCGCCTGCTTGGAATAGATCGGGCTGAGTAAATAGCGCCATAAATGTCATAAAGCCGCCGTAAGAACCACCATAAGTACCTACAGCGCCACGATCAACATTAGCGTTGTTCACCATCCACTCGACACCGTCTGCCAAATCTTCGATTTCTGGTTTACCCATATGACGATAGATTGCCGTTCTCCAATCTCGGCCATAGCCCTTAGAGCCGCGATAGTCCATATCCATAACGACATAGCCTTCGCTCGCGAGGAGTGAATGGAACATAAACTCTCTAAAGTAGTTAGACCAACCCATATGAGAGTTCTGCAAATAACCCGCACCATGGTTAAAGATCACAGCCTTACGATTCTTACCCGTTTCGCCTTCTTGATAATCTGCTGGGTAATATACTTTTGCGTAGACAGGCTCACCTTGATGGCTTGAAGGAACCGCGACAATCTTAGGTGCAATTAGCTTCTTATTTAAAAACGCATCAGAGACTGTATTAGTGAGTCGTGACACCGCTGCTTTTGGCGCTACATCCGCCACATAAAGTTCTGGAGGCATCATGATTTTTGAGTGAGTTAACAACAGCTTTTGCTCATCTGGGCTTAGCTGGTAATCAGTCAGGCCATCTAAATCCGTTAACTGCTCATCTTCACCGCTTGCTAAATTGACGCGATAAATTTCGTATAAACCTGGGTGATCTTTATTGGCTTTGTAATAAACAAATTGACTATCTTGGGTTAAGGTTGGTTCAGAAACCACAAACTTCCCTGAAGTCATTGCTTTTGCTTTGCCGTTAAGCGGCTTAACATAAAGCTGGCTATATCCAGTTTGCTCTGAAAGATAGTACAAAGCATCTTGGTTGTTTAACCAGCCAAAATCATTGTAGGTGTAATTGATCCATGCTTCATCGTGTAGGCGGTGCTGAGAAACGAATTGTTGTTTATCAAAATCAACAGTTACTAACCATCTGTCTTTATTATCCCAAGCACCAAGCATCACTGCGACTTGAGAACCGTCACTATTCCATTGGATAGCGGATTGACTCCAGCCCCATGTGTCGATCAAGTTGATATCACGAGGTGCTTTTTCACTCTTATATGATTCACCTTTTGCCTTAGCATTTTCGCGTTTCACCTCGGCTAGTACATCTTCATCAAAGCCAGGCAAAGTATCGTAGCTCAGCGTGACTTGCTCTGATTTTGCTAAATCAATGAAAATCACATCAGAACTCATTGGTTTTGTGTCTGCAACGCGGCGGCGAGCTTTTACCGGATCAATGTCACCGTTTTGACTCACGTAGTTAGGCATGATGTCAGAGTCTGAACGGCTTGGTTTATCGTCTGTTATCACGGCGATTAACTTGTCACCAGAAGGTGCTAGGCTAACAGAGATAAGCGTTTTTCCTTTACCTAGATAAAACTGATTATCTTGGATGCTTGCGTTATTCGCTTCTATCTCTTGATTTCTTACTTCTCGATCTTTGCTGTTTTTGTGCGTTAGCGCAACGAATTGAATTAGTTCGTGTTGCTGCTCTGCGATATATCCATTTGGCTCTTTCACCCCTTCAGGCTTATCCGCTAAATGTAACTTTACCAGCTCTTTCGTTAAGCCAGTGACTAAATCGAACGCAAATAGCGCATTGCCTGAACGGTAAGCTAATCGGTTATCACTTAAGAATTGCGGTGCATACTCATAGTTCGAAGAATGAGTAACTTGTGTCAAAGCGCCAGACTTCAGGTTTTTAATGAATATGTTGCCTTTAAATTCATAAGATTGTAGCGTTCGACCTTTATTATAAATCGCGTTTGCAGCACCAACTGCATGCAAATCTGACAGCGAAACCGCTTCGCTTGTTTGTGCGCTACTGACTTTAAATAGATCTCTTAACTCTGAGCCAGCTTGCTTACGCTTATAGAAAACGGTTTTGCTATCAGCTCCCCAGTATGCGCCTTCTGGTTGTCTTCCCAACCAATCAGGATGCGCCATTGCTTGTTTTAAGGTGATCTGCTCACCACCGAAATCAACGGGAGTAGCAACAACTTGTGGGACTGGTGAATTGGCTTCAACTTGTTGTGGTTTTGGGCTGACTTCAGTGGTCTGACAACCAGAAAGGAATAAACCTGAAGCGACTGCCATCGAGATAAGAGAGAGTTTCGACATGTGACTTTCTTATAATAATTAAATTTGCTTAATTTAAGCAGAAAGCCAGCGGAATATCGACAGATTTAAGATTAAAAGCACGATGCGTGGGACAAAAAAAGGCCAGCATAGGGATGCTGGCCAAATACTCTCTGCGCTCACATAGTCGTTGATGGACAACGAGTATGAAATGAGGCCTATCCGCGCCTCACAATAGTAGACCGCACTATCAGAAAAGAGTTCCAAAAATAACAGTAAAAAAATTAAATTTTTTATATCTACCCTGAGCTCTGTTATAAAGAATGAGTTAACTCAATAGTTATCATAAGCTTAGGTTTTTAGTTAACAATGGACCTTTTCCACTAAAAACAGTAGTACTAATTTAAAATTAATTGCTGAGCGGTTTCCATAACCCCAGGGTAGTCTGCTTCAGGCAAGATGTCAGCAAGCTCTGCCAGTGCTTCACCTAACTTATGCAGTGAGTCAGCTGACACGTTGATATGCCCCATTTTTCTGCCCGGTTTCGCATCTTTGCCATACCAGTGACTGGTTGCCCCTGAGACAGCAAGAACTTGCGATGGAATGTGACTTTGCCCTAACACATTAATCATCGCGGTTGGGCGAAGCAGCTTAGTATCACCAATCGGCAAACCGGCAACGGCACGAATATGGTTTTCAAACTGGCTTACATGGGCCCCTTGTTGAGACCAATGTCCTGAGTTATGTACCCTTGGCGCTATTTCATTAACCAATAACTGACCTTCAACATCGAAAAACTCAATAGCAAGTACACCAACATAATCGAGTGCATTCGCAAGTTTCGCAAATGCGTCTTCCGCTTGCGCTTGAATATTTGTTTTCTCTTTACCAGCAATTGATAGGGTCAGTACACCATTGGTATGCTGGTTTTCAGTCAACGGATAAATTTTACATTCGCCATTTTTAGCACGCACACCAATAATCGACACCTCACGGTCAAACGGTATCATTTTTTCAGCAACGATAGAGTGAGGCTGTGCTTCAGTGCCTGCTTGCAAAAACTCGGACATTTCGGCCCAAATACTATCTATTTCAGACTCTGATTTAACTCGCCATTGCCCTTTCCCATCATAGCCTGCCTGACAGGTTTTAACGACCAAAGGCATGCCTAACTCATCAATCGCTGTGAGGAAATGCGCCTTATCCGTAATAATTTTAAAAGGAGCACAAGGCACAGATGTTTTATCTAGCAGCGCTTTTTCTTTCGCGCGATCACCACCTGTGGCTATTGCTTCTGCGCCAGGGTAGAACTTACCGCTTTGTTCGCAAAGCGCTAAAACATCATGTGGAATATGTTCAAATTCGGCAGTGATGGCATCAGCATTGTCAATGGCTTGCTGTAATGACTCTGGTGTGGTTGCAAAGGTAACGGGGTTTATTACCGTTTGGCTACCAACATTATAAGCCAACACTTTTATATCAAGATGAGTTGACGATAGGCTCATCATACGGGCTAACTGTCCCGCCCCTAAAACAAGAATATTCATGTTATTTCGCAGGATCTGGATTAGCTAGTACCGTTTCTGTTTGTTCTTTTCTGAACGCTTCTACTTTTGCAAAAATTTCTGGCTGCTGACAGCCTAAAATTTGAGCAGCTAGCAAACCTGCGTTTGCAGCACCAGCGTCGCCAATCGCTAACGTACCTACCGCAACACCTTTAGGCATTTGGCAAATTGATAGCAATGAGTCCACGCCATTAAGCGTTTTTGATTTTACTGGAACGCCAAGTACAGGCAGACTTGTGAATGCTGCCGCCATACCCGGTAGGTGTGCAGCACCCCCAGCACCGGCAATGATAACTTTGATCCCACGTTCTGCCGCTGTCGAAGCATAATCCGCTAAAAGCTGTGGAGTACGGTGAGCTGAAACTACTTTAGTTTCATAATCAATACCAAATTTATCTAACATTTCAGCTGCATGTTGCATTGTAGGCCAGTCTGATTTTGAGCCCATAATGATGCCAACGGTCATAATAATTCCTCGACTAATTTTGAACGATACAGGGCTAAGGTCCTTCACACCTTAGCTGCGGGCATTATACCTGAGTTCGTCTTTAATGCGAAGAATCAACTTATTGCAATTATCACGCGATGGCACCCTGAGTTATTTAGACACCACCAATTCTTCAATACTTAATGCTTTCGCACGCTTAAAGTGAGAGAAAAACGTTTTAGGACCCATAATTAAGCATAACACCGCCAGACCACCTGGGATCAGCACCATTTTTAAAGCTGGACCAAGAATATAGCTGTAAAAAAAGATAAAAGGGATGAACAGAATGTATCCGATGAATAAGCTCAAATATTGCATAACAACTCCTATTGAAATTTAATGAGCACGCTCAATTATAATAATGAGCGCGCTCATTATTTGCAAACTTTATCTCTTAAATAATCTGGAATTGTGCTACACTCTCTTCGCAAATAAAAAGGTAACCATATGAAAAAAAGAGAAATTACGTACAATAAAATTCTCAGTGCTAGTTGGCAACTTTTTCAAGACAATGGTTTTGAAAACACCACTACTCGGCAAATTGCCCAAGCAGCAAACGTGGCAACGGGAACGGTTTTCTCTCACTTCCCTACTAAGCTCGACATGCTCAAAGTCGCAATGCATAACCAAATAGATGAACTAATTAATGAAGCGAAAACAACAGATGAGCAGCATAGTGCCAGCTTAAAGCTACGCCACTATGCAAAGTATTTATTTGCTTTTTATCTTAGCAATAGAGATTTCAGTAAAGAGCTGCTTTGTGGGATTATTTGGCATAGCGAATTCTTTACTGGACAACTCAATTTGTTCAAACACTTGTTATTCAGTGAGCAGGAATACAATGAGTTGAAAGCAACCGTTATGATGGATTGCTACTTTATGACCTTATTAGAAGGGTTAAGCAATGAGCATAGCTCTGTTGACCAGATGCTGCATTCCCTATCTCAGAAGCTGAAATTGGTTAGTCAATAATTTGTATGATGTGTTCTTTTTGAATATTCATGCGAATTTACTTGTGCTTTTGAACTTCTGACCATATAAAGCATCTAGGACTAGTGTAATAAGCAAGTGCTTGGGAAAAGTTACTTAGTTCCTTATTTTTGTCTAACGAGGTCAAAATGAAACGCGTCATCTTATTCCTTATCACTAACTTAGCAGTGATGCTTGTGTTAGGAATTGTGTTATCTGTCTTAATGTCTGTGTTTGGTATTTCTAGCCGAAGCTATACAGGCATTATGGTTATTGCTGCCGTATTTGGATTCGGTGGTTCTTTTATCTCTCTTTACATGTCTAAGTGGATCGCAAAAAAATCCACAGGGGCCCATATTATTGAGCAACCACGAAACGAAACTGAACATTGGTTAGTTTCTACTGTCGCAGAGCAAGCTAAAAAAGCAGGAATTGCAATGCCAGAAGTTGCGATTTACGACAGCCCTGAAATGAATGCGTTTGCAACCGGGCCGAGTAAAAATAACAGCTTAGTTGCTGTAAGTACTGGCCTACTCCACAATATGGATCAAGACCAAGCAGAGGCAGTGCTTGCGCACGAAGTGTCGCACGTTGCAAATGGCGACATGGTTACGCTTACCTTGATCCAAGGTGTTGTAAATACCTTTGTTATATTCTTCGCTAAAGTATTGGCGGGGATTGTTGATAACTTCTTGAATGGCGATGAAGAAGAATCAGGTGGAAGCTGGACATATTTTATCTTTGATATGATATTCCAGATCCTCTTTGGTATTTTGGCGTCTGTTGTTGTCGCTTACTTTAGTCGTAAACGAGAATTTGCAGCTGATAAAGGTGCAGCGGATTTAGTCGGTGCGCAAAAAATGCGTTCAGCACTAGAGCGTTTGAAGCACAACCATGAATCACAATTAGAAGGCTCAATGATGGCTTTTGGTATTGCTTCAGGTAAGTCTATTGCAGACTTCTTTGCTTCTCACCCGCCACTTGATGAAAGAATTCGAGCACTTTCGTAACTCTTTTCACATTCATACTTGGGCAACGATTAAGTTGCCCTTTTTTATAGCTCAATTTTATACAGATTATTTCCAACAGCGCTAAACCCTAAACGCTTGAGTAGGTTTAATGAACGGTGATTATCAGCCGATACATGCGCCAAAATCACATTGAGTTTAAACTCAATCTGGCTTTTGTTTGCAAATAGACAATGTAAAGCTTCGAACATCACGCCTTTACCCCAATAATCAGGTAGTAATTCATAGCCAATATGTAGGCCCTCAATATCAGCGTCTTCGTGATAGAAACCAATACACCCAATCACCGCTTTAGTGCTTTTACACACGAGGCAAAAGCGTCCACCTATACCTTCATATTGACGCTCAATATCCATTTGGATCATGCATTTAAGGTCTACTTCAGTGAGGTTGTCGCCGTAATCGTTATACGCTTTTACCTGCGGTAAATTAAGTAGCGCTAATAACTGCGGATTATCTTTGTGCCTTATGGGCCTGATGACTAGCCTTGGTGTTTCAAATTCCATAAAATGCTCAGGTCTAAGTATCTGGTGCAATGGTAGCACTGATTGCAGCAAATACACCTTCAATATTATAAGCGATTGTATTGCTTTATAATTTAGCATTTTTGGAGAATGAATATGAGTCAAGAGTTTACCGTTATCCCCCCAACGACAAAGGTTTACTGCCCAGAGAGAGGTGAAGGCTGGACGTTAACGGGCATTACAGGGATCGATGAAAACGCATCAGTGATGTTCTCTGGCGTACGCTATACCATCTCAGCAAAAGAAATCGTTGAGTCATTATTACCAAACTTTAAAAATAGGCAAGAATCAAATAATTAATACTTTTTGATTATTTTACTGTTGTAAAAGTGTAAATTATGATCAATTATAGCGCTAGATTGCAAAGTCAATAATGGAAGCGCCCGCCTTAAAGGATTAAGTCATCGCATTGAGTTGGACTTAATTGCGAAGACATTGCTTTGTGTTGTTTTAAGTTACAGGACGTAAACTTTTTAGGGTTCCTGCTATGTTAAAAGCATCACTCACAACACTTGGTTTAATCTCAACATTACTTTCCACATACACCTATGCAGATAGTTGCCCAGGTCAGGTTTTTGGTATTAACGCTGGCCGCGGCGATATTGGTATTTTGTTTGGCCTAGATGAAGGTGCAGGACAAGCCAGCGCCAATAGTTTAGCTGCCTTTAGTTCGGCAGCACTCGCCTATGATACTAGCAGTGCACGTTGGTACTATGCATCCGCACCAAGGCCAATCGACTATAAAGTTGATACCAGTCATCTAAACTTACCAGCTGACGCAGATATTCCCATTGAAGGTAAAAAACATCGCTATATTCAACTAGCATATTTTGATGGAACCTCTCATACCATTGTCGGTAGAACGGCTTATTTGGTGGGATTGGCATATGACAGCACAAACGATAGACTCATTGGAACGAGTTACGATTCTATTTACAGCATAGATAAAAACACAGGCGACGCGACTAAGCTCTCGGATCTCCCCTCATTGGCGGGAAAATACCGCGGCGATCTTGAGTTTTATAATGGTCGCTTAATCCTAGTCACTAGTGCAGCCGTTTACCAAGTTAATACCAACGACTTTTCTGTGACTAAATTATCTGATCACGACTTAACTGCCGTTACAGGGGCAAGCCTTAATAGTAACGGAGAGCTTATTATCAGTCGCGTTATCATTAATGACGCCGGACACACCAACAAAAGCGCGATTTATAAGCTAAACCCTGATACAGGAAGCACCTGTTATATCAATACATTACCAATACGAGTAAATGACCTCGCATATAACCCAAATGGTAGCGGTACATGCTATACCGTTTCTGGTTGCGGCGGCACACCAACCCCTCCTTCGCCACCGTCTTTTACGTTAACGAGTATTGAAAACACGGTTTATGAAGGAAGTACCCTTAGCTATCAAATTACCTTAAGTAAAGCCTTCGAGCAGGACGTCAGCTTTTCAGTAGCGGTCAATGATGTGACAACGCAATCAAATGACTACGTAGCACCATCTACTTCATTGGTAATTCCTGCTGGCAGCACAACTGCTACCATTCAAATAGCAACAATAGACGATACTGAGTACACTGGCGATCGGGAACTCTCTTTGAGCGTAACAGGCGTGAACAATACCTCAGGCAATGAAACCCTATCGGGAAACATACTCGACAATGAAACCGCATGTGTGCCTGACAACTACACGCGGATCAATTACGCGTTCGTCAGAGAAGACTCATTATTCAATAACGACTGGGGTATCAAAGTAAATGGCCAGTATATTAAATTGCTTGATGAATACGGAAGTGCCGGAAACTATGACATCCTTCAAGGACAATCCTTTACCTATGTGCTCGCAATTGATGGTAACAGCAATACACTATCAACCAAGTACCAAGTCTCAGGTACCAACCAACGTTGGGAAGATCAAAACGATAATGATTACAATGACTTTGAGGTCAGTGTGACAACACAAACCATTCAAAAAGGTTGTAATTAACAGACTCAAAGCGGCTTACTACTTTTAGAAGCCGCTTAGTTCAGGTTATTTAATATTAACTGGTACCTGATTTTAGCTCAAACAACTCTAGTAACGCTGAGCGAAGCTGTAGCTTTGGTGTGCCCTCACTGTAGGGCGCTGCTGCAAGCAGCGGACAGTCTAGACGAAGCTTTAAACTTTCAAGGTTTTCTTCAAATACAGCCATTTCAGGGTCAATCTGGTTTGCAATCCACCCAACCAAATTCAGTCCTTTTTGCTTGATAGATTCTGCCGTTAAAAACGCATGATTCAAACAACCTAGCTTCATGCCAACCACTAAAATAACGGGAAGTTGTTCTCTGACGACCCAATCATAAAGATATTCGTTGTCGTTAATGGGCAATGCCCAGCCACCTGCACCTTCACATAGCATATACTCTGCGCCCAGTTGCTGAATTTCACTAAAGCGCTCGTGTAGCTTATCGACTGTGATGTCAACATTTACCTGTTTGGCTGCAATATGCGGCGCAATTGGCGGTGCAAAACAAAATGGGTTAACTTGCTCGTAAGTACCGTGCACCGTCGCAGCTTCCATTAAACTGATAGCATCAACGTTCACTAGTTCACCAAATGCCTCTTCAGCATCTGCCGCAATCGGCTTAAAGCCAAAAGCCTTTTTGCCGTGTTTGGCTAACAGTTTTAGTAATAAAGTAGAAATATAGGTTTTACCTACTTCAGTGTCGGTCCCAGTTACAAAATATGCTTGATTCATTTCCTTAACTCCAAAAATCCGACTTGATAACTGACATCAAAACCATTTTTACTCTCAGGGTAGCTGCTCAGCAGCTGAGCGTAGGCTGATTTGCCTAACAAACCTTGTCGGCGAGAAGCGGTTTTTACATCGTTGGCACCGATATTTTTTACCGAGCGTAACGCCTTTAACGGCGTGTCATAACTATCAATCAATAACGCTTCATCCGCCCAAGTCACAGCAAACCCGGCCTGTAGCGCAAAGGATTTAAATGCAGACAGCGAATAAAATGAATTGATATGGCCACACTGATCGATGGCTCGCCATGCGATATCGATTTCGTTTAACGAGCCGTCTAGCACTGAGCTTAGCAACACTCGTCCTTCTTTTTTTAGTACTTCATACAATTGCGCAAACAACGCTTGCGGGGAATTAGACCACTGAATTGCAAAATTACTAAAGACTAAGTCGATACAATTTGACTGAATAGCGAGCTTATCCATATCACAGCAAACACTATTTTTCGTATTTTCAGCGCTTGCCAACATCGCCAAGCTAAGATCCGCTCCAACATAATGATTCGTGAAGGCGTTTAATCTATGAAAGTTTTCATGTGGCCCGCATCCTAAATCGAGCAACCTAGGAAACATACGCACAGCACCAAGCTCGCTATTTTGCTGTGTCAAACGTGAAAAAAGTATATCTGCAGCCTGTTTCTGCACGTTAGCGTGTTGAGAGTATGATTGCGCGGCTTTTGAAAAGCACTTTGCTGTTTGCGTCTTCTGTGCTTTGCTCATGCTCCCTCCACTAACGCCGAAACCAATTTGTCTATATCTTCGTGACTGTGCTGTGCCGTTATTGTTATTCGCAATCTTGCGGTATTTTGCGGTACCGTTGGTGGCCTAATAGCCCCAACCCAAAGTCCCTTTTCCTTAAGCTTATGTTGCGCCGCTAATACATTTTCACTGCTACCATACACCAGAGGCTGTATAGCCGTATCACTTGGAATGGGAGATAAGTTGGTTTGAGCAACTAACGACTTAAAATAGTCGATATTTACTTGTAATTTGTGTCTCGCTTCAGATGCAACAAGCAATTTATTTAGTTGGCATAATGCAACGCTCGCCATAATAGGCGACAACGCCGTTGTATAGATAAACTCACGATTAAATTGCATCATGTAATTTATCACATCATGACTCGCTAATACCACAGCTCCTTGACAGCCCATCGCTTTGCCAAAGGTGATCACCAAAATTTCAGGTTTAATGCCGCTTTCAATCGTGCCAAGTCCTTGCGCTCCCACAACGCCAAACGCATGAGCATCGTCGACCATGAGCCACGCAGAATGAGACTTAGCCAGCACACTGATTTCAGGTACTGGCGCTTGGTCTCCATCCATAGAAAACACCCCTTCAGTGACGATGAGTTTACTGTCGGCTTTGGTTTTTTCTAATCGAGACCTTAAGTGCGTCAAATCATTATGATTAAAGCGAACAAACTTAGCGCTGCCAGCTAAACCACCGTCTAACAGGCTGGCGTGGTTGAGCTTATCTTGGAACACCGCAGCGCTTAATTGCTTTTCTTGGGGCGTGAACAATGTTTTTAACACACTGGTATTAGCAGCAAAACCGCTTGGAAATAACAGTGCTGCATCATAACCCAAAACGCTGCAAAGCTTATCTTCTAGCTGACGGTGAATATCAAGATAACCCGTAACAAGCGCCGAACTTCGGCTTCCCGCTTCAGTGCATGCGAGAGCGTTAAATTCCAACGAGTCTGCAAGTCCCAGGTAGTCATTGCTGGCAAAGTTAATATATTGCTGATCAGCAATTTTTATTCTACTTGCAGAGGCCTTTTCAACCACAATGCGCTTTCTTAGCAATCCTTCAGCTTGACGGGCTGCTAAGGCAGATTGAATATACTCAAACGACATTGATTAGTTGGCTTCGTAAAATAGCTCTGATGTCGCTTTGTCTGCAATTGCAGAGCTTAACGATGCCTCATAGGCCTCATCCGAATAATCTTCACGTTTTTCAGGGTTCATCCCAAGTTTTCTAATGAGATTCATATCGGCGTCTGCTTCTGGGTTTTCCGTGGTCAATAGCTTATCACCATAGAAGATTGAGTTAGCGCCAGCGAAGAAACACATAGACTGCATCTGTTCATTCATCGCCGTTCTACCTGCAGATAAACGCACGTAACTGTGTGGCATCATGATACGCGCAACCGCGATAGTACGGATAAATTCAAAGTGATCGAGGTCATCAACATTTTCAAGCGGCGTGCCTTTAACTTTTACAAGCATGTTAATCGGTACACTTTCTGGTTGTTTTGGCAGGTTTGCTAATTGGATCAGCAAGCCATAACGATCAGATGCCTGCTCTCCCATTCCTACAATACCACCAGAGCACACTTTCATTCCTGCATCTCTGACGTGATCAAGGGTATCGAGTCTGTCTTGATAAGTTCTTGTCGTGATAATTTGCTCGTAGTATTCAGGTGAGGTGTCCAAATTATGGTTGTAATAATCAAGGCCCGCTTCTCTTAGCGTGTGCGCTTTTTGATTATCCAGCTTACCCAAAGTCATGCAGGTTTCGAGGCCTAGCTCTTTAACTTCTTTCACCATTTTGGCGATATAAGGCATATCTCTGTCTTTTGGATCAGACCAAGCGGCGCCCATACAAAAACGTGTCGCGCCCTTTTCTTTCGCCAACTTAGCTTGAGTTACAACCTTTTCCACTTCCATCAAACGCTCACGTTCAAGATCCGTTTTGTAATGACCTGACTGTGGGCAGTATTTGCAATCTTCAGGACAGGCACCCGTTTTGATAGACAGCAAAGTGGAGATTTGAACTTCATTGGGATTGAAGTTTTTGCGATGAATACTTGCTGCATAAAAAAGTAAGTCGTTAAAAGGCATGGTGAACAGTGTTTTTACTTCTTCATGTGTCCAATCGTGTCTTAGCGCGCCTAATTCCATATTTTCATTCTCTTTTTATTCTTGCCTAAATTTACAACACAAGTATTTTCTAGTGATTAAATTTAGCGCAGTCAAACTGACGGTGATTGGCTTAGTCTACTTCTTAGCTTAGTATTGTCAACGTTACATGCGCCCACAAGGTTTACAAATGAGCAATAAACACACAATTGATATTGAATTTGATCGCAAGCATATATGGCACCCCTATACATCAATGATTGACCCTCTGCCCGTCTATCCAGCCGCAAGAACATTCGAGAACAAAATTGAGCTTGAAACTGGCGAAACTCTCATTGACGGTATGGCATCCTGGTGGAGTGCTGTGCATGGTTATGGTCATCCAGAAATAATCACGGCGATAAAAAATCAAGCAGACACGATGAGCCATGTCATGTTTGGGGGGCTAACTCATCAGCCTGCCGTGGAGTTATGCAAACTACTTGTGGAGCTAACCCCAGCCCCACTTAATCGAGTATTCCTAGCGGACGGCGGCTCAGTCAGTGTTGAAGTTGCAATCAAAATGGCGATTCAATATTGGTTGAGTAAAGGCAAAAAGAATAAAACCCAAATAATGACAGCCAAAAAAGGTTATCACGGAGATACATTTGCGGCGATGAGCGTTTGCGACCCTGTGAATTCGATGCATGCCATGTACCAAGGCTTTTTACCTAAGCAAGTGTTTGTCGAAGCCCCTAGAAGTGAGTTTTACGGCAGCCAAAGTCAAGATGAACTTAACGCGTTAGAAACCGCATTTGCTGCTCATCATGAAAAGGTCGCGGCATTTATCATCGAACCAATAGTGCAAAATGCGGGCGGCATGAACTTCTACCACCCGGAATATCTCAAGGCGCTTCGAGCGTTATGTGATAAGTATGAGGTGTTACTAATTTTAGATGAAATTGCGACTGGGTTTGGCCGTACAGGTAAAATGTTTGCCTGTGAACACGCAGATATCGCACCGGACATTATGTGTGTTGGCAAAGCGCTTACAGGCGGAAACATGACGCTCGCGGCCACTTTGACAACAGAAGAGGTGGCTTTGGGTATTAGCCAAGGCGAAGCGAAAGTGTTAATGCACGGACCAACTTTTATGGGAAATCCGCTGGCGTGTGCTGCCGCTGTAGCTAGTCTCACTATCTTAAAGCGCCAAGAAACAATGGCCAATATTGAACGAGTCGCGAGCGCGCTTAACGCACTCAAACGCTGTCTTAATCTAAGTGCAGTCACAGATGTTAGAGTCCTTGGAGCGATTGGCGTGGTGGAAGTAGAAAGGGTTGTTGATGTTGCAAAAATCCAAAAATTCTTCATTCAACAAGGTGTATGGATAAGACCTTTTGGCAAGCTAATTTATATTATGCCGCCGTATATCACCTCAAATGAAGACATTGAAACACTTATTGACGCGATTTACGCTGCCATTGAAGGCGAACACTTCTAAAACACATTAAATTTGGAATTAGGTCTATTTCATGACCTAATTTCGATAATGTAACCTAAAACGATGGCGCATAATCAGCAAAATTGCGTTATTTCGAACTTTCCTCGCTTTGTACCTGAAATAACATCAATGGCATGTTACCATGGTCGTTTTTATTATTAGCAAGTGAGAAAAGAGACATATTATCTATGCAGCAAACCGTCAAATTGCAGCCAGCTGAAGCTTATCAGCCCCCTCGTTTTACTGTTTACCAACACCGCCAAATCGATAAGATAGAGCAACTGGATAAACTGCCTGAACATCTTCGCTTTCAAATGAAAGTCGTCGCCAATGTATTCCCTTTTCGCGTTAATAACTTTGTGATTGAAGAGCTCATCGATTGGGATAAAGTGCCTAACGACCCCGTTTTTCAATTAACTTTCCCACAGCGTGGCATGCTGGATGACGAGTCATACGAGCAAATGGCCGACTTGTTAAGTCGCGAACATACACCAGAAGAAGTGTTTAACCTCGCAACCAAAATTCGTCAAAAGTTAAACCCGCACCCTGCGGGTCAAATGGAAAAAAATGTTCCTGAGTATGAAGGTGAACGCGTAGACGGGATCCAACACAAATATAAAGAAACAGTGTTGTTTTTCCCGTCTCAAGGACAATACTGCCACTCATATTGCACTTTCTGCTTCCGCTGGGCGCAGTTTGTTGGCAAAGCTACCCGATTTAACAATAACGACGCCGAGCTGCTCCACAATTACCTAGCCGAACACACTGAAGTGACCGATCTATTGATGACTGGTGGCGATCCTATGGTAATGCGCACCGTTAAATTGCGTAAATACCTGGAGGCGCTAAAAGAGCCAAGGTTTGACCATATTCGTACCATCAGGATCGGCACTAAATCTCTCACTTTTTGGCCGTTTAGATACGTCACCGATCCAGATGCGCAAGAGTTGTTAGCCTTACTAAAAGAGCTGGTTGATGCCGGAAAGCATGTGTCAATCATGGCGCACGTTAACCACAAACAAGAACTGCGTACTGAAGTCACACGTGAAGCGATTAAACTTATCCGCAAAACTGGCGCACAGATCAGAACACAAGCACCACTTTTAAATAATATAAACGTAGACGCTGATATGTGGGCTGACATGTGGAAAGAGCAAACGCAGCTTGGCATGATCCCCTACTACATGTTTATCGAGCGAGATACCGGCGCTAAGCGTTACTTTGAAATCCCGTTACACAAAACGTGGGAAACATTCCGTGAAGCCTATAAGCAAGTCTCCGGTGTGAGCCGTACAGTTAGAGGCCCTTCAATGAGTGCGGGTCCTGGTAAAGTTGAAGTATCTGGCGTAACCGAAGTCGCAGGCGAAAAGGTGTTTGTGCTGCGCTTTATTCAAGCACGAAATCCAGACTGGGTGCAGCGTCCGTTCTTTGCCAAGTTCGACGAAAATGCCCACTGGCTGGATGACTTAAAACCTGCATTTGGGGAAGAAAAATTCTTCTGGCAGGACGAGTACGACGCCATGTAAATGTAAAAATATCAAAAAAGCCAGCAAATTGCTGGCTTTTATTTTATCTGGCGCATTTAATGGATGAGGGCTGGGCTAACTCATTGCTTATAAAATCACAGTAAATTATTTCCTTATCTAGCCAGATAGTTTTAGGTCATCGGCTGTGTCAGGCGAATTTCGCATAAAAATTTTCTAAGGGCTAGCACTTTGGTAATGGGGTCGCTTATGCCGCGTAGTTAGTTCCTGTTAACCAATTTGTTATGCATTTTTTAGAGTTGCCACATTATCTCATTTCTTAGCTTTTGAACGACCTCAACCTTGGGGCCTGCAACCACTGCGTAAACAAAGGTCTTACCTTCTACCCGAGTACATTTTATAGCGGCTCTATTATTTGAATAATTCCCATACACAAACTCCCCGTGGGAGCTTTTGACAACCCCGACGAATCCAAGTGATGACAATATTTCTATACTTTTATCCGCGCATTTAGATTCACTTATATCCAGTAATTTATGGTCAGACCAAATTTGTGGTGGAAATTCCTTTTGTATGGTCACTACTTCGCTAATACTAGGCTCTTGGTCAATACTTCTTGGTTGATTAATAGCACAACCTGAAACGATCATTAAGATCGAACTGAAGATAATCCATTTCATATTTACTGACACTCCGTTCATGCATAACGCCTTAATAAACAGCGGGAAATAGCAGACTAAACTAAGCGAAGAATAAGCGCAAGCCTGCTGCTTTGCGTCCACTGTTTAATTAGTTTGTATGGAGTACAACTTAATTCATTAATAGTCGTGGGTGTCTTTATTTTCCTCCTATTTTTTCTCTGTGCTGAACGTAAGAAAAGCCCAAGAGTGACCTCTTGCCAATTAGTACTAATGTGTCGCCATCTTTGAACTTTCTCCATCTGCTTTTTTCTAACCCACAAACTTCTTCATTAGCGAAATAAGAGTATTCTTTGATCTTAATCCCATAACCACAAATTTTGGATGAAGTAGTTTTTCTAAATGTTACTTTGTGCTGAGCAGCTTTTGCTACAGTATAATGAATGCAAGCAGGTAAACCTTTTGCAATTGAAAAAATCGAAAAAAGTGGAACGAAGAGAATTAAAAAAAGAACGAAGATAACTCTCTGTTTTGTTTGTAGTGGAGGCATTTGGTGCGAATGTCTAGACCTGAATACGAAATATAAGCCCGAGCTGATAATGACAGCTGAAACAATACAACTCAATACGAGTAGTTTTATATAAACCTTCTCGTTAACTAAAAAATTTGCGTACATGCCGATAAAGGTAAATAAAAGATAAAAACCAAAAGAGGACAAAATCACTTTGTTTCTTAGCGGTGTTCCTTCTCTAAAAATCAATCCCATTTAAAACCTCCATATGTTAATTGGGAGCTAACTCCAAATTAAGTAGAACAAACCGCTAGCAAACCGCTGATTAGCAAACCGCTGACACCCACCACTAATTTGCACCTTCCGAATATACCGCCTAAGCTTTAATTCTGCACTCAAAGGATTGAGGAAAACAAACTATGGCTACAGCCCGTAAAAAGCAAATCAGTTTAACCGACACCAAATACTACCACTGTATCTCCCGTTGCGTAAGGCGCGCGTTTCTGTGTGGTGAAGATAAATTTACCGGAAAATCATACGAGCACCGTCGTGATTGGGTTGAAGAAAAGCTATTGATGTTGGGGTCTGTGTTTTGTATTGATGTCTGTGCTTATGCGGTGATGAGTAATCACACTCACATTGCTTTATATGTTGATGATAAAAAAGCTAAGCGCCTGTCGGATAAAGCGATTGTGATACGGTGGCACAAGTTGTTTAAAGGCAATTGGATAAGCCAAAAATTTACTGAAGGTGAGCCACTGAGTGAGTCGGAGCAATTGATACTAGATGAGCTGGTTGATAAGTACAGGGGAAGACTCGCAGATATTAGTTGGTTTATGCGGGTACTTAACGAAGACATCGCCCGCCGAGCAAATAAAGAAGATAATTGTACGGGCCGGTTTTGGGAAGGACGGTTTAAATCCCAAGCATTACTAGACGAGGCCGCATTGGCCGCTTGTCTCGCCTACATAGACCTAAACCCCATTAGAGCCAAAATCGCAGCAACGCCTGAAACCTCAGACTACACCAGCATCAAAAAGCGTATTGACCATGCAAAATTAGGTAAACAGCCAAAAAGCCTACTACGCTTTGCTGGCAGCCCACGAAAACATATGCCTAAAGGCCTGCCTTTTGAACTCAAATCCTATATTGAGTTAGTTGAACTCACAGGCCAGTGCATTCGAGCCGACAAGCGAGGCTATATCTGTGAGTCTCAACCCATTCTTACTCGATTAAATATCGAACCGGAGAACTGGATAAAACTCACTACGCAATTTTCTCGGGTATTTCATGGTGCTGTTGGTCGAGAGCGAACAATAACCGCTTACTGCGAAACACTTCAAAAACGACGGCGGACAAACCTAACAAACTGCGAGTGTTTGTTGGCTTAGCAAAACGCACATTCTCAACGCTAGAATTTCTTACTGTTGTATTTGCAGCGCGTTGTCGTGCGCGATAACTCGGTTTTGATGCAGAGATACGCATACCTGCCAAAGGTCACCCTATCTAAGAACGCTTTTTGTCCATATTCTTTAAGTGTTTCCACACGTTTTAATCTCACTTTGCCAGCTCAGATACAAATAACGGTGGGTGTCTTCAATTATACTTTTTGTACTACGCTTTATTCAAGCTCGAAACCCTGACTGGGTGCAGCGTCCGTTCTTTGCCAAGTTCGACGAAAATGCCCACTGGCTGGATGACTTAAAACCTGCATTTGGCGAAGAAAAATTCTTCTGGCAGGACGAGTACGACGCCATGTAAATGTAAAAATAAAATAAAAGCCAGCAAATTGCTGGCTTTTATTTTATCTGGCGCATTTAAATAACCTGAGGTTTAGATTAGAGGTGGGCTAACTCATTGCTTTTAATATTAAGTATAATTACTTCCTTATCTAGCCAGAGCGTTTTGCGGATAACAGGCTGCTAAAAGCTCTAATTTGAATAAGTCTTAATTATATCTATCAGGTTTAATTACTGGGACTTAATCAAATCTGACTGTCGCATAAAGGCCAAATTCGGCGGTTCAACAGCAACTTCATATATTAATCTAATTGCGATAACGGACACTCGACTGACTCGTATTTGGACAAAACGAGTTGGGAGAACGTCTGTATTAGGTTTATTTCGCATAAAGACTTCTATGGGCTAACGCCCTGTTAAGGTGTGAGCAACGCAATACTGAAGCCGCCGCATACCACCTTAAACACTTAAGCCAACGCATAGTGAAAATGCCACGCGTTGCGAATCACTCTTAAACAGTTTGTTAGGTGCGAGCCAAAAAATTCACCAGTTAAGTCCTAAAGTAGTTCCGTTGCTGTTGAGTTCCAGTGTCCCAAATTAGTAATTACCAGCCTATCATTAGTAACGGGATTAATTAGCTTAAAACTTTGAGCATCATAGTTGCCCTGTTTTATTTGAGACTCGATACTAGCGATTTGTGTTTCAAGGTTAACATCATTCTCTGACTCAACGTTTTCAAGCTCGACTTGATCTAGAGTAATGAGATAAGGGTCATTCGGTTTTTGCCAAAGCTCAAATACAGGATGGTCAAAATACTTTTTAACTTCATTGACGTCCCTTTGTAAAAGTATTTGAATGAAGACCCTTAAATATTGCAAGTATTCACACCCAAATGGATTATCTAAAGCGTATTTCTTAGCAAGTTCTTTTGAATAAGTTAAGTATGCTCCACCGTGTTGAAAGTTGTAGACTTGATTTCGTTCTTGAATAACCAGAGGTTCCAGCAGTTTCCGGTGCTTTAACCAGTTTTCATCCGTCCACCCCTGCCTCTCAGCAAGGTCAAATAAGTCTTGCATCAAAGATTTTGCGCCAATTTTCTCCAAATGGTCAACACCACCTAAACCATGCTCTTTGATCGAGTCAACAAAAGCACCTGTTGTCCCATGATAAAGCGGAATACTGAACTTACCATCTTTTATTATTGTCATTTTCACTACATCTCATTCTATTGAATAGCACCTAGCGCCCTGTTAAGGTGTGAGCAACGCAATACCGAATCTCCCGTATACCACCTTAACCACTAAGACCAACGCATCGTAAAAATGCCACGCGTTGCAAATCACTCTTGAACAGATTGTTAGTACTATTTACGCACAGAAAAGTCTTTCTTAAGCCATATCGATTTGCATCTCGGACATGACAAACCCTATAGTTTAGCTTTAAGTTAATTTTGCTTTTTACGTAATACCAAGCGACCATTTTCGAAACTAACTTCTTCATAGCCCAAAAATAGAGCAACAATAAAACCTATACCTAATGAAGCAGCCGTAATGATGGTAGCAATCTCAAGGCCAGTTAATGCAGCAACAGGTGCGACTGCAAAATGTGACAAACCTCCAGTAGCTGGTGCGGTTACCGTTGCAACCCCTAATGCAGCAGTTAAAGCAGCAAGCCCTACACCACTTAGCATTGCAACTTTCTTAGATCTTTTTAGTTTATTTGCTAGCTCTCCTTTAATGATAATTTCATGTACACCATCGTCTTTAGCTTTTTCTAATTCTGCTTTTGTTGTTACTGTAATTGAATCTGTCATTATATACTCCTTTAGTGCTAACGCCTCAAACACCGGCGCAGCTTTGCTGTGTCCGAGTGCTTTGACTTGTTATATTCTGGTTAAATAGGATTGTTGCTTTATGCTCATCAATTGGAACAATAACTCGATGCAATAAGATATGATCCTCATTAACAGATTGATCAATTAGTCTTTTAAATAGTAAAAGTGTTTCTTTCTGTAATGGATTTAGCTCAGAAGTAAAGGAAGTAGCCTCCTCAATAGAGGCATACTCTAAGAAATCAAAATAGAGACGAATAAATCCAGATACAACGTCTGATATTTGGACTAAGTAGTTATCTTCTTCTTTTGACTCTACAAAAGAAAACGATAATCCATTCAATTCAGAATCGAAATTTTTTCCGTGATTTAATTTCTTTTCAACTTCAAACTCATTATCAAGAATATGCGACGAGTTAGGAAACATTTTCAGTCTACTCATATAGAAGAATGAGAAGTCTTCTATAAGAATATCTTTTTCAAAATCAAATACTAATTCAAAATTTACTTTATCCTTAAAAAGTTTAATGCACTTATAAATCAAAAATCCCAGATGATTTAACATTTTCACATCTAGGTCACTTTCATCTTCAGAAAATCTTAAAGCGATATTTCTCATTACAAGATCACTGAGTCTCTCGAGAAACTTTAATGACTCATGCTTTTCAATGTTTGGATAGTTAAACTGACTCATTAGTGACAAGAAGTTTTCCTTATCTATCTTTATGAGTCTGTATAAACAGTCTTTGTAGATAAACTGATTCGCATAGTCCTGTGGATCATTTGTGCAAAGAACTAAATCTTCAATAATATCTAAAAACGACCAATAGACTGTATTGATCATTTCATAGTGAATAAGGATTTTCTTTGTGAGAAGGCATTGAAAAAGACTCTTGAACTTTTTGCTACCAAGAGCATATTTGAAAGCTTCAATTGGAGTATATTTAGCCCGTATTTTTACCATTTGAGCTAGCTTTAACTCAGTAACACCTTGTTGTATATATAATTGTTTCTTTAATTCAGAAAAATCTATGCTTTCGCTTTCTTCGTTGAAGGCAATTCCTGCGAGTACAAAAATAGGAGATGACTCTTGGTTAGGATCATTGTCAATATTGTATTCATCACCATCAAGAAGCAACTTCCTAATATTGTTGGACTCATCGTAATATAAAGAATATTTATTCTTACTAAACTCTACTTCCATTTCCCTAGATTCCGATTATTTGCACTGAAGAATATAACATTTTATTCGTGCGCATGCGCGTTTACCTCGTTGGACCAGTGAAAACGCGCACAGTTAACTATCAATATGCAAAGAACTTATCAGCATTCTTCTAAATATACCATCTAGAAAAATGCGCATGCGCGTTTCCCAAACCTATTATCTCAAATCGAAAATAAATAACCTCTTGATAAAAATAATATTTTTAATTTATTCATGCGTAAACGCGCAAAAATTTTTTCATTATTTCCCTTGATATCCGAGAACTTTAGATAACACTGTGTATATATACAGTAATGTGTAATAAGGAGTTATCATGAGTCTAAAAAGCCCATTTCTGAAAGGTCTTCAGGAAGAAATGCGTATGCGTGGTTACAGCATTAGAACAGAAAAAACCTACCTATATTGGATTAAGGCATTCATTAATTTTCACCACAAGCGTCACCCTGAGACAATGGGAACGGAAGAGGTTACACAATTTTTAACCTTCCTTGCCAACCAACGAAATGTGGCTATCAACACACAAAAAATTGCACTTAACGCGTTGGCCTATTTGTATCAGAAGCATTTGCACCATGAGCTTGGGGATTTAGGTTTTTACTATGCCACTAAACAAAGACATTTACCTACAGTGTTATCCCCATCAGAAATCTCACTAATACTAAATGAACTTGATGGCCGCGATAGACTAATAATAGAACTACTCTATGGTAGCGGACTAAGAGTTTCAGAATGCCTCAGGTTACGTATCCAAGATATTGATATTGATAGAGCTTCGCTGACCGTTAGAGACGGAAAAGGGCATAAAGATAGGCAAACCATCCTCAGCAATAGATGCTCAAAAAAGCTCACTACCTATATTGAAATGGCTATTAAGATTCAACAGGATGACAACCTTCACGGGATAGGTCCATCTTTGCCAAATGCAGTAGAACGCAAGTATCCCAACGCGTTTAGGCAGCATGGGTGGATGTTTATTTTCCCTTCCAGCACTACTTGTATCAATCCTTATACAGGAACACTTTGCAGGCACCATTTACATCAAAGTGTTATTCGTAAAGCGCTCGGGAATGCCGTGCGTAATATTCAAATAAATAAACGCGTCACCTGCCATACGTTTAGGCATAGCTTCGCAACCCATTTGCTTCAAGCTGGTCGTGATATAAGCAGTGTTCAAGAATTACTGGGCCACAATGACGTTAGTACCACACAAATCTATAGACATGTACTTGGCCAACATTTTGCAGGTACAACTAGCCCGTTAGACACAATATAAATGTCAGAGCCCTTTCGAAACTCAGTAGCATTACTAAAATTGGGTCAACTGAAGCTAAAAAAGTTGGTTGCACATTCCACTGCTGAATCGAAATGGAGCAGGAATGAGTTGACTAAACGGCCGCTATGTAGAATGAAGCTAACATTGACGACCGTCTTTTGTTTGCTCGAAGGCGAATTCTAAACCCGCTCTTTTTAACTGTAAGATCGGATATGATACTACCCTGTTTAACATACACGCGCGTTGTTAGGGTTACTCTATCCTAGGCTTGATCACCATTCGAAAAGGTGGGCCATTTTTGAAATTGTTTTCAAACCAATGCCATGGCTATTACGTTTGGCATATAAGTGCTGTAGGGATTTATCTTTGATTTCGCCGACAATGACTTCTTTCACTTGATAACCCATTGCCACAGCAGCTGACGCATAAGCAACAAACTCCCATTTCTTGATATTAGTGTTATCAACAACGACCAAAGGGATACCTTCAGCTAAGGCATTAATAAACCGAGCTAAGTTTAAGTTGTGATATTCTGAAAGGCGTTGTTTTTCAAAATGATACTCGCCGTTTTCATTAAGAAAATAATCATCGGTTGAACAGATAAAATACTGTGTTTCATCGCCGGAGACGAGATCGTCGGCTAGCGTTTGCGCATAATGCGATTTTCCAGAGCCAGGTAGACCCCTCAAAATAAAAACTTGTTTCATCGAGTTTTGAACGTCACTGTTAGTATTAATAAAGCTATTTTTATCATCGAACATTCATAATGCCACAGTCCGACTGTTTTTTCATGGCTTTTACTCATTCTTTTCAGCCCAGTTTTTTGCATTTCAGTGTTTTTTTATTTGTCCATCGCAGGTAAGATACGGCTTACATGACGATAAGACACTCTGTCTTTTAATTTACAAATAAAAAATAAATCATTTGGAGTAAAGATGAGCCACACAGCGATAACGGAGCTACTAGCAGGCACCGTTGCGGTTGACAGCCAAGTAACAGTAAAGGGCTGGATCCGTACACGACGTGATTCAAAAGCAGGTATTTCATTTCTAGCCGTTCATGACGGTTCTTGTTTTGACCCTATTCAAGCCGTAGTCCCTAATTCGCTGAATAATTATGACGAAGTGACTCGTCTTACTGCTGGGTGTTCAGTAGCGGTGACTGGTGTGCTTGTACAATCACAAGGTCAAGGTCAATCTTTTGAGATCCAAGCGAACAGTGTTGAGGTATTAGGCTGGGTTGAGAATCCAGATTCATACCCAATGGCTGCAAAACGCCACAGTATTGAATACTTACGCGAACATGCGCACCTTCGCCCTCGCACTAATGTTATGGGCGCGGTTACGCGTGTACGTAACTGTCTTGCACAAGCTATTCACCGTTTCTATCATGAGCGTGGCTACCAGTGGATCAGCACGCCTATCATTACCGCAAGTGACTGTGAAGGCGCAGGCGAGATGTTCCGTGTATCTACACTTGATATGAACAACCTACCACGCACAGACAAAGGCGATGTAGACTATTCAGAAGACTTTTTTGGTAAAGAAGCATTCTTGACCGTATCGGGTCAGCTTAACGGTGAAACATACGCGAGTGCCCTTTCAAAAATCTATACTTTTGGTCCAACATTCCGTGCTGAAAACTCAAACACTTCTCGTCACTTGGCAGAGTTTTGGATGGTTGAGCCTGAAGTTGCATTCGCCGACCTTAACGACATCGCAGCGCTTGCAGAAGACATGTTGAAGTATGTATTTAAAGCAGTACTTGATGAACGTCGTGATGATATGGAGTTTTTCGCACAGCGCATCGAAAAAGATGCCATTACTCGCCTAGAATCATTCATCGATAAAGACTTTGCTCAGGTAGATTACACAGATGCTATCGAAATTCTAAAAGCATGTGATAAAGAGTTTGAATTCCCTGTTGAGTGGGGCGTCGACTTACAATCAGAACACGAACGTTACCTTGCTGAAGTACACTTTAACGCACCAGTAGTTATCAAAAACTACCCTCGTGATATCAAAGCATTCTACATGCGCCAAAACGAAGACGGTAAAACCGTTGCCGCTATGGACGTCGTTGCGCCTGGTATTGGTGAAATCATTGGTGGCTCACAGCGTGAAGAACGTTTAGATGTGCTAGATGCACGTCTTGAAGAGATGGGCTTAAACAAAGAAGATTACAGCTGGTACCGCGACCTACGTAAGTATGGAACAGTGCCTCACTCAGGCTTTGGTCTGGGCTTTGAGCGCTTGGTTGCTTATGTTACTGGTATGGGCAACGTACGTGACGTTATTGCCTTCCCTCGTACTAAAGGCAGTGCGACTTACTAAAACGTCACAAACTCAGCTTTGCTAAAAACGCTCCCTTTTATGGGAGCGTTTTGCATTGTGCGTTTAGAGATCTCTCATGATAACGTCAGCGCTTTACTATAGTTGTACCAACATAGCGCTCACCCGAGGTCAAAGAACCCTACCAATTCAAACGCCTAAGCATTCATATGCACAACACAGCCCTCAATGTAATGTGATGTAATCGATCAATTTGCATAACCATACTTAAATTAAACACTGAAAACACTTTATTAACAAACCTTTTAAAGGGAGTTTTTTATGTTTAATACTGTCACCAATCAGCAAGCAAAAGCCACAGCAGATCACCTACAAGCTGCGCTGCAACCTAACAAGCAAGGTTTTGTCCCAGATTACAATATACCTTTACTCGCAACAGGAGGAGGAAATAGCCAGCCAGAAACCCTCAGCGCACTTGGGCCATTGGCAGATCTCATCGGCACTTGGGCAAGTGCTCGTTTTGCGGGATTTAACGTCATGCCGCTGCCGCAAGAAACTGCTCCAGAAGGGGTTATATTATTTAATTTCCCTTACTACGAGGTGATCACCTTTAGCGCTACACAAGGAAAAGTAGTAAATCGAGGTGGCGATTATCAACAAAATAGTTATACGATCTTTTATGAGCAACGTGTATTTTTTGCCGACGGTGACAAGAAAGACCAACTTGTGCATGCTGAAAATGGCACTTGGCTCAATTTAGCCACCACCAATCAAGGTTCAGGTAAGTACAACCGCCCTCCTTATATCCCCGCTCCTTCAGGTGGAGCAAACGTGCCAATACAAAACCCAGAGCATGCGATAGTCAAACAGGTTTCAATTCCACACGGTAACTCAATTTTAGCACTTGGAAATCATCACTTTGTCGATGGTCGTCCAGAAATTCCCATTGCCAACACGCTGCCGCAACCAGAAACTAAGGCAGGTACTGCCATTGCGGGTTTGTATGGCGAAAACTCACCGAGTAATCCAAATATCAATCCGAATATCGTGTTAGAACAACAATTGCTAGTTAACCAAGCATATAACCCTATCACTAAAACGGATATTTTGACCGTTAACAGTGACAATGATGGATTAGTTTCAAGTATCCCATTTTGTAAAAACCATGTAGACGTTCCAAACTTTTCTACCACTTACTGGATAGAAAGGTTATCCAGTGGCGCGTTGCAACTGCAATACACACAGAATATTTCGCTACAGTTTAACAACACCAAAAACAGCAAACTACTGTTTCCCCACATTACTGCAAACACCCTGTTTAAGGTGGGATAGCGATACTAGGATTTCGCTTAGGTTCAAAATATAAGTTGATATCTACATGTAGTTAGTCAGGTCTCAACCTTGTTGTTATTTGCCATGGCGAATTTAGCGGTGTCTATCGCCCGGCACCAAACATCAATCTAAAGCCATGACTTTGGTCATAAAGGATTTGAAAATGAGTAATGACGTTAAAGATCTTCAGGTTCAGCTCACTGAGCTAAGTTCAAAAGTTAAAGAATTAGAAAAGCAATATTCTGAGCAGCAAGCAGAGGGAGTACGTAAATGCGACGCTTGCGCCCTTACGTGCAGTCCTTGCTATTTATGTACTCCTTGCACACCATGTACTCCATGTTCGCCTTGTACAAACTGTCTCCCTTGTGTTGTCAATTTCTGTAACTGCTGCCTTCACTGTCAGCCTACTGCTACGCCAGAATCTGCATCATTGCAATGTCTACAGTGTCAACCTTCAGGGGGCGCTAGTGTTCAATGCGCACAAAGCATACAGTGTGTTCCTTGTATCATTTCGTTCTGTGTAACCTGCCAGCCTGCGCAATGCGTTACTTGCCAACCAACACAGTGTGTATTATGTCAACCGCAGTGTGTTCCTTGCCAGCCAACACAATGTGTTTTATGTCAACCACAGTGCGTTACTTGCCAACCAACACAGTGTGTATTATGTCAACCGCAGTGTGTTCCTTGCCAACCAACACAATGTGTATTATGCCAGCCGCAGTGTGTTACTTGCCAACCAACACAATGTGTTTTATGTCAACCGCAGTGTGTTACTTGCCAGCCAACACAATGTGTTTTATGTCAGCCGCAGTGTGTTACTTGCCAACCAACACAATGTGTTTTATGTCAACCGCAGTGCGTTCCTTGCCAGCCGACACAGTGTGTGTTGTGTCAACCCTCTGTTAATCACTTTCAAGGTGCACAATTGTGTGCCGGAAGTAACCCAACATACCAATGTTATACCTGTACACCAGGTCCAATTTATTGCTGTATGTTGAGTGCAGTTCAAGGATAAAGACATTAGTGAAGCCTCTCTATCGGGGCTTCCATAACTTACAGAGGATGCATATGAATAAAGATAAAATAAGGCTATCACCTGCCGCAAGTATCTTACCTAACGATGAGGGAGTATTGCTACGCTCTGATCTTGGAGATTTTCAACTCCATGGAAAAGACATAAGTACTTTTGTTGACGACATTATTCCTTTATTAAATGGTGACTTTGGCCTCGATGAGATCGCATCACAGATAACGCAATACTCTAGTACTAGTGTTGAACAATTATTGCGCTTATTGGAGCAAAAAGGTCTCATTGAACGCGTTGTTATCAACTCAACCTCAGCTCCTTGGCCTGAACAATACCGCTTTATTAACGCGTGGCAAAATGAGGCAAAGCGTGATCCACGAACACTCCAGAATAACCGTATTCTGTGTATAGGGTTAACGCCTTGGGCGATGCCTATGCTAGAAGAGCTGTTAAATGCTGGCGTGGGGTATATTCATATTCTTGATGATGCTAATTGTACTAACCAAAGTGGCTATTATCATCATGCAGTTAATCACCTGCCAAGTAATACTACAACGGTCGATGCCTTCACAGACTACCTAAAGCAACACTTTGTTCACTCAGAAGTTAGTGCACAAACTGCCGAACTGAACTCCCCATTAGATGAAGTTATTCTTCAAAACTGGGATCTGGTTGTTATTTCTCTGCCATCGGACTCGCTCAGTGCGCATACCAACATCGCCACGCATTTAGCTAAGCTTGCACTACCCACTTTTTACGTCTCAATTGATGGACTCACCGGGCATGTAGGTCCATATGTTACCAATCAAGGCGGTGGATGCTGGAACTGTTTACGACTGCGAAAACTTGGCACTGCAATAAATCCGCAAACTGCACACAAGATTGATGAGATCACGAATAAAGCACATTCCGGCGCTCGAGCCCATTCGATTTTAAGTAGTATGTCAGCATCAATCGCAATGCAGGCTGCAACGGATATACAAACCATTTTGTTACAGTACACGCAATCTGTGCTGCAAAATACTACCAGAACAACCAATTTGGTTAGTGGAGAAAGCTCGCTTCACCCTATTATTCCAGTCCCCGAATGCGCAGTATGCTCTGGCCCTAGTGAACAAGATATTGCTGCCAACAATAAGGCGTTACCAGCCATTTCTGAATTAAAGACAGTTGAGCAATTTAAAACAATGATGCGAGGTTGGGTTGACCCAGAATTTGGCGTGATAAAACAACTAACGGGCCATGCCCCCCACTTACCTGAACTCCCAGTCACCGCATCCGCTAGCCTAAGTAGTTTTACAAGTGGTCAATTTGATCCGAGAACACAAGGCCAAGTTGGTTCAGGCAAAGGATTAGACTCGCTTTCAGCTCATATTAGTGCCGTGGGTGAAGCACTTGAACGTTATTCAGCAGCGAGATACGATATTCGTAACTGTCGTTATGCCACGGTAAATCAACTTCAAGGAGACTACGTAAACCCAGCAGATCTAGTCCTCTATTCTCCCGAGCAGTATGCAACACCAGGGTTTCCTTTTAGTAAATGGCGAAGCAAACAAAAAATTCATTGGGTTGAAGGCAATTGGATTGGCACAAGTCGCGCTACTTGGGTGCCCGCTTTAGTGAGCTACTTTAATTTTACTTGCCCTTATGAAGAACAATTCAGTCAAGTTTCTTCTAATGGCTTAGCGGCAGGTAAAGATAACGAAGATGCCGCTGTCAGAGCCTGCTTCGAACTCATTGAAAGAGATGCGATGATGCTTACCTGGTACGCCCAACTCCCTTGTACTAGATTAGATGCCGACTCTTTGCTAACTGGCAAGTTGAAGCTCATGGTCGAATCGATAACACAGCAAGGCATAGCGCTAGAGTTATACCTTCTTGACGTCGGCATCCATATCCCAACGGTTGTTTGCCTTGGTCTAGGCGATGGCATCACCACGCCTGCAGTATCAGTTTCACTAGCCACCCATGACAACATCAATGTGGCTGTCACCAAAGCATTATTGGAGCAAGGTCATGTTATGCCCTATCTTTGCAGCCTAATGCAGAGTGGGCATAAAGCTCCACAAACCGTAGAGCAGGTCAGAACGTTAGAGGATCATGCTGCATTTTATTTCTCTAGTGCACACTTATCCGCCTTTAACTTCATGAGACAGCCTAAATCTGAATCTAAACCGCTATCATGCTGGTCTTATCCTACACTTGAGGGAGCCGCAGATCTAAGACAGCGCATTACCAAAGCAGGGGTTGATATTGCCATTGTTGACGTCACTGCTTCAGACGTTGCATTAAGTCCATTTAGAGTTGCTCGAGCTGTTGGTGTTAATATGCAGCCCATTCACTTTGGCGAACAATTCAAGCGCATTGACAACCCAAGATTGCATAAACTCTTGGCAGGCCGCGCGGTTAACTTGTATCCACACCCCATTGCATAAGGACTCAGCTATGAAAGTTTTAGTATGCGGAACAAATTACGGTGCTACTTATATTCGGGCATTACAGTTTCAAAATACGGGATTGATGCTCAGTGGCATATTGTCAACTGGTGGTCTTCGCTCAACACAGTACGCTCAGTCCTTTGCCGTACCACATTACACCAATGTAGAGCAGATAACAGATAAACAAGTAGATATTGCTTGTGTGGCTATCGCTGGCGATGCCGGCATTGAGATTACTATCGCACTATTAGAAAAACATATTCATGTAATTTGTGAACATCCAATTGGGCCAACCTCGATGGCACAGGCATTAGCAGTCGCAAAAGCGAATGGCGTTAGGTTCTGGGTGAACGCCCATTTCGCCGATTTGTATCCTATTCGCTCTTTCTATGACAGCTACTTCAGTGCCGCAGCACAAGGCCAATGTATGCATCTAGACATCGCCGTTAACCTCAGGACACTGTATTCGGGACTGGATTTAATTTGTCGTCTGTTTACCGACGAAGTTGATGTGACAGTAGCCATTCAACCGAAGGCTACTTCGAGCGCGTTTGCTAGTATTTTGCTACAACGCGGGGAGATGTCCATTTCGCTGCTTTGTCAAAACTTTGCGTCTGAGTTTGATGATGGTTCAGCAACATTTATCAATCATAGAGTCTCAGCCATATTTAACCATGGCACATTACTGCTAAGCGATACTTATGGTCCGTTAACTTGGTTACCATCACCTATCACTATGTCTAGTAAAGAGTGGCGAAGCCACTACCTGCTGGAGCAACATGCGTTTACGGTGAATGAAATAATGACATTGCGCGATAAAGCCAACTTAGCCGTACTTGAACAACTTAAAGCCGTTATCTATGGCGACAGCGACTGTCCCCATTTTCAAACGCCTGACTACCTAATTGCATTATCAAAGCTTTGGGAGAATGTGTATTTAGTATTGAATGGAAGTAATGAGGCGGGTTAAAGAAAATATGCAGCAAAAGTAATATCAACTAGCCTAATTCAACGATCCATTTTTAGACGAGAAAATCTTGTCGATAGCACAGCTATGGGCAAGGTAGCGAGGTCTGTGTCGGCGAGGTAAAAGTTTTTGTTATTTAGTCGCTCAATTTGAGGGAGTATTAACGCTAAATGGAATAATAGAGTGGATCGAACAGATCCACTCAAAGCATAGACTTAAAGTACGTCTAGTAGTTCAACGTCAAAGATCAACGTTGAGAAAGGTGCGATTGCAGCACCTGCACCACGCTCGCCGTATGCAAGCTCATGCGGCACGTATAGACGCCACTTTGAACCCGCAGGCATCATTTGAAGTGCTTCAGTCCAACCTTTGATAACACCATTTACTGGGAATTCAGCTGGTTGACCACGCTCATAAGAGCTGTCAAAAGTCGTACCGTTGATTAGAGTACCGTGGTAATGAACACGTACTTTTGAATCTTCAACAGGCTTATCACCTTCGCCAGTTTCAACTACTTCATACTGAAGACCAGACTCAGTTACTGTTACTTCAGCACGCTTTGCATTTTCTTCTAGAAATGCAACACCTTCAGCTGCTAATACTTTCGCTTCTTCTTCACGACGCTGTTGGATTTCAGCATTGATCTTCTCAAATGCTGCTTGAATTTCAGGGATCTCAACGCGGAAGCTGTCACCAGCATAAGCGTCTTTCATACCTTCGAATACAGAGTTAAGGTTTAGACCTTCAAAAGGGTTTGCTTTAAGTTGCTCACCCATTTGTAAACCAATACCGTAGCTCGCTTTATCTGCGTCTGTGTTGAATTGAGACATAGTCTTTCCATATTTTTTATTAACAAGAACCTTAGATTGTATCACAGCCAAAATAGGCAAGATACCGGAGCTGCTTGATTATCAAGCAGTCGAGCTATTCGTCGGACACAAAAAAACCGCTAACTAGCGGCTTTCTCTTCGGCGTATTGTTTGAGTTTTTTCATTACAAAGGCTGCAAATGGCAGTAATAATACAAGGCCAATATTAAGCTCATCACTGTACTCTCCCAAGCTACCAACAAAGTAGTGTCCAAATCCAACCACACCAAATAATGCAATAACCACACTGGCAATTTCTGGCCAGGATTTTTCATATTTAGTGATCAGATGACCAACAAGGCAATTGAATAAAAAAATATGCAGCAGCGTCATCGTGATATCAGGGTCTTGTTGTGAATCAATCGACAACGTAAGCGCCATGTTCAGGCCACTAAGATAAAAATAACTAAATACAATCCAAATAGAACTATGTTTTATTATTGCCATGTTACTAGCTGCAGCCATACACGCCTCCAAACGAAAAAAACCGCCATTTGGAGGCGGTTTTGGGAATGAGGTGGCGGAGAGATAGGGATTTGAACCCTAGATACGCTATTAACGTATGCCGGTTTTCAAGACCGGTGCTTTCAACCACTCAGCCATCTCTCCGTTGTTGGCGCGCATTTTATGGAGTTATCCATCGGTTGTAAAGCACTATTTCGATTTTTGCATTCAAAAGCGCAAATAATAGCCGAATAATCAATAATATTGCTTTGGCCTTTTGGCAATGTAAGCAAAAATACAACTGGCGATAACCATCGCAATCACGATGATCCCCGAATCAATCATACCAATAACTGCGTTTTTTGCAGGCAGCACTTTTTCAATGATAACCGGAATAGATGAAAACAACACAACGGTACTGAGCACTTTGAATGCTCTGGAAAAATCAAATCGCTTGGTGTAACTCATCCATGTTGTTAGTAATCCTAATACCAAGATAGGCGCCAATAGCCCCATCCATATCTCACTGGTATAACTCGATAATGCAACGGTTGCCGTGCACCCTATCAAGCTCCAAATAATCCAGGCGGTCCAATTTTCCCGTTCTTTTAAAAATAAATTACCCATGACACATCTTCTTTCAATTAGCTTGTTATTTTTATTATTGTTATAGAAAACAGGATTTACTGTCTTAGAGTAGCAAACATACTGGCTATAAAACAACCACATCGGTTGTGACAGTTTAAATAATGAAAAGTTCAACAAAAAGTATCAAAGAATGTGTTACCACAACATTAATCACTGTATAAAAAAAGCGCAGCTATTGCTGCGCTCACCTTACTTTATTTTTAACCGTGGAATTTAACTTTCAGCTTTATCAAGTTCATCCACTAATAATTTGGTTTCATCCGCCCTCGGTTTTGTAAATCTCGCTAAACCGAGATAAACGACAGGTGTGAGGTAAAGCGTAAAGAAAACCGCCAAGCCTAGACCGCCAAATACGACCCAGCCGATTGCATTTCTCGATTCAGCACCTGCGCCAACCGATAAAATCAACGGTAAAGCACCAAGCAATGTAGATACTAAAGTCATCATGATAGGACGCAAACGGATCACTGCCGCTTCTTCAACGGCTTGTCTTACTGACCGTCCTTTATCACGTAACTGATCAGCGAACTCAACTAACAAGATGGCATTTTTAGCGATTAAACCAATCAACATCACTAAACCGATTTGCGAATATATGTTTAGCGAAGTACCTGTAAGATACAGCGCCAATATGGCGGAGGTGATCCCAAACGGAACTGTGATCATCACTACAACGGCACTATTCACGCTTTCAAATTGTGCAGCAAGTACGAGTAACACAATCAAAAACGCCAGCACGTAGGTAAGTAACACTTCGTTGGCCGTTTCTTCAAACGTTAAGGCTTCCCCTTTAAACGCCAGCGTCACGCTGTCAGGTAAACTCTGATCTGCCAGCGTTCGTAATTTTTCAACCACTTCAGCCATAGGCATATCTTCTGGCTGTTTCATATCCAGCTCGATACTACGACGCTGAGCGTGGCGTTCAAGCTCTGCAGCTACGCCCTCTTCTACAATAACGGCAAGGCTACTTAGCGGAACTAATGCACCAGAGCGGCTGCCAACATAAAGGTTAGCCAAATCACTTGGGTCTCTGATGGTATGGTTTTGAGCTTGCAGCATAATTGGTATGGATTGATCGCCAACATTCAAATCGGCAACATCATCACCATTAATCGCCGCCCTAAGTGTCGTTGAGATGTCACTTAAACTAACGCCAAGCTCTTCTGCTCTTCGACGGTCAATGTTTACGCGTAGCTGAGGTTGTGAGGGTTGATAAGAGATTTGCACCGGCGCCACGTCTGGCATTTCTTTTTCAACCAAAACCGCAAATTGTTGCGCAGCTTTAAAGATCTCAAAATAGTCGTTACCAAGTAGCGCAAGCTCGATACCACCACCTTGGCCTCTTAGGTTTAAGCTATTTGCACCAAAGGCACGAGCCGGTGCGCCAGGTATATTACCAAGCGGTCCTCTGATCTTATCGATAATTTCCTGTTGCGAGAAATGACGCTCATCCCAATGCTTTAATGGCACAGTGATGAACACGATATTGGGATCCCACTGACCGACAACCGTATAGATTGACTCTATTTCTCCGCTTTCAACAAAAGGTAATAAAATATCTTCCATTTGTTTGGCTTGTCTATCCATAAAGTTAAGACCAACACCGTCAGGCCCTCTTGCGAAAATGCGAATTTTACCTCTGTCTTCAGATGGCAAAAGCTCATTATCCAATTGCGAATAGAGCGCACCAGACAAGCTCGCAATAACCACAAATACACCAAAGGTTAGCCATGCATGGTCAAGTACCCAGTGGATCGTACCGCGATACATTTCTGCGAGTTTCACACCAACACTTGAAAACAGGTGCTTTTTGCTATCTTGCTTTACTTTTAACTTAGATGTTAATGCTGGCACCAATGACAGTGCCACAAATGAAGAAATAATCACGGCACCAGCTAACACGCCACCAAACTCCCTGAACAGTCGGCCCGCAGTCGAGGGTAAAAAGGCAATCGGTACGAATACCGCAGCAAGTACTGCGGTTGTCGCAACTACAGCAAAGAAGACTTCTCTTGTCCCAAGTACCGCCGCAGCGCGACGACCTATCCCTTCGCCACGACGACGCTGAATATTCTCACTAACAACAATCGCATCATCTACGATAAGTCCAGTGGCCAACACCAGTGCTAGCAAGGTTAAAATATTAACCGAGAAGCCAAGCGCCCAGATCAGCGCCAAAGAGCCGATAAGCGCAACCGGGATTGCAAAAGCTGGAATAAGCGTCGCACGCCACGAGCCAATAAATACCCAAAGCGTGAATACCACCAGCAATATGGTTATCACCAAAGAGCTTAAGACTTCGTCTACGGATGAGCGAATAAACTGTGCATCATCGGAGGTGACGAATAGCTCCAGATCTGGAAAGCGTACTTTTATCTTATCAACGAGTTGCAGCACTTCATCTGAGATTTCAATGGTATTGGACTGTGCTTGGCGAATGATCTCAAGCCCAATTACAGGCTCTCCGTCAAGCCTCACCATAGAGCGAGGATCAGCCGGTCCAAAATACACAGAGGCAATATCCCCCACCCGAGTCTCGCCACGAATGATGATATCACTCACCTGCTCAGCGGTTACAGAAGTGGCATCAGCACGGACAATCAGCTGCTGATCGTCAGACTTTAAACTGCCTGCGGGTACATCAAACGGTGCTTGTCTAAGCGCCGCAGCAACATCCGGAACGGTTAGATTAAAGCTTGTCAGTTTTAAGGGATCAAGTCTTACGCGCAGCACCCGTTCTCTATCGCCGTTCAGGCGCACATCGGCCACGCCTGGAATAGTCAAAAACTGCGGCGCTAAGTCTTTTTCTACTCGCTCGGTCAATCCTTCAAGTGTTAAAGAGGCACTACTTACAGTTAAAGAAACCACGGCTTCTGCGTCATTATCCGCTTTAATAATGGACACCCGTTCAACTTCCTCCGGTAGCTCTCTTTGTACTCGAGAAACGGATTCGCGTGTTTCGTTTGCTGCATCGTCTAGATTAATGCCCGGACGAAATTCAACAACAATCCGTGCATTATTTTCTTCACTTTGTGCACGAATGCTTTTTACACCACTGACACGCGCGACTGCGCCTTCTAACTTACTCGTTACTTCGGTGTCGACGGTCTCAGGCGAGCCGCCGGGAAACGATGCGGACACCGTTAAACGCGGCCTATCTACATCGGGCAGTTCACGAACTTCAACGCCGGCAAGAGCAGCAATACCTGCAATAATAATCAATAAATTTAATACAACGATTAATACCGGACGGCGAATGGCCATCGACGGTAAGTCTTGTAACTGTGGTAACTCCGGTTTAGTCACGATTTATTCCTTCGCCAGTGCATTCGTCACCGCAATTTCTTGCCCAGGACGAAGACGTTGCACCCCTTCTACAACTAATAACTCTCTTGCTGCCAAATCACCTGATACCAGCAATTTTCCCGGCAAACGCTGTTGGATTTTGACATCAATACGCTTAGCTTTGCCATCTACTTCTTTCCATACATAAGGACCTGTTGCGCCCCAAAGCAGTGCAGCTTCAGGAATAACGGCAAACTCCTCACCTAATACCGTTAGCGATACTCTAAAGCTCATTCCAGGCAAAAAACGGTCATTGCGGTTTTCAAAGATGGCTTTGATTTTTAGTGTGCGGGCTGTTGGGTCTATTCTAGAGTCCATTTGCGCTATCTTTGCGTCGATCCGTGTTGAATTATCATTCCAAGGTGTCAGCAGCACGCTATCGGTCGATTTAAGCATGCCATACGCCGATTCCGGTGCCGCAAATTGAACATACAACTTGTCAAAGTTATCGATACTCGCAATCGCGGTTTGGGTGGTAATGCGATCTCCAACCTCAACGTCGGTGAGTCCCATTACGCCAGAAAAAGGGGCGATCACTTGGCGGTCTTCTAATTCATTCTTAGCTTGGATCAAGGCGACTTTTGCTAAGTCTCTATCCGTTACCGCTTTATCTAATTCATTAATTGGGACGGCACCACGCTTTTGGCTATCAGTTAGGCGGTCGACGGTGCGCTGCGCATCTGCAAGACGAATTTTAGCTTCTTCAAGCGCCGCTTTTTGGCGGCGTGAGTCTAGCTCCAATAGCAAAGTACCCGCTTTAACCTGATCGCCCGGTTTAAAATGTACCGCAGTCACCCTATCACCAATCGCGGGATACAAAATAACCGATTGAATCGCTTCAGCATTACCTACTGCCTGAATTTGCTGGCTACTACTTTCAAATTGAATCGGCTCTGCAATCACTTGCGAAGGTTTCGCCAAAGCGGCATTGGTTATCAGCATAGTGGCTGTAAAAACCACCAAGCGCGTTACTTTACACATATTAACCTTAATAATTTCCATTGTTCTTATCTATATTTGAGTGTAACAGTTAATCACTCACATCAAGATAAACTATTCGATAACACACAGTATAAGTGCGATAAGATGCAGTATGCCTTGCAGCGTTTTAAAGGCAAGATAAGCCCATGTAAAGTAAGGTAAAGTTATGTAAAGATTGAGGCAGAGTAAGGCGCGATAGGCTACCGCGCCAAATTATGTCTATTGCGCGGCCGCGCGCATCAGTCTGTCGTTAACATCGCGCCACTCGGGCGCCGTTGGTGGTGCTTCCAACAAAATCTCGGTTGCACTTGATTGGTCCAATTGATGTAAACCGTGATAAAGGCCCTGCGCATACTTGGCTTTGTCAGCACCAAGTTTAAGATCCACCAGCTCGTTGTTTGCTGAATTCTCACAGATCATTCGCTCAATTTGCGATGAATAATACAACACACCGGTATTTGCTTCGCACTGGCCGCTTAGGCGAGCAACTAACTCTTCCGTTGACAACAGGGTAAGCGGTTTGCTTGGTTGATAATGGGCTTTTACGTTACCTGGGACGGCTACAGTGTGTACATCAGGCTCATCCACTTCAATATTGAGCACCGCTTCAAGTGCAGCTTTAGTAATAGGGCCTGCTCGCAAGATCCTCGGTGTTGCTGAAGATATATCGACAATCGTAGACTCAAGTCCCACTTCACAAGGACCGCCGTCTAACACAGCCGCTATTTTGCCGGACAATCCAAACAACACTTGCTCGGCGGTGGTTGGACTAATTTTTTTGTAAGGGTTGGCTGAAGGCGCAGCAAGTCCAGAGTTAATACGCCGCAATAATGCTAGCATTGCAGGATGATTTGGCACACGAATACCCACGGTTGGGTGGCCGCCTGTGACTACATCGCTCACATGTGCTTGCTTTTTGGCAACGATCGTCAGTGGCCCCGGCCAAAACGCATCAGCTAAGGCATCAAAATAGTCTGGCAATGTTTCCACCCACTCAGTGACCAAAGACTTGTCAGCGAGGTGTACGATTAGCGGGTGATCAGCTGGGCGTCCTTTTGCTACAAAGATTTTTTTTACCGCATCGGGTTGCCTTGCATCTGCTGCTAAGCCATAAACGGTTTCTGTAGGAACCGCAACAAGATGACCGTCACGTGCAAGTTCAGCCGCTTGCGCCACTGCGCTTGGATCAGTTGCCAATAAATGTAAGGTTGTTAAGCTCGCTTCGCCCACGTGTCTTTCTCGCTGTAAAAAATGGACGCGAATTATAACCAATTTAAAACGCAAAGAGCCAGTATTACTGGCTCCAGCGTATAAGCAAACGTCAGGATCGGTTTGCGTTATTCAACGCTTGCGACCATTACGGTTTTCACGTTAACAAACTCTTTGATCCCAAAACCACCATGCTCTCTACCATAGCCACTGTCTTTAACACCACCAAACGGCAAGTTTGGTTGCGCCAGCGAATAGCCATTGATGTTCACCATGCCAGTATCAAACTCCTTGATAGCAAGTTCTGTTGCACGTTGAGTGTCTTCAGAAAAAATGCCACCACCTAAACCATAGCGTGAATCATTGGCTACCATCATCGCCTCAGCCTCATCATGCACACGAATTAGCGACGCCACAGGGCCAAATAGTTCATCATCATAAGCCGGCATACCGGGTTTAACGTCTTCCAAAATGGTGACTGGATAATAAAACCCCTGTTGCTTTGGAATTTCTCCACCAAGTGGACAAGTCGCTCCCGCCTTAACGGACGCTTCAACTTGTTGGTGTAATTCATCACGTAAATCTTTACGCGCCATAGGACCTAAGTCGGTGTCTGCTGCGGTTGGGTCTCCCACCTTAAGCTGCTTAAAGCCAGCCACAAAAGCCTCTCTAAATTGATCATAAATCTCATCAACGATAATAAAGCGCTTCGCTGCAACGCAGGTTTCACCGTTGTTGACAATACGACCTTGAATACACGCCGACACCGCTTTGTTAATATCAGCATCTGCCAGCACCACAAAGGCATCGTTACTGCCAAGCTCTAGGACAGTTTTTTTAGAAAGCTCAGCAGCTTGTTTGGCAACTTGTTTACCTACTTTATCGCTTCCGGTAAACGTAACACCGCGAATATATGGATTCTTTATCAACTCGCTGGCTGTCTCACCATCAATTAACAATGATTGATAGCAACCTTTTGGAAAACCGGCCTCTAAATACAACTCTTCAATGTATTTAGCCATGCCAAATACATTTGAGGCATGTTTCATTACCGTGGTATTGCCCGCCATCACGTTCGAAACACTGTATCTAATCACCTGATAAAGCGGAAAGTTCCAAGGTTGTATTCCTAAGATCACACCTATTGGTTGATAAGTGATAATGGCGTGTCCCTGCTCAAATACCCGATGCTCATCCTGTAATTCTTTTTCGCCATGCTCAGCGGTATATCGGCAAATTTCAGCACACAAGGAAACTTCCTGTTCACCCTGCTCCGTCACTTTGCCCATTTCCTCGGTCATCAGTGAAACTAACTTGGATTTATTTTGCTCAATTAAGTCCGCAAGCCTGTTTAGCTTTTGTGCTCTTTGCGTAAATGTGGTTTTCTTCCAAAATGAATAACAGTCATTGGCTAAGTCCACCGACTTTTGCGCCTCGTCCAAGCTCATTAACGTATATTCATTAACGGGTTGCTCTGTCGCAGGGTTAATTGTGGTTACCGTATTTGACATCATAAAGCTCCTTCAAAAATTTAACGGCATAAATCAATTTATAGATTTACAGCGATAGCCTTTGAATAAGCAAGGAAGACACCAATCTGAAAATAAAGAGTATCTCTTTGATTATTATAAATTAATTTAATTTCAGAATTTGATTTCGAAGAATTTGAAAACAGGAATTAGAAAAGGCTACACACCAAATATGAAAAGTTTGCAGAGCGAAAGGCACTTGCGCAAATAGCTGGCAGTGAAAGGTTTAGCAGAGAAAAGGGACCATCCGGTCCCTTTGTTATGTATTCTTAGTACAATGCATCTTTAGCGCTTTTGACGTTGCGCTTCTTTTTGCGCTAGCTTTTCTTCTTTACGCTTACGAATAGCATCCTGTGCTTCATGACCGATATGACCTTCGCCGCGTAGCTTCGCCAGTTCAATTTGCTTTTGACGCTCAGCAAATCGTGCAACTTGCTCTTCTGTTAAGTCTTTGTGGCAGTGGTGACAAGACACCCCTTCCATATATTCTTCAAGTTGTTTCTCTGCTTCCGTGATTGGCATACGACAAGCATGGCATTGATCATAAGATCCTTTGTTTAAATCATGATCGACAGCAACGCGGTTATCAAACACAAAGCACTCGCCTTCCCACATGGTTTCTTCTTTTGGCACGTCTTCTAAGTATTTTAGAATGCCGCCTTCCAAGTGATAAACCTCTTCGAAGCCTTGCTCTTTCATATACGCTGTCGATTTTTCACAGCGGATCCCGCCAGTACAGAACATCGCCACTTTTTTGTGTTTTTCTGGGTTTAAGTTATTTTGCGCCCACTCTGGGAATTCACGGAAAGTCTTGGTTTTAGGATCGATGGCATTTTTGAATGTACCGATCTCGATTTCATAGTCGTTACGCGTATCAACGAGTACAACGTCAGGGTCTGAAATCAATGCATTCCAATCTTGTGGTTTTACGTACGTACCAACCACCTCTTTAGGGTCTATACCTTGTACACCCATGGTCACGATTTCTTTCTTAAGCTTTACTTTAGTGCGGTAGAAAGGGCAAGTTTCATCGAACGACTCTTTATAAACGATGTTATCAAGGCCTGGTTGTTTGTCTAACCATGCAAGTAGCGCATCAATGCCTTCACGTTTACCGGCAACGGTACCATTGATACCTTCTTCTGCAAGTAATAACGTACCGCGAACTTCATTCGCTTCCATCACATCGTGAAGTGGCTGTCTTATCTCTTGGTAGTTAGGTAAAGAGACAAACTTGTACATAGCACAAACAACGTATTGTTCTGACATTGTATTTTCCTAGATTTAAGCTTTGATTAGCTTACACATTAAGTATGACGATGTGTAAAGCACGAAAACCGAGTCGCAAACCCGGCGCTGAGGCGCGTATTTTACGGATTTTTGATTAAAATGCAAAAAACACAAATTCTATATCCGATAGCGTCTATGCTTTGGTATAATCTCGTGTTTTTAAAATTCAAGACTTGGAGAAATTGACTTGAGATTCACTGAACTTGGGATAGATACGCGCCTAGAACAACAACTGGCTCACCAAGGGATCACGGAACCGACCGAGATCCAAGCGCATGCCATCCCAACGGCTCTAGCTGGCCACGATGTTTTTGCGCAGTCTAAAACAGGCTCTGGCAAAACCCTAGCCTTCTTGCTGCCTGCCGTACAGCGTGTAATGAAACAAAAAGCGCTAAGCAAACGCGATCCTCGCGTTGTTATCGTAGCCCCAACTCGTGAACTCGCGACTCAAGTGTTCTCTGAGTGTCGTGCACTGTGTGCTGGCACTAATATTCAAGTCTGTAAGATTTTGGGTGGTGAAAACTACAATGATCAGGTAAAAGCGCTACGCCGCGACCCACATTTTGTGGTGGGTACTCCTGGTCGTATTGCCGATCACGTTGAAAATCGCTCATTATTTTTAGGTGGTCTTGAGCTGCTTATTTTTGATGAAGCAGATCGTATGTTTGACCTTGGCTTTGAAAAACAGTTAGACGTCATTAATGACTCTGCAGATCACCGCCAAAGACAAACGCTGCTATTTTCAGCTACGCTAGATCATACACAAGTAGAAGCTTCGTCACGTCAATTACTTAAATCGCCAAAGCGCATTATGTTGAGCAATGCCCATCAGCAGCATGAAGACATTAAGCAAGCGCTCTATTTTGCCGATCATTTAGATCATAAAGAAGCACTGCTTAAACACTTCATCACACAGGATGACGTAGGACAGTGCATTATCTTTACCGCAACCCGTGGCGACACAGACAGATTAAGCAAACTGCTAAATGAGATGTCGATTAAAGCGGTATCGTTGTCGGGCGATATGCCGCAAAATAAGCGGTTAGACATTATGGAAAGCTTCAGCCGTGGGATTTATAAAGTGCTTGTTACCACAGACGTTGCCTCTCGTGGTCTCGATTTGCTCTCTGTTACTCATGTTATGAATTTTGACTTGCCTAAGCAGGCAGAAGAATATGTCCACCGTATCGGTCGTACAGGACGTGCCGGGTTTAAAGGCACTGCGGTTTCATTTGTTGGTCCTAAAGATTGGGATAGCTATGTGGCAATCAAAAACTATCTTGATGAGCCACTACGTTTTGAAGAAGTCTCTGGTCTTGTTGGTAAATTCAAAGGACTTAAGCAAAAACCACAGCAGAGTAAAAATCGCCCTGCTGCGTCTACACCAAAGCAAACAAGTAAACCTAAGAAAAAGCCGGTGAAAAAATCACAACCGAGAAAAGTGGTCCCGCCACCGATTGATATTGATGGTACTATGCCGATGCGTCGTAAACCAAAACCACAAACTGACGAGGAATAACCATGTTAGGTCAAATCAAAATGTTAACCATTGAAGAGCTTACCGCGGAAGGCGCTTATTTAAACGGTGGTGAGCTTGGTGATGTGTTTCTTCCTCGAACAGAAGTGCCAAAGCATACCGAGGAAGGGGATTCTGTCGAAGTATTTATCTATTTAGATAACTTGGGACACGCAACGGCAACAACCAAAAAGCCACTTGCACAAGTCGGCGAATTTGCCCTGCTTCGCGTAAAAGAGATCAATAAGGTTGGTGCTTTTATGGATTTGGGCATAGATAAAGACGTGCTTGCCCCATACAATGAACAAAAACCAAAAATGCGCGATGGTTACAGCTATTTGGTTAGGCTTTACCTAGACAACGCCAGTAAGCGTATTTGTGCGTCTAGTGCGCTGGGTAAGTTTTTAGGTAAATCAAAAGCCGAGTACGAAAAGTTCGAAGAAGTAGACCTAATCGTCGCGGCAAAAACCGATCTTGGCTATAAAGTGATCGTCAATGAAAAACATTTTGGATTGGTCTTTTTCAATGATGTATTTAAGCGCATGTATATCGGTCAGCGCATGAAAGGCTTTGTAAAAGCGGTTCATGACGAAGATAAGATTGATATCGTGTTAGAAAAGCCAGGTATTGGTAAAGTTAAAGACCTTGCAGAAATCATTTATAGCAAGCTCGAAGAAAGTGGCGGTTATTTACCGCTGGGCGATAAGTCAGATCCTGACGCCATCAAGCGTACTTTCTCTACCTCTAAAGCTAACTTTAAAAAAGCCATCGGTGGTTTATTCAAAGATGGCCGAATTGATATCGAAGCGACTTCTATTTCAATTCGCAAGTCTTAAGCACAAGCAAGTCTCAACCTGAGGCTTGCTTGTTACATTACACTTACTTCAAGCATATCACGCCATTTATCTACCGCTTTTAATCCAAGTTCAAACCCCAGTTTATAATCAGACTTTAAGGTCTCAGGGCTGGAGCCTAAAACCATGGATCCCAGCGGTCTATTGGGCGCTATTTGAATGACGTCAACATCTTCTGGTGGTGAATTCATAAAGTTAACCGCATCGGCATAACGACTTTGATAGTGATGATACATTTCAAACATTCGAGGAGATTGATTAACCCGCCGCATGATTGGCTTTAAGCGCTCAAGCACTGGCATTTTGCCATCGTCATGTGCCTCAATGGTTCTGATCACCCAAATCGTCTTTGCCCCTTGACTGTGTGCCCAGCGCACGGGTAAAGGATCGGCCACGCCACCATCCATCATTCCGTGACCCGCAACTTTAACGCCTGGACGATATAAAAAAGGGATTGCACTAGAAGCCTTTAAATGGGTAAACATGTTATCGTGCCACGTATGCAAATAATGTGGCTCAAGCGAGTCTAAGTGACTTGCAACCGCATAAAAGTTACTTTCCGGCGTGAGGTGGTTAGGCTCAGTTGGAAACCGTACTTTGCCGCTGTGCTCTACTTGTTGAAAATACCAATCCAAGTCAATGACATTACCACCGGTAAAAAATCGCGCGGGACGGAAAAACTGCTGCTCCGTTGTAAGTGATTCGATAGCAGTTTGCGCATATTGACTGGCGCGAGCGCAATAAGCTGCGAGGTTTTGTGCGCCCGCTGAGACACCTACTTTTAAATCAAAAGGCGTAAATTTTTTCTCAAGAAAAGCATCAAGCACGCCCGCTGTAAAAATGCCTTTTTGACCTCCGCCCTCAGCGATAATCGCAGAGCGTATGTTAGTTGTCATGTGGTGCTCTTTTTATTATATAAACCTGTACGCATCTTATTTTACTGTGGGCAAAAACCGTTAAATTCAAGCTTTCATAACACTTAACAATAAAAATGCCCTGCTGAACGGAAAAGTTCAAGCAAGGCATTCGTAATATACACAGCGTGATTAATATATGGTTAGAGTTTGCTTACGGAACTCTCTACCGGCCGTTTTAAAAAGCTGACTAATAGCGCGGGTAAAATGGTGAGTGTGACGATAGTTGCCATAGCAATACCACAAAGCACTATCATGCCAACGCCTCGATAAAGCTCAGATCCTTCTCCTGGAATAAACACCAATGGCGCAAGACCGCATAGGGTTGTCATCGTTGACATCACAATCGGTTTTAATCGCGTTTGTAGTGCTGAGATCACCGCCTCGTAAACACTCATCGCGGTACTCTCAAGGTTTCTTCGGCTTTGATCGACAATCAGAATAGGGTTATTAACCACAGTCCCTAACAAGATTAAAAAGCCAAGCATGGTTATCATGTCAAAAGGCTGGTGGAAAGTGCCTGTTATGCTACCAATGCCATTAATAGCAATTAGTCCAAGTAAGCCTCCAGCCATGCCAAGCGGCACTGTTGCCATAATAAATAGCGGATAGCCCCAATGCTTGAAGATTGCGACAAGTAATAAGTAACACAGCGCTAATGCAACGATAAAATTACTGCCCAGCGCTTCTTTGGTTTTGTCTAGTTGATCGGCAGCACCACCGATACTCACATTGACACCAGGAAGCAGATCGCCCTGCCGCTGAAGCTGCGGTAATAATTCCGTTCTTACTAATTCCTGCGCTTCCTCTAGCGCAACATTTCTTGGTGGAATAATATATACAGTCACGGTTCTACGACCATCAACTCGACGCAAACTATCACTGTCTGCTTTTTCTCGTAGATCGGCCAAAGCGCTCAGCGGGATCAGCCCAGCTTTGGTCACAACCGGAGATTGCGCTAATTGCGAAAGACTTTGCTGATTACCCGACTCAGAAAATAAAAAGACGTCTACTTTATCATCGTCTAAGATCAACTCGTCAACATAGGCGCCGTCACTCAAGGCTGCGACCGTATAGCCGAGTTCGTCGGCACTCATATCCACTTCAGCCAACCGTTGCCACCTTGGTTGGATTTCTATTAGCGGTTGGTCGAGTGTCAGAGAAGATGGTGCAGAATCCACTTGTGGATTATCAAAGACTTCCCCCGCTAACCGATACACTGCATCTGCTGCCCGATAGAGCGCCGTTTGATCTGTACCGCTGATATCCAAAGCCACCGCTCTTGAACCGCCATCATTACTTGAGATAATCGAGCCTCGTGAAGAAAATGCGCGCATTCCTGGGTAGCTTCTAAACTTGGTCGTGATTGCCTCCATCATTTCATCGATGTATTCACGGTTGTATGGTTCACTTAATAGCCAAATGCTACCAACACCAACAGACATCGAATAATACTTTAAAGGTGGCAACGACGTGTTACCCGATACAAAATCGCTGTCATCGTTTTCCAAATGCTTGTTTAAATAAGGAAGTAGTTCATCACCAATTTTTTGCATATGGCTGAGGTTATAGCCCGGAGGCGCTATCATCATAGAGAACGCTTTTGGCTCCTCTCCCTCCGGCAAATATTCGGCTTTAGGCATAAATAACCACGCCCCACCGAGTAACAACACACTACCGAATACAATACACACTATGCGAGCACGTGGACTTGATAACATCGCCGGAATAAACGTTGGCAGTTTAGGCGTAGACAACATGCCACTGGAGATCTCCTTACAGGCAAAATTTGCATTTGCCGCAGGCACCACAAACAAGGCCACCAACATAGAAGCGATGATTGCAGCAGAAATCGCAATTGCGACGTCGGAATAAAGCTGCCCGGCTTCTTGCTGAATAAACAAAATAGGTGCGAATACCAACACTGTGGTCAGGGTTGAAGCAAGCACCGCAGGCCATACCTCTTGAACACCGGTAATAGCAGCTTGAAGTTTATCGAGACCTCGGCGTCTGGCTTGCTCTATGTTCTCAAGTACAACAATGGTGTTATCAACCGTCATGCCAATGGCGAACGCAACGCCGGCGAGGGAAATCACGTTGATCGTTCTGTCAAATAACAACAGACCCAAAAATGCCGCGATGGTACAAATTGGAACGCCCATCACACCAATAAAGGTCGAGCGTGGGCTCTTTAAAAACCAAAACATCACCAGAGTCGCAAGCACCGCACCTAGCGCTAAATTCGTCCAAACATTTTCAACAGATCCTTTAACGTAACGAACATCATCGCTCAATAGCGTCAGTTGTAGTCCATTACTTGCGAGCATGTCACGGTTGATGCGAGCCACTACCTCCATCATTTCTTCTTTAATCGCCATCACGTTAGAACCGCTTTCCCGTCTCACCGAGAGCATTAAGGCTCGCTCGCCATTGTTATAGGCAATGTCGCGCACTTCATAATGATCAAGCTTTACCTGAGCGATGTCTTTGAGCTTAATTGTGGTGCCCGCACGGTGACTGACTACCAGCTCTTCTAGCGCTTTAGCTGACTCAAAGCGGCCGACCATACGCAGTAAATAACGGCGTTTCCCACTGTCTATATCGCCAGCAGAGGCATCTTGGTTACGACTGCGTATTGCATTTCTAACGTCAACTAGGCTAATTCCACGGCTCGCCAATTGTTCTTGATCTACCAAAATTTGTACTTGATAGAGTGCACCACCACGCACACCAACCTGAGATACTCCACTGACTCTTTCCATTTCTGGACGAATAAAGTCTTCGGCATAATCGCGAAGCATATCAATATCAAGATTGAGTGGATTTCCCGGTTGCGGCTTTAGATTAAAAAACATAAAGGCATTGCTCGAAAACGCGCTGCTATATAACACCGGCTGGTCAACGTTTTCAGGATAATTTGGTACTTGAGATAACGCGTTGCTCACGTTTATGAGCGCTTCGTTGACGTCGACACCAAATGGAAACTCAAGCTCTATCTCTGCCTCACCAGTATTGGCATAACTTGACATGCGAGTTAGATTCGCAAGTGAACGAAGATACCTTTCTTGCTCTATAAGTATTTCTTTTTCAACATCTTGTGGCGTGGCACCGGGCCAATTGGTCACCACAGTGATGGTTCTTACTTCAAGATCTGGGATCATTTGCACCGGAATTTTAAACGCGGCAACAATACCCAATATCGAACAGATCAATACCGTTACTGCAACTAAAATGGCGTGATTTACACTGGCTCTTAACATCACCCGCTCCTATAAACCCGGTACAATGTTTAATGCCTGGCCTTCTTGCAATAACTCATTGCCTTCAACCACCACTTGTTGCCCTAACTCTAAGCCAGATAAAACTTCAATATGACCATTAATTCGCTCACCAATTTGAACGTTTAACCGCTTTGCTTGACCGTCAACGGCCACAAAGACACTGAACCCACCGTCGGGATGACGCAAAATCGCATCGCTAGGAATAATCACGCTGTGGTCTTGTGCTCGAATTAGCGGCAGTTTTGCCGTAGCCGATGCACCGACACGCAACTGCGCATCTTTTGGAATTGCCAATCTTAATAGAAACGAGCGACTGGTTTTGTCAACGACAGGAAGTTTTGCCAATACATGAGCTTGATGCTGCACGCTTGGTGCGCTTGCGACACTAAAATTAACGACACGGCCGAGATTAATAAGCTGAAAGTATTCTTGTGGCACTCGCAAATCGAGCCACAAAACATCACTACTCACTAATTCAAACACCGTTTGTCCACGCGTCACCCACTCACCTAAATTAACCGTGCGCCTTGCTATCACCCCCGTAAAAGGCGCTTTTAATTGATGGCGGTTAACGAGCTCTCGCTGATAAGCTATCTTAGCTTGTGCTTCTAAAAGAGTGGCTTCTGATGCTTGTAACTTAGCCTCTCTGTCAGCAAGCTCAGTTTGCGCAAATAATTTTTGCTGCGACAGAGACTGTGCTTCTTTTACCAACCTTATCGCATTGTTGCGATCGACCTTGGCGCGCTCAAGTGCAGCTTCTACACTTTTCAGCTCAGCTTTTACTAAAGCGGCATCGAGACTCAGCAGTGCAGCATTTGCTTCAACAATATCACCAGCTTCAGCTGAGATCTTAGTTACTACACCATCGGTTAAACTTGACACTTGTGCGTGTTGTGCTGCACTAATTGAGCCCGTTAAAGACAATGTTCGTTCAAGCTGTTGTTGCTTTACATCAGTGACCACAACATTGACCGCTGCAGCATAAAGGTTAAAGGATAAAAGAGAGAGTATTAAGCAAACGCATTTCATGTAGTTTGTTCCAAAGTTAAAAACACTATTCCTTTCAGTAAACACTATGCAATAGCACCTACTGATCTCGACCAAGCATTGCAGCTGGCGAGTTTATGTCACTATAACGCCGACACACTAACACAAATAAAAATCATTACCATCCAAGCTAGGTAAATGACCTCAAAAGTGTAGTTTGTGAAATAATGAATGAACAAAGAATATACAGGAATAACGCTTAGAATAAAGTAGACATAAACGTCGCTATGCCTACTTTAAAGAGGGTCAATTACATTGATTTAATTTAACAATACAAGTGAAGTAACATTGCGAACACCGGGATGACTCATATAGTCATTTTTAATCCCTTCAACTCTCAGTGATTTACCAATCAAGCTCGGGTTAAGCTTGGGACTAAATACATCGCGCTGAGCTGCTTCCAACTTAATATATAGCTTGTTGCCAGCAACTGTTGGGTCGCTTAATTCAAGCGCATAGATATCGTTTACAGCAGCTGTGATTTTGCCACTGACTACCACTGCCGAGCCATTATTTAGCGCTAATACCTCAGCAACACTCATATCACTAGATGGCTCTGTCGTTGTACCAACGGTTTGTATCTCACTTACTTCTCGTATCCCCGGTGCACTCATATACGATGAGCGAACACCTTTGATAACTAAAGTAGAATCAAGAATGGATGGATTAAGCTGCGGACTAAATGCAGCACGCTGGTGACTTTCAAGTTTAACATTTATCGTATGAGTTGGATTTTGGCTGTCCTCAAGTACTAAAGCATAGATATCATTAAGTGCAGATTTGACACGCCCAACAAGCTCGATTTCATTGCCCTCGGCGGTTGCAAGCGCCTGCTCAACCGACAATGCCACTGGTGCAATCTGAATATCGCTTACATAACGAATACCAGCCTCACCCATATAGCTGTCTCGAGTACCAGTCACTATGACTGATTGACCAAGGATCTCAGGATTGAGTTGCGGGTTAAAGTCACTGCGTTGAGCAGATTCAAGCTTTACGTTGATACTTAACGATGCGTTGGCAGTATCTGTGAGTAATAGGCCATAGATACCGTTTACTTCGGCTGTCACTTTACCTAACACCGCAAATTTAGACCCAGCTGAAGCAGCAAGTGCCTGTGCTACAGAAATCGCGCCATCAGGAGTTGGCTCTGGATCGGGATTAGGATCTGGGTTGGTTTGCCCTGAACCATAAGGCGCATTGAAAGAGTTATTTTTATAGCTATCTGTATTCCATGCATCAAAACCCGATGCAGGTGTCCCCCATGGTTGACCATTGTTTGGATCAGACATTTCTTGCGGCGCCATTGGCACTGGTGTTACTTCACCGCTTGCATGACCGTTAGTACCATCAAAGTACTGATACGACTCAGGCGTTGCTAGCCAATTGATGATGTTGACCGAAAGTACAGCCGCATTACCACTGTCTGTCCAGCCGGGGTACGTCTTTTTACTATTGCCATTATCCTGACGCTTGTACTTAGGCGTAGCGTCTTCAATTGGAGAAGAATCACCAATAAATGCGGCTTTGCCTAACCCAGCTTTTGAGATAGCAACATACGGGCCTTCATTTCTACCACCAAAGTAAAGTCCATCATCTTTAGCATGACGCCATTTAGCCGGTGTATCTGAAGGTGAAAAATAAACCAAGCCCTTCGCTTTTTGTTCATCTACAATCGCAAGTGTCGCGCCTGCGGCCATCAATACAGGAGTAACTCCAAGTGTGATCCCTTCTGTTTTGCTCGCAGACTCAATACCACTTACGCCTTGCTTGTAGTCAGCGGCATTAAAGCGAAAGCGGATCCCAAAGTTTTCTGCAAGCCATCCCATGTCTGCTGATTTTGGATTACGCCAGTCACCGTACTCACCACCTAGATTATACTTGGCCAGATCTGAGCGGTTGTAGCCGTTAAAGACTTCAGTGGCATCCCACGTATTTAGATTACGATCCGCGTCATAATGATCTGCAATAAAAAATATCCCTTTTCCATCCGCAACAAACTGCAATAACGCCGCTTGCTCTGATTGAGTGAAAGGACGGTTAGTTTCTGCCAATACAAAGACATCTGCATCTTTAATCGCATCGTAGCTGATAACCGCTTCATTTTGATTGCTTTGAGAGGTGCGGTCGTCAAAGAATCTAATCTTGCCGTCATTGTTTAAATCAACACCACGATATTCTTTTACGGTATATCCTTCATTAACTAATGCATCCGCAAAGTCTGAAAACGCACCGTCAATAACCCAGTCGGCATTTCCCTCTACGCCACCGTGTGACACATCAAATAATACTGTCTTACCATTGTTGTTTGTACTTGGTGTTTTGACTGGAATGTGGTTATTCCAATCATACGGCTGCGCTGCAAATACAGAGGTGGATATAGCTGCAGCCAAAACTACGCTGCAAAGCTTGAAGTTTACTTGTTTCATTCGTCAAATCCCGTTGAAAATTATAAAAAGAAGCAATAAAAAAGCCGCCAGAATATGGCGGCGTAGTGTATTAGTTCAGCGGTTGTGTTAAATCCAGCTGATAAAGTGCAAAACCTCTTTCGTCGGTTTTGCCGGTAGGTAGAATATGATTAAATTGCTGACTGTAAGTTTCAGCATCCGCACTGGTTGAGCTAAAGAATTCAATATTGGCGCCAACCACAGGTGCAAATGACCAGTTCATATCGGCGGACGGATCAAGTCCTGCAGCACCATTTTGGTCGCTAACAAAAGTAATATAGTCAGCAACGACCTGACGGTTCTCATTTGGCGAGTCGACAACGATTTTATCTCCCTTAATATTTGGGAAATTACCGCCACCAGATGCACGATAGTTATTCGTTGCAACCAAGAATACTTGGTCGTCCTTCACCAACTCACCTTGATACTTCAATGCCTTAATGCGGTTACCGTTTGACACCTTTTCACCGTTTGCCGCGTAGCGTGCAGGCTCAGTGACATCAATTTGATACGTCACACCATCTAGTACATCATAGTTATATGAAGGAAAGTCTGGATTGATCAGCGCTTGAACGCCTTCAGTATTTGGTGTGATTTGATTGAACTGTCCTGCAGACATTTCAAGCCATTCGCGCACTTCGCTGCCCTTGAGCTTCAACACCTTAAGTACGTTCGGGTAAATGTACATATCCGCAACGTTACGATAGGCGATATCACCTGCAGGTATTGCGGTAAAGTCATCTGGCCCGCCACGCCCTGCTCTGAAAGGCGCACCCGCAGACAGAATAGGTAATCCATCAAGCTCAGTACCTTGCACGATTTTTGCTGTATACCATGCTTGTGCGTCAGTCACGATTTGGATTGAGGGATCGTCATTCACTAACGCAAAATAGCTGTTCACTGTGTTGGTAATTTTAGCAAAAGGCTCATTCACCCATGCGCGAGTTTCAGCATGCTCACGATGTACCGCTGCTTCAATTGCCGCATCGCTTTCTACCAAAGATACGGTGTTACGATTTTCATCCGTTTCATAGATAGCTTTCAGCGTCGACTGTGAGTCAACCACCACCCATTTACCTGATTTAAATTGGATATCTAGGTCAATTACACCAAGATGATTGCCCCAAAAACCAGGCATTACAGCCGCAACGCCATTGATTGTGCCTTTATCGTTATCAACACCATGTGCCGCTAAGTCTGCATAGCCCGAACCTGGGAAGTTTGCATGCGCGTGACCAAACATGATGGCGTCTATATCATCCACCTTGGACAAAGCATAAGATGCATTTTCAGCCATTGGCTTATCGGCTGACACGTCTAGGCCTGAGTGCGGAATAGCAACGACAATATCCGCGCCTTCAGCTTTCATCTTAGGTACGTAGTGTTTTGCCATTTTTACGATGTCTTTGGCGATCACTTTGCCTTCAAGATTGGCCTTATCCCATTGCATGATTTGCGGTGGAACAAACCCGATAAAGCCGACTTTAATCACCTGAAGCTTGTCATTCTCGTCAAAGAATTGCTTTTCTTGAATTAGGTAAGGCTTAAATAACGGCACATCATTTGTTTCATCTTCGTCGCCATCAACCTTAAACACGTTTGCACTAATATAGGGAAAGTTCGCATCGTCGATTGCTTCATCTAAAAACGCTAAGCCAAAGTTAAATTCATGATTACCAATATTTGCGACATCGTACTCTAGTGTGTTCATGGCCTTATAAACAGGATGAACTTCTCCCTCTTTGAGGTTTTTGATTTTCGCCATATAGTCGCCAAGCGGACTACCTTGGATCAAGTCGCCATTATCTACCAACATGGAATTTTTAACTTGGCTTCTCGCTTGATGGATTAACGCTGCGGTTTTCACGAGACCCACTTTGTCATCTTGCTTGTCTGAAAAGTAATTGTAGTTCAATACATTTGCATGCAAATCTGTGGTTTCTAGTAAACGCAAAGATACCGCAGTGCCTTCTTTTGGAATATCAGGTCCTTTCGGCACGTTTATATCAACATCGTTATCTGAATCTGAGCAACCAGTAATAATGCTTGTGGCACCGCACAGTAGTGCGATTGGAAGTAGTTTTGTTTTCATAAGTCCTTTCTTTACTTTGTTTGCATACCCGTGCGCATGCTTTTAGTTATTTCAGTAATACCAATTCACGTCTCTTCTTATTCCACTTCATAGAAGCTGAACCAAGAAGCACAGCGAGTCAGGATAAACCGTTGCGTTTTGCGTGGCGGGTGTCACTATACGAGGGAAAAAAGTCAAGAAAGCTAAGCTTTTATGGCAGTTAAGTGCTAGAAATATGACGGTACTAAGTCAGGCGAAGTGAATTAACTTTAAAGTGATAAATATACAAAAAAGCCTCCATATTGGAGGCTTTAATTGCTTGCTTAACATTTAGTAATACTTAGTCTTCGAACTCTACTTTTTCTGCTTGAATATAAGTTTCACCATCCTCGCTTACTAAATAGCCCTCCACTTCAACGTTTTTACCCGTTGCAATATCAGACTGTTCACCATCTTCAAACTGAGTTTGCTCAGACACTTTAATTTTTTGGCCAAGTACATAAAACATGGTTGCTGAATCAACTTGCGTGATTGACCCCTCAACTTCTACGTACTTTATTGCTTGAAACTTCAGCTCTTTAGCAACCACTGTCACGCCATCTATGGTGTATCCTTCGACTTCCACTTCTAAACCATTATCTAGTTTTTCAAAATTACCATGCTTAAACTCTGTGTTTGCGGTAACTTGAACACGCTGCGCACCGAGATTGAACTGATAATCAAACGGAGAGTCCTTAACTAAGTCTTCGATAACCCCCGCAATCTCTACTTCTTCGGCATCGTCATCATCAAATTCAACTTTCTTAGCCAATAGTACGTTATCTTGGGTTAACACCCCTTCGACTTCAACAGAGACGCCATTAGCTAAGTTTTCACTGCTTCCATCTTTAAACTCAGTATTGTTATCCGTGGTAATTGAAATGCCATTCACCATAAACTCAGACGCTGAGACGAAGTTGGTGACGTCACCTTCAACTTCAAGCTCAATGCCGTCTTCAGATTCGATTTCAATTTTAAGCGCAAAAACTGAGCCGTCGGCACGCTGAATCGCTTTGACTTCAACGAAGTCGTCATTAACAAATATGCCGTTTTTAAACTCGGTGTTTTCATCAAAAAACACGGTTTTACCATTGAGGCTAAAAGTTGCATCGACAGGGTTAAAGTCCGAAACTTTACCTGTTAATTCAAAAGTTCGGTCATCAAAGTCGTCATCTTTGTCGTCAACCTCAACTTTCGTGGCGATAAGTGCACCACCTTGGATCACATAGTCAACTTCCGCGATATCACCTGCTGCCACTTGTTCAAAAAATACCGTTAGATCAACATCACTCTCAAGCTCAAGTTCGGTTGCTCCATTGATAGCAAAGACCAGTTTACCAACAGTGATTGTCTGCTCAGCTGCATTCACAGCAGTAACTTTTCCTTCAACTTCATGCTCTTGCTGATCATTAAAATCACTCGCAGAGATGCGCTCTAAGTCTCTCACGACATAAGCACCTTCAAAGCCAAAAGCTTCAATTTCAACGACATCGCCAATATTAAGCTTCTCGAGTTTTAACTCTTTGTCCTCAGCATCTGACTCATCTTCAAATTGGGTATAGTTATCTACAAAATAACTGCTTCCAAATACCGTTAGTGTTTGTGCTTCAAGATCAATTGCGTCAATGACACCGGTTAATTCGATTTCAGAGTGCTTATCAAAGCGTACTTTTTTGGCGATTAAACCTTCTTCAGTTGCAACTGCAAGCACAAATACACGCATACCGACTTGTAAGTCGTCATCGTCACCTTTCTTAAAGTCAGTCTCATCGCTCAATGTAAAAGTATGGCCGCCAATTGCAAAAGCATCGTCACTGACTTGCGTTACTATTCCTTCGAATTTAGCCACCGCTCCCGAAGGCGCTGAATTGGCGCTTTCAACTTCGACGCTATCCGCAAGTAAAACGCCTTCTACAGGTAAGTTTGATGCTTCTACTTCTACTATTGCATCATTTTCTATTGTGCCTTCAACCGCTGTTGCTTGACTGTAGTCAACAATAAGCGCGCCTAATTTAAATGTCTTGGCATCAAGGTTTAGTTCAGAAACCTTGCCTTCAACCTCAAACTCGCCATTTTGTTCTTCAACATCAATACGGGTAGCGATGTATTGACCCTGCCCTTGATGCAGCGCACTGATCTCAACAAAGTCTCCCGTATTTAACTCAGTAAATGCGATAGTGAGCTTTGTGCGCTTATCGACACCAAATTCTTGACCTAAAACGGTAATTGTTTGATTTGCATAGTCTACTGCGGTCACTACACCTTTAGCGGTTGCATCGTAGGTAATAGAATCTGCAACCGCAAAGCCACCATCTGCTCCTTGTTTACCTTGTAAATTAACCTGCATACCGACTTTAAGGTTTGCTTGTTGCTCCGGTGTCGTTTCATAGCGCACACCGTTCACATACACACTGCCAAATCCCGTTACCGTTCCCTCTGCATTGACTGATGTCCGGTAAGTGATGGTGATTGTTTCTTCTTCATTGCTGCTTAAATCAACGGTGATTGATTCTTCATTAGGTTGATACAGTGCCTGATTTACAGAACGAGAGGTAGCGGTTAGCTTATATTCACCCGTAGCAAGCGCATTGAGTGTAGTGGTAGTAGAAATATCTTCGCTATAGCTTGAAGGACCTGTTAGCGTTAGGTCTGCCTCGGAACCTGCAGGTAAGCCCTGTACAATGACTTTTATTGAACCTTTGGCTCCGGTGTTATCGCCTGGTTGTGGATCGTCATCACTTCCGCCCCCACATGCGACCAGAAGGCTACTTGATGCCAATAATGATGGTAATAACCATTTTCTATCCATTACATAATCTCCTAAATTTTTGGCTCATTTAGTACATGCAGCTGCTTTGCCACAAAAACTTAACATGCACTCTAGACGGCCAAAAATGAATACCCGCTTTATTACTGGTACTCTGGTATCCACCTAATTGGAGACTGATATTAAATTGGTTTGCTTGTTGAAATAGCTATCATACTGAGACCCGCGTATCTACAGATAAAAGTTTTTAGAATTCGTATCACCACACTTCCATGCGATTTACTTGGCAGTCATCGGCATCAAAGTACTTTTTCATCACCTCTGGAAATGGACCATTGCCGTGAGCATTCTTATTCTTCTTAAACGTATACTCCATAGCTTTATAGTAATATCGGTTGATTGGTTGAGTAATATCCATAAACCTATTCATTTGTGACCAATCGTGAGCATCGCCGCCCCCTGCAATACCAATACGATTTCCAAACCAATAGTGCTCGGGGTATTTTCTACAACTTAAGTAACCCGTTTGCATCGATGCGCTGCCTCGCATATTTTTGACTTCTGGACCAACAACATACTCTAGGTCTTCTATGGGGATATAAAATGGCTTTCTGAATAAGGTGTAGGGCGTTCTTACCAGTCCGGTATGACGGTTAAACTCAATTGCATCCACAATACGAATTGCATTCCCTAATTTGTACATTATTAAAGGGAATGCAGTCAGTAAAAACAGCCCCAACCATGAATGCCAAGCTGGCATACTGTCGTCTGTCATACTTACCCCTAACAGACAAATCCCAATGATAGGGCCTAATACCAACCCATGTAGCCTAATAGACCATAATCCCGGTGAGCGCGGTACGGAAACAACCCTACCATCGCATTGGCTAGGGTAACTTACGCCACTAAAGTCGTCTCTCGGTGCAAATGCGTCTTTACAAGGTTTTGCTTCTTTAAACTTACAGCCGTTTAATTCTTCAGCCTTGGCTAGTCGTTCCTTATAACTTAAATTATGGAGATGGTTTTTGGGTAGTTCTTCATAAAAAATACCACTACGACGATAACTTGTCTCTCTAGCCAAGTATGCATCTCTTTGTGCTTTCTTTTCTTTTTCTTCTTCAGTTGCTTCTTCTCGATAATATCGCTCTCTTTCCTTCGCTTTATTTGCCAAATAGCTATCCAGCTCTTCTTCAGTCATCTCTTCAATCTTTTTCACTTGTCATGTCCTTCTATCTTATTGGCGGCCTTTCAGGAAATCTGAACTTTTGATTTAATCTAGATAGTTCTTTGATGTATCTAACCCCTTTAGTGATCAAATAACCATCATCTTTTTTGGTCACCACCGTTGGTAAAGAGTACAACTCAGCTGCACTTTCGATCACTTTTTTACCTTTACCATTGGGGTAGCTTTCTACTTCTATGATTAACTCAATAGAGCTACCAACTTCTAGATTTAACAGTTCACAGAGTTTTCCTTCAGTGAACTCAAAGTAATAACCGGTTCGATTAGGATATAGCTTCCAACCACTGCTAAGCTTGGCCAACTGATGATGATTTATCTCCTGTACTTTGTCATCACCATCTTTTAACCAATAAAAGCGAGCCGAAAACCCTTCTAATTCATTGGTTAGTGGCGCGCTTACCTGCACTTTAAACACACTTAAAAATCTTTGAATATTTACCGTAGGTGAGTACAACATGCTGTAAAAATCGGTTAACGCATTTTCCATTTTATGTTGTCATGTTGACGACCGGAGCGCAGACTAAATCAATCTAGGTTTGTATGAGGCTAAATACGCTTACGACTGAATGTTGCTACCGAGCCTATAGAAGCATCAGAAGTTAAAAGCTATCCACAACTCCTATTCCGGATAGCAAAGTACTAGCTGTAACATTATCATAGTAAACATACCTCTTGGCTTAGGTGGCCGTTTGGGATCAGGGGTCCATACTTCCCAAGGTTTTGTAATTTCTGGTTGAACTTTGCCCTCAGACCAGTCAAATTTTATAGCTTCCTGAAATATTTTCTCTTCAATTTCTCTTTGCTGTTCAAGGCTGAATTGTGTCCAAAAGCCTTTTGGTCGACCATTGCTTTTATCAAACGATTTCGTGAGCGGATCCAACTCTCGATACAGCTCGTATTCCGGTGTATCAGGTAGAGGTTTATCTTGCTGCATATGCCTTACAATCGCCTCCCATTCCAAAAAACACCGTACAGGCTTCGACGTATCACCAGAGGCATTTATTGTTAGTTTCGCATTCGGGTAACGCTCTAAGTCTTTATGTCTGATTTCAATAAACCCTTTCATAATACCTAAAGTTGCAAATTCATTTTTAGTGTGACATTCAATGTCTTTCCAATCGAATGTTGGATTACCAAATCGATCAAATTCACTAGCGTTTTCTATCTTCCACGTAAAGCTGACTTTTTGATCTTTGCGGTCAAAATAAGCTCCTTTAAACTTGACACGATCATATGTTAAGCCTAAAAAATTAACCGCTATAAAGGAGTATATTGGAATTATCAATAGAATCGGCCAGTAGAAACTTCCGTCAGTAAAAATAACAACAAGAAAGTTCAAAAGTAGCAAGACCCAAATAGCAAAAGAAATACCACATGGCAAATAAAATAAAAAGAACGTTGTACTACTAGGCTTTTCCGCATAATAATAGCGCTCACTTGTATTTAAATACAAATCCAACTTTGGAGTGTAAAACTTTCTATAAATTGCCAAACCATGCCTATTTTTACTTAACCCACCTTTAAAGCTATTTTCACGAAAAAATTGATTAAAAAAGCTATTTTTCTGTAGCATGCTCATAAACCTCATACTCTTTATATTTTATGGGGATAGTAACTTTATTTACCCTTACAAAGGGCTTAAGTTCTACATCCAAAATTTCGCCATCAAGAGAAAAATTAAAAATACCGCCTATTTTATTCCTTTCTTTACTATAAATTGGTTTGTGATCTTTTAACCCATAAACCCAAGTCCCTTCATATACTTTAAGATTTCTTATATTTCTATATTTGTAATCAACCTGTAAACCGAGTTCACTCTCTAGCTCATCGATGATTGGGGAAGATATTTCAACCTGATAGTGCAAGCCATTATTGATTACATTGGCCACCCTAGGTGAGTACAGTACTGATAAAATATATTCGTGGAATTTCTCAGAGTTTTTAAAATGCTCATATGTGATATTGCTCTTCATACCTAATGGCCCAAATTCAGCCCACCTTTTCAACTTTGAATCTTTTAAGGCCTCTGCGATTAATGCGGTAAGTATTGCAGCAATAAAAAGAACCCACCCCAAATGTCCTAGACTACCAAAAAAAAACACTTGAATTGAAGATAGAAATGTGAATCCAGCAGAGACTAATGTAGCAATCCCCGCATCCAAATCATGTTTGGCAATTAATTCTAACCCATCGAACAACAAAACTACTGACGCAGCAATCCCTATTATGCTCGACATTCCTCTAAATATCGAAATTGAAGAAATTGACTGCCCGACACGACCTATGTATTTTTCTTTGGTGAGTAGCCTCTCTTCCTCTGGAATTTTCAAAGTTGAATTTAAAAGCCCTAATATTGCCGTTATGCTGCCACCTAAGAGTGCTAAATTCTTCGACACTTCATAAAGATCTCCTTTACCTTCAAAATTCTTTTCGTAGTCTGAGTACTGAATGATTGTTCCCCAAACAGTTAGAATTGCTATTAACCCAGGTACACCTTTTTTCGCAACTTTCTTAAACCTTGACAGTTCTTTGTTTGTAAGGCCTTCTCGGTGGTATCCTTGACCTAACTCATCAAACAGCTCTTTGTGCTCATATTCGAGATCAAATAGCTCCTTAGGGAGTGATAAAACATACTTTGTTGAGCTGTTTACATCCCCTTTAAGCTTTTTAAATTCGATGGTTTTTATGGCTAAACTTTCTATACTTTCTTTAGTCTTAGTTAAAATAACTCCGTTCACTTTACCCTTTTCATCAAATACTTCTAATCCAAGCGCTTTTGCAACGGTGATAAATTGATTATTATTCTTTGAGCCAACTTTATCTTTTATAACAGCATCAATAATCTTTTTAAAAGCTTGGTGTTGCTTTCTGGTAGTTAGCCTCCCTAATGTCGTTATATCACTAAACTCTTTGGTAAGAGAAAAGTGGGTATCCGGTACGTCACCAGCTGGGAACAGCTTAAGTTTATCTACAAATTCAGGTACGCGACTTTTTATCGTCGAGGCCATAAATCGTTGCAGCTTTTCACTAGGTGTCTGCTTGTCAATAAATTCCTTATGGAGTGCTAAATGAAGATTGGTAAACTCTTCAACCCCTTTAAGAGAGATATCGGAAGCTCCCTTTGTCAGATTAAACATTGATACAGGAGCAAGTGCTTCATCTCGATTAAACTTTTTGGGATCAAAATCCCCAAGCTCAACTCCTATTAGCGTTTCATCGTATTGTGCAGATGCAGATGTATCACCATAAGCAAGCTCGTTGCCACAAAATTGTTTTTGGAACCATTCATTTTCATCAGACACATGTTTGAAGACTAGCTTAATCGCTTTTTTATATTGTTCATCAAGTTTGCTTGTTAACTTGCTTACTCGCGCCTTATCTAACACGGCCTTGAAGTTTACTTGCAATCCCTCTTTTCTCAGTGCCATTAGATTAAAGTGTTGACAGAACATATGAAAACTATAATGGTCTTGAATGTTGTCCAAAGTTGAAAAGTCACGCGAGATAAATTGGAGTTTTGATGGCTCAGATATTCCTCTTGGTGGTGTATAATTCTCTGTATAAATCTTGATTAATTTTTCTTTATTTTCATAAAAAATCTCAACTAGATCTAATATCTCAGCACTGTTACTGCCAACAAGGTACTTTTCAACTTTACTTTCAGAGAGATGTGCAGCTGCACTTCGTAACTCACGACTAAATGAATCTTTTTGCTTATAATCGATTTCAGGTTTATACCGACTTTGAGCAACGTTCCGCATAGAAAAATCTTTTTCATGTAGCTCATCATTTAAAAATACACTTTGAGCAATGATAGCAGACTTATAATAACCGTTTTCTTCCAAAGTCAAGCGTTGAATTGTAAGCTGCGCGAGGGCTGTTTCACTTAATAGGAAGCATTTCTGCGCTATCCCCAAAACGTCATGCAAATAGATACAGGGTTCACCGTCTTCGTTGGCTTTTAAGTTTTCAATACTGTCCCAGTTGGGGGCTGATGAAAAGTCGATGGTTTGCATCCGCTCGCTACGATAGGTCGAGGCTTTACCTTCGTCTGGGCATTTTGACGTCATCGGCTTTTTATCAAAGCGGCTGTCATCAGGTTTCATATCACCCAGCGCGCTGATGTAATCCCATGACCATTGCACGCGTGAAAAGGCTACTTGATAAGTCATAGTTTCAACTGAAGTTGAGTCTGAGAATAGACCTTTTGCGCGAATTGGCAGTGTGAGTCTTGGCATGTGCGTGCCGTTGTTGGGCCTGAAGCTTTGACCGTGATACTCACGAAGGTCAACTTCACTGAGCATACCACCTGAAATGGCGGCTATTTCTCGCCACAAATAACCATTAACAAAAAAGTAATAGTAACCAACAGGTTCATCTTCTTGAAATTCTTTTTGATCTTTAAACATAGGCACGTATTCAGGAGCCTTTGCTTTGTTAATATCAAGCGACGCTTCTGAGAACACACGTAGTTCAACCGTCTCCACAAACGGGATTTGATCATCCGGCTTTGGTGATGATGCTCGTTGAACTTCAGCAAAACCAAGTGGCACAGTACAATCTTTGCCATTTAATCCTTGAAGTTGCAATTCCAGCGTACAAGGTGCTTGCTCGTCATTGAGTTCAGTATTAAAAATATGTGTGCCCATACTTTATTACCCTCCCTGCTCTAGTTTTTTTTGTTGTTTATTTGCGCCTTGCTTTATCACGAAATTTCCCTGCGAGATAAGACTACGGCTGCTTTGGTTATTTAGACCAAATGCACTTTGGATTGGATCTTGTTCAGTACCCGTTGCATCTCTTTTTGCCACTGACAGTGAGCTAGGGGTCGCACCGCCAGGTTGATTCAAGGGAGAAGGTGGCGTGTTTTTACTGTTAGAGATCATAAGATCTCCTTGGCGTACGGCGGGTTTTCCTTCGATATACACATCAAAAGAGCCAAGAATGAATTCGGCTTTGCCTTTGATTGTGCCGCTGGCAATGCCTTTCTTTTTACCGGGTTGATCACCTGTACTTTTTGAAAAGTTACTTTTGATGTTGGCTGCTGGGTTGCCATTGATTTTTACTGAGCTGGCTGTACTTGCCGCGTCTTTAGATTTGGCGAGATTGCTATAAGGAATTGGCACGACAACTTTACCAATTTTAGTCCAGCAAACATCTATGGTATTTAGCATGCCACCACTGTCTTTATGTACTGCGGTGCGACCATTAATTAATACGTTTTGGCCGCTTACGATGCCGACTTGCTGGGCTTCGCTATCTACGTCTTTTTCGATTTGTTCCTCGCTGCCAGCTTGCCATCCTATTTTGCATTCAACTAAGTCTAAAAACGCTCTGGCGTCATCAATTGGCTTATGCATATCCATGCCAGTTTCTGGTTCTTGATGAGGTAAAATCGGCTCGTTTTTTTCATCGTTCCAGTTGGGCGGTGGGACAATATAGTCACTGGCAAACTCAGTTATCATTTCACCCAATACCATATCGCCATATTTAGCGCGCGCAATCTCATCTATAAATGCGTTTTCACCGCTGGCTTTGTCAGGAAATACGGCTATCCCATTTACACAGCCAATAGCGCCATTATTTTTCGCTGCGATAGTAAGCTTTAACAATGCAGGATTGTTATGTCGCCACGACACACTCCCGCCTACTCTCAGCGTTGCAGACATAGCATCTTGATCGTACTGAATCGAATCTGGCTCTTTTCCCTTTACTGCTGCGATAAAGCTCATAACACACTCCTTGTTACTGAGATTAATTGTGGTTTTTCTTGCTCTGTGATCAGCCACACTCTGTCAATATGGCGATTTAACGGGTTATGTAAATAACTGCTGGCAACCGCAAGTCCCATTGCATTATGGCCAGCGCCAATATACCCAATGGTATTTGCCGTGTTGTTGAGTTCAATTAATGCGTCATGCTCTTGGTACAAGGCACGGCTGGCATTGAGCCATTCTCTTTGCCACTGCTCACTGAGTAAGCGGGTCGAAATATAAGGCTCGTTTATCTCTGCGTGCAGCTCTTTTAATAGCTCACCTAAGTCGCCCTGATATGCTTTAATTTGGCATCCATCTTTACTCGCGTTTGTACCAAGCAGTACGCAACCGCCTTCACTTAATACAACACCTTCAGGACCGCCAACAACTTGTAGTTTGCCTACCCAGTTTGGTTTTGACGCTTCATCATAACCAACGCAACTATCTACAAATACATAGAGACTATTTGGCGAGAGCGAATCAATATCAAGCACTTGATACAACTGAATATCGTCAACGTTCAGATCAAGATGGTCACAAAGCGCCCTAACATCGGACAGTTCTATATATGGCTCTTCTGCTTTTGTGTTGGCAGTAACTAGATTAATGGTGCCATCCCACGCGTTGGCACTGCCATCAAACCGTTGCTTAGTCTGGCTTAATAAAGATTCTAAAATGGCTAAACAGCGGTCTTTACGTCGTGTGACCGAGATTTCTTCAATTTGTGCGCGCAAGTATGGGGCATCGAGGCTTATATCATATCTAACAATGGCTTTGCTTGGCGTGCAAAAGCGCATGTTGTTTGCGACCGCGGTATATAAAGCACTGGGGTGGTTACCGGCGGGGGTTTCTAGCGCGATTAATTCAAACTGCATGTGCCACTCCTTGCGTTTGTGTCACTTCGACTAAGAACACGCTGTTACTGCCAGTTTGGCTCTTTTTTACCTTTCCTCGCCAAATTAATGAAAACTGCTGTGTTTGCGAGTCAATTACCAGCGTATCACACTGCATATCAATAGGCGCGGCGTCAGGGCCATTAACCAAACGACAGCGAGGCACGATTCTGGGCAACGTTAGCTTTAGACTTTGTCCATAAGGTAAATCTGGCGTTAAGCCCATCATTTCAATCCACCAGCCATCACTAAACGGGTTTGGAGTTTGTTGGTCTTGCGGCGCGACTTGATAATGCGCAGCGGGGACTACTTCTTTAAATGGAAACTTACCCGCGAGGGCTTGGGCTTCGTCAACCTCTGGGAGTTTGTCACCCCTTGGCGACCAAAATGGTGGGATCGCTGCAAAGCTTGCAACCGCAGTGTCGTGACTCGGTTTTTTTAATACCTGATTAGCATACTCCACTTGTGGCAATGGCTGGCCTTTCGCTTCTTTATTCTTGAGCTTATAACCACGACCAAGAGGGTTTTGGGTCGAAACTTGTTCTTCATCCGACAGACTCGTGCCGCCATAGGCAAGTTGATAATTTAATACACAGGCGGATAATACTTGTGGATCGCTCGCCACGGGTCCAAATAGAGACCGCTTCCACACTCGCTCACCAGTAACTCGCAGTAATTTATCAACAAAGACCCGGTCGTCACAGCCGAGTTTGAGTCCAACTTCAATCACTCGCGCTTGTTTGTCGGTTGGTGGAAAGCAGGTCAATTCACCATATACTTCAAAACCGGTTTTATAAGGCTGAACTTCGTTAACGGCGGTTAAGCTGGCTTCAAGCCCTTCACCGTCAAAGTCATCAGCAAGTACAACAGGCGCTCCAGTTGGATCGGGATACACATTACCCTTTACGTCGTATTCAAAGTTCTGCTTCACAGCGATGACTACGATGGGATCTTTTTCCTCATCCCAAGCCTCAACCGTGCTACTTTGCCACTCGGATTCATTCACTAGCATGGTTCAACTCCTGTTTCACTGATTGCCACTGAAGATAAGCCATCGGCATGTAAAAAAGCGCAGCGCCAAGTGCGTGCGAGGAAATTTTGGAAAGCTTGCGCTGAATAGCAAGGCCAGCCAATCCCTGTTGTAACCAAGCTTTTGGCTCAGAGACTTTACGCCCCGCGAGTTGATGTTGGGTATTTGCTGTTATTAAGGCTTGGCGCTCGTATTCTGCTTGCTTAAAACTGGGTAATTTTTGCGATTTTTGAGATTTAACGCCAGTTTGTGCATCGCTTATTGCGAATTCTTCAGGCAAGTCGAGATCGGTGATTTGTTTCCACGCCTCGTAAGCTGGACGAGCGGTACTGGGGACTTCGAGTAACTTAACTAGATTTTGTAACGAGCGGATATGAGAAAAGTACGGAAATACTTCTGCAATGTAGCTTGGATTATGCTGACAATAAAGTAAGCATGGTTCATCCCATTTTGGCTCATCGAGTAAACCTGCCAGCTGCAATAATTTTGCTTTTAGCGTGGCATCATCGGTCATCGCAAACCGCTTCACTAAGTGCTCTGAAAGTTGCTCTGTATTACACAGCCACATATTCACCAATGCCGTGTAGGCAATTTCAGGGTTGCTATGATCAAGTGCGGCCATGAGTTGGTGACGCGACAAGTTAGCCGTACTAAATGCTAAATAGATAAGGCTCGTAGGCCAATTTTCATCTGTTGATAAAATTCGCTGCCTGAGTGCATCACCTAAATCAATGCGCCATGCTGACAAGTTATGAATGAGCAGCTCAGCAAGCGCAGGCTCGCGATTAATCGCCGTGATGATTTCACTAGCTTGATCTTCAAGTGCTCTTGTCCCAAAAAGATGATTAATGAGTAATAACAGCTGAGGTGAGTCAATCTCTTGAGTTAACTTAAATACATCATCAATCGACCCGTGCGCGATACAATCTAGTTGTGAGCGATTTATCCAGTGTTCTTCGTCCGTCGCAGCTAAGGTATACACATGATTTAATAGTTGTTTTTCAAGGGCATGTAAACGCCCAGTCTCAACTACTTGGCGCGCATTAAACTTTTGATAATGACGCCAAAGCGACTTGAGTTGTTGACGGTGAACGGCCAATTTGGTTGCAGCTAAAAACATAGTCACACCGTATCAGCTTAATTTAATCGAATTGGCCAGCCTTGGAGGCTGAGATCTTGCTCAATATCGGCGTTTAGCAGTTTACCTTCAAGCTGTATCTCACCATTGCCGTTAATTGCTATGCTGCCATTTTTGGTTTTGACACAGACTTTTTGCTCGCCATTTAGCACCACAGTACCGTTGTTATTTGTCACCGACGCGGCTGGAAAGTCTTGCGGTGCAGCTAAGCGACCAATAACGATAGGCATTGCCACGCTATGTAGCAACACTTCATCGTCAATACTCACGCGTGTCACACTGTCTAATTGACCTTTAACCTTCATTTCTACATTAGATCCGTCACACTTCACTCGTAGCACTTTACCTAGCTTATCAATGGCAGATACACGCCATACGATGTTACTCAACGATGGTGGAAATTGTACGACATTGGTTTTCATAGACTTTGCTCCCTGCTTAGTTATGGCTAATTGCTGAGCCAGACACCGAAATGTTGCTGGCGCTTAAGTTCAAGTTGTTCGCATCAATGGTAATATTACCTGCCGCATCAATTTCTATTTTGCCGCCGCCTTGAGAAAGCTGAATTGAGCCGCTACCTTGGCCAACAATAGAAATGTTTCTATCGGCATTGATGGTGAAGTTACCATTTTGCGCCGCAAGCTCAACGTTACCATCAACGCTGAAGTAACTGATGTCTTGCGCGGCCTCAAGATTAATGGATTGCTGTGCTTCAAATTGAATATTGCTGTCAGCAGACTGGATTTTAATGTCGGTGTCTGCAGTGAGTTGAATCGCTTCTTTGGCATTGATCTCAATATTGGACTCAATACTTTGGATATACACCGCATCTTCTGCGCGAATGCTTATTTCTTTGTCGGCTTGCGCCACAATATTCGCTTGTGATTGCAGCGTCATCGCTTCTTTCGATTTAATATCGATGTAACCTTTTTTGGTTTCAAGCTTGATAAATTCGCTGCCTTCTGTGGCATTAAATTCGAGTATATTTTCTTGCGCTTTGGTGAACAGTTGGATTTTTTCTTCGCCTTGTTTGTCATCCATCAACAAAGTGTTTTCTGCCTTCGTCACCAATTTATTTTCAGTGGCATTCTCCGCAGTCACTGGGCTTAGTGCTTCATCGTTAAATAGCGCACCGAGAATGACCGGTCTGTCTAAGTCACCATTTTCGCCCGCCACCATAACCTCGGTTCCTTTGTTTAAAGGAAAATGCATGCCGTGCCCGCCAGGCCCACCATAGTGCTGCATAAGCCGAGTCGGTTTACTCTCTTCTCCTTCACCATCTTGGTTAAATGGCAGCTTGACTTTATAGTGCCCTTTGTCATCCACTTCTTGCTCAATCGTGGCGTTAAACGATGCAAAAACCTTTTTGCGCTTAATAACAGGCGCTTTAAACTGCACATCAATTGGGATAATCGTCGCTTGGTTTTTATAGGTTAAGCCTTTTACCTTGGAGCCGTATTCAACGCTACCGCCTTGACAGCCTTTATGGGCAACGGACACCACTAAGTAACGACCGCTGTAATTAAGGTGATCGGTTATGGTTAAAGCGACACCCGGACGAAGCGCTCGACAGTCGGTATCGATTACAAAAAGGTTTCGCTGACAATCAATGCTTTGCTGGTGTACTTTGGTAAGTGCATCGCCATCTCCTTCAGTCATGAAGTTTTCAGCGAATATACTGTCTTCACCAAAGCCGCCAACCTCTGTTTGATTATTGCTATTTACAGACAGTGCGCAGCCTTTTTCATAGTCTTCGTCATACAGCCTAAAGCCGCTATTTAGTAAACTCGCTTTTTTAGAAAAGGCAAAGACAGACTCGCTCGGTCTTACCTGTCCGGTGGGTGACGCATAAGGCAAAGTGATCTCTTCCATCTCTGAAGAAAAATCACTGCTGCTGGCAAATACCGATAGGTTGGCTTGGCTACCGGTTGATTCTGTGCTGCCGTAAACAAAACCGTAGCGGCGCATTAGACGCGTTACAAAGTCAAAATCACTTTCATCATACTGTACTGTCATAGCAAGGGTTGGCGATGATCCCTTCAGTTGCAATTTTCCTGACGGGAACCCTGCCTTATCTAACACGCTTTTAACGATGGCATCCGCAGACATGTCGGTAAAAACGCGATTAGATCGTTGATGCTTGAGCAACACCAAAAGTGATTGAAAAGATAAGGTATACACGTAGCCTTGATGACTGCGACCATGGCAAACATATTCGGTAATGATCCCCGAAACCGTTCTGTCAGACATCGCCCACGTAATGGAAAATGTAACATCCTTACCAATCACCAGATCAGGCTCAATTAGTTCCTCACTTAACACCTCAATATCAAAGCGATAGTCACTACATAAGCTGTCATTCTGTGATTCAAAACTCAGTACTTTAAATAAACTCCCAGACAACCCCGCAATTTCGATTGCAAAGTGACTTTCGTTTGCCTTAGGCAGTTTATCGGCAAGTGATGCGAACATTTCCATTTTTGTCTCCTTACTCGTATCTACCGTTAACTTAAGTCGGCGAATACGGCTTCAATTTCACCATTTTCATCCAGTGTCAGCGTCAGCAGATCTGGCATATCTTCTTCGCTCATAAAGCCCAAAATGGAGCGCGCGATCCCAGGTAAAATTTGTTGTTCAATTGTTGCGTTAACCAATCGTGCGCCGCTATCAGACATAGCGCATTTATCGGCTAGATAATCTAGCGCCGTTTGATCTACGCGCAGTTGTATAGCGTGATTGTCACGAAGTCGCGCCGCGACCTTCTCAAGCTTTAGAGCCACGATATGTTTTAACACATCAGTATCAAGCGGGAAGAAAGGCACAACCTGCATCCGTGCTAAAAGCGCAGGTGCAAAATGCGCGAGCAAGTTTGGCTTAATTAAGCTGACTAGCTGCTGAAAGCTCGGTCTCTCAAACGGTGTTTCTTCTTCGTTATTGTCTTGTGCTTCTTCGCCTTCAGGCGCACCTTGCTGAATGATCCCATCCACCATTTGTTGCATGGCCTGCTGCTCGGTTTCTGGTGTACAAGCATTGATGATTTGCTCAGCCCCTAAATTAGAAGTCATGATGATAACCGTGTTTCTAAAATCGATTTCACGCCCTTCACCATCACGCATTACGCCCATTTCAAACACTTGGTAGAACATATTCATGACATCTGCATGGGCTTTTTCCACTTCGTCAAGTAACACCACAGAATATGGACGTTGACGCACAGCTTCAGTTAACACTCCGCCTTCACCATAACCCACATAACCCGGTGGTGAGCCTTTGAGTTGTGATACCGTGTGTGCTTCTTGATATTCACTCATGTTTATCGTGGTTAAGAACTTCTCGCCACCAAATAGTAGTTCGGCTATGTGTTTTGCCGTTTCGGTTTTACCAACACCTGAAGGACCTGCTAATAAGAATACGCCCAGTGGGCCAGATGAGGCCGATACACCCGCTTTTGCTACCCGTAAGGTTTGTGCAATCGCAGTCAATCCAGCATTTTGCCCTACAACGCTTTGTGCCAGTGATTGCTCAAGCTTAAGTAAGTTCTCCAGCTCGTCTTTCACCATGTTACCTACAGGGATCCCAGTCCAACTTGCGATCACTTGCGCTACCGTATCACTGGTCACTTCGGAGAAAATCGCATTGTCATCTTGATTTAACGCAGCGAGCGCTTGTCTAATCGCAGGTTTCTCTTCGTCGCTCGCACCGTGTAAGGCATTATAAGTATCAATTTGCAGCTCACGACTTTGCTCAAGCTCAGCAAGCTGCTCTTGCGCTTGTGTAAGCGCATCGGTGAGACTTTGAATACAGGTTTGATCTGCAATCCCAAGCTTTGATTCGATCGCCAAGCGTTCAATTCTACTTTGATAGTAACGGATCTGCTCTTTGGCTTTATCAATCACCACAGGCGATGTTGCCGGTCCCATTCTGACCATAGCAGCCGCAGTATCTAGTACATCAATGGCTTTGTCAGGTAATTGTCTACCTGTGATATATCGTGCAGACAAAGTAACCGCGGCTTCAATTGCACTGTCTGTGATTTGAATTTGGTGGTGCTTTTCGTATTTATCTTTCAGCCCCGTGAGCATGAGCTTTGCGGCTTGCTCGGTTGGTTCATCGACTTTAATTAATTGAAAACGGCGTTCAAGCGCAGCATCGCGCTCAAAATATTTTTTATATTCGCTCCATGTCGTTGCAGCAAGTGTTCTTACTTCTCCACGTGCAAGCGCAGGTTTTAGTAGGTTTGCGGCATCTCCCATGCCAGCGTCGCCACCAGCACCAATCAAGGTATGCGCTTCGTCAATAAATAAGATAACGGGCGTCGCTGAACTCTTTACTTCATCAATGACTTGTTTAAGACGACGCTCAAATTCACCTTTTACACCTGCTCCGGCTTGTAGCAGCCCCATATCCAGTACGCAGATCTTAACTTCTTTAAGTTCTGGCGGAACTTGCCCTTCAACAACGCGCTGTGCAAGCCCTTCTACCACTGCCGTTTTACCAACCCCAGGTTCACCGACAAAGATTGGATTATTTTTACGGCGACGACACAACACATCGATTGCGAGACGGATCTCCTCATTGCGTCCAAGGACTGGGTCAATTGCACCAGAGCGTGCTTTTTCAGTGAGATCTTCACAAAATGCTTCTAGCGCGCTTTCACCTTGTGAACGGCTATTCGACACCGTGTTGTCAGCATTTGGCTTACTGAATACTTGACGCTCAGTCGAACCTTTACAGATCTTATTTAAATTCTGCTTTAAGAAGTGCGTATCAATCTTGTCGAACTCGCGTGCCAGTCCAAATGCAGGGCTATATATCGCCATGTCTTTGAACGAGTCAATCAGCGCAGCTCCTGTGATCCAATCATTTTGATGGCGCATGTTTGCGCTGAGCCATGCTTTTTCTAACCACTCATAGAGGCGACGGGAGAAAACCGGCTTGCTCGGGTTACCAGCCTCTTGTTGATTGATAAATTCGAGCGCACTATTCCACAATGCGTCTTGATCAACTTCGAAGAAAGGTAAAATCTTCGCAACATCGCCGTCATTGTGCTCTTCCATTAACTTTAATAGGTAATGCTCTGGTAGCACTTCAAAATGCTTTCGACTCGCTGCGAATCCAGCCGCGGCTTCTAACGCTGTCGCGCTGTGATGATTGAGTTTGTCTATGAGATTCTTTATGCCTGTTGCGTCCATCTTTTAATCCTTGCTATTCCCGTTCGCATTAAAACTGTGATTGTGAATATATTTTCTTCTCTATGCGTGCGTTAACTTTACCTATCGCACAACTTACCCCAAGCTTGCCAGCCCCTAACCGAGTGCCCTCGCGCGCTTGGCGATTGATCTGCACTAACAGTTGCCAATTCATTTTGGTTGAGGTGTGCCAATTTAATAATTGTGATAAACGTTTCGCCTTTACACCACCTGGCTCATATAGCTGTGCCTCAGCCTCGTCCATTGGACCAAGCTCAATGCAAATACGATTGCCGGTGACCAAAACGCGTTTACCCAATACGCCATTACCACCCAATGAGAAACCGCTTTGTTTTGAGCCTAACTTGCCCGCTTCAGTAATACCTTCCCATTCAACGATATTATCTTTAATCGTTAAGCTTTCGTCTTGTAGCGCTTGCTTTAATACTTGCTCAAGCCCAGCTGCACTGGTTTGTTTAGCACTAATAAGATTTAGTTTGCTCTTATCCGACTGGTTATTTTCAAATACTGCAGCAACTATTTGATCAAATTGCTGCGCACCAATGCCAGCAAGATTAATCTGAGACTTCTTCCAACTTTGAAATAGCTGGCAATACAATACATGATTAAAGAGATCTAAAAATGCGCGTGTTCTTGCACCTATCTCTTCATCTCCTGCGGCTTGCTCTAGTAAGTAGTGCGGCATCGCAGCATCAACGCCATATAAACCGAGAAATGACGTTTCAAGCCTCAGCTTACCTCGTTGCCTTACTTGCAATTCACAGCGTCTAACGTCTGACGCTGGAAACCCAAGTTCTTTATACGGTGCAATTTCAACGCGATGACTGTGGCCACTTTGTAACTCGTTATTGCTAGCCCAGTGCTGTTCAATAAGCGTTAGTGCCTTATACAAGCTAAAACGCCAAGGTGTGGCCATCAATTTCGCTATCGGCTCTGGCAGTTTTGCCCAAATGGGTTGGTTTTGCTGCTCCATCATTTACACCTGATAACTATCGCCTGCCGTCACATCCCACTCCCACTCGTGGTAACTTGGCAGCAGCGTAACTCGGGTTTTTAAGCACTCGTTAATTGGCGCATATAATTTAAAGAACTGATGCAACACATCGCAAAAATGATACGCATCAGCTGTGCAAACAAAGCTCTTTTCGTTTAGGGTTAAATGGATCTCTATCCCTTTAACAAACACGCCCTTTTGTAGCAATGAGATAGGTTTAGATTCAGCGCCTTGGATACTCTCAATACGGTTTCGATTTTCAGAGCGCTCCGACCAATCAAACAGTGCCAATAGCTTTTTCAGCTGGGTTGGCTCTGCAAGTTGAGAGAAACGCATATTCAACAAGCTAATGAGCTGCCAATGTAATGCCTGATCAGGAGAATTAAGCAACTTACTCGGTCTTACGACATTTTTAACGCTAAGTACCGACGGTACATCAGCGCTTTGTGCATTGATATCGCCTTCTTGCAGTGTTTGCCTTGGCCACGCCGCGTTATGCGCCAACAGATCAGTCGATAAAGTAGTAATATCACCCACTTCTTGCATTGAAAGCTGAATGTACGTCTGTGGCGATACCCCGCCAATATCACGGCTTATCAGTGAATACAAATGGGCGTTATCTTCATATACCGTGCTATACCGAGAAACAAAGCCGATGGCTTCTCCCGTGCTACTACTTGCGCCTTGTACCGACTTAACGCTATAACAAAAACTCTCTCCAAGTTTATTTTGCACTGGATGTAGTTGGTATTCGGTTTGGTTTTCGCTGACTCGGATAGGCTCGGCATCTACTGGGTAGATATTTACCGCAGGTACACAATTAAGCAGGATATTATCCGCATTTACTTTGTTACCGGGCGGTAATTTAATATCACTGGCTATTTTGATGCTGATGGTATTAGTGTCTGGATCAATATTTAGCGTATCCAGTCCCGTTAGTTCAACAAAATAGAACTTTTCACGAGAGTTAAAGTAATCAAGCAGCAACGCATAAGCTGGATGACTCTGTTCGCTGTTCGGCAGCATTCCGGTGCTGTCTTTATGAAAAGCGGCATCTATTTTTGATTTGCTCAAGGTATATTGCGTCGTACTGCCAAGCTTTCCTGTCTCAACCTCTATCGCTGCGTTTGGATTCTTCATCATTTGATAAAGACTGGCACAAAGCGGCGTGTCTCCACGTAAATACACCCGTAATTTAGAGAGATCGTAATCATCTAAACTGCCTTGGCCTAACCGCTTGAGGTGCAAGTTTAACGTTGCACCAGTGTGGATCTCATGATAGTCCACAGAGTAGATCTCAAACGGCAGCACTTTCGTTTCTGCGGTGGTAGTAAAGTGACAAGCCACAGGCGCGTTGTCACTTTTATGGGAAGAGATTTTCGCGCCTTTTGGCACACTCACCAGTCCTTGCATGGTGAGTTTTGGCGCAAACTCTAGCACCGTCGTAGACGGATAATAGTTTAATAATATTGGGCAAATCTGTCTGAGTACCTGCTCAGACACTTCGGGTAGCGTCTCATCCAATCGCTTTTGCGTAAATGCCGTTAAGTAAGCGACTCCTTCGAGCAAGCGCTCAACATGAGGATCTCTATCCTTTAACGCGTCAATATTTAAAAAGCCGGCATGTTCAGGATACTGCTGAGCAAATTGTTTACCTGCTTGTGTTAACAGCCTCATTTGCGCATCAAAATATTGCTGCATATCCATTAATCTGCTCCTCCTGCATTGACGTTTGCTTTACCACCTGACGCAAACTTAGTATTCAATCTGATTATCTCGCCGGTTTTTAATTGCGCTCTTATCTCAAATCGAATCACACAGTTTTCCTCTTTTATGTCGATGGGTCGAACGATGAGGTTAGTAATTCTTGGTTCGTACTTTTCTATGGTTCTTTTTACTTCATTGGCAAGTGTTTGCTGCGAATAAGGTAGCCCTTCATATAGATCTTCCACATCCGGTAAACCATAATCACCTAAGTGCTCAAGCACTCCCCTACGCGCATTCAATAGTTGCGTTAGGTGTTTACATACGCTGTCGCTTAGATGCGATAAATTGTTATCGCTATAGGCTTGACGTGATGGTTGAGCTAGCAAATCAAATAAGGCCATAGAAAAATACGCTCTCTATTCATTCATTGCGCGAACTAGTTTAAGCTTGAAAAGGAGGCCAGTAGGCCTCCAACACTCGAAATTAACGACCTTCAGTCCATGAGTCAGAGAACTCAATGTTACCGTCTAGGTACGTCCAAGTGATGCGCTTGTAACGCATGTGCACTGTTTCAAGGTGAGGATAACGCTCTTTATCCAAATCTTTAACGTTGTGCATTGTTGGCGTGATTGAAGTGATTTTCACGTCTTCAAGCGTATGGCGGAAGTACTCACGCTCAGTACCCGTGTCATCAATACGGTACCATTTAAGCTCAAGTTGCTTTAATGTTTGACCGTTTGAACACGCTTTGTACATGTACGGAGTAGCAGCATCCACAGCTTTTGTGATAACAAAAGGCTCGTGCTTACGAGTACCTGTTAGCTCGCCCGTGTCGTTATCAGTTGGGATACGCAATTCGTGATCGAAATGCAAAATCTCAATTGAACCTTCACGCTCAGCTACAGTTACTGAACCTTTAACGTCGTTACCTTGGTCGTCCTTTAACCACATATACGCTGGAATTGCCATTTTTAATTTCTCCTTTTAAGATAAGATGTTTCCTAATTATTAAAGGCATTGATCAAACGCATGTTTTTCACGTTTGATCCCCAAACAAAGCGCCACGCTTTATGCCAATTTGGGAACATGTCCCAAGTTGGTGGCAGCCAACTTGGGGCAATCTTTCACTACATGTTATAAGTCACCACGTAATTCCATCACTAACGTCGCCGCATCAAATGGCGTTTTTAGTATATCCAGCTGCAAAAAGTGCTGCTGAACCGCTTCGGGTAACTGTTTAAATTCGAATTCTCCACGTACTTCTTCCTCCAAAGCGGAAATAACAAAGCTATCAACCTCTAACCATTCATCACGATTAACCAAAGAGTTGTAGTAGTTAACTGCACTTAAGAAACGAATATATTCGTCTTTCATACAATGGTTAAGCGCAACGTAATGCAGGTAATTTACTGCATCTACGACTAATTCTGTTTCAAGTTTATCTATCTTTAACTCGCTTGGGCGAACACGTGGAGTATGCTCAAAACACGTTTCCATCGCTGCGGTGTAAGAGATAGTTGCTTCTTGTAATTTCTTTTTTGCAAAAAAGAACTCCGGAGTTGCCGTTTTAGCAAAAACAATAACCGGAAATAACAACATCAATAAGTAATAAAATTTCTTCATTCTCATGCCCATCCTTTGGTTTCGCTTTACAGTTCACCCAACAGTTCCATCACTAATTTTGCGGCATTGAATGGCTTTTGTAATACTTCAAGTTGTAAAAAATGCGCTTGCATATCCGTTGGTAACTTTTGAAATTCAAACTCAGATCTAAGCTCTTCATTCCATCTGTAAGTCACAAAACTGTCCACGGTGATTAACTCATGCTTCTGCGCAGTTTGATTATAGTGCTCTACTGCTTTTAAAAAATTAACATCATGGTCTTGCATACAATCATTAAGCGCTACGTAATGAAGGTAATTTATTGCTTTAACAACGAATTCTGTTTCAAATTTTCCTACCTTAAGCTGGCTTGGCTTTACTCGTGGAGCATGCTCAAAACACGTTTCCATCGCCGCGGTGTAAGCTATAGCTGCTTTTTGCAATTTCTTTTTTGCAAAAAAGAGCTCTGGTGTCATCTCTTGGCTATATGACAAGTTAGTCACCAAGACTGTACTTAGTATCATCAACCAGTTACATATTTTTCGCTTCAACATGACAATCCTTTGCCTCATCGCTTCTTGTCTAAAGCTACGTTCTCAGCCTTAGATAGTTTTATTCACTTATATTGGCGGTCTTTATCTATCGCTAGGTTGTTGACTAACGAGTTCAAGGCGCACGTCACTTCCACCGTTTAACGCATGCACTAAAGTGCATCATGGAAGTGTAAATCGTTTTAGCTTTATTCAGCTTTACTAAGATTTCCTACAAAGTTTCCGTACTTAAATACAGGCAAGGAAAATAAAATTAAAAGCCAGATTATATTTCCAAAGAACAACATTTCAGACGAGGTATAACCGCCCAAATAAAACTCATTTAGTAAGCTGTAAATATTTAAAAACCACCATAGCCAAGCTATAAAAAACCATACTTTTCGACTTAGAACACGCACTTGTAAAATCAGAAAAAGGTTTGCTGCCAAAATTAAACTATCAGCAATAAAAAGAACTCCCCCAATAAATGTAGCTCTGAGCTCTGAAAGAGCTGAAGCTTGATTTTCGTATATTGAAAACAGTGTCACAGATAGTTGCACCAAAAATATAACTTTCCAAATGATATGGTCTGCTTTTATGTTCATAAATACACCATTTAATACCAGTATCCATACGAAAGCTGATTCGGGTCTGCTGGTAACTGCTTCCAACCATCAGGTTTATCAACATAACGCCGCTTGAAGTTTCTTCTTTTTGCGCCAAAAGGTGCAAGATCAGCTAGTAACTCTAAAGCTCCTATTGCTACTTCTGAATCCCGACCATGAGTTTTTATAGCATCCTTAACTAAAGGCAGCATTTTAAGATAAGCTTCATTTGCATCTTTGCCATTTTTATAAAATTGCCTATAAACAAGCTCCAGAACAGCATAGGCCCTTCCTAAATGACCTGCTTTTTTTATCAAGTTTGCCATAAAATATTCCTTTAAACTTTCACCGATATAAAAATGATTAAAAGCATTTTTAAGTTGTCACAAATCCCCATGATACAACTAACTAAACAACGTGTTTTTACCTTTATATTTACAAGACACATTGTAAAGCTATTTTGTTTTTTTAATTTAAATGTAAACTTTAATAATGGGCAGCATTCACTGCCCTAAATACGCTTCATTGGTTCTTCAACTGGCCTTCACTTTTCGCCAGGCATTTGACCAACGAGTGCGAGGCGTACGTCGATACCTTCCACTTGGAAATGTGGAACCACATACGTATTCACACGGTAATAACCAGGATTACCCGGGATCTCCGACACAGTCACGTTGGCATCTTTTAACGGGTGCGTCGCAATTAGAGACTCGTCTGGATTATTCATCTTAGTAACTAATGCACCTAACCAATCATTAAGTTGCTGCTCAAGTTCGTGACGAGGTTTGCTTGAACCGATATTTTCACGCTGGATCACCTTCATATAGTGTGCAATACGCGATACCAAATAGATGTAAGGTAATCTTGCATTGATCCGCGAGTTAGAGGTGGCTTCCGGCGTCTCAAAAATTTGTGGCTTTTGCGCACTATTTGCAGAGAAGAAACACGCAAAGTCACTGTTTTTGTAGTAGCTCAGTGGGATAAACCCTTGGTTTGCAAACTCAAGCTCTTTGGTTTCAGAAATAAGTACTTCCGTTGGGATCTTAGTTTCTTGACCACGACCTGCCTCAAAAGAATGCAGAGGTAGATTTTCAACGCGACCACCAGATTGTGGACCACGAATATTTACCGCCCAACCATTTTGGTGGAAGCTACGGACGATATTTGCCGCGAACGCAAATGTCGCGTTACCCCATAGATAACGTTCATGATGCTCACTGCTAACGTCTTCTTGATAGTTAAAGTGACGAATTGGGTTTAAGTCGCCGTATGGTAAGCGCAGTAAGAAACGTGGGAACGCTAAACCAATGTAACGTGCATCTTCTGATTCACGGAAGTTCTTCCAACGTAAAAACTCAGCACGCTCCATGTAAGAGCCCAAATCCTGAATTTTTGATACTTCTTCAAGCGAATCTTTTAGGAAGAACTTTGCACCAACACTGCCTAAGAAAGGACAATGTGCTGCTGCAGAAACCCTTGAAATTTCTTGCAATAACGACACATCCGGCGCTGAACAATCAAATTCAAAGTTTGACACCATAGTCGAAATTGGCTCGCCCCCTGGTGTGTCATATTCAGCTGTATACACTTGCTTATAAAGCGCAGATTGCGTGGTATCTGGTGCTTCTTCGAAGTCGTCACGTAGTGTTTCTTTATCAACATCAAGTAGTTCAAGCTTTACGTTTGAGTTATTTGGACAACGATTCACCAAATAACGCAGTGAACGCCACGCTGACTCTACTTTTTGAAACTGCGGATGATGTAAAATTTCGTCCAGCTGTTCAGAGATAATTTTGTCAACTTTGGCAATGTAGTCATCAAGTAATAACTTGTCGATACGCGATACTTCTTTGCTGTCATTAGTGGCCATGTCTAAAAAGACATTGATAGCAGCAGTTAAGCGCTCATTGGTGTCTGTTTCCGCAAGATTATTAGCATCACGGAAGTTATCTATGCTGATTTCACTTGAAACCGGCTCAATAGACACAAGATTACAGATTGTTTCATAAGCTGAAGCTGTCAAAGTCTCTTCTTTGCGCGCTTCAACGTTTAATGTTTCTTGCATATTCATCGGTTTGTGTCCTTACTCTTGCGGTTGTTTCTCTTGCTCAGACAAAAGCGGCGCTAACTCGTTTAGCCGTGCTTTTAACTCATCAAGTTCTGGTTTGTTCTGCAAAATGCGCTCAAGCTCTTTTCTCAGCGTTGAGTTATCAAGCAAGTTAGATTTCAGATCACGTAATAAGTTACGCATTGACATCATCTTGTTAAGCTCTGGTACTTGCGCTGCAACCTGCTCTGGATCGAATGACTTAAAATCATCAAACGTTAGGTTAATACCGATTTCACCATCACCTGCGATTTTGTTCGATACTTGAAACTTTGCCTTTGGTGACATGTCTTTTAGCACTTGCTCTAAATTATTTTTATTAATAGCAATGCGCTCTCGCTCAGCGAGGTCACTGTCGTTTTGGCCGTTGGAATAATCACCAACCACCAAAACTTTCATCGGTAGTTCACTCTTTTGCGTTGCACCTTCGGTTTCCAGCTCAAGCGCTATATTAATCCGCGCTCTTGGGATCTCTTTTTGAAACGTATCAGACATAGTCTTTCCTTATTTAATCAGTCGTTGCGCCTGCCGTTACAAGCCCAGCGGTTAACAATCAAACCCAGTCAATCGCTGAGCTTACTTTGGTTACGAGCATCTGCTGCTTTATCGCAGTTGCTCGTAGATCAAATTCATCTCCTTGCTCCAAAGATACTGCTTCATTGCATTGCTTGGCATAACGCCAAACCTCTAGAGCAAACGACTCATGCCATAGGTCCAGTCGGTACTGTTCAATGTCTTTAAGCAGCTGCTCAAACATTGGATAGGCAAGATCAGCGCGTTCACTGCGCATCAATAAACGTGCTTGATATAATTTTTGCTTTGCAAAATCGAACTTGTCTTGTGCAAACCCTTCCATTAGCTGCAGTGCTTGCGTAAGCTTGTTTTGATCAACAAGCGCCTGCGCTTCTTTAAATTTATCTAACCAAACCTTCTGATTACCGTCTGTGCTTGCACCTTCACCTTGGCTTAGTAATTTATGTTCGCCAATTCGCTCGCGATTTGCTGCTGAACAAAATTCACTTCCGTCTTCATATTTAAGGCTGAGCAGTGTTGGGTATTGATCAGCGATTGCGGCAAGTTCTAAATCGATCCACTGTGCTTCTTTAAATAACTTGAGTCCTTCAAGTGCAGCGATGGTTAGCCTTTGTAAGTTAAGGTTAAAATGCATCGCCCCTTCCATGAATAAGGCTTCTGCCTTTTCTAACGCTTGGGCAAAGTTTTGTGCAGCTAAGGCGTTTTCAATAGGCACAAATGCCGCTTGCCTTGGGGCTGGTAAGCGCGTTTTCAACTCATTATCGTGCGGTGGCAATGCAAGCGCCCCCCACCTCACTGCACGTGCCAAGCGAATCGCTCGCATCCAATTTTGGCTTTCTTTGTCATACGCCAATAGTTTGCGAACTTGCTCTGTATAAGCCGAGTCTGACTGCGGTGCTTCCACGGCAATAGCAAGTGTAGAAACTGGCTTTGAAGCAACAGCTGTAGGCTGTGAAGTCGCCGCTACAGGTTGCTGTACTTGAGGCTGCTCTGCTGTGACCACCTCATGCTTTTCGACAGGCTCTTGTACCGTCGCAACAGGTTGTACAGGAACTGGTTGCGAAATCAAACCTTGCTCACACCAGTGTTTTAAATCAGCAAGCGGACCTGAGTCTGCATCAAGTATTGCCACGGATTCTGATGCATACTGTTCAAGTACGCGCTTTAACTCTGGCCATTGCTCCGGCATTGTCGCACTATGCGCTGTAGCAACACCAAGTAAGCGCTGTTGTTGTTGTAAGAACCAAGTATGAACCGATGCTCTCGCACGTTCTTTCACTGGGTGGATCTGCGCCTGATACTGTTGCAAAAGCTGATTAAACAAATCTAACGAGTGGATCAAACCTTCGAGCCCAAACTCATTCGTAGCGGCCAACGTTAGATACGACGCGATGCGAATATCCTTACTCTGCTTTTCTAAAAGCTCTGATGCCAAAATAAAGTTAGCTTTGAAGTCTGGCTCAGCAACACCTGACGAAGAGGCTTTTAGTAATTTAAATGACTCTTCGTATTTCAAATCGTCACCGCATGGCATGCCGCCTAGAGGCGCTAATAACTTTTCACACCACTGCTGCCAGCTCTGATACTTATGTGGTTGACTCATAACTTACTCCAACTTCTTAGCGCATCGAAAACACTCATATTTGATGCTTTTGCCAATTCATACATATGCGGTGTCACCGGATGTTGTGGCAAAGTCCCTGTTAGATTAATGGTCGTCGACAAGCTATTGTGTTCAAGCCAAATTGACGCAAAATACGAGGCCGGCATAGGTCTGCAATACACCACTAGCGAAGCTTTCTGGCTCAATTGACCATAGTTATAAAAACACCAAGGCTGCCAGTGATGATCGGCCACCATATTAGTAATAAGATGCAGCCAAAATGCACCTAACAACTGGGTATCTTCACCCACTTGTGGCATCGGTAACTTCAATCCAAACTGACAACGCAAACAGCCTTGGGTTTTGATCATTTTAAGCGCAGACATCACTTGGCTGATTAATTGTGCTCGCTGGTCAAGATCTTCTAATTCAAGCGCATCCCATATACGCTGTATCGGTGAAGCTCGTAGTGAAGACATTGCCTTATCAAAATCAATCGGTTGCGAAACCAGCTCACTTGCCTGCTTAAGCTCCTGTGCGCTATGGCGCATTTGCTCAACACTACTGCAGTTTCTGATCAGCTCATGGTTTAAACTTAATGATTTAAACGCACTGCCACATTCGCTAAATAGAAATGCAGGGTTTTGTTTGTAGTCCGCATTACTCGATAATACAAACGAGCAAAATGGGTATTGTCTTCCACTTTTATCTTCGCTTGGCTGTAGTGTGCCTAGTAAACAGTTTTCGTCTTGACCTGAGGCGATAAAAAATAGCGTTGACTGCTCTTTTTGAGAAGCGGCATCTTTTATCAACGCCTGTCGGCTCATGTCTGCGTAACCTTCTTGAAGCCAGCGTTCAAGTGCTATTGCTTCTCTTGAGTCAACGTTAAACTTAATAAAGTCCGCTTGAATTGGGTTCTTACCCATAAATCCAAATGGCTGAGTCGTTGGCACCTTGGCGACTTTCTTATTATTAAAAAAACCGAACATGCCTATGTTACCTCAACGCCAAGTTTTCATTGGAAGCTACACTCACTTTGGTATCAAACAAAGACTCAGGCAGCGCAAATGACGTCATAAAATATTTGCTGAATATGCCACTGTTTCTGCTCGACTTAAGTGCAACTTGAACTTGGATTGGTTCAACACTAGCCTCTGCTTCTCTTTGTAATTGCCATGTTGCCATAAATTCAGTACCACGAACCCACTGTACATTCGCTTCATTCAATACTTTTAGGAATGCCCAAGGCCCTGACTTTTCGATTTCGATTCTGCGGCCTTCACTGTCTAAACCATATACCACTGCTTTTTCAGTGCCCGCACGAGCAGGCCAGTTAAAACGACGCCACTCTTCAGGTTCGTTTCTATAACGGTAATTTTGGTCACTAAAGCCGATATAAGTTTCTTTTAATCCCTTTTGTGCCACAGGCATCATTTGGAAGCTAATCCCTACCTCAGAACCGTCTCGAGGAAATAGCGAACGCGTTACCTTTCTCGCCTTAGTTAGCTTGTCTAGTACTCCTGGCTTAAAGCCAATGCCGATACCGTTCCAGGTTTTCTCTACCCACTCACCACGTTTTAAACGAAGGTAGGGAGATAGATTCTCAGCCATAAATTGCCAGAACACACCTGACTCTTGGTTCAGCAGTTCACTAATATCTTCAACTGCTGCATCTGGCCCGTCGATATTGAACGGATATTTACCACGGATATTTTCTTTGTATGTTAAGAATACCTGATTAGACCAACGCTCATTAAGCTGTACTTTTGCTTCGTTCATTACTGTCTGCACACTCGCTAAAAGGGGTGCTTTTAGTAGTTTTTCAAGTGCTTGCTTAGTATCTGGGTCAAGCGCTCTGACTTGGCTTTCGACCACCACCCATGCACTTTGCAGCGCATGGTTTTTGCTATCACCATTTAACAGCGTTTGAGTAAATGACATCGCCATATAGTCATCATTGTTACTCGCCGCAATCGTTTTGATGTCTGAATGAAATGCACTCAAAGCACCGAGATATTGCTCTAGGTAATCAGAGCGAGCGTTCTCTTCTCCTTTTGCCGTATAGCGACGAAGATCTGCAAAGCGGCTCGACAGTTCAGGTACACGCTTTCTCGCAGCGGCTTCTATCTTTGCACCTTTAACCTTGTTGTTTTTAGACTTTGCAAGTAATGCATTTGCCTGCTCGGTTAACTTTTCTGTTTCTACCGTTTTGTTTGGCGAATCAATTAGATTCACGTTGTCGTCGATTGACGCCATTAAATCGACCAATGGACCTTCTGGTGATGACAACTGAGCGAGCGTTAAACTTGCCGCGTTGCTCGTATTAAATGGGCTTATTTCTACTGAATTTAAAAACTCAAACCACACATTGGCATAGTCTCTGAAATACAGTGCACGGATAGATTTAACTAAAGCGCTTGCTTTTGCTTCATCAACAGAGCCTTCGCTTTCTGCGTTGTCTGTGCCCATCACCCAGTCGCCAGAGAATGCTTTGCTCGCGATGACCTTGATGGCGTCGTACACTTCGTTTTCCCATGCTTCTTTGGTGTAAACGTATGGAATGCTAATCTTGGACTGCAAAAAGGTTTTGTTGTTTTGCTGCATCATTTGATCAAGCGTTAGTGCGGCTTTTGATACCGTTACTTTTGCTTTGATCTGCTCATATAATGCGGTTGGCTCTGGCGCACTCATTAAGTCTGAACGAGCCTGACTCACCAAGAAATCATTATTCTGCCAAATCGCAAGCTGCTGCGGTGTAGGCTCAACTGCTAATTGAGCTAAGTAAAAATCAATCAATCCTGACAGTTGCTCTGTTAATGCTTGCGTGTCTTCGTTTAGCGTTAGCTCTAAGCGATCCGCCGTGTAGTCCAGTAGCTCAGACTTCGCATAGTCTTTATTTAAACGCTCAAACTCGTTACTCATCATGAGTTGCAGCTTAAGTGCTTGATAGTACTTATCACGTAGCTTTGGCTCGATACGTTTAGCTACCTGTTCTTCTGTACTTAGCAGTGCAATCCAGTTTTGGTGGCTTTCAAAAAGTGCTTGTTGCACAAGCTCCGAACTTGGTTCGCCAATGAGCGCTTGTACACGTTGACGTAATACCTGTTCTATTGGCTTAATAGTGTTATCTGCACTGTAAACCCCGAGTAAGAAATACCAAGGCAGCTTTTTCTCATAACCGATTAGCTCTTGATAGTGTGCAAAAAGAGACAAAGTTGAATTAAATTGCTCGGCCAACGGCTGGTTTTCAACTCGTGTATTAACAACAGCAGTCGTTAATTTATCACTGGTTGTTAAAAGCTGTTGATTGTGGGTATAAGAGTTAACCAACAAACCCGCAAGAGCAAATACCGACGTCACACACAAGCATACTGCAAAGCCTTTGAGCCATTTTTGTACGCGGCGCTTTTTCCGGTTACCCCGAGTGAGATCTTGCAATTTAAACAACACATCTTTGAATACTTGGTTGATAAAAAACGCGGAGGTAATGCTTTCTTGGCGATACTCAAACAATACTGACCTAAACGTAGATAGTTTGCTCGTTGCGCTACGCTCGATAGGCGTACCTTCTTGCGTACCAGAGGTAAAATACACACCAGCAAACCACGGTACTTCCTGGTACGGGTTTTCTTTAAATAATGTGTCAATAAATTCTTCAACTTTGGCAGACGCCGCTTTGAACTGATTAGGAAAATCATAAATCAGTTGTTTACGTTGGGCGTTACGTTCACGCGTCATTTTAACTAGACGTTGATCACACAGTCGCTCATACAGGCCAGTAAGATGTTTTGAAAAGTTCTCGCTCGCCACTTCACCGGTATTGGTGCCATCTTCCTCAAGTAAATATGCGCCCCAAGGTTGTTTACGCTCATCTTCACTTAATTCATTAAAGAAAGGCTCAAAGCCGCTGATCAAATCACATTTGGTAAACACCACGTATACTGGAAAGATAAGTCCAAGTTGGTTAATTAACTCATCAATACGAGCGCGGATCTGTTTAACATGGTCGCGGATCTGTTCGCTGTCTGAGGTCAAGATGTCGGCAACACTAATCGCCACCATTACGCCATTGATTGGCTGTTTAGAGCGGTATTTACGTAACAGCTTTAAGAATGACAACCATTGATCATTGTCTGACTCTTCAGTGGTATAACGACCTGCGGTATCAATCAAAACGGCTTGATCTGAAAACCACCAGTCACAATTACGTGTGCCACCAAAACCTTGAATATGCAGTTGATTAGATTTTGAATAAGGGAAATGCAGCCCAGAGTTTGCAAATAACGTACTTTTACCCGCAGCCGACGGACCAATGATCATATACCAAGGCAATGCATACAACGCAGCATTACCACGATAACCAGCGCCTAAATGAGAAGCTTTTAATGCAGACAGCGCTTCTTCCATTTTGGCTTTAATTTCTTCGACTTCGGCTTCTGTCCCCGCATGATTATTGGCAATTTCTTTCGCTAACTTGTCACCAGAGCGCTTCACCCACAACCATCGAACTAATAAAGTAAGACAAAACAGACCAAATACCGCCCCCATCACCATTAAACGATGATTTTGATCTTCAAGGCCAATAAACCGACCAGCAAACCAAATTAGCGTCAAAATTGCGAATATGCCGACCCAATGAGCCGTCGCACGAGATGACAAAAATCCTAAGACTAGATGCACTAGTCCACTACGATTTACTCCTGACATGATGTTACCTCGCTTTCCCTGTTTTCTCTAACTGCGTTAGTACTTCAATATGCTTATCAATTTGCACGACTTGCTGGTTCGCACGATTCTCAATGAAATACGTTGAACCAACATACATACTGGCTAGTAAAGCAAGCGTTACCGATAAAATAACCCAATAAGGTAGGTTTCTTCCTACTTTAGTGACCATACTTTCTTGCGGTTTTGCATTATCAGAAAGCTGTAATTTTGCAGGTCCAGCAAGCTCTTCTAATTGCGCTCTAACATCCAACATCAACGCTTTGAGTTGCTCTACCCCTTTGATCTTATAGATCCCTTCGAAACCCAGTTGTAAACAAACAAAATATACTTCCAAAACCGTGTGTTGCTGCGCTGCTGCACGGCGGATATTTTCAAGCTTTTCAAAAAAAGCTTCTCCCGCACGCATGTTGCCAAATAATTCTAATTGTAAAGGTCGCGCCATCCACTCCATACTGTACGGCTTCTGTGCCGTCATGATTTGCTCGTCGACCAAAGCGGTTAATGCAAATTTGGCTTCCTGCATTTCCGACGCACTGATCCGTGCGTCATAACAGCTCTTTTCATATTCATCAAAAGCATCCATGACTTTACTGCGTAGACCATCAACTCCTTGATGATCTGCCCCGCCCTGGCGAATTGAAGTAAGCACTTCAAGTACCGGAGAAATGCAGGCGACTAGTTCAGATTTATTTTTCGACGCTTCCATGACCTTTACCTACTAACTATTTACTCGCCACTGAAACCACTTCAAGTTTCACGCCTTGAAGGCTAAATGGCACAAAGATTCTTAACGCTAATTCCTGTACAACTTGTTCCCAAGCAGCACCATGTGGCTCAACTTTAAAATACTCGTATCCACCTTTAACAGACACTCTATTCGGTGGACGCTGGCAATGTGTTAACTTCACCCCACCAAGCGCTGAAGCGATTAATATTTCTAGCTGACTTGGCGCTGCCAGCTTAACCTGCTCTGCAAACAACTCGATCCATTGCGTAGATTCGTTTTCATAGAAAGCCGCAATGTATAGCTCACCCCGTGTCAAGGTACTGCTTTCTATGTCTTTAACCTCAAAGATAGACTGAGAGATTGCACTGAGTACTAGATCAGACGAGCGTGCTGCGCTTATCGAACCAATAAGGGTTTGAATATGAGTTTCGATTAAACCAAAGCTGCGCGTTAAGTCTTGATGGTCATAAACTGGTAACTCAAATTTACTCGCTTCTGGCTCAAAATTGATCAGTTGGCAGATCAGTTTATTTAGTGCCATAAACAGCGCATCAGGACTAGTTTTGGCTGTGGTACTTAACTGCTTAATCTCAGGAAAAACAGAGCTAAATGTTTGTAATAACAAAAAGTGTTTGAGTTCTGTTGGACCAAAATCTTCCACGATCCCCATACTCGCACGATTGGTAAACATCGCGGTGTACTTAGCTTCAACCATATTGACGAGTTTATTTACACGCTCGGCTAAATAGCCATGGGCTTTGATGTTTAGCAGTGGAGGAATATAACTTGAGTCAATTTCGAACTGCCCATGCTCACCACGTATAACTTTTATACAAGGCAATTGCTCGATAAAACTGTTACTTGCGCTGAACTCAACCAGCATAAGTTTAGGTTTAGCAACCATCACTTCTGCTTTTCGGTTTGGATCATGTGCATCTTGAAGCTCAACAAAATCACAGTCATAAGCACTAAGTTGCCCAGTTTGCGGGTAACCTTGGATATTACTTACTGAATGATTGTTCGCGAGCGCCACACTAATGATGTATTCGCTTTTGTTATCTTCAAGCTCAAACATAGGTGCTTCGTTGTCAGCAAAAACATGATGTATATGACGACCACTTTTGAAGATTGCTGCAATACTTTGCAGTTTGACTACACCTTTGGCTAACGCCGATTCGTCGAATACAATGCGGTCTAAACCATATGCATTGTCTCTAAGACTTTGCTGTACACCAGCTAGTTGAGATTGCTGGTATTGATCGAACAGTTGTAAGTGCTGCTGACTTAGCATTAAACCTTCAGCCCAAACAGGTTTGTATACGTTGTTGTGCTGCATTACTTGTCCTCCTCTACTTCAGGTAAGCGAAGCGAGTTACTTGTAATTTCAATATCTAGAGAAGTAGATAAAGGCACAGGCCAATCATTTAAGTCATAAAATGCGCGCCAGTTACCACCCGTTCTATCTCTAAATAGCGCAACAAAAGCCACGTACTTTGCAGATTCAGCTTGTTCAAACTCGATTTTTATACGATCTGAGGGGTTTACGGTGCGTTCTTCCACCGTAACTAAGGTGTTAGCCAGAATTGATTTATCTGACTTCCAAAGCTGTTCAAATGTAGAATTTTTAAACGCTTGAATATCAGTAAGTTGATATACTTTTAATACCACAGGTAGTGGCTCGTTAAACTGGTTTAAATTTATGTTATCAGTAGCAGTTACGTCTAACTTAACGTAAGTAGACATACAACCAGTCAAAAACAAAACCATTATAAATAAAGCATTCCTAGCCATATCAGCCTCAATTATAAGACATCCAAATTAGATTATTGGAAACAATTAATCTTTTTAATTTCCAGTACAATAGTAAAAATACATTTGATTTAACTATTTAACAAGAAATTACAGAACACAAGTATGCAGTTTGTAACTGAATACTAAGTTAACATTCGGAAATCTTCTTAAAAAACATTTAAGCCATTGTTTTTTTGTAGGTTTTACTTTTTATTGGGCATTCAGAGAGGAAGTCATGAAGCTTAGTGAGCAATTCAGTTTGCATTAAGCTTTCTTACAACTTGTTGAGATAGACACTTCCCTGAAAACAAAAACCACACTAAACATCTGGACTTTTGATGTACATTCTCGAACGGCGCATACGATACACAAACGAATTTTCTAGATCAACCTTAATATCAAATTAATATTATCAAGCTATAAAAAACACACTTGAATTCGACTCAATCCATGTAATAACCTCTATTATTATATGAATTTATTTAATAACAGATAATTACATCAAAAAATCATGTTTACACTGCATTAACCAATGCTTTGTGGATTGTTGTGAGAGTTTTTAAAGCAACTAAGGTTAAATATCATGCACACAAGGATGACCATTTACGGCATAAGCCAAAGTACTAAGGTCGTTAGTTTTGAACTAAGCACTTGTATAAATGAAGCTTTTGTTTACCATAGCACTTTAGGATCAGGTTCCTATTTTTCTTACAAACTTTTGGCTGGGAATAATGTGACTTTTGAAACAATCAACCCAGTTCAAATAAGCACTTTTTTCAAGGATCCCCTTTTTGAAATTCGTACGAGGGTGACTTCTGAGCACACTTATTCTTATCAATTCACCTCAAAGCCAAGGACTGAACTACGTAAACAAACAGAGAAAAGCCAAGTTTTTGTAAAAACCAATGTACAATCTTTGATCAGCTCCCTTATTTTAAAAGTTAGCTATTCACAAGACCGTATAAAATGGCGAGTTACTAAAGATTTACCCACGCGACCGCGGTGCTTACAAGCGTCAGGAACGACGATACTTTTTTCACCCGACTCTTGGCAAAGTACAGCTTAATTTATCGGCTTGAATGCCATGATTTCATTGGATCGAGAGTGATTTCGGAGAGTAATTGAGCCGAACACTTTGTGAAACGTTTCTTTAAAGCGACAGAAAATGAATAAAATAATTTACTCACCTATTAATAAGGAAATACCATGATCACAACGGAGCTGTATTTTATTGGTTTTTTGGTTTCTTTGATCAGTTTTATCGTTGCTGTATTGATTAGCAAGCAGAGACATAAGCTAGTTCAATCTTGGATAAAAGCCATTGTGTTACTAACATCAGTGCTTTCGTTTTTTATCTGTATGTCTATACTTTCAGGGCTATTTTCCGATGCGGTTATCATAAGTAAAGCCGCGGGTCAGTCGATCATATTTATACTGGTCGGTTTTGGGATCTACAAATTTATAGCACATACTAAAGCCAAAAGTCGCCAGTAAAATCAGAGCAACATTTATCGCTGAACATAACAAGGAGTTGGAATGCGAGAAGAAAACCGACAAGTCCCACAACAATTGGGCCAGTATCTATACCAACAAATTAAAGAGCCGTGGAGTGAAGCGCGGCTCGTATTGGACTACCATGACGACAATATACCTAGGTGTTCCGCTTTTTACTATGACACTAGCACACCAAAACAAGCGCACGTTATACCAGTAAGTGATGAAATTTCCGTTCTTTTTTTAAGCTTGTTCGAAAATGCGACATCAAATCAAGAAGAGAACTGGCAAAAGGCCATTTTCTCAGTACAGCGCAGTGGTCAGTTTAGTTTAAATTTTGAAACTGCTGTTAACGAAGAATAAGAGACAACTATCCTGTTATCGATAGGCCATACTAACGGTATGGCTAATCAAGCTTCCATCAAATATTGCTTAATACCCAACTAACTTATCACTAAATAGCGAATAAAATACAAGGTTACCCTACACATTACTTTTAGAGTAGACTTCAATCCATCATCTATGGTTGCTCCTCGCAAGGTGCCTTCTCTATTAAATTGAAAGAAAATTTTCAGGTTTGATGCTAATATGGGTACTCAATTCTAATGCTTATCGAGTAATTAGATATCAAGGACTAGAACAATATATGAAAGCAAGTATTCAAATTTCACAGAACGAATCACACTCCCCTCAGATTCGAGATAAATTACATGCTAAGTCTCTCGAATTAGAATTCTATGGCATTGACCCTAAAGTTCAGTGCATTAAGCAAGTGGAACTTTTCTTTAATAGACCAACTCACCTTTCTCTAAATTTATCCATAGCTGAAACACAGTATTGCCATCAACAATTTATAAATGAATCACATGACATTGCATTAGCATTGGGCTTTAAGCCAAACTCGACACCTACATCCAGTACACTCATCATTCTTGGCTTAGGTGCTGGCTATCACGTTCCCGCATTACTTAACAAGCTAAATTATATAGATGTGATAATTATTGAGCAGGATCAAAAGCTTGAAGCCCTAGGCCGGTTTAACATCGATCTTGAAACGATAGAAAATGAGTGTAAAGCACGCGGTGGTAATCTAAAGCTCATTAACTGTAAGAGCTATAGTGACTTTTTAGATAGTTTAGCATCCTACTCGTCTAATCGAAGTTGTGGAATATTTAGTGATATTAGTTTATTTAGACACTATAACTGTCAGTTATTTGACAAAATATATGAATCATTTAAGGAATGGAGAAACTCCTTCGTAAGTCTATGGGGCTTTATGGAAGATGAGATGATGAGTTTAAAACATTCCTCTCAAAACATAAAAAGTCTAAAAAATTTTAAAACATCAGATTTTTCTTTTCTAGAAAGCCATAAAGCTTTGATTGTAGGAAATGGTCCTTCGCTAGATCTTATAATTGATGATATAAATAAATTTAATGGTATTGTTGTATCATGTGGGACATCATTACCGAGTCTACTTAGAAAAAACATTGTTCCACATATACATGTAGAAATGGAGAGAAGTAAGGATGGCTATTATATTAAAGAAGATTACCTAAAAAGTCCTCTATTGAAAAATACACTATTGATAACATTAAACACCGTCTACCATAAAACTCTGCTAGCATTCGAGAATAGATTAGTTTTTTTTAAAGCAAATGACATTACAACAGAAATTATTAAAAAAGAACATGCAATCACTCCGCTTTACTATAGCAACCCAACCGTTACAAATACAGCGATATCTGCACTTGTAAGTCTGGGCGTAAAAAAGTTTGTATTATCTGGATGTGATTATGGTTTTGTTGATGAGGAAATGCATCATTGTAAGCACTCTCAATACTATAACGAAAGAGATGCTTTGAGTCGATGTCGCTTTACTGGTCAGCACTATGTGCTAGGTAATCAGACTGAAAGAGTGTTAACCACTCGAATATTCAACGAATCAAGAAAAGCGGTTGAATCGTTAATCCAGATTAATCCTGATCTGAGTGTTGAGAATATAAGTAATGGCGCATTGATAAATGGTGCAATACCAACAAAGGAGTTGAAACAAAACTCAATTCCTTTTTCCTTTTCACTATTTGAAAAAAGTTTGAAAAAAGTAAACAACCTCAACCATATAAACTTTACATTTAAAAACAATTTATATAGATGTTGTGAAATATTAAATTCGCACATCAAAGATTTAGAAAAAACCAGAACATTAAATGAATTAAAATCGACGCTTTCTAATTTTATCAGTGGTTTAGAATCAAATTCAAATGAAAGAGAGGTTATGCTCGTCTTATCGGGTAGCTTTAAGTATATCATTTTTGGAGTATTCAACCATACAAACCATATACCTAAGGATAAAAAGGAGGATTATTTCTTAAATATAAAACCTATACTATGTGCAATAGTAACAAAGATAAAAACAGAAATTTTAAGTTATTGTAAGGATAGATCGTGAAATTTAATTTATTTGCTGTTTTACCTACTACAGTGGTTTTAGCAAGTACTGTACAATCAATTGCATCTGCTGCTGAAATAATTAGTGATGGAATTAATCAGGAGTTATACGGAAGTGTAACCCAAACCAATAATACCGCGAATGAATCGCTTGATACTAGCGATTCTTTTGGTACTAGTGACTCATTTGGTACTAGTGACTCATTTGGTACTAGTGACTCATTTGTACTAGTGACTCATTTGGTACTAGTGACTCATTTGGTACTAGTGACTCATTTGGTACTAGTGACTCATTTGGCACTAGTGACTCATTTGGTACTAGTGACTCATTTGGTACTAGCGATTCTTTGGGTACTAGCGATTCGTCTAGTACAGCATTCCCGTATTCTACTAGTGAGTTAACAAAAGGTATTTTATCCATTGTGTATGAACAATATGGTTATAAATCCCTTCTTTATGAAATTTGTATAAGGTCAAACAAGAACTTAGTGATAGCTAGAGCAACCGAGCAAACTGAAAGTAACAGAGGATATGACTTTCTGGCTAGGGGAAACTACAAACTTAACGACAACTCGCTGACGCTAAAAATTGGAGCGACTGATAAAACAAAGCTAGAGAAGTTTAATTTCATTACTAGCGATGATCCAAATTACACGTTCATGGGTGAGTGGTATACCAATAAGCACAACAAGACTAAGGTCTATGCTCAATATCTTCCGGAGGAGTTTTACTTCGCCTATAGTTGCGACACACGACTTGGACAGTAAAAGAAAGCCAACGTAAATATTACGTTGGCTTTGCAATTTAAATTTCGGCTATGCTAGTGTTAATCGCCTTCAACGTAGCTGCAGGATCTTCAGCTTTAGTGATCGGACGCCCTATCACTAGATAATCACTACCCGCTTTCACTGCTTTTTCAGGCGTCATAATACGTTTTTGATCGCCAGCATCAGCACCTGCTGGTCGGATACCCGGTGTCACAAGCTTAAACTCTTCACCGAGTTGAGCTTTTAAAAGTTCGGCTTCTTGTGCAGAACAAACCACGCCATCTAGACCTGATTCTTTCGCTAATTTTGCTAGATATAGCACTTGCTCTTGAGGCGTCTTTTCAATTCCAAGCTTTAATAATTGTCCTTGATCCATACTCGTTAGTACGGTCACAGCAATAAGTAACGGCGCTTTATCGCCGTAAGCTACCAACGCTTCTTTTGCTTTTGACATCATTTCGTGACCGCCGCTGGCGTGAACATTTACCATCCACACACCAAGCTCAGCTGCAGCAGTTACTGCTTTCGCGACTGTATTTGGAATATCATGAAATTTCAGGTCTAGGAATACATCAAAATTCATATCTACCAGTTTTTTTACAAACTGAGGGCCAAAATAGGTAAACATCTCTTTACCTACTTTCAATCGGCATTCGTCAGGTGAAAGCTGAGAAACAAATGATAATGCAGCTTCTTCATTATCATAATCAAGCGCAATCAAAACCTTTTTTAAATCTTGTGTCGACATAGTTACCCTATTTGGCCAAATTAAAAACTTAAAAACCGTCTAACCCACGGCTTGGAGCAAGTGACTCCCAATGTTTGCAGGAGGGACATAACCAATACATCGTATGACTTGTAAACCCACAATGACCACATTGATAGTTTGGCTTAGTTGCAATATAAGACTTCACCAATTTATCTATTTCTTGTAGTACGTGATCTATTTTAGCATCTTTGCCGCTAATGAGTTGCAGCAAATAACTAAAGCCCCTAATTGATGGTTCACGCTTTAAACTATCAGTTAGAAACTCTATTGCCTCAGAAATATGACCTTTTTGGACTAATCCTTGGCAAAACTTAATTCTGATCAGCACGCCTCCTTTTTCTAATAACTCTGAGACTAACTCAAAGAATTGATCGTGAATGTTTAATTGAACATAACAGGATTCGAGGTCTTCTATTACTAGTGGCGCCATAAATACAAATTGGCTCACGAGCTTTCGCCAATAATATATACACTTCACGTAATCATCATGTTTGTATGCATCTTTGCCCATTTCGTACAAGGGTCTTACTGTTTCATGCGCGAGCGCTGTTGCTTTTTCGAATAGGCTTGGATTCTTTTCTTGATTTGCAGCTTCACAATAGAAGTTTGCAATAGTGGCGCAATGAGACGACTTTTTGAAAAGCTCAGGATGCGCTTCATACATATGAACGCCTTTTCGCCAATCTCTAGTTTGAGAGTATAGGTTTAAAATCGGGTCGAGTGCATCTTTAAACCCAAGTTTTACAAGAATGACTAAATGTTCTTCAGCGCTATCCAATAGGCCAGCTAAGACGTAATCTTGAGCAAGCTCTAGGCGACAGGACTTCACCACTTCTTCATCTAGATTAGGTTGTTTAAGTAGGAGTTCATGAATTTTTATCGCTCTATCTAACTCTCCCCGCTTTCTAAAAAGCGATGCGAGTGTTAAATAATGGTCGACGGAGTCTGCTGAGACTTCAAGTAATTTGGTGAGGTGTTCAAGACCCTGATCTTCTTCCCTATCTAGTAGGAATTTTAGGCCTTTACTGTATTCAGAAGTAATTTGTCTACTTTGCTCTAGGGCATGATTCTTAGCACTATTTTTACCCATAACATAACCGTAGGCGGCGGCTACAGGTAGTAATAAAAACAGCAGCTCGATCATAACTAGCGTTCGGCTGCTTGACTAAGCTTACTATTACTTTTTTTTAGGCGATGATTTTGCCATTTAAGCTTAGATAAAACCGACGCTGTTACAAGTAAACCAATAACTATCCCAAGAGCTAAGCAAATACTCATTAAGGTTGCGAGTGGTAACTCTGCACTTGCAATTACAAAATTGACATTAACAACTTGTGGATTTTGTGTTCCAACTAAAAATGCAATCAGTATGGCAACAACAGCTAATCCCTTTTTCAATACTGCAACCAAGTTTAGCTCCGTTAGACTTAATTATTTAAGCTTTCGTTTACTCTATCGCGCAGCTCTTTGCCTGGCTTAAAGTGTGGTACGTATTTACCATCCAATTCTACTGTCTCGCCCGTTTTAGGATTACGACCAGTGCGAGGAGAACGGAAGTGAAGCGAGAAACTACCAAAGCCTCGGATTTCGATACGTTCCGAGTCTGATAATGAGCCAGCCATTTGTTCAAGGATTTCTTTTACCGCATTCTCTACATCTTTAACAGGAACGTGAGCGTGCTGCAGTGCAAGTTGTTCTATCAATTCAGACTTTGTCATAATGTTTCCTTTAGTGTAAAAGGAAGGGCTAAGCGCCCTTCCTAGTTTAAAGACTGATTAATTAGTCTTTTTGAGCATTTTTGAAAGCTGCAGCCATTGCGTTTTCGAACGCAGGCTCATCTTTCTTAAGCTTCTCTAGTACTTCTTTTTCTTCAGCTTCGTAGATAGCTTTAACTGATAGGCTGATAGTGCGGTTCTTACGATCAACACCTACAAATTTAGCTTCGATTTCGTCGCCTTCAGAAACAGCAGCAGTCGCGTCTTCAACACGCTCTTGCGCGATGTCAGCTACACGGATGTAACCTTCAACGCCTTCGATTAGCTCAACAGTTGCGCCTTTAGCATCAACTTCAGTCACTTTACCTTTAACAATAGCACCTTTTTTGTTGGCGTCTAGGTAGTTAGTGAATGGATCAGCGTCGATTTGCTTAACGCCTAGAGAGATACGCTCACGCTCTGGGTCAACCTGTAGAACGATAGCTGTGATTTCGTCACCTTTCTTGTACTCACGTACAGCTTCTTCGCCTGGAGTGTTCCAAGAGATATCAGATAGGTGTACAAGACCGTCGATACCGCCGTCAAGACCGATGAAGATACCGAAGTCAGTGATAGACTTGATCTTACCAGAAACTTGGTCGCCTTTGTTGTTAAGACGAGCAAATTCTTGCCAAGGGTTAGCTTTACACTGCTTAAGACCTAGAGAAATACGACGACGCTCTTCGTCGATTTCAAGAACCATAACTTCAACAGTATCACCTAGTGAAACTACTTTTGAAGGGTGGATGTTCTTGTTAGTCCAATCCATTTCTGAAACGTGTACTAGACCTTCAACGCCTTCTTCGATTTCAACGAAACAGCCGTAGTCAGTTAGGTTAGTTACACGACCAGTAAGCTTAGCACCTTCTGGGTAACGACCAGCGATAGCAGCCCATGGATCTTCGCCAAGTTGCTTAAGACCTAGAGAAACACGTGTCTTCTCTTTGTCGAACTTAAGTACTTTAACGTTGATTTCGTCACCTACGTTCACGATCTCTGAAGGGTGCTTAACACGCTTCCAAGCCATGTCAGTGATGTGTAGAAGACCGTCAACACCACCTAAGTCTACGAATGCACCGTAGTCTGTAAGGTTCTTAACGATACCCTTAACTTCTTGACCTTCAACAAGGTTTTGAAGAAGCTCTTCACGCTCTTGTGAGTTCTCAGATTCGATAACAGCACGACGTGAAACAACAACGTTGTTGCGCTTCTGGTCTAGCTTGATAACTTTGAACTCTAGCTCTTTACCTTCAAGGTGAGCTGTGTCGCGAACTGGACGTACATCAACAAGTGAACCAGGTAGGAATGCACGGATTGAATCAACTTCAACTGTGAAACCGCCTTTAACTTTACCGTTGATCATACCAACAACAGTTTCGTGCTCTTCACATGCTTTCTCTAGACGGATCCAAGCTTCGTGACGCTTCGCTTTCTCACGAGAAAGGATAGTCTCACCGAAACCGTCTTCGATAGCGTCAAGTGCTACATCAACTTCGTCGCCAACAGCAACTTCTAGTTCACCAGCAGCATTTTTGAATTGCTCTGCAGGGATTGCACTTTCAGACTTAAGGCCAGCATCAACAAGAACAACGTTGTTCTCGATAGCGATTACTGTACCTTTAACGATTGAGCCTTGCTCAACTTCAAAACCCTGTAGGCTTTCTTCAAATAACTGCGCAAAATTTTCTGACATACTAAATACGTCTCTATAAAGTTAAATTACCAATTAGCAACCATGCTGCATGGGGTTGTTAAATAAACACTAGCTTCCTGCCTGTGTCATTAAAAAATTACTTAGGTAAACAACTTTTTGGAAGTTTACCGGCCACAATGGCGTCTTGAATAAAAGACATAACCTGTTTGAACACTTGCTCAGCATTATGCTCAGTTGTATCAACAACTATCGCATCGCTAGCAGGAACTAATGGGGCAACCTTGCGATTCATATCGCGATCATCGCGAGCTTTAATGTCTTCTAACAGACCACTTAGTGTAACATCATGGCCTTTCTCATTCAACTCAACAAATCGCCTGCGAGCACGTTCTTCTGCACTTGCAGTCAAATAAATTTTAAGTTCAGCATCAGGGAACACCACCGTTCCCATATCACGTCCATCTGCAATTAAGCCAACTTCAGTTCTAAAAGCGCGCTGACGTCGTAATAATGCTTCTCTCACTCGAGGTAGCGCCGCAATTTTTGACGCTGCTGCGCCGACTTCTTCATTGCGAATGGTGTTAGTCACATCTTCACCTTCAAGTACAATTTTGCTTTTTTTAGTTTCTTTATCGATAGAAAATTGTACATCCAAATTGGCAGCGAGTGGGACCAACCCCTCTTCGTTATCAGTTGCAATTTGGTGGTGTAATGCTGCTAACGAAAGCACGCGATAAATCGCACCGCTATCCAACACTTCCCAATTTAATGTTTCAGCTAACAAGCGACAAACAGTTCCTTTGCCTGAACCACTTGGGCCGTCTACGGTGATAACTGGCATAGCTGCCTGCATTTAGACCTCCTAAAAATGCTCACCTGAATTTGACGGCGCATAGTATACGTCAATTTGCTGAATATATCCTTATTTACCTGTCATTTTTTGTTATATCTCAAATTATTAGTACAGTGAAAGGTGCAAAATGTCAGGTGCAGACTGGCTTTGATTGAATAAAATTCAGTCAAATATGCGTGTATTTGACTTTGTTATGATGACTATTTTAGAGAAGATTTTAAGGTGCTGAACATCTTCAACACCTTGGATGAAATTAATACTGACTAATGCTTTCTAACACTGAAAAATAGGTTGGGAAAGTTTTTGCCGTACATTTAGGGTCGTTAATCGTGATAGCTTGACCACCCACTGCCACCATCGAAAAACACATCGCAATGCGATGGTCATTGTATGTGTCTACATCCGTAAAATTAAAATTAGCCGGTGGTGTAACTTCGATAAAGTCGTGCCCTTCTACCACTTCTGCGCCTACTTTTTTAAGTTCAGTCGCCATAGCAGCTAGCCTATCGGTTTCTTTCACGCGCCAATTGTAGATATTACGAATTGCTGTTTTACCTTTTGCGAATAGCGCTACGGTTGCAAGCGTCATCGCTGCATCGGGAATAGCATTGGCGTCAATGTCCACACCATTTAGCTCTCCTTTTCGGACAACGATACGCTCATCATGCCAATCAATGTCTGCACCGACTTGTTCCATCACTTTGGCAAAACCGATATCACCTTGCACACTTTGTTTACCCACTCCCTTTATTTCAATTTCGCCTCCTGCAATTGCAGCTGCTGCGATGAAATAAGAGGCTGATGAGGCATCTCCTTCGACCATAAGTGTTCCAGGAGATTGATACTGTTGGCCTGCTTTTACCACAAAATGTTGATAATCGTGGTTTTCGACATGAACCCCAAAGTGCGCCATCACGCCAATGGTAATATCAATATAAGGCTTTGAAACCAGTTCACCTTTAATCGCAATATTCGTATCGCCACTAAAAAGCGGTGCTGCCATCAATAATGCAGTTAAGAATTGGCTTGAGATACTGCCGTCAATCTCAACTTCACCACCAGCAAGTTGCTTACCTGTAATTTTTAACGGCGGGTAGTCTTTGTTTTTGAGATATTGAATATCGGCACCAAGCGTTTGCATGGCATCAACAAGATGGCCAATTGGACGCTCTTCCATTCGTGGCTCACCAATCAGTTCATAATCACCGGGTATAGCTGCAAGCACTGCAGTTAATGGGCGATATGCTGTACCGGCATTGCCTAAAAATAGCGCCTCAACGGGGGTATTAAAGTTACCACCATTTCCTTTGACCAGTGCCACCGTATTATCGTTTTCTAACGATACTTCAACGCCTAACTGAGACAATGCGCCTAACATATGGCGGATGTCATCGCTATCCAATAAGTTCGTCACTTTTGTCGTGCCTTCGCACAACGCTGCAAGCAACAAAATACGATTTGATAAGCTTTTAGAGCCAGGTAGCGTCACACTGCCACTGACTTTAGTAATAGGCTTGAGAGTCAATTGTTCCATCAACTATTCTCCCGTGCGAATTTATCCATAAATGCAACTAACGCTTTGATCCCTTCAATTGGCATGGCGTTGTATATACTAGCTCGCATACCGCCAACAAAACGGTGGCCTTCAAGTGCAATTAAGCCGTTTTGTTCTGCCTCTGCCAAGAATTTAGCATTTAGGCTGTCATCATTTAACCAAAATGGTACGTTCATCAATGAGCGACAATGTTTTGCAACTTTGTTTGAATAGAAATCAGAGCCATCAATATAATCGTATAAAATGGCTGCTTTTTCTTGATTGTGCGCTTCCATGGCTTTAACACCACCAATGCTTTCAAGATACTTGAACACCTCAAACGCAAGATACCATGCAAATGTCGGTGGTGTGTTGTACATGCTTTGCTGATCAGCCTCAATGGCGTAATCAAGTATAGCAGGTCTTGGCAACCCTTCACGCTTCAATAACGTCTTGCGTACAATGGCGATACTGAGCCCTGAAGGACCGATATTTTTTTGTGCACCAGCATAGATCAAATCAAAGTCATCGACGTTAATTTCGCGAGATAAAATATTGGAAGACATATCCGCTACAATTGGTGCGGTTGCATGCTTTGGAACGTCAAAGATTTCGATACCGTCGATGGTTTCGTTTGGACAATAGTGAATATATGAAGCGTTTTCTGGTAACTTCCATTCGGAGACAGGTAAAATGTCGAATTGACCATTTTCGTCAGTACGGATATTAATCGCATGCGTTTGCGTGAATTTTTCACCTTCTTTCGTCGCACCGGTAGACCAGATCCCGTTCTCGATATATACGCCAGGTACACCATCTACATGTAGATTTAACGGTACAGCAGCAAAGTGACCTCGGCCACCACCATGCATAAACAGGACTTCAAATTCATCAGAGATGTTCATCAAACGACGTAAGCTTGCTTCGCATTGCTTTGCCATTTCGAGATACGGTGCCGAACGATGGCTCACTTCCATCACCGAAACACCCAGATTTTGCCAATCTAGAAATTCTTTTTGCGCTTTTTTCATAACTTCAACAGGTAACATCGCAGGACCCGCGCAAAAATTATAAACCGTCATATTTTTCCTCATTCCAAATAATCTAGATCATCCAAAGAATAGCGTTATTCTCATGACTTTTAGGATGAACAGTGGGCTGCCCGACTAAAACGTCGGATTGTTGGTAGCCTTAATTTATCAGGCTTCAGGCTCTTGTCATAGAGGAACAGATTGAAAAAATTGACAGAAAGAAAAAAAGCGACCGAAGTCGCTTTTTTTGGGTAGGATTTTTTTATTCCTCTGCGTCAGATCCCGCAGCAGGTGTTGCTTCACCTTCTAGCTCTGCAATGTCACCTTCAGACAACTCTTGCACTTCAATTTCTTCGATGCGTTGAAGACCTACTACCTTTTCTTCTTCCATTGTACGGATCAGAATAACACCTTGGGTGTTACGGCCAACCGTAGAAACTTCGTTTACACGCGTTCTAACTAGCGTACCACGGTTTGAGATCAACATGATTTCATCGTTATCATCAACTTGAACCGCGCCAACCACAGAACCATTTCTTTCAGTTACTTTGATTGACACAACACCTTGTGTTGCACGGCTCTTCGCTGGGTACTCTTCAAGCGGTGTACGCTTACCATAACCATTTTCAGTTACGGTCAAGATTGCACCATCGCCTTGTGGTACGATTAGTGATACCACTTTCACGTCATCAGGCATCTTGATACCACGAACACCGGTTGCTGTACGGCCCATCGGACGTAAAGCCAACATTTCTTCGCCAGTTTCAGGGTCGCGCTTCACTTCACCTGTTTCTGAATCTCGCTGCTTCTCGTTAAAGCGTACAACTTTACCATGCTCAGTAAATAGCATGATGTCATTTTCACCTGTAGTGATATTAGCACCGATCAGGCTATCGCCTTCGTTCAAGTTGATAGCAATAATACCACTTGCACGCTGACGGCTGTATGCAGTCAGAGGTGTTTTCTTAACGATACCACTTGCCGTTGCCATGACGATAAACTTATCTTCTTCGTATTCACGAACTGGTAAAATTGTCGTAATACGCTCATCAGCTTCGAGTGGTAACAAGTTAACAATTGGCTTACCGCGCGCCGCACGTGATGCAAGCGGCAGCTGGTAAACTTTCAACCAATACAAGCGGCCAGAAGTGGAGAAACAAAGAATTGTATCGTGAGTATTTGCAACGAGTAGACGTTCGATAAAGTCTTCATCTTTCATCTTAGTTGCAGATCGCCCTTTACCACCACGACGCTGAGCTTCGTAATCGCTAAGAGGTTGATACTTCACATAGCCTTCGTGAGAAAGCGTCACTACAACGTCTTCTTCGTTGATCAAATCTTCTAGACTGATATCGTGCGCAGCAGCAGTGATCTCTGTGCGACGCTCATCACCATACGTTTCTTTGATTTCAACTAACTCATCGCGGATCACTTCCATCAAACGCTCTGGAGTAGAAAGGATGTACAGTAGCTCAGCGATTAAATCGAGCAGTTCTTTGTATTCTGCTAGAATTTTCTCGTGCTCAAGACCCGTTAATTTGTGTAGTCTTAAGTCTAGAATTGCTTGGGCTTGTTGCTCAGACAAATAGTACTGACCATCACGGATCCCTAATTCTTCCGCTAACCAATCTGGACGCGCAACATTTTCTTCGCCAGTACGCTCAAGCATTGATTTAACGTTACCAAGATCCCAAGCTCGTGCAGTTAGCGCCGCTTTCGCTTCTGCTGGAGTTGGTGACTTACGAATAAGCTCAATGATTGGGTCAATGTTGGCTAGCGCAATTGCGAGGCCTTCAAGCGTATGCGCTCGGTCTCTTGCCTTTCGCAGGTCAAATACAGTACGACGCGTTACCACTTCACGACGGTGAATAATAAACGCATCAAGCATTTCTTTCAGGTTGAAACACTTGGGCTGGTTGTTATCTAGTGCAACCATATTGATGCCAAACACAGTTTGTAGTTGTGTTTGAGCGTATAGGTTGTTTAGTACAACCTCACCGACTTCGCCGCGTTTGATTTCAATAACAATACGCATACCGTCTTTATCAGACTCGTCGCGTAGTGCACTGATCCCTTCAACCTTTTTATCTTTAACAAGCTCTGCAATCTTTTCGATTAGTCTTGCTTTGTTAACTTGGTAAGGAATTTCATGAACGATGATGGTTTCTTTGTTTGTTTTCTCATCGACTTCGATTTCAGCTTTCGCGCGGATATAGATCTTACCACGGCCTGTTTTATAGGCTTGTTCGATGCCGTTTTTACCGCTAATGATGGCGGCAGTCGGGAAATCAGGACCCGGAATATAGTCGATTAACTCTTCAATAGTGATGTCTGGATTCTGGATCACAGCCAAACAGCCATTGATCACCTCAGTTAAGTTGTGAGGTGGAATATTGGTCGCCATACCAACCGCGATACCAGATGAACCATTCACCAATAGGTTAGGCACTTTAGTTGGTAACACATCTGGAATTTGCTCTGTACCATCGTAGTTTGGTACATAATCAACGGTTTCTTTTTCAAGGTCAGCAAGTAACTCGTGAGCGACTTTCGCCATACGTACTTCGGTATAACGCATCGCAGCTGCAGAGTCACCATCAACAGAACCAAAGTTACCTTGTCCATCTACGAGCATATAGCGTAGAGAGAAAGGCTGAGCCATACGTACAATAGTATCGTAAACCGCGCTATCACCATGCGGGTGATATTTACCGATTACGTCACCAACTACACGAGCTGACTTTTTATAAGGTTTGTTCCAGTCATTTTTAAGTTCATTCATCGCGAACAATACACGACGGTGAACAGGCTTTAGGCCGTCACGTACGTCAGGTAATGCACGACCTACGATTACACTCATTGCATAATCTAGGTATGAATTTTTTAATTCATCTTCGATATTGACTGGCAGGATTTCATTGGCGAGATCAGACATTTGACTCCACTTTCCTTCAGTGTCCACCCCTTTTGTGTCACACTACAACTTGTGTTGAGATGCTATCTGAATATCAAATTGCTCTTTCTGCTGAAGCGCCAATTAAACGCGCTTCAAAAAATAGCCGAATTGCCTCAGAGTATCAGCGGGGGCTTTGTTTATTATAAAATTCGTCAAGCATGCTAACACACTTTTTACCGTTTTACAGGTGCTATTTTTATCTAATCCCCTTTATAATGCGCTCAATTCGACGAGGAAGTTTTTTATGACCGAACATCAAAATGTAGACCCTAATGAAATCGCTAAATTTGAAGAAATAGCAGAGCGCTGGTGGGACCGAGAGGGAGAGTTTAAACCATTACACGACATTAACCCGTTGAGATTGGACTTTATTAACGATAAGTGTGAAGGCCTATTTGCAAAAACAGTATTGGATGTCGGTTGTGGTGGCGGGATTTTAACAGAAAGCATGGCTAAGCTGGGTGCAAATGCAACCGGTATCGATATGGGGCAAGAGCCGCTTAACGTCGCAAAGCTCCACGCATTAGAGGTCGGCGTTAACGTAGACTATCAAAAAGTGCCAGCGGAAGAATTCGCAGCCATGCACCAAAGTGAATTCGATGTAGTAACTTGCATGGAAATGCTAGAACACGTACCAGACCCAGAATCCATTATTCGTTCAGTCGCACAGCTAGTTAAGCCCGGCGGTCATGTATTTTTTTCTACCTTAAACAAAACTACAAAAGCGTATTTACTAGCTATCGTCGCTGCTGAAAAGCTGCTTAAAATGGTTCCTGAAGGCACGCATGAGCATGATAAGTTTATTCGCCCTTCGACCTTAATTGACTGGGCTGAAAAGTACGACCTCAAAGTTAGAGCTGCGACAGGGATTAACTACAACCCTATCGGCAAAACATTTACCTTAACGAAAGACGTTTCAGTTAACTACATTCTACACTTTGAGAAGCTGGCATGATCCAAGCGGTACTATTTGATTTAGACGGCACCTTGCTGGATACCAGTGATGATTTGGGCGCTGCACTAAACCACGTTTTAACTGCTAATAAAATGCCTACTGTCGGCAAACAGGTATATAGCAGTGCGATTTCAAACGGCGTAGCAGCGATGTTGCAGGTAGGATTTGGTGAGTCATTAAAGCACTACGACACTCAGGTTTTACGTCAAGGTGTACTCGACTACTACCTGGCGAATTTATCTGTACATTCCCAATGCTTTGCGCAAATTGGTGAGTTATTAGCGGCACTTCTAGAAAAAGAGATTCAGATTGGGATCATGACCAACAAACCTGAGTTTTTAACACTTCCGCTACTAAAACAGATCCCTGAACTTGCAAAGATCGAGACAGTAGTATGCGGAGATACACTGGCGGTGGCCAAACCTAATCCCGAGCCTTTACTGTTAGTGGCGTCAAAATTGGGGGTGTCACCAGCGCAATGTATTTATGTTGGCGATGCTGAGCGAGACATTATTGCTGCAAAATCCGCAAAAATGATTAGTGCAGCGGCAATGTGGGGATTCATTCCATCTGAAGCTGAAGCTAAGTCTTGGCATGCGGATCTCTATCTTACTAACCCATTAGACACGTTATCGCATATTTAGTGTTGATAGAAAAATAAAACACCATATATTGTGTTTTTGCTATAATAGATACGAATTTGTGTAGAAAAAAATCAGTTAGAATTTTTTTTTATTTTTGCTGAAAAGCGTCATCTTTTTGTTGATTTTTCTTTGTGGGCAGATAAGTGGATTGTCATAGGTTAGTGGATACTTACATAAATAAATTATCCCAAACTTATCCACAATTCTGCCCGAGTTGTTCTCTTGCAAATTCACGTCAACCCCACTATCTTGTGATCCCTAGCCACTAGGGCACCATATATAGTGGTGGTTTGCTAAACAATTTTATATTCGTGCGATATCTAAAGCGCGTTCCTAAGGAATACAGGCACATAACATGAACCAACAGCTATCTGTATGCAAAAGAAACGGTCGCAAAGAACCGTTAGATCTAGATAAGATCCATCGTGTCATTACATGGGCGGCAGAAGGCCTAGATAACGTCTCAGTTTCTCAGGTTGAATTAAAGTCACACATCCAGTTTTATGACGGTATTCGTACTGGTGATATCCACGAAACGATTATTAAAGCTGCAGCCGATCTGATCTCAAAAGAGTCTCCAGATTATCAGTATCTAGCCGCTCGTTTGGCTATTTTCCACTTGCGTAAGAAAGCCTATGGCTGTTTTGAGCCGCCGCACTTACACGACCATGTGGTAAAGCTGGTTGAAGACAAGCGCTATGATCAGCATCTTCTTACTGATTACACAAAAGCAGAGTTTGATGAGCTAAACAACTACATCGATCATAGTCGAGATATGAACTTCAGCTATGCAGCTGTTAAGCAGTTGGAAGGTAAGTACCTTGTACAAAACCGCGTAACGGGTGAAATCTATGAAAGTGCGCAGTTCTTATATGTTCTTGTAGCTGCTAGCCTGTTTGCAAACTACCCGAAAGAAACGCGTCTAGATTACATTAAGCGATTCTACGATGCGGTTTCAACATTCAAAATTTCATTACCAACGCCAATTATGGCGGGTGTTCGTACGCCGACACGTCAGTTTAGTTCATGCGTACTGATTGAATGTGCTGATAGCCTAGATTCAATCAACGCAACTTCTTCTGCGATTGTAAAATACGTCAGTCAGCGCGCTGGTATTGGTATTAACGCAGGTCGTATTCGTGCACTAGGTAGCCCAATCAGAAATGGTGAAGCGTACCACACAGGATGTATTCCGTTTTATAAGCACTTCCAAACGGCTGTTAAAAGCTGTTCTCAAGGCGGTGTGCGTGGTGGCGCAGCTACCCTATTCTACCCGCTTTGGCATCTTGAAGTTGAAAACCTATTAGTACTAAAAAATAACCGTGGTGTTGAAGAGAACCGTGTGCGTCATTTAGATTATGGCGTGCAGTTCAACAAAACCATGTATAGCCGCCTAATTAAAGACGACTATATCACGCTATTTAGTCCATCAGATGTGCCAGGTCTTTACGACGCATTCTTTGAAGATCAAGATAAATTCGAAGAACTGTATGTTAAGTACGAGCAAGATGAGTCTATTCGTAAGAAACGCATTAAAGCGATTGAATTATTCTCAATGTTTGCGCAAGAACGTGCGAGCACCGGTCGTATTTATCTGCAAAACGTTGACCACTGTAATACACACAGTCCGTTTGACTCTAAGGTTGCACCGATCCGCCAGTCAAACCTATGCCTTGAAATTGCACTACCAACGAAGCCGTTAAGCCATGTAAATGACCCTGAAGGTGAAATTGCACTTTGTACGCTTTCAGCATTTAACTTAGGTGCCATCAAGTCTCTAGATGAGCTAGAAGAGTTAGCAGAGCTTGCGGTTCGCGCACTTGATAACCTATTAGACTATCAAGACTACCCTGTTCCTGCTGCGTACAATGCAACGATGGGACGCCGTACACTGGGTATCGGTGTGATTAACTTTGCTTATTATCTTGCAAAGAATGGCGTTAAGTACTCAGACGGTAGTGCTAACGGCCTAACACACAGAACATTTGAAGCGATCCAATACTATCTGATGAAAGCATCGAATGAACTGGCAAAAGAACGTGGCGCTTGTCCTAAGTTTAACGAGACGACCTACTCACAAGGTATCATGCCAATAGATACCTATAAGCGTGACCTTGATAAAGTCTGTGAAGAGCCATTACGCCTTGACTGGGATGCATTAAGAGCAAGTATCCAAGAACATGGTATGCGTAACTCAACGTTGTCAGCCTTGATGCCGTCAGAAACATCATCGCAAATCTCAAATGCAACAAACGGTATTGAACCACCTCGTGGTCATATCAGTGTTAAAGCAAGTAAAGATGGTATCTTGAAACAAGTTGTACCTGAGTACGACCGCCTCAAAGACAACTATGAGCTACTTTGGGATATTCCATCTAACGATGGTTACCTTGCGCTAGTTGGTATTATGCAGAAGTTCATCGATCAAACTATCTCTGCAAATACCAATTATGATCCAAGTAAGTTTGAAGCGGGTAAAGTTCCTATGAAACTATTGCTAAAAGACTTACTCACCGCGTACAAACTTGGTGTTAAGACACTTTACTACCATAATACCCGCGACGGTGCTTCGGATGCTCAAGATGAGTTGAAACCAGAAGCAGAAGACGATGGCTGTGAAGGCGGCGCTTGTAAGATATAACTTTTTATGCGGGTGGTCTTCACCCGCTTTTTTAGGTATTGAGTAACACATTTATGGCATATTCTACGTTTAGCAGAAATCATAACGACCAATTAAAAGAACCGATGTTTTTCGGGCAAACAGTTAATGTATCTCGCTACGACCAACAGAAGTTCCCTATTTTCGAAAAACTAATTGAAAAGCAATTATCGTTTTTCTGGCGTCCAGAAGAAGTAGATGTAAGTAAGGATAGATTGGACTTTCAGGCACTTCCTGAGCACGAAAGACATATCTTTTTGAGCAACCTAAAATATCAAACATTGCTAGACAGTGTTCAAGGTCGCTCTCCTAACGTTGCACTTTTGCCGATCGTCTCCATCCCTGAACTTGAAACTTGGATCGAAACTTGGGCGTTTAGTGAAACGATCCACAGTCGCTCTTACACTCACATTATTCGTAATGTGACGCAAAACCCGGAAGTGATCTTTGACGACATAGTGGGCAATGACAAAATTGTTGAACGAGCGGATGCAGTGACCAAGTATTACGACGAACTGATTGAAAAGGTAAGCCTTTATAATCAGTACGGTGAAGGTAAACATGAAATTAACGGCACAACGGTCGTCATTAACTTGTTTGAGCTGAAAAAGCTCCTGTACCTTTGCATCATGTCGGTAAACATCTTAGAAGCGATCCGCTTCTACGTGAGCTTTGCCTGCTCGTTTGCTTTTGCTGAGCGAGAGCTTATGGAAGGTAATGCCAAGATCATCAAGCTAATTGCTCGTGATGAGGCGCTTCATTTGTCTGGCACACAGCATATGCTGAATATCATGCAAGAAGGCAAAGATGATCCTGAAATGTCTATCGTGGCAGCACAATGCCGTGACGAAGCGATTAAGATGTTTGTTGAAGCAGCTGAGCAAGAAAAAGAATGGGCTGAGTATCTATTTAAAGACGGCTCAATGATTGGCCTAAACAAAGATATTTTGTGTCAATACGTTGAGTACATCACAAATATTCGTATGGCAGCAGTTGGTTTACCAACACAATTTGAGACCAAATCGAATCCTATTCCGTGGATCAATGCTTGGCTTGTTTCTGACAATGTTCAGGTTGCACCACAGGAAGCTGAGATCAGCTCATACCTTGTTGGACAAATCGACTCTGAAGTAGATGCCTCTGACTTTGGCGATTTCGACTTGTAATGGTTGAAAAGCCATCCTTCCTAATTCAGGTTGAGAATATTGAGGAGCCACTGGAATATGTGGCTTCTTCGTCTTCGATACTTGAAACCCTTGAAGCCGCAAATATCGAAGTCCCCTATCAATGTCGCGAGGGTTTTTGCGGCGCCTGCCGCGCCAAGCTCATCGAAGGACAAACACAGTACGCAAACGAGCCACTTGCTTTTGTGAGAGATGGGGAAGTTTTATTGTGTTGTAGCAGACCCACAAGCCATATTAAAATAGAGTTGCCATAAATAACCAAAACCCAAGAGATAACAACTTGTCTAATAGCCGTTATCTCTAACTAATACGTTAAATCAGCTTGGTAATTTGAGTACGAATGTAGTGTTCACTATCAGTAACACTCATCGCCCCATTTTCAAAAATCACATCCCAATGCAAACTTCGCGTCAGCATTTCACACAATTCAACCACAAAGTCCTTAGGAATACTAAACACAGAGAAAGATCCAATAAACTGCAATTGCGCTCGACGCTCTTCAAACCATTGCTCACCGTCAGCACACAATATCACAACCTTAGCATAAAGCTTTTCATACTTGAGTATCTCATCGACCTCTAAGGTACCAATAAACAAAGCAACTTCAACCTGTTCGTTGTCATCTTCTAGCCATACATCCGGCCAATATTTTTTCTCCGCCTTGCTCCACTTTGCCGGCTTATCAAAAGACAGTGCGCAGATCCCAAGCAATTTCATCGCAAAATGCTCGCTACTTTCTTTTGACAACATGGCGGTAGTAAACGCTTCTTCATGGTGGCTATGGTGAAATAAGTCAGCAACCTTAATCCTTGCCTTGAAAACAAATGGCTTGTTCATTATGTTGTGCTCACTTTAGCTTGTTTTTTAACTATAGCTGTAATTCTAATTTCAACAATAACTAAGTTATAGTATAACGTTATTGATCCGCAAAATTTGTAGTGTTATATTATCACTCTATTAGTCGAACAGCTCACTCGTTCAATACATAACCTAACTCGTGGTAATAAAAATATGTTTAAGCAGTCTCTTATCGCCAGCGCATTAATTTCAATAATAGGTGCAGCGCCAGCTTATGCTGCACAACTAACAGGTAAAGTTGTTGATGCAAACAACCAACCGCTCAGTAACGCCACTATCCACCTTCATGGCAAAAGCAAATCGGTAAAGTCAGATAAATTTGGCCAATTTACGATTGAGCTCGATGCTGACTCGCAGCTTCATATCTCAAAGCCAAACTACTTAGACCATCGTATTAATGTTACCGAAGAACAAGGTTTCGTACGTGTTGAGCTAACACCAACGTCCGTTGAGAGCATAGTTGTTTATTCTTCTGCCCTGCACAAAAATAGTATGGAAATGACCTCTCCAGTGAGTGTATTAAGCGGTGATGAACTAAAAAACCGTGCAAAACCCACACTGGGTGAAACACTAAAAGGCCAACCTGGGATCAATGCTAGTTACTTTGGTCCGGTAAGTTCAAGCCCTATTATCCGTGGCTTAGATGGACCGCGAGTCAAAATCACGCAAAATGGGTTAGACAGTAGCGATGCCTCGCGCGTTGGTCCTGATCATGCCAACACCAACGACTCGCTTGCAGCGCAACAGATTGAAGTGCTAAGAGGCCCAGCTACCCTACTATACGGCTCAGGTGCAATAGGTGGTGTGGTTAATGTCGTTGATAATCGTATTCCGACTGATGTGATCGAAAGCCTTCAGGGCGCAGCCGACTATAGCCATGATACCAACTCAAATACCAATACCTATGCGGTGTTATTAGAATCAGGCTTTGACGGCTTTAACTTCCATTTCGATGGCGTTAAGCGTAAAGGTGGTGACTATGAAACCCCTAATTTCGCGCTTCCACACGACGAACATGAAGAACACGAGCATGAACATGAACATGAAAGCGAAGATCATGCCCACGAAGCAGAAGAACATGAAACAGAGTACGCCAATCGCGTCGATAATACCTTTATCGACTCTGAGCAATTTAATTTAGGTACAAGTTACGTCGGCGATCATCTGACCGTTGGTTTCTCTTATGGCCGTGTTGATACCGACTACGGCATTCCTGCTCACTCTCATATTGGTCATGACCATGATCACGAGCATGAAGAAGAAGGGCAAGACCACGAAGAAGAATCCGTATTTGCTCGAGTAAAGCAAGACCGTTGGCAAGGGCTTGTAAATTATGCAGTACACAGTGATTGGCTTGAATCTGTTGGTCTACGTGTCGGCTACACCGATTACGAACATGCTGAAATTGAAGATGGAAACATAGGTACTGTATTTGAAAATGATACAACCGAGTTACGCTTAACTGCAGAGCACCGCTTAGGTGAATGGCACGGCACTGTTGGTTATCATTTCTCCGACAGCGATTACGCCGCGAACGGTGAAGAAGCTTTTACACCATCGACCAATACCAAAACGCACGCACTTTATATCCTTGAAGAACGTCGTTTTGGAGACTTCACACTTGAGTTAGGTGCTCGTATTGAAGACTACCAGTTATCAAGCAAAGGCAACCAGCTAGAAGTATATGAAGAAGATCACGACCATGGTGGTAACTTAGATAATGGGTTTATTTCTTATGACCTAGAAATGACCAATCTAAGCTTGTCTATTGGTGGTGTGTACGACTTTGCTGAAGGCCAAAACGTTGCCGTTTCGCTGTCTCGCTCGGAGCGCGCACCATTAACCGCCGAATTGCTTTCAAATGGCATTCATATCGCAACCAGCACCTATGAACTAGGGCTTGGTTATGAGCTAGAAGGTGATCATTTACACTTTGAGCCGCAAGATATCGAACAAGAAACATCAAACAACCTAGACATTAGCTTTAGAAAGTTCTCAGGTGACTTTGGCTATACCGTTAATTTCTTCTATAACGACATCGAAAACTTCTACTATCAGGCATTAACAGACTATATCTTTAGTCCAGAGCACGGTTTAGAAGTGGCGGATCATACACATGAAGGCGCTGTTCCAGTGTTTAAGTTTAAAAGCAGTGATGCCAAACTATACGGCCTTGAGTTTGATGCCCATTACAAACTAAGCAACTTTGCACGCGTCAAACTGTTTGGTGATTCGCTGACAGCGAAGTTAGATAACGACGAATATTTACCACGTATCCCAAGCAACAAGCTAGGTCTTGATTACGAACACAGTTATGAGAACCTAACAGCGAACTTCACGGTGACGCATTATTTCAAGCAAGACAACATCGCGAGCTATGAAAGTGAAACTAAGGGCTATACGTTAGTGGATATGTCGTTTAATTATGACTTTGAGTTTATGGGCAGTGACATGGTTGGTTATGTTAACCTTGATAACCTAACAGATGAGCTAGGCTTTGTGCATAGCTCGTTTATCAAAGAGCAAGCCCCTCTTCCTGGTCGTAACATCAAGCTTGGCATTAGAGGCTACTTTTAATACCGATTCCTTTCTTTTATAGAAACCAAAAAGCTACCTCTTATGGGTAGCTTTTTTATTTGGATTATTTATATTTTACTACTTCTTATACTCAACGTGATGAAGTTCTCAAAGTTGGTAGCGTCTAAAATATCAAGCGTGAACCTATGGCTATTCACCCAACGAGATAATATCCAATCAATGTTAGGATCTTTCAAATCACGCAGTGCAAGGATAAAGTCGCCTGTTGATGCTCCGCTTTTAACATGTGCTGCATAAAAAGTACGTAGTAAATGATTAAACCTTTCCTCTCCTAGCTCATGATGCAAAAGCGCAAAAAATAGCGCCCCTACCGAATAGGCATTAAGCCCAGCTTTTCCATACTCTTCAAACGCAGTCGTTAAATATTTAGGCTGTTTAACGAACTGGTTTTTTGCTCGTTTTAGTACGTTTGTCATATGCGAGCTTAAAGACACCCTTTTATTCAGCCGTGAATCCGTTAAATATTCTAAAAAGGTAGCCTTACCTTCATTCCAGCGTGGTGAGTAGCTTTCATTCGAACGTGGGTCCCATAGATGACTCAGTTCGTGATACAAACGAGTTACCTCCACAAACCCCTCGCTGTCTTGAATAATTGCGGTAACATCAGCTTGAGCACCAAACCCCTTTGGGATCTCTATAAAGCTAAACTCACCAGTGCTTTGACGTTGACCAAACCAACTTTCATACAATGTTATGGTTTGTTTTGCCTTTTCCATATAGTCAGTTGCATATTTATTTCCCGGTAACGTAAATAGCTTAAAGCCATGCCCTTTTGTCACGGTATATGGTGCGACCATGAAGTCCATTCTCCATGAGGGTTTCTGGTTTTTGTATGAATAAACCTTTCGTCCTTGATCGGTTTCTGTTACGCCTAGTAAAATTCCACCATTTGCTACTACTAAGCCGCTATCCACTTCGATGCTAGCGGTGTAGTTATACAGCTTCTGCCAAAAGCGTGACGCGCGATTGACCCTATCATCAGGCACTGTGATGAGCGGATAAGCATATGCGTCCATACGAATAATAGAAAACAAAGGGGTAATGTCATCTTTAATATAAGCCATCCCAGTTTCTACATACCCCTTTATATGGCCAGAATAATTAACAGTAAAAGTTGTTTGTTGATCGGGTTGGAGCGCCTCAGATAACGATAATTTAATATAATTAGACTGAAATAGTGAGTCATCAATATTACTTACTACTCCTTGTGTATAGTTGAGGGACTTACCCGCTTCCGAAGTGATATCGACAACACTAAGCAAGCGATAAAGTCTTAATGGGATTACTCTAGTTGGTGTTGTTCCTTGATTTTTAACCGTTATCGTTGCGCTGCCAGATAGATTGCTTGTTTGTGTATGTATGTTGAGATTGAGATGATAGTTGGTTGCAAATGTTTCTATTTTTTCAATGCTGGGGAGCTCGCTTGCTGAAGCAGAAATGCAGCTTAGCCACAAAAAAATACGTAGCAAATACATCGTCTATCCTTAATATTATTTTGTTGTTTTAACAAAAATAGAGCGGAAGGCATGTTTTTACTACCATATTTTTTTGTATCATTGTTTTAGATCAAAAAACAAAATCTGTTAATCACTAAACCTGCTAGGTTCTCGTACCAAAGATTTTGTCACCGGCATCACCAAGCCCAGGGACTATATATCCTTTCTCATTTAAATGGCTATCTAATGCTGCTGTGTAAATTTCAACATCAGGGTGTGCTTCTTCCACCAACTTTACTCCCTCAGGCGCAGCTACCAGCACAATCGCTCTGATCTCTTTTGAACCTGCTTTTTTTAGCATGTCGATAGTAGCAATCAGTGAGCCACCCGTTGCCAGCATTGGATCAATAACCAAAGCGAGTCTAGCATCGATATTGCCCACCAACTTCTCAAAATAAGGCACTGGCTCAAGTGTTTCTTCGTTACGCTGTAAACCCACAACACTTACTTTAGCTGCTGGGATCAATTGCAGTATGCCATCTAGCATTCCCAAACCGGCTCTTAAAATTGGCACCAAGGTGATCTTTTTGCCTGTCAGCCTTTTAACTGTTAATTCGTTACCATCCCAAGCAGAGATGACCTGATCGCTCAACGTCAAATCTTTTGTTGCTTCGTAAGTGAGTAAGTTGCCAACTTCTGAGACAATTTCGCGAAAGTTTTTGGTTGATATACCCTGCTCTCGCAAGAGTCCAAGTTTATGCTGAACTAATGGATGATCAATTACATGTAATGCCATGGCTGCGTATCCTTATAAACTGCTAAAGAAATCTTCTGGTTTGTGTCTTATAGGCTTAGTACATTGCACCGTAGGCGTGCCTAAATAAAGATAGCCAACGATTTCATCTTTTTCATCGAGACCAAGTTGCTTTTTCACTTCTGGACTCTGGGCAAAGTAGCCCGTTCGCCACACACCAGACAACCCCTGTGCAAAAGCCGCTTGCTGCATAGCAAGTACACTACAGCCTGCACTTTGAATCTGCTCAATACGAGGTACTTTTGGATGTTCTTGATAAGGAGATACTGCGATGATCAACATTGGCGCGCGCTCTGGTAGCTGTCTCGCTCTATCTATTATCCGTTGCTCTTGCTGCTCTTTTACCGCCGCTTGATAGTAGATTTCACCCAGCTTTTCGCGGCCTTTTTCTTCTACTGTAATAAATCTAAACGGTGTTAAGCCACCATGATCTGGCACTTTTAGTGCTGCTTTTTTAATGATTTCTAACTGAGCTGGATTAGGTCCAGGAAAAGACAGATTGCTATCTGACTGGCGTGTTAAGAGTAATTCTATGGCGTCCATTAACTCATCCCGTGTTGTGCCTTCAAAATGGCCGTGAATTATACCAATTTGACTTATTATGTGTCTCGAAATAGAGCACCTACCTAATCAAATTGGTATTACGTGGCTTGTAGTCTATCATTTTCCCTTAAATTCGACTACGCGACATCACGGATTTCTGGATAGCATCCTTGCAATATTTCGTTTTACTCTGGAAGTAAATGGCGTTGTTTTCTATCAATAAGTAGCCTCAACCAATAGTCAACACTGACATAACGTCCACCACCGGTAAAAAATAGTGAAAGTAGTAATACAAAGTAAGTTGCCGCAAATTCAATTCCATTGTTTAAAATAACAATATTGCCTCTTTCATAGAGATAATTTGGCCTGCCATTTTCTTCGACTATCTCTTTAATTGAATCCAAACGTTGCTTTGCTGCTACGCTATTTTCTAGGCTCACTTTAGCTTCTTCAAAGCCTAGCCAGTCTAATACTTTTGCGGCGCTGGTATCTGGATTTGTTGGCGTTACCGAAAACCAGCCATGATCCAAATGCACCGTCGTTGCAGCAACTACCATAGTCACCATGAGCGGAATAGACACTAAACGCGTAAGCAAGCCAAGCAAAATTAACCAACCGCCTAAAAACTCCGTCCAAGCAGCGAGAAAGGCAAGCAAGTCAGGTAAAGGTAGACCTAAGCCCCATTCACTATTGCCAAACCATGCGACAATATTGGGATCGGCGAGGAGGCGTTGTAAAAATGTCGCGTCTGGATTAGACAAATTTAATTTATTGTAACCTGCAATGATCATAACTGGCGCGAGAATAAGGCGCATGAGTAATGGCGCGATACCAGAAAAATGTTGAGATAAATGTTGTAGTTGCCGATACGGCTTTAGTAGGTTGGCAAGCATATGCGGTCCATAGTTGATGTTTGAATTATCAGTATAGACCGCAGATTGGGTTGGATTATTTCGTTAGGGCCTGTTAATCTTTCAAGTTTGTTTTTGCAGCAGTTTGATTGATATTCATACAAGGCAGAGCCTGCGTAGCATAGTTGTTCTATGTGAGTCAGGCGATAAAGACTTTGTGCTCCTGCAAAGTCACCTTACCCCACATCCTTGTGGGGCAACACAGAAGAGATGCCAATCAAGCGCTGCCCTTTGGGTTCACCTGAGTGCGCTTTGTTCATTGTTGCTCAACTCTTGCTTAGATTACTAGGCGGCAAGTCGAGCGTCGCGACCAAAACACACTCAGGAGAACAAAAATCAAACAGCAAAGATCAACAGACCCTAGATCTTTCTTGCTACCTGAAGGGCTTCTGCAATCGCTCGCTTAGCATCAATCGCTGCCGCCAGTTTGGCGCCACCAATAACGTGCTGATTTTCTGGTAGTGCCTCTTTATCGAACAAGCTATCGTTAGAAACTTGTCCAATACAAGCAATGACCGTATCGACATCCAACAATTGCTCTTCACCTGCAACTCTTACAGTCAAACCTTGATTATCAAAGCTGATATATTCGCATTCTGCAATTTGTTGAACATTGTGGTGTTTTGCAACGGCTCTGTGGATCCAGCCTGTGGTCTTACCTAAGTCTTTACCAAAACGTCCTTCAGAGCGTTTTAACATATAAATTGGTCTTTGCTCTTGTGATGGTTGCGCTTCGCATTCTATTCCCCACTGAGATTTAAAATCAGGGATCGTTTGTTCTCGCTGTTCAGTTAAAAACGCTACCATGTCAAAGCCAATACCACCTGCGCCTAAAATAGCAATTTTATTACCTAATTCTACTTCACCCTTAATAACTTCGTCATAGGCAAACACACGTTTCCCATCTGCGCATTCAATTTTCGACATCCGTGGACTTACACCCGTTGCAAATACCACATCATCAAACGCGCTTGCCATTGTTTCTTCGTATGGTGTATTTAGGCAAAGCTCAACACCTAAGCGATTTATTTCGCTGACATAGTATTTAAGCGTATGTTGGAAGTCTTCTTTACCTGGTATTCGCATCGCTAAATTAAACTGACCACCAAGCTCGCTACCTTTATCAATTAACTTAACTTGGTGGCCTTTTTTAGCGAGATAATAACTTACAGACAATCCAGCTGGTCCTGCCCCAACAACGAGTACTTGTTTTTTCCTTTGGGCACTCTGAAGTGGATAATCCAATTCAAATCCGGCTTGTGGATTCACCAAACATGTTGCTCGTTTACCTTTAAATACATGGTCTAAACAACCCTGATTACAGCCGATGCAAATATTGATTTGTTCCGAGCGCTGCTCTTGATATTTATTAAAGAATTCAGGATCAGCCAGTAACGGACGCGCCATAGAAATAAGGTCGGCATCTCCTTTAGCTAAAATGTCATTAGCAAGATCTGGGGTGTTAATCCTATTTACTGCTACAACAGGTATATCAACGGCTTGTTTTAATCTATGTGACGCTTCACGATAGGCACCTGGAGGCACCATCGACGCAATTGTTGGAACACGCGCTTCGTGCCAACCAATACCAGTGTTGAGAATATCCACACCTGCCGCGACCAAAGCTTTGGCTTGAAGCACAACTTCTTCTGGTGTTGAGCCATTTGGGATTAAGTCCATGACCGACAAACGAAAAACGATTATGAACTTATCGCTCACTTTTGCTCTAACCGCTTTTACAATATCTGTTGCCAATCGCATTCTGTTTTCTAAGCTACCACCATACTCATCAGTGCGCTTATTAGTATGACCCGCCATAAACTCATTGATTAAATAACCCTCTGAGCCCATGATCTCCACACCATCGTAGCCTGCTTTTTCGGCCAATTTAGCTGAGTGAGCAAAGTCTTTAATCGTACCTTTGATGGCGCTTACGCTCATTGCTTTTGGTTTATATGGATTAATCGGTGCTTTAATCGCACTAGGTGCAGTGTTGAATGGATGATAAGCGTAGCGCCCTGCATGTAGTAACTGTAGACAAATTTTGCCACCATGCTTATGTACTACATCAGTGTATGCTTTGTGTTTAATTACATCGTATAACGAGTTAAAAGAAGAAGAAATGGGTGTCAACTTACCGCGTAGATTTGGACTGTAGCCACCGGTTACGATCAGACCCACTCCACCTTTTGCTCGTTCCTCATAAAACGCAGCCAGTCGCTTTCGGTTGTGCCACCCTTCTTCAAGCCCGGTATGCATTGATCCCATTACCAAGCGATTTCGCAAACTGGTATGTTTAAGTTGTAGTTCTTGTTCTAACATTTGCCGCCCCACAAAACTGGTCTTACCTGTGAACATTAACGTTTTTTTATTATTTGGCAAGTCTTAAGGAGAAAGAAATTAACGAATTTGGCAGCATTGGCGATATTTCAATCATGAAAATACTTCGTTACGTTTTTCTATTATTCATGAAACTCGCTCTGATATATGATAAATGTATAGAGTTGTATTGAAGTTAAGCATAAGGGATCATTTTGAAACTGATAGCGAATATTTTTAAAGGCATTTGGGCCACACTGAACTTTTCCAGGCGATTAATTTTAAATCTGCTGTTTTTATTCATTCTTATCGCCATCGTGATAAGCATTGTATCGGGTGAGGATCAGGTTAAGGTCGAAAATAAAAGCGTACTACGTTTAAACCTGAACGGTATCATAGTTGAGCAATTGACCTATGTTGACCCTGTTGAGGCGGCAATGAGTGATGCTTTTGGTGACTCAGAAGAGCCAAGCGAAATTTTATTAGATGATGTCATCGATGTTATCAATAAAGCAGCTCAAGATGAACGCATTACAGTGATGTATCTTGATTTACAACGTCTTCATAGCGCCCATCTCGATAAATTACGAGATATCAAAGACGCGCTCGCGCAATTCAAAGCGGCGGGCAAAAAAATATATGCCCACGGCGCCTATTACACTCAAGCTCAATATTATCTTGCCTCGGTAGCCGATGAAATTTCTTTACACCCATACGGTGGAGTTAATATCACCGGATTTGGCATGTATCCGCTGTATTTCAAAGAAGCCCTTGATAAGCTTAAAGTTACGCAACATATTTTCCGCGTTGGTACATACAAGTCGGCCGTTGAGCCTTATATTCGCAGCGATATGTCACCTGAAGCAAAAGAGTCAAATCTTGGATGGATCACCCCGCTTTGGACACAATATAAAACAGAAGTAGCCGAGAACCGCGGTTTCGATGTGGCTAATTTTGATGAAACCTTCGCTGCATTAACAGACAAAATGGAAGCGGCACAAGGCGATTCCGCCAAATACGCTATCGACAACCAATGGGTCGATGCGTTAACGACCAATCAAGCTTTTGCACAGAAACTGATCGATGAAGTTGGTCTTGATGCAAAAGGAAAATCTTTTAAACAGGTCTCGTTCAATCAATATCTAACGACGTTGCCGCCGAAAGAGTTTGCAGAAAATCCATTTACCGAAAAAGTCGCAGTGGTTGTTGCTAAAGGTCAAATCTCTGATGGCAAGCGTAAAGCGGGAGCTATTGGTGGCGATTCAACAGCTGCACTACTTAAAAAGGCTCGCCTTAACGACAAAGTGAAAGCCGTTGTACTAAGAATTGACTCTGGCGGTGGTAGCATGTTTGCTTCTGAAACCATTCGTAATGAAGTTCTTGCACTAAAAGCCGCTGGAAAACCTGTGATAGCATCAATGGGTTCAGTTGCAGCTTCTGGTGGTTATTGGATTGCGGCATCAGCTAATGAAATTTGGGCATCGCCAAGCACGATCACGGGTTCTATTGGTGTATTTGGCATGATCATGACCTTTGAAAATGCAGCAAACTCATTAGGAATTTATTCTGATGGTGTTGCGACAACCGAATTAAAAGGCCAATCTCCATTCAGAGGGATAGATGGTGGCTATAAAAACCTTATCCAGATGGGGGTTGAAGATGCCTATGATAAGTTTATCTCTATGGTTGCAACCGAGCGAAACCTTGATAAGTCAGCGGTTAACGATGTTGCGCAAGGACGTGTATGGCTGGCAACTCAGGCGCTTGATTTTGGCCTAGTTGATAAGTTAGGTAACAAGAACGATGCCATTGAAGCGGCAGCGAGTCTTGCTAATTTAGAGATGTATGATGTTATCACTATTGAACAAACACTCACCGAGCAAGAAAAGCTGATGCAGCAATTATTCGGTGCATCTATGGTGCAAAGCGCCATTAGTGCCCTTGTACCTGAGCAATCGATATTCGCAAAAACTGCATTAAATGCCCTAGACAGCGTTAGCAATACAATAGCACTACAAACTCAGATGTTAGGCCAGCTTAACGATCCTAACCATGTCTATACGCTTTGCTTAGTGTGCAACGTTTCACCTGAGTAAAATCGATTAAGCACTGCAATTGTGGTGCTGTAATTGTTATACTGAGCCCAGATTTTATTCTGGGCTTTTTTATGAAAAGAAAAAAAATATATATCGCCTATACCGGTGGTACCATTGGTATGAAGCAATCCAGTCGTGGTTACGTTCCGGTTGCAGGATACCTAACAGATACGGTAAAAAATAACGCTGAGTTTACTCGCGATGAAATGCCGCTTTTTGATATTCATGAATATTGCCCGTTAATTGATTCGTCAGATATGTCACCGCATCACTGGCAGCTTATCGCGGATGACATTCAATCAAAATATCATGACTACGACGGCTTTGTGGTGCTCCATGGCACAGATACAATGGCCTATACTGCCTCTGCACTATCCTTCATGTTTGAGAACTTAACTAAACCTGTGATAGTGACCGGCTCTCAAATTCCGTTGTCACAACTGCGCTCTGATGGTCAAGTAAATCTGTTAAACGCGATGTATTTGGCTGCTAACTACCCTATCGCCGAAGTGAGTTTGTTCTTCAACAATAAACTTTACCGCGGTAATAGAGCAATCAAAGCTCATGCTGATGGCTTCGATGCATTCGCTTCTCCAAACCTTTCGCCGCTGGCACAAGCAGGGATCAATATTCAGCTGATCGAAGGGAAGCTAAGCCCTTACGTTGAGCAAAGCTTGCAAGTCACCAAGATTTCACCTCAACCTATCGCGGTAATGCATTTGTATCCAGGGATCTCAACTGAAATCCTTAAAAACCTAATGCGTGGCGAGATGAAAGCGCTGATCTTATTAAGCTTCGGTGTTGGTAACGCGCCACAAGACGAGCATTTTTTAACTGAGCTTAAAGCAATCAGCGACCGCGGAGTGGTGATTATCAACCTCACCCAATGTATTCAAGGAAAAGTGAATATGGGCGGCTACGCGACAGGAAATGCGTTATTAAATTGTGGTGTGATCAGCGGCTACGATATGACACTAGAAGCGTGCTTAACAAAGCTACACTATTTATTTAGCCAACAGCTTGAGCTTGAAACGATCCGCCATTTGATGCAAGACAACCTGCGCGGTGAGCTAACTCGATAGCAGTAAAGCGAAAAAGTAACACAACAAAAAAGCCGTGGTATCGTTACCACGGCTTTAAAATCAGCTCGAACTGCTCCGAACGTCGATTATTATCTAACTTTTGCTTCGATATCGACCAGATCAGTAAGGTGACAAGTTTCACCACTGTGTGTCTTTATGCCGTGCTCACCAAAGTAATCACGCTGTGCTTGCACCAAGTGCCCGTTGCTTGGCGTGCTCAGTGTTGCAATATAAGTTTGCGTCGCAGCAAGCACTGGGAAAGACAAACCAGTCGTCACCGCTTTACCTGTAATGCTACGTAGTGCAAGTGCAGGCTTCTCGAGTGAATCGATAAATTCAACACCTTCGGCGATATCGTCTAAGTAATCAGCTCGGATAATACAACCCGCACGCCAGGTTTGTAGCGTTTTATTGAGATCCACTTTCCATTGGTGTGCACGAGACGCGCCCTTAATCAGTGCAAGACCTTGGCGGTAACATAGTAAACTGGCAAAATAGAATGCGTCTTTTAACTCGTCTAAATCAACGTCAATTGTTTGCGTTGATTTATTCGCATACGTCATTTCTTTTGCAGCTGGAGTATCAATAGTATTGGTGAGATGGCGAGCTTGTACCGCAGCCACAAGCGAAGGTACGGCAATACCAAGCTCCAGTGCGTTTTGCGCCGTCCAAAGACCAGTGCCTTTAGCTCCTACCTTATTGTCGATAAGGTCGACTAAAGACTCGCCCTGCTCTGTTTCTAGACTTAATATATGGCTAGAAATTGCAAGTAGATAACTATTTAATTTACCTTCAGACCAAGATTCAAAAATCTCAGCAACTTCTTTAGGAGAGCGACCGGTACCCAGACGAAGCAATTGATAAAGCTCCGCAATGAGCTGCATCAACGCATACTCAATACCGTTGTGCACCATTTTAACAAAGTGACCGCTGGCCGATTGCCCAACACGCGCGAAACATGATTCATTGTTGTAGCTCGCGGCAACCTTTTCGAACCAAGGCTCGATACGCTCCCAGCCACCTTCTGAACCACTTGCCATCATTGCAGGACCATGACGTGCACCTTCGGCACCTCCAGAAATCCCCATAGTGGCAAACTCAAATTTATTCTGATATTTCAATTTACGTGCGATACCATCTTTGTAATTACTGTTACCACAGTCAACGATAATATCGTCTTTTTCAACTCCAGCTTCAACCAAATCGCTACAAACTTTATCTACTAGTTCACCTGCTGGAACGAGTAATAAAATCGAGCGAGGAGTCTCTAATCTTCTGATCATATCACCGAGATCAGACACTATGTGTAAGCGCTCCGCCATACCTAACGACTGTGCGCAACTCAATAATTCCGCACCTACTTCGGGGTTCTTGTCGTAAGCGACTAAGGTCATCCCCTTCTCAATTAGATTTAGCGCGAGGTTTTTACCCATCACACCCAAACCAACTAATGCAACCTGCATTTAGTTTCCTCCTCGGTAACATCAAAACTTTATGCGTTCGTGTATGTGCATTATACCTGAGCGACCATGATTGACCAGCAAGACACACAATTCACTGATATCATATCGGTCCCCAAAATATGACAGCTAACACAATTCACTGTATAGCAATATAGTGACAGCAGCACGAATTCACCAATTTTGTGATAAATCTCAAATAGTCCCCTAAGCTGTAAGGTAAAATATTCGAGATTGACGGCCACTGACACCGGTGTCATAATGATGACATATAGATCATATAACTTAATTCGAGTGTTAAAAAGGGTTTTGCATAATTCTTTATGCTCTAATTAGTTAAATCGTGATTTTACAATGTGGCATGTGTAAAAAAACAGCAATTTTGATTTACTTTTAACACATTCATAAGTTTTTGCTTACCTTGATAAGCTAACAGGAGAATCTGATGCTTAGACGCACAAAAATCGTCGCAACACTGGGGCCAGCGACGGATAGAGATAACAACTTAGAAAAAATCATTCGTGCCGGCACCAACGTAGTCAGACTAAACTTTTCACACGGTGTCGCTCAAGATCACAAAAATAGAGCCGAAGCCGTTCGCGAAATTGCTAAACGCTTAGGCGTAAATGTAGCGATCCTTGCAGATTTACAAGGTCCTAAAATCCGCGTTTCAACGTTTAAAGAAGGCAAAGTGTTCTTAGAAGTGGATGCAAAATTCACTCTAGATGCAAAAATGGAGCCTGGCCAAGGCCACGTTGAAGCCGTGGGTATCGACTATAAAGAATTACCGAATGACGTAAAACAAGGTGATTTGCTGTTATTAAACGATGGCCTTATTCAACTTGTTGTTGAAGAAGTACAAGGTCACTTGGTTCATACCAGTGTTAAAGTTGGCGGCGTATTGTCGAACAATAAAGGGATCAACCGTTTAGGCGGCGGCTTAACCGCACCTGCATTTACTGACAAAGATAAAGAAGACTTGATCACAGCAACAGAAATTGGTGTGGACTATATTGCGGTTTCGTTCCCTCGCAGTGGTGACGACATGCGTTACGTTCGAGGACTGGCGGAGAAAGCAGGTTCTAATGCACAATTACTTGCAAAAATCGAACGTGCAGAAGCGGTTGAAACCGTAGAAGCGATTGACGACATCGTACTGGCTTCTGATGCGGTGATGGTTGCCCGTGGTGATCTAGGTGTAGAAATTGGCGATGCAGCGCTCGTTGGTAAACAGAAGCAAATTATCAGCCGTGCTCGCTCACTAAACCGTACGGTGATCACTGCCACTCAAATGATGGAGTCAATGATTGACAACCCAATGCCAACTCGTGCTGAAGTTATGGATGTCGCAAACGCAGTGCTTGATGGCACTGATGCGGTAATGCTTTCAGCGGAAACCGCAGCTGGCGATTACCCAGAACAAACGGTCGCGGCAATGGCACGTGTGTGTTTAGGTGCTGAATCTCAACCGCAGATCCATATCTCTAAACATCGTTTAGACAGCCGTTTTGCTGATACCTGTGAAACTATCGCGCTGTCGGCAATGTACGCTGCAAACCATTTAGATTCAGTAAAAGCGATTGTCGCACTAACTGAATCAGGGAATACTGCAAAATTGATGTCTCGTATCAGTTCAGGATTACCTATTTACGCACTGTCTCGCCATCAATCAACGCTTGGGCAGGCATCACTCTATCGTGGTGTTTATCCGGTAAGATTTGACTCAACGCAATGCTCAGATGATTCAACTGTTCGCGAAGCGCTTGATACGCTAGTTGCAGCAGGCTCATTGGAAAAAGGCGACACAGTGATCATCACACACGGTGATAAGATGGAAACTATCGGCGCCAGTAACACGCTGAAAATCGTCACAGTGTAATAGCGTTGAACTAGGTAGCCTTGCTGCCTAGTTCATCTTTCCTTAGAATACTCTGAAGTGTACAAGCACATAAAACACACTACGTCATCGTAGGCTAAACACGGTGCAAATCACTTTAGCTCGCTATCGTATCAGCTTGCGAGTGCGGCCTTTACTTTATCACGGTAACTACGGCTGACTTTAAGCTCTTGACCATTCTCAAGTACCAATAAATATTCGCCACTGCTTTGCGTGACCAGTTTACTGATCTGCTTAGTGTTAACAATTGCAGAGCGATGTACGCGCACAAATAATGTTGGATCTAACTCTTGTTCTAGATCTTTCATTGTTTTACGTAAAATATGAGTCTGACCATCGCTACAGTGTAAGCACATGTAGTCACCGGCTGCATCAATCCACTGAATTGACGATGTAGATACTCGAATGATTTCACCCTGCTCTTTTACCGCGAGCGACTCAGGGAATTTTTTATCTTCAATTGTATCTCCTGTTGCAAGTTTTTTAAGGATTTCTTCACAGTTATTACCAGTGATCCCTGCAACAAAGCTGGCTAGCTTTTTCTTATGCGCATTGTCTTGTTGTGTTTTTAAATAGCTTTGCACTTTCTCCACCGCCTGTTTTAATCTGTTGTCATCAACGGGTTTTAAGATGTAATCCAGCGCATGGATCTCAAATGCCTTTACAGCATATTGATCAAACGCAGTTACAAATACGATAGCAGGCAATGGTTTAACACTTTCACTCAACGCTCTCGCCACTTCAAAACCGTTCATGTTCGGCATTTGAATATCGAGAAAGACCAGATCTATGTCCTCAGATTTGCATAGATCGATTGCTTGTTGACCACTGCCACACAATTCTACAACTTCGATTTCAGAAAAATCTCTTAACCTTACCGCTAACCCTTTTCTCGCTAGCGGCTCGTCATCTACGATTAGTGTTCTAATTTTGCTCATTACTTCTTCGCCCTTTCATATGGAACGCGAATGTTTACCTTCAAACCAGTTGGCTCATTATCCGAGAGCACAAATGAATAATTATTTTCGTACAAGGTTTTTAAACGGTCTTTGGTATTCGCTAAACCCACTCCCTGTGCACTTTTCAGTTGCCCATCTTCCAGTTCCGCGCCAGGACCATTGTCTCCTACTTCCAAGAGTAGTTCATTGGCAAACACCTGCGCTTTTATTTCAATTTTGCCGCCATGCTCCATATGGGCAATTGCGTATTTAATGCTATTTTCAATGAGTGGTTGTAGGATCAAGCTTGGTACTAGTGCCTGTTCGGCTTCTTCTGTCACATCAAGCTCAATAGATAAGCGCTCATCAAAGCGCACCTTCTCAATTTCTAAGTACAGCTTTAACGCATGTAGTTCTTGCTCAAGCGGTACCTTTTTTATTGGATCTGTGTTCAATGTATGGCGCAAGAAATCACTGAGCCTTGAGACCATTTGGTTCGCATCTTTGTTTTCTTCAACCAATATAAGCGTTGAAATTGCATTAAGCGTATTGAATAGAAAATGCGGATTCAATTGATATCTCAGCATTTTCAATTGCGCTTCATGAGCCATCGTATTGGCTTTCAAAGCTTTTTGGCGCTCACTCTGTAGCAACTGGTAATACTTAATACCAAAGTACAGCCCACTCCAACAGAGTATGATATAGACAGAGTCTAGTCCCTGCTGTAAGTAATAAAACCACTCATCCGGCCGATATCCGTGGCGATATATTTCCCAATGATTAAACTTCTGAACGACCGCCCATAGTGTTCCAGTCACATATGACGCCGTAAACACAACGAATATCAGCACCAACGGTGTTGCATTCCAAATTTTACGATAGAGGTATCGTAGCGGTACGGTCATCAAGCAACCTGCATAGGCATTTAATGCGATGACAAACACATAAATATCGCGCATTTCAAAGACTTTTGAGCCAATATAGTTAACTAGCGCGTAGCCCAGCCAACCGGCTATTTGTAATACCCAGAAAAATCTCTGCCTGTTATCAACCAGTGATTGCCACTTCAAAATGATTATACCTCTTCTATCTTAACTGGATTATATCTCAGCATGTCGTCTCTATTCACTGCTGGTGGTCTCAGTTTTTACACACCTTGCCGCAAATAAAAAAGGCACCTTAGTGCCTTTTTTTGAAATAAATTAACCAGTTAATTTATATTCATCTATTCAAACTGTCGCTCTTAAGCAAGCTTGTCAGATGCCACTTTATAAGTAGGATCTGCTTGGCCGTCTAGCTCAACGAGATCTTTAGCTTTACTTAGCAATACTTTACAGTCTTGGCTTAAGTGGCGAAGATGCAGCGTTTTACCAGCCTTTTTATAACGTTCAGCTAACGCATCTATCGCTTCAATTGCACTGTGGTCAGCAACACGGCTATGTTTAAATTCAACAATGATATCATCAGGGTCATTGTTAACATCAAACAGCTCAGCAAAGTTTTTCACCGACCCAAAAAACAGAGGTCCGTGTAATTCATATACTTTCGAGCCTTGCTCATCAATATAATTATTGGTGTAAATATGTTTCGCATGCTCCCACGCGAATACGAGAGCCGAAACAATGACACCAACGCAAACTGCAATGGCCAAATCTGTAATCACTGTAACCCCCGACACCAAGACGATTACAAATGCATCTGATTTAGGGATCTTTCTTATTAATCTAAAACTTGACCATTCAAAAGTCCCTAATACCACCATAAACATTACACCAACTAGCGCCGCAAGCGGGATCATCTCGATAAGGCTTGCCGCAAACAGAATAAATACAAGTAGTAATAATGCCGCTGTGATACCTGACAAACGGCTACGTCCACCAGAATTAATATTGATCATTGATTGCCCAATCATCGCACAGCCACCCATCGCACCAAACACACCACAAGTAACGTTAGCCGCACCTTGACCGATACATTCGCGGTTGCTGTGACCACGTGTTTCGGTGATTTCGTCGATTAACGTGAGCGTTAGTAGAGATTCAATCAAACCAATCGCTGCTAGGATAAGTGCGTATGGGAAGATGATTTTAAATGTTTCAAATGTCCATGGTACTTCAGGGATATGGAAAGCAGGAAAACCGCCAGCTATCGTTGCATCTACGTTACCTGACATATCTTTCAGATAATCAAGCACATTACGAGCATCTAAATCTAAACCAATAACAATACCGGTTACCACTAAAATCGCAGCTAGACTCGAAGGCACCGCGGTTGTTAGCTTTGGTAAAAAGTGAATAATGGCCATAGTCAATGCAACCAAGCCAGCCATAATATATAGCGCCTCACCTTGCATCCACGTAAGATCACCCTGTTCGTCAAGTACTTTGAATTGTCCAAGCTGGGCGAGGAAGATAACGATAGCTAAGCCATTTACAAAGCCTAGCATTACAGGATGCGGTACCATACGTATAAACTTGCCGAGCTTAAATATACCCGCGAGTATTTGTAAGAGGCCCATGAGTAATACGGTTGCAAAGAGATATTCTACGCCATGCTCAACAACAAGGCTCACCATTACCACGGCAAGAGCCCCTGTTGCCCCCGAGATCATACCCGGCCTACCACCAAAGATTGAAGTCACAAGACCGACAATAAATGCTGCATATAAACCGACTAATGGGTCTACTTGTGCAACAAAAGCGAAAGCCACAGCCTCAGGCACAAGTGCCAAAGCGACCGTAAGCCCAGACAGTACATCGTTTTTAGCAGAGCTAGGCGCTTTGCTGATAAGATTAAACATCAATATCCTCTGGTGTGAATTGACTATGAACACAAAGGCGGCGGATTTTAGCAAAAAGCAGCGCCTTTAACAAATAAGATACAAGCTTGTATCGCAAACTCGTTTGTAATACATAGCTCAATAAAGCGGCCTACATTGTAGTATAGAACAATGGTGAAAAGATGACGGGAAGCCCTACCCAACGAAGCAGGGCAACAAATTGTATTAAAGTGGTAAGGAAGTGCTGCGCTTAACGCAAGTCATTGTAACGTTTGAATGTACTTCTTGGACGAATTCTAAATTAAGTAAGTTATCACGAACAAATTGCTCATAGCCTTCAATGCCTTTCGAAATGATACGCAGCATAAAGTCCATGGTGCCTGCCATAGAATAGCACTCTGTCACTTCGTCATAACTTAAGATCAATTTTTCAAACTCGGCAAGGTTATTGCGGCCATGGTTTGAAAGCCTAACATGCGCATAAACTAACATATCAAATCCGAGTTTCTTCTCATCCAGCAATGCAACTTTGCCTTTGATGTAACCGTCTTGCTCTAATTTAGCGATGCGACGCCAACAAGGTGACTGAGATAGTCCCACTTTATCAGCGATTTCAGCGGTAGAAAGACTTGCGTCTTGCTGTAACAATGCCAGTATCTGGCGATCTACTTGGTTCAATGACATATCTATTCTAGTTTAGTTAGCACATCAGTCTATTAACCGATGCTGATTGTTATTCCCTGAAGCATAGCAAATTAAAAAATGCATACCACTACTATGCCACTTCCACTATATTTAACCAAATCGGCCACTCATAAAAGGATTTGTCGCCTTTTCGAAGCCAATTGAGGTATTTTCACCATGACCCGAATGCACCACGACCTCATCAGGCAAAGTAAACAGCTTATCTTGTATAGACTGTTTTAGCTGGGCTGCATCGCCTTTTGGAAAGTCAGTACGACCAACAGACCCTTTAAACAACACATCTCCTACTAAAACCTGTTTTGAGTTTGGTTCATAAAATACCACGTGCCCTGGAGTATGCCCTGGACAATGTCTGACTTCGAGAGCTAAGTTTCCCACCTTAACCTTATCACCATCATTTAACCACTTTGATGGTAAAAAAGCAGCATGATTAGGAAAACCAAACATTTGTGATTGCATTGGCAAGGCTTCCAACCAAAATTGGTCGCCCTGATGAGGCCCAATAATCTCGATATTAAAATGTTCACTTAATTCTGTACTTGCCCCCACATGATCAAGGTGCGCATGGGTAAGCAAGATCATGCTTGGCACTAACCCCTGAGTGTCCAACTGCGCGATAATTTTTTCCGCTTCACCACCTGGATCTACAATTGCAGTGGCTTGTGTTTCTGGACACACGATAACACGACAATTTTGCATAAACGGGGTAACTGGAATTGTGAACACTTGCATGGTTAGTTTGCTCCAAACGACATCAAAACAGGATATTTAAGATACGCATTATCATAAAACGGAGTTCTTGCATAAAGCCACTCCATCCTCGCTTTTGGATCGTTTGCAAACTGCTTGTCTTCACGTATTTTTTTATCGAAGGCTAGCGCCATTGCTGGATTTTGTTTTAGCATTTTTCGCGCAAAAGGTTCAAGTGCATAATTTTCAACATATTCTGTACGTTGGAAAATAGTATTGAACTCCCCCCAAGCAAAAAATGAGTCTGGCGCCTCTGGATGTAGCAAGTGAGTCACCAGCTCTCCAGATTTTTGTGCCGTTGCTACTTTATACCACCCACTGAGATCGACCTTGTCTGAGAGCTCCTTAATGTCAAAAGTCGCATTTACTCTAAAGCGCCCTTCAAAAGGAGCTGTATCGAACTTGTAGTCTTTTACTGTAGCTTGGCTTACTTTTTCCACTACCGTTCCATCCGGCAGTGTAGAAACGGTAATTCCGTGCAGTTTTAATTTTTCGACCACTTCCGGATATGCCGGGGGAATGTAAAACTGCTCAGGTACATTCACCGTTGTTTTTACTTCCTTCTGCCAATAAATTGGCAGCTTTTCATAGTCTTGCGGCTCGCCTAAATACTTAGCTTCCAAATGACCAGACAATGCACTTTCAAACTGCTTGTATTTGATACCTTTAAATTGAATGTAATCCGGCTCTTTTGCATAGCTGCGTTCGACAACCAATTGTTTCGGTGTGAATTCAGCCTCTTTTTGAACCGCTTCTCGTAATGCCTGAATATTGCTTGAAAGGCCACTGATAACGCCATCCATAAACACATAAGTGCCTAACACGCGCTGCTTATAGGGCTTCAATGAGTGATTCTCTACCAGTATGGTCGGCAGTCCTTTTAAATCTCCCCAACCATTTGAAAATCGTGGTGTTGCCACCCAACCAGCCAACCCTTTTTTAAAGTCTCGCTTATCCATCACAAATACAAGTGGACCTGGAATATGCCCTTGAGCGGCAAGCGCTGCATTAATTTGTGGCGAAATCTGATTCTCTAACACCTCAGCTATTGCAGGTGACTCACTTGCAAAAGTTGGGTTAAAACCATAAGTGACATCGTATTGGTAGTCTGCGCCATCCGTTACATGAACATCGATGTACAGATCCGGATTATATTCGTTAATCACCTGCATGACCGCCTTAACTCCTGGCGTATCCAATTTAGTGTAATCACGATTCAGATTTAAGTTATTGGCATTGGTTCTAAAGCCCATAACAGTCGGGCCGCGTTGATTTATACGGTTAAACTCGCTGCGCCTTTCATGCCCATCGACGTTGAGAATAGGGATAAAGAGTAAATTCACTTTCGTCAAGATATCACGGCGCTTACCGGTTGCAACATCGCGAAGCAACATAAACATCGCATCTTTGCCGTCAATTTCTCCGGCATGAATACCAGCTTGTACTAAAATGGTTGGCTTACCATTATTAATAACATTTGACTTGTCACCGCCCTGCTCCGTTGCAACAATCATCTTAATCGCACGATTACTATTGCTAAACCCAATCGTCTCTAGCTTAAACTGGGTCGGATTGGCAGCCACTAGGCGGTCAACGAATGCCATCGTGTCAGCATAATCAGGAGAGTCTATCGCACCGCTTAGTTCAAAATCAGTCGTTAATGGGCCCTGTTGTTGTAATAGTTGTTCACTTTTGCCCTGCCACTCTATCAAAGGTGGTAAATGACCGTTCATACCTAGCATTGCAGTAAGCATAATAATGCTGGAACTCATCATATTTCTCTATTCCTCTGCTTTTATCTGCCAATTATATCAATATTTTAGATATCGGCTTACAATGTGCGGTGATTCAACAAAAATTTGCAGTTAATCGCAGATAACCATAACTTTAGGGATCAAATGAGCGTACAAAAATCAATTTTAATCACAGGTTGTTCTAGCGGGATTGGTTATTACTGCGCTGTGCAATTGTCAAAAGCAGGATATCAAGTTATTGCTTCGGTTAGAAATGCAAAAGACTTGAATAAATTTGAAGGCACAAACATTCAATGTATTTTGCTCGACTTAGCGTGCGAGCAAAGTATAAATGATGGCTTTAACCAAGCTTTGACAATCGCAGATGGTCAGTTAGACGCGTTATTCAATAACGGTGCCTACGGCCAACCTGGTGCGGTAGAAGACTTGCCTACAGAGGTGTTACGGCAACAATTTGAAGTTAACTTTTTTGGCTGGCATACGCTCACCTGTCTCGCAGTTGAGCAAATGCGTAAGCAAGGCGCAGGCCGCATTATTCATAACTCATCCGTACTTGGATTAGTCGCTCTGCCATATCGTGGCGCTTATAACGCGAGCAAATTTGCACTTGAGGGACTTACCGACACCCTACGTATGGAGCTTTCAGGTAGCAATATTCAAGTTAGCCTAATAGAGCCAGGTCCAATCGTGTCTAAATTTAGAGAGAACGCGAAACACGCCTTTTTAGCGAATATCGATCACGAAAATAGTGTACATCACAATGCATATCAGGCGCAGCTTAACCGCTTAGGCTCAGAAGAAGCACCACAAAAATTTACCTTAGGACCAGAAGCTGTTTATAAAGCGTTGCAACACGCACTGAGTGCGAAGACTGCAAAGCCGAGATATTACGTTACGTTTCCAACCTATTTGATGGGATACTTAAAACGAATATTGAGCAGTAAGATGCTGGATAAAATCTTAATAAAAAACCGCTAACGCTTGCGTTGATAACGAGTATAAAACTAAAAAAGGAGCCTAAGGCTCCTTTTCAATACCAGGTTTAGTCCTAAGACTAATTCTAGTTCCGCTTATTAAGCAGCTAGACCATCTTTTGCTTTAGCAACTAGTGCTGCGAAAGCTACTTGGTCGTATACTGCGATATCAGCTAGGATCTTACGATCGATTTCAATCGATGACTTTTTAAGGCCATTGATGAAACGGCTGTAAGAAAGACCATTTTGACGTGCAGCTGCGTTGATACGAGCAATCCATAGTTGACGGAAAGTACGTTTCTTAGCACGACGGTCACGGTAAGCATATTGACCAGCTTTAGTTACCGCTTGGAAAGCTACGCGGTAAACGCGTGAACGCGCTCCATAGTAACCTTTAGCTTGCTTTAATACTTTTTTGTGACGTGCACGTGCAACTACGCCGCGTTTAACTCTTGCCATTTCTGATATCCTCTATTAAGCGAATGGTAACATACGATCGATTAGGCCTAGGTCATTCTTATGAACCATAGACTTAGCACGAAGGTGTAATTTACGCTTTGAAGATTTCTTAGTCAGAATGTGACGAAGATGCGACTGTTTACGCTTGTAACCGCCAGAAGCAGTCTTTTTGAAGCGCTTAGCAGCACCTCTGTGTGATTTTAGCTTATAAGCCATTTGCAATAACTCCGAATGATATTGCTTTAACACAATGTAAGTAGGCGGAGATAAACTCACTTGTAGGCCTAACTTACTACCTAAAACCGGTGAAGGATCAATACCTTACTTTAAAACCGGATAACGCAGGTGGCGTTAGCACTTGAGACCTGCGTTAAATTCGATGCGTATTATGCCGAGATTAAGACTTTTTAGCAATAGGCGCCATCATCATTATCATCTGACGACCTTCTACTTTTTTCGGGAAAGACTCAACTGATGCGATATCTTCCAATTCAGTCTTGATACGTTCTAGTAGATCAATACCAATCTCTTGGTGCGCCATTTCACGACCACGGAAGCGAATTGTGACTTTAGCTTTGTCGCCACCCTCAAGAAACTTGCGAAGGCTACGTAGCTTGACTTGGTAATCACCAACATCTGTACCAGGACGGAATTTAACTTCCTTAACCTGAATTTGCTTTTGCTTTTTCTTTTGTTCTTTTTGGATTTTTGCTTTTTCAAAAAGGAACTTACCGTAGTCCATCACTTTACAAACCGGTGGCTCAGCATTTGGACTGATCTCAACTAGATCTAGACCTGCTTCGTCCGCCATGTTTTGTGCGTCTCTTGTTGAGACAATGCCAGCTTGCTCGCCTTCAGCGTCAATTAAGCGAACCTCTTTCGCTGTAATCTCTTCGTTAATACGATTTTTCTGAGCGTTATTTTGCCCTTTTTTGCCGCCTCTAATGGTACGTTCCTCCAAAAAATTCAAAAGTAAATGCGTGCACCAGAAAAAGTAAAGTACACGCAAGTTTATATTTATAGTCGATTTTTAATCTCTTCGCTAACTTTAACGATGAAATCATCAATCGATAATTTACCTAAATCTTCACCAGTACGGGTTCTTACTGCAACTTCTTGTTGCTCGACTTCTTTGTCACCCACCACTAGTAAATAAGGTATACGTTTTAAAGTATGCTCGCGGATTTTAAAACCAATCTTCTCATTTCTCAAGTCGGCACAAGCTCTTATTCCAAGTTTATTCAACTTTTGTACAACTTCGTGGACATAATCCGCTTGTTTATCCGTGATATTCATGATCACAACTTGTTTCGGCGCAAGCCAAGTTGGGAACTGACCAGCATATTCTTCCGTTAGAATTCCAATAAAGCGCTCTAGTGAACCCAGAATTGCGCGGTGGATCATAACAGGTGTTTTACGCTCGTTACTTTCCGCAACATAAGTTGCACCTAAACGACCTGGTAGTGCGAAGTCTAATTGCACTGTACCACATTGCCACGCACGCTCTAAACAATCATACAGCGTGAATTCGATCTTAGGACCATAAAACGCCCCTTCACCCGGCAGATATTCAAACTCGATGTTGTTAACTTTTAACGCTTCAGCCAATGCAGCTTCCGCTTTGTCCCACATTTCGTCTTCACCAATGCGCTTTTCTGGACGAGTCGAAAGTTTTACAACAATCTTTTCAAAGCCAAATGTCGAGTAAGTGTCATATACCATTTTGATACAGGCAGATACTTCATCCATGATTTGCTCTTCTGTACAGAAGATATGCGCATCATCTTGAGTAAAGCCACGAACGCGCATCAAGCCATGTAGTGCGCCTGATGGTTCATTACGGTGACAACAGCCAAACTCAGCCATACGTAATGGTAAATCACGGTATGACTTTAGACCTTGGTTAAAGATCTGCACGTGACCTGGGCAGTTCATCGGCTTAATAGCATACTCACGTTTCTCTGACTCAGTCGTGAACATAGCATCTGAATACTTGTCCCAGTGGCCTGATTTTTCCCACAAGCCACGGTCCATCATCAACGGACCTTTTACTTCTTCGTACTGATATTCGCGTAGTTTTTCACGAACAAAATCTTCAAGCTCACGATAAATGCTCCAGCCATCATTATGCCAGAATACCATGCCTGGCGCTTCTTCTTGCCAATGCCACAGGTCGAGTGCTTTACCAATTTTACGGTGATCACGCTTTTCAGCTTCTTCTAAACGCTTAAGATACGCCTTTAGCTGCTTTTTGTCAGCCCAAGCTGTACCGTAGATACGCTGTAACATCTTGTTTTCTGAGTTGCCGCGCCAGTATGCGCCCGCCACTTTCATAATCTTGAAGTGGTGACAGAACTTCATATTTGGTACGTGCGGACCACGACACATATCAACATATTCTTCGTGGTGATATAAACCTGGGCGGTCATCTTTCGCGATATTCTCGTCTAGGATTTCCATCTTATAGGTTTCACCGCGTGCCGCAAATGCATCGCGCGCTTCTTGCCAGCTCACCTTTTTCTTTACTACGTCGTAGTCGGTTTTTGCCAACTCCAACATGCGTTTTTCAATCGCTTCAAGGTCTTCTTGAGTAAGCGAATGCTCTAAGTCAACATCGTAATAGAAACCGTTGTCGATGGTAGGACCAATCGCCATCTTAGCTTCTGGGAACAATTGTTTTACAGCGTGACCAATCAAGTGCGCACACGAGTGACGAATAATCTCAAGACCGTCGTCGTCTTTTGCGGTGATGATTTCAAGCGCTGAGTCATTTTCGATGAGGTCACAAGCATCAACACGAACGCCATTTACACGGCCAGCAATCGTTGCTTTCGCAAGGCCAGGACCGATGTCTTGAGCGACTTCTAGAGTAGTGACAGGGTTTTCAAAAATACGCTGACTGCCGTCAGGGAGAGTAATAACTGGCATGATAAATCCTATTTACAGTGGTGACACCTACAATGCATCACATGTATTTAATTAATTTTAAAGTGTGCCTATCAACGCTTTTACGAATAAGCATTGTCTTGCGCGAATTATCGCGGCTCATCCGAGGACTTTCGAATAAGAATCACTATTCTCGCGTGTTACTTGGCTAAGTGCAAGCCTAGAGCTAAAATTAATCTATTAATTTACAAATACTATTTTGGGATTATTCGTGGCCAAAAAGCGTTATCGGTTTGCAACCTTTAATCTACTAAATTTTGCAGCGCCGCCTTATTCTTTTTATCAACTTCATGAGCACTATAATGAAACACAGTGGCAAACCAAAACTCAGTTTATCACGGGACTCATTCAGCATATAAACCCCGATGTCATTGTGTTTCAAGAAGTCTTCTCACCTGATAGCTTACAGATGCTGTGCGAAGACTTAGGTCTTGTTCACTTTGCCACAGTCGATGCGCCAAGTCCTGATCACGTCTACCCATCGGTACTGTTTAAACCCGTGGTCGCTATCGCATCAAAACTACCATTTAAATCCTTTGCGCCGTTAGAGCCCTGCCCCGAATTACTCGAATACCTTAATAATCAACATCAATTTAAATTCAATCGCACCCCGATAAAATGTAAGTTCGACATTCCAGGCTTTGGGTTACTGGCGTGTTATGCCGTGCACTTTAAGTCTCAACGCGTACATTCAATGGCCCACATGCTGGGAGATTCCAATCAAGATGACCCGCTACTTACATTGCTTCACGAAACCGTAGGTACGATGCAGTCGCAGATATCACGTTCACTCGAAGCTTCCATCATTTATTACGATGCATTAAAGACACAAAGGGAGAAACAGGCTGCAACATTGGTGATGGGCGACTTCAATGATGCATTAGACAGCCCGGCATTATCTTTTATGACGCAAGCCTTTCCACCCGTCCTTGCTAGTAATGGCTTTGATAGTGTCGGGTTGTTCGACAGTTTTCTTTACGCTGACAACAACCACAAAAAAAAACCAGCCAGTCATTACTATCAAGGTGAGGGCAATGTACTTGATTACATTCTTTGTTCAAAAGAGTTCAATCCCAACCGAGAAACGCCCAGGGTGAAGTCGTTACATTACTACAGTTACGATGCTCACCTTGATCCAAAGCGTATGGACGAAGATATTTGCTATTCTGACCATGCAGCGATAGCAATAGAAATAACACTGTGAGATAATTCAATTTTTGCATAATCTGGACACGAAAATGAGAACACTTGGGGTTGAAATTTCAGGCAGCGAAGCTCTGCTTTGTATGCTAACGAAAGAAGATGATGTTTTTGATATTAGAGACATTCGTCAGCGCCGCTTTACGTTAAGTAACCAAGGGACAGAACTTGATGAAATGCGCAAGTTCCAATTCGACTTTGCAAAACTAGTAGAAGATTACGGCGTAGATTCTATCGCCATTCGTCAGCGCCCACACAAAGGTAAATTCGCAGGTAGTGCGGCTGGTTTTAAAATGGAAGCTGCAATCCAGTTAATTTCAGGTGTGGACGTGCAGTTACTTTCTGGCACTGAAGTTAAAGAGCAATTAAAAAGAAACCCAATTCCTGTTGACTATGAAGACACTGGGTTGAAAAAGTTTCAAGAGCAAGCTTTCATCAATGCCTATGTTTATATTCTTCGTAAAACATACGGCAAAGAAGAATAATCATATCAAGGGCCAGCAGTTACTTAGCTACTGGCCTTTTTATTTGCATCCACATTTATCTCCCCTGTAAATAATTCAAATATAAAATACTTGTAAAAAATTTGCTTTTATTTGATTCAGCCCTCCGCGCTTTTATGCTATTAATATAACCGTAATAAACCGCAAGGAGTGGATTTAGGTGTTACCTCAACAATATGGAAAAGCCGTTATTTTTTGCGCATGTTCGCTGATATCCGTAACAGCATTAGCAAATTCAAGCGCTAACCCTGCTTCTTTAATCTTTGGTGTTAACTCAGATAAACGTGTGTTTGAAAACACACGGTCACTCGAAAGCCAAATTCCAGTCAAAGGGCATTTAGATAGCAGCTCAGCAAACATTCAATATGCAGCAACCTATCATTCTATCGTCGGCAATTATTTTGAAGCAGAAAAACTCACCTCAGGGGTGATCAATCCAGATATGTTGCTAAACGATTATCGGCTAGTTCCTGCGCTAGAAATCATAGAGCAAAAGGCTGCTGACACGCGTATCACTATGGTAAACGAGGCGTATCATAATGCTAAACACCGAGCGCTAACGATTGCCCTGTTGAAGCCTTTATATGAACAAGGCTATCGCTATCTTGCATTAGAAGCACTCACCCCGCAGGTAAGCGTTGAGCAGCAAATAAATAAACATGGCTTTACAACATACGAACATGGGATCTACACCATGGAAGCGACTTACGCTAGCTTGATATTTGAAGCCAAATCACTTGGCTACGAGATTATTAGTTACGATCACGACTCACAACAAGGTAGAGCCAAAGCCGCGGCTGAACACTTAAAAGAAAAAGTATTTGATAACAATCGTGATGCAAAATTACTCGTTCACCTCGGGTTTTCTCAACTAGATGAGCAAAACCAACTGGCGAGTGAACTCAAACAAACATTGACAATTAATCCACTCACCGTTGATCAGGTTCGCTTATCTGAGGTTCAATCAGTGAGTGGCAATACTCCTTTGCTGCTCGCACGAGTAGCAAGCCAATCTCAGCACTACTCTTCAGATCCGCAACGATTTGATCTTTCTGTAACTTGGCCCAAAACCACGAAAATCAATAATAGGCCAAGCTGGCTTTCCTCAACGTTTGATCTACAACAACAATCACTTGGTGTATGTAAAAAGGTTTTTCCATGCTATTTAGAGCTGTCATTTTTTGTCGATGACGGTAATAAGCTCGTCCCAATCGACAAAATTACAGTAGAAAAACCACATGATCTGGTCTATTTAAAGCACTATTCTACGCCACTGACTTTGAGTAGCTATGATGCTGTCACTGGTGAGCTCATTACACAAAAACTACTCAACCAAAAACAACTATAATCATTCGTGCAAATTGAGCACCAATCTGTGACTCGCGCATTTCATACTATCAAGGTAGACTAGCTTCTGAACAAATTTAGGGATCATCCATGTATCGAGTATTTGAACGCTTTACCAAACCCTTTCCCGAGCAAGAAGTTGGTCAGCCACCACACGGTTTGTTGGCTTTCTGTCGCTTCTATACTAAGGGAATGGAATTACCCTTATTATTTATGTCGCTAAGTGCTGCGATCCTCGCAATTTTGGAAGTAACATTATTTGGCTTTATGGGTGATTTGGTTGACTGGCTCTCCACTTATACACCACAAACTCTATTTGAAGCCAAACAAGCCGAGTTAATCCGAATGTCTGTGATCACGTTAGTGGCGCTGCCACTGTTAGTCTTTTTTCACAGCGCCATTTTGCATCAGAGTTTATTGGGTAATTACCCAATGGCTATTCGCTGGCAGGCACACCGCTACTTGCTAAAGCAGTCTATGACATTCTATCAAGACGAGTTTGCAGGACGTATTGCAACTAAAGTGATGCAAACTGCCCTAGCTGTGCGCGAATCAGTCATGAAACTACTCGATGTACTGGTTTATATTTTAGTGTACTTCACCGCAATGCTCGCGCTTGTTGCAAGCAGTGATATACGTTTGATGATCCCCTTGGTTATTTGGCTTGGCTGCTATATCTGTTTCCAGTTTTATTTTGTTCCTAAACTAAAACGCGTTTCTAGTGAGCAGGCTGACGCGCGCTCAGAAATGACGGGAAGGATAGTTGATAGCTACACCAATATTTCAACCGTAAAGCTTTTCTCTTATACCAAACGAGAAGAAGAATATGCCAAAGACAGCATGGATGTGTTTATTCAACCTGTTTATAAGCAGATGCGCTTAGCAACTAGTTTAAATGTTAGTATTCAGGCCTTAAATTATCTGCTGGTATTTTCCGTTGCCGCTCTTTCAATCTACTTATGGTCATTTAATGCAATAACCGCTGGTGCAATTGCGATTACAGTAGGTTTAGCCTTACGTCTAAATGGCATGGCACAGTGGATAATGTGGGAAATTAGCGGCCTATTCGAAAATATTGGTACCGTTGCAGACGGCATGAACACACTCTCAAGACCACTTGATATTGTTGACCAACAGACAGCGCCACAGTTAGATTTTAAAGCCGGAAAAATCGACTTTTGTAACACTACCTTCGCTTATAAGCGTAAAGATGCAGCGAGACAACATAACGTCATCGACAACCTGAACCTACATATCAAACCCGGGGAGAAAATTGGTGTAGTTGGCCGCTCAGGTGCGGGGAAGTCGACCTTAGTGAACTTATTACTGAGATTCTACGATACCGACGGCGGCAGCATCGAAATAGATGGCCAAAATATTGCGAAAGTAAAACAGGAAAGCTTAAGACGTCATATCGCCATGGTGACGCAAGATACTTCTTTGCTCCATCGCAGCGTGCGTGACAATATTCTTTATGGTCGCCCTGATGCATCAGAAGAAGAATTAATAGCCGCAACAAAAGAAGCGCAGGCTTACGATTTTATCCAAGACTTAGAAGACAGTCACGGTAATACTGGCTTTGACGCACAAGTAGGTGAACGCGGTGTGAAACTATCAGGTGGCCAACGCCAACGTATCGCCATTGCCCGTGTATTACTAAAAAATGCGCCAATTTTAATTTTAGACGAAGCCACTTCAGCCTTGGATTCTGAGGTTGAGCAAGCTATCCAAGAGAGCTTAGATGCACTGATGGAAGGTAAAACCGTTATTGCAATTGCCCATAGGTTATCCACGATTGCACAAATGGACAGATTAATCGTTATGGATGAAGGTCGGATAGTAGAAGAAGGAAGCCATCAATCCTTGCTAGCTTTAGGTGGTATTTACGCCAAACTGTGGTCACATCAAACCGGTGGATTTATTGGCGTTGAGTAACGCCATTACAAAATAGCGAGACCGCCTTTTCAACTAATATATCAAGCTCTGCTTCTGGAAGCGGAGCTTGCCATTTTATCGCGCGTTCCCAATAGCCTAGCTTTTTCAGTGCGCCCCAAAAGTACGCTGCGGCAAAGTCCGCATCAAAACTACCAAGACACCCTGAATTCGCAGCATCTTCGAACCATTGGATCATCGCGGCTTCACAATGACTAAACTTTTCATTTAAATTCTGTGCTTGCTCAAAGCTACGCATCGATTCAATCATCACAATACGCGACAAACGCATATAATCCTCGTCATTCAACAAAGTCATTGCGCTTTTCGCAAGATGTTGCAGTTGCACTGAAAAGTCATAGTTTGGGATAAATTGTATCGCAGTTATCGGCTTAATTCGCTCAATTAACAGCTCAACAACGGCATCAAAGAGCTCGTCTTTGGTCGAGTAATGCTTGTATAACGTGCGCTTTGATACTTCCGCTGATTGACTGATCGACTCCATCGTCGTCGCCTGCAAGCCTTTTTGAGCGAATTCTTCTATCGCTGCACATAAAATTGACTGCTGTTTTGGTGAAAGTTGCGTCATTTACTTATTCTGTCTTTAATTAATAGTGGGAAAAGCGAGCCATTGATAGCTGCTACTCACATGGTCAGTTGTATACCAAGAATCACCTCTCTATACAGAGGTAAGCCTTCTTCGTAATAAATCAACATTCCCTTTATTTTAATCAATAAAGTCGTTAATAAAAAGTACACATGATCGTATACCTAAATTGAAGAAAAGTACACGCAACCGTTTACCTTTTATTTCTTTAAGTATACACTACCGTTTACTTGTTTAATTGTCGAACAAATAGCCTTTACTTTGGTGTGGTTAAGGTATGAAATGAAGTCACTTGACTGATTGCATCCAGTTGAGTGTGCGTTATTAAAGGCAAATTGCAAGGTAGTTCCCCGTCGAAGCCGGGGCAGCATAAAATGATAATATAGGAATTGGAGTGTTCATGTATCCAGCATCAATACGCAGTCGTGTTAAACACCTATCTTTTTTAATGCTCACGTTAGGCACTTTGTCAGCGTGTTCAGAAGCACCACAGCAAGGGGGCCATGCAATGCCACCTGCGCAAGTGAGTGTACAACAAGTTACTACTCAATCAGTACCTTTCGATATCGAACTTCCGGCCACTCTCGCGGGAGATAAAGAAGTCGAAATTCGTTCTCGAGTGTCTGGGATCATCGAATCTCGCAACTTTGAGGAAGGTCAGTTTGTAAAAGCTGGTCATTCATTATTCACCATCGAGCTTAAACCTTTTGAATTAGCGGTAGAAAAAGCGCAGGCAGCACTTCAGGCAGCAAAAGCAAACGTTGATCAAACTAAGCGCGAGAGCGAAAGGCTTGAGCGTTTGAAGAACGAGCGTTCAGTATCAAAGCGCGACTTTGATAACTCAGTATCGGCTTACGATATTGCAGTTGCGAATTTAGAATCTGCAAAAGTCGCGTTGAGTGAAGCTAAGCTGGACCTTGAATATGCCAAAGTTGAAGCACCAGTTTCTGGTATTGTGGGTCGTGAGCTGATGTCAGAAGGCAGCTATGTTTCCGGTCCGAGTGTACTATTAACTGAACTTACCGACATCAGCACCATTCGTGCTCGCTTTGGCTTCTCAGAGCGTGAGCAGCTTACAATGCGCCAAGATGTAGAAAATGGCTCATTGTCATTACCGGAAAACAATGAATTTGATACTACGATTATTCTGCAAGATGGTTCACTGTACGGACAAGCTGGTAAAGTAAACTTTAGCGACGTCCGGGTAAACCGCTTTACGGGTACCAGTGAGTTACAAGCTCGTATTCCTAATGAAAATGGTGAGTTAAGACCGGGTCAGTTTGTGCGAGTTAAGCTCTCTGGTGCGGTACGCAATAATGCCGTTGTACTTCCACAAAGAGCGGTACTAGACAATGGTACGGGGAAATTTGTCTACATTGCTACCAAAAATGAACAAGGTGCAACCGTAGCCCTACCTGCGCCAGTCAAAGTTGGTGAATGGGTCAAGCTTAATAATGAGAATATGTGGGTTATTCGCGAAGGCTTAAAAGAAGGTCAACCTGTCATCGTTGAAGGTATGGCGAGGATCTTCTTCCCTGGTATGCCAGTGTCTGTGAGCGAGCAAGGGGAATAATCTGATGTTCTCCAAATATTTCATAAACAGGCCTATTTTTGCCTTTGTTATCTCTATCGTGATAGTGCTTGCCGGGCTTGCTGCTATGCGCAGTTTGCCTGTTGCACAGTATCCCGAAATTGCACCACCTCAAGTTGAGGTACGCGCGGTATACCCTGGTGCATCAGCAGATGTATTAGAACAAACTGTTGCAACCCCTATAGAAAACGCGATCACCGGTGTTGAAGGCATGATGTACATGACATCAACCAGTACGAACTCTGGCGTAACGACGATCGCAGTTACTTTTGAGATTGGAACGGATGTTGATCAAGCTGCCGTAGATGTAAATAACCGGGTGAAGCAAGTAGAAGCTCGTCTCCCTGAAGAAACTAGACGCCAAGGCGTGGTGGTTCAAAAGACATCTTCTAACTTCTTACAAGTACACGCATTCTATTCGCCAGATGGTACTCGAGAAAGTCTCTGGACATCTAACTACGTCACCATGAATATCCTTGACCGCGTCAAACGCATTCCTGGTACGACTAACGTGCAGATTTTCGGTGCTAAAGACTATGCCATGCGTATTTGGTTGCGCCCGGATATTATGAGTCAACTGCAAGTCACAGCTGACGATATTGCGGGTGCAATTAGAGAGCAAAACTCTCAGTATGCAGCGGGTAGTATTGGTGCAACACCGACATCTCAAGACGCGCAATCGCTCGTTTATAGTGTCACCGCGAAAGGACGTTTATCGACGGCTGAAGAGTTCGAAAATATCATCGTTCGTGCAAACCCTGATGGCTCAACACTGCGCCTTAAGGATGTTGCTCGCGTAGAGCTTGGTTCTAAAGACTATAACTTCCAAGGTACTATTAACGGTAAGGAAGCGGTATTACTCGGTGTATTCTTACAACCGGGCGCGAATGCGCTTGACGTGGCTAAAGCAGTAGAGGCTGAAATTGAACAGATCAAACCTCAGTTCCCTACAGGTCTCGCTCACGTTAACTCTTACGACACCACACGCTTTGTAGAAGTCTCAATTCGAGAAGTGTTAAAAACGCTTGGTGAAGCAATGATCTTGGTATTCTTAGTGGTTTACCTGTTCTTGCAAAACTGGCGTGCAACGCTAATTCCAACGCTTGCAGTTCCGGTCTCGTTACTTGGTACATTTGCAGGTCTCTATATGCTCGGTTACTCGATTAACACGCTTACGCTGTTCGGCATGGTGTTATCGATTGGTATCGTGGTAGATGACGCCATCGTAGTACTTGAGAATGTCGAGCGGATTATGCATGAGCAAGGCTTGCAGGCTAGAGAAGCAGCGGTTAAAGCGATGCAAGAAGTAAGCGGCCCCGTAGTCGCGATTGTATTGGTATTGTGTTCGGTGTTTGTACCTATCGCTTTCCTGGGTGGGTTAACAGGCGAACTATTCCGCCAATTTGCGATCACAATCTCCATCTCTGTAAGTTTATCCGGTGTGGTTGCACTGACAATGACGCCTGCACTTTGTGTATTGCTGCTTAAGCACGAGCACAAACAAGATGCCAAGTTTTTCTTGTGGTTCAATGACTGGTTCCATCGTGTAACCGGACGCTATGTTGGCACGGTTAGCTTTATGGTTCGCCGTGGTTTTGTAGGCCTAACATTGATGGTAGCGATGATTGGTGCAACGGTATTCCTGTGGCAAAAAACACCAAGCTCTTTGGTACCAGACGAAGACCAAGGTTACTACATGATAGCGGTGTTTTTGCCTGACGGCTCTTCATTAGAGCGCACCGCTAAAGTGGCCGATGAAGTGATAGCTGCTGCAAAGTCTAACCCTGCTAACGAAAACGTCGTGGCGTTTACGGGAATGGACTTCATCGGTGGTGGCTTCAAAAACAGCGCGGCGACTATGTTCGTGACACAAACACATTGGGATGAACGCGATGTGTCAGCGAAGGAACTAGTTGGTGAGCTATTTATGAAAACCGCGCATATTAACGAAGCATTAGTGCTGGCGTTTAACCCACCGCCAATTTTCGGCTTGGGTACAACAGGCGGATTTGAAGTCTTCTTGCAAAATAAAGGCGGCTCTGATCCCGCTAAATTGAAGCAAGGCATGCAGATGATCATGGCCGAGGCGCAGAAGAGCCCAATCCTTACAGGCATTCAAACGCTATGGCGTCCTGATGCACCGCAGCTAAAGGTACATATGGATCGTGAACAAGCGCGTGCCATGGGGGTTAATATCAATTCTGCGTTTAACGCACTTGCAGCAAATTTAGGTAATTACTACGTCAACGACTTCAATAAGTTTGGCCGTGCATGGCAGGTGATTATGTCCGCAGAAGCCGAGTTTAGAATGACACCGGAAGATGTAGGCCGCATTTATGTGAAAAACAATCGTGGCGAAATGGTACCAATTTCTGCATTTACGGATGTTGAGTATAGTCGCGGTCCGGAAACCATGAATCGTTACAATAACTTATCTGCAGTTAAGTTAATGGGCGAAGCAGCACCTGGCTACAGCTCAGGTCAAGCTATCGCGGAGTTTGAGCGTATCGCCAACAAAGTACTACCACCAGATATGACTTTCGAGTGGACGGGTTCCGCGTTCCAAGAAAAGCAAAACTCTGGCACAACTGGTATTGCACTCGGTATGGCCGTGATCATGGTATTTTTGATCCTCGCAGCACTTTATGAGCGCTGGTCATTGCCATTCTCGGTTATGTTAGCGCTACCATTTGGTACTTTCGGTGCCTTGGTCTCAATCTGGATTGCTGGGCTGACCAACGACGTTTACTTCCAAATCGGTTTGGTTACCCTACTGGGCCTTGCAAGTAAAAATGCCATTCTTATTGTCGAGTACGCGCTAATGAAATATCAAGAAGGATGGAGTCCAGCAACCGCAGCCCTTGAAGCAGCGAGACTGCGTTTTAGACCTATTATCATGACTTCACTTGCTTTCATACTTGGCGTAGTTCCGCTGGTTATGAGTTCTGGAGCTGGAGCAGGAGCAAGACACAGTGTGGGTACTGGCGTAATGGGTGGTATGCTCTCGGCTACCTTCCTTGCAGTATTCTTCTTGCCCCTGTTCTTTTACTGGCTAATGGCAAGACGGATGTCAGAGAAGCGTTCTAAGCAAGAACTTTCAGATGAAATCGCGAAGCATCATAAAGATGAGCATGTCGATACAGATGAAGGATTAGCTTAATAACATCCCTTAAGTTAAACCACAAAACGCCTGAATTTTCAGGCGTTTTTTATATGTCTGATAAAGCTACTACCACCTTTCCACTACCTTGCCATTACACACTTTATCACTAGCCATTAGTCGTAATTTCATGCTTTTCGTCCAATTGCACTTGATTTTGTCGACAATTAGGTTATCACTGATAAAGCATAATGATAAAAACTAGAGATCAACAGCAAGGACAAGATATGACGACCGAGAGCCAATTAATAAAAGCAGGTGCACTTACAAAGAGTTACTTCAAAGGCCCCCAAGTAGCACCGCTCACTCAACTCACCATAGGGCAATATCTAGAAAATATTGTCGACAATTATCCAGAAAGAGAAGCCATTGTTGTCTCTCATCAATCAGTTCGCTTAAATTATCGTGAGTATCTGGCAAAAATAAATCAACTTGCCGCAAGCCTTTTAGCTGTGGGGATCAAACCGGGGGATAGAGTTGGGATTTGGTCTCCGAACAACCTTGAATGGAGTCTAGTGCAATTCGCAACTGCTAAAATTGGTGTAATTATGGTGTGTATTAACCCCGCCTATCGCCCAAGCGAACTTGAATACGTGCTAAACAATGTTGAGTGTAAGATGTTAGTTATGGCGAAGTCTTTTAAACATAGCCATTACGTTGACATGATTAGAGAGCTGGCACCAGAATCCTACGACTGCATGTTTGGCGAATTATCTTCACAGCGCCTTCCCTCACTCAAACAGATTGTGCTGATTGACGAGGATATTGAACCGGGTCTAATGAATTTCAGCACTTTGTTATCTAAAGCTAATGATGCCCACTATCTTGAGGCAAATGCGATTGCAGCCAACCTAAATGCCTGTGACGCTATCAATATTCAATTTACTTCAGGTACTACTGGCAATCCAAAAGGCGCCACCCTCACCCACAGTAATATCCTCAATAACGGATTACTCGTCGCCAATGCTATGAAGCTCACAGAGCAAGACAAGCTTTGTATTCCCGTGCCGCTTTATCATTGTTTTGGTATGGTACTCGGTAATCTCGTTTGTATTAGTAAAGGTGCGTGCGCCGTATTCCCTAACGATAGCTTTGATCCGCTTGTCACCTTAGAAGTTGTTGAACGAGAAAAATGCACCGGGCTTCACGGTGTACCAACAATGTTTATCGCACAATTAGAACACTCAGACTTTACGCAGTTTGATTTATCTTCGCTGCGCACTGGGGTGATGGCAGGTTCCACCTGTCCAGAAAAGGTCATGCGCCAAGTACAAACCCAAATGCATATGACCGATGTACTCATTGGTTACGGGCAAACCGAGTGCAGCCCAATCAATAATATTACCGAGATCGATTCGCCTGTAGAAAAACGCGTGCAGACTGTTGGTCGTGCTATGCCACATACCGAGGTCAAAATTATTGACGAGCTAGGACATATTGCCCCAATTGGTACGCCTGGTGAAGTATGTGCCCGAGGATATTGTGTAATGAAAGGCTATTGGCAAGACCCAGAAAAAACGGCGGCGACCATAGATGACGACGGCTGGCTACACTCTGGCGATTTAGGGGTAATGGACGACGAAGGGTTCGTTAGCATCGTCGGCCGCATAAAAGACATGATCATTCGCGGTGGCGAGAATATTTACCCCAGAGAAATTGAGGAAGTGCTTTATCATCATCATGATATTCAAGACGCCGCTGTATTTGGGATCAAAGACGAAAAATATGGTGAGGAAGTATGTGTTTGGGTTCAACTTAAGCCCGGGCACTATATTTCGGAAGAAGATATTCGTGTATTTTTAAAAGATAAACTCGCCTATTTCAAAGTGCCAAAATACATCAAATTGGTTGATGCCTATCCGATGACGGTAACGGGTAAGCTCCAAAAGTTTAAAATGAGAGATCAAATGGAGCAAGAGTTACATCAAACAGCCTAATTTGCGTTCGACATCCTTGATGCCACGCAAATGAGTGTTGCGTGGCAAATCAAATAATCCTCTAAAACTCAATTCTCCCAATACTCTCCTTAGTTAGCCTACAAAGAGTAGGAAGTTCGGTTTAATTAACACACATAAAAGCAATAAATTATTATCATTTTGTTTAACACCTATCGACTTTTGTACCCAAAAGATATAAAACAGTTTTGTTTCCATATACAGGACAATAACAATATGTTTAAATTATCAACAGTTGCCAGTCTTCTGGCATTAAGCTTTACAACGGGTGCAATGGCACAAATATCCTATCTTGAAGACACACGCGACCAAATTAGTATTCAAGATTATAGTTATGAACAAAAAGCGCTTGTAGCTGAGCAAGCAAAACTATTACTTGACGGTTTATACGTCAATAAATATGCCAAAAACCTGTACTACGGTCTTTCTCCGGCCGGACACTTAGACCCTGTCGTTGCAGTAGACGACTTAATCAATAACATGGGAAATCTAAGTTCTTCTCAATTTCATCAGCAGCTGCAAAAGATCTTCTTATCTCAGCGAGATTTTCATTTGGACTATAACTACCCGGCACCAATGAAAAACTTTGTTTCTTTTGTGCCAGTTCATTTTGCACAAACCGTCAATACAGATGGCAGCAAGGAAGTACGCGTAAACCGTATCTGGCAAAACTACACCGTACTTGCACCAGATACATCAACGGTTTCTTTAGGTGATAAAGTCATTGCATACAACGGCCAAGCAGTAACGGATGTAGTAAACAACACACTATTCCAAGGCGGTGGGGCTAATCCAGATGGCGGGTTTGTTGGTGCGTTAAATAACTTGACTATCAAATCACATAATAAACAGATGCCGCCACAAAATGACGCGCTAACGCTTACTTTGGAATCTTACGAAACGGGCGAAATATATAGTGTTAACTTGCCTTGGTTGGTTTACAACGGAAATCCGACTACACAAGCGAATACAGAGGATAATGCAGCGCAGTTTACGCAAAGTATTAACTATGAATTTGCTACATTTAAAGAGTTAGAAGCTGCAGCACAAGATAGTGCTTTTGCCCTAGCAGCCAATGCCACTGCTGAGCCGACGGTAACATGGAATAAAGTACAAGTAGACGGCGAGTCAGTCGGCTATATTAAGATTGCCTCTTTTTCACCTAAAAATGGAACTAACACTGCCCTTGTTGCCATCATAGATATCTTAGATAACCAGCTAAGTGACACGAAAGCACTTATTATTGATGTTAGAAGCAACCCTGGTGGTAATATTCTATATAACGACTATTTACTACAACTGTTTACACCAAAACGTGTTACTCCGTCTCATGTACGTTTTATCAACACACCTGAGAACCACCATATTCTAAATAATTCCCTGTTCGGTACTTACCTAAGTGATAATTGGCACCAAGTATTAGCTGACGTACAAGGCACCAATGAACAATACTCTGCTGCAACCTCATTCATGACAAAAGATGCAGCGAACCAGATTGGGCAGGCATATTATGGTAACGTGGGGGTTTGGGCAAACGCTAACACCTACTCTGCAGGTGATATGTTCACATGTGGTATGCAAGATAACGGTATTGCAACCGTATTTGGACAGCACGAACGTACTGGTGCAGGTGGCGCAAACGTAATTGAGCACGATTTATTTGTACAGTACGTGGGTGCACCATATCAAGCGCTACCTTATGATCAAAGTATGCGGGTGTCGTGGCGTCAGTCGGTACGTCAAGGTCATCACATCAATGCGCTCATTGAGGACTACGGCTGTGTTGCCAATGAAGTTGTCAGTTATAACGTTGAAGACATATTCGATGGTGATACTCAAGATTTCAATACGATCGCTCGTAAGTTACTCGCAAAACCTACAGCGCGTGCAACGGTAGCATTTAATTCAGATAGATTTGCGTCGGTTGCTGAAACTAACGGAGTGTATAATTTTGATGTAACCAACACAGAATACGTAGACGTATACATTGATGGCACTAAAGTAAAACGTATTTCTGCATTTGCGTATGGTACTCAAGCTAAAACGATTAGCTATACATTACCAAGTAACGTAACGACTGGTACGGTGCAGTTTGTTGGGTTAGATAGTGGTAAAACACGTTTATGGAATTCAACGAGGTTTTTCTAATACTTTAGCTACCATTAATTTCTAAATTTGCAGCGGATGAAACCGCTGCATTTCAACAGTCTGTATAATTCACGTAGCGCTTACATCACTCTGAAAACTTTGCTCAGTAAAACTCACATCCCCCGCCGACAACATTTATAACAGATTGTTTTTATTTCACTTTTATTTTGGTTCATTTATTGCTGTTAATTTCTAAATTTTATATGAAGGAAACGAGCAATGACGAAGTGTCCATTAACGACCACCGCAGGTAATCCAATCGCCGATAATCAAAATAGTTTGACCGCAGGCCCTCGAGGCCCCTTATTGGTTGAAGATTACCAGTTAATCGAAAAGCTGGCGCATCAAAATAGAGAGCGTATACCAGAGCGTACCGTGCATGCTAAGGGATGGGGTGCGTTTGGAACATTTACGGTAACAAACGATATAAGCCGATATACCAAGGCTAATCTATTTGCTGAGGTTGGTAAGCAAACCGACATTCTGATGCGCTTTTCAACGGTAGCCGGAGAAAAAGGGGCTGCGGATGCGGAGCGTGACGTAAGAGGTTTCTCAATAAAGTTTTACACTGAAGAAGGAAACTGGGATTTAGTTGGTAATAATACCCCCGTATTTTTTGTCCGTGATCCGTATAAATTCCCAGATTTTATTCACACCCAAAAGCGCCACCCAAAAACCAACTTGCGTTCCAACACCGCGCAATGGGATTTTTGGTCACTGTCGCCAGAAAGCCTGCATCAAGTATTAATTTTAATGTCTGACCGTGGCTTGCCAACGGATGTGAGACACATGAGCGGCTATGGCTCACATACCTTTAGTTTGATTAACGAAGACAACCAAAGAGTTTGGGTGAAGTTTCATATGAAAACCCAACAAGGCCACCAGCATCATACCGATGAAGAGTCAAAATCAGTAATTGGCGAAAGCAGAGAGAGTTTTCAAGAGGACTTGCTTGAGGCTATAGAGCGCGGAAATTATCCGAAATGGGATATGAAAATTCAGGTGATGACTGAAGCACAAGCAAAACAGTTCCGACACAATCCGTTTGATTTAACCAAAGTCTGGCCGCATGGCGACTTTCCACTCATCGATGTTGGCACACTCGAATTAAATCGCGTACCAGACAATTATTTTGCAGAGATAGAACAAGCTGCATTTAGTCCGTCTAACGTGGTGCCTGGAATTGGATTTTCTCCCGATAAAATGTTGCAAGCACGCATTTTCTCCTATGCCGATGCTCACCGCTACCGACTCGGTACGCATTATGAGGCATTACCTGTTAATCGCCCAAAATGCCCTGTGCATCATTACCACAAAGACGGTGCAATGCGGTTCTTTAACAATGAACCCGGTGGTAACGAAGATGCTTACTACGAGCCTAATTCGATGGGAGGCCTAAAAGAGAGCCCAGAGTATAAACGCCCTGCTCTTGAGCTTGAAGGAATGGCGGATAGATACGACCACCGCAAAGACAATGATGATTTTTCACAGCCTCGTGCTCTATATTGCCTATTTGATGATGCCCAAAAGCAGCGCTTGTACGGCAACATAGCGCGCGCTATGGCGGGTGTACCTGAGCATATCATTGAACGCCAACTTGGGTTATTTAAATCTGTTCACGAAGAACTTGAAGCCGGTGTTAGAACGACACTAGATCAATAAAGAAACTATCCAATCTGAACAAAAAGCTAGCACCTGAAGTGCTAGCTTTTAAAGCTGCTAAATTTGTGACCATGCCTTTTTGGTTCCAAGCGCGTAAGCCCCACCTATTACTAAGCAAATTGAGGAACTCACCAACCAAAACGTCATGCTGTTATCTGGGATCGTTGGCATGATAAAAACAAACCCAATTCCCCTTATTAAAAAGATTGCACTTATTACACACAAAGCGACTTTCATCAAAGGTAATTGTCGGATCCGTTTCGCCCCTGAAAACGCGTAGCATGACCAGAGCAGTAAAATCGTAGCGATAACGGCAGTGATAAGGTGAGGGTAAATAAGCCCTTGATCGGCCATAGTAGCCATTTCCTCGCCAGCACCAAAAAAGCGATACCAAGGCGCGCCAAAGATAATGCAGCCAATGTGCGCCACTGCCGCAATGGCTGTACACACACCCGCGAAGAGTAAAAAGTAGTTGGTCGTTTGAGTTTGCGCGTTCAAGTTCATTTCCCTATATTGTCAATTTGCTTGAGTATCGCTGCTCTGCCTTTGCCTGTCGATAGATATGCGTTTAGCAGAAAATGAGGCTAACAAAATAAATTTGTGAAGCTTGTTATTTGTAGGTCGTGATTTATCACGACAAAAGATTTCCGCTGCCTAAAATACGGCATTAAAACCAAAAAGATCGCGGGGTGAACCCGCTCCCACCCGATATGGGTCAGTGCAATATCAACGCTATGCTTTAGGCGCAACGAGGGGCAGATCAAACTGCACCATTAGACCACCTTTCTCGCGATTAAATAGCTTAAGTTGTCCACCGTGGGCAATGGCGACTTCATTACAAATACTCAGTCCTATGCCTGTGCCACTGGGTTTGGTAGAAAAGAATGGCAGTACTGCTTTTGCTAACTTTTCTTCTTCCATCCCTGCGCCTCTATCCACGACTACAACGATCAGGCGTTGATAATCAACCAGCAGTTTAACGCCTATTTCATCTATCTTAGATCCCGACTCATGGGCGTTTTTAACTAAATTAATCATCACCTGCTCTATCTGTATGGGATCGAAAAAGGCGCACTCAACAGAAAGTGGAGCCAGCAAAGTAAAGTCATAAAGCTTACCAACGGTATCAAGTAAGGGCTGCAAGGGTTGCTCTGTAATATTAGGCGCGGGCAACCTCGCAAACTCGCTATATTTAGCGACAAACTCACTCAAGTTTTCGGTGCGGCGATTAATGGTTGCCAGCATTTCAGGCAACAGTTGAATAAGAGCGTGGTTTTGCTCTTCAGCACTGCGCTCAACAATTGTATTTGCGGAGTTAGTCAGTGAAGAAATAGGCGCTAATGAATTATTGAGTTCATGACTGATAAGACGGATGGCATTTTTCCAAAGCCCTACTTCTTGACGGCTCATTTCGCTTGATAGATTTTGACACATAAGCAACACGTGCGGCTGGTGGTTGAGTGTTATGCTCTGCCTTGAAAAGTAATAGCTTTGCTTTTCATCATTGGCTTGAAAGGTCACAAACCCGGATTCTTTTTGTAGCAAAATAGTTTGCAGTTTAGGATCTGCATTTGCGATGGCATGATGAAGCACAAGGCCACTTAACGACTTTTTGTTATTAAGTAATTTTCCTGCTTTATCATTAGCGTATACCACTTGATCAAATTGGTTTAGTAATAAAATAGATACCGGTGACACCTGCAAAATGGTATCAAGTAGTAACTCCCTTTGGCTGGTGGCGTGGCGCTGCTTTTTTAGTGTTGTCGATAAACGATTATATTCCAAAATTAAATCAGACATTTCTATGCTTTCAAAATGTGTAATTTGAACTGAGAAGTCTTGATCTTTAAAACTGCGGATCCCGTCCGTTAAGCAATCTATGATCCGCTGTTGGCGAGAGAAAAAGTAACTGATACCGACAACGCCTACTACCGCCGCAACAAGCAGCCCCACCGGAATTGACAGAGTAATTGGTATTGCAAATGAAACTGCTAGCCATAAAATAGCCGCAAACACCAATAGTGATACAAACAGGCATGCAGACACCGCTGCTTGAAGAGACACCGTCATTTTAAACCAAACTTCTCCATTCTCCGGTATAGTGCTTGCCGACTTAATCCAAGCTTTCTTGCGGCTTTACTGACTACGCCATCAGCGCTGTCTAATGCAGCTTCGATATCTGCTTGTGTATATTCAAGCGGCTCTACATGTTGTGGTGTTTGAATTGCTAAATGCTCACACTCAATTTCTTGCCCGGGGCTCAGCAACACAGCACGGCCTATGGTGTTTTCAAGCTCCCTGACATTTCCAGGCCAAGTATGATGCTTTAACTGCTTCATTGCTGCGTTACTCAAACTCTTATTGCTAGGTAAAAAGTGATCCACTAACACGGCAATATCTTCTTTTCGCTCAGATAGTGGCGGCAATTTAAGCTCAATCATATTGATCCGATAATACAAGTCTTCTCTAAAACTACCTGCGCGAATGGCCTCTGGTAAATTACTGTTAGTGGCACTGATCACCCTAACATTTACCCTTTTCGTGACCGTGCTGCCAACGCGTTCAAACTCACCACTTTGTAAAACCCTTAGTAACTTTTGCTGACCTGTCAAAGACAAGTTGCCGATTTCATCCAAAAACAAGGTGCCTCCATCAGCTGCTTCAAAGCGCCCAGCCCTCGATTTTTGTGCGCCTGTATAAGCACCACTTTCAACCCCAAATAACTCGGCCTCAATGAGGTCCGCCGGAATGGCCCCCGCATTCACTTTAATAAAGGGTTTATGTTTATAGCTGCTATTGGCTTGCACAATTTCTGCAATTTTCTCTTTTCCAGCGCCGTTTGGTCCTGTGATCAGAATTGGCGCATCGGAGTGCGCAACCTGAGTCGCCATTTCAAGCAAGCTCAACATGGCCGGATCGGCAACCACCACACCACACAGGTCGTATTGCGCTTTTAGCTTTTGTAATCTGGCATTGCGCTGATTAGCAGCGCTACTTACTTGCTCTTGTAGTTCTCGCATTTCGAGCAAGTTTTTCACTGAGGTGACGAGTTTATGATCTTTCCAAGGTTTAGCTAAGTAGTCTGCCGCACCATCTTTAATAAGCTCCACCGCCATTTCAAGATTCGTCCAAGCGGTCAGTAAGATGATGGGTAAGTCTGGCTCTAAATCTCGAATGGCTTTATACAGGGCTTTACCTTCCGCGCCGCTGGTGGTGTCTCGGGTAAAGTTCATATCTTGAATAACTAAGTCGAACTGTTTGCTACGAACCTTCTCTAGGCCCAGCTGCGGAGAGGTAACACCTTCACACGGAATATCATTGAGCAACAAAAGGACTTTAATGGCTTGAATTACATCCGGATTATCGTCAATTACCAATACACTCATGAACGCTTTTGATCCTAATTTGTAGATTTAGCCCCTTTCGGGGCTTTGTTGTTTTTATTATTAACTGGATTTAGTTACTTGTGCCGGCGACACTTTCGCAGCTTCTTTGGCAGGCAGGTACACTGCCAATGTACTCACAAGCCAAGTAAAAATAGCTACCCCAACCAATAACGGGATCTCTACCACACTTTGCACGCGAACATTATTCATCAAAAAATAGTAAAGCAAAATCGAGAGACCAAAGCCTAGCACTAAACCGATAAAGACTAAAATTGTATTTTCTTTAATTAAAGACCACATCACTTTGCCTTTAGATGCACCTAACGCACGAAGAACACCATGATCTTTCTTTCTTAGGCTAACAGAAAAACTGACAAGTGCGATAATACCAAGCGCGGTGACCACGCATGCTATGATGCTTATACCTGCCATGGTGAGTGCAAAGGTGCTACGGCCATCCCACAAACGTTTTTTTGCTCTGGCAACAAACTCTACACGCTCAACCATTCGTCCGTTGGTGTGATAAAGTGCCGTTTCAACTTCTTCTAGCACTCGCTCAGACACGCCTTTTTCAACTCTGACTAAATAATTTGCCCGTTGACGGTTACCCCAAATAACCTCAGGTACAACCCCCGAATTGTAGGGTTGTTGATTGTATGTTGCGCCTTCTCCAAGCATTTTACCTTTATAAACACCAACTACTTGATGTGGAATGCGTTGTCTTGAAATATACACCGTCTGTCCAAGAGCAGAGTCATCACCAAATAAGGACGTGGCAAGGTCGTCACTTATCATAATAACGCCTGCATTTTTTGTTGCCTCATCACCTTTGATAAATTCACTGGCATAAAATCTACGCCCCTCAACGAGCTCAAGTCCAAGTACATCTACCCCTTTTTCATCTAAGCCAAAGTAGCCGAACACGCTGTAATCCGTTTCTGGTTGAGTATCTTTAAAAATAGTCCATCCAGGGCCTAAGCTGTTTAATACCAGCTCTCTACCAGCATAAGATGCGGCAACGACCCCAGGCACATTTTCAATCGCTTGAATATCCTTTTCTATAAGCGATTGCACGTCTACCGAGGTATCAAATACACGCGTCGTTACATTGAGAATTTGTTGCTCTTCCAACTTTGAAGGAATTAACCAGTTTTGCAGCGTTGCATAGCTGATAAACGCGGTATTGCTGACAATCATCACAGTGATCGCGATCTGTAGAATGATTAACAGTGCAATACTTTTTTGTTTTAAGATCAGTTTTAAAATATGTTTAATCGCCATACTTACCCCCTTAACTCTGCAGCTGGTGATACACGGCTACTACGGTATACCGGATATAATCCAGATATCCCAACCGCCAAGAAAATGCCTATGGTGGTCAAAAGTGCCAGCTCAATATCGAACTGATAGATTTGACGAACTTGCTCGGCAAACGCCATATAATCTGCCTGATACATACGTAGGTGGAACATCAATTCAAGTCCCGCGAATGCCAATACAAAGCCAAGTGCTACGGACGCAACCGTGAGCATCAAGATCTCTAAAAAGTGAATTTTCATTATTACCCCACGGTTTGCGCCGAGCGCTCGATAAAGGGAAATAAGCTTGCGATTGGCTTGGAATTTGGCGAGCAAAATGCCAACCGTATTCACTAAACAAATACCAAACAGAAAATACGAAAACGTTAGGTAAATGGCTTCCCATGCCAAAAAGCGTTGGATCAAAATATAGAGCTCGCCCATGCTATAAAAATCGGTGAGATTATTATGTTGAAAACGGCCTACCGCTTGCTGATTTGTAATATAGTTATTCAACCAAGTTTTTAGTTCTGCAAGATGTGCCGCACCCATATCATTTTGGTACTGGAACCAAACCGTCAAATAACCACATTCAGCACTTTTCAGCATGTCGATACTGCCGCTGCGTGGGTTGGTTGCGGTGTATAATTCATTTGTGCGGCAGCTTACTTGCCCCGTTCTTGGAAAGTTTTGCGTATAGGCATAATTTAGCGGGATAAAAGCATCGTGATTGTAATTATTACTAAAGCTCAAATCTTGGAAACGACGTTTATAATTACTTAAATCAACCACGCCCACGACTTGTATTTGTTCGCCTTGAACTTGAATAAACTGCCCAACAGAATTCGCCCCACCAAAAAGATGGTCGTTAGCGTTTTTACTGATCACAGCGACCGCTTCACCACTTTGTTGGCTTTGTTCACTCCAAGAAGCTCCGTGGATAAACGGCGCATCTAGTACACTAAACATATCTCTATCTGTACCAGAAGCTTCTACACTAATAGGCCTAACTGAGTTATCCGCCAGCCCCACAATAAACTCTGTGGTGTAGTTAAATGATAGATGCTCGTATGGTAAATCCGCTTGCTTAAGCGCCTCTGCATCTTGATATGTCCAGCGAGGAAATTGGTTAAAATCGACAACGTCTTGGTCGCCATCAAAAAAATTCAGACCCGCGGTGTACAAGTAATCACCCTTATGACCAATCACCTCACTGCTGCTTTGTTTTACAATGGCTGACATCGTCAACATCAAGGTGATCCCAACTGCAAGGTTGATCACCATCAGTGCGCTTAGCTTGGGTTTTTGCTTTAATCCCTGCCAAGCTAATAGTATTAGCTCTTTCATCGCTTACTCCTACACTGCCAGTTCGGTTAGCTGAGATTTAGTGATGTCGGTTAGCTCACCATCAAGAATTTGGATATTACGACCCGCTCGTCGTGCCAGCTCATTGTCATGGGTTACCATAATCAATGTGGTGCCCGCCTGATTCACTTCTTGTAATAAATCCATCACTTGTCTTGCCATTAAGCTATCTAAGTTACCCGTTGGCTCATCCGCAAGTAGGAATCTAGGTTTCCCTGCAAGCGCTCTGGCAATAGCCACACGCTGCTGTTGCCCACCACTTAGTTGTGCAGGATGATGTTTCATTCGGCTTGCAAGCCCAACGAGTTCAAGCGCTTCTTCAATGCGCTTTTTACGCTCACTGGCTTTTATTCCCCTAAAAATAAGGGGGACTTCAACGTTGTCATATAAAGATAAGTCGCTGATAAGATTAAAGCCTTGGAAGATAAAGCCAATTTTTTCGTTTCTTAGCTGTGACAGCTTTTTATCGTTAAGATTGGCAACGTTTTCACCATCTAAAAAATAGTCACCACGCTCAAAACGCTCTAATAAACCCGCAATATTCAAAAAAGTGGTTTTACCCGATCCTGACGGCCCTGTAACCGCAATAAACTCCCCTTCTTCAATGGTTAAATTAACATTGCTGAGCGCATGGGTCTCAATCAGATCTGTGCGATAAATTTTGCTTACTTCATTCATTTTTAACATTGTCTATTCCTTCTCATTCTTATTCGGTACGCAAGATGAGGCTACTTCCCGAGTAACACTCGCGCTTTGTTATTGAACGGATCTAAACTTGAGATCACGATTTCTTGTCCTTCACTCAGGCCCTCGATAATCTCAACTTCAGAAATACTTTTTACACCTAGCTGAATGGGTGTTTGATCAGCCTGTTCACCGACAACCGTATAGGTAAAACGCCCTGCGCCAGTTTCAACAAATGCGCCACGCCTTACTTTGAGCACGTCTTGCTTTTGCGACAGGATAATTCTTGTAGATACCTTTTGGTTTTGGCGAAGACCGCTTGGTTGTTCATCAAAACGTACTCGCGCACTGACACGGCCAGCTTCAATTTCAGGGGAAATAGCGACCAGTTTTGCATGATATTGATATTGATTGATAAATACTTCAGCGGCCATGCCGACTCCCAGATTGTCGGCGTAAATTTCTGGTATTTGCGCTTCAACCTCAAGCTCTGAAAGGTCAACCAAGGATATTAGCGCCGCATCTCGCTGTACAAATTGCTTTTGCTGAACATGCACCGTACCAACAATACCGGACAACGGCGATATAATGTTAAGTGCCGCTACCTGACGCTGCACTTCTTCTAAAATATGCTGTTGTCTGGTTAGGCTCAGCTCGCTACTTTTTAGCTCAAACGCAAGTCGCTCTTGCTCAAGCTTTAGCGAATCGATGGCGTGACGCTCTTGTAATTGCGCACGCTTAAGTTCAACCATTGACTGTTCAAGCTCTAGTTTTGAGATAATTTGCTTTTCGATGCTTTGTTTTGAGCGCGCCATTTCCCGCTCCGCCGCTTCTAAGTCTACTTTCGCCATTTCCATGCGTTGTTCGGTATCGAGTAGCTGCTGTTTAATCGAGATCCGTTGGCGCTCAACTTCGGTTTGTAAACGCTCAAATGTCGCCTCTTCTTGTAGTAAACGGTTGGTTAGCTCTGGACTGTCGATACTAAGTAACGCTTGCCCAGCTTTGATGGCATCACCGGGTTTAACGTTTAGCGTTACTGTGCCCGATGCGATGGCGTATAAGTCTGGATTATTCGCAGCGAGCGTACGCCCTTCAACACGAATATCTTCGCTGATATCACCTTTCACTACCGTGGCAAGACGTACTTGCTCCCGCGATACCGTCTGCTCTGCAGATAAAATCGTGTTAATGCTTGGCCAAGCACTAGTTAATCCACCTAAGGTGATGCCAACGGCCAACAACGCAATCACAGGCTTTTTTATGGTTCGCTTTTTTGCGATTTGTTTGTCTTGCGCACTTGTATCTTTAATCATGCTACCTCCTTGCGGACAAGTGGGTGTCCGCGATTATCATGTGTAACTAATTACAAGTAGCATGCCATAATTTATATTATTGTTTTATATGGTATTTATGAGATTTAACGGCTTTATTCAAAGGGATTGGACGGACACCGGACAGTTTGCGGACAATAGCAGAACAGGACTAAAACAGGTAGGTCGTGATTTATCACGACACCAGATTTTTGAGGTAACCGCACTCAAAAGAACGCGGGATGAACCCGCTCCCACCTAATACTGCTGCGCGTTTAGCACAAGGTTTGCCCTAGTAGCTCAGCAACACAGCTAGATCGCGATTAAAACTGGTAGGTCGTGATTTATCACGACATCAGATTTTTGAGGTAACCGCACTCAAAAAATCGCGGGATGAACCCGCTCCTAATCAATGTTGATGCGCGTTTAGCGTTAGGGGTAACCTGCTAACACACAAAAACTATTGGTGCTGGCTCACATCCCACAATTGCTTTAGCTCTTCAATAATGGCGGGGTCGTCAATGGTAGATGGCACGATAATGTCTTCTCCGTCTACTAGCTGGCGTAGGTTCTTTCTGAGAATTTTACCCGAACGGGTTTTGGGTAAACGCTCAACCACTTTAATAGTTTTAAGGCAGGCAATCGCGCCGATTTTTTCGCGGATCAGGCTTCTTATCTCCTCGGCAATTGCCGATTCAGTGGTGTTTACGCCATCTTTCAATACCACCATGGCAATGGGTACTTGGCCTTTTAACTCATCTTTACCGGCGAATACGGCGCATTCTGCAATTGCATTGTGGCCAGCAACGATTTCTTCCATTTCACCGGTTGACAACCTATGTCCGGCTACGTTGATTACGTCATCGGTACGGCCCATAATAAACAGGTAGCCGTCTTCATCAAAATAGCCGCCGTCACCAGAGAGATAATAACCAGGGTATTGTGATAAGTAACTGCCTTTAAAGCGCGCCGTGTTATTCCAAATAGTGGTTAAACAACCGGGAGGGAGTGGTAATTTCACCGCAACAACACCTTGTTGATTGGCTTCACATGTACTGCCGTCCACATCAAGGATCTCGACTTGATAGCCCGGTGTAGGAACTGTGGCACTGCCCGCCTTTGTAGGCATCAATTCAATCCCAACTGGGTTACACGCAATTGCCCAGCCCGTTTCCGTTTGCCACCAGTGGTCGATCACTGGCAGCTTTGTGGTGGACTGTAGCCAGTCGTAGGTAGCAGGGTCTAGTCGTTCACCAGCTAAAAATAGCGTTTTTAGACTGCTGGTATTGTAATTAGCCAAAAGCGCAGCGCTCGGATCTTCTTTTTTTATGGCACGAAATGCCGTGGGCGCACTAAAAAGTGCTGTCACTTGGTATTCTTCTACCACTCGCCAAAACGCCCCTGCATCTGGGGTTTTAATCGGTTTTCCTTCATATAATACGCTGGTGCAACCATAAATCAGCGGGCCATAAACAATATAAGAATGCCCCACAACCCAGCCAATGTCGGATGCAGCCCAAAACACTTCACCGGGCTTCATGCCGTAAACGGTTTTCATACTGTAGTTTAATGCCACAGCGTGACCGCCCTGCTCTCGTACTACTCCTTTGGGTGTGCCTGTGGTACCAGAAGTATACAAAATATAAAGCGGATGCGTGCTTGGTAACGGCACGGCATCAAAGGATTCAGGCGTGTTTGCCACCACAGTCCAATCTAGGTCCCTTGGCGATGACATCTGCGCTTGGTATGCCTCACGCTGTAACACAATGCAATGCTCAACTTGATGTTTTGCCGCCGAAAGCGCCTCGTCCAGCATAGGTTTGTATTCAATGGTGCGGCCTACTTCAATTCCGCAAGAAGCACTGATCACTAGCTTTGGCTTCGCATCATCTATTCTCACCGCAAGCTCATGAGGTGCAAAACCGCCAAACACCACGGAATGAATAGCACCCACGCGCGCACAAGCAAGCATGGCAACGACCGCCTCAGGCACCATGGGCATATAAATTACGACCCTATCCCCTACGCTTACACCAAGTTGATTTAAGCCAGCCGCAAAATGGCTCACTTGAGAGAGCAACTCGCGATAGCTAATTTTGCGTTTGGTATTCGTCACCGGCGAGTCATAAATTAATGCAGTTTGCTCGCCTTGGCCTTGGTGTACATGGTGGTCGAGTGCCAAATAACTGGTATTCATCAAACCATCACTAAACCAATGACTCAGCCCCTCTTGACCTTGGTTATGTCCGATTTTTGGTGGCGTATGCCAATCAAGCCGTGCCGCTTCTTTAAGCCAAAACGCTTCTGGGTCTTGGGTAAATGTGTGGTATGCCTGTTGATAGGTTATTGTTGTCATAATAAGTTACTCAGTTTCGCTGGAACTTAGTAAAGATAGATAAAAAACCGCCAAGTTTTGATGAGACTTTAGTCTTGCGAGGATGATATAGATCAAGGTTGATGTTAGGGAAAGGAGCAACCTCTAGTACAGGTGTTAATGAGCACTTGTTCTTCTAATTCGATATATATGTAATCACAGCGTCCTGAACAATAGCCATGAGAATAGATATGACTATTATTCAGAAATCCACTAGGGCCTATACAACCAAATTTACCTACTGCTCGCTTTCAAGCTTTAGCAGCAACGCTTTGATATCATCTTTTGCGCCGGTGATATGTTTTTTCAAAAAGTCGCAAGCCCCTTTGGTATTTGTATCGCGGCATAGCTCTAATAGCTGGCGGTGTTCCTCTGGTGCGGTTTTAATGCCGCCCGCAAGTAGGATGTGCATGCGCACGTAGCGCTCGGAGTTTTTACTGTACACATCTACCAGTTCGCGAGTTTGTGGGCGCTGCGCTTTGCTGTAGAGTTTGCTGTGAAATTCGGCGTTGAGTTTGCCCGTTGCCAGCTGTGTATCACCAGCGGCAGTGGCTTCTTCAAGCTCGGCTAAGATGGCTTCAGCTTCGAGCAGGTCGCGTGCGGTTAACTTGTCGATTGAGTGGCGTAACAGCTCAGCTTCTAACAATGCGCGTAGATCAAATATTTCATCGATTTGTTCGGCACTTAAGCGCGTGACCGTCGCACCTTTGTGCGCTTCAAAGTTAACTAAGCCTTCGGCTTCTAGTTGCAGGAGTGCTTCTCTAACGGGAATACGGCTTACATTTAACTCATCTGCCAGCGCGGCTTGCCTCAGCGGCTCGCCCGCTTTGATTTCGCCAGTGAGGATTTTTTCACGAATTGCTTCAGCAACTAATTGAGTTCGAGTTTTATGTACAATCGCCATAGTATTTAGTAATTATTGTTTTATGAACTCATTATAAACGTATCTGAGTTCAAATTGCATGTTTGTCGAGTATATAAGTTTGATGTGCGAATTATGTCTGAATAAATAAGCCCATAGCAGTACTATGGGCTTGGTTTGCTTAACTTTGTATACAAATTGGTCTTACGAATCGTTTGAGCGCTTCTAACCCTACCGATGTTGAACGTACATCGGTTGATGACGGAAACGGCCCACCGTGGTTCATGGTGGCGCACACTTCAACGCCCGTGGGCATTTGCCCGTAAATTAATCGACCTACGCGGTATTGTAACGCTTCTATAATATCTTCGGCTTGATGTAGGTCAGACTCAGTGCCATGAATACTGGCGGTGAGCTGTCCATCTAAGCCTGCGATTAAGTCTTCAAGCTGCGCTAAGTTGTCATAGCTCACCACTAAAGCACTTGGTCCAAAGACTTCTTCTTTAAGCCTTGCATCGGTTGCAAAGCTTTCGCTATCCGTTAGGAACAAGTGGGCGCTTGCGTGAAACGGCTGTGCTTGCTCACCTGCGCTTAATAAGATGACCTGAGGGTGTGTTTTTAGCGCCGTGATGCTGTTTTGATAAGCTTTTAAAATGCCTGGGGTCAATAAGGTATCTGAAGGCGCTGCACTAATATTTTGCTTAGCCGTCTCAATAAATGTTTGCGAACTACTACTTGGCACCAACCAAATACCTGGGCTAGTACAAAATTGACCATTACCCATAAGTAAGGATTGGACAAATTGTGCACCAAGCTCTGCGCCTTGCGACTGTACCTTTTCAGGTAAGACAATTTGCGGGTTTACGCTGCCAAGCTCACCGTAAAGCGGGATAGGTTCATGGCGCTTCACGATGGTGTCTTGCAATGCTTTTGCAACGCCAAAGGAGCCTGTAAATCCAACCGCTTTGATAGGCTCGGCTTTAACCAGGCAATGTGCGACATCGTATGCTTTCGCTTGCAGCATAGAAAACACCCCGCTGGGCATATCGCACTTGCTTATTGCTGCGGCAATGGCTTTAGTCATTAGCTCACACGTTGCTGGATGTGCTGGATGACCTTTATATACCACAGGGCAGCCAGCGGCTAACGCAGCTGCAGTATCGCCCCCAAGCGTAGAGAAGGCATACGGGAAGTTTGACGCGCCAAACACTGCAACAACGCCAATAGGAATATGCTTAAGCTGTGTTTTTGGCTTAGGCAGCGGTGTGCGATTTGGGTCCGCTTGCTCTTCCTTAGTCAGGCAAAGCTCAGCTAGGTTATCTCTCAGCGCTGCGGCAAATGCGTTTAATTGGTTTACCGTGCGGCCACGCTCGCCCTCGAGTCTTGGCCTTGGTAGGTTAGTTTCTGCCATTGTTGTGGTTATTAGCTCATCACCTAAGGCGAGAATTTCTTGGGCTATGGTCTCTAAAAATTCTGCACGAGCAGTCATCGACGTTTTACGATAAGCCTTAAAGGCCTGCTCCGCTGCATTAATGGCTTCTTCTACTTGTGCTTCACTGGCGTTAAAAAATGCTTGCGTTAACGGTTCATTGGTTGCCGGGCAAAACGCGTAAAACGTTGTTGCCGCTTGTGCGGCTTGCCACGCACCGTTGATGTAGCTCTTTCCTGATAAATTCATTGTTAGCTCCTGTTTTCTTTCAGTCTTAATGGCTAGAGCACCTGAAAACCAAATGCATATGGGTCTTCGTCATCTACAGTGATACAATTACTCCCCGTTTGACGTGCCCAGCCTTGAATACTTGGCAGAATTGCGGCTTTTCCCGCGACTTCAGTTGTGCCTTCAACCTTGCCGATAAATTGGCTGCCTATGATGCTCTCGAGAACAAAAGTATCGCCCTCTTTTATCAGTCCTTTTGCAAACAACTGTGCCATTCGTGCACTTGTGCCGGTACCACAAGGCGACCTATCAATCGCTTTATCGCCATAAAATACCGCGTTGGCCGCATGACTATCTGGATGTTGTGGCTTACCTGTCCATAACACGTGGGAGGCACCACACACGGTAGAGTCTTCAGGATGAATTGGATTTATTTGCGCGTTAACTGCCGCGCGCACTTTGGGGCTCCACGCCAGTAATTCGGCGGCGCAACTTTGATCCACACCAGCAAATAGACTTTGAGGCTCAACAATAATGTAAAAGTTACCGCCATAGGCAATATCAACGATGAGCTCCCCTAACCCATCAACATGGACAGGCACCGCTTGGTAAGCCAAAAATGCCGGCACATTGTAGAGCCTTACCCAAGTCACTTTACCTGCTTTCATCTCATAATAAGCATTCACGCGCCCCGCTGGGGTGTCAAGCTTGAGTACACCCTGTTCCTTTGGAGTAATAAGGCCGCCTTCAAGGCCAAAAGTGACTGTCCCGATAGTGCCATGCCCACACATAGGCAAGCACCCAGAGGTTTCGATAAATAGGATTGCCACATCCCCATCAGCAGTGGTCGGTGGATATAAAAAGGCACCCGACATCATGTCATGGCCTCTAGGCTCAAACATCAGTGCGCGCCTTATCCAATCGTAGTCACGTAAAAAATGCTGGCGCTTTTCACTCATGCTCTCGCCCAAAAGCGTTGGATGACCGCTTGTGACCAAGCGCACGGGATTGCCACAAGTGTGGCCATCTATACAATAGTAGGTGCCTAAAATCATACGCTTAGTCCAAGTTATATTGGCTTAAGTCAATTCGATTTGCCATCGCTTCATCGTACAAACGACTCACGTAAGCTTTTTGCTCTTGGGTGAGTGGCAATCTTGGAGAACGAGTCACTTCACTACCGCGTCCAGCCAAATGTTCTGCATATTTGATGCACTGCACTAGTGTTGGAATAGTATCTAAGCGTAGCAAAGGTAAAAACCAACGCCACAGCGCGCGCGCTTCCTCATAGCGACCTTGTTCAGCAAGTTTATAAATAGCCACTGACTCGCGTGGGAATACATTGGTCAATCCCGAGATCCAACCTGTCGCTCCCAGCATCAGGCTTTCCAGTGCGATATCATCAACACCACCAAATACCACGTAGCGATCGCCAAATGCGCTAAATAGCTCGCTAATACGACGGGTATCTTCCGTTGCTTCTTTTACAGAAACAATATTGGACTCCTCAGCTAAGGTTTTCATGCCTTCAATAGACACATCGACACCGTATGTCACCGGATTGTTGTAAATCATAATAGGTAATGCTGTGCTTCGCGCTACCTGTTGGTAATGATGAATCGCTTCGCGCTCGGTTGAGCGGTAGACCATCCCCGGCAATACCATTAGTCCATCTATGCCGAGCGCTTCTGCATCCTTGGCAAACTCGACAGCAAGCGCTGTTGTGGTTTCAGCCACACCACTAAGCAGTGGCACTCTATCACCTACCACTTCTGTTGCCGCTTTTAAAACTTGGCGTTTCTCGTCAGCCGTGAGTGAGCAGTTTTCACCGACGGTGCCTAATACTATGATGCCATGAACCCCTTCGTTAATCAGGTTATCTATCATCTCTTTGGTAGTATCAAAGTTGATACTTTCATCATCATGGAATTGAGTGGTTACTGCTGGATATACACCCTGCCAATTTACGTTCATGGTTCTCGCCTTTCATTAGGTTGTTTAGTTATTGTGCTTGCCATCATAGGTATATTGTATACAATAATCAATATTCAAAAGGCAGATTTTTTAGCCATCAACTCAAATGACTAGCCTAAATGTCTGTAATATTATGATTTATAAATGGTAAATTTTTTCTTTTAGGTATTTAAACGAGGCCTGATTGATGTCTATGTGGAAATACAATTTAGGATGGTGAGGTAAATTGTGGAAAGTAATAATAAAATTGCAGTGATAGGCGCAGGGATCATTGGGATCACCACCGCGCTGCAATTAGCTCGACGAGGCCACGCGGTTACCTTGCTCGATAAAAATCAGCCCGCAGAGGGATGCTCTAAGGGTAACGCGGGGCATTTTGCCACAGAGCAGGTATTCCCCATGGCAGACGCAGCTTTACTAACAAAGGTGCCTGGCATGTTAGTCAATCCGGTGGGGCCTTTGCGAATTGAGAGCACCTCTTTGCTCAAAAATATTCCTTGGTTTGTACGATTCTTAAAGCAAATGAAAAGCAGCTGCTTCCACAAAGGTACAATCGCACTTAGAAGTTTAAATGAACGCGCACTACCCGCATATCAGCGTTTACTTGGTGATAAGTATCATACACTTATATCTAGCAACGGCAGTTTACTGGTATTTGAAGGTGACGAAAGCTCTGCGCGTCAAAGCTATAACAAATACGCCGAACAAGATATCTCAGTGAGCTTACTTACGGGTGATCAAGCCCGAGAAATGGAGCCGAGCCTATCAAGTGCCATTACCTCGGCACTGTATTTTGATAAAGTCGCGCATAGCACAGATCCCTACGCTCTCTGTTTGACGTTATATGAACAGTTTATGCAGCTAGGAGGAGCATTCAAACAAGGCTCAATCGACAATATTACCCACACAGAGCGTGGCTACACACTTCACTCCAAAAGCCACAAGATGACCTTTAACAAAGTAGTTGTAGCAACGGGTGCTGCAAGTAAAACGCTCTGTGCGTCTTTAGGTTACTCACTGCCCATGATTGCCGAGCGTGGTTATCACAACATGTTGGCAGTGAATAATACGCTTACACGACCTGTCGCATCAAGTGAGCGAGGGTTTATCATGACGCCTATGTCACAAGGTTTGCGACTGGCCGGAACGGTAGAATTTGCTGCACTGGAGAGTAAACCCAACTACAGCCGTGCTCGCGCATTATTGCATCATGCAAGTATATTGTTAAACTCATCGCTGCCACAGCAAAATGATAACTTGTGGGTTGGCTGCCGTCCCTCACTCCCAGATTATTTACCTGTCATCGGACAAGCGCCAAATCATCACAACCTTTATTTTGCACTGGGTCATCAGCACTTAGGACTGACCCAAGCCGCAATTTCAAGTGAATGTATCGCAGATCTTATTGACAACAAGCCCAACGACATCGATCTTACTCCCTTTAGTATTGCTCGATTTAATTAGCTAAGGATCACGAAAATGAAAGGTATTGCATACCAGAGCGCGCAACAGGCGCTAGATAACTTAGAAGATATGACAAAAGGCGTAGCGCCAATTGGCGAAAGCGAGTATTTAGCAAGAATAGAGAAAGCTCAACAATATATGCAGCAGAACAACATTGATGCACTCTATTTAAATGCTGGTACAAATTTAAAATACTTTACTGGTTTGCAATGGTACGCCAGTGAGCGTTTGGTCGGTGCTATTTTACCCGCCAATGGACAAGTTCAGTTTATCGTCCCGTTTTTTGAAATTGGCTCTATTAAGGATTATTGGCTGATTGAAGGCCCTATTCATGCTTGGCAAGAAGAAGAATCTCCTTACGAGCTCCTCGCAAACGTACTTAACACACTCAATATTGATAGCACAGGCACACTCGCCATTGACGAAAGCACTGCGTTTTTTGTTGCTGATGGGATCAGACTCGCGGCACCTGAGCTTTCGCTTATCAATGCAAAGGCAGTAACCGCGCATTGTAGAATGCATAAGTCGGCTAATGAAATTGCCCTTATTCAACGTGCAATGGACATGACACTTGCCGTACATAAAGCAACGGCATCTATGCTGTATGAAGGGATCACCACAACCGAAGTTGAAGCCTTTATTAATGAAGCACACAAAAAAGTGGGGGCACCGGGCAATTATTTTTGTATTGTGCTATTTGGTGTGGCGTCGTCATTCCCACATGGTGTAAAAAATCCACAAACGCTGAAAAAAGGCGATGTGGTTCTCGTCGACACAGGTTGTAAGTTACACGGCTATCTTAGTGATATCACCCGTACTTATGTTTTTGGCGACCCCAGTGAAAAGCAAAAGTCCGTTTGGCAAATCGAGAAGCAAGCGCAAATTGCAGCATTTAATGCAGCCAAAATTGGTGCGCCCTGTGGCGCTGTTGATAAAGCCGCTAGAGAGTATATTGCCAGCAATGGGCTCGGTCCTGATTATCAACTACCTGGTTGCCCACATCGCACTGGACACGGTATCGGTTTAGATATCCACGAATGGCCTTATTTAGTCAAAGACAACCCTGAACCGCTTGCAGCTGGAATGTGTTTTTCAAATGAACCTATGCTGGTTATTCCTGATGAATTTGGCATTCGCTTGGAAGACCATTTCTATATGACCGACGATGGTCCGCGTTGGTTTACTGAACCTGCACATAGCATAGACAATCCTTTTGGGGTTGAATAACCTTAGTGATGGCTAAATGATGAGATGCTCTGATAAGCAGCTCATCATTTATCGTGATTGATTTAAGCACAGGTTAATTGGTATAAACTTAATATCTTCAATCTACTGCGTCACAACTTATGATAGCAACTACACCACCACCACCCTATTACGCCGTAATTTTTACCAATATTAAAAATGAAGACGACGAGGGCTACGCCCAAACCGCGTCGAGAATGGTCGAGCTTGCACAGCTTCAACCTGGATTTTTAGGATTAGAATCTGCGCGTGAAGAGATTGGGATCACCGTTTCTTATTGGCGCGACCTAGAATCAATCAAAGCATGGAAAGCCAATGCTGAGCATATTGAGGCACAAAAAAACGGCAATAAAAAATGGTATCAAAGCTATACAACTCGTATTGCTAAGGTAGAACGTGAATATAGCTTATAAGGCTACTAACGATTACCACCACCGACTAAATTGTCTTGCTCTAGCTGTTTTTATCTCTAGCAAGACAACTTCAAATTACGACAAAAGTCCTTCAAATAGCAACTAATATAAAAATTGCAACTTTTAAATAAAAAACTTCATAAATTACTGGTGGCATATTTTAAAAACTCTTCTATGATAAATTCTCAAATCAACGTAAGTTAACATTTTAAAGGAAAATAGAATGAAATCACTCATTGCGTTATCTATGGTATTAGGAGCATCGGTAGTATCTGCCCAAGAAGTTACTTATTATTCAAGTGAGTGCTATTATGCAGCTAATGGGATAACAAGCGTTAATGGCGTACTCTATAGTTATTCAGCTTCGGAGCGTTCAAATACGCCTTGGTATTTGACTGAAGAAGAAGCCACATGTGAAGGTGGTAAGGTGATACTTGGCACTTACAGGAGCTTTTTTGGTTCTTCAGTAATGTATAGAGATGTATATACCCCACTGCAAAGCAGTAAATTAAATACTAAAACCGTTAACGAGTAACCCCTAAATTATAATAAACCACTATAACTCCTATTTTTCTAATAGTGGTTTATTATTATAATTAATTTATTTTCTTTATTCTATTTTTAATTCTTGATAACCCTTGTGCCGTGCATCCTAGATAGTTTGCCAAATCTTGATTAGTAATCTTCATTACCCAATCAGTTCTATACTCAAGTAAAAATCGGTAGCGTTCTTCAACTGTGTTTAAAAGTAAAAAAGCTTCCTTTGCCTCTTTAAAGAGTAACTGTTGTTGAAACAACTTTAATTTAAGCTCTGTTGTTGTCTGCTGCTTGAACAGGTTCAAGGGAACGTGCACTAATATCGCATCTTCAATTACAGCTAGTTGAAAGTGGCTGGGTAAGTCCCTTATCCATTCGGCATACAAAATACATAGCTCACCTGGAAAATAAAACTCCTTATGCCTTATCTCTCCACCCTCGCTGATAGCTGAGGAAACTAGCTTCCCCTTTTCGATAAAATAGCCAATATCCTGTTTAGCACCTTGTGACAGCACTATTTCGCCTCGAGCATGTTTTGTTCTAATAAATTCAGGATGTTCATCAGTGAACGCTAAGAGTTCAGCTTTCATTGTTTCACAGAGCTGACCTAAAGTTTGGTAAGGCATACACAGTCCTCTCACTGAAGTCAAATTAATTACACTCGCTGTGATAATACCAATTTTTTGATCTACTTAAGTAACCAGAGCTTCAGGATAACAACTTGTTCGCTAGCAGCTGTTATCCCTTACTACTGCGTTAAATTTTCTTGCAATAGGCCAGCTATTGACGCACAAATTTGCCTTGTATTAAGAAATAAATTGTGGCTTGAGTGATATTACACTTTTGAACTTGGATATTTTAGTGGATTAACTAACTTCTTATCCCGAGTTCAGGTTAAGTAGATCAAAAAAGGCTCCATAAGGAGCCTTTTTAACGTGTGGTATTAACTTACCAACCCGCTTTCTCTTTTAGTGCAGAACCGATTTCTGCAAGAGAGCGAACTGTTTTAACACCCGCGGCTTCAAGTGCTGCGAATTTCTCGTCAGCTGTACCTTTACCGCCTGCGATAATTGCACCAGCGTGACCCATACGCTTACCTGGAGGAGCTGTAACACCTGCGATGTAAGAAACAACAGGCTTAGTTACGTTGTGCTTGATGTACTCAGCCGCTTCTTCTTCAGCTGTACCGCCGATCTCACCGATCATTACGATAGCTTCAGTTTGCGGATCGTTTTGGAACATCTCTAGTACGTCGATGAAGTTAGTGCCCGGGATTGGGTCACCACCGATACCAACACAAGTAGATTGACCGAAGCCAGCGTCAGTTGTTTGCTTAACTGCTTCATAAGTCAAAGTACCAGAACGTGACACGATACCTACTTTACCAGGTAAGTGGATGTGACCTGGCATGATACCGATCTTAGTTTCACCTGGAGTGATAACACCTGGACAGTTAGGACCAATCATGCGAACGCCAGTTTCTTCTAGCTTCACTTTAACATCAACCATATCTAGTGTAGGGATGCCTTCAGTGATACATACGATTAGTTCGATACCTGCGCTGATCGCTTCAAGGATAGCGTCTTTACAGAACGCCGCTGGTACGTAGATAACAGATGCAGTTGCACCAGTTGACTCTACCGCTTCACGTACTGTGTTAAATACAGGTAGACCTAGGTGAGTTGTGCCGCCTTTACCAGGAGAAACACCACCAACCATTTGCGTACCGTACTGGATAGCTTGCTCAGAGTGGAAAGTACCCTGACCACCAGTGAAACCTTGACAGATTACTTTAGTATCTTTGTTAATTAGTACAGACATTATTTGCCCTCCGCAGCAGCAACTACTTTCTCAGCAGCGTCAGTTAGTGACTCAGCTGCAATGATGTCAAGGCCAGAGTTAGCTAGTACTTCACGACCAGCTTCAGCGTTAGTACCTTCAAGACGTACAACTACTGGTACGTTTACGCCAACTTCTTTAACCGCACCGATAATACCTTCAGCGATCATGTCACAACGTACGATACCACCGAAGATGTTAACTAGTACTGCTTTAACATTGTCGTCAGAAAGGATAATCTTGAATGCTTCAGATACACGCTCTTTAGTCGCGCCGCCACCAACGTCTAGGAAGTTAGCTGGCTTGCCGCCGTGTAGGTTTACGATGTCCATAGTACCCATCGCAAGGCCTGCACCGTTAACCATACAACCAACGTTACCGTCTAGTGCTACATAGTTAAGTTCAAAGCTTGCTGCGTGTGCTTCACGAGCGTCTTCTTGTGAAGGGTCGTGGAATTCACGGATCTTAGGCTGGCGGAACAATGCGTTGCCGTCTACACCGATTTTGCCGTCTAGGCAGTGTAGGTTACCAGCGTCTGTGATCACTAGAGGGTTGATTTCTAGTAGAGCAAAGTCGTGGTTGATAAACATTTGCGCTAGACCCATGAAGATCTTAGTGAATTGCTTAACTTGAGTTGGGTTCAAACCTAGTTTGAACGCTAGCTCACGACCTTGGTAAGCTTGAGGACCTACTAGTGGGTCGATCTCAGCTTTATGAATTAGTTCAGGCGTTTCTTCTGCAACTTGTTCAATTTCTACACCACCTTCAGTTGATGCCATGAACACGATTTTACGTGAACCACGGTCAACAACAGCACCTAGGTATAGTTCATTTGCAATATCAGTGCAGCTTTCTACTAAGATTTTAGCAACAGGCTGACCTTTCTCGTCTGTTTGGTAAGTAACTAGGTTTTTACCTAACCAGTTTTCAGCGAATGCGCGGATTTCGTCTTTGCTGTCTGCAAGTTTAACACCGCCAGCTTTACCACGGCCGCCAGCGTGTACTTGACACTTAACAACCCACTTGTCTCCACCGATTTTACCAGCAGCTTCAACTGCTTCTTGAGGTGTATCACAAGCAAAGCCTTCTGATACAGGTAAACCATATTCGGCAAAAAGTTGTTTTGCCTGATACTCATGCAAATTCATGATGCTTTATCCAATTTTTTATACTAAAAAAGCTGAATATTTATGCAAATAGTCAGCTATCCCAAATTGCGCACATAGTATAGATCCCAAGGCTTCTGATGAAAACCCCACTTAGACCAAAGGCGCAAAAAAAAAGCTGTATGCGAGCATACAGCTTATTCTTTAAACAAATATTATACGTCTAGTAGTAGACGTGTTGGATCTTCAAGCAACTCTTTAATTGTTACTAGGAAACCAACTGACTCTTTACCATCGATTTGACGGTGGTCATAAGATAGTGCTAGGTACATCATAGGTAAAATTTCAACTTTACCGTTTACTGCCATAGGACGTTCTTGGATTTTGTGCATGCCCAAGATTGAAGACTGTGGCAAGTTGATGATAGGCGTAGATAGTAGTGAACCGAAGACACCACCATTGGTAATAGTGAAGTTACCGCCAGTCATATCGTCAACAGTTAGTTTGCCATCACGACCTTTAATAGCCAATTCACGAATATTCTTCTCGATTTCAGCAACAGAAAGCTTATCGCAATCACGTAGTACTGGAGTCACTAGACCACGAGGTGTTGATACCGCGATGCTGATGTCAAAGTAGTTGTGGTAAACGATATCGTCACCGTCGATTGACGCGTTAACTTCAGGGAAACGCTTAAGTGCTTCAGTTACCGCTTTCACGTAGAAAGACATGAAACCTAAACGAATACCGTGGCGCTTCTCAAATACCTCTTGGTACTGCTTACGAAGATCCATGATTGGCTTCATGTTTACTTCGTTGAACGTCGTAAGCATTGCTGTTGAGTTCTTCGCTTCTAGTAAGCGGTTAGCGATTGTCTTACGTAAACGAGTCATAGGTACACGTTTCTGAGTACGCTCACCTACCGGGGCAGCTGGTGCAGAAGCCGCAGGCTTAGACTCTGATTTTGCTGGTGCTTTAAGGAAAGCGTCCACGTCTTCTTTAGTAATGCGACCGCCTTTACCAGAACCTTTGATCTTAGAAGCATCAAGGCCTTTCTCTGCGATAAGACGACGAACAGATGGTGTTAGTACATCTGAGTTTTCGTCAGAAGCAGCAGCTGGTGCTTCTTCTTTCTTCGCACTTGATGATGCAGCTGGTGCGCCACCGGCAACGATTTTACCGATAACTTGATCACCTAGTACTGTCTCACCTTCAGCGTGGATGTGCTCACCCATCACACCGTCTTCAGGTGCAACAACTTCAAGAACCACTTTATCTGTTTCAATATCAACTAGGTTCTGGTCGCGGCTAACCGCTTCACCTGGTTGAACGTGCCAAGTTGCGATAGTAGCGTCTGCTACTGACTCAGGAAGTACAGGTACTTTAATGTCCACTTCTTTACCTTCTGCTGCTGGCGCCGATTCTGACGCTGCTGGTTTTTCATTTGATTGAGCAGGCGCTGCTGCTTCATCAGCAGCACCTAGTTGTGCAATAACTTGTTCGCCAAGAACGGTTGCGCCTTCCTCTTCAGAAATTGCAACGATAACACCATCTTCTGGTGCTACAACTTCTAAAACGACCTTATCCGTTTCGATGTCAACTAAGTTTTGATCACGAGTCACTTTATCGCCAACGCTTACATGCCATGTAGCAACCGTTGCATCGGCAACAGACTCAGGAAGAACAGGAACCTTAATTTCGGTTGTCATCTCTTATTCCTTATTTCTTAATTGTTAAAGCGTCAGCAATTAACGCGTTTTGTTCTTTAGTATGTGTAGACATGTATCCACATGCTGGTGCAGCTGAAGCCTTACGGCCTGCATAAGTCAGATTTGCGCCAGCTGGGATAGCTTCCCAGAAATGATGCTGTGAACAGTACCAAGCACCTTGGTTTTGTGGCTCTTCTTGACACCAAACAAAATCTTTTACGTGCTGGTAGCGAGCCATGATCTCATCCATCTCTTTGTGAGGGAATGGATATAGCTGTTCAACACGAACGATAGCCACGTTGTTAAGCTCTTGCTTACGACGTTCTTGCAGTAGTTCGTAATAAACCTTACCGCTACAGAACACAACACGCTCAACGTTTTCAGGATTGATATCATCAATCTCATCGATCATATTATTGAATACGCCTTCGGATAGCTCTTCTAGGCTAGAAACAGCTAATGGATGACGTAATAGCGACTTAGGCGTCATTACAATCAGAGGACGACGTAGTGGACGAACCGATTGACGACGTAGCATTGCGTATACTTGCGCTGGTGTTGACGGCACACATACTTGCATATTGTGGTCAGCACAAAGCTGTAAATAACGCTCTAAACGCGAAGAACTGTGCTCTGGACCTTGACCTTCATAGCCATGAGGAAGAAGTAGTGTTAGACCACATAAACGACCCCACTTCTGCTCACCTGAACTTAGGAATTGATCAAATACGACTTGAGCACCGTTGGCGAAGTCACCAAATTGCGCTTCCCACAGTACCAAAGACGTTGGCTCTGCTGTCGCGTAACCATATTCGAATGCAAGTACCGCTTCTTCCGAAAGTACTGAATCGTACACTTCGAACAAGCCTTGGCCTTCACGAATGTTTTGCAGCGGAAGATAAGTAGACGCGTCTTTTTGGTTATGAACTACGGCATGACGATGGAAGAATGTACCACGGCCAGAATCCTGACCGGTAAGACGAATATCAGTGCCTTCATCAACCAAGGTCGCGTAAGCCAATGTCTCAGCCATACCCCAATCAAGCATTTTCTCGCCTTGCGCCATAAGTTTACGATCATCGTAAATCTTTTTAACGCGAGATTGTGCTTTATGAGCTTCTGGGTAGCTCGCAATCTTTTCGCCAAGCGCTTTGAGTTTATTTAGCGCAACTTTTGGCTCATACGGCGTGTCCCAATCGTGACCAACATACTTAGACCAATCTGATGAGTGTTTGGTTTCTTTTTGAATTTCTTCTACAACACAAACGCCTTTATCAAGACCATTTCGGTAATCGTCAGCAATTTGTTTCGCATCGTCTTCAGAAATCACGCCTTCGCGTACAAGTTGATCAGCATACAATTGACGAGGTACTGGGTGCTTTTTGATCTTCTGATACATCAGCGGTTGCGTTGCATTTGGCTCATCCGCTTCGTTGTGGCCGTGACGACGGTAACATACTAAGTCAATCACCACATCACGTTTAAACTTGTTACGGAAATCAAGTGCAACTTGTGTAACAAAAGCAACGGCTTCAGGATCGTCTGCGTTCACATGGAAGATAGGTGCCTGAACCATTTTAGCGATATCAGTACAGTATTCAGTCGAACGAGTATCTTCGCGTTTTGACGTAGTGAAACCAACTTGGTTATTAACTACGATACGGATCGAACCGCCAACGCCGTATGCACGCGTTTGCGATAAGTTAAACGTTTCTTGAACAACACCTTGACCTGCGATTGCAGAGTCACCGTGAATTGTGATTGGTAATGCTTTAGAACCACTTTGGCAATTCAAACGGTCAAGACGAGCACGTACCGACCCCATTACTACCGGGTTTACGATTTCAAGGTGAGATGGGTTAAATGCCAATGCCATATGAACATTGCCGCCCTTCGTACCGAAATCTGAAGAGAAACCCATGTGGTATTTAACGTCACCAGAACCTGCGTGTTCGCCGTATTTACCAGCAAACTCGTCAAATAGTTCTTGTGGGTTTTTACCCAATACATTCACTAGTACATTTAGACGACCACGGTGGGCCATACCAATTACGGCTTCTTGCTGACCGCTTTCACCAGCACGGTGAATAAGCTCTTTCAGCATAGGCACAAGTGAGTCACCGCCTTCTAGAGAGAAACGCTTAGCGCCTGGGAATTTTGCGCCCAAGTACTTTTCTAAGCCGTCTGCAGCAGTTAAACCTTTGTAGATTCTTAGTTTGGTTTCTTTGTCGAATTGTGGCTTCGAGAAGGACGATTCCAAACGCTGTTGTAACCAACGTTTTTCTTCGGTAGACGTGATGTGCATGTACTCAGCACCGATAGAGCCACAGTATGTCGCTTTAAGCGCAGCGTACAAGTCTTTGAGTTTCATTGTCTCTTTGCCACAAGCAAAAGAGCCAACGTTAAATTCTTTATCTAAGTCTGCATCGGTTAAATCATGAAAAGCAGGGTCAAGATCGCGAACACGTTCTCTATCCCAAATCCCTAAAGGATCTAGGTTTGCGTTCTGATGACCTCTGAAACGGAATGCATTAATTAACTGCAGAACTTTAACTTGCTTGGCATCAGCAGAACCCTCTGCGGAAACCACGACTTCTCTGTGTTTGTTTTTAGCAAGCTCCGCAAATTGCGCTCTTACTTCTGAATGTTTAGTGTCAACATCCACTCCATCAACTTTAGGTAGTTGATCAAACACCTCTCGCCACTCTTCTGGCACTGAAGCTGCATCATCTAGATACGCCTCATATAGATCTTCTACGTACGCAACGTTACCGCCGTACAAATGCGAAGATTCTAGCCATGCCTTCATCACACCTTCGTGCATCTATTAGCCCTTTTATCTAGCGCAGAAACTCAAACGAAAACAAGATGGCAAGCTTTTGCTTGCCATCTTAGCTAGTAGTATGTGTTATACCGAACGGTTTAACAACATTGATTTAATTTGTCCAATTGCCTTAGTTGGATTAAGGCCTTTTGGACATACGCTAACACAGTTCATAATACTGTGACAGCGGAATACGCTGAACGCGTCATCAAGACCAGCAAGACGTTCTTCTGTCGCTGTATCGCGGCTATCAGCCAAGAAACGATAAGCATGTAGAAGACCCGCAGGACCGATGAACTTATCTGGGTTCCACCAGAAAGAAGGACAAGACGTTGAACAACATGCACAAAGAATACATTCGTACAGGCCATCTAGCTTTTCACGTTCTTCAATAGACTGAAGACGTTCTTCACCACCAGTTGGCTTGTCGTTGATCAAGAATGGCTTAACCTTCTCGTATTGCGTATAGAACTGGCTCATGTCGATTACTAAGTCACGGATCACCGGAAGACCTGGTAATGGACGAATGACGACCTTGCCTTTACCACCGTTCTGCAAAGCAGAAATTGGAGTAATACATGCAAGACCATTTTTACCATTCATATTAATACCGTCAGAACCACATACCCCTTCACGGCATGAACGACGGAAAGATAAAGATGGATCTTGCTCTTTTAACTGCATAAGAGCATCTAACACCATCATGTCACGACCTTCCTCTACTTCTAGAGAATAGTCTTGCATGCGTGGTGCCGCATCTTCATCAGGATTATAACGATAAACAGATAATTCTAAAGTTGCCATCGCTTAGCTCCTAGTATGTACGTGCTTTCGGTGGGAATGCTTCACGAGTCTTAGGCGCGTAGTTAACTTCACGCTTACTCATAGACTCAGACTCTGGGTTGTAAATCGAGTGACACAACCAGTTTTCATCATCACGCTCTGGGTAATCGAAGCGAGAGTGTGCACCACGACTTTCCGTACGGAAGTTCGCAGCAACCGCTGTCGAGTACGCTGTTTCCATCAAGTTATCTAACTCTAGACACTCAATACGTTGCGTGTTGAATTCAGCAGACTTATCGTCAAGACGTGCGTACTGTAGACGCTCACGAATTTCTTTAAGTTCTTTAAGACCTTCAGCCATTGCGTCACCTTCACGGAATACCGAGAAGTTAAGCTGCATACAACGTTGTAGATCTTTCTTGATTTGTACAGGATCTTCACCCTGACCTTTCGCAGAAGTTTCCCAACGGTTAGTACGCGCAAGTGCTGCGTCTACGTTATCGTTGCTTGCTTCTTTAGCGATTTCAGCATCTTTCAAGTAAGTACCAAGGAAGTTGCCCGCCGCACGACCAAATACGACAAGGTCAAGCAGTGAGTTACCACCTAGACGGTTTGCACCGTGTACAGATACACACGCAATCTCACCTACTGCGAATAGACCTTCAACGATCTTTTCGTTACCTTGACCGTCTACGTTTAGCACTTGACCGTTAACGTTAGTTGGTACACCACCCATCATGTAGTGACAAGTTGGGATTACTGGAATTGGCTCTTCTGCTGGGTCTACGTGTGCGAATGTCTTCGCTAGATCACAAACGCCAGGAAGACGTAAGTTAAGTGTCTCAGCACCTAAGTGGTCAAGCTTCAGCTTGATGTGCGGACCCCAAGGACCATCACAACCACGACCTTCACGGATCTCAGTCATCATTGAACGTGCAACAACGTCACGTGACGCTAGGTCTTTCGCGTTTGGCGCATAACGCTCCATGAAGCGCTCGCCATCTTTATTTAGAAGGTAACCACCTTCACCACGACAACCTTCTGTTACTAGTACACCCGCACCTGCGATACCCGTTGGGTGGAACTGCCACATTTCCATGTCTTGCATTGAAATGCCAGCACGAACCGCCATACCAACGCCGTCACCCGTGTTGATGTGCGCGTTAGTTGTTGATGCGAAAATACGACCCGCACCACCAGTTGCGAGGACAACTGCTTTTGATTTGAAATAAGTGATTTCACCTGACTCGATGTCGATTGCGGTGACACCCACTACATCGCCATTGTCATTTTTTACTAGATCTAGTGCATACCACTCAGAGAAAACGTTTGTTTTGTTTTTAACGTTTTGCTGATATAGGCAGTGTAGCAACGCGTGACCAGTCCGGTCCGCTGCGGCTGCTGTACGTGCAGCTTGCTCGCCACCAAAGTTTTTCGACTGACCACCGAAAGGACGCTGATATACGCGGCCGTTCTCAAAACGAGAGAAAGGTAGACCCATGTTCTCAAGTTCAGTGATAGCTTCTGGACCTGTTTTACACATGTACTCGATAGCGTCTTGGTCACCGATGTAATCAGAACCTTTAACCGTATCGTACATGTGCCATTCCCAGTTGTCCTCGTGAGAGTTACCTAGCGCAACGGTGATACCACCCTGTGCTGATACTGTATGAGAACGAGTTGGAAAAACTTTTGAAATAAGAGCACAAGTTTTGCCTGATTCCGAGATAGCAAGTGCCGCGCGCATACCCGCACCGCCTGCACCGACTACAACTGCGTCAAATTCACGTACGTTATATTTCACTTAAACACCCCACAGAACAAACAGACCAATAGCTACGTAAGCTAAAGCCATAAGGTTTAATACAAAGCCAAGAATAGTGCGAGTTGTTGAGTTCTTAACGTAGTCAGTTAGAACCTGCCACAAACCGATGCGTGTATGTACCATGATGCATACTAGTGTGATCATCGTTGCTGCTTTCACAGCTAAGTTTGAGAACAACCCTGACCAAGCTTCATAAGTCAGTTCAGGAGTAATTAGAAGATAGCCTACGATGAATACCGCGTAAGCTAGGATAATTAACGCAGTTGTACGTAGTGACACGTAGTCTTGTACGCCATCACGCTTTAGAGTCGCTTGATTTAAGACCATATCCATACTCCAGCCAAAATTGCTACGATAACCCAAAGTGCTAGTGCAATCTTCGCGCTATTGTTGCCTGATTCTAATTCTTCCCAATGTCCCATATCCTGGATCATGTGACGGATACCACCGATGATGTGGTAAGACAATACAGTTAGGGTGCCCCACGCGATGAATTTCGCGATAAAGCCAGACATCAGTTCTTTTACAAACTCGAAGCCTTCAGGAGAAGAAAGGGATTCAGACCAAGCCCAAATCACAAAGGTCAAAGCGAAGAAGAAAGCGACACCGGTGACACGGTGAAGAATCGACGCTTTAGCCGTTGGTGGCATAGATATAGTCGTAAGATCTAGATTTACAGGTCTTTGCTTTTTCACAGTTACTTGCCCATCTTTGCCCACAAAGGAGCTCATCTACTTGTTTTTATGAAACCCACCTACATATTGCAAATGTAGGTGGCACACTCTAGATAAACCAATTAGGACACCAAAAAGTTCACTCGAGTGTAAAAATTGATGTAAAAATAGGTTTACCCACAGACGATACGGTATAAAACCGTTGACAGTATATAAGGCTATGCGCCCTTTTACAATTCTTGTTTAGATAGAGACGCTTGCGAATTAGCGAATGGTCTAATATTTAATCGCCGTAGAATATTTATTATACATTTATGCATAAATCACAGAAAAATTGACTTTTAACCTAGGTTATAAGTTAGAATGATCTGAATTTGCTTAACATTAGTATCACAACATAACAATCAGAATATTGTTATTAAATAGGAGACAAATAGATGGCAGATAAAAAAGCCACAGTCCATATTGATGGTCACGATCCGATTGAGTTACCAATTTACGAAGGTACAGCTGGTCAAGACGTAGTTGACGTTCGTTCTTTAGGTGCTCACGGCCTATTTACGTATGACCCAGGATTTATGTCGACTGCCTCTTGTGACTCGTCTATCACTTACATTGACGGTGCCAAAGGTGTACTGCTTCATCGCGGTTATCCAATTGAGCAACTTGCTGAAAATTCTAACTATATTGAACTTTGCTACCTACTATTAAACGGTGAATTACCAAGCGAAGAACAACTAGCTGAGTTCTCAGATGAGATCACTCGCAACACAATGATGCACGAGAAGATTGCTGCGTTTTTCCAAGGCTTCCGTGTAGATGCACACCCTATGGCAATGCTATGTGGTGTAGTTGGTGCGTTATCTTCGTTCTACCACTCAGATTTGGACATTTCTGATGAAGATCAACGTATGCGTTGTGCAATCAAATTAGTAGCTAAGCTACCAACAATTGCTGCAATGGCGTACAAATATAACGTTGGCCAACCGTTCGTATATCCACGTAACGACTTGAGCTACGCAGAAAACTTCCTTCACATGATGTTCTCTGTGCCAGCTGAAGACTACAACGTCAGCCCTGTACTTGCTAAAGCAATGGATCGTATTTTCATGCTTCACGCAGATCACGAGCAAAACGCGTCAACTTCAACAGTTCGTCTTGCTGGCTCTTCAGGTGCAAACCCTTACGCGTGTATCGCGGCAGGTATTGCATCACTTTGGGGCCCTGCACACGGCGGCGCAAACGAAGCATGTTTAACTATGCTTGAAGAAATTGGTTCTGTTGATCGTATTGACGAGTACGTTGCAAAAGCAAAAGATAAGAACGATCCGTTCCGTCTAATGGGCTTTGGTCACCGCGTTTATAAAAACTTTGACCCACGCGCGACAGTAATGCGTCAAACGTGCCACGAAGTACTTAAAGAGCTAAACATTCAAGATCCACTGCTTGACGTAGCAATGAAACTTGAACAGATCGCCCTAGAAGACCCTTACTTCATCGAGAAGAAACTATACCCGAATGTAGACTTCTATTCTGGTATCATTCTTAAAGCAATCGGTATTCCAACAAGCATGTTTACGGTTATCTTCGCGATGTCTCGTACTGTGGGCTGGATTTCACACTGGAACGAAATGCTTTCTCAGCCAGGACACAAAATTGGTCGTCCGCGTCAGCTTTACAAAGGCTACACGTCTCGCGACTACAAAACACAAAACGACAGATAATCTCGTTATTGTGTTTGAAAAGGCCGCTTAATGCGGCCTTTTTTGTTTTAATATCGCCGCGTATTCGTTAGAATCGCGCTGCTCAATTAACTCAGGTACGTTATGACTGACATCCAATCTCTGCGCAACGACTTTCCAATTTTGAACAAACAACTTGATGGACAGCCGCTTTGCTATCTTGACTCTGCTGCAACTGCGCAAAAACCGAACAAAGTCATTGATGTCATAAAAACTTTTTATCAAGATGAGAATTCAAACGTACATAGAGGTTTACACACGCTTAGTGAAAACGCCACTGTTCGCTACGAAAGTGCCCGAGAAACAATTGCCAATTTTTTAAATGTTGAAACACGAGAAATCGTATGGACCAGCGGCGCAACTGAATCACTAAACTTGGTGGCTCATGGCCTGAGTGCACGCTTAAATTCAGACAGCGTCATTGCCATCAGTCCCTTTGAACATCACGCTAACATAGTGCCTTGGCAAGAAGCTTGTCAGCGTACCGGCGCAACTTTACTGGTGTTACCTATGTTAGCCGGCGTCCTCGATGAGCAAGGCGCAATTGCGATGTTAAAGCAGCATAAACCTGATGTGTTAGCGATGGGCCATGTTTCAAACGCACTTGGGAATATTCATCCAATTGAGTCGCTCATTTCGGTTTGCAATGCCTTAGGTACCATCACGGTTATCGACGGCGCACAGTCTTTACTGCATTTAAGACCTGATCTGAAAGCGCTGGATTGCGACTTTTATGTTTTTTCAGCTCATAAAGCGCTTGGACCAACAGGTGTCGGCGGACTTTATGGTAAATACCAGCAACTAAATGCGCTCCCCGTATATAAAACCGGCGGCGAAATGATAAAAGAAGTGAGCTTCGAGCGTTCCAGCTATAGAGAGGCACCTGGCAAGTTTGAGCCCGGCACGCCCAATATTTCTGGCGTTATCGGTTTTGCCGCAGCGATAGATTATGTAAACGAGATTGATCCCAGTGCACTTCAACGATACGAGCAAGCGCTCTATCACTCCCTTTTAGAAAAGCTAAGACAGATCGATGGCATCACGGTTTATGGCGATACACAAAACAATGTTGGCGTAGTCAGTTTTAACTATAAAAGCGAGCACCACTACGATCTTGCCACACTACTCAATACATACGGCGTAGCAGTCAGAAGCGGACACCATTGTACTCAACCTCTTATGAAAATGCTCAAGGTTAACGGGACAGTACGTGCAAGTTTGGCTTTTTATAATAACCAAGATGATATTGAGCATTTTATTAATGCATTAAATGCCACAATCGAATTGCTAGATTAAACTTATGAATATCGAACATATCACAAAAAAATTATCTGAAAGTCATGGCTGGCAAGCCAAATATCGTGAAATTATGCTGCTAGGTAAACAACTTCCAACTCTTCCTGATGCACTGAAAGTCGACTCAGCATTAGTGTCAGGCTGTGACAGTAAAGTTTGGCTCTATCTGGACTTAGATGAAAGCGCGCAGCAGCTCGTACTTATTGCTGACTCAGATACGCGCATTGTCAAAGGATTACTTGCAATCATCATTGCAGCGTACGCAGGTAAAACGCCAGAACAAGCAAACCAGTTTAATGCTTATGAACTGTTTGAGTCGCTTGGATTAATTGCTCACCTAAGCCCATCTAGGGGTAATGGTATACGTGCGATTGTTGAACAGATCCAAGTGCAGGCAGAGATATTAAAATAACGTGATATAAGGTGCTCAAACGAGCACACTTATTCGCTGCTTTTGCTTTGTTTATCTAGGTACTTACGTATTGCTTTGGACGCCGCAAAAAAACCAAAACTTCCAGTTACCATAGCAGCAGAGCCAAACCCGGTCGCGCAGTCCATATTTTTCCCACCTTCAGCTTGTTGCTTTGCTTTGCACACAGTGCCATCGGTACTTGGGTAAACGAGCTGCTCTGTAGAATACACACAATCGACGCCAAATTTACGTTTTGGATTATCGCTAAAGTTATATTGTTTTCTGAGAATATAACGTACTTTTGCCAGCAGCGGATCATGGGTCGTCTTTGCCACATCCCCATACTGGATCTGGCTCGGATCGGTTTGACCGCCTGCACCACCTGTAGTGATCACCGGTATTTTCTTGCGCTTACAATGCGCGATTAGCGCCGCTTTCTCTTTAACCGCGTCGATACAGTCAATAACATAATCAAAGCCTTGAATGTAGTTTCTAATGTTATCTAACATCAGAAAATCATCGATCAGGGTAACTTCACAATCTGGGTTAATCGCAAGACAGCGATCTCGCATTGCTTCAATCTTTTGCATCCCGATGCTTTCGCTATGAGCATGTAACTGACGGTTAATGTTGGTTACACAAATATCGTCCATATCGATAAGCGTAATTTTACCTATACCCGTTCTCACTAACGCTTCTACAGCCCAACTGCCAACGCCACCAATACCAATGACACAAAAGTGTGCTTTACTTAATGCTTCTAACTCGGCGTTACCGTATAACCGACCAATGCCGCCAAATCTTAGTTCTCTATTCGAATCAGTCATGTTACCACTCTAATTGACTTGGATTTTGCCAACTTGCAAAGATTTCATGTGCCAATAAATGGCCAAATGCACCATCACCTTCAGGCGCCGCTTGATAGTGTTGATGGTTACCTTGCCACTCAAATTCAAGGCAAAATGCGTGAAGATACGTTCTATCTGCAGGCTCTCCACTATAGGCTAAATCACCTAAAATTGGCGCACCGATGCTTTTTAGTGCCACCCGAATTTGGTGTGTTTTACCGCTAAACGGCTTAACGATACAAGCGCGTAGGTTGGTCGCAACAGAGCATGAATAAAATCGAGTCACCGCAGGATTTAGCTTAGTTTTAATCAGTTTATAGGTGCCTCTGCGCGACTTAGCCATATCGCCTTTTATCCAACCTTGCTTTTTCTTCGGTTTCGCACTAACTAACGCCAGGTAAAATTTGTCTATTTTTCGAGCGGAAAACAGGCTCGTCAGCTGCTTTGCAGCCTCGCTAGACTTCGCTAAAAGGATGAGTCCCGACGTGACTTTATCGAGGCGGTGAACCGCAAATAAGGGATAGCCTAGTTGCTCCGTCAGTAAGGCAACAAAACCTGCACCGTCCTCACTATGGAAGCTCAAACCTTGTGGTTTGTATGCAACCACATAGTCTACCTCGTCCGCAATGAGATTAAACTTTTCCATTCAGTATCTCTTGAACCCGTGCCAAATCTTCGGGGGTATCCACTCCAGCATGCACCGGCTTAACCGCTTTAGCGACCTTAATTTTGTATCCATGATACAGCACACGTAGCTGCTCTAGTGACTCTTGCACCTCTAGCGGTGAAACACTTAGCGATAAATAGGTTTGAATAAAGCCCGCACGATAGGCATATATGCCAACATGACGTTTAAAATGGCTCACTGGAATGCTATTTTTGTCGAGCGTTAACATGCTGTTACGCTGAAACGGAATAGACGAGCGAGAGAAATACAGTGCGTTGTCTTGAAGATCAGACACCACTTTCACTGCATTCGGATTTAACACCTCTTCTACATCTTCCACATCGACGCATAGCGTCGCCATCGGTGCATCAGAATGATGCAGTAGTGCTGCCACTTGTGCGATGTTATCAGGCTCTAGCAGTGGCTCATCACCTTGTACATTAACCACCAAGGTTTGTTCGTTCAGCTCCAGTTGTTCAACAACTTCGGCGAGTCGCTCAGTACCTGATTGGTGATCTTCACGCGTCATGAGCACATTATCAGTGAAGTTTTGCGCAGCCTCAAATACCGCACTGTGATCGGTTGCGATATAAACCGCTGCCGCGCCAGATTGAATAGCCTGTTCGTAAACACGCTGGATCATTGATTTGCCGCCGATATCAGCAAGCGGTTTACCAGGCAGCCGGCTTGAAGCATAACGCGCCGGAATGACGACTACGAATTCCACTGCTCAACCTCATCACTGCTCAGCTCGCGCGCTTCGTTTTCCAATAACACAGGAATATCGTCTTTAATTGGATACGCAAGCTTGGCTGCTGTGCTGATCAACTCTTTGTTTTCTTTGTCATATCTTAATTTGCCTTTACATACTGGGCAGGCAATTATTTCTAGTAATTTGGTATCAAAGGCCATGATAAATCTCTTTCTTTTTAAGTAAATTTAATACCGCTTTTTCAAGCGCTGATGTAGGTTTGGCATCTACTTTGAGGTAATACCAATTATCTTTTGCAAATGTGCGACACTTTACCGCATCTTTCTCTGTCATAAAAATAGCGCCGTTTTCAATTTGCGAGAATTCGGACGCTTGATATGGATGATGGTCCGCAAAATGTAGACTTTCACTCAGAACAATCCCCCTATCTCGGAGCGTATTTTCAAATCGCGCGGGGTTGCCGATAGCGCAGACTGAAGCACCAACCATTTCTATGTTGGATGCCGGACTATCATCTGTAACACGAAAAAAACCAACCGCCTCTAGCGTATAGGAGTAACTTTCGCATCCACCATTATATACGGCAAGATCGACACTCTGAATACGCTTAGGTAATTCCCTAAGCGGCCCTGCAGGCATCCATAAGCCATTACCAAAGCGTCGCTCAGCATCAACAATACAGAACTCAATATCTCGTGCCAATTTATAGTGCTGTAGCCCATCGTCGCTGACGATGATGTTTACATCGCTATTATCTAATAATTTCTCGATACTGGCTTGTCTATCAGCACCAATCATCACTGGGCATTTCAACCGCTTGGCGAGTAAACAAGGTTCATCACCGCCCTCTTCCGTTGAGGTCGCTTCAGTGACTAAAAACGGAGTTGAACTGGGTTTCGCACCGTAGCCTCGACTGATCACCCCAACCTTAAAACCAAGCTTTTCAAGAAAAGGGACTAACCAAAGCACAAATGGCGTTTTGCCATTACCGCCCACACTGATGTTACCGACAATAATAACCGGAACAGGCGAGCGGTACGCGGGGCAAATACCGAGTTTATAAAGCCCCTTTCTCACCGAGCTAATAAGTCCAAATAACAGGCTTAGCGGAAGCAATAATAGTGTTAGTAGTCCCGGTTTTTTATACCAACTTTGCTCTATTTTTGATGCCATTTATTGCTCACCAAACTGCATTTTGCAAAGTGCATGATAAACCCCTTCCTGCGCGACTAATTCAGCATGCTTGCCTTGTTCGATGATCTTGCCTTTATCTAGCACATAGATGCAGTCACAACGCTCGATTGTCGATAACCGATGGGCAATTACTATGGTTGTTTTATCAGCCATCAGCTCTTCCAACGCTTGTTGGATCAAACGCTCAGATTCTGTGTCTAATGCTGATGTGGCTTCATCTAAAATAAGGATAGGTGCATCTTTCACAATAGCACGCGCGATGGCGATACGTTGTCGTTGTCCGCCAGAAAGCATTACGCCATTTTCACCAACAACAGTATTTAGGCCCTCAGGAAGATCTTTAACAAATTCCCAAACGTGGGCTTGTTTTACGACTTTTTCTAGGGCTTCTTGCGATAAGGGTTGCTTTAACGAGTACATTATATTGTTTGCAATGGAGTCATTAAACAACACCACTTGCTGCGACACGATGGAAAACTGCGCGCGTAGATCCGCAAGCTGGTAATCATTTATATTCGTGCCGTCTAACTCTATACTGCCCGCTTCAATATCATAGTAACGCGGTAAAAGATTAGAAATCGTTGATTTTCCTGAGCCACTTCTACCCACCAACGCGATACTCTGCCCGGCTTTGATTTCAAGGTTTAATGACTCAATTACCGGATCGTTTTTAGATGGATAAGTAAAAGTTAAGTCTTTGACTTGTAGGTTACCTTGAGCACGAGATAAGGACTGAGTGCCAGTGTCCTTTTCTTTTTCAAGATCAATCACCGCAAACACACTTTTCGCCGCAGAGATCCCGCGTTGCAGGTCACTATTTACATTGGCAAGTTGTTTTAAAGGACGCAGCATCATCATCATAGAGGTGATCAAAGTGACAAAGGTGCCCGATGAAATTTTATCTACCATAGAAGGCATCGCAACAATCGCGAGTATCACCGCCATTGCGCTCGCCGCTATGATTTGGATGATAGACACGCTCAGCGCTTTAGTCGCGTCCATTTTTACGCGTTGCTGACGATTATGATTATTAACTTTAGCAAAGTGAGAGATGGTTTTATCTTGACCACCAAAGCCATGGATGACTTTATGACCCGCCATCATTTGCTCAGAGCTTTTCGTCACTTCTCCCATCGCATCTTGAATATTCTTGGAGATTTTCTTAAAACGCTTGGATACTACTGTGACTATCACCGCCACGATTGGTACCACAACTAAGAAAATGAGCGATAGCTGCCAACTTGCATAAAACATAGTGATGAGTAAGAAAAATACAAATGCACCTTCACGGATCAGCACTTGAAGCGCCTTAGTGACGGCTTGCTGTACTTGTTCAGTATCAAAAGTGATTTTTGATATCAATTCACCATTAGAATGTTGATCATGAAACGACACAGGTAGATACAACATATGTTCAAATAGTTGCTGTCGCAACGCACGCACAACCTGAGACCCAACATAAGACAAGCAATACGATGCCATGTAGTTAAAGATACCACGTCCAATAACTAACGCGATGACAACAAAGGGAGCCAGTTTTAGTACATCGCGATTCCCTGCAGTGAGGCCCTCATCGATAAACGGATCCATTAGCGCAACGAACGAAGCGTCCATCGCAGCGTACCCTATCATGCCAATTACTGAAAATATGGCAGCGAGTTTAAAGTCTTTTACATAGCTAAATAATCTAGCGTAAATCTGCTTGTCGGTTGGTTGCATTGCCAGCCTCTACTTTTCTATATGGCATTATTGTAACTTTCAAATCGTTAAAACTGAATGGATTATCTGAGAAACCAGTAATTTTCCACTTCCCGAGCTCGTTCAACTGTAATTTCTTGAGCAAAAATTGAGATCTTTATATGGCCATCTAAGGCAGTATCCAATAGTGTGCTCCCTACTCTTTGGTATCTTTCAATCACTTTCTCATTGGGAATTTTCCAAGGCGAATAAAAGGCACGAGAAAATATCGCAATATCTGGGTCAACCGCTTGAATAAACTGCTCGCTCGAAGAGCTGCCACTACCATGGTGTGGAACCAGTAATATATCGGCCTTGAGTGCCTCTTTTTCTAGATCAAGTAACTTAGTTTCAGTGACTTTCTCAATATCTCCTGGTAATAAAAGCGTAAACTGCCCATCAGAGATACTAACTACACAAGAATTATTGTTGTCATTGTTCGACATTTCTTGAGGCCAGATCACTGATATGTCTAGCCCTTGAAATTGATGTGTTCCAAGCACACAGCTATCAGCAGCACTTGCGGGGTGAAAACGCTGTAACGATTTCCCGCCATCAAAGGCAACGAGGTCGTCAACGCCACCATTATGGTCACCATCGTTATGACTAATGATGGTATCTTGTAGCGTAATTCGATTATTCAAAAGATAGGGTTTGATCACAAACTCAAACATTGAAAAATAGCCAAAATACTTGGCCCCCACATCATAGAGCAGCCCTTTGTTATTGCGAGAAACCAATACAGCGGTTCCGTGACCGACGTCAAAAATATCGACTTGCCATAGCGGAGAGGCTCGAAATAGATACTGAACGAGGAAAATTAATATAGGTAATAAACCAAAACAATTTCTGAATAAAAACAGCAACAACGCACTTAAGTAGCTGGTTATGAGAAACACGGACGAAACGCTGGGTATATCTACCCAACTTACTGGAGAGTTTTGCAATAGCTCAAACAGAACCACTAACCCACTATCAACTAGATGAAGTGGAAGTTGCCAACCAATAGCGTGCAACGCAGTAACATGAAGCAGTAGTAGCGGAAATACAACGGCAGAAACCAACGGGATCACTATGATATTCGCAGCCAATGAAATGATGCTCGCACCAGAAAAAAAATAGAGGTTGAGTGGCAACAGACAGATAAATAACGCAAGCTGCAACTTAATTAACGCAAGCAGTTTCGCACCTAAACCTCGGCCAACTTTTGTCACTAACGTTACGATAATAGCTACCGCAAAAAAGGAATAATATAAACCAGGATTGAGTAGTGAAAACGGGTCTACCACTAAGACGATTGTCAACGCAGCCGTTAACACCTGAAGTGCTTTAAGGCGCACGGCAAAGAGGTAACATGCAACCCATACCATTGCCATGATCACAGCTCGAGTCGCCGATACACTGTAGCCGCAGAGAATGACGTACCCAAAACACAACAGTAACGCAAAAACTAAACACCACTGATGCAAGTTGGCTGCTTGGGAGATTATTACCGGGGCACAATGCAGCACGACTTTTATCAGCAAAAACGCGATTGCAAATACCATTCCGATATGAAGCCCTGAAATCGCTAACAGATGGCTCAAACCAAGACTTCTAAATTGTGTTTTGTTTTCGAAGTCGACTTTGCTTGTATCGCCTGTTAATAAAATATAATACAGCCAAGCATAGCTGAGCCCATTGAGCTTTTTATCTATGAATAAGCGGTAATTATCACGCCACGTAGTGTCCTTCACTAACAAATTGATTGTTTTGATACTGCCCTTGAAATACATATGCTTTCTAAACGCGTGCAATTCAGCGTTAAAAAGTCCGATATTAGCTCGGCTACGATAACGCTTAAGCTTCACCGTAAATTCAATGTGGTCACCAACTGTCAACATAGGCGTTGATGAATCACGATAAAGCTTTGCATTTACCGTACGCCAACGCGCAAACTGGTAGCCTTCAACTTGCTCTAGCTTTACCTTTAACGCTTCACCAATCACAGAATTATCAACCTCAATAACTTTACCCGAAGCAGTAACAAGCTGCGATTGCCACATTTCTGGTATTTTTAGCTGATAAAAAACAAAGTAATGGCTAAGAACAATGGAAATCCCTAAAATAAATCCTGCCAATATAGGACAAAAAAGCTTAGAATAGCGGCCCATGAAGTAGAGGAATATGCTTATTGCGGCTAATCGCCAATTGTCGAGAAGAAATACCGCACTGAAGCAACCTAGAATTATTCCAAAACATATCAGAATCCAAGTAGATGGCAGCTGCAAATGGCGAAAAAAACGATTCAACGCTTTTTACCTGATCATAATAAAATCAAACAACAGAAATCATTAAAAATCTTTGGGAAGTTACTGCATGATGCCAACCTCTGGCATTTAAACCGGCGCTCAGCACGTGGCGCATTCTCGGTGGGGCTATTTTTCGCATTCATCCCTGTTCCTTTTCAAATGGTACTGGCAGCAGCACTTGCGATTCCATTTCGCGTCAACTTGCCTTTGTCTATTGCTCTCGTTTGGATCACTAATCCACTCACGATGCCGCCGATATTTTATTGCTCTTACTTAGTCGGTGTATTTGCCCTTGGCCAAGAACAACAGCCATTCCATTTTGAGGCGAGTTGGGAATGGCTTGCACAAAGCCTAACAACGATTGGGCCTGCATTTATCGTCGGCTCTTTGATCTGCGCAACACTTGCCGCTATTATCGGCTTTTTCGGTATCGATTACCTATGGCGACGTTCAGTGAATAAAGCATGGCAAAGCCGCGGCCAAGGCTAATACCAGTATAGTTAAGATTTGTACCGGTTGAACAAAATATCGAATTGAATTTGCTAATATTTCTTTTCAAACACAAAAAAAGCCCTTCCGGGCTTTTTTATCGTCTAAATTGTACTTTAGGCTTTACGACGTCTTCTCAGCGCCACTAGTGGTAACGCGAGTAAACTAAGCCAAGACCAGCTTGCAGATTGACGCTCATATGTTTCTGCCTCAGGTGGTGTACAGTTTTCTGGTTCACCAGAAATTGGGGTAAGTAGAACAGGTAAACTTACCGACTCATACTCAGTCTCGCCCTTACTGTCCTTCTCAATTTCACCCAATGTATTGCGTCTTTCAACCGTTTTGGTCGCAATCGCATATATCTTGTTGTCATCAGTGATCTTCACAGCTTCTGCAATGGTGTAAGGGAAAGAATCGTTCTTACAAGGAAGAAGTGAGTTTATATTCACTAGTTTTTCTGCGCCAATTTCATATAAAAACGCTTCGCGACGACGGTTAGAACCACTCTTTTCTGTAACACCTTGACCTACAACAAAGCCATTATTGTTGATATCTGTGATTGCTGTCGCCGAACCCTCGAAGTATGCAGGCATTTCTTTGAACTCAGCGGTATTCGCATTAAAATAAAAACCTGTTGAGTCATAATCTCTTGAACTACCAGTAAAACGTCCAAACACACCAACAATCGTGCCATTGTCGTTCACATCTACCGCTTGGCTGTATTCGATATAACTCTCAACCTCTTTAATACGCTTAATTTCATTATTAGTAAAGTAAACGGCTTGTTCGTAAGGTAGAAGGTCATCGTTACTTTGACGACGTGCACGAGAATAACCAACCGTTAATCCCGTCCCATTAGTTGCCACAGCCATGCTTGAATAGGCTCGATCATCATCTTCATCTGGTGTAAAACCAAGTCCAAGATCCGTTGCACTGACTAAGTTAAAATCGTTATCAAACGTCCACTTGTAGGCTCGAGTATGATACGGCGAGGTCAACCTTTGAATACACACATCGACTGGTTCATCCACACCATCACAACTATCTTCTATATTTTCTGTTGCTCTTTGCGATAACGAAGTTGAACTTTGCCCCACAACAATATAGCCGCCATCAGCGGTTTGTTTGATATCAGTGGCAAGAGAAAGGCCGCCGTATTCTGTAAAGGCAGGCTCTAACCTAATTTTCTCTCCAGCTGGTGTAACTAAAATACCTTTATTTCGCCAATCACGTACAAAATAAGTTTCTTCTTCTGTTTCACCCTCAGGAGTAAAAGTTATCTTTTTAAAAGGTGCAGAACCCCAGCCCACTATTGTACCGTCTTCTGCGATGCTTGTAAGATAGTTAGTGACCGAGCGAGTGAGTCCTTCATAATCAGGAGATTGTTCATCAAATACCACAAACTCTTCTGCGGTATTATTGTTATATGTCAAAGAAATTGCTCTTTCAATTCTTTGATATTCTTGGCTAACTACTCTACTTGAATTCATAACATAAGACAGCATAAATGCATGAGCTTGAGCATTCGTATTAGCTGCATCATTGTTTTGAATATCTTCTAATGTGAAGGTGATTTCTTCTTCGATCAGCTCGTACTGCTTTTTTGTACTGTCGTAATAATTTTTGAGTGTTGAATCATCGAAGTCGATATACGACACATCAATCTTTACACCAAATAAATTGGAAGCGTGACCAATCACGTCTCCAGCTTCATTGGCATCTGACACGTAGCTATATTTGCTATTATCATGTCTTGGTAATTCAGTTAACTGATAGGTGGCAGCGGCCGCCTGTTGTGAAAGGGCTACGGCGACACTCGCGGCTAAAAGTTTAAATTTCATTTTAATCCTTACTGCTGATTCTGTAATGCTTCTAGTTCTTCCCAGCGTTCAAACGCGGCTTCCAGCTTCGACTCTAGCTCAGTCAAATGGTTCAATGCCTTGTGGGTCGTTTCTTGATCTTGTTTAAAGAAGTCTGGATCGCTGACCAGTGTTTGTTGTTTGTTCACTGCCTCTTCAAGTTCCTCTACTTTACTGGGCAACGACTCTAATTCAAGTTTTAATTTGTAACTCAGCTTATTTGAACGAGCAGGCGCAGCTGCCTTTTTAGTCTCGGCCTGTTGCTGCTTTTCTTGATGAACCTTTTGTACTTCTTTCTTTTGCTGCTCTCGTCTTTGCTGATACAGCTCAAAATCACTATAGCCGCCAACAATTTCCGTCACTAGGCCTTCGCCTTCGAATGCCCACACACTGCCACAGGTATTATCGATAAACTCTCGGTCGTGGCTGACGACCAGCACTGTGCCCTGGTATTGGTTTAAGATTTCTTCAAGTAGTTCAAGCGTCTCAATATCCAAGTCGTTGGTCGGTTCGTCCAGCACAATAATATTTGAAGGCTTAAGGAAGAGCTTAGCAAGTAATAAGCGGTTTTTTTCACCGCCCGATAATGCCTTTACAGGAGTTCGAGCTCGCGCAGGCGGAAATAAAAAGTCTTGCAGATAGCCAAGTACATGACGCGAGCGGCCGCCCATCATTACTTCTTGCTTACCTTCTGCGACATTATCCTGCACAGTTGCTTCTTCATCCAATTTTTCACGGTATTGATCGAAGTACGCAACTTCCAGATTCACGCCTTGTTTTACACTGCCTGCGTCAGGTTTAATATCACCAAAAAGCATTTTTAACAGCGTAGTTTTACCTGCTCCATTTGGACCGACCAAGCCAATACGGTCGCCACGCATCACCAGCGTTGAAAAGTCCTTCACAATGCATTTTTCTTGGAATGCTTTGTCTAAATGTTTCGCTTCAAAGACCAGCTTACCGGAACGATCCGCCGTCTCGATGTTGAAGTCTGTCTTACCTTGCTGCTCGATGCGTTGCTTGCGCTCAACACGAAGCGCTTTTAGTGCTCGCACACGCCCTTCGTTACGAGTTCGCCGGGCCTTGATCCCTTGCCTTATCCAGGTTTCTTCTTCGGCAAGCTTTTTATCAAACAAGGCATTCTGTTGCTCTTCCACTTTTAAATCATGGGCTTTTTGTTCTAGATATTGCGCATAATCTCCAGGGTATGAAACCAACTTGCCACGGTCTAAATCTAAAATTCGAGTCGCCATTGCGCGAATAAAGGCACGGTCGTGGGAAATAAACACGATCCCCCCCTTAAACTCTTTCAGGAATTGCTCAAGCCAGATAACACTTTGCATATCAAGGTGGTTAGTCGGCTCGTCGAGTAGCAGCAAGTCTGGATCGCTCACCAACGCCTTGGCCAGCGCGACTTTGCGTAACCAGCCACCTGAGAGCTCTTCTAGGCGCATATTCGCATCTAATTGCAACTGGCTAAGCACTTGCTTGATCCGTGACTCAAAACGCCACGCATCTTCGCTTTCCAATCGCTGAGTTAAGCGCTCAAGCGAGGTCATCAATTTATCTGACTGGCTGGTTTGTAGTTTTTCACTGACTTCATGAAATTCAATGAGCAGCTCAGCAACATCAGGTAAACCGTTCGCAACATAATCAAAGACCGAGCCATTTGCGCCCTTTGGTGGGTCTTGTTCTAGCCTTGAAACTTTTAATCCACCAACACGGTTGATTTCACCATCATCAAGTTGCACTTGATCATCAAGCACTTTCAGTAACGTTGATTTACCGGCACCGTTTCGGCCCACAATACAAACGCGCTCGCCTGATTCAATAACGGCATCAGCTTGGTCAAGTATAGGGTGTGAGCCAAAAGCCAGTTGGGCTTTAGCAATTCGAATGAGATCCATATTAGTCTATAAATTCTTGTAGTTGTTGTTGAGTAAAAGGCCAGCCAAGTTCCTGACCTGTCTCGCCTTTTTTAATCACTGGAATTCTATATTGATATTCCGTCATCGTCTCTTCACTATCGACGATATCGACGAGTTCAATTTCGGCTTCAGGCAAAAATTGAATTAACATCGCCAATGCTTCTTCACAAAGATGACAACCATCGGTGTGGAATAAGGTACATTTAATCATGACGGATCAACCAGCTGTTGTGAATTTGCTTGTTACGTTTAAAATCCAAAGACAAGGTTTGCGATGAGTATTCCTCAGCAGTTAGGCCAAGTGCCGCAAGTCCCATTTCATCGATTTTAAATCCGCGTTTGTTGTTAGAAAACAGCAGTACACCATTCGGTGCTAATATTTTCTTTACCCAACCAAATAGTTTTAAATGATCTCTTTGCACGTCAAATGCGTCAGACATACGTTTAGAGTTAGAGAATGTTGGTGGGTCTAAGAAAATGAGATCATATTGACCAACGGCTCTTTCAAGCCATTTTAAGCAATCCGCTTGCTCAAATCTGAAACGTGGGTTCTTCAAACCATTTAGCTCAAAGTTTTCTTCAGCCCATTTTAGATAGGTCTTTGACATATCTACTGTGGTAACAGACTTAGCGCCGCCAACTGCGGCGTGCACAGAAGCACTACCTGTGTATGCAAATAGATTCAACACGCGTTTATCTTTCGAATGTTGCTGAATAAACTTGCGAGCTAAGCGGTGGTCAAGGAATAGACCCGTATCAAGATAATCAAATAGGTTAACCTTGAACTTAGCACCGTACTCTTCTACTACCTCAGTGCGGTTTTGCTTGTCCAGGGCTTTGTATTGTTCTTGACCTTTTTGGCGCTTTCTTACTTTTACCGCGATGTTTAGCGGGTCGATATTAAGCTGCTCGGCGGTAAGTGTGATCACGTCTTGCAAACGTTTTTGCGCAACACTATCGTCAATTTCTTTTGGCGCTTTGTATTCAAAGATGACTGCGTTATCGTTATAAATATCAACTGCAACATTGTATTCAGGGATATCCGCGTCATAAACACGATACGCATTAATGTCTTCTTTTTTCAGCCAAGATTTTAAGCCTTGTAGATTTTTCTTCAAGCGGTTGCCAAACGCAGTCGAGCCTTCAAAATTAAGCCCACTGCTCTGTTTATTTTGCTGTACCTGCATTTCATTCATTTCATACAAGTTAAGCAGCACGTCGAGCGGGCCATTTTTGAATTTATAAGACTTTTTACGCGCTAGTTTTAGCACTTTTAATAGGCTTTCTTCACTCGCAAGTAACGCCAAATTCCAGTCTTTATAGTGCTTTTTAAAGGCGATACCCATATTGCGATATAGCGTAATAATTTCAGCCATACCACCTAGACGTTCACCATAAGGTAAGTTACTCAGCACAGTGCCGGGGCGTTTAGCAGCAAGGCTAAGCTGATTGGCATCTTCAAACTTAAACTTTATATGTGACTCAACGCCTGCGCGCTTGGCATTACGCTCAGCAATTGACAGCACACGTTCATCGATATCACTACCGATCAGCCATAAGCTCTTTTGCTCTGGTTGTACATTTAATTGTGCTTTAAGCTCGGTGAACTTACTTTCACGAAAACTCGGCAGGCGTTTAAAGGCAAAGTCTTTATTGAGGTTAGTAGGTAAACCAAGTGCCATAGAAGCCGCTTCTATCAATAACGTGCCAGAACCACAGCAGGGATCAAAAAGCGGCTTATTAGTATCTTCAAGCCAGCCGCTACGTTTAACCAGCGCTGCCGCTAAATGTTCACGAATTGGCGCTTTACCTTGTTTGTCACGATAGCCTCTATCAGATAAGCGAGGTCCCGAGAAATCGATATATAGCGCACAGCCTTGCTTTGATAATTTCGCTATGATGCGAATATCCGGTGTCTGCTTGTCAACATCTGGACGTTGTTCAAACAGGTCATTGAAATAGTCAACGATCCCATCCTTAACCACCAGACCAGAGAATTGCGTATTTTTTAGCGCATTATTCGTACCATTAAACTCTACTGCAAAGGTCTGCTTTGGGCTAAACCAATCTTGCCATGCCTGAAAACGAACAAACTTGTAGAGAGAATCTTTGTCATTCACTTCTGGTTTGTCATCGATAAGCAACATCACGCGCGTTGCAAATCGTGTCATCATACAGAACTTTTGTACGTCTAGATTAGCGCCTGTGAACTTAACTGAACCAACGGTTTGCTTGTTTATTTCAAAACCAAACTCGGTTAATTCTTCAACCAGTAACTGCTCTACACCAATAGATGTCAATGCGATAAATTGCAATTTGAATACCCTTAAATTTCAACTGGGCGCAGTATAACACACAAGTTATCGTTAGTTATTAGTTGAGCTTGGTTGTATGGGGATAAATTACGTTAAAAATTTAGCAAGCTCAGAAAATCTAACTTATCTAGCGCGCTTATGTCCGAACTCTTGCTTTGGTAATTTTGTAGTAAGTTATGGAGCTCCCCTTTTTCAAACCACACGCCACCACAGCACCCGCACTCACTAAAACTAGCTTCAAAGAGCGTATAGTCTTTAAGTGTATGACCATCATCAGGGCATAATTGTAAAACGTCACGCTCAACCAACGACCGCTTTGCAATAAAATCGGTATAACTAAAATGATAAGTATGTTTAATGGAATCAATAAATTTGCGCGGCAGCCAAATGGCACCGCATGACTGACATTGATAACCGCAATGTCCTTCAGCGTCGGCATAAGTTAATTTTAATGTTTTATCGCAGAGGCAGCGCATTCTGTTCCCTAGATCAGCGAACAACTCAAAGTAGGTACAGATTAATACAGGAAATAATTGCTGGTCAATAAAACGATGGGAAGAACTTGGCTATGCGCTTTGATGAACTCGGTGTGTTAACACAAGAGGCGCTAACCGATCGTTCAGTACTTTTATCGCTTGAAATTGTTCAAGCTCTATTCCCTCATCAAGAATAAATTGCTCGTTCAAGCTTAAACAAAGACTTGATTGACCATCATGCTCGATAATTAGAAACTCGCCGCTGCTTAACTTGGAATTTAAACACACAACTGCCTCACTCACAGGTTCGCCACCAAAATATGGCTTAAAAAACCAGCTTTTTGCTTGCATAGGTTGTAGATGAAACTTTGCCGCAGTGGCATTTAAAGCGATTTGGCAGCACCTAGGCTCGTTCCAAACACCAAAACCGCAAAGGTAGGAAAATACACTCTGATAAAATTCAGCTTCGCTGAGACTAAAATTGGGATTAGCGGTGGAGTCTTCAGTAAGGTGGCGCAAACGAAAAGGCGTGCAAAGCTGAAGCTCGTCACCCAAATCAATTAACAACCTGTTCCTTTCTGTGCAGCGGATCCATTGCCACTCTTTTGAAGCTTGCAAAACTTCTCTCCCACCAACCAATTAGCTCAACTAGTAAGTGGGAGTATAACGCGAAAAACGCAATGATGAAATTTTTTATAATAACGTTTTGTTTTGGATCATTTGGTTATATGACCGATCCTTATAAGGACGAAACGATCTTTTTAACAAGCGCTGGCCCTTCATAAATAAAGCCTGTATAGACTTGTACTAAATCTGCACCAGCTGAAAGTTTCTCTTTTGCAGATTCAGCACTGTCAATACCACCTACACCGATGATTGGTAGCTTACCGTCGGTAATACGCTTCAATTCGCTGACAACATGCGTCGATTTTTCACGAACAGGTCTTCCAGACAAACCACCTGCTTCATTACCGTGCTCTAGGTTTTCTACCGCATCTCGGGCTAATGTTGTGTTAGTTGCAATAACACCATCGATACGATTATTAACTAATGATTCTGCGATCTGGGTTAACTGAACGCCATCGACATCTGGTGCGATCTTTACCAACATAGGCACTGACTTGTTATGCTTGGCGATCAGATCCATCTGTTCATTTTTCAGGCTTTGCAATAGATCGTCCAGCGCCTCGCCATATTGTAGATCTCTCAGACCCGGTGTATTTGGTGAAGAGATATTCACGGTGATATATGAGGCATGCTCAAATACTTTTCTCATACAGTGAATGTAGTCATCTTTACCTTGTTCATTCGGCGTATCTTTATTTTTGCCAATATTGATCCCAAGGATCCCATCGTATTTTGCTGCTTTTACGTTGTTGACTAGGTAATCAACGCCCTTGTTATTGAATCCCATGCGATTAATAATCGCATTTGCTTCAGGTAGACGAAAGATCCGAGGCTTGTCGTTGCCCGCTTGTGGTCTTGGCGTGACAGTCCCTACTTCAATAAAACCAAAACCCATTTGTGCAAATGCTTCGATACACTCAGCATTTTTATCAAGACCGGCGGCCAACCCTACTGGATTTTTAAACTCTAACCCCAGAAAATTAACCGGTTTGTCTTGAACTGATTGAGACCATGCAAGGCTCATTGGCGTATTCGCAAAGCGGCGCAGGTTGTTTAGGGCAAAATCGTGTGCCCACTCCGCATCTTTATTAAACATAAAACGACGCGCAAGATCGTAAAACATGGTAGCTCCTCAGTATTGGTAACGTAATCGACTTAGCTAAAATTACCCAAGCGTAACTTTAGCTAAATGGATTATGCCAATGGCATTAGACAAAAAAATACCCCAGTCAAAGCTGGGGTATTGTAGCGATTTCTAGATTATTTGGAAGTATCGCAGTTATGGCTTAGTAACATTAGCTCACGAAGTGCAACTGAGAACTTAGCAAAGTCATGACTTTGCGACGTCTTAAACTCAGTTAGCATTTGCTGCCAACGGTGTAGTAAGCCTGCTTGCTTATCCATCCACTGTTCAATCTGTTCATTGATATCACTGTCATCACCAGCAAAGCTGTTTAACACAACCTCTGACAATGAACGCTGTTGCCAATCCAGCTCTTCACGATATGAAGCACGAGCAAGCGCCTGCCAATGGTTTGCAACAGGTTGAGCCGTGATTTGGTCAAGGAACCAATGTAGGCCCATGTTTGCACCAAGCGTGAAGTAGGTATTAGACACAACACCGATCTTACGACCTGAGCTATGTGCAACTTCCGCTAAGTCCATGACAGAGAACAAGCTTGAAAGTGACACGATACGCAGTGCAATCTCAGCTGGTACACCTTGAGATTCAAGGTCACGTGCTTTATCAACGATCTGCTCGCTTTCATTTGCAACCATGTAGTTGTGTAGATTTGCACTTAAATCTTTAAATGTAGGTGCAAAGAACGCAATGGTTTGCTCGATAGTTTGAGACTTGTCACGGTGACGTAAGAACCAACGCGTTGCACGGCGAACCGTACGACGTAATTGATATAGCATTTCCGTTTGAACTGCCGCTGGGATCTTATTATCAAGCGCAGAAATCGCTGACCACGTTTCCTTCATTTCAAAGATTGCACTTGCAATTGAGTAGCAAACCGCAATTTCTGCATCCGTTGCACCTGTCTCTTCGTGCATACGAACCATGAAGTTTAGACCCATGTCGTTAACGATGTTGTTTGCAAGTTTCGTTGCAATGATCTCTTTACGTAGCGGGTGATTATCCATCGCAGCATTGAAGCGCTCGCGCAGTGGTGCTGGGAACGAGTTCACTAGCAACTGACGGTAGTATGGATTTTCTGAGATCTCATCAACAACCAATGTCTCTTTTAACACCATCTTAGAGTAAGAAACCAATACAGATAGCTCAGGACGCGTTAGGTCTTTACCTGCCGCCGCGCGCTCTGCTAGCTCTTCATCAGTTGGTAAGAATTCGATTGCACGATTTAGCTTGCCGTCTTTTTCAAGTGCATGGATAAAACGTACTTTCTCTTTCAGCGTTGCTGGACCTTTAGACTTAGTAACCGAAAGCGTGTGCGTTTGACGGTAACAATCTTTCAGTACCAATTCTGATACTTCATCAGTCATTGAATACAGTAATTCGTTACGCTGCTTATTCGTCAATTCACCTTCAGCAACTAGGCCGTTAAGTAGGATCTTGATATTAACTTCATTATCCGAACAAGCAACACCACCTACGTTGTCGATAAAGTCAGTGTTGATACGACCGCCGTTTGAAGCAAATTCGATACGACCCAGCTGAGTTGCACCTAAGTTACCACCTTCACCAAAGATCTTCGCACCAAGCTCACCGCCGTTGATACGTAGCGCGTCGTTTGCACGGTCGCCTACTTCAGCGTCAGTTTCAGATTTAGACTTGATGTAAGTACCGATACCACCATTCCACAGCAAATCAACTGGCATCTTTAACAATGCTTTGATCAACTCGTTAGGTGTCATGCTCGATTTCTTAGTGCCTATCATCTTCTTCATTTCAGCGCTTAGCGTAATTGCTTTCGCTGCACGAGAGAAAATACCACCGCCCTCAGAAATTAGATCCTTATTATAATCTTCCCAACTTGAACGTGGCAGATTAAATAGACGCTCACGCTCTACATACGAGCTTGCCGCATCTGGGTTTGGATCGATAAAGATGTGCATGTGGTTAAATGCCGCTTGTAAACGAATGTGCTTAGATAGCAGCATCCCGTTACCAAATACGTCACCGCCCATGTCACCGATACCAACCGCTGTGAAATCAGTTGTTTGACAGTCAACGTCCATTTCACGGAAGTGACGCTTAACCGATTCCCAACCGCCTTTAGCAGTAATACCCATCTTCTTGTGGTCGTAACCAACTGAACCACCTGACGCGAAAGCGTCACCAAGCCAGAAGTTATAAGACTCAGCGATACCATTTGCGATATCAGAGAAAGTCGCAGTCCCTTTGTCCGCTGCAACAACTAGGTATGGGTCGTCTTCGTCGTGACGTACAACATCCACTGGCGGCACAATGTCACCATGTACGATGTTATCTGTGATGTCTAGTAGACCACGGATGAAGATCTTGTAACACTCTTGGCCTTCTTTGAAGAACGCTTCACGTTCAGTTGGAAGTTGTTTACAAACAAAACCGCCTTTAGAACCCACAGGGACGATAACCGTATTCTTAACCTGCTGTGCTTTAACTAGGCCAAGTACTTCTGTGCGGAAATCTTCACGACGGTCTGACCAACGTAGACCACCACGAGCCACTTTACCACCACGTAGGTGAACACCTTCTACGCGTGGAGAGTATACGAAAATTTCAAACGCTGGTAATGGCAATGGCATATCTGGCACTGCGCTTGGCTGGATCTTGAATGACGTATACGACTTATTCGTGCCATCAGCTTCTTTTTGATAGAAGTTAGTACGCAGCGTTGCATTGATCATATCAACGTACAAACGAATGATACGGTCATCATCTAGATTCGCTACGTTTTCAAGCTCTAGGTAGATAGCATCAACAACCTTCTGAAGTGCCTTTTCAGTAGCAACTTTCTTCGGTGCAAACTTCTTCACGAATAGATCAACGATCATCGCTGCAATGTGCGGGTAGCGGTCAAATGTATTCTCGATGTAAGACTGCGAGAACGTCACACCAATTTGGCGCATGTATTTAGCATATGCGCGCAGGATAGATGCTTCACGACCAGTTAGACCACCTAATAACACTAAACGGTTGAAACCATCGTTTTCTAGGCGGTTATTCCACACATTGGTCAATGCCGCACGGAAACGTGCTGATACTTTGTCAAAATCAGTGATCCCTTTGCTGTCGATAAGCATAGAGAAATCCATGATCCAGTTTACTTGACCATCAGTCGTCTTCACCGCGTATGGTGTTTCACCAATAACACGTAGACCAAAGTTCTCAAGCATTGGCATCACGTCTGATAAGTGAATAGGCTCTGCTTTATGGAACAAGCTCAAACGAACAAGTTGTGACGTTGCTTCTTCCTGAGGTCTGTAGAACAGCATCTCAAGTTTGTTGTCATCATTTAGTTGCTCTAGCTTTTCGATGTCTACGACTGCTGCGCTTGGCAATACTTGGTCTTTATAAGCAGACTGGAAGGCATTCGTATATTTACGGTTTAACTCGTTACCACGAGACTCACCCGTTCTTTCAAGAAGTGCAGATTGTAGCTTGTCTTCCCAAGTACGAGCGGCTTCTACCAAGTTATTTTCAATTTCTTTCACGTTGTAATCTATGTTGTTGTCATCAACACGCACGATGTAATGCGTACGCGCTAGTGTTGATTCAGAGAAAAAGGTGGTGAACTCTACTTTGTCGCTAGACTTAAATGCACGGCCTAGCAGTTGTTGAGTTTCACGGCGTAACGCAGTGTTGTATCGCTCTCTCGGCACATAAACCATACAAGAGAAGAAACGACCATACACATCCTTACGCACAAATAAGCGACACATGTCACGCTCTTGAGTTTGTAGAACGCCCATTGCCACTTCAAGCAGCTCGCTTTCGCGTGCTTGTACTAACTCATCACGTGGATAGGTTTCAAGAATGTTGAGTACCGCCTTGTATGCATGTGTGCCTTTGGCAAAGTCACATTGCTCCATGATACGGTTAATTTTACTCTTAAGTACCGGAACATCTACCGCACTGTTGTTGTAGAAGCTAGAAGAGAACAAGCCAATGAAACGGTCTTCACCAATCACGTTACCTTCATCATCAAAACGCTTGATACCAACATAGTCGATATACGCGGGTCTATGAACGCGTGAAAGTGAATTTGTCTTAGTTAAGATCAACAAGTTGTTACTACGTGCTTCTTTGCGCGCAACTTCAGGCAATTCAGACAATAAACGACTGTGGTCATCACCTGAGTTTTTCATTAGTCCGAGACTTGTGCCTTCAACTGGCTTCAGCTCATAGTCACCTTGAACTGGAGTCAAATCATATTGGCGGTAGCCCATAAAGGTAAAGTTGTCGCTAACCAGCCAGTCTAAAAACTCGACGGCTTCAGCAACTTCTTCTTTTGAACAACTATAATGACGGGTCGGCAGCTCTTTACTTACGCTCACCAATTTATCGCGAATTGGTAGCCAATCAGCAACCGCAACAGAAACATCATTTAAGACAGATTCAAGCTCAGCTGTAAAATCAGCGATCACCGAATCATCTGTTTGCCTGTCGATTTCGATAAAAAATACGGTCTTAGTAGACGTAGATTCTTGTTCTGCTTTTAAGTTAGAAACCGCGGTGATTGCACCGGCATCGTTTCTTTGTAACTTAAGTGGAGAATGAAGTAATAGGTGAGAGACTATGTTTTTGCGATTCATCGCCATGCGCACTGAATCAACCAAAAACGGCATATCTTTAGCGATTATCTCGACAATTGTATGCGATGATTGCCATCCATCCTTTGCAACCTCAGGATTAAAAACGCGAATGACGGCGTCGTCAGACTTGTTTTTATCAAGGGCATTCCAAAGGCTCAATGCTGCGCCGTATAAGTCACTGTCGTTACGATGTGCCAAATCCTCTTTAGACATATTGCTGTACAAGGTTTTGGCAAACGTTTCGACAAGTGACACTTTGTCAGCATGGACTTTTTTATGGATAAGCTTGCAGACGTTATCTAGGATAACAGAAGCTGTGCCTTCATTTTGTGTCATTATGTGTTCCTTAATCTATACCACCTTTGAACGGTAGATTATTTGTACAGCCATTTATTAGCGTGGAGTCAGGTAAATTCTAACCTTTCTGACGCTAATAAACAGCCTTTTTGACGAAAACATTTCAAGCTTTTCAGCTGTTTGCTCATCTATTCACAAAAAATAGATATAAATCGCCAATACCAAATAAAAAGGAGCACAATTATTCACATTATTTTTTCTGGTCAGACCAGATAAGCGTTCCAATTGCCGGTAAAAGCAGCACAGCACCCAGCATATTTACCAAGAACATGAAGGTTAAAAGGATACCCATATCAACCTGGAACTTAAGCGCAGAGAAAATCCATGTGCTTACGCCAATCGCCAATGTGATACCAGTAAACAGTACCGCACTGCCTCGTTCAGCAAGCGCATTTCGATAGGCAACCGACAACGGCATACCTTGCTTAAGCTGTCCCATCATAGAGGATAGAATATAAATGCCGTAATCGACACCTATTCCCACACCCAAAGCAATTACCGGTAGCGTCGATACCGTTAAACCGATTTCAAGCTGCACCATAAGCGCCTGAGCCAGCGTTGATACCACATATAAAGGTAGTACCACTGCGATAGTCGCTCGCACGCTCCTAAAGCTCGCTAGGCACAACAGGATCACCGCGCCGTACACGTAGATCATCATAGGAACCTGCGCCTCGGAAACGGATTCATTTGTTGCCGCCATCACACCGATTGGACCTGATGCTAATTTAAAGGCAACGTCATCAGTTCCCTCTTCTTCTGAGAACGCTTTTATCTTCGCAATCACATGGTCGATAGATTCGGCCTTATGATCTGCCATAAAGATGATAATAGGCATCACCGAACAATCACCGTTAAGTAGCCCTGAGCTTGTCTCCACTCGAGAGGTAGCTTGAACTAGAGAAGCGGTATTTCTTGGTAACGTCTGCCACTTTAAGTTACCTTCGTTGTACCCAGCATTAACCGCTTGTGCAACGGAGCTTAAAGAAACAGCCGATTGTACACTCGGTAAGTTTTCTACTCGCCATTGGAAACGACTAATACGCTCCATTGTATCGTGCTCGGTACAAGCCGCAGGTGTCGCTTCTACAATGACCTTTAAGATATCAGAAGAAATTGCATAACGGTCTGAGATAAGGAAAGTGTCTTGGTTGTATCTGGCATCTTCATGTAGCGCCGGTGCACCAGCATGTAAATCACCAATACGCATTTTTTCAGATTGCCAGTAGCCAAATGCGAACAATACTGCACTGATAAGTAAAATCACTCTGGCCACTTTTTTGTCTGTGGTTTTCACCAAGGCCTCTCGCATTGCCTCAAACATACCATGGCTGGCGTTTTTACCATCACCAAGTCGCTTAATATTTGCAGACTCAAAGAACGACGCCATCACTGGAAGCAGTACCAAGTTGGTAAAGATAATAACTGCAACCCCTAAACTGGCAGTAATAGCAAGTTCACGAATAATACCGATGTCGATTGCCAGTAAGGTTAAGAAGCCAACGGTGTCAGAAAGTAGAGCAATGCCACCTGGGATAAGTAATGCTTTAAAGCTCGCTTCAGCAGCCACTTTGCAGCTTACCCCTTCCGCTACTTTTTTACCTATCGCGTTGATCATTTGCACACCGTGACTCACGCCAATGGCGAAGACTAAGAAAGGCACCAAAATAGACATGGGATCAACACCAAAGCCCAAAGTACTGAGTAAGCCCATCTGCCAAATCACAGCAATAAATGAACAAACAATCGGAAGCAGCGTAAGCTTAAAGCTCTTACAGAACATCCAGACCATAATAAAGGTAAAAGCAATTGCTAACGCAAAGAAAAGCACTACACCTTTCGCACCATCAGCAATGTCACCGGCCATTTTCGCAAAGCCAATAATATGTATGCTCACTTTGTCAGTGCTAAGAGGCGCTCGGATCTCAGACTCTAATTTTTGCGCAAAGGCTAAGGTATCAAGCTTTTCTTGAGTTTGCGGATCGGTTTCCATTAGCTGAGCGGTTACCATGGCACAAGAATAATCGCTCGCAACCATACGGCCCACAACTTTTGCTTTTTCAATGTTCTGCTTTACAACCGCTAGGCCTTGTTCAGTAGGTTGAAAATTAGCCGGAATAATAGGTCCACCGGCAAAGCCGTCCTCTACCACCTCGACGAATCTCGCACTGGGTGCAAAGATTGAATTCACCAGTGGGCGATTAACACCTGGGATAAAATAGAGCTGATCATGCACAGCCTTTAGCTGAGTGAAAAATGGCTCATTAAAGATGTCACCATCTTTATCACAAACAGAAATAAGAATACTATTTGCACCACCAAACTGTTTTTCGTGCTTCAAGTAAACTTTCATGTATTCATGATTTAGTGGAATATTTTTGTTAAATGAGGCATCGAGCTGAATTTGTGTGGCTTTGAAGCCCAAAAATATCGTCGTCAGTACGAAAAAAGACACGACGGTAATACGATGCCTAAAGATGGCGTATACCAATTGATTTAAAAACGCTTGCATTAGTTGTTCACCTCTACCTCAGCAATCCCCTGCTCCGTCGCCAGAATTAGCTGATTCTTTTTAACCACACCTGCTAAAATAGAGTGGCCGTTTTTTAGTTGTTTTGAGGTTAGCTTACCTGCTTTCAACGTGAATATTACGCCGCTGTTAGCAAACATATAGGTCACATTATCTTTGTGGGTAATACTATTTATTGTCGCCGTTTTTTGAGTATCAAGTTGCACTACTTGCTGTGCATTGCCAATAAATGCGTTGCCCCTAAGGCCTGCAACAATAAGTTGGTTATCTGAGGTTTGATCAACAGCAAAAAATGAACCGCGATAAAAAGGCTCAAATTTTTGCCATGTTTTTCCTAAGTCATCACTTTGTGCCACAAGTCCCATTTCACCGGCAAGGTACATCATGCCTTCGGCGATTAACAGGCGATTAAAATGGGGAAGAATAAACGCCGTTTCTTGTTCATATGCCGCGGGGTCTTGCTCTTTTAAATCGGCTAAGTAGTCGACATCATCGGGGTGAACAAATTCACTGATAAAACGTTTTGTCCAAGACTCACCACCATCAGTGGTTTCAAAAAACATGCCATAAGCACCCACAGCGAAGCCGTGTTGTTGGTCAATAAACTCAATATCAAGACAAGGCTTTTCCAATGTTGGTAGATATTGTTTTAGCGCCCATGTTTTACCACCGTCTGTGGTTTTGATTATGCTAGCGTCGTGGCCACAAGCCCAACCAATATCTTTGCCTTTGAATGTCACAGAGGTCAACAGTGATTGAATTGGCACCTCTGCCTGCGTCCAGTTTTGCCCTTCTTGTTTAATAATTATTGTGCCGTGTTTACCTACCGCAATTAACGCATCACCATTATCTGTAATATCTGTGAAAAGCGTTTGTTCTGGGTGAGCGACCATCAGGGCTGATTCTGCTGAAATCTGATCACTACTTTCGGCTACTGCTACATGCGCCATAGTTAAAATCGAGGCTGCTACTAACTTCTTCATCATGAGAAAACACTCGAGTTGTGAGAGGAAAGGAGGAAGAAGGCTGAAGCGAGGTTGCTTCAGCCTGATAATATTTGATTAACGGCGACCCTCACGGCGCAGCGCACCCTGAGTAAACTCGTTATCGTTGAAAGACTGACTGAAGTCATACATGTCTTCTTCGTTATCTAACCCAATCGCAAGGTAGCGACGAGAGTTTAGATCATGATAGACATCCAACGTACTCCAATGTGTCGGCACTTCGTAGTAATTAAGACCATGTGCCATCGCAACGCGATACATCTGGTCACGGTTATCATAGATATCCGTTACGTGGATTTGCCAGCTATCTTCATCAATATAGAACACACGCTTTTTGTAAATATGGCGAGTACCTTCTTTCAGGTTAGCTTCGACTACCCATACGCGGTGCTTTTCATATCGTACATGCTCAGGGTTAATATGACCGGCCATCAAGATATCATCATACTTCAGCTTGTCGCTATGTAGTTTGTAACTGTTGTAAGGGATATACATCTCTTTTTTACCAACAAGTTTCCAATCATAACGGTTTGGAGAGCCGTTAAACATATCAAAGTCATCTGTTGTACGTAAGCTATCTGACGCAGTTCCTGGTGCATCATATGCAACGTTTGGCGCACGTCTTACACGACGCTGGCCTGCGTTATAGGTCCAAGCCTGACGAGGTGTCAAAATTTGGTCCATGGTTTCATGTACAAGCAATGCAGTTCCAGCAAGACGTGCAGGCTCTGTCACTTGCTGCTTAAACTTAAACAGGATATTTGACTCTTGCAACGCTTCAGGGGTTGCATCTGTTGCAGAGTACTTAACCAATAATTGCTCATCGAAACCGATAATGTTGTAAGCACCTGACTCCGTAGGCATCGCTTGACCGCCGTAACGTGCAATCGACAAGCCACGGAAACGCAATAGGTGGTTCCAGATAGCTTCTAAGCCATCTTTTGGCACTGGAAACGGGATACCGATAGCGGTATTTTTAATGCCGTTACCACCTTCGATCAGCTCTGCTGTAGATGCGTATTTCTTTGTTGCATCATACACAAACTGCGGATAAGAAGCGCTGCGTCTAGTTGGGTAAATGTTCATTTTGAACGTTTCTGGATACGTTTCAAATAGCGCAATTTGACCTGGGCTTAGCAATGACTTGTATTTATCTAAATTTGATTTATCAATTGTGAACAATACTTTGTCATCAGCAAATGGATCTGGATGGTGCATGCCCACTTCATAACCAGCTGGAGGCACAGTGATCCCACCATTCCAAGCCGGAATACTGCCATCAGCATTACCCGCTTTCTCTGCACCGATAGGCGTCAAGTCTTTACCTAAACGTGCAACTTCGTCAGCGCTCATTTTCGCCATAGCGCTGCTGGCAGATAGCATTGTAATTATTGTTGCTGCGATAAATGTAGGTTTTCTAAACATATCGAAAGCCCTTAAATTGAATACTTAATGTTGAATGAGATGAAATCACGGTCCGCAAAGGTATTCGTCTTACCACCACCCCAAAACGTGTTATAGCCAAAATCAAATGACCACGAATTTAAGTAGTTAAAGTTAAGATTAATGCCTAGCGATTTACGATCCTCAATGAACAAGAACATAGGATCCGGGGTGATACCGTTAACATCATGTGAGAACACTACACGTGGAGAAAAATTCACACCACTGAATAGGTTGTTATACTCACCCTTAGCAATAAGGCGATAGCCCCATGCAGAAGCCGATGGGAATGGGTTGGTCTCTGGACCATTTGAAACCGCTTGATGGATAAGATTGTAATCTCGGCCAGAAAGCCCCTCAATCGTGCCACTTCGGCCAGTACCTGAAACATTCAAACGAAGCTCATCGTACTCTGGCATGTCTTTAATAGTAACAGCACCGACTTCACCAACCACTGCCCAGCTATCTGCACCTAGCGATGGTCCGAACAAATGTGTTGCAGTAAACTGTGCTTGAATAGTGTCTCGCAAAATATAACCTTGCGCGACTTCACCAGGACCCACATAAGCAACATCGTCCCCTTGACTAAGCTGAGATAAACCAGCCAAATCATCACGCAGACCCGCAGCGGCTAACTGCTCAACCATACCTGCGTAAAGTAGTTCAACGTCATCTATCTGTAGTGGCTCATCTTGTCTATATGCCACTTCACCAGCAAATGCGGTTTCACCAATCGCAGTATTAAAACTTAAACCATACAGCTTGATGTCTTCTGGGTAGGTAATTTGCGCTTGAGTAAAGGCATTTAGGTTAGTGACATTGTCTGCGGTAATTTGATTTTGTGCGATGTAAGCTAAATCAGCCATGATCGCTTGTCCTGTAAAGTTAGAAGCTTTACCGGAAATCAGAGGTCTACGGCTGTGGTAATTAATGTAATACAAACCAAATTCAGTGTCGTTTAGCTCTGGAGAGAAAATACCTAAGCGTAAACCGTACTGACCACCATCATCAGGTTCGCTCTTACCGTTATTCCCTTTTCCTTTAAGCGCCACTTTAGTCGGATAAGCCATATACATGGACGCTGCAGCACTGCCCACTGCTTCTGCTGTCGGCACTACGCCTTGAGCAACCAATGCGGCAGTTGCATCAGCATATAAACTGTTTAATGCGTCAGTGAGGTGATACAAATCGATATCAGGGTTTGAGGTAAAACCAAGCTGAACATTTTGCATATAACCATTTTCAGATGCAAAATCATTGGTTGAGAAGTAACTACCTGTTGCCGGCAATCTGGTTTCATGCCATTGATACTGATAAAAACCTTCAAGGTTGACGTTTTCAGACAAACCAATCGACGCCCAAAGCATACCGACAGGGATAAAGGCTTCTTTTACTTCAGAGCCAGGGGCTTTCAAGCGGTCAATATCCACTGGGTTGACGTTAATGCCATGGGAAATAAGCGTACTTTCACCCCAGTTAACGACTTGCTGACCTAAACGCACGGAGAGCGGGTTTTTGCCATCATTGAGGTCAAAATCCGCCCAAACAAATGCATCTAGCAAGCGTAAATCCGAACAGACTTGTTTTCTGGTATCGTCGTCTTCACACGGGTCAACTTTTTTGCCTGAAACAGGGTTGCTATACGCAAAATCGCCATCTTCCATCGCAAAATCGTAGAAATACATGAAACGAGTGAACAAACCATAGTTATCTTTGGTAATTGCTAAATCATGGGTACCTTTTAACAACTGAGAGAAAGTATCTCCAGAGTCAAAATTTAGGTTACCAGCATCACCATTATTTGAATAGGCACCCTGTTGTGACCAGATCTGTGACGAAGAATAGATGGTATTGCCAGTGGTTGCTTTATAACCATCCCAGTTAAACTGTGGATGATTACTTTTACCGATGAAATCAAAGTTACGATCTTCAACGCGAATGCTTTGACCATAAGAAAAAGTCGAGTCGAAGGTAATTTCGAAATCACCAACCTCAAAACTGGCCGCGTGTACTGACGTGGCGGCAGCTCCCATTACTGCCGCACTAAGACCGAGCATGATTTTGTTTTTCACAAAGAGCGATCTTTTTATCATTATTTCTCCCCCTTTTGGCGGGTCATGTCTAGAGCTTAAGCTCTTAGAGTTATTGTTTTTTGTTGTCTAAACGATAGAAGCAAAACCGCGAAAATACAAATACTGCTCAACTAAATCAACGCTTTTTCGCCTCTAGGGGCGTATTTTACTCTTGGTAAGACGTCCTACCAGATAATTTATAACACGTATTTCAAGCTTATAACAAACTCATTTAACAAAAATAAAATATGTTTTGCAGTTCTACTTCGATTAAGTGACTTTTTCTAACGATAGAAACTTATTGCTATCATCCAAGATGAGACGAAATCTCCCCCTGATCCCAATTGATGAAATAAAGGGGCGAATATGCTCTGCGGGGAAGCGAATGCTCTTCCCCCCATCTTCAATCACTTGCACTGAAGTATAGTGCCCGTAGTAGTAACCGAGGCACTTGTCGTAGCTCAAATCCATGTAAAAGAAGTACTCTTTCATCTACTGCGCTAGCGCCTTCTCTACCTTCTCATATAAGTCGTCGCTTAAGCCTTCTAAGTTAGCCAAACGATTCAACTGTGCCCGCATCAGTTGTTGGCGCGTTTCATCATAACGCTTCCATGACATAAACGGCGTGATCATACGTGACGCATTTTGTGGATTGATGTTGTTTAGCTCCACTAATAAGTCTCCCAATAGCGCATAGCCCTTGCCATCTGTACGATGGAATTGCGCGGGGTTACTTCTTGCGAAGCTTCCTATCAATGCGCGAACACGGTTAGGGTTGCCTTTATCAAAACAAGGATGCGCATAAAGCGCATTTATATTCGATATCACCTCATCATTAGATAAGCTTGCACTTAATGCAAACCATTTATCCATGACTAGACTATCGTGACGCCATTGACTATCGAATTGACTGAACAAGCTTTCCATCTTTGTGTGCTGCGCGGCGACGGCGGCTTTTAATGATGCCAACTTAGTGGTCATATTGCTTGAAGAAAATTGATTGTCTAGCGCGCTGGCAACACTATCGGAATCTGTTTTCGCTAAGTAATAAAGCGCTTTATTTTTAAAGGCTCTGATCGCGACATCCTTTGCTTCTAATGAGCCTGAGTCTTGCAAAGACAAATAAGCATGTTCAAACACCGGTTGCAGTGATTGCGCAATTTGCATTTCAAATGCATCGGAAATTGAAACGAGTTTGTCTACTGGGATAATTTCAAATTGACTAGCTAGCGTATCAAACGTTGGTAAAGTCAATAACTCGGCCAATAGCGCAAGGTCTCCATCTAATGTTTCCACCAATGCGGACAACGCATCGAGTACTTTTGGATCCAGTTTGAAATCGCCTGACGTAACCGCTCGTTTAACTTCGATCATAAAGATTTGCTGCACTGCTTCCCAACGAGCGTAATCACTACGCGCAAAACGCAATATGTGTAGTAACTCATCAATGGTATAGCTGTACTCCATAAGCACAGGCGCTGAGAAATCTTCTAGTAATACAGGAACGGGTTTACTTACAACTTGCTCAAACTCAAACCGCTGTTCAAATTCAGTAATATCTAACGCTCGTTGTATTTCTCCGTGCTTTGTTAGCAACGGAATGCTTTCACCTTGCTCATCCAAAAGCTCTAGCTTAAAAGGAATATGCAGTGGCGCTTTTACGGGGTCGCAATCAGCATGGCTTTGGCTCACCGTAATTGCATATGTTTGCGCCTGTTTGTCATACTCGGTAGCCACTTTTACTCTTGGCGTGCCGAATTGCTCGTACCATAGTTTAAATTGCGTTAAATCAACACCAGAAGCATCCATCATTGCATTAACGAAATCATCGCACGTCACTGCTTGTCCGTCATGACGCTCAAAGTAGAGTTTCATCCCTTTTTGGAAGTTTGCTTCCCCCAATAAGGTATGCATCATGCGGATCACTTCAGCGCCTTTGTTATAAACAGTTACGGTATAGAAGTTATTCATTTCAATAACTTGCTGAGGCCTTATCGGATGTGCCATTGGCCCCGCGTCTTCTGCAAACTGATGTGTACGCATCGCCATTACTGCGTCGATTCGGTTGAGGCCTCGAGAACCTAGATCGCTGCTAAACTCCTGATCTCTAAATACAGTTAGGCCTTCTTTTAAACTAAGCTGAAACCAATCACGGCAAGTAACCCGGTTTCCAGTCCAGTTATGGAAGTATTCATGTCCAACTATCGACTCAATGGTGTGAAAGTCTCGGTCTGTCGCAGTCTCTTGGCTTGCCAACACACAGGCACTATTAAAAACATTTAGTCCCTTGTTTTCCATTGCCCCCATATTGAAAAAATCAACCGCGACAATCATGTATATATCGAGATCGTATTCCAAATCGAACCTTGACTCATCCCACTCCATGGCCTTTTTTAATGACGTCATAGCATGGGGAGCTTTATGTAAATTGCCTTTATCAACAAATAACGCCAACTTCACTTCTCTACCCGATTTAGTGCTGTAATTATCTTCTAATACGTCAAAATCGCCGGCAACTAAGGCAAACAAATAGCTTGGTTTTTTGTGCGGATCGTGCCATTTTGCAAAATGTCTGCCGTCACTTAAGCTCCCTTCTTCAACTTTATTGCCATTTGATAATAAGTAACGATACTTTGACTCACCAATGACCGTCACCGTATATGTCGTCAGTACATCAGGTCTATCCATAAAGTAGGTGATTTTTCTAAAACCTTCCGCTTCACATTGCGTACAATAAGCGCCATCAGAGAGGTATAAACCTTCAAGTGAGGTGTTTGTTTGTGGCGAAATTTTAGTGACAATTTTAAGCTCAAAGGCCTTTGGCAAGTTAGAAAGAATCAATTCTGAGTCAGATTTTTCAAGGCTTTGCCACTCTTCACCATTTACCTGACAAGATACTAACTCTAAGTCGACACCATCTAATATTAATTGTGTCGCATTACTCACCGCGACAACCTGACTTACGGCAGTCACTATGGTATTTCTAGGGCTTAACTCAAAGGTCAAGCAAAGCGTATCAACAGTATGGCTTGGTGCAAGGTAATCTTTAAGAAATTTGGCTTGTGGTTTTTGAGTCATATATATTCCTTACAAAAACGCCCCAAAAAGGGGCGAGTGATAAAACAAATTTGATATCGCCAATTCTAAGGATAGGCGTTTAATTTCTATTTGACCTGTTGGAAAAGGCCTGAGCAAGATTGCAAATGCACTATTTTATGCACGGCCTGCTGTCTCATTTGGTTCTTCTGCGTTTACCGTAGGTGGCGTAATCTTAAGGATCTTGATACCAAGATACGCGTAGATGACCGCCAGCACAGGATTGATCAAGTTAAAGAATGCGTACATGGCATAATCAAACGGATTGATCAGTAGTACGCTCTGCATATATGCGCCGCAGGTGTTCCAAGGGATCAGTGGACTAGTGATTGTGCCACCGTCTTCCAGCGTGCGAGAGAGGTTTACACTCTTCAAACCGCGCTTTTTGTATTCTTCTTTGAACATACGACCAGGAACAACAATCGCGATGTACTGATCCGCGGCAACTAGATTTGTACCAATACAAGTTGCAATAGTCGAGGCAATTAGTGAGCCTGTGCTTTTTGCAATTTTAAGAATGCTGCGTACAAAGACATCAAGTAAGCCAGTTTTTTCCATAATGGCACCAAACATCAATGCCGTCATCACCAGCCAAGTTGTCGTTAGCATTGATGACATGCCACCGCCACTTAACAAGTCGTCCATTTTTGCATCGCCTGTTTGCAATGCAAAACCATCAAAGAAAGTCGCCCACACCAATTTCACATAGCCCACTAACTCGCCTTGGCTAGCATCAATTTGACTTGCAATAAGATCACCTTGGAACAGCACTGCCCATATCGCCCCTATCACCGCGCCGATTGAAATCGCCGGAAAAGCAGGCATCTTCTTGATAGCAAGCCCAAGCAGCACCAGCAAAGGAACTAGCATTAACAGGTTAATGTTGAAATTAGTTTGTAGTATCGAAACAATTTCATCTATTCGCCCCGCTTCACTTGACGCTTCAGCATTGAAGCCCATGACAATAAATATAATAAGTGCGATTACAAAGCTAGGTACTGTGGTCCAAAGCATATGTTGAATATGATCAAATAAATCACTACCGGCAACTGCAGGCGCTAAGTTTGTGGTTTCAGATAATGGACTTAACTTATCGCCAAAATAGGCACCTGAAATGACTGCACCTGCGGTTACGACCTGATCTAAGCCAAGCCCAGTCGCTACACCTAATAGCGCTACACCTATGGTTGCGGCCGTCGTCCACGAGCTACCTATACTCATCGCCACAATCCCACAAATCAAACAACTCGCGGCATAAAACCAACTTGGATTGATAATTTGTAGTCCGTAATAAATCAGTGTGGGAACGGTACCAGACAGCAGCCAAGTACCTATTAGGGCACCTACCATCAATAAAATGATAATGGCACCAAGAGAGATAGTGATCCCCTTTATCATCGCTTCTTCAAGCGTCTTCCACGTAAAACCATTTTTTAGGCCGACGAGCGCCGCAGTGAATGTTGCAAAAAGCAAGGCTATTTGGTTTGGACCTGATGATGAACTGTCACCATAGAGGTACACCGCAGCACCGAGCAAAGCGACCAACAAAGTGATCGGAATAAGAGCGTCAATAAATGACGGCTGTTTTTGTTGTTTCAAAAGGAATACTCCTACGCACGACGACCCATGCTTATAATTATTTTATTTGCAGTATACCGTTTTGAGCCGTTTTGAGTAGCTAGGTTGCCAGTGGTCGAGCCACGCACCATTCTCAAAAAGCCTCAAAAGAGTATCAGCTTAGAAAATCTGGCAGATGATAACAAAATTTGTAAAGTAAAAGTAAGTGTAAAAGGCATAATAAAAGGCGCTTGAAGCGCCTTTTATTATTTATTAACTTCGTTTTTGGCTATCCGCCCGTATGAAATTAGGTCCTGCGTGATAAGCGCAGCCTCTTCAAGGTAAGGGTCTAACTCCGAAATAACCTCTGGTGCATCATCCAAATCTTTAACCGGTTCTAAACCAAGACGTTTCAACCTTTCATTAGTACGTTTCAATACCAGATCATCGCGTTCTTCACGTTCCTTGATACGTTCGGCTTCAACTAATGAAATCGCCTTATCATCTTTGCGCGCTTTGTATTCTTCAATATCTTTATAAATATATTCGAATTCAGGCTCTGCTTTTACTCGCTCATCATGGCGCTTACTCAAGTATTGAATAGTTGGCGACAAGTTATCTAGACTCGCATATTTTGCACGAACAATACTATCCCAAGGCAGTGCATTATCTTCTTGGCTCTCTCCCCACTCTTCCGGGTTGATTGCCGAAGGTAGCAAGATATCAGGGATCACGCCTTTATGTTGCGTACTGCCACCGTCGATACGATAAAACTTCGCAATAGTGTAGGTTACACTCCCCAAAGGGTTTTCGAATAAATCGTAATTTTTACCGAGACCACGATGTTGTTGCACGGTGCCTTTACCAAAGGTTTGCTCACCAATCACTACTGCTCGGCCATAATCTTGCATCGCAGCAGCAAAAATCTCGGATGCCGATGCACTGTAGCGGTCAACCAAAACAGTCAAAGGTCCATCGTAGAAGGTAATGCCATCTCTATCTTGTTGACTTTCAACCCGGTTATAAGCGGTATGGATCTGAACAACTGGACCTTGGTCAAAGAATAAACCGGATAGCTGGGTCGCTTCGTAAAGTGAGCCACCACCATTTTGGCGAAGATCAATGATAACCCCATCTACTTTGGCTTCTTTAAGTTTCGCGATTTCAGCTTTTACATCTTGAGAAAGATTATTGTAGAAACTCGGGATTTCTATCACGCCTATTTTGCTTTGTAGCTCAGAATATTTGGCTTCAAATACAGAAGACTTAACTGCGCGATCTTCTAATTTTACTTTGTCACGAACAATTTCAACGACCTTAGGCGTCCCGTGACTATCAGTACCTTTAAGGTATTGAAGTCGAACCTTGGTCCCCTTAGGGCCTTTGATGAGATCGACCACATCATCTAAACGCCAGCCGATAACGTCTACAAATTCTTTATCATCTTGTGCTACGCCGATGATTTTGTCGTCCGGCTTAAGCTTTTCGGTTTTGTCCGCAGGGCCGCCAGGAACTAAACTCCGGATCACGGTGTAATCTTCATCGTAACTTAATACCGCACCAATACCTTCCAGCTCTAAGTCCATATCCATTTTGAACTGTTCGGCTCGGCGTGGTGAGAGATAGGAAGTGTGCGCTTCAATACTGCGTGCAAACGCATTCATGATTACTTGAAATGCATCTTCACTGTTCGTTTGGACTAGGCGTTTTTGCGCGTTTTTATAGCGCTTGGTAAGAACTTCTTTGATCTCTTCCCAATTTTTTCCAGTCAACTTTAAGCGCAGCGCATCAGATTTAACACGCTGGCGCCAATATTCGTCAAGTTCGCTTGTCGCGGTTGCATAATTTTGCTCTTCTCTATCAAAAATGAACTCATCTTTTTTGTCAAAGTTCATTTCTTTGTCGAGTAAGCCAATGGCAAAATCATAGCGCTCAAAGCGACGCTTCATGCTTAGGTTAAACATATCATAAGCAAAACCCAGTTTTCCTGAGATCAATGCATCATCAAATTGCTTACGATATTGTTGAAAACTATCGATATCCGACTGTAGAAGCAAAGACTTATTAAAGTCGATGGCTTCTACGTAACGATCGAAAATTTTATCCGATAAGCTGTCATCAAAGCTGAAGCGTTTGTAGTGTTGTCGAGTAAATAAGTTAGTCACTCGTTTACTAGCCGTTGTGTGTTGCGCTTCAGGTTTAAGAACCGGCAAGTCCTTAATAGTGACTGTGCTTGTTGAGGCTAAAGTAACACTCGATACGAACGCGGCGACTAGGGAAATGAGTGGTAACTTTTTACTCATATACAACTCCTTACTGGATATATAGGCTATCTGCTTTAGTTTTAACTTGCATTCCTGTTACAAGCTCTACGTGCACTTCATCATTTTTGACTTCAGTGATAGTAGCGTTAACAAGCGCTTGACCAAGTTTAACTTTAACTTTGTTATTAACCTTGACCTGTTCAGCCGGTAAAGGTTCAACTTTACCACTACGCTTTGGTTTGACTTCAGCAGGTTTACTACTCATTTTAGGGCGTTTTTGGTCTTGACGATCCCTAGAGTGAGGTTTCTTTTTGTAAGATTTTGTTTCGCCATCGCGATTGTTTGGACGCTGTGGCTTTTTACGCTTAGCCATTTTTGCGCGGCTCTCGGCCAATGCTTTTTCTGCGTGTTCAACGTGCTCTTGTTCAACCTTCTCAGCTTGATTGCCGTCTAGGTCTACACGAAACTCGTTCTTAGTGACTGCTTCGAGATAACGCCAGTTTGAAGTGTATTTACGAAGTGCTTGACGAACTTGAGTTTTACTGACTTTGTCAGACCCCTCAATACGCTCAGCGATATCTTTGAAAATACCAACCTTTAATGGCTTAATCCCTTCCTTTTGCTTGAAGCAGTTAGGAAATTCTGAAAATAAGAAGTCTAATACTTCATTTGTGTCTTTTAGCTTGTTTGTGGTTTCCATTTTTAAACCTATTAATTACATCTGCTCATCGAGCGACGAGTTTATATAGTGTGTAACCCAGTCAATTAGCTCTTCTATATCTGCTTCAAGAAGCGCTAAATCACCGCGAAGATGTTCCCAAATACCTTCTATGAGCCTATCTATTGTGTCACAGTCTAAATCTTCGGGAAGCAAATCCCATGCGTGATGAATAAGTTCATTTAAGCGTTCTGCAACAACTTCTTCTTCGCCTTCCCAATCACCAACATCGGCGTAGGAAAACAAATAATCTTGTACCTGAAGCATATCTTTCATTAAAGCGTTTCCTCAAACGCTTTAACTAACGCTTCTAATCCGATCTTATCCTGCTCGTCAAATCTTGCCAGACTAGGACTGTCAATGTCTAGCACGGCAATCACTTTATTATCTTTAAAAACAGGGATCACAATTTCTGAATTTGATGCTGCATCGCAAGCGATGTGGCCAGCAAACGCATGAACATCCTCAACCAATTGCGTTTCACAAGTTGCAGCGGCTGTACCACACACCCCTTTACCAACAGGAATTCGAATGCAGGCTGGGTTGCCTTGGAATGGCCCAAGAACCAACTCTTCAGCGCTATCCATAAGATAAAAGCCTGCCCAGTTGATATCTTCAAGAGTTGTAAATAAAAGCGCACTCAAGTTTGCCATATTGGCAATCACATTGTGTTCACCACTGATTAGCCCTTGAGCTTGTTTAACTATAGTCTGATAAAAGTCTTGCTTTTGCATTACCATCAAATTCACGAATTGAACGACAAAAGCTAAAGGTACTCTTTCGGAGAAATAATTAAAACCTTTTCGACTGAAAAAGTATTAATTATCTGTAAAACTGACACTGCTCGGTTAATTATCACTCAGTTTTACGATGACCTGCCCGTAAACCAAACAAGAACAGCCCCGCAGCGAGCATTGACATTAAGGCGTTAACAATAAAACCGATACCCGATTGTGCAGCGAAAAGATAGCTAAATACCGCACCACCAAGTAAGCCCAGTGTTAACAGACCACCATATTGCACCTTGTTGTACCTAAACATAAGGATATATCCGGGAACAACGAAAAGGCACATTGCAAGACCAACGATGTATGCGTTAGAAATTGCGCTAAGTAGTAAGTTAAAGAACATTTCACTGCGACCGAGTGTAAAGCTGTAGTAAATCCCAAGCACACCACCCACGATTAACGGTGATAATAAAGAGAACCCTACTCCTTTGCCAACTTGTTTCATATTCAACACTCTCTACACTAATTATTCATTCAACACTACTGAGTATTGTGCAAGCAGTGCCTCTGCACTAGCCGACTTTGGTCTAATAAGTATTTTTATCAAGAGTATACTGGTGAAATCGCAAGGCGGGAGATTTCTGATATCAGAAACAAAAAAGCCCTCAAATTTGAGGGCTTTAAATGTGGCGGAGAGATAGGGATTTGAACCCTAGATACGCTATTAACGTATGCCGGTTTTCAAGACCGGTGCTTTCAACCACTCAGCCATCTCTCCAAAACCTACAATCCACGCTTACGAGCATGAATCTAAAATAAGTGGCGGAGAGATAGGGATTTGAACCCTAGATACGCTATTAACGTATGCCGGTTTTCAAGACCGGTGCTTTCAACCACTCAGCCATCTCTCCGCAGCGGGGCGAATAATAGAGAATCCCTATGCGCTTGTGAAGCTTTTTTTTCAAATATTTGATCGTTTGCGTAAAATTTGGCTCAATCGTCTAAGAACCAGTCAAAATTATGCGTATTTTTGATATTTCAGCGAACTTTTGAAAATATTCAAAGTCTTACGTATTGAGTAACTATTACCGTAGAGACCCAATTAACGACAGATATTGATCCAGAAATCATTGCCCCAACATATAACAATTGATACTCTTATCTCAGTTATTTTTGGGATCAGCATGTTTTATTAAGGAGCTTGAATCATGGCATTCAATCATTCATACAACACTGCAAAACCTGTCATGTCGACAATGGAAACAAACAAAGTGTTGAAAAACACTTACTTCCTATTGGCAATGACATTAGCGTTCAGTGCAGTAACAGCCGCAATTTCAATGACAATGGCATTACCAGCGTTTACCGGTATTGTTTGTTCATTAGTTGCATTTGGTTTGCTATTTGTTATCGGTAAAAAAGCAAACTCATCTTCTGCTATCGGTCTTGTATTCTTATTTACTGGTATTTTAGGTTTCGGCCTTGGGCCTATGCTTAATCACTATGCTGCACTACCAAATGGTGGCATGTTGATAGCACAAGCACTTGGCACAACAGCGTTAATTTTCTTCGGTTTATCAGCTTATGCACTAACTACGAAAAAAGACTTCTCGTTTATGGGTGGCTTTTTAACGGTTGGTTTAATCGTGGTTATTATCTCAAGCCTAGTAAACTTGTTCATTGGATCAAGCATCGCATTCATGGCAATTAACGCGGCAGTCGTTTTATTAATGTCTGGCTTTATCCTTTATGATACAAGCCGCATCATCAACGGCGGCGAGACAAACTACGTGCTTGCAACTGTGAGCTTGTATTTAAGTATTTATAACTTATTTACCAGTATCCTTGCCCTTTTAGGCGCGTCGGATGACTAACTCAGAATTTCTGATAAAATAAGCCCCATTACGGGGCTTTTTTTATGAGTAAAATTTGAGTCAAATAGTCATATCAGTGCACTTTGGCGTAGCTGCACAGTCAAAGTTAACGTTACTAGAACGGTATGTCGATGCCGCTATTAAAAGTGACCATCAAATCGCGTGTATCTTTCTATACCAAGATGGTGTTTATCACGCCAGTCAAAATATCATACACGCTTCCGACGAATTGCAAGTCAACGCGATTTGGCAACGCATCAAAGATAAAGGGATCCCCCTGTTGTTGTGTGTCACAGCAGCAGAAAAACGCGGCGTTAGCATCGAAGACGTTAGCCCTTTCACCGTTGCAGGCCTTGCGGAGTTTGCCATGATCTCGAGTAAGTCTGATAAGTGGATGCAGTTTAAATGAGTAAAAACGTGTTAATTATTTCTCAAACCAGTCCATTTGACCAAAATAGTCTGAAAGAAGCGCTCGATGTCGCACTAATCTATGCAGCGATTGATCAACAAGTAAGTTGGCTTTTTACCGGTTCTGCTGTGCTATCGCTCCAGAAAACCCTCAATGCTCCACTACTGGGTTTAAAAGACATGTTTAAGCAATTAAAAACTCTGGAAATTTATGATGTCGAGCGGGTTTATGCCTGTAAGTCAGCGATGGAGGAGTTTAACATATCGCCACACTCCCTTGCTGTTGATACTGAAATCAAAAATCAACATGAAATCCTTGCGTTAATCAAACAACATGACTTTGTGGTGACACTATGAGTACGCTACATATTATTTCTAGTATCGAAGCATGCGATCAGCTGCAGTTTGTATCCCATCACGACACAATTTTATTATGTAATGATGGCTGCTTTGGGCAAACACGTATCTCAGCTGGAGATGCAAATGTGGTGATGCTGCAAACTTGCGCCAGTGCCAGAGGCATTGTCCCAGAGGCCGGAGTAGAGCTTATCTCTGACAAAGATTGGGTTGAGCTGACCATTACGATGAACAATTCAATTACTTGGTAATCATCATGCTAGAATTTAACAACCAAACTATCGAGACAGATAAACAAGGCTATTTGCTAGACCATACTCAATGGACTAAAGATTTAGCACCACTTCTAGCCGCAGAAGAAAATATTGAGCTTTCAGATGCACATTGGGAAGTCATTGAGTTTGTGAGAAATTTTTATCTCGAATACAATACCAGCCCCGCGATCCGCATGCTGGTTAAGGCAATGGCTAAAGCACTAGGCGAGGATAAAGGTAATAGCATCTATTTATATAAGTTATTTCCAAAAGGTCCAGCCAAACAAGCAACAAAAATAGCTGGATTGCCAAAACCCGCCAAGTGTATTTAACCTGAACTTCGGATAATTAATGCCTTTCTAGCAGTCAGTTTTAGCGCTAACTGCGTTGAATTCACTTCCAATAGCCTGCTATTGGTGCGTAAATTCGTCTAGTTATCCCTAAAACTCTCTGGCTAGATAACGAAATAATTTAATTAATTTTAAGAACAATTAGTTAGCTCATTCCTTACCTAAATCTCAGGTTATTTAGGACGGGACAATCGAATTAAAAAAGGCCTCAAATGAGGCCCTGTATAAAAACGTTACTTCGTATACGCTCTAGGCATATCAGAATCTGTTGTATATCTGTCTCTTAGTTTATCGTGGCGTGACTCAATAGACACTTCCTCACCATTGATCCAGATTTTATCGATTGTGGTGCTAAATTCGAAAGGATCCGCACTCCACATTACGATGTCTGCACGTTTACCAGCTTCAATCACACCGCCATCAATGCCCAGTGCTTTCGCGGGGTTAGCGGTAACCGCCTTAAGTGCGCCTTCATGACTCATGCCATTTGCTACAGCAATACCCGCATCAAAGCGTAGCTGGTAGACGTTATGACTACCGTCACCACCAATTGACAGGATGACATTGACACCCGCTTTCTCAAGCTTACCTGCGTTATCTAGACTTGCATGCATTGAGTCAAAGCTAGCTGGTAGATTTGATACTGCACTCAAAATAACAGGTACTTTCGCCTCAGCTAATTGCTCAGCGACCACTACCGCATCATCTGCCCCCTGAATAATCAGATCTAAACCAAACTTTTCTTTTAGCTTAATCGCTTCAAGAATATCCGACGCTCTTGAAAGCGTTGCAATCACAGGCATATCACCCGCAAGCACTTGAGTTAACACTTGTTCTTCTGAACTCGGTTTTCCCTCGTCTTTTTTGTCTTTCTTAGCAAGCTTTTCTTGCTGTGCCTCAAGCTTTTTAACAACGTTATCTAACGCTTTTGCACGAGACCCTTTGCTTTTGGCACCCAGATGAATAATTAACGCTGTTTGCTTGTCAGTCACACTGTTAAATTCACCAGATAAGTCAACAACAAAACCAAGCCCTGCAAATTCACTTTTACCACCCCAAGGTGCGACAAAGTTTTGCGTTACACCGCCTTTTCTTGCATAGGCAATTAAGCTACTACGTGGATTAAATGCGGTGCTTGCGTCAAAGTCTACGCCGGCATCGTCATCACCAGCATCACGAGAAGCAGCAACAGCACCAACTTCCACTAAACCAAGTTGGTTCATTGAGCCGATAAAGCCTGGAGTGACAACCTTACCGCTGGCGTCAATCGTTACATCAGCAGTCACGTTATCTGGGTTAATCGCTTTTATTTTACCGTTCTCGATAACTAAAGTCGCACCTTCAAGTACGCCCGCATCTGTCGCGGTATGGATCGTTGCATTAGTAATTGCGGTAACATTGGCAAAAGCAACAGAGTGAGCTAGCAATGCGCTAGTGATCATGGTTAGTTTCATGGTTTTCATCTCATCAACTCCTTACTTTTGACCTAACATAAAATCACTAACCGCTTGATATTTTTCATCGTGACGATCATAGACTTTACCACCATCTACAAAGACCTGCTCTGCACGAGAGTACACGCTGAACGGATTGGTGTTCCAAATTACTACATCGGCTTGTTTGCCTTGCTCAAGCGATCCAGTTTTATCCTGAATGCCTAAAGATTTAGCTGCGTTCGAGGTGATCCACTTAATTGCATGCTGCTCGTTGATGTTAAAGCCAGACTGGTTAGCTGTGTTCATCACTTTTGCGGCTTCATGATTCAAGCGTTGGATTGTGGTATCTGAATCAGAATGAACTATCGCACATGAGTTTTTCACTGCATCTACAATTGCTACATTTTCCTGAACCATATCATAGGCTTCCATCTTAAAGCCCCACCAATCTGGCCACAGTGCAGCACAATTACCGTTTTCACCTAACAGATCTGCAATCTTGTATGCTTCAATACCGTGGTGGAACGTCCCTGCGTGATAACCAAACTCTTTAGACAAGTCGATCATCATTGCCATTTCTTCTGCTTTATAACAATGGTTATGGATCAAGATTTCACCATCTAGCACACCACGAAGCGTATCGAACTTGATATCACGTTTCGGTGCATCCGGATTCAATCCAGCAGCATATTCGGCTTCGTACTGTTCCCAAGCGCGCTTATATTCACCAGCTTCAATCCAAGCTTCACGATATCCTGCCATATTACCCATACGAGTATAAGGGGCAACACCTTTGGAGCCATATACACGCTTTGGATTCTCACCACATGCCATCTTTAACCCATATGGCGCATCTGGGAATTTCATTGCCTGCATTGTTGGTGCCGGCACATTCTTTAAGGTAACACCACGACCACCAAATAGGTTTGCAGAGCCAGGTAAGATTTGTAGCGTGGTGATCCCCCCTTCTCTAGCTCGGTTAAAGCCTGGATCTTGCGGCCATACAGAATGCTCAACCCATACTTGAGAAGTATTAGGGTTAATCATTTCATTGCCATCACTGTGCGATTCTACACTTGGGCTGGGGTAAGCTCCTAAATGAGAGTGCACATCGATAATGCCAGGTGTTACCCATTTGCCTTCAGCATCAATGGTAATATCTGCCGTGACAGATAGGTCTTTACCAACTTGCTTGATTTTACCGTCAACAATAAATACGTCACCTTGTTCTATTTTTTCACCCGTTCCGGTTAAAACGGTAGCATTAGTGATTAGGGTTGACTGAGAAGGTACAGGCTTGTAAGTACTGGGATATGGGTTTTTCTCTATGGTAACTTTTTCTTTTTGTGGGCCGTTATCCTGACAGCCCATCAAAGCTGCGGCAATGCCAGCTACGACTAGGGAGGGAGCAAATTTATACATTTTTGTCATCTCTATTGTTTTTTTGTGACTTTAACTCATGCCATCGCACTTTACGCAATTATGAGTTTTAGTGACAAGTAATTACGACGAACGTCCGGATATTATAACGCATGTTGTCATCAGTGAGTAATTTAGAAAAGCCTTAGTTGCCATAACTGAATGTAAATTTGCGTCAATATTGACACGTTTTGACACATCAAGAGGCATAAGTAACAAAGAGGAAGTAAATCTAAGAATGAAGTGTTAAATTATCGATAATAGTATTTTAAAGTGAAAAAAGCTTTTGCTATTTGTATCCTTAGAAACAAAATAATTTATTACTTTACAGATAGATAGAAAGCCTGCACACATTTGACATACTCTATTACATTCGGAATTACTTGATTTACAGCATTCTGCAGCAACTTTAGTAATACTAAGAACGTGTCCTAGAGATAGCCAAGGAGCTAACCATGAAACTGTTCAATTTAGTATGTGCAACCTCGCTTCTGATCGCAGGTACCGCATCTGCGGCAGACTTTGTTGCTGCGGATAATAGTAAAGCGACTAAAGTTTGTATGTCGGTAGTCAAAGACAATAAGATTCACTTGTTCCACACCATTAAAGAGAACCACCTAAAAAGACGTGTTGTAGAAGAAAAACTACACTGTAATGATATGCCAGTCGGCAAATTTGCAGCAACCTACGGATTTAATAAGGCTGCGGACTTCCTTGGTGTAGACAGTAATGTAGAAACCAGTATTAAAGACATCGCTAAACTTGATAAAAAGACCATTTTTGTCTCAGGTTCTAAGTAGCCATGTCGACATGTTTGTAAACAAAAAAGCAAGGCGTAGCAATCCCTGACTGCGCCTTTTTCTTTGTTCAGCTATACAACTGCAGCCAATAACCCAAATAGACCCCCAAAGACGCCTCCCCATACAACTAACCAACCTAAGTGAGTCTTAATCATGTTTTGTACAATCTCCTTTACCATTTTCGGCGTTAGCTCATTAAGTCGATCATCCACCGCTTTTTCAATGGTTTGATGTAAATCATCACCGAGTAGACCGTTACTGAGCGACTCACTAATTGCAGCATCAAACTCAGGCTGTTCACCGAGCTCAACTATTGCTAATCGCATTTTCTCAATAAATGGCTCTCGCAGCGGTTGTACAGCTTCAGTCCCACCAAACATCTGCAGCATCGCACCAAATTGCGACGCTTCAATGACACTTAACAAACGGTCAAACGCTGGATTTAAATCGACTTTATTAGCGATAGGCGCCAAGTCAAACTTTGGATGCTCCTTGCCGATAAACTTTTCTAGTTTTTCTCTACTAAAGAACTCGCTCAAGATGAGCTCTCTAATTGACGCTTTAAACGACTCGAATTTAAGCGTAATAACCCCTGAGCCATAGAGGAAAGGCACTTTCTCAAATAACATATGTACCGCTAACCAATTCGTCATTGCGCCAGATAGTGAAAACAATCCAACCGAAAACAACGTGTCGTTTTCTAGTGCGAAGCCAGTACCTGTTAGCAGTATCGCCAGTAAATTGGTGATGATATTTTTATTCAATGTACTTCCCTTGGATAAAATGACAGACGCGATATTTTATTTTTTTTAGAAAAAGGCCTCAAGTATTTGTGATCTTGAGAATTTCAACCATATTTTAGAGTAAGTGAATATGTTGGATCTAACTTATGTGGAACAAAGTCAACCAACAAATCTCTGAATCTCTCCATGACACTTTTGAGTTTACTTCAAAGCAAACCTTAAAAAGTTATGGGTCTAAAAAACTTTATAAGATTGCAGACGATACCCATCAATTTTTGGTCAAAGTTGCTCCAATTCAGGCTTTAGAGCGATTTGAATGTGAAGCATCTAATCGTGAAAAGCTTATTCGCGACTCTGATTTCCTTGTGGCCGATACAATTACCCTAGGTACGAGTGTTGAGTTCTGCTTTATTGTGCTGGAATGGTTAGAACTTGATCATCGCAATGAAAACTGGCTTGAGTGCGGTCAAAGCCTTGCTAAAATGCACCAACGTCATGAACAGGAAATGTACGGCCTAGAAGAAGATAATTATATTCATGAGCTGCCGCAACCAAATCAATGGCACAAAAAATGGGAAGTTTTTTTTGCTGAGGAAAGAATTGGTTGGCAACTGCAATTGCTTGCTGAAAAAGGGATTATCCTCACTGATATTGATACGTTTGTGGAGCAGCTTAAGCCACTCCTTCCGCACCAAGTTCAACCGTCTCTGGTTCATGGTAATTTTTGGCATGGTAACATTGGCTTTAGCCATCAAAAACCCGTGCTATTTTCCCCAGCTTGCTATTACGGTGATAGAGAAGTTGATATTGCTATGGCTTCGTTATTCGCTCCGCTGCCAGATGACTTCTATCGTGGTTACGAGTCTATCTATCCACTCGCAGAAAATGCACATGAGCGATTAGACATTTATCGCTTATATCCTCTTTTAGTGCAAGCAAACTTGTTTGCTGGCAAGTACATACGGGACGCGGCTGAACAAGTACAAGCCCTGCTCAAATAACTGCCATATTTTCGTCACAATGCGCTATAGTTAAAAGGTATTTAGTTTGGCCAATTCAGGTGGAGGGCCAATGAAAAACCTATATCAACAACGTATTGAATGTCCGCATTGTGGACATCATATTTTTGTCAATCTTGATGCGAGTGAAGGCGATCAGGACTACTACGAAGACTGTGCTGCTTGTTGCAATCCAATACACCTAAATATGCACTTAGACCAACTGCACAATAAGCTTGAGCTTAGGGTTGATAGCGACGACGAGCAAGTGTTTTAACCAAAGCAGAAGTGCTATAGATAAAGGGCAGCTCATTTGCGAGCTGCTTATCAGGTTGGCACAACATCAGCCTGTACTTTTGGTGCCTACAGATAGACGTAAAGGGTATTACTCGGGCAAGGTACTAGTTGTGCTTCAATAGAGTTTGCTTTTTCATGTAGTTTTCAACGGTATTAATAATCGTATAGGTTTGTTGGTCAATCTCAATATTCACAGTATCTCCCACACGCATCATACCCAAATTGGTAAGCGTCAGCGTTTCAGGTATTAGGTGTAACCAAAAGCCGGTATGATCAAGCTCCCCCACAGTCAAGCTCGCACCGTTTACCGCGATAAAGCCTTTGTACATAACATACTTATGCCACACTTCTGGCAAGGCTACATGCATCCTACAATTACCTTCGTTGCGATGTATTTCACTGATATTCGCGCTTGTTTGAATATGACCTGAAATTATATGTCCACCGAGTTCTGTACCAAATGTCATCGAGCGTTCAAAATTTACCTGCGACCCTCTTTGTACCTCACCTAGATTAGTGAGTCTCAATGTTTCATCAATCACATCAAAGCAAACTTGTCCTACCACGTCATTTTCTGGCTGTTCGAAGTGCACCACAGTTAGGCAACATCCGTTAATTGCGATGCTCGCACCCAAGGTCAGCTTATCGAGGTATTCAGCACCAACAGAAATAACTAATTTTAAAATATTATCGACCTGCTTTGCCGACACCACCGTCGCTTTTGTTTGAACAATTCCTGTAAACATATCTACCCTCTTAGTTTATCCTTGAGATTGTAGCGAAATCGCAATAAGAGATGTACTTAATTTATATTGAATATCCAACTAGATAAAAATAGTTGCGACTGCTAGCCGCAAAATTTTGCTTAAAACAAAGCACTAAAATAAACTAACGTTTTTACGCCTTAAGTAGTATCTCACCATGAATTTTTCAACTTGGGAAGCCAGACGCTTGCTTCAACTTGCGATCCCCGTTTTTCTCGCTCAAGTTACTTTAGTCTTAATGACCGTCGTTGATACGATGATGGCAGGTCAAGTCAGTGCTGAAGACTTAGCTGCTCTTTCTATTGCTACGGGTGTTTGGAACCCTTTGATTTTTAGTTTACAAGGGATCTTACTTGCACTTACGAGTATTGTTGCGCATTGCCATGGTGCTAATGACACCGCAGGGATCAAACGATTTTTCCAGCAAAGCTTGTATCTTGCTTTAGCGCTTTTTACCGTTGGTTTGGTTTTAGCGAACTTTACTTCTATGGTTTTTTCAAATATAGGAGCAAGTGAGAATGTTCAGACCCTCGCTCAAGGCTATATTGATTTTGTGAAATGGGGTCTATTGGGCTTTTTGATCTTCACGGTATACCGCAATGTCACCGAAGGGGTTGGGCAAACAAAGCCTGCTTTTTACATCAGCATTGTTGGTCTTTGTATCAATGTCGTTGCTAACTATATTTTTATCTATGGTAAATTTGGCGCGCCAGCGCTTGGTAGTGCGGGCTGTGGCCTCGCTACATCTATCGTGCTTTGGTCAATGGCAATTGCACAGTGGGTGTATAGCTTGAAGAGTAAACACATAGATGGAAAGGCCCTAGTCAGCGGTTTTACTAAACCAAGTCTATCTATGATGAAATATGTTGCAGCACTTGGCTTTCCAATTGCATTGGCAACCTTCTTTGAAGTTACGCTATTCGCGTGCATTCCTTTATTTATTGCAGATCTAGGTCCTATTTCCGTATCTGGTCACCAAATTGCTGCCAGCGTCACTACTATGCTGTTTATGATGCCTTTAAGTTTGTCGATGGCTATTGCAATACGGATCGGTAATCTAACTGGACAAGGTGCCTTAGACCAACTCAAACTTTCAGTGAATACCGCGTTTCTTTTGGCCACCTTAATTGCACTATTTGTCGCACTCATTACGTATATAGGAAGAGATCAGATTGTTTGGCTCTATACCAACAATACTGAAGTAGCCGCTCTTGCAACCAGCATTATGGTACTGGCTTGTTTGTATCAATTACCCGATGCATTACAAGTCTCAGCAAATGGTGTGTTAAGGGGGCTCAAATATACTAAACCAATATCTTGGGTTACCTTTGTATCATATTGGCTAATTGGGTTTTCGTTAGGCTATGTATTAGCAAAGACCGATTTAATAACGCCTGCGATGGGTCCTCAAGGCTTTTGGATTGGTATCATTATTGGCTTGAGTACGGCGGCAGTATTATTGGTGACATGCGTAAACAAACGGGTGAAATTTGAGATTAGTCAAGCGAATAGCTAGTACGCTAATACTTTTTACTTTGGTCGGCTGCAGCAAGCAGCCGAGCGATATTGCTGTTGAATATCAACAACGTTTGGCGAGCGCGACTGACATAGAGGTGGTACACACAGCACCACTTTACAATCCGGAGGTACAAAAAGTACCATTGCCGACAAGTGAGCTAACTATCTCTATGTTAGACATCGTGACCGCTGGACACTGCAAAGTCACAAATCTCATCGCTGCGCACAATAATCAATTAGGGAAAGTTAGTTACCCAAGCGAACGCTTGAAATACAACATCTTATTTATTCAACAAGCGCCTCACTGCATTCAGCACCCAAACACAAGCGACGAGCTGCAACAAACATTAACTCAAGCAGTTCAGGAAAAGAAACAACAGCTTCCACGTTACTTTCTTCATATGATGACATTTGAAAGAGAATTGGCAAGTTTGAGTTTGTTACTCGCTGAAGAGGTGCCGCTAGAGCTGCCAGCAGCCCACAGCAACATGCTAGAGGCCGTTAACGAGCTTGCAGAGCTAGTAATAAACATGGATACGCCAGAAAATCTCAGTCCAACTACACTCACACCCGCTATAAAAGTGCTTTCTCAGCGATTTATCTCATCTTTGGTGACGAGCGTCCGTAAGCAGACTCAACTGAATAATGTGACTACAAGCCAATTACAACAACTTAGGCTGAGAGATGGCCTTTGCAAAAGTGGCGGAAATAAAAAGCAGGCAGAGATCATAAACAATATCTTCAACAAATATTATTTATCCATTCTTCAGCCTTATCAGGCGATGCTCTCTCTTTCTATGGAAGAGTTGATCTCAGCCTGGCAACCTATCCACCTATTGTATCAAAATAATAACCTTGTCGACCCGCTCACGCTTCAACAACACTTGGATAACCTTAAAGATTCTGCGAAAGCACACGTAAAATGGTGGCAAAAATTTTACGAGCTGTGTGAAATCCCTCCAGTATGAACAAAAAAAAGGCAAACAATCAAAAAATTACTGAAAGCCGCTTGATCCGTTAGCTGAGTCACTATATATTACAACGCGTTGACAGGCACAGACCTGAAAACAATTAATAAGAAAATGTTATTGTACGACCGTAGCTCAGTTGGTTAGAGCACTACCTTGACATGGTAGGGGTCGGTGGTTCGAATCCACTCGGTCGTACCAAATCTTATAATACAACCGTAGCTCAGTTGGTTAGAGCACTACCTTGACATGGTAGGGGTCGGTGGTTCGAATCCACTCGGTTGTACCACTCTTAAATATTCAGTCTTATCTAATAAGAATCCATTCGGTTGTACCAACCTTAGATCTAGAAAAAGCACTACCTACTCTCTATAACCCGCGCCAAGAGTCGATAATTCGGATCCACTCAGTTGTACCACTCTACAATATTTACTATCTAGTTAAATCCAAAACGAAAAAGCATTACCTACTCTCTATAACCCGTGCCAGGGGTCGATAATTCGGATCCGCTCAGTTGTACCACTACTAGATATCATTCAAATAAAGAAAAAGCACTACCTACTCTCTATAACCCGTGCCAAAGGTCAATAATTCGGATCCACTCGCTTGTACCACTTCTAGAACTCATTCAAATAGAGAAAAAGTACTACCTACTCTCTATAACCCGCGCCAAGGGTCGATAATTCAGATCCACTCGTTGTACCAATTTTAAATCTTTATAATTCAACTAAAGTCGAAAAAGATAGCACTTTCTCCACTATAATCAGGTCTATATTAAATTATTTCATTAGCGTGATAAGTAAAAAAGGTACAGAGTAGTAGATTAACTTTCAGGCTTTGGGGTAGGAACAGTGAAAAGGAATTTAGCATACGATGGCCTACGTGGCTGGCTGCTAATTATTATTGCCTGTAACCATTTATATGGTCACTTCATCCCTCAACTCACTAGAGCACCCTTAGGCTTTGTAACAGCGGCTGAGGGTTTCGTATTCTTGTCTGGATTTGTCGCATATCTTGTCTACGGAAGGTTAAGCAGTAATAAAACACAGCTTCAACGCAAAGTATGGCGGCGCTGTTTAACCATATATGGATTTCATATTACAGCCATTACCATCAGTTTCATATTCGTTTGGATATTTCCGTTTTATATCCAACAGTGGACAGGTTTTTTTAATGCAGAAAATTGGTTTAACAACCCCTTTCAAAGTTATATTTCGGCTATTTTATTGCTTGAACACCCAGGTTATCATGACATACTTATCTTATATCTTGTGCCAATGATATTTCTGCCTTTTGCAATACTTGCTATAAATCGTGGCCAACTTTGGTTAGTCGCAACTTCTTCTGTCCTTATATGGCTTTTATCGCAACACGTCACAATTCAGCCTTTAGCTGGTCCATTTAACGATATATTTTCCGATATCACAATCAATGTGAGCTACTTTGACCCTTTAGCGTGGCAAATATACTTTTATATGGGTTTTATTCTAAGCTACCTAAAACACCATAAAGGCTATTCTTTTGATTTTCCCATTGCCGTACGGATATGCTTGCTCACATGTATCACCGCTCTGTTTATTACTAAACATTGGTTTCCAGCACTGATGGAGCCGTATCTCTTAGGAAGTGGTAACGCCTCGGTAGTTTATCAATTGAGTTTATTATTAGCCGTTTACCTGTTTATGTTATTAAACCGGCATATACCGAGGCTCTTTACGCTGAAGTATCCCGTATTTTTAGGGCAACATGCGTTACCCGTATTTGCTTTCCATACCGTAGTCATTTATTTTCTGCAGCCTTGGAGCCAGGCTTACACAACGCAAACTTGGTATTGGGACTTACTCATCTGCATATTTTTCATCGGGTTACTTGCGATACCTGCAAGACTTGACCAAATATGGCGTTCCAGCAATCGAAGAAACCAACTTGGAGTACAGAGCAAGGCAGCGTAAATGCGTAGTGTTTGGGAAGATTCAGTCTTTATCCACTGTGAACTTCTTTGTCATTCCTTGACTCGCTGGAGATACAAGGCGGTAACCCAGTTTTTTATAAAAAGCAGGCTCGTCCGCAATCATTGAAACATAAGAGCCCGACAACACATTTGCAGCTAAGTAACCATCAATATATTCCATTACTGTACGCCCTAATCCCTGCCCCTGATAAAGCGGATTGACAGCAACATCGACAACCTCAAAATTACAACCTCCGTCTCCAACCACCCGGCCCATCGCCACAAGTTGTTCGTTATGTCGAATTGCAACCCCGTATAATGAGTTAGGTAGTCCCCTTGTGGCTGCTTCTAGAGATTTTGCAGATAATCCAGAGGCTATTCGCAAATCACAATATTCCTCAGGGCAAGGTACTTTCTCTTCAATTTTGAACGTCAAAATATTCACTCCTCTAATCACTAAGAGTGATAGAATAACAACTGTATAAATAAACAGTCAACTAACTCTAACTATCACCTTCCCGAGGTTCTGGTTGTGTTCGAGAATATCGTGGGCTTGCTCAATTTCATCCCAATATAACTCCTTATATATTGGTATCTTCATCGTCTTATCCGACAGGTCCGAGCCAAACTCATTCAGAAAATCTTTCACTAATTCCCTTTTATAGTCCAAAGAGCGATTTCTTAACGTACTTCCGTGCAAGTTAAACCTTTTCGCGAGTAACTTGGCAAAGTCTAGCTCTGTATATCTTCCGCCTAGCATAGCGAGCATCACACAGTGACAATCCATTGCTGCAACTCTTAGGTTCGCTCTGAGGTATTCACCACCTACAGGATCAAGAATGACATTTGCTTTCAAACCAAGTTTTTTCATTTCTTCAGCAAAATCACAGTCTAAATAATTAATCGTGTGATCCGCCCCCAGAGCCTTTGCGTACTCGGCCTTTTCCTTGCTACTTTGGGTAGTAATGATCGTTGCACCTAGCCTTTTTGCAATTCTTATGGCTGCACTGCCAACACCCGAAGCTCCGCCATGGCATAGTAAAACCCCATTAGAATTTAGCTTCCCAGTTCGCACAATCGCATCATAGGCCGTAAGATATACTTCTGCTAAGCCTGCCGCATAGCTCAATGACAAGCCTTCGGTTAACGGCATGAGTAATTCACTTTGTGCAACCACGTACTCAGCATAGCCGCCTCCAGAGGTTAAACAGAACACTTGATCTCCAAGTAAATGTTCAAACTCAGGAGACGCCACTTGAACTATCGTTCCAGACACTTCCAGACCCAATATCTCACTATCGCCTTCAGGTGCAGGGTATCTCCCTTGTTTTTGCAAAATGTCAGCTCTATTAACCCCAAACGCATGCACTTTGATTAGCACTTGCTTTGCACTCAATGTTGGTGTTTCGGTGTACTGGATTTGAAGCTGAGAAGATGCGTGACTGATATAACGCATCTTCTTTGGGATCACTGAACTTTTTTCCATACTTCCTTCTCGACGAACTTACCATCTTCATACAGTTCATGATGCCATAAATTACCATCAATCTTGTAGCTGAATGACATCGTTCGACCAAGTAAGGTAGTAACATTTCCATATTCATAGGTTTCGATAAATCTATCTCCCTCTATTTTGTAACTCCCTCCACCAGCGTATTTAAACTTTCCTTCGCTTTGTGTAATGTAGCTGTGGTGAGCCTCAGTAATTAACTTTATCGACGTCAAGTTCGGCGCTTGCGCTGATACAATGCCATCTGGGGTGGCATATTTTCCCTCAACAAACTCCCAAGTACCTAAAAGTGGGTTTGCCAAAGCAACAGAACTCAATAACAATAAACTAAGTGCGGTGACTTTCATCTTATTACCTTTTAACGTTGTTTTACTCAGTTTTACATAATCACCCAACCAGATCAGTTGAGATAATCTCAACATCAAGAATGAAATAATGCGTTCTCAGGTCTACTTACGAAGTAACCCTTGTAGAGAAAATAATGAAATTATTAATGCTAATACTGTCGTTCAATTTAATTGTATCTACACAGGCAGCCGAAATTGAAATCGAATATAAGGGCTGGATAAGTAGCAGCGATAAACAACATGTGGAAACTTGGCTAAAGCGCGGTGTTGAAACAACAGAGCATACCTTGGGAGCACTACAACAGCAGACGCTTCCATTTATTATTGAACCGAACTTATTCGCATCTGAGCCAGTGCCATGGGGTACGGTTCAACGTGGCGAACCCGATGCTATTCTACTCCAAATCAAACGATTTACCTCAAGCCGAGTGCTGATTAAAGATTGGACCTTGTACCATGAAATTGCTCACCTTTATCATCCTTTGCTTGACCACTCAGATTTCTGGCTTGCAGAGGGACTTGCTACCTATTTACAAAATGTCATTATGCTAGAGAACAATATTTTTAATGTTGGGGAGTTTCATACAAGATTAATTTCAGGGCTCAGCCGAGGCGCAAAAAATACGCTAATGAATAAAGGGTCACTTAAAAGAGTGAGCGAACATATGTGGTCATTAAACGCGCAACAAAGAGTCTATTGGAGTGGAGTTGCATTCTTTATAGAAGCAGAAATTGCACTACAGGATATGGGCAACAAGAATACTATCAGAACGCTTATTTCCTCATTTCAGCAGTGCTGTAAAAGCAGTGTAATATCGGGAGACAAAAACAGTGGACGTTTATTTATTGCGAGCCTAGATAAACTATCCAAAACCACCATATTTTCCAATCTATATGCTAACTATAAGCAGCGGGAGGATTTCCCTAACTTAAGTAAAACTCAAATCTATAGTCTGCAGCCATTAAGATAAAGTGTTTTATGGCATCCTTGAATGGTCACTCTATCCGCTGTAAATATTTATAAGGCGTAGAAAACTAAGCTTGTTTGGTTTGCTGCTTTTCTGACTCAATAGCGGCTGTCATTGCGCCAAGTAATTCAGTTAGCTGTACTTCTACACACTCGAGTTGTTTATTCTTCAGCTTAACATCCAACTCGTTTGCGATTTTATGAATATCAATACAATCAAACATCGCAGCAGTGCCTTTAATCGCGTGAATTGTTTTTGCTAACGCATCGTAATCCTGATACTTAGCTTGATTCTTGATCTGAATGATTTGCTCATGCAGCCCAGAAATATACTGTTGCTTTAACTGATAAAACTCAGCTTCGGGCAGATCAACTTCCTCATCGACTTGGATATCCAAATAATAGGCTATTTTTTGACTGAACACGACTCTATCGATAGGTTTTGCGAGATGATCACTAAATCCAAGTTTTAAATAACGCTCAATTTCATGCTGCATGGTGTTGGCAGTTAATGCAATCACAGGCGTGCTACACCCCGTAGCCTGAATAAAGCTAAACGCCTGCTCACCATCCATTACCGGCATTTGAATATCCATTAATATCAAATCGAAATCACCATCTAGTACCGCCTGTACCGCTAGCTGACCATTTTCAACCGCCGTAACAGATAAGCCCATACGCTCTAAAATACGCTTAATAAGCTTACTATTGTCTGTGTTATCTTCAGCTAATAACACTTCACCTTTAAGCTCTTGATTTATTTCATCTGGTATTGTGCCTTGTTCACGAACATCGCCAATTTGAGCGAGACTTTGCACCCACTTTGTTTTCTCGGTGGTATATAGGCCAACAGTAAGAGTAAAGGCAGTACCTGAACCTACCTCACTTTCTACCGAAATATCACCATCTAACTTTCTCGCTAAGCTTTTGGAAATATTTAGTCCAAGCCCTGTCCCACCATATTTCCTTGATGTGGAAGAATCGGCTTGATAAAACGCACTAAATAATTCTTTTTGCTCATCCGCTGTCATTCCTATCCCGGTATCTCGTACCGTGATCATAAGGCGCTCGTTTTGACACGCCACATCAATCGAGATTTTACCAACCGTCGTAAACTTCATTGCGTTAGATGTGAGATTTAGTAATATCTGCCGCAATCGAGTGGGATCAATAACCACAAAATCAGGCAGTGGAAAGTGATAATTCAATGCAAACTCAAGCCCTTTATCTCTAATTTGCTTACCCAATAACGAATCGACATGCGCAATTGCTTGAAAAAGGTTTGACTCCACCAACTCAACTTCTAGTTTATTAGCCTCAATTTTAGACATATCCAAAATGTCATTAATTAGTCCAAGTACATGACGCGAGTTTTGTAAAATAACAGAGATTGCGTGATTACGCTCATGCGGCTTGATATCTCCGAGCATAATGCCATCGGCATAACCAATAATTGACGTCATTGGTGTTCTTATTTCATGGCTCATGTTCGCCAAAAATCGACTTTTTGCCTCACTAGCATCTCTAAGCTCTGAGGCCACCTGCTCTAACTCATAAGTACGTTTTAACACTTTTGCTTCAAGGTTTTTATTGAGCTCTATATTTTCTTCGCTGGTTATTCTAAATTTGTCCGCAACCGCAAAAGCCAACAGTAATGCATCAAGCGCAGTACCTATTAAACCATAAAGATATAAGTTACTCGACGATTCAGGCAGCAAACTTAAGTTAGTTAAATTGCCCACCATATTGGGGATCGCCATTGCGATATATGCCATCACAAAATAACGAGCTGGTTTAAAGCCCTCAACCCAGCGCTTAATGCCGACAAATAGTCCGAAACAGAGCGCTAATCCCGTTACCAATGTTGCCCAAATAAAGCCAAAACCTGGAAAAAGAATACAAAACGGTAGTCCAAGGGCAGCTATCACTCCAAGCCAGATAGAAATCGACACATAGTTTGGATGAACATCCTTGAGTTTTAAAAGATGGATATAAAATAACGCGTTGGTTAATGGCGCAAGCGCAAAACCTAACCAATGCAAGTTTGCAGAGTAAAATCCAAATAGCTCGTCGGGAATATGAAAGAAATGGCTCCATGCAAATACCCACACACAAGTAAATAATGCGTAATAAAAATGAGTGATATCTTTAGAGCCGATGTAAATTAATAAGTTATATAGCCCAAGAACAATGCCGACACCAAAACAAAGCGTCATGATAAGGTTTTCATAGACCACTTCCTGCTGAAAATCTCTCAGAGGCTCAATGGTCAATTTTACAGGGGTGTAAAAGAAATCACTCTCGAAGAGCGTAACGATATAATAATCTTGGTTCGGTTCTAACGTGACTTGATTACCATAATGAAATGCAAATTCATTTTCGACCTTGCCCCCAGAAAAAACTCGCAAGACCGTTTCTGGTGTATATATCCTCGACTCTATTTTGCTCAATACCGTATTGTTTGGATAGAGCACAAATTCATTCAATGGCGTTTCATTTCTGACTTTAGTCACCAAGAAATAACGACCAGAAAACAGCGCTCTCTTCTTTAGTGGCTCATGAATAGATTCCCATGCACTCAACTCATCCCAGCTTTGAGGAAACCTTGTACTAGAATTTGCCTCATAAGCCTTTCCAACATGATGTAAATTTTGATATTGCCAAGGCTGCGTCAATTTCAACACAGCCTGATCTGCATAGGCGAAACTAGAAAACAGAATTATGCTGAAAATGATCAGTAGTAAACGCATTCTAGCCAGTTACCTTAGTAAAGTTACCTGTGGTTCGGTATTTGATCTGCAAGTTTTCTACCCCCAAGTCAGGTGACTTATCTCTATATAGTGCTCAAAAAAATCAAAAGCGATATGTTACATCGATGCCTATCCTTCTCCCCTCACCTTTAAAGTCTTCCAACATTCCCAAAAAGCTACTTAGGTCAAATTTAAGATGGCTATACTCTTTATCTAGAAGATTTTTACCCCAAATACCTAACTGCCAGTCTCTATACTCCACCTGTAGATTGGCATTCCAAAGCATATAACTGGGCTGCTTAGCATAGGGAGATTCGTTTTGGTCAAAGTAATATTCGCTTTGATAATCAAATGCTATTCTACTTTTTATACTAACTTCATCCCAATTAAATGCATAATTTATTTGTCCAGAGATATTCCATTCGGATGTAAACGGTAAGCGATTGTCGGTCAATACAACGCCAACTGGATCAATAAATTCCTCAAAGTTAGCTTCAGGTATATACCCTATATCCAAGCTTATCTGAGTTTGCTCCGATAGATACCAAGTGTTTTCTATTTCAGCACCATAGATTTTTGACTTACCTACGTTTTCAAGTAACTGATAAGGCGGTGCTCCAGGTACTTCTGAAGCCTGATTCATAAATACCTGTTGGTCTTTATAATCATAGTAAAAAGCGGCCAAATTTGTACGAAGTTTAAGCTCATTAAATAACAGCTTTGCTCCTATTTCATGGGCGATTAGTTCTTCGGGGCCATAACTTGCCTGTATCGCGGCATCCTTCGAAATAAGGAAGCCACCGTTATAACCGCCGCTTTTTACACCATTAGATAAACTATAATAAACACTTTTATCCGGTTTAACTTTATGGATAACTGACAATTTTCCAGACAAATTACTATCGGACTCTTTTCCCTCAATGTCGTAGGCAGGGACTAAAATGCCAGCGAGGTTATCTCCAAACGGTACATTTAGGTATGAGAAAGAGTCATAATCTACCTTTTCATCGCTGTACCTTACTCCTACAAGTACATCTGTATGTTCACTGATTTCATATTCATATTGGCCAAACAAAGCCATTGATTTTACTTTGATATCATTGTCATAGAAAAAGGTTGCCGCACTAGCACCATTAGGGGTTCCCCTAAAATCACGTAATAAGTCATTGAAATTATCTTGGTAAATACGCTCTTCTAGTTGAAATAAGCCTACCGTCAGAAAGCCGGTTTCCATACTTTGCTCAAACCTAAGCTCATTCACCAGCTTTTCATTTTTAAGCCCTAACTCACCTTCACATAATGAAAATGGACTTCCATCACAATTAAATCCATGTATCCTATCTAAGCGATTGAAAGCCCCAAGATAAATAAGTTGAGACCGGTCATCCAGTGCATAGGCGATCTCTGTTGTAACACCTTTGCTTATACTGTGATGTTTTTGATAATTATTGACCCGCACAGCCCAAAAATCGTCGCTGCCAATATTAAAGCCAAGCGCATCAACGCAGTTGCTAGTGCCCGCTTGCGCTGGAGAACATAATGAACCATCCAAAGGGTTTGAGAATAATCCGATATTCCCGACCGGCTGAACCAGTCCATTCCAATGACCATAATCTAATTTCACAAAAACACTGAACTTATCAAACTCGCCAAAATAACTTAGTCGAACATCATTTTGTTCCATATACGCCTCAGGAGCGTCAGGCTGGAGGTTATACGTTGTGTACTCATAGTTATTGTGGCTTGCGGCAAGTCGCACCGCGCTATTTTGATCTAGGCTATAGTTGAGCATCATACGTGCTCTTGTTAAAGAATCCGAACCGACCCCCACACTGACAGAAGCAAAATTACCATCTGTTGGGCGCGCCGTGCGCACTAAAATTGCCCCCCCAGTGGTATTTCTACCAAAAAGTGTACCTTGTGGACCTTTCAATACTTCTACTTGCTCAACATCAAACAAGTTAATGATTTGATTATTCGCAGACCCAACAGATATACCATCTAAATACACCCCAACCGGAGAAGTGTTGGCCGTATTGTAATCGACAAGTCCGACACCTCGAATGCTGACCGCTGGAGGCGTGCCCTCAGCTGCATTTTGACTGATTTTTACATTCGTAACTAAACTACCCAGATCGGTCGTATCTTTCAGTGCAGCGTCAGTGATGACTTGGCCGGATATGGGTTTAACAGCGATAGCAACATCATTGATAGATTGCTTTCTTTTTTGAGCGTATACCTCAATGACTTCGATTTCTTCTTCGACTTGTGCTGACGTTTCCATCGAAACTACTGAGAGTAATGTTAGTGTTATCGTATTTAACAGCACATTTGGATGTGGCATAGTTTGAATCCCGAGCTATATCATGCAATTGCACTATCAGTATAGCTGAATTAAAAAGACCCCCAAACAAATGAACCCGATTACCTTTTTAAGGTTCAAGCTATCGTTCATAACGCATACAAATTATACCAAGATGGGATTTAAGCCCTGCAAATTGCAAGGCTTGAAATGTAGTTGAGCTACTCCGTCAGTATGACTAACTATTCAAAGGTTAAACGGCTCAAACCCTGATTCTCCACTAATGCTTTGAGGATATCCGGTGATAGCTCTACTCGTTTGCATGCCAGCCATCACAGCAGCTTCAACACAACCTGCATTGACACCGGTTTTAATCCAATCTCCGGTAATGTAGAGGTTATTGAAGACGCTGCCGTCCGTAGGTAGTCGAAATTGACTGCTATCAACAACACTTAACACATAACGCTCACTGGGGTCGACATTCACCCTCCAATACTGGGTGTTGAACCTAACTTCGCCTTCATTATTATCAACATCAAACAATACGTTCCAATCGAAGTCGTCACCGTGATAAGCCTCTGGCCACAGTGGCTGCATCTGTAATCTAAGTTTTTGCAATGCGTTTTCTTTTACCTGAGCTTTCATGCGTTCAGGAAACTCATGATCGCTCGGAGGTGGATAATCTGCGCAGGTAAAAGCACTACAAAAGTAGGCAATGTTCTTGGGCTGAGTATTTGGCCAATCTTCAACCTCAAGTAAATTAGACATCGCAGCCCAAGTATCAAAGGGTTGAGAAAATGCGCTTAATATTGGTGGCTCATTACTGCCAGAAGGGTCGTGAAAACCCAGTTCATTGTCAGTTTTAGTGAGCCACAACTGTAATGCTTGAGTCGCAACAGTTTTGACCTTTTCGGCTTGCAACTTTAAGTTGTCATCTTTAGCCAATAATTGCTGACAAAGTGGCTCAAGACCTGCTACTGAGATCCCAAAAATCACTAAATCGAAATCAGTACCTTTATTCAGTGTTTTTCTCGGTAACCTCTGTCCAAATGCTTGTTGGTAAACCGCCTCCCAATTAGACCAGTAAGACTCAAGGTTAATCTCATGTTCTTTAAGTAGTGCCACTTGCTGCGGGTCAATTTGTTGCCACAATGGAGAGCTTGGCCAACATGGCAAGTCTTTGACTAATTCTAGAGGCTCGTAATTTTGCGTCTCTTTTAGTTTAACCTGTTGAATTAATTGAATACTATCAACATAATGGCCATCATCATCCTGTGCACAGTGTAACGATTCAACCTGATGAAAAAACGCAAACTTAACGCCTCGATGTTTGAGCAGCTCATAGATAGGTGAGAAAATAATATCTCCCATCCCCGCTTGCATTTTCCACATCACACCACCGCGATAACACAGCATAATCCGAAGCATAGCCAAAGCCGCAACTCCCGCTTCGACATTTGGCTTTTTAAAATCACCGTCCTCATAGCCAAAAACGAGGTCATAAAAGCCGCGGACAGGCGCAGACTCCACAGACAGCGATTCATTTGCGCCATTGCGCTTGAGCCACTGTTTAAAATCGTATCGATCAAGATAACCAAACCCTCGTGAATAGACTTTGTCACGGAGCATGCCAATGGTCATCGCAACACCTAAATCTATACATATATACAGACGTCTAATGACAGGGTTGTCATCAATTAAGTCGTTTACTTCAGACTGCAACCAACGCCTAATTTTTCGAACCATATACCAAACAACTAAATGATCTTTCTTATTTTCCAAACGATGATCAGCTTCACGCACCGTTAAAAAATTACTGAGTTGCGTTATTAACAGCTTTGGTGTGGATACAACCTCTTGGACATGGTTTTCTGCGTCATCAAATAAGGTCTTGGCTTTATCTTCGACACTATCAAAAAAGCTTTTAACTTCCTGCCCCAAGTGAGCAAGCAGCGTTTTATCTCTTTCTTTTTTAGTTTTGAGTTGTGTGGATTTGTGCGTTTTCTCAACTTCACATTCCAAATCGTCAACCCACTTGTGTAGCCAAGCCGCAAGTAATTTTAAAATTTGCCAAAAATGTAAATCGAGAGTGCCATTTGCTGGATTACCTGGGATCTCAGGAAAATCTACCGACCAAGTTTGCCATTGCTGGTCGATATATTCTTGCAGCACCACCAAACTATGCGGTTTTAGTGCTTGTTGCCAAGTGTGAATGGGGATATCACTTGAGCGCTCAAGCTTATTATAAACTGTCTCAATTGCCCTAAAAGAATTGACATAGGCACCAAACCAAACGTGAAGACCATGCTCCTCTATACGCTCGCCGTATTCAGCATTACGACCACTCGCCCCTTTGCCCCCCAAACGCCAACCTTGCTGATAAACGGTAATATCATAGCGCTCTTGCCAATCTTCTTGTTCAGTCATGTATACCGCAGCTGTCATCGCCGAAACGCCGCCGCCAAGTATTGCTACTTTTTGTTTACTCATAAGCCTTCCTTTTTCAAACGTGTTGACGAGCAACACCTAAAGCCACATAGGAAGACAACTAAACATGCAAATATCGCTTTAGTAAAAATCGTGTTTTTTTATGCCACAAATACACTAACGATGGAGATTAGCCATACTCTGAGCACTGGAAACAATTTCTTCCACACCTGCCTGATCGAAGTCCATTTTCACAAAGTAAGGTAGTTTGACCTCGCTTTTGCCTAATGGAATGCCAAACATTTTATCGAGTGGAAACGCATCTATTCGTTGTAGATTCAGGCTTAAGTCATCTTTGATAAAACCAATTTTGTGGATTTTCTTCACCTCAGAAGGGGAATGTACCACTGCCGAATATACAGACTTCTCGGCATAGCCATCTGGGAACTGCTTAAATAATATTTGATCCATTTGTGGGTGGGTAAAACCCGATAAGAACTGCTTAAGAAATTGGCTATCGACGTTTAAATCAGACACTGAATCTTTGAAAAGCTCAGCAATTTCTTCACCCACTTCCAACACTTCTTTTAGCCATGACTCCCCGTCATCCTCAGGTTCAATGGATAACAATTCATGCCATGCCATTTTGACGTTGGGATCAAATTCCTTAAAGGTCTCCAGAGAGAGGGTAAAGCTCAGTGGGTCGCCAAAGTTATCAGGCATTTCGTAGCGACATAAATATTTGTTGTAGCCCCATATTTCTCGACCATTTATCAGCGCGTTAATGTTATTGACAGAGATAAACGCAGGATACCAATACAGATGCTCTGCTTTTAACGTTTCGAGATTGACTTGCAGAATTGGTAACCAGACAATGACATCGGTTTCTTGCATATATCCATAATTACTAAATGGCGGCACTTTTGATGCGATATTTTCAATATCCGTAAAGGTCAATAAGCACCAATCCGTTAAAGCCCTGAATACAAATTCACTACTAGAAACCGAATTCAGCGTTTTATCAACATAGGCTTGGATTGTTGATTTCTTTCCTTTGACAAAGAAGCCATACATTTGTGCATTTAGCATTCTACATGGAGGTTTGGCGATCGGATTACTATAAAAATGTTGATAATCAGGCAACTCGGGATACATCTTTCACTCCTTAAAGTATGATAAGTTAGTGTTTAGTGTAGTTCGCTCAAGCCGCTTTTGCGTATGTTGTTACGAAAACTCCGCCTCTCGTTGCACAACCTCGATATAGTTGCGTGCCTCTCGCTGGCAAAAATACTGATAATGCGAGTATGCGTACTCATCATAGTTACCCGAGAGCTTGTTCATAAAACCGTGTAAATATCGCGTTCGGATACAATCCAGCCCTTTTTTATCTTTTAACTGTTCTATAACGGGCTCAACGTCAAAATGAGATTCAACTTGAGCAAAGAAGATAGACACATCGCAACTAGGCTTAATACTTAGATGGTTACGTATTTGGCTGGGATAAAATGCGATAAGCTGCTCAACAGAGTGAGATGTACCTTGTTCAGACAATGCAATCCACGCTGCAGCTCCGCCTGCACTAAAGCCAACAATAAGTTTTGGTTTGTATTCAGAAATCGCTGCTGATACTTTGTCAGCATATAAACGATGACCACACTGCGCCAAAAACAGCTCATAACAATCCGACTCAGAGACACTGTTTGGTTCTTCTATAAATGGTGAAAGCACCTGCACGCCACTTCCAAGTGATTTAGCAAAACGATCAATATGATCCGTATAACCGAAAATATCGGTAACGATTAATATAGCCATCGGTTTTCCTTATTAATAATTTATAGTTATTGGCTTGTATGACTTTCCTTGCCATACGGCCTTATCTACTTATATTGGATTAACGCGCTGCGATCAAACTCTATATTCAATCGCTTGACAAAGCTTTAACTAGCACGTTTTTACCCAAAACTAAAACCTCTTTTAAAGCTAGCATACCGCCAACCTCTGTAAACATTAAATACAAATTAAATAAACATTAATTTAATCATCAATATCGCAAACAATGCTAAGCTTATTGTAAGTTCAGCAAGAGTGACCCAATTTGATCAAAATCATCTTACTCCTCTTCATTGCCTTTCAATCCAGTTTCGTATTTGCAAAACAAATAACTTGGATTGCGATAGACTTCGCGCCTTATTATATCCTTTCTGATGATTTGGAGGGACAAGGACGGGACGAGTTATTGATAAAACTCATCCAACAACAGATGCCCGACTACACCTTCAATTATAAAGTGTTCCCCGCATCGAGGGCGATACATGAGCTCTCTAATTTCAACAACCAATATTGTATGATCTCCCTCTATAAAACACCCGAGCGGCAAAGACATATCGCTTTTAGTGATGAGTATTCCACCATTGGATTGTCAACCTCTGCCGCACTAAGGAAAGATGTCGCACAGTCGCTTGGCATTACCAACAGCGCAATTGATTTGGAAAAGCTCGTAACTGAGCACGGGCTAACCGTAGGTGTGGCGGCAAACCGGTCGTTTGGTCATGAAATTGATGCGTTATTGGCGAGTTTGCCTACCAAGCAAGTGCTTGTAAGACCAGGAAGAGATACATTAGAGAGTTTGACTATCATGCTGCTCAAAAAAAGAGTCGACGTGATACTCGGATACCCAAGCGAACACCACTACCACAAATTGCATGTTGATAAGCAAGATGAATTGACACAAGTCAGATTGAGTATCGCCTCGCAAATAACTGCTGGATATGCAGGCTGTAATAACAATGCGATTGGTAAGGAACAGATCGCTGCAATTAGCGAAGCGTTAAAACAAGCCCATAAAAACGAGCAGTTTAGACTGGCTATGTCCCGTTGGTTACCAGAGCAATTTCAGCCACAGCTAGCTAGTATTTTTAAAAACTAACTTTCTGAAACTGATATTGCGTTTTAAAAGTGGACTCCACCTAGAATATAAAGCGCAGCACCACGTATATAGAAACACGTGGTGCTAGTAGAGATTACTTACGAATACCTTCCAAGTGCAAACCGATGGTAACGTGCGTTGATGCCGGACCTAGATCATAATCAATGTCATAATCAGCAAGTTTTAACTGGGTTTCGCCTTCAAAGCCAACTCGGTATCCACCCCAAGGATCTTTACCTTCGCCCACTTTTTGAATATCAAACTCGATATTCTTTGTTACCCCATTGAGTGTAAAGCTTCCTTTTACCTTCGCATTTGTATCATCGCTAAAAGTAATCGAGTTACTCTTAAAAGTCGCCTTAGGATTTGCTTTAACGTTTAAGAAATCATTACCGCGCAAATGCTTATCACGCTCTGCATGGTTCGAATCAACAGAAGCAGTATCGATCACTACATTGATTTTTGATGCATTTGGATTTTTTGCATCATAGCTGAAGTCGCCTTCGAAGCTATTAAATCGACCATGCAACCAGCTGTATCCTAAATGTTTAATTTTAAAGTTTACAAAGGCATGTGCACCTTTAGTATCAATTACATAGTCCGCAGCATTTACTCCGGCCGATAAGGTCATAGCCGCCATGCTTAATGCAATGATTGTTTTTTTCATGTTTTAATCCTCAACTTTTGTAGCGTTTGGTACCTTGAGCATGCGAACTAAGGTACGATCTCTATTAATAAAGTGGTGTTTTAGCGCTCCCACAATGTGTAGCGCTACTAATCCAATGAGCCCCCAAGCAATGTAAAAATGCACAGTGCCTGCAATATCACTTTGTTCTTCAAACAGCTCTCCAATACCCGGAACAGAAAACCAGTTAAATACCTCGATTGCTCTGCCATCCGAGGTAGAGATTAAGTAACCTGTGACAAACAGCCCAAACAAGCCAAGATACAAAACGATGTGAACGACATACGCTATTATGTTTTGCAATTTATCCACGGGAGTTGCTTCGCTTTCGGGCTTCACTTTAGAGTTAGTGAACTTCCAAATCAGCCTAAGTACTATCAAAGCTGCTAGCAGTATCCCGATGCTTTTGTGAATGTGTAAGCCGTCACGGTAGAAAGGATCGTAATAACTGAGTTCAACCATGTACAACCCAAGACCAAACATGCCAAATACCACAAGCGCACTGAGCCAATGAAAGATGATGGCTAACAAACCATAGTTTTGTGATGTATTTTTAAACATAATATTCAGCTAATAAAACTCATTCTCAATAAGAGTAAGCTTATACGCTAAAAGTTCAGAGAGAAAGCCATAAATTTAGCGTCAGATTGTGCATATATGCACACAAAAAAAGGCGCTTCATAATACAAGCGCCTTGAGTCGGGGGGAGTGTAAACTAATTTTTATAGAAGTAGCTGTCCTTGGTGATGCTAATTTTGGCATCTTGCTGCGACTCTATCGTGAATTGGATTGGAGTCCGTTTACCTTTTAGCTCATAGCCATCAGCGGTGACCGTTACAGGGATTAATGCCATGTCACCGCCAGCAATATGCGTTGTCATTGGGGCTGTTAATTTCGCATCTGGTAGCCCCTTTAAGCTCACGGTGTAAGTTAAATCATGCTGTGTTTTGTTTATGACACTTAAGGTGTATGGGTTCTCGACTAACCCCTCATAGTTAACACGATAAAGCGCATTACGGTCGCGAATGACAGAAGCTTCTATTGGTGTACGATTAAATGCCCAAATCACCATTGTGACTACTATCAATACGGTAATGGCACCATAACCCACTATTTTTAACCTAAATGGATTCGACTTTTTACCCGCTTGTTGATGCTCACTTTGATACTTAATCAAATCTGGCTGATAACCGAATTTATTCATCGTTTCGTTACACGCATCGATACATAAACCACAGTTAATACATTCGTATTGCAGGCCATTACGAATATCAATACCAGCAGGGCAAACTTCAACACATAAATTACAGTCTACACAGTCGCCGAGCCCAAGCTGTTTTGGGTCTTCTTTGCGTTTACGACGACCCCTATTTTCACCTCGTTCGCTATCATAGGTGACGACCAGTGTATCTTTGTCAAACATAACCGATTGGAAACGAGAATATGGACATGCCACAGTACACATTTTTTCTCGCAAAAAGCCCGCGTTTCCATAGGTACAAAGTGCGAATAAGAATACCCAGAAGGAAGTAAGGCCAGTCCACTCAAGCGTAAACATGTCTAGATACAGCTCTTTTGCAGGTATAAAATAGGCCATAAATGAAGTGGCAGTAAACATCGAAATTATCAACCAAATAGCGTGTTTGGCCGTTTTCTTAGCGACTTTTTTGCTATCCCAGTTTGATTTGTCCAACTTTATTCTTTGGTTGCGAGTCCCCTCCACTCGGTGCTCAACCCAAGTGAACATCAGCATCCAAATTGTTTGTGGGCAAGTATAACCACACCACACGCGACCCAGCCAAGTCGTGACAAAGAATAAAGCAAAGGCACCCACCATAAAAATCCAGGCTAGAATCATAAAGTCTTGAGGGAGAAAGGTGGCACCAAATATCCTAAATTGCTGCTTACCAAAATCAAGCAAGATGGCCTGCTGCTCGTTGTACGGGATCCAAGGAATGAGAACGAAAGTTAACATTAAAAACCAACCAAGGTTTCTTCTTATTTTTTGGAAAAAACCTTTTTGCTCTCTGACGTAAATAGGCCCTTCTTGTTTATAGGGCTTAATGATCATGTCTTCTTCTTTGATATCAAACTTCATGTTATTTGCTACATTGGTAATACACGAGTTTGATATTGCAACTTTCAGACCAATCTGAAAGTTTATAACGCGTTGATTTTTATTACATTTGTTTTTATGATATTTTCAATATCGCGAAATATCACGGATAGGCGCGAAATATCACGAAAGTTTAGCAATTTTTAGTTTTTTCATTTTCGACCTTAGCGTACTTTCGGGTAGTCCTAACTTATCAGCCGCCCCGTTGCTGCCAGCGATCTTCCAGTTACTTATTTCTAGCACTCTTAATATGTGCTCAGCTTCCGCTTGCGCTAAAGTCAGTTCACCGTTTTCAGATTTATGCTGCTCAGTAGCGTTAAGTGCTTGAGATAAATCAAGTAAACGACCTTTAGATAATATCGCTTCGCGCTCCAACACGTTTTGAAGTTCTCGAATATTGCCTGGCCAATCATAACGCTGTAACGCATGAATAGCCTTTTTTGAGATCCCGCGTAGTTGCTTACTCAGCTTTTTGTTGAGCTGCACGATGAGGTTGTTGGCCAATACGGGTATATCCTCTATACGCTCTCGTAGTGCTGGCACTCGAATAGGAAAAACGTTTAAACGATAATATAAATCCATTCTAAACCCTCCCTCTTCGACCATTTTCCACAAATCTCTGTTGGTCGCCGCGACTATCCGTATATCTACTTGGATCGACTTACTTCCCCCTACACGCTCAAACTCTCGCTCTTGTAATACACGTAATAACTTGCTTTGCGCTTCTAGCGGTAACTCACCAATTTCATCTAAAAATATTGTCCCTTTATCCGCCAACTCAAAACGTCCTTTACGTTTTTCATTCGCTCCAGTGAATGCACCTTTTTCATGTCCAAACAACTCAGATTCGATCAAAGTTGGTGAAAAAGCAGCGCAATTTACTTTAACGAAAGGTTGCGATGAACGCTCACTAAGGCGGTGCAGATTTCTGGCAACAAGCTCTTTACCCGTGCCATTTTCCCCTAAAACCAATACCGTACTGTCGGTCTGACTAACCAGCTCTAGCTGCGCCAACATGGCCTGAAATATTGCGCTACTGCCCACCAAACCCGAGTCTTGCCAATTTTCATTTAATGTTTCTAGCAGGTAGGCATTTTCATCTTTAAGTTGCTCAGTAAGTACTTGAACTTTATTTAGCGCCTCTCTTAGGGCATTTTCAGTTTTGTGCTGTTGCGATACATCGCGAAATATCGCGACTGCACCGATAATTTGCTGATCTTTAAAGATTGGGGTTGAAGTATATTCTACAGGGAAACAGCTTCCATCTTTACGCCAGAACACTTCATTGGTTACCTGTCGTGTTTTACCATCAAACATCGTTTTGTAGATGTTACATTCATCAGCAGGATAATCACTCCCATCTGCATGACTATGATGATGGTACTGATGTATTTTCTTCCCCAAAAGCTCATCACTTTGCCACCCAGTCATACGCTCTGCGGCCGGGTTTACAAAAACAGCGTTACCAGAAAGGTCAAAACCATAGATCCCCTCTCCAACCGCATTCAATAATAATTTAGGGTCCGCCAAAAAGTGTTTGATAATAGACATAGCAATCCTCGCGATATTTCGCGAGGATTATATAACCATAGCCTTTTATTGTCAGCCATGAGTTTTGCTTAATAATCAGCATCGTCACAACAAACATGCATTTTTCACCCATGAAAGTGTAAAATGAGAGAAAGCTTATAACTTGAGTAACTGCGTGGACAAATCAACTTATATTCCCAGCGCGTTTCTGGACGACATAAAAACCTACTTACCAGATCACCTTAGCATCGAAGACTTTATAGATAAGTGCCAGTCTCCTTTACGCCGAGCAGTCAGAGTCAATACCCTAAAAATGTCTATCACGGAATTCTTAGCCTACTGCGAAAAAAGTGATTGGCAGGCAGAGCCGATCCCATGGTGTGAGGAAGGGTTTTGGATATCAAGAAGTGAACAAGAAGAAACTAATCTTGCTATCGGCAACACAGATATCCATTTAAGTGGCTGCATCTATGTCCAAGAAGCAAGTTCTATGTTGCCGCCAACAGCACTTAAATCGACTATCTGCAGTGATGATATTAATTTGGATATGGCGTCAGCACCGGGCTCGAAAACTTCGCAACTCGCGGCTTATATGGATGGACGCGGCGTACTAATCGCTAATGAGCTATCATCATCTCGACTCAAAGCGCTTGCAGCAAATATGAAACGTATGGGCATACGAAATGTTGCGTTGTCTCACTTTGACGGCTGTATCTTTGGCGATTATATGCATGAATGTTTTGATAACATCTTGCTTGATGCGCCATGCTCTGGAGAAGGCACTGTTAGAAAGGACCCAAACGCCCTTAAAAACTGGTCAATTGAGTCTAATGTTGAAATTGCACAAGTGCAGAAGCAACTGATAGACAGCGCATTTCAAGCCTTAAAGCCAGGTGGTACCTTAGTGTATTCAACTTGCACATTAACACCGTTGGAAAATCAGCAAGTATGCCAACACCTCATTGATAATTATCCTCAAGCAGTAGCAGTCGAAAACCTGTCGACCTTATTTGAAGGTGCTGAAAAAGCAACAACGTCCGAAGGATACTTGCATGTGTGGCCTCAGCTATATGATAGCGAAGGGTTTTTCATTGCTCGATTTAAGAAGTTACACTCTGTTGCCGTTAAAAACCCAAAACAGAAAAAAGGGGCTTTCCCTTTTGAAGAACTAGACAAGAAAACCACTCAACTATTGTTATCCGTCCTAAAAAAACAGTTTGGTATTGCCCAACTTGACGGTAAGTTGATGCAGCGTGATAAAGAGGTGTGGCTATTTCCTGACAACTTTGAAGCAATCCAAGATAAGATCAAATATTCTCGTATAGGGATTTTAATCGGTACTACCCATAAAAACGGGGTAAGATTAGAGCATGAGTTTGCCACTACTTTCGGTCACTTAGCGTCTAAAAACACTTTAGCACTAACAAAAGAGCAAGCAAAAGATTACTTTAATGGCAAGGATATACGCCTAGATGAAGTTACCAAACTAACGGGAGAGGTGATCCTCACGCTATGTGGCAGTGCCATCGGGTTAGGAAAATGGCAAAAGAATAAAGTTAAAAACAGTTTGCCTCGGGATTTAATTAAAGACGGCCTGTTGATAACTTGGGTATAACCTGAATATACCCTTTTGATATTTTTAAGACCAATTATGAATATAAAGAACAACTCTTTGTTTTATATAAACTTAATAAATCATTCATTTATTTGTAAAAAGAATGAAAGGTTAACTAAACTTAACAGTACTTTCTACTTCTCCCTACAGTCTTAGAAGGTGTTTTTAGTTAGCGCACGGCTCAATCTTGAGCCTTTCCCTAGGCCCAGAACTTAGCAGGTAAGTTTCTGGGCGTTTTTTTATCAGTTAACCAGAGGCTAATTAGGTCAACATTTCGAGTTCTGTGATGATCTGCATCGCTGCTTCATTACTGTCACCGCACACATCTTCCATGGCCTTAAATTGCAAACACACTTGTGGGCGCTCTGGCTGGTTAAACAGTTTACACAGATTATTTTCATCTAGTTGAATACACCGCTCCCCCGCAGGTTTACCATTTGGCATACCGGGAATGGGTGTTGAAATACTTGGTGCTATACAACAAGCGCCACAACCAAGCCTACAATCCATTCTGTTTCTCGCAATTTTGACAATAAGTGGTGCATTTTATCGAAAAATCGACTACACGTAAAAGCATCAATCGCTTTTAAGAATGTAACGATAAATTTAGGTACGCAAAGCTTTGTTACATATTCAGTCTGGATTTAAACACCTCGACATAATTATTCGCGTATTCTTAAGCTTATCGATGATCTAGAGCCGTTAATCTGGGTCATTAAAAATCATTCAACAGGAAGGATTTTAACGTGGCTAGTAAAAAACAAATAATTCTACCAATTGCCGTTCTTGCGGTGGGAATTGCAGCGGCTGTTGCCATGTCTGCAATGAAACAACCTCCAGAAGAGAAGAAAGAAGAAATAGTACATCCTCTCGTACAGGTTCAACCTATTCATATTGACCAAGTTAAGCTTAACGTATCGTCATACGGTATCGTGATGCCAAAATACAGTACTGAGCTTGTTGCTCAGGTCAGTGGTCAAGTCATTTCATTGTCTGACAAGTTTGTCAAAGGTGGCTTTGTCAAAGAAGGCGACGTGCTTGCTCGCATCGACCCGAATGACTATGAAGCGTCGCTGATTGAAGCTGAAGCGGCTTTAGCACAAGCCAGCTCAGCGCTAGAAATAGAACAAGCTCAGGTGCAAGTAGCAAAAGCAGAATGGCAAAGGATTAAAGCAAACGCTAACGAAAAAATACCTTCCGAGCTCTATTTAAGAAAACCTCAGCTCGCTGAAAAGTTAGCAAGCTTTAAAGCTGCTCAGGCTGCAGTGAAAAGAGCGAACCGAAATTTGGAGCGTACTTACATCAGAGCGCCTTACGATGCGATTATAGAGTCTCGTACCGTAAGCCTTGGTAGTGTAGTCAATCCCGGTAATGGCTTTGGTAAACTCAATGCGACATCTGTTGCGGAAGTACGCCTCCCTGTTGCCGATAATGAATTGAAATACTTACCGCAACAAGGCGTTGGCACCGATGTCGTGATCACAGCAGAAGTCGCTGGTCAACCGATGAGTTGGAAAGGTGAGATTGTCCGCAGTGAAGGCGTTATCGATAACAAAAGTCGCATGACCTACCTTGTTGCTCAAGTCGAACAGCCTTATCACAACAACGTAAAACCACTACGTTTTGGCGCTTATATCAATGCTGATATTCAAGGTTTGTTAGTGCAAAATGCCACTATGCTTCCTCATCACTTAGTGAAAGAAGGTCGCGTTGCAACATTGGATGATGATAACAAGCTGAGCTACAAAAAGGTCAATATTATTAGAGAATACAATGGCATGGTCGTCGTTGATAACGGCGTTGAGTCAGGCCAACAGGTCATTACTTCAGCGCTGGACTATCCTTCTGAAGGAATGCAACTACGTACAGACAATACTCCTTCGCAAAGCGCTAACACCCAATTGGCGCTCAAAGAGGAGTAAGGTTTATGCATAGTCAAAGCACAGAAAAAGGCTTAATTGCTTGGTTTGCACGTAACCCAGTTGCAGCAAACTTATTGATGATATTTATTATTGTGGGCGGCTTGCTTACCGCGTTTTCGATCCGCAAGCAAATGTTTCCACAATACGATAGTAACTGGATAAGTGTTCAAGCTGTGTATCCGGGCGCGGCACCTCAAGAGGTCGAGGAAGGGATCACGATTAAGATCGAGGAATCCATGGAAGGTCTCGAAGGGATCAAACGCTTGATCACCTACTCTAATCGCGGTTACTCGCAAACTTGGATAGAAGTAGACGAGCAGTACAACACCAAAGAGGTACTCGACGAAGTCAAGATGCAAGTGGACTCCGTCTCAACTTTCCCATCTGGAATGGAACGCCCTATTGTACGTCACGACAAGGCAACCCAAGAAGTGATGTGGTTGTCACTCAATGGCGACTTAAGTCCCCATGATCTTAAAGAGCTTGGTAATCGCATTCATGAAGAAATGCTGTCGTTACCCGGCGTTAACCTTGTGCGTTTTGATGGTGGCCTGAACTACGAAATTTCTGTTGAGATAAGCCCGGATAAAATGCGCGAGTACGGCCTAAGTTTTAGAGCGATTTCGGATGCTGTAAAGAGCTTCTCAGCGAACATGTCTGCCGGTCAAATTCGCTCCGAAAATGGCTATATTTCAATGCGAGTTGAAAATCAAGCCTATCGCGGTGACGAGTTTAGAAAACTCCCCTTACTAACACTACCAGACGGCGCACAGGTTAGCTTAGGCGATGTCGCCACTATTAACGATGGCTTTGAAGAAGGACTTCAATACTCTAAATACAATGGTAAGAACTCACTGGTTTATGAAGTTAGCGCGTCAAAAGACCAAGACATCACCAAAGTTGCAGATATCATTAAGAACTATCTTGAGGCAAAGAAAGGCTCATTACCACAAGGCGTAGAACTTGAGCCTTTTATTGACTTGACCTATTACCTCAATGGCCGCCTTAACATGATGCTAGAAAATATGGCGTTAGGTGGCGTATTAGTTATGCTAATGCTTGCTCTATTTTTACGTGTGCGTTTAGCATTTTGGGTCATGATGGGGTTGCCAGTTAGTTTCTTAGGTGCATTTCTAATGATGCCAATGGGTTATTTAGACGTAACGATTAACTTAGCCTCACTGTTTGCCTTTATTTTGGTGTTGGGGATTGTCGTTGATGACGCGATAGTCGTCGGTGAATCCGCCCATGCAGAAATAGAAAAACATGGTCATAGCCTCGATAATGTCGTTCGTGGTGTAAAGCGTGTTGCTATCCCAGCCACTTTTGGTGTGCTTACTACTGTTGCTGCTTTCTTACCGCAAACATTAGCAACCGGCCCAACGGCAGCATTTTCTAAAGCAATTGGTGGCGTAATAATTCTTTGCTTACTATTCTCTTTGGTTGAATCCAAGCTGGTTTTACCTGCGCATTTAGCAGCGATGAAAGACAAACCAAGCAACCCTAAAAATCCGTTCCATCGCCTCCGGGGAAAAATGGATAGCGGCCTTCAATCTTTCATTGAAAACACGTACCGCCCATTCATTGTACGCTGTATTCACTACCGTTATACCGTTATCGTTGGCTTTTTAACCATTTTAATTGTCAGCGCGGGGATGTTTGCTGGTGGCTTAGTGAAGTTTGTTGCTAACCCAAAAATCCCACATGATTTTCCACGTATCTCGATTGATATGAACTTATCTTCGTCAGAAAACGCGACGCTTGAGTCAATTCAAAAAATTGAGCAAATGGTACTGAAAGTCGACAAAGAAATTGAGGCTGAGTATGGCAAGAAAATGATCCGTGATTACATGGTGAATATGAATGGCCGCACAAGCGCAAATATTATGGTGATCTTGGTTGAACCAGATGCACGCCCAATCGATACCTTTGCACTCAGCGCCCGCTGGCGTGATGCAATGCCTGCACTGCCTGGTGTTAAATCGCTAAACATTCAAGATAGCATCATGAATGGTGGTCGTGATGACGGAGATATTAGCTTTAGATTAGAAGGTAAACACAAAGAAGAGCTTCGCGAAGTCGCACAGAAACTAAAAGACAAGCTAGCAACTATTGAAGGTGTTGGTGATATCAATGACTCTATGCAATCAGCAACCGATGAAGTGCAGCTTGAGCTTAAACCATTAGCGTATAGCCTTGGACTGACATTGGCGGATGTTGCATCTCAAGTAAACTTCAGTTACTACGGCCTTGAAGCACAGCGTATTTTACGTGATGGTGAGGAGATCAAAGTAATGATCCGTTACCCTAAAGAACATCGTGATGCCATTAGTGACATTCAGGACGTGCGTATCTTAACGCCTCAAGGTGCAGAGGTGCCGTTGGTAGAAGTGGCTGATGTAAAATTGGTTGATGGTGTTAACCGAATTCGCCGTGAAAACGCCAAACGCACGATTAATGTTTGGGCATCAGTTGATACCGAAATCGCCCAACCATTTGAGATAGCAAAACAGGTTCGTGACGAATATCTTCCTAGTCTATTAAAGAACTACCCTGGCGTTCAGAGTGCAGTGGCGGGTCGCGTACAAGAAGAAATGGACAGTGTTGCTGAGCAAATTCGTGACTTTGCCCTGTCATTAATGATTATCTTCGCACTACTGGCAATTCCACTACGTTCTTATTCTCAGCCTGTCATCATCATGTCTGTGATCCCATTTGGTGTGGTCGGCGCGGTATTCGGTCATATGATATTGGGAATGACAATGAGTAGTTTGTCGTTCTTTGGTATTATTGCCGTGGCAGGGGTTGTGGTAAACGACTCTTTGGTTATGGTGGATTTTGTCAATAAAGCACGCGAAGAAGGTATCGATTTAAAAGCCGCGGCCGTCGAGGCCGGATGTAAACGCTTTAGAGCAATCTTGCTCACTTCGTTGACCACCTTTATCGGACTTGTACCAATCATTATGGAAACCAGCCTGCAAGCTAAAATTGTCATTCCAATGGCGGTATCGCTTGCGTTTGGTGTGTTGTTTGCCACGGTGATCACCCTCGTACTTATCCCTTGTCAATATGTGGCACTTGAAGATGTTAAACGCGTTGGCCGCAAATGGTTTAAAGGTAAAGACTCGGCTGATAGCCAACAAACGACACCGGAGCTAAATTCTAATACTCACTAAGTAACAAATTACTAGCCCACAAAAAAGCTCGGAAACTTCCGAGCTTTTTTATTTTTTATACCAATTCGCTTAATTAAGTGATCTATTTTGAGGCGAGAAAATCTTGTCGATAACCAGGCGAAAATTTTGCTATTTAGTTATTCTAAATGAGAAATTTTTAACGCAGTTAGCGTCAGATTTGCTCCTTCAAATTGAGCAAGTATTAAGACTAATTGGTATTACAGATGTTACTGACTGTAATGCGCAAAAAAGCGCTTTACTCTATCCATTGCAGGCTGTAAATCATCTTTATGTGGTAAAAACACTAATCTAAAATGATCCGCACTGGGCCAATTAAAAGCACGTCCGTGGACGAGTAGAATTTTTTCTTCTTTGAGCAGGTCCAGCACCATGCGCTCATCATTCTTAATATTAAACCGCTTCACGTCGACTTTTGGAAACGCATAAAGCGCGCCCTTTGGCTTTACACAGCTTATCCCTTCGATATCGTTTAAACCTTTGAACGCAATATCACGCTGTTCATACAAACGCCCACCCGGTTCAATGAGTTGGTCGATGGATTGTATGCCTCCGAGCGCTTGTTGAATGGCAAACTGTGCAGGAACATTGGCGCATAATCGCATAGACGCAAGCATTTCTAAGCCTGTGATCAAATCCCGCATCACTGAATGCTTACCACTGATCACCATCCAGCCCATGCGGATCCCGGCCGCACGATAGGTTTTTGCTAAGCCGTTAAACGTGATAACTGGGATATCATCACAAAGACTCGCAATTGAAAAATGCTCCGCATCGTCATATAAAATCTTTTCGTAGATCTCATCACTCAGTACTAATAGCTTGTGTTCTCTGGCAACGTCAATTAATGCTTCGAGCAATGCTTTGTCATATACAGCACCGGTCGGATTATTTGGGTTGATCAGCACCAATGCCTTTGTCCGACTTGTGATTTTACGCTTGATATCTTCGATATCTGGAAACCAGTCTTGCTCTTCATCACAAAGATAATGCACTGGATTACCGCCTGATAATTTAACAGCGGCCGTCCATAACGGATAATCTGGTGCGGGGATCAACACTTCGTCACCATCATTGAGTAAGGCTTGTGCGGTCATTTGGATCAATTCACTGACGCCATTGCCAATGAAGATGTTATCGACACTAATATTGGGAAAGCTTTTTTGCTGATAATATTGATACACGGCAACTCGGGCAGAATACAATCCTTTTGAGTCGCAATACCCCTGTGCAGAATATAAGTTTTTTATGATATCTCGGTGCATATCTTCTGGCATATCAAAGCCAAATGCCGCCGGATTACCAATATTTAATTTGAGGACTTTCATGCCCTCGTCTTCCATTTTTCTTGCTTGATCCAATACTGGACCACGAATATCGTAACTCACCCCGTTGAGCTTATTACTTTTTGTTATTTGTAGCATCTATAACCCCCTCATTTTGCTCAAGCATATATCACAATGCCGTCAAAATTCTATGCTTGTGATAACTTTTTATGCTTCAAAAAAGCAACTTACAAAATGAAGTGATTAGAGTGGGATAAATAAGCGCAATTTTAAATAAAAAGGCCGTATAAACGACCTCATTTCCGCTCTTTGGCTGATGCCGGATTTAAGATTGAGCACTCACCCACTGCTGCAGTTTCGCTTTTGAACCTGCAACTTGTGCTGCCAGCTTCTCAATAGAGTCATCAACAATATCCTGCTCCCCTTGCATGAGGGCATGCTCAATCGTCTTTGCCAAATCGCTCAAACTAGCAGCTCCAAACTGGGCAGCATTAGATTTCAAACTGTGAGCATGACGAATGGCAGCTTCTTGATCCTGATTCAAATTCAGCATCAACTCCGATTCTAACCGCTCGAATTCAGAACAACAAAAATGAACCGTATCTTCGAATTGCTCGCCCAGTAACATTTGCATGTTTTCTAGGGCACCTTCATCTATTACGATGCTCATAATTTTCCTTAAATTTAATATTCTATTACTTATGCTAGCCAAATCTGGTTTCTTGTGCAAAGTAAATGCGGGCAAGATATGATAAAATATGACTTATATTAAGAAACACCTCGTTAAACATGAAACGTAATACCTGTCCAGTCTGTCAGTTTCCCACAAAAACTTGCGTATGCTCCTATATTGGTAACGTGATACCAAATGCGACTCAAGTTATTATCATGCAGCATCCGAGCGAAGTAAAAGTCGCCAAGAATACCGCAAAGCTCCTCGCCTTGCAGTTAGGCAGTTTTGCGCTGTATGTTGGAGAAAATACCACTGACTTTGAAGAGTTGATTAACTTCTGCAACCTAAACCATGTTGCACTACTCTACCCAAACAGCCACGCTAAGACCTTAACTACAGAACATAATCACGCTCAAAAGCTTGATGCCATCATCTTATTGGATGGTACTTGGAAGAAAGCCACTAAGCTTTATAAGCTCAACCCGTGGCTAAGCCAGTTGCCCAGTTTCCAGTTCGATTCGGTAAATGCGAGTGAATATACTATTCGTAAATCTAAACATGAATACAGTTTATCAACACTTGAAGCGGCAGCTCAATTTCTCGAGATTGTAGATCGATGCGAAACTTCGGTTCTCTACAAACTTCAAGCTGGTATGGTGAAAGAGCAGATGAAGCGAATGCCTGATGATGTTAAGGCTCGATATTAAAGGAAGAAAATGCCAAGCTCGAGACTACAGCGCGGATACACTCGTCGAGGACCCGATTATCGATTCGGCGATCAAGTTGATTTCAGTGAAATCAAACAGACCTTTGGCTTTAAAACCATGACCATTGGTCATTGGGTTACGCCCGAAGAAACCCGTTTATCCGCCAATTTAATTTATGATGCCCTCGCAGATCTAGCCCAAATACTACAAGTACCACCAGAAGTCATTGGCCTTCGGGGAACACTTAATTTTGATTTTGGCACAGGCGGTCAACAAGGTGTTCAAGCGCATTACGCAGCAAATACAAGAACACTCGCCTTGGCAAAAAATGCTGGTGGTGGCGCACTTGCCCACGAATGGTGGCATGCATTTGATCACTATATTTGCCAGCATTTAATAACTCAGCCAAAAAAGTCTTTTACATCATCAGCTTGGTTACTTTCTACCGAAACCGTATTACACCCTCTGAACAATGCTTTAGCAACGTTTTTTGCGCATACCTTTCTAGATGAACAACATCAAAAACCAAATCGGTATTTTCATACCGCCAAGATTGCTGATAGCGCAAACAAACAGATTTATTACGCACTGCCCGAGGAGCTAACAGCTCGGATGTTCGAGGCCATTATTGCCTACCACAGCGATATATCAAATTCATTTTTGGCCGCAGGAATTAAAGGTTCAGAGCAAGAAAAATTGGGAATTTACCCAAAGCGCAAACATAGAGAACGATGCGCTGAGCCCATTTTTCACTACTTCAGCGAACTAGGAAAGATTTTATATCGCCGGCATAGGTGACTTTACCTAGCCAACTCTTAAATTCAGTGAACGGCAACGGACGTGAAATAAAATAGCCCTGTGCAAAGTCGCAGCCATAGGCCTGCAAACGAATGTAGCTATTGATATCCTCAACCCCTTCAGCCACCACCCTTGAGCCTAAACTGTGCGCCATATCACACGTCGCTTTACATATTGTTTGGTTGCTCTTAGATGTCTCGATATCCATCACAAAACTTTTATCAATTTTAAGTTCATCAAATCCAAGTTTACTCAAATATGCAAGTGACGAATATCCAGTACCAAAATCGTCTATCGCCACCTTTACGCCGATTGAACGATAATCATCTAACACCCCTTTAAGTTCTGCTTCTTTTCCTATCGTTACAGATTCCGTGATCTCTATCATTATTTGAGAAGGTGCGAGTGATAATTCATTGATAAGCGTAATAAGCTGTACCGACAACTCTCTTCTACTCAAGTCACGACCTGATACGTTGATTGAAATAACGTGCTCAGGCAATAACTTGGTTATCTCGGCTTGATAATGAAGCGCATGCTCAATCACCCATTCGGTGATCTCGTAAATTTGCCCTGAAGACTCCGCAATCGGAATAAATTCGTCAGGTGGTATGTAACCAAGTTCAGGGTGAAGCCAGCGCAGTAGCACTTCCGAGCCAAATACCCTGCCAGTCCTGAGGTCTACCTGCGGCTGAAAGAATAAACTGAACTGTTCATGTTCTATCGCACTTTTAAGAAACGAGGTGAGCTTTAATTGTCGCTCAGTCGAGATAGAGCTTTCAACATCAAATAGATGCCAACGTTGACCATTGTGTGACTTAGTATTAAGAGCCTGCAGCGCACGCTGGATAAGCTTCTCTGTGGATTTTGCATGCATTGGATAATTCGCAACCCCAACCTCTAGACTATCGACAATCTGCGTGTCTTTATAGCCAACCCCTTCTTCGAATACAGCTGATAAAATACATACATATTGCTCAACTTGACTGACCTCTATTTTACCATCAAGCACGATGGCAAACACTTGGTCTTCTAGGCGGTAAATAGGTGTGTTTCCTTTATTTGCAACGGCAGCGCTACCATAAGTATTGATTTGCTCAGAGACCTCTTTGAATAACTTATTGATGTGCTGATTTGCAAAGGTTAAGCCAAAACTCAGTCTTATTGATGGCAGGATCAGTGGTTTAAAAAGCAACAATGTATGCGCTTTATTTTGCTCCTCAAGCTTAGCGAGCGAACCAAACAGGGCGAATTTATTGGGCAGTGCAGTCTCTTTATCAAACTCAGCATAATGAATATACATACGCCGCTTTTCCGCATCATGCCAAACCACAAACAGTAGTAAGAGCATTAAATGTAGGCTGATCAACACATGGTTTACAATTGATATCTGCTCACTTGGCTGTATTAATTGACTCCCAGCAAAGCCAATTAGTACCGCCACCATAGGAGACCAAATTGCGCAGCAAAAATAGACTTCTTTACGACTGTCTTTATCTTGGCTTACCAAAATCATCGTACTTAATACAATTGCACCAATAACCATTATGGACTGAAGTGCAAACGGTAAATCCACTTTCGCAAACGCCACAATGACACCGCTGAGTAAGTAGATATATGCGGTCGTCTTGATGGTTAGCTTTATCTTTCTATCAAGCCTATTTTTAGTAAGGAAATGATGAAAAAACAAAAGGCTGAAGCCGAGTGCAAAACACACAAAGCTGCCACTGTAATGTAAAAAATGAATGCTATTTTGGTAGCTGAAAAAGATATCAGCGAGTCCTTTATGGGTGACGTAAAGGCAGGCTAATGACAGCAAATAACCACCAACCGAAAGCAGGCTTGCGCGTTTCGAAATAATACCGGTACTGAGCATGAAAATACTCAATAAAAACATTACCCCCAGAAACAACCCAGTTAAAAATAGATGAGCATTGGTATCTTCTATATAAACTTCATAAGGTTCAATACTCACTCTTGACAAGGAAACATAGGGTGATTGAACTTTAACAATGATCGTCTCAATATGGCTATTTGCATCAATCACCAGATGGGGTGAAAAATGGGATAACGATGTATGATTGTTACTTGCGGGAATTTGAGTTAATTTTCCAATAGGGTCTGTGGTAAAAAACTCCACACTACCCATGGATGGACGTGCGACTGTTAGCACTTGGTCTGACAGATCATCGCGAACGAGGCTTGTGATTCGAAGCCAAACCGCAACGCCCTTTGGAATAATTACCGTTTCTTGCGATACACTAAACTGGGCCTCGGAAAAGTCACCATAGCCTACTGAAATTAAAGGTCTTGCTTCTACAGTTTCTGCGGCCAGCTGCGTTTCAGCAGTAGCCCACATCGCAAAGATGCAACACACAATTATCGTAAACACCAGCGTGGCATACCTAGCAGCGCTAAGCCACATACCCATTCTCCTTGAGTCACTTTGACGGTGATTTATCAGCCTATTCGTTATGCAAAGAACCAAGCGTTAACGTTCAAGAAAAACACCAACTCGAAAATATTGGCCTTAAGCTTCTCTTTGCAAATCAGGAAGCAACGTCATTCGCGCACTAATACCAGTTGTATTAAGTAAATGATCTATTTTGAAGCAAGGAAATAGCTTTAGTAGCAAGGCAAAAATTTTGCTATTTAGTTGATCTAAATGAGAAATTTTTAACTAAGCTAATATGCTATTTCACCCTTCAAATTGATTAGAGAATTAATTCAATTGGTATAATACCTATTTCACTTTGTCTACTGCTGTCATTCGCATGACGCTTTCGCCGACAACATAAAAAACGCATTACAATAAGTATGGTTTGGATCGAAGCAAATGCAAAAATATTATTGAATTTAAATCGTTATGGCTATTTGATGGGGAATCAAAAATGTAAAGATGGCATGCCGTTTAGGTAAGTTGAGGGACTAGTCTAAACTCGGAATAACAACTTGTGCTCAAGCAGCTGTTATTCCCAAGCTAAGCGTCAGATTTGTTTGTAATAGGCCAACTATTTACACACAAATCCTCTCGCCCACCTATTCAATTAACTGTCGTCACTTATACGCGAAGCAACCGCACTATTTTGATCCTTATATTTGGCGTCTTTACGCTCGTTATAAGGGAATTGCGCAGCACTTGTCATCGTTTCAAAGCTCATCGCACCTATTTTCATGTTTGGCCTAAGTGCCAAAGGCAACTTACCTGAGTTATAGAACTCTAATACGATGTTTCCAGACCAACCGGGATCAATACGATGCGCAGTAACATGAACCATTAAACCTAGCCTAGCCAGCGACGAGCGGCCATCTAACCAACCAACAAGGTCGGCAGGTAGCGTTACTTTTTCATACGTCATTGCCAGCGCCAGCTCACCAGGGTGCAAGAAAAACGCTTGGCCATCTTCTAACACAATTTCGTCACTCATGATGGATTCCATCGCGGCATTGATCTGATCTTTAGGACCACTGAGATCAACGTAAGGCGCGGCATGGTCCTGAAACACTCTAAACTTGTTACCCAGTTTTAAATCCACAGTAACGCCTGAAATCATATCTGGCTTAGGTGTAGGTTCGATGATTATGCGTTGTTGTTCAATCGCTTCTCGAATATGGGTATCCGATAATCTCATTCTTAGTCTTCCGTCATCACAATCTCAACACCCGATGTTGAGTCTGATTGGTAATATAACATACTGGCAACCAGTTGGGCACAATCAACATAGTGGTCTGCTATACCATGATTGTCAGTCTTACTTTCTGAATTAGGCTCACGGACTGTGGCAATGATATCTTCGCCCTGCTCCGTTGCTGTTCTGATCTGTTCGTTAAGCGGTACTTCCGCGAGCAGAGGCACACCATAGCGACTCGCCAGCGTGGTGCCACCAGAGTGACCAAAAATATGGTTGCGACTACCACATTGCTCACAATTGAAGTAACTCATATTTTCGACCAAACCTAAAATAGGGAGCTGCACTTTTTCAAACATCGCGATGCCCTTCTGTGCATCTGCTAGCGCCAAGGTCTGCGGTGTAGTGACAATCACCGCACCACTGGCTGGCACTTTTTGCGTCATAGTAAGTTGGATATCTCCTGTGCCTGGTGGCATATCAACAATCAGATAATCCAGCTCACCCCAATCCGTTTCATTTAACAATTGAGTAAGCGCTTGAGAAGCCATTGGTCCTCGCCAAACAGTGGCGTCCTCTGCTGGGACCAAAAAGCCGATAGACATAGCTTTAATACCCGACTTTTCAATTGGTAGTAGGGTTTTATCATCTTTCGCCTGAGGTTTTTCATCCTCAAGAGCCAGTAAACTAGGTAGCGAAGGGCCATAAATATCAGCATCTAGCACACCAACTTTCGCACCTTGAGCACGTAGCGCATACGCCAGATTAATCGCAGTGGTAGACTTACCCACCCCGCCCTTACCTGAGGCAACAAGAATAATATGTTTAATGGCTTTAAATTTTGGTCTGCCGACAACAACGACTTTCGATGTCACCTCAACGGGCTTGCCTAAGTGTTGCTGTAGATAACTAGCAACATCTTGGTCGCATTGGATGGCAAATGGAAAATTTATTTGTACTTGAATTTGCGCCTTTGATTCTTGTGTTTTGATCACCCAATTTGCATCAATGCCCACTGGTAATGCGGCACTACGATAGCCATTTAAAAGCTCAATGATTGCCTGTTTGGTGTTTTTTCCCTTGGCAAACCATTTTTCCAGTCCAAACATACAAATTAAACTCCTCTGGGTGATGAAAATAGCCACGGAATTATGTAACATTCAACTCATTAAAACCAGTCAATTCGCGGTTCATGGTCTGAACTAAGGTGAGTCACTAAGCACACTTGTCCATTCAAGTGTTAACTCGGTGAATAATCAACCAATTCAACACCATCAATTAGAAAGATCGCGCTAAATTCATGGAATCGTTATGACGAAGAGAAAAATTCTCATTACCAGTGCATTACCATACGCAAATGGCCCCACACACTTAGGCCACTTGCTGGAATATATTCAAACCGATATTTGGGCTCGCTTCCAAAAGCTACAAGGCCATGAAGCCTATTATGTATGTGCGGACGATGCGCACGGCACGCCAATCATGCTCAATGCACAGAAGCAAGGTATCACGCCTGAAGAAATGGTTAAGCAGGTGAGTATTGAGCGTCAGCGTGACTTTGCAGACTTCAATATCGAGTTTGATAACTATCACAGCACACACAGTGACGAAAACCGTGAACTAAGCGAGCTAATCTACACTCGTTTAGACGAAAAAGGCTATATCAAAAAGCGCACGATTTCACAGTTATTTGACCCAGAGAAAGGCATTTTCCTACCAGATCGTTTTGTTACTGGTACTTGCCCGACTTGTAAGTCTGAAGATCAAAATGGCGACAGCTGTGATGCCTGCGGTGCAACCTACAGCCCAACAGAGTTGATTGAGCCAAAATCGGTGATGTCTGGTGCGACACCCATTTTGAAAGATTCAGAGCATTACTTCTTTGACTTACCTGCATTCGAAGACATGCTAAAAACATGGCTACGCTCAGGTAGTCTGCAATCTGAAATGGCGAACAAGCTAGACGAATGGTTTGCAGACGGCTTGCAGCAGTGGGATATCAGCCGTGACGCCCCCTATTTTGGTTTTGAAATCCCAGGCGCGCCTGGCAAATATTTCTATGTTTGGTTGGATGCACCAATCGGTTACATGGCAAGCTTCAAAAACCTTTGCGAGAAACAAGGCCTAAACTTTGACGAGTTTTGGAGCGAAGGCTCTGACGCCGAGCTTTATCACTTTATCGGTAAAGACATCATCTACTTCCACAGCCTATTCTGGCCTGCAATGCTTGATGGCGCTAATTTCCGTAAACCAAATAACGTATTCGCTCACGGTTTTGTCACCGTGAATGGCGCTAAGATGTCTAAGTCAAAAGGCACTTTTGTAAAGGCTCGTACCTACCTTGAACACTTAGACCCTGAATATTTACGTTATTACTACGCGGCTAAACTAAACAGCGGCGTTACGGATTTAGACCTCAACTTAGAAGATTTCGCGGCACGCGTAAACTCAGACTTAGTGGGCAAAGTGGTAAACATCGCGAGTCGCTGCGCAGGCTTTATTACTAAGAAATTTGACGGCAAGCTAAGCGGCTCTATTATGGACGAAGCGCTACTAACTAGCTTTGTTGCTGCAAAGGATTCAATCGCGACACATTTTGAAAACCGCGAATACAGCCGCGCAGTGCGTGAAATCATGACCCTTGCTGACAAAGCAAACCAGTTTATTGATGCCGAAGCGCCTTGGGTGCTTGCAAAGAATGAAGAGACACTTGAGCGTGCACATCAAGTGTGCTCTATGGGTCTTAACCTATTCCGCGTACTACTTACTTATTTAAAACCTATCCTTCCAGGTATGGCGAAAAATGTAGAAGCTTTCTTAAACACTGAGCTAAGTTGGGAAAGCGTTGACAACGCCCTTGTTGATCATGAAATCAATAAGTTTAAGGCACTTATGCAGCGTGTTGAACTTGATAAAGTGAATGCGATGCTCGAGTCGTCTAAAGAAAGCCTTGAAAAGAAAGTGGGCGGTCAATCTGTAGCAGCAGATCCGAATAGCCCACTTGCCAAAGAGCCAATCGCTGCGGAAATCGAATTCGATGATTTTGCCAAAGTTGATCTGCGTGTCGCAAAAATTGCTAACGCAGAGCATGTTGAAGGTGCAGACAAACTGCTTAAACTTACGCTTGATTTAGGTGGTGAAACGCGCCAGGTGTTTGCTGGCATTAAGTCTGCTTATTCACCTGAAGATCTTATCGGCAAGTTAACAGTAATGGTTGCAAACCTAAAACCTCGCAAGATGCGTTTTGGTATGTCAGAAGGCATGGTGTTGGCTGCAGGCCCAGGTGGTAAAGAAATTTACATCTTAAATCCAGACGAGGGCTCACAGCCTGGCATGCGAGTGATGTAATCACCCTATTACTTGTATACAAATAAAGGCTTCAATTTAGAAGCCTTTATTTTTGCTCAGATCAAACCTTCGCGCCAAATTTCATTATCGAAAATTAACCAAACCGCGACCAGATACAAACAGCCGCCGTAAAACCGATTCAACCATTTATTATAATTTGGGTTATTCGACACTCGTGCCAACAAGTCGCCAGCTTTAATCCACACCAAATGCACCGAAATGTTGAGTATCGCAAGCCATAACACCAGAATTAAATTGCCCAACGCGCCGAAGGTATCATTTGCTTGCTCACTAAAAAGCGTAAACATAATAAAGACTAATACCCATCCTTTGCTATTCAATATTTGCAGCAACGCCCCATCTACAAAGCCTAATTTTTTGCTATCATTTGCTGAGATGTTCTTAGTCGCGGCAAAAAACTTCGTTGCCAGATAAATAAGGTAAATTGCACCTATCAATTGCATAATATTCAAAGCCATGGGGTGAGACTCAACGACTTTGCCGAGGCCATACCCCACCAGCAGCGACTTTAGAATATACACAATGTCAACTCCGGCCAAGAGTCCTAATGATCGCCTCACTCCGACATTGGCACCTGATGCGGCAAATACGATATTTGCAGGTCCTGGACTAAAAACTAACGGGAACATGGCACTAAACCAAATGATAAACAAACTCATGCTTGAAACTTCTCCTTTGTGAAAGCACACAAAGTACAGAAATTGCAGGGCATGTTCTTGTACAAAATTGAAATAAGCCAAAGGCCTAGATATCAGCACCTGTAACTAGACGGTGATACCCCATATGCCCGCTTAAAGTTTCGACTAAAATGGCTTTGATCATAAAAGCCACAGGTTAGCGCCGTGTCTACACACGTCATGCCCTTAGCAAGCAGCAGCTTGGCTTTTTGGATTTTAATTTGCAGGAGGAATTGGTGTGGAGTCAGGCCAAATGCAGAATTGAAACCTTTAATTAATTGAAACCGAGTGCTGTCCGTTAAACACTCTAACTCATCGAGTGAAATATTTTCTTGCCAGTTATCAAAAAGATACTCTCTTGCACGAAACACGCTGTGAGTATCAATAAAAGCAGTGTTTTCAGGGTTTGTCACTGAGCCATACTGAGTAAACACCTTTTCTAAAGTCATCAGCAACAACGACTCTTTTGTCAGTGTGAAACTGGCTTGCTCCATGGCTTGATGCAGCTGCAATAAACCTAAAAATAGACGATTATCATCAATGATGGTGCGATTAACAACGGGCGCTAAGTGCACACTCATATTGTCAAAAAGTCGCTGTAGAAATGCGAGATCAAAATAAAACATTCGATAGCGCCACCCACTAGGCACACCTGGGAATCCGGTGTGCACTTCAGAAGGGTTGATAGCAACAACGTGATGTTTAGGCACAATTAACTTTTGCCCGCCATAGAGAATACCTTCCGCACCTTCTTCTATCACGCCAATGGCCAACTCATCATGCCAATGTTTAGCAAACTCAAACTTAGTATATTGTGCTGATAAAAGCTCGACACCCTCAATAGACTTGTCTTTCCAGATTTTAGACTTTTCCACGTGTAACTCTACTACATTGGTTTACCTTGTTTGGTCACCCTTGACTACTCTACTTCTCGCTCGCGATAACTTTTCCAGCCAATCCCAGCAGCAATACGCCCGAGATACCTTCAAGTGCACGAGAGTACCGCTTAGCATTAGGACGATTGAATAGCCAGCTTCCGGCTACCGCGTAGATCAAGTTACAAAGTGTCGCCAAGGCACTAAACAACATGCCGAGCATTAAAATTTGCAGCGAGGTGGACTGTGCTGAAAGGTCAACAAATTGTGGTAAAAAAGATAGGAAAAACAGCGCCACTTTAGGGTTTAAAACACTTACTAATACCCCCTGCATAAAGACGTTGCCTGCTGCAACCTCGGTTTGCTTTACCTGCAGTTGGCTATCGCCACGCCACATTGATAATAACGACTGAACACCCAAATAAACTAGGTAAGCAGCGCCGAGCCACTTTACCACACTAAACGCGAAAGCTGAGCTCAAAATAATCGCTGATAATCCTAAACAAGCGGCAATTGTATGAACGAAATAACCGGTGCCTAAACCCAGCGCAGCCTTTAGCCCTGCTGACATTTTGCCTTTCATCGTGTTGGACACAATATAGATCACGTCGGGACCAGGGATGAGGTTAATCGCGAGACACGCCACCGCAAACACGGCGAGAGATTGCAAGTCCATCAAAATTTTCCTTTTAAAACAACACTTCGCTGTAAGTTATCAGTACCTACATATTTACACAACTAATCTAATCGCTTTTTAAAGCGCATCGTCGCAATCATAAAGCCAATCACACTAAAGGCGACCAAACAGAGTAAATCAAAATACAAATCGCTAAAGTGCGCGCCGCGAAGCACTACAGCTCGGATCGACCTTACGTAATGTGTGGCAGGTAAGATCTCTGCAAGGTATTGCGCCGCTCTTGGCATCGCGGCAAATGGGAACATAAACCCTGATAGCAATATTGCAGGCAGTAACACAAAAACCGTCATTTGCATTGCCTGTAATTGGTTTTTGGCTTTAGTAGAGATTAGCAGTCCCAAGGTAAGGCTCGCGGTGATAAACAACAACGTCACGATAAGTAGACTTGCCATATCAAAATTGAGCGGTACATCAAATAGCCAATGTCCTAAAAATAGTATTATCGCCATTTGAATAAAGCCAACAAGAATGTAAGGTAGAATTTTACCTAACATTAGTTCGGTTGGCCGAACCGGTGTGGTGATAAGAAATTCCATATTACCCTGCTCACGCTCTCTCACCAGCGCTGAGGAGGTGAATAGGATCATCGTCATCGTTAATATAATAGCAATCAATCCAGGAATAATATTAACCGACGAACGTTTCTCTGGGTTAAAGTAATTTTGCAGCGCAAAAGCTGGATCTGGCAGTGCAGGCACAGGTAACCTCTTAATGCTAATAGGCAACTTGCTGAGCCCTGCCACGGCACCACTTAATAACGGATCGGAGCCATCAATCAACCACTGCCCAACGCTATGTTGCGCTGTACTATTTCCCACTTTATAGCCACTCAGTCGATAATCACGATTGAGCTGCCGACGCACAAAATCAGCAGGAATAACCAACACGGTATTCACCTTTCCTCTGGTAATAGCCTGCTCAGCCGCCGCAATTGAATCGTAATAGCCGATAAAGTCAACAACTTGAGTGTTGGCTGCGGTTTGGATCAACTGTCTGGATTGATAAGTCTGACTAAAATCTACAATACCTGCGGAAACATGTCTCACATCAGTATTAATTGCATAACCAAATAGCAACAGCTGCGCCAATGGCAACATCACAATCATCGCAAAGGTAATACGGTCGCGTGCCAGCTGCATAAACTCTTTACTGACGATGGCATTTAACCTACGCAAGCTCAGCATAGCCCCTCCCTGTGCTCGTTACAAACACATCCTCAAGGTTAGCGCGAGTGAAATCCACTTCGTAACCACCTCCAGATTCAGCTCGCAATAATGCCAGAGGTTGTGATTCTTTTTTGTTTATCAACACCCTTAGGCGAGCACCTATTTGGGAGACGGAAATCACACTCGGTAATGAAGCTAAACGTGTTTTTAATGCCGCAACGTCGTCACCCACAACTTCGCACACCGAAACCTTTAACTGTTCCATCAGCGCGATGGGACTATCATCCGCACGCTTTACACCTTGCTCTAAGATAGCAAGCCGGTGACAACGCTCTGCCTCGTCCATATAATGGGTAGACACTAAAATGGTCGTGCCCTGCGCGCTTAAACTAAATAACTGCTCCCAAAATGCGCGACGATTTTCTGGGTCAACCGCTGACGTCGGCTCATCTAAAAAGAGCAACTCTGGTTTATGAATAACAGCGGCGGCAAGCGCGAGGCGTTGTTTTTGTCCACCACTCAATGCACCGGACTGCACCGATTTTTTATCTTCTAATTGGTATTCTTGTAGCAGCTCAGTCACTCTATGCTTAACATCATTGCGTGATAAACCATAAATTTTCGCCACAAACTCGAGATTCTCCAGCACGCTTAGCGACTCGTATAGGGAGAATTTTTGCGTCATGTAGCCTAATCGATTACGTAAGCTTTCACCATGTGCCTGCACATCCTTTCCCATAATACTGACATGACCTGTGGTTGGCGTTAACAGTCCAGTCAACATCCGGATTGTGGTTGATTTTCCACAGCCATTTGGCCCCAGAAAACCGTAAATTTCGCCCTGTTTTACGGTAAGGTCTAGGTCTGAAACCGCCCAATAGCCGTTAAACTGCTTACCCAAACCTTTACTTTGGATCACGATTTCCTTGGTCATTCTTGCAGCTCCACCCAAACCGGCGTGCCTGACGGGACAGTCACTTTATCAGTGAGCACCACTTCCACCACATACATCAAACGTGCTCTTTCCTCTTGTGAAAGTGCAAAATAAGGCGTGAAGCTCGCGCTTTGGCTAATGTAGCTGACGGTGCCTTGTAGACTTTTATCACTGCCATCGAAATGCACATTTAGCACACTTCCCAAAGAGACTTTAGCAAGCTGGGTTTGCGGCAGATAAAGTCGAGCGAATGTTTTGTCGTCAGCAGCCAGCAAAATAATCGGTGCACCTTTAATGGGACGCTCACCAACACGCCAAGGTAAATCCTCGACAATGCCGGAAGCGGGTGCTTTAAGGGTAAGATCAGCGAGCTGCTTGTTGGCAATAATTAGCTGTGTTTGTGCTTCTGTAATTGCGATTTTTGCTTGTTCGATTGTCTCCTCTCTCGTGCCATTTTCAAGCTCTTTCAAACGCGCTTGGGCCTCTTGCAAAATACCAAGTGTCGACTCGACATTGGCTGAGGCGGCATCGACCCTATCTTGAGAGGTCAACTTGTCTTTGATTAACTGCCTCTGTCGAACAAGTTGCCGCTGAGCTTCTTCCCAAGCGGCCTGTGCTGCATGGACCCTTGCTTTGGCTTGTTTGACTTGTTCAACTCGGGTGCCAGAGAGTAACAATCTATATTGCGCTTGCAAGCGCGCGATTTGCTGTTCAATAGCATTAACCTGTTGTTGCTGCACTACGTCATCGATCTTCGCCAGTGGCTGTCCTTTTACCACTTTATCGCCGCGCTCTACCAGCAACTCAACTAATAACTCTCCGGTTGGGCTGCTGATCTGCACCTGCGGTCGTTCGATAATGCCGAAGATTTTACGCTCAGGTTTAGAGCAACCAACCAAAAGCGTCAATAACACAAAACTAATGATGTAAAACAGTGTTTTCATGATGTTTTCCGTTCAATATGCTGGGATAGAAACACGTTAAAAATAGCTTGCTGATGTTTGCCAAGGGATCGCCACTGCTCAGTATCCGAGTTTTCGATACCAAGTAGCGGCTGCATCACAGGTGGCACCAAAAAAGGAAATGCCGACAAGCCAAGACAGGTTAAAAGTAACCATTCAGCTCGAATGGGCTCTGCAGGCGAAAGCGTTTGAAAGGTCGAATTTAAGGTACTGACACCGTTCTCTACATGCTCAAAGAAAATCTTTTTTATGATTTCATGCTCTTTAGAGTGCGTATCATGTAGTGCCATAAAAATGATCTTAGGTAGCGTTGGGTATTGGCTCATCACCTGAAAGTAGCGCTCTATAAACTGAGTTAAAATGAGCGGTGAGAGTTCGCGTAACTGTGATTTTTTAATCCCTTCAAGCAAGCTCAGTAGAGGTGCTGCAACTTCGCGAAATACCGCTTCAAACAGCCCCGCTTTATCGCCGAAGTAGTACTTAATCAAAGCAATGTTTACCTCTGCAAGGTCCGCAATTGCTCTGGTCGTGACTCGATTATATCCGCGGTTAATAAACAAACATTTACCAGCGGTGATGAGCTTTTCTCTCGGGGTAACAGCGGCTTCCGTTAGCTTATTTGTCATGTTTCAACTCCATTAATCACTTGATTAATATACTAGGACAAATGTGCAAGCTTCACGACAGCTTTCGCTAATCAAAAAAGAGGAAATGATTAATCACTAATCTACATCAAGTTTTCATTGGTTATCTGACCTTTTCGTGGACAGGCACACAAATTGAGTAAGTTATGACGTGATTACATGGCTGTTATCGTGGACAGTCACTTAATAGTTGATATTCAAACAGCAAAGCCAACAAAGCAAAAAGCCGAATTTCATCGGCTTTTGACACGCTGGTGCCTACATCCTGTAGGCAAAGCGTATTTATGCACCAATAGCTGGTTATTGGACGTGTATTCAACGCAGCTAGCGCTAAAACTGGCTGCTAGAAAGGCATTAATTATCTGAAGTTCAGGTTAACTTAGTGCAGTTTCATTTTTGGCCGCACCACTCTTAGCACCTTTTCGCTTATCCATAGTGCAAAGGTTTTTGCGATACCATGGATTGCGCGCTGATGCATTCTATACAATGAGATGTACATGAATCGCGCTATCTTGCCTTCAATAAAAAAGCTATTGCTGGTTAGGTTCCCCATTAAACTACCAACGGTGCTATAACGAGATAAATTCACTAAAGAGCCGTGATCACTATAGGTAAACTCTTGTAAAGGTTGATTTTTTAATGTTGCGATTAGATTTTTCTCTACACATTGTGCCATTTGATGGGCGGACTGAGCACGCGGCGGCACTTGAGTACCATCAGCTTGGGTAAATGCGCAGCAATCACCGATGACATAAATATGCTCATCTACACTGCTTTGTAAGTATTGATTTACCTTAATTTGATTATTGCGAGTAAGCTCGAACAGCCCAATCTCTTTAATAAAGTCAGGTGCTTTTACCCCCGCAGCCCACACCTTGATGTCTGCCTTTAGCTGTTCATCTTCTTTAGTAATAAAGCTGTCTTCAGTTGCCTGCTTTACCTGGGTGCCTTCTCGCACCGTGACACCGAGCTTCACAAGCTCCCGTTTGGCTGAATTAGCAATACGCTCAGGTAATGCAGGTAATATTCGAGGACCAGCTTCTATTAAATCAATACGAAGGCGTTTGGCTGTCATTTTACTCAGCCCGTACATTTTCAACATGTCTGATACATGATACAGCTCAGCAGAAAGCTCAACGCCAGTAGCGCCACCACCAACAATGCCAATGGTTAACGAGTGCTTCGGGTCATCGTCTTGGTGTAAGCGTGTAAAGTTATCGAGGAGTGCATGCTGAAATCGCTCAGCTTGCTGATTTGAATCGAGAAAGAAGCAATGCTCCTTGACCCCCGGCGTATTAAAATCATTGCTAATACTACCAATGGCAAGCACTAAATAATCATAGCTGACTTGTCGCTCTGGGAGGATACGATGACCGAGTTCATCTTTTAGCTCGCTCAGCGTGATGGTGTTATTGCTTGAGTCTACGTGGCTAAAACTGCCGAGCTGAAACTGATAATAATGCTTTGCTGCATGAGCAGAATAAACCACTCCATCTAAGTCAGCGTCTATAGACCCTGTCGCGACCTCATGAAGCAACGGTTTCCAAATATGACTGCGATTTTTATCAATTAATAAGATTTCTGCTTGGCGTTTTTTTCCCAGTTTATGCCCTAATTGTGTTGCCAACTCTAAGCCACCAGCACCACCACCGACTATCACGATTTTAGGAAGTTGCGTATTCATCATGTTGCCCTTAAAAGTATAATACTTAAGTACTCTAGGGTCTTAGAAAAGCACTTAGGTATTTCAAATCCATCATGAAATACCTTGTCTGGCAACGCCTTCAATTATGCGCTTTTTTAGTCTGTTTGTCAGTAAGACTTAGTCACTACATAGTGCTACTCGTTATATAGCGTTGACTCTCAACCCTCACTTTTTCCATAACATACCAAACCCAAAACTCCCCTCCTCAAAATTTACCAAACAATAAATTAAACGCTGTAATACCTTGTAATAGAAATGAAGCAATAATATAAATAGATTATTAACAACAAACACAACTGGCAACAATAATGATGTATCAATAACATAACGACAAGGATCTGAATAATGACTACACCTAACCAAGGTAGAATTGCGGTGAATAAAACAACGTTACTAATGCTGAGAAAAAAAAGCCCTAAGTAGAGAAAAGCTTGCTGAAAACTGTACAAACCAACGCTTCCCAGTATCGGTTTCCACAATAAAACGAGCAGAATCTGGTAATCGAGTACTCTGCAGAACTATTCAAAATTTAGCAAAGTACTTCCAGGTCAGTATTGATACATTAATCGATCAAGCAGAGTCTCCTTTATGGCTATATAGCTATTTGTTAAAAGACGAGCCCACTCCATTATATGGAAGAGAATGGGAGCTTAATCAATTACATATCATTTTTAGTAGAGCGGTGGCGTTACCTTGCGCTCAAACCATCTTACTACTGGGTATGACAGGAATAGGTAAAAGCGCGCTACTCAATTCCTTTATTTGCCACTTAAAGAGAGCGGAGAAAAACTACCTCCTATTTAGTACAAACTCCTGCTTAAATCACAACAACCCTCACTTTTTTGTTGCCAATTTTGTTCGCTCATTATTGCTTGTTAAGGCACATAGTGAAGTAGAGTTAGGCCATCAAATAGACCTCGTTTCTAGCACACCGCTGAGCGCAATTCGTATGCGTCAATGGGCGGACTTGCCTTTAAATTCTGCTCACAAGCAGGCGCTTCGTCAATTTTCAGACGAGCGCTTAAGGTTGCTTGATAGAACCGTAGTCAGTGATTTACTGAAATATCTCAATCACAAAAAAGTGCAAGCGATCTTGATAGACGATGCACACACTCTTAGCGAGCAAAGCAGATATTTTTTGAGCATACTTACACAAGTCCAATGTCATTTTGGTATTTTGTTTATCCTGTCTGCCCAGAAAAAAAATGCTTTTACTCATCCTCCCAAATGGCTCTCCTCTGCACATATTATCTATCTAAAGCCACTAGATATCAGTTCGATGCAGCAATTAGCACATCACACATTATTGAGCCGAGATATGCTTCCGTGCAAACATCAACATAGAACCGCTATTGCCTTAAAGCGGGCATGTGGTAACCCATTATTTTTAATTCAACTACTTTGTGTCACCCATCCCCAATCAGAACTTCCTGAAACCCTACAGCAACTCACTCAACACTACCTCAACTCGATGCCATGTGAAGTTGTAAATACCCTTAAGTTTGCAGCGCGAATTGGACAACACTTCGATACGAAACAACTTCACCAATTTAATGAACATAAAAAAATCCGTGCTCCCTTGTGTGTGTTACACAAAATGTTGAGCAGTGGATTGATAACCCAAGACGCTGAACACTACAGTTTTGTGCACCCTCTCGTATGGGAATCTCTGAGAAGTCACGCAAACGACTTAGAACTGGATTGGTATAAACACCATCAACCTAATACACAAAACCAAGTGACCCGTATCTGAGCCAATATCTGAGTCGAAATATCCATATCGTTTCCTTAGCCCCATAACATGCCATTCAAATGAACCTCGAATGTGCATGTTTTCTGCAACATGAGAAATAAGGAAACACCATGTCCACACTCGTAAAACTAACACCGTCAGCACAACCTTGGATTGGCAGTAGTGATGTACTTTTCAAACTAAAGCAGCAAATTCAACATTTAGCACAATGTGATTTACCCATACATATTGTTGGTCAACCCGGTTCTGGGAAGCATTTAGCCGCTTGCCATATTCATGAGCTGAGTAAATCGCATTCTGAAGATATGATTGTATCGTGTGTAAACCATTGGCAGGGTCAATGCGCAGCAACCCTATTAGAAGAGCTTGTCAACCGAGCTCAAAGCGGTACCATTTACCTCAAAAATGTCGACGCACTGACCCAAGTGCAGGCCGAGTCAATCAAAGACTACTGGCTCACCCTTTCCCCGCAGTCTCCCGCGCCACGATTAATCACCTCAACTAGCGCGGAAAAACAAACCTCTGCAGACACACACATGCAGTCCAACTCCTTTTTGAGTTGGTTGCATTATCATTGTCTTGAGCTACCCATACCTCCTCTTTACAACCGTAAAGAAGACATCATTGCCCTAATAAACCACTACAAACATACTTGTAAACATCTCGCCAAACTGCAATTTCAAGGACCTGCGCTAGAAGTCTTAACCAGTTATGATTGGCCTCATAACGTAAAACAGCTCAAACGTTGTTTAGACAAACTGACGTTCTTATGTGAGCAACCAGAAATCACTAAACAGACTCTGTTGACTCTATTCCCCGCAATGGAAAATAAACCTTCACCAACTAAGGGTAATCTTATCCCACTAAAACAAGCTGAATGCGATTTTACCCAAGCCATGCAAACACTGATATCCTGCGATGATGAGCACAGTTACACCCCTTCAGATAGTCGTGAGGGAGTCAACTTTACTCCGTTATCACCGCTTAGGCCTGTCAACAAACCTCATCCCGCTTTAGCAAGAGCGCTGCAATATATTGATGACAATTTTAAGAAGCCACTGAGCCTAAGCGAGGTTGCCAATTATGCGTGCGTCAGCCCTTCTCATCTCTCGTTCTTATTCAAACGTTATGTTGGACAGTCATTTAAACAAACTTTGCTACGGATAAGGATCAAGACAGCAATGACGCTTTTGCGTGAAGACCCTTATAGTCAAGTGACTGAGGTATGTGACGATGTCGGCTTCTCCGATCTGAGCTTTTTTGTTAGAAAGTTTAAGTCCGTCGTTGGCGTCAGTCCTGGTGCCTACCGAGATCACCGTACAAAACACTGAATAACGGTACAACCATTTGCTGAATGCACCTTTCGTGTTCAGCACTTAGTTAGCTGTAGCAACGGTTAGAATATTTCTTAGTGACCAGATTCAATTTTTGGTATTTCACCTCTGGTGATTCAGATAAATCTACCAAGTAGTTCCTGAGTTATACCAATAATTATGCGAAGTACTGCCAATTCTAACCCTACTGCGTTTTCTATACTAACCTCAGTGTTTAGGAGCTCCATCTAGCTTGTTAGACCTAAGCACCACTCATATTTTTTTTATTCGTCAAACTTAAAGCTAAAAAGGTGGAATTATGGCATTTCCAACAGCAGTAAACGATCAAATTACCGACTCGGTCACTCAGGCAAACGTAAAGGTATTAGGCGACGCTCCAGCGATGTCTATGGGTAACTTATTTCAAGCTACCTCTCAGGCATTAGCTAACGCGGCACACAATGCGACATCGGCTCAACAACAAGCTGCAATGACAGCGCAAGCGGCAACAACGATGGGGGTGACTACTTTATATTCTATTGACACCGCAACCACAGGTATTGCAACAAAAAGTATTCTTCAACCACAAAAACAGCCGGTTGCTGGATTAGGTTAATTCTCGGCTCCCCGATACTTGTTCAACATCGCGCACAGCAGCGACTCAACGAAGACGCTTATCTGGGAATGTGAGATACCTACAAACACAGCTAACGATATTTAGGCTGAACTTGTTAACGACAATAAGGATAACACTATGGCTTTTCCAACCGCTGTAAATAGTCAAATTACAGACTCTGTTACACAAGCCAATGTACAGGTGCTAGGCGATGCGCCTTCTATCGCTATGGGAAACCTCTTTCAGGCAACTTCTCAGGCATTGGCGAACGCGGCTCACAACGCAACGGCCGCACAACAACAGGCAAATATTACTGCGCAAGCAGTAACAACAATGGGCGTAAATTTACTTTACTCCATTGACACTGCAACGACTGGCATCGCGACAAGTAAGATTTTTGCATAACGTACTCGGTTCAGTCACAAACTAACGGGCTTTAACGCCTAGATATTTAATACTTTAAAAGGAAGATAGTTATGGCATTTCCAACAGCTGTAAACAGTCAGATCACTGACTCAGTCTCACAAGTGAATACGAAAGTACTCGGTGACGCACCTGCTGTAGCAACTGGTAACTTTATGATTGCTACAAGCCAAGCACTCTCAAACGCTGCACACAATGCAACAACTGGACAGCAAAATAACAATGTGACAGCTCAAGCCGCATTGGTGCAAGGCGTAGATACCCTAATGAGTATCAATACGGCAACTACGGCGGAAGGCATCACTAAAGTCTACCGTTAAGTGCTAAGTCGTACTGATGGATCCAACATCAGTACGACTTTACTCACAAAGACTTAAGTGCTGCTCAATTGGAGAAATACCATGTTACCCCTTGTCGAAGCACACACTTTTTCGCTCGGTGTAGCCGCCATCACGATGGGAAACTCTATCTCTTTATTGATGGAGAACGCCGTGCAGAACGAAGCTCGAGGTCAGATGATATCCAGTGCAAGTGTAGCACAGTGCTGTGCACTCATTATCAGCTCTGGCGTGGCTTCCGTTAAACCAGGATAAGAAAGGAATTAGCAAAATGAGTACAGTAAACGACCAAATCTCTGATTCAGTGAATCAAGTTAATTCCCTATTGACGGGCTCTGCTCCAATGCAATCTATGGGCATGCTCAATATTGCAGCAACCGAAACTATGGGGATGTCGATGTATAACGCCGTCACAGCACAGCAAAACGCGCAAACTTCGGCCTCTGCAGCTGCGGCAGCGAGCTGTGCAAAAATGCTACAGCAGTCACCGCCTAAACCAGAAAAGCCCAAAGCGCCTGAAGAACAACTGGATCTAAGCAAAATTGAAGAGGTAGTACAAAAACTCCTGCATCAATACCTCGACCCTGATAGCAAAAAAAGCACCTAGAGGTAAACCCAACATAACTTAAATTAACTGAGGCAAAGCATATGAATGAGTTAACAAATGTCGGGCTATCAACACAAGCGACGCTTGATATCATCAAAAATGCCAGCTTAAGCGGCGAGCTAAATAAACTCTCTGGTGCCGGTAAGGCTTATCAGTCAGTTTCTCAATCAACGGCAATTGCAATTCAAGATGCAACCGACAACCTAAGAAATATCAATACCATGGCGACTACCGCAATGGGGGTTGCGATTTCACAAATGCTGGCGACTGGTAAGGTCGAAGAATACAACAGTATCATCGAAGCGGCTAACAAGATGGTTGAAAATGGTACGAAAAACTTTGGTGATGTCGGTAGTTCTGCCAGTGATCTACTCAATAATTTTCCAAGTGGTGGAAGCTAATGGGGGCTCACGTCACTGACGCTGGCACGGGAGGCAAACATGACGATCGTAGTGAATAACACAGAAATTGAACAGTTGGCGCAATTTTCCGACAAAACGCAAACCTTGATCCAATTTTTAAATCAGGGAAAAGAGAGTGTCAACGCCCTCATACAACAGAGCGAGATAATGCGCTTTTCGTCAGAAGCGCAATTTATCGAGCAGCTTTACTTGGGATTGATGAATTCAACGTTGATCTACTTACATCATATTCCCATTTCAATCGATGTGAAAAAACTACTCGAGTTGACTACTAATGATCTCAGAGACCTCGCGACCTTGAGCAATCGAGACTCTGAAAAAGGCAAAGCAATTTTAGCTGATCTATTAACCAAATACCGTCTGTTAGATAGTACGATTCTGAACAAAATTGCACTGTTTTATCGACGTTATAACTTGAGTTACCATGCTCTGGGTTGGAGCGCCTCATTTAAGGATCAACTCAACTTATACCATGTTATTTGTTATTGTGAGCGTTACTATGAACTATCAAATCAAACCGTTATCCCAGCGTGCCAATGGGCAACTCAGCAAGCACAAAATCTAAGTGAATTTGCTCGATATTTATGTATTTACCTTGAGTGGAAAAAGCGCTCACCAAGTCCTATTAGTGCGCTAAATGACGCAATTACTACCCTCTCTCCGGTGGTTAATGCCAACCTAGATTCTCCTGTGGTCACCTACGAACTTCAAGCTATTGATCTACACAATGCGATTAAGCAATGGCATGAAAGTGGAAAATATCTGGGCTTTAGCAGTTTCAGCGCAGGCTTACTTAATATCGTGCTTAACATAGACCTAGGTAAGGGCGATTTAGTGCAAGCTGCAAATGACTATCTTGAAACGCTTCAACATACGCTAATCAACTCATTAGCAAAAGACAGCTATGTCTGTCAGGCCGGCCAGTGCCGGCACTATTTATATGACCTATATCACAGCGAAGCGTTGCTTGATGTTGATAGCCAAGGGTGTCTGAGTGTGCAAAATCACTGGCCGCTGGTTGCATAATAAGAGGACTGAACAATGAATACCAAAAATCAAAAGGTTACAGCGCTTGGTGAACTCTCTCAAGCCGTTATGCCGAAACAAATGAATAGTATTTTAGCCGACATTGATACCATGCTTAACCGCGCACAACACACTATAGATATGTCATTACAGCAATCTTCACAGCTAATTGAACAGTCTCGTCAACATCTCGCCAGCATTCATAATGCGCTCGAGAGTGAGACTCAAATAAACCAATCTGACGCTCACGAAACGCCCTACCAAGATACATTACTGCAAGCGCAAGTAACACAATTAGAGGACCAGCAAGCACAGATAGAGCAAGTATATACGGAGCAGGAAGTCGCAGCTCGCCAAAGTGCTGAGGCCGCACAACAAGCGATGGAAGAAACGCTAAAAAACATGGAAAAGCAGCTAATGCATCAAAATCAAGTCTTTCAACATGATGTAATGCAGCGCAGTGCTGACACGCAAGGCGAATAAAACAAGTTGCAGGGAGCCTGACCACAATGATCCAAATAGATTGTAAACCTATAGCCTGGTTACCAGACGAAGACGTAAAAATTGCAGCAGCAAATAAACAGATGCAAGCACTCATGGCGCGTCTGGTAGACGCGCCTAAATATCATACGCTGACAATTGAAGATAGAAAGCAGCTAGTAAGCGAGGGCTACGCTCCTGACTTAGTAGATAACCTCGTATTTATCACGCTCAGGCTGACAGGCTTAACAGAAGACTTGGTTAATGTGGGGTTTAACTATGCCGCTTTTGATACAGCGCTATTTGCATCCGATCATTTGAAAGCTCACTTGCAACAACTCAGTAATGGCTGCTGTGCCTATTGCGAAAGCTATTTATTAGCGACAAACTCCGGCGAAGTTGGCCACTTCAGGCCTGTTGAGTTACTGGAAAGACCGGTTTCAACACATTTAGACGTAGTGGCGACCTGCTCGCCGTACTTTTCATTGGCATATGATCAAAACAACCTACTTTTTGTCTGTAATGCTTGTCACGAGCAATATAAAGGCGGTCAATTTCCACTTGTTGGCAAACGTGCGCCACTGATTAATATCGAACAAGAGCAGCCCTTACTAGTCTGCCCTTACCTAGAAGATCCGAGACAATTTGTCCGCTTTGACCCTCAATCAGGTCGAGCCTATGCCTTTGATGTTTTGTCTACTTTTTTGATGGACAGCAAATCTATCAGTCACCGTGAAGCCGAGCAGCTTGTTTGGTCACGGCCCGAATTACTTCAAGAGTCACACGACTTGATGGAATCGCCTGCGTTTACGAGATGGCTTCAGTCATTAGACAAGGATAGCGCAATACAATTAACCAAAGGTCAAACTACGATTGAAATACTGGGTTTAAACCGCCCAGAGCTGGTTATTTCACGTCTGAACGCAATTGGCCAATTACATTTTGCTTATGAACGCTTTAAGTTAAGTAAAAATGACGATTTGCCAGCCTTTATTGACTCACTCCCGCTTTTGCAATACCGAAGTTTGGCTATAGATGCACTACACACTTGGCATAGTCAACAGAGTCCTCAAGCAACCACAGACAATACCACGACTCACCAAAACCAGCCATCCAGTTTGCCATTTCCAAACTGGTTTCGAGCGTCATTACGCTATTGCGTGGAAGAGTCTAACCTTGCGGATAACCACAAACGAAACTTAGTTTTTCTCTCTGCCAACGATAGACTCTACGGTCAAAAGGCCAAAGAAAGATGTGTATTTCTGCCAGTAAACTGGAAACAGGACAAGCATAAGCTCATCAAAGTGCGCTCCCAACGCAATATTTGGGAAACTTCTTTATCTGAACTAGCTGACTCGCGGCCGCTAGAGCTCATCAATTTGTTTACTCATAACGATGTTTGGGTTGAAGGCCCATTCGAAGCACTACACAGTGCATAATTTAACCATTAGTAAGGATATTCCATCATGACCACTCAAAATGAACAATCCGTTCTCAATGCAGAACAACAAGCAATGCAAGCAGTATCACAAGCTGAGGTCGCCACAGCAGCTCAGTCCACAGGCTACGCTACGGCTACGCCTTCTGAGGCTGAAAATATCGCGAACAACGCCGTCGTCGCAGCAGATCAGAGTGTCTATCAGCAAGCGTTTGATGCCCCTGCCACCTCAACCCCAGATGAAGCAGAGCAACAAGCAACCCGAGCTGTTGAAGCTACTGAATAAAAGTCACAAATACCCGGCTCAGTCGGGTATTTTTCATGCATACCTTCTTTCAATTTGCAGTAACCTTACGAATAAATACCAACGACTCCAGACTTTTTACCAATCGTTACCGCTATACCATGCCTATAGTAAAAGTATCCAACAAACACGAAACAACACGATGACATTTTATCAACTCACGACCAGGCAGCGCCACATTACCGGAACAGTAAGGCAGAACCCCGCACGTCAGCGAAGAGCAAAAAACGTTCCTCTTAAGAGCTGCGCTTTACCAATACGCCTCAGACGTGGCATGGAAAAACTATCTGGTGTTAATTTGGCCAATGTGCGAGTGCACTACAACTCGTCAAAGCCTTCGCAAGTACAAGCCCATGCATATGCTCAGGGCAAGGATATTTACTTGGCCCCAGGTCAAGAGAAACACCTTCCCCACGAGCTTGGTCATGTTGTTCAACAAGCGCTGGGGATAGTAAAGCCCACCACAGAGGTAAATGGCATAGCTGTAAATGACGACCCAACTCTGGAGCAGCAAGCAACGGACTGGGGAGAATTGGCACAGCGCTTAGGTAAAATTGAGTAGATACTCCAGTGACCCTCTAAATGCCGGTTAAGCAGTTCACCTATTTCATTAGGCAAGTTCGATACCTATGTAAATGAAATTGATAACCGCCATGGCCACTGATAATACATCGATGTTTGCATTAACGATAATCAAGGCTTCAGATTAAATGTTAAGACCTAATTTATAAGGAATAAGATATGTATACACACCTAACTCAATCCCTAAAACGAGACCAAAAAGTGTCATCAAATATCAGCACTTCAAATACTGGCTGCTTTAGGTTTCAGCAGCCCGTTAAATTAAAAAGAGTATTCACTCCTAAGCTCACTAATAATATTCCTAGTACATTACAGAAAATGAACTTTGGGCCTGACACTGGCGCAGATAACGATGCTGAATTTTATCTTTATGAGCAAAAAAAGCTGCAACGAGCTAGAGAGGCTGAACGCCTTGCCTATAGACAAAAGATAGATAAAGCAATCGAGGATCTAACTAAGCAATACAACCACCTAGCCAGTGGTAACTGGAAAGAAATGTTAAGAAATATGAAAAATGCTGTGCAAGACAAAGGCCCTGGTGATGGTGAGCCAAAGGTACTAATGCAAGCCGCAATCAATGAAATGATGAGTACTTATATAGGGGGCCCTGAAGACGGTAGAGAAAAATATATTGTTGGAAGCTCACTTAGAAGGTAGCGCTTTCAGATAAGTCAAACCAACTAAATATAGAGCACTACCTAGAATCTCATATAACTACACCGCTGTAATTCTAATAACTTAGCGATAGCGCGGCTGTGATAATGCCATATACAAATTAAGAGGGTTTAAGATATGTATACACAAGTTGAGAAATCGAAAGAAAATAAAAATAGACTAGCAGTTAATTCAGTTGCTCAGAATAAAATCCATATTAAGCATGGGGTTGCGGATAATCGACGAAACGCTGTTGAACAAAAAAAGGTGCAAGAGTCGGAAAATTATAGTTCTCAAGAGCTGTTACTCGCTAACGGTGCAATTCAGAAGGCAAACTTATCACAGCCAATTCAACGCATGGGTCTCTTGCCTGTGTTAGGTGCTATATCCACGGCTGCATTGCTATACATGTTGCGCTACGATAGTAAGGTGAGACAACAGAACTACACAAGCAAGGTAAAAAATATTCCAGTAGTGGCAAGTGAGATTTTCGACGACGCTGAACAGGCAAAACAAAAAGGAGAAGAGGTAGATCCAAATCTTCACCAAATTGTTACAGAAGGAGCTATAGAAGTACGAAACAGACAAATGGAAGATACGCGAGAGAAAATTACACCTCTAGGGAGAATGTTATCTGTTTTTATGAAAAAGGAAGGGTTGACGATGAACCAATTAATGGAAAAGTATAAATCTAGATTTCCAGAAAAAAATGAAGAGGAAATTTTTAAGTTGATCATTGATTCTGCGGGTCGCTCAAATCCATCTTTAGCATCGAAATTTTTGGCCTCTCTTATGAAACCTAGACTCTAAAGGGAAATGTATCAAATAAGTTCAAACGTTGCCATTCGCAACGGCTAGCATCTGGGTCTAACACCCATTACAGGAGTTTGTCCTGTAATTCTTTGTAATACCAAATATCCATAAACTGAACTAGTTTTCGCAAACAGATTATTTTTTCTCATAAGGAACAATGATGTCTAAAACCATTACCTACTATAATTCGGGTGCTATTCCTTTGGCCAATGCCGGTGAGCTTCCTTACGATATAGTAAACTTAGCGTTTTTATCTTCGGCTTCAAACAATCCGTTTAAGCTAATTTTAAGCGGTGCAATTGCTGCTACAGAGACCAGCTTCACGGCCCAAACGGTAGAAGCGATACATACCATGCAGCAAAATGGGCAAAGAGTATTGATCTCATTTGGTGGTGGCGATATGGATCACAACGTATATTACTCGTTATCTCAAGATCCAGACAGGCTAGCAGATTCCTTGGCGGACTTTGTTAAAGATAACCATCTGGATGGCATTGATATCGACTATGAAGATAGCGCTGCATTTATCGCGAATGCAAGTTATGACGGCGTACAGTTTCTCGTATCATTAACACAGGCTCTCAGAAAACAGTTGCCCTCACCCCGCTACTATATTTCCCACGCCCCGCAACCTCCTTACCTAGAGCATGGTGGTTACATGGCTGGTTATCTTAAAATAGTCGAACAAGTTGGAGAGGATATTGACTGGTTAAACGTTCAGTTTTACAACAATCCACCTTGGAGCGCATGCCCAGATCAAATCGTTAGTTCCTATATGGACTATATCAAGCTACCGAATATGTCTGCGAAGAAAATTATTGCAGGATTCCCAGTGACAGCACACGATGCAGGCTCTGGATACATGCCGGCAGGGACTATTATTCAAGCGGTTATTGACCCCATTCAAAACACCACTGAACTGGGTGGTATTATGAATTGGCAGTTTTCAAGTGACGCAAATGGCGATTGGATTAAAACCATCAAAAATGCACTTAAAAACTGAATTTTGCTTCTATTCTTTGGCCGCCTTTGTCGGCCTATCTTCCTACACTCACCCCAATAAAAGCGATAAAGTAAAATATACCAACCGAAAAATAACTTTTACCAAGTTGGTAAAACCAGCCTCTCTTATAGTTAATTCAACCAATTTATCTATTTGGTTGCTTTCACCCTGAATTAATTAAACGCATTAAGTGAGACGAGATTATGAACGCCAAAAAACCTTTAGGTTCAAAAGACGATCCAAGTTATGTCAGAGTAACGAATATGCAAGATCCTAATCTGGCCTACTCCAGTGTTGCCCACCCAGGTGCAAAAGGCTTTATTTATAACGGTACCATGAAGCCAAGTGTCGCAGACAAATATAAAGGCGAAGGTTATAGCTTTTGTATGCGCAACCTTAACACACAGGACAATGAGTGGGATGTTGCGCTAACGGCTCAAGAAACCGACAGAATAACGGGCACCAGTGACAAGCACGGATACGCGCTGGCATTGATGCCGATGTTTATCCTCAACGTGTCTTCTATCAATAACACCAATAACAATCCTCTTGATATAGCTAACAACGTTCTTGACCTGTTAAATAGCGCCTCTATTCCTATCGGTACGACAGTCTGGCTACAGCTAAAAGACAATGACAATGGTGCTAAATCTGACCAAATACAAGAAATTGAACACTATATATTTCAATCAGGTTATTCAATAGGTATTTTAGGCGATGAGGTGCAGCTACAGCAGCAAACTAACGGCCGTGTACTTGAATCAACCTATACTCCATTTGAAGAATCAAACAGTGGCACCACAATACGCACAATTATGATTGGCGAAAACTCAGGTACTTACCCAATTTACTGGGCACTTCAATGATCTTTATGAAAAGACTGAGCAGGATAGGCAACTCGCCTGCTCTTTTACGTAACCAACCACCTCTTAAATAAAAGAACTTGCAGCAATTAGTCTGTTATACCAACATAATCCCTAAAGTTGCCAATCAGATTCGCAGCCGCACAAACTACACTGTGGAACGCTTATTTAAAGAATAAGGAAGTAAAATGTGGCAATCTAACTTTGAACCTTTAGCTCAAACTCCTTCCAAAGCGGCTTTAAATGCCAAAGACTTAGAACAAGAGTGCGACTGGCTGCAGCGTGCTATTCAATATCGTGTGTCACATTACTTTGGACAGTCACTCGATAATACTGAGCAAGAATTTCCACTGCCACCTACGCTAGATAACTCAGACTCTGACTTTGCGGACTTTATTACCCGCAGCAAGCCAAACCTGATTGAAAGATTATTAATTATTCTAGCATTTGTCCCGGTTATCAAAGCCCCTGTACTCGACATTTTCCTGTCAATCAACGAACAAACAAACCGTCCTTTTAGTGAGTTTGGTATACAAGAATCTCAAGGGCTAATATTCACAACGGGAATCACAGCGGCATTCATTCTTAACGGAAATAATCTCAACACGGAGTTTGATGTCCTTCAAACGATCCATTCAAGCCAATTACTTAACCTTATGGTGGACAGTCATCGAGAATCTGAGGGTATATCACGATTAAACATCCCCTTGGTTCTTAAACCCGAGTTTATACAAATGTTCACGACGGCAGAGCCATATCGGCCAGAAACAAGTCATCAGTTTCCTGCAACCCAAGTAAACACAGCACTTGAATGGGATGATGTAAAGCTACCAGATACCACTCGTCATCAGCTAAACGAAATTATTACTTGGGTTCAATATGGCAAGACATTACAAACGCAATGGAAAATTGGTAAACAACTCCGCCCCGGTTACCGTGCACTATTTTACGGCCCTCCTGGAACAGGAAAAACCCTAACGGCGAGCGTACTTGGAAAAATACTCGATAAATCAGTCTATAAAGTCGACTTATCGCTGATCACCTCAAAGTACATTGGAGAAACAGAGAAAAACCTTGAACAGCTGTTTAGCCTTGCAGAGCATCGTGACTGGATCCTTTTCTTTGATGAAGCGGACGCGCTTTTCACTAAGCGCTTAAAAACCAGCTCTTCTAACGATCAGTTTGCTAATCAAAATGTCGCCTATCTGCTGCAGCGTATTGAAAGCTTTAGCGGTGTGGTGATCTTAGCGTCAAACTATAAAGATAATATCGACGACGCGTTTTTTCGCCGATTTGAATCGATTGTCCAGTTTCAAGCGCCAAAGGCTGCACAGCGACTAGAAATTTGGCAAAGCGGACTTTGCCACCAATCTCGCCTATCAAGCAATATATGTTTAAACAAACTTGCAGAGCAATATCCACTGAGTGGAGCTGATATTATCAATGTATTACGCTTTGTATCATTAAAATTACTCAGCGAAGCACGCACAGAAATAACCATGACGGATATACGTGAGGGCATAAGTCGACTTTCTAACTATCAAACTCAACTTAGGTGGTGATCTCATCACACTCACACCTTTTACTTTTTCATAGACTGGTTAAACTCACAATTTGCAAACATCATAACTTCTACCAAGTTGGTAAAAGCGGCCCGCGATATAGTTAAAAATGCCAACTCAGTTGGAAATGTCAATTTATGCACACTTTATCAATACGGTTTAGTCAGCAGGTGACTTAGCTAAGAGGCAAGTTCGCAGTGAATCAAAAGCTGACAACGAGTAAAGCATTCCTTAGCTGATAAACGAGTTGTAATTTAAACCTGTTTGATGGACAGGCATAGCTAATGACTAACCCCATTGCGAGAAAAGTATGGAGCTCTCATGATGGGGTTATTTTTACACCGTCAGTACTCCCTTAGCTCAGTTGTACAGCCGCAATGCGTAAAAACCACCAAACACTGTTAAATATTACGCATTTTAAAGTCGTCCAATCTACCATAAAAACAATTAGTTAAACCAAAACATCTGTGACGGAGCGGGCTACATTATCCTTTAGTTATTAACGCTAAAAAGCAACTAACCATTAAGGAAAAAATCATGGCATTTCCAACTTCTGTAAACGACCAAATCACTGACTCAGTCACCCAAGCAAACGTAAAAGTACTAGGTGATGCTCCAGCAATGTCAATGGGTAACTTGTTCCAAGCAACTTCACAAGCGCTTGCAAACGCAGCTCATAATGCAACCACAGCTCAGCAGCAGATGGCTGTTACAGCTCAAGCTGCCACCACTATGGGTGTTACAACCCTCTATTCGATAGACACAGCAACTACAGGTATTGCAACGAAGAAGATCCTTGCAAGTAGTTAACACCAAAGTGAAGTGCTGTGCTCCATCAGCACTTCTTCATCAAAAAAGAGAATAATATGAGCGAATTACACCCTGAGGTCACCTCAGCAGATCCCGCAATTTGCAGTTCTGAAAACGCTGAAACACAAGATAGCAAAACTTGTGACTCAGACACTCTTGGTATAGCGCCGATAGAGGCAAACGATGCTAGGCTACCGAGCGCCCCGCAAGACCTTGACTCATCCGAGCAAATGCAAGCGCAGGAAATTCAGCATCCTACTTCCGTGCAATGCGCCGCTTTTGACTACATTTATGCAGTGGGCCAAGTAGAAATAGTCTTTCCTAATGAGGGAATAGAAAAGCAATTTTTACAAGCCGCAATGGAGCTCGCAGTCGATGAAAGAGCCTATTACGAAGTTTTCACTAATAAATCATTGCCGATTGGGGATCCTAACAGAGACAAGTATCTTTATCTTGCCGAGCAAGTTTCTTGGATTTTAGTCATTCAAAAACAGCTAAGTTACCACTTAACTCCCGCGACAAAAGTCGAGTTAGAAGCGCTAATTGAAGCGCTACAACCACCTAAAGATACACTGGAGCTTGTGTATACTTGTGTCATTGGCCATTCCTCTAATAACCACGACACCAATTTAGCTGAGATAGTTTGTCATCAGGTATATCATCAAACATTGTCAGAGCTGCATAATACAATTCAAAAAATTTCCAGTGCGGAAACCAATGCCATTCAAGATGTGATAAAAGCACTAGAAGTCGAACCAAACGCAGGCCGTGATGACTTTGATAGAGCTAAGAATTTTGTTGCATTTCGCTATCCAGATATCTACTTACAAACCCATAAAATGCGTCTAGGGTCCGCAACCCTGCCAAGTGCTTCTCTAACCGACATCACGTTTTCCCAATTTGACGCGGTGTCTGAACATAAGATTGTTGATATTACGCTAACCTATAAAGAAAACGCTTCTGCTAAACATCATTATTACTTTTGTCGTATCGACGTGAGTGGCTTGTATCCTTTTATCAATACAGAAATACAACAATTCCTCCCGCTGCTGAATACGATGCCACAAGATTAATGCAAAGGAAGGATAGAAATGAAGACCTCAATTCACAATGATAAAACAGTGCCAATACAGTTTGCGCCTCATGACAATCATGATACATCTATTTATGCAATTGGTGTTATTCAACCAAGCTTTCCGACCTTAAACCTCGAAAAGCAATATGAAGCTGCTGCGTTGTCTATAAAGGCCAACCCCGAAGAATTTTATAAAGTGTTCAACTATCGCGTAACCATGGACAGTCAACCTCAGTTGAGTTACAGGCCATTTTTATATTTAGCACAGCAGGCAACATGGGTTCTTACCATAAACCTGGTAGACACTTACATCCTTGAGCCAGATACACCGACACAACTGAATGCACTGATCAATACAACAGAACAAAAAAATACTTATGTGGTTATTGGCGAGCTAACAGGCGAACATGCCGCACAGCACTACGATGACATCGCTTTACCAACCGCCACGGTAAAGCATCTAATCGCAGTTACCGATATCCAAGTTCCAATACTCAAAGATGGTAAACCAGCCAATCAACAGCTTGAGCTGCCCGCACTTAAGCCTACTATTGGGTTAACTAAAAAAGACAAAGCCAGTAACTATTTTTTGAGTCACTTCTATCAAATCGTCGTTGATAGCAGCCAACACTTATTGATTGATGATATTCAAGCTATTCAATTGCAACAGATACACTCTGAACCAATGCGCCACGTTGTTGAGTTTATTCTGTGTAGTTCAGATCGTAGCCGCTATGCCTGTAATATCGACGTAACCAACCACTATCCTTTTGTTTCATCCAGACTAGCGCCATTTGCGAAAAGTATTTAGGGAGGCTTCATGAACCAATCATTATCCACTCAACAAAATTTGCCACTTAGTCAGAGGTTGGCCGACGGTGAAACAAACTCAGAACCTTCAACCATATCCACAAACTTTGTCTATGCCGTTGGTGTGATAAATGCCCAATTTCCGACCCTTAATCTAGAAAAAGAGCTATATCAAAATAGCTTAATGGGCAACCAAGAAACACAGCTCCCCATGTTGGAGAACGTCAATGATGACATTGCGCTACAAAGGCTCAACAGGAATAAACAACTTAATCAGGAGCTGTTTAAAGGCTTGAGTTTAGGTAAAAATCGTTACATAGCGCGCAGCATGAAATGGGTCTTGGACAATCGTTACATTGAGCAACTTTATACTTTACTCATTCCAACGGATGAACTGTTAACTCAATGTATTACCGCACTAGATCGAACAACAAATAGTGAAACCGGACAAGTGGTAATTATCGGCGAAATGCACTCACCAAACACAGTACTAGTTAGTGCAATCATTCCAGTGATGGTACTGCCATTTGGTGAGGTGTTACACGGCGTCAAGGCAAATAACGATCAGTTTCAAAACCTTGTTACTGAAATAACTTCGCTCAATATATCTAGAGGTAATAGTGACGCAACACGCGCGTTAAACTATGTACTATATAACAACCCTACAATATACCAGCAGTCATTTCACCTTTACTACCAAAGCCGCCAAGATGGTCCTAATCCCAATGGTTATCAGCTGATCAATGTTGACGTCAATGTTAGCAACAGTGGAGATAGAGTTGCTGCAGATGTTATTTTTGTCTATCAAGGGATTAATACTGGCGCGATGCAGTTTTGGCGCAGTCGAGTAGATGTCACGGGTGAATATCCATTTGTCGTGTCGAATTGGGAACAATATTTACCAAGCAACCACAGTTAACACGATAAAATATGTATTCCATCTCAAAACGTTGCCTGTCCACTGATTTTTATTATGATTACAACGATATATTGCAAAGCTGCGCAGTTCTTTGCATAAGAACTGCGCGGAACGTTTGGCTATTGCTTTTCTACTTTGCCATCTTTCATCACAAAGATGACGTTTTCCATCACACTAATGTCTTTTAGTGGGTTACCTTTAACCGCGATAATATCAGCAAGTTTCCCCACCTCAAGTGAGCCTAATTGTGTATTTTGCTTGAGTAACGTCGCCGAGTTAATAGTTGCAGCCTGTAAGGCTTGTAGCTCAGTCATGCCAAATTTCACCATGCGGCTAAACTGCTTACCATTGTCACCGTGAGGATAAACACCAGCGTCAGAGCCAAACACCATATTCACGCCTGCTTTTACCGCTTTTGTAAAACTAGCACGCTGAGTTGCACCCACCTTACGTTCTTTATCCAAGCTTTCAGGCAAAATACCTGCCTTTTCGCCCTCGCCAAGGATATATTCCGTATTGTAGATGTCCATAGAAAAGTACGTACCTTTGTCTTTGGCTAGCTGAATGGCTTCATCATCAACAAAACTTACATGCTCTACTGAATTCACACCTGCTTTAATTGCAGACTTGATACCATCCGTGCCGTGCGCGTGGGCAGCAACCGTTAAACCGCGTAAGTGTGCTTCGGTCACAATCGCCGTCATTTCCTCTTGGGAATATTGCTGAGCACCCACTTTAGTGCCTTTAGATAGTACGCCACCCGTTGCACAGAACTTGATTAAGTTAGCGCCATATTTAATATTTTCACGTACCTTTTGCCTTACTGCCCAAGGTCCATCAGCCACCCCTTCTGAAAATACTTTATGCTCATGGGTTAGGAGGTTGTTGTCACAATGGCCGCCAGTGATCCCAAGTGAAGGACCTGCTGCGTTTACACGTGGGCCTGATACGTCACCATCAATAATGGCATCGCGCAGCGCGATGTCAGCATAGCCAGCAGCACCGAGGTTACGAACAGACGTAAAGCCCGCATCTAGTGTGCGCTTGGCGTTTCTAACACCAGTAATTGCCGCACGAGGTGCAGTGCGTTGCAACCTTTTGTAGCCATGAACATGTGCGTCTGAAGTTAGGTGGACATGCATATCAAATAGACCAGGTAATAATGTGTGACCACTTAGGTCTATCACTTCAGCGTCTTTTGGATAGGCTTTACGATTTGATTTTCCGACTGAGATAATCTTATTGTCTTCAACGACCACAGTTGCAGGGGAGATAAGCTTGCCTGACACCACATCAATCGCAGAGTCAGCATTTAAAACATACGTTTGCGCGTACACACTGCTTGAAACAAAGAGTGCCGTGCTCATCCATATTTTTTTATTCATTTTACTTCCTCATTTTTTGCTTGAGTGTAGAAAGAATATGGCTTGCAAACAAACCGATCGCGACCAATAACTGTTCCTATTTCAAAAAACTATGTTTTTCTGTCTATTATCACTTTGTTAAACCAGAATAATGCAATGGCGGCTATAAGTGCGATAGCGGCAAACAGCCCCCACATTAACTCTGGTGCCGCCATTTCTTGCACCAACACTTTATAGCTCCAACCAGATAAAAATCCAGCAAATAAGAAGCCCAGCGCCATAGAAACAAAGTAGTACCCCATATACAACGCAGCTTGAGATTGAGGCGCGATACTCGCGACATACTCTTGGCTTTTAGGAGAGGCAAGCATTTCACCAAGCGCGATAAGCAATATGACAGTGACAATGAGCTGACCGCTTAACCAGTCGCTATCGCTAAGTAATGCGATAAACGCAACCGCCATCACCAGTAAGCCAGTGACTAACACATAAAATGGTCTAAATCGCTGACAGAGAAAGCTCACCAAAATTTGTGCGACTACGATCGCTGCAAAGTCTAAATTAATGAGATACTCAGGGTTGATTTGACGATATTGTTCGAGTTGTTCAGCAAGGGCTTGCGCTTGGTGCTGTGAAAGTGCCTGTCCATTATCGTGAAGCGCATTTAGCGTTTGTAGTATCAACTGTATTTGCTCATGCGGGACATTCACTTTGAGATGAACCCATTCAAGCCTAATGGTTTCAATGGATACTGCGCCGCTTTCCTTAAGCTCGTTGAACAGCGCAAAAATGGCAGCAGTTAACTTATCAATATCAACATGTGCTAAAAACGCGACGCCAGAATCGCCAAACCACGCCAATATATCTCGGGTATCTGCATAATCACGGATATACACAGGTAAGGTGTAAAAAAGCTGATTATAGACAGTCCAAAAGCCTGCAAGGATCAGCAAATATAACGCAAACGGCAGGTTACTCACCTTCATCGGTTGTTGCCACCATGCTTTAGTCGGCCCTCGATTTATGAGCACTCGGTCCCACACCCAGTTAGCTACTAACCATATTGCAATCCAAGTAAACGCTTGACTGTAGTTAGAAAACCCAACTCCTGCTGACATCAATAGCGCCAGTGCGACAAACAGCGTAAGTGCTAAACGTGTATTACCCAGCACCGACTGCGCGGTTTTTAATACTTGAGTAAAAGATTGCTTGGTTTTAGGTAATGTTTGCGGGTCTTTGTAAAATAACATCAAGGGAATAAAGTTTATGGCAATCCAAATCGCCGACATCATAAATACCGCATCCCAGCTTATGGCGCGCATATATCCCGCAACCAATGGACCTAAAAATCCACCAATATTCACCATGGTATAAAAGATCCCAAACCCAAGACCACGATTACCATCGTTTGTGCTGTGGCTTACGGTGCCAACGACCACAGGTTTAAAGCAGGCGGCACCTAGAGCAACAAAGCTCAGCGCAGCAAAAAACGGCCAAAAACTCTGTGCCTGTCCCAATAAATAATAGCTTGGCGTCATGACCAAAAATGCAAAAAAGAACATCTTTTTATACCCGACGCGATCTCCCAGTGCACCAGTTACAACAGGCAAAAGATATAAAAAGAAGGGAATAATCCCCTGTACCGCGCCACGCTCTATATCAGTAAAGCCAATACCACCTTGTAACTTCGGTGTTGTCATATAAATTGATGACACGGCGAAGAAGCCATACCAAGCGAGCCGTTCAAATATTTCCATGATATTCGCAATGTAAAAAGTTCGACCAAACCCAGACGGCGACGTTGAGCGATTTGCCTCATTGAGATCTGGTTCACACCACTGCTGCTGATTTTGCATAATGACAATACCTGTTATCTTTGTTATTTTATATTGCATACAATATACACAAATAATAACGAGAGAAAAGTATCATGTCTTTATTTTATCTATTCCATACCTTTTATTGGCAAATACCCTCTATCCAAAAGCCCCGGCTAGTATTTGCTCCTCTAATTGCAATACTTGCTTTACTCAGCGGATGTAAAACTACGCGAAGCGATATTGTCGCTATTCCAAGCCCCGCGGATATGCGCTCTGAAATAAGCGTTAATGGCCGAGTCAGCACGTTGAAACACATTGATATCCAACATGTTGGTAAACAAATTCCGCTGACTTATAGCGATGGAAAAATAGCTAATTCGCGGGGCTATGACTGGTGGGTGAGTAAACATTTTGCGCTAAAAAGTGACTTTCCTGAGGACAAAGTAAAACTCTATTTAGAATTACTAGAAATGTCTTACCCTCACTATGTTGAATTGTTTGGTATGGCGCCTGCAGCGATTGATAAAAAGAGAATTGCTGTCGTTTATGGCAGTTCACGCCAACGTACAAAAGAAGCCATGCTGGACGACGGTTTTTTGCGAGGCGTACATAAAACGGCTGGTGGCGAAACCATGTTTTATAACCGCGCAGGATACAACTTTCCGAGTCATCGTCAGCATCACCAGCGCTACATCGTGATCCATGAAACCATGCATGCGTTTCATATGGCTCTGAACGGTCACTCAACTTGGGCACCCAATTGGATCACTGAGGGGATGGCAGATGCCATTGCAAGCCACGTATATGATCCAAATAAAAAGCAGTTAACTGTGATGGTTTTCGACCGTGCTCCAATGAATTATCTGCACTTAGGTTTACAGCAATATCACCAAAATGGACAGCCATCTTTCGAAGCAATCAATGATGATCCATCACTCAAACGCGGGCTCAACTTTTTTATCGTACATTTTTTATTGAGCGACCCTGAGCGATATCAATATTTTAAACGCTTTATCGGCAAATTAATGGATGCAAACCCGCACTCTGAAAACACCTTGCCAACTGCCAATGCACTCTTAAAACAGACTTTCCCCAATTGGCCCCAGCTTGAACAGCAGTTTGCAGCGTTTGTGCGCTCTGCCACGCCAAGTTTTTATATTGTCGATGGGCCTTGGGAGCAAAACGGTGCTGCATATTGGTTCAGAAATACCGAAAGCAAAACACTTAATCGTCTCGACATTCATCCAAACTTCTCTTCTACACATGCCGTGATGGATTTTCCTACACCAGATAAAACACCTCTAATCAACTCACTTGATGAGAATAGTGTTGCAGCACTAATCGACTTCGAGCCGGAGCAGATTAGACGTGGGGAAATTGGCTTTGCGTTAATCGCTGATTTAACAAACCAAAGCTTAGATGCGCGTCTTGGACGCTCCAAAGTTGAAGAAGTTGATTTTAGTAAAGACAACTTACTGCAATTTACCCTTCAAGAAGGAGTAAAGTTAACGGTCTCAAGCAATCAAGCATTGTTTTCCTCGAAGTCTATCGCACTGCTGCCGCAATTACGCATGGATATCAAGCAATATCATCAACTTGCGCTCACGCTTTCAAAGCAGGACGATGCGCTAGTTATTAAAATGAAAACGCAACACCATGAGCAACTGGCTAGGTTACAATTGAGCCAAATCGACATTTCAGCGCTTAGCCTGCAAAAAATCAGTCTTATTGGCCGAAATAATAATCATAGAATAGCGCCCTACTTTGCCGCGCATGACTATTTGATCACGAATGAACAAACCACTAATCCTTGGCACTTTAAAGATGCATCGCTACTGCGCAGAGCCTTTAACACCTGTGTGGAATATAGCGCTCAGTTAAATGACTGTATGACCCCACTTCGCGAAATATTTAGCAAACAGAAATCAAGGACAGTCACTGAAACTGAGAATAAAACCCTCAATCACTTGATGCAAAGTTGGCAATCAACACTTGGCGACGATGCGCTCTTTACGCTAAGTGGTATCAACACCCAAAGCTATTTTTCTGATGGAATGCACTGTCTTTACGTCAACAATCCCAGTACCCATGATATTGCGCTAACTTACGGTAACTACAAAAAAATTCTAGCTTCAGGTGAACACCGTGTTCTATTGCCAAAACATACCTTTCAGAACTTAGTGATTAGTTGGAACGGATTAACACAACAAAAGCCTCTTCGAACGCCAGAGAAACCTTTTGATGGGGTAAAAATGGAAGTCACTGTTCGTGACAATATTACCATCACGCTAACCGGTCCCTATTCAGGTGCATCGAGTGGTATATTACGCGTCGATTTTACTCCATTTCAATCATTTCAAAATGAAGGTTCACTTTGGCAGCAGCCTGTTACTTTCTTACCTTATCAAACACAAGTAATTGAAGTAGATAAGTTACAAGGATTGAAAAATGGATTACTTGAGATCACGGGTGAGTTTGACGTTGATGGTGAACCGATTAGGCTGGTTAAAATAATCAATTTGTAGAAACAATTAATTGGAAATCTGCAAAGCCAAATAAAGTAAGACCGATGGTTTTGTGCAAATAAGATTGAGTGTTTCATACAACGTGCACGACTAACTGCTCCCTCAACCTGAGTGAGCAGTTAGACACTTACAACCGGATTAAATTGGCCGTCTACGTAAGTTCATATTACGTAAAAAGTCGTTGGCTTTGCGAAATATTACTTCGTCGCCTTAATTTGCGATGCTCACAATAAGCCTCTATCGAATCTGCGCTACCAATCGCACCGTGAAAAGTTTGCTCAAGCTGGGTAGTAAGTTTAAACCAATTACGTGCTTCTAGACCTAATTGCTCCAAAATAGGTTCTTGACGCGGATCGATAAGCCCGGGTTTATCAGCACGAATGCATCTTCCTGTAGAATCAACTAAGTCTAGATATGAACGTAATTCAAAGGGTATACCTTTGTGCATATGTTTTTTGGTATTTCCTAAAAACCGCGCTAGATACTTTGGCTGTTTGCATCTTTTTGCAAACTCACACCTAAGTTTTATACTAGTGTGTTCTGAATCTTCGGGGTTACTAGCTAATTTTGCACGAATGGGGTTTAAGTCTACGTAAGCCATACATGCCAACAAGGCTGAAGCATCAAGCAAGGCCTGAGATTTAAATCTCCCTTCCCAAAAGTGTCCGGTACATTCATCCTCTTGATTAGCACGTCGAGCGATGTGCTCATTGAGCCCTCTCATAAACCAGCTAATACTCGCTAAGCGGCTTCTATATTCATTTATTTCTTTGCTCAACACACCTTTTTGCCCCTCATTTAAGCATTTACCTTGGAGGAACTGATGAGCGTGCGAAGATATCTTATAAAGCTTGCTCCAGCGTAGCAAAATAGCTTTATCATTGAGCTTTTGTGCTTTTTTATCATCGATATACAACACCACATGGGTGTGATTAGGCATTACCGCGTAAGCGCAAACATCCAAGCAAAATATTTTGGATAGAAAAAGCAATCGCATTTCAACCCAGGCTCGTCGATGCTCATAAGATTTGCCAGTCAGCATGTCTTCACCGCACAAAAAGGCGCGGCGGACGCAACGTGACACACAATGATAATAATGTGTATTTGACAAGTTGATTTGATACTTCCTTGCTAATCCCATTGTTCACTCCTTGAACATGCAAATGCTAATTGAAGAAATTAAATCTTAGACACATGCCTTCAATTTGTAAACATCAACATAAATGTGCCTGTCCATAGTTATTCGTTACTTTTTATTCCGAAAAATGGGGTGAATCTGCAACTTTCAGAGCTGTGCTCAACACCACGATTTACCGCTAAGGTTTTGGAAGAAAATAAATATCTCGGCTAAGGCCATCGTTAAATTGTTGCCGTCTTACCTTAACGCCACCTAGCTTTTCAACCAAAGCTCGAGCAGCGCCATTATCATCATTCATGTAAGTCTCGACAGTTTCCCAATTAAATACATTGTAAGCATGTTTTAATACAGCGAGCGAAGCTTCCGTTGCAACTCCTTGGCCTCTCGCCTCGGGTAGCACCCACCATGTTAATTCTTTTGGCCATTCTTTGCCTTGCCAAAAACCACATGTACCAACATAGCTATCATTCGACTTTAGTTGAATTACCCACACACCAAAACCAAGTAAATACCAAGAGCCTACATCAGCTTTAAGCCTAGCCCAAGTTTGCTCTATGCCTATTGGACCACCATACATTTTCGAAGCAGATCCGTCTGTATAAAATTTTTTATAGGTTTCAAAAGCGTCTTTATTGGGTGCGACCAATCTTAATCGATTCGTTTCAATCGTTGGGATCATATCTGCTATTCCTTTATTTTACGGTTTAATGTTGGTGTACAAGCAAAACAAAATAATACTGTATATAAAAACAGATACCTAGAATTAAACGACGAAAGATTATGCAATTATCTAAAACGACATAGGTTAAGCTTAAGTCCCTGTCCCTTAAAACTTATAACTAGATAAACACCAATTTCACATCCTGCAATGACTACGGTATCTAAATAAAGTAAATGGCAAGCTGTTAGCGTTAGGTCTTAGTCGTTGTCCTAACACTAACAGCTATAAAGATATGATTAATCAGGCTTTAGTTACGAGGCTTTAGTTAATTAAAGTGGATGTCCTTTAAAGTGCGCTTTACAAATGGCGCTTTAGCTTTTCCATACTCATCTTGGGAGGCTATACCTTGCGCTATTACTAATTGCTTCTGAGTTTCATACTCCGCACGCGCGTCAGGATTACTGAGCATATAAGCTTTAAACTTTTCTTGCTTGATATGTTCTTCACTCCCTTTTTCAATAGCATGAGCATGCACTTGAAACAACTCACCTTGATACATCACCGCGATGTCTTTTCTAGGACGAGTATCAGGAAATGGATTATCGCTGTGCTGATCTTTAAAGCCTACATTTTTAAGATGTTCAACAGTTTGCGTTAATTGCCCGGGTTTGTATAACACAGAGATATCGATGATCCCTTTGCCGGCAACCTTAAAAGAGCTTGAACCAAAGTGTAGAAATTCAAGTTCAGGGTGTGCTAATGCCATCATCACTTCTTCTGCCACTTCAACAAATATTTCACGCCATGGATTAAAGCTAGCTGGGACTAATTGGTAAGGGACGAATTCAATTTTTGACATGCCTGTCCTTTTAAATTTTTATATAAAATAGTTAGAACCAATAAACTGGGTAATGCCGCTTGGGGTTGCGCGACATATTGTTCACAGACAGCGCGACCAATAACATCAGCAGAGCCCCCATCAACACGGGATAAAATGCATACATATATCCCAAGTTATGAACAGACTCACCACCAATAATGGCGATTAGCGCGGTCGCTCCACCGGGTGGATGCAAGGTTCGAGTAAAGTGCATCACAACAATTGAGAGCGATACCGCAAGCGGTGCTGCAAAAAGACTCTCTTCTCCAAGCAAAATAAAAATGCTGACGCCGAGTAAAGCTGAAAAGAAATGCCCGCCCAGTAAATTCCTCGGTTGAGAGAACTCTGCCATAGGAGCGCCATAGAGTAAAACAGCAGTTGCACCAAAAGAGCCAATGAGCAATGCGCTGCCAACACCATATGGTAAAGCGAAGTTAGAAATCACCGTAATCAACAAGATCCCCACCATTGCACCAACCCATGACCAAAGGATTTTCTTAAGCGGTTTTCTAGGAGGACACACACCTTTGGAGGCCATTCTTTTAAAGTAAACTTTCATGCTACCTAGCAACCTTCGAGATTTATCAATGTCATTTTGCCAACGTTTGCATCGCGTGTACCGCCCGTTTAGCATCATTTACGGGTACGAAAATATGATCATGATAGAAACCAGCAATCACATTCGCGCTAATATCAGCACCTTTTAACGCATTGGAAAATGCAGCAGTTAACCCTACGGCTTCTAGGCTCGAATGCACTTGCAAAGTAATTTTATTCATCACACAGCTGTAATCCAATCCATGTTCGTCTGCCATTTGCTTGGTGACTACCAGCGTTAACCCCTCGCGCTCCATAAAGGTCGCAATTGGATTGAAAATTACGCACTCAGCAAGGCTTTTTTGCACTGTACAAAATACAAAAGGTGTTTCATCAAGCGTCGGGGAAATGTCTTTTAATAATTGAGATAAATCACTAATACCCGTCACAAATTACCTCCCGATGATGTTGTTGATAGATCGCGGCTAGGCTCAAATGCATCATAACGAGGAAGCGACGCGTCTAAGTCGTCCCAATTGGCTTTTGAAGAGACAAAATTATGTGATATTGGCTGCTCTTTGATATCCGAGTCCAAAATGCCAAGTCTTAACCTCACCCGTTTTGGATCGTTTTCGTTCGAACTAAAAATTGGACTTGCACAATGTTTGCAAAAATGGCGCTTTCTTCCAGGTTTAAACTCGAAGATGTTTAGTGCCTCTTCGCCACTGAGAATCACAAAATCACTCCACAGCACAAAGCCATTGGTCGCATAAGCCGTGCCTGTAGACTTACGACATAAAGAGCAATGACAGTGAATGATATCACTGATTGGTCCACGGATCTCAATTTGAACCGCTTTACACAAACAACTCGCCTTGTAAGCCATACTTACCCCTTTGTGTTTCTGGTGATCCAAGTATCCAATTGATTGGCGAAATTTTGCTTATCAGCTTGAGACAAAGGTGGTGGCCCTTGAGTTTGTACGCCGCTGGCACGCATCGTGTCCATAAAGTCACGAATATTTAAGCGAGATTTTATGTTTTCTTTCGTCAGCAATTCACCGCGCGTGTTGAGTGCGGTGCACTTTTTCTCAATGACTTCGTCTGCAAGTGGAATATCGCCGGTAATAACCAAATCACCTTCATTAACGCGCTTCACGATTTCGTTATCCGCAATATCAAATCCCTTTGGGACTTGAAGCTTTTGAATAAAAGGAGACGGAGGCGTTTTTAGATATTGATTTGCAACCAATGTAACCGTGGTAGAAGTACGCACTGCAGCGCGAAACAGCATTTCTTTTATCACCACGGGACAGGCATCGGCATCTACCCATATTTGTTTTGCCATAACAACTCTTTTAAATTTAAATTGGCTAGAGAATACTAAATTTAGGGGTTAGGTTCACGCCTAAAATGAAACTCGTGTTCATCGTCATCAAACTGCACAAATCCCAACTTTTCGTATAAACGCTTCGCGGGATTCGCTTTAAGCACCGTCAATACCCAAGGCAATGTTGAGTGAGTTTCTATCAAGCTTTTAATGACTTGTGCACCGAGCCCCTTTCCTTGTTGCTGGGGCTCTATTTGCAGCTGAAAGAGGTAATAATCATGTTCACGTTGTTTAAACTTAGCCAAGCCAACACACTTTTCGTTCACGTATATCAAATGTGAGCTTGGGTATTCGTATAATACTCTGGCTTTATGTTCAGCCTCAGTCAAAAACAGTCCGGCATTTTCTAAGTGCGGCACCATGGTCGCTTTACGCAGTGCCACTAGGTAATCAAAGTCACTTTCTTTTGCCTGTATGAAGTGAATCTTATTCGTCCTCAATTTCGAATATTCCTTTTGCGTAAAGTACACCAAACCCAGATACGATGACATTCGTATCCGTCACTTCACAAAATAGCTCACCGCCACGTTTTGAAGCCTGATGTGCATGAAGTTTTTGTTTGTTTAGCGCCTTTGCCCAATATGGCGCTAACCCGGCATGAATTGAACCGGTAACCGGATCTTCATCGCCCCCATTAGCAGGCCAAAAGTAGCGCGACACAAAATCAACGTCATCGCCTTTTGCTGTCACCACAACATCAAAAGGCGCAAGGGTTTTCAATTTATCGCTGTCGTATTCACAGCTGCGTACTTGCTGCTCAGTCTCAACAATCACAAAGTACGCTTGGCGATTTTTAAGTACCCGCGTCGGTGTTACGTTCAGCCCTTCCAGCAATGCGTCGGGGGCTTTAGTTAACTCAGGGGCTAAGTTCGGAAATTCCATTACAATGCGACCATCAGCCACTTGCTTAACAGTGAGTGTTCCGACTTCTTGGGTTTGAAATTTTATCTCACCTGATTTTCCCTTGTGATTAAAAAGCACATACGCCGCGGCGAGCGTGGCATGACCACAAAAGTCAATTTCAGTAATTGGAGAAAACCACCGGATCTCATAATGATTGTTATCAATTGGCTTCAAAAAGGCGGTTTCGGAAAGGTTATTTTCGATGGCTATCTGCTGCATTAGGGCGTCGCTAAGCCAGTTTTCAACCTCAACGATTGCAGCGTTGTTACCACCAAAACGTTTACGCGTAAATGCGTCAACCACAAAATACTCAACTTGCATCTTTGACTCCTTTCAGAAACACCTAAAAACACAGTATAATTTACTGTAATTAGAAGCGAATACAACTTAAATAAACGTGTATAGAGGTTAATCTGTATGACCATGATGCACGTAGTTAAAATGAGTAGAACCAAGTCGAGGCTTATATGTTTACAGATGCTACTTTATCAATCTTATGTTTATATTCATTAGCAATGTTTGTCACTAGCCTGCTAATGATAGCGACAGCCCCTAAAACTGATGATGAGAAACGCAAACAAACTATCACCGAGTACACTATGTTTGCACTTGCATCTGTTGCAGTATTTTTTGTCTCGTTTTACACGCTGTAACTGCCAGTTGGGTCATCTCGATTGATGGCCCATGACAATATCCTTTAAGACCTATTTTCCACTTTCAGCCATTGCTTTTATCTTTAACGCCTTTTCGAAGTGGTCTAGTTCGTGAGTTTGTATCCACCAAGTTGCCGCTTCCATAAGTAATGCAGGGTCCGTGTTTTTATTGACAAAAAAAGCGTAAAATGATACGCCAACGTTATCCCCTTTTTGTGCGATTTTTTTATCACATACTTCTATTATCTTGCTTCTTAGTGCCGCGCGCATTTTTCGTTAAATCCTTACATCATGATCTGCGATAAGTGTACCACCAACATCATCGGTATTCACCACTCCACGCGGCTCTCCCCCCTTAGGGTTGATTATCATTTCATCGGTGCACAAGATTAATCTTCTTCACAAGCTTCCCTCTCCCTTAGATCTAGTTCGGTGAAACTATTTCTAAACGTAAAGGCATAAGCCGAATCTCCAAAACGACGCAGGTAATCGAGTCTTTCTTTGGCCTCATCTAGCGTCGGGACATGGCCCTCTTCAACCCACCATAACACGTAAGTTTCCTGTTCAGCGCGGTGAAACCATTCTTTTTTACGCGCCAAAAATTCCTTATGCGCGGTTTTAAACATAAAATCTTTGAGCGCTTGCTCCGACTGCCATACAGACATATTCACGATAATATTTGGATCATCAAACGCCTTAATCTCTGTTGCATTACCGGTTTCATCTTTTAAGCGCCAAATAAAGCCAGGGCTTTGCTCTGCGAGTAAATTAATGCGGCCTAAACTTTCGACAAAGTATTGAATTTCTGGCGCATCCATTTGGTATTTAGCGGTGGCTATATTGAGTTGTGCTAATTGCATCGACGGCTTTTCCTTGTGGTGAGTTGCTACATTCTCCCAAACTTCACAATCATACTACTGTTTACTCGCCGCCAAGTTAAGACAAAATTTAACCAAATAGAGATTTTTTCACCTTCTACATTTCGGGGAATGGATGCATATTGATGTATTGCACTATACGAGGTGCGTTTGCTGTATTCGCGCTACCACCATGAGGTAAAAATTGATGCCAAATCACCATATCTCCTGCATTGGCTGCAATTGCTTTGGAACCCAGTTGATGTAAGTACTCGGTGTTTGGTATACATGGATCCCACGGGGCAACTGCAAGCCATGACTCTAGCTTCGTATGAAATCCTGGCACAACCGTTGTTGCCCCCTGTTTTTCTTCAGTGTCTGATAGATACAAAATCCCTTGCGTGCCAAACTTGAGTTGCTTAGAGAAATCTAAATCCCAATGTAGATCAGGACCTTGAAAGCTAGATTGCGCAGTTTCAGGCGGGTTGAAACCACACTGATCGGCTGAAACTATCAGTTGTTCGCTTTGCCATAACTGACTAAAGGCCTTATGAATTCTCATTGAATTCCGATTGTCTTCCAGTGCTTTATGTTGTACCAAATGCACCATACTGCGACTCATTTTTTCTTGGTTAACCTTATACCAAGTCTTTGGGTCTGCTAACTCAATCTCCAAATAGTCTTGGATGGCGTTTCTCGCATTGGCGCAGCCTTCAGCACTCACTGCATTCTTAACGATGACATAGCCGTTGTCCTGCCAGCATTTCAGGTCGTCCTCAGTGAGTACATCCGGCATATTCTGAACAGCAGCTATTTTTTCTTGATAACTGTCGGGGCAAGGTAAGTGGCAGGTGACATGTTTTAACAATGCTATTTTTTCACCACTCGGCTGAGCAATTGTTACAATTGCATCAATAAAGCTATCGTAATCATGAGCATATTGAAACTGTAATTGATGTGCTTGAGACAAACTTAGACCCAGTATGTCAAAAGTCGCTTTATATAATTCGAAACTAACTGGCTCTACCTGCTGCTGTTTATTTGTAAAAGTGCCGTTGGCCTGAAGCCAGATTTTTTTGAGTGTGGATAAATGATAAAGCGCTAGAGCAAGGTTTACATCGCACATTATTTTACAACCATCCTTTAAATTAGAGTTGTGTGCTTCCTCCTTAAAATTTTATTACAAAGACGTTTTTTTTCAATTTTTACCGCTTACACCTCATTACACTATACGTATCACTAAACATGAGGATTCAGAAATGAAAAGAGCAGACTACTTCAATCAGGCACCTGAACTTATTCAGCACTTATTGGGACAAGAGGAATTATTAAAACAGCAAGCCCACGCAACTTTTGGAATCACAATCTGGGAGCTCGTTAAACTTAGAGCATCACAAATCAATCAATGCGCTTTTTGTATTGCAATGCACACTAAACAGGCACTAGAGTATGGTGAAACCACTAATCGAATTATTGGATTAAGTGCATGGCAAGACATGCCGTTATACACCAATAAAGAAAAACTGGCATTAGCGCTTTGTGAAAAGCTGACAAACGCACAAGTGATTGATGATGCTTTTTATCAAACACTTAATGTAGAATTTGATGATAAAGAATTGACCACGTTAACTATCGCTATTAATGCCATCAACAGCTGGAATCGGATCGTGAAAATGTTTAAGCCGAATGTAGAGTTCAATGAGCACAGAACTAACGCTTGAATTAATAAACCCAACAGGTGAAATCGCTAGCTATGTGCAAGCTATCTGGTTTGCACAATCGCACAAGCGCGGAGAAACTTGGCTTCCAAGCGACGGGGCAACTGGATTTATTTTCCCTCTTCGTGGACTCGTTAGCTTCAATGACAATCAGCTCACAGCCCCCTTTTATCTGCAACCAATTGCCATTCAGTCTAGCAAAGTCAACTATTCTGAACAGGCATGTTTTTTCGGGATCCGCTTTAAACCCGCGGGACTGGCATTTCTGAAAACGCTGCAACACCCTATAGCAAATCCCAATAATATATTGCCCTTGTTGAACACGCTGCAAACTAGTGCCAACCTGACAGCATTACTTCGACTACTAGAACCGATATTGAATATGCCAATTCCTCGACAGAATTCTATCCTACATACCCAAATACTCCTTGAGCATATTGTTTCAATGACCCCTTTAGAGCAAGCATATGCTCAAACTCCGATCGGAAAACGGCAATTAGAGAGACAAGTTAAAACACATTGTGGGATCACCCCTAAACATTTAGCTCGCATTTATAGAGTCCGATTGGCTAAACAAAAACTGAGAGAAACGCCTGACATTAACATCGCTCAACTCGCGCTAGATTGCGGCTACGCTGATCAATCTCATCTTATTCGCGAGTTTAAAACTATCTTTCAGATCACACCGGCAAAATACACAAAGCGACTAAAAGCTGCAGACACAACGTTACCTGCAGCTCGGTAAATTTTTCAACGACCAGCAATACAAAAGCAAGGTGAATTTATTACTATTTATTCGCGCAACGTGCTACCAAGGTTTCGCTTAAAAATTGATTTACCTCAGTTTGCACTTTTTTGTTAAAGCTGTAGTGACCCGAGTTAAGTGCGATATGTTTAAATGGATGAGAAAAACTAGCTTCGCGTAAATCAGCTTCAATATATCCGGCCATTTTGTACGATGGCCAAATTTCATCGTGTTTGGCAGAGACCAGCAGCACTGGCCCATTGGTGTTTTCAACCGGGATGCGAGCGGCTGCAATTGCTTCAGGCGTTGCCTCTGCCAATGCAGCCTCAAAGGCAGGTGTAAACTCTCCCGTTACGTTCCCCTTTTGCATTTTCCATGACAACAGGGGGGCATCAATGTAGTCCAGAGCATTGCCGCTAAGCGTCCAACTCGAGCGAGAAGACAAGGTCTTAACAGCATTCCAGCTTACGTGACTAGGCATAACGGACACTACATGGTTTATCTCATCAAAGTGCGCCCCGAGTAATAACGCAAGCTCCGCTCCTTTAGAAAAACCATACACCGCTACGCAATTTGGGTTTATCTTTGGGTCTGCACTCAATGCTTTTATCCGTTTGGCTATATCATTCAAAGATAATTCAGCTGCACTGCTCGATGTATTTTCAGTGCCATAATAACCAAGTGCCGCTACTGAGACACCAATATCATTAAATCCATCTAAAAATGGTTTCCACTGAGGATTAGCGAGTGTATTCCCCCCTTCGCTGCCACCTAACACCACAACCAATGGGTGAGTCTGACCATCATCGATAAACTGACGTTTAACATCTGGTATAGTCGTGTTTGAACAGGCCGCAAGAAGCCCTACCAAAGAAAATGGCATTATAGTTTTCATCATTTTATTACCTTTTTGAGTTAGCTGAGCCCTATGTTGCTCAGTTGTTGTTTGAGTAGTTTTGCACCACCTCGGCTAGTCACAGCTTGTAAATTGCTATCTCGCAACTTGACAAGGTAACCCCCTGTAACCCAGCGTTCAAACGCAGTTATCGCGCTTTGGTTTACAATGGCATTACGGTGAACTCTTAAGAAATGTGTTGGCAATTGCTGTTGGATCTCCTCAAGGGAGCCATCAATGGGATATTGCTGTCCATTACTAAACGCAATGGCTTGACCGTATTCTAGCTTTATAAGTTCGATACTGCTGACATCAATTAGTGATGTTTTCCCCGCCACCTTACTCGTTAAAGTAGCGGCGAATCCTGTAGCGATAACACGATTAACTCTTGATAACGCCAGGGCTAAGCGTTCAGTACTATACGGTTTGAGCAAATAATCAACCGCGCCGAGCGTAAAAGCCTCAACCGCAAACTCACTGTAGGCCGTGGTAAAAATTATCGCACCTGAAAACCCCGCCCCTTGAAGTTTCTCGACCAGAGTAACACCATTGCATTCTGGCAAGTTAATATCGACAAAGACAATATCTATCGCAAGTTCTCGATATGTATCAAGAAATACTAATGGCGTGTTACAAGTCAGTACCAGATTGTACTTAGTGATCTGGCTAAGTTGTTCCGTTAATTTATCAATGGCTGGTTGCTCATCTTCCACAATAGCAATGTTCAACATTCCTTTGCTCCTCGTGTGAGTGAAAAGCTGACAACCGCACCACCTGTGTGCATGTCGTTACCAAGCCTAAGTTCAGCATTTTCTTCTAACTTTAACCGTGAGCGCGTGATCGAAAGACCGAGTCCCGCATCTGACGAACTCAATAGGTCCCGCTCCTTAAAGCCCACCCCGTTGTCACTGATTTTAAACACTAACTGGTTCGCTAACTTTTTGATTAATACATCAATGTGAAGCGGCCTACTGTTGCCATGTTTTACTGCATTTTCCAAAAGCGGCTGTAAAATCATTGGCGGTATTACTTCGCTCAATAATGCATCGTCGATATCAAAGTCGATGATAAGCGCATCCCCAAACCGGCTTTGCTCTATCTCGCACCATTGATTTAGTGCAATTAGCTCATCAGCAACGGACACTTTGCTCGGTATTTTTCCGCTTGTCACAGAATGCGTTAATGAATATCTTAATACCGCAGCGAGATTATGAACCAAAGACCGTGCTGCTTCTGGTTGATTTGGTACAAAGGCTGCAATTGTGTTGAGGCTGTTGAACATAAAATGCGGGTTTAACTGACTGTGTAATAACTTAATTTCAGCAAGTTGGCGAAGCTGTTTTTCTTGTTTTAACAACTTTTGGGAAAGGTAGAACTTAATCACCACAAAAATACCGCTAGACCAAGGCAGTGCGATGGTTAGCGCCTCAAACAGTGAAAATGCATGGGTATTTAACATTCCACTTCTGAGTACACCCCAACATAAACAGCCCATTACCATCAGTCCATAAAAGCCGATATATTGCAGCGGCCAATTGCCTATCTTGAAACGGATGATGAGTACGTAACTTATCACCATAGGTAACCAGTAGAGGAACACAACCGCCAAAATAGAAGAAACCGCGATATTTGTCGACAACAACATGCCCCGCTGCACCCAATCAGTAAGGCTGATAGCAAAACTTATTGCGGCAACGATGGCTAAAATTGCGAATTGTTCATTTCGCTGCAATGTGAGATTGACCATAATCAATACAAATAGTGACTGAATACGTTCATGGTACGCATTTAGCGTCGAAAAGCACTCTGAATATTGCTGAATGGTCGCTTTTCAATGCTAAATGGTTATCTGTATTAGTCCACACTTTTACATCCAAGTTAAAGTGCTAAAAAATAGATTAACTTGCTTTAAACCTTAAACACTTGAGGCTGCTTTGCTCATCAATATCTTTAAATTCAGGTGGGTTTTGTAAACGTTCAACAAACGTAAGCGTTGGTGCCTCTCTGGTCATTTCATCAATCAAAAATTGGCTTGAAACATCGGGAGAATTCACACACGCCAACACCTGGGCATTTGGCGTAAGTAACTCAGGAAGCTTTCTTAAAATACGTTGATAGTCTTTGGTCAGTGCAAAGCTGCCTTTTTGAAAGCTTGGCGGATCAATTACGATAAGGTCGTACGGCCCATATTTACGCACTTTTCCCCAAGATTTGAATAAATCATGGCCTAAAAAAGACACCTTACTGAGGTCGTGTTCATTGAGTTGATGGTTGACTCGGCCTTGCTTGAGCGCCGCTTTTGCCATATCTAGATTCACAACACGGGCAGCACCGCCTGCAATTGCCGCGACGGAAAACCCGCAAGTATAAGAGAACAGATTAAGTACCCGAGCCCCCGTAGACTGAGCTTTAACAAACTCACGACCCAAACGCATATCTAAAAACAGTCCCATGTTCTGTTTTACGCCAAGCTTTAAGCCATATTTAAGTCCATTTTCTTCAACGATAGGCATAGCAGTTAATTCACCATACAAAACCTCGAGATCTGAGTCAGGCAAATAACGATGCTGTAGTAAAATAGCAGAGAGTTTTCCGTTAAACGCTTCGGTCTCCACAAGTGATAATAATGCCTGCTTTAACGACGCTATCAAGTCAACGTCGTGCTCCTTGAATAAAGAGACTAAGAGCTGACCTTGCAACCAATCTACTGTGATTTGTTCCAGCCCTTCATAGCAACGACCACGTCCATGAAATAGACGCCTTAGCTCGTTTGGTACGGCTTGGGTTTGCAAATGATTAAGGAGGGTCGATACAGGGTTTATTGCTGTCATGTCGGTGTCTGGTTATGCGTAAAGTTCGGCATTTTACTTGTTACTTCATAGCAAAAGCAAATGCCTAAGGTCTGCTTATCTTTCACGTTTATTTTTTGCAGCACAGAAAACCGGTCCTATGGACGCCACAACATCGTTGTTGCCCCGCTAAAACCGATTAACCAATTTAGATAAGAAAAATCTTCATGATGGGAGGCAACAAAACCCATTCTCATATAAAGCTTTTTTGCCTGGGGATTAGAATCAATTACATCAAGTCGTAAAGCGTGAAACCCGCTTTGTTTGGTATAGCGCTGCAGTGCCACTAAAAGCGCAGTGCCAACACCTTGTCCTCTGACCGATTCTGCAACTGCGATGCCGTCCATCACCACCTCATTGGGCGCAGGCTTTCGCTCAAATAGGGTAAACACCGCTGCGGCTTTAACCCCGCCTAGCAAGCCCAATTCGTCAATGAGTCCAGTAAAGCCCATATTCGATGTAAAACCGCCTTTGCCATATTGAAAGCCCGCAACCCCCACTAACTTGCCATCTGCAAAGGCAGCAAAGGAGTATTCTGAGATGAAGCTCTTCGCGATAATAGTGATCAGCTTATTGCGATCCGGCACTGCGGCTTTGAATTTGCTACCAAACGCGTCAACATAAAGCTCAGCAGCTGCTTGCGCATACTCAATGTCCCATCCTTGTGTTATTTCTATTTCCATACCTTACCTCAAGCTAACGTATCGACTTCAATATTAGGTCAAAATTAGCTTAGGTTTTAAGTTCGAATTTGTAAAAAATTCGAGTCGATTATGCATGTAACTTAATTGTTAGTTTGCGCCATACTCGTTCAACGGGACCCACCTTAAAGAATCGCCCGTAAATCACATTTAACAGCAGCTGCACTGCCATAATCACAAGCCATAAGAGCAAGAGCTCACTGCGACTTAGCGTATTATGTAATCCAAAGCCATAAAATATCACCACCAATAACAGTGACTGTCCAATGTAATTGCTCAGCGCAAATCGACCCACTTGATTTATCGCCTCAAGGGGTTTGAACCGATGCAACCAACGGTTATATAGCAAAGATAACAAAACCAAGTAAACAATCGCTTGCAGCTCCCGGTTAAGTACAATGATCATTTGTTTAGCGTAAGATAACACTGGGATATGTGAACTTTGTAGCCAATGAAAATAGCGAGCTTGAGTGGCATAACATGACACCGCAATCAAGCAAAGCAGTGCAACTACCGCAAATGGGCTAAGTTTAGTCTTTGAGAACAATCCCCATTGAAACAGCTGCGAGCCTATCAGCATCATCATTAGCGTGGACCAAAAAATACTTGAATAAAACAGCTTACCTTTGTGGACTTGCGGACTGTCAAAGTTTTCCTGCCAATACTCAGTTAAGCTTGGCGTTTCTTCCAAAGTACGATGGGTGGGTGTCCGTGGTTCGGTTTTATTCTGCCACCGATTAATCGCTTTTTGCTGGTCTCGTGTGCGAGACGCTTCGTCCACATTGAGTGCTGCTTGGTAAGCATCATATTGGGCGATGGTGCGCTCTGCTCTGCCAAAACCTGCAACTAACATAAACGCCAAACAAATTACTATGCTGACTTTGATGGCCCGGGTGCCAAGTAATATGACGGTGGTGACAATCATTCCTATCACGGCATAGTGATAAAGAATGTCGCCACTCCAAATACAATAAGCATGAACAAGGCCGAGTATAAATAAAGCCACTAGCCTTGCCGCACTTAATTTAATAGCAAATTCAAATGGCTGTTTTTGAAGAATAATGGTGAGACCTGCGCCAAATAACATCGCCAACAGTCCGTAAAACTTGCCCTGAGCAAATACATAAACCCAGTATCTTACCTCACTGTCTATATCCGTCATAAAGCCATATTGGTAACTGCCCCATGGATTGGGATAGGCAAAGCTTTCGATGTTGATAAGTAAAATACATAGGATTGCTATCCCGCGAATAAAGTCGAGGCTGTTAATGCGATTTCTTTCAGGACTAGTCATCGGCATTACCTATGCGGCCCGACTGTCCATCATGGTGAGCTAGCTTTGTGTTTTCGCTATCGAGCAATGTGGTAATTTGTGCAACCTGCGCGCTAAATTCATCAAATTGCGTGTCACTTAGCTTAGTGTTTTTTGGTTGTTTTAGGGTGAGTGGATTGATGGCTTTTCCGTCTTTATGCACCTCATAATGTAAGTGACGCGCCTGCGACAGGCCGGTATTACCAAGATAACCAATCACATCGCCTTGCTTTACTCGCGTCCCAGTCTTGAGACCGTTCGCAAAGCCATTTAAGTGAGCATAAAGTGTTTGATAGCCTTTACCGTGATCTAACACTATACGATTACCAAAGCTGCCGCCCCACCCAGCTTTGAGTACTTTTCCAGAACCCGCAGCCATAATAGGCGTACCAACAGGCGCACCAAAATCGATCCCTTTGTGCATTCGGGTATAGCCCAACACTGGGTGATGACGTTTACCGAAGTTTGACGATAATCGAGCACCGTTAAGCGGAGTTTTCATTAGAAAGCTTTGCGCGAGGGTACCATCTGAGTGGTAAAAAGCGGTCGTTCCGCCATTATCAGTAAACCGGTATAAGCGGTATTTTTCTTTTCCTGAAAGTAGCGCAACATGTTGTAATGCTAAAGGTTTGGAGATTTGCTTGAGTAACTCTTCGGCAACCACAAGCTGCTGTTCTTGAAATACAAAATCAATTTGATCGCCGGCATATACTTCTCTTTGAAAATCAACAAGGTGAGATAAGGCCACAATACTTTGATTGATAATATCATTGGGCACCCCGATTTTGCTGGCGTCCACAAAAAAACTAGAATCTATGCTTGTCGATAAACGCTTTGTTTGCGTGACGGTTTCAAGCTCACTTAGCGATGCATGCCACTGTTCATCCGCTCTTTTAATCTCAATAACCTGTGCAAATGCATATTCAAAGCGGATCAGCTGTACTTGTCCGTCTACAAGCTCTGCTTCTATTAACTGTCCAGCCTTGAGCTTAGTCAGTGATGTCCACGTACTCACGGCTTGTTCCACCAGCCAACTATCGCGGTCACTGAATGCAAACTCACTTAAAAGATTAGCTAAACTCTCACCCGATTTAAGTTCAAGTAAACGAATATCTTGAACTGGCTTTAGCTCCTGAGTGATTTGGGCCGCGACTGAGTCTTCAGCGGATCCATTATGTACAACAGCTTGCTCTTGATCTGCTTGCGCCGACACAAAGGTGTTCTCTTGCGCTTTATTGACAGAATGAGTCTGCTCGGGTTGTTTCGAGCAGCCAAAAGTTGCCATCATTGCAATGGCGATAGAAAGCTTTTTAATCATGTTAATTTTCCAATAAGGTCAGCGGATCAATGCGCGTGTTGTTATGTAGAGCTTCTAGATGTAGATGTGGACCAGTGACTCGACCGGTTTCACCTATGGTACCGATCACTTCTCCTTGTGATACTTGCTCACCTACTTCAACATCAATGCTATCAAGATGTGCGTAGAGACTTTGATAACCATTGTCATGATGGATCAACACCACTTTACCGTAATTCTCAGGCAAGGTTTTATCATCGGCAATCGTGACCGTACCGCTGGCAACCGCCATCGCAGGTTCACCAACGCCGCCAGCTAAATCCAGTCCTTGATGTGCTTTATTGTGACGAAAGTTCGATACATGCCCAAACCTTGATGTTATTTCAGGGGTGACGACCGGGTATGTCCATGTTTTACTCACCATTGCCGTTCCCATTGTCCATTGAATATTGCCATAGGCTAAACCTGAACTAAGCAACACAAAAACCCCTATCAACACAAGATTACTTGGCTTCTTTTTAGATTTAAGAATAACGCTAAAACGCTTTTTATAGTCATCTAAAGTCAGTGAATTAGACGCAAAACTTGCTGTCATATTCATCGTTTTCGGCTGCGCAGCAGCCCGTTTTAAAGAGTTCATTAATGCTTTGCTATAAGCCAAAGGTTCAAGGCTGTGCTTCGCTATCGTCACCTCATCACAGCAATATTCCATCGCTCGAATAAAGCCCAGTTCCATTTTTGCAATGAACGGGTTAAACCAAGCAAGCGTCGCGAGTATTCGCCAAATTACGACAGCAATATGGTCGCCCTTATCTATGTGGGTTAACTCATGCAGAATAAGTGCTTGCTGCTCTGCCTCTGGTAGCGTGTCAAATTCCACCGGCAAATACACTTTAGGTTGCCACAGTCCGAACACAAAAGGAGAGCAAGTAATTGGCAATTGATAGCAACTCCGTGCACCGAGCTTTATTTTTGAGGCGGTGCTACAGAGGCGTTTTACTCGCCAATACTGTCGCCCAAGTACCAAAAGATGAGCGATTAGCCCAACGCAATAGACCAGAAATACAGCCATAAGCGTCAGGTTTAGCCAGTCAGACGCAACTTGAGTGCGCTTCGTCATTGCCAGCAGCGGCTCTGCAAATTGTTGTAAATTGGCATTAAACAATACGGCTGGAATGGCGTTGTGTTGCTCCATGTGTTCAAGTGGGATCCAAGGCACAAAAGTCACTGCCAGCACGCCCCACCAAAGTCCTTTATTCTGTACATACCGAGCGGAAAATTTCACACCTAGTGCGTACGTTAAGCCACTAAGCGCCACCCACAGCAAGACCGAAAGTAATATTAGTTCCATACCTTACTCTTTATCACCTTGCGTCTTAGCTAACTCATCTAACATGGCTTCTAATTCATCTAATTCATCCGCTGCAATTAACTTACTATCTGAAAACATAGCGATTGGCAGAGGCTCATCCAACTCCATAATTTGCTTTGCAAACTCTTGGGCATAAAGTGCGAGAGTCGGTACCTTAGCAAGGACAGCTGAGTATATTTTTTTATTGCCTTGCATTTGCTCGGCGAGATAACCCTTTTCACACATTCTCTCAAGAGTTTTTCGAGTTGATGAGTAGCTCCAGCTGAGCTTTGATCCTATTTCTGTGTGAATTTCTTTGCCCGTTCTTGGCTGTTCACGCCAAAGGATTTTTAAAACGATTAGTTCGGTTGAGTTAGGTTTCATTGTTTTTTTCACAACTGCGACATATGTCACACATTAACAAATAAAAAAGTGCGACACAAGTCGCACATTATGCTTTTTTAATTTTCACCACGAAAAATGGCGACATTATCAACAGCACTTATACTTCAAGTTGATATATAAAAAATGAGTTATCTGTAGTGCTAGAGCTAATTAATATTCGCCATAAATTATGGCTGCTAATTGTGTTTCCCATCATTGCGCTTGCCTTACTGCTTGGCTATGCTTTTAACCGTTACGCTCACCTTGAGTCAGAAGTAGAATCTCTATACGCCGATCGTGTTGTGCCGCTTATTCAAATAAAAAAAGTATCAGATCACGGTGCGATTCAGATTGTCGACATACTTCATAAGTATCGTGCAGGGCTGGTCTCCAAAGACGAGGTGTTGATGCAAATAGCAGATGCTACTCGGGTCATGAACGACGCCTGGCAAAGCTATCTAAACACATATTTGGTGACGGCGGAGCAAGTCAAAGTTGAACTCATTGAGTTCCAACTGCAGGCCGTATTTACGCATATTGCCACGCTCCAAAGCGCGATAAATCAAGGGACATTTTTAGCAATTCCACAAAATCAGTTTGTTACTGCACTCTATGAAAAGTTCGATCCGTTAACTTCGTCACTACAAGCACTCACCGAGGTACAAAATGACGTCGCACTCAGTATTGTGGAGCAAACCGAGCAACAATTTAGCCAACTAAAGTTGTTGCTCATTATTTTTTCTGTGATTGTATTGGTGAGCTTAATCGCCGTTGGCTTCGCTTTATATCGCTCTATTCAACATCCAATCGATCATATTCGCTCGCAAATCAATCACATTATTGAGAGCTCGAGTCTCGAAAAACGTATCGACATTGATAACCACAATGAACTGACTGATGTTAGCCTTGCCATCAATCGGCTCCTTAGCCACATTCATGTGATCCACCAGCAACTGGTAGAGGCGGAAAAATTATCGAGCCTAGGTAGTTTAGTTTCGGGATTGGCTCACGAGGTAAATACCCCACTTGGCGTCTCGATTACCGCAGTGTCATCCTGCCAAGAGCAAGTGGATGTGATGGAAACCGGCATGAAAACTCAGCGTTTGTCGCACGCTGAGTTTTTAGAAATTATGGCAGCATTGGATTCTGGGTTGTCTATCGCAGAGCGAAATCTCGGCAAAACGGCAAAGCTAGTACAAGAGTTCAAGAATATCTCTGCAGAGCAAGAAACTGACGTCGAGCAACTTGTCGACCTAGAAGCAGTTATTCGCGATTATTGCGAACAAACGGCCCGTTTCCAGTTAAAGATGCGCGTTGAATTTAGCGCAACAGGAAAACTGGAACAACTGGTCAAAATCAACGTTAAGGCGCTACAGCAAATCTTGTTGCAGCTGCTAGAGAATGCCCGAGTGCATGGTTTTAGTAATGATAGCGACACCCAGCCGTTTGCCGCTGTTCGTTTAGAGATCACTGACAATAAAATATTTATTCGAGTCAAAGACGAAGGCGTCGGTATGAGTAATGAGGTCCTAAACCGGATCTTTGAGCCCTTTTACACCACAGCTCGCCAACATGGTCATGCCGGGCTTGGACTTTCCGTCACCTATAATCTCGTCAAAAAACATTTAGAAGGTGACTTAAAAGTCAATTCCAAAGCCGGAAATGGCACAACGTTTACCATCTTGTTGGCGAACAAAACGTTGGCACAAACCGCCTAACCAACTTGTGCCCTCATAGCATACTTAACGAGTGACAAAGCCTCCGTTAACAAACAAAGTTTGCCCAGTCGTCCAGCGTGATTGCTCCGACGCAAGATAAAGCACCGCAGGGGTAATATCGTCTACTTGCCCTAGTCGGTTCATTACACTTGCAGACTGCAAATAATTAACGGTTTGCTCGTTTTCTTCGCCATGGAAAAAGTCAGTGTCAATTGGACCTGGTGCGATGGTATTGACGGTCACTCCTCGATGTCCGATTTCCTTTGCCAGCGCACGAGTGAAATGCTCAAGTGGTGCTTTTGAGCCAGCATAGAGCGCATAATTTCCAGTAAATGCTGCCAGCAGCGAAGTGCCCATATTAATGATCCGACCGTTATCACGAATATGTTTAGCGGCTTCTTGCATCACAAAAAATGCTCCTTTACAGTTGATCCCAAATAGCCAGTCAAAATCCTCCTCGCTATACTCAACAAACGGTTTTTTACTGATAGTACCGGCGTTATTGATAACGATATCTACGCCGCCAAACTCACTAATAATATGCTCAAATATATTCATTACCTGCGCTTTATTGCTGACATCTCCGTGTACTAGCGTCGTTCTAACACCCAGCGCTTCAACTTCCTTCTGAGTTTCAAGTGCTTGTGGTTTAGAATGCGCACTATGATAGTGAATGACAAGATCAGTGCCTTGCTTTGCCAGCGCTATGGCAAAATCCTTGCCCATATTTTTGGCAGACCCAGTGATAAACGCGACCTTACCTGTTAACTGCTTAGACATACCTATTTCTCCTACTTGAAATATTCAATCGACTTTTAGTGTAGCTAGGTGAAAGGGATACAGGTATAGTGATTTTAGTCATTTACTAATTGCATTTTTCACATCCGCTATGAAATCGATTACTGAAGAAGATTTGTTTGTTCTTACCGTTGAATCTGGCAGCCTCAAATCTGCGGCTGAAGTGATAGGTACCGATCCCTCCTCGGTAAGCCGAAAGCTCGCAAACTTAGAAAGTCGATTAGGAGTAAAACTTTTACAGCGCTCCACCAAGCAAACGGCTGCAACTGAGGTTGGGCTTGAGTACTATAAAGGCGTAAAGCAATTACTAGATGAAAAAAGAGAATTAGAAGAGTCGATTTCAGGCACCTCAGCAGTGCCTTCTGGGACATTGAGGGTTGCAGCTCCACACGACTTCGCCGAGCGCTTCATTGCTCCTGTGGTACAAACCATGATAACCACCTATCCAGACCTCAATATCGAGTTACTGATCGGCAGTCATTTTGAAGATCTCAAGGCTAAACAAATCGATATTGCAATTAGGATTGGCAAACTGGATGATTCCTCCTTGATTTGCCGACAACTAGGCCATGTACCACGGGTCTTGGTGGCCTCTAAATCGTATATTGAACGCATGGGACAACCACAACGCTTTAGCGATTTAAGCAAACTGGACTTTATCTTTTACAATAAACCTAAGCTTGATAATCAGCTCATTCTCGGTAAAGGCCTGCACCGAGAAGCCGTTGCGGTAAGTGGGAAACTCATCGCCAACAGTGTTGCAGTGCTAAAAAATTGGGTAAACGCTGGCCTTGGTGTGCATTACGGGCCGCTATGGGCATTTAAAGATGAATTAGCTATGGGCAGTTGTGTACAGCTACTACCTGAACTACACGATGAAAGTTATCCTATTCACGCACTGTACTTGTCGAAGCAATATACTCCCGCAAAGGTACGGGAGTTTGTTGAGCTATTGACTTCAACCTATCGGCAATACCGCTTCGATTAACGCAAATTACTTAGTAATTGCGCTAACTGTTTTTGCTTAGCGTCATTGAGTGGTAGCAATGGCGCTCTTGGACCACCGACATCCATACCTTTCAGTGCGAACCCAGCTTTTACTGCGGCGGCAAGGCCAGAGCTCACAATAAATTCCAGAAACTCAAACTGTTGATAAAATAGCCCTTGAGCACGTTCAAATTCGCTGTTTGCAACAGCCTGCAATAACTGTTTTGGCTTATCACCAATTAAACATGGCGCCGCAGTGCACCACCCTGCTGCACCGGCAGTCAATGCCTCTAATGCCATGTGATTACAACCGTTAAAGAATGGCACCGCTCCCTCACTAAGATGATAAATTTTGTGCATCCGCTGAATGTCACCCGAGCTCTCTTTAATCGCGACAACATTTTCAATGTCTGCCACCATTGCCAGCATTAACTCAGGTGTCATGTCCACACCACATACTGCTGGATTATTGTAGATCATGATAGGTAACGGCGAAGCTTTCGACACTTGCTGATAATGTTCAAATATCTCTTGCTCGCTCAATTGATAGTAAGAAAAAGGTGAAAGCATGATCATATCCGCACCAAATTGGTGGGCGTACGTTGCATAAGTTGTGGCTTGTGCTGTCGTTAACGCTGCAATACCGATGATAACAGGAACCCGCCCTGCGACATGTTTGACAGTAAATTCAGCAACTTGCTGCCACTCCTGCGCGGTTAAATAGGCCGCCTCTCCTGCGCTGCCAAGCGCAGCTATCGCATCCACATCGCCTGCAAGTAAAATATCTATCACTTCGCCAAGTTTAGCCAAATCAACCCCTTGCGTACAGGGATCGAACGGTGTCACGGTGTAACCGATAATACCTGAAATTTTCATCGCAATTCCTTAAATACAATCAATATGGAGTTTGAGTGCTTGCCTTGCATAGTATGCAAAGTTCACTTGATTTCTTTTTTCTGTCGACACCCAGTCATGCGCTTCTCGAGCAAGCTCAGGAGGTAAAGGTTTGATATCTCCTGCCGCCATAGCAAGGAGTTGTAACTTAGCAGCGCGTTCAATTAATACCGCCAAATTGCACGCCTCTTCTATCGTTTTCCCTGTCACGAGCTGGCCGTGGTGAGCCAAAAACACCGCACGATTATTGCCAAGCGCCTCTGAAATAAGTTTGCCCTCTTCATTACCCACAGGCACTCCAGGCCAATTGGCCACGAATGAGCAGTCTTCATATAACGCACACGTATCCATTTGTGAGATTATCAGTGGGGTTTCTAGCATTGAAAGCGCCGCCACATGAGTAGGATGGGTGTGAATAATGCAATTCACTTCAGGATGATGTTGATAAATCCAGGTATGGAAGCGATTTGCAGGGTTTGCCATCCCCTTTCCGTTAATCGGATTAAGATCTGCGTCCACCTCAATCAGATTGTTTGCCGTGATCTCATCGAACCCAAGTCCCAACTGTTGAGTAAGAAAGTGATTCTCATGCTCTACTCGACAGGTTATCTGGCCTGCAAGCCCCGAGTCATGACCCTTATCAAAGAGTATTCGACAGGTTAGCGCGAGTTTTTCATGTTGACTAAAAGCCTTTGTGGTTAGTTGGTTTTGCATTTGAAGCTGAGCGTTTTGCATCAGCTCCCCTTTACTCATTAGTGCTGTCTTCACCTATACTCTCCTCTTTACTGCTTGACAACGAGGATAAAGTAACGCCAAACTGGACCAAAAATAACATCCAGTTTTTTAATTTTAACTGGTCCAGATAAATACTCCGTTATGTCCAAATCTTGGCAAATGCACTTTTGTTTGACCCACTCGCAGGGGAAAACGATACATACCAAACTGCTCAATCAAATTACCTCAGACATCATTTTGGGCAGGTTAAATCCCGGCACTTTGCTGCCGAGCTCTCGGAAGCTCGCTGAACAATTAAGTATCAATCGAAAAACCGTACAAGTCGTTTACGAAGAACTAGAAGCACAAGGTTGGCTGCTTACAAAACCTCGCTCAGGGACTTTTGTTGCCTATGAATTGCCCGAGCAATCGTTAACTGATTCAACACAGCATCTGGTCACGATGACGCAAAAGACCAAAGCAACATCTGGCCTTGTTGAAATGCTCTATCAAAACGCAATAGAGCCATTGAACGATTTCACCAGTTTAAATGATGGCAGTCCCGACTCTCGCTTAATCCCTTATACTCTGCTCGCCAGAACCTATCGTAAAGTTTGCATCGAATTAAGTCGCAAGGCGCAGCTTGGGTATGGCGATCCAAGAGGAACACCTGAGCTTCGCGGTGCAATTGCAAACATGCTAAGCTTTGACCGCTTTATGAATTGTAATATCGAGGAGGTTTGCATCGTTCGAGGGAGTCAAATGGGCATTTATCTCGCCTCAAAAGTGCTCGATCCTCGTAAAGGTGCAATTGTTGTTGAAGCACTTTGTTATCTCCCTGCAAAGGCGGCATTTGAGGCCCACGGCTTTGTCGTTTTGCCTTGTCCAATCGATGATAACGGTCTCGATACTGAGCAGCTCGCAGCACTGTTAGCTACCCATCCAATTGCTGCGGTGTATGTTACTCCTCACCACCAATACCCAACCACAGTAACCATGCCGATGGAGCGGAGACTCGCATTGTTAGCACTGTCAAAAGCGTATAATTTTGCGATACTCGAAGACGATTATGATCATGAGTTTCACTACAACACGCGGCCTATTCCTCCACTTTCAAGCCTGCCAAATTCTGAAAACGTGATTCATGTCGGGTCAATGTCAAAAGTGTTTGCCCCAGGTTTGAGGCTTGGGTACATTGCCGCCGCGCCTGAATTTATCGAACGTATTGCACAACAGATAATGCTTATTGATAGACAAGGTAATACCGTCTCGGAAATCGTGCTGGCGAGCTTAATGGATTTAGGTGAAGTCAAACGCCACATACGCAAAACCAGAAGGCAATATCAAGCGCGTAGAGATTTTGCCATGGCTGAACTCGAACGCGTCTTTGGAACTCGGATCTCCTATCATATTCCCACAGGCGGACTGGCACTATGGCTTGACATTTCCACTGTTGCAAAGACAAACCCACTGAGCTTTGCACCCAGCAAAGACTTTACCCTAAGTTCAGTGTTTACAAATTCACAGTCCCCTACCAGCCATATTAGATTCGGCTTTGGCGCACTTTCAGAGCCGGAAATTTGCAAAGCAATACATTTACTTTATGACTCGCTGTTTGAGTGAAAACATTAACCAATTTCAAACGAAGTTACCCCGAACACTCGCGCTAATGGCAAATCTGGGCGTTTAGCGGTGTACATTCTTGCGGTTTCAAAAGAAAGTGACATCTTGTACTTTTGTGCAAGCGCAACAGCAGCTGCATTGACTTCTGGCACATCCAAATAAATGGCCTCAGTTGCTGATACCTTGGACCTAAGCGCTAAGAAGAGTGTTTCTGCAAGTTCTGCGTTATCAGCATAAAGAGGTCCTATTTTATAGCCAATGTGACAAGGACGGATCACACCTATGGCTACAAGTGTGTCATCCTGTTTAATGCCTAAAGCGTGGCAGTTTGGCTGGTTAATCCAAGCGTCAACAAAGGCTACTCTTTTTGCTGGGAAAAACGTACTGTCGTACGCAATGACTTCTTCTATCGGTAATCTTTCAAGTGCCACTAAGTTTGTGCAATCAGGCGTTTCGCCGCCACCCACTCCTTCGTAGCGAATATTACGATAGGCGAGCTTAAAACCCGATTTTTTGTAATTCTCTTGCTGCGCGACCACTCCATCCAGTGCGACGTTACAACCAGCTAAATATTGAAGTCCTGCCTGCCAAATCTGCATCCCATAACCCTGACCTCGATACTCACGCTTAACGATATAAAAGCCTAAAAAACCAAATGAATCATCGTACTTAACCACCGAAATCGAAGCGATAGGTTCATCGCCTAGATAGCCAATTAAAAAGCCATTTGGATCGGCTTGATAGTAGCACTGTGCGTCGCTAAGCCCAGGGTTCCACCCTTCTTGCAGAGCCCACTTTGCTGCAATTTCTAATTCAGTTAGATCCATTACTTTTATTTTAAATGCTTTATTTTCCATGGCGTACCTACTTTTCTCACCTGATGTAGTTTGTATTATAGCGGACAATCCAGCACTGCAATGGCCCTGTCATAAGCATGATAAGCTACAAATCTGGAGCAAATATAAAGGACAGGCACACTAACGCCCGAACAATTATTATCACTGATTGATTTTCCACACACATCGCTATATGGTGTGCACCAAATACAATCCTAACGTATTAATTACCAAAAAATAAACCACAAAAAGGAGTTGTTTTATGGCCCTCTACATTAAAGATTCGGCGCTCGCATGCCCTGCGACAAAAGTGTTACAAGCGACTGATTTTTACAAGCCATTCCCGAGTAGCCAAGATGTCGCGTTTAATGACAATCAGCTATTACCAATAGGACTACTTGCCTATTCAAAGTTAGACGTAAACAGCGATGATAATGTACTTATCGCATTACCGATTTCTATGGAGATTTTTGATGGCGACCTCCCTTATATCTCCTACTCACTAACAGACAATGGGTGGCAAGTTGACGCTCACAATGTTGACAATCTAAGTGAAGAGAAGGAGGATTTTAAAGACTATAGCGAATACTATCAGCAAGCAGCCAGCTTCTACGCCAAACATCAACGACTTAATTACTCTCTTGACGAAAACGATGAAAGCGTTCCGCTATTTGAATTCGGTGGCCAACCCATACTCGGTTGCAATTGGGACGCCTATTTGTGGGATGAAGAAGGTGATGATGAAACGCGCTATTTTGACGCTATGGATGAGCAAAGTGGCGAGAACTACAGCCACTACTCCACTCGTGAAATTGGCTTTTTTGATGAAGAGCATGACGTAGATTTTGCGTACCTTGGCACCTTCTGCTTCTCCACTTATTTTGAGGGCGGTGGCGAAGGGATTGTTTTTTATAGTGCTAAACACAAGAGAGTATTGGTTATCGCCGAGTTTTCTTAAGTTCAATTAAATTATCTCAAGGCACGATAACGGAAGTCGCCGTGCCTTTTCACTCTGTGTTGGGTCAGGTCAACAACAACCCTAAGCAAATTTTAAGTGAACCGACACACCCGTTTCGCCACTTTCAATCATCACCTCTACAGAAAACTTCTCACAAAGACGCTTTACTAGCGATAAGCCAATGCCAGTACCTAAACTATTAGGACCCCGCATGCCAGACTCAAAGGCTTGCTCGTTTGCCGTAAAGCTCTCTGGTAACCCTTGGCCATTATCCGCAATCGTTAGTGTATTATCTCTGTAACGAATATGAATTTGCTCACCTTGGCTATGATGTACAGCGTTCTGTAACAGGTTTTGCACTACCAATCTTAGCTCTTGCGCGGCCATAGGAACAAATACATTGCCGGGTAAGTCAATACTTAGGACTTTATGCTCAAACAGCGCTTGGTTATTAATAATGCAAGCTTCAATCACGGATTGTAAATTAGTCTGCTCCGGTGTATCGGCTTTTTCCCGGGCAAGGGCAAGTAGCGCCTCTAGTGTTAGCTGCATCTGCTGGTCAGACTCCGCTATCCTTGCCACCAGCTCTTGCTGTTTACTGTTTAACTCGGTGTGGTTGAGTAAACTGACCGCCCCTTGGGAAATGGTGACAGGTGTTCTCAATTCATGGGAAATATCTCTGGTAAATTGGCGTTCACGCTCAACGAATGCTCGAATACGAGCAAGGGCTGATTCTAGCGTTTGTGCAAATTTACCAATTTCATTTTGCGAAAACTGAGATGCAAAATTGGTCGGTAGGTTTTCAACGGGACTCGCCTCTACAATTACCATAAGCTCATCCAAAGGTTTAAGTAGTTTTTTTGCCAGCTTTACCGTACCGAGCGCTAGCAATAGCGCGATTACTAATCCAATCACCAATAAGGTCAATGAAAAACCAAGCATCAAGCCTCGCAGTTCGCGCACCACAAGATGGCCGCTTACTTCAGCAAGCAATATGCCTTGTCCACGGTCATCTTTGTTTAGAAAGGCGATATGATAATGTTTACCCGCCTCAGCACTAAACTCTTTGCGGTTTGGTTCCTCAGCGAGTAGCGTTCTTACCACCGCGGGTAAAGTGTCGGTTGTAGGATGAAATGTGACGAAGTCAAAATGTGCTTTTGGTGTCTCGTTATTGACGATTTGAAGCGCTATCTGCTTTCTTTCATCCTCTAAAATTTGATAAAAAAAACTGTCTTCTATGATGTAGCTAAAAAGCAAAGTGATCAGTGAAAATAATACACTGAGCAACACGACGATAGAGACAAAATAAGTGATAATGCGGTTTCTTAGTTGTTTTGTTTTCATTTTTCTCAGTTGCTATTTCAGCTATAAATCCAGCACTAAGCCAACGCTGTGAATAGTTTTAATAATGGCAGTTGGAAATGGCTTATCTACCGCTTTACGTAATTGGTAGATGTGTGACCGTAAAGAATCCGAGTCAGTGCCCTCCTCGCCCCAAATACGCTCAACGAGCTCACTCTTTGATACCGCTCGTGGATAACTTTCCATCAAAATTTTAAGAATATTGAACAATATTGGCGGTAACACGAGTGCAATCTCCCCCCGCGTTACCGTTTGATTTTGGTAATTGAGCGTAACCTGTTTATCTGCGTCCCCTACACTAAGCGTTCTTGCAGCAGATGTGGGATTTAATCGGCAAGTTAATGCGCTGACTCGGGCTGCGAGCTCCTCTAGCGAAAAAGGTTTGGTGAGGTAGTCATCCGCACCCTGCGCAAATCCTGCTAATTTATCGTCCAAAGTATCACGAGCAGTTAACATGATGATGGGAATATGCCTGTCGGCTTGAAGCCTTAATCGCTGACAGACCTCTAGCCCTTCAATATCTGGCAGCATAATATCCAAAATAATACAGTCAAAATATTGCGTTAATGCAAGCTCACAACCCTGCTCTCCCGTATAGGCAAAGTCCAAACTATGCCCCTGCATATCAAAGTAATCTGCTATATTACTTGCAATCGCGGGGTTGTCCTCAATCACTAAGATATTGAGTTGTGAGCTTGTTTTCATTAATACCAACCTTGTAATTCTTTATAGTAGCCTTCAGGCAAGATATGCTCACCTTCAATGACCACGTGATGTTTTTTAACACTCGCAATGGCCTCAAATAATGCTTCATTTTCACGCTCACTGGCGTATTCATCGTCATCTGCCGAGACCAACCACACCTTGGGAGAATCAACAGCTGTCGCAAAGTTTTTAATTGCCACTCGAGCCACCGCGTTAGTCAGGTAAGGTGGAACAATTGATAACACATTATCTACTCGTTTATCCAGTGCAGCTAAAATTAAACTGATTTGACCTCCCATGCTGTATCCTGCAACACTGATTTGGTTTTGATCAAATTGCGGTTGGGTTGCAATCCAATCAAGCAGAACTCTGTGATCTTTTACCGAATCAATAACCATGTTTTCGTATGGTTCACGTTTTCCCCACCAATCTATATCACGCATAACATCAATAAGGTTATAGTCTGGATTTTTACGTTTACCGTGGTTTCTCGAATCGATAGCGATAACAGCATAACCTTTTGCCAGCGCCATTTTGGTAAGCTCATCCGTTTGCTCGTATGTGTCGCGTCCTTTAAAGCTCTCTTGTATCCAACGTACATCACTTCGACCCATGCCGTGGACACCCACCATAATTGGAATTGGTTTAGTCGCGTCATAATTACTTGGATAGAGAATATGCCCATTGACTTTATCGCCATCAAACGTCGTGTACTCAAGCGCAAAGTGATTAGCTTTTAATGGCGATAGCTTTACCTCCACCGCTTTTTGCTCATAGCTATATATTTGCGTTAATTCCTCCGACGTAACGCTGTATGGCTTTAATCCAAATACTGCGTACCAAACAGCGGCAACACCTGCGATAATTCCAGTAACTACTAACATTGCTTTTCTCCAGTTTTGCTTAACCATAAACTTTCTCCTTTAGTGCCATCAGACTCTCCGCCGTACCGTGCTTTTTAAGTGCTGCTTCTAAAGTGAATTTCGCACCAGACATATCATTTAGTTTGAGCTGTGCATTTACTAGTGCTTCGTACAGCATGGGGTGATCGATATCTGCAAGGGTTAATTGCATCAACTCAACGGCCACTGCAAGCTGATGAGCAGTTTGCGCATGCTGCGCTTGATATAAACCAGAGATCCCGAGCAACATAGGATCAAATGATGCCTTATCCGCTAAATAACGCGCCTTCGCTTTGCTGCTATCTGAAAAAAATTGCTCTACCAACAAGATACTTTCATCGTCTTTGAAACGAGGTAACTCGCTTACCGTCAGACCTAACGCCGCAACCATCGCTTTGGCAGTATCTACCGTAGAAAAAGGGTTTTGCCCTGTGATCAATTGACCGTCAATACTGACCTGATTCAACATCAACCCGTCTTGCACAAACGATGCACCACGCTCAATGAGCTTATCTTCAAGTAGGAATGGAAACTGTTTGGTCCACTTTTTACCAAACGCTGCTTCTTCTTCGTTAGTAAAACCATTTACTCGCTTACCAGCGATTAAGTACTCTCCATTTGCAAGCTTTACATCCACCAATGCCGCAGGACCATGACAAACCGCACCAATTACGCCGTTGTTAACGTAGATATCATGAATAATTGCCTGTAACGGCTTGGAGTCATGCAAGTCGAACATTGGGCCTTTGCCCCCAACCACAAACACAGCATCGTATTGTGAGGGCTCTAACTCACTCAGTCTGTTAGTGTTTTTAAGCTGCGCCATCGCTGTCGTATCGTTACTGTATGCTTGATTGTAGGATTTGTTCTTGTCGAACTTATCTGCCAATGGTTCACCGCCCTTTGGCGAGGCTAACGTGACTTTTACGCCATTTTGTTTGAACACGGCATACGCTTTACTGAGCTCGTCAAATTCAAATCCAGGTTTGCTTAAGGTGCCATCAGCCCCCATTTCGCCATAACTACTGAGCACCATGAGCACATGAGGTGTGTTTTTATCTTGTGCAACCGCATTGATTGAAGTTGCTGATAAGGCAGCAACGAGAGATAAGGTTAATAGTGATTTGTTCATCATCCTGTCCTCGGGCCTGTTGACCCTTGTGTTGTTTTGTTACAGACACTTTATGCGGACAGGTGTGAAATGGATGTGAAGTCAATTCACATGATTTAAAAAGCGAAAAACAGTTAATTATGATGTTAAAGGCTTTGGAAATTTTGCTCTTACGTCGTCGATTAAGCGCTTGCGTGAGCTACGTTCACGCTCATGAGGCGCAAATAAGGCACTGGCCTCATCCAATAAATCAACCACTTGGTGAAGCTGAGTCAGTTCATCCAGACTCAAATGTTCATCTCGTGCTAAATACTCATTGATGATAACGATAGCGGCTTCTTTATTTGCAATATCTTCAGGTAAACCCGTTTTAGTACAAAGTCCGTAAATACCGCCAAGGAAGTGTTGCCACTCACTTTCTAAGTGCGCGTCGATGTCTTGATCCAGCTTTGCATCTCGCGGATTAAAGCCTTGCGCTTTTAATCTATGCAGTTGGTTTTTATAACGTTTACTAAAGAGTGCAAAGGCTTGTGCTTCATCCGCTACTTGTGACACAGCACCAAGCCACACTAAAGCCCCTTGCGGATAAAATTCTATGCAGCTTTCATCACAGTGCTCGCCAAAGAAAGAGTCACATTCAAGCTTTAATGCTAACTTATAGGCGGCTTTTGGCATCAAACGCTTTTCAATTAGCATAGCCAATTCAAGATGGGATAACTGCGACTCGCGTAGCAAAGTCTCTTTGGTAATAAAATGCGTCTGCAGATAGGTAAGTAACTCCATTGATTATTCCTTTGAATTAGTTAGCTTTATTTTTGCCGTGAGCGCAGTCGCGATGATAATCAAGCCAAGCAAGTTGATGTTTACAGCTATGGTTTCTAGGTTCAACTGAACCGTTAATAGCAGCCCTGATGAAAATTGGATTAGCGTATCATCGACGACTACGCCAACGGACATAAGCGCGCCGAGCACCGCTGCCCAACTTAAGGCCCTGAGTTGTTTTTGATATAACTTATACGCGACCATCAAGCATAAAAAGCTTGCTGTAAAGTCGAGGATTAACGTCAATTGCGGATGGTTAAATACACCCAGTACTGACAATACCACCCCTGCAAAGCCGGCTGCTGCTACTAAGAAAGTCGTGATTTTTGAACTGATTATGTGATGAGAGAACATTGCTTTATTATTGTTAGTTGGGTTAGCAGCAGTATAACCGCTAACCCTTTGCGTAAAAAATATTATTGTACCTTTTTCACCATTTCTTCAATATATTTGATGGCAATAAATGGGTCTGTTTCATCAAACAGGTGAGACGCATATTTCATGGTAATGGGCGTAACATTATCGCCAATTTCTTGCAGCTTTATTTGGGAGTCTTTTGAAGTTTGAGTATAAACATCAACATCAGCATAACTCATACCGGTAGAGCGGATAGAAACATGAGGGATCCCACGTGACAGTATAGTAACTGGCATTTTCCGGTTGATATTGTACATCTCTGTATGGGCAGAAGCTTCTTCCAAGTCTTCTAGTGAATGAGTATCTCGCTCCCAGTTGATGATCCATTCCATTATCTTCCATGCTTCTTTGGACATCTTACTTTTCATATCGTGATACCAAGACTCATGAGCGATATCGATAAGCACCATACCTTTTACTTTTTCAGGGTTTCGGTTGGCATAGGCTCTTGCAACAAAACCACCAAAAGAGTGAGGTACAAGTACCAAATTATCCATTTTAGTGGCTTGAGTGAATGCCTCAAGCTCTTGTGTAAGCTCCAACATAGTCCGTACTCGAGGCTTCGCAAAAGTGCTTTTTCCGGTCCCCGCTCTATCATAAAAACATAAGCGATAGCCTTTTGGATTTATGTTATGAATGGTGTTTTTGTAGGTTTCATGAGCATCAAGGCCCATCCCAGCTAGTAAAAGTGCGGTAGTCTCGCCCTCTCCTTTGCAAGCATAGGCAAGTTTGTTGCCGTTTATTTCCACATATTGATAATCGTGTTCATGAACTGATTGGTTGGCGCTGACCACTGAACTGTAAGCGACGAGTCCGAGTACTGCTGATGTTATTGTTTTCATTGTCCTTTCTCATTTTTAAGTTTTCCCAATAACATACTAATTAGTTTACTCGATAAACTCAATAAAGTTTCAGAAACTTCTGAAACTTTATTAACTCAACGTATAAATGAAATAAGCTACATAACCCATAAACAAGATACCACCTTCTCGACGACTAAGCTTCTGGCCTGAAATAAGTAGTGGAGTACAAAGTAAAGTTGCAACGATCATGACCGAAATATCTGCACTTAGCATACGATTTGTCACTTCCAAAGGGCTATTGCTGATAAGTCCAGCCACGCCTAGGACACCGAGTAAATTGAATAAGTTACTGCCAATCACATTTCCTACCGCTATATCAGCATGCCCTTTTATGCTCGCCGTTACTGAGGTAACCACTTCTGGTAGCGAAGTACCTATTGCAATAATGGTTAAGCCAATCATCACTTCATCCACCGCTAAAGTACGGGCAAGTTGCACCGCGTTATCAACCATCAACTGTGCTCCAAATATCAACAAACCAAGCCCTAAAATAAATTGCACTGTATTAACAGCGCGCTCACGCCAGCGGTTTGGTTGTTGCGATGACGCTGGTTCATCATTTTTGTGACTAAGCGCACGACCTTGCACAAATAAATACACAACATACAGCAGCAAGAGCAAACTCAGCAATCCAGCATCAAAGCGACCTAGCTCACCATCCCAAACCAACGCAGCAACAATAAAACAGGCGATCACTAGCATAGGAATATCTCTTTTTACCAATGCTTGTGACACCACCAGCGGCGCTATCAGCGCTGATATACCCAATATAAATTAAGATATTAAAGGTATTACTGCCAAGCACGTTGGCAACAGCTAAGCTGCCTTGCCCAGCTACTGCAGATTGCACACTGACCGCAAGCTCAGGAGCACTGGTACCAAAGGACACAATAGTTAATCCAATTAGTAAACTGGGTACGTTGAAGCTCGCAGCCAGTTTAGATGCGCCCGCGACTAAACGGTCAGCACCGAATACCAACAGTGATAAACCTAAAACGATATAAATAATATTGATTGTCATCGATGCAAACCTTGCGTTTTGATGAAACGTTAGCTTAAAAAACCCGAGAGTAGAATTTACTACTCCTTGTTTACACTCACTTAATTCACGTTATAGCGCAACTAAACTAAGGGAAAGATTTGTCACTCTTGACGAGCAAAATAACTCATTAGACTGAGACTTTCTATTTGTGTCTAATGCGCGAAAATTAATGAGACCTATCACTCAGTGAGTAGCCGCCATTGATGGCGCACTGCAGGCTGAACTCTAACTTACGTTAAGGAACTTGAATGACCAAATTTACCTCTTCTGAGCAAGCACGTGAATGCTACAACGTGCGCCACTGGAGCCAAGGCTTCTTTGGTATTAATGATCAGGGAGAGGTTACTGCGATGCCGAACCAACAGCAGCCACAGCACGCCGTAACTCTGACAAACATTGCACAACAAATTAAATCTGAGGGTTATACCCTTCCTGCGCTAGTGCGTTTTCCACAAATTCTAGAACAGCGCGTACATAATATTGTTGGTGCGTTTAATCAGGCGATTACTGATTACAGCTACCCAGAAGATTATTTATTGGTTTACCCAATTAAAGTAAACCAACAAAAAGAAGTCATTGAGGGGCTTATCGCAAGCCAAGCAGCCAGCGATAAAAAACAGCTTGGCTTAGAAGCTGGCAGTAAAGCTGAGTTACTTACCGTATTGGCGCTCAGTGAAAAAACCAGCGCAGTGATCGTGTGCAATGGCTACAAAGACAGAGAATACGTCCGTCTTGCGCTTATCGGTGAAAAATTAGGCCATCAGGTTTATATCGTTTTAGAAAAGCGTTCTGAGCTCGACATCGTGATGGCAGAAGCCAAAGCACTCAACGTTAAACCTCGTTTAGGCTTACGCGTACGTTTGGCATCACAAGGTAAAGGAAAATGGCAAGCAAGCGGCGGCGAAAAGTCCAAATTTGGTCTGTCTGCATCGCAAGTCCTTACGGTTGTTAACCAATTAAAGCAAGCTGACATGCTAGATGCGCTGCAACTGGTGCACTTTCACTTAGGCTCGCAAATGGCCAATATTCGTGATGTGCGCGTTGGTGTGGGTGAAGCCGCTAGATTCTACTGCGAATTACGCCGTTTAGGTGCAAACCTGTTGAATTTAGACGTAGGTGGCGGACTTGCAGTGGATTACGATGGAACGCGTAGCCAGTCGTCCAACTCGATGAACTACAGCTTAGCTGAATATGCAAACAACATCGTTTACACCGTAGGCGATACCTGTAAGCAATACAATCAGCCAATGCCAAAGATCATCTCTGAGTCGGGTCGTGCGTTAACGGCGCATCACGCGGTATTAATCACCGATGTGATTGGCACTGAAAGCTATCAAGTAGAAGAGATAACTGCACCGGTAAATGACGCCCCAAGACTACTACACAATATGTGGACGTCTTGGCAGGCGCTCAACGAGCAGAGCGACGACCGCGCATTGATTGAAATTTTTCATGATACGCAGGGCGACTTGGCAGAAGTACACAGCCAATTTGCGATGGGCCTATTAAGCCTTGAGCAAAGAGCATGGGCGGAGCAAGTAAATCTGCGTGTATGTTATGAGCTGAACAAGCGTATGGATAACAAAAACCGTTTCCATCGCCCAATTATTGACGAGCTCAGTGCTAAGCTTGCGGATAAATTCTTTGTGAATTTCTCGCTATTTCAATCTTTGCCAGACGCTTGGGGTATTGAACAGGTATTCCCTGTCCTGCCACTCAGCGGGTTAACAGAGGCACCAAAGCGCCGCGCGGTATTATTGGATATTACCTGTGATTCTGACGGTACGGTGGAGCATTATGTTGATGGCCAAGGTATTGAAGCCACGCTACCAGTACCAGAGTTTTGCAAAGATAAACCCTATTTATTGGGATTTTTCTTGGTGGGTGCATACCAAGAGATTTTAGGTGACATGCATAACCTATTTGGCGACACCCACACCGTTGTAGCCACATTAGATGACCAGGGCGAATTGTCGCTTGGTAATGTCGATGCGGGTGACACCGTTGCCGATATGATGCGTTATGTACACCTTGATGTTGAACAATTTAAGCGTAACTTTGCCAACCTAGTTGAAAGCAAACTACCGCTTGAAGAACGAGCTACCTGCCTGGCAGAGCTTGAAACCGGCCTTGACGGCTATACTTATTTGGAAGATTTTTAACCCATGAGCCACTTATTCGATCACACCGATCATTCTCTGTACTCCAACGGCATGACGTTTTTACGTCAGCCAATGGTACGCAATATCACAGATATTGATGCAGACGTTGTGGTACTTGGCTTGCCATTTGACTTGGCAACCTCTGGACGCCCAGGCGCGCGCTTGGGTCCAGATGCAATCCGTCGCGCATCCGTGCACTTAGCTTGGGAAAGTAAAAAATATCCCTGGTCATTTGCATTGTGGGACAAAATTAAACTTCAGGACGCTGGCGATTTCACCTACCCAGTTGGCGATCCTGAGTATTTTACTGCGCAACTCGAGCTAGCCGCTCTGCAAATTTTGCAGCAAGGTAAAACGCTATTAAGCCTAGGCGGCGATCACTTTGTGACCCTGCCATTGCTGCGTGCTCACCAGCAAATTCACGGCAAAATGGCACTCGTACATTTTGATGCGCACACAGACACATACAGCCAAGGTTCACGCTATGACCACGGTACTATGTTCTATCACGCTCCGATTGAAGGCTTAATAAGCCCTGAGCATTCAATGCAAATTGGCATTAGAACCGAGTACACAGAGCAAGGTCATGAGTTTGGCGTGATTGACGCTATGGCAGCAAATGACTTAAGCGCCGAAGAAATAGCAGCACAAATCAAAGCACGCGTCGGCGACTTGCCCGTGTACTTAACCTTTGATATCGACTGTCTAGACCCAGCATTCGCACCAGGCACCGGCACCCCGGTATGCGGCGGCCTAACCAGCGATAAAGTGCTGAAGATTTTACGCGCACTGCAAGGGCTAAACATGATAGGCATGGACGTAGTAGAAGTCTCCCCTTCCTACGACCAAAGCGAGCTCACCGCAATCGCCGCCGCCACCATTGCACACGAACTACTGCATCTGTGGGCTGTAAAGCATAAATAACCAGATGCGGGTTTGGACTAAGCCACCTTAACCAGGTGGCTTTTTTGTTTGGGGTTTACTGTAAAGTCGTAGAAGATCTCACATGCAACTTATTCTCCTTCGTCACACCTGAAAAACATAACTTCTCGGCGGGTGAACCGCCTCCCACAAAAATATTTATACTCCGAATTTGGAGACATACCGCGCTAACCGTGCAAGCAGCTTAATACCGCTTGGTCGCGTTGTTTTAAAAGAATGAACGAGGAACGCGTGGATGCGCTTTGATACCAATCAAAAAAGACAATTTCAAGTTAACGTATTCAGGTCGCTCTTGTAATTTATTTTGCTTTTTTAAAGATTAAGCATGCCATCTCACCAACAAAGCACTTGTACCAAGTATGGGCCAATGATAATTTGCACATCACAAGGAATGAAAAGGTAATCACTGTACGTTTTAAGCACCTTCAACACAGACTTGAGACCTGAATTCACATCGCCACTTTTTTATTTGATAAACAGTCATGGAATATAAACAACCTAACACACTATTCGAGCGTAGGCTTGATACGCCAGATCAAAATCTTTATCTCGTCTCCATTCAGGATGATGAGACTGTGTTATCTGCGTATGGTAGATATGCACACAATTCAGGCGCCAAAACCGTATCTTGGAATGAATTTCTTCAAGGGGATATGAATTCCCTCGTGGAAAAAACAATGGGAATAGCTGTACTTAATGAAGTGCTCGAAAAATTACGGGCGCTGCAATCATGATAAGAAAATACACTGAAGATGACATAGATACCATACTTGAAATTTGGCTGAGCGCATCCATTCAAGCACACGGCTTTATCTCAGCTGAGTTTTGGCAAGCTAATTTAGAAAATATGCGTAATATTTATCTCCCTGCTTCAGAGGTTTACGTCTACGAGCTGAATTCCGACGTTGTCGGGTTTTACGCTTTACACCAAAACAGCTTAGCCGCCCTATTTGTGAAACCAAAGCTACAGGGAACCGGCATAGGCAAACAATTGCTTACTCATGCAAAAAATCAAAGACCGATATTGACGCTTTGTGTATACAAAGAAAATCAAGCAAGCTATCAGTTTTACCTATCTCAAGGTTTTAGTGTTATCGCTGAACAAAAAGATGAACATACAGGGTATCCAGAGTACGTGATGAGTACAAAGGTTTAGTGGGGCGAATAGCGCTTCGGTTATTCGAACCTACTACACCATGATGATTATGTGCTGCTAGCAAACAGTCCAATGGCTTACGTAAAACCTGAAGACGCAGGCAACACCACTTCCCCCTTCACATCCGAAAGGCGGCATCACTTCTCAGCGGGTGAACCGCCTACAAGACTGTTTACACCCTCACTCAAATTGCGTTAACCATTCTTTTAACACACTATTTAACAAGGTTTGCTGCTCTTTACTCATCCCTTCAACCAATTGGGCTTGAATGGCGATATGCGGTTCAATCAGATTTTCAATCAGGGCGAGGCCTTCTGCTGTTAATTCAACTGTTACACTGCGGCGGTCTTCTTTACAATGCTCACGTTTGATAAGGCCTTTTGCCGCTAGCTTATCTAAACGATTGGTCATCGCGCCAGAGGTGAGTAGCATGGTTTTAAATAGCTCTGATGGAGTTAAGCGAAATGGCTTGCCGCTGCGGCGCAAGGTAGCTAACACATCAAATTCACCCAAATTTAAGCCGTATTGCTTATGTAGCTTTTCAACTTCGGCTTCCATATGTTTAGCTATGCGCACTAAGCGACCCATTATCGCCATGGGCGTTGTTTCTAACTGTGGTTTTTCGCGAGCCCACTGCTCTTGTACTCTATCAATCGCATCCATCAATATTTGCCCCGACAACAAACTTTGTAAAGAAATATCTTAACATAAAGATACTTTACAAAAAGTGTTTTCAGTAATACCTTAGCGCAAAGTATCTCAACATAAAGATAGTTAATGTGAATATACTCCTCGCGATGATCCCTGCATTTTTATGGGGTACCACATATGCGGTGACACAATACACCCTTGCGGACTGGCCGCCTCTTTTACTTGGCGCTATTAGAGCGCTTCCGGCTGGGCTTATTTTGCTAGCAGTTAAGCCGAGTGTGCCAAAAAAAGCTGACTGGAAAATATTATTCGGCCTAGGGACGATTAATATCGCGGCGTTTTTTAGCATGATCTTCGTGATGTCGTTAACGCTACCATCTGCCATATCTAGCGTGGGCATGGTGTCTGTGCCGGTGTTCGCCATGCTTTATCATTGGTTGGTCAATAAGCAACGTCCGGGATTGGTGCAAGCGTTATGCGGCGCGGCGCTTATTGTGTTGGCCTGGTTGTTATTTGATCCGAGTTCACTGAGTTTAAACCCTCTTGGTTTAGCGGCAATACTTGCGGCAATAACCTGTATCGTGATCGGCAGCTCAATCACTAAGTCTCTTGGTGATCGCATGCATTGGTGGACGGTGTTAACTTGGCAACTCATTATTGGCGGCGTTATTCTCACGCTCGCATCAAGCGTTCACGGCCTGATCGCACCAGCTAAGTATATTGCGGCTTTTAACAATTTCTCGATGACCAATCTCAGTGGCATGTTATGGGTTGTACTCCTGAACACTGCGCTGGGTTATAGCTTGTACGTGTGGTTACTGCAGCGTATGTCTGTAGTGGACTTTACCTTTGGTGGTATTGCAAATCCGGTTGCAGGTATTTTGACGGGGTTGGTGCTACTGGGCGAGACGTTCACGCCGCTTCAGTATAGTTTGATGGTTGGCATGATTGTAATGCCGCTATTACCGCAAATTATCGTCACTACCCTACGAAGCCGAGCTGTGCCTGCTAAATATGAGGTAAACTAATCAGTTGAGCGCATAGCAACTATGCGCTCGTTCCTCTAAAAAGGCGAAACTAAAGTGCGAGTCGATAGATATATAACGGCTCGTCACCTGCTACGCCCAGATCATTGACACAGGACTCAACAAACTGGCCGCCTATTTTTTCAATGATCCGCTGGCTCGCAATATTTGACTGTAAACATTGAAACTCCACAGTTTTAATATCACTTACCTCTCGAAGCCTGGCAATAACCTGTTCAAGCACTAGACCGATTAAGCCGTGACCTCTTGCCTTTTCGCCAAGCCAATAGCCGATTTCGGCAGTTTGCGTTTGCGCATCCATATACTTGATCCCAAACACACCACAAAACTCGCAATTAAATTCAATAGCAGACCAAAGTCCGCCAACTTGGTTGTTTATACGTGTGTCGATGTATCGCTCTGCATCAGCCTCGGTATGTAATGTCGCAACCCACGGCAACACGTTTTGTAAACTTGCGCGACTACTTTGTACGCAATCAAATAATGGCTTTGCATGCGTCAAAGCAAGGTTTTGTAGTTTGAGATTGGCAGAAATATCTAGTTGCACGGGATGTTCAGCTCCATTTACTCACCTTTATTCAAATACAGGTCTAAAGAAGCTGCGTTCATAGCTGATTATGCAACCGGTATCTTCTGCAAATTTAATTGCAGCCTGACACTGTGCGTCTTGAAACGATTCGTTGCGATACGTTTCATAAGCCGCCAGACTGGGAAAGGTGAATAATGCCAAGGCAATATTACTTGCACCTTCCGATGGTAAAAAGTAGCCATTATGCTGCCCACCAAAACGATTGACGAGTGGGATCCACATTTTGGCATATTCCTCAAAGTCAGCAATTTTTGCCGGATCAACAACATATTTTAAGTAACAAGTAACCATACAACCTTTCCTTTTTGTTAAAAACACCAGTTTCACTTTGCTCTACACACCGTTAGACAGTGTGCGAGATTACTGTAAGCGTTAATAACATGAAGTTAAAGTGATATGGGACTATCTGTCTCGATTAAATGCTCAGCCCAAGGTATTAACTCAGCGTAATGCTACTGACAATAGCTGACACACCGAGAGAGTATCGTAGCTGCAACTTTTTAAAAAATGATGGAATTCCATGATGGTCACCGTTGATTCTTTGGTGTTATATGTAAGCGATATCAAGCTTAGCGAAGCGTTCTATAGACAGCTATTCCAATGTGAGACTGTAAAGCTTTCTCCAACTTTTGTTTCTATGAAGTGTGCAAACAACATCTCCATTGCACTTAAACAAAACACAGCCCTTACACCACCAAGTCGCATTACCGGGGGCGGTACTGAAATCTCTATTATGCAACCAAGCCAAAAGGCGTTTTTTGCTTTATACGATACATGGAAGTTACTAGATATTGAGTTTGCTCAGGTCCCGCAAGCCGAGGTATATGGCGATAGTTTTATCGTATTAGACCCAGATAAACATCGTATTCGCGTCTTTATTAATAAAAATAACGAGTAAACCAATTAAAGAAAGCAACCAAAAAACATGTTCTATATTAGCCCATCATCTTAAGCATGAGTTGTTTCGCTACCAGATTTGTAATTTTGTCTATACTTGTTTACTCATTTGTGAATTCTTCATTTAGTGTGAGGCCATAGCAACACCAACACTTGAAGAATTAACATCAGCGAAAATTGCGATAGAATCGTTCTGTCGCTCTCTATTGTTATGTGGTTGAACTGGGACTTCCCAGCCCAGTTTAGAAGTTTCAGGGAATAGCTGAAATAGGAGATAACAATGGCTGTTGCATATATTCAATCGATCGACATCACTGAGAACGGAAGAGTTCAAGTTAGCGGACAACTCTCTAGTACGAACTTAAATGTTTCACTGAATGAAATGATCCCTGTAGTTCCTCCCGCAGACGGGATTTGGAACTACGAATTGACTGTTACACCTACCTCTATGATTGGCGCAGATATGCTCGTCCCATTTGTAGTTGATGCCCCTTGGATAGGTAATTCAGAAGCAAATGGTGCGAGAATCATTCAGCCAAGCAATGACCCTAACACACAGGATAAAGAGACCGTTCATCTTAAAGGTAAAACGGTCAAGACACTAACGCAAAAACAGGCAAATATGCTTTGGCTGAAAGGCGCTTACTATGACCGTTCTGCAAGCCAGTTAGTCATTGATGCAAGGTATGGTGGTGGTTGTTTTCAACACATATTTGCACTAGAGTGGGATGGCACTTCATTAGAAAGCTTTCCTCCTCAATATATGTTTAACTTAGTAGATATGAGTGAATATGATCCATGTAAAGCGCTCATCGATGTACAACTAAGATTTGACATCAGTACAATGGACTTTCAAGTTGACGAACCTGCTCGTCTGCATATCGGCACCCCCAGTTACGGTCGCACCTTGACGGTTGAGTTACAGTAAAAAAACAATTTGCAAAACGGTCGTTCACAGCGACCGTTATTCCGTACAATTAGGTGTCCATTGATTGATTTTAACCACAAAGGACTTATTAGCTGTGGATTAAAACGTTTCGTATCAGGGTCGTGCTTACTTGCATGATGGCAATAAAATAGTAAAACATGTCCCAATGCCCTCTTCACTCTCAACCAATAACTCACCTCCATGCTCTTTGATTATATCGTAGCTAATGGAGAGCCCGAGCCCTGTGCCTTTACCGACAGGCTTTGTAGTAAAAAACGGGTCAAATATCTTATCGATGATCTCCTTGGGGATCCCAATGCCACTGTCTTGCACACTGATCGCAACACTGCCATTTTCCAAATACGTTGTTACCTTAATCTCTCCTTCACTCTTTAAAGCCTGCGCTGCATTGATGAGTAAGTTTGTCATTACTTGAATTAGCTTACCTTGGTTCCCCAGCACTTGAGGGACTTCACCTAACTGTGTGATCACGTTCGCATGATATTTGAGCTTACTCTCAACCAGATTTAACGTTGTCTTTATGCATGCATTAATATCGCAAGGTTGCAATTGAATAGTATCAGCTCTTGAAAACTGCTTGAGGTCGTTCACAATCGCAGAAACTCTTTGTAGCCCAGTCATAGACTCATCAATAAGCTCTGTACAATCGCTATTAATAAAAGCAAAGTCTTTGTCTTTAACAAATTGATTGAACGCATGACGTTCACCAGGTTCAAGTCCAAGCTGAACCGCACGCTTTGCAAGCTCAGCATAATCGCCATGATAGTGACGCATCACATCAAGGTTACTCATCACAAAACCGAGCGGATTATTTATTTCATGGGCAACTCCGGCAGCCAATTGACCCACAGAGGCCATTTTTTCTGAGTGAACAAGCTGTTGCTGCGCGGCTTCAAGCTCTCTATTCGTGGCCTCAAGCTGCTGATTTTTCTGATTCAGCTTTTCAGTTCTCTGTGCCACCAGTTCTTCTAAGTGTTTATTTAGCTCAATCAAATCATGCTTATATCGTTCTCGACGCTCATGCTCTTCGGCTAAAGTTTGTGATAGTTCATCAAACGCTAAAGACAGTTCTTGTAACTCATCTTTACTCTGTATTGGTTTCCATTTGAAATCAAATACGCCTTTTTTGACATTACGAGCGATAAATTTAGCTTGGCTTTTCAATATATACAGGTTGGTTGTGAGATATATCCCCAGAAAATAAGAGAAAATAGCAACTAACGCCATTTCAAACAGCGCGATAGAAACCGTCCAGCGTTTTACTTCTGACATCGTTCGATTTATGGTGCCAATATCTATGCCTATCTGAATAGTGCCAAATAGTGTCCCTCCCTCAACAATATCAGCATGAATATCAAAAATACCGTCCGTGACTTTCGCAACTAACGTATCATCTTCAAATGTGCGCGTTTTAAAGCGCTCGTTTCCTGCAAAGGAAAGTGTTTGGCTTTCACCATCGATCACTTTAACGTAAAGGATATCTGGGTTGCTTAATAACTCATTGGTAAAAGCATCTAGCGTGGCTAAATCGTACGACAGCACAGCATCTTTGGTCGCGCTCGCAAACAAACGTGCAGTCGTGGTTGCGCGTTTATTCATGGCGTCATTTGCGGACTCCATCATAAAATCAATCACCACAAATATGAGCGCACTCAACAGCACCGCTTCAATAATAGCGGTGCCAATCATGGTTTTGAGTCTTAACGATAGCCTTTTCATTCAGTCGTGGCGCTTCTTAATCATCCGAGTACTATTTGCCAACCAAGGTTTCTAATTCTAACGCTTTTACGTCTTGCCAGTCCTCATTCGACGCTGCCATAATGCCTTTGAAATTCACCGCTTCGAGTAGCCTCATCCCCTCTTCACTCAGTTCAAGAGAGGTCAACGCCGCTACTAATCTTTGCCTTGCATCTTCTGGCATTGCTCTTTTTACGGCAAATGCATGTGGTGTATAACCTTTTGTCGTCCAGAGAATGTCAAGTTGTGATTTAATTTTAGGATCGGCGTTGTTGAAAGTACGCATGACACCGCCCCCCGCTTTGACAAACCCTCTCGACACGTTGAGATAAACGGAGTCATGGGAAGATACATATCTTGGCGTAAATTCAATACCTTGTTTCGCCAATTCCCCTCGGGGCAAAATGCTCGCAGCAAATGCAGCAGGAGCCGGAAAAGCAAGTGTCTCTCCTCGCAACTGCGATAAGTCAGTGATACCCGCTCCCTTTTTAACCACGATGATCCCTTTTATCATTTTATCTCTTTGCTTGGCGATAGCTTGATAACCTGCCCGCTCATTAAATACAACAAAGTGATAGGGATTCATGTATGCCACATCATACTCTTGCTGCAGCACCCGGGCTTCAAAGGTTGGTATATCTTTAGCGGTTTTAAACGTGTAATTATCTCCGGTTTTATCACTGAGATAATCGAGAATAGGCTGCCAATTTTTGGCTAACTTATTTGCAGACTGCTGCGGCACAAAGGCGAAGGTATAATCATCACTCAAACATAAAGCGGGAAATAAAATGAGACTCATCAGCAGGATTTTTATCATCACATCACCACCTAGCAATAAACACTTTTCGAATAAGGACTTAAGTTCCACAAAAGTATAGATCAATATTAAAAAACGGCTTATTTGCTCATTGATAAAAGTGCCTGTCCTTTATCTTTTTATCTTATGTCCTTATCTTTGTCGGCCTTGATATTTTGTAACGCGCTTGCCAGCCAAATGGTAAACTGGTGAACAATCGCAGAACTCTTGCGATAAGCCGTTTGCCGGAGCCAATAGCCATAGCCTGAAAATTCCTCCATTGTCGAGTTTTTACTTAACCACCCCTGCCTAACTGCAGACTCTGCTAATACATCGCTCAATAGTGCCAGCCCTTGCCCTGCCACAGCCGCCTGCAAGACAAAGTGTTCTTGCTCAAAATAACGCAAGTCATAATGACTTTCGTTAATGTGCGCTCGCCAAGGAATATTTTCAAGCCCCGTTTCGTCTTGCCAATGGGTGAGAAATAGTACAGGTTTACCTTGGTCTGGCACCCGATAATTTGGGCTAGCATAAAGCCCAATTTTCTCGGTAATAAGATGAGTTTCATTAGAATTCGGATCCGCTTTGCCATAACGCAGGGCGATATCAATATGCTTCTCTTTATTTAAATCAATGAGTTGATCGCTCGCGCATATTGTGACGGTTTGGTTTGGGAAAGCATGATTAATGGCAGCCATATTCGGAGCAAGCCAAAGTGCAGCAAATGAATTACAACATGAAATAAGCAAATCATTCTTTTGCTCAGTAAACTCAATAAACGCATTATCAAGCATATTGAGTGAATCAATACACACCTTTGCAAGTGCCTGTCCTTGTAATGTTAATTGCACTGCTCGCGTTTTTCGCTCAAAAAGCTGAACCCTTAACTGTGATTCCAGTGACTTTATCTGATGTGACACTGCCGTAGGCGTAACATTAAGTACCCCCGCCGCATCTTTAAAGCTCAAGTAGTGCGCAGCAACAGCAAAGGTTTTTATGTTATTCAAAGACGGTAAATGTGTGAACATAGCAAACCTATAAGTTAGTTTATCTCATCTATCTATGGATTCTTCTCAGTTGTCACATTGCTCACTTAAGCACAGAATAATGCACATAATACAACTGGAGCTAAGCCATGAAAAACATTCTATACATAAGTTGCAGCGTAAGAAAGTACAGTGAGAACGAAACACAACACCAATCAATAAGCAGAATGTTGGGAGAGCAGTTTTTAAGTACTTTTAGTCAAACTACACATAAAGTAGAAATCACCCATCGCGACCTCTCCGTGAAACAACCTGCATTCATCAATGAAGCATTTATAGCGGCTGCATTTGCAAAAGGAGTGTTGAGCGAAGAGCAACGCTTAGTACTCGCTGAGTCTGACGACATTATCAAGGAAGTGACTAATGCGGATATTATCGTGATCGCAAGCCCTATGTATAACTACGGTATGCCTGCTGTGCTAAAGGCTTGGTTTGATATGGTGGTCCGAGTAAATAAGACCTTCAGCTTTGATTTAGCACGAGGTGATAAACCACTTGAGCCAATTTTATCGGGTAAAACTCTCGTATTACTGGCATCTTGGGGAGAGTTTGCATTTAAAAAAGGTGAGTCACAATATCATTTGAATCACCTAAGTAGCCATATCGAGCAGTTGGCTCCATATTTAGGTGCTGAAGCGTTTTATGAAATCGCATCTGAGTATCAAGAGTTTGGCGACGACAGGCATAAGCACTCAAAACAACGTGCTATTGATGATGTGCACAAACTAGCACGAATACTTAGCGCTAAGTAAGAGCACAAGTGAGCGTATTGCGCTCACCTTACTCTCATGCAGCTTACTGTTTATAGTGGTAAGTGATCTGACTTTGTAGATGTTTAGGTTCAATATGAATAGGACGATAAAGCTGGATAGTGCCAACAATCTTTGCACCATCACTAATTGTAAGCGTTGGTATGTCTTTCTCAAGCTTAGAAGCAAGATATCCTGCCTGACGATAAATCACATCACCTAAAATAGTAGCGCCGCTGGCAATTGTAATATCTCCGCTCGCGTTAATGACGTTTCCTTCAATTAGAGCCGACTCACCAATCTCAATATTACCATTGGTAACTTGAATGCTCCCATATACGTGCGCTTTTTCCATCAGCATAATATTACCATTATCAATATTAATCGACTGCGCTTCACTATGCTTATCAAGCTGGATATTACCGTTAGTCACTTCTGCAGACTTAACTTTGGCCCCTTCAGCTAGCGTAATATTGCCATTTTGTAGGGATAAGTTCCCGGCTCTTTGACCACTTGCCACATTAATATTTCCAGCAAAATGGCTTAGGTCTTCACCATGAGTAGCGTTAAGATTACCTACCGAGCATGCAACCAAGTTGAAGGTAAACGCAAGCGCAAGTGGATATTGATAAAGTTTGTTGGTCATTATTTTTTCTTCTGATTATTGGTTACTAGAGCAAAGTATTAAAATAAAGTGGTGTAACTACCTAGAGCCACTAAGCAGATTTCTCATAACTTTAGCATTCAAACCGAGCTCAAGAGGTGTTAGAGGCGGATAGAGTTTACATCGGAGAAGCCTACCCAGAGTGTCCTGAGTAGGCTCAAAGAGCAATGGTTATGCGTTCAAAACAGCAAGTAACCTGCCTTTTGACGTCACTATATCGGCTTTGTCAGCCTCAGCGAGATAACTGATAAGGTAAGTCTCAAGGCTGCTTTCTTCACCTTGCAGTTTTGCATCCAGCATCGCGACTTGCTCAGACATTCTTTCGCTTTGCAACGCTTCCGGTGATGACTGATTCGTTAAAATCTCAAGTCTCAATAGCAACTGAGCAGCGTTTAGCGAGGTTTTATTATTACCTTGCCAAGAGCTAGGAATATCACCGTCAGTGTCTACTGCTTCCACCAGTTCATTGAACTTTTCACGACGCTGGGAAGAAAATAGATCATCTAATTTCGACTTCACTTGTGACAATAAACGATTCTTTTCTTGCTTCAGTCCTGGCACTACAATAAACGTATTGAGTTCATCACGAATGGCAGCCAGTTCATTTTGAGTGACCGCTTCAATGACCTTGTTGTCGAACTCTGCAAGCAACTGACGCTGCTCGGCTTCTTGTGACTTCTCCTGTGCTTTTTGCTCGGCATATTGTGCGCTGCGCTTTTCAAACACGGCATCATTATGAGCACGAAATGCTTTCCACAGAGTATGTTCTTGTTTGGCACCAGCAAAACCAATTTGCTGCCACTGTTTTTGCAATGATTTCAGTAAGTCACAAGCAGCAGCTAAATCTTCAGCTTCTAGCTGCTGCTGTGCAGTTTCAACTAACTTAGCCTTTTCAACGGCATTGGCTTGATGGAAGGCTTTAAGTTTCTCGTAAACCGCTTGATGGTGCTCACGGTAAATCGAATTCAGCTTTTGATAGACTTTGGCATCCACATTGCCAGCATTTTTCCACACTTTGGCTAGGCGGTTAAATTGTGCTTCCACTTCTCGCCAATCGATACCCTCGTTATCCAAACTACTAAGCAGTGCTTTAACTTCTTCAATCACCGCTTCACGCGCTATTTTTGCCTGCTCACGCTGTACTTCTTGCTCCGCAAAGTAAGCGCGACAAGGTACAAACAATAATTCGATTTTTTCATCAAATTGAGCTGCTTGCGCTTTTTCCTGTTCCGTTTCTACATGACCAAGTTCGTTCCAACGTGTTCTAAGTAATTTTACTTCCTCAGCACGCTTAACAGGGTCAACCGACTCCTCAGCCAGTTTGATATCAAGCTCCGTAAGCAATTCTTCACGTTTAGGTGTAGCTGCATACTTTTGCCAATCTTTAAGATCTTTTAATGCTTGAGACAAGCTTTCATGCTGGTTTTCAAGCTGCTTTTTGTAGCTTGGCGTAAGCAACTCAAACTGCTCAATAAAGCCATTAAAAACACCAAATGCCACGTTAAATCGACCCTGATCAATTAGTCGTTGAACATCACGTGCTTTCTTCTTCGCGATTTTGAGTGCCTTTTCTTGCTCATTTTTCAGCGGCTCGATAGCTGTCATAAACGCTTGGCTTGCATCTGATAGCTCAGCTTTTGCTGATTTATGCAATACCTTAGACAGTGAATCTAGTGCTTTACGCGCTGTAACATAGCGGTCTTTTTGTGCTTGTACTTGAGTATCAAGCGCTTCTAACGAAGCTGGTACTTCAACTGCCTTTAACTCTGCTAAGGCATTATTGAAGGTTTCACTTGCAGCAATAAGTGCGGGTAAATCGGCAAGATCACGCTCAATATTTTGCAGTTTTCTTGTGAACTCGCCAAGCGCTTCAACAGTGACATATTGAGGTGCAGACACTTTGCCTTTTAATACTTCACTACGCTTAACTAGTGCATCGTGTGGGGCTAAGTCTAGTGTTTTACATGCAACTTCGACCGATTTTTCAATAGCCTCAAGTTCAGCAGTTAATTCAGCGACCTCTAGGGCTTCATTTTGCTTTTGCATTAACTCAGCTTGCTGCGCTTGATGTTTAACTTGTAACTCATTGAGATGACGGTTTAATTTATCTGCTACTTGTTGATACTTTGCATCTAGTGCAGTTACTGTTTCAGCATCTAACCACTTAAGCTCAATGCTTTGCCACTGTGCAAATAACTGCTGTGCTTGCGCGTTCACCGTTTCATAGTTTTGCTTATCTCTTAGCGCGTTTAACTTGGCAAGCACAACTCGCGTTTGCTCAGCAACTTGAGCAGGCATTTCTTTTGCTAGTCGCTGCTGTTCCAGTGATCCAGTAAGAGAAGTCAGCGCTTCACCTTTGGCTGCTTTTAGGACACTCTTTTCAAGTGAATGCTGTGCAATCAGTTCCAACATAGCGATCTGAAGTGCTTCATCACCTTCTTTGAACGATTTTTCGATTAACGTGGCGTTCGCAAGGCGCTTAAGCAGTTTAACTTTATTTGCTAAATCGGTTTCAATTAACGCAACTTTCTCAAGCGTTTTAACTGGCGCATAGCGTTCAATGTATTCTTCACGAATGTTGCTCTGCAGTGCGGTATCTTGATTAATCACCGCACTCGAAATTTTCTGCTCTGCAAGCTCTTTTAGCTCGCTATCTTGCTTATAAACTTTCCACCAAAGACCAAGGTCATTTACCTTAGTAAGTACCTTTTTTCTGATCTGCGCAGACTCGTCCTCAAGTGCTAGCGTATGTAGTAAAGTTGCGTCTTTGCTTAAGTCTAACTTGTCCACTGCTTGTGAGCGAACGTCAACCTTTGGGTGTTTCCATTTCGGTGTAAAAAGGTGTTTAAAGATCATTTTCACTGAACCTAGCTATTTCATTGTCGGCTTTGAATTCTTGTTGTAATTCGCGTTTGGATTTTTGCACCATTTCACCTTTTTCGTTGATGGTGAACTGCTCATTGGACTTAGCTACTTTTGCTTGATATAGCATGACCAATTGCACGGTTTGCTCTTTTTGCGTATCACTTAGTGGTGTACCATCAGGCCACTTTCCGGTTGACGCACCGTATTGCAAACGCTCGAATACTTCAGGGGTAATATTTTGAACTAAGCTATCTACATTCATTACTACTTTTTCTTTTTCAAAATAACGAGGATGACTCGATTAATTAAGTACCAAACCGCACCAATGCCTATAACGCTTTTGCTTGCGATCATTTCAAACGAGTTAGGGTCAGGCTGCTGCCAATAGATATATAAGAATCCACCTAGTACTAGGATCAGTGCAATAAACGAGTAATTCATTACAGATTGCTGACGTTTTACACGATTTCTAGAGGCCGCTCTCTCTCTGTCTTCTTGAGAAAAGTCTGCTAAATTGGTTTCACAATGCGGGCAGGACTTATGTTTGGAGGAAATAGATTTACCGCAGCTTGGGCACTGTGCTATTGCCATCGTGTTACTTCTCCATAATACAAAAAAGGGCACCTGTGAGGCGCCCTATTCTACTACCTTTGCGAACTCTTGTCCTTAAATGACAAGATAATTTTAATTAAAATTCGCTCACTGTTTGTGTTCTTTGTTGAAATCTTCCCAGTATTCTTTAACCGAAGATTTCATTTCTTTTCTGAGTAGTAAAATACCAAACAAGTTAGGTAACGTCATCACTACGATGGCCACGGCAGCCAACTTCCACACTAGTGTCGTATCAGCAAACGACGCCCAGAAGAAGCCTGCAACATAGAATACGCGATACGGCATGACCGAACGACTACCAAGAAGATAAATCATCGCGCGGTCACCATAGTATGACCATGCAATTGCCGTAGAAAACGCGAATAACAACAAACCAATCGAAACGATGTATTTACCATTTTCGCCCAAATAACCTCGGGTAAATGCTTTGGTTGTTAGCTCAGCCGAATGCACTAAAGAGTAACCAATCACGCTGATGCTATTGTCTGTTGGCAAGCCGTCTTTCACTTCGACCGTTCCTGTGTACTTGTGACGCTCAGTAATACCAAAGCGTACTTGCTCACCAATAGAACGCGAGTGGATCACGGTAAAGTTTTCCGTTACCGCTTTACCCTGTACGACTTCAATCTCACCATTGAAAGGTTTGACAGTATGCTCTTTTTTACCATTCAAGTAGGCGTACAATGCATCTCGGTCTTGTTGATTCGATTCGTCATATTTACCGTCTAAGATAACCATAGACGAGCGCTCGAAATGGGTTTCGAACTTTTCGGTCCACACACCCGATGACAAAATAACCAATCCCGTCAAGGTACAGATAATGATTGTGTCAATAAACGGTTCAAGAATGGAAACCATACCTTCAGACACTGGTTCATCGGCTTTTGCCGAGGCGTGCGCGATTGGTGCTGAACCTTGACCCGCTTCGTTAGAAAACAGACCTCGGTTAACCCCACGGTTAAATGCATAAGCAAAAGAAGCCCCTAAGAAACCACCCGCTGCCGCAGAACCCGTGAAAGCATCTGTAAATACAGAAAGGAAAGAAGGAACGATATTCTCAACGTTGTAGAAGATAACGGCAAAAGAACCAAGAATATAAATCGCGGCCATTAATGGCACGACGCGAGAAGTGATAGCAGCAATGCGCTTGATACCACCAAGTATTACAAGCGCAAGCAAAACTGAAAGCACAGCACCGGTTGCCATCGGTGCAAAACCAAAGGTCGCTTCCATGCCTTGAGCAATGTTGTTGATCTGCGGCAAGCTACCTGTACCAAATGAGCTAATCACAGTAGCAATTGCAAATAATACCGCTAACCATTTCATGTTTAGGCGACGATCCATATAGTACATTGGACCACCGGCCATGGTGCCATCATCTGTTTGTACACGGTATTTATGCGATAGTGTGACTTCCACAAACTTGGTTGTCATACCAAAAAAGGCAGTCATCCACATCCAAAATAATGCTGCTGGCCCACCGATTGAAATTGCCAGCGCCACCCCACCAATATTACCAGTACCAACTGTGCCAGAAAGTGCCGTTGCGAGTGCTTGGAAGTGCGTGGTATCGCCTTCTAGGCCTTTTTTATCATATTTACCAGTAACGACTTTACACGCATGTTTGAAATATCTGATCTGTGGAAATTTCAAGTAGATTGTAAAAAACAAACCTACCCCTAACAGAACATACGGGAACCAAGGTGAACCACCTAACATTCCATCTAAGCTATCTAATAAGCTGCCTAACGCATCCACGAATATTCCCCTTTATTGTTGTTATTACACCCTGTCGAGGTGCTCTACCTTATTATTTTTAAATATTATTTTGTTGTTCTTTTAAACGCACAAAAATAAACGGGTAATCAATATGGTGATTACCCGTCTTTAAGCTTATCTTAAGTCATCAACCACATTTAAGATTGCAGCTAAGGTGTCTTGACCAAACTGATATGAACGTCGGTCTGACCAACCGAAGTAAGGATCTGGCAGATTTGCATTGTCCTTAAACGGCATTTCAACGGTATAAGCCAACGCTTTGAACGCTTCACCGACAGCACACGAAGCAACGGTGAGGTTTGCTTCACCCGGTGCATCTTTATCGTAACCAAATTCATCTTGGAACTCAGGTGTGATAGTTAACAGTGCCGCCTTGAAAGAGTCTTCCAAACGCTGTAGGCGATCATCATAACTCGGAATACCTTCACTACCCGCAACGAAGTTATACGGTAGTGCTTCATCACCATGAATATCGAGGTACATATCCAGCCCAGTTTCATGCATTTTATTTAATACATAATAAACTTCAGGTGAGTTCTCAAGTGTTGGCGTTTGCCATTCACGGTTAAGGTTAACGCCTTTTGCATTTGTACGCAGATGACCACGAACGCTGCCGTCTGGATTCATATTTGGCACGACATAAAATACCGCTTTCGATAACAGTGCAGCGGCATGTGGATCCTCGTCATCCAATAGTTTGTGAAGCAAACCTTCAACAAACCATTCTGCCATCGTTTCACCTGGGTGCTGGCGCGCCGTGATCCAAATCTTTTTCTTCTCATCTGACGGCTCACCAATAGTGAGTAAGCTCATATCACGGCCATCAAGCGTTTGACCTAGCGTCTCTACAACGCACGCATCATGGGCTTGAGCCCAGTAGACTAGGTCTAAATGGCGCTCATAACTATAAGGCGCAAAATAAGCAAAGTAGGTGTGAGCACATTCAGGCTCAAAATCGATAGTTAATGTACCATTCTCATAACGGGTTGGCACACGGAACCAAGTTTGACGATCGTAAGATGCAACCGCATGATAATCATCCCAACCTTCTGGGTAGGCTGAGTTTAGTAGCTGGTTGATATGAATTTTGTGCTCTAAAAAAGGCGTAGACTCAAGTCTAAAGTGAAACCATTGAAAAAAGTCTGACTCATTGTCTTTATTGATTTCTAGTTGAATATCCGCAGGTGATTCTGCTTTTACCACCTTGATATTACCACTATCGAAATTACTCGTAATGCGCATAGGTTTCCCTAAATAAGTTAAAAACTGCTGTGTAAATACACTGTTACCATACCTAGCTTGGCGTCCATTCAGAACAATGTTACAACTGAAAGAAGTTGTAATGCTGCGCTGCTGTTCGCGCTAAGTAATTACATAACTTTTTGTTAGCTAATTGTAGCTGACCTATCTTTGCAAGCCTACCACAACCAATTTGTTTCAAAAACTAAAAAAGCCAGCTGGTGCTGGCTTTTTATCGTAAATCTTGTGTTAGCGAGGTAGGCTCGGGAATTTTACTTCCGCCATGTCTTGCATTACACGTACAACCTGGCAGCTGTAACCAAACTCGTTATCGTACCATACGTAAAGTACTACACGGTCGCCATCAACGATCGTTGCTTTTGAGTCAACCACACCTGCATAACGGCTACCCACAAGGTCAGTAGACACGATTTCTGTTGATGCAGTGTAGTCAATCTGGTCACGTAGTTCAGAGTAAAGTGAAGACTCACGAAGGAATTCATTTAGCTCTTCAGCAGTTGTTTCTTTACCTAGATTTAGGTTAAGAATTGCCATTGATACGTTTGGTGTTGGTACACGGATTGCGTTACCAGTTAGTTTACCAGCAAGCTCTGGCAGTGCTTTAGCAACCGCTTTCGCAGCACCGGTTGAAGTAATAACCATGTTCAATGCCGCACTACGACCACGACGCTCAGCTTTGTGGTAGTTGTCGATCAAGTTTTGGTCATTGGTGTAAGAGTGAACCGTTTCAACGTGACCGTTTTTAATACCAAACTTGTCGTTAAGTGCTTTTAAGACCGGTGTGATTGCGTTAGTTGTACAGCTTGCTGCAGAAACAATCTTGTCTTCAGACTGAATGTCTGAGTTGTTAACACCATAAACGATGTTTTTGATGTCGCCTTTAGCTGGCGCTGTAAGTAGCACTTTAGACGCACCAATTGACTTAAGGTGTTTACCTAAGCCATCTTCATCTTTCCAAACACCTGTATTATCTACGATAAGTGCGTTTTCAATACCGTATTTTGTGTAATCCACTTCTTCAGGTGAGTTTGCGTAGATAACTTGAATGTAGTTACCGTTTGCTTTAATCGCACCTTTTTCATGGTCCACTGTGATTGAACCATTGAAAGGACCATGAATTGAGTCACGGCGCAATAAACTTGCACGTTTCTCAAGATCACCATCGCGGCCACCGCGAACAACGATTGCACGTAGGCGTAAATCAGCGTGAGAGCCGCCACGTTCGATAAGTAGGCGTGCTAATAAACGGCCAATGCGACCAAAACCATAAAGAACAACGTCACGAGGTTCTGGACGTGCGCCTTGGTTTAGTAATTCTGCAAGTTCTGCATTTAAAAACTCTTCGATTGAGCGGCCTTCACCTGCATTTTTATAAATGTAGGCATAAGCTAGCTTACCAAGGTCAACACGACCTGGTGCTAATTCCATTTTGCTGATCACTTCTAAGAATGGAAAGCTTTCACGAAGACGTAGTTTACGCTCTTCAAAACGTGCTACTGTTTTGTGTGCTTTGATAACATCAATGGTGCTTGCGCTCACAAGAGGACGACCGTATACAGAGATTTCAACGCCTTTGTTACGGTATAGACGACCGATTAGGGGTTGCATGCTTTCTGCATAATCTTGACGCTCTTGCCAGCTGTTTTGATATTCTTGCTCGTGAGATAAGGTCATTTTTTCTGCCTAATAAACAATTTTCTTTGAACGGATAGCCCGAATGGGCACGGCTATTCTAATTTAAACTGCCGTGATTCTCCACTGTTACCGAACAATTCATTGCGTTAAACTAGTAAACTATTAGCTCTACCCTGTTTATTCGGGCGTAACCCCCTATAATTATAAAAAATCATTGAGGTCAAACTATGGCGTTTAAAAAGTCGCTAGTTTTTGCAGCGTTACTACTTGCTGGTTGCGACGACACCCTAACCCTGAACCAAGTGTGTAGCGAAACGCCTGGTTTTTGTGAAGACTTAAATAAAGACAGTCACTGTAAAGACGAACGTGCGTCGCTAATCTACGCGCGCTATCACGAATACAAGTCACCGACGGACGAAAACAAATATGACTTGTTGCAAAATTTAGAAAGCTACAACCTATGTGTTTCTCGCGCTGCCAAAATTGAGCACATCAAGTTAAAAGAAAAAACCACTTCACGAGTGGAAGGTCATCTCACTGCATTAAAAGAAATGACACGTATTTATAATGAAACAAAAGGCAGTAACCACCCAGGCCTACTTTATTATCATTGGTCTCGTAACAATGATCGCACAGCAATGAACAAGCTTTTGAACATGCAGGATGACCCTAGAGTTCAAAACGATCCCGAAATTCAGCTTTTCCTCGCAGAGTTTTACGCCAAAGTAGATGATGATAAAACCGTTGATATTCTCTACCGCGTATTAGAGCTGAATAAAAGCGGCCATACCCCTAACCCAGAAGTCTATTCATCTTTAGTCAGTATTTTCTACAAACACGAAAAATATAAGCACGCATATACGTTTGCCCGAGTGGCTCAACTTTCTGGGGTTGAAGATATCGATATTATTCCAGTGACAAACCAACTGGCTTCAATGGGAAAAGATTTAGCCAACCTAGATTCATTGGCGCAACGAACTTATGAGAGCATTCAAGCTGGGGAGTTCGTTTCCCCTCGTGATTTTTGAGCCTTGTTATCAAAATGAAAACGGGAAGCCTATGCTTCCCGTTTTTTGAAAATAAATGACCACTACTTTGCCAGTGCTACGTTAATAAATACCGCGGTCATCAAGACTGGGCAAACAAATCTAACGTACTGAGCAAACCAGTAATGTGCACCACGAGATTCTAAGTGAAGCTGATTACCACGCTTCCAAACCCAGCCAACAGTAATAAAGTAGAACAGTCCCATCAATGGTAGCTGATATTGCGTGAATAGACTGATCACCAATTCGAACAGCCAATCAAAGTTTAGAATAATCGTGCTCGATGCTAATAAGATAACTAACGTAACCAACCAAGTCGCTTGTTTACGTTGAAAGCCATGGTTTTCAACCAAGAAAGATACCGGAATTTCTGTTGAAGAAATGGTAGAAGTTACCGACGCAATAGACATAAGCACAAAGAAAGTCAGGCTAACTAATAATCCCATTTCCCCCATATTGGCAAATAGCTCGGGTAAAATGGCAAAAATCAACCGGCCTTCACCGATTAATTTGCCGTCTTGAAATACTTGAACACCATTTTGCTGCGCAACGAATATTGCAGGGATAATAAGTAAACCGGCCAAAAATGCGACACTGGTGTCTAGCATTGCAACACTAAACGTAAGCTTAGGTAGATTTTCATTCGGTTTTAAGTACGAGCCATAAATCATCATGCAGCCCACACCCAACGATAACGAAAAAAACGCCTGCCCCATCGCCGCAATGATCAAGTCAGGATCGCTAATTTTTGAAAAGTCCGGAACTAAATACGTTCTAAACCCTTCTGCTGCGCCGTCTAATGTCGCCATATAGCCAATAAGGCAAAGCAGTAATACCAGTAACAACGGCATAAGTCTGCGCGACCAAGCTTCTATACCTGATTTTACGCCTTTGAGAATAATGCTCGCAGTCAAAATTAGCATCAGTGGCGTAAAGATAAAGTTTCTCAGCATCGAGTCACCGCTAAGAAACTGGTGTGCGGTATCTAATTCAGCCATTTGCGCAAGAGGATCAAGTGCATGAGACAGCATCCACCCAGCCACAATGGAGTAAAAGCTGAGCATCACGATAGCACCAGCAAGGCCGATATACCCCGCCGCGGCTCCTATTTTCGGATTACCTTCACGCCAGGCTGTTTTAAGTGCTTTAACTGGGTTTGCTTGTGCCTGATGGCCTAAATACAATTCTGTGTAAAGTGCAGGTAATGCGAGTAAGAAAATTACCGCAAAATAAACCAGTAAAAATGCACCGCCACCGTGGTTTGCGGCTTGTGTAGGAAATCCCCAAATGTTACCAAGTCCAACAGCCGCACCAGCTGCTGCTAACACAAAGCCAAGTCGGCTTTGAAATCCATCGCGCGTATGAGCCATGTCTGTAATCAATCATTATTTTTGTAGACGGCCGATTATACGTACTTCCGCTGAAAATGCGAGAGGTTCTAGCCGTGCCTCAAAAACTCGAGTTGGGCGTCTCTAGAAAGTCCATTTCTTCTTCTGTTGAATCGCGATTGAGTATTTCATTTCGATGGGGATAACGGCCAAATCTATCGATAATTTTTTTATGCGCGACTTCAAAATCATAATTGGGCAGGTCGCGAAAATAATGGTCTGCTGCACGATGGATGATGCGACTTTCGCTATGCATCATAGGTAGGTATAAAAACATCAATTCAGTATCATTGAGCTGGCGGTGATAGCCCTTTTCGATGGCGTGTTGGGTGAGGCTCAGCGCCAAAGGATCACTGGCAAACGCCTCTGGAGTGTCTCTGAATATATTGCGTGAAAACTGATCTAAGATAATGATTTCGCACAGCGCGCCAAGTGGTGTTGCTCTCCAGCTCGAAAGCTCACCTTGGTGCGCCATTTGGTGCAAAATACCGAAGCGATTTTTTATTATGCGATCAAAGTCCGCAGACTTCTTCCACCAATCTGATTCAGTGCATTCAACAAACCAGAATTCGTAGACGTCTTTATAATTCATGATGGCACTCCTAGGGAAAAACAAACTTGATGGTCAGCAGACCCTAACCGTTATAAACAAAGTGCCACCCATTACTCAATAATGCAACTTTTTTATTAGTTCCTAAAAAACAATAAATTCACTTATGCAACCTCTAGTAATTTAGCATGAATTGACTGTACGACCTGATCTGACTCCTGCTGCTCAACTAAAAAGCACAGATTGTGCTTGCTCGCACCATGGCATATCAATCGAATATTAAACTCTGACAACACATCCATCAGGTTAAGTTGGCACTTCTTCAACTGGATCTCAGAACCTATCATGGCCACCAAAGTAAGATTATTTTCAACGGTCACATGACAAAACTCGCCAAGTTCATCCAAACAAGCTTGTTCTAGCTCGGGTCGAGAAGCATTCGGTGCATTATCTAGCGTAAGCGCGACACTAATTTCCGAAGTCGTTACCAAGTCAACCGATATATTGTAATTACTTAAAATGGTGAAGATACGAGCCAAAAAGCCGCTTGCAAGAAGCATTTCAGGGCTCTTTAGCGTCAATAGTATTTGGTTTTTACGTTGTGTCACTGCGCGAATGCCTGCTTGCGCCGTTTTCTCTTTTTCAATCCAAGTGCCACCCGCTTGCGGATCACGGCTTGAACCAACAAATACTGAAATACCTTTACGACTCGCTGGCAATATAGTTGCGGGATGTAACACCTTGGCACCAAATGTCGCCATTTCGGCCGCTTCATCAAAACTCAAACGAGGAATAGGTCTAGCCTTTACACACAAACGCGGATCGGTACTGAAAATACCAACGACATCGGTCCAAATATGCACACTTGACGCGTCAATTGCCTCTGCTAACAATGCAGCACTGTAGTCAGAACCGCCACGACCAAGCGTGGTCGTCTGGCCGTATTGGTCACTACCAATAAACCCTTGCGTCACCTGCACTGTGTCGCCAAGTAGCGCGACCAAATTGGTTTGCGCGGCTTCACGCGTAGCTGCAACATTTGGATTCGCTTTTCCAAATTGATTATCTGTTTTAAGCACTTTACGCACATCAAAGCGCGACGCCTGAACCTGATTATTACGTAGTATTTGGGTAAACAAATAAGAAGAAAAACGTTCGCCAAAGCTCAACATTTCATCGCATTGCTGTCTGCTAAGTGCAGGTAAACTCGCAAGGTTTTCAAATTCACTGAAAGTTTGCTTGTAACCCTCAGCAAGATCAGCATCCAAAGACACTTGGTCGATAATCGCTTGCTGTATGTTTTCAACCGCTGCAACAACTGCTTTGCGCCCGGCTTCATCTTCCTTTTGTTGGGTTAGCGTTACAAGGTGATTGGTTACGCCAGCACATGCACTCACAACCACCACGCGAACATTTGGGTTGTCACGAACAATGTGAGCACAACGAGACATAGCTTCAAAGTCAGCGACACTGGTACCGCCAAATTTGGCTACAACATACTGCGAATTCATTTTCTCTCCTCTCGACTGTTGGCACAGTCAAATTTTATAAGGAGAACTCGGCATGGGATTTCTAGAAAGACGAACGCTTGAAATGACCTTTGCCAGAAGCTCTCCACCAATACGGTGACAGTTCCGAGGATTCAGCCTCGTAAACCGAAGAATCGTTGCGACGAGCAACTTTTCTCCTCGGCGAATACTTCCCTCACTAGTGGTCATTGGTCTCGTCACCTCACACTAACTACCTAAGCATCGCGCCTCTTCTGTTTATTTTGCCTTTGTTAATCTGAATAAAAGCAAAATAAAAGCCCGCAATAAATGCGGGCGATGTAAGAAAATTATCTTTTAGCCGTCTAGGTGTCAAGTTATTTATGAAAAACTTATCCCAAAGCGGTAAAAAATTAAATCCATTGGTCTTAAATAAGCTGACCCGCGAAATACGCGCCACTATATCCAATGGTATATGCGATAAGCAGATAGATACTCATTTTAAGATAGCTTGAGAAGGTTAAGGCTTTAACCTTACTCATTGCAATGATCCCCGCTGCAGAGCCAATGATAAGCATAGAGCCACCAACGCCAGTCGCATAAGTAAAGGTTAGCCATTGCGCTGGAGTCATCGTAATGTCTGCTTTTAATAGTGCCGCCGTCAAAGGCACGTTATCTACCGCCGCACTCATTAAACCGACCAAGTAGTTTGCGTATTCCGGCGCAAGATGCAGGTATAAATCGGTAAATTTAGACAGTACACCGACCTCTTTCAACGCACCAACTAATAACAGCACACCCACAAAGAACAATAAGGTGTCGTATTCAATTTCACGGATATAGTCGATGATTTTCTTATTAACGTCTTTCTTGCGCATCAAGAATTGCGCCATTAAGAACATCAAAGACAAGCCAAATAAGAAAGTTAGCATCGGCGGCACATGGTATTGCACGCTTAAGAATAACGTGGCAAAAATGGTTGATAAGAAGATGAGTGCAATCGTGATATCGGTCTTTTCAATTCTGCGTAATTCTGCCTTTTCAAAGGTAATTTTTTCATTCATACCAATAGAAAGCATGGCTGCTAACACAAATACACTCAACATCGACGGCATGATCAGCAATAAAAGGTTTGGGATCGTGACTTTATCGGCCAAAAATATCATCAAGGTGGTTACATCACCGGTGATCAATGATACCCCACCGGAGTTGACACTGAAGATAATTAACGTCGCATATTTTATTAACTTTTTCGGGTCAAGTTTCAAAGACATGACCACAGCTAATGAAATAAGCGTCGCAGTAATATTATCCGAGATGGATGAAAATATGAATGCAAAAGCACCGACCAAAAACATTAGCTTGCGTTCGCTAATATGGGTTGGCATGATCCGGTGAACAATATTTTGGATAAACCCTTTTGAGTTCAAGTAAGCCACAAACGTCATGGCAGCCATTAAGAACAGCCAAAGTGTCGCGATTTCTAAAATGTTATGGTCTAGCTCAATTTGTACAATTTCTGGGCTTTGACCATGAATTGGAGAGATAAAGGCGATAATCCAACATAAAGTACCAAAAAAAAGCGTTGTTTTGGCCTTGTTTACGTGAATAATATCTTCTATAACGATGAGTATAAAAGCGATGGCGATCAGGGTTAGAATAATGGGCGTGACCATAATGCGTAAACAACCTGTAATTAAATGTAACAAGGGGTGGGTTCGTTTTCGCGGCGGATTCTAGCACCATCACAGTCCCCATGCTACGTACGATAAACATTTTGTGACAAATTGATGAAGTAGCGATGTAACTTAGCTACTACACACTGGAAAGTTATGATCCCAGCAAAAAAATTATTAAATACGATAAATGAACACTGGAGCGTACTCGAGCTACTTTTTAAACGATTTAAGCTCGCAGATTTCAGTCTAAAAGATGTACAAAACATCCTAAAACAGAAAAACCCTAGCTGGTCGAGTGAACGAATTTATAAAGAAACCAATCGATTACTCCAACAAGAAATTATTATCCCTTTAGCTAAATCTTCACAGTTAGAAATCAACCGTGCCATCGCTGACTTCGCCAGCTTTCTTTTACAAGAAGAGAGCCTTGGTTTAGCGGAAGAGATCACGGTGCTGGTAAAAGACTTAGAAAGATTAGGTAATCGCATCGCACAAGCTGGTGAAGAGGCTGACTACTCTGAGCTACGCCGTTTTAGCCGCATTATGGACGAACGCGTTCGTAAAATTGTTAAGCTGTTCGAGCATAACGAAAGCGCTATCATGAACTTGGTTGAACAAGCAAAGTCTGACACTTCAACGCTTTCTCTTGGCATGAGATATAAAGCGGTACTGGAAGCGTTTGACGAATATATCGAACCTATGCTGGAAATGGTCGATATTCATGGCCCTTTCCAACGCTGCTTTGATCAAATAGAGCTTCAGGTCAGTGAGCAAATTGACGAGATTGAACAATTAGGCCGTGGTGCTGCAGACAAACGCATGCTGGAGCAGCTCAGAACACGCATTTTAGATATGCACCTCATTGGTAGAGAAAGTTTAAGCCGCAGTGCCGATCTCCTCATGCCGTTAAGAGAAGAGCTACGCCGCAATACACTCATTACGCGGCAAGCCTCTAAAGTCCTTGGACAAATTAGAAAGCGCGGCGTTGACCGTTTACTCTCACCAGTTCAACCAGAATTTGTGTCAGACATTCAACGTTTTAACCTCGGACAAAAGCGTCACATGGTCGCTTATATGGCAAGTCTTGTTGAGTTTGAGCATGAAGAATATCAGCTACCCGATCACGACAATGTGCCAGCTTATCAAAGCCCTAACATTCCAGATTACAACTCAGTAAAAACGAGATTTCAACAAACCGGTAAAAAGCGCCAGGCACTATTGGGCTTTTTAAGCGATAGCTACCCAGATCTCGAAGCAGACGAAATGCTGTTTCTTTATCAAAAGCTGATCAACGAATCTGACTTGGCACTTAGCCAAGAGCAACAAAAGAGTAAGATCACTATCGCATCGCATACCTTCTCTTTATATCCATTTAGTGCCAAAGCAAAACAAGATTAGCATTATGACGACAATTAACTTAGACATGCTCAATGAACTCCAAGCCATTAATAAAAAACTGGTGAGCGGGTATCATATCAGTGAGCAAGACACTACCCTTTGGCAAGAATTAGATCAGCAAATTGATAGCTATCAAGCGCTATTTTCAGCCTTAGGCCATGACTTACAGCACGATGCCCGTGGTTTTTATTATTTGGCAAGCGATGAAAGCACGCCAAATATGGGGAAAATTTCCCGTGCGATTGCCCTAACCATTTATATTTTGATTGAACACTATGCCAACCAAGGTAAAGATCCGCTTCGCGTACTATTTGATGAAAGCTGCGATTTAGAGCTAATGCAAACCATAGTGCAGCTCAATAAGCATCTTTTTGATCAGTTGGAAATATTTTCGGGCTCAGATCTCAGAAAAGACGTGTTTTTACGTATGGTGAGACTGGGTCTAGCCCGTGAGGTTGAGCAAGGCTTTATGCTACTTGCACCGATTTATCGCTACATTGACGCGCTAATGGAAGTAAACGAAGAACAATATGATATTGAGGACGAGCTATGAGCGAGCAGTTGTACGGCTTAAGGAAACTAGCATTATTAAATACCGCCGGATACGCTAAATGTGTCATTCCTCTGGATAAAAGCGCGTCTATCTGCGCTCCGAATAACACCGGTAAAAGCTCGGTGATCAATGCGCTGCAGTTTCCACTTATCAACGATTTAAGACTGACTGAATGGGATGGTCACGATTTAGAAGAAACGCGTAAGTTCTACTTTTCTTCTGATCAATCCTATATTTTGCTGGAAGCCAACCTCCCCCACGGCGATGTGGTCATTGGCGTTGCGGGGCTGGGTAAAATCGCCGGTTACGCGCACCAGTTTTTTTGCTATCAAGGCAAACTGAATCTTGATGATTACACCCAAGGTAAAAGTATCATCAAGTACACTAAGCTATTTAATCACTTACAGGAAAAACAACTTAAGCCTGTAGAGCTAAAAGCACAAGAGCTTAATGCCCTACTCACAGGTGGCGCCACACCATTTGATGGCGATATCAACCTGAAGATGATCCCACTGAATAATGTCCAAGATGCGCCGGTATACAAAGAAATATTCCGTCGTATTCTGAATCTGCATAAACTCGGCGCGCAAGACGTAAAGCGCTTTATGCTCAAGGTGTTTGAACGCCATATGTCGAACTCGAAAGTCGACTTTTATGAAGTCTGGCGTCGCGCTTTCGATAAGGTCAACCGCGCGCGCCGTGAACTAAATGCGCTGGAGTCGATGCAAGAGCCAATTTCAGCCCTTGAGAAAATGCTTGAAAATGAAGCGGTATTAAAAGGTAAACTGGCGGCTTACGCCCCGAAACTCGATTTAGCTTTGGTTGAATATGATAACTATCACAACGAGCAAATTGCAGAGCTGGCAACACAGCTAGAAGACATCGAAGCCGAAAAGCGCGAATTTGAGTCTAAGCAGCAGCTGTACGTCCAGCAATCTCGCGATATCGAGCGTAAGCAAACCCAAATAGAGCAATGGTTTACCGATTTCCACGCGTTAAAACGTGAATTTGAACTGACTAATCATGCAACGCTTAAAACCAATTTAACGCTGTTGAAAAAGGAATATGAGCAGCTTTCCTTCTCTATTAATAGTGCACAGGGGCAAAGTCTCCATACCCTTGATTTTCGCATCAATGAAACGCAAAAGCAGATTAAGAGTTTAAAACTGCAACTCAAGAACCTTGAGTTCAACTTGTTTACTCGTATGCGTGAAGATCTTTCTTTAAAAGAAGTGGAAGAGATCTCGCGGATCTTGAACCCAGATTTATTATCGTTTTCAACCACTTCTCAAGGTGAAATTGATATCACCGACGAAGATGCCTTTGGCGCATTTTTAGAGTCGCTATCTAAGTCAGTTCAAGGCGGTGAGCTTAAAGTACCTGGTGCTACCGTTAAGTTGAAAAAACTGAGTCCAGTACAAATGCAAAGCGGTGAGAACAAAGCCCAATTGCAAGCACAACTAGAGTCACTACAACAGTCGCTTAACGACTTAAAGCAGCAGCGAGAAGTAGCCGCAAACGTCGCTGAAAAGCAAAAAGAACGTGATGCGCTTTATGATGAACTCATGGCAACAGAAGCGGCCATGAAACGCTTTGAGCAGTATCAAACCATGTTGCAATCGGTCGATGCTCAACAAGCACTAAAAGAGCAACTAGAGATGGAACGAGAGCAAGTTGATGAATATTTACATGATATTCAACGTAATGCTGGTTCAATTTCAGACCGCCGCTCTATCATTAAAAGCAAGCAAGACTTGTTGGTGCGCCAAGCCGACCGCCTAAAGCAAGTGAAGTCAGAACGTATCGACCACACACTAGACCTATATTCAGGTAAGCTGGCACCGTATGAAATAGAAATTAATCTTGATTTTGATAATCTCTCTGAAGTGATCCACCAGTTTAACAAAGATTGTAATGAGCTTAGAAACTTAGACGTTAATGTTCGTAATACCTACTTGCATATCTACAATGCTGGGATCACTAAGTTTGAAAACGAGTCAGACGTTAGCATTAAGTATCAAAAGCTGATCAGCGCGTATCATAACTTAGATAACGAACGAGATGCCGTCGATAAACAAGCACGAGTGGCGCTCACTGAAGTGGCCGCAACCATTAAAGGACTGCGTCAAGACTTAGACCGCTTACGCCGAGAGATGAACAGCTTTAACAAAGGCATAAGCCAGCATCGAATCTCTAACTTGCAGGCATTCAAAATCAATGTCATCCCTCGTAAGATGCTAGTTGATAGCATAGATACCATTATCAGCACTTCAGATTTATATGAAAAGGGCGAAAGCTTAGACTTACTGAGCGAGCAGCCTAGCTCAGAAAAGTCTGTTAATGAGGCGAAAGATCACATCATCAAACTAGCAAGTGATAAAGCGGGATTGACGTTAACCGATCTCTTCGACATTCGCTTTGAGGTGGTCAACCGCGCAGGTGACACTGAGCACTTTGATAAAATTGACTCGGCCGGCTCAAACGGTACGCGGATCACTATCAAGCTTTTATGTGGCATGCTATTTATTCGCTATCTGTTATCTGATCAAGAGCAAGCGATGTATCGTATCCCAATTTATATCGATGAAGCCGCAGATATCGACCCACAAAACCAAAAGGCTATTATCGAAACCGCACTAAGCTTTGGGTTTGTGCCAATTTTTGCATCGGTGAAACCACAGATCAGCTGTGACTACTTGGTGCCAATCCGCAGTGTTGCACAAGGTAGCCAAAACTGGGTGGATGAAAAAGACTGGATAGAAGTGGAACATTAATCCCAAGTTAATGTCTTAGATACAATTATTAAAGGGTGCTTGTCTCTACCATTTAACGCCTTAACACGTTAAGGTAGAGCAAACATCCGACTAAGGAGTAAAGACACATGTTTAAGAATATTGTTATCGCCACTTTGGTGCTGATGTTAGCGGCCTGCGCCAAAACCCCTGATTGGGATTATGATAAGTCTGTACAATTCGCTAACTACAAAACCTATGCTTGGTCACCTGAAGCAGACCTAAAAAATAATGGTCGTGAATACCAAGTCAATGACTTAATGGAAAAGCGGATCCGCAGTGCAATTCAAAACGAAATGAGCAAACAAGGTTTCACCCTCACCGATCCGCAATCGGCCGACTTACTGGTTAACTATCACGCATCAGTTGATACAAAAATTGAATCTGACTCACTTCACACCACGTATGGTGCGCGTTGGAACTACTGGGGTATTGGCTGGCAAACACAGACCACAACACGTGAATATGAAGTAGGTACGCTAGTACTCGATATGATAGACAAAGCATCTAACCAGCTAGTTTGGCGCGGTGCAAAAGAAGGTCGCTTACGTAGCAACCAATCACCAGATCAAAGAACAGCATCAATCAACAAAACCATTTCGGAGTTGCTGGCTAACTTCCCACCACAGCCACAACACTAAGCGAAAACCGGATCAAGCCTTCGCTTGATCCGAATTCCTGATCTTTATTTTGAAGGTGAATAAGTCTTAACTATACAAACTAACCTGCGTCGGCGAGCTCTATTACTGCCTCTTTCGGTTTTGCTGAAAAGTACTCTACATCTGCCAATATTTTAGCAGATTCACTCACAGTCAACCAATCGTCATCTGCCATCTGTAAGTCATTGCGCAGCTCTTTGTACTTACTTTGGTCCAAATCATACTGGCCGCTTTTTAAGTCTGAAACAACCTGCTTTAACTCATCAATCAACGTATCCCACACATCTTCGATCATTTTAATTTGGGTGCTAGCGGGTTTTGCTAATGCAGTTAGTTTTGAAAGATTTTGTGACAGTATTTTTAGTGCAGCAATAGAACTATTGTAATCATCCATCTCACTTGTTTTGGATTTAATTTTCAGTTGCAGAACTTTTATTTGAGCCTGTTCAACAATTATCGTTGCAATGCCTGCAACGGCCCCAATTACACCGAATGCTATACCCAAACCGAATGTAAAGATTCCTATCACAGCACCTGCGAAAAATGATACACCAGCCCCTATTCCAGCACCTGCTATTATTTGATTTTTACTTTCTATTTCTTTCTCCAACTCTTCGATGTCTTTTAATAATGATTGAACCTGTTTTTCGTCGTACTCTTTCTGTTTTTCAGCTTCAACAATAGCGCCTTTCATGGCTAAGTTATCCGACTCCATATTCTTCTCAAAATTTTGTAGCTTCACATGAAAACCCTGCGAAATTTCTACAAAATCGTTTAGGCTGTCAATCAAGTTTTCAATATTCCTTGTAAGCTGTTCCTTTGCTTCTTTATCCTTAGGGTTATCTACAAGTATGTCCAACGCGTCATTTATCGTTTTCATTTTTCTCTTAAAAATGAAGCCATAACTAACAATACTTTGAGGAATTTCTTTTAGTTCATATGCAACAACATTAAACCAATCTAGCGCATGTATTTTAGCTGATGCAAAAGACTTCTGAAAATTTTGATACCATTCTGGGTTGTCTGGCAACACTGGAATTTTTGTATTAAGAATACCATTGCAATAGTTCAAAATAGCGTTATTTGCATTTATTGCATCTGCTAATTCTTGCGCTGATGGGGTGCCACTCGATGCTAGAAATAAGTTTGTAGAGAATCTCTTTCTGATGAACTGATTTACGTCTGTCATATCATTCATAATCATTTTCCTTGTGTTGTAGAGCATGTTATTCATTAGCTCGTTAAATTAAAATCTATAATAGTCAACCAGCGCCAAACAGACCATTACACCAAATTACAGTTAATTACATTAAATAAATGGGGCATAAATCGCTGGGTAAATCGCTGATATGGGTAAATCGCTGATGCGCATAAATCGCTCGCATAAATCGCTGACACCCACCACTATTAACATCCAAGCTGAGGAAGTGAAGTAAAAGAGTATAAAAATACTTCAATCACTTTGGTCAAAAACGTTCATAGATAGGTTGTTTTTAACACTCAAGCATATCTCTACATCAAAACTGAGTTATTGCGCACGACAACGCGCTGTAAATACAACAGTTATAGATTTCTGAGTTGATGGTGTTCGTTTTACTAAGCCAACAAGCGCTCGCAATTTGTTAGGTTCGTCCGTCGTCGTTTTTGAAGTGTTTCGCAGTAAGCGGTTATTGTTCGCTCTCGTCCAACTGCACCGTGGAATACCCGAGAAAACTGCGTAGTAAGTTTTATCCAGTTTTCCGGTTCTATATTTAATCGAGTAAGAATGGGTTGAGACTCACAGATATAGCCTCGCTTGTCGGCGCGAATACATTGGCCTGTGAGTTCAACTAATTCAATATAGGATTTGAGTTCAAAAGGCAGACCTTTTGGCATATGTTTTCGTGGGCTGCCAGCAAAGCGTAGTAGGCTTTTTGGTTGTTTTCCCAGCTTCGCATGGTCGATGCGTTTTTTGATGCTGGTGTAGTCTGAGGTTTCAGGCGTTGCGGCGATTTTGGCTCTAATGGGGTTTAAGTCTACGTAAGCGAGACAAGCGACCAACGCCGCCTCGTCCAGTAATGCTTGGGATTTGAATCGTCCTTCCCAAAACCGGCCTGTACAATTATCTTCTTTATTTGCTCGCCGGGCGATGTCTTCGTTAAGCACTCGCATAAACCAGCTAATATCTGCGAGTCTTTCTCTGTACTTATCAACCAGCTCATCGAGTATCAATTGCTCCGACTCATTCAGTGGCTCATCTTCAATAAACTTTTGGCTTATCCAATTACCTTTAAATAACTTGTGCCATCGTATCACAGTCGCTTTATCCGACAGACGCTTAGCCTTTGTATCATCAACATATAAAACAATGTGAGTGTGATTATTCATCACGGCGTAAGCACAAACATCAATACAAAAAACAGACCCCAACATCAATAGCTTTTCTTCAACCCAATCCCGGCGGTGTTCGTATGATTTGCCAGTAAATTTATCTTCACCGCACAGAAAGGCGCGCCTTACGCAGCGGGAGATACAGTGGTAGTATTTGGTGTCGGTTAGACTGATTTGTCTTTTACGGGCAGTTGCCATAGTTTGGTTTCCTCAATCCTTTGAGTGCAGAGTTAAAGCTTAGGCGGTATCTTAGGAAGGTGCAAATTAGTGGTGGGTGTCAGCGATTTGCGCGGTAGTATTTGGTGTCGGTTAAACTGATTTGCTTTTTACGGGCAGTTGCCATAGTTTGTTTTCCTCAATCCTTTGAGTGCAGAATTAAAGCGTAGGCGGTATCTTAGGAAGGTGCAAATTAGTGGTGGGTGTCAGCGATTTGAGCGTGTCAGCGATTTGAGCGATTTGTGCGCTGGCAAAACCTATGGCACCAACGGCAATAAAATTGGAAATGGACACTTGAAATGGGCGTTCAGTGAAAAGCCGCTGTACTTTATTTACGTGGAAATGACAAAGCTCGGTGCTACTTAAACAAATTACAAAACGCATGAGCAAAGCTAAAGCACTTTCAGTGCTCGCCCATAAGCTCGGTCGTTGTGTTTATTTTATGCTTAAGAACAAAACGGTATTCGACGATGAACGTTTTTTAAAAAGCTAAGTCGCACAATGGGGTGAGCTCTACACCTAACTAGATAAGCACGAACAACCATGCATTATTTGTGTTTTTGTCAGTAATAGCTGAATTTTACAGGTAAGTGTTGTCGAAGTAATAAGCTATTTGGCCTTGATTAGACACCCCATTGGTGCGCATTTGTTTGAGCAATGAATTGAATCGTTTACACCTTAGCTGAGCCTTTAACTAACTGGACGAATGAGCCATCCCCTTGAGTAGTGCAAGATTAAGGTTAACCGATGAATGTCTAGTGGCCCTAAACGACAAGTTGTATCGACTGATTTAGGCAGCGATGAGATCGCAATAAGAGATTACGGCGTAACGCCCCTATATGTGTTTGCCGTAAACGATTTAACGGCTAACCGACATAACGAAGTTGAACAGGTTTAAGCGTTGCCAATACAAATTAGCAGCTTAAAAGTAGCTAAAAAGAATCGTTATGCTTACTTGACCGGATAAGGTTCATATGTGTTAGGTGTTCTTTGTAAACCAGAATTCAATTTCATCTGTTTCTACTTCGAACCGAGCTGAATGTTCGACGTGGGCAGGAACGTGATACCACTGCCCGAGCCCTATTTTCTCAGTTTTTCCACCCATAGTTAGAATCAACTCGCCCTTAGTTATTACACCATAGTTGTCAGTATCATGTGTATGTAGTGGAATTTCAGTTCCCGCAGGATATGAGGCGAACAAAACATCGCTATCTTTAGCCTCTAGCTTGTAAGCATCAAAACGACCATCGTAGAGAGGTAATTTCTTTATTTTTGCAGGGTAACTTCCAGACATCTCAATCCTCGCTAGAACACATAACATTTTAGTATTTATGCGACACGCAGTTTGTGTTGCATAATCGCTTTTTGGACTGAGCCTCTACCTGCTCGGTGTGACAGAGCTGGTGTTGTTTATGCTATGGCTTACTAAGAAAAAATAGGCTTTTTGGAGGCTCTCACTTTCCTAGCTAGTGTTATCAGTTTAGCTAGCGTTATTAAGCTTTCCCTGCATTGCTCAGCGCTTGTTATGTATTCATTACACCTAAATTTGCCTTAATAAGCAATTATATTTTTTACGCATACAGAGGCCGCTAGCCTGAACAATTAATTAGGTTAACTACTTGATTTTATAAAGCAGCCCTAATCAAGCAGTTAGCCCCTTGAGCAAAATTTTCTAGCTTGTTTTGGGCAGGAATGAGTTGGCTGAACGGCCGCTTTGTAGAATGAAAGTGACATTGACGACCCTCTAGTTTGCTCTAAGCCGCCTGTGAGGCCTGGTCTAGACCCATATTCACAAATCAGAAAATGCTCTGTGAGTTCTATCTAGTATTTTTATGGGGGCTTAAAATGAATGAGTACAGACCAGACAGTGTGCTTTGAAAAGCCGACTGCCTGGTTTAATACAGGTTATTTTGAGCTAAACGAGCTCATTCCGATTTTCTTTTAACTTTTTCTTTGTGATCCGCCAGTTTAGATTGACACCAGCCGCCCCTATCAAAATTGCACTGGCACCAGCGAATTGTAGTAACGTCAAGCGTGTATCGAATGCCGCCCAGTCAACGATAACCGCAACGACCGGATAGATGAAAGACAACGCTCCCACCAAAGCGGTCGGTATTTTCTGAATGGCACTATATAATAGTAAACACATCAGCCCGGTATGAATAATCCCTATCGTAACTAAAAAAGACCAAGATACAGCTGAAATGGCAGAAATATCTCCCAAAGGAGTAAATGGAAGAAGCACAAAAATACCAATAAAAAGTTGAAATGCCACAATAATATGAGGTGGGATATGCTTCAGCTTTTTGGCCGTGATAGCCGCAATCGCATAGAAGGACGCGGCTATTACCGCATAAAATACACCTTGTAAGTAAGTGTCTTTATCAGTGAGCGCCGCCCCTCCTTCTTGTTTTCCCACAATAATAAATATGGTTCCTAAGAAAGCACATATTAGCCACAACACTTTGTCCGTAGAAATATGCTCTTTAAAAAAGATAGCGCCAAGCAAGACAAGTATAAACGGTTCAATATGATAAGTAATCGTAGCAATTGCAATGGATGATAGCGAAAAGGATTTGAATAAAAACAGCCAGTTGAGTGATAAAGCCACACCGCCAACTGTTAGTAATATGAGTGACGGTTTATTGAGTTTAACTTGTTTAAAAATGCCCTTATACAAACAAACTAAAAGCATGAAAGTGGCCCCAAATAAACAACGCCAGAAAACTGCCGTTTCCGGTGATTGTTCTGACATCACAACGAACCAGCCTATGGTCCCTGCAATGGTCATTGAAGCAATCATTTCGAGGTTTCCTCTAAAACCTTCCTGTTTTTGCATTCTAACTCACTCCTTTTTCAGTGTTATTGAACCTGCGGTTAAGACATTTCTATTAGACTATACCAATATAAGAAAATGGAAAGGCTTTCACTTCAATAGAGTGTTGATCTGAACTGACATAAGACTGAGCATTTCCTGCAACCACTTTCCTGTTGTCACTATTGAAAATGTTAGTTTCGATACGAACTTTGTTGATCCCTATTTTCTCTCGCACTGTAAGCTCTATACGTATAACTTCATCAATCTTTACCGCGCCCAAAAATGCTAGATCCTGACCAAGATAAATACTCCCAGGTCCGGGCATTGCCATCGCTAGCGCGGCACTTATCAACGCGCCACTTAGCATGCCATGAGCAACTCTAGTTTTAAAAACGCTTTGTTGAGCGAACACTTCATCAAGATGAAGCGGGTTACAATCGCCAGATACTTGTGCAAACAGTTCGACATCAGATTCAGTAACTTTTTTATATAAAGTGACCTTTTTACCTAGGTGTAATTCATCAAATGGTGTACTTATTAATGTGTGCATACTTAACCTTCTATGTCTTCCTGTACTGAATTCAGCAGCACCACTTTTCCCGGGTTGAGGATATTATTAGGATCTAGTGCTTGTTTAATTTTTTGCATAAGGCTAATGGACTCGGACCCCAATTCCTGTTCCAGATAGTGCATTTTTCTCATTCCAACACCATGCTCACCTGTACAAGTCCCTTCAAACTTAATCGCACGTTCGATGAGTCTGGAATTTAATGCTTCAGCAGTTTGCCTCTCTGCTTCAATATCTGGGTCAATCAAGTATCCGAAATGAAAGTTACCATCTCCAACATGCCCCACAAGGAAATAAGGGAGACCTGAGTCGTTAACCTCATTAATCGATTCAAGTAAGCAATCAGCCAATTTATCTATTGGAACACATGTATCAGTGCTAATCGAACGAGCGTTCTCTTTTGAGGCGATAGCGGCATAATAGGTATCGTGTCTTGCCTGCCATAGTTTGTTTCTTTCTTCTTTTTCTGTTGCCCAATTAAACTCGGAACCACCAAACTGAGATACGATTGAATTTACTCTCTCAACTTGTTCACTGATATACTGCGACGATCCATGAAACTCCAAGATTAACTTTGGAATTTCAGATAGTTCAAGTTGGCTATAGTCATTCACTAAAGAAACAGTATGGCCATCCATCAGCTCTACTCGCGCAATAGGAATACTATTCTGAATTATACTAATAACAGAGTTGACTGCGTCAGAGATACTTTCAAAAGAACAAATGGCCACTGATATTTGCTCTGGTACCGGGTAAAGCTTCAGTGTAATTTCGGTGAATACACCCAACGTTCCCTCACTGCCGATCATCAATCTAGTCAAGTCATAACCTGCACTTGTTTTTCTCGCTTTGGTGCCTGTTTTAGCAAGCTTTCCTTCGCTTGTAATAACTTCAAGCCCGAGCACGTTTTCTTTCATTGTTCCATACTTAACAGCATTGGTACCACTGGCACCGGTTGAGCACATCCCACCTAGCGTCGCATTCACTCCTGGACCAATTGGAAAACATAAATTATATGCAGCAAGTGCCTGATCAAGCTGCTTTCTGGTAACGCCTGGTTGCACTTTTGCTGTAAGAGACTCAGGAGAAATTTCGAGAATCTGGTTCATGTGTGTCATATTCATGGCAATCCCCCCATGAATTGGTAGCACGTGACCCTCAACAGAGGTACCAGCTCCGAAAGGTACAATCGGCATTTTCATTTGATTAGCGATAGATACAATGTCCATCACATGCTGAGTATGCTTCGGGTACACGACTATATCAGGAGAAATCACGGTAGAAATAGGTGACTGATCTTGTCCATGCTTGACGCATTGATCCTCATCCATAGAACAGTCGACACCAAGATTTTTTAGTGCTTCAAATACCGTTAATGCATTTTGACTTACCATCATCTTTCCTTTTTAAACTGAAAGTCCACCGTCAACAGGAATAACTTGCCCTGTCATATAGTTACAAGAGTTTGAGCCTAAGAAAGTGACAATTTCTGCAATATCTTTTGCACTACCAAATCGCTTCATCGGGATCGAGTCCAGTACTTGCTCCTTTACTCGCTCGTGCAGTTTATCTGTCATATCCGTTACGATAAAACCAGGGGCTAGAGCATTAACATTAACACCTCTGCTTGCATACTCTTTGGCAAGTGAACGAGTGAGACCCAATATGCCAGCTTTACTAGCGGCATAATTTGCCTGGCCTGCTACGCCTATTAAGCCAGATACAGACGCAATGTTAATAATGCTTCCTTGTGTTTCTATAAGGTATTTGATTGCCTGTTGGCAGTGTAAAAAGGTACCTGATAGGTTAGTATCTATAACTTGTTGCCAGTCTTCGTAAGATAGGGATTTAAAAGCCTTATCTCTGTTTATACCCGCATTGTTTATCAAATAATCTAATCTTCCAAATTGCGTAATGTGCTTCTCAATTGCCAGACAAATGCTATCTTTATCTGCTGCATCACTAAGTACACCGAGCACAGAACCATCACATTCCTGAATTAGTGACTCTGCGGCTTCTCGGTTATTTCGATAGGTGAATGTGACATTATAATTATGTGCGACAAGGTGACGAACGATTTCTCGTCCTATACCTCTGGCGCCTCCCGATACGAAAGCCGCTTTTTTTTCAATGTTGTTATGCATATCTAATTCCTTGAAATTAATTGTTTTATTTTTTATGACAATTCAGATTGGTTAGCCATGATTGATTATTTTGTGTTTTTGATATTTGAATATCTGATAACTTCTGAGCGAGTGTTTGCGCGGTCAAATACTGTTCAAAATTAAGGCTGTGCTGTAAATAATCAATTTTTTTAACTGAGGTGATACCCGCGGTGGTACCTGTAACAAAGACTTCTAACAGATCGCCGTTATACCAATCATTAATAAGTTGTTGCAGCTCAATGCTTGACTCTTCAACAGTAAAGTTATTTTGCTGTATAAGACTGATGGTGGTATCTCTGGTTATCCCCGGTAGAATCGAGCCACTTAGGCGAGGTGTTATAACTTTGTCTTTATAAACAAAGAAAATATTTGAGGAGCTTAACTCCTCTATATACTTGTTGTGGTTGGCATCTAACCACAGAACCTGGTGATAGTTCTGTTCTTTGGCCTGCTGCTGAGAGAGGATGGTTCCGGCATAATTACCAATCGCTTTAACAGCACCAGTTCCACCTTTAGCTGAACGACTGTAATTGGACTCAACCATAATGTTAATGGCGTTGGTTGAGCTAAAATAGTTGCTCATAGGACACGCGATAACAATAAACTTGAAGCTCTTAGCTCGACCATAGAAGCCTAATGAAGGCTCAGTTGCAATTATGAAAGGTCTGAAATAGAGCGTACCCTCCCTTATATCAGGAAGGTATTGAAGATCTGCTTTAAGCAGCGTAAGCAACGCATCAACAAACACATCTTCACCTAACACTGGGATGGCTAAGCGCTCACATGAAGATTGAAAACGACGAGCATGATCATAAGCTCTAAACAATGCCGCATCGTTGTTTGCTTGCCTAAATGCTTTTAACCCTTCAAATACACCTTGAGCATAATGAAAGCACTGAGAATGTGGCGCCAGAGACAGGTCATGATATTTCTGAAGATGAATATCGCCCCAGCCGTTAGCTTCATGCCAATCTATTGTGACCATATGGGGCGTCATCGTCAGACCAAAGTCAGATGGTGTATTCTTCATTTAGAATGTCCTCACTTTGTGGGTAACGTTGACAAAGTTGCTCTTGATAACCTAGCTGACTGATGTGTGTTGTAACGCGGTCTCCGGGCTTGAGGTAAGGTATATTGTCATTTCCAAGGGATATACCATCCGGGCTTCCCGTTAGTATTACATCACCTGGGTACAAGGTCATAAACTGGCTGACATAATGCACTAAAAAGGCAGGTGTAAAGACCATGTCTGTCGTACTTCCATTTTGTCTCAAGACCCCATTAACGTAACAAGTTAACGTTAGGTCCAGAGGGTAAGAGAAGGAATCAGCAGTCACAACGTATGGTCCTAGAGGACAAAAACTTTGAAAAGATTTGCCTTTTACCCATTCACCTTCACGTTCAAGTAGCCATTGTCTATCTGAGAAGTCATTGGCGACACAGTACCCTAATATCGAGTTGTGTGCTTGTTGCTCTGACTCCAATAATTGGCAGGTTTCGCCGATGACAACGCCGAGTTCAACTTCCCAGTCGACGTGGTTGGCGTGCGTAGGGATTAACACTGGGTCTGTCGGCCCACATACAGAGCCAATTGATTTGCAAGAAATAATGGGCTCCTTTGGTAAAGAAAGGCCCGCTACCTGAGCATGCTTTCTATAATTTAGCCCTATAGAAATGATCTGTTTTGGCTGTATTGGCGCTAGAAACTGAACTTCCTGGTCATTAAACTTAGGTAATAAGGTTAAGTTAACATCGGAAATTAAGGTGTTGAGTGCGCTAAGTGGCAGCGCTGTATCATACCAAGAACCGATAATGCTCGACACATCTCTTAAATCACCATTGCAGTCAACTAAGCAAGGGTAGCGACTACCCTTGCTTAAAATGGTTGCTAACTTCATAAAGTAACACCACTATCCTGATGAAGGTAGGTCTCGAAAAATGCACTTTCTGCTGCACTTAAAGACCGGGGCCGTGACTTTTTATAGCAATAAGGTGCCATAGTTGTTTCAGCTGAAGTGCAAAGCCGATCGCCATCATGCACGGTATATGCAATGGTTACTGTCGCTGCGGATATGTCACTTACCCACATTGTAATGTTCACGGGCTCATGCTTGTGAACCAATGGAGCATGATATCTAACAGAATGAGACACAACTACCGAGCCTTGATCGAAAAATGCATCGCCATTTTTTTTTGAAATCCCCCAAATAAAATCAACTCTAGCCTCTTCGAGCAAACGCATGATTGATACATTATTTACTACACCATAGACATCCATATCAGACCATCTCACGGGGCATTTATATAAGTGCTTATTCATAACGCTTTCCTTCGCTATTCATACGTTCGGATCTAGCCGTAAACTGTTCGCCATAATCAGGGAAGCAAATGGGAGCATCAAAAAGTGCTTCGTCATAGCCAAACGCGTCAATGAGTGTGTTGATATGAGGCTCGAGGAGCAGGCAAAGCCTGTCGATTTCTCTGTCCAAGCCATGAATCAGATCGCGCTGGACTAGACCACAACTGTAATACCAGGCTGAATCTTCTTTTAGAAGTGATAACCCAAACAAGCGACCTAAAGTTTCCAAATGTGATTGGGCTACAGAAGACTCACATTGCCATTTCGCCTGAGCTTGCAGCGCTAATCGATGGCCTCTCAGACGGGCTAACTTAATAGAATCATTTGCGTTGTCATTCCACTCATCAAAGAAACTACCTGCTGAGTTTATCTTATTCTCTGAAATGCTCTTATGTAAGTGGCTTTCTCTCGCGTTTAACAATGTAATGATATTCTCTACAGACAGTTCACTCAGGTGCTCATCACCTGTATGGATAAGAGCCGCAGGAGACTGATTGACAAGTTGCCCAGCCGCAGTGGCAATTAGGACTTGGTTATCACCTTCAGCCGTTACTAGGCCTTGCAGCAAGGAAATATATTCAGTGATTTTATTTATAGAGAATATCCCCTGAGCGCCAACTCGTTCTCGGCAGTTTGAGACAACATCAGCCATTTCCCAGGTTACAATGGCTTTAGTGATATTAATTTGAGTTGTTAAGTCGTTATCTACTTTGCCATCGCCATCGAGGAATTTAGTCTTGCCATCGTTTGTTAATGCAGACATGGCATACACTTTACTCAAGTTAACAAACAACGCTCGCTGGAATGGTCGGAAATGTATAATTGCAGTATCGCTAGCACCAGGCGCATTAGATAAACGATATTGAGCAAATTTCAAGGCAATGTAACAGCTCGCTTTGCCTGCTCCAAGCGCAGCACTCGAAACACAAAGGCGACCGGGCATGATGCGCGACATAGATTTTAAAAATCTTGCTCGTACATTCTTAATATTGGCTACAAATTCTCCATCTTCTGAGATAGCTGCGATCTCACCCATTAAAGCGTGATCTCGCTCGACTCTCAGGTTGTGGAACGAAGTGAGGCCATTGTCCAGACCTTGCACTGGTTTTTCTGGGCAAGGTATCGCCTGAATACCGTCACGTAACCCGTTTTCATCGCAAAGACGAACAACAAAGGGAAACACACCGTGGTCTTTCTCTTTAATTTTTAGTCTTGCCATTACAACAGCTATTTTAGGTATGTCTGAAAAGCCGCTGTAAGACATGTATTTTTGTGCCAGGCAGTCAGGTGTATTCAGAAAGAAGCACTTTTCATCATGGTCATAGATTGCTTCCGTTTTTAATGCGGCAACATTATTTCCATACCCTAGTTCAGTGGCCATATAAGGCCCGAAAGATTTTAGGTTATTTAATTCTTCTAATTCTGCAGCGGTCGCTTGGTTATGTAATGCATGGTCATAGAATGTACCCATAGTTAGGTTATAGTGAACCATGATGATTGAGAAGCAAGATACATCAAGCAAACCTGCCCACTCAGCAAGGGCAAATAGCCTAGAGGGATTTGCCAGTACCTCAAGAGGAGATTCAATCTTAGAGTGTATAAATTCACTTCTTTTATAAGATAGCTTACCCAACTCGGCCATATTAAGACCACTTTGGTATTTGAAAATATTGTCTCGTAATAAAACCTGCAGATCTTTATGATCCAAGTCATAAGCTCGGTTGTAGATAAAGCCTAGCAAGTCCTTTTTTGTCTGTAGTTCCATATAATTTTCCTTATTAATTTGATAACAACAGCGCCGCGTTTTGGCCTCCGAAACCAAATGAATTTGATAGCGCTATGCGATACTGTCGCTCAATGGAGTTACCTGCAATTACATTTACATTGATATTTGGGTCCAACTCTTTCAAGTTCGCACTGGCGGGGATAACGCCGCTTTGAAGCCCTTTGAGACAATAAATAGCCTCAATAGCACCACCTGCGCCTAGTAAGTGACCTGTGACTCCTTTTGTTGAGCTAACTGGTACTTGTGAGCCAAATAGCCTTTTTATCGCTTCACTTTCAATAACATCATTGCCTTTAGTTGATGTCCCGTGCGCATTAACGTAACCAACATCAGAGGGGTGACATTGCCCATCTTTTAGTGCCGCTTGCATCGCCAAAAATGCGCCTTCGCCTTCAGGGTGAGGCGTTGTTACGTGATGAGCATCGGCCGAAAAGCCATATCCTAATAAATGACCAGCTACAGGGGCATTTCTTTTGCTCGCATGTGCCTGAGATTCTAAGATTAGAACACCGGCTCCCTCTCCAATAACAAACCCGTTTCGCTCTTTGTCAAACGGGCGCGAAGCCGTAGCAGGATCGGGGTTTAAACTCAACGTCCGCATTTTTGCAAACGACGAGACATAGAAAGGAGTAATGGCGGCTTCCGCTCCTCCCGCAATGACCACATCGGCAATGTCGTTGTTAATTAGATATTTAGCTAGTCCAATTGCCATAGCACCTGACGCGCAGGCACTGCAGGGAGAAAAGCACGGTCCGAGCGCATTTACCTCAATAGCAACTTGCCCGGCAGCCATATTTAATAACCCCATTGGCAATGTCAGAGGAGATAAATCTTCATAATCACCTTCTAACATAGCGCGATGTTGCGCCTCCAATGTCTGTGTACCACCGGCGCCAGAGCCGATTAAAACAGCTACGCGTGTCGGGTCTTCCCAATTTTTGTGATCCAATCCCGCCGATCTCAGAGCTTCAAGAGTGGCAAGTTGGGCGAACTTTGCATAGTCGTCCCAAAACCAAGGTTTGGCTACTTCCATATCCAGTTCATCGATATTGTTGACTCTGCAACTTAATTTAACCGGACAATCTTCGAGACTTGGGTCTAAAGCCGCTTTGGTTTCGCCTTTGATGATATTGTCCCAGTTTTCTGAAACAGAGTTACCTGCAGGGGTGATCATCCCCATACCGGTAATCACCACAGGTTGATTGCTCATGACAGTTTCCCGCTGACATAATTAACAACATCATCTAGCGTTGAGATTGACTCCATATCATCATCGCTAATTTTAATGCCGTGTTGTTTATGGATCGCCTGAGCAAGATCCAGCTGAGAAAGAGAATCAAAACCGATGTCTTCGAGAGAAGTATCTCCGGAAGTTGTAGATACATCCATTTTGAATCTAGTTTCAATGATCGTTTTAAGTTCGTTTAGTGAAAACATAATTGCCTCGCTTGTTTTTTTGTTGATGAAAAAATGATTGGAAAATTAATTCCATTCTTTTGGATAGGTTCTGAGATCTGGCCAGGTCACAACCGTTGACCCCCAGGAGAAACCTGCGCCAAATGCTGTGATTAGAAGTTTCTGACCTGGTTTTAGCTGGTTGCTGTGTGCATAATCGTTTAGTAGCAATGGAATTGAAGCCGTAAGCGTATTGCCATGATCAGCAATGTTGCTGGCTACTTTACACTCCGGTAGGTCTAACTCATACGCTACTGTTTGAAGAATTCTGATATTGGCTTGATGCCCGATCATCCAGTCTAACTCTTCGATGGTCAAATCGTTCTGTCTGACCGCTTTGAGCGAAGACTGGGTCATTTGTGAAACTGCATTTTCATATACGACCCGGCCATTCATACTGAGATAGTAGGCTTGGCTTTGCGCGTGTTGCCCTAAGGAGTCCTTAACCCTTTGCCTTGCCCCCCCTGCATGTGTGCATAATGCATCGCTGAGAGAACCATCAGCACCAAGATCAAATTGACCAATCGCACCTAGTTCATCTGGCTCTCCTTTGCCGATAACCATAGCACCTGCGCCATCGCCAAAAATTGGCCAAGTGGTTCTATCATCTTTATTAACAAATTTTGTAAATGCTTCCGCGCCAATAAGCAAAACAGTATCGGCAATGCCGCTTTCCACAAAGCCCTTTGCGGTTGCCATGCCATAAACAAATCCGGCGCAAGCAGACGTGATATCGTAGGCCGCGACTCCTTTAAGCCCCAGTTTGTCAGCCACTTCTGGAGCAACTGCCGGGCAAAGTCTTTCGGGAGAGGTTGTTGCAACGATAACCATGTCTATTTTATTGGTTTGTGCCGATTCGATTGCCCTAAGCCCGGCTTTAATCGCGAGATCCATAGTGGATATCTCGCCATCTACCATGTACCGGCGCTCTATTCCCGTCCGTTCACGAATCCACAGGTCGCTGGTATCAAGTGTTTTTGAAATATCATCGTTAGTAACAATATTTGGTGGGACACATACACCGATCCCTCTAATGACGGCTGTCATAATCGTTATTCCTTTAATTTAATGTTATTACTGCTTTTATAATGCTAAACACCAACCAAAATTAACAATAACTTTACCCAAAATCAACACTTATATTTAAATATTCACCCAAATTTAAAGAGTATTGATTGTTACTTGATGGTGTGGGCTCTCTGTACACGATGCTGAACGAGGAGTCGCTGGATAAAAATTTTAACTGACTTGCAATAGCACCTGACGAAATTTCCGCTAAAAAGGCTAGGAACAGAGTAAACTTCACCTAAACACAAGGCCATAGAATACTGACTGAGTCTGCAATGAGCGGCCTAATGTTTGCGTTTTATAATAAAAATAAGAACAAGCTGAAGGTGTTGTATTGGGATAACACCGGCTTCGCTTTGTGGTAAAAGCGGCTTGAAAAAAGTTAAGTCTAAATGGCAAACAACTTAAAGCTATTAAAATATCTAAATTTTTCAGTGCATTAGAAAAAAATATAAAAAGGAGATATTTGTAGGCTGAAGGCTAAATACTTAAGAAAAGTAAAAATTCAGCAAACCAAGGAGCTCGCACAAGTGGTTTTGGAGCGTTGCGCTGTGCTTAAACCAACACACGACGCAACAATTATACAAGTCTGTAATTGTTTTAAGATTTGTTCTCGCATTTTATCGTCTCTTCCCCAAGACGATAGGCATTATTTGCCAGCACATAAGTTCCCGAAATAATAGCAGTAGTAGGTACGAGTATCGGCGTTAATATAATTCCACTCACGGAATAATACGTATTGGTTTCATCTGCAACATCTACTATCTTTAGGGTTTTTCTATCCGATGAAATCTCGCACTTGTTGGTGTGAGCAGTATCTTGAACAGGCATTACTACACAAGCGCTGAGTGAGACTATCGGTAACATAATCAATAAACTTAATTTCATCACTTTTCCTTGAATTTGGGTTGTAATATTCTTGTGACGTAAGTCTTAAATATTACCTTCCTCAATAGATTCCCTGTACTTACGTTTAAAGTACTTCAAACTGGCATTGATCTCTTTAATTTCCATTCTTGATTCCACTGCTAAATCTCTCATTTCTTTGACTCGTTTTGAAATAAGATAAATAAAGAGGGGAATTGGTATACACAAAAAAATAAAACCTATGTAAACAAGCGCACTTATGACGCTGATACTACTCCACATTACTTCCATCATATAATTCTCCTTGAAACTTCCTATGTATTATTTTATGTAAAGCTGGCAAAAATACGTAAATAAAGTTACTCCTTTCAACGCCATAAAACTAGCTTTATATGATCTGTGTCTACAGATTTTGGAGAATTATGAAATGGAAGTATTAGGTAATGGCACTACTTGGGTCAAGGTGATGAAAAACATGAGACCTTCATAATGGTATAAATAAGTCCGAGGTACCTCTTTTAAAATGAAGCACCCCTTACCAATAAGTCGAACCGAGGTTTTAAGATTTACCGAGGTTTTGTTCGTAAACCTTAAGTGCGTGTTCTAAATCTTCTATCAAGTCTTCTACGTCTTCAAGACCTATGTGAAGGCGGATCACGGGGCCCAATATCCAACCTGTGGTTGATCGCAAATGCTCCATGGTTTTATTGGCTGTAACTAAACTTTCATAGCCGCCCCATGAGAAACCCATTTTAAAATGGGATAAAGCATCTAAGAAGCGGTTAATCGCCTTTTGGCTACCTTCTTTCATTACGATTGAAAATAAACCATTACTACCATCAAAGTCTCGCTTGAAGAATTCATGGCCTGGGCAAGTCTCAAAAGCGGGATGTCTAACGTGATCCACGAGCGGATGCGCTTCGAGCCATTTCGCCACTGTCATTGCCGACTGCTCATGTTGTTTTAACCTCGCAGGCATAGTACGTAGCCCACGTAGTGCTAAATAGGCATCATCTGCAGAGGTACATTGACCAAGTAAATACGAGTGTTCTCTAAGTTCAGGCCAATAACGCTCGTTTGCAACAGCAACCCCCATCATGACATCCGAATGCCCAACAATATACTTGGTTGCGGCTTGAATGCTGATATCAACACCATGATCGAGCGGACGAAACTGCCAGCCATTACCCCACGTATTATCAAGCATAGTGATAACGCCACGGCGCTTTGCAATTTCAACCATCGCTGGCACATCTTGAACTTCCATAGTGATTGAACCTGGAGACTCTAAGAACAACACTTTGGTATTGTCTTGAATTAACGCGTCAATACCAGCGCCAACCATAGGGTCATAATAAGTGGTTTCGATACCATAGCCTTTTAACAGCTTATCGCACAAATCTCTGGTTGGTTCATAGGCAGTATCCACCATTAGCAAGTGATCGCCTGCTTTTAAAAATGACAGTAGTGACTGTGCGATAGCAGCAGCACCAGACGGATACAAGGCGCAACCCGCACCATTTTCAAGCTCAGTAATGGCATCTTGCAAGGCGAAATGGGTATTGGTGCCACGGCGGCCGTAAAACAAAGTGCGATGTCCACGGCCTTTTATCGCTTCTTGCATTTCGGCAACGCTCTCAAAAACTACGGTAGAGGCGCGCTGAACAACTGGGTTTACTACCCCTTTGGTATATTCTGCTTTTCTTCCAGCAGCAACGATTTTAGTATGCTTTTTCATAATTACTCTTCTGATTGTGCACGCCAGTATTCAACTAAATATCTGGAGATCGAGTCTTCTCTGGTGAGTTTATAGCCGGGCTTTGTATCACCCCACTCTGAAAATGTATTAAGCTCCGCCCGTGAAAACCATTTAGCTTGCTCAAGCTCATCTTGCTCGACAAAAATCTCTGTGGTTTTCGCCTTCGCGATAAATCCAAGCATAAGTGAAGACGGGAACGGCCAAGGCTGTGAGGCAATATAAGTGGCGTCATATGCTTCAACACCCGCCTCTTCCATCACTTCCCTTATCACGGCTTGCTCTAACGACTCGCCGGGGTCAACAAACCCAGCCAGCGTCGAAAATACACCTTCTGGCCAAACAGCCTGACGGCCCAACAAACAGCGTTCAACGCCATCAGGGAAAACATGAGTGACAAGCATGATAACGGCGGGATCGGTACGTGGAAACGTCATATGGCGACATTCAGGGTTAACACAACGTCTTGCGTGACCTGCTTCAACCATTTTATTGGGTTGCCCACAACGTCCACAAAAACAATGGGTTTTATGCCAGTAGCATAAGCCTCGTGCAAGCACGCCAATTGAGCCTTGTTGCTTTGGTAAGTTACGACCCACTTGGCGCATGTCGATGAACTCTGACTCGGAGTCAATAAAAGAAAGCTTGTCTCGTTGTTTAGAGACGTCAAGCGCAAAATAGCTGTGCGCTTCGTCACGACCTAAGAATATCGCGTCTTGGAGTGCTAAATCAGCGACTTCTGTTCGAGAAAGATAATGTAATTCATTATCTCGGGCACGCACTAAATTAGCGTCGTCTTGAATTAATAACCAGCGACTATTGTCACCCATTTGAGATAATAACCAGTTTTGATCTTTTCTTTCGTTAGACGCTCTGTCCAACGTCATTTGCGTGTAATACAGCAAGCCCCTATTCCTTCGTGTTCTGGAACATTTTATCCACCTCGGTGAGACCTTAAAACTACCATAGCACAAAGGTACAGGCAAAAAAAAAGCCCATAAATGGGCTTTTGAAAACTACAGTGTGATTTCACACTACAGAGAGGCAAGATAGTCCAACAGCTTTTGATTTTCGTTTTCAATATGCTTATAGAATTCAATATCTTTTAGCTTAGATGCCGCAGCTTCATCGATGACGATTACAGCATCACGATGCATTTGTAGTGCCGAAGCAGGACACGCCGCAGTTAACGGCCCTTCCACCATAGCAACAACAGCATCGGCTTTATTTTCACCCGTCGCTAATAACACGACTTTTTTAGCGTCTAAAATCGTGCCAATACCCATTGTGATTGACAAGTGAGGTTGGTACTCATCAGCTTTAAAAAAACGAGCATTATCATCAATCGTCGCTTTCGTTAGGGTTTTAACCCGAGTGCGTGACGTTAAGCCAGAAGATGGCTCGTTAAAGCCAATATGGCCATTTCTGCCAATACCTAATAGCTGTACATCAATACCACCAGCAGATTTAATACGCGCTTCATACTCGCCGCACGCCGTAATTGGATTTTTTGCATCCCCCGGTGGTACGTGCGTGTTACTTTTATCAATGTTGATATGGTCAAACAGCTGCTGCTGCATAAAGTAACGATAACTTTGCGGGTGCGAGCCATCTAAGCCTAAATATTCATCTAGGTTGAAGCTGGTAACTTCAGCAAAACTGATTTCGTTCGCTTGGTTACGCTTAATTAATTCTTGATACAAAGCGACCGGTGTTGAACCCGTCGCTAATCCCAACACAGAGTTAGCTTTACGCTTTAATTGCGTTGTAAAAATGTCTGCACCATATGCTGCCACTTCGGCAGCGTCTTTTAAAATGACTACTTGCATACAATTAACCAAATGTTGAGATGATTAGAATAAAATGGGATCTGAGCCTTGCCTCGCGTGCAATCAAAGCAAGGTCAGATCGAACCTAATTGGGATACACAACATTAGGTTATTACCATTATGACAACGCTGTCATTATTATCAGAAATAATTCGCTTGTAAAGCAAAAGTGAAAAAAAATATGGATATTTTTTACTCTATGCAATCGAAAGGTGTTAAAAAGCCCACAACGGTGGGCTTTTTGGAAGGAGGCTTGTGAATATTACACACTTACAAAAATACGACGTTTATACATCCAATGCAGCACTAAAAGCTGTACCGCCAGTAGCGCAAAAACAGCAATTAATGGTTGCCACGCAGTTGGCACGGCGGCAATCACGCCACCGAATACGCTTTTACTAATAAAGGTCCAATTCACTAAGCTTGACGCCAAATAAATAATAATGGAGTTGGCTCCTATAATAACAAATGGATACGCCCAACGCTGAAAACTCAGTACATCTACTATCGCGTAAAATACCGCTAGTAGAATTGCACTCCAGCCGACGGTTACTAGCACAAATGAGCTTGTCCAAAGCTCTTTATTAACTGGAAATTGCATATCCCAAAGCCAACCTAGTGCTAAGACGAGTACACCTGAGCCTGCCAAAATACCAACGGTTTTCCACTCTCCCTGCGTTTGTGCATTAGCAATAACACGACCAGCAAATACACCTGCGATAGCATTTACAATGGCAGGTAAGCTTGACAGCACACCTTCTGGGTCAACAGGACGATTTTGATAACTGATCCCTGGTAGTAAATACGTATCAATGAACGCATTCCAACTACCAACACCATTTGCACTTAAGTCCCCCGCTTGCCCACCAGGAACCGGGATAAAGCAAAGCAGTAACCAATAAAATATCAATATGCCTACACCCACATAAGCCAAGGTTCGCAAGCTCGTATGCCAAACCAGTAAAGCACAAAAGAACCAAGCAAACGCAATGCGACCTAATACACTGGCGTAGCGAACACCGTCAGGATCCATTGGGATCCCAGTTCCCCAACCGTGGTTGTATAACACGCCAAAAGCACACAGTAACAAAAGGCGCTTCAGTGCTTTGAGATAAAACGGTTTACGTTCATTAAAGGGCAGATGGTCGATACGTTTAGGTGACAAGCCCATCGCCACACCTGATAAAAAGATAAACAGTGGAAAGATAAGATCATAAAAAGTGAAGCCATGCCAAGGGCTGTGTAGCGTGTGCGCTTCAAAAGCCTTCCAGCCTTGCCATCCGGTCAATACAAACAGTGTCGCAAAAATAGACTGGCCACCTAAGATCCAGAACATATCCATGCCGCGTAAGGCATCTAAAGACGCAAGTCGCTTTGGCTTATTATTCGTTGTCATTGTTATTTATCCGCGTGAAAACATTAACTATGGATCGCTCAATCAAGCAAATCCATTTGCCTCAAGGTTAGTTTTGATGCGCGTTGCAATCATGACTCTATCATTACACACGACAATAACTACCCGAGTTGTCGATCCACCCTTGCTTAACCAATTACCGGCTAAGCTTAAAAAACAAAGCCCCGCGGTACTGCTGCGGGGTTTTATCAGGGAAACTTAAGCGGCCGTTTCCGTCCACTACTCGATTGCATATCAGTTATAACAACTGGCCACCAATATAGGTTTGCTTCACAATCAAATCGCTATCGAGCACCACGAAATCAGCATCAGCACCCGATCTTAGATGCCCCTTTTGAGACAAGCCAAGATATTGCGCAGGGTAAAGTGAGGCCATGCGCAAACTCTCCGCTAGACTCACGTTAAGCGTATTGACGGTATTTCGCACCGCACTTGCCATATCCAATACACTGCCAGCAAGCTCACCGGTTGTTGAATTTAATCGATCACCGGTACGAATAACTTTTCTGCCGTCAAAAAAGTCAAACTCCGTATCATCTGTCCCAACTGGAGGCATGGCATCCGTCACTAGCATCATTTTGCCACGCTGCTTAGTACGAATCGCAAGCTGCGCCGACAATGGATGAACGTGATGGCCATCAACAATCAAACCACACCAGCTATTGTCATTCCAAAGTGCGGCGCCGACAACGCCCGGCTCACGGGAAGTAAACGCAGACATTGCATTTAATAGGTGAGTAAAGCCATCAACGCCAATATTGAGTGCAGCGTTAGCGGTGTCATAGTCCGCGTTTGAATGACCGATACACACTTTCACACCCAATGAAATCAAGCGTTCGATATCGCTAAGTGGCACAGTTTCAGGTGCTAAAGTCACCATTTTGATGCCTAAATCTTGACGCGCGTAAACCGCAAATTCTTGCTCTGAAATTGGTCTGATGAACTTTTCGCTATGCGTACCCTTTTTAGGATGAGATAAGTGTGGACCTTCAAAATGGATCCCAAGCACTCCGGGCTGATTAGTAGCAATCGCTTCTGCTGTTGCATCTGCCGCTTGTTGCATCACTTCAATTTTGTCAGTGATAAGGGTTGGCATTAATCCCGTGGAACCAAATTGGCCATGTGCTTTAACCATAGTCGCCAAGCATGCCGTCGATTGTTCGGCGTTAAAAAATGCACCGCCACCACCATTAACTTGTACGTCAATAAAGCCTGGTGCAACTAGTCCCGATAACTTAGATACATTGGTCGCTTGCGACTCATTGATATAACCAATTTGGCCGTTGTTTATTTCGAAGTAAACGTCTTTTCTAACACTTTCACCATCAAAAAATTCTGGAGCAAAATAACATTGAGTCGTCATTAGTTCGCCTTTTTTAATTCTTGACCTGCACTTTGAATTGCAAAGTAAATTGCCCCCATTTCAGGAGGTTGTTTCGGTAATTGGACTTGCTTTGCAACTTCTGGGTCGAGCCAAGGTTGTAGCGGCTCTGATAATCCGCCGATCATAGAGAGTCTAGGCGGGTTTAGTTCAAGTAAACGCTTTGCTAAACGACTAATATATTCCGCACCAGACTTTACGATAGTAAGAGCAATTTCATCATTTAGCTTGGCTTGCTCTAATACATAACGAGCCAGCTTTGCATAACCACTAGACGGTTGTCCCGCCATTTGCTCTGCAATACCCATTGCCCCTTTCGCACTGAAGTGCTCTAGTAATACTTGGCTCAATGACGTTTTTTTGCCAAGGCCATCGAGATCGAGCAATGCAGCTTTTACCGCCTCTAATCCCATCCATGCGCCACTGCCCATATCTCCTTGAGCAAAGCCATGACCACCATAGTTCACTGTTTTACCATCAACCAAGGCAAAACCACAGGAGCCGGTGCCCGTAATAATCACGGCACCATCGCTCCCCTCATGAGCACCAATACACGCCGTGTGTAAATCTGTGGTAAGGAACATTTGTTTAAAGGGATGTTCCCATTGCATGATTTTGTCATAGAGCGCGGGTAAGTTAACACCTGCAAGGCCAAGACCTGCATTTAGCTCATGTACTTGTTCAACACGAAGACCCGCGTCTTGTAACGCCATTTGTGTCGACACCATGATAGATTCAAGCGTACGCTCTAAACCATGTAAGGGATTCGCAGGACCGCCTAGACCCGTACCCAAAACGCCATGTTGAAGAGAATAAATTGTAGCGCGGCATTTTGTTCCACCACCATCGACGCCGATGTATAGTTGGTCTTGGTTAACCTGTTTAGCCATCATGTAAAGACCCCTACCTTGTTCTGGATTAGACCGCGTTATTATTTTCGTTAGACACGGTTTTTCATTCATGTTGAATTGATGTTACACAACAAATGACAGCGTTGTCATTAAATTTTTCAAGAAATTTCTTCATTTTGAAAAAAACTAATATTGCACAGATTGTGAGGATTGTCAGTGAAAAATTGCAATAATCGTCAAATTACAAGGACTAACAGAGATTAGGGATTGTTAGACACATAATAAAAAAGCGACTCAATATTACATCAAGTCGCTTTATCGATTTAACCTTATCGTTCAGGTTATTCGCAGATTACTTAACCCCAAGTTCTCTTAAACGCTCTTGCAAATAGCTATCTGCAGTGTAACGCTCTGACAACACAACATCCGGTCTTGGATGTAAGAATAGCGGCAATGAAATACGAGATTTCGTCGACGCTTTGCCTGTTGGGTTAATCACACGGTGAATTGTCGATGGGAAGTAATCACCCGACGCCTCTTGCAGCATGTCACCAATGTTAATAATCAACGAACCAAAGTCGCATGGTACGTCTAACCAGCTGCCATCTTGTCTTTGCACTTGTAGGCCAGGCTCATTTGCCGCAGGCAATACAGTAAGTAGATTGATATCACCATGAGCTGCGGCGCGAATTGCACCTGGTTCTTCATCGCCTGTCATTGGTGGGTAATGAAGAATACGCAGTAATGTCTGCTCTGATTCTTTGATCATATCTTTGAGATCAATAGAGAATCTCGCTCTCACATCTGCTGGTGCTTCCGCTTGTACCCAGCTTAGCAATTCTTGAGCAAACTCGCTCGCTAAACGGTAATATTCACGAATTTCTGCTTCTAATTGAGCCGGTACACGACCTTTTGGATAAACGTGAAAGTACTCTTTGATGTCTTTTACTGTAAAACCTTTCGCAACTTCAGAGACTTCTGATGGGAAGTAACCATCTTGGGTTTCTTTATTGAAAAGGAATTCGTGTTTTTCTTCTGAATTAAAAAATTCTTGCCAATGTTTGTAGATTGATTCAACCAACTCTTGTGGGATTGGGTGATTTTTTAGTACACCAAAACCCGTGTTTCTTAAAGATTCTACAAATTCTTTCGCAGCATTTGGCGATTGATAGTCTACGGTAGGTAACTGTTGCATAATGGTTCCACCAAAATTATTAGTAATTCATGGTTATTTACTCAATTGCACATTGGAGTAAATAACGCACTTCCCGTGTCATCTCAACACTGCGTACCTAGTAGAAGGTAAGGCGTATGTTATCGGGTCTGTTAACCTAGGGGGTTGTTTTTAAGCAGTAAACTTGCATCTAACAAGACTCGCTAAAAACAGCAACAGCAAAGGCTAAAAAGCCCTTATACGATCGTGTTGTCGATAATTCTTCAAAAAGTGTAGCTAATTACATGGTTAGCAGAGTACTTTTTAAAGATTACGTTTTAACAGCGAGCGAGCTTATTGAATTAGGGCAAATGATATAAGGACTTATGTCCGCTTTTATGTATAGGACCTGAGACTTTTGATGCAGATCAAGCATTATCGGGGGCATCTATCGGTATTTGGATATCCCACTCCAATCCTTGCGGTGTATTTTTCACGCTAAACTCTCCATTGAGTGCCCCTGAAACCAAGTTGGCAGTTAAATTTGCGCTTAACCCAACATGACCTGCATTACCTCTTTTTGTTGTAACAAATGGTTTTAATAACTCTTGTGTACTAATTCCTCTAAGCCCTATTCCATTGTCAGTATAATTCACATGTAAATTGTTACCCGAGTGCGTGAAGGTGATAGTCGCAAGGTGATCATGGTCAATCCAGGCATGCGCAATGGAGTTCTCAACTAAGTTGCTCAGTACCTCAACCAGAGCTTGTCCATCCACATAAACCTCAGTTGTTGTGTTACTAACAAACTGAATTTGTACGTCTTGCTTTGAAAAATCTTTTTTCAGTCTTGTTTCTATTTCTTGTAATTTAACGTCAGCACAGCTGCTATCTCGCTCAGACTGAGAGACCGATTTTAATAAGCTAACAAACTTAGCCACTTTTTCTAGATTACGGCTGCACAGCGCACTACTGTCTTTGATCTGTTCAAACCCCGTAACCAACCCATCCTGCGTAAGCGTACCTGCGGTAAGTGCACTTTGTAGCTCTTGCATGACGCCTTCTAAAAAGGTGTTGGACGTAATACTGGTACCAAGCGGGGTATTGATTTCGTGAGCAATCCCCATCACCATTTGGTTTATTGCCTTAGATAGCTGCTGTTTTACCGCTAACTTTTGCGCTTCAATTAACTTAAATTGGGTGTTTACTCTGGCTATGATTTCAGCGGGTTTATAGGGTTTGGTGATATAATCAACACCACCGACCTCGAATGCCTGTACCAAGCTCTCGCTGTCTTCATAAGCACTCACAAAAATAACGGGAATGGCCGCCGTTGAATTGTCGGACTTAAGCATTTTACATAGTTCAATTCCCGACATATTTGGCATTTTTATGTCAGTAATAATTAATTCAGGCTGATGCTTTTTAACGATACCTAAGGCAATGTCCCCCCCTCGTGCTGCCAATACTTTAAATCCTTCCTTTCTTAGTATGAGCTGCAATACTTGGAGGTTTTCCGGCATATCGTCAACAATTAAAATGTCTGACATGTAGCGTTACTCAAATCCTTACGATAGACACTTTTTAAAGCATAGCTTGAGAAATTGTATATCGCGACTATGTTTATATATAAATTCACGCGTAAATAATAACTTATGTCCTCAAAAGCATTACTAAGTTGGATCGCACTTTTCGCCTTGATGGCAGCCTTAGGAAGCGCAACGCTTATCTACTACTCAACAACCACTCATAGCACACTCGCGACCGACGTTAATACCGCTTATCACAACCACCTCTCACTTGAGATGTATAGCAAAGATAAAAACGCCCAATGGCTCGATGACATCAAAGCTGCACCAAGTCACTCATTGCCACTGCCGCTACAACAAATTTATGAAACTCAAGCAAGATTAAAATCTCGATTTTTAGCAAACACGGTTGAACAGGTCGATTTACCTCAAAGTTATCAAAACGCCATCTCGCAACTACCTCTCATTGCAAACGCTGAACTCGAAACACGCACCAATCAACAACTTAAAATACTGTTAATTACTGGCCTTGCTTTCGCGGTGTTAACACTATTTTTAGGCTTTTATGTTTGGTTTATGCGCACTAAACATTTCTCCCCGCTCTACCGCATCGTCAATACGTTACGTGCACAAGCGTTAAACGGCGCCCCTCTTTCAGTCGCCCCAACAAACAGTGATGCAGATGTAAAACGGCTCACACAAGCGATCCATGCTGCCACCACCTCTCAAAGCCAAAAGTTGGCGTCAGCTGCAATTATCGAAAACTATAATCGCGAACTAAAATCCATAACCGGTTCCGAGCCTATCGTGCGCCACGCACTAGAGTTTATTGCCAATGAGTTCAATGCACCGAGTGTTTGCCTCTATGCCAATTCAGAAGACGACACCTTGTCATTAGTGAAAAGCCATGGGGTGACACCAAGCCATTCAATTATTGCGTCCACGATAGCGCTTTGCGCAACAAATAATAAACCACAAGTACAACAAGAACCGCTGTGGCTCAAAGAACAAGAAGTTGAAGTGAAGTTACAAAGCCGTTATTGCTTTCCACTAGCCATCGGTAATCATGTAGTTTATGTGCTGCTAGTCGGTAGTGCACAGGCGTTGATAGACAGCCAATTTGAAGCGCTTGAGTACTTGTGTAAGGACTTAAGTCTCGCGCTTGCTATTAATGAAAATATCGAAAAACAACAAAAGACAGAGTCGGCCTTAAGTGAACAACTTGAACTTACCCACCACATTATCAATGCTATCCCAAACCCGACGTACTATCGTTCTATTGACGGGGTATTTATGGGGGTAAACAAGTCCTTTTTGGCGCTGTTAGATCAATTTGAAGTAGATGTGATTGGCGCCAAACTAGACGAAATTTTTGATTTAGGAATAGCCAGCCTATTTGAGTCCAAAGCCCACGAAATTATCACCACAAATCAAGAGCAAACTTACGAAGTACTATTGCTCGATGGCCAAGAGCAGGCGCGGGAACTGATTGTATACGAAGCGCCATTTTTTAATGAAAATGGCGCTGTAGCTGGGATTGTTGGCATGTACCTTGATGTTTCGGAGAGGAACCAACTACAACGAGAACTCATAGAAGCAAAAGACTTGGCCCAAAACTCGGCAAAAGCGAAAAGCGAATTCCTCGCCAACATGAGCCATGAAATTAGAACCCCAATGAACGCGATTATTGGTATGTCTCATCTCGCACTCGCGACCGAATTAAATGCAAAGCAGCACGACTACGTATCAAAAATAGATACTGCGGCAAAGCAATTACTGAGATTGATCAACGATATACTCGATTTTTCAAAAATCGAAGCTGGCAAAATCGAGTTAGAATATCAGGCTTTTTCAACAGAAAAGCTACTTGACAGTGTTGCCACTATCGTCAGTGTAAAAGCCCAAGAAAAACAACTAGAGTTAGTCTTTGATCTAGACTCACAAGTGCCCTACTGCGTGATTGGCGATCAATTTAGAATAAGCCAAGTACTCATCAACTTAGCGGGTAACGCGGTTAAATTCACGGAAACCGGGGAGGTTGTTATTCGTGTTGCCCTCGTCAACGTAGAAAAAGGGTTAGCGAAAATTAAGTTTAACGTCAAAGACTCCGGTATTGGCATGAATAAACGTCAGCAAAAAAACCTATTTCAATCTTTCTCGCAAGCAGACAATTCAATCACCCGAAAATATGGCGGTACTGGGCTTGGCCTCACGATTTCGCAGCAACTGGTCAAGCTTATGGGGGAGAAATATATGTTGAGAGTGAGGAGAACGTCGGTTCGGAGTTTTATTTCACATTAGAAATGGAAGTCAGTGACGAGCTGAGTCAGGCGAAAATGGCCTCTACCCACATATCAGAGTTATCAGCAACTATTATTGACGATAACCAACACGCATTGGACGTGTTAAGTGGTATGCTAACAAACTTTGGTATGCAGGTTTGCTCTTATTTAGACCCTCATAAGGCGTTAAATCAATTCGTCCTGACACAAGATTTACCCGATCTTATTTTCGTCGATTGGCATATGCCGAAATTAGATGGTATCGAGCTGATCACTAAGCTGCAATCGCAAATCGATGTGTCGCAAAGTAAGTTCATTTTAGTCACAGCTTATGGTCGAGAATTAAACCTCAACGATAGCCAAGCCAGTTTAGTCGATGGTGTACTTTTAAAGCCGATTAATCCGTCAAATCTTGTGGACGTTATTCAAAATGCCGTGTTTGACTCACCAGAAATAAGAACCACTATCACCAAAAAAGAACAAACGATTAGTAAACAAGCACTAAATGGCATATCGATTTTGGTTGCGGAGGATCAACCTGTCAACCAGGAAATCGCAGTGGAGATCTTATCTAGCTTCGGAGCTCAAGTGGCGGTCGCTGATAATGGGCAAGAAGCCATTGAGCAAGTTCATAGCAAACATATAGATATTGTTTTAATGGATATGCAAATGCCAGTGATGGATGGCATTACCGCGACGCAAAACCTGCGTATAGAGTTCGATAAAAATACGCTTCCTATACTCGCGATGACCGCCAATGCCATGGAAGAAGACATCCAGACTTGCATCGATGCTGGTATGAATGACCACGTCACCAAACCCATCGACGTAGAGCAACTCGTTAAAAGTATTTTGAAATATGCAAGCGCTGAGACCAGTAACCTTTCAGCAACGCCTGTAGCAAACCAACCAGAAGTCACTACAGAAGGAGAGGAAGTTGATGAGGTCATTGAGTTTGAAGGCATTGATATTGCCGAAGGTATTGCTCGAGCAGCTGGCAACCAAAAGGTTTACTTCGATATCTTAGAAAAGTTCCTATCCCAGCAGATTGAAGAGCTGATCAATTTAAAACAGGCTTTAGCCATTGAGAATTTTGAACTGGCACATAGCATGTTACATGCATTAAAAGGTGCTAGCGCTAATCTTTCGATTGTTAGGCTGACTGAAGAGTTTAAGCACATTGAAGCTTCTCTTAATGTCCGCCCACCTAATGCGAGCGAAATTGACGAGCTGATTAAATACGTCAAATATGCACTGGAACAATGCCAAAAACGTCGTAAAAAAGAAGCGTCTCATCAGGTAAAAAATGTAACGAAAAACAACGAAGAAAAAGGTGGCAATAGTCAATTAGAGGAACTTATCCAGCTTGCGTGTGCGTTAAGAGATTATGATACTCAAGCCACAGAGCTAGTAGACTCAATTTCAGTAAGTAGCTATTTGACTGAACCAGAACTACAGAAATTAAAAACCGCCATCGCCCGCTTTGAGTTCAATGAAGCCTTTATGATGCTAACATCCATAAAGCATGTAGAAGAAGCACCTGAGCTTAATGCAGGAAAAGGCGCACTGCATTAGTGCCATTACTATATATTTTATCCTAGGGCGAAATAAAGATTTTTACCTAACAGAAAGGCCACTGAGGTGGCCTTTCTGTTAGGTGCTCAAACACATGTATTTAAATACGGTTTTACAGTCCTAACTGGTCCATAAAGTCGTCATCTACAACATCTTCTTCCTGCGGCTTCGCTGGCTTTTTCTTCTCAGCCTGACTTGCAATAATGTCATCTGGGTCTACCGACTCCGCAATATCAAAGTCATGTAGCTTAATGAATTCAGTTTTATCCATTGCCAATTCAAGATAGAAAATATTCTGACCTTGCGTGGTAAAGGTAACGCGTCTAGCCTGCGGGCGATCCATCGTTGTGTCTACCGAGATCTGCACCTGTTTGTTGATAGCCATCATCTTAGGTTGGTTTTGCGTGATAGAGGTATGTAGTTGCTCACGTACTTTGTTGGTGAAATCACCAACAATTTGGTTCATCAACTCACCCAATACATTGGCAACGTCGTCGGACAAATGACTATGCGCAATTTCTTCTTCAGGCATGCCCATGTTGCGCATGTAATCGGTATACACCTCCATTGCTGCTTGCGCGGTAAAATTAGTTACGACTAAACCGGTAAAGCCGCCATCAAACAATACGAAACAGCCGATGTCAGGCCTCATACAGGTACGAGTGATCTTTTGTACCATCGCGGAATAGTTAATTTGGTTGCCGCTTGCCGACGACAGAACTTCTGTTACTGAGTGGCATAGCGTTGAGAGGATATCTTCTGTGCTAATCACTTTGCTTTTCGCCATTTTTGGTCTCATATTTACTTCTTATTATTAATAGTAGCCAAGCTACTGAATTTATCACTGACTATCCAGCATAAAATGCTAAAATAGCGAGATTATTTTCAAAGAGAGATTTAATGTGACGGGCAAAGACAGTATTTATGCCACTGAGCAAGCAGTAAAAGATTTCACTTTCGACGCCAATGTCGTCGAAGTGTTTCCAGATATGATCCAACGCTCAGTGCCGGGCTACGCGACAATAGTAAGCACAATGGGCAAACTTGCGGGTACTTACGCGCAAAGTAACTCAAACTTATATGACTTAGGCTGCTCTTTAGGCGCGGTCACGCTAAGCATGCGTAGAAATATAGATAAAGAAAACTGTCATATCATTGCCGTGGATAATTCACAGCCTATGGTAGAGCGTTGCCAACTGCATTTAAAAGGCTTTAAATCTGACGTCCCAGTCTCGGTCACTTTAGGTGATATCAATGAAATAGAGATTAGCAATGCATCTGTCGTTGCGATGAACTTCACCCTACAGTTTATTCCACCAGAAAACCGCAAAGCAGTTCTCGAAAAAATATATCAGGGTTTAAAACCTGGTGGCGTACTGCTATTAAGTGAAAAAATCCGCGGTGAAAACGGTACTAAAGACAACTTACTTATCGACCTTCACCACGACTTTAAACGCCACAATGGCTACTCAGAATTAGAGATCAGCCAAAAACGCACTGCGATTGAAAACGTGATGCGCACGGACTCATTAAGTACCCATATAACAAGATTAGAGGATATTGGCTTTAATCAAACTCAAGTGTGGTATCAGTGCTTTAACTTCTGCTCAATGGTAGCAATAAAATAGAGGCAATTATGAATCATTGGTTTACCGACTTTTATGCAACCATTGCGAAAACCCCTTTGAGCCATTGGCTAGAAACGTTGCCTGCGCAGCTTAGCCATTGGCAAAAAGAAGCCCAACATGGCGACTGGCCGAAATGGGAAAAAGTCATTAAAAATCTACCAGAGATCTCAACCACGCATGTTGATATAAAAACCAAGGTTGAGATAGGTACTGGCGAAGACGTTAATGAAGGTCATCAAAAGCAATTAACGCATTTACTAAAACGCATGATGCCATGGCGTAAGGGACCATTTCATTTACATGGCGTCCATATTGATACTGAGTGGCGCAGCGACTGGAAATGGGACCGACTGCTCCCCCATATTAGCGACCTTCACGGCCGTAATGTCTTGGATATCGGCTGTGGCTCTGGTTATCACTTGTGGCGTATGCGCGGCGAAGGCGCAGAGCTTGTTGTTGGCATTGATCCTTCCGATCTATTTTTATGCCAATTCCAAACTATTAAACACTTTAATCCCGATCCAAACGTGCATTTGCTACCGCTAGGTGTAGAGCAACTGCCTGAGTTAAAAGCATTTGATACTGTGTTTTCAATGGGCGTGCTATATCACCGTCGTTCACCAATCGACTTTTTAGCGCAGCTAAAGTCTCAGCTAAGAAAAGGTGGCGAATTAGTGCTAGAAACACTCGTCATTGAGGGCGATGTAAATACCGTATTAGTGCCGACCGACCGCTACGCCAAGATGCGCAATGTATGGTTTATTCCAAGCTGCGACGCATTAACATTATGGCTTGAGCGTGTGGGCTTTAAAGATATCAAAGTGGTAAACAAAGACGTCACGTCGTTAGACGAGCAGCGCCAAACCCCTTGGATGGAAACAGAGTCGCTTGCTGATTTCTTAGATCCAAATGACACTAGCAAAACCATTGAAGGCTACCCCGCTCCGCTCCGTGCTATATTTATCGCAAAAGCGTAAAACTGGTAAGGGGCACCGGCCCCTTACTCATAAGAACCATCAAAATAAAACCATAAACGACTGATTTAGTCGCATTATTTTACAAATCTAAGGTTGACCCAAATATTCTTCGTTCATTACAATCACGCCACTATGCGGTTGCACTGCGTAGCTTGAATTATACCAATTGTATTAGGTAAATGAGCTATTTGAAGCGGAGAAATAGCTTTAGTAGCTAGGCAAAAATTTTGTTATTTAGTTGTTCTAAATGAGAAATTTTTAACGACGCTAATATGGTATTTCACCCTTTAAATTGATTGGAGACTTAGTGCAATTGGTATTAGACTATACAATAAGGAATTGTTAATGAAAAAGATGTCTCTTACCGCCCTCTTCATTTCTTCACTCGCGCTTAGTGGTCAAGCAATTGCTGACGATTTTATGATCACGAAAGAAAAACAACCTAGTCGGATGCTAGTATTAAGCTCAGCAGGCGGTCTTTCGACTACAGAGTTTTCTGTATTAAACATCGATTTAAGTGATATCCCATATGGAAGTAAAACGGGTACTATCACTGGAGTTAGCTATACTTCAGCGGGTTACGCCGATCCTGGCAATGAAACGGTGGAGCTTTGTTTCAGTCGTGCATACAGCACGGCACCTTTCAAGTGCATTGAAATTAATCCTAACGATTCAGGGAATACAGCTACGTTTAATGGTGAGGCATTTAAAGCGGGAATTTCAGCCTCTATCGTTCATAGAGTAGAAGCCACAGGCAACTTCCATTATGCAGAGCCAAGTCGAAAAGAAAGTATTACTTTCCACTACAGCACTTATTAAAACGATTTAGCTAGTTTAGAGATAATGTAGGAGTCTCATAGGACTCCTACTTGTTAACCAAGCAAACGCTTAGTTATTAACCCAATAGTTCACCTAACTGCTTGCTTACCGCATCAACAGCTTGTGTACCATCTAGTTTGTGATATTGCGTGTTACCAGCATCCGCTTCTGCACTATAGTAATCTACTAGAGGTTTTGTCTGCTCATGGTAAATCGCTAGACGTTTACGTACTGTCTCTTCAGTGTCGTCATCACGAATGATTAAGTCTTCACCCGTTACGTCATCTTTGCCTTCTACTTTAGGCGGATTGTAAACGATGTGATAAACACGACCAGAACCTGGGTGTACACGACGACCGCTCATACGCTCCACGATGATCTCATCAGCCACGTCAAATTCGATAACATGGTCAACTTTGATGCCATTTTCTTTCATTGCATCTGCTTGTGGAATTGTGCGAGGGAAGCCATCAAGCAAGAAGCCATTTGCACAATCTTCTTTAGCGATGCGCTCTTTTACCAAGCCGATAATGATTTCGTCAGATACTAGTTGACCTGCATCCATGACTTTTTTCGCTTCAAGACCCAACGGAGTCCCTTCTTTGATAGCAGCACGTAACATGTCGCCTGTAGAGATCTGAGGGATCCCATATTTGTCCATTAGAAATTGAGCTTGAGTACCTTTACCTGCACCCGGCGCGCCTAGCAAGATGATGCGCATAATTGAATCCTCGTTTGGAGTTATTGGTGTTTGTGTGGTGAATTTTTCCATATACGGTGCCGATCCTCAAGGAACTTATACTAATTGATAAGGAAGAATGGCAATTTTTCCGTCAAAAACAAAAAAGCTCCGCGATCTGCAGAGCTTTTGGTCAGAAATTAATCCTGATTATAAAAATGCACCTAGTGCTTTAACTTGGTCTAGCATGCGGCAAGAGAAGCCCCATTCGTTATCATACCAAGCCATCACCTTTACCAGCTTTCCATCTACTTTGGTTTGTGTTGAGTCAAACACTGAAGAAGCCGGGTTGTGGTTGAAATCGATAGAAACCAAAGGTAATTCATTGTACTCAAGGATTGCACTCATCACGCCCTCAGCAGCCGCTTTGATTGCTGCATTCACTTCTTCTTTTGAAGTTTCACGCTTAGCAACAAACGTTAAATCAACCAGTGATACGTTGATGGTTGGCACACGAACCGCCATACCATCTAGTTTGCCAGCAAGTTCAGGAAGCACTAAGCCAACCGCCTTTGCCGCACCCGTTTTCGTCGGGATCATCGACTGAGTAGCACTACGCGCACGATATAAATCAGGGTGGTAAACGTCTGATAGATTCTGATCGTTGGTGTAGGCATGAATGGTTGTCATGCTACCTTGCTCAATACCAATAGTATCATTCAATACTTTTGCAATAGGCGCAAGACAGTTTGTGGTACAAGATGCGTTAGAGATAATGGTTGATTCAGCATTTAGCACTTCGCTGTTAACGCCATGAACAACCGTTGCATCCATATCTGTGCCCGGCGCAGATACAATCACTTTTTTCGCACCGGCTTCAATGTGTTTAGCCGCAGCTTCGCGAGAAGTGAACAACCCTGTACATTCAAGCACGATATCAACGTTTAGCGCTTTCCAAGGAAGATTTGCAGGGTCACGCTCTTGCGTTAGCGTGATTTCGTCACCACCGATAACGAGTGTGTTGTCGTTAAGAACAACCTGCTCTTGAAAGCGACCATGTACAGAGTCAAATTGGGTTAAATGCGCGTTTACGTTTGCAGGTGCGAGATCGTTGATAGCAACGACTTTGATGTCTTTATTCTGACCTGACTCGTACAGTGCACGAAGTACGTTACGACCGATACGTCCATAGCCATTAATTGCGATATTAATCATGATAACTGTCCCCTAATCTATTTTACTTCACTTGCTTGTTTCGCAAGCGCTTCAATGGCTTGCCAGTCTTTGTTTGCGATAAGTGCTTTATCAAGCATCCAAGTACCGCCCACACATACCACATTGTCGAGTGCAAGATACTTAGGTGCAGTTGCCAACGAAATACCACCCGTTGGACAGAATTTTACTTGTGGAATTGGTCCGCCAATGGATTTAAGCATTGGTGCACCACCTGCAGCTTCTGCTGGGAAAAACTTTAAGAATTCAAAACCATGACTTGCAAGCTTCATCACTTCGCTTGGCGTTGCAGCACCTGGAAGAAATGGAATACTTGACGACTTTGCCAGTTCCAATAATTCGTCATTGACACCTGGACTTACCATGAAGTCAGCGCCGGCTTCTACAGAGGCATTAAAGGTTGCCTTATCCACTACCGTACCAGTACCAACATAGGCGTCTGGTAAAGCCGCTTTAATGTCTTTTACCGCTTGCGCTGCCACCGGTGTACGAAGTGTCACTTCAAGTGCTTTTAAGCCACCATTAAACAATGCCGTAGCAAGCGGCACCGCGTCTTCGAGGTTATCAATAACGATAACCGGAACCACTGGTGCTGCTGACAATATCTCTTTAATACTCATGCTCACCCTCATTCCCACTGTTATTATTCTTCGATGCCAAATGAGCATGCGCCTTGATCTGCACTGCTCACTACGTGTCTAAATCCTGAGAATAGCTCTCGACCCGTACCAAATGTTTGCGATTGCGGTGAAAGCTGTAATTCGCGCTGTGCCATTTCTTCATCAGAAACATGTAGCACTAATTCGCCTTTTGGTGCATTTAAGGTGATCAAATCACCTTCGTGTACTTTTGCAATTGCACCACCTTCAACCGCTTCCGGCGCAAGGTGGATCGCCGCAGGTACTTTACCCGAAGCACCAGACATACGACCATCAGTCACAATCGCCACTTTAAAACCTTGGTCTTGTAATGTAGCCATGACAGGTGTCAGTTTATGTAACTCAGGCATACCTTTCGCTTTAGGGCCTTGCTCTTTAATCACAGCAATAAAGTCTTGGTTAAGCTTGCCAGCACTAAAGGCTTCTTGTAATTCGCTTTGAGAGCTGAATACTTTCGCCGGTGCAGTCACCGTTTGGTGCTGCTCTTGTACCGCAGACACTTTAATCACCGCTTTACCCAAATTACCATTAAGTAGTTGCAAGCCGCCTTGCTTGTTAAATGGATTTGCTACTGGGCGAAGCACTTCTTCATCCAGTGAGTTTTCAGGTACTGGTACCCACTTCACTTTGGCTGGACCTTGATTATCGCTGATGATCACATTGCTGTTGATATCCAGTAGTGGTTCCATCGTGTAAGCATCAAGTCCTTCACCCACAATCGTTTTTACGTCATTGTGTAAGAAGCCGCCATCTCTTAATTCACGCATTAAGAAGCCCATGCCACCAGCCGCTTGGAAGTGGTTTACATCGGCATGACCATTTGGATAAATACGCGTTAATAACGGCACTACTTCAGACAAATCCGCCATGTCTTTCCAAGTGATTTGAACGCCAGCCGCTTTTGCCATTGCGACTAAGTGAATGGCATGATTGGTAGAACCACCAGTAGACAACAAACCGACCAAACCATTGATCACGGTTTTTTCACTCACGATATCCGCAAGTGCATTGCCGCTTTTACCGTCAAGTAGCTGAGTTAGCATGGTCTCAACCGCACTCGCCGTTAAGCCATCTCTTAATTCTGTGTATGGGTTGATAAACGAGCTACCAGGTAAATGAAGACCCATGATCTCCATTAGCATCTGGTTCGAGTTCGCCGTACCGTAGAAAGTACAAGTACCTGCACTGTGGTATGAAGCACTCTCAGCTTCCAGTAACTCTTCGCGGCTGACTAAGCCTTGTGCAAACTTTTGACGAATACGTGCCTTTTCTTTGTTCGGGATCCCAGATTGCATTGGACCTGCGGGTAAAAAGAAAATGGGCAAATGGCCAAAAGACAAAGCACCAATTAATAGTCCTGGGACGATTTTGTCACATACACCAAGACAGAAAACCCCATCGAAGACATCGTGTGATAATGCCACCGCTGTTGACATAGCAATAACATCACGAGAGAACAAAGACAGTTCCATGCCATCTCGGCCTTGGGTAACCCCGTCACACATAGCAGGTACACCACCCGCTACTTGCGCAGTCGCGTCAAACTTGTTTGCCACTGCTTTAATTAAATCTGGATATTCTTTATAAGGTTCGTGCGCAGACAACATGTCATTGTACGAATTGATAATTGCTAGGTTTGGTTGCTCGTCTTCTTTTAAACGAGCTTTATCACTGCTTGAGCAAGCAGCCATTACGTGTGCTAGGTTTCCACAGCCCAGTCCCGCTCGTACGCGCGTTTGTTTTTTTGCTTGTTGGATTCGAGCTAAATAGGCTTGACGTGTTGCTTTGCTTCGCTCAATGACGCGTTCGGTGACTTCCTGAATTCGTGGATGCAACATATTACTGACTCTCTAGTGTTAGAGGAAAAAGGCTCTGCACGATTACCAGCATTCGTGATAATCCTTGTACAGAGCTGCTTTGATTTACCCGTTCAAAGGTACGCTATCAGGTTGTCTCTCACCCCAACCTGACACCGGTGTCACTATATTTACGCATAAAGCTGACACCGGTGTCAACCCTTCTTATAAATTTAGTCTAACTTTTTAAAATGACCAAATTATAACCACTTAAAACTTTGCCGATATCAGCGGTATTAAAACCATTACCTAACTGATTTTATTAGTAATTATTATGACAAAAAGAATAATATTAATGATTGAGCGAAATCATTATTTGATAGCAAAGTTATCAATGAGCCTTAACTTGGTAACATGGCCTTTAATCGCTGGGTCAGCGAGCCTGATTATCGCGACATAAATCTGCGCATTTATCTAGTCCGCAACGTTTTCCCTAGTAGCTGCGAAAATAAAAAGCCCAACGGCTAAGCGTTGGGCTTTGGGGCAAGTATAAAAATTGAAAAAGTTATGAATTCGAGCGCGCTTTCGTCGACTCTCGAGTGATGAGTTTAGCTTCTAAAACTTGCTGAAACGGTGCTTCTTGCGGTTGAGATATATGCTTAATCAGCTCTTCTACCGCTATCCGAGTCATTTCTTCCACAGGTTGTGCTATTGTCGTCAGACCCGGCCAAATATGCCTTGCGATAGGTGCGTTATCAAACCCAGCAATAGATAGCTGCTCGGGCACTTTGATCTCTCGCTGCGTAGCAAGTTTTAACACGGCCGCAGCCATGTAGTCGTTTGATGCAAATACAGCCGTTGGTCTTGGCTCTAAGTCCAATATAGCTTTTGCACTGTCTGCACCTGAATGATAACTAAAGTTACCTTCTGCAACTAACCGCTCTCGATATTCAATACCATGCTTTGCTAATGCTTTTTGGTAACCAGAGAAACGATTTTCCGTGGCACTGTGATCAGGGTGACCTTTAATAAAGGCAATTTCGGTATGACCTAAATTGATAAGATGCTCAGTTAACTCAAAAGCGCCCTGCTCGTCATTACTGCGAATTGAAATCGAATCATCGCCTTCAATGGCTGAAGCAACGCGTGCATAAGGAATATTTCGCTGCTTTAAAAAAGCAATAAGCTCGTTAGAGTCTGAAAATGGCGGAGTAAGCACAATACCGTCAAGTCTCGAGGTGGTAAGCAGCTGATCAACATTGTCGATAAGGTCTTGGCCGCGCAGTTCACAAGGATGTATCAATAAATTGTAACTATGTTTCTGACACGCTTCCAGCGCACCGCTTTGCACTCGCGTGATATAGCTTTTTGATGGGTTGTCGTATAAACAGCCGATGATAAAGCTACGATTTTGTGCCAAGCCGCGTGCAATAGGATTAGGCTTATAATTCAGCTCTTCAAAGACCTTCAGGACTTTTTCCCGCGTTGCTGGACTAACATTTGGCTCGTTATTTAATACCCGAGATACTGTCTTTTTAGACACTCCGGCATATTCGGCAACGCTATTAATAGTTACTTTTTTCATCGATTTTCCCTTAAGCCCGGCGTCGCTCATGAATACATGCAGCTGCGCCAATCAGTGGGATATTATCTTGTACCACCAAAGTAACTGGAATTTGGCTCGTGTACTGTGACATCATGCCTTTTTCGGTAAAGCGTTCAACAAAGCTACTTGCTTGTAATCGCGCTTTCATCCGCGGCAAGATCCCACCACCTATATAAACACCACCTAAGGCACCAAAAGTCAGTGCTAAATCGCCAGCCACACTACCCATCCAGTCACAAAAGTGACTCAATGTCGCATCGCACACTTTACATTCTTTCGCAAGTGCACTGATCTGCGCCGCATTAAGATCTTTAGCTTGCTCACCACGCACTTCTGCCATGGCTTTGTAGAGTCTCGCAATACCTGGGCCCGAAAACACCGTCTCGACTGAGACATGTTGAATACTCGCGCGCAGTACCGTTAACAGCTCTTTGTCTAAGGCGGTAACCGGTGCAAGTGAGATATGTCCCGCTTCACAGCTCATCACCGCGCTGCCGTTAATATCTCTAGCAAGACAAGCTGCACCAAATCCAGTGCCAGGACCCATTACGCCGATATTTGCACCTAGCTCAGGCTGACCTTGCTTAATCACTAAGTTTTTCTCTAGTGCTAAGTAGGGCGCCGCATAGGCAAAAGCAGCAAAGTCGTTGATCACGGCAAGTTCGGTAAAATCGAACTGGGCTTTGATGTCTTCGGAATTAAAATGCCAACCTAAATTAGTTAAATGAACTTGCTGAGATTTGATAGGACCGGCAACCGCGAGACAGGCTCGGCTTGGCTGCGCAACAGGTAGCTCAGTTAAATATTTTTGGATAGCGGATTCAAAAGACTGGAATTCAGCACTAGGAAAAGTGGCTTGATGCGTAATTACAAAATGGTTAGTTCGCGTATCAAAATCTGACACGATTGCAAATCTGGCGTTTGTTCCCCCGATGTCGGCAACGACAATCGGCTCAAACGGCACGGATGAATGGCTTGTTGTCTGGCTCATATTATTATCTCTTTATCACTGCGATTATGCTTGGGCTAACATCAGGGCTGCCAGCACACGTCCTGCAATTTACTGTCTCAACTCGCCAAAATTTGCACGCCTTGGCTTTTGCTCTTACCTGTTATTCTGTTAATTTGGTAAAAAATGCTGCCCTTGGCATAGGGCAGCCAAATACGTTTTGACAACAAAATGATAAAACATCGACATTATGACACCGGTGTCAGACTGTATCAATAAAAATTTGCAAATTCGGTGAAATTGGTTGAAAAAAAAATTGAATGGCTGACAATGTCACTGTCTTAAGCGTTGAGAAGAACATGAAAGGTAAAGCAACTTCATTTGATATCGCCCATTATGCTGGCGTTTCGCAATCTACGGTGTCGCGCGCCCTAAGAAATAGCCCTTTGGTTAACGAAGAAACTCGTCGTCGCGTTCATGAGATTGCTAAAAAGCTTAACTATAAGGTCGATAAAAACGCGAGTAATCTGCGCACTCAGCAAAGCAGTACATTAGCTTTGCTGTTATTTGAAGATCCCACAGAAGATGAGTCGCAAATTAATCCTTTCTTTTTAAGTATGCTTGGCAGTATTACCCGAGCGTGTGCAAAAGAAGGCTATGACCTTTTAGTATCGTTCCAATCGACGAGCAGTGATTGGCATGCCGATTACGAGGATAGTCACCGTGCTGACGGGTTAATTTTACTAGGCTATGGTGATTACATCGATTACCAGTCAAAGTTACAAACTCTACTCGACAACCACACAAAGTTTGTTTGTTGGGGGGCAACGGTTGATAACCGTCCAGACCTAACTGTGAGCTGCGACAATTACGGTGGTGGTGTATTGGCTGCAAAGCATTTAATCGACATGGTCAGAACAGATTGTGCGTTTATTGGCGATGCTTCGGATCACAGCCCAGAATTTTTTGCGCGCTTTAAAGGCTTTAGAGACACCCTTAAAGCAAAAGGTATTGAGGTGAGCGACCGTAAGATGGCAAATGCTATTTCCACAGAAGACTCTGGGTATCATGCAACTCGCTCCTTAATCGCCAACAATGTTAAATTTAACGCGCTTTTCGCAGCTAGCGATCTCATTGCTATTGGCGCGATTAAGGCGCTTCAAGAAGCAGGTGTTCGCGTCCCTCATGATGTACATGTCGTTGGCTTCGATAACATTGCCGCAGCGGGTTATGTTTCTCCCTCTTTAACTACTGTGCAGCAAAACACCACATTGGCAGGACAAATGCTGGTCGATAACTTACTTACGCTTATCCGAGGTAAAGCGGTAGCCTCTACCCTCTTACCGCCCAAACTTATTATTAGACAATCTTCGCGATAGCTAGATCTTCAGCGGAATCGAATAAAAAATGCCGAACTCATCTTCGGCATTTTTTATGTGTTTACTTACTGTATGTTATTTCAGTTTATTTTCTACGATTGGGTAGTGATCCCATACTTGCTTTTCATTAAGAGAGCGTACTAACTTTACGTATTCAGCATGTGTCCAAGCCAAAGGCGTCGCCGAGTTCGTTCCTTCTCCAAGTTGATAGCCAAAGGTATTTTTACCCACACCATCCCATACTTGCTCAGGTAACATCATGCCTTCATTAGCAAAGTGCTCCATCCCCTTCACATAAGTATTTTGTATTTTGCTCTGTTCATCCGCACTCAACTCACCATCGAGCAGCGCCAGCGCAATATCATAGTGACCACGCTCTCCGGTAAAGAAAGGCCACACTCGACCGCGTTGGCCATCGGTATTCTGACCATTTTCGGCATAATTGATACCACGCTTCTCGTCTTCACCATAACCGTCGTTACCGTAACGGCGGTACCCCGGATAACTATTAACATCGCCATCAAATTTAAAGCTATATTTTACTCTTAAGTTTTCAGCTATCGACTCATCATCGTATTCAGGCATGGTAGCCACGATGCTCGGAGCGTCAGCCCCTCTAACCCCGTAACGCACAAGTTCTAAGAAGCCACCGTCGATGATCTGCTTCTTATCCATTCCGCTGCGGCCATTATTGGCATTTAAGGTCGTACTGGAATTAGGGTTTTCGTCTTGTCCAATACGGAAGAAATATTGACCGTCACTGTGTTTGCTTTGCAAATTACCTTTGGTTGTGAACATGAATGACTCAACATCACGATTGTACTGCTGCGCCGTCGCAAGGAATTTCTCTTGTCCCGCTTTATCACCGGCCAATTTAGCAATGTCGCTCGCCGTTACAAGGCCTGCAATGATTGCCGCAGTAGTCGATGGTGAATAGCCATTTTGCTCTTCCCAACGCTCTTGTTGCGTCGCAGGCGGTGTGATTTGCGTGTCATTCCACAATATTTTAGCCAGTCCACCTTCAACTAAGAAGTTAGCTGCGGGCTTTAACATCTTATTGTACCAATAAACCAGTCTATCATCGCTTAGCACACCCGCTTGCCACAGTTTCCATGCCAGCATAATCGGCATTGCCGTTTGGTCAAGTTGTACACCAACCCACTCAAGCTCGCCATCTACATGCGTTTTTTGTAAGAACCAGCCAGTATCACCATGGTTACCCGGTGTTTTATCCGTAACCTGCACTTTTTCTAGATACTCAAAAGCAGTGAGTGCTGTTTGTGTATCTCCCATCGCCAAAAATGCCATCGCTACTTGATAAAAATCACGCACCCATACTGCTTTATAACCGGTATGGCCTTGCTCTGCTGGCACTGTGTCACCCCACGGATTTGACAACGATGCTATCAGCGCGCCGGCATGGGTTTTATCTTCTTGCGCCTTAAGCACAAGCGCACTGGTGTAAAGTAACTTGCCGTTGTCTGCGGTATTTGCCGTCATGGACTTTAGCGGCACTAAACTGTCGAGATAATCTTGCCAGCCCGTCGCTTCGCCTTGGCCATTATAATCAGCCAATACCTTATCGTAACCTTTGGCTAATGTGGCTGCCCCCTCAGCAAAGCTTTGCTGCTGAGAATGACCAAAACTCAAGGTAAGATCAAAGGTGCTGCTGCCCTTTACTTGTCCTAAGTTTGCCAACCAGTTAACGTTGCCACTTTCTTTGCCTGTAGACGCATAAGCCCGAGCTATATGTCCTGTAGACTCAAGTGCCGCTAAATTATCGCTGGTGCCAGTAAAACCGACAGATGCTTCAACAAAACCGGTTTTGCTCCGCAATGAGAGATAGTTCTTACCTTCCCATGCTAACAAACCTTGCTCTGTCACTTTTGCAAAATCGTTTAAGCCATTGTTATTCACGTATGGATTAACGTTCACAAAAGTCTGTACATCTTTGAGATCAGTATCTACTTTTGCTCTAACAAACAAGGTTTGTCCATCAGGGTCGGTAAAAATGTGCTTTTCAAGGGTAAAGCGACCTTGTTTATCTTTGCTTAAAATTTTGTAAGCCAGCGATAACGGTCGTCCACTGGCATCTTTATAAAGATAGTCAATCGTGACATCTAGGGCGTCAGTATCAGATTCTTTCACTGCAAAGCCGTCACCCACGATGATAAATTGCATGTCTTTGATCTGCGCTTGGTGAATAAGTCCAAACATGGTCTCTGTGATCATCCCTTTTGCAACAGAAAACCATACCTTTGAAACTGCTTTAGTAACCGTGGAATCGCTGTACTTGCCGTCTTCGTACACTTCGTACGACGTGCCAATCCCCGTTTTTCCAGAGTATGACCAATAAGGTTTAACGCCAGGTGCACCTGGTGCCGTCAGGGTTTCATTGCCAGATTGCTGTGATCCGCAACCCATGAGGCCTGCACTTACCAAGGCTAGTGCGATTGTTGGTAGTTTAATCATCTCGTTCTCCTTATTGAGCCTTTATCGTGACTCTTGAAACAGCTAATGCAGCGAGTAAAAATGACACGCCTCCGATGACGAGTGCGAATATCGGTTGGTTATCAAAACCATGACGTAGAATTAGACCTAGAATACTGGCGGCGAGTAATTGTGGGATCACGATAAAAAAGTTAAAGATCCCCATAAATACACCCATTTTGTTGCTTGGCAAAGCGTTACTTAACATCGCGTAAGGTAATGACAAAATAGATGCCCAAGCAAAGCCAATACCCACCATTGGCAACCAAAGTAATGTGGGATCACCGATAAATTTGAAGCTAATTAAAGACACTGCGCCAAAAAACAAGTTAGCTGCATGCGCCCCTTTGAGACCAATGCGCTTAACCATGAATGGGATCACCATCGCAGCAATAGCAGCAAAGCCATTGTAGGCTGCAAATAACACCCCGACCCAATCAGCACCGTCGTTATAAAGCTTGCTCGTTACATCTGACGTACCATAGTGATGGCTCGTTACCGCTGAGGTGGTGTAGATCCACATGGCAAATAGCGAAAACCAGCTAAAAAACTGCACCACAGCAAGCTGCTGCATGGTCTTTGGCATCGTAAATAAGTCAAAAATAACATGATAAAAACCATTACTTACGCGCTGTTTTTGCTGCATCACATGCGCAATGACAAATACAATTGCAAAAGCGATTAGCAGCCCACTAAGCAAATACAGCTCTTTTTCAAGGCCAAGAAATGCAACGGCAAACAACACGATAACACCAATGAAACCGCTCACCGCACTGCCTTTTAAAAAATTCACAGGTAAGTCTGACAATGTTGCGCTTTGCGTATTCATTTGCGCTTGTTCAAAGGCTGCGAGTTGTTCAGGGCTATATTCTTTCGTTTTTAGAATCGTCCACAATACGGAGATGAACAAAATAGCTCCCCCCCAGTAAAATGCGTATTTTACCGAGTCAGGGATTTGTCCTGCAGGAGCTGTGTTACTCACCTCAAACCAATTGGTCATCATCCAAGGCAGCGCAGACGCGACCACGGCACCAACACCAATGAAAAAGCTCTGCATCGCATAACCTGTAGCACGTTGCTTTTCATTCAGATTATCACCTACTAATGCTCTAAACGGCTCCATCGTGACGTTAATAGACGCATCCATGATCCACAGCATACCCGCCGCAATCCAAAGCGTTGGAGAATTGGGCATGATGAAAAGCGATAGCGTGGTGAGAATAGCCCCCCACAAGAAAAATGGTCTTCTACGGCCAAGTTTTCCCCATGTCCTATCACTCCAGTAGCCGATAATTGGCTGCACGATTAAACCCGTTAAGGGCGCTGCAACCCACAAAATAGGGATGTCATCGACCTTGGCACCGAGGGTTTGAAAAATACGACTCACATTGCCGTTTTGCAGTGCAAAACCAAATTGGATCCCAAGAAACCCAAAGCACATATTCCATATCTGCCAAAAACTGAGTTGTGGTTTTTGTTGTTCTTGTTGCATAGCTTACTTCTCTACTTGATAAACCGCGCTGGCAAGCGGCGCTAGCGCAATCGTTGCGTTGACGTGCTCGCCATCAGTCGTTGGTTGTAATTGTAAAGTCGGGTGTGACTCTAAAATATCGTTATAAGCACCATGCCAGTCTTTAGGCAGATTTACGGTGACTATTTGTTCTTGTTCCGCATTAAAGTTGCTCACGACCAACAACTTTTGTTGACCTAATTTACGGCCAAATGCCATAACTGTTTCAGCATTGCTTGGCATCTCAGCACTCAGGGTGACTTGCTGGTATTCACCAGCCGCAATCGCCGGCTGCTTTGCAAGATTGAGTAATTTGACGTAGTAATTACGAAGCGCCTTTTGCTCATTTGAAAGTAGCGCGCCATCAAATTTCCCGTCATTCATCCATTTTTGATGTTCGGGTACGCCAATATAGTCAAAGATACTGGTTCTGCTTGGACTGCCGAACCCCGCCTGCTCAGAGCCGTCTTCCCCTAATGTTTGTCCAAAATAGATCATCGATGGCGCTGTGCTTATTAGGTGACTAACCACCATAGCGGGTTTACCTTTTAGCGGATCGCCAACAAAGTCAGGGCTTGCGATACGCTGCTCATCATGGTTTTCTAAAAAGTGCAACATATGGGGTGCAATATCGGCTACCGATTGATGACTATCCAACACGGCTTGGGCACTACCTTTGCCTTGCATTAACGCCTTCAAGGTGTCGTAGAAACCCACTTTGTCGTAGAGGTAATCCATCTTCCCTTGCTTGATATACGGGCGATATAAGGTGGGGTTATAGACTTCAGCAAGCAAGAAAGCTTGAGGATTTTTTGTTTTAATCGACGAGTTTAAGAAGCTCCAAAATTCTACTGGCACCATTTCCGCCATATCGTAACGGAAACCGTCTACGCCCTTTTCTAACCAAAAATGCGTAATGGCTTGAAATTTGTACCAACTATCGGGCAATTGCTTGTGTTGCCAAAATTCAAAATGCGCACGGTAATCCTGCTGAGCATAATCGTCTGGCAAGCGGTCGAAATCGTAGCTACCGTCAGGCTTCACACCGTAATTCACTTTGACGGTTTCATACCAATCGTTAATATCAGGCTTTGCCGCGCGAGCACCGTTACCGGTCCACTTTGCTGGATTTTCTGCAAATTTGCCATCCGCCAATGGATGAGACTCACCACCTAACACCTGATAGCTTTCACTCGTTGGTACGGTAAACTCCTCACCAACCACATAATAAAAATTATTGTCCCGAGCATATGCAACTTGCGTGTCGTCATTCGCGCCAAAATCGACAGTCCCTTTAGGCGCACCGAGTGACTCATAGTTACGAGCGACATGGTTTGGCACAATATCAATGATCACTTTCAAGCCGGCGTCATGTGTGCGTTTGATTAAGGCTTCAAATTCAGCCAGTCGTGCAGAAGGATCGTTCGCAAGATCAGGGTTAACGGTGTAGTAATCTTTTATTGCATAAGGTGAACCCGCTCTGCCTTTTACAACATCAGGATCATCTTGGCTGATCCCATACTTGCTATAATCCGTCACTACTGCGTGATGGAGCACGCCGGTATACCAAACATGAGTCACACCCATCGCCTTAATTTGTTGTAATGCCGTAGGAGTAAAATCAGAAAACTTGCCTACGCCGTTTTCCTCTAGCGTTCCCCAAGGTTTGTTCACCGTTTTAGTATTGCCAAAGAGCCTTGTGAATACTTGATAAACAACGGGTTTGCTCACTGGCGCCACTTCCGATTGCAATGTCATTTGTTCAGTTTTTTTATCAACTGGCTTGGGGCCACAGCCGCTTAAACTTACTGCACCACCCAAAAGCGCTGACACAGCCAATAGTAGAGGTTTATTTTTCATAGTGTTGTCATAATGCTGTTTTAAAAGAGCCTACTTGCGTAAACGAACGTACTGAACCCATTACATATGTATTCAGAGAGACCCTTAATTAGATTTTATTTATAACGATTAATACCAAGTTACTTGTGAACATTTGCCACAAAGCTTTCTAGCTCCATTCGGTGATCTTTAAAATTCAATCCACATCGTCTGATGAAGTCATTCACTTTTTCGATGTTATGTTGGTTTGCTAGGGCATTGCCTGACTTAAGCTGAGCTTGTTCTGGGTAGATACCATAACCTGCCAATAAACAATGCCAGCTGACTGAAGGGTAATATTGCTCAACGTTTTGGCGAACTAATTCATCCGATAAGTTATTACCAGAAACCCAAGTCTGTAAAATTTGATAGAGTGACCGCGATAAGTGGTTATTGTTGGCATTATCAAGCCAGTAGTTGGTGTCAGTACGACTATTGACACGATAATGAGCGACAATATAGTCTCGAATAGCCTGATACCGTTCGCTCAAAGCGCGGTTGTGTTTATCTCTGTTACCATCGGTAAAATCCGCATCTTGATAGCATTCAATGAAACTTTGAACGGTTTCTTGGACTATATGCAAAGCGGTTGCTTCTAATGGCTCTATAAAGCCCTGAGATAAACCAATAGCGATGCAGTTTTTACTCCAATGCGCTTTAACTTGCCCGACTTTCATTTTTATATGCCGAGCTTCTACTTCTGAGTCCAACAAACCCAAAGCCGCCCTTAGCTCGGTTTCGGCTTGATCCGCATCGCAGTAACGCTGACTATAAACATAACCATTGCCGATACGGTTCGTTAGTGGAATGTGCCAAGACCACCCAAATTGACGCGCAACAGATTGTGTTTCGGAGCGAATAGTGTCAAGTTGCTTGGTAGGTATAACGACCGCAGCGTCGTTAAATAAATTGGACTCGAATGACTCAAAACCCACACCTAAAGTATGTTGTAGCAGTAAACTTTTGAAGCCCGAGCAGTCAATAAAAATATCCCCAGCGATTTCTGTACCATCAGACGTTATCAGTGCCGCAATATCACCATCAAGGTGTTTCCGAACGTCGGTAATTGTGGCATCAATGTGTTTTACATTAAACTCAGCCGCTTTGCGAGCCAACAACTGGCCAAGCAATGCTGAGTCAAAGTGATAACCATAATTAATTTCGAATGGGAAGCTTTCTGCAGCAATTGGGGATTTATTTAAATCAGCCAAGTGAGTCGCTAAAAAAAAGTGGTCTGGGTGGCCTTCTACGTCAATCGCCTTACGCCGAACAAAGCTGTTATGAAAAAAAGCCGGTGCACTGTAGTCATCAGGTTGTGCAGGAAATGGATGAAAATAGCTAGAAAATCCAGGTTTTGTAGACCAATCTATAAACCGAATGCCATTTTTATAGGTCGCATTACAAGCAGGCATCCACTCGGCTTCCGAGATACCTAAATAGTCCATAAATCCTTTGAACTGCGGAGTAGACCCTTCACCAACACCAATAGTCCCGATGCTAGAAGATTCAACCACAGTGATTTCTATCGCTTTATCTGCCCAGCTTTTTGCCATCATATTTGCGGCCATCCAACCTGCAGTTCCACCACCTAAAATCACTATTTTCTGACTTTTCATCGCCTTCGCACCTTAAACCTATTAAAAACCATGTATTGAAAGTGAACCAAACATATCAATTTAGATAATTGATGATAACCACTCATTGCGCTATGAGCGATTATAAAAAAGCCACCAAAGCAGGTGTTACTTTGGTGGCCATGGATGCTTGCGACTAATTAGAAGCTATAGTTAAACCCTAAATAATACTGGCGACCAAACTCTTTGTACTCACCAGTGGCAAGTGCAGTACCATAGTTAGTGGTATTTGGCTCATCAGTTAGGTTATTAACCTGTAAGACGGCTTCCAAACCATTCTCAAAGTTGTACGATGCCTGCCAATCAACCACAGTATATTCATCAGCCCAAGCTAGAGAAGAGCCACCAGGTGAAGCCCCTTCATACACATACTCATCACGGTAACGGATATTCAGGTGTGTTGTGAACGAGTCTATGTTCCAAAATACCGTAGCACTCCAAACATTTTTTGATAGACCTGGGAGTGGCAATTGCTGATCAGGGAAGTTACCACCGCCATCTACCGTTGTTTCGCTCTCAGTATATGAATAGTTAGCGTTAAAACCTAAACCTGAAAAGACGCCCGGTAAATTATCAAACATAGTGGTATAAGCAAGCTCAATACCTCTTATGTATCCACCTTGATCATTATTCTGAGTCGTTTGGTATTGACCTGCAACGAATCCATCAGGAACCTCTAGGCCAATATCAGCCCAGTCAACTTCACCTTCTTGATAAGTGATACTTTCAATCAAAGATTCAATATCTTTCCAGAATATCGCGGCAACAAAAGCACCACCATCTTCAAAGTAACGCTCATAAGATAAATCAATTTGAGTCGCTCTAAACGGGTCTAAATTTGGGTTACCTTTTGACCACACATTATAACGAGGACTAGTACCATCATTTGCGGTGTCAGCCCAAGAACCTGCACCACCTCTAAGCTGGTAGACAGGTGGACGGCCAATAACTTCTGCTGCTGCAAACCTAATTTGGTCTGTGTCACTCACTCTGAAATTGAGGTTTAGTGAAGGCAATGTGTCTGTATACTCAGGACCATAATTAACATGGCGATAATCGGTTCTTTCAACGCCATTGTCATCGATAATTGAGTCACCAACTTCATCACCTTGGATCTGTTGAATGCCTATTGATTTCGTATCAGTTCTTACTACTCGAACGCCAAAATTACCCGTCACTGGTATGTCAGCAATTTCGGTATCTATATTTGCCATAATATAACCGGCTAATACTTCTTCTCGAACTGCTCCACTTTCAATGAGCGTCCAATTGTGGCCCCAAGTTTGTTGCGCCTCATAATTACCCGGACCAAATACTTCGTTAGCGATACCTTCAAGGTCTAATTCCAAGTATTGGAAGCCTCGAGTATCTCTAACCGAAACATATCCCGTCAAATCGTGTGGAATACACGGGTGGTTCTGATCATTAAATTCACAGCCTTTGTTCGTGACGATGGTGCCATCCGGTAACTGGTAACCATTTTGGCCTTCGCGTGCGCCCCATCTAAATGTAGAGCGTTGATCCGTAAATTCTCGGTCTGACCAACGTGCACCAACTTCAATCGAAGAAATAAAGCTGTTCTCAATAAAATATTTAAAATCAACTTTAACGCTATCTAACTCGTCTGTGTACTTGTGAGGGAATTGTTCCCAATCACCCAGTCGCATATTAGATAGGTCGGTATACCCGTTGCCAAGTGTTAACAGTGGTGAATCTTTCTCTCTTTGTTCAAAAGAAAACGTTTGATTTCTTAATTCTTGCCAGGTGTTAACTAATGTTCCATCTTCCAGTGTAGAAGTACCGTACTCGTATGCATGCATTGAAGCAATCATATCTCTACGCGTTTTTTCCCCTTCACTATGAGCCCAGTCGAACTTTAATTCCCACGAATCTGTCGTGTATTGCAAGTTTAAGCCAAAGCTGTCGGTGGTTGAGTCCGTTGATTGGTCTTCAGAGCGCATCTCAACCCATGGGCCATTGGGATCCGTAATAGTTACATCCCCAGCGACTAGAAAACCATCTTTAACAACTGCATTGTCAACCGTATACAACGAGTTAATATCTTTTGAAAACCCTTCAATATTTAAGCCGCTCTTTTTATCTTCCGATTCAAACTTAGAATGGAAATAATCAAATTGTACTTTGAATGCGTCTGTTGGCTGATACACCAAGGTGCTTAACAGGCCAAGTCTTTCATCGCTGCCTTTGGCTGAGCGATATTGAAAGCCATTGACTGAGCGCTCTTCAGTACCATCGCCATCAAAATCCTGAGAGCGTGTAGGAGCATGCGCTGAGATATCAATTGCGTTATTTGGTTGGTTTAGATACGCCCCACCAATAGCAAAACCAAGTGTCTCATTTAGGAATTTACCTCGGTATGAAAAACTAATACGTTCGCCTGTTGAATCCGCGCCTACATCTGACGCTGCATCATTGTAGGAATATCTTACCGAAGAATTAAAATTATGTTCTTTTTCAGCATCGAGAGGGTTTGCCGTTTTAAGTTCAACCGTAGCCGCAACACCACCTTCAATCAGCGATGCTTTTGGTGATTTATACACTGCGGCTTGATTAATTAATTCTGACGGATATTGGTCGAATGAAATCCAGCGACTACCTGCGGTATATCCACTGGTACTCGCCTGCTCACGTCCGTTTAATGTGGTTTGAATAAAGTCGCCGTTCATCCCGCGAATATTAAGTTGCGAAGATTGCCCACTTGCTCTTACCGCGGTGATCCCAGGTAGACGGCTTAGCGAGTCAGCGATTGACACGTCAGGTAAGGAAGCTAAGTCTCCAGCATCAACTACTTCTGCAATGGTGTCGCTAAATCTTTTTTTATCGATTGAGGCGATGATACTGCGCGAAATACCTCGAACTTCGATCACCTCAACGTTATTTTCTTCATTATTAGCAGTGTTATCTTCAACAGGAGCAGCATGGCTCACACCCGCAGCAATCAGCGCAAGCGTTAGCATACTCGGTTTGAACTTAGACATAATGTTTTATCCCAATTAACCATATTATATTGTGCGATTTGTTCATCAGGCGTGCAAAATGATGAAAAAACAAACGAGCACAGTTGTTGTCAGTCAAATACTAGCGGCTGATTAAATTTGTAAACAACTTTATGCATACGTATTCAAAGCTAGTGCATTTCAACGAAATTTACAGGCTTTTTACAGGAATAAAACTCAACCTCATGATAAATATATATTTTTATTAGTTAAGGTCATAAGACCGACCGCATTTATTTACCTGCTTTAATTTCACTAAATCTTAACTTTCATGGGCTATTATTGTCGACTGAGCATCAAAATATCCTCAACATGTCATCACTAGTCATACCCAAGTTAAATTGGTCTTACCAAAAACTTTCTCTCGAAAAGCTTTATTTATCTGGTTATTCCTTTTTAAAGGCCAATATTGGTAAATTTATTTTATAAAATAAAATTATGTAAATGACTTATCATAAATTTACCCAACAAAACCTGCATACGTATGCAGGTTTTTTACAGCCCCATGAGCATGACGTATTCTTTGGCAAAATTAGTGGTGAAAGTGCCTAGCATAGTATTTACTTGATACTCAGCACTGCCAAAGAACAAACACGCACATAGCCTGGAGAAAGTGCATGGTAAATAATGAATGGTGGAAAGGCGCGGTTATCTATCAAATATATCCGCGTAGCTTTCAGGACAGTAATGCAGATGGTATTGGCGACTTACAGGGTATTATTCAGCGACTAGACTACATTAAATCGCTTGGTGTTGATGCAGTATGGATTTCACCATTTTTTAAGTCACCAATGAAAGACTTTGGCTATGATATTAGCGACTATCGCGATATAGATCCTATGTTTGGTACACTCGACGATTTTGACACGCTTATCAGCGAAGCACATAATCGTGATATTAAGATCATTATTGATCAAGTACTTAGTCATACCTCAAATCAACACCCTTGGTTTGTCGAAAGTCGTGAAGACAAAACAAACGACAAAGCAGAATGGTATGTATGGGCCGATGCCAATCCAGACGGCAGTCCACCAAACAATTGGCTATCCATTTTTGGTGGTGTCGCCTGGCAGTGGGAGCCTAGACGTTGCCAATATTACCTGCATAACTTCCTCACTGAGCAGCCGGATCTTAACTTTCATCACCCTGAAGTACGTAAAGCCGTACTAGACAACGTCGAGTTTTGGCTTAAAAAAGGCGTTGATGGATTTAGACTAGATGCAATCAACTTCTGTTTTCACGATAAGCAGCTTAGGGATAATCCAGCTAAACCTATTGAGCTTCGTCAAGGTCGTGGCTTTAGCGAAGACAACCCTTATGCTTTTCAGTACCATTATTACAACAATACGCAACCTGAAAACTTACTGTTCATGGAAGAGATCCGTGCCTTATTAGATAGATACCCAGGCACAGTTAGCTTAGGTGAGATAAGCTCAGAAGACTCTTTGCAAACAATGGCAGAGTACACGGCCGATGGTAACAAGCTACACATGGGTTATAGCTTTGAGCTGCTAACTAACGACTATAGTGCAAAGTACATCAGAGAAACGGTTTCTCGCCTAGAGTCAGTCATGACCGAAGGTTGGCCATGTTGGGCGTTTGCAAATCACGATGTAGAACGGGTAGCAAGTCGCTGGAGTGTAGATGGCAAGGTAAACGATACACAGGTCAAAATGCTCACCGCCCTTCTCGGTTCATTGCGCGGTAGCGTCTGTATGTATCAAGGCGAAGAACTAGGACTTGGCGAAGCCGCCGTTGCCTTCGAAGAGCTTCAGGACCCATATGGCATTACCTTTTGGCCAAACTTTAAAGGCCGTGATGGCTGTAGAACGCCACTTCCTTGGACGAAGGCAAAAACCAATGCTGGCTTCTCAGAGTCTAAGCCTTGGTTACCAGTTTCTGAAGCACATGCTCTACGAGCAGTAGACGAACAAGCAGTAGATAGCAATTCAACGCTCAGCTACTATCAAGCCTTTTTACAGTGGCGAAATGCGCAACCTGCACTAAAAACAGGTGACATTGAGTTTATTGATACCCCAGAGCCGGTGTTAGCTTTTTACCGTAAGACACAAACCCAGACACTGCTGTGCGCATTCAACTTAGCAGCTACTCAACAAAGCGTGACACTTCCTGAAGTTGCATTAACACAGTGTGACCTGAAACACCTAAGTGGCACGGCAAGCGCAAATGTACTAACTCTTGATGCATTTGGTTGCTACTTCGCTGAAGTTTTATAATAGTTGGGTCTTTTAATTAAATAAGAGCGGTTAAGCCGCTCTTTTGTTATCTAACACTTTATCCATCTCACGCTGTAGTTGCGGCAGTTCCAGTGCTTTGAAATAAAGCCAACCTTGATGCACATTCACCCCTCGACTTTTGAGATAACGAGCCTGAGCTTGAGTCTCTACCCCTTCAGCAATCAGCTTTTTATCGAGCTTTTCCGCCATATCAATCACTGCCGATAACACTGGGGATTGCAAAGTATCTAGGCCAATTGATGCAACAAAGCTCTGATCTATTTTCAGCAGGTCGATCGGAAAACTTTGTAAGTACTGCAAACCACTATATCCCGTACCAAAATCATCAATCGCGATTTCTATCCCAGCACGTTTGAGCTCGGTGAGTACCGTTTTCGTTTGAGCCTGCGTCAGCACATCACGCTCAGTTAATTCAATAGTCAACGAGGATATTTGGTTTTTTGCAGCAAGTAAGGCGTCGATATAGCGTTTAGAGCCCAGAAGTAAACCATTAACGTTAAAAGACACCTTAAAGTCTGGCTGAGCGACTAAGATGTCCGTCAAATCACGCACAGCGTTTTCGACTTGCGCTATCGAGATATCTAAAATAGTACCATCACGCTCAGCCTCTGGCACAAAGTAAGCGGGGCCGAGCACACCTTCAAGTGGATGACGCCAACGAATGAGTACTTCCACGCCCACTATCGATGGCACCTGTGCATTAACAAGAGGTTGATACACATTAAATAGCTCATCATTTGCCAATGCTCTTAATATTTGTGTTTTACTGCTTAGCTGGCGCTTGTCATAACTGATCAATAACAACGTGAGGCCAACCCAAGAGGCACAATACAACACACTCCAAAGTACTAGCCACAACCACCCTAGACTCACTAGTTGCTCATCATTTTTTGCAATGATTAAGCTCATCTGCGGCAAACTCGGAATAGCTGCAACGTACGCAAACTTTACCTTTTCATCATCAAAGAGTCCTTCTACTGCGCGACTATTAGCAGTTGGAAATAGTTTTTGGCGGATTGGCAAAGCATATTTACCATTTAAAAAAACCGGCACACCCGTGCTATTGTCGACCAAGGCAGCAAAATCGGTATTATGATGAGCCGAGATATCAAGCATACTCTTTAGCCAATGATCCGGCATCAACACATTTACCTCATAACCATCGTCTCTCGTGCGCGCTAAAACAAAGGCTGGAAGTTCTAAATAGTCGGTAATGATTGGGCCATAGTATCTAAGTCCGGGCTTTTTTATTGGGGCACTGGTATTCACAGGTGGAGTGAGTTGCCCAAAAGAATTGCAGACCAATTTCCCTTTACTATCTACGATCCCTATCTCGCTCATGCCAGGGTTTTCAAAAACCAATCTACGCATGTAGTGTAGACCGTCAGGGTCACAATTTGGAGAAAGGTGGATGGCATGTTTTAAGGTATCGTCTACAACGACAAACTCTTTGTTGATGTCAGATACGATTCGACTCGCTACGGTGACAAGATTGGATTTAGCGGTCTCTTTTTGATGCACATAAGTGAAGGCGGCCACAATTGAAAATACAAAGGTGCAAGACAACCAAGCAATAAAGATATTCTTAAACAACTTGCTTAAGGAGTGTGCTCCTCGCATAAGCTCCTCACTCCACGGAACGCAAACAGGCGCAGAGTGTAGCTTGAATATGTGACAAAACTATTTCAATATAAAAAAAGCCTTGGTATCACCACCAAGGCTTTCTTATATTACAAGTTTTTGCTTGTGCCGACCTCAACACGAGTTTTTAACTTTTGGCCAGGCCTAAAAGTTACCACGCGTCGCGCAGAGATAGGAATATCTTCCCCAGTTTTTGGGTTCCTACCTGGGCGTTCCTTCTTGTCGCGAAGGTCAAAGTTACCAAACCCGGAGAGCTTCACTTGCTCGCCGTTTTCTAGCGCTGAGCGGATTTCTTCAAAAAACGCTTCAACTAAGTCTTTGGCATCTTTCTTATTGATCCCCAGTTTTTCAAATAGGTGTTCAGCTATGTCGGCTTTAGTAAGCGCCATATCTAGTCCCTCAACGATGCATTGAATTGTTTGGCCAGTTCGGCCACCACGTTTTCTACAACCGCGTTGATGTCTTTCTCTTCGAGCGTTCTATCAACCGCTTGCAATGTTAGAGCAATGGCTAAACTCTTATGATCAGGTTCAACCCCTTGCCCTTTGTACACATCGAATAAGTTTAGGTCAACTAATTGATTTCCGCCAACTTTCTCAATGCACTCTAAAATATCGCCTATTTTTACGTCATCTGCAACTAAAATAGCAATATCTCTTCTATTTGATGGGAATTTCGAGATACTAACAGCTTCTGGAAGCTGGCGATTTTCTAAAGCAGCCATGTCGATTTCAAATACATATGGCGTATCTTTAAGTTCTAACGGCTTTAATAGCTGAGGGTGAACTGCACCGATGAAACCAACCTTTTTACCGTCTGCATAAATTGCAGCTGATTGACCTGGGTGCAAACCATCGCTCGCTTCTGCTTTAAAACTAAAGCGTGCTTTGTCGTTACAAAGTGCAAGCAAAGCTTCTACATCGCCTTTCACATCAAAGAAATCAACTTTACGTGAAGGCACAGACCAATGTTCGTTATGCGTGTTACCATACGCGATGCCACCGATCACAGCGGTTTGACGTACGCCGTTTTCTGCGTTGTCGTCTTTGATAAACTTAAGGCCCGTTTCGAATAAGCGAATACGTGACTGTTGGCGGTTTTGGTTATAAGAAACCGCATTGATCAAGCCTGTCATCAGGCTTACACGCATTGCTGACATTTCAACCGAAATTGGATGCGGAAGAATTAATGCATCTGCTTCTGGGTGTAACTGCTGTTGTGCTTTTGGATCAACGAAGCTATATGTGATGGCTTCTTGATAACCACGGCTTACTAACTCATCTCTAAAACGCGCTACAGGCAAACGTGCTTCTTGATGATCTGTCATCTTTAACGCAGCGGTTGGCGCCACATTTGGAATATTGTTGTAGCCAAATACGCGCGCAACTTCTTCAATTAAGTCTTCTTCAATACTAATGTCGAAGCGATAGCTTGGTACTTGAGCTTGCCACTGGCCACCTGCAAATGTTACCGCTAAGCCCAGACGTGTTAAGATGTCTGATACTTTAGCATCTTCGATATGATAACCGATCACGCGGTCTAAACGCTCACGGCGTAAAGTGACTTGACGCTCTTTTGGTAAATCAGTTTCTGACACAGCTTCAACAATCGGCCCTGCTTCACCGCCAACGATTTCAAGTAGCAAGCCTGTTGCTCTTTCCATCGCATCACGCTGCAGTACCGGGTCTACACCACGCTCATAACGGTGCGATGCATCAGTATGCAAACCGTAGCTGCGAGCCTGGCCTGCAATCGCAAGCGGTGCAAAGAACGCGCTTTCTAACAAGATGTCTTTTGTCTCGTCACTAACACCTGACTGTTCGCCACCAAAAATACCTGCCATCGCAAGTGCTTTATTATCATCAGCAATCAGTAGTGTTGATGGATTAAGCTTCGCCGTGTTGCCGTCTAACAATACTAGCTCTTCATTCTCAAAGGCATTACGTACTTTAATTCCACCTTCGATTTGGCTTAAATCGAACGCGTGCATAGGGTGACCTAGCTCAAGCAATACGTAGTTCGTAACATCAACAACTGGGTCAATTGAGCGTACACCGCAGCGGCGCAGTTTTTCTACCATCCAAAAAGGGGTCTCTGCTTTAACATTAACGCCCTTGATCACACGACCTAAGTAGCGTGGACATGCTTCGCTGTTTACCAGTTCAATAGAGATTTTATCATCAATCGTTGGCGTAACTGGCGTGATAGCAACTTCTGTTACGTCGATGCTGTTTAGTACTCCAACTTCACGAGCCAGACCTTTGATCCCTAAACAGTCGCTACGATTAGCCGTTAAATCGACATCAATCGTTACATCGTTCAAGCCGAAGTATTCACGAATATCTTGACCGATTGGCGCATCCATAGGGAGTTCTAAAATACCGTCTGAACTTTCCGCCATACCAAGCTCTTCAAACGCACACAGCATACCGTGAGACGGCTGACCGCGAAGTTTAGCTTTCTTAATTTTGAAATCGCCTGGAAGCGTTGCGCCCACTTTAGCAACCGCCACTTTTAAACCGGCACGGCAGTTAGCGGCACCACAGACAATATCTAGTAGTTCGTCTTCGCCTACGTTTACTTTTGTTACTCTAAGTTTGTCAGCGTCTGGGTGTTGACCACATTCAACCACTTCACCGATCACCACACCTTGGAAGTCACCGGCAACAGGGTCTACACCATCAACTTCTAAACCCGCCATTGATAATTGCTCAGATAGCGCATCAGTATCAATTGCTGGATTGACCCACTCGCGTAACCACTTTTCACTGAATTTCATACTTTTGTCGCTCTTATCTGAATTGGTTTAGGAATTTTAAGTCGTTTTCGAAGAAAGCTCTTAAGTCAGTTACGCCATAACGTAACATCGTCAAACGCTCAACCCCCATACCAAAGGCGAAACCAGTGTATTTTTCAGGGTCAATGCCTACCGAGCGCAGTACGTTCGGGTGCACCATGCCGCAGCCTAGTACTTCAAGCCATTTACCATTTTTACCTTTTACGTCCACCTCAGCTGAAGGTTCTGTAAATGGGAAGTATGAAGGACGGAAGCGAATCTCCATATCTTCTTCAAAGAAGTTGCGTAGGAAATCGTGCAAAATCCCTTTAAGTTCTGTAAAGCTTACGTTAGTGTCTACCATCAAGCCTTCAACTTGGTGGAACATTGGCGTATGTGTTTGATCGTAATCGTTACGGTATACACGACCTGGCGAGATAATTCGCAAAGGCGGCTGCTCAGCTTCCATAGTACGGATCTGAACGCCACTGGTTTGTGTACGTAGTACCAATTTAGGATTGAAATAGAAAGTATCATGATCGGCACGCGCTGGGTGGTGCTCTGGAATATTTAGCGCGTCAAAGTTATGAAAGTCATCTTCAACCTCTGGGCCAGATTTAACAGCAAATCCTAGCTCACCAAAAAACTGCTCAATACGCTCTATGGTGCGAGTAACGGGGTGAAGGCCACCAGCTGGCATTGTACGACCCGGCAACGTCACATCAATCGTCTCAGCTGCTAGCTTCTGCTCAAGTGCTGCATTGGCTAACGCTTCACGTTTTACCGTAATCGCATCTTGTACTTGGGTCTTAGCTTGGTTAATCACTTGACCTGCATCTTTACGCTCTTCTGGTGCTAGTTTGCCTAGCGTTTTAAGAAGACCTGTGATCTCACCTTTTTTACCAAGGTAGTTAACTCTAACTTCCTCAAGGTGCGCAATTTCGCTTGCCTGCTCAACGGCTTCAAGCGCTTGCGCTAAAATATTTTCTAAATTCATTGTCTACCTGATCTTTGCTGAGGTAATTTGCTGTTATTTAATCTCTTATGATAACTGAATTGCAAGGCGATATTCTAGCCCTGTTACAGCTTTAAAGTGGCTTTTATAAAAGGAATTGTTAACTTTCTTTGCGCAGCCATGGATGCGTGATCGAGTTTATCCAATACATCAAGTAACGCGCGCATATCACGACTCAATCTCGTGAGCAAAAATCGCGCACATTCATCGGAGAGCTCAAGGCCACGCATGTGTGCTCTTTTTACTAAGGCTTCGGCTTTATCATCATCACTCATCGAGCGGATCTGAAAGGTCGTTCCCCAGGTTAGACGCGATTCTAAGTCTGGCAGTGACAAATTCAGCATGTTGGGCAACAGATCGGCAGTAACCACAAGGCATTTGCCTTTTTCATTAAAACGATTGAAAAAGTTAAATAAGGCTTTTTCCCACGCTTCATCTCCTGCAACCAAATGCACATCGTCTATACAAACTACATCCAATGCATCGAGCCCATCTAACACTAACGGACCAAAATCCAACACTTCTCGCATCGACAATAAAATAGTCGAGAGTCCAAGCTCTTGCGCTTCAATGCACGTAGCATATAGCAAGTGCGACTTGCCAGAGTCTGCCAATCCACACAGATAAGTGTACTGAAATCCGGCTGAACGACGGGCAAGACCATTTTTTAAGTGGCTTACTTCCAATGAAGCTTCGCCGCCAAAATACGAGGCAAAGGTTTCGTCATCAGGCAGCGTCACTGGCAACGCCATTTGACGTGGCGATTCCATCCTATTTACCCACCCAATTGTATTTAAGGTTGTTGTCGTCTGCGATTTGATAATAGGCTCTCGGGTCTTCGTACGCCTTAAAGCTTTGCTCCAATGCAATCGTTTTACGCAAGTCTGATACGCTTGAGGTATGTTCAATCGCAAACTTCACAGCTGTTTTCGCACGGTAGATCACATCAACATCCACCACGGTACTCATAGATAGAAAACGACGCTTCGCCATTTCTACATCCGTAAATGACTGTAATTGCTCAACCACAATTTCAGTTCGATGCGCTTCTAGAGTGAGATTAGGATCGATAACATATTTCTGAGCTAAGGTGCTAGATAGCTGGTTCACCATATCAATAATAACTTGCTGCTTGTCACCGACATACTGCTCAGGCTCAAAATATTCGGCATCAGTGTAGCGCCAGTCTAGCTGCCAAGAATTTGTATGGGCAGGCTGAAACAAACGTGCGGTGATAACGCGCTCCGCCTCATAACGCAATGACGCTTCCTCAACTTCATTAGAAAAGTTTCCCCATACCTCTGCGATACTCACATTGCTGCGATCTTCAAGATCCATCAAAGGAACAACCACTGGCACGCCCCATTCGTCTGCGGTGTCATAAATAAGGCGTTCGAGTTGAGGGTAACTTTCTTGCGTAACAAACTCTCGGCGGAAGTTATCTTCAATCACCATCCAAATCGCGACCATAGGACGGCGGTTACCCCAAAGCGGTAGGCCAGCTTCTCTGACTAGATCTTCGACCTTACCAGGCTCAAACTCCACCTTAATTTTGGTTACGCCTTGTCGATCATAATATTCATATCTCAGCATGTAATCTGAGATGCGCTTAAGGCTCGCTTGGATAGAAGGGTGAGAAAAATCATCGGCTTTACCTGTGAGCTTTTGCAACACTTTTAATAATGCCTGTTGGCTCGCTTGCGCTCGCGTTGCGCGAGATTTGTCGCTAACACTCAGCGAGGCTTCATATAAATTTTGAACTTCTACTGCTTTTGCCGTCATAGCAAAACAAAACAGTGCAATAAGGATCAGCCTGATGATCATAATGTCCATGTTTTTCTGACTATAAAGCCTGATCCTAAATCAATCATCTGCTTAAAGCAAAGGGCAACGAGCAATATCATGAAATTTTATAAAAACATGATAAATAACAAAATATTAATCTTATATTCAGTGTTATTTGAAGCTAAATGAGACCTGATTCTTGCCCTTTCCTTTAGACTCGTATAGCGCTTGATCCGCTACTTTTAATAACGATTCCGCACTGAATTCCACGCTCTCAGAAACCGCCATGCCGATGCTACACCCGACATTGACCAACTCACCATTGGTAAGCAAGATATCTTCATTTATCACGCTCAACAGGCGATTTGTTAAGCTTTCAAGCAAGTCTCTGGCAATTTTTTCATTGATCACAAAGACAAACTCATCTCCACCAATACGACACACAAAATCATATTCTCGTAACGCTTCTTGCAGACGTCTTGCTACATGTACCAAAACCTCGTCACCACTATGATGGCCGTGATTATCATTGATCGGCTTGAAGTTATCTAAATCGAGATACCCTAAATATACATTTACTGGCTGTCGCATCGAACGAGCGGACATTTTATTCAGCTCGTTAAAAAGGTATTTTCGGTTCGCCAGTTGCGTAAGGTTATCGTGGTAGGCATCAAACTCTAGCTTTTCTTGAAGTGATTTGCGCTTTTCGACCTCTGTTCTTAATTCTTCTAAACTCACACTAAGTTCATGGGTGCGTTTTTCTACCATTGCTTCCAATTCAAGCTCATGGGTTCTCAGGGCTGTATTCGCTTCAATGAGTGCTTGCTGGTTTGCAAATGCATCCATCGCAGACGCAATAACATGACTAACGGTATACAACAAATCCACCATGGCTTCTGAGTATTCATCGCTACGACGGTAGGATTGGATCACAAACGCGCCTAAATGCTTGTCGCGATTGATTAGCGGAAAGCACAACCATTGCTTGGGGAAACTGCCTAACATTTCAATAACCCCTTTCTCGGTCAGTGCCATCAAAGCGTGCTCAGAATAGTTCTTTACACTGTCAGAGCGCAGCGCATAACTAGTAAGCGTTTTGTCTATTTCTGTGCTAGTTAGGCTATTTAATTCCTCGAGCGAAATACTGTCTTTGACATCATGGAAATAGGGAAATTCAAACTCGCCATCTTGTCTTTGCAAAACCACATAGAAATTGTCCGCGTAAGTAATTTTTTGCACAATACAGTGCACATTCAACAAGAAGTGCTCCAAAGATTCGCTGGTGTTTAAACACGAAACGATATCTGTCATGCTATCTATTACTTCAGGAAGTTCTGCCATCATTGAGCGCCCTTTTGAATCGTTAATTCTCAATCTCACAAAAGCTTAACTAGCAGTGCTAAAAATTACCAGAAATCAATTACTTTTTTATCCGCTCATCTAGGTGCCCGAGGTCTGTTGACCTTTCAATCTGATGTGTAACACTTTAAAATTTGCTGACTAGAGTCTAAACGGAATACATAATGAAATACTTACATACTATGGTACGAGTACGTGATCTTGATGAATCCATGAAGTTTTATTGCGACCTCTTAGGTCTCGTTGAAGTGAAACGTTATGACAGTGAACAAGGCCGTTTTAGTTTAATTTATCTCGCCGCCCCTGATCAAGTTGAGCAGGCGCAGCAAAGCTTTTCTCCTACTATCGAACTTACCTATAACTGGGATCCGGAAGAATACACTGGTGGTCGTAATTTTGGCCACTTGGCCTTTGCCGTAGAAAACATCTATGCACTTTGCCAAAAGCTGCAAGATGCCGGTGTGGTGATCAACCGACCACCGCGCTGTGGTCACATGGCATTTGTTAAATCTCCAGATGGCATTTCGATCGAATTACTCCAACAAGGTGATGCATTGCCTTCAGCTGAGCCTTGGCAGTCAATGGAAAACACGGGTAGTTGGTAATAATTGCTGGTAATCACTAAAGTACCGGAGCGATGTATCTAACCTGAAATCAGAATAACTACGCTCCTTTCCCCCTTACTTCAATAAGCAAGATGGTAGCTTTTAAGCAATTTCACCAGTTGCTTTTTGAAAGGCTTGGAATCTAACACCTGTTGTAGCGCCTCAAAATCCGATGCTGAATTTTTAGGCGCCAATATTGCTCTAAAATAGGTTTCATGGGGATTTTGAGAAAAGTGAAACACTCGCTTCCAACCATTTTTAGCAACAAGATATTCTGTCGTAGAGCGACTGACAATGGCAATACTCACCCGCCTTTTGAGGATCATCTCCAATAGAGCTTCTTCGGAATTTACGTTCACTCGCTGGATATTGGCTTGCTCCACTCCTTGGTCCAAGTGGCGATAGTAGTACCCAGCAATGGCGCCAACTTGATTACCGTACAATGAGCTAGGGTGATAATACTCAAACGGTTGCTCTACATGCGAGACGAATTCGTCCGTGTCATACATTAACGGGCCGCTCCACAAATACTTTTGTTTTTTGCGGTCATCAAACCAAGCTGGGTTTACCCCTAAAATAAATCCTTTGAGTGTTTGCTGTTCAAGCTGCTTATCTAAGCGTTTACGTGGTACAAAACGTACTTCTACCTGCAGCTCTTTTTGCACGGCATTAATAAGTTTTGCTAAATCAAAATAAAGACCTTTTTGCGATTCTAGATCAATAATATAGGGCGGCTTGTGATGATATACGTAGAGAATTTGGGTTTCAGCGGCTGTCACTGAAAAGGCCACCATTAACCAAGTGGAAATGGCAATAAAGTACTTTTTTAACACTGAGTGCCTCGTGTCTAACCTAAACTTTTAATACAGTCTAAAACTACAGCCTAGCTCCTTCTCGGCATATCGGTTAATTCCTTTCACATGTTTTTAAATGAGCAAAGGGACCAAAGGCCCCTTATTTTACAAAAATATAACAAAAACAAATTATGAACAAGTAATAACTGTGATCTCTATCACCCGTTTTATTACTTTCATTATGTCTGCCTTAGTATTAGGCAATTACTGACAACCATCTTTGTTATAAGACACTTTCAGCGCTGCCCCCGTTGGTGCGCCTGACACTTTCAAGTATCCCCAATATTCAGATTGCACACTTATCTCAATGCACTCTTGGTTACCTTGATTGAACGAGCTTGCATCCACATTAGTGCCATTTGGCCATCCTGCATTGCTGTATTCAAGCCCAAGATCACCACTACCATGAGCTGTTTTGATCACCACCGATTGTTGACCACTTACATTCTCAAGGCTAAACCACATCGGCTCTTGGCTTCCAAGGCAAATTGTTTCATCCGCTGCTAATCTACCATTAGAGACACTACCCTGCGACTGACATACGTCCTCTATTGTTGAATTTGTTGCGATTTCTCCTAACAACTGCACATTTTCAAAGCGATTATAACCATGCAGCATAATGTAATAGGTGCCAGCGGTAGGTGTAGTGATTTCACATACCTCTTCGTTACCGGATTGGTATGGTCTGCAATCATATTCGCTGAACGTTGGCGCCGAGCCTAACTTAACGTAAAGATCGGCATCACCTGTACCTCCAGACGTGCTGATGACTAATTTATCAGTGCCAGCAGCGACATCGATTGAAAATGCAACTTGTTCATCTTGCTCGCCCGCAACCGTGACAGGTACGCCAGACTGTAGTTTGTTTGAAGTCGTTGCGCTTACAGTAGCCACTGTATTACTAGTGTGATTCAAACCGCTAGGATCGCTCACCGTTAAGCTAATTTGATACTCGCCTGCTTGCACATAACTGTGCGTGGGATTGGCTTCATTACTTTGGCTACCATCACCAAAACGCCACAGATAAGTGAGTACATCACCATCAGGGTCGACACTACCTTGGCTTGAAAATAGTATCGCTTGATTAACATCACCAGAGTATGGCCCATTAACCTCTGAAGTAGGTGCGTTATTCTGACCACCAGCAGCAAGCTCGTTGCACCATTGAACAAACTCTGATTGATACTGTGATGCGAGGCGGTCCATACGGGCTTGGTACGCATTCCAATTTGCTTGTCGCGTTTCCTGTCGCATTGCGAGCACTTCATCAAAGTGTTTTTCATACAGGAATCTCACCCCTAAATAACCCCAACGGTAAATTCTATCTTGATCAAAACCGTCATACGTCGTGCTGAAGATTTCGGCTAGCGTATATACTGAGCCATCTTTGATTGTGTCTATTGCGGCTTGATTATCATTGAGGTTTGCAATGTACTCAGCCACCCCTTCACTCCACCAGACGATAGGCTTAGTCGGAGCATTAAAGTCACCATACAGGTCAAAACGCCCATCAAGATAATGTACGTATTCATGCTCTAAGTTCCAGATGTAATGATCCGGCTTTGCATAACTGGCCTCGTATGCAACAAAATTAGCAACGTTATTCACATCGCTAGGATCACCCTCTAAATACATACCACCGTTGTCGGTGCTGATTTTAAAAATGGCTTTGGCATATTTTTTATAGTCTGCACTGCTATTAAAGATATTCACTTGCAGAAAATCATTGTTATCATCGGCAACCGGTAAGCGGCCTGTTTCCAGCATGGTGTGGAATCGCCCTTCTTCCGCTTCCATGGTTTGACACGCTGAAGTCAATTGCTGAGCGGTGAGTGCTTGTGATCTAATCTTTATTGTATCGCTACAACTATGTTGTTGAGAAAGTACTTTGCTCTCAAGTTCTTTATCAAAATTACAAATACCAAACTGGCCACAATCAGCATAATAGGTCGCGACATCAGCCGCAGCTAACCAGACACCATCGCCAAAACCATAACTGTTATAACGCGAGAATAAAGCGGTTAATTGCGTGTCGACTGACTCTTGAATAGCTGCACCATTGTATAATTTAAGTCGAGCCAATTCGCTCGCAGCATTGATGATTAGATATTCAGAATCTGAATTTACCATCCAAGTTTGTGCGGTGAAGCTCCCTAGTAAACTCACCAATTGTTGATCGTTTTTAACCAAAGCGACAAAGTTATCATTCCACTGACCTCGATATAAGATAGTGAAAATGCCGTTTACCGCACTGCGCATATTCCACTTTTGAGCGTAACTTTCATTCCATTTAGATAGCCATGCTTTTACAACTGGCAGATAGTGCCCCTGTAGTTCCGATGAGTCCATTGTAGTAATAGCCTCACCGAGTACTTTACCATGAGCATCATTGTCGTCGTAGAAATGGCTATTACCAACAAAAGCATCCAACGCATCTTTCACCGCAGGCTTAACCCAAGTAGCAAAAGTCACCTGGTCATTGTAAAACTCAACATAAAAGCCAGCGCGAATAAATAAATAAAGCGCTTCGAGGTCGGCACTGCCGTTGCCTGAATAGCTTTGCGAAAGCGATTTGGCATTTTGCGCCGCAGCGTACATTTTATCTGAAGTGAATACTTGTGTTTGGATGCTGCTGTCAGCGGAGAACAAAGCATTGATACAGCTCGTACCCTGTTGCTTTATTTCAGTAACAATTTGGCTACTGCTCGCACTTGCTAAGCTATTTAAATCACATGCAGCAATCGCTTCACTTTGGCTTACTGCCATCGCTTGCAATAATGGCGTGTGTTTAGCAGATAACAGCGGCATGCTCCTAGTTGGTGTATGTGCAACGGGTGCTCTATCATGCAAATTTTTGTGCTCATGGCCATGGGAAATGTTCGTTTCCACTTGAACCGATGCATCGAGCGGCTTAAAGAGTCGCTGTGATTCTTGATGTGCGTTGGCTGAATTTATTGCTGTAAGCGCAGATAGCGCCAAAGTGAGTTTTGTAATTTTCATCATTTACCTTTCCTGTTGTGTATCCAAACCCGATTGGGTTATAGGTTTTTAACACTAAAATTACAATGTATACAATATATTTTATATAACTTTATGGAATAGTGGCTCGACGGAAAAGCCACCATAATCTTAAAAGCGGGTATCCAAAGGGGGAAGGTCGTTGGTTATAAATTCACCCAATTGGTTGATCTTTATGATTAAAAGTCCAACCAATTGACGAAAAGAAGGAATAAAAATTTATAGTGAGTGGAATAAATTAGATCTTATCAATATGGGAAATGGCGCCAGAAGTGATTTTTACTCTCACTCGATAAGTGGATAGCGTGATTGAATAAACACCGTCATTTGGTTTTTGTGCTAATAAATGCTGTAGCCCTAACAGCAACTCATCTGTATCGTTACCACTGCTGGTGTTTCTTGAATCTAGGTATTCTTTTCCCTGCTTCATAGCCTTATCCAATACCACTGAAGCGACTTGCTGAGTAGACTTATTTTTCAACGTCTTAAACAATGCGCTTTTTAATAAACTCATGGTTATTCTCCTGATAAAGATACCGGCTCATACTAACATATCATTTATGAACCGGTGCCTGATTGGTTTTGGGAACAATCCGAGTGTAACAAGCTCGCACTAAAAGTCTAAAGCAAATTCGTTTCAAACTATGTCAGATGTGTATAATCCTATTCAATCTCAACTAAATAATTGACTTGCTCGGCAAGCTGCTTACCAGAGAAAAGCTTCGGTACAAAGTGTAATAGGTTCAAGGACAGCTGGTGCTCTGAGCGGGTGGTATTTACTAAACTGGGTAAAGTGCCTAATTCGCTGCTTATATCATGCCAAACGGGATTAGCCTCATTGAGCTTGTCATAAGCAATCGTATTGAACTCAAAATTTTCAAAATATTCATCAACCAAAAACAAGGGCTGAGTGAGCTTGAGCGAATTAAGTAACTCACGAGAAAAACTGTGTCGAGCTTCTGAGCTTTCACTGGTAAAAAAGTGGCCTGGCAGGTTATAACCAATGATTAAATCAGAGCTTGCGTATAAGCTGTTGGTATACAACAAAGCAGTAAGAATAAGGTAGGTATCGTATCTCGCTAAGCTCACCCCTTGCAAAAGCTCACTCTGCTTACTAAGGTCAATCGCACAGCGACTACGCATGGTACGCCAAAAACAATGTTGATTCAGGGAGAGGTCCCGCGCGCCAGCGCCTGCCAACTTAGATTTCCAACTCGATATAAACAATTCAAACCCTTCTGTTTTGAATTGATCGACTTCAAATGACATCCTTTTCTCCTAAAATTGTTTGTACCAAAAATATACAGGCATCACACAAAGCTATAAGAATATAGAGAAATGGCAATTACACGGCATTACAGCAGCAAAAGTAGAAATGATTGTTATAGTAAAAAGCCCGCGGATGCAGGCTTTAAAAGAAAGGATTACTTGTATTCAACTTCAATGATTTCATATTCAACAGCACCATTTGGTGTTTGAATATTCACTGTATCATCTAGTTCTTTACCGATTAACCCACGCGCAATCGGTGAATTAACAGAAATCAAGTTGTTCTTAAGATCGGCCTCGTCGTCACCAACGATACGATAAGTTACTTCTTTGTCTGTATCTACATTCACAATAGTCACAGTACTACCAAAAATAACCTTGCCGTTGTTCTGCATTTTAGTCACGTCGATGATTTGTGCTGTCGAAAGCTTAGCTTCAATTTCTTGAATTCGGCCTTCACAAAAACCTTGCTGCTCACGTGCAGCATGGTATTCAGCATTTTCTTTCAAATCACCGTGTTCACGCGCTTCTGCAATATCTGCAACGATTTTCGGGCGAACAACTTTTTTTAAATGATTCAGTTCATCACGAAGCAATTCTTCGCCTCGTACTGTCATCGGAATTGATTGCATAAGTATCTCACTCATTGCCAGAGCTGACGCTCTGGCCTTGTTCTTTTTAGTTCAAACGCTGGTGTAGTTCTTGAACAGAGTTTACAGAACTTCTGTCGTCAGCTTCATTCGCTGTACAGTTTGCAAACGCTGCATTTAGCGTAGTGGTGTAGTTAGTCTTATGCTGAAGTGCACCACGACGTAACACCTTCGAGTCCTCAATAGCTTGGCGACCTTCGGTAGTATTAACGATATAGCTGTACTCACCATTCTTGATACGGTCAAGAATATGAGGACGGCCTTCGAATACTTTGTTTACGCGACGTACTTCAATACCCGCTTCTTCAAGCGCTTTCGCCGTACCATTCGTTGCATCTAACTCAAAACCAATTGCTTTCATTGTCTTAGCTAGTTCAACTACGCGTGCCTTATCACCATTGCGCACAGATAGTAGCGCGCGGCCGCCACGTGGTAAAGTGTTTGATGCACCTAATTGGGCTTTTGCGAATGCTTCGGCGAAGTTTTCACCAACACCCATCACTTCACCCGTCGAGCGCATCTCTGGACCACGCATTGGGTCAACACCTGGGAACTTAGCGAATGGCAATACCACTTCTTTCACACTGTAATATGGAGGGATAACTTCCTTCGTTACACCTTGACTTTCAAGAGACTGGCCAACCATACAACGTGCAGCAACCTTTGCAAGTGCAACGCCTGTTGCTTTTGAAACAAATGGTACTGTACGAGCAGCACGCGGGTTAACTTCAATCAGGTAAACTTGGCCGTCTTTCACCGCAAACTGGGTATTCATCAGGCCAACAACACCTAGTTCCAGCGCCATATCACGGACTTGCTTACGCATCACATCTTGAATATCTTGCGGCAGCGTGTGTGCAGGCAATGAACAGGCCGAGTCACCCGAGTGAACACCTGCTTGCTCGATGTGCTCCATAATACCGCCGATGATAACGTTCTCACCGTCACAGATAGCATCAACATCTACTTCAATTGCATCATCTAAGAAACGGTCAAGTAGTACTGGCGCTTCATTAGAAACAGACACCGCTTCTGTCATGTAGCGACGTAAGTCGTCTTCATCGTACACGATTTCCATTGCACGACCACCAAGTACGTATGATGGACGAACAACCAGTGGGAAGCCAATTTCTTGTGATTTAGCAACCGCTTCTTCTAGTGACGTTACCGTTGCATTTTCTGGTTGTAGTAGGTTTAGACGCTCTACAAGCTGTTGGAAGCGCTCACGGTCTTCTGCGCGGTCGATAGCGTCAGGAGAAGTACCAATCACTGGCACACCATTCGCTTCAAGGTCTCGTGCCAGTTTAAGTGGAGTTTGACCACCATACTGAACGATCACGCCTTTTGGCTTTTCAACACGGACAATTTCTAGCACGTCTTCCAGTGTAATTGGCTCGAAGAATAAGCGGTCAGACGTATCGTAGTCTGTTGAAACTGTCTCTGGGTTACAGTTAACCATGATAGTTTCATAGCCATCTTCACGCATCGCAAGGGCTGCGTGTACACAGCAGTAATCGAATTCGATACCTTGACCGATACGGTTAGGACCGCCACCGATAACCATGATTTTGTCTTTGTCAGAAGGATTCGCTTCACATTCTTCATCATACGTTGAGTACATGTAAGCGGTGTCTGAGCTAAATTCTGCAGCACATGTGTCTACGCGCTTGTAAACAGGCAGAATTTCAAGCTGGTGACGCTTCTTGCGAATTTCTTTTTCTGATACGCCTGCGATTTCGGCAATGCGAGCATCTGAGAAACCTTTACGCTTCAAGCGGCGCAGGAAGTCTTTGTTTAGACCTGCCATGCCCACTTCAGCGATTGTCGCTTCATCTTTTAAGATGTCTTCGATTTGCACTAGATACCAAGGGTCAACTTTAGTGAGTTCAAATACCTCTTCAACAGACATACCGTGACGCATCGCATCAGCAATATACCAAATACGCTCAGCACCCGGCTCACGTAATTCGCGGATGATCGTTTCTTTTGCGTTTGGCGCGTCAAGTGCAACGATTGGGTTCAGACCCGTTGCACCCACTTCTAGGCCTCGTAGTGCTTTTTGTAATGATTCTTGTTGGTTACGACCAATTGCCATTACCTCACCAACAGACTTCATTTGCGTAGTTAGACGGTCGTTTGAACCTGCGAATTTTTCGAAGTTAAAACGAGGGATCTTAGTCACTACGTAGTCGATTGACGGCTCAAATGATGCTGGAGTTGCACCACCTGTGATGTCGTTTTGAAGCTCATCAAGCGTATAACCTACGGCAAGCTTGGCAGCGATTTTAGCGATCGGGAATCCCGTTGCTTTTGACGCAAGTGCAGAAGAGCGCGATACACGCGGGTTCATCTCGATGATAACCATACGGCCATCAACAGGATTAACACCAAACTGAACGTTTGAACCACCCGTTTCAACACCAATTTCACGAAGTACCGCCATCGAGGCGTTACGCATGATTTGATATTCTTTATCAGTTAGCGTTTGTGCTGGTGCAACTGTGATTGAGTCACCAGTGTGTACGCCCATTGGGTCGAAGTTTTCGATTGAACATACGATGATACAGTTGTCGTTTTTGTCACGAACCACTTCCATCTCATATTCTTTCCAGCCTAATAGGCTTTCATCGATAAGCAGCTCATTTGTTGGTGACAGGTCAAGACCACGAGTACAGATCTCGTCAAACTCTTCCATGTTATACGCAACACCACCACCGGTGCCGCCCATCGTGAATGAAGGACGAATAATACATGGGAACCCGATTCGAGTTAAGATATCGTGCGCTTCATCCATTGAGTGTGCAATTTCAGCACGAGGACATTCTAAGCCGATATTTTTCATCGCCGCGTCAAAACGCTCACGGTTTTCCGCTTTATCGATTGCATCTGCAGTCGCACCAATTAGCTCAACGCCATGTTTAGCAAGCACACCGTGCTTATCTAGGTCTAGCGCACAGTTAAGAGCTGTTTGGCCACCCATAGTCGGCAGCACCGCATCAGGCTTTTCTTTTTCGATGATCTTTTCTACCACTTCCCAGTGAATAGGCTCGATGTAAGTTGCATCCGCCATTTCAGGGTCAGTCATGATAGTCGCAGGGTTAGAGTTTACAAGAATAACTCTATAGCCTTCTTCTCTAAGCGCTTTACAGGCCTGAGCACCAGAGTAATCGAATTCACATGCTTGGCCGATAACGATTGGGCCTGCGCCCAAAATCAGAATGCTTTTTATGTCGGTACGTTTTGGCATTATTACTCCGGTCTAATTAAGCGTTGCGAGATTGCATTAATTCAATGAAATGGTCGAATAGCGGTGCCGCATCATGTGGACCAGGACTTGCTTCAGGGTGACCTTGGAAGCTAAACGCTGGCTTATCAGTACGGTGAATACCTTGCAGTGTGCCATCGAACAGTGACTTGTGCGTTGCACGTAGCGTATCAGGAAGCGTTGCTTCGTCAGCAGCAAAACCGTGGTTTTGTGCAGTGATCATCACGACATCACGATCTAAGTCTTTAACCGGGTGGTTACCACCATGGTGACCAAACTTCATTTTTACTGTTTTCGCACCAGAAGCAAGTGCTAATAACTGATGGCCTAAACAAATACCAAAAATAGGTGTATCTGTTTCTAAAAATGCTTTGATTGCTTCAATGGCATAAGTACATGGCTCAGGGTCGCCAGGGCCATTTGATAGGAAGATACCATCAGGGTTTAATGCAAGTACGTCAGCAGCGGAGGTTTCTGCTGGAACAACGGTTAACTTACAGCCTCTATCAACTAACATTCTAAGAATGTTCTTTTTCACACCAAAATCGTACGCAACAACATGGAATTTTTCTTCTTCAGCAGAAAGCGTTTTAAAGCCCTCGCCTAGAGTCCAGCTTGATTCACGCCATTCAAACTGAGATTCTGTTGTTACTACTTTTGCTAAATCCATCCCTTTCAAGCCAGGGAATGCTTGCGCCGCTTCTAGCGCTTTTTGCTCATCTACTTCGTCGCCTGCGATGATACAGCCGTTTTGAGCGCCTTTATCACGTAAAATGCGAGTTAGTTTACGAGTATCAATATCTGCGATCCCTAAGATATTGCGTTCTTTCAAGTAATCACTCAATGATTGTTCGTTACGGAAATTACTCGCAAGCAGTGGTAAGTCACGGATCACTAGGCCTTTTGCCCAGATCTTGTCCGCTTCCTCATCTTCGCTGTTAGTACCGGTGTTGCCGATATGTGGGTAAGTAAGCGTAACGATTTGTTCCGCGTATGAAGGATCCGTTAAGATCTCTTGATACCCCGTCATTGACGTATTGAATACCACCTCACCGACTGACATACCGTCAGCACCGATAGCAGTACCGCGAAACACCGTGCCGTCTTCAAGGACTAACAGAGCGGATTTAGTCAAGTTAACCTCCTAATAGTAAAAAACGGGCGAAAGCAAAACGCTCAACATCCCGTCTACAAAGCGCTTGGTAACACGCAGTTATTAAAATTTTGGCAAATTCGTTATAGTCTACAGCATGAATGCCTTTTCGTCTAATACAAATCACAAAAATTATAAAAATAAGCCATTAAACTCTTTTTTTGCTTTAAAGCCTCAAAATGTTATACCTACTTCTTTAAATCTAGCACATCTTGCATATCATAAAGGCCTGCTGGCTTATCTTTTAACCACTGCGCAGCCCTTACAGCACCTGACGCAAAGGTCAATCTCGACGCTGCTTTATGTGTTAATTCGAGCCTTTCCCCCATTGTCGAGAAGTAAGCCGTATGTTCACCTACTATATCTCCCGCTCTAAGGACCGAATAACCGATTTCTTGTTGAGATTTCGCTTCATGGCTCTGGCTTCGGTCGTAAACCGCAACCTCATCATGTTGCCAGCCTTTTGCTTCTGCAATCGCCTCTCCGATAGCGAGTGCAGTTCCTGAGGGTGCGTCGATTTTGTTGCGGTGGTGCGCTTCGAAAATTTCAATATCCATGTCGTCAGCCAGCTTTTGTGCGGCTGTTTGTACTAAGTTCAGTAGCAGGTTAATGCCAACGCTATAGTTGCGAGAAAACACAATTGGGATATCTTTTGCGGCTTCGACCAACAGCGCCATTTCACTTGCTGTCAGTCCAGTAGTACCGATCACCATCGGTTTTTTAGCGGCAATTGCAGCTGATAAATGCTGCTTCATGCCCTCTGGCAAAGTGAAGTCTATTAATACGTCAACATTTTCAAGCTTACTTTGCTCGGAGCTAAAACAGATATTTGCGTCTGCTTGAGGCTGCAATTGATTAACTGCTTTATCAAGATATTGTGAATTATCTCGTACAAAAGCGTTGGCTAGCTCTACTTGTCGCGACAAATAACAGGCTTCAATCAATGCTAACCCCATTCTGCCATTCGCACCGTAAATACCTATTCTTGTCATACGTTACCCTTTTTTATTTGCGATGTTGATTATCCAAAAGGCAGCAACGATGGCTAACCGGATAATAGAAATGTGTTTTTGCGGGAGTAGAGTTTACCGTATCTGTGTGTCATAGTCAGTTAAGTTGAAAATAATAAAACATTAGACTTTAGACGTCTAAACATATAAACTGCTGCGCTCGCTCACCTATTGAAGTTGAGAGATTTTCATCTTATACCAATTGCATTAAGTAAATGGGCTATTTTGAAGCGGAGAAATAGCTTTAGTAGCTAGGCAAAAATTTTGCTATTTAGTTGTTCTAAATGAAAAATTTTTAACGACGCTAATATGCTAGTTCCCCCTTCAAATTGGTTGGAGAATTAATACAATTGGTATTAGGTGTGTTGTGCGGTTTTACAGCTGGCTATTGGCTGTGCTTTATTGTTGGGGAGTGCTATGCAACCAAATTACAATCAAACAAAGGCAAAACTATCATTATTGCCGCTGTTGACCTTTGTAGGGATTTTTCTTGGCGCAGGATTGTATTTGCAATCGCAAGGCGTTGATTATGCGTTTTATCAATTAAAAGCTCCTGTCGCGATTTTACCAGCCATCGTTCTCGCTTTTTTACTTAATAAAGATACCATCAACCGCAGTGTCGAAACTTTTATTCAAGGCGCAGGACACAGCAATATCATCACCATGTGCCTCATCTATTTATTAGCAGGTGCTTTTTCTGCGGTTGCAAGTGCCACTGGCGGTGTTGACGCTGTGGTTAACGCCGGTTTATCACTTATTCCTCCGGCATTTTTATTACCCGGCTTGTTCCTTATTTCTGCTGTCGTCTCTACTGCAATGGGAACCTCCATGGGCACAATTGGTGCAATTGGACCTATTGCTGTTGCCGTCGCGATGAAAACCGGAATTGATCCGGCACTTATGGCTGGTACCATCGTTTCGGGGGCAATGTTTGGCGATAACTTATCTATTATTTCCGATACCACAATTGCAGCAACGCGAACGCAAGGCTGTGAAATGAAAGATAAATTTAGAGAGAATCTAAAAATAGCCCTACCAGCTGCACTGCTGACTGTTTTACTCTTGGTGTTTTTAACTCCAGAGCCGCAGGTTGTAGAAACCAAGCCGTTTGATTGGTTATTAGTTTTACCATACGCATTTATTTTGGTCTTGGCGGTGATTGGTATCAATGTTTTTGTTGTGCTCTTTAGTGGTATCGTTTTTGCTGGCTGTATGGGTTTTGCCGGTGACTATCAAGGCGCTGCGTTCTTAAACGATATCTATAAAGGCTTTAGTGATATGCAGGAGATTTTCTTGCTGTCGATGTTCATTGGTGGTTTATCTGAGTTTATTCGTATCAATGGCGGCCTAGATTTTTTAGCCAAACAGATCCAAAAAATTACCAGCATTATCGCAAAATGGCACCGTCAAGTTGCAGATCAACTCGGCATTGCTGCACTCGTGCTAACAAGTAACTTGTGTATCGCAAATAACACGGTAAGTATCATAGTTGCAGGCCCTGTCGCTAAAAAACTGGCTGACGATGGAAAGATCTCAGCTAAACGTTCAGCAAGCTTATTAGATATTTTCGCTTGTGTTATGCAAGGCTCTTTACCCTATGGTGCACAAGCGCTGCTACTCGGGGCCACGTTTAAAATCAGCCCTTGGGATGTATCTAGCTCTTCTTATTACTGTTTCATTTTGGCTTTCACCGCCATTACCGTTATCTGCCTAAGAAGAAATAAAGCATAATTTATTCGGTTTACGCGCCCAACTTTGGGCGCTTTTGTTATACTTTCATTTTTAACGCTATCCGAATTAATAAATGAAAATCAACACGCTCATCATTTCCTCCTCACTCGCTTTTAGCACATTTGGTTATGCTGCTGATTGGAGTACAACACAACTACATATAAACCACGGTGATTTCAAAAACCCGTTTAGCAGAAGCGAAGCAACGGCAACGGTTTACTCATTACAACATGCGTCTGGATATCGCTACGGCGATAATTTCTTCTTTATCGATTACAGCAAAGATGACCTTAGTGATGGATACCAAGACGGTGACTTTTATGGAGAGTGGTATTCGAGCTTCTCGATGTCAAAGATTGCAGGCTTTAAGTCTTCTTTCGACGCCATAGCTGACGTTAGCTTAACCATGGGTTTCAATGCAGCCGGAGACGCTAAGGTGATGAAATACTTACCTGGTGTCAAAGTAAATTGGAATTTTGATGGGTTCAATTTTTTCTCTTCTACATTCACACTTTATCAAGACGATAGCCAAGGTATTAGTCATGGCGGTGCGCCTAAAGAAAGTGATAGCTGGATGATAGATCTCGCTTGGGGTTACCCCTTTACAATTGGCGAGCAGAAGTTCTATCTCACAGGTCACGTAGAATATATTGGCGAGCGAGAAAACGAGTTGGGTAATGACGTAAAAGGCTGGTTGCTCGCGCAGCCAGTTCTACAATGGGATCTAGGCAACGCGGTAGGTATGCCTGACAATCAGTTAATGTTAGGGGTTGAATGGCAATATTGGCGTAACAAACTTGGCACAGATACCAATGAATCTGTTCCCCAGCTACATCTAGCGTGGACTTTCTAACTCTAAACTTGCTTTTGACCTTTGATGTTATACCAATTTAACTTAATACTTGTTCAATTTGAGGAATTAAATCTGACGCTAGCTGTGTTAAAAATTTATCATTTAGAACAACTAAATAGCAAAATTTTTGCCGGGCTATCGACAAGATTTTTTTGCCTCAAAATAGACCACTTAATTAAGTAAATTGGTATTGCTCTGTGATGGTTGAGTCAAAGGTACTCATTATTTATCAGCCCCACCTGACTACATCTACTATTCAAAGTATAAAGAGTAGTGCTGTGGTAATAGTTTTTTGTGATGGATTAGTGTTCACACCAAGATAGCGCAACTTCCGGTAGCGAAGTATCCGTCGATACACTGTCGGCCACTTTTTGCTGCTCAGACAGTAACGTATTATATGACGCTATCAATTCTGGGAGTTGCAATGTATAAACATACTTCTCCATATTGCTGCCGTAATCACTTTGGAGCAATATGGGTAAAGTCGAAATAAGAAACTCTACTTGATCTGCATTTGGCTGTATGCCATTTCTACTTTTTTGAAAAATTAGCTCCTGCCAAGTAAACACAATAGATAATTCTTTATCCTCTACCGCACTTAGCTGAGTTTTCACTGTATTCATATAGCGCCTAAAGTTTTTCCACTGATTGGCAAGCAAATAAACATTTAATAAATTTAACCCCGTATAGCTCGCTTCGTAAGCTTGTTCTGCTGTTTGATGATAGAGGAAAGCTTGCCTATATAGTCTTGCAGCATGCTGATACTTACTCATATCAAAATAAACATTAGCTAAGTTATTGTTAAGTGCCGCTTCCAGTTGTTCATCCTTCACCTCAGACAATGCCGGCGCTAAAATATTGATTGCTTCTTCTAACTGCCCTGTTGTTCGATATAAAACAGCAAGATTATTAACGATAAGTGGCCTTTGCTCGTGAGTTGAGTACTTAAGAGCACATTCATAGTTTTTTTGCGCAAGCGCAGGCTTACCGATCCGGCGATAATAAATCGCGAGGTAATTTGCAATTTGCCCCTTTTCGGACTGCAAATACGCAAGCCACTCAGTTTTGTCGGAAAATAGCGCTACTATTTCACGAATTCTGACCGTATCGTTTGTTTTAATTGCAGCTTCTAAACCGGAGCGATGTAACTCATAGATACCTTTAGAGGGCTGTTCTGGAAGTTTGGGTAACGCGGCTTCATATACTCGAGTTGCTTGTGTTGGGTTAGAGATGTTTAAATCTTGAATAACCTGTAATATCTTAAACAATTCATCAGGGGCGAGTACTGTCAGAGAAGAAACAATAATTAAAACTGGTAGCACTTTCGCTCTCCGATTTCCTGATTTAAAGTAATCATAGTGGAGCTTCCGCCGGTTGGCAAAATGCCCGAGCGTGCAGAAGTATAAAACCGCTAGCGACTTCACATTAAACACATCAAATCCATTAAAGTGGGTCATCAAAATATGGACTCTGTGACTACAAAAACTAAAAGCAGCACAACAAGGTATTTACTCGATGCAGAAAGACACAGCAATTAAACAGTCACAACTTAATAGAAAGATGACACAGGCCATCGAGTATTTTACTTCGGGCCAAGTTCAAGCAGCAGAGCAAGCATTTCAGCGGCTATATCAACAGCAGCCCACCCAGCAGGTCATTTTATATCTCGCGCAATTGGCGCAGCGTAGACAAGCCGGGAGTGAATGGATTGAACAACTTGAGGCACTGCTACATAAACACCCAGATGTACCAGATAGCTATTATATTCTCGCTCGCAGTTATCAACAAAACAGACAACTACCACTCGCCGCTCAAACCTTCTATCAAGCGCTAGGATGGCGCTTGCAGCATGACGCACTGACAAACATTGCTGAAGTTCAATCATCCGAAGTACCAATACATGAAAGCGCGAGCTCAACTAAACTAACTCCTGAACACGCTTTACACCTATTACTACAAACATTGTCATCCTTAAAAAAGGCGGGATTTTATGCTTTTCCTACGGCTGGTACTTTGCTCGGGTTAGAGCGTGAAGGTCAACTCTTAGAAAATGATAAAGATGTTGATATTGGTATCGACTGGTCTCACATGAAAAGCGCAATCGAACATTTACAGCATTTTGGCTGGCAGGAAGAAGCGCAATCCTATGGACTTATAAACCCTCGATGTTTTCGCCACCAATCAGGCTTAGTGCTTGACCTTTGCGGTTATGCCACAGAGCAAAGCACTGGAGACACCATATCAGGTTTATGGATGCAAGACGTACCTTTTACTTGGAATAGAGTGACGCGTTTCTCTGCTATTCAAGTTGTGAGCATCAGCTCACCTGCTGGAGAAATTTGTTATCCCCAGTATCCAGAACAAATCTTACAAGCATTATATGGGCTGGATTGGAAAATACCTGACGCAAATTTTGATACCATCGTCTGCGCCCCGAATATTAAGCAAGATTCCTACTTATATTACTGTTATGCCTACTCTCACCTCTACACTGAGTGGAAAAAAGGCAACTTCAAAAAAATGCATGCCATGCTTAAGGTGCTATTACAATTCAAACCTCATGACGGTCTTTTAAAAAATCTTATGCAGTTCGTACAAAAGCAGATGAAATCACAACAGCCGTGCCGTGTTTTAGCGCTTGGTTATTTTGATCTGCTTCACCCTGGTCACTTAACGTATTTGTCGTTAGCGAAATCACACGGAGATTACTTAGTTGTTGGGGTCGCACCGGATGCATTTGCGTTAAAAAGTAAGGGACGAGCGTCAATAATGGATCAAGACGAGCGCTTAAGTATTATTAAGGCATTAGCATGCGTAGATAAAGCGGTTTTAGTCGGTGCACCAATGGCTGATACTGAGCGAGCAGCGCACTGGATCGCACAACAAAGAGTAAACCTTGTGATCTGCGGTGATGAATGGCAACACACGCCCCGCTGGCAGGCATTGGAAGCCGCTTTAGCACCACAAAATATTCAGGTTGTTTATATCCCTTATACCCAAGGAATTTCTAGCACTAAAATTAAAGAAAGAATACAAAACTTCAATGAGAGTTAACGCTGTGTATCTGGTGGGAGCGAGTGTTGAAACGGGTTTTTATGTACATGTTTTTTTTGCCGGAACTTCATTGCAAGCCATCGGCGGGTAAACCACCTCCCACCATCATGTTGCACTGTGCTGATGCTGTGGTAGGAGCGAGTTCACCTCGCGATGTGTTGATTGGCTTGCGAGGTTTTATATCTCAAATCTCTATACACCAGACAGCAAAAAAACCGCCGCATTACTGTAACGGGTTTTTATGTACATGGTTTTTTTGCCGGAACTTCATTGCAACCTATCGGCGGATAAACCACCACCTACCATGTTGTACTGTGCTGATACTGTGGTGGGAGTGGGAACGAGTTTACCTCGCGAGGTTTTTAAATCTCAAATATCTATATCCCAAACAGCAAAAAACCCGCTGCATTACTGCAACGGGTTTCTCTTATTTGGCCCTGGCGATGTTCTACTTTCACATGGGTAATCCACACTATCATCGACGCTGTTTTGTTTCACTTCTGAGTTCGGCATGGGGTCAGGTGGGTCCAAAACGCTATAGTCACCAGGAAATTCTGTTCATCAATGAAGTCTCCCTCATCAATGTAAATCCGGAAAAAGCTATTAAATTCTTTTGTCTACTTTAGTCTATTAACTTCTGTCGCTTATAAACCACTTTGGCGTTGTATGGTTAAGCCTCACGGGTAATTAGTACGAGTTAGCTTAATGCCTCACAGCACTTCCACATCTCGCCTATCAACGTTGTAGTCTTCAACGGCCCTTCAGTTGACTCTAAGTCAAAGTGAGAACTCATCTCGAGGCCTGCTTCCCGCTTAGATGCTTTCAGCGGTTATCAGTTCCGAACGTAGCTACCGGGCAATGCAATTGGCATCACAACCCGAACACCAGCGGTTCGTCCACTCCGGTCCTCTCGTACTAGGAGCAGCCCCTCTCAATTCTCAAACGCCCACGGCAGATAGGGACCGAACTGTCTCACGACGTTCTAAACCCAGCTCGCGTACCACTTTAAATGGCGAACAGCCATACCCTTGGGACCGACTTCAGCCCCAGGATGTGATGAGCCGACATCGAGGTGCCAAACACCGCCGTCGATATGAACTCTTGGGCGGTATCAGCCTGTTATCCCCGGAGTACCTTTTATCCGTTGAGCGATGGCCCTTCCATTCAGAACCACCGGATCACTATGACCTACTTTCGTACCTGCTCGACGTGTCTGTCTCGCAGTTAAGCTTGCTTCTACCATTACACTAACCGTACGATGTCCGACCGTACTTAGCAAACCTTCGTGCTCCTCCGTTACTCTTTGGGAGGAGACCGCCCCAGTCAAACTACCCACCAGGCACTGTCCTCAACCCCGATTCAGGGGCCTAAGTTAGAACATCAACACTACAAGGGTGGTATTTCAAGGTCGGCTCCACAGAAACTAGCGTCTCTGCTTCAAAGCCTCCCACCTATCCTACACATGTAGGGTCAATGTTCAGTGCCAAGCTGTAGTAAAGGTTCACGGGGTCTTTCCGTCTAGCCGCGGGTACACAGCATCTTCACTGCGATTTCAATTTCACTGAGTCTCGGGTGGAGACAGCGTGGCCATGGTTACACCATTCGTGCAGGTCGGAACTTACCCGACAAGGAATTTCGCTACCTTAGGACCGTTATAGTTACGGCCGCCGTTTACCGGGGCTTCGATCAAGAGCTTCGCCTAAGCTAACCCCATCAATTAACCTTCCGGCACCGGGCAGGTGTCACACCGTATACGTCATCTTACGATTTTGCACAGTGCTGTGTTTTTAATAAACAGTCCCAGCCACCTGGTCACTGCGGCTCTCGTTTGCTTACAGAGCAAGTCTTTCACAAACAAGAGCGTACCTTCTCCCGAAGTTACGGTACAATTTTGCCTAGTTCCTTCACCCGAGTTCTCTCAAGCGCCTTAGTATTCTCTACCTGACCACCTGTGTCGGTTTAGGGTACGATTCAGTATGAACTGAAGCTTAGAGGCTTTTCCTGGAAGTAGGGCATCAACAACTTCACCACCTTAGTGGCTCGTCTCGACTCTCAGCCTTGGCAACTCGGATTTTCCTAAGTCACCAGCCTACAGCCTTTCACATGGACAACCAACGCCATGCTTGCCTAGCCTGCTCCGTCCCCCCATCGCATTCATACCGAGTACGGGAATATTAACCCGTTTCCCATCGACTACGCTCTTCAGCCTCGCCTTAGGGGTCGACTCACCCTACCCTGATTAACATGGGATAGGAACCCTTGGTCTTCCGGCGGAGGAGTTTTTCACTCCTCTTGTCGTTACTCATGTCAGCATTCGCACTTCTGATATGTCCAGCATGCCTCCCGGCACACCTTCAGCCACTTACAGAACGCTCCCCTACCCCGCAGACAAAGTCTGCAGCCGTAGCTTCGGTGGTATGTTTAGCCCCGTTACATCTTCCGCGCAGGCCGACTCGACTAGTGAGCTATTACGCTTTCTTTAAAGGGTGGCTGCTTCTAAGCCAACCTCCTAGCTGTTTTAGCCTTCCCACATCGTTTCCCACTTAACATACACTTTGGGACCTTAGCTGACGGTCTGGGTTGTTTCCCTCTCCACGACGGACGTTAGCACCCGCCGTGTGTCTCCCGGATATTACTTTACGGTATTCGGAGTTTGCAAAGGGTTGGTAAGTCGGGATGACCCCCTAGCCTTAACAGTGCTCTACCCCCGTAAGTATTCGTCCGAGGCTCTACCTAAATAGATTTCGGGGAGAACCAGCTATCTCCCGGTTTGATTAGCCTTTCACTCCTAGCCACAGGTCATCCCCTAACTTTTCAACGTTAGTGGGTTCGGTCCTCCAGTTGATGTTACTCAACCTTCAACCTGCCCATGGCTAGATCACCGGGTTTCGGGTCTATACCCTGCAACTTAAGCGCCCAGTTAAGACTCGCTTTCGCTACGGCTCCCCTAAATGGTTAACCTCGCTACAGAATATAAGTCGCTGACCCATTATACAAAAGGTACGCAGTCACCCAACAAGTAGGCTCCTACTGCTTGTACGTACACGGTTTCAGGTTCTATTTCACTCCCCTCACAGGGGTTCTTTTCGCCTTTCCCTCACGGTACTGGTTCACTATCGGTCAGTTGGGAGTATTTAGCCTTGGAGGATGGTCCCCCCATATTCAGTCAAAGTTTCACGTGCTCCGACCTACTCGATTTCACTTTAGATAAGTTTTTGTGTACGGGACTATCACCCTGTTTCGTCATGCTTTCCAACATGTTCCACTAACTACACTAAAGCTTAAGGGCTGGTCCGATTTCGCTCGCCGCTACTTTCGGAATCTCGGTTGATTTCTTTTCCTACGGGTACTTAGATGTTTCAGTTCTCCGCGTTCGCCTCGTTAACCTATGTATTCAGTTAACGATACCTGCAAGCAGGTGGGTTTCCCCATTCGGAAATCCTAGTCTCAAGCGCCTCTTACTGGCTTGACTAGGCTTATCGCAAGTTAGTACGTCCTTCATCGCCTCCAACTGCCAAGGCATCCACCGTGTACGCTTAGTCACTTAACCATACAACCCAAAATGGTTTGCATCGTCAAAGACAGTTTAACTTCGCCAGAAGTTAATATTGAATACTAAAGTAGACGCTAATTAATCATCGAAATGATTAATCGGCATTTTCTTTCGAAAACTCGACAAATAACTTTACGTTATCTATCAGAATTTAATTTTTCAGCTTTTCCAAATTTTTAAAGAGCAATATCACTTAGCCATCCGGCCAAGCAACAATCATCTGTGTGGACACTTCGAACAAATAAGTTCTAAATCGTATAAGGAGGTGATCCAGCCCCAGGTTCCCCTAGGGCTACCTTGTTACGACTTCACCCCAGTCATGAATCACTCCGTGGTGAACGTCCTCCCGAAGGTTAGACTATCCACTTCTGGAGCAACCCACTCCCATGGTGTGACGGGCGGTGTGTACAAGGCCCGGGAACGTATTCACCGCAACATTCTGATTTGCGATTACTAGCGATTCCGACTTCATGGAGTCGAGTTGCAGACTCCAATCCGGACTACGACAGGCTTTAAGGGATTCGCTCACTATCGCTAGCTCGCTGCTCTCTGTACCTGCCATTGTAGCACGTGTGTAGCCCTACACGTAAGGGCCATGATGACTTGACGTCGTCCCCACCTTCCTCCGGTTTATCACCGGCAGTCTCCTTAGAGTTCCCGACCGAATCGCTGGCAACTAAGGATAGGGGTTGCGCTCGTTGCGGGACTTAACCCAACATCTCACAACACGAGCTGACGACAGCCATGCAGCACCTGTATCAGAGCTCCCGAAGGCACCAAACCATCTCTGGTAAGTTCTCTGTATGTCAAGTGTAGGTAAGGTTCTTCGCGTTGCATCGAATTAAACCACATGCTCCACCGCTTGTGCGGGCCCCCGTCAATTCATTTGAGTTTTAACCTTGCGGCCGTACTCCCCAGGCGGTCTACTTAATGCGTTAGCTTTGGAAAAGTTGTCCGAAGACCCCAGCTCCTAGTAGACATCGTTTACGGCGTGGACTACCAGGGTATCTAATCCTGTTTGCTCCCCACGCTTTCGTACATGAGCGTCAGTGTTGACCCAGGTGGCTGCCTTCGCCATCGGTATTCCTTCAGATCTCTACGCATTTCACCGCTACACCTGAAATTCTACCACCCTCTATCACACTCTAGTTTGCCAGTTCGAAATGCAGTTCCCAGGTTAAGCCCGGGGCTTTCACATCTCGCTTAACAAACCGCCTGCGTACGCTTTACGCCCAGTAATTCCGATTAACGCTCGCACCCTCCGTATTACCGCGGCTGCTGGCACGGAGTTAGCCGGTGCTTCTTCTGTCAGTAACGTCACAGCTAGCAGGTATTAACTACTAACCTTTCCTCCTGACTGAAAGTGCTTTACAACCCGAAGGCCTTCTTCACACACGCGGCATGGCTGCATCAGGCTTGCGCCCATTGTGCAATATTCCCCACTGCTGCCTCCCGTAGGAGTCTGGACCGTGTCTCAGTTCCAGTGTGGCTGATCATCCTCTCAAACCAGCTAGGGATCGTTGCCTTGGTGAGCCGTTACCTCACCAACTAGCTAATCCCACTTGGGCCAATCTAAAGGCGAGAGCCGAAGCCCCCTTTGGTCCGTAGACATTATGCGGTATTAGCCATCGTTTCCAATGGTTGTCCCCCACCTCAAGGCATGTTCCCAAGTATTACTCACCCGTCCGCCGCTCGTCATCTTCTAGCAAGCTAGAAATGTTACCGCTCGACTTGCATGTGTTAGGCCTGCCGCCAGCGTTCAATCTGAGCCATGATCAAACTCTTCAATTAAAAGTTTTTTTGAAGCCTAAGCTTCGTGCTCATTGAATTCTGATTTTGATACCTTTCGGTATCGAATTGACTGTGCTGAATAAACTATGTTTATTCTGTTGGTCACTCAGCTCAATTGAGACTCTAAATTTGTTTGCGTCATCTAGCGAACTAGAATCTGCTGTTAGAACTCAACCTGTACGAGTGCCCACACAGATGATTGCTTCATATTTTTAAAGAACGTTTCGAGTCACTTTCGCATCTCGAGGGCTGTGCATTTTACTCAACCCGTTTTTGTTGTCAACACTTTATTTTAAGTTTCTTTTCGAAGCCTCAAAACCTAAGTTTTACTTGACCCTCACCTCGTTAGCCTGTTGCTTTTCAGCGTTGCGCTCGGTGTCGGTGGATGCGCATTATAGGGAGATCCGATTTTAGTGCAACCCCTTTTTTCATTAAAACTTATAAAAAAGATTTGTTCGAACAAAAAACAAACGAAACATGTCAAAACAGTATGTTTTTTGCTCAGGAAAACCGAATTGAGGTCACGCGAGCCTACATAAACTTTAAGCATCACAGTGGAACAACTAAAACAAATGGCGTTATATAGCATCTGTTAGCATATCAACTTGTCTACTTACATATAGAAATCGAAACAAAGCCAGGTCAATTCTGCTTTATGTAGAGAAGGTGTACGTAAATTATGTGGAAGTGAAAATGCAAAGCTACTAAGAAGCAGTAAGTCTATCCAATAAGCAGGACTAGATACCTAAATGATACCTTTTATCGAAAATATGAAGATAGGTGCGTTTATAAAGGTATTGAATACTAACTTTCGATCCTTCTTATTATTGGCTAGTAGCTATAGTAATGATTCTGGGATCTAAAGAAACAATGTCTAAGTAAAAAAGATGTGGATAAATCAGTAACAGTGGCGTTTTTGTATAATAAAAAAGGTAAATAAGAAAGATATTAAGAATAAGGAGAATATGCGATATGGAGGCGGAACCCGGAGTCGAACCGAGGTAGACGGATTTGCAATCCGCTGCATGGCCACTCTGCCATTCCGCCATGAAGAATATTGGAGCGAGTAACGAGGTTCGAACTCGTGACCTCGACCTTGGCAAGGTCGCGCTCTACCAGCTGAGCTATACTCGCATTCCATTTTTCACACTGGTAAATTTGATATGTGAAAAATAAATGGTGCCCGGGGCCGGACTTGAACCGGCACGCTGTTACCAGCGAGGGATTTTAAATCCCTTGTGTCTACCAATTCCACCACCCGGGCATCGGGTGTGAAAGCAAAAATTGGAGCGAGTAACGAGGTTCGAACTCGTGACCTCGACCTTGGCAAGGTCGCGCTCTACCAGCTGAGCTATACTCGCGTTCCGTTTTGTATATAAAAACCATATAGATTTGTTACATACAAATCCCGATATAAATGGTGCCCGGGGCCGGACTTGAACCGGCACGCTGTTACCAGCGAGGGATTTTAAATCCCTTGTGTCTACCAATTCCACCACCCGGGCATCGGGCTTGCTTTCGCATGTGGATATGTTGAGAAATGGAGGCGGAACCCGGAGTCGAACCGAGGTAGACGGATTTGCAATCCGCTGCATGGCCACTCTGCCATTCCGCCGCAAATTTGGAGCGAGTAACGAGGTTCGAACTCGTGACCTCGACCTTGGCAAGGTCGCGCTCTACCAGCTGAGCTATACTCGCGTTCCATTATTTAAATCTACTTATTTACTAAGCTTCTTTAAACTTTAACTTGCTAGGTGATGCTATCTAAATTTCATTTAGATGACATACTGCCCTCTCAACACGGACGCATTCTACAGAAGTTCTGGAACGCGTCAACATAAAAAATGAATGTTTTGAATCGTTTGCTCAAAATTTATCTAAACCGCTGGGTTTATAATCATTTCAAGTCAAGAATTAGTCAATTCTCCTTTTGCAGCATAGAGATACTGGATCATAGAAACTAATGTTAGCAATGTCGCGATAGCTAAAAGTGCGTAACTTAGCATTGTCATCCAATCTGATAATTGCCAAATCAAACCTATAATAGCTAACATCTGTGCAGCTGTTTTGAATTTGCCCAGCCAAGATACTGCAACACTACCTCTTTTACCTTGTTCGGCCATCCATTCACGCAGCGCAGAAATAACTATTTCTCTACTAATAATGACAACAGCAGAAATAGTAATGAAATAATTATCATAATGTGTAGCAAGTATCACTAAAGCAACACTGACCATCACCTTGTCGGCAACAGGATCTAAAAAAGCACCAAATGGTGTTGACTGTTCCAACTTACGCGCAAGATAGCCATCGAGGATATCGGTAACGGAAGCTAACCAGAAAATAAAAGCGGCGGCAAAAAACGCCCATGAATAAGGAAGATAAAAAACGACTGCAAACACGGGAATGAGTAGCAATCTAAATGTTGTGAGCGTATTTGGAATATTCCACATAACTACTTGGTATTGTCTTTTTTTCTATGTTCGCATGATTGCTTAAGCTTTGTCATGCAAATGATTAAATATCTTTTCAGCCATTTCAGGGCTGATCCCAGGAACTTGCTTTAATTGATGTATATTTGCAGATTTAACTCCCTGCATGCCTCCTAAAAACTTAAGTAGTGCCTGACGTCTTTTCTGACCTACGCCTTCAATCTCTTCAAGCACAGATTGCGTTCTTTGTTTTTGTCTTTTATTACGATGCCCTGCAATTGCAAAGCGATGTGATTCGTCGCGGATATGCTGGATAAGGTGTAATGCAGGTGAATCACTTTCGACATTCACCGTTTTACGACCACCATCTATTAGCAATGTTTCTAATCCAGGCTTTCGGCTTGTGCCTTTTGCAACCCCTATCAGTATCGGCATTTTACTGAGTTGCCAATCAGCGAAGAAAGATTCCGCCCTACCTAACTGCCCCTTACCACCATCAATAAAAATAATATCGGGTACTTTCGCTTCATCCGACATTTTGCCGTAGCGCTTATTTAATGCAAAATCCATCGCTGCGTAATCATCCCCAGGGGTGATCCCTGTGACGTTATATCTGCGATACTCTCTATTGTTTGGCCCTTGACCATCAAACACAACACACGATGCGACCGTGTTTTCTCCCATGGTATGACTGATATCAAAACACTCCATTCTTTGAATGTCTGACAGCCCTAGCACTGCTTTTAGTTTGGCGTATCGTTTGGTGATTGAGTCTTGTGCACTTTGTTTAACTTCAATACTGTTTTGCGCATTTTTATTTGCTAATGCAAGATATTGGGCTCGTTCCCCACGAACGTTACATTTGAAATTAACTTTGCGCTTCGAAACTTGAGTCAGTGCAGCTTCTAATGCACTTCCTTCTTCTATTTCGAATGGCAATACAATTTCTTTAGCAATTCTAGAGTGGTTACCCGTTGAAATATAATACTGCCCGATGAAAGAAGTTAGCACTTCATCTGCGCCAGAATCTTTTGGTACTTTTGGAAAATGTGTTTTCGTCCCAAGTACCTTGTGTTCCCTTATCATCAGTACATGAATGGCCACTAAACCGTTCTTCTGCTCATAACCAATGACATCAAGCTCTGCAAAGTTCCCTGCAATGGACTGCTGTTCTTGCATTTGCCTTAATAAAGCAATTTGATCTCTGTGTTTTGCTGCTTTCTCAAAATCCAAAGACATACTGGCGGTTTCCATTCGTTCCACCAGTGCTGAGATGACGTCCTGAGAGCGTCCCGTCAAAAACTGTCGAACCATGGCTACTTGTTCTTGGTATTCTTCGTCGCTTACTTTGCCAACGCATGGTCCTGAACATCTTTTTAACTGATACTGCAAACAAGGTCGGCTGCGTGCGCGGTAATACGCATCTTCGCATTGCCTAACCGGAAAGATCTTCTGCATTAACCTTAGACTTTCCGATACCGCAGCACTGCTAGGAAAAGGACCAAAATATTCGCCTTTTTGTTTTCTACTACCACGATGAAATGCAAGTCTTGGATGTTGATGGGCGCTCAGGAAAATATACGGATAACTTTTATCATCTCTTAAGAGGATGTTATATCGTGGTTGGTATTTCTTAATTAAGTTATTTTCTAAAAGCAGCGCTTCGGTTTCGGTATTCGTTAGCGTTACTTCAATATGGTCAATATTACTGACCAATACTCGCGTTTTACTATCTGTGATATTTGAACGGAAGTAGCTAGAAACTCGTTTTTTGAGGTTTTTTGCTTTACCAACATAGATAACCTGGTCGTCCACATCGTACATGCGGTACACACCAGGTTCTGTTGTTAATGTCTTAAGGAAAGGTTTGTAATCAAATTCAGTCATTTAAAAAGAACTTAATGACTGCTATCTATATCGATCATTTTATGGCGAATCGCCAAGTGGGTTAATTCCACATCACCGCTCACATTGAGCTTTTCAAACATGCGATAGCGATAACTATTTACCGTCTTAGAGCTCAGGTTCAAGCGATCTGCAATATTTTGTGCTTTCTCACCTTTGGTGATCATGAGCATGATCTGCAATTCTCTTTCCGATAGCGATTGGAAAGGGTTTTCGTCATTGCGGCCACTAAATTGCGCAAGAGCAATTTGCTGAGCAATTTCTGGCGCAATATAACGCTGACCAGCATTAACCGCACGTATTGCATTGATCATTTCATCAGGGCCAGCACCTTTTGTTAGGTAACCATGCGCACCAATTTGCATTACCTTGCTTGGGAAAGGATCTTCACAATGCACGGTAAGCACAATAACTTTTACATCTGGACAGTAACGGCAAATCTTTTTGGTCGCTTCCAATCCACCAATACCAGGCATGTTCATGTCCATTAGCACAATGTCAGGCTCACTTTGGCGACAAAAGGTTACGGCTTCCTCACCGGTTTTGGCTTCTCCTACCACTTTAAAGCCACGCACATCATCTAAAATGCGTTTTATGCCAGTCCTGACAAGTTCATGATCATCAACTAAAAGCACATTAATCAATGGCACACCCTCTACATATATATTGGTAAAAGGAGCGAAGCAACCAACAGCCCCGCTTCCAGATGTTTGAGATTACCACATATTTTTTAAAAGCATAACGATAGAAACGAGAGAAAAATACAATTTTGATATGAATTAACCAAATAGTTAATTAATGAAAGAAGCAGTTTGATTATAATTTCACCGCTTTGTGATTTTAAAGGCAGCCGCTATGGCATTTTAGCCATAGCAACTTATAGTAGATTTATTTTTATATGACTCAGCTTTGCTTTGAAAATTTATCGACCCAAAGTGCAATCACACCATCACCGGTTACATTACATGCTGTGCCAAAACTGTCTTGCGCTAAATATAAAGCAATCATCAATGCCACTGCGCCCTCATTAAAACCAAGCATACTGGTCAATAGTCCAAGCGCAGACATAACCGCGCCACCCGGCGCACCAGGAGCCGCAATCATTACGACACCAAGCATAAAGATGAATGGCAACATTTCCGACAATGACGGGACAACCATCTCAGGAGAAAGCAGCATCACAGCCATTGCACAAGTCACTATGGTAATAGTCGACCCTGACAAATGGATGGTGGCACAAAGTGGTACGGTAAAATTGGCAACCTCTTCGTTAACATTATTAGATTTACTTGCACGAAGAGACACAGGAATAGTTGCCGCGCTCGACATAGTACCAATAGCGGTAAAATACGCAGGTAGCATATTTTTGATTAATTCCAGTGGATTTCTACCAAGTAACAGGCCGCTCACCACAAACAAAGTGCTTAGCCATAGCCAATGCATAATAATCGCGGCAAGCAATACTACGCCAAACGTACTCAGGGTGTCGAATACCGTACCAGCTACTGCCATTTCAGCAAAAACACCTGCGATGTAAAGCGGTAATACTGGAATAATAACTTTCGCAAGCAGTGCATCTACCACATCTCTCGCTTCGTCAGTGACACCTTTAAGTTTAGTTAAACCGCACTGGCTCATCCCAATACCAAAGATAAATGCCGTTGCAAGTGCCGTCATCACTCCCATCAGCGGAGGGATCTCAATATTAATAAAGCTATTAAGATGAGACTCTTCCACAGCTTGATAAGCAACGCCCCCGTCAAAGAATGGGATGAAAGCATTAACTAATAAAAATGCTAATGTGCCAGCAATAATGGTTGACCCATAAGCAAAGCCGACTGTCTTACCAAGTAAGTGGCCCGATCCCTTTGGTAAACCTGCTATACCTGAAGCAATAAAAAGCAGGATTATCAGAGGAATAGTAAAGCTGATAAGTTGCCCTATGATCACCTTGAAGGTGTATAAGAGCTCAACTAACACAGCCGGCAAGTACAGACCCGCCAACATACCAGCGACGATACCCGCCACTAGCTTCAATATAAGAGACATAGTTACTTCCTAGCAGATTTTCAAAGGCGTTGTTGTAACATGTTTTTGACCATCTTTGCTATTAATTCGATGGAGATAAATAGATTTGTACATTTTATGTATACATATTCGCCACCTAACGTAAATAATTGCAACTTGACGAAAATAAATTGTTTCAGCTCATTGCATATTATCTAATACTGGAAAAAGTCTCTGTAAAATAATTAAATTCATGCTTAAAGCTGTAACCTACTCTTTTGTCGCGCTTAGTCTATCTAGCCAAACATGGGCACTAGACCCAAATAAAATCCCATTTATCGACAGTTCTGCAAAAATTGATGGTGCACTTGAAGCCGATATTTGGCAACGTGCATTAGAAATAGATATCAACAACATCACTTGGCCATACGAGAACCAATCAAGTCCAGTACAAACTAAGGCCTACGTATATGAGAATGGTCAATCTTTGTTTATTGCTTTTGATGCAAAGGATCCTAATCCTGAGTTGATCCGCGCATTTTATCGTGACCGTGACCGCGCCTGGGAAGATGATCTTGTCGGCATTAAAATTGATTCATTTAACAATGCCCAAAGCGCTTACCAGTTTTTCATCAATCCACTAGGTGTACAACAAGACTCAATTGAAAACGAACTTACTAAAAGTGAGAATGGTTCTTGGAATGGGATCTGGGATAGCGTCGGAAAGATAAACAAAGATGGTTATGTTGTTGAAGTTGAAATCCCACTTCGTGTATTAAATTTTAACGACTCCCTCGCAAGCAAAACAATGGCTTTAGAGTTTCTGCGTTTTTATCCAAGAAATGAAAGGTTGCGTATCTCCAGCATGCAATTGCGACATGCAAATTCTTGCTGGATCTGTCAAATGCCGAAATATCAAGGATTTGCTAAGGCTAAGCAAGGTAGTAACTTTGCCGTTATTCCAACACTAGTCACCAATAGGCGAGAATCTCGCGACATAGATGATGGTATCGCAGAGCCATGGCAAGCCAACAATAATGTCGAGCCGGGTTTAGACGTAAAGTGGGCTATCACACCAGACACGACGCTAAACGCAACGCTAAACCCTGATTTCTCACAAGTTGAAGCTGACACGGGACAATTGAGCGTTAACAATAGCTTTAGCCTATTTTTCCCTGAAAAACGGGCGTTCTTTTTAGATAATTCCGATTACTTTTCTTCTCACCTTAACCTTATTCATACTCGGAACATTTCGGCTCCCGATTATGGCGTCAAGCTTACCGGTAATAAAAACGGTCACACTTTTGCAGGATTTATTGCCAACGATGAAAGACTCAATGTCGTTGTTCCCGGAAATCTGGGCTCGAGCGTTGTCTCATTAGAGAGAAAAAGCCAAAACATGGCACTGAGATATCGTCATGACCTAAACAAAACCTTGTCAGTAGGCGTGACATCGACTACCAGGCAAAGCGACGACTATCGCAACCAAGTTGCGAGTATAGACGCCAAATACAAGCCAACAGATAACGATACCCTGCAAGTGCAGTTAATTGGCTCAGATACAGACTATGATAGCGCTTTTGCTGAAGCGTTATGTGATAGTACGCTCGCGGAGTGCGACCTAAACGAAAGTGTACTCAGAGTGATTGACGAAGATGACCGTGGTGCTGGCTATTACGTTAATTATGAGCACAATCGCAAGCATTGGAAGGCATTTACCAGCTATCAAGCTCGCGATGCAGCACTTAGAACCGATATGGGCTTTATCACTCAGGTCGACTTTAATAAATTTCTTTTCGGCGGTGAGTACCGTTGGTATGGCGATGACAACAACTGGTGGAACCGTGCACGTTGGTACGCCGACTGGGATATTTCCCACAACGAGCAAGGCGAGTTATTAGAAAAAGAAGTGCAAACCAACTTTGCAGTTGACGGCCCGTTGCAAAGCTTTCTTGATTTCGGTGTTGAACATAGAAAACGCACTGGACTGCGACATGATGAAACCCGTTTAGCGATTGACGGCAATACCGATCTATTTACCGAGAATTCACAGTGGACCTATATGGAGTTCAAGCCAATGGCCGGCGTTTTCGCAGGTTTGAACTTAAGTAAAGGAAACCGCGTTGACCTTGCAAACAACCGTGTTGGTGATTTGTATTTCGCCCGTCCGGTTATTAACGTCAATTTTGGCAAACATTTTGAAGTTAGATTACGCCACACATACGAAAAAATGAAAGCAGATGGCGCGGAAGTTTATACCGCAAATCTGAGCGATATCCGCCTGACTTACCAATTCAACATTAATAGCTATTTGAGATTGGCAATCATCAATACAGATATTTCGAGAAACCAGAGCAATTATAACGATGATGTTGATGCGACTTATAAAAGCATCAGCACCCAACTGCTCTATTCCTATAAACTAAACCCACAAACCGTTTTCTTTGCAGGCTATTCCGATCATGGTTATCAAGACGATGATTTGTCAAAGATAACTAAAGACGAAAAGACGGTATTTATGAAGTTCAGTTATGCCTGGTTGATTTAAATATCAACCTTTAAATAACTATTGGCTATAAGCAAATTTGATATATCTTATAGCCAATCTTTCCTTTCGTTTTGCGAAATGCGCAGTAAAGTGATGGAATACAAGCAAACCTAGATTAGGGAACACAAATGACTAAAGTATATGCAGACAACAGTCTAACTATCGGTAATACACCGCTGGTTAAAATCAATCGCGTTTCTGGCGGCAATGTTTACGCAAAAGTGGAAGCGCGTAACCCAAGCTTCAGCGTTAAATGCCGTATTGGTGCGTCTATGATCTGGGAAGCTGAAAAAGCAGGTCTTCTTAGCGAAGGTAAAGAGCTTATTGAACCAACTTCAGGTAACACGGGTATTGCACTGGCTTTCGTTGCTGCTTCTCGTGGTTATAAATTGACACTTACTATGCCAAATACGATGAGCCTTGAGCGTCGTAAACTACTTAAAGCACTTGGCGCAAATTTAGTGCTAACCGAAGGCGCTAAGGGCATGAAAGGCGCGATTGAAAAAGCAAATGAAATCCAAGCAAGTAACCCTGAAAAATACGTGTTACTGCAACAGTTTGAAAACCCAGCAAACCCGAAGATCCACTTTGAAACAACGGGTCCAGAAATTTTTGATGCACTTGAAGGTAATATCGATTACTTCGTTGCGGGCGTTGGTACGGGTGGCACGATCACCGGTGTTTCACGCTATCTGAAAAATGAAAAAGGCCTAAATGTTAAGTCAATCGCTGTTGAGCCAGTTGACTCACCAGTTATCACGCAAACCCTTGCGGGCGACGAAGTAAAACCAGGTCCACACAAAATTCAAGGGATTGGTGCTGGCTTTATTCCGGGCAACCTAGATCTTGAGCTTATTGATGGCGTTGAGTTGGTGTCGAATGAAGATGCAATTGCAATGGCACACCAGCTGATGAAAGACGAAGGTATTTTAGTAGGTATTTCTTCAGGCGCAGCCCTAGTTGCCGCAAAGCGTATTGCCGAGCAACCTGAAAATGCTGATAAAAACATCGTGGTTATTTTGCCAAGCGCTGCAGAGCGTTACCTAACTAGCCCACTCTTTGCAGACACATTCTCTGAACAAGAATTAGTGCAGTAAGAGTAGAGCTTCATATTCTAGATTACCAAGGGGCATCACTGCCCCTTTGTTTTTTATATTATTCCTTTTAATTTCACTTCCTTTCACTACACTTTATCTATTCGCTACGCTTTTTTGACTTCGATGATTGTAAAGACCTTATTACTCATGTTTTTTCTCATGTTTAGTAGTTTCATCTATGGGGAGAATTTAAACGTTGCCTACTTTAAGGGTGGAGAATTTCGCCTTGTTGCTGGAGAAAAGTATCAAGGGGGCTATCTATACAATAAGAAAGGCAAAAATGCCTTCATTCATATTGTGACATTAGATTGGCCACCTTATATCGGTGCAAACCTCTGCAATAAAGGCTGGGCCTTTCAGTTTGCCGTCGCGCTGCTTACAGATTTAGATTATCAAGTGTATGTTGAATTTTTGCCTTGGGCTCGTGCCGTAAGGGCCGCGGAAACGGGAAAAGCCGATATTTTATTCCCTGAATACTATATTGAGGATTCAGCACCGTCTGACAATCACAAGAATAAGACCCGCAGAGAGCTACTTGCTTTATCTAATGCCTTTCCTGGTGGTGAAATCGGCTTTTTGAAACGAAGAGGTGAAGAAGACCGCTTTGATGGCAATCTAAACTCGGTTAAGAATGAGCTCATTGGTGTCGTGAGGGGCTATCAGAATACCCCAGAGTTTGATGCTATGATGGATAATGGTGAATTTGTTACAGTAGAGGCCGTAAATGATTTACAGCTGGTGAAGTTACTCGTCGGTAAACGCGTAAATTTAGTAATAGGCGATCCAAAAGTACTGCGCTTTACGGTCAATTATTCAGACTTACCTAGAGCTGAGAAAATTGAATTACTAAGAAACATAGAAAACGTGACGCCACCTATAAAGTATAACCACCTCTACTTTGCGCTTAGCAAGCAAAAACCACATTGGCGTGAATTGCTCAAAGACATCAATCGCAATCTCTATCAATTTGAGAACAGTGGCGAAACGCAAAGAATGATTGAAATGGTCAGTAACGAGTGTTATTGACCTCTACATAGAACTTAACGCCTAAGCATCGCGGTTTGTTCAGTACCTCTACTTAAACACACTGCATTTTTAGCTAAAATACGCTTAGGCAAATCGCTTTAGTTAATCCCTAAATACTTGTGCACTTGAACTGATAAGCGCCAATTTTTCGCTTTGCAATTGTCTATTGCAAGCTTAGTGGCCTTGGCTTTTTGGCTGATTGGCTGAAGATACACTAACTTCGGTTCAACTCCAGTTTGTACAAATAACGCCTCTAATTCCTCAATATGCTTTTGCATCGCGACGGGGTGCTTTATCTCATCGGCACGAGCCATTGCACTTGGAAGTACTTTGTAACCCCCACGCATATTAATTTTTGGCGACACGGTAACCCAAGTTTCAGCTGGCGCGAGGATCTCAAATGTACCACTGGTTTCGATCTGTGTGCTGTACCCTTTACTATGCAATAACTCGCATAATGGGCGAAGATCAAACATACAAGGTTCACCACCGGTGATCACCACATGTTTGGCTTGGTAGCCCCGCGCCTCGAAAATCGCCAAGATCTCGTCAGCACTCGCGTTCGCCCACCACTCTGAGTCAGCCTTTTTTTCTACAGTGTTATCCAATGAAACAATAAAAGTGTCGTTGGTTTCCCAGGTTTGTTTGGTATCACACCAAGCACAACCAACTGGACAGCCCTGCAAACGTAAAAAGATTGAAGGCGTACCAGTGAAGCTTGCTTCACCCTGAATTGTTTCAAATATTTCGTTAACCTTGTACAAAATGGCCCCGTGTTTAAGATAAAGTTGTCGAAAAATACCGCGAGAAAATTGTTATTTCTCCAGCGGCCGTGTAGTATATCGCGCCCTGAAGTAAACCTCTATCAAAATCGAGGCAAATCACCTATGAGCGAAAAAGTTGTCGTAATCTATTCCGGCGGAATGGACTCTTACACTGTACTAAACAAGGCTGTCCGCGAGGGCCATGAGGTTTATGCACTGTCTTTTAACTATGGCCAGCGACATGTAAAAGAGCTACAAGTTGCCGCTGACGTATGTGCAAAACTCGGCGTTGCTCATAAGGTCGTTGATATCTCTGCTATCAATCAATTATTGTCAGGCTCTAGCCTAACAGATGACATCGACGTGCCAGAAGGCCACTATGAAGAAGAGAGCATGAAGAGCACGATTGTGCCTAATCGCAATATGATTTTGCTTTCTCTTGCGGTAGGTTACGCTGTCTCTCTAAAAGCAAATAAGGTATTTTACGGTGCTCACTCTGGCGATCATGCAATTTATCCCGATTGCCGCCCTGAGTTCGTTAAAAAGATGGATGATGTTTGCCGCATTGCGAACTACGACGCAGTTGAAATTGTCAGTCCTTACCTTAACAACTCAAAAATTGATATCCTGACCGACGGTCTAAAAATGGGATTAGATTACGCTGACACTTGGACGTGTTACAACGGCCGCGAAAAAGCATGTGGTAAGTGTGGTGCTTGCCAAGAGCGTCTCGAAGCGTTTGAGTTAAACCACGCAACAGATCCGCTCCCGTACGAATAACAGTATCGAAAAAGGCCTCTGTTGAGGCCTTTTTCATATGCTTTTCAAGTGCTTCACTTTACTGGAAGCGTCATACCTTCAAATAGCTTGTCGATATCATCTTGATTTCGTAGCAAGCTTGCACGCTCTACCACATCTTTTGTGAGATGCGGTGCAAATCGCTCAATAAAATCGTACATGTAGCCTCTTAGGAAGCTTCCTTTTCTGAAACCAATTTTCGTCGTACTTGCTTCAAATAGGTGACTCGCATCGATGCAAACTAAGTCGCTGTCAGACTTTTCATCAAGTGCCATTGACGCCAATACGCCAACGCCGAGTCCTAATCTTACGTAGGTTTTAATCACATCGGCGTCTGTTGCAGTAAACACGATGTGTGGCTCCAAACCATGAGCATTAAATGCTTTATCCAGTTCTGAGCGGCCAGTAAACCCAAACACATAAGTGATCAACGGATATTTAGCGACGTCTTGCACCGTAAGTGCACTGCCTTTTTGTGCAAGTGGATGGTCTTTGGCGACCACAATACTGCGATTCCAATGATAGCAAGGTAGCATGACCAGATCACTGTACAAATGCAGTGCCTCGGTGGCGATAGCAAAGTCAGCATCACCTCGAGCGGCAGCATCAGAGATTTGTTGTGGCGTACCTTGATGCATATGTAAAGAAACTGCAGGGTATTTTTTCATAAACCCTTGGATCACAGGAGGTAACGCGTAACGAGCTTGTGTATGCGTCGTTGCGATGTTCAGTTTACCTTGATCTGGTAAGGTATGTTCATTTGCAACCGCTTTGATCCCTTCCACTTTAGAGAGGATCTCACGAGCAATATTAATAATTTCATTACCCGCGCCCGTAACATGCGTTAAATGCTTACCGCTACGGCCAAAAATTTGTACCCCCAACTCGTCTTCAAGCATGCGCACTTGCTTTGAAATACCGGGTTGAGAGGTATATAAACTTTCCGCCGTCGCTGACACATTAAGGTTGTGATTCAACACTTCGACGATATATCTCAATTGTTGTAATTTCATATTGCTTTTATTCTTATGATCTCTTGATGTTGAGCATCAGCCCATAGCAAAACCGCTTTTTTGTTAGCTAGTTTAGTGCAAAGCGATAAAAACCGCCTGTTACGACCTTATGTAGGCTAGCACATTTGGTAAAAATGAGGTAGCCAAGAGGTACTAAATATCAGCATTTTCACTGACGCTCCGACAGTCATTTGGCCAAATAGCGAATATTTTGACACGCTTTTGCAAACTCACGTGCTAAATCTGGCGACTATCTTTCACTAAAACTAACCGCTCATTTAGGCATCGACTATACTAAAAAATAATGAATTCTTTATCTTTTTTACAGGTTATTGTCGTAAACCTGTTCAGAATAGTACGAATTCATGTAAGATTAAAAAATTACACTGGTGGTTACATGAAAGAGATTTCAGTATGTTTGTTTCTATTATAATAATGTTGATTGTTGCACTTATCGTCATAGCAGTTTGGGTAAGCGCGATCCAGCAACATAAAGAGAAACAAGAAGCGGAGAGACGTAAAGAACTTGCTAAGCAAAAACGCGTAATAGAAGAAGCGGAAGACGTCATCATGAACGGCAGCAATATTCCGATGTCTGAAGTCATGATCCGTATCATTCAGCGCCGCGTGCATGACGCTTTAGCCGCAATGGTGGAGTTGTCTCCTACTTCGAAAGAATTAAAAAGTCGCTTACACGAGTCGCAAGAGCGCTTAAATACTCAGCCTGAAAAAACAGCTGACTCAGACTCGATAGCACTTCCTGACAATGACAAGCAAATTATCGCATTAGTTCAAGGCATAAAGAAATTACGCCAACTACTGCGCTCTGAGCATAGTAAAGGTAAAGTAGACACTCAATTGTTCGTTAATGAAGACCGTAGGCTGGAGCGATTTCAGCTTAAAATCAATGTTGAAAGCCAGATAAAACGAGGGCTTTCAGCAAGGACTGCAAATATGGTCGGTTCGGCAAGACAATACTTTGAAAAAGCTTACGCTACAATTTGCGCCGTCTCATACAATGATGACTATGTAAAAGAGAAAAAAGCACAGCTGGAAGGTTATTTAGAAGAGATCAGCAGTGAACTTAGAGCGTCCAACGCATCAGCGGTGAAAAAGAAAGCAGAGCAAGAACAAGACGACTTGGACGTATTGTTTGCACCGAAGAAGAAATGGTAACACCATCATTTACGTAAAAGGCTGGTCACCCAGCCTTTTTTATTACAAATGAAGTAAACCCACTTGCTTAACCAAAAGCAAACTTAACGATAAAGAGTACTGTCAGTACCCAAACGCTGATACTGATTTCATTTGCCTTATTACACGCCAACTTAACTGCCGTATAAGAAATAAAACCCAAAGCAATACCATGCGCGATTGAAAACGTGAGCGGTGTCATCAATAACACAACACTGACCGGAATAGCATCGCTCATCTCATCCCAATTAATCAACTTTAGGTTTTGTAGCATTAATACCGACACATACAATATCGCGCCTGCCGTCGCATATGCAGGAACCATCTGTGCCAGTGGCGCAAAGAATATCATGAGTAAGAAGCAGATCCCCACGACCACGGCTGTCAACCCTGTTCGGCCACCAACGGATACACCTGACACTGATTCGATGTATGAAGTCGTCGTTGAGGTACCGAGCACTGAGCCAGCAATCGTCGCAGTGCTGTCAGCTGACAGTGCCCTACCCAACCTTGGCATGCGACCATGTTCGTCAGATAATCCAGCCTTTTGCGTCACCGCAACCAATGTGCCGCTGGTATCAAATAAATCGACAAATAAAAATGCAAATACCACGCTAAGCATGGAAAGCTCAAAAATTCCGCTCAAATCCAACTGCATATAGGTCGGCGCGATGCTTGGGGGCATATCAACAACCCCATGATAATCTACAAGCCCAAGCCCCCACGCAATACCCGTTACCATTAAAATGCTGATAAGCACGCCACTTTTGACTTCACGGTACATAAGCGCCGCAATCACAAAAAAGCTCGCAATAGCTAATAGCGGGCCGGGAGAAGTGATATCACCAAGTTGTACTAATGTAGCATCGCTTGCGATAACAATTTTCGCGTTCTTTAGCGCGATTAACGCTAAGAATGCGCCAATACCTGCCGCGATCGCACGCTTTAGCACGATAGGTATAGCTTGGATCACCCACTCGCGAACTTTGAATACGCTCAAAAATAGAAATAAACAGCCCGACATAAATACCGCGCCTAATGCACTTTGCCATGTATAACCCATGCCAAGCACAACACCATAGGTAAAAAAGGCGTTTAAGCCCATTCCAGGCGCAAGCGCTAACGGATAGTTTGCCCATAGCCCCATAATAAAACAGCCGATTGCGGCTGCGATACAAGTTGCTACAAAAGCAGCGCCGTGATCCATACCAGCTTCTGCTAGCATTGCAGGGTTTACAAAAACGATGTAAACCATAGTAACGAATGTCGTCAAGCCAGCAATCACCTCTGTTCTTACATTGGTGTGCATAGCTTGCAGTGAAAATAACCGCTCAAGCATAACTAAAATTACAAATTTGAGGAACAAGTGGTTGGATTTTAACACGAATCACTTTAAAACTCGGACAAAATAGTTAAAATTCAGCTACACTCTGCTTATCAACATTATTGCGAATAAAGATATGGATCAAAATAGCACCGACAACTCAGCAAACCATGACTTAGAACAGCAGCTGCTGAATGTGCTTGAATTTGTAACGTCGCCATTAAAAGCAGACGCAAAATTCCCAGATCTTCATGACAATACCCAAGCTTTGAAAAAAGGTCTCTATTACCTAAAAGAAAAGTCTTTTCCGCTTGCGGCAAAATGGCTAAGACTGGCGGCGATGTCTGGTGATTTGAAGGCACAGTTCTTTTTAGGTTTGTTGTTTATGAAAGGTCAAGGAGTGCCACCCAGTCCTTTTCATGCAGCCGCTTGGTTAAGTTTGGCCAGCAGCCAAGGGCACAAAGGCGCCGAACAGGTACTACTAGATGTACGCCGCTTCCTTACAACTAAGCGCTTTAGAGATGCACAGTGCTATGCTGCAACACTTTACGAGCAAATCCATCAACTACAGCATATTAGCCAATAAATTAAATTTTACTCACCAAAATATAGGCTAGGCGTAGCCAAGCCTCTCTTCAGTAAACGTACGCTTACCCTCTGCAACGATCACAATAGTACAGTAGGAAAACTACTGTATAGCAGCTGAGAAAACTTCCTAATGCTTTACTCATACTGAACTTTCGTCAATTAAGCTCTCATTTCAAAAAACCACAACCATTTGTTTTATATTAAAAATTTAAACTAAATAAAAATTAAGCTTGAATATTGATTAAAAAGCTAGCAATTTTCCTTGCATTCACACACTGTATAAACTACTGTATACAAATACTGTATAGATAACCAGTGAGACAATTATGTTACACAGCAATACACTTCTACAGCCAAATAATTCGACTTATTACACACTTAACGAAATCAATAATGTAATCGTTGAAGATGAGATCGTCGCTAGCTTAGAGTTACTTAAAGTTTTACATAAATGTCAGCATAAACAAGGCTGGACGCTACTCGTTGCGCCCGATAATGTACCAAACAAGTCACTGCTAGAAAGTGCTTCAGTTGATGCAAGCAAGTTGCTCGTCATTAGGCAAAAGCACATATACGACCTTGAGTATGTACTTAAAAGTGCTATCAGCAATGGTAATTTCGCTGCGGTGGTGATTTGGACTGATATTGCATCAGTGCAAACTATCAACAAAATGGAACTGCCGGTATCTGACGTTGCGATCCACTGTTTTCAAAGCGCTTAACAAGCTACAATAACAGGATATAAATTTGTTAAAACTGAAGTTTTTATGTCTTGTTATTGCAATTCATCCCTTCCCTATTCGCAATGTTGTGAGCCGTACCTTAAGGGACAAAAATTCGCAGAGCGTCCACAAATACTCATGCGCTCTCGCTATACTGCATACTGCTTAAAAGATGCAAAGTATATTCATGACACCTACGCCCAGGCTAAACAATCACAAAACAATATCGACGATATTGCTGCATTTGCTAATTATGCACACTTTATAAAATTGGAAGTGCTAGAAGAAGTAGTAGAAGCTACTCAGGGGATCGTTGAGTTTAAGGCGCACTATATCGCAGAAAACACACACTATATACTCCATGAGCGGTCAAATTTTATTACCGAAGCAGGCAGATGGTATTACTTAGATGGTGAATTGTACGATACACCTACAACCAAAGTAGGCAGAAATGACCTCTGTCCGTGCGGCAGTGACAAAAAGTACAAAAAGTGCCACGGTACCAAAAATAACCTGAATTAGAGATTAGATACAAAGCAATAAAAAAGCTTGAAGCAAGCTAAGGATGATTAAAGGCCGTTTAGCTTATACCAGTTGTATTAAGTAAATGATCTATCTTGAAGCGGGGAAATAGCTTTAGTAGCAAGGCAAACATTTTGCTATTTAGTTGTTCTAAATGAGAAATTTTTAACGAAGCTAATATGCTATTTCACCCTTCAAATTGATTAGAGAATTAATTCAATTGGTATTAAACATGAGGCACGATAAGCATGGCGTTTTATGTCAGTCTAGTAACGAAGCAAACAGCTGTGAAATGACAAGTTTTAATACCCGTTTGTCTTAAATTTGCTCAATTTTGAAGGAGTAAAAGCAGCTAATGTTGTTACGCCGTCGCGCGTAACATACTCTGCATATCACCCGTTGCAATTTGATCATAAAAACCAGCCGCATCCATTGCCTTATCAGCAACTAAGGCCTGTTTACCTTGCGCGCTCGCCAAACGTCTTTTAACCGCTGGTTCCAAATTTTCTACGACTTCGAGTGGAATATGCTTTTTATCATTTCGTGCGGCAAAAGGTTCTGGATTTAAATTTTCTTGCAATCGCAAGGTTGCCATCGCCCCCATAGATACCAGCTGCGCGTTATGCTGACCAATAAGCATATTGTACTCTTTTGGCGCAAGCGGCTTTTGTGGACCTATTTCAAATTGCTTTTTTAGTGTTTCTTCTGAGTTATCTTTTGCGGCAGCTTCAGATTTTGGTAGGTGAAATTGGCTAAAATCTAATGCATCGGTTGATAGCATAGATAACAGCATGGCAAAATCGGCAGAGCGCGTCTCATGAACACTAATGTTCAATGCGGATCCTAATTGCGACTCACTGATTAAAACGCCATCAATTTGCATGTATTCCAACCGATTATTTTGCTAATTATGAATTTATCGGCCTTTTTCCGAAAAACTTTAGTAGTTTTCTTTACTTCGAAAAAAACTTTGTTATTATCACCGCCGTTGTTTAGGAGGGGTTCCCGAGCGGCCAAAGGGATCAGACTGTAAATCTGACGGCTCAGCCTTCGCTGGTTCGAATCCAGCTCCCTCCACCATAAACAACAGTTACAATTTCGGAGGGGTTCCCGAGCGGCCAAAGGGATCAGACTGTAAATCTGACGGCTCAGCCTTCGCTGGTTCGAATCCAGCTCCCTCCACCACTTTCAAATTGTAACGCTTTAAAATGTATGGAGGGGTTCCCGAGCGGCCAAAGGGATCAGACTGTAAATCTGACGGCTCAGCCTTCGCTGGTTCGAATCCAGCTCCCTCCACCACTTTTAAAGTAAACGCTCCAAATGATGGAGGGGTTCCCGAGCGGCCAAAGGGATCAGACTGTAAATCTGACGGCTCAGCCTTCGCTGGTTCGAATCCAGCTCCCTCCACCACCTTCTATTGCTTGCTCTCACAATAAGCTTACATATATAAACGAGCTTAAAAACAATCCAAAGCCAAAAATCAAATGTGCTGCCATACTTTTTACCCTTGCCTTATTCGGCTCTGGTAATTTAGATGCTGCTACCCCTGCACCAAAACAGGGTTGCATAATAAAAAATGGAAAAACACACGTTATTAAGCCAAAAACTAACGCAATGAAAAGGCTAGGCTCAGTCAACCAAGGCTTGCCCACGCTCAGTAGTAACACCAAGGCGAATACAATCCCAATGAGATAATGCACGCCCCAGCCAATGACACGTTCACCAAATATTGGTTTACTACGCCCGATACCTTGATGCGTAAGCTGACCTTGACACAAGTGTCCAATCCACCTACCAACCAATGCATAATCTAAGCCCTTTATGGCAAACACGCGACTGAGCATAAATGCCCACAAATCCATAACAAGCGTTGCACCTACGCCAATCACAACTGCTGGCATTAACATCATATATAGGTTTTCCACAATTTTTACTCCTCTTTTTTACTGATAGCCGCTATCCTACTAGTTCAAGTTAACTTTAAGTCAAGGGCAAGAATGGATATCAGTGAAGTAGCAAAGAAGTCTGGTTTACCCGCATCCACGCTTAGATATTATGAAGAAAAAGGACTGATCCGATCGATTGGTCGACAAGGGCTCAAACGTGTTTTCCCCCCTTCGATACTTGAACGTCTAGCGCTTATTACACTAGGCAGAAACGCAGGCTTTTCGTTAGATGAAATAGCGGACATGTTTACCCCCGAGGGTAAAGCGGATATTGATAGGGCGAAGTTACAATCCAAAGGGGATGAATTAAATGAAACCATTAAGCATTTAACTGCAATGCGAGATGGCCTCTATCACGCTGCCAAATGTCCTGCGCCAAGCCACTTTGAATGTCCGACATTTCAGAAGCTGTTAAAACGCGCAGCAAAAGCGAGACCCGAGAAATAATAGGCATAAACAGGACACTATGCTAATGCTCAATCATCAAGTCACGACCGTGGTCACGTAAATAACGCCGAGCCATTTTATGGTCGTGGCCATAGTACTTTGTTACCAAATGCCAAAATGCGCTATTGTGTGCCATGACATGAAAATGGCAAAGTTCGTGCACTACCACATAATCAATTACCCACTTAGGCGCACCAATCAAAAGCGTATTAAACGCAAGCACGCCTTTAGATGAAAAGCTGCCCCAGCGGCTTTTATAAACGCGTATTTTTAGCGTATCAAAGCGAGCTTGAATATCAGGTTGATAGCGCGCAATAACCATATCTACATAGTCATTTAGCGTTTCGCTTAACAGCGTAACTAATTCACGCCATTCATTTTTGACAGCCTTAAGTAACACCCTTTTGTTATCAAAATCAATTACAGAGATCGTGCTTTCGCCCCTTTGAATGGTAAAGGTCTCACCGAATACTTGCACAATTCCTGTTTCCAGTGGCCGAGGGCTCTCAGGTGTGATTTTTAGAGCAAGCTTTGATTTTATCCAATCGGATTTGCTTTCCACCCAATTATGTAACCAGTGCTCGCAAACTTGCTCTGGTGCATACACAAATACTTGGCCAGCTTTTATTTTTATCGCAACGCTCTTACGCTTTCGGCTTTTCTTCAATTGATATTGCAAGGTAACAAATTCTTAGTCACTAAAGCATGCATTATAATATGAGCAACTTATCAGAGTCACTGCAAACGCCATGTAAGATGATGAATTTGATCAACAATGACAATACAACCATCAATAGTGTGGTTTCTAACACTCTATAAATTAGAAAGATTTTTTCGTTAAATCACCGTATTTATTATTTTTGCTGCTACGCTTAATGAAAAAGGCATTTTGATTTAGGCAAGCTATGGCTGATAAACCCATTTGCCAATATGTGTCACCTGAGGGAAAAAAATGCAGTGAAATCGATATGGGCTCAGGTTACTGCTTTTGGCATGACAATAAATTCGATAAAGGTGGCTTGGAGCTAAGCCAAAAGCTTGAACGCTACGCCAAGCGCGGCGGTTTGTTGCAAGGCTTAGAGTTGAAGCGAGCCAATTTAGAGGGGCTCAATCTTGTTAACTTTGAAAATCATCATGGCTATGATCTATCTTATAGCAACTTTTATCGTGCCAATTTGAAAGGGGCGCACCTGTTTAATAATACCATTAAGCATGCGTCGCTAATGAAGGCCGATTTGAGAGAAGCAAGTCTGCACTGCTGTAATTTAGAAAGCACCAATTTGCTCGGCATAAAGCTTGAAAACACCCGTATCGATAATATGGAACTCGGCGAGCAATTACTACAAGAGCAGCAAGCTTTTGAAGCTCGTAGAAACCGAGCCAAAGAAGACGCGGAAGACTTGTTTCTACAATCCGAAGAGATCTATCGTTTACTACGTAAGGGCGCAGAAAACCAAGGACTATTTGAAATGGTTGGGCGCTTTACATATAAAGAGCTGCGCATGCGACATGCACAGTATCCACGCTTTTCAAAACGTCACCTTATTTCCAGCTTTGTCGACTTATTATGTGGGTATGGAGAAAAGCCGGAAAATGTCATTCGCTTCAGTTTAGGTATGATAATTACCTGTGCATTTTGCTATTTTCTATTTGGCGTTTCGTTTCAAGACCAGATAATGCAACTGGACTTAGACAACAGTGTATCTGAAAACGTCATGGCGCTGCTGAACAGCTTTTATTTTAGTGTTGTTACCTTCACAACCTTGGGTTACGGGGATATTACGCCTGTGGGGATCTCCCGGCTGATCGCAGCAGTAGAGGCTTTTACCGGCAGCTTTTCATTAGCGCTATTTGTGGTGGTTTTTGTAAAGCAAATGACGAGATGATACTCATCTCGTCATTTTTTAATCCGCGATTTCTGATTTCAGTTGTTCTAAAAAATCCAGCATATATTGGGTGCGGGTTTGTGCCTGCTCACGGGCTGCGGTGGTATGCATGTTATCTTTAATATGCAGCAGCTTAATGAAGAAGTGATCTAAGGTATATTTGGTATCGTCAGCTTTTCTGTGCTCACAAAAGGGGTCTTCTACATTGTAAAGATTACGCGCTATCGCCCCACCTACTTTCATACAGCGGCTAACACCTATCGCCCCTAACGCATCCATTCTGTCTGCATCTTGGACAATTTTGGCTTCTAATGTCGTGGGTGTGACACCGGCGCTAAAGCTGTGTGCAACAATGGCGTGATGAATAGCCTCGAGTTTATCCGTGTCGTACTTCAACTCTGTTAGGAAGGCAACCGCCTTATCTGCAGCTAATTTCGACGCCAGCGGTCTATCTGGATGATTTTTTGCTACGGCAACACAATCATGTAACCAAGCAGCAGGGATCACCACAGCAGGATCCGCCCCCTCAGCTTCGCAAAGCGACTTTGCGACTTTAACTACACGCTTGATATGAGACAAATCATGGGCGGTATCTGCACATGGTGTCGACAGCATAAACTCTTCACATGCTTTTTCTAATTCATGCATTTTTAACGTCATTAAGCTCAACTTTTATTAATATTTGACAAATAAACCCACACAAATTCAGCGGGAAAGGCATTACTGATTGTATGTTGCCACACCCTTCACTAAAATGGCAGCTATCAGGAAAGATTAGAGAAAATATATGACTTGCGCGCTATATCTGCAACCAGGCAGAGAAAAATCCCTTAACAGAAAACACCCTTGGGTTTTCTCAAAGGCCATTAAAAAAGTAAAAGGTAAACCCGCCCTTGGCGATACCGTTAAGATATACAGCAATGAGGGTAAATACCTCGCGACAGCCGCTTACAGTCCAGACTCTCAGATCCGAGCCAGAATTTGGACATTTGATGAATCACAACATATCGACCAAGCGTTCTTTGAGCAAAAACTCGCACGTGCACTAGCAGCCAGAGAATATGTTATTGCTGAAGGTGGTTTAACTGGCTTTAGATTGTGTGCCGCAGAATCAGATGGTCTGCCAGGTGTAACAATTGACAAGTTTGATAACTACTTGGTTTGTCAGTTGCTAAGCGCTGGTGCCGAACGCCACAAGGGTGAAATAGTAATGGCATTGCAATCACTATTTCCTGATTGTCATGTTTACGAGCGCTCAGATGTTGATGTGCGCAAAAAAGAAGGCCTTGATAAAATTACCGGACCGCTTGCAGGCGACGCACCAACCGCACCAGTCCTTATAAGCGAAAATGGTTTAAAGATTGAAGTCGATATCATCGGCGGCCATAAAACCGGTTTTTATCTAGATCAACGCGACAGTAGAGCCGCGTTAGAGCGCTTTGTAAAAGACAAAGAAGTGCTTAACTGCTTCTGCTACACCGGTACATTTGGCCTTTATGCACTGCGCGGTGGCTGTAGTAAAGTAATCAACGTTGACGTATCGCAGCCAGCACTCGACACAGCTAAACGCAATGTAGAACATAATGAACTAGACTTATCGAAAGCTGAGTTTGTTAAGCAAGACGTGTTCAAACTACTAAGACAGTATCGTGATGAGGGCCGTCAATTCGATACTATCGTGATGGATCCACCAAAGTTTGCAGAAAGTAAGGCGCAACTTAACGGCGCTTGTCGTGGCTATAAAGATATCAATATGATTGCCATGCAGATATTAAAGCCAGGTGGCACGTTACTCACCTTCTCATGTTCTGGCCTTATGGAACAAAACCTGTTCCAGAAAGTCGTTGCAGACGCTGCGCTCGATGCCGGTAAAGAATTGTTAATTATGGAAAGGCTAAATCAAGCAGCCGACCACCCTATTGCAGGCAATTATCCAGAAGGCTTTTACCTAAAAGGCCTAATTTGTAAGGTCTATTGATTTAGCAATTTACAGTGGTATCGGAGGAAACTTCAATACCACCTTTAGGGCTTAGGTAATCTAATTAAACTTGGTGATTTCAAGCCCTACAATCCACTGCTCGTCCTGTTCTTGACTACAGCGGATCACGGTCGCGTGAGCACTAAGTGGCTGGATCATATCGCCACTGGAATCAATGAAAATGTCAACGGTTGAATTTGCTTCAATTGGGTCGCTCACTGTCACCGACAACCCTGTGGCGCTTAAATCGTGACAAACTCCTTGGTGCACTTTACCCGACTCAAGCTCGGTTAATTTTGCAACTGCATCCACCGACATACGCATAAAACGGCGTTTATCTTCATTGATCATATAATGCTCCTACACCATTGATTTTATTTTTTCTAATAGCGATTGCATTGAAAATGGCTTTACCACATAGGCATCGCAGCCGGCATCGAATCCCGCTTTTTGTTCTTTTTCGGACTCTAAACCAGATACCATTAATACAGGAATGTCCTTCGTCTCTGGTGTATTTTTCAACATTCGACAGGTGTCGTAACCGTCAAGGCCCGGCATACACACATCAAGCAAAATAGCATCTGGAGGATCAGCAATCGCATTAGACAAGCAACTCGTGCCCGAGTTTGCATAGCTCAGCTCAAACGCCCCTGACAGCGCCACTTCGAGCATTTCATAGTTAAAATACTCGTCGTCGACCACTAGCAGATGCGGTGCATTTTTCCTTTTCTCTCGTGTGGACATATTCAATGCCGCTTCCTTCTCACAATCCAAAACTTTACTTCCTCATATAATAAAGTAACTGTCGTACTCTAAAATGCAAGTTTATATTTCGCACTCTTTTATCGAATTCAGAACGCGTTTAGCCGAAATTGGGTAAGCCGTTCCTAATGTTTGAGCAAACAAAGACACGCGAAGTTCCTGTTGCATCCAAAAAATATTTATAAGCGACTCTGGTACAGGTAATCCAGAAGGAATTTTTGCCAACTTGTCTTGATAGGCCGCAGCAACTTTTTCCAATTCTAGTACACACAGCCTATCTCTGTTTGGATCTACCGCAAGTTTTTCAAGCCTTTTTTCAATCGCTTTCATGTAACGCAAAATATCAGAGATTTTGTCAGCACCATGAGCGGTGACAAAGCCTTTAAAGATAAGACCGGATAACTGAGATTTTATGTCGCCGTGCGCGGTGATCATCGTGAGATCCACTCTGCCTTTCATACGCTTGTTAATACTGTGGGCAATACTAAGCACAGCCTCAACTTGCTTCGCAATTTCAACTACAGTGTCACCTAGCTCAGCTCGAATGTGTTCTTTGGCTTTTTCAAACGCGACGTCATCTCTGATCTCACCAAATGCACGCAGCAACTTATCAACCCCAGCTTGCGTACAGTCATCAACTAAATCATGCACTTTACCAAAGGGGTTAAAGTACAATCCTAACTTAGCCTTATTTGGTAAGTGTTGCTGCAGGTATTTAACAGGCGAAGGAACATTGAGTAGCACAAGACGGCGCAATCCTGCTTGATGCGCCGCTTGGGCTTTTACTTCGTTATCAAACAGTTCTATAGCCGCACTTTGCTTTTTATCGACTAATGCAGGGAAAGCCTTAATCTCATAATTGCCTTGCTTTTTAGTATATTGCTCTGGCAGCTCGCCAAAATCCCACTGCTGAATATCCGTCTGCTCAATCCCTTGCTCTGCCACTTGCGAAAGCGTCTCGGTCACTTGCCCTTGCAACTTTGCCTTAAGTGCCAATAAATCAAAGCTATGGGCTATCACCTTGCCTTTGTCATCAACTACCTGAAATTGCATTTTTAAGTGCGGCTCAAGTGAACTAACGTCCCAATCTGACTCGGCGACTTTGACACCTGTCATTCTGAGTAAACGGTTGGCCACCGCTTCTATAAATGAGCCTTGCATTACCTCAACGGCGGCAAGCACAGCATCGGCATAATTTGGTGCCGGCACAAAGTTACGTCTTAAGGTCTTCGGCAGTGACTTAATAAGCCCACAAACCAGCTCATGTCTGAGCGCAGGGATATGCCAATCAAAACCTTCATCTTGAACTTGGTTTAATAATGCCAGAGGAATATTGACCACCACGCCGTCTAGTGCTTGGCCTGGGTCAAAGTGATAACTGAGAGGCAAGATCAAATGCCCTTGCTGCCACGTATCTGGATAATGAATATCCGTGATATGCTCGGCGTCATGCTTCATTAACAGATCGCGCGTCATATGCAAAAAGCGTTTGTCTTTTTGCTTTTGTGAACGCCACCATTTACTAAACGCAGCACGATTATTTACGTCTTGTGGAATTCGATCGTTATAAAACGCAACCACATCTTCTTCGTCGACTAGGATATCGCGACGCCTCGCTTTATCTTCAAGCGCCTGCACTTCTTCAACCAATTTTTGGTTTGCGCTTAAAAAACCTTCGCTCTGGCCAAGTTGACCGTTTGCTAACGCTTCACGAATAAATATCTCTCGGCTAACCACAGGATCAATATCGCTATACACCGTGCGTTTGCGGCCAACGATGATCAAGCCGTATAAGGTTTGTTGTTCAAATGCGATAACCGCCCCAGCCTTTTTTTCCCAATGCGGCTCGCTATAGCTGCTATTAACTAAATGCTTGGCGAGCGGTGCAATCCAATTTACATCGATCTTGGCATTAACCCGAGCATAAAGTTTACTGGTTTCCACAAGCTCCGCAGACATCAGCCACTTAGGGCTTTTCTTAAACAGTGTTGAACCGGGGAAAATATGAAATTGGCTGTTACGTGCGCCTTTAAAAACTTGCTTTTGCTTTTCGTCCTTCACACCAATATGGCTAAGCATACCGCTTAGCAATGATTGATGGACAGCCTCATCACTTGCAGGACTGCTATTTATTTTAAAGCCGAGCTCCTCACATACCGTGGTCAGCTGATATACAATATCTTGCCACTCACGTACGCGCATATAGGCCAAAAAGTCTTTTTGGCATTGCTTTCTAAACTGGTTGCGCGTTAGTGCTTGCTGCTGCGCTTCGATATAATTCCATAGGTTTAGATATGCAACAAAGTCAGAGTGTTCGCACTCAAAGCGATTGTGTTTTTCGTCAGCTGCTGCACGTTTGTCTTGAGGACGCTCTCTTGGGTCTTGAATAGACAGTGCCGCAGTGATCACTATCGCTTCCCAAAGCGCGTTGTTTTGTGCCCCTGACATCACCATCTTGGCAAGCCTTGGGTCTATGGGTAAGCGACTTAGTTTACGACCTGATTCTGTGAGCTTGGCTTTTTCTCTGCGCTGTGCAGGAACTATCGCCTCCAACTCTTCAAGTAACGACATACCATCTTTGATATTACGGCTATCAGGCGCTTGTACAAATGGGAATTGACTTATATCACCAAGTCCAAGTGCCAGCATTTGCAAAATAACCGAAGCTAAATTGGTTCTTAGAATTTCAGGGTCGGTAAACTCAGGACGCCCTAAAAAGTCGTCTTCAGAATATAAGCGAATACAAATACCGGATGCCACACGCCCACATCGACCTTTACGTTGGTTTGCACTGGCTTGTGATACCGCTTCAATCGGTAAGCGTTGCACTTTGGTTCGATAACTGTAGCGGCTTATTCTCGCAGTACCCGGGTCGATAACATAGCGAATACCTGGTACGGTCAATGACGTTTCTGCAACGTTTGTAGACAATACGATGCGCCGTTGGCTATGGGGCGCAAAAATGCGATTTTGTTCGGCATTAGACAGGCGCGCATACAAAGGTAAAATCTCAACGCCTTTTAAATTGCGTTTTGCCAGCGCATCAGCGGTGTCACGAATTTCACGCTCACCGTTCATAAATACCAAAATATCCCCGGGTCCTTCGGCACAAAGCTCATCAACCGCATCAAAAATGCCCTGCAACTGGTCATTTTCTGCTTCGCCATTTTGTGAGTCTACATCTTCAACTGGACGATATCTCACTTCTACTGGATAAGTTCGCCCTGACACTTCAATAATAGGTGCGTCACTAAAATGTTTGGAAAAACGCTCTGGGTCAATGGTTGCTGAGGTAATAATCACTTTAAGATCTGGACGCTTCGGCAACAACTGCTTTAAATAACCCAGAATAAAATCAATATTCAGGCTACGCTCGTGCGCTTCATCAATGATGATTGTGTCGTACTGGTTGAGGAATCTGTCTTGTTGAATTTCCGAGAGCAAAATACCGTCGGTCATCAGTTTGACGTATGTATTGTCAGAAACTTGATCTGAGAAGCGAATTTTAAATCCAACTTCTTGCCCCATCTCGCAGCCAATTTCTTCTGCGATACGGGTAGATACACTTCTTGCCGCTAGTCTTCTTGGTTGTGTATGACCAATATAGCCATCCACGCCTCGACCTAACTCTAAACAAATTTTAGGCAGCTGCGTGGTCTTCCCCGAGCCTGTTTCACCGGCAACAATAACCACTTGGTTATTCGCAATGGCTGCTTTGATGTCGTCTTTTTTCTGGCTAACAGGTAATTGCTCAGGATACTCTACTGCTGGAATATTAGCACTTCTTGTTACCTTTAATTCTTGGCTTTTTGCTATTGCAGCCGCTACTTTTGCGACTACCTGCTTTTGCTTTTCTTGATCGGTAATTTTTTTCGCACCATGGAGGCGCTTTTTGAGGATGAAGTGATCCTTTTTAAGACATGAATTTAGCTCTTTGAACAGCGAGTCAACCTGCACTACACGACACCTTGTGATTACATAAAACGCCGTGTAGTTTATCAAATCAGATTAGACGAACCCAACTAAATTTGGTTAGGAATTGAGATTTTTGCTGTTATTCTCAAGGCAACTCCTCATGGGTTAACTTAACAGCTCGTAAATTTCATCGCTTTATACGTAGCGGTGACCAGAGACATAAGCATCATGTAAATGCTTATCCAACGCTAATAACACATTTGCACGACTGATAACCCCAAGTAAGCGCCCTTCATCGTCAACTACCGGGTACACTTTGGGCTTATTACAAATCATCAAATCTGCCATTTGCACTATGCTGTCTTCGCGTTTTACACACAGAGGCTCTTTTGTCATCACATCGGACACCACGCTATGAGACTCATTTTGATAGGTCGCCTCTAACATTTTTTTGAGACAATCCTGCTCAGATAAAAACCCAATAACCCGCCTTGCTTCGTCTATAACCGGCCCGCCCGACTGGCCGCTTTGTAGCAGCTTTTCTACAGCTGATTCTACGCGCATGTCCTGTTTGAATGTTACGGGGCGATGATTTAAGTAGTCTGCGACTTTTATTGATTGCATTGCTCATCTCCATTAAAAACGCCAGCTATCATGATAATAGTAGCTGGCGTTTGAAGAACTTGCTTAATCTCAACGAAATATTGTTTTACTCGCTATAAATACCAACATAGGTCGGTGTTGTTGACGACTTGCTCGCACGATACATTCCAGCGGTATTAAATGGCATGCTAATATTTCCTTTAGGGTCAACTATGATCACCCCTCCCGTGCCACCAATTGGATATAGCGTATCAAAAATCACTTCTTGCCCCGCTTTTTCAATCGACTTGTTTTGATAAGCGACACGAGCACAAATATCAGCTGCGACATTATATCGAATAAAATACTCGCCATGTCCCGTTGCTGAAACAGCACAAGAGCGGTTATCCGCAAATGTGCCCGCACCAATAACCGGTGAGTCACCTATCCGTCCGAAGCGTTTAGCCGTCATGCCACCAGTTGACGTTCCAGCAGCTAAATTCCCCTGCTTATCGAGTGCGACAGCCCCCACAGTTCCCATCTTATATTGGCTCTCTAATTGTTGGTGTGCCGCCTGATAGTCTTTGGTCGCCGCTTCTTTCATCTGCAATCGCTTTTTCGCCTTTAGGAGCGATTGATAGCGAGCATCGGTGTCAAAATAGCTGTTTTCCACTAACGTAAATCCGCGTTTCTTAGCAAAGTCTTCCGCACCTTCACCACTTAGCATGACATGTACTGAATGCTGCATCACTTCTTTTGCCAGGTTGATTGGGTTTTTAATGTGCTTCACCCCCGCCACAGCGCCCGCTTGGCGATTACGACCATCCATGATTGACGCATCTAGCTCATGCCCTTCATCATAAGTGTACACGGCCCCCTTACCAGCATTAAAAAAAGGCGAGTCTTCAAGAATATTAATGGCTGCCGTTACCGCATCAAGGCTTTCCCCACCTTGTTCTAGTACCTTATACCCCGCTTCAACGGCTTCTTTTAATTTAGCTTTGTATTGTTTTTCTTTTTCTGGTGTGAAGTTACTGCGCTCAATCGTACCAGCTCCTCCATGAATGGCGATCGCAAACGGTGGCGCTTTCTCGTCAGCGACAGCAGCTGTCGCCGACAAGGCTAATAAGGCTGCTAACAAAGAGATTTTTTTCATTTTTATACCTTGGTTCGTTGTTAAACTTCAGCATGAGGTGAATTTTAGAACGATGCAAGCTTTCGCGTTAAAATTGTCAAGCTAACCTATTTACAGTGTGGTTGAAAGAAACTCATGAGCAGCAAGACACAACAGCAAATTTGAATATTTTTCAATCAATTCATGGTTGTTATTTCGACCACGAAATGGAAACATATTTATTACTTTGAAATAACTCAAAGTAATAAAATAACGAAATTCGACAGGAATCGATATGAAAAACATTCTAAAAATTGCAGTTTTTAGCACACTACTGCTTGGTACTGCTCAAGCCGCGTCTACTCAAGAGCAAATTAAAGTTATTGATTACAACACTTTTTATGACACCCAAGTAAACAATGTTGACTGCGGTGGCTACTGGGATGAGCGACGTGTGTGGGTATGTGACTACCGTACAGAGCTCGTTGATGTGAGTTATAAGACTTGCCACTACAAATTAATAGCAGGTGAACCTTACGGTCCCTATACTTTATGGCAAACTAAAACCGTACTCGCGACACAAAGCTGCCCCGGAGGTTGGACTATTCCTCATCCAATCCCAAACTATCAGGTGCCTGGAGGTGCCTATGTTCATCAACATGATACTTTTTCAACTCAACAAGAAGAACGCCGAGTAGCTTACAACTGTCGCTGGGAAACACGCTCGGTCTGGATCCCTCGTGGCGGTTCATACTGCCCTATTCCAAACGCTAAGTAATACCAATTTGTCTTAATACTTGCTCAATTTGAAGGAGCAAATTGGTGTGGCACTTATAAAATAGCATGCACAAAAAAGCGCTTCCTCTGGAAGCGCTTCTATCGAATCATTCAATATCTAAAAGCGATTAGCTCGCTTCACGCTGTGCCTTCATACGAGCAAGGCGCGCTACTTGATGTGTAGAAGTTAAGAATGCGAAGATCGGTGCTAAATAGCCACGTTTACGTAGCTCTAGGAAATCTTCGTCACCTAATTCATTTAGCTTACGCTCATCCACAAGGTAAATACCGTTGATGTCTTTTTTCTCACCACGGATTTCCACCGTTAGTGTTTGTTGAACTAGAAGCTCTTTGTCAGCAAGATACTGAGTAAACGCTTCAGTTACGCGAGCAAACTCAACATAGCTAACTAACGCTTCTTTACGACGACCTAGATATTCGGTTTCTTTACCGTCTTCGAAAAGCGCATTGCCTTCCTCTTCACCAACTAGCGGGCTTGCTTCATCAATAACAATACCAAACTGATCTTGCTCTGGGTGCTTAACCAAACCAAACGGGTAACGTGCTGCGGCCATTGGCACAAAGCTGCCAGTCCACTTATCACCATCAACAAATAGGTTTTCACCAGGCTGAAGACCAAACATAGCAACCGCTTGAAATTGACCTGACTCAGTGTTTTTAACAAACGCCATTGGGAATTCTGTCGCTACACGCGCAAACTCATGCGCCACTACAGGCATTAAGTGCTGAGTTTTAAGGAAATCAACGTTCACGCCATTTTTTACTTTGATATTAGCGTGCTTTTCGTTGTGTAAAGGCTGCACTTGTTGTTCCGCCATAATACTGCTCCATTATTTTACGTATTTGTTACTTTATTTATTGCCCCTAAGGCTAGCGGTTTTCGGGGCAAATTGGAAGTTAAATATTTATGAGAAGAGATACCGCTAACTATGGCAACCAAAAACCAAATAATTACCTCGCCTATATTCTTGAATATCTGTCTAAAAATTCTTGAATATCTGTCTAAAAATCAATCTAGACGCATCGTGCGAATCAATGACTAAAGAAGTAAAGAAATATATTAAACTCTTAGTTAAGAGTTTGATATATTGATGGTCTTGCCAACTTCCCTAGTGTAAAAAGAGAGCTAAATGAACGAAGCAATTAAACAACATATAAAATCTATTGAAAAGGTTGAACCCATTCAATTGTCGCCTTATGAAAGAGACACACCGATGATTTATATGGACTTTGGCAATATGAGCACAGTGTGGAAACAGCAAGCGCCAAGTTATCGTCCTGATTGGGTAAAACCGATAAACAGTTATCCAGGCTTATGGGCGCGAGTTTCAAATGACTATTTTGAATTTGTTAAGGAATTAGCACTTAAACTGGCTCCTTATTTTGGTGCATCACCATCACTAGAATCAATTAAACGTATCAGCTGCAATTATGCAATTGCCACCAAGTTAAATGAAGAACTTCATGCATATCAAACAATTCCACACTTCGACAATTTAAACTCAAACCAGATAGCATTGGTTCATTACCTTTGTGGTGGTGAATTTGGTGGAACTGGCTTTTACCAACACAAATCGACGGGAGTGAAGGAAGTTATCAGTGCAAATCATGACCGCTATCGAGATCACTTAGATATTGAGCTGTCACAAGGTGGCTACAAAGAAAAACAATATATCTCCAGTCACCATCCACTTTTTGACAGAACTCATTATATCGAAGCTGAGTTTGGCCGCATCGTGGCTTTCCCTAGCACTCGACTTCATTCAGCGTGTCTCGCGGAATCGCAACTTAACTCAGACGTAATATTGGATGGACGTTTAACGATTACGAGCTTCATTATTTTTGACCGACGTGAACTACCGAACGTTTAATATGCTCTAAGGTTTCTCTGTGCCCTCGTAAGTTATTACTGCAATAGCTTACTCCTTTCTGAATATCCTCCAATAGCTTCGATAATGCACTAGCCTCTCCCGAAGGCGGCTGAATCGAAAGGTGGGTATAATAATTCATGCCGTATAGAACATAGAGGTAATTGCTGACACGAAACAGATCTAAATTGGAACGGAAGTCGAATTGAGAAGGAATTTTAGCACGCCAAAGCTGTAGCTTTTCTTTTAACTCATTCGATAACGAGTTATCATTTCTATTATCAATCCAAAAAGCGCTATCATCTCTTTTTGATAAATAATAATGAAGTTTGATGAAGTCGGTCGTTGACTCCCACATCTGCGTAACATCTTCATTAAAACGCTTTTGCCTAAGTTTAATATTTTCTACATCACTCGGAAAAGCCTCTGCAAACATCCTTGCTGTAACATCAAACATAAGCAAACCTGTAGCTTCTAATGGCTCTACAAACCCTTGTGACAGCCCCATAGCCACACAATTATTTATCCACGGCGTTTGCTGGTATCCAACCTTCATTGGCAATTTTCGGACTTGGCTGAGCATCTTACTATCTTCTATATAATTCAGTAAGGTAGATCTCGCACTCTCCTCTGTTTGATACTTGCTGGAATAAACATACCCTATTCCTCTGCGTGTTGTTAAGCCTATATCCCAAATCCACCCATATTTTTGGGCGGTTGAAGTCGTGTAAGGTTTGATCGTGGCATTTGGAGTATCATAATCAACTTGAACAGCCAATGCAGTGTCTGCTAAAAGCTCACTCCCTTTATCAATAAACTTCCCTCCAAGTGACTGTTCAATCAGTAGCGATTGAAAACCGGAACAATCAACAAAGAAATCTCCCTTCACTCTTTCACCATTGTCGAGTTCTAAAGACTCGATAAAGTGCTCATCATTTAAGTTAGCCTTTGTGACATTACACTTAAGATTCTTAACGCCAAGCTTGTGTATTGCATGCTGACGCAGAAGCTCTGTAAATTTACCAGCATCAAGATGATAAGCATAATTAAAGAGTCCTGAAAACTCTTTATCTGATAACCGTTTTGGTGGTAATGCTTTTTCACAAATATACGACTGTACCGATACTAAATCTGCATACTTTTTGCTGGCTAACTCTTTATTTAATAACCAATGAGGTGTTACATCAAAAGGGCGAATATTTGGGAAATCAAAAAGGTGATGATAAAAATCTTCTTCTACTGCTGATGGATTATGACACCAATTCACGAATTTAATACTATGCTTGAAAGTGACATCACATTGACCTATAAAATCACTTTCTTTTATTCCAAAGTATTTTAGCGTGTCTTTGATTACAGGGACGGTTCCTTCTCCAACTCCGATGGTCGGAATATCGGGCGAGTCTAATAAAGTAATTGAAATATTGTCATTTTCATTAGGGTTTAATTTTTTGGCAATATGACATGCAGCAATCCATCCAGCCGTCCCACCACCAACGATTACGACCTTGCTAATTTCTTTCAAATTAATTACCTACGAAACATAGTAAAACATCAAAATCGAATTTCTATAGTACTAAATAGAAAGAAGCCCCATATAGGGGCTTCCTTGATAGTATGCTAAATCTTAAAAGCGGAAATCAACACCAAGAGAGTATCTCGCATCCCCTTTATATGACCAAGCAGCATAGCCGTCACGAATTGATGGCTTAGTACCAGCAGGGAATTCAGCTACCCCATACTGTACACTATCTTCCTCAGTTAAATTCACAGCTGCAAAACGTAGCGTAATTGCGTCAGTAACATTGTAACTTGCGGTTAAATCGAGTGATCCATAGTCATCGTGCATACGGTTACCGTAGAAGCCGGTCTCACGGATCATATACTTAGAACGCCAGTTGTAAGCAAGTCTTACGCTTACATCATCTTGCTCATAATACGCAACCGCATTGATTGTGTTTTCAGAACTATCTGAGAATAAGCCTACAGCATCAGAGAAGTTCGACTCATCAACAGAACCGTCAGCATAGGTGTAGTTGAATAGCGTGCCAAATCCACCACCTAGTTCGTGCTGAACTTGGAATTCAAAACCAAGAATATCACCACCATCACCATCAACCTGAGTGTTTACCTGCCAGTTATCTTGACCAGTCACAGGGTCAACAATTCCAACCGATTGGTTCAACGTAGTTTCACTAGTCGTAAAGTTACTGACATCTTTGTAGAACAATGTGATTGCAACCATATTTGCATCACCGTAGTAATACTCATATCCTAGGTCAGCTTGAGTAGCTTTAAACGGCTTAAGATTAGGGTTACCCTTAGTAAGCGTCTCATTACCGCGCTGAGTATCGCCATAACCTGCAATCTGCGTCGCTGCAAACATATCGTTGTAGTTAGGACGAGAAATAACTTGTGCTAGAGAAACACGTACAATGCTATCTTCACTTAAGTCGTAGGCTAAGTTAAAGCTAGGTAAGATTTCGCTGTAATCACCTTTATCTTCAACAATGCTTGAGCTCAGACCATTGTTTTGACCAATACCATTTGGATCAACAAAACCTGGCATAGGCGCAAAGTATTTAGATGATGCATCTGTTGATACATATCTCAAACCAAAATTACCTCTGTAATTTTCGCCTGAATAGTTAGCCATTAAGTAAATAGCTAAGTTTTCTTCTTCAACCGTAGAATAACCTGAACGGTCATGATACCAAGTACCAAAAGTTGCTTCTGCATTTGCTCTCATTGCATTAATGTCTGGTGTCGGAATTGTGACATTTGCATCCGTTCCTGACGTATCACTACCAGTCCAAAACTGCGTTGGGTCGATAGTATTGTGTGCATTATGCGTTGGGCGATACGAATCTCTTTCTACTTCGTGATCGGTCCAACGAACACCTGCTTTTATTGACGTAATATAATCATGATCTAGATTGTAGGTAAGATCTGCTTGGAAATATGTTTCTTCATCTTTATTTGGTGCTTTTTGAGAAGCCCAATTTTGCAGACCTCGACCGTCCCAACTAGGATCAAATTCTGAAATATTCCAGCCGCCTTTTGGCAGATTTACTGAAGACACCTTTCCTGAGTTATCTAAAACTAAACCGTTAAGATCTGCCGCAGTTCCTAAGTATGCTGCGTGGTTTATTGTTAAATCCGTTCCACCTTCAGCTGAAGTTGAGCCTAAACGAGTCTCAACCTTAAAGTTGTCGCCATGATAATTATAGGCTAAATCAATAACTTCAGATTCCATCGAAGCAAAACGAGCAAACGTTTGTAAGAATGCACGGTTTGGCGCTGGATTCTCTGCTGTATTCGAACGAACAGTACAGACATCTGACACTGCGATTTTTTTCTCACAGTTATTCAAGTTTGTGAATAAGAAAATACTGTTGTTAGCGTTATCAGCTTCTAGCTCTAATCCTAAGTAATGTAGGACAAACTCTGAATTTTCTGTTGGTGCGTACTGTGCAGTGATATCGATAGAAGTTCTTTCACGCTGCTGTTCGAAATAGTTTACTGACTCCGCACCATCCCAACCATAAGACGCTTCATTTCCGCGACGTACATATGTAGAATCTTCATACGCAACCGCCCCCATCACACCAAAAGTTTCATCAGCATTTTTCCAGCTGTAAAGCGCTGAGAGGCCAGGGTCTGTCTCTTCCGACTCTGTTGAATATTCACCTTCAACAGAGAAGAACGCTGAGTTTGAGTCCAAATCTAATGGTTTGCGAGTTTTAACGTTAACAGTACCACCCACTCCTCCTTCAACTAAATCGGCCTGTGAAGACTTAAATACTTCGATAGCGCTGATTAATTGAGGTGGTAACAATGTATAGTTGAAGCTTCGGTCGATTGCTTGTTGGTCATACCAACCAGTCGACGCAACTGACTGACCATTTAAAGTAGTCAGTGTCAATTGGTTTGAAGCTCCTCGGATAGATACTTGTTGACCTTGTCCAAATTGACGGTTTACCGCAACACCTGGAATACGACCAAGTGCTTCACCTACATCGCTGTCAGGAAACTTACCGATATCTTCTGCAGATACGGCGTCAACAACACTCGTTGCAAAACGCTTGGTATTGATAGATTCTTTTAAAGAACGGCGAATACCACGAACTTCAATGACTTCTACGTTTTCTTGTACTTGATTTTGGCTTTGACTTTCTTCTGCAACTACAACGCCTGAAAAGCCCGCACCTAGTGCGATACCGACGTTCACTGCTAGTAAGCTTTTTTTGAAATTATTAGCTAACACAGGATTCCCCTTGAATCATTTTGTTGGTTTTTTAAATCACTTCTGCCCAGTGATGATGACAACGCTGTCATCTAATAACAAACCATACACCCTAAATTACATATTCGCTACAATTTTTTTGGCCTGTTATTCAAAAAATATTCATATAGATATATATCTTATTGATAAATATAAACTTAAATATAGCCAAGATATGGTTTGTTACAAAAACGATTGGAGAATAGCACAAAAAATTTTGCTGCTGTAGGGTTTTAAGATGGAATTGTCTCAATAAAGGGACATTTTAGTTATCTGAATACACACAAGGGGATGTGTATTCAATTCCCTCATCAAGCTTGGGCAGAAGCTAAAGATGAGAATCAATATCAATGACAACGCTGTCATTATAGATTTATCTGTAAGTACTGTCTAGTTCTTTTAAGAGAATTTTTTATGACAAAGGCTTATAAAATCTACAATTAGCGAGTTAGCTATCACTATCTTTTGCACAAATTTAAATACCCCATTACGGGACTTGTTGATTTTATAATGATCGTATCTTGAATCAGTAAAATTTATTGCTTTTATTCGTAAGAAGTAAGAAGTAAGAAGTAAGAAGTAAGAAGTAAGAAGTGTTGTCGCTTCGAGCTGAATGTCCAGAGATATTCAATCAGTTGACCAAATAATCAAGACAAGGCCAGCTATCACGCCAGCCTTGCATTTTACTATTTTTAGTAGATGCACTCGGGTTACGGGCACCAAAATACGGTCAAATTAATATCAGGGTGATTTAATACAGCGCGCAGTGGTACTTCATACTCTGAGCCGGGTTGTTTTGCCGCTTCATACACCGCCTTTTTTTCATCACCAGAGATCAATAAAACAGCCGCCTTAGAGTTAGCTATTCCCGCCAAAGACAAACTCATGCGCTCGGTGATCTCACCTGTCACTTCGCTTTGATGAGCATTAATTGCGCATACAGTGTTTGTGGTCGTTAACGCGTGCTCTAGGCCCTTTGCATTTGGAAATAAACTGGCGGTATGACCATCAGGTCCCATTCCCAAAATAGTAACATCGAACGGTTTTTTCAACGCTGCATAAGCAGACTCACATAGATCAGCGCCCTCTTCTGCTGACACTGCCGCATTCTTCATTGTTACAAATCGAGCATTTGCCGCTTTGTCTTGCAGTAATGTCGACTTGATAAATGCTTCGTTAGACTTTTCGTGTTCCGGTTCGACCCAACGTTCATCAACCATAGCAACCGTAATTTTGTCCCAGCCTAGTTCAACACCAGAAAGGTAACGATACGCTGGAGCCGGTGATGAACCACCAGATACTAACAGCACAGCTTCACCATCTTGTGCAATCCCTTGGCTAAGCCCTGATTGGAGTAGCTCTGCAAGCGCTGCTGTCATCTCGTCTTTGGAGCTGAAATTTCTTTCTGTTAACTGTGCCATTACGCTTGCTCTCCCGCGTTGAACCAAACATGTTTGTTTTCTTCTAGCAGTTCATCGGCGTCTTCAGGACCCCAAGAGCCAGCACGATAAAGTGACGGAGCCCCTTTACTCTGCCAACGCTCAATGATTGGATCAACCCACTGCCACGCTTGGCGCACTTCGTCACGGTGAATAAATAAAGCAGGGTTATTTGCAGCGGCGTCTAGCATTAAGCGCTTATATGCGTCTGAATGATAGCCATTGTTATACTTTTCACTCAATGAGATATTTAGCGTCACTGGCTCTAGTTGCATTTCAAGGTTATCTAGACGCTTAGACATTAGCGTTAACTGAATACTTTCTTCAGGTTGTAATCTTATTACCAGACGGTTTGGCTGAATTGGACCCGCCGCATCACCATAAACATTGTGAGAAACAGGCTTGTACTCAACCACAATTTCAGCACAACGCTTTTTCATACGCTTCCCCGTTCTTAAATAGAAAGGCACGCCAGACCAACGCCAGTTATCAATGTGAGCACGAATAGCAACAAATGTTTCTGTTTTACTCGACCCTTCGCCCAACTCTTCTAGGTAGCCAGGTACCAGCTTACCTTCAAGGTCGCCTGGCACATATTGACCACGCACAACATTATTATCTACATCTGAGTCAATTAGCGGTCTAAGCGCTTCTAATACTTTAAGCTTTTCAGTGCGAATGCTGTTGGCATTAAGTTTATGTGGTGACTCCATCGCAACCAAGCAAAGTAGTTGCAATAAGTGATTTTGTACCATATCACGAAGTGCACCCGCTTTGTCGTAGAAGCCAGCTCTGCTTTCAAGACCGACTGTTTCAGAGATACTGATCTGAATATTATCTATGGCTTTAGCATCCCATAAATTCTCGAACAGTGCGTTTGAGAATCTAAGTGCCATCAGGTTTTGAACCGTTTCTTTACCTAGATAATGATCGATACGGAATACTTGCTCTTCCGAGAAGAACTCACCGATTTTGGCATTAATTTCTTCTGCAGATTTGCCGCAATAACCAATAGGCTTTTCAACAACTACACGTGATTGCTCAGTGATTAGCCCTTTGATTGACAATAGCTCACAACAACGGCCATAAACCGCTGGAGGAAGTGACAAGTAGAATACACGAGACTTATCTTCCCCATCAGCCAAAATATTCTTTAGCGTATCCCAGTGTTCATCTTCTTCAGTAACGTTGACTACCACAGGCACTAAAAACTGTTCAAATGCGGACCAATCTTTCTTGTTGTATTCGCCTTTGCCAAGGTGAGTTTGTAATGCGATATGTGCCGTTTCGATAAATTCTTGTTGTTTGTTTTGTTCACGAACGGTCGGTAAGATGCGAGTGCCTTCAGGTAAGTTACCTTCTTGATATGCACGATACAAGGCAGGTAGGAGTTTGCGAAGTGCTAAATCGCCTCCCCCACCAAAAATTACGATGTCAAAAGGATTAAGCATAATTCACTCTCATTAGGTTAGGCGTGCACTACAAGCACGCAGTGTTTATTCGATTTGGAGCCACTCCAAAGCCTACCAAACTCATTGTGTAACGGGTGATGATTTCGATTGCAATGCACTAGTAATATCAATTCGACTTAATACCTGCTCAATTTGAGAGATTAAGTAAGTTGGTATAAATGAGTCTTAGAAACCTGTATTTCCTCTCACAAAAATACAGGTTCTAAGTACTCCAGCGCTACCCGTTCAAAGGTATTCTGTTTACTTCCAGTTCCACTCGAAGTATTAATTTGTTCTCTTTTGCTTGTAATAAGCGATTAGACCCGCCGTTGAGCTATCATGCGGGTTAGTAACGCCTTCTTGCGTTAGCTCGGCTTCAATATTTGAAGCAAGCCCTTTACCAAGCTCAACACCCCACTGGTCAAATGAACACACATCCAAAATAATGCCTTGGCAGAAAATTTTGTGTTCATACAAGGCAATTAGTCGGCCCACAGCTTTTGCATCTACCTTATCCAAGATAAATGAAGAGGTTGGACGGTTACCTTGGTGTATTTTATGCGGGATCAACTTGTCGATTTCCGCATCCGACTTACCTTTAGCCGTTAAATCTTCACGTACCTGCTGTGCATCTACACCCGCCATCATCGCTTCCGTTTGCGCGAAGAAGTTAGACAGTAAAATATCGTGATGCTGGCCTACTTTGTTTTGCGGTTCAATCGAAGCGATAAAATCAGCCGGTACAATCACATTACCTTGGTGTAAACACTGATAAAAAGCATGCTGGCCATTTATCCCTGTCATGCCCCAAATAATTGGCACAGTCGTATAGTTTACCTGCTCTCCTGCAAAAGTAACATGCTTACCGTTACTTTCCATTTCACCTTGTTGTAAATACGCAGGCAGCATATGAAGCGCCTGATCATAAGGCAAAATCGCTTGTGCTTGATACCCCAAGAAGCTAGTATTCCATACACTAAGTAACGCCATCAACAGTGGAATATTGTCTTCGTTGTTTGCCGTTTTAAAGTGCTCATCAATTTCAAACGCACCTTCAAGTACTTCGACAAACTTATCGAAGCCTAAATAAAGTGCGATTGGTAATCCTATCGCGCTCCAAAGCGAGAAACGACCGCCAACCCAGTCCCACATCGTAAACACGTTGTCATCGCTAATACCAAACGCTCTGGTCTTCTCAAGGTTGGTGCTCACCGCAACAAAATGCTTGGCGATTGCCGCTCTATCATTTGCAGCATTCAAAAACCACTCAACGGCAGTCTTTGCATTGGTCATAGTTTCAGAGGTTGTGAAGGTTTTTGATGACACAACAAACAGGGTTGTTTCTGCGTCCAAACCTTTTAGTACTGAAGCAATCTGTACACCGTCAACATTCGAAACATAATGCACGTTTAGCGTTTCATCTGCATACGCGGCTAGCGCATCAGTCACCATTTGCGGACCTAAGTTAGAACCACCAACGCCAATCGCAACCACATCTTTGACAGCTTTGCCTGTATACCCTTGCCACTCACCTGAACGAACTCGGTTACTAAATGCTTGTAGTTTTTCTAATTCTGCATTGACTTGTTCAGTAACGTTTACACCATCCACATAAATAGGTGTATTAGCTCGGTTACGCAGTGCTGTATGTAAAACAGCTCGGTCCTCAGTGATATTTATTTTTTCACCTGAGAACATCTTTTCTCGCCAAAGCGCAATATCACTCTCTTTTGCGAGCTGCATCATCTCAGAGAATGTTTGGTCATCAATGCGTTGCTTGGAAAAGTCGAACAATACACCTGAGATTTGACGAGAAAACTTTTCAAACCTTTGTGCATCGTTTGCAAACATCGTTTTTAAATGCTGTTGCTCTACTCGCTGCGCAGAACCACTGAGCTTTTGCCAACTATCCAAATCTACACGACCACCCATTACATATTCCCCTAAGACGTAAGTGATTGTTAGTTACCTTACTTTTCAGGTAGTAACAACAAAGAAACATTATTAAACAAGCACATTATGCCAAAATGACAACGCTGTCAAATCGCTTCTTTTCAATTTTACATTGCGAATAATAACCTAAAATAAAATTTTTGACACCGGTATCATTCATTTATTTCTGCGAATTGTAGTGCTAAATTCTGTACTTATTAGATAGACTAAGAAAAACAGATGATCCTTTTATTAAGCCGATGGTCGCCTTAGCGGCTAAATATCTCAGAAATTGGGCGCTAGCTTCTGCATACATAAAGCGCTACTATTCCTCTGTGCTTAATAATGATCGATACAGACCTGTAAATAGAAGAACAACTACATGAAAGTCACTATTAATGATGTTGCCAAGCTAGCTGGCGTATCTATGAAAACCGTATCGCGGGTAATCAATAAAGAACCTTCGGTTAGAAAAAAAACCTACGATCAAGTAATGCAGGCTGTAAAAGAGCTTAATTATCAGCCTAATATCGCTGCGAGAAACTTAGCTGGTACTTCTTCATTTGCAATTGGCTTGGTCTACGACAATCCCAATGCGTATTATGTCATTGATATGCAAAACGGGGTGTTATCTCGCTGTAGAGATGAAGGATATGAGCTCGTCATCCACCCCTGTGAATCCAATTCGGAAAATATGGCCGAAGAATTCGTCACTATGATCAAACGCTCACGTCTTGCAGGTTTAGTCTTGACTCCTCCTCTATCCGAGCAACAATCCATTATTGATATGCTAGATGAGCTGGGCATACATTACGTGCGTCTACTTTCTGGTCGAGCGCAAGAAGCGAAAAATAGCGCAAATAACTGTATCTTTGTTGACGACTACGCTGCAGCCTATGAAATTACTGAGCATCTGATCCAACTTGGACATAAAAAAATTGCGTTTGTACTTGGGGATGAAGAACACAAATCAACGACGGAACGGTTAGCCGGATATCGCGATGCCCTAAAAGCACACGATATAAAACAAGACGATACACTGCTCTATCACGGTACTTACTCATTTGAATCAGGGGTAAAAGGCGCTAAAGCGCTGCTGGCCAATGGTAATCCAAACCAAATCACTGCGATTTTAGGTGGTAACGATGAGGTAGCCGCTGGAGCTTTATTTGCTGCGCGGCTGATGAACATAGAGATCCCGGGTCAATTGTCTATCAGTGGCTTTGAGGACTCTCCATTCTCCCGCCAAACTTGGCCAAAGCTTACGACTGCACATCAGGCTAACAACATTATTTCTGAACATGCTGCGCGTTTATTGTTTTCTAAAACACGGGGACATCGAAAAAATGATAAAGAAGTCTCACATGTGTTCACACCGAGTATGGTGGTTCGTGAAAGCACGGGTAGGATCACACAATAGCTATTTATTTAGTCGGCTCTTGAGCCGACTAACATCAAAAATTCTCACTATTTCGCCAACAGTTCTTCACTCTTACTCGACCATGCATTGATCAGCGCCTTGACCAGAGATGCAAGTGGAATCGCAAAGAATACGCCCCAAAATCCCCATAAACCACCAAAAAATAACACTGCAACAATGATATAAACAGGGTTGAGATCCACTGCTTCTGAAAACAATAACGGCACTAAAACATTACCATCTAATGCTTGAATAATGCCGTACGCGATGAGAATAGTCCAAAATTCTGGCGCTAGCCCAAATTGAAACAAAGCAACTGCGGCAACGGGTAAGGTAACGAGTGCAGCACCAATAAATGGGATAAGTACAGAGAGCCCAACCAACGTCCCCAGTAGTGCAGCATAACGTAAATCCAAAATAGAAAAGGTCACAAAGCTCACTACACCAACGATGACAATCTCAAAAACTTTACCACGAATATAATTCATGATTTGTTGGTCCATCTCGTGCCACACTTGTGAAATGAGCTTTCTGTCCTTGGGTATAATTTTTGAAATTCCAGATGTAAGCTCTGATTTGTCTTTCAACATGAAAAAAGCAAGCAGCGGCACTAAGACTAAATAAATCATCCAAGCGACAACGTCTTTTAATGAAGTTAATGAGGCTGACACAATGACTTCGCCAAGCTCTAACAGTTTGCTTTCCACAGAACTCACAATTGCCTGTACCTGAGTTGTAGAGATCAACGTCGGATAGTATTCAGGTAAATGTAAAAGGAAGTCCTTACCCTCTTCGACCATGGTTGGACTTTCTTGGAGCAAGTTACTTAACTGTTGCCACAAAACGGGAACGATACCAAATACCAGCCCCAAAGCGACCCCCACAAATACCGCCATTACCACTACTGCTGATAACATCCTACTGCCAGTGACACGGGTAAGCTTGTTCACTGGCCATTCTAGTAAATAAGCTATGACAATTGCGACCAGTACCGGCATGACATAACTGCCAAAAAAGTACAGCAATGCAACCGTAGCAACTAGCATCAGCAATAGAGTAACGGAATGTGGATCTGAAAACTTTTTGATATACCACGCTTTTACTAACTCAAACATCCATGATCTCCAAACACACTTCACCGCTTTCAATTTCAATAATTTGGTAACTCACCGAGTTACCATCCAAATATTTTTTTATGTCTAACAAGCTTTGATCCTGACTCATCAGCAACTTTAGTTTGCCTAGAGTATAGTCATGGCGCTTTAACCGCCACTTAAACTGAACAAATAATGCGGGACAGGTAAATTCTCGCAAATCATGCACAAATTTTGTTGTCTTGTCTCCACACAAATCACTCAATGCGGTAGCCCTCAAGGCGTTGATGGTTTATTCTTAATAGCATACTCTACTTCTTGGGAATCTTAATGCCAGGCGTTAATAATAAGGCCCGATTGCCAGCCAATCCAACACTAAAAGAAATAAATTGGTACAAAAAGCAAATTAATTGGGGTGAACTTCCGCCTTTTTATCACCTTGTCGCCTCAGCGGTAAGTGAATGTGAAGGTCTGCTCCATCACGGCTTTGATAATGCGGTAAAGCGTTTACTAGATAAGCGAAACTGGAATATCGAACTGTTAGGTGGTTATGAAGATGACAGTGGCATAATTCACTGTGACAATAAACCTCAAATAGCATTACATCAAGCATTTACTGATAGAGGCTTTGAGCTTTGGGCTTACCCAATAGCCAAAGGCACCAAAATTGATGCCTATGTTAAAGACAATCGTTTTTTGGAATTCCAAGTATGGGATCCGCATACGATGAAAAACTTACTGCGTATTAACCAACTCCATAAGTTCATTGCGTTTTACTTTGAACGCGGTGATATAGCTGACAAAGCTCTGATACTTCATGCGCACAAAGTGCTACATATGACAGTGACGTTTTTGCAAAAAGAATTGAACATCACAGGTGTTGATGGGGTCTCAATAAAAGATTTTTACCAACTTTGCGAAAAAGATGCTCGAGCATGCAATGATGAAGTCGACTTAGCTAGGATCATGCTCGGAGAAGACCTTAAAAGGGATTAAAATGCGGTTAAAGCCCCTATTAAATTCAATCGTTTTAACATTTGCGCTCGCTGCATCAAGCAGTGCTATGGCACAAACAGAGCTGAAACTACCTGATTTAGGCACTTCAGCTCTCCAAGTACTACCTATTGAAAAAGAGCAAGCGATCGGCGAAGTCATGATGATGCAGCTACGCTCGCGCTCCCCTGTGGTTGGCGATCCGGTACTTGAAGAGTACTTAACTAGCCTGGGCAATCGCCTCGTCGCCAATGCTAATGACGTACGCTTTCCATTTACTTTTTTTTGGATAAATAACAAAGATATTAATGCCTTCGCTTTTTACGGAGGCCACGTTGGTGTACATACGGGACTCATTGCGCAATCCGATAACGAGAGTCAATTAGCATCCGTTATTGGCCACGAAATTGCGCACGTTACCCAACGTCATTTAGCACGCCGCGTACAAAACGCAAAAGACAACAGCGCCTTGACCATAGCGGGGCTTATTACTGGCATTTTAGCAACCGTTGTTGCCCCGGATGCGGGTATCGCCATTTTATCCGCAAGCCAAACGCAATCATCGTTGAACCAACTAACGCATAGCCGAAAAGCCGAGCAAGAAGCCGACCGATTTGGTATGAATACATTACATAAAGCAGGCTTTGACCCCTATGCGGCCAGTGAATTTTTAACTAAGCTCTCGGATCAAATTCGCTTTAAAAATAAACCCCCTGCGTTTTTGCTTACACACCCGTTACCCGACAGCCGAGTATCGGACGTTAGACTTAGAGCACAACAATTCGAGAAAAAGCATTATCCCTCAAGCCTTTCCTACGCGTTGGCTAAAAGCCGTGTGCTTGCTCGATACTATTATTCCGAAGATGCTGGGGAAGCCTTTTTTAGAAACTCTTTAAGGCGCTCAGCAGAGCTCGACAAACGCGCCCTACAATACGGATTAGCAATTACGTTACTCGATCAAAAAAAATACGAGGAAGCTGGCAAATTATTGGATGAGTTGTTAGAAAAAGATCCAAATAACCTGTTTTATCTTGATGTGTATACCGATTATTTAATTGCGACAGAGCACTCAGACAAAGCCGTTGAGATGCTTCAAGCTCAACATCAACTTAGGCCCAATAACCAAGTTATCACACTGAATTATGCTAATGCCGCCATAAAAGCAAAACAGTATGAAGTTGCAGAGCAATTGCTTAAGATCTTTTTGCTTGAGAAACCAGACCATATCCTCGCTCGTGATTTACTCACACAAGCCTACGAAGCCCAAGAAAACAAGGCGGCTTACCATGAGTCAAAAGCGAGTGTCTATGCCCAGTACGGTGCATTTAATAAGGCAGCAGACGAAGTACAACGTGCACTCAATCATGTTGAAGACAAAGAAGATATCAAGCGTACAAGGTTAAAGGCACTACTTAGCCAATACCGTAATATGCAAAAAGAAATCGCTAAGCTGTAGGCTTAGCGATTTCTTACAGCAATAGTAAAAACGTATTTAAGCCAATTTTCTCGCACATCGCTTTTCGTCATCTCTACATTAAGCTATGATCCGCTTACATTACGACTTAGAGCAAAATAGAGCGAAATCATGTCAGTAGAAATCTATCACAACCCGCGCTGTTCAAAATCACGTGAAACCCTAGCTTTACTAGAGTCCAATGGCGTTAATCCTACCGTTATTGAATACCTAAAGACGCCAATTGATAGTGACACTTTGGCTAATTTACTTTCTAAACTTGGATTTAGTTCTGCTCACCAGCTCGTCCGCAGCAAAGAGACGCTCTACAAAGAGCTTGGACTATCGAAAGACTCGGACGAAGCGACGCTGCGCACAGCCATGCTTGAAAACCCTAAACTGATTGAGCGTCCTATCGTTGTCAACGGTGATAAGGCGGCAATTGGCAGGCCTCCAGAGTCAGTGCTTGATATCCTGTAATGAGTAAAATTCTTATTTTATACCACTCTAGCCATGGCTCTGTGGCGAATATGGCGCACGAATTTGCAGACACCATAGTGTCACAAGGCGGTGAATCCATAGTACGCGTTTTTGAGAAACGTCACGACCATGATGTGGTCGTAACAAAGCAAGATTTAGTAGCGTGCGACGGTTTGGCGTTTGGCACTCCTACACGCTTTGGTATGATGGCAGCTCAAGCGAAAGCGTTTTGGGAAACCACCAGCGATTTGTGGCTTAAAGGCGCGCTCATCGATAAACCAGCCTGCGTATTTTCTTCTTCAAGCAGTATGCACGGTGGCAATGAGGCTACTCTACTCAACCTCTCTTTACCGTTATTACACCACGGCATGATGTTGTTAGGTATCCCCTATGATGTTCCAGAGCTTTTGGCGACCGAAATGGGTGGGACGCCTTACGGTGCAACACATGTTGCAGGCAGCCAAAACAATACTTCTCTCACTCAAACAGAAATCAAAATTTGTCGTGCAGCAGCGAGTCGACTGCTACGCGTCGCGGAAAAGTTAACATGAATGAAATTGCAAAAAAGCCCATCACTAGACGCTTTCAACTCTGTGCGCTAGTCGGGTATTTTGGTCTCCTGATCCTAATGCCACTGTGGCTCTTTGTGCTTGCACCAAGAGAAGGTTACAGCTTGGGTTTTGTCTTTGTGGTGTACGTTTTGCCTTTATTACTCCCGCTTAAAGGTATTTTGCAAGATAAGCCATACACTTATGCGTGGGCAAACTTTGTCGTGATGTTTTATTTTATCCACGGCTTTACCCTGTTGTGGACATCTCCTGACGAGCTAGTGTTAGTCCTGCTTGAGATTGGCTTTGCAACATCCATGTTTATTGGTTGCACTTACTATGCAAGGCACAGAGGCCAAGAGTTAGGATTGAAGATCCGCAAGTTAAAAGAAGACCTTGCTGACGAAAAGGCAGCTCACGAACATAAAGAGTCATAATCTCGCTTGCGTAGCTAGATTAAAAAAGCGCAGTCTTCAATGAAGCAACTGCGCTTTTTTCGTATTCATGCCTTGGTATTATTCGATATGGTACGCTACTGCAACGAGAGTACAGCTATCAACACCAATACTGAAAACAATACCTGCACACCAATACTAAGCCAAGCTAACGCATTTACCCCGATAAGTGACCAAGGTGTTGAGCTATTCGGGTATAGAGGGTTACTGCGTTTTCGTCTCGCAAAAACAAAAATTGCGATAGAAGCAGCCGTAGTGACAAGTGTTGCAATGGTTTTTTCATCAACCTCATCAGTAAAAAATAAAAATAACTGAAGTGGTAGCAAAATAGCAGCAAAGGCATAAAGAATATGGACGGTTTTAATTTTTTGATACTTTGCCTCGTTAGAAAGCTCGATAATCCCGTGCTGTTCAAATGTTTGCTTAGAAGTAAGCGCCTGATTTTTCATAGCCACACGGTAAGGGGTGTCGCCATGAATATCCGCAAGCGTCGGGTCATCACCATGTTCAAAAATCATTTCGATCATAGCAGCAGAGTTCGATGCCGCCGCATAATGCATTAAGTTCCTGCCCGATTCGTCCAACTCATTTACTTTATGGTGCGGCAACATGGTTTCAACTGCACTCACAAAACCATTTTCAACCGCTAACATAATGGCAGAGCGCCCGTTGCTATCTCTTGCGGTTCCTTTCGCGCCCTGCGTTACCAGTGTAATAATCGCTGATTGCTTCACCTGTTGCTGGGTTAGCTGGAACAATAGCGCTTGTTCCAAAAGACCCGTCACTTCATCTTTGTCACACATCGCGCAAAGCAGCTCAAAAGTCTGCTGTCCATCCAGCAAACTATCCGTTGCTAGTTTAGCAGTAGCTGCTCGGTCAAGCAGACAAGTATCAATATGAGTCAATAGTGTCGTCTGTATTGCCTCTGAGCTGTTGCACCACAGAGCAACAATTTCTTTCGCACTAAACTTAAGCCCTTTCTCCAATAGCCATATCAGCGTTTTTTCATAATGTTTGTCACAGAGCAACTCCACAAACGATAAACTTTGCTCTTGTACCTGAGCTTGAATGTTAGAGTACTGACCAAGACGCTGAATAAGAGTTTTTATTAGCTCATCCTGATCAGTATCATTTTCCTCAATGTGTTGAATTACGCTATTAACGTATTGACGCTGTTTATCGTCATAGTCATCAATATGCTGAAAATAACAGGCTTCGAACGGCTCTAGCGGTCGTAGCCAAGCGAGGTAAAATAAAGGAGGTAGAACAGTGGTCGTTACGCCCTGCTCATCTTTCATTTGTTGGCAATTCGGCCATGCCTCTATGGCATCTAGAATGTAAGCACCGTTTTGTTCGATTAACCCCTTTAACAGCATGGGATACTGGGCAGGCCAAATTAACACTTGTTCCATGAATGCGCTATTATCCTCAGAATGTAAATATATGCAGCATAATTATCGCGAAATGACTAGGTGGTGAATAATATCAACAGTCGCGCTAAAATGCTCACCTATTTCAGGACAAATTTAAAAAATAGGGCTTTTTTGAGGAGCTAGAATGGGCAATCAATTAGAAACATGGCAAGTGATCTTGATCATTGCTGGTGTGTTAGGGGTGATTTGGAGCAATATTGCGTTGTTAAAATATTCCGCCAAATTTGAAATGAAAAAGAAAATAGACGAGCAAACGGCGCCTTTTGACAAAGATAAGGTAACATCCAAAAACAACACGCCTCAAAATAATCCAAAAAAGGATGAAGATTGAAGCATGTTGCGACGTTAGACGTGCTGACTAATCATTCATCCACATTTGAAATTTAATCGCACATCATAAGGCTTACCGAGCGCACCATCGGCTATTCCTCCACCTATGGTCATTGCAGCCCCTGCATCATCGACACTATTTCGACCAAAAATCCACATTGCCATACCAGCAGCCTCAACGGCGTTAGCTACGCCTTTTTGCGTGATATAAGTACTCTCAGGCGTATCACTGTTATAAATGATATCTAGATTCACAACATACGCGACCATATCAGCTTGTTTGCAATAGTGTCTGGCCTGCTTTAATGCCTCTTTACTACCCGCATCACGGCTGTCGGAAAATAACATAATATTATGCACACCATCAGACGATGGACGCACATCATCATGATGAGCACACCCGGATAACCAAACCGCTAAACCAACACTTAATAGAATTCTTTTCATCACACTCTCCTATTCATTAAGTGCAAGCTTAAGGGTTATTTCGGTTTAGTTCCGTTAGTCATTGTTTAAATTTGTAATAAGCGACACAATTGACCAATCACTGCGGTCACTTAACTTCCACGTCTACCCAAACTAAACGGTGATCGGAGCTGGCATGACGACTTTCCACTAAACGGAATAATTCATCTTCTTTGCTTGGCCAGAAAACCCCGCTGCTAATCACTCGAAAACCGAACTTGGATGGCAATACGTAATCTACACGAGCCCCCCAATGTGCGGTATAACTGCGACTCTCACTTTCCTTGCTATGTTCACTTCCCCCTCTGCTTTTTGGCGTAAAGTTCGAGAATACTTTAGGGTTATCTAATAATTGTTCTATCACGCCTGGTCTATGCTTATCGCCTTTATCAGCAGCGTTTAAATCACCGACGATGATAAATCGTGTATCATTTTTAAGGCCACCTTTAACACCATTGTCATCATAAATGTACTGGCTACGTTTAGGGTCGATATAATCAGCCATTAAGCGGATCTCATCGTGATTTCTGTTGCCATTCCTATCCTCTTCACCATCAAAGACAGGGGGAGTTGGGTGCATAGCCAACAGGTGAAACAATTTACCATTCACTTCAATTGGCAGATCCCAGTGAGATTTTGAGCTTAGCCTCAAGCTTTGCCACTCTTGCTCACTATACCAAGGCTGTCTCGTCGTCGGATCTATTGTCACCATATGGTTTGGCATATCTTTCCAAAGAAATGCCTGCAAAGTTCGGGCCTGCTCTTTTTTAATCGGGTACTTTGACAGCACAACCATCCCATATTGCCCCTCATATAACCCAAACCCTTGGGCATCACCGCCATAGTTAGATTGCTTACCGTCATTATCTAAATCATACGGTGTTGGTAATCCAGTATTGACTGGCGCAATATAAAAATAAGGGTACGATATCGGCTGCTGATCCGCTTGAGGTTGTGCTAGATAGTTATTTACAAATGCCTGTACACCTTTATTTGGTTCAGCGATGTAATCAAATTCATTGAGCAGCATCACATCTGGACGAACACGCTGAATGATTTCTGCAATATTCTTGATTTGTTGATGTTGACCATTTTGTAGCAACTTACTGAGCTTTTGAGAGTCCAGTGCTTGCCCTTTTTGTTGATAGTTCGTTGCTTCCATACTGACATTAAAGGTAGCAACACGAAGTGTTTGTGCACTTACGACCGTTGTCATTAATAAAAAAAGTAGACCTACGTATTTCATAGATTTGCCTTAAAAAATTGTGATAAATCCCGCGATGACTATTTTATTCATAATCCTTTGAAAAACGGAAATTATCTCGACAGACTCAAACGATTTAATGTTGGCAAGTTAGCAAAGAGCGGTTAAAGTTAAATGATTAACTGCCTTGTACTGCCAATGTGAAATTTGTGAGTATTTTAAAACGATTACACCTCATCACCACAAACCAAGACACCACATTTGAAGAAAAAGTGACGGCGCTGCTGACTCTTGGCCTCGATGTATTTGAGCTTGATATTGCAATCGTCAGTGAAATCCAAGCTGATGTATACACTGTAAGGCATGTGATCACTCCAGATAATTCTTTGTTGGTAGGTACGGATTTTGAACTGGCAAACACCTATTGCTGGCACACTTTACAAGCTGACAGCGCACTGTCATTTCATCACGCTGGTACCAGCGAAATTGCCACTCATCCTTGCTACGCAAACTTTGGCCTAGAGAGCTACATTGGTGCGCCAATTATTGTTGATGGTAAACGCTATGGTACCGTCAACTTTTCCGCATCCAGTGCCAAAGCTCAGGCGTTCAGTCAAGAACACTTAGATTACGTGAGTTTATTAGGTCAATGGATTGGTGTTGAAATTTCTCGGCAAAAGGCGTTAAAAAAGATACAACACCGCTCACAAGCATTAGCAGCGATGAGTCGTCTTGCTGATATTGGCTCATGGGAAGTCGACTTTAAAAAGAACAAAGTGTATTGGAGCCAACAAACGCGACTCATTCATGGCGTTGATGATAACTTTACACCAACACTCAACAATGCCATCAGCTTCTACAAACCCGGCATTCACCAAGGAAACATTAAACAAGCCATAGATGACGCCATCACCTCCAAAACCAAATGGGACATAGAGTCCATTATTATTGATGCCAACGGCAACGAAAAGTGGGTCGCCTCTCACGGTCAAGGTGAATATGAAAATGGCGAATGCGTTCGGGTTTTTGGTGCAATTCAAGACATTGATGAACAAGTCAAAATGCGTATTGCATTAGAGCAAAAGCGCGAAGAAGCGGAGCAACTTCTTAAGACTCGAAGTGAATTTATCGCCAAAATCAGCCATGAATTAAGAACCCCGCTGAATGGCTTAGTCGGCATGCTGCAAGCGTGCCGAAAAGAAACCGACATAAAAGAAATCAAGAGTAACCTGAGCGTCGCAGTCAACAGTGCAGATATGTTGATCACATTGATAAACGACGTATTAGACTTCAGTAAGTTAAATAGTAACAACCTGAAGCTAGACAATACCGCGTTTGATCTTCATCAGTTAGTCGAACAAGTTGTTGGCCTGTACAGTCCAGCCTGTCGCGAAAAAGGGCTTGCAATCAACTTCCATATTCATAAACAAGGCACAAATTGGCTCTATTCAGATCCGACACGAGTTAAACAAATTATTGCAAACCTCGTGAGTAACGCCATCAAATTTACACCAACGGGTAGTATCGATATTTATGCCGACGTGCTGGGAAGTGAAACTTCACCGGTTCTACAATTAAGTGTCTCAGACACAGGCATAGGGATTGCTAAGACCAATCAAGTACATCTTTTTCAGCCATTTAGCCAAGGCGATGCCAGTGTAAGTCGGCATTTTGGTGGTACTGGTCTTGGCCTTTCAATCGTATTTGAGCTTTGTAATTTGTTACAAGGCGAAGTACAGGTAGAAAGTGAGTTGGGTAAAGGAAGTACCTTTATCGTTACCTTCCCAATAGAGTTTGCAGACGAGGCCAACGACGTACAAGAGCAAAAGACTGAAGAGCAGCATATTTCCTTATCAGAATGTAAAATCCTGCTTGTAGATGATAATCAAATCAACGTACTGGTGATGGAAAAGTTACTGAATCAGTTTGGTGCAACTCACATCGACAAAGTTTATAACGGCGAGCAAGCCGTAAAATCATGCCAAGACAAAACCTTTGATATTGTGTTTATGGATTGCGTCATGCCGATTATGGATGGCTTTGAAGCCACTCGGAGTATTCGTCGGCTTGCAAAAGATAAACGCCAAGGACCACATATTATTGCGTTGACCGCCAATACTTCTGAGTCCGATAAGGCAGCCTGTTATGAAGCCGGCATGAATAACTTTCTGTCTAAGCCAATTCAGCTTGACGCACTAAGAGGCGCGCTTGAGCCCTTCACGCAATAAAAAAGGAGCTTGGCCTAGCTCCTTTCTTGTTATGACGTAGCGGTATTATTCCGCTGCTTTTTCTTTGCTCGCTTTAGTGCCGTTACTGCTCTTCTTTGATTGACCAGTGCGGTTAAAGATCCCTAAGCGAATTCGAATAAAGTGTAAAATCTCTCTCGCCACATCAATGTCTACAGCCTGTTCTAGCCCTTCAAAACCTGGACTTGAGTTTGCTTCACAAATTTTAAAATGCTCTTCATCGAATAATAAGTCGATGCCAGCAACATCTAGATTCAGGATATTAGCGGTCTGTGTTGCTAGCCATTCGATTTCAGGGGTGATCGGGTGTGGGCTACCTTTTGCACCTAAACTTACGTTGGCCTTAAAGTTCTTACCGCCAGAATTACGCTCCATACAAGCGACAGCACGGCCACCAATGGTCAATACACGTAAGTCTCGACCATGACTCGACTTCACAAAGCGCTGTAAAATGATATTTGCTTTTGGATTTGTCGCTTCAATAAGTTGCATCAAATCATCAAATTCACCGCGTGATTTAGACAAAAATACGCCGCTGCCCTGCGAGCCTGATAGCGTTTTAATCACCACCGGGAAACCAATTTGCTTCTCTACCAGTTCAATATTTACAGGGAACTTAACCAACATGGTTTTTGGTGTTGGTAAGTTTTGCTCTGCAAGGATCTGCTGCGCATACAGCTTATCTTTTACAGTTTCGATAGACTGTGAAGAGTTAAAACAATGTACGCCTAAACGCTCAAGGTGACGGATAATCGCAAGCGTAAAGTAAGTTGTGCCTGCCCCCATACGCGGCAGTACAAAGTCAGGTAACGCAACCGGCTGACCATCGATTAGAATACTTTCTTCATCTTCTCTGGTTACCAATAGATCAAATTGATCAGGTGAGTAAACTTGAAGATCAATACCTTCTTCCTTTGCCACCGCCATCAATCTATCTATTTCATAAATTTCAGGTTTTAACAAACTGGCAGAGTCTTTGTAAATGATCCAACCGCGCATACGAATTGCCCCTTGAGTAGCGGAATAAGAGGGTCGCTGTCGACACGAATTGTTAAGTGAAAACACCTAAGCAGGTTCGTGTATCACCGGCCCCCAAACAAAAGCGCGATTATGTGGACTCACCCGAAAACAGTACAGCAAAAAAAATTTATCGACACAATCTAAAAAACTACTCACGATTTTCAAAGTAAGATTGTGTCCCGTGGGCTTCCAAGGCGCTCTCAATCCGTTTTAACGCCAGTTTGTATACGGCATCTCGCATCTCAAGCCCTTCATCACTTCGCAGCTGCCACGCCGCTTCAAACGCACTCGATAAATATTGCGCCAATTTATTTTGCACAGTATGTTCGTCCCAGGCCTCACCTTGGCGATTCTGACACCACTCAAAATAGCTTACGATAACGCCGCCAGCATTAGCTAAAATATCAGGGATCACTATCACGCCCTGTTCATGCAAGGTTTCGTCGGCGTCCGCCTCAATGGGTCCATTGGCAATTTCGACAATATACTTTGCCGATACTGCTTTGGCGTTATCTCGGGTGATTGCGCCGGATAGCGCTGCGGGCACCAAAATGTCTACATCCAGCGCAAGCAGCTCTTCATTACTCAGCACTTTATGTTCAACGCTTTCACAGACCGAATCATCACAGTACACGGCTTTAAGTGCCTTATTGCGTTGCTTTTCTTGATAAATGCTTTCTATATCTAAGCCATCTTTACAGTAAATCCCGCCTTTTGAATCGCTTACTGCAACGACTTTATAGCCCGCTTGCTGCAATAGCCTTGCACAGTGATAGCCACCATTACCAAAGCCTTGAATAGCTACTGTTTGTTCCGCTTTATTCCAATTATTTTTTTCACTAAGCCGCTCTATCATTAAAAATGCACCGCGACCCGTGGCGGACTCTCGCCCTTCACTCCCTCCAAAAATAAGCGGTTTACCAGTGATCACGGCTGGACTTTTTTTACGGACGATTTTCTCGTATTCATCCATCATCCAACCCATGACTCTGGCATTGGTGTACACATCCGGTGCGGGAATATCTTGATCGGGTCCAATAAAATCAGCATTAGCTCTAATATATGCTCGAGCAAGGCGCTCAAGCTCCATCGGACTCAGTGATTTAGGGTCAACGGTTACGGCACCTTTACCACCGCCAAATGGCACGCCAACCGCCGCACACTTTAGTGTCATCCAAAGGGCTAAAGCTTGCACCTCACTCATATCAGACTCTTGGTGAAAGCGTATTCCGCCTTTTGTTGGGCCTAGCAAATCATTGTATTGACAACGATACGCCTTAAAATAGTCAAGCTTACCGTTGTCACGACGAATTGAGATATTGCTCGACAGCGTTCTTTGGGGCTGGGCTAACGCTTGATAGGTAGACTCGTTAATTCCTGTTTTTTCGACTATATGGTTTAATCTTTTCAACGCGTCTTGTAGTAGATCCGTACTCATCCTTTCCTCGCTTATTTTTTAATTCAACAAGTAACTGTATGAGTGCATGGCGCAAAAAGATCAAGTCCATCAACAGGGATTAATAATTATGCGATTTCCTCTAAAAAGTAAGAAGGTGCATCGTTTGGCGCTAATAAAAAGCATTGTTTCTTCGCTCTGGTTAACGCCACATAGAATAAGCGTCGCTCTTCTGCGTCGGGAAATGCCCCTTGTGCAGGTAAAAGCGCATCGACAAATGCTGGCGTTTTTACCTGTGACGGAAAGTTTCTATGCTTGAGACCAAATACTATCGTAAAGTCTGCTTCAGTCCCTTTAGCACCGTGAAAGGTGTTATGTGAAATAATAAGTTCTGGATAGAGCTGCCGCCACTGCGCAATCTTTGATTTATCAGGTAATGCTCTGTGATTTCTCGCCAGTAAGATAACAGAAGCTTTTCCTTCGTTGCGCTGCTCGATAAGATTGAGCAGTTGTTGCGCCTGCGACAATTCGTCATCCACCATAACTTTTACCACACCCTGCCCCGCCACGCCGGTGGTATGAGAAGTGATATGCTTAGTTATTTGTTCTGGGTTGCGGCAAATAAACTCACTCGCCGTATCTAAAATGGTTTGAGGATAACGGAATGTTTTATCCAAATATGTGGTCGTCGACTTACCAAAATACCGAGTAAATTCGGTGGTTAGGCGCATATCGCCACCACTAAAGCGATAAATAGCCTGCCAATCATCACCAACGGCGAACAATTGCGAGCCGGCTTTTTTATCTAGCAGCACCTGAATGAGCTTTGCCCGCACACGGGAGATGTCTTGAAATTCGTCGACCAAGATGAACTTCCACGGTGAAATAAACTGACCAGACTCTACGTAATAAATAGCCCGCTCCAGCATGTCATCGAAATCGATGCTAGACTCATTGCTTAAATACAGCTGATATTCCGCAAGAACTGGCATGATCACACTCATTTGATTACTAAATTGCGTCAGCAGTTGCTCAACCTCACCCATTATTTGAGCATGCTTCATCAAAGGTAATACCTGACTTATCAGGTCTATCGCCTGTGACGCTTGCTGTGTGCTCGAACTTTTCAGAAATAGCGCAAAGTCTCGCTCAAAGTGGCTTTCTTGTCGCAACGACTGCACGGTGTCTGCAACAAATTGTTTAAATAGTTTTTTATCCGTTGCTAGATTTGAAATTGTCGGCTTTGCCCCTGTAACCGCTTCGATGATCTGCATGCCAAGCGAGTGAAAGGTAGAGCAATTTAAGGTATCACAGAGAGGCTGACAGCGCTGACGCATCTCCGTCGCGGCATCATTACCATACGCAAGCAATAACAGCTCATTCGCCTGAGCTAATTTACGATGCAAAAGATACCCAACTTTGGCCTTGATAACGCTTGTCTTACCCGTGCCAGCGCCAGCAAGCAGTAATTGCCTGTCATCCTGGATCACACAAGCCTTACGCTGAGCTACTGTAAGGGGATTTGATTCAACGCTGTCAAAATAGTTAGCGTCTTTTGCCAAGTAGTGTTCGACAAAAGCAGACTGAAACTCAGCAATATCACGCTCATTCCAAAGTGCAATTTCTCGTACTGTTGCTATTTGAGGCTTTAACGAACTTGGCACGATATTGTCATCTAGGTGCTGCCAGCTGGACCATAAGGCACTGCAAACATGACGTACTAGAGTTTGATTATGATGGCTGAGATATCGACGCGTTAATAACTGCTCGATTTTACGAATTTTGACTTGCAAGTGCTTGCCATGGTGTAAGATCCACAGTCGTTGCAATTGTTGCACTAACTCATCTGCACCTTGATTTTTAACACTTAACACATAGGTCTCGTGACCCTGTTTGATCAGGACTTTTTGAGCAAGCCAACCACGCTGAGGTGCTGGCGGAACTGTCATAGCGCTAAAGGGGATGAAACTGTCAGCAGATTTCGACTTAAGGTGGAGGCCTTCTTTCGTACATTTGGCACTACGTACCCCATAAAACAGCCGACTAAAGAGATGTAATGCTATCAATTGGTCAATCAGACAAAGTAATTCCGTTGCAGCCATGCTAGCACGAAACCCAAAAACGCGCTTAATGAAATTTTGTCATTGCTATTTATTACCATTGATTTCAATTAACTAGACACCTTTTCATCACCATAAATCACCTTTTTGTCATCACAATTCTCGCCTTTATCACTTCTTTATACAGCGACTGCTGCATCATTTATCTATCCATCGTAATGAGAAAAATAATATGAAAAGTACTTTTAGCCAGAAACCCCACTTGATTGCGCTTTGCGTCTTATCCTGCATTACTTCCTCTTATAGTGAAGCAAATTGGCAACAGTTCACTCAGCCCGAAACACATATACCTAAAACCAATATCAAGCCCATTATTGATGGCAAGTTATCTAAAAGTGAATGGCAAGATGCGAGGCTGATTGAGGATTTTGTGGTATTTAGACCCAATGTTGGAGACCAGCCCACTCATAATATCGAAGCATATGTCAGCTATGACAGTGAATTCTTTTACGTGGCAGCAAAAATTTACCAACCAAAACATACATTGACCGACAGAGTACTCTCCCAAGGTGAATATATGTGGGACGAAGATTACTTTGGTCTAGTGCTCGACACAAATTTCGATAAATCCGATGCATATTTATTTCACGTCACTCCCTCCGGAGTAAAAGAGGATGGCCTTGTTGATGGCACCAGCTATATCGCACAGTGGAAAACGCTTTGGCATGCCAAAACTTCCGTAGAAGCAAACAGTTGGTCAGTTGAGATTGCGATCCCAATGCAATCCATCTCATTTGAGCAAAATGCCGCACTATGGGGGTTGCAGTTAAGGCATAGAACAGCAAGCCCGAACACGCAGATTTACTGGAACGTCAATAACCCCAACAATTATGCTTGGCACACTAATCAACTGGCACCAATCAGCGGTCTTCGCAACTTGAAGCAAGGTATCGGCCTAGAGCTAAAACCAAGCCTAGCACTAAAAAGCACTAATAATGAAAAAAGCGAGCTCACTCCTGCACTTGATGTGTTATACAAGCTCACTCCAAACCTATCAGCCATGCTGACTCTCAACACTGATTTTTCTGGCACAGAAGTGGACGAAGTCCCTTTAAATACCACTAGGTTTAGTCAGTACTTTACTGAAAAACGTGATTTTTTCCTGCAAGATAGTCAAATTTTCCGCTTTGGTGGCATGGATGATACCTATTCAAATGGCATGCCTTTCTATTCAAGGCGCATTGGGCAAGGTCGCCAATCCGGTCTGTTAGACATCAACTGGGGTACTAAGCTTACCGGGCAAATTGGTAACACCCGCCTAGGCATATTGAGCGTAAACCAAGAGCAAGATGCCATGCAGTCAGAAGATACTCAATTAAGTGTTGCCCGTATCATTCACCAAGTTGTAGACAAACATCAAATAGGCGCAATAGTGACGCACGGTAGCCCCAATGACCAATCAGATAGCACGCTATTCGGTGCAGACTATCGTTATCAAGGAAATATATTTGAACAGTTTCCTGTTGATGCACATGCCTATTATCAGGAAGCGGAATCGGCGTCACACAATGCTATTTCTAATGAAGATAATAAGTCTTACGGTGCGTCGATGCGCCTGCTCAGTGATACATTTTACATGCGCAACCGTTTTCAGTATGTAGGAAAGAACTTTAATCCTACTTTAGGTTTTGTGAACAGGAAAGATCTAAAATACTATGAAACGGTGAGTCACTACAGAATACGACCGCAATCAGGTTGGTTAGGTGAGCAGGTTAATTACTACCAATTTACCGGCTTTTATTATTTATGGGAGGACACGCAAGGTAAGCGTGAAGGACAAAGCATTTTTATAAGACCGCTACAAATCGATTTTAAAAGTGATGATTTTTTCTTCTTCACGCACAATCGCTATCAAAGGATGTTAACAAAACCCTTTAGCTTTACGAATAAACTCACTTTTGTGCCTAAGGAATATAATTACAACCAAAACGAAATTTACTTCAGTAGTGCCAATAGCAGACCTATTTATGTCACTTCCCGCATCACTAAGGGAGAATTTTATGATGCTGAGCTAGAGCGAGTCAGTCTTGACCTAAACTACCGCCCGAACAGACATCTATTTTTAAACTTGAGTCGTAATATGTATTACTATGAAAGAGATGGTATTAATGATCAGCTATTCAACACTCAGCTCAAAATTAACGTTGCATTTAACACTGAGTGGTCTTGGAATACGTTATTACAACACAATAACCAAACTAACAATTTCTCGCTATTTAGTCGGTTACGTTACGAGCCATCTCCAAATGCTGTCTATATCGCTAGCATCAATCGCGGTTACGACTTAGGATCTGGCTGGCATGAACGTGTAGAAACCACCGATGAGACGGCGATAAAACTAGCTTACACATATAGATGGTAAGGATCACATATTATTTTCTCTACTGTGCTCGGGTAGTGTATAAATCACTACTAAATGCCCGAGCACTGGCATAAATAATTTGACCATCTCTAACATCAAATCCGTAATAACCATCAAAACGCTTTTGGCTTAATCGCTGTAGCGAGTCATCATGAATCTTATAGGTAGTGAGTGTTGTCTCTTTATCGTTACCGGCATAAAGCACGCCTTTTTCTATAACACCTTGGTGAAAATGCGCTATTTCACCAAGTAAAGCCCCATTTTTCATCTGACCATTGAGAACATCAGCTAAGTTGAACCTATAAAGTTCGCTTTGCTGATTGTACACATACACAGACTTTTTATCTGTTTTATCAACCATTAGCCTTACCCATGATGAAGGGAGCTCTGCAACTAATTGTAGTTGACGGTTGTAGACTCTAACTTTACGCGTCTTATTTTGCTTCACTGTAATAGCAAATAACGTAGAATTAATCCAAGATTGGGCAAAGCCATAACCGTCTAAGTAGGTTTGCTGTGTTACCTTTCTCTCTTCATTGTCAAGCAACCACAATTGGTGATTATCGTGATTAAGTAGCACAAACCTATCATCGGGAGAGACAGAAAGGCCTCTCAATACTGCATGTTCTGCAATAGGAAAAATGGGTGTAGCTCGTTGTTCTGGAGCTTGAAAATAGATGTAACTATGACCAGCACGATTGGAAGCAAAGTAGATCCCGACTTGATCGTTTGCAAATGCAGGTAATCGCTCATTGCCGTTGCTATTATCTAACTCAAAACCTGCTGTTTGCCAATTTAGATCAATGTTTTTGTCGTATGTTGAGTAAATGTAATCTTTTTCATTGGGATGGCGCGCTAACTCACAACAAATTCTATCCCCCAAACTTACAAGCGTTTGTTCCTTGTCATTTTGCGTATTAAACAGTTGTAATTGGGTCGGCTTGGAAGCCGACACATAGACAACATCACCACCACCTTGTCCCCAAATTCCAAACTCAATTTGTTGCTGGATATCAGCTAGGATGGATAAAGTTTGCGACTCGATATCAAAGTCAAATAAGCGGCTGATGCCTTGGCTATTATGAGCTATTAATAACAAATCATTTGAATCGGGTTTTAAATCCACAGAGACAAAATGCCAATCTTGAGGCAAAGCAATGTTGACTAGCTCAACCCCACTTTCAAAATTAACTTTATATAATGTATTTCTATGCTCATGATTTCTGGCATGTCCCAACAACCATATCGCCTCTTGCTTGGTAGCATAGGTAAGCCGGTGAGCAACGAGATTGTCACAGCCTAACCGCTGAACATGTGCTCGCTCAATACTGTTTGCCTGTTCAGTAAAAGGAGCTTTGAACCAACCGCACTGACCTTCGTTATAACCATAAAAAATAAGACTTGTCGACGTTTGCGCAATTAAAGACTCAATGTAGTACTCTCCACTGCTCACTTCAGTACCAACATCATCGTGATTATTACCGAGATGTTTCATCCAAAGTGTATTCCCATGACCTCTAGTATCATTGATAAAACTCACTGAATTCCCTTTTGGGGCGACAACCAAACTACGCTTGGCACCCAAAACCCGAGTCAATACGCTGTTTTCACCATAACTCAGCTCAGTATCTTCAATACTGTTCCAAACGAAAACAGCAATAACGAGCAAACCGATCAACGCGCCACCAAGTACCTTATTATTATAACTAGAGCTGCTTTTCAAATATCTTTGATAATTAGGACCTTTAACATCACCGACCTTACTTATTGAAGCAATAAAGCGATAGCCCAGTTTAGGCACAGTTTGAATATATTGTGGAGATTTAGGGTCGTCATTTAGGGTTTTTCGTAAATTAGCAACCAATTTGTTGATAGCGTTATCGGTTACAATCACACCTTGCCAAATCGCATCTTGTAACTCATCCCGAGTAATTATTCGATTGGGATTGTCGAGGCAAAAAACCAGCAATGCGACCATTCTCGGATCAAGTGCGACAACTTGCCCGTGATATGTTAATTCATAGGCTCCAGTATCAAACTGAAACTCGCCAAATTGAATACGCTCCAAACTACATCTACTCCATGTAAGGCTTATTGTTATTCTTATTTACCAACCGACACTATAAGTTTGTTTGGCGTCAAATAATTAAAAAATATTTGAATCGTTAAAGTGTTTGCTAAAGCTTAGTCTATAACAATTACATTAAGTAAACGAGCCCTTTTGCAGCGAGGAAATGGCCTCTTAGTAAGGCTTCCACCCTTTGCAACCACCAATACGGTTACCTCTAAATAGGCCCAGCAAAAACTTTACTATGGTAACTACTCTTCGGATAACTAATGCCTTTCCAGCTAGATAAGAAAATAATTTAATGTGATAAAAAATAATACGTTAATCCATTTTTTTACCTAAACCTTAGGTTATTTCGTTGCGAAGCTTTTGACACATAGAATAGAGTATTTAGCCTTTTAAATTGGTTGGAAAGTGAATTTGATTGGTATTATGAGGACAGCAGACCATTGCAGTCTGCATATTAAATAAAGTGAAAATTGCGTGATTAGTATCAAGCAGCTGTTATTGTAGTTAGCTTTATTTTAGCCGCTAACGTTGCTTTACCAACCAGCACGAGCACCACTGCACCAATAATCACAGGCGTAAATAAAAAGCTCCAGCCCTCTAGTGCCAACATGATCAGTATTGGATTCGCGCCAGCCGGTGGGTGGGTGGTTTTTGTTACTAACATACTAAATACGCCAAGCCCCGTTGCTAATGCCAAAGTGAATTCGTTAACACCGATATACTGCGCAAAAATAATCCCGATTGTAGCGGTAATGATATGTCCAAATATGACATTTTTAGGCTGCGCTAGTGGGCTTTCAGGCACACCAAATACCAGCACTGCCGTCGCGCCCAAAGGTGCCATTAAAAAAATATGCTCAGCACTTATCGTTTGACTAAACGCCAATATTGCAATTGCGATAAACGCCCCTGCTCCAGCAATTAAAGCAAGTTGTATTTCTCTCATTGTATTCTTTCCCTTTCCAAAAGGTAGACCAACTTGTCTACCTCGCAAATAGTAGACAAGTTGGTCTACTTCTGTCAACCTATAATCACGCGAATAAACATGGCTGACTGATGAGTACAAAAAGACAACAACTGATCGATTGCGCAATGGGACTGTTTTATCAACATGGCATTCATGCCATTGGCATTAACGAAGTATTAAAGTCATCTGGCATTGCTAAAAAAACCCTGTACAACCATTTTGAGAGTAAAGAGGCGCTGGTGCTTGCAACACTTGAGCAGCGGCATCACCTATTTATATCTTGGTTATCTCGTTGCCTTGAAAATGCTCAAACGAATGAACAGCTCACAGAGCAGCTATTTTCAGCACTAGATCAGTGGATTAATAATAAAGTGGCGATGCTGGGCGATTTCCGTGGTTGTTACTTTATCAACACGGCGGTAGAATTTGGTGAGCTTACCAACCCAATAAATCAACTATGCCAGCGGCACAAACTTGCGGTAAAAACGTTACTTAAACAAGCGCTCAACGACGCTGATGATGCCGCTGTCGAGCGCTTGTTTCTATTGAGCGAAGGGATTATTTCAACGGCCTATACCTGTCACGATACGGACGTGGCCAAGCGGGCACTCAAGAATTAAGATATTTCTCTACTTCTGTAAAGCAAGATGCAAACTTGCTTGGTACAAACTCGATAATGTCATACCGAGCCACCTCGGCGACATAAAAGGGATCTTGACGAACAATATCAAGTAGCTCAGCTTCACTACTCGCCTTTGCCAAAATAACCCCACCAGTTCGTGGGATTTTTCTGCCAGAGGCGATAAAGGTACCATTGGCATAGAAGCGATCTAAAAACGCAATGTGAGGAGCGAGCAGCGGCTCTACCTGTTCAATTTCGGTAACATAAGTAAGGTTAACAATAAATATCGAAGCTGACATTAAGCTATTTTCCTGTGTGATTATGGTTCTGATTTAGGGGCTTTTTTACGTTGTTCTTGTTTGGCTTTCGCGACATTTTTAAAAACGGGTGGTGGAATAGGAAAAAGAGAAATGAGCGGCATTAAAGCCAAAAATAGATAGGCGCCTTTTGGCATTTTTTTGGCCCATATCACGACCTTAAAAAGTAAAAAGGACGCGATAAAAATCGCCGTAAATAACAACAATACTTCTGTGATCCCTATATCCATTATTATCTTCTCATCTATTCAATAAGCTTGATATGGAGATAAAACGGGTAAAAAGCAAGCGACGTAAAACAAATAAGATAAGAACGAAAAAAGGCCCTGTGGGCCTTTGGATTTTAGTTACTTTGGGATAATCTGCGATCAGTACAGCATCGCAGAAACTGTGCTGTGATTATCAATCGCCATCGCGATACTTAGGACTGTGATATTGACTATTGAGAATGCAAATACTTGCCTCGCCCAACCATGTAAATCTAAGTCTCTTTGGTATCCTTTTAGCGCCATCAATAACCACCAAAAACTGGTTGTACAGGCCACCGCCATAAATGCTATGCCGGTATAACCGCTAAGCGGTAGTAACATCACCACCAGTGCATAAATGGCGATATACAAAACAATGTGATGCTTGGCCTTTTCAACACCTCGCGCGACTGGCAACACCGGAATATTCGCGGCCCGGTAATCTTCAAAACGGAAAATCGCAATGGCGTAAGAGTGCGGCATTTGCCAAAGACAAAACATCAATAATAAAATGGCAGCGCCAGAGTCAAACACCCCGCTTACTGCGCAGTAACCAACCACAGGAGGCACTGCCCCAGACAGGCTACCAACCACCGTGCCATACACTGAGTTTCGTTTCATGTATAAGCTGTAAACACCGACATAAATAAAAAACCCAAATGCGGCAAAACCCAGCGCAATCCAATTGGTGAAATAGGCTAAGAGCCCAAAGCCAGATAATCCGAGTACCAGACTATGTGACAGTGCAGCAACTGAGGAAATTTCCCCAGTTACTGTCACGCGAGTTTTAGTGCGAGCCATTGCCGCATCGATATCCCTGTCGATGACATTGTTAACTACACAACCTGACGCAACGACTAAAGATAGCCCCAGTAGAGTCAAGGCAAATAGCAGCCAATCAACTTCACCTCGAGAGGCCAATAAAAAGCCTCCTGCGACTGAAATCAAGTTTCCCATAATGATCCCAGGTTTTGTCACCTGAAAATAACGACGCAGCATGACTACTCTCCTGTTAATACATCATCATGGCGTTCGATTCGTAGATGATCCAGACCGACAGCCCCACTACCATCACAATAATCAACGCACTAAAGATAAAGGAAAGCGTGCTTGCCTTGCCTTCTTCCGTAACAAAGTTCAGGTGTAAAAAGTACTTCAGGTGCACCCAAATTTGCACTAACGCGGTTGTCACTAACGTCCAAAATGTCGTGCTAGATGACAAGCTGCCACTCATCACGGCAGCAAAAGGAATGGCTGTCAAAATAACGGATAGCACAAAACCAATTAGATACGACTTCACACTACCGTGGCTGTCGTGTTCATGCTCATGAACATCCATCTGTGCTAACGCTTGAGATTCACTATGGCTCATTACATTGCCCCCATTAAATAAACAACGGTAAATACACAGATCCACACGATATCTAAAAAGTGCCAGAACAAGCTTAAGCAGCTCAAACGCGTTACCGTTTGTGGCTTAAGACCACGACGTGTCACTTCAATCATCATCACAGTCATCCAAATCAAGCCTGCCGTCACGTGCATGCCGTGCAGACCCACCAATGAGAAGAAAGAAGTCAGAAAAGCACTATGCTGCGGTCCATGACCATGTACTATTAAGTGATGGAATTCATATACTTCCATACCAATAAACACCGCACCAAAGGCAAATGTCACCGCAAGCCAAGATAAGGTTTGCGACTTTTTCTGCTTGTTTGCCGCTATCATGGCAAAACCAAAGGTAATACTACTTAACAGTAGGGCCGCGGTTTCAACCGCAACAAAGCCCAGCTCGAATATGTCTTTGCCAGACACCCCGCCTGCCGTGTTCATGTACAACACGGCATAAGTGGCAAAGAAAGAGGCAAACAACAAACAGTCCGTCATCAGATATAGCCAAAAACCGAATACGGTATTTGAACCTGTGTCATGATCTGCATGCTCGTGAGCATCTTCTAACGCATGCAGCGTAGCGGGAGTAATTGCACTCATGAATTAACCCTCCTGTAATGCGCGAGAAAGGTGGGCAGACTCAATCTGCTCAATCTCGTCAACCTGAACATAATAATCAACGTCGCTGGTGTAACAACGCTTAATAAATACCGCGATAGCACTGACAAAACCCACCGCCGCTAACCACCAAATATGCCAAATCATGGCAAAGCAAAACACGGTCAATGACGCGCTGATAAGCACTCCAGCCGGGGTATTTTTTGGCATGTGAATAGGCTGATAATGTGCAGGCTTTTGATATGCCTGTCCCTGCTCTTTCATTTCTGTCCAAGCGTCAATATCGTCAACCACAGGGGTTTTCGCGAAATTGTAGTACTGCGGAGGAGAGTCCGTTGACCATTCTAGCGTATGCCCATTCCACGGATCGCCTGTGGTGTCTTGCAATTGCTCGCGGTTTTTGTAACTCACCACTAGCTGTACCACTTGGAAAACTATCCCAAACATAATGATAAAGGCACCAATACACGCGATGTATAGCCAAATGTTCCACTCTGGCGTGTTGGTATGATTAAGACGACGTGTCATGCCCAAGAAGCCGAGCACATAAAGCGGCATAAAGGCCACAAAGAAGCCAACCAGCCAGCACCAAAATGAGGCTTTACCCCAACGCTCATCAAGCTTGTAACCCATAACTTTAGGGAACCAGTAAGCAAAACCCGCCAGATAACCAAACACTGCCCCACCGATAATGGTGTTATGGAAATGTGCAATTAGGAAAAGACTGTTGTGCAGCACATAGTCCGCGCCAGGAATCGCAAGCAGTACGCCAGTCATCCCACCAACGGTAAAGGTCACCATAAACCCTAACGTCCAAAGGACCGGCACCGTGATCCGCAAACGACCGCGATACATGGTAAATAACCAGTTAAAGAGTTTTACTCCCGTCGGGACCGCAATGACCATCGTCATGACCCCAAAGAAAGCATTAACATTGGCGCTTGAACCCATAGTAAAGAAGTGATGTAGCCAAACAATAAAGCCCAAAATAGAAATCGCACCGCTGGCATACACCATCGACTTATAGCCAAACAGGCGTTTACCTGTAAAGGTTGAAATAATTTCTGAGAAAATCCCAAACGCAGGTAAGATCAAAATATAAACTTCAGGGTGACCCCATGCCCAGAACAGATTGATATACATCATGGCATTACCACCGGCTTCATTGGTGAAGAAGTGGAAATCCATATAACGGTCAAGCGTTAGCATCGCGAGCACCGCAGTAAGAATTGGGAAAGACGCCGCAACTAGGATATTTGCCCAAGTACAAGTCCAAGTAAAAATAGGCATTTTCATTAGCGTCATGCCAGGTGCACGCATCTTAAATACGGTTACCAAGAAATTCACGGCAGTGAGCAATGTCCCAAGCCCGGATATTTGCAGTGCCCAAATATAGTAATCCACCCCGACGCCGGGACTAAACGACAACTCCGACAATGGCGGATACGCAACCCAACCGGTTTTTGCAAACTCACCAAATGCCAAGGATAAATTGATCAGAATTGCCCCGCCCGCCGTCAGCCAAAAACTGAGATTATTCAAAAACGGAAAAGCAACATCTCTAGCACCAATTTGCAGTGGCAAGATGATATTCATCAAACCAATCATAAATGGCATCGCCATAAAGATGATCATGATCACCCCGTGTGCAGTGAAGATCTGGTCATAGTGCTCAGGAGGTAAGTAACCGGCAGCGCCGCTTGTGGCCATCGCCAACTGTGTACGCATCATGATGGCGTCGGCAAAACCACGCATTAACATAATTAATGCCAAGATAATGTACATCACGCCTAGGCGTTTATGATCGATTGAAGTAATCCAATCGTGCCACAGCACGCCCCATTTTTTGTGTTTTGTGACCATTGCAGCCACAATTAGACCAACAATCGCCACCACAGCTAACGTCACCATAATGATGGGTTCGTGATAAGGGATTGCCTCGATGGATAATTTACCAAACAACGACATAATTACTCCTCAGCCTTGCCGTAATGTGGATGCGCAGCATGCTCTGGTTTGGCGTAATAACTCATTTCGCCATGGCCCTGCATGTACTTCATAACTATGGTGTGGAATAAGCCCTGCTCTACCGAGCCAAAATATTCAACGGGGTGATATTCCGAAGGCTCAGCCAGTTGCGTGTAACGACCTGCGGTTAAGGCTTCGCCGTTTGCTTTGACATCGGCAACCCAGTTATCAAAACTTGCTTTGTCTTTGGTCGCAATGGCATCGAACTTCATACCCGTAAAGCCCGCTCCGCTGTAGTTAGCAGAAAAGCCTTTGAACGTCCCCGGCTCGTTGGCAATCAGGTGAAGCTGCGTTTCCATCCCTGCCATCGAGTAGATTTGGCTACCAAGCTGTGGAATGAAAAAAGAGTTCATGGTGCTTTCGGAAGTGATTTTATACTCCACTGGTACATTCGCTGGAAATACCAGCTCATTCACTGTAGCAATGCCTTGCTCAGGATAGATAAATAACCACTTCCAGTTGAGCGATACCACCTGAACAGTGAGGTGTTCACCTTTACCTTCCAACGGCTTATACGGATCAAGTGATTGTGTAGAGCGCCAAGTGATCACCCCAAGTACAATAATAATCACAATCGGAATGGTCCAAACCACGGCTTCTATTTTGTTAGAGTGAGCCCATTTAGGTGCATAAATCTCGTGGTCACGACCGTCTCGGTACTTCCACGCAAAATATAAGGTAAGAATAATAACTGGTACTACAACGAGTAACATCAGTACAGTGGCAATGATGATCAAGGACTTCTCATCCATGCCAATTTGCCCCTTGGGATCTAAAATGCCACCACTACAGCCGGTGAGCATAAGCCCCAATGAAGCGAACGCATAATTCACAACACTACGTTTATTCAATTGATTACCCTTCAACGATAAGCTGCGGCTTATTTATCAAGCGCGCTGAGTATCTATTTGTGCAAGCTATGCTGCACAAGTTCGAATTGCACTGTATCCATCAGGGAAAATGTATTAGTGAAGGGAAAAGCTCCTTTGATACCAGTCACTAACCATTTACCAAATAATCGATACAGTAAACGGACAATCACATTTACTAAGCTTACAATTCGCCCTAAAAGGACGGTAAGTAGCCGATTAATGTAATTGAAACTGAATTGCTGACTGCAGATCCAAATCGCGTAAATCAAACGCACTGGACTCAAATATTGCGATTACGCAAACAGACAGCGGTACCCAAAAGGAGGAGCACGACAACCATGTGCGCTAGGCACCGGTTGAGGTTGAATAGCCTCAGTAGAGGCGAATGCCGTTTTACGCAGGACAACGCCAGCGCGTGTAGGCAAAATAGTATGGAAAACTAACCAATAAAGACCTATCAATAATTGTAATGACAAGATAGGCTGAGCCCAAAACTCTCCAAGCATCACCAAAACAGAGTCAGGTAGTGAATTATCTGCAAAAAGTGCTTCTAATTCAGCTACATCACCTAGCATGCCAGTGAATAATAATGCCGTGTTAAACATCATCAATGCGCTTAGCACACTGAAAATACGACCGAATAACTGCGCACGCGTGATCGTACAACCTTGATAGGTTGTGTCGTCAGTAGTAGCAGTATGTCGAACATAGCTTAACAGTGGCACAGATTATCCTGATGTTTTTATCTTGATAGAATTGATTAGTTCAGAACTTTCAGTCTAAACTGAAAATTCGCAGCGAGTATAACAAAGTCGCTATTCGATTCAAGAGATATCTGCAATGATCTATATCAAATTTTCTTGATCTATCCCTAAACTCCATCCTTCCCTAAGACAAAACCCTTACACTTACTTATTAACAATAGTTCTCATTCACAATCATTTACAAAACGTAAATATTAACATTTTTATTAACTATCAATTAGATAGCCGTCTGCACGGCTTAACGCCTTATTCATCTCTTGTTCATGCTATTTATTTTTGGTTCGTTCTAAGTATGATCCACGCCAACTAACATCGCTGTCATTTTAACTAATTCTTTGTTACTAGAGGAACTCATGAAGCAGCTGAATAAACTCCTAGGTTTGATGAAAGTGCCCAATAAACTCAGACTCAGTCTGCTTTTGTCTGTCGTGATCATTGCCCTTGTGCAACTCTCATCAGCACTCGTTTTACGAGACAGCTTAACGCAAGAAAGACGTATTAATGCAAAAAACCTAATGAAAACCACAGTTGCACAACTTAATATGGTTGCCACCGAGACCTCACTCTCCCCACAACAAAGACAAGAAAAAATAAAAAAACTCATTGATGCCGCACGCTATGGTGATGCTGGCTACTTCTTCTTATTTGACTTACACGGAAATATGGTAACGCATCCCATTAAGCCACTACTCAATGGCACCTCAATGACTCACCATCATGAACGCTTTATTCGCGAGGCATTCAGCCAGTTCGTCGTCATTGCTAATCAAAATCAACAAGGCTTTGCCCGATATGAATGGCCAAAACCGGGGACAAAGGAGCTTGAGGGCAAGCTTTCTTATATTGTTAACTTAGGGCACTATAACTGGGCAATTGGGACAGGTATTTACCTTCAAGACGTTGAAGAACAGTTTTATGACCGACTCATGTTGATGACTGCTGAAACGCTCGGCTATGCGATATTACTTATTTTCCTCTCGAGCTTGATCAGCAAAAATATTACCAAGCCACTGGATAAGCTCACCCGCACTATGGGACTCATTTCAGCGCAAAAAGACCTCACCATTGCACTGAAAAGCCACGGTAAAGACGAGCTTGCCCAAATGGCTATCGCATTTAATAAAATGAACTCGCATTTTCGTGATGTACTGCATGATATCAACGAAAACACCCATTCTTTGGCTTCCCAAGCAGAGGAGTTATCCTGTATTACCGAGCAGATCCAAGCTGGTATTGGACAACAAAATAGTGAAACAGAATCAGTGCAAAACCGCATGCAATCGCTTAATCAAGTGGCACAAGCTGTCAATAATGAGTCAAAGCGTGCGCTTGATAAAGTGACAGAGACAACCACACTGACGACCCAAGGGCTGACGCATGTAGACGAAAATGTGGCAGTCATAGCGCATGCCTCTCGTAGCGTCGACTCAGCGCAACAAGCTGTGCTCGAACTACAACGCTCATCAACCGAGATTGGTGCAGTACTTGATGTCATTAAAAAAGTGGCAGATCAAACTAATTTATTAGCATTGAATGCGGCCATCGAAGCTGCGAGAGCAGGAGAACAAGGTCGCGGTTTTGCCGTGGTGGCCGATGAGGTAAGAACACTAGCTCAGCGTACGCAACAATCTACCGATGATATTCAAGCGATCATTGATAAACTGCACAATGGCGTCGCCACAACCGTTGAAGAAATGGAGAGCTGCCGTGCAGCATCCGAGCAAAGCCTCAAAGTGAGCCAAGAATGTAAGCACGCACTAGAGCAAATCAACCTCTCCATCGCAACCGTGCATGATATTAACGTTAATATCGCCACCTGGAGTGAAAAGCAATCCGAAGATCTTATTGACATGACTGACAACATCAGTGGTATCGCAACAGTGGCAAACCAAACCGCCCTTGGCGCTGAACACACCAAAGCGTCGAGCCAGCAATTAAGCGAAATGTCACAACGACTCTCACAAATGGTAAATGAATTTAAGGTGTGACCTTGCACCTGTTTGCAGACGCGGAAGTGCGTACTTCCGCTGAGAAATGTTGGGTAGCAAGGGGTTTTAGCGCGCCAGTCACAAAGTGCTCGGCGGGTAAACCACCGTTATATCAGACTGGTTTTACTCCAGAAAAGGAGCTGCTTCATGCAGCGATCTGTAAAAACCCTCCCCCTCCTCTAAATAAACACCAGTCACAAACTGCTCGGCGGGTAAACCACGTTATATCAGACTGGTTTTACTCCAGAGTAGGAGCTGCTTTACGCAGCGATCTTTAAAAGCCATCGTCACACAACCCCACCCAACAAAATCCACAGCGATTAATCAGCATAAGGATAATGGACGTGACGCTGCTCTTGTAATTTCATACCCAAATATTCAAAGGTCCCCACCAGCATCTCAGTAAATGGTGCCGGTGCTTTTTCTTGGCATGAGGTCGACAAGATAGAAAACTGCTTTTCACGTAGCGTTCTAAGCTCAGGCTTTAACGCTTCTATGTCCATAAAGTCGGTTATTCTGTCGATAAATGCCTTCATTCTTGGTGTCACTGCATACCAATAAACGGGGGATGCAAAAATGATGTGCTCAAAACCAAGTACCCATCTAAAAAGGTTAACAAAGTCATCATCACTGTGAGAGTGTTTGTAGCAATACTCACCAATTTTATAACGGTCTAAATAGATGAGCTCAGCTCTTTTTTCTGCTGCTAGTGCCTTTGCAGATTGGTAGGTATTTCCATTGGGGTTTGAGCTTGAGTAAATAACGACTGTTTTCATAATCTTCAATTCCAGTTGCACTAATAATAAATTGGGTGCTACCTTAAAACCTCACCTTAAGTTAAGGTAAAGTACTAATTTATGGAAACTGAAAAATTATTAAGAGACGAGCCGAACCTCAGCGTCGGTAAGGTTGCCCAAAGAGCTGACGTAGCGGTGTCTGCACTGCATTTCTATGAGAACAAAGGGCTTATTCGCAGTTGGCGTAATAACGGTAATCAACGCCGTTATAAAAAGGATGTGTTGCGTCGAATTGCCATTATTAAAGCTGGCCAAAAAATGGGGATAACCCTAGGGGAGATAAAAGAAACCCTTGATACCCTACCCGATTCAAGAACACCAACCAAAGCGGACTGGGCCAAACTTTCTACAGCCTGGCAAGCAAAGCTGGACGAAAAAATCGCTTACATGCAGCGCTTAAGAGACTATGTCGATGGTTGCATTGGCTGTGGCTGTTTGTCGATGAAATCATGCCCTATCTACAACCCCGATGACATCGTTGCCAAAGAGGCTAACGGTGCAGTGTGGTTGGATGAGCCAGACAAAGCAAATAAAGCAAAATCTTGTTATGATAGCGAAAACCATTAAATAGGACACAATAATGAAAAAGACTGCCTTGTGCATGGCGCTAGCCATGGCAATGGGCCTGACTGGCTGCTCACTTTCTCCTTCGTCTGTCGAGACGACGCCTTCAGCTTCACAGCAAACAGTAGCAACAAATGCACAATTCGCTGACTTTTCTCAGCAATTTATCAATGACTTATGGAAACAGTACCCAGAAGCGTCGCTCTGGGCAGGCTTTGGCAAGTACGACGATATTATCACGGTACCAACCCAAGCGACTCGTGATGCAAGTGTTGCCTTCTCTCAGGCGCAACTGGCTAAGTTACAACAGTTCGACCTTGCTAACTTAAGCAATAGTCAAAAAATCGATTATCACTTAATTGAAAATCGCTTAAAACGCGATATCTGGCATATTGAAACCTTCAAAAGCTGGCAGTGGAATCCGTCAAACTACAATGTTTCTTATGGCTTTGCGACGATACTCAACAGCCGCTTTAAAACGGGTGACGAAAAGCTCAAGCTCGTTTTAGCACGTCTTCAATATGTGCCAGCGTATTATGAAGCAGCACAAAACAATATTAACAATCCAACGCTTGAATATACTCAGCTTGCGATTGCACAAAACCAAGGCGCATTTAGTGTATTAAACGACGAGTTGCTTGATAAACTCGCGACTTCATTATTAACAGCCGAGGAAAAAGCCCTATTCAAGCAGCGCTTCGCTGCCGCGAAATCTGCCATCAATGGATATGTATCTTACCTTAGCAACCTTGAAAAAGAGTTAAGCGAAAACGGTAATGCGCGCTCATTTAGAATTGGTGAGAAGCTGTACGAAGAAAAATTTGCCTTTGATATTCAGTCTGGCTACACCGCCAAGCAAATGTATGAAAAGGCAATGGCTGACAAAGCCCGTGTTACTAATGAAATGGTTAAGATTGTTGATCAACTCTGGCCAAAGTATTTTGCTGACAAGCCACGCCCAAAATCTGACATTGATGCGATTGCCACGCTTATCAAGCACCTTTCGGTCAAACACGTAAAGCGTGAAAACTTTGTGAGCGAAATCAAGGCGCAAATTCCAGAGCTTGAAAAGTTTGTGATGGAAAAGGATCTCATCACGCTAGACCCTGAAAAGCCGCTAGTTGTTCGCGAAACGCCTGAATATATGCGCGGCTTTGCTGGCGCTTCAATCAGTGCTCCGGGCCCATACGACAAAAAGGAGAACACCTATTATAACGTGTCTCCGCTGGACTCAATGAGCGACGAGCAAGCTGAATCGTATCTACGTGAATACAACCATTGGATCCTGCAGATCCTAAATATTCATGAAGCCGTGCCAGGCCATTACACTCAGTTGGTTTACTCTAACGAATCTCCGTCTTTGGTGAAGAGTATCTTAAGCAATGGCGCGATGATTGAAGGATGGGCAGTATACACTGAGCGCATGATGCTAGAAGAAGGCTATGGTAACTTTGAGCCTGAAATGTGGTTAATGTACTACAAGTGGAATCTACGTGTGATCTGTAACACTATCCTAGATTACGGTATCCAAGTAAAAGGAATAAGCAAAGAAGAAGGCTTAGATCTGTTGATGAATGGGGCTTTCCAAGAGCGTGCAGAAGCCGAAGGTAAATGGCGCCGTGCAACCTTGAGCCAAGTACAATTAACCAGCTATTACTCTGGTTATCGCGAAATTTACGACTTCCGTGAAACACAAAAGCAAAAGCTTGGAAAGGAATTTGATTTAAAAGCATTCCATGAAGAATTCTTAAGCTTTGGTAGTGCTCCGGTGAAATATATCCGCCAGTTAATGACGAAGTAACACAATAATGCCAGCTTTATGGCCGGCATTGTTTTTCGAAAAATTGATATCTCCCGTAGGTCGGCCTTTAGGCCGACTAACGTTTAAACCCAAAGTCTACCCTTTAAACGTTGGGGGATTGTCGACCTAAAGGTCGACCTACTTTACTATCTTCATTTCATCTAACAGGTTTTGCGCATTATCAACCTTATCCATTACCCATAACATGTAACGCGAATCAACATGGATTGAGCGGTTTAGGTTTTTATCGTAATCCCAGTCACCAATAATGCTTTCATATACACCATCAAAGAGTAAACCCACTAACTCCGCTTTCCCATTTAAGGTTGGCGAGCCCGAGTTACCACCTGTGGTATCCACGTTAGAAAGGAAATTCACCGGTACGGTATTCATGCCCCCTGTATATTGACCATATACTTTTTCGCGGATCAACTGCTGTTGCTTTTTCGGCGCGTTAAATGGTTCTACATCGGTATTTTTAGCCAGTAACCCTTCAAGCGAGGTAAATGGCGTTGCCACCAAGCCATCTTGCGGTGAATAGCCACCTACCGTACCGTAAGTGACACGGAGTGTGCTGTTAGCATCTGCGTAAACTGGCTTATTTTGCGACTTGTTGTAAGCAATAATGGCTTCCATCAAAGCAGGACGAGCAGATTGCTGCTTACCAGCCAGTTCTTTTTCTTCATCTTCGATTTGCTTCATCACTGCAAAAATCGCTTTTGCATATTGAATGAATGGATCAGAGCTTTGATTTAACTGTTCAAGTTCTAAATCTAACATCCAAAGACGGGCTTTTTCATCAGCAAGCTTAGAGTTGGCATACATCTCATCTAGCAGCGCTTGGTGCTTTGCTTTATTGAAGCCGTTTTCAAGTTGAAGCTGCTTATCGATTTCAGCTAAACGCGCTTCTTTTGGCAAGGCTGCATAAAGCTCCATGAAGTAAAGCATAATCGCTTTATCAACTGTTTCATCATAGCGGCGCGTCATACGCTGAAGCCCCGCTTTGATTTTTGGCATATCACGTTCTTGATAACCACTCTCACGCTCAGCATCAGGCTTTTGTTTTTCAACCGCCAAGCGGTAAAGTTGACGCGCTACAGACATCATTTGCGAACGGTGGATATAGCCAACCATCATATCACGCTCATAATGGGCTTGGGATTGAGCAACCAACTCGCTCAATTCATTTAGCACAGCGCCATACTTTGCTTTACGGTCTGCATCGGCATTGATCCAAGTGCTCAGATCGCGCTCAAATTGCTGCTTACGGCTGTACATACTGCCTTTTTTGAAGCTCTCAATCATAGAGCCAAAGTTTTTGATGTAGTTGTTGTAACCTGCGATGGTGCTTTCATAGGCGATACGAGCTTGAGAACCTTCTGGTGCATTTTCTTCAATCAGTGCCACATACTTAGAGTTATGTTTACGTACCATGGGGTAAACCGTGTTAAACACATAATCTACTTCAGAAGCAATACGATAACGGTTGGTACGACCCGGATAACCCGTCACCATTACAAAGTCGCCCTCTTGCACGCCTTTTGCACTCACACTCAAAAATGACTCAGGGTTATAAGGTACGTTATCTTTAGAAAACTCAGCGGGTTTACCATCTTTACCCACATATGCACGGTAAAAAGCAAAATCGCCAGTGTGACGAGGCCACATCCAGTTATCTATATCGCCACCATATTTGCCCACGCCCATCGCTGGTGTATATGCCAAACGGACGTCTTTTATCTCTAGCGATTTAATGAGGTAATATTCCAATCCACCATGAAAGGTGTATACATTACAGCGATAGCTTTCATCTTGCTCGCACTCGGCAACAAGTTGCTTGCGCTTACTGTCAATGGCATCAAAACGTGCTTTACCGGTCAGTGAGTCCGTCCCAGCATTAACTTTATCCGTTACGTTCGACACTTCTTTAGTCACATAAACGCGTGAGCCCGGTGCCGCCGGCAAGTCTTCACTTGGCTGTTTTGCTAAAAAGCCATTCTCAAGAATATTGTTATCTGTTGTTGAATTGTATTGAATAGAGCCGTATGCACAGTGATGGTTTGTCACCACCAGACCTTTAGGAGAGACAAATGACGCCGTACAACCACCTAGGCTAATCACCGCATTCATCGGGAACTCAGTGAGTTTTGAAATTGACTTAGCATCTATCTCTAGCCCTTTAGACTTTAAAATAGATTCAAGTTCAGGTAGCTGATGTGGTTGCCACATACCTTCATCGGCAGCAACGTACTGAGAAAAGGCCAACACCATGGCCGCGGAGATAGCTTTAATACGCATATTCCAATCCTAAATGTTATATTATTTTAATTGCGGTCAGTAATGTGACCCAAGATAGCGCCAAATAGCAATTTATTTCGGTGGAATTTAATAAACCAATGTAAATACTCTTCCTCAGACTCTCCACTTTACATCGTCTCAAGTGCTAAAGGTAACCCCCTCTCAGGGTATCTTGTTGGCCTGCCATAGATCATTTATACTGGCTCGAAACAAAGGCAAAGATCATCCATTCTTCAAAAGAGTTGAAGAATACGTATTCTAAGGAAAAGGAAATCATGGAAGACAAATCAAGTCGGCGTCCACTCAAGGTACGCTCAAGCACATATGCTCAGCGCGTTGCCAAATGGCTTAGCAATAAAAATATCACTCCTAACACTATTTCATTACTCAGCGTGCTATTTGCAGCCTGCTCAGCAATCTGTCTTGTGTTGTTACCACTGTCTTCTGGACCACTCATTTGGCTTTTGCCTCTGCTTGCTGCCACATGTATTCAATTTCGCTTATTGTGTAATTTGTTCGATGGCATGGTCGCTATGGAAGGTGGGAAAAGTACCGCATCTGGTGAACTTTTTAACGATATGCCAGACAGGTTTGCCGATGCTTTTGTCATTGTTGCTGTGGGCTATGGACTCCCCCAGTTTAGTTACGCAGTCGATATTGCTTGGTGTGCTGCAATACTTGCGATTATGACCGCTTACGTCAGAACCTTGGCAACGAGTACAGGAGCACCTGCCAATTTTTGTGGACCTATGGCAAAACAACATCGGATGGCTTTACTTACATTTGCATGTATTTTTACAGCGATAGAGCCTCTATTCTGGCAACAAGGGGCTGTGTTATACACGTCACTACTTATCATTAGCGTCGGTTCATTCATCACGGTATGTAAGCGAGCTATCCTTGCCTACCAATATCTTGAGGACAAACACGATGTTTAATGTCCCTGATCATTCTTTGTATGCCATGGCGTTGGTGGGACTCATTTTAATCACCGCAACGCTTGCCTATATAGTTATTAGCCGAATACAACGAGATACGGATCATCAAGAATTAAAACTCAGGATCCAATCTTGGTGGTGGATAATTGGCGCTTTTTTTGTCGTACTAGCCTCCAACACACATTTCGCACTTGCTTTTATTGGCTTTTTAAGTTTTCTCGCATTAAAAGAGTTTTTGTCCATAGTGCCGGGACGGCAAACCGATAGGCGCGCTATTTTTTGGCTATATTTGAGTATCCCACTGCAATACTATTGGGTTGCAACTCAGTGGTATGGCATGTTTATTATCTTTATTCCTGTTTATATCTTTCTATTTATCCCTATTAGAATGGTGCTCATCGGTGATACAAAAGGATTCATAAAGTCAGCTGGGATCCTTAACTGGGCCGTCATGTTGTGTGTTTTCTCTATTAGTCATCTTGGCTACTTGTTAGTTTTGCCGGTCAAAAACAGTGAGGCGGGTGCCATTGGTCTGGTATTGTATTTACTGTTTACGACTCAATTTAACGACGTTTGCCAATATGTTTGGGGAAAGCTACTCGGCAAACATAAAATCATCCCAAAAGTGAGCCCCAACAAAACATGGCAAGGTTTTATTGGTGGCGTATTTACTACTGCCACATTATCTTGTTTTGTAGCACCAGCACTTACCCCACTATCGACTTTGCAAGGCGCAGGCGCTGGGATCCTCATAGCCGTTACTGGCTTTTTTGGTGATTTAGTTATTTCAAGTGTGAAGCGCGATTTACAAATTAAAGATACAGGGGTCATGATCCCCGGTCATGGTGGTATTTTAGATAGGATGGACAGCCTACTTTACACTTCACCACTATTCTTCCATTACCTATACTATTTGCATTATTAGACTATGTTTGCACGTATTGTAAAAATACTTTTCTTTGGATTGATAATAAAACCGGTCGTGTTAATCGCGCTTGGGCTCAACGTTGTTAATCGCAATAAGTTACCAACGCATGGGCCTGCGATCCTCGCGCCAAACCACAACAGCCATTTGGATACCATGGTGTTAATGAGTTTGTTTCCGTTAAGGATGATACATAAAGTTCGACCCGTAGCCGCTGCCGACTATTTTCTCGCCAATAGAATTATCGCTTGGTTTGCACTCCATGTCATTGGTATCATTCCCTTAAATCGAAAACAAGTGACACGCAAAGCACAGCTATTTGAGCAATGTCATGAAGCGTTAAAAAAGAATGAAATCTTAATTTTTTTTCCTGAAGGTTCTCGTGGCGAACCTGAAAAAATGGCGCAGTTAAAGAAAGGTATTTTTCATCTCATTCGTGATTATAAGCCGGTGCTCGTTTACCCCGTTATGATGCATGGACTTGGCCGCTCCTTACCCAAAGGAGAAGCCCTATTTGTACCATTTAATTGCGATGTCATCGTCGGCGAACCGCTTTCCTGCACAAGCCACGCAAGCAAACTAGTACAGGAAATAGAACGACAATTTAACTTGATGCGACCACTTTGCTTAACATACCGGGCGGACGAAGAGTGATAAACTTCCCTCTCACAAGCGAAACGCCCAAAAAACGGTTCGTTACCGTGATCTCCTACCTTACTATCATATGCTTAAACAGCGGGAATTTGCTTCAGCTAATTAAACATCTCATCCGTTAATTCAAAGGGTTCCCAAGTCGCTTGCGCTGAACCAATTTCTTCTAAAATGCGTCCTTCCACGCCATCAAACGGTGCATTAGAAATCCACATTTTTACTTCACCCTTTTCACCAAAACCGAAGATAATATAGGGCTCAACATCGGTTTCTGTTTCGCCTGTGTAATGGGTAATGCTAGGTAAATTACCCGCGATTTTGTACGCCTTGTCACGCTGTACAGTTAACGCTGCACAATAGTGTTTTCCCTGCTTATAATCCCACCACTGCGCTTTTACTTTATATGGGATTTCGGCTCCCCAAAATGTCCCACTTCCTACGGCATTTCCCCAACCACCGCCTATCGCTCCTGCAGGTGGAGAAAATTTATCATCAAACACTATTTTGACCATCAAGTCACTATTTTCATAAGCTGAAATACCTATATCCAACTGTGCTAGCTCGGTATGTGAAGAGCAACTGCAAAGCAGTATTAATGCCAGTAAAACGGTAGAGAGCTTATTGAACATCCTTTTCTCCATGTCGAACATCCCTAGTCTCATTTGTTTTTTATATTAACTTTGGATTGTGGGCGCTTATCTAATTAAACATCTCATCGGTTAATTCAAAGGGCTCCCAAGTCGCCTGTGCTGAACCAATTTCTTCTAAAATGCGTCCTTTAACTCCACTAGCAAACTGAGAATTAGAAATCCACATTTTTACTTCTCCCTTTTCACCAAACCCAAAGATGATATAAGGATCAACATCGGTCTCCGTTTTGCCTGTGTAATAAGTCACGCTCGGTAAATTACCCGCGATTTTGTACGCCTTATCTCGCTGTACCATAAACACAGCACGATAATGCCTGCCTTGCTTATAATCCCACCATTCTGCTTGAACTTTATGTGGGATCTCAGCTCCCCAAAACACACCTTTCTTTTGAGCGTTCCCCCAGCAACAGCCTATAGCACCAGCGGGAGGGGAAAATCTATCGTCAAATATCAGCTTTACCATCAGGTCACTTTTTTCATAAGCGGAAATGCCTATATGTAATTTTTCGAGCTCGGAATGTGAAGAGCAACTGCAAAGCAGTATTACTGCCAGTAAAACGGTATAGAGCTTATTGTTCATCCTTTCCTCCAAATTGATTTATTTCCATTTTTATACGCTTTCCAAATTTGTACCTGCGGTAGCGCTTTTGCATTATTGTAAAACATTTCCCTTTGTCCATTTTCAGTGGCGTATTTTGCCTTTCTTTCAGCTCCATGAGCCATTTTATCCACAGCTCCCGTAAACCGAGAACTAATATGAATATAATGCTCGTATAACTTCTGCCAAGCTTGGCTTGCTGGCCCAGCTTTAAGAGCTTTAGGTACCAAAGTTGCGACCTCATTGCTAAGTTCATAAGGGTAGATACTTTGAAGACGCGCCATATCTTTTAGCGGAACGCCATGTTGAATCGCCTCGTTATACATTTGGTGCAGTCCATAATGGGCAAGGGTATTATCTATTTTACGTCTCCAAACAGGCCGGTATGTGGTGTAAAAATCCTTATCTCTTCCCGAGCGACTTGCGCCATATCTTAGCCTTTTAAAGCGGTAGACCATATCCACGTTAATACCGGGCCACTGATATTTATGTTCAATTGCCAATTTCGCCTGTTGTACTTTTGCTTCATGCTCTGGATTTCCGGGAATACCACGAATACGCTTTAAAGGATACTCAATATCAATACTGATAGGGGCATACCCGCCTCCAATATCAGAATGAACACCTGGTAAGTAGACTTCCTTATGATTAGCAAACAAGCTGCCATCCTTATTTTTTAATGAGCTTAGTGGGAATTTATCACGTCGCTCATCCCAAGCCGTTAAGTGATATACAGCCCCTGCGCTGGCCTGATTGAGATCGAGTCTAGCTGCATCGTCTAACTCATCTCTGGCATACAGCTCACCATGATCATTATCTCCATCCCCTCCAATAGACGCGACGGTATCGAAAATACCAACAAAGCGAAATACCACCTCTTTATTCGCTAATTTAGTATCTTGCTTTTCTCTCATTTCATTGATCAGATTAACAAACGCTCGTGCTGCCGCTGCGCCACGGCTAAAGCCAAAACAATCAACCAATAGAGTGTTACAAAGCTCAATTAATCCATTGTTATTTATGAACTTATCCAAGTCTGACACCGCTTCAATTAGCCTTTCGTCAAAAGAGTATGCAATTGCCAGATCGATGGTCGAATCTTTCTTTCCAGCCGAAGTGCCAACTCCTTCAATATATGAAGAAGTGGTAAACTTACCTTCATTTTCATACAACTCATGGAGCTTAGCGATATTCGTCGGCTCTTTATCATCAAAGGGGTCCAAAATATCGTTGTACTTGTTGTTGCCTGTACCATCAAAGAAGATCCCGATACTCGGTGGCTCGCTAATAAAATATAGGTGTACATTACCCTCACCTGACACTCTGTGTTTAATCAGCTGCACTCCGCCATCAGCACCAATCTTAAGTGCTTTTACTTTTTCTATATCAAGTAAGTCTGCATAGGGCACATTGTTAAAAAGCACCTGCTCCGGCACACCCAAGATTTTTGCTTTTAGACTATAGCGACCATCTTCACTCAACTTGCCGAATATCAGAGGCGTTTGTGTTGCCCCTTCAGAGGCTCTGGACAATGTGGGAGTATTAGCACCTTGGATCACAAAACTCACCGCCAACTCCCCTTCCAGCGACACCAATATGCGCTTTTCAGCCACCTCAGGTGATTTATCGACGTTAATCGAGGCCAATACCTGTTCAACCGGTGTTAACGGGTCTAATTGGCTTGCGCCAATGGGCTGATTAGGATCAACCCCACCACTGCTTGTAAAGGCATTGTTTCTAATCTCTGCTTTGAAATAAGACTTGCGTTTAACGATGATTAGCTGCTCTCTAGAACCGGCAGCACTGCCAGACCTTACACTTTGTAAGCCCTTTTTGGTCTTTATAAAAACACGAGTAAATTCGTCACGCTTAACATGGCGCCAATTATGTCTTTGTTGCAATACTATCCAATCACTGGCATGAGGCTTTAGTTGCGTTCTAATTTCTGACGGTAAATGAGTGGTTGTGGTATGGGGTGGTAAGACTTCCAGCTCATCGATTTGTTGGTCAATCAACCAATTATGTTTTTCTTCAACTATTTTCATCCTTGTTCACCAGAGTTAGTTTTTTATATCATCCTTTCGCATTAAAACAGGCTAACATTTAACCACTCAATTGGTAAATAAAATTTAATAAAATCGTAAATAAAACGTCTTATGGCGATAAGTTTTCAACGCCTAGGTCTTTGCTATATCAGCCGCAAAAGTAATGTGTGAGTTAGCCAAACTTTTTACATCATTTGTCACCCATAAATGATAGGATCGCCGCAATTGTCAGTAATGAGTCAAATTTATGCTTTCGTGTAACAACATCACTATGCAGTTTGGTGCAAAACCACTGTTTGAGAATATTTCCGTTAAGTTTGGTGACGGCAACCGCTACGGCCTAATAGGCGCTAACGGCTGCGGTAAATCCACCTTTATGAAAATCCTAAGCAAAGAGCTAGAACCAAGTGCAGGTAACGTAAACTACGATCCAAACGAGCGCATCGCTAAGCTAAATCAGGATCAATTTGCCTACGAGCAATATACGGTTGTAGACACAGTGATCATGGGTCATAAAGAGCTGTGGGAAATCAAGCAAGAGCGCGATCGCATTTACTCATTACCAGAAATGAGCGAAGAAGACGGCATGCGTGTTGCCGACCTTGAAACGCAATTTGCTGAAATGGATGGTTATTCCGCAGAAGCAAAAGCGGGTGAATTACTCCTCGGTGTGGGTATTCCAACCGAGCAACATTATGGCTTGATGTCAGAAGTTGCTCCGGGCTGGAAATTGCGTGTACTACTTGCACAGGTATTATTTGCAGAGCCAGATATCATGCTCCTAGACGAACCAACCAACAACTTGGATATCTATACTATCAAGTGGTTGGAAGACGTATTGAATCAGCGTGATTGTACTATGATCATCATCTCGCACGACCGCCACTTCTTAAACTCAGTGTGTACACACATGGCGGATATCGACTATGGCGATCTGCGTATTTACTCAGGTAATTATGATGAATACATGTTTGCTGCGACGCAAGCTCGCGAGCGCCTGTTGTCAGACAATGCTAAGAAAAAGGCGCAAATCGCTGAGCTACAGCAGTTCGTTTCGCGCTTCTCTGCAAACGCCTCAAAAGCGAAGCAAGCGACATCTCGTGCTAAGCAAATTGACAAGATCCAACTGGAAGAAGTTAAAGCATCAAGTCGTCAAAATCCATTTATTCGCTTTGAGCAGGAAAAGCCGCTATTCCGTAACGCACTTGAGCTTATCTCGCTATCACAAGGTTATGACGACACCCTATTCTCTGACCTAAATGGCCTTGTTGAAGTTGGCGAGAAAGTTGCTATCATCGGTGAAAATGGTGCTGGTAAAACGACACTACTCAACACCTTAGCAGGCCGTAAAGCGCCGCAAGCAGGTGAGTATAAATGGTCAGAAAACGCCAATATTGGTTACTATGCGCAAGACCATGCTGACGAATTTGAAAAAGATCTGGATCTTTTCCAATGGATGGAACAGTGGCAACAGCCAGGCGATGATGAGCAAGTCGTACGCGGCTTCCTTGGCCGTATGCTGTTCTCTCAAAACGACATCAAAAAGTCAGTTAAGGTGATCTCAGGTGGTGAACAAGGCCGTATGCTATTTGGTAAAATCATGATGCATAAGCCAAATATCCTACTAATGGACGAACCAACGAACCACATGGATATGGAATCAATCGAGTCTCTCAACTTGGCACTTGAACAATACGAAGGCACGTTATTCTTCGTATCGCACGACCGCCAGTTTGTCTCATCACTTGCAACGCGCATTTGGGAAATTAAAGACGGTAAGATCACCGACTTCCATGGTACGTACGACGAATACCTCGCGAAGAAAGCGGCTGAAGCTGTATAAGATTAGACTGTAAAGGGCCAAATTGGCCCTTTGTATTTTCTCAAGCACATCGGATCTTTACCCCCTAATAAACCAGCACAAAAAATAGACAAACCCGCAATTTTACTGTTAGGATTGTTCTCGCAAAAATTGGAATAATAAAAGGGTCGGCTATGGAACGTTTACAGAATATGTATTCGATAATGTTGCTGTCTAAGCTGAAAGCAAGCTTTCCAGAATCGTGCGATATCAATCACCACACTTTTTCACTCCCGCATGTGGATCAACAACTACTCGAAGATGTTGTAACCACTCACCTCAATGAAGGGCTTATCCAAGCGGATGGCCGTGATCAGTATAGTTTAACGACAAAAGCGATTGCACTGTTTGGCGAAGACGAATAACGAAAACAATAACTTAATAACGAAGAAATAAGCGCACCGAAGTGCGCTTCCAAGTTATTAACCTGAGATCAGGTTAACTAGGGACTGTGATGCTATCGTTAGCATCTGCAACCAAAGTGATTTGGTTACCTATGAAATCTACGTCTAAATCCGAAAATACCAGCCAGCAACATAAGGCCGGCAAACATTGAACCGCCAGATGAATCAGAGTCAGTTGAAGGCTTATCAGGCACTTGATCAATCAAGGTATTTGCTTTTGGGCTTAAGCCCTGAGCTGATTTGGGGTCATCATCCAGCACAGTAACTGCGTTTATGGTCACAAAGTTAGCTGCCCCCGGCTCACTATTGCTATCTTTACACTGTTCATCAGTGAAGTTAACTAATGGCACATTACCACAACGAGGAATTTTTGCTATCGCTTCTAATATTTCCATGCCATCACCAGTCACTTGACCAAAAACTGTGAAGCCACCATTGTCAACGTCCAAATTTTTACTGTTGTCTACCAAATTAAAGAACCATTGGCTTGTCGCACTGTCAGGTCTATTTGCTACCTTTGCCATTGCAATAGTGCCTTTTACGTTAGACCACTCAGGTTCATTTTTTACAGCATCGTAAGTAGCGATGGCGTCAAGAGGCACGTCTCCTTCATATTTGAAGCCGCCGCCTTGCACAACAAAATCTGGAATAACGCGGTGAATAACCGTATCAGAATAACGCCCGTTATCTACGTATTTCAAAAAGTTTTCCACGGTTTTAGGCGTGCTTTCATCAAATAGATTGACCTGAAAGCTACCATGAGAAGTTTGAAATTCGACAATCGTTGCATTAGCAGCGAAGCTTCCCAACAAAGTTGAAGCGAGCAATAGAGAGTTTAGCTTGAACATACTTTTCCACTTGGTTATTTTAATTCTCTTTGCAAACTAGAATAAAAATTTATTTATAAGTCGGCTAGCAATTCATTGCCAGTGGTAACAATTAAGAACATTTGCAGACTTAGATTTACAAAAACTGGTTAGGAACCCACCACACATTGAGCAAGTTTTAGCCAAACAAACGAATTTCACCGCATAACTCCTCGGAGTAGACGGTTTATACATGCAACACTTCGTCATTTTTTATATGATGCGCCCGATTATAATTCTAAATCCAGGACAACAAGTATATGAGTAATTCCTCTGAAGCGACGATGGAGATGAATACCATCAGCGATGGGCGCTGGACCCAACACGACACCCATTGGGTGTTAAGTTTATTTGGCACTGCGGTCGGCGCAGGTATTTTATTCTTGCCAATTAACATTGGTATTGGTGGTTTTTGGCCACTACTAATCATGACCGTGCTTGCCTTCCCTATGACCTTTTTAGCACACCGAGGATTGGCCCGGTTCGTCCTTTCATCAAAGCAAAAAGATGCCGATTTTACGGATGTAGTAGAAGAGCACTTCGGCGCAGGTGCTGGCCGTTTAATTTCCTTACTTTACTTTTTCTCTATTTTTCCTATTTTGCTTATTTATGGTGTTGGCCTAACCAATACCGTCGACAGCTTTATCGTCAATCAACTTGGCTTTGAGTCACCGTCTCGTATTTTACTCTCTGGCGTGCTCGTTGCCGGGATGATTGCCATTATGCTAGGCGGCGAAAAGCTGCTACTGCGTGCTTTTGCTATTTTGGTTTACCCGCTGGTTGGGGTATTACTGTTTTTGTCACTCTATTTAGTGCCTAACTGGCAAATGCCAGTGGTAAGCACGCCTGATGTTGCGAGCTTAACCGAATTGCTTTGGCTATCCGTTCCTATCGTAGTATTTTCATTTAGCCATGCAGCCGCCATTTCTAGCTTTGCTAACGTGCAGCGTCGTCACTACAAAAGTGAGGCAGTTCAAAAATCAGAAGCGATTCTTCGTACGACTTCTATTATGTTGATAGTGTTTGTTTTGCTATTCGTATTCTCCTGCGTATTCTCTTTAACACCAGAGCAAATGGAAGAAGCAAAATCGGCGAACGTGTCTGTTTTATCCTATTTAGCTAACGTGTATAACAATCCATTTATTGAAATGCTTGGCCCTCTTGTGGCATTTATCGCGATTACTTCGTCTTTCCTAGGCCACTTCCTTGGTGCACGTGAAAGCTTTAACGGCCTTGCAACCAAGCAAACAAGCATGAGCTATAAGCTTGCTGACAAGCTAGGCGTGGTATTTATGTTTGTTGCTATTTGGGTATGCGCCGTATTAAACCCAAGTATTTTGGACATGATGGGGGCTATCTCAGGCCCGATTATTGCGATGATCTTGTTTATCATGCCAACCATTGCCGTGTTTAAAGTACCGGCACTACAAAAATACAAAAGCCACATTGGCACTTATTTTGTACTTTTAGTCGGCTTGCTGGCGGTTTCTGCATTACTCTATAACATGCTAGGCTAACCAAAAGGGAGGCATCGCCTCCCTTACCTCTCTTTTTCTTGTTGCTTATCTTCATGGCAGTTCAGACTAAATATAGTACTAGTTTTCAGAGTATTGAATGAACCACCATGACCAAAAAATGAGCTTTGACTTTGTTTATCTTCATGGCAGTTCAACCTATATTATGGTAGTTTTCAGTGTCTTAAATTGAATACTACAACCAAACGATGAATTTTGACTTTCCACCAGCAATTAACGAAGAAATCACAGCGCTAATCAATCAAGTGCATAACCTACCTGTGCACGAGCAAATGCTGTTGAGTGTGTTGGCGGTAGTCTATAAACCAGTTTCAGCAATCAAACTCAAACGCCTAGTTCAAGCACTCGTGGCAAAAGAGATCATCCCTGAAAATGACTTTGAACAAGGTGTAAGTCATAGCCAGATTATGAAATGGCGCTCAGACGGGTTGGTGACTTTTAACGAAGATGGAGTGCAAATAAACCTAAAGCTCGCGACCAGTTTAAGCCATCGAGTCATGGCTGATGGCCAGTTTTTAGCAATCCTTAACGCTGCTGAAGAGTTTATCCCTGTACTGAATGCTTATGAATGGGAGCGCCAATTTGCCGATGAACAGCGACTCATTCGAGACTTTTTATTTATCAATCAACTACCAAAAGCCCGCAATCATTTAGGACTGGCGAAAGACCCACAGGCGGTGTGTCATAAGACCAACCAAGTGTTATTACCACTGTATTTTTATCCTTTTTCAGTTGAAGGATTTTCGGCGCTTGCTGATGACTTGCAATATCAAGCTTTTGCAACTTTGCTCTATACCTTACTACAAAGTGGTCACAGCATTAGCTATGCAGTTGAAATACTCACACAGATTCAAGCCAAGACACAGAGCCCACTACTGACCTGTTTATTAGCAGAATATCAAATCTATACCCTGCAATTGGATAAGGCTCAGGCGTTGGTAGCCAATATCCAAACCGCTTATAGTGCACAAATTATGGCAAGCATTGCTTTTTTACAACAACACGACAACCTTATTGTTTGTTTTGAACAAGCACTAAAAGCAAAAGACAAAATCACCAAACGTAAAAAACAGTACCTAGGTAGAACACTGGGTTTGTTTCATAAGTTGGCGCTATTGCAGCAAGCCAATAGCCATGATGCCGCATTATTTGACACACTCTCTCAACAGCTTGAGTTTGAAAGCCAAGACAGCAAAGCGCTTTATAACAACTTCTTTGCCAATAACGTGTTGTTATACTGCGCAGAGAGTTTGTCGCAAAACAGCAGCTACAGCAGCGCCCATTTAAATTATTCAAGTCTGAAGAAATCTCATGTTTTTGACTATTACTTAGGTCGCTTACTCGACTGCTTTGCACACTTCTGGTGTAATCAAAGTTTAGATGCCAAAGCGCTTGCGAGTCTTGATGACTGCATCGCAACGTTTGAGTGCCTCTCTTTACCTCTGTTTACCGGGCTTGCAAAGCAGTTGATGCTAGCGCAGCACGGTGAGCAATATCCGCTTGCGTTTAATCCCGAGCTTAATGTTAGCCATCTCGTTGCCAAAAAGACGGCATGGGATCTGGCACTGGACAAGCTTATTGCGCTAAACCCGAACGCAAATACCAGCCAAGAAGTTGACGAACAATTTCGCCTGATTTGGCAAATTAGGCAAGGTCGCTTTGATATTGAGTTTTTAGCACGCGAGCAAAAACGGGGTAAAACAGGCTGGGGAAAAGGTAAGCCGATTTCCTGCAAACAACTGAAACAACACCCGGAACAATTTAGTTATATCAGCCAGTCTGATAAAAAGCTGATCGATGCCATCGCACCACAGTCAGGTTATGGCTACAATAGTCGTGCGGACTACGCCCTTGCGGGAATTCCCGCGTTAAAAGCCGCAGTCGGTGCCACCAACCTATACCATGAAGAAGACTTAAAACAAGCCATTACCATTGCCGAGAAATCTCCCGAGTTACACATCCGTCAACATGGCGACGATCTGCTACTCTCTATTCCAAATTTACCCAGCTATTTTGGTCAACCGCAAACCTACTCATTTATTCAGCAAGCTGAGCATCACTACGAGTTTATTGTGTTTAACCAATCACATATACAGGTCGCTGAGATTATTGGTGAATCCGGATTAACTGTGCCTGCCAGTGCAAAACAAAAAGTGCTGTCGAGTATTAAAGCCATCGCACCTTATCTCAATGTACAGTCTGATTTAGCTGATATAGATACTGGACTGGATAGTATCGAGGCGCAATCGGCGCTTGTTATTAACATTCAACCTTATCATCAAGGCCTCGATTTTCACTGTGTGGTCATGCCCTTTGGCGAAAAAGGGCCGATTTTTCATCCAGGACACGGTATTGCCACTGTCAGCGCCGAAATCGATGGTAAGCGCTTATCCACCACCCGAAACTTGTTACTTGAGCAGCAAAGATTAGATGAGTTAGATACGCACTGCCCGCTATTTTTGGAGATGACGGATAATCGCTTAAGTTTAGCTGAAATGGATGAAGCGCTAGAGGTGCTGCAAGAACTTGAGCTGGTGATTAATCAAGAGCCTTGCCCTATGGCGCTAAAACTCAGATGGCCTAAAGGCAAAAAGGTTAAGCTCAGTAGCAAGCTCGAAAGCCAACATTTGCAACTTGCCATGAGCAAGAAAAATGAATGGTTCGACATGACCGGCGAGCTACAAGTAAGTAATGACCAAGTTATCGAACTTAAACAGCTTCTGAAAATGGTTGCCACCAGCAATGGCCGCTTTATTGCGCTGGACGGTGAGCAAGTACTCGCCCTTTCAAGTGACTTAAAAGCGCAACTTGACCAGCTCAATAACGCAACCGAGGGCGGAAAGTTTCACCCGCTAGCCACACCTTTAATTACTGAAGCCACCACAGGAATGCGGATGAAAACCTTGCCGGCCTGGGAAGAGCAAAACGAAAAAATGCAGCAAGCCGTCGCATTGACTCCAACGCTTCCATCAACATTACAAGCCGAGCTGCGCGACTACCAGCAGGCGGGATTTGACTGGGCAATGCGACTGGCCCATTGGGGTGCAGGTGCGTGCCTTGCCGATGATATGGGATTGGGTAAAACCATCCAAGCGCTGGCGATGATATTGGCCCGTGCCAATGTCGGCCCGACGCTTGTCATCGCGCCAACGTCGGTCTGCTTCAACTGGCAACAAGAAATCCAAAAGTTTGCTCCAACCTTGTCGGTGAAACTCTTTTCTGACTATCCACATTCTGATGCCAGAGCTGAGATGCTGAGCAACTTGCAACCACTGGATTGTGTGATATTAAGTTATGGTCTACTACAGCGCGAAGTTGATATCTTAAAACCTATCGCTTTTGAAACTATTGTCGCCGATGAAGCCCAAGCACTAAAAAATCCTTTAGCAAAACGTACTCAAGCCGCGTGCGCGCTCAAAGGCAAGTTTAAGCTGATCACCACTGGGACCCCAATAGAAAATAACCTCACCGAGCTTTGGTCACTCTTTCGTTTTGTAAACCCTGGGTTGCTCGGTAACCTCAAACGCTTTAGCGAAAAGTTTTCCGCTCCCATTGAAAACGCCAATGAAGATAAGCTCGCAGCACACCGTGCCCGTAAAGGCCTCAAACACCTGATCCAGCCTTTTATTCTGCGCCGTATGAAGCATCAGGTATTAACCGAATTGCCACCACGCACTGAGATCAATGTACCAATTCAATTGAGCCAAGAAGAACAAACCTTTTACGAAGCGCTGCGCCAAAATGCCATTGACGAAATTTCACAGTCAACACAGCAAGACAGTGCCAATGAACAGCGCTTTAAAATGCTGGCAGCACTAACCCGCTTGCGCCAAGCCTGTTGTCATCCAAAACTGTTAATGGCAGAAAGTCAGATAACCAGCTCGAAATTAGCGGCATTGGATGAGCTTCTGACTGAGCTGCAAGAAAACAATCACAAGGCGCTTATATTCAGTCAGTTTGTAGGCCACTTGCAACTCATTAAAGCTCGCTTGGAAAAACGCGGGATCCAGTTTCAGTATTTAGATGGCAGCACGCCAAGCAAAGCTCGTCAGCAGGCCGTGAATGCCTTTCAAAAAGGTGAAGGCGAGGTATTTTTAATTAGCCTCAAAGCCGGCGGCTCAGGTTTGAACCTTACCGCTGCAGATTATGTTATTCACATGGATCCTTGGTGGAATCCTGCGGTTGAAGAGCAAGCGTCAGACCGCGCACATAGAATGGGACAAACACGCCCCGTTACTATTTATCGCTTAATTGCCAAAGGCACGATTGAAGAACAAATTGTCGAGCTCCATCACCATAAAAAAGACCTCGCGGATCAATTGCTCGCGAACACCGATAAAGTGATGAAGCTAGACGTAAACGATGTGCTATCCATGCTCAAGGAGACGCTGTAATACAAATCTCTGGCGCGCGATAAGGTAAATCTAACAGCGAAAAGTAGTTTTGACCTAAGGCGATCCGGCGAAAGGCATTGTCGTCAAGTTCGGCGAAAATTCGGCTATTGATATCGACTTCTTCTAAATAATCGAAAAAGCGTTTACTTTTACTGGCGACGAAATCACTGCCTGGCAAAAAGCGCTCAGCATGGGCATTAATAAATTCAACATACTGTGCCTGAATTTTCGGGTCGCTAAAATAATAGTCGTACAAAATCCGCCATGACAGATCGGCCTTTAAGTTTTTATATTGGGAGAATAACCGCTCCATGGTGTTTATGTGCAGCTCAGGGTCAATTTGGCTTAACTCTTTTGAGACTCCCATGTGCATCCAAATAATATCATTATCAGGATAGCGTTTTAACACTTCCTCAAGCAAAGGTAAGTATTTGAGTGGCGCGTTGTTATCGCCTAGGTCAGCGTGCAGAGCAAGCGGAATACGCTTTTCTTTTAGCACAGCCATAAATGGCTGCCACTTGGCGATAGTCTCTTTATCTACCGCTTGATGACCATTACCAAAATGCGCCGCTTTGACTAAATTCACTTCTCCCATCCAACGAAATAAGTCACCAAACTCGTCTTCGAGTAGTGCCATTTTTGGCAAAATAGTCTCTGGTTTATGCAAGTCAGCAAAGGTCATAGACAAGGTAATATGCACGTTATCTGCGCCATATTTAAGATAATTGCTCGCATTTTTAAAGTCATTTTGAATGCTGGGTGAAATCAACTGGCTGTAGCACCCACGCTCACCAAAGCAATCAGGCTTTCGCTCGTAGGTTTGACCAATGCCATAAACGTTGATAAACACCACTCCCACACGCTCTGCCCAAGTAACGAGCTTATCAAACGGGACCGCATCTCCCCGAAATGGCTGAAAATGGTGATGGGAATCAACGGCAAAATAACTAGATTGCGCCTTGCGGTCGTAGCACTGGGTATTATCTACACTAAAAGTTGCTAGCGTGCGTGTGCCAGTGGCCGACACACTTTGGCAACCAGCCAGTAAAACGGCACAACTCATGGCAATAACACTTTGTTTTACATTCATTTTTATTATCTACTGAGTCTCCTTTACCAAGGTACTTTACCACGGATAATATCCTTGTACATGACCCAGTCACCCATCAAGCTATACAGCGGATATTGAAATGTCGCAGGCTTATTTTTCTCAAAAAAGAAATGCCCTACCCAAGCAAAACCATAACCCGCGATTGGCAGCAGCCATAATAAAGACCAATGTGCAAAAACCAACGCAAAGAGCAAAATCAAGAGCACTAAGGTTGAGCCGATAAAATGCAAGCGACGGCAGGTTTTGTTTTTGTGCTCCGCGAGATAATAAGGGTAAAACGATGCAAAAGAATTGAACTCTTTGTTATTATTTTTGGTCATGAGAGTATGCGATTCGTTATTCGACTGTAATACTCAGCATAGTGCAAAGTATTTACGTTGAAAATAAAAAAGGAATGAGCGTGGCAACAGGCTCAAAAACAGTATGTTGAAACCCCTAATGATGATCACCGCTGCGATGCTGCTCCAAGCTTGCAACGACACCGCCCCAACCACCAAATCAGAGGCAACGATGAATACACAGAGTAACATTCAATGCAGTGTGAGTAAGGGTTCCGACTCAGGTATGACCTACCCCATTAATTTCACTTTTACCAACGCAGGCCATAATGATGAAAAGTTTCTAATTTGGCATACCCCTTTTGAAGGCTGGTGGAGCCAATTTTTAGAGGTAACACAAAATGGTAAGTCGCTTAATTATCAAGGACCCATGGCGAAACGACTCGCGCCCTCAGCCAATGAATTTATGACCCTAAATGCTGGGCAAAGTAAAAGCGTAGAATTAGATTTAGCACTGGCTTATGAGATAAACACCGCCCAGCCCATTACCATCACCTATCACAATCAGCTCAGTCATACCGATGCATTAAAAGCGTCATGCAGTGCGGTATTAGAATAAAACCGATATCAGCACCGTGTCTCGGCTCGTAGGTCGGCTTGTAGGTCGGCTTGTAGGTCGGCTTTTAAGCCGACAACTTAACCCAACAACCCACAACCCACAACCCACAACCCAACTAATCCACAACCAACTACAAAAACCCCAACCCCAACCCCAACATCAAGGTCTTGAAATTTGGATCACGACTCGACGGTTCTTACCGCGACCAATGGCGTTATCGTTGGTATCAATATGGCGTTTTTCGCCAAAGCCGTCAGTCATAATCTTATTCTCTTCAACCCCTAAGCTCGCCATATAGGATTTAATCGCCTCGGCACGTTTCTTTGACAATCTCAGGTTGGTATCACGGCCGCCGTAACTATCGCTATAGGCCGAAATATAAATTTGCTCAATTTTCGGGTCATTTTTAAGATATTCGCCGATCATATCCAAGCGTTTGCGTGACGACTTTGTCAGCTCGCTGGAATTTTTCTTGTAATTCATCACCGTAAAAGCGATGTCTTCAAAGCTGTATGGCAACAGGTTATCGCGACATTGTAAGAACGCCCAATATGCCTGTTTAAAGTTCACTGATGACAAAGAAACTGAAATTTTATCTACGTCGTTGTGCCAATCTTTATAATAAAAAGTGGGAAAGTAACCCTTTTCAAGCTCAGTCAGCAACTGCCACGCGACGTTATTTTCAAGTTCACCGTCAAATTTTTTCAGTAATTTCATTTGGCCGATGTTTCTTGCCGGTTTGCCGGCTCGCCAAAGCGGAGGCACCGATTCAAGTCCTGCAAAATCGTAACTTTCAGGACGTACCATCATATCTAGGTTAAAGGTTAAGTCTTTATTTTTACTGGCATTACTTGAAAATATAGCTTCACCGTAATACGGGACTTCATGATTAAGCGCACAACTCAAACGATTGTTTTGGTCAACATTCCAATGTGATGAATCAGCTTCGGCAGCGTATTGCCGCATTGCAGCCTCGCTATTAAAAGTAATGGCGCATAACGATATACCAACCCAACCTACTGATTTATATAACTTGATCACCCCACACCTCACAACATCAACCATTAATTTACACGCGCTCAGCACGCCGAAAACTAGAGCTTGTCTCTACCAATTCGCGCTATTTAGAGTTAAGCAATAAATGTACCATACTAAGCGCTCTCAAGCTGCTCGCTTCTTGTCGAGGTATCAGTATAATAGGCCGCTAAATTTCACAAACCAAGAAGATTATGTCTGATACCGAGCAAACGCTATTTTCAAAACGCTTTCGCGGCTTCTTTCCTGTAGTTATCGACGTGGAAACCGCTGGCTTTAATAAAGATACTGACGCCCTACTAGAAATTGCCGTTAGTATGTTAAAAATGGACGATGACGGGGTATTAAGCTTAGATCAGACAGTACACTTTCATGTTGCGCCTTTTGAAGGCGCAAATATTGAGCAAGCTGCGATTGACTTTAATGGCATTGATCCATTTTCACCACTCAGAGGCGCAGTTGCAGAAGATGAAGTGCTGAAAGAAATTTGCAAAGCCGTGCGTAAAGCCCAAAAAGCCGCGGGCTGTCAGCGCTCAGTTGTCGTCGCCCATAATGCCGCTTTTGATCACGGCTTTTTAAATGCAGCGATTGAGCGTAACAAGATAAAGCGTACGCCTTTTCACCCATTTGTCAGCTTTGATACCACATCACTTGCCGGGCTCGCTTTAGGGCAAACGGTGCTTGCAAAGGCATGTCGTGCTGCGGGTATCGAGTTCGATAACAGCCAAGCACACAGCGCACTTTACGACACAGAGCGCACCGCAGAGCTATTTTGCTACATAGTCAACAAGTGGCAAGCACTAGGTGGCTGGCCATTACCAGAGCCTGAAGCCGAGTCAGAATCTGAGTCAACAACCGAAACCGACACCGACACCGAATAATAAAAATGCCAGCAAATTCAGCTGGCATTTTTATAAGTGCTCGTTTTTACGCTATTTCTGCGGTTTTGGCAGTCGTAAACTGTTGCATGATCTTACCTTCATGCAATTTAACGAAATTAGGCGGGTAAATTCGCGAAAACAGCTTAGTGTCTTTCGCTATTTTTACTTCGGTTCCGGGGTGCATTAGCTCATTGACCGTGACTCGACTCAAGCGTGCTAATCGATGTATTTTTTGCTGTATTAAACCGATGTTACGCTGATTACGGCCATAATGTTTATTTATCTGCGCTTCGCTGTGCTGCAACTTGGCAAGATATGCATCTCGTTTTTGGGATTGCGGCGACGCCTGTGCTTTATTCATGGCTTGTTTAATATCGATGACTTTGGACGCCAGCACCTTTTCCAGCTCCACTAATTCGCGGTGCTTATCGTGCAAACTATCCCAGTCTTGGGCTAGTGAAATACGTGTTCTTGTGCCTGAAGGTGCCCCAAGTTCACCCGTTTCTATACGCATGGCATCCAATACATTTCCGCCAATCAGTTTGCCTCTAGGGGTTTCACCTTTACCTACTTTGATTAAACGCTTGGAAGCCAAGTCACAATGCAAAGCTTGACGTTCAATGAGAATATCTTGTTCGCTTTCAATTCGGCAGTACTGCGCATAGCCTAACGAAACACTGCGCTTTGCTTTAATTGAACATGAAAAAGGTTCACCTTCAGTGCGCTTACGGCCAATTGTGCCAAGCATTATCGTAACAGCGCTACCACTTTCAAGAATAGCCGACTCCACAAAGCCAATCACAGTAATATCGCCCGAAGCCTTAACACGCATTCCATCTTTAATATCACCGCTCACAATCACGCTGCCATCAAACTCAACATGCCCTGTCGTCACATCAATGTTTTCATAGCACAGCACATCGTCAACGCGCATACCTCGAGGAATGGCTACTGGCACACCTTTTGAATCGGCAATAAGCAGGTTTTTATCGTTGGGGTCGAGCTTGGTGCCTTCTGACACCTCAAGTGGTGCGTCTTTGCCTGGTTTTGGATCAATCACATCACCAAACACGGTATAACCCGGCTCGCCTTCTGTTGGCGGAACTTTTTTCATTAATGGGCTGCCCGGCTTTACGGTGATGATAGCACCTAAATTACGCATATCGACCTTACCGCCGCTCGATTCTTGTGGACTGAGTACTCTGTCCTGCGCTGTCATACACAGGCGCACAAACCGTGCGTCGTTGCCATCTTTGGCTCGTTGACCATGCGCAACAATCCCATTGTACGTGTGTCCGGGAGGGAGTTCTAACTGCTGACCGAGAAGATTATCGAGGGCTTTGCCACTGACGCCTTTTTTAATACCCGCTTGTTTTAATGCTTGTTTGGCCTTGTTCATACAAACCAGCTTACCACCACGGGCTGTGGTCACTCTCGCTTCAGCAAGCATGTTGCCTTCTTCAATACGCACAGAAATAGACGCGTCGATAGCGCGAGCCACAATCAGCGAGTCCTGCTCGGGCGCCTCACTTGCGGTAAATAATTGGCCGATATTGGCATGAATGATTTCAAAATCCGCATATGGCGACCCCTCTATCATCTCAACTAGCTGAGACGAGCTCGCCGGAAATCCGGATTCCACAGGATGAGAGAGTAAGTAGACATAGCCCTCATCCTCATCAAAACGAAATAATGACATTCATCAACCCTGAAAAGTATGCACGATCTTATTGTTATGTTGTTATTTTTAATGCAGCGAACTCATTTGAGCATAACTTCGCCAAATTGTTAAGCTTAACATCACCTGAACTGCTACAAATTATAAATGAATGTAAATCAATCTGTGCATTTAAAAGACAACTTATTATTTTCTTTAGATTTATCGGCTTTACAGTGCAAAACTTTAGACAAACGTTGGGATTTCACGCCAAATGGCAGCAAATTCATAACTAAGTATTACTCTGTTTTACACTTGCCGCTTTATAGCGGTAATTTCATCTTTCATGAAGGACATAACTTTTTAGGGACAGCCATGACAAAGCACGTACACCTTAGTTTTATCGACACTAACTTTATTAACACGCTTACGCCTGTACTCGACCACAATATCGACTCCGATGAAATACTCTATTTAATAGAATCTCAACAACAACAAAACCTTGAAGATATTAAAAGAGTGTTGGGGCCAAGAGGGGTAAAAGTACATCACGCCTTTATTCCCACCAGCCGAGATAGTGACACCTTAATCGACAGCTTCCACCAGCTCATTGATACCCTAATTAGTGAACAACCAGATACTCAATTTGTGTTTAATGCCAGTTGCGGTGACCGCCAACACTTACTTGCAATGTATGAGGTGATCCGCGCCTATCCAATAGAATGTTTTATCATTGAACCCGAACGCGACGAACTTCACTGGCTTGTACCAACAGAGCGAGTCAACACCATCCTTGCCGATAAATTAAAGATACGCGATTTTTTTAACCTCATCGACGGCGATATCACCGAAATTGCAAATGAGGGTATCGTTGATATTCGCTATCGTCAGCTCGGTGCCAAATGGGCAACCAGTCAAACAGATTTTAGCCATGCCCTCGCCCAGCTCAACTACCTCGCAGCCAGCAGCGAAGATAATGCACTTATTAGTGAGCCTTTGAGTCGCAGCCAAATGAACAGCCCAAGTTTACAAACACTCATTGACGATTTAGAAGATGCTAACATCGCCACCAGGCAAGACGACAAATTAAAGTTTGCTAATGAAGGCGCTCGCTTTTTTGCCAACGGTGGCTGGCTAGAAGAATATGTTTACGCCACCCTCCTCAGCCTAAAAAAAGAACTCACTATTTTACAAGATGTCGCCCAAGGCGTTGCGATTAAACGTCGCGTGGGGCAAGGCTATGTCAATAACGAGCTAGATATTGTGGCGCTCGCCAACAATAAGCTTCACCTCATTGAATGCAAAACCAAAAAGTTTAGTAAAGGGGAAGGCAACCAAGTGATTTATAAACTTGATTCCCTCAGCGAGCTATTTGGCGGCGTACAAGCAAGAGGCCTACTGGTGAGCTATCAAGGCATTAGAACTTCGGAAAGACTGCGCGCCAAAGCGCTAGAAATTGGCCTGATCTGCGAAGACGACCTTAGCCAACTTAAAGATAGACTACGCAACTGGTTGCGCGGAGCGTAAACACAAAAGGTAACAAACACACAAAAGCGGTAGCGAGTGCGCCGCTTTCTGTCGTCCATATCGAGATAATGAAAATGCCCACAATGGCTGGGAACCTTAATCTTGTTGAGCCACTTTTGGGCATAAACCTTGCTGAAGTTGTTATACATATTTCAGAAGGATTTGCTAAATGAAAGTTCAACACCAAGCAATGCTATATAATCAGGCTCAGGTGCGACGCGCGCAATCAATCGAAAATGAAGCGAAGGGAAGCGTTTTGCCAGCGTCAGAGGCAACAACTAGCCACATCAAAGAGGCACAATTCGACTTTACCCATATCACCATGAAAGAACTGGCTGTGGCATCTAAAGCACTATATGACGAAGGAATATTGGATTTAGGGCAACATGCTTCGCTTTCTTTACATTATTTTGCTGTTGAGCAAGGCCTAAATCGGGGGAGTGGAATCCCCTCTCCTGCCGATATTTCACGAGCCGAGAATGAAAAAATCGACGTTATCGCCATGCAAAAGGCCAACTTAAGAGAGGCACGCCAGAGTGGCCGTTCAGAGACAGAAATTCAATTTTCTGAAAAGCTGCTCAATACTTTAGAGAACTATCAATATGGTGGTAAAGGACGATTCTTTGCAAGTGCCTAGTCGCACAAATCAAAAGCCAACCCGTTATACATATAATCAACGCTTACGGTCTTGTTCAGCAATCGGCGAGTAATTAATCAAACACGCCTCTGCTTCGTTAAATCATCAGCAAATGGCATGATAAGCCATTGTAATGACATTAATCCTATGTATAATGCGAGACATAGTTAGTTGTTAGATGTATAAACACTAACAGTACTGAATTTATTCAGGGGCTGATTAGGATTCGACGGGATTCAAGAAGCCTAAGGTGCATGTCGAGGTGCGGCTGGCCTCGTAAAAAAGCCGTATTTAAAGTAATCGCAAACGACGATAACTACGCTCTAGCGGCATAATAGCCCGCTAGCACTCCTCCATGATATTCTTGTGGATCTGGTTCTGGAGTGTCACCCTACACAAGATCGCTACGGAAACCCTGGCCGGGGTTGAAGGGCTAAAACTAAGCGGCCTCGCCTTTACTTATCGTGTTCGTCCGAGATTTAAAGGTTAACCAAAAGACGATACTAAACATGTAGGACCGAAGGTCGACGCTTTCCGGACGGGGGTTCAAATCCCCCCAGCTCCACCAAATTTTAGCGTTTTAAAACAGCCAGTTAGAGCAACATGCTTTGACTGGCTTTTTTACGCCTGAAGCAAATTGTCCACATCGTGACCACATTTTTTGAAAATTCAAAAAGTGTTCCTATTCGCGGCCAGCATGAAGACGTAGACCCATTTAAGCCAAAAGAGACTGAAGCAATTTTAAATGCTTGCAGAAACTAGCCCGAACGCCATTTACTCAGTGTACTGTTTTACACAGGTATTAGGCCGTCAGAGGTAGCAGCACTGCAATGGATTTATGTTGACTTGATCAACGAAGAAATCAAAGTGTGTGAAGCTGTGATTTGGGAATCCACCAATAAAAAGGCCATTACCAAAGGTACTAAGACATCATCAGGTAATCTCGTTATTGAACCATGCAGCAGAAAACAGTTAACCTGTTCAGCACAACTGCGCAAAAATATTTGGATCCCCGTACTTAAGAAAAGCGGCCTTCGTTACCGCCACCCTTACCAAGCAAGACCCACTTTCGCCACCATGCTAATCAGTAAAGGACGCAACTTATGGTGGGCTGCTGACCAAATGGGACACGATGGACCCGAAATGCTCTTTAGGCATTATGGTAATTACATTAAAGAGCATGATTTGAAATTGACAGGAAAATGCCATTAACTAGCTTTCCATACTCAAGCTAATTAATGGAGGTAGCTGTAATAAATCTCTAATACTGTTTATGTTGGTCAAAAATTGTAAACTATTAAACACATCCCAATTATCAATAAATACATCAAAGCTACCACCTATTCCAGTTACAGCATCAACCCTTTTTCCAAGATCATGAAAACTCTCAGCGTCAGAGAAAACCTTTACAATGTCTTCGTAAGAAATATTAAATGCTCGATGAAGTTCTTGAGCAAACGGAAAGTGCATTATCTTAGATATTATTAGATTTTCCCGCTGCTTTTCTCTTTCCTTTTCAATAAGATCCTCTGCTGAATTTGGACTGACCTTAGAAACCACCTCTTCAAGGTACGTCTGTAATGAGTGATTAATTCCTGCTAGCTCTTCAACTTTCTCAGAGAGATTGTAATTGCCTATTGGAGCCTCTGCGCTTTATAAGCTCCCTAAATAAACCAGCCCACTGCTCTTTTAACCACAATTCGATATCCGTATGTTTTTCAAATTGGTGTAACGGATTGTTTCGGCGTTTCGATATTATTTCATCAAGAAATAAAAAGACATTAATTGAATCTACATGAGCATATTCAACCGTCACATTCTCTCTATTTTTCAAAAAGGTCTCGTATTCGGCAAACACAGCCTTTTCGACAAGAATAAAAGTCGGAATATCGTTAGAGCGTGCAGCTTCAAACTCTTTTTTAGTTACGCTTTCATATCGCTTATAAAATTCGTTTGTTTCGAGTCTCTTTTCTCCACTCACCTGTGAGCCGTAGCGGCCACCGACAATCAAAACAAAAATTTCTGATTCAGATGCAGAGCGATAACAAGACTCATCCAATGGAATATCTGGATCATACGCAATTCGCCCTTTATCTGATAAGATGGCTGTATATCCAAGATTTTCTATAAACCCCTCTAGTGAAGCCCTAATGTGCTTTAAATCATAATAGGTGGAACTAACAAAAACTTGAGGCTTAGCCATAATGTCCCTTTAAAACGTGGCAAACTGAACGGACTTACTTTATAAAAAAGAGCCTAATTTGTCACGGCAAATGCCCCGAAACAGAGTGAAACTCGTAATTATTAGTGAGATGATGTAATTACATCAATTCTCGCGTACTTTCAAATCTCCCCCAGCTCCACCAATAAATAAGCCTCCGCATTTGCGGGGGCTTTTTTGCAAATAAAATAGCGAATGAATTCCTATAAACAGCGGACACTAACTTTAGCTAAAAACCAATTATGCTACAGAGATATCGGAAGTACTTGCTAAGTTGCTCACTGCTCTTTCTACACCTTGAAAATAAAGTGTTATTTTGTTTGAGTTAACCTAGAATGCGAACTGCTCATTTTAGGCTCAAGGATTGCAAATAACGTGGATGAACATCAGGTACTAATTCTTACTTTGTATCAAGGAAGGTGGATTGATAAGACAAAAAATATCAAATCTCTTGAACCTTACCGTGGCGGCTTCAAAGTCGAGTTTGAAAATGGGACATATCGGTATGGTCACTCAAAAATAAAAGTGTTCCGCAACCCCGTCGAGGTAGATACCAGTGGAAGTGAGATTTTCGTTTATAACATGCCTCTGAGTGCGGGCACATATGAGGTTTTGAGGTTCTCTGAGCACTTTTGCATATTTGAAAATGGCAAGAAAAAGTATTACCCGATAGGAGCAGTTTCCTTCGTGAAAAATATCCTTCAGTCGCCCAATGCTTTGGGAATTGTTGATTACTATTCAAAGCTTGCAGAGCTTAAGCAAGAAGAAAAAGAATCTAAACACTTACATTATTACTATTCAAAAAAGCTTCGTTTGATCTCCGATGAATCAATAGCGGCAAGATTTATAGACAACTCCACACCAGCTACTATAGAGCACAATGAGACACTGATTTTTCCATTCGGCGTTAACCTCTCTCAACGCACAGCATTAAAGAGAGCTTTAAGTTCGCAACTGAGTTTAATCCAGGGGCCTCCAGGTACGGGCAAAACGCAGACTATTCTGAACCTGATAGCCAATTTAGTTATGCAAGGTAAGTCTGTAGCAGTCGCAGCAGGAAATAACTCCGCCGTAGCAAATGTTTTCGAGAAGCTAGAAAAGTCAAATCTTGGTTTTTTGGCAGCTACACTTGGGAGCAAGAAAAATGTCACGTCATTCTTTAGTAATCTGCCCAATAAGCCAGATATGTCTGACTGGCAATTATTGCCCTCTGAGCAAGCTTCTACAACACAATCATTAGTCAAGCTGGATATGCGGATAACACAGCTTTTAGAGAGCAAAAACCAGCTTGCAAAAGAGAAGTCGTACTTAGATAAGTTGGCATTAGAAAAGCGGTATTTCAATAAGAGTTTTGACACTACGCCTTTCGAGTTAGATAGGCTATCGATATTTCAAAGATGGCAGACTCCTGAAGTACTTAAATTTATGGCAGACTTTGAATACCACTCACAACTAGGATCTCTGACTTGGAAGACCAAACTAAAGTGGCTATTCAAGTATCGAATATACAAGTTTGAGGAGCTCAGTGAGTTTGACCTAAGTGTATTCAGGCGTCTTGTAAGTACCTTTTATCAAACGAAAATTGAAGAGACTGAACAGGTAATAAGGGTATTGCAACAGCAGCTTGATAGCGAGGGATTTGATACGCTGTTAGAAAGGCAAACTGACCTGTCCATGAAGTTATTCAAGTCTTTTGTCGCTGAAAAGTACTCAGATACAGAATTTAAAGAAACCAATGCTAGTAGTTACAATAAACGTGACTACCAAGATTTTGTGACCCAATTCCCTGTTACTTTGAGTACGACTGATTCATTAATGTCAAATAAGCCTGACGCCGTTTTGTTTGACGTCTTGATCGTCGATGAAGCCTCACAAGTGAATTTACTGTCAGGCTTTTTAGCTATGTGCTGTGCTAAGAACATGGTTGTTGTAGGTGATACAAAGCAGCTTCCTCATATCGCAAAAGAAAAGCGACAAGTTGATATTGAGCATTTGTATGGAGAAACATCACCATACAATTACAAACGAAACAGTTTGTTAGCAAGCCTGATTAAATTGTTTCCATTAAGCCCGACAACACTGCTTAAAGAGCACTATCGCTGTCATCCTAGAATTATCGAGTTTTGTAACCAAAAATTTTATAACGGTGAACTCATTGTTATGACTGATGGTATCACTGAACCATTTCAAATCGTCAAAACAGAAAAAGGAAACCATGCTGCACCTGTTTTAAACAGTAAAGGCTTAATAAACCAAAGAGAAATTGACGTTATAGAGCAAGAGGTTTTGCCCGTTGAGCTGGCACATACATCTTCAGAGAATATTGGCGTTATCACCCCCTACCGTCCGCAGGCTAACAAATGCAACGATCATTTTGGGCAAAGAGGCATAGATGCTGACACCGTTCACAAATTTCAAGGCCGTGAGAAAGACACTATCATTTTCAGCACTACCGCCAACAAAATAAATAAGCATATTGATCAACCTGAATTAATCAATGTCACTGTGTCGAGAGCAAAAAACCGACTGACCTTCGTTTCATCGCAGAGCCTTGTTAAAGAGAGTGGCACAAATATTGGTGACTTGATGCGTTACATCGAATATCAATCGGAATCACAAGTTATCTACGAAAGTTCTGTTGTTTCAATATTCGATTGCCTATACCGCGAGTACTCAGAAAAGCTCAACGCATTTATGACCCGTGTAAGGAGAAGCTCGGAGTTTTTATCCCAAGATTTAATGTCAGCATTGATAGACGAGTTACTCAATACGGGTGATTATTCGTGCTTAGCGTATAAAAAAGACTATCCGCTGTCTTTTTTGTTCAGCAAGTTCGAGCACTTTACAAACCGAGAGGCTGAGTTCATCCAGCACCCTTCCAGTCATGTCGACTTTATCGTCTACAACACCATGGACATGCTGCCAGTGTTAGCGATAGAAGTTGATGGATATACCTTTCACGACTTAAATCCGCTTCAGCTTGACAGAGACGCAATTAAAAACAGTATTTTTAACAAGACTCAGCTACCTCTGTTCAGGTTCTCGACCAAAGGCAGTTCAGAAAAAGACAGGCTGAAAGCGTTACTAGTCCCATGGAAAGCTCGAGCTAATTAAAAAGTAATCAGACATGTTAATTTAGCCTTTCCATTTTCGATGAATGGCAATAGAAGAAACCTATCTGCTGCAATTTGTGCTGATACAATTTATCTTATACATGTACTTTCTTGATACACAGTAAACTGCTTTTTACGAACTTCCTCGTATTCGCTCACAAGCAGTCGCTTGGCTTTTCGGAACTCATGAATAGCTCTCGTAAATTCTCCATATATGTTCTGATTCAAACCTTGCCGCTGATTAACTCCTTCATCCAAAATACAAAAGCCTCTTTCAATAACTTGAGCAACGCTAAGTGGTCGTAAAAGCAAATGATCTGGGATGTGCGTCGCTGGAATGCCTAGTTTTAAAACCTCACGCAAATCAAACACTGCATAATTCATTGTTATCGATATTGCATCAGTGAAAGAGATTATCGAACGCATGTACTCATCTAAATCTGAATCATTAAGTCGCTCTAAATACTTGTTAGAACCGGGAACAATAGAGAGCAAATTAGACAAATGAGTTCCGCCTTTCGCTTGCGCTATATTAGGGGGAAGTAGTAACGGCTCCTCAACGGTTTCCATAAATTTAGACATGTGATTTTCAAGTTTATCTGCTAGAGCTTTTAGCGCATACTGCCTACTTTGCTCTTCTAAAATTTCTCTTTGTAGTTTCAGATTATCGCTGTGAATAGCCTTTGTTTCACTCAGCTCACTACGGGTGAGTTCTAACTCTCTTGCTTGCAAACGGATGGAGTATACCAAGATAACAATCGTTAAAAATGACAATATCGGATTTAAAATACCGCCAAAATAGTCACCAAAAGCGCCAAATGTTCCCTGATCTTTTACACCGTCGTAAAAATTTAGAAAGTAGAATACAAATAATGTAGCGATTGCCGTAGGTGCAATTTTGGTCACGACAAAATCTATCTTCTGTAAAGTAGCGCGTTCATTTACTGTCGTTGAGTGTACTTTTTGTAGCATCTGTCAATCCTTTCATACAATAAGGCGGCTAGTATGCACTAGGCAGTTCTCCTTATTCAATCTCCTTAAAACGATCTATTCTGAGATATCACAAAATTATGTTTATGAAGACCAAAGGCAAAAAGAACCGTGCAGTGCAAATCACTCAAGCACTTTATGATGAAATACCCAAAAAATCAGGGCCACTATTTGCAGATTGTCGAAAGGCATTCGAACGAGCAGTAAATAATACAGACATTATTTTGCCAGCGGGACAGTGTAGCCATGTACTAAGACACACATTCGCCAGTCATTTTATGATGAATGGAGGGAATATATTGGTATTACAACAGATACTAGGCCATGCTAAGATTGAGCAAACCATGGTTTACTCTCACTTTAGTCCAAGCCATTTAGATGACGCAATAAGATTAACCCCCTTAAACTAGATACAAATTTCTACGCAGTACTAAAGGAAGACAATGAAGATAAATTACTTTACCTATCAATTAAATGATGAACAAACAGGAGAGTATCTCTATGCAAATGTTTATGATTTATTAAACGATTTTTGCGATGAGAACACAGATATTGCAGATAGAAGAAAAGAAAACACAGAAAATGGCAAGCAATTATTTTTAGCAGCTTCAGAAAAGGCTGGAGTATTTTATTTGCTGTGTCCTGCTCTAGTGAAAGATTTTAAATCAATATCTAAAAAAGATGGAAAAGTTAGTAATATCAGTGCCGTGTTGTCTGACCACTCATTAGAAAAAGTTAGCTATATCTATGTGAGCGATTCTGATAATTTTATTGGAATTACAAACCCTTTAGGAGGCGCTCGATATACAGATTTACAATACTACCTAAATAAATTGATAAAAGATCGAGTGATAGATAGACAATTAAAGTTAAAAATGGTGCCATTGCATAGCGAAATAACTAAGTCACAAGTAAAAAAACTGGTCCATATTTCTAAAGCCGATATAGAGATGAATGATAAGTCAGCTATCGCAAAATTTTTCGGAGCAAGTAAAGAAGATGCCTTCGAAGAGCTCGAAATCACTATCAGTTTTAAAAGAAAAAATGGAAAGAAAAATTCTATAAGTAACCTATTAAACCCAGTACTCAATACAATTGAAAATGATGAAGAAAAAAAGTTAGGGGCTATACACTTAAGAGGCAGGGTTAACAGCACTACGGAAAATATAAAAGATATCTACTTAGATCAAAGTAACATACTCTATGAGATGATTTACAATGATAGTCAAGTAGAGGAACAAATTGTGAAAAAATCATTCGGAAACCAAAATATTGTGGACTCACTAGAAAGGTTTCTTGATGAGTATGGAGATACCTTAGAACATGGCGAAATTTCAAAATGAATAATCTCTGGTACTAAACATGCAGTTAAGCAATAGTGACATAAGGACGCTTAGAGTTCTCTGTTGGTGTTTGGCTACCGGAATTCCGATACTTTTGACTGGTTTGATCTATATAACGGTTGGAAATAGTATTTTTGAAGTAAGCGAATCAAGATTAGTAGCTATAACAACAATCACCTCAACATATGGCTTTACAATGACAGGCTTCGTAGCTGCTATCGGAGCATATCTTTTATCTCTTGGGTCAAAAGTTTCTTTCAATTTTTGGAAGAATGGAGGTAACCTTAAGGTTTTTTTCCATCTTTATGCCGCTGCTCTGTTTCTTCTTTTCGCATGCTTCATATCGTCTTTACTGCTGCTAGCTGTTTTTAACAACGCTTTACTCTATGTAGCAATGTGGTCAGCGCTAATTACATCAATACTGTACTTGGCAGCTTTAGTTTTTGTAGCTATCAAACAAACACTGTAAACATTCACATTTCATCCACCTAGGCTAGATTCAAAAAGCTTTCAGGGGGTTACATAAGAATATAACTCACTGATTTTAATGCAAACTATTGATTTTAAGGAAGTATAAAACAGTCGACGCTTTCCGGACCGGGGTTCCCCAGCTCCACCAAATTTTAGCGTTTTAAAACAGCCAGTTAGAGCAATAAGCTCTGACTGGCTTTTTTTTCGGGGCAAACATCCACATTTCATCCTAAAAAGTGGCCACATTTATATAAAGCCCAAAATCCGCATATGTACTTTAGCTTTTAAGGCTACGGGACTGAGCCAGCCTCAATCTATAATTTATCCAAATAACAATTCATAATATGTCTTTCATGAGCCAATTTTGGCATAAATTCAGCGTTGTCACTTCACCGCAATCACTATCAATTCAATGCTATCTGGACTAACATATTGGTTAGATTTAAAGCGTAAGGAATATAGCGTGTCGTTAGCGAATGCTCACACAGTTCGCCAGAGCCGATTTTTGCCACTTGTTGCTGCACTACTCGTGTTAGTTGGCAGTATGCTTTATGGGCTGGTGTTATATGAGCAAGAAAAGGAGCATCATGCTGAAAAGGTAGCGGCGGCACTTGCCTCACGGCTTGACCATGTGACTGAGGGTGTGAACGAGCGTGTTACGCTGTATTGGTACGGTATTTTGGGGCTTCGCACTGCAATTTATGCGAATCAACAACACAGCTTTGACTATCAAGCGATGCAGCGTTATATCAGGTCGTTTGACTTCCAAGCGGAATATTCTGGGGCTCGTGGCGTGGGGATCATCAAATATGTCCCCGTCGATAACGTAAGCAGCTTTGTGCAACAAGCACAAGCTGAGCGTACTGACAGAACGTTCTCCATAAAAACGCTAAACCCACATAACACCAGCAAATTTGTTATCCAGTATATTGAGCCTGAAGTAAATAATGACCAAGCCGTCGGGTTGGACATTGGCTCTGAAGACAGTCGTCGAACAGCGGCGATAGAAGCTGCTACTGCCAATGAACCGAGACTTACCGCTCCAATTACCTTAGTACAAGCCGACAATAAAATTAAATATGGCTTTTTGATCCTCGCCCCAATTTATACCTCTATTGGTATGGCGGAAAATGAAGAAAATCGCTTAGAAAACTTAGTTGGTTGGACTTATTCCCCATTACTTATCGATGAGATCCTGTCGACCTTGCTGTCTTTTCGACAAGATGTCTCGATTCAAATTTCCGATGTAACCAATAACGATGAAAACACGCCATTTTATCAGGTGCTAAAAGAAGATGTTAAAGAGTTGGATAACTCAGTGGCTAAACAGGTCAACTTGTTTGGTCGCACTTGGGAAGTAAAAATTTGGCCAACTCCGCAGTTTATCCGTTCACTCAATCTCGTCTCTCCTAATACCATTTTACAGGTCGCGTTGCTGGTCTCTACGCTATTGGCAATCATCACTTATATTTTGCTTTTAAGCTTTACCCGTCAGCGTCTAGCTGAAAAGGAAAAGTTAGCCGCAGAAGAAGAAAAAGCACAGTCCCTTGCTAAACTGAACTCGTCATTAGAACAGGAAGTAAAAGCACGAACTAAAGAAATCGTAAAATACAGCCAACTTCATACCAGCATTGTTGAAGGTTCGGGTTATGCCATTGTTGCCACCGATCCTGACGGTATCATTACCCAGTTTAACCCTGCAGCCGAGCGTTTACTGGGGTACAAAAAAGATGAACTCATTGGTAAATCATCCCCTGCCATTTTCCATCTCGAGGAAGAGGTCGTAGCAAGAGCAAAAGCGTTAACGGAAGAGCTTGGCAGAGTCATTGAACCTGGATTTGAAGTCTTTGTCGCCAAAGCCAAGCAAGGTGTGGTAGATACTAGCCGATGGACTTACGTCACTAAGCAAAACCAATACGTGCAAATTAAGCTGAACGTAACGACATTAACCGACGAACGCGGCAATGTTGATGGCTTTTTAGGTATTGCATTAGATCTCACAGAGCAGCTTAAGCACGAACGAGAACTCTCGCACGCCAAAGAAGCTGCTGAGCAAGCAGCCAAAGCAAAAGCCGTCTTTTTGGCTAATATGAGTCATGAAATACGAACCCCCATGAACGGCTTATATGGCACATTACAACTCTTAAAGTCGGAGCCACTTAACAGCACCGCCACTAATCTGCTTGAGAAGGCCACCTACTCAGTTAAGGCGCTTAACACCATCATCAACGATATTTTGGATTTCTCTAAAATTGAAGCCGGTAGAATTGAGCTTGAAGAACGGCCATTTAATATTGAGGTGCTGGTTGAACATCTGCGCTCAGATTTTTTGGTATTGGCAAAAAACAAGGGATTAAAGCTTAAGATCCACGTTGAACTTGAGCATAAGTTTTGGCTTGGAGATGAAGTCAGAGTCAGGCAAGTGTTGCTTAACCTCTTGTCAAACTCCATTAAGTTTACTGAAACTGGCAGTATTATTACCCATATAAAACCGCTTCAAAATGATTCAGGTATGCTTATTACCGTAGCCGACACTGGCATTGGGATGACAGAAGCCACAATCAACAAACTCTTTTCACGATTTGAGCAGGCAGATAAGTCCACCACTAGAAAATTTGGTGGTACGGGACTTGGTCTTTCTATCACTCGCTCTCTAATTGACCTGATGGGCGGTACGATTAAAGTAGAGAGTACCGTTGGAAAAGGCAGTCTATTTAGCATCGAGTTGCCTATGCAAAAGTCTGAGATAACCTCAGAGCAACCAACAACCGACCAGCTGACCGCAGCTGACTTGAGCGGCACATCCATATTGCTGGCTGAGGATAACCCAGTAAATCAGCTAGTAGTGCGCTCTATGATCAGTAAAGCCAATGGTGATATTGCGATTGCGAATAATGGCAAAGAGTCTATTGAACAATTTGAGCTAAACAAACCCGACTTAATACTTATGGACATCCAAATGCCAGAGATGGATGGCGTTGAGGCTTGTAAACGTCTTAAGAGTAAAGATCCTAATATCCCCATCATCGCATTAACTGCAAATGCCTTTGCGGAAGACAAAGCCTTGTATGAGCGCGTCGGATTTGATGGTTATGTTGCCAAACCCATAGAGCAGCTTGAGCTTATCAATACCATCGCGACCGTACTCGCACATAGCCGAAATATGCAGTAATTTTTACAGATATGAGAACACTCTGCGGTTAGCGGTTACAAACTTAATCGTTTAACAAAGCTCGTGTGCCTTTTTTGATTTACTGATAAAATAATCACCTCTACTCATCTGCAAGGATCGATCACCATGAAATACGCTAGATCGTTTTTACTCAGTTTATTCATCGCGTTTTTAGCGTTCGAAGCGTCGGCCAAATGCGATAAAACTTTGCGTGTAGGAATGAACGAAACGCAGTGGCCTCCCTATATTTCTCGCAGCGGAGGTAATGTCTCTGGTATAGAAATTAATGCGCTAAATACCTTGTTTAACGATTCATCTTATTGCTTGAAATATGTATTTTATCCCACCTCATCAAGAATGCTAACGGAGCTAAAAACAGGCAAAGTAGATTTAGTGGTGGCCGCGACCAAAACCGCAACGAGAGCTAAGTTTGCGCACTTCACTACACCTTACCGCCAAGAAGTCATGGCATTATTCCAACATAAAGACAAACCAAAAATTGGCGGCGAAGTCGAGTCATTGATCCTTGCAGGAAACACATTTGCACTGAATGCTGGCAGCTACTACGGTATGGCCTTTGAAAAACTGATCCAAGACCTTTATAACGATCAGCTGGTTCACCTGCCCAATGCCGCTCGTCGCTTTAAAATGTTGAGTAAACAGCGAGTTGACTATGTTGTTGAAGATAAGCTCGCGGGCGAACACTTTATTCAAACCAAAGAGTATACCGATGTTATCTATTCAGGTATCGACGCGAATAAAACACCTGTTAGCTATATGCTTAGCAAAGTCAGTTTAACTACTGAAGATCTTGAAAACATCAATCGGCTAATTGACTTGCACCAAAGCGAACTCAGCAATTTGTTTTCTTTTCATCAAGTTCCCGCTCCCTATTCATAACTAAAGAGGCGACCTCTACATTGTTGCTTATCTTTGTATAATGCTGTTTATCGTAATTGATTTGGAACTATTTGTTACTGCCGACTACAGTTAATAGATGCGCCAAAATGTGGTTGGGGTTTGCTTGGTTCGGTTTTTACTCTTTGTAACTTGTACATTTTATTTTTGCCAACACGCGTTGGCGAAAGACTTTTCATATTTTGAAAGTAAGCTAGACGAGGCCAGCGACTATTTAACGGTTAACCCTGCACAATCACTGATTATTCTCGACGGTTTAGATCAATTGCAAGATGTACCTGTACCTTTATTTATTCAGTGGCACTTGCTGAGCGCTCGTGCCTCTGTACCAACAAATAAAGTAGATAGGCTCTATACCTCAATAAACGCGACCTTTTTGTATCCAGATGACATGTTTTTTAAAGCAAACCTCCCTACCATTTTAAGTGCACTTGGGATTTGGTTACGCCGACAGGAGTACCTTGATGACGCTGATATTAGCCTCAAGTGTGCCTACAAATATGCAGAAAATGACCGCCAGCGGCTTACGCTGACTAACAGTATGGCATTAGTTGCCCGCAACCAAGATGACTATCAAAAAGCGAGAACTTTGTATGCCAAGGCACGCAAATTGGCTGAGGAGTTAAAGCAAACCCCAGTCCTTGCAATGATCGAAAGCAACTTGGGTAGCCTCGCGCTTGATCAAGGCCGAATATTTGAAGCCGAGCAGTATTTTCGTCATGCCCTGCTGGGTTATCAAGCAGTTGATAAACGCTCGGGTCAAATCTCAGCGGGCATTAACTTGATGTTTGTCTTTCTTATTCAAAAGCAAATCGTCAACTACGAACGTTTACAAGGGCCCACATCTACCCTAACCACAGCCTTTCCAAACGAATCAAAACAAGCTTGGCTACAATGGCTTGAGGCGCGCTATAAGCAGCTCGAAGGGGACATGCCCAACCAAAACACTAAGCAAGCGTTACAACTGGCATATACCCAGTTAGAAAGCGATAAAGTAAAACTGCTAGTACATAGATATTTAGCAAAAGAGTTAGGCGTCGAAGTCACTGCCCCCCTCCCCATCACAGCTAAATCTTTTTCCAGTCCGTGGTTTGATAAAGTGAAACAGTGTAGTTGGTAAGCGAATACACTTGTTCCTAAACGCAAAAAAGCCGCTCAATGAGCGGCTTTTTCAAATTGGATTTGCTTATTCAGCAGCCTTAGACACCATAACCATCGCAGGGCGTAATAGACGGCCGTTTAAGGTATAACCTTTCTGCATCACAGCAAGCACTGTATTTGGTGATACATCATTGCTCGGCTGAATTGACATTGCCTGGTGTAACTCTGGGTTAAATGTTTCACCCTGTGGGTTTACCGCTTCAACACCAAATTTAGCAAGGGCATCGGCAAATGTCTTGATAGTCATATCAATACCTTCAAGCACAGGCTTTAGCGTTTCGTTTTCTTTGTCAGAAAACTCAATCGCACGCTCTAGGTTATCGATTACAGGTAGCAATTCGTTTGAGAACTTTTCTAGCGCAAATTTGTGTGCTTTTTCAACGTCCTGCGCTGCACGGCGACGAACATTTTCAAGCTCAGCGGCGGCGCGAACAACGCTATCTTTTTGTGAGTCGATAGTTTGCTTAGCAGTTTCTAGCTCAGCGTACAGACCAGCGATTTCTTCTTCTGGGCTCAACTCACCCGCACTTTCGGCCTGCTCTTCCTGAGTTTGTTGCTCTGCTTGTGCTTCTACAACTTCTGCTTCCGCTTGTGTTTGTTCAAGCTCTTGCTCTGGGGCTTTTGTCTGCTCAGACATGTGGTGATTCTCCGATTCTTTACAACTGCGGTAATTATGGGGATTGAAATGAGAGTTTCAACCCTTTATTGCGGCAATTTTTTGAATTCTGACAAGATGGCCTCGATCTTTGAATCCGCAGGGCAAATGACGCAAAAGCGACTTTGATATTCTCCTTTGGAGAAATACGGCACACTGAGCACCACTACGCGATGTAAACCGAGCATGCTTAGCTCTTCGCCAAGTAACACGGATACGCCGTCTTTAAACGCTAAGCGGTCTTCAACTTGGTCTAAAAATCCGACGCCAAGATTAATCTCTCTATCCAACTCCAAACGGTTATATAAGTAGCGCTCGCCGACAACAATTGCATTATCTGAGCCTAATTGCTGACTTAACTGCTTAGTCCACTGGGCCAAAATATGATGACAACTCGGCGGTGCACTGTGCGCCATGGCGCGCATTCGGTGCAACCCTTCAACTAAAGTTTGTTGACTGAATACGGTATTCATCCAAGCCGCAAACTGGTAACGCAACGCGTCGGAATCATCAACGGGTTTATCAATACAAATATTGTGCGACTGCCCCGCTCTGTCTAACAGCAGAACCAGCCAATTTTTACGATCAAAATCGAGCACTTCCACACGGAACATTTGTTTGCTGCTAACTTGTGGTAATCCCACGCAGCAACAGACCTGAAAGTTTTGGCTCAATAAATGTGCAAAAGAGACTATTGCGGATTGATCAGGTTGCCAATGAACAGCAACATCAGCCAGAGGAAAAAACTCCTGTAGCCAGAATTTTACACCTTGGTCGGTGGGCACGCGGCCAGCTGACGTGTGCGGCGAATACAATAAGCCTTGATTTTCAAGTCTTGCCATTGCATTGCGTACGGTTGCAGAACAAATAGCAAGGCCGTCCTGCTTTGCTATTTTGCTGGATGCAACAGGCTGTCCTTCACCATTACAATAATGGCGCATGACCGCACACAGAATTTGTTCATCTCTGGGATTTAGTTTCATAATTATTTTAATATGGGTGTCAATTGCCAGTTTCAAGCACTACGCTTTTAATATAATCTTGCAACAAAGATACCAAGGACAAATGACTGAATGACGACCACGTTTAACACCATCGGCTTAATTGGCAAACCCAACCACGAAGGCGCGGGGACGACCTTACAACGACTCTACACATTTTTGCAAGCATTAGGATATGAAGTACTCGTAGAAGATCGCGTTGCGGAGCAAATAAAGTCGTTAGACGAAGACGCTGTTGTCGAGTTAGTTGAACTAGGTAAACGTTGCGATCTTGCTATTGTTGTTGGTGGTGACGGTAACATGCTTGGCGCAGCAAGAGTACTGGCTCGTTTTGATGTCGCCGTTATCGGAGTTAACCGCGGTAACTTAGGCTTTTTGACAGATTTGAACCCCGAAGGCTTCGAAGCGCAGCTAGAAGCGGTGTTGAGCGGCCAATTTATTGAAGAGTCAAGATTTCTGTTGGAGGTGGCAGTATACCGACATCACCAACTTAAAAGCGCAAATTTAGCAATGAACGAAGCCGTATTACACGCTGATAAAGTTGCGCATATGATTGAATTTGAGGCTTTTATCGATGACGACTTTGTATTTTCTCAGCGCTCAGACGGTTTAATTGTCTCGACGCCAACGGGGTCAACCGCTTACTCGCTTTCGGGTGGTGGGCCTATTTTAACCCCCGAACTCGACGCTATTTCACTGGTGCCTATGTTTCCGCATACTTTATCTAGCAGGCCTCTGGTAGTGGACGCAGAAAAGGAAGTCAAACTCAAGTTAAGTCTAGAAAACACCGACAGCTTACAAGTAAGTTGTGACAGTCATGTTGTACTGGCAGTGCTACCTGGTGACGAAGTTATCATCAAAAAAGCGGAGAAAAGACTAAGATTGATCCATCCCAAATGCTACTCCTACTACAATGTTCTTAGACAGAAATTAAATTGGGGCAGTAGGCTTTACTAAGCACGCAAAGTTACGCAAAATAACCTTGGTTAAATTTTCTAATTTAGGTAAATAACAATAAAATGGCTTACGTTGTATTTTTCACATTGGCGCTGCTTATCACTATACTTTCAGTGTATTTAGTGATTGAAAATAATAGAAGAAAAGCCCGTGAAGCGGAAAAAAAAGCCTTTAACGATCGTTTAAAAGTGATTAGTAGCAACTTTAAACTTAAAGTTGCTGAATTCGTTGAAGCGAAGATTTTAAGGCCAAAATACGCACCGCAGATCAATGCAATTGTTGGCAACTTTTTTGTTGTTCAAGCGCACTCGGAAGAGAACTTGGCGCAACTGGAAAAAGTGTCTGAGTTATTTATCTATTCAGTGACAAACGAGCTCAATAAGTGTCGCTCAAATGGCAATATGGATTTGCTTGCTGAGCAATTACAATATTTTGTTGCTGAATTACCCACGGCGGGCATTGCCTATAATCGTGACTTCTATCGCGAGATGCTTCCAGCTCTCATTGCACGCATTCAAACACCTGATACACCAGCAATACAGCAAGATGAAGATGTGCTGGATTCGCAAGAGCTAGGTGATTCAGAGCCATCCAACCAACAAATGCAAGCAGCCTTAGTAAAAGAGCACGCCATCGGTTAATCTTGCTATTATTTTTAGTAAAATTTTTTGATTTGAGTTGCTAAACAATAAAATACTGTATAAATTAACAGTAATTCTCTGTTAGGGTGTACAGTATGCTTTTAGCTTTAAATGTTCAAAATTTTGCTATTGTTAGTGCGCTAAATATTGACTGGCATTGCGGCATGACCGCAATTACAGGTGAAACAGGCGCGGGTAAGTCCATTGCAATTGATGCGCTTTCTTTATGTCTCGGTGAGCGTGCTGATCCTTCTGCTATTCGTCCAGGCACCGACAAAGCGGATATCTCTGCTCAGTTTGATGTTTCAAATCTCCCTGCTGCCAAACGCTTTCTAACGGAGCATATGCTAGATAACGAAGAGAATGAATGTATCCTTCGTCGTGTTATTAGTAAAAGTGGGCGTAGTAAAAGCTACATCAATGGCTCCCCTGTTACTGCTGGCCAACAAAAGGAGCTTGGGCAACACCTTATTGCTATTCATGGGCAACACGCCCATCAGCTACTGCTAAAACCAGAATATCAACTGCACTTGCTTGATGCTTACGCAAACCACACGACTTTGTTACAAGCAGTTAAGGGCCAATATAATCACTACCATAAGCTGCAAAAAGAATATGCCGAACTACAAAAGTCACAACAGACACAAGCCGCAAAAAAACAACTTCTTGAGTACCAAGTAGCAGAGCTTGACGAGTTTGCCCTACAAGAAGGCGAATATGAAGATATTGAGACCGAACACTCGCGCCTAAGCCATAGCCAGACCATTTTAGAACAATGCCATCGTGAGCTTTCTCGCCTTTATGAAAATGACGAGCAGACTGTGCTATCGCAACTACAACAAAGTGCACAAGTGTTCTCTGAACTCACCAGTTTTGACAAAACTCTTGAGAATATTGCGCAAGTGCTTGAAGAAGCTGCAGTACAAGTGGAAGAAGCAAGTAGAGAGATCCGCAGTTATTCCGATTCAGTCGAACAAGATCCAATGAGACTACAAGAGCTAGAAGATAGACTCTCTCAAGCTCTGGATTTAGCTAGAAAGCATCAAGTTCAACCTGAATTGCTACATCAGCACCATCAAGCACTGCAACACGAGCTTGAGTCTATTAACTCTGATTCTGCACGATTGGATGCACTAGAAGAAGAAATTGCTGAAGCCATCAACGCCTACAATCAAGCGGCGCTTGGATTAAGTCAAAGCCGCCAGCAAGCCAGTGCATCTCTTAACGAGCGTATTTCTGCAAGTATGAAAGAGCTTGCGATGGGTGATGGTCAATTTGAGATCCAGTTAACGCCTAATCTTGGCGCAAAACCGAGCCCTTTTGGGTATGACCACATTGAATTTTACGTCTCGACTAACCCAGGACAACCTTTACAGCCTATGGGTAAAGTTGCCTCGGGTGGTGAGCTATCTCGGATAAGCTTAGCCATTCAAGTGATTATCGCAACACGTGTTACGACACCCACTTTGATTTTCGATGAAGTTGATGTGGGGATCTCAGGTCCAACTGCTGCAACCGTAGGTAAATTGCTACGCCAACTTGGTCAGTCCACGCAAGTTATTTGTGTTACTCACTTACCGCAAGTGGCATGCAGTGGTCACAATCAGTTCTTTGTCGCAAAACGGGTAGAACATGGCGAAACCTTTACCAAAATGACCCCAATGGCACAAAGCCAACGCATTGATGAAATAGCAAGGTTAATTGGTGGGGATAAAATAAGTGACACGACAAGAGCGAGTGCAAAGGAATTATTACAAGTGCAAAGTGCGTAAAACATTGAGTACCTGTCATCAGTCCTGACTGGCTATGTTTGTAGGCAACCTATAAACATAGCCTGTTAGCAAATACGAAAGGCAATTTTGTGTGATGTAACATGATTAACGGTAAACGTGGTTATGCCACTCTGTATGTAAAAACTCTGCCGTACATCCAGCCAAGGCGTTTTCAAGACTCAATGGTGACTCGCTTTGGGCTATCGCCTCTAAATAACTTTGCCTTTGAGATATTGCGGTTAAAATCGGTTCCGTACCAGAAATTGGATTACCATGAGAGAGCAGTAAAGTGAGACCGGCATACTTTTTTAATTTTTCTAGGGAATTAAAATGTGCTCGAGCTCCACTAATATGGACCGCAGGCAGAAGCGCCTCTCCCTCGTTTGATGTCATGATATCATCAGCTACATGAATATATTTATCGTTAATGATGGTGTATAAACCACATTCTACATGTCCAGTAATCAACTCAAATTTAAACTCGAACTCACCGAAATGTAGCACAGAGTTTTCATGCAGCTCATTAAGCCCCTCAAAATAGTGATGCTTCTCTTTAGCAGTATACTTATCTAATGTGTTTTTATAATGATGATTTCCAAACAGTTTTGGTCCTGCAAGCGCTGGCAACCCAGAGATATGATCCGGATGAAAGTGTGAAAATAAAACTTGTATTATGGTGATATCGAGACTGTTTAGATCTTCGCGAACAGCTTGTCCATGCGCTTCAAAGCCAGTATCAAGCAGCATGGCGGTATTGTTGTGAATAAATGCATAGATATTGTAGCCAACATGATCCCCAGCAAAAGGAGGAAATTGATAGAGATATAAATTCGTCGTTATTTTGATTTTGTGCATTCTTTATTTTTCATTCCTTTTTATTTTTCTTTTATCGAGCTTAATGCGAACGCCACAAGGACGCCACATTGAAACCCTGAAGCTTTGCCACCAAACTTTGAGCCAACTTTACCCAAAGCGGTTGCATGAATGCTACATTAAATCAGACCGTTTTACGTTTTATTTTTCAAGGTTGAATTGAATTGCTGCACGGATCAATGTACAAAAATGGGCTTCATTGATGGTGTCCTGCTGTTTAATATCAATCGCCCGTCTAGTGTTACCAGCAAACCCTGTATTGAATAACTGGTGCTCATCTTCAAACTTTGCGCCATATGCAAAGGTAAGTTTGACCTTATCTTTGTATACTTCGCCCGTGCAGATCATGCCAGCTTTTGACCATACGGGCACTCCTGTTGGGTTGCTTGGCTTACGCCATTTGATATCTTCCTCTACATCTTTATCAACACTTAGGATCAGACTTCTGATCTGCTGCAATACCGCCGCACGCCAATCGTTTACACTCGCTATCTTTGCAGTGACCGCATCAGCGCCTGAGTTTATCGTTTCATTCATGATCTTTCCTTAATATTATTGATAAATACATGTTAAGTGAAATTAAGTTAGCGGCTAACAAGGGTCTGTTGACCTTTGCTGTTTGATTTTTGTTCTTCAGAGTGCGTTTTGGTCGCGACGCTCGACTTGCCGCCTAGTAATCTAGGTAAAAGTTGAGCAACAATGAACAAAGCACACTCAGGTGAACCCAAAGGGCAGCGCTTGATTGGCATTTCTACTGTGTTCTCGCCTGACTCACATAGAACAACTATGCTACGCAGACTCTGCCTTGTATAAACACCAATCAAACTGCTGCAAAAACAAACTTAAAAGATAAACAGTCCCTACGCAAAATTCAAATAAAAAACCCCAGCTACAACGAATGTAGTTGGGGTTTGTGAACGACAAAAGCGTTAAACTTCTAAATAGTCCAAAATGCCTTCAGCGGCGTTGCGGCCTTCAAAAATCGCCGTTACCACTAAATCAGAACCTCGTACGGCGTCACCACCAGCAAAGATTTTCGGATTACTTGTTTGATGTGTAAATGCGCCTTTTTCTGGTGCAACAATACCGCCCCAGTGATTTATTGCGACATCGTATTGTGCTAACCAGTCAAGGTTGTGCGGCTTAAAACCAAATGCCATAATCACCGCATCGGCTTCTAGTGTATGCTCAGAGCCTTCCACGGTTTCAGCACTACGGCGACCATTTTTGTCGGGTTCACCTAATTGTGTTTTCACCATTTTAACGCCCGTGACTTTGCCTGAGCTGTCAATTTCAATACCAACCGGCTGTAAATTGAATCTAAATTCAACCCCTTCTTCTTTGGCATTTTTAACTTCTCGAACGGAACCTGGCATGTTTTCTTCATCACGACGATAAGCACAGATCACGGATTGCGCATTTTGTCTGACTGACGTTCTAACACAGTCCATCGCAGTGTCCCCGCCACCAAGTACCACCACGCGCTTACCCGCCATGTTCACATAGCTATGCTGACTTTCGTCATAGCCCATAACTCGGTTGGTGTTACCAATCAAAAATGGTAGCGCATCATAAACACCATCGGCATCTTCATTTTCAAGATTGCCTTTCATGCTTTGGTACGTCCCCACACCCAAGAATACGGCGTCGTATTGCGACAATAGCTCGTCCATTGAAACATCACGACCAACCTCGGTATTGAGATTAAACTCAACGCCCATTTCGGTGAAAATCTCGCGACGGTTTTCCATTACCGATTTTTCTAATTTGAATGACGGGATCCCAAAGGTCAGCAAACCGCCAATTTCAGGGTTGCGGTCATACACCACTGGACGCACGCCGTTTCGCACTAGAATATCCGCACAGCCAAGCCCCGCCGGGCCCGCACCTATGATTGCGACTTTCTTATCGGTCCAAGTAACGTAAGAAAGATCAGGCTTCCAGCCCTGTGCAAACGCCGTATCGGTAATATATTTTTCAATATTTCCTATAGTCACTGCACCAAACTCTTCGTTCAGCGTACACGACCCCTCACAAAGCCTATCTTGCGGACATACTCGCCCACACACTTCAGGCAAACTATTGGTACGGTGAGACAGTTCCGCTGCCTCAATGATTCTGCCCGTACGAATAAGTTTGAGCCATTGCGGAATATAGTTGTGAACTGGACACTTCCATTCACAGTACGGGTTACCACAATCTAAACAACGGTCGGACTGTGAATGAACTTGCTGCTCAGAAAAAGGCTCATAAATTTCAACAAAAGATTGCTTACGCGTAGAAATAGGCTTTTTGCGCGGATCTACACGTTGTACATCGATAAATTGGTAAACGTTCTCGCTCATTGCTCTCTCCTACTGCGCCTGAATTCTTAACTCAGCGCTACTACGCGCTCGGTGGCCAAGTAAACTGTTTAAATCGCTCGACTTTGGCTTTACCAATTTAAACATTGGCAAATACAACTCAAAGTTAGCTAAGATCTGCTCAGCTCGAGTTGAGCTCGTTAAATCTAGATGCTCTGCAATTAAACCGCGTAAATGTTCTTGGTGCGATGCAAGCGCTTTGAGGTCTACCAGCTCGACCAACTCAGGGTTGATCCGCTTATCAAAATCACTCTCTTCATCAAGTACATAGGCAAAACCACCGGTCATGCCTGCGCCAAAGTTAACGCCAACTTGACCAAGCACACACACTACGCCTCCCGTCATGTATTCGCAACCATTATCACCAAGCCCTTCAACAACCGCTTGTACACCCGAGTTACGCACAGCAAAGCGCTCCCCAGCTCGACCTGCCGCAAACAACTTGCCGCCGGTCGCGCCATATAAACAGGTGTTACCAATGATAGCCGCCTGATGAGAAGCAAAGCTTGAGCCGACAGGAGGACGCACGACTAGCTTTCCACCAGCCATCCCTTTACCAACATAATCGTTAGCATCACCGACTAATGTCATTTCAAGGCCACCTGCATTCCACACCCCAAAAGATTGCCCTGCTGTACCATGTAACTCAAGTGCGATTGGATCCGCTGCCATACCTTGGTTACCATGCTTGCTCGCGATATAACCAGACAACATTGCACCGATAGAGCGATCCGTATTGGATATACGGCTCACCAGCGAGATACCGGTCATTTCGTCGATTGCCGTCTTCGCTTTCGCAAGTAAGCTTTCGTTCAACGCACCACTGTAATGTGACGGATTAGTATGGGTGCAATACAGCGCTTCATTTGACGGATTGTTCGGCTTCGCTAGAAGCGGACTTAAGTCGAGCTTTTTCTGCTTCGCAGTATTACCTTCAATAGCTTCAAGTAAATCCGTTCTACCAATCAAATCGGTGAGTTTTGTGACTCCCAAAGCCGCCATCAGTTCACGAGCCTCTTGTGCAATAAACTTAAAGTAGTTCATCGCCATTTCTGGCAATCCATGATAATGCTTTTGACGCAACGTATCATCTTGTGTAGCAACACCTGTTGCACAGTTATTAAGGTGACAGATCCGCAGGTACTTACAGCCAAGCGCTACCATAGGGCCGGTACCAAAACCAAAGCTCTCAGCCCCCAAAATTGCTGCTTTAATAATGTCTAATCCGGTTTTTAAGCCGCCATCTGTTTGCAACCTAATGCGGTGGCGTAGACCATTTTCAACCAGCGCCTGTTGCGTTTCAGCAAGGCCAAGCTCCCAAGGGCTACCTGCATACTTTACCGATGTCAGCGGACTCGCCCCAGTCCCACCGTCATAACCGGCAATGGTAATGAGATCGGCATACGCTTTAGCAACACCAGTCGCAATCGTGCCGACACCTGGTTCTGAAACCAGTTTGACCGAGATCATCGCTTCAGGGTTGACCTGTTTGAGGTCAAAAATAAGCTGGGCTAAGTCTTCAATCGAATAAATATCGTGATGCGGCGGCGGCGAAATCAAAGTAACACCAGGAACCGAATAGCGTAACTTCGCGATATAAGGGGTGACTTTTTCACCTGGAAGCTGACCACCCTCGCCCGGCTTTGCCCCTTGCGCAACTTTGATTTGAATAACGTCAGCTGAACGTAAATAGTGTGGTGTCACACCGAATCGGCCAGAAGCAACTTGCTTAATACGCGAATTCTTTTCTGTACCAAAACGTAGCTTATCCTCACCACCCTCACCAGAGTTAGAGCAACCGCCGAGGCGATTCATCGCAATCGCTAACGCCTCATGTGCCTCCGGTGATAAAGCCCCGATACTCATTGCGGCTGAGTCAAAACGTTTGTATAGCTCAGTCGCAGGCTCAACGTCGTTGATGTCGATTGCTTGTTGCGCCGTATTAAGCTTAAGCATATCTCGCAAATTCGTAATTGGACGGTTATTTACCAGCTCCGCATATTTAACGTAGTCTTGATAGTTACCCGAACGAACTGCGGTCTGCAAAGTTTGCACGACATCAGGGTTATAAGCATGGTATTCACCACCATGCACATACTTTAATAATCCACCGTGTGATAGTAGTTTACGCTTGCTAAATGCCAATTTATTGAGTTGTTGTTGCTCCAAGGCAAAGTCGTCAAAACACGCACCTTTAATACGGTTTGCAACTCCTTTGAAGCACAGTTCAACAACCTCATCGGATAAACCGACGGCTTCAAACAACATCGAACAACGATAGGAAGCAATGGTGCTGATCCCCATCTTCGACATGATCTTGTATAAACCTTTGTTAATCGCGCCGCGATAAGACAGAGTCACCTCGCGGTAAGACTTTTTAATGATCTTCTTATCACACATTGCAACAAGGGTTTCGTAGGCTAGATAAGGATAAATCGCTGTTGCGCCAAAACCTAACAGAACAGCAAACTGGTGCGGATCTCTCACGCTACCTGTTTCAACCAAAATATTAGTATCGCAACGCTGGTTGCCATCCACCAGTCGCCTTTGTACTGCCCCCACGGCCATCGCCGCTGGGATAACTTGCTTGCCTGCAGCAATTTCTCGGTCACTGAGCACTAACATCACGCACCCGGAGCCTGCTTTTGCAACAGCCTCATCACAAATACGCTTGATTGCATCTTGCAAAGACTCTTCAATCTCGTAAATCAATGAAATTTTACACGCACAGTAATGGTCATCATCGGCGGTTAATAGCTGCTGCATATCAGAATAAGTCAGTACCGGCGAGGCAAACTGTAAACGTTTAGCATGACCTGTAGTTTCGTTGAAAACGTTTTGCTCGCGACCAATACAAGTCGCCAGTGACATTACATGATTTTCTCGTAACGGATCGATTGGCGGGTTCGTGACCTGAGCAAACTTCTGGCGGAAGTAGTCAAATATCGAACGGTGTCCTTCAGATAGCACTGCAAATGGCGTATCGTCACCCATTGAACCAGTTGCTTCTTGGCCATTTTCACCCATCACGCGAATAACTTGGTCGAGCTCTTCGTTGGTATAACCAAACTGTTTCTGATAGGTCAACAAGGTTTCATCGTCAAGATCGCGCTTGCCAGCCGCTTTTTCATCTAGTGCTTCAAATGGCGTTAAACGCTTAACGTTTTGCTCAAGCCAAGTTTTGTATGGATGTCTGGATTTCAAATCTTGATCGATTTCATCGGACTGCCAAATCTTGCCATGTAAGGTATCAACCACCAGTAATTCACCTGGACCCACGCGACCTTTTTCTATAACTTCATCTGGCGCGTAATCCCAAATGCCCACTTCCGAGGCAAGCGTAATAAAGCCGTCTTGCGTGATCACATAGCGGGCAGGACGAAGACCGTTACGGTCCAAATTACAGGCAGCAAAGCGTCCATCAGACATCACGATGCCAGCTGGGCCATCCCAAGGTTCCATATGCATGGAGTTAAAGTCATAGAATGCGCGTAAGTCTTCATCCATGGCACGATTTTTCTGCCATGCAGGTGGCACTAACATACGCATAGCGCGGAATAAGTCCATGCCACCAGCTAAAAATAGCTCTAGCATGTTATCTAAACTAGACGAGTCAGAACCCGTTTCATTGACAAACGGTGCCGCATTTTGTAAGTCTGGTAATAACGGCGACGCGAACTTGTAAGCACGCGCTCTCGCCCACTGACGGTTACCTTCAATAGTATTGATTTCACCATTGTGAGCTAAATAACGGAATGGCTGCGCCAACGGCCATCGAGGCTGTGTATTGGTTGAAAAGCGTTGATGGAATACACAAATCGCACTGGTCATCCGCATATCAGCAAGATCCGTATAAAAATTCGGTAGATCCGCTGGCATCATTAAGCCTTTGTAGATAGTCACTAAACCGGACAAACTACAAATATAAAACTGCTCATCTTGCTCTAAACGCTTTTCAATGCGTCGTCTTGCTATATATAGACGACGCTCTAAATCTTTAGGACGCCACCCTTCAGGAGCACCGACAAAAACCTGTTTAAACTGCGGTAATTGTGCTTTAGCGATAGGGCCAAGCATAGATGGATCGGTGGGTACTTCACGCCAACCAATGAGCGTCAGTGTTTCTTTTTCTAATTCTTCACTGATCACTTTCTCAGCCGCAGCTGCAAGCTCATGGTCCTGATTTAAAAATAGCATACCTACCGCATAGTTTTTGCCTACATGCCAATCGTTTTCAGCTGCGACGGCACGGAAAAAACTATCCGGTTTTTGTAATAACAGTCCGCAACCATCACCGGTTTTGCCATCTGCAGAAATACCACCTCGGTGCTGCATGCGGTCCAAACCTGTGATTGCTGTACGGATCAGTTTGTGACTTGGCTGACCGCTTACATGCGCAATCAAGCCAAATCCACAGTTATCTTTTTCTAATTTTGAGTCGTATAACATAGACTCCTCCCCTTGCTACAACGGCCAGCCCATGACGGTACGACGAAATGCTGGCAGATATTCAAAATTAGCCTTGATTGAAAGTAGAGTCAACACAAATATGAATACATATTCACAAACTTGAATATTTCTCATTGGTAAGACAAGTTAGCCAAAATCGTAATAAATTTGCCACTTTGAAAATAGTGAATATAAATTTGTAAAATGACACCGGTATCACATCAATAAAAATGCAACAAGACATAACCAATAGCAAACGTTTACGTAAACGTAAACCAAGGTAAAAGTGAATAATTATTCACTTTTTGGATTTTATAGAACTCAATACTGAAGCACGTTCTATTACACTGTTTATATAGGTATGCAAAACAGAGAGCGTTTTCAGCTTGACGCTAACGTCAACTTGAGTTGATAAAAATAAGTGAGTAGCTCTGAGTTAGATAAACGCGGATAGCGTTAATGAAAGTGTAAATATCTTAAATTCAATGAACTTGCAGGTTTTCAACCAAACATCAGACAAAAAGACTTGCTAAGAAAAGTAGGTAGGAAGATATTAGAAGATTTTTTAAAAAATAAAGCATGGCAGAGTATCGACTCTGCCATAAGCGGTTAGCTTATTCCGCTGCTGCTTCGTCTTTCTTATATTTAGCTGCTGTTTCAGCAATAAGAGGTTGAAGCTCACCCTTTTGGAACATCTCAATGATGATGTCACAACCACCGATTAACTCGCCTTCTACCCAAAGCTGAGGGAAAGTTGGCCAGTTCGCATAATGCGGTAGTTCAGCACGAATATCTGGATTTAATAAAATGTCAACATAAGCAAACTGCTCACCACACGCCATCAAAGCCTGAGATGCCTGCGAAGAGAAACCACAGTTAGGGAGTTTTGGCGACCCTTTCATATATAGGATGATTGGATTTTCTTCGATCTGCTGTTTAATCTTGTCAATAGTTTCCATTAGTTACCTCAAAATGACGTTTCGTCCAATGCTTATCAATATTTAGTTTAGCATCGGCGTTTTAGCTTGCTACTCACTTTAACAACACCTGTTGCATTCATAATACCAAGCTTTAAGCAGCGGTAGAATCTCGGGATACATGGCTAAAATAAGCATGACCGCCTGTCATGATGTTCTACACTTTGACTGCTATTCGGCATATGTTCACAAAGAATGTGTATTATAAGTCATTAAGTCACTGGCACGCATTGCTGTTTGCCAAAACTTGAGTAAAATAGTCAGGAATTATAGTATCACTATATAGGCCAATGGTATAGAAAAGTGGGCTGATGTTAGCTACCTTTCGTATGCGTTATTGGCAAATCAACCAAAAAATGGAGATTAATATGGCATTTGAACTACCGTCACTACCTTATGCACTAAATGCTCTTGAGCCGCACGTTTCTCAAGAGACGCTAGAATTCCACCACGGTAAGCACCACAACACATACGTTGTAAAGCTTAACGGTCTTATCGAAGGTACTGACTTTGAAGGTAAATCACTAGAAGAGATCGTATGTAGCTCTGAAGGTGGTGTTTTCAACAATGCTGCTCAAATCTGGAACCACACTTTCTACTGGCACAGCCTTGCGCCAAATGCAGGTGGCGAACCAACAGGTAAAGTTGCTGAACTAATTAATGCAAAATGGGGCTCATTCGCAGCATTCCAAGAAGCTTTCAACGACAAAGCAGTTAACAACTTTGGCTCAAGCTGGACTTGGTTAGTACAACTAGCTGACGGCTCTCTAGATATCGTTAACACTTCAAATGCAGCGACTCCGCTGACTGAAGAAGGTGTTACCCCTATCATCACAGTTGACCTGTGGGAACACGCTTACTACATCGATTACCGTAATGTTCGTCCTGATTACCTTAAAGGTTTCTGGGCACTTGTTAACTGGGATTTCGCTAACAGCAACCTAGCTTAACATCAACTATCAGTATTGATGCAACAATGGGGCGCAAAAGCGCCCTTTTTCATGCCTGTAACTCAACATTAATACATAAAAAATCTAGTTTTTTTTGGGTATTCTTCATATCACGACTAAGCTTTAAGTAACCTTTCCAAATCTGTGATCCGCAAACCACACCAAGTAGCTTATTGGAGGTCGTTATGACAATATTTGAACATTATCAGGCCAGATATGAAGCCGCGCAAGAAGAAGAGTACACCATCGCGGAATTTCTTGAAATTTGTAAAAATGACAAATCAGCCTATGCCAGCGCACCTGAGCGACTTCTGATGGCAATAGGCGAACCAGAAATGATCGATACGTCGAAAGATGCCAGACTTAGCAGGCTGTTTTCGAATAGAGTAATAGCTCGATACCCTGCCTTCAATGAGTTTTACGGTATGGAGGATGCCATTGAACAAATCGTATCGTATCTCAAACATGCCGCACAGGGGCTCGAAGAGTGCAAACAAGTACTCTATTTACTCGGCCCGGTAGGTGGTGGTAAATCGTCTATCGCAGAAAAGCTCAAGTATTTGATGCAAAAGGTGCCGGTTTATTCTTTAAAAGGCTCACCCGTTAATGACCACCCGCTTTGCTTGTTTAGCCCTCAAGAAGATGCCGACCTACTTGAAAAAGAGTACGGCATTCCTGGGCGCTATATTAAAACGATAATGTCTCCGTGGGCGACCAAACGCTTACATGAGTACAATGGAGATATTACACAATTTAAGGTCGTAAAACGTTACCCTTCCATTCTTGATCAAGTTGCTATCGCGAAAACAGAGCCAGGGGATGAGAACAACCAAGATATCTCAGCACTGGTGGGTAAAGTCGATATTCGTAAACTTGAGCATTTCGCTCAAAATGACCCTGATGCTTATGCGTATTCTGGCGCGCTATGTCTTGCGAACCAAGGTTTGATGGAATTTGTCGAGATGTTTAAAGCACCCATTAAGGTGCTACACCCGCTGCTAACTGCAACCCAAGAAGGCAATTACAATGGTACCGAGGGTATTTCCGCCCTACCATTTAGCGGCCTAATACTCGCTCACTCTAACGAGTCTGAATGGCAAACCTTTAAGAACAATAAAAACAACGAGGCATTTTTAGACCGTGTTTACATCGTCAAAGTGCCTTATTGTTTGCGCGTGTCTGAAGAAGTCAAAATTTACGAGAAGCTTATTGAAAATAGTGAGCTCAGAGAGGCTCCCTGTGCGCCTGGCACATTAGAAACTTTAGCGAAGTTTTCAGCCCTGTCTCGAATTAAGGAGCCAGAGAACTCCAGTATCTATTCAAAAATGCGGGTTTACGATGGTGAAAGCTTAAAAGACACAGATCCAAAAGCTAAATCCTATCAAGAATACAGAGATTATGCAGGCGTTGACGAAGGCATGAACGGCCTTTCAACTCGCTTTGCCTTTAAGATCCTCTCTCGTGTGTTTAACTTTGACCATAGTGAAGTCGCAGCAAACCCTGTTCATTTGTTCTATGTACTTGAGCAGCAAATTGAGCGCGAACAATTTAACGCTGAAGTACAAGAGCGCTACCTAAGCCATCTAAAAGGGTATCTAATCCCACAATATGTCGAATTTATCGGTAAAGAACTACAAACAGCTTACCTTGAGTCGTACTCTGAGTACGGCCAAAATATTTTCGACCGCTATGTTACCTATGCAGACTTTTGGATCCAAGATCAGGAATATCGTGACCCAGATACTGGTCAACTGTTTGATAGAGCCGCACTTAACGGCGAGCTGGAAAAGATTGAAAAGCCAGCCGGTATTTCCAATCCAAAAGATTTCCGTAACGAGATAGTCAACTTTGTTTTAAGAGCAAGAGCCCATCACAATGGTGACAATCCAGTATGGACCAGCTATGAAAAACTAAGAACGGTTATCGAGAAGAAAATGTTCTCTAATACCGAAGACTTACTCCCTGTAATTTCATTTAATGCAAAAACCTCTGCCGAAGATCAGAAGAAGCACGAGGACTTTGTCAATCGTATGGTTGATAAAGGCTATACCCAAAAACAAGTTCGCCTACTTTCAGAATGGTATTTAAGAGTTAGAAAGTCACAGTAACTTGTTAGTATGAAGAGGGTGTTATATGGCGCATTTTATTGACCGCCGTCTTAACGGCAAAAATAAGAGCACTCTGAACCGCCAACGTTTTATCCGCCGCTACAAGAAGCAGATAAAGAAAGCGGTTTCAGAGGCCATCAACAAACGTAGTGTGACTGATATCTCCAGTGGCGAAAGCATTTCTATCCCACAACGAGATATCAGCGAGCCCACTTTCCATCAGGGTAAAGGGGGAGACAGAGAGCTCATTCACCCAGGTAACGATCAATTTTCAACGGGCGATCGGATCCAGCGCCCTCCTTCTGGGCAAGGTGGTGGATCAGGTGATGGCGAGGCAAGTAACCAAGGTGAAGGGCAAGACGATTTTGTATTCTCTATTTCAAAAGACGAATACTTAGACCTATTGTTTGAAGACTTGGAGTTACCCAACTTACAACAAAGCCAGTTAGATAAATTAATGCAAATGAAAACGCATCGAGCTGGTTTTTGTAATGATGGTATGCCTAGCAACTTAGATATTGTACGCAGTTTAAAAGGCTCAATGGCACGCCGTATTGCGATGACCTCAAGTAAACGCCGAGAGTTAAGGGAGTTGGAAGAAGAGCTGGCGAATATGCTTGCTGAACCGGTTCCTCCTCAACAGAAAATCAATGATATAGAACTGCGGATCCAAGTGCTAAAAGAGCAAATAGCCGCGGTGCCTTTCATCGATAATTACGATTTACGCTTTCGTAATTACGAAAAGCGTCCACACCCCACCAGCAAAGCGGTTATGTTTTGCTTGATGGATGTGTCTGGCTCAATGGATCAAGCTACAAAAGACATGGCAAAACGTTTTTATATTTTGCTCTATCAGTTCTTAACCCGCACTTATAAAGATATTGAGGTAGTCTATATCCGCCACCATACCCAAGCAAAAGAAGTAGACGAGCAAGAGTTTTTCTACTCGCAAGAGACTGGTGGCACAATTGTCTCAAGTGCGCTGAAATTAATGGATGAAATCATTCAAGAGCGTTATGCCCAAGGCGATTGGAATATTTACGCCGCACAAGCCTCTGACGGTGATAACTGGGCAGATGATTCTCCACAATGCACCCAGATACTCTCTAACAAACTACTTAAAATTGTCCGCTACTATGCGTATATAGAGATAACGACCCGTGCACACCAAAGTCTGTGGCGGGAGTATCAAGGAGTAGCCAACTCATTTGACAACTTTGCTATGCAGCACATTCGAGGTGTAGAAGATATTTATCCTATCTTTAGAGAATTGTTCAAGAAGAACAAAAATAAGCAAAGTGCGGCATAATTTTTGGGAGGTTGCGCGATGACATATCAGCCAATTGACGATGGTCCAGATTGGACCTTTGATTTACTTGATACTTATCATCAGGAAATTGCTCGTGTAGCTGAGCATTACAGACTTGACACTTACCCAAATCAAATTGAGGTGATCACAGCTGAGCAGATGATGGATGCCTACTCAAGTGTGGGCATGCCAATTGGTTATGCACATTGGTCGTACGGTAAAAAATTTATCCAGACTGAGCAAACCTACAAACGAGGTCAAATGGGTCTTGCCTACGAGATTGTGATTAACTCTAATCCTTGTATTGCGTACTTAATGGAAGAAAATACCATGCCTATGCAGGCACTGGTAATGGCGCATGCGTGCTATGGTCATAATTCTTTCTTCAAGGGTAACTATCTATTTAAAACCTGGACAGACGCATCATCTATCATTGATTACTTGGTATTTGCTAAAAATTATGTCGCCAAATGTGAAGAAAAGTACGGTATTGATGAGGTAGAAAACCTGATTGACTCTTGTCATGCGTTAATGAATTACGGGGTTGATCGATATAAAAGGCCGCAACGGATCTCTATGTTTGAAGAGCAAAAACGGCAAAAAGAACGGGAAGATTATTTGCAGTCCCAAGTTAATGAATTATGGCGAACCATTCCTAAAGGTGAAGATGAAGAAACCGACAACCGTGCTCGTTTCCCATCGGAACCTCAGGAAAATATACTGTATTTCATCGAGAAAAATGCCCCATTGTTGGAGTCTTGGCAACGCGAGATTATTCGTATTGTGCGTAAAGTATCACAGTACTTCTACCCGCAAAGACAAACTCAAGTCATGAATGAAGGCTGGGCTACATTTTGGCATTACACTATTTTGAACCACTTATATGACGAGGGAAAACTAAGTGATTCCTTTATGTTGGAGTTTTTACAAAGCCATACCAATGTTGTGTATCAACCGCCATACAATAGTAAATTTTATTCAGGGATAAACCCCTATGCGCTCGGCTTTAATATGATGGTCGATATTCGCCGTATATGCGAAAACCCAACGGAAGAAGACAAACAGTGGTTCCCGGAATTTGCGGGGAGCAACTGGCTAGATACACTGCATTTTGCGATGCAAAATTTTAAAGACGAGAGCTTTATCAGCCAATTTTTATCTCCAAAACTCATGCGCGACTTTAAGCTTTTTACGATTGTCGACAAACAAAAATCTCCGCACTTAGAAGTTGGCCCTATTCACGACGAAATGGGTTATCAACAACTTCGCAGTGCCCTTTCAGCGCAGTACAACTTGAGTAACCATGAGCCTAATATTCAAGTTTATGACGTCGATGTACGGGGAGATCGTTCACTTACGCTAAGGTATGTACCGCAAGGCGGGATCCCACTTGCCGCTTCAAAGCAAGAAGTGATAAAGCACCTCTACCGCTTATGGGGATTTAAAGTGAAACTTGAACAAGTAGATGAAAATGGCAATATTGAGCAGATAGCTCAATGCCCTGAAGAGGAAAGTGAATCGTAGCCCTGTAAGTGTAAATTAGGAGTAGGCAAACAGCTTGGGCTGCTATGTTTGCCTAGGCTCCTTTCTCATGCTCAGAAGCCTTAAATTAGCTCCTGCCTCTATTTATAATGCCGCTGTGAGGTGTATTGTTAAACTCAATACAGCAAACCAGAACAATACAAACAGCAGATTCTCCGCTATTCAAAGTGCCGGTTACTTAAAAAAATTGAAGCTAAGTGGATAAATCCATACTTCCCCATTATTGGCTTTCATCGCAGCAATGATGGCAAATATAATATTAAGAATAGCTAACACAACGAACCCTAAAATACCAACCGCGACAAAAACTAAAATACCGCAAATTATGGAATAGATGATTAAGCTAATTAACCAGTTAATAGTGGCTTTTCCGTGTTGGTCGATTGTTTCGCTTTTATCCTTATTGGTTGCCCACATAACCACCGGTAATACAAGCCCTAGTCCCGGAGCAACAAAGCTCGCCAGTTGGCTCAAATGTAATAACATACAGTATGTATTTAGCGGCATCCCCCAGTATTCATCATTATCGTTCATTTTTCATTCCCTTTTATTGTTGTAAGTGATTACGCATTTCAAGCAAGTGTTTCATATTGACTGAAGTCCATGGAATTCTTCCTAATGAGTTAAAATCATTTAAGGAACTACTATTCACCTGCCTCATCTTAAAATAAATGGCTAAAGACCTCTAATGAAAACTCAACTCCCCACACCTCCATTAAAGCTAGATAAGCCATGATTTACAAGTCTTTTGATATCAAGAGCATGAGCGTAGACATAACAACTCTGGTTAACCGCTGTAGTTTAAAGACAAGGGTTATTCAATTTTCACCAAGTAAATAATGTCTATTCAGACTAAGACTTTACCAATTTTGGGTATAGATTTAAGATGAACCATGGGACTCCAATCCAGACGTAAAACCAATGGATCAATACAAAACCAAATTTGTTGTTGTTTATCTGATTGCCGCAATAATTACTGCTGCATGTCTTTTAATGAATGGACCGATGCGTCCAGGCTTGCCTCTTGATAACACGGTAATAATGCGTATGGAGTTTATTGCCAAAAACTTAGTATTGTGGCAGTGGTCTTGGATAGCTTGGATGTTCTCTGCACTAGGTCTGTTAGTATTTAGTGTTATTTTAGCAGATGAGCTCAAAGCAGACTTTAGAAAGCATGTTGGCCTGCTATTAGTCGCATTGGGTGTGGCCCCAGATCTAATTGCTGAAGTGATTTATGCCTTTGTTTTACCAAAAGTAGTTCACTTAGCCATGGGCGAATCTGTATTTTTACTGTTTGAGCATATTGCAACCCATCTAACCGGTTACTTAGGTAATGGCCTTTATAATTTAGGAGGGCTTACGTTAACCTGTCTAGCCATTAAGCAAGGTATATTTAAAACATGGGTGTCAGTCTTGGGGATCACCGCTTGGATTTTAGGTTTATTGCTGTCTGTATCTATCGCTGCTGGTCAACTTAAAGCTGCTGAGATATTTACTGCATCAAGCATGACTCTTAGTACACTTTGGATGATTATCTTTGCACATCAAGTTTTGAGGCCTAGATGGAATACGCAATCTTAAAATTAGTGCACATAGGCGCCTTGATTTTTTGGCTCGGCCCAGCTCTTGGTGCTTGGTTTGTGTTAAAAGCAATAGAAAATGAAAATATAGGACCGGTGACCGCTAAGGTGGGTCATGTATTCTTTCTCATGGTCACACTGGAACATGTGGCATTTATAGTTCTCTTATTAACAGGCTTTTCTATGGCTTTTTTAGCTGGATGGTTTACATCTCCATGGCTCCAACAAAAGCTACTGGTGGTCGGTCTCGTGATTATCCCATTAGAAATTGTCGATATTTTCTTGGGAAATTGGTTAGCAGCAAAGGCATCTAAAAGTGTCCACTTGGGCATTGCAAGCGCTCAGCAACGGCGTTGGTTAGCGCTCTATCACGGCTCTTTTACTAAACTTGCACTCTTAACCATACCGGCTTCAGTTGTTATTGTGATGTATTTAGCGGTAAGTAAGACGCCACTTTTACCACTTTAATTCGCAGAAATAACCGAACAATACGGCTGATTTGTCTAACAGACCGCTGTTCATTCCGCACTGATACTAAAAAGTTAGTGGGGTAAAAATTATAAAGTGGCAATATGAATAGACCCGCATCGCGCTAAAGTCACCATATAAAGATAAATTTACTCGCTGGCCATGTCTTCAGAGTATACAGTTACCCGATTTCTTCCGCCCTCTTTAGAAACATACAAAGCGCTGTCCGCGGCTTCAATCCATTGCTCATGTTTTTCAAAAGACTCTTCGTACACGGCAACACCAAGGCTAACCGTAATCTTTATTTGTTGTTCATCGTAGTAAATAGATGAGTTTTCTATTAACGAGCGCAGTCTTTCGGCGAAAGTGATTGCACCCTTTACGTCTGTGTCGAGCAAAGTCACTGCAAACTCTTCACCGCCGTAGCGGCCTGCAGTGTCCGTTTCGCGTAGTGTTTTGCGTAGTAAGTCAGAGATATGGCGGATTGCCTCATCTCCACCACTGTGACCGTATTCGTCATTGATACGCTTAAAGTGGTCAATATCAAACATAAGCAATGCACTTTGGCCTTGATTACGTTTCAAGCGTTTAAACTCTTGCTTTAGGCTTTCTTCCCAAAAGCCGCGATTATGCAACTGGGTTAAGCTGTCTGTTCGGCTAATTTTTTCTAATTGTTTATTCAACGACTCAAGCTCTAACTTGTTGATTGCTTCGTCGGTTACATCGTATATGATCACACAAATATGCCCTACATCCCCCGTCACTGTGGTCAATGGGATGAAAGTTGCATTCTGATACATATAATCCGCTTTGCCTGTGATAGGTCGATAATTTTTGAATCGGAAAATATACGGCTGCTGCTCCCAAATGGTAAACGACCGATTTTTTAGCACGAATACAGGCTCAGCTTTTGATCTAAACCATTGCTCATCAATACTTGGGAACAAATCAAAAATGTCTTTATCTTTAACCGCACTCGGTAACAAACCAGAATGATTTTCCATAAAACCATTCCATATACATACCTTGTAGTCGCGATCGAGTACCACCAAGCCAACATCTACGGTGTTAAACATATCCATTAACCAATGGATTTCATTCATATCAAAATCGGCTGCAGGCATAGTTAATCATCCAATAAATAGGCTACTTTGTATTTTAATGTTTTAAGTGAGTCTTCTGTGAATAACAGCATAAGGTCACAGTTAATGTTGTGATGCTCAATGCCATAGCTAATCTCTATAGCGAGCGTTCTTTGCCATCTCGCCTTGTTGGCTTTCACAAGCTCAGCAACATCACAATGTTGACCAAGCACCACGGGGTGGCCTTGACTGAAAGACATATCGAGCTGCTTAGATAGTCCCGTTAAAATTGCGCCAATCAAGATATTGCTAATATCCATTAAGAGCTCAAGCTCAACTTTGGTATTAAGATCGCCATGATAATTCATCAAAGACGCGATCTCTTTGAAACTAGAATCATTAAGCAGTAGCAGCGCTTCTCCGGAAACGCCGCCACCAATAAAACCTTGGCAAACGCCCGACGTAGTTGCGCTCGCATCAATCGCTTGCAGTGCCATATGCAGCTCGTTGACTTCGAGTACATTAACGTTTGGAATAGGTAATTCGACGAATACGTTTAGCAATCGCGCCAACAAATCCCCCGCCTGCCCCATAGCAACGTTTGTAAGCTCTTGATAGATATCACGGATCTCAGGGTCTAGCTGCTCACCAAGTTTATGAACCAAGCTTTCTCTGATTGCTTTGTCTTTTATTCCATGATGCTCAATAATTTCAGCAAGTTTAGCAGCGTCACAGGGCTTACGGATAAAATCAATAGCGCCGAGCTCTATCACTCGTTGGTGCGCATTAGGTTGAATGTCGCCAGAAACAACGACAGTAAGCACGGATAAATCTTGCTCGCTGATGGCTTGCAGTACTTCGTAGCCATCCATCTGCGGCATATTTAGATCAAGGAATAGAATCTCTGGAGAAAGTGCTTTGATTTGTTTAATACAGTCGAGTCCATTCTCTGCAAATTCTACTTTAATGTCCCAGTCGTCTGGCAATGAACGCGCCAGCTGCCGACGGGCAAGTTTTGAATCGTCACAAATTAGGACTAGTGTTGACATACAAGCTCTCTTTCTGTTTCCCATGCGTATCGGCACGATGTCGGGAAGTTTTAGTTATAATTATGAGATTAAAGCTTAAAATTGCGACATATGTTAATAAAATGACGCCATCTTGACAATCTAAATGTCACTTAAGCTTGGTTAGTTACTGTCAGTATAATACACTCAAATCAATTAAGTTAACTTCAAAAGGAATACTTTATGCTGAAAGCGTTAGTTTTAGCGAGTGGTCTGTTTAGTGCGATATCATTGGCTTATGATTTACCTGAAAACTCGGTAGATATGGGCAAGGTAAAAGCGCAAGGTAAAGCGGTGGTATTGCTTGGTAATGGTGTAAAGCAAGGTCAGGCTGCACCGGATTTTAAGGTTGCCGATGCTGACTTCAGCCCTGTTACCCTGAAAGACTTTGAAAGTCGTGCAATTTTAATTAGTGTCGTACCGAGCCTAGACACTGGTACTTGTAGCCTACAAACAAAACATTTTAATGAGAAAGTAGCAAGCCAATTTCCAGATGTTGCCATGTTGACGATTAGTGCGGACTTGCCGTTTGCGCAAAAGCGCTTTTGCAAAGCAGAAAATATCGACAAGGTTAAAACATTATCAGACGCCGTATGGCATTCTTTTGGTGAAAACTATGGTTTGTTGATTAAAGATATGGGCCTGCTCAGTCGCGCGATTTTTGTGCTAGATAAGGAACACAAACTTGTTTACAAGCAGCTGGTAGAAAATTTAGCAAAAGAGCCAAACTACGAAGAAGTCGTTGGCGCACTGAAGAGTCTATAGCCTCACCATATACTCTCATCAATAAACACAAAAAAGCCGGTCACTTAACAATGACCGGCTTTTTCAATTCGTTATACTAATTTATTACTTAATTAATTTTACTTTTGTAGATCTAGCATTAGCTTGTTAAGACGGCTTACAAAGCCCGCTGGATCTTTCAGGCTACCACGCTCTGCAAGCATTGCTTGGTCTAGTAGTACTTCTGCCCATTGTCCAAACTTGTCTTCGTCTTGTTCGTTATTCAAATGCTTAACCAATTGGTGCTCTGGGTTAAGTTCAAATACCGGCTTAGACTCAGGCACGGCTTGACCCACCTGCTCCATTAGCTTTTGCATTTGTGAGCTCATATCATGATCATCTGCGACCACACACGCTGGAGAATCTGTTAAGCGGTGCGTAAAGCGTACTTCTTTCACTTTATCGCCAAGTGCTGTTTTCACACGCTCAACTAGACCTTCAACTTCCTTCTCACTTTCTTCGTGTGCTTTCTTCGTTTCTTCATCATCCATATCACCCAAGTCAAGATCACCACGCGTGATTGACTGAAGTGGCTTCTCGTTGAATTCAGTGAGGTGGCTCATCATCCACTCATCAACGCGATCTGACAATAGTAAAACTTCAATACCTTTCTTACGGAAGATTTCAAGATGCGGAGAGCTCTTTGCTGCTTCAAAGCTATCAGCCACAACATAGTAAATCTTATCTTGGCCTTCTTTCATGCGCTCAATGTACTGCTCAAGCGATACGTTTTGCGTTTTCTCGTCAGTATGTGTAGAGCTAAAACGCAATAGTTTTGCAATAGCATCTTTGTTTGCGAAATCTTCAGCAGGACCTTCTTTGATCACATTACCAAACTCATTCCAGAATGCTTGGTAATCTTCTGGTTTGTTTTTGCCCATGCGCTCAAGCATTTTAAGTACACGAGATGTACAGCCTTTACGAATAGCTTGAGTGATCTTGTTGTCTTGTAGGATCTCACGAGATACGTTAAGCGGTAAATCGTTAGAATCTAGTAAGCCTTTAACAAAGCGCAGGTAGCTTGGCATAAACTGCTCGGCGTCATCCATGATGAACACGCGTTGTACATAAAGCTTAAGGCCAGCTTGACGCTCACGATTGTATAAATCGAAAGGTGCCTTTTTAGGGATATAAAGTAGGCTGGTGTATTCAGTTTTACCTTCTACTTTATTGTGTGCCCAAGTGAGTGGCTCTTCCCAATCATGACCAACATGCTTATAAAACTCTTTATATTCTTCGTCGCTGATCTCAGATTTATCGCGAGTCCAAAGTGCTGTGGCTTTGTTGATCGCTTCCCACTCGCCAGGTTGCGCTTCAATTTTCTCGCCATCTGGGCCCTCAGATTCAGGAACTGGGTCTTTATAAAGTTCAACAGGAATTGAAATGTGATCTGAGTATTTAGTCACAATACCGCGAAGGCGATAAGTTTCAAGGAACTCACTTTCTTCTTCACGAAGATGCAGTGTGATCTCTGTACCACGCTCTGCTTTTTCGATTTCAGCAATCGTGAAGTCGCCTTCACCTTGCGATTCCCATTCAACCGCTTCTGACTCACCCGCTTTACGCGTACGAACAGTTACTTTATCAGCAACAATGAATGCGGAATAGAAACCAACACCGAACTGACCAATCAGCTGTGAATCTTTCGCTTGGTCACCAGTTAGGTTTTTAAAGAAATCAGCTGTACCAGATTTTGCGATGGTACCTAATGAGCTGATCACTTCGTCACGCGTCATACCAATACCATTGTCAGAAATGGTGATGGTTTTTGCATCTTTGTTTACGCTTAAGCGGACACGTAGCTCTGCGTCACCTTCGTAAAGGTCACCATTTTGCAAAGCTAAATAACGTAGTTTGTCAGCCGCGTCTGAAGCGTTAGATACTAATTCGCGTAAAAAGATCTCTTTGTTTGAGTACAAAGAGTGGATCATTAGGTTTAATAATTGTTTGACTTCTGTTTGAAAGCCTAATGTTTCTTTTTGAGCTGCGGACATTGTTCTCTCCAATATAAGCAATTAATGCAGTGTTCTTTATCAATATGCTAGGTATATGGGGGAGGAGAAAAAACTTTCAAGAGACTGAACAAAATTTTTAACAAATCGCCCTATTTTTTAGATTCAATTGCTCAAAAAACAGGGCTTTTAGTAAGAAACGTTAAGATTAGAGCTTCTTGCGCCCGCTAAACGCATGCATTAACGTCATACCGTCTACCAGGTCAAGCTCACCGCCAACAGGCATGCCATGAGCAATACGCGACGCTTCAACTTGATATTTATGACATAACTCAGAAATATAGTGTGCCGTCGCCTCGCCTTCTACCGTTGGGTTTGTCGCTAAAATAACTTCGTTAATATTGCCAGCACTTAGCTTACGCTCAAGAACATCAAGGCCGATTTCATTAGGGCCAATTCCATCCAGAGGCGATAAATGCCCCATCAGCACAAAATACAAGCCATTAAATTGGCCCGTTTGCTCTATCGCCAAAACGTCCGTTGGTGATTCAACCACACAAAGCAGCCCTGTGTCTTGGCGCTTGATACTTTGACAAATATCACACACCTCAACCTCACTAAATGTTCGGCAGCTTGAGCAATGACCAATGGCTTGCATCGCATGCGTCAGGCTTTGTCCCAGCTGGCTGCCGCCCTCTCTGTCTCGCTCTAATAAATGAAAGGCAATACGCTGCGCAGACTTAGGTCCAATGCCAGGTAAACAACGCAGCGCTTCAATAAGCGCCGTTAAACTTGGTGATAATTGCATAAATTCGTTTCTTGTGGCCCATGCAGTGCAAAAAACACTGATAACAATGCCGAAATGATAAGGGATATTGTTGTTGATTTAAAGCTTGATCCTATTTCATACCCTTCTACTTATTTTACAGTTTGAAAATACATTCATCGCGAATTTCCCAACAATTCGACTCAAATGCTTGCAGCAAAAGCGTATTCACTCGACAATGGTTCCATTCCCGATAGTAAGTACAATAATACAACTGTCGGGCCCACTTCTCGAACCAAATAGAGACTACATAATGAAAAAAACGATAATAGCAAGTGCACTTACAGCCATCATGCTGACAGCTTGCTCTGAGCCACAAGTCACAACAAGTGAAACCAAACAAGCAGAAAATGCGGCAGTAGCAACAGGTAAAGCAGAACTAGGTAGTTTTGGTGTTGACCTCAGTGCACGCGATGAAAGTGTAAAACCAGGCGATGATTTCTTTATGTACGCCAGCGGCACTTGGTACAAAAACTACGAAATGCCAGCAGACAAAACACGTTTTGGTGCATTCTCTGCGCTTGCTGAACGCAGTGAAGAGCAAGTAAAAACCATTATAGAAGAGATTGCTAACGGTAAAAACCTAAACGCCGAAGAGCAGCTAATTGCCGATTTTTACAATGCTTATATGGATGTTGAAACCCTAAATAAGCTTGGCATTAAACCTATTCAACCACTACTTGCTGACATTGACGCCATTAACAACACTGACGGCCTCACCAAAGCATTTGGACAATCTTGGTTAACTGGCGTCAATGCGCCGATCGGCGGCGGTATGTGGTTTAACCGTCTAGACCCAAATAAATACGAAATGTCGATGGGTGCTGGTGGACTTGGACTACCAGATCGCTCTTACTATTTAGAAGAAGCTGAGCGTTTTGTTAAAACTCGCGAAGCATACGTTACGCATATTGCCGATATGCTTAAATTTGCGGGTAAAGACAAGCCGACTGAGCGCGCAGAGGCCATTCTTGCACTTGAAACTAAAATTGCTGAGGGCCACTGGCCACGTGAAAAGCGCAGAAATCGCGACCTGACATTAAATCAAGTCAAACGTGACGAGCTAGCAACACAGTACCCAGGCTTTAATTGGGATTTATATTTTGCTGAAACGGGCTACAAAGTGCCTCAGCTAAATATATCTCAGCCAGAGCCGATTAAAGCGATGATTGCGCTTATCAACTCTGAAGACTTGGCCGTTTGGAAAGACTACTTAACTTATCACGCTATTAGCGGCAATGCGTCGCTGCTGTCTGAAGATATCTTCAATACTAACTTTGAATTTTATGGTAAACATTTAAGTGGTCAGCAAGAGCCACGTGCTCGTTGGAAACGCGCGATCAGCGAAATGTCTGGCACTACTTCGCTTGGATTTGCAATTGGTAAAGTTTACGTTGCCCGTTATTTCCCTGAGTCTTCTAAAAAACAAATGTCAGAATTGGTTGAAAACCTACGCACCGCGCTTGGTGAAAGGATTGAAGGCTTAGACTGGATGGGTGAAGAAACAAAAGTAAATGCTCAGGCAAAACTTGCCGCATTTACTCCTAAGATTGGCTACCCTGATAAATGGCAATCATTTGATGGGTTAACCTTAACCCGCGATAACTTAATGACGAATGTGAAAAACCTTCGTGAGTTTTTCCGCAATGACAGCATCGCCAAAGAGCTTGAAAAAACCGACCGTAACCGCTGGGGTATGACACCGCAACGCGTTAACGCCTACTACAACAGCTCGTTTAATGAAATCGTTTTCCCTGCGGCAATTTTACAACCGCCATTCTTCGACCCAAATGCGGATCCTGCAGTAAACTACGGCGGTATTGGCGCGGTGATAGGCCACGAAATGGGCCACGGCTTTGACGACCAAGGCTCAAAATCCGATGCCAATGGTATTCAGCGTAACTGGTGGACCGATGCCGACCGCGCTGCTTTCGAAGAAAAAGCAGACAAACTCGCGGCACAATACAACAAATATGAGCCTATTGAAGGTAACTTCGTAAACGGTCGTAACAGCCTTGGCGAGAACATCGGTGACGTAGGCGGCCTTGCAATGGCTTATCATGCATATAAACTGAGCCTAAACGGCAAAGAAGCACCGGTGATTGATGGCTTGACTGGCGATCAACGTTTCTTCCTTGCTTGGGCACAAGTATGGAAAGAAAAGCGTACAGAGCAAAGCATGCTAAACCAGCTACGCGCAGGTACACACGCACCGGGGCAATTTAGAGCGCTTGCACCTCGCAACCATGATGCATGGTATAAAGCGTTTGACGTTAAACCGGGTGACAAACTGTACCTAGCACCTGAAGAGCGCGTGCGTATTTGGTAATAACTTAAATCCCAAAGCATGACCTGCCGTCACTGGTAGGTTATGCTACTTTAGCGCCGAGCAATACGCTTTTGCTTGGTTAAGTATGCCCCGCATAATCCGCTTAAAAACCCAAAAATATGGCTTGAACTACTCGTCTGCGCCGAAAAATCAAATAATGTCGCTAAAAAGCTAATATTGGCATAGTAAGTCAATACCAGCAGAGCTACAAAACTAACAATGCCAAGCACATCGCGATTGAATAGCGCAGCACCCAGCAGTAAGCCAAAGTAACCCATTACAATGCCTGATGCACCAATGTGATTTGCATGTCCAGCAAACAGCCACACCAACAGTCCTGTAGCAACCACAATAAAAAAAGTTGCTCGCTTAAACCTCGGTAATCGGGCTGCCAAATAGCCACTAATACTTAAGCCGAGCAAATTACTCAGCAAATGTCCCCAGCTACCATGTATAAAAGGCGCGGTTAATACACCACTCAAATGATGTACATTATGCGGTACAATCCCAAAACGGTAGACGGGTAAGCCAAAAATCCACCCCAACACCTGTACGAGACACATCACCGCCATCGCGTACAAAACCAACTTAAAATTGGGCGGAAAAACCAGTGCACGTTTACTCATCTTACTTCCATATACAGACAAAAATAGCGCCTTATTAAGCGCTATTTCGAATAGATTTGCAAACTCAGCCCACGTGAGCTTTACATACTTAGTGTTGTAGTTACGATCCGTCCACTTTCATAAGATTAAGACGCGACCTTTGGGAGAAATGAAATGTCCACATGGTATTTGCTCGGGTTTCCTTCTTCAATTAACACCGTTATCTCTTCTCGGTCTATGTGATTGGTTGGATCAAACCATATATTATCACTATTAAAAATATGCAATTGCGATGTTGATGGGTTTCTCCATTGTGCACAAATTTGGTAAGGGTTTTTGCCGTTAAACTCTATTCTACGGTTAACTTCAACACTCTGAAACTTAGCCACCACTGGTGTCCCTTTTTCCTTTAGATACTTCACTTTCTTATTTTTTGACGCGCCAAATAAGATAATTGAAAGTCCAATAAGGAAAAATACAGAGCCTATTCCAGCTAAGATCATAACCCCGCCCCAAAGCGAGAAAGTATCGTTAATTTCAGCTTTTTCGATTGAATCTTCTAGATAAACGACGCTTACAACCTCTCCTATTGAATATCTGTTAGGACCGCCCCCAGTAGAGGACACAAACTCCGCTATTTCGCCATTTTTGGTGCGGAATTTAACGAAAGGAGCATAGGTATCCGAGTCTTCAGACTGGGAACGAATAAGGTCTACCACTGTGCCTTCGGTAATGATTGCACGGTCTAGGAAGTCTTGGGTACTGTTGTACATAAAAAGCGATCCGATTAACAGTGCGGACCCAATCAGAGTGAAAATGTATTTAACTATCACGAGCAACTCCTTTTTGCTGGAATGATTTTATAAATTATATATGCGTAGTATGCATAACGCGTTGTTGGATCAGACTAAACTAGTTCGACCTAGAATGTAGACGTTATTTAAGCGGCGAGAGAAAATTAAGGCGAGCGACTTCACTTGCGTTGATTTACAAGCTATATCGTTACAGCTGCGCTCATTCCCTGACCTAACATCGTATCCTTTATGGCCTATTAGACCGTTTTTCATCATCTATTTCAACTTTCTTGATGCTCAGTTCGATCATACTCGTGAACTTCACTTCGATATCTGTAACTGATCCCGCCATGTTATGCAGCTCGCTAGTAAAATTATGCGGTCTCAAGATAACCCAAAACATTTAGGTTAAAGGGAGCCTGCTTAACACCTGTCACATAGTTCAGGGCTTACTTTTGCGGTCTAAATGTAGCTACTCAACATTGCTGTAATAGCGCGTAACTTAGTGTAATTACCACCTTGAAAAATTAACTATAAAATTACATTTAATTTCTGACTGTATGAGAGTGCTAGCCAGAACTTGTAGCTACTTAATAGCGTTATCTAGATAATTTTCAAAGGAAACTTTATGAAAAAGCGTAATATAATCCCATGTTTCGCAGCTGCCTTATTGATTTCGGCGTGCTCGAGTTCAACAAATAACAGCGATGATAAACCAAAAGACGAAGATGTTAGCGCTAAGGTCAGTCTTTTTTTCGGTGGCAATATTATCACTGTTGCTAGCAAAAAACCCTTCTCTTTAGGAGCAGATGAAAATCCCGCGGTGTTGGTCGAAAATGGTGTGATTACATTCGTCGGTTCAGTCGACGACGCAAAGGAGAAGCTAGCAACAATTAGAAACCATGCTCCAAAAACCAAGATATCTTACTTCAATTTAAATGGCAGAACCTTAATGCCAGGATTCATAGAACCTCATGCCCATTTACAATCAACGGCGCAAATGAGTGGAGTAAAGAATTTAATGCCTTGTCTGCCAGACAAATATCAAGAAAAGCTCTCTAAAGATTACGGCTGGATTTACTATCCGAATAAGAACGCTTCAAGTGCGAAAGATGGACAGGGGCACTGCTTTATATACCTAGATGAAGCAATAGCAAAAGTAACAACAAGTCCGCCATTTGTAATTGACCATGTTAATAAAGTTGGATGGTACATTGGAAATGGGCTTGATCCGTCACGAATGGTCCAAGAAGAGTATGCCAAGAGGCCGTTCGATCAGCGTATAAACGAAAATCGAGAATTTTTTGCATACCCAATGAAAGCTATTGACGAAATTGACAACCAAAAATTAAAAACGGCACAAAGTAACAAAGCTATATTTATGACTGACCAATCAGGGCATTTAGCGTACGCCAATATGTCTGCATTTGAGCAAGTGGGCTTGTGCAATACAGTGGTCAAAAAAGCACAGATAGACATGATTTCTCAAGCAAAAGTCGATGAGTTTGAAAAAGAGAACCCTGACTTTAAACTCCCCGTCGAGGATTACACATTGACTTGTGAAGGTACAGAACAAGACGTAAAAACCAGTCAGTTTATCGTGAAAACCTTATGCTTCAGCGATGGCGACTTAGATATAGTGAATAATGCTGAGTACAAAGAGATTGACTCGCAAAAGTGGCAGTACTCTGGCCTCATCAAAGAACCAAGTGCGTATATGCTGTTTATTAATTCCATTTTAAGAGCAAAAGGCACAAGTAGCAAAGACATTTCGGCACTCGTACACCATACACCAAATACGCCCCCTGCAACCAGCTGCCCGCTAGATACAGCGCAACCGGAGCTAGCTAAATATGATAAAGATGAAAATGAAGAGGTTTTGATGAAAATGAAGTACTTGCTCAATACTTCATCGCAACAGGGGGTAACCATGTTAGTAGACGGTGGTTCAACAACAGAAATGAAAGACGATTTCATCAATCTAGTTCTCATGGAGCAACTGCAACCGGCCGCAAGAGTTCGCTCTGTGTACGATTGGCGCAACTATCAAGACGAGGCAACAGCCGCTCGCGCTCAATGTGTGTATGATCCTAAAAACCCCAGTGAATGTGATTATATTCCTTTTGAAAGTAAAGCTTTTAACGGTATGTACTCAGCGCAAGGCATTAAGCTACTCTCAGATGGCTCTACCCAAGGCTGTAGCGCAAATTTAAGTACTGATTACTCTGAAGCAGGACTTTGTGACACGTTTGGCAAGGGTCATGTTGATTATACCAAAAACGAAATTGTCCAAAATCTCTCTAGATTTTTACCCACCTGTGACAGCAGCGTACATCAGCCTTGGTACTTTAATCTTCACGCAAATGGTGATCAAGCTATATCAGATTCACTTAATGCGCTAACTCAAATGGCAGGTGATGCAAAACGTCACACCTCAACATGTAAAGAGAAACAGGTCGCTCAGACGTTTACTGATCTAGCTCACACAATTATTCATTCCACAGTGAATGATATAGATGAAAGTACAAAAGAAAATAAAACAATTTATAAATACCTCAAAGCTCGCGAAACGTTTCCGAATTTGACACCCAGTCATTTAATCGCCCATGTGGCCTACTGGGGAGCATCAATGAGAAATGAATTAGGAGATCTACGAGGCAATAGGATCGACCCTATGGAAGAGGAGCTCGCCGCAGGGATCCCCTTCTCGTTACATAGCGATTTGAGTATCAGCCCGTTATTCCCACTATGGTTTATTGAACAAGCCATGACTCGCCACACTTGGGAATATCCATTCTTAGCATCCAGAGGAAAGTATTTAGGTACAAATACAGATGGAAAAAGTAACTTATCAATACAAGACGCCATAAAGGCCGTCACTATTGTTCCTGCAATGCAACATAACCTCTCCCATAAGCTAGGTTCAATTGAAGTTGGCAAAATAGCTGACTTGATAGTTTTAGATAAAAACTTAATGGATTTTCAAACCACACCTGAGAGCATCCACTCCATCAATGTGGAATGTGCATTTATAAATGGTGACGAGGTGACATGGGTCGATCTCGAAGATTTAGGCAAAGCTAAAAACCTTACAGACTACACGCCTAAAACCTTAGCTTCTAAATGTCGCAATAGCAGCACATTGAATTAAAAGGGCTTTACGCTGCAATTCAGTAATCAATAGGGTCGGCCTCACTGACCCTATTCAAAGATTGAGATCCGTAAATTTAAACAAAAAAAGCGCCAACTGGCGCTTTCTTATGGGATCCTAAATTAGAACGGCATTTTGAAGCCTGGGGGCATTTGCATGCCGCCGGTGACTTCTGACATGCGCTTTTGCGTTTCTTCACCTACGCGACGAACTGCATCGTTTACCGCAGCGGCTAGTAGGTCTTCGATCATGTCTTTATCGTCTTCCATTAGGCTTTCGTCGATTTCTACGCGACGTACGTTGTGGCTACCAAGCATAGTTACTTTAACTAAACCTGCGCCTGCTTCACCTGTTACTTCTAGGCTCTTGATCTCTTCTTGGGCTTTTTCCATGCGCTCTTGCATTTGCTGCGCCTGCTTCATGATGTTGCCCATTCCGCCTTTAAACATATTCTGCTCTCTTATACTTCAATTTGGTTTACTGTGATAAAAGATAAGGGCTAACGCCCTTAATTACAATGCCTGAACGCTATTTTCGTCAAGCATTGCGTCAAATTCTTGGACAAATGCGCTGACGAGTGGATCGTCTCGCATCGCCGCTTTAGCTTGGACAAGCCTATGCTCATCTAATTGTTGCTGTACCAAAAACGGCGTGTTGTTTACCGTGTCGATATAGTTAATCTCAAGCGTTATTGGCTGCTCGAATAATGCGCTTAGGCTTTCGGTTAGTTTCTCTCTCAACACTGCGGAGTCTAAGTGCTGTTGACTCGCGTCTACTTGCAATTGTACCTGCGCGCCTTGCTGCGTTATCACGCTGTGTAAAGCATACTGGCGAATTCGACCACCTAATTGCATCTTTTCAATCATGTTTGCCCAATCGTCGCTTTGGTGAGCAAACTTAATGTCACTTATTGGACTAACAAAGTTTTCCGGTGCAGGGATCTCCACTTGAATACTTTGTTCGTTATCATCTTGTTTTACCGGCGATAACTGCTCTAGCAATTCTGGCGCTAAATTTTCCGTAATAGGTTTATGGCGTTCTTGAAACGCTTCTTTCTTTTGCTTTTTTGGTGCCAAGCGAGGTGTTGCTGGCTGTGCGTGTTGCGGTTCAGGCTGATACTCAGGTGTGGTTACTGTCGTAGCTGGCGCTTGCTCTATTGGCATTGGCGCACTAGGCGCCTCAGACTTTTTTACCTCACCATTGGCTCCCACCAATCGACCCGCCCCAGAGATATTACGATTTTTTAAAATTCGTGCTATTGCTGACTGGGCTTGATTTTGCTGCTCGGTAACACTTGCTGTAGCAGCAGGTTCTGAAGCGCTTTGATTTTGCACCTCAGGTCGAGACCAATCCTCTTGGTTTTGTGATGCCATTTGCGCGTATGCAGCATCATCAACTGGCGCACTTTCATGATGATGTGCAGGAACTTGTTCTTGGAACCCCTGCTCTACCGCCTGTGACATGATGCTGTCGTATTGATTGGCCATCTCCGCCTCAGATGACACAGAGGCGACTGGTGCTTGGCTTTGCGCAGCAGGCGTTGGCGACACCGGCTCATACTGTGTTGTTTGTTGCGTGGTTGATGTCGTTGCTTCTGGTGCATATGTAGGTGTTGCTGTCGGCTGTACCTGAGGTGATGCCGCTACCGTAGCGTTATCTTCCGTTGGCTTTTTTAACAGCGCTCGTAAATCCCCTACTTTGCTTTGCTTTTCAGAAGTCTCCTGGCTCACAGGAGCGCTAGGCACTACACTATGACTTTCTTTTTCAAACGCCATTAAGCGCAGCATGACCATCTCAAACCCAAGTTTAGGCTCGGGTGCCCACTTTAGGTCTTTTTTGCCATTCAACAGCAGTTGATACAACAACTGGCCCTGTTGCGGTACTAATTGCTCTGCAAATAGCTTGATGTCGTTGTTATCAAAATTTGATAACCGCGCAGCACTAGGCACGAGTTGAGTGAGCTGAATAACATGCAATAGCGCAATTAAATCGTCCAGCACACTGACAAAATTACCGTTTTGTAGTGCTATTTTTTCAATCGCATTGAGTAAGGCTTCACCGTCGTGGCATAAAATTGCAGACAGCAAAATGACCGCATGAGCACTATCCATCAGTCCCAGCATAGATTGCACTGCAGGCACCGTTAAATTGCCATTTGTTTGTGCAATAGCCTGATCTGTCAAACTGAGTGCGTCACGCATACTGCCATCAGCGGCCTTCGCTAACGTTTGTAGCGCCACCGGATCAAAGGCAACTTGCTCTAGCGGCAGGATTTTCTCTAACTGTTCAACTATTTGCCCTTGTGTCATTGCGTTCAGATTGAACTGTAAACAACGGGACAGAATAGTCACAGGCAACTTCTGTGGATCAGTTGTGGCGAGCAAAAATTTTACATGCTCTGGCGGCTCTTCCAAGGTTTTCAAGAGCGCATTAAAACTGTGCTTCGACAGCATATGCACTTCATCGATGAGATAAACCTTGTAGCGACCACGAGTTGGTGCATATTGTACGTTGTCTAAGATTTCTCGCGTGTCTTCAACTTTTGTACGAGAAGCCGCATCAATTTCGATTAAATCGATAAACTTACCAGTTTCAATCTCAGTGCAGGCACTACACTGACCACAAGGCGTTGAAGTAACGCCTTGTTCGCAGTTAAGGCTTTTAGCAAAGATCCTAGCAATGGTTGTTTTGCCCACACCACGTGTTCCGGTGAATAAATAGGCATGGTGTAAACGCTTTTCATTAAGTGCGTTGACCAGAGCTTGTTTAACATGCTCCTGCCCCATTAATTCATGGAAGTTTTGCGGACGCCATTTTCGCGCCAGAACCTGATAGCTCATGCTTATTCGCCTTCGAACTCTACAAGTGAAAGGATTTTGATCCCAAGATCATTGATTTTCTTTTCACCACCAAGCTCAGGCAATGAAATAACAAACGCAGCATCAGTAGCTTCACCGCCTAAGCGCTTAACCAGTTTTGCTGTTGCTTCAATAGTACCACCTGTTGCAAGTAAATCATCAACAAGTAGCACTTTATCACCTGCTTCAATCGCATCTGAGTGTAATTCAAGCGTATCTTCACCATATTCAAGCTGGTAAGACTGGCTGATCACCTCACGCGGTAATTTACCCGGCTTTCTTACTGGAATAAAAGGAATACCTAACTCATACGCCAATGGTGCACCGAAGATAAAACCACGCGATTCAGTACCGATGATTTTAGTAAAGCCGCCATCTTTATAAGCCGCAACGAACGCATCAATTGTCGCCTTAAACGCAGCAGGATTTGCTAGAAGTGAAGTCACGTCACGGAACATGATCCCAGGTTTTGGGTAATTAGGAACCGTCGCGATACTATTTTTGATCAATGACATATTCTCTGTCGTCATAATTGCTTTGCTTTAAGTTTATTACAAAAGAGTGAGATTATAACAATTTTCTATCCGGTTGAAACCGACTGAATGACTTTGTGTGTCAGGATGGAGGAAAAGCGAACAATTTAGCGAGTATTTTATACCAATTAGCTTAATTAAGTGATCTATTTTGAGGCGAGAAAATCTTGTCGATAACACCGCTTCCGCATCCTGCTCACGCCAAGGTACCTACATCCATATAGGCAAGGCGAAAGTTTTGCGATTTAGTTGTTCTAAATGAGAAATTTTTAACGCAGTTAGCGTCAGATTTGCTCCTTCAAATTGAGCTAGTATTAAGACTAATTGGTATATATCTGTATACAATCGAAAAAGGCTGCATATAGCAGCCTCTAGGTAAATACATTCAGCTTGACTTATGCAAGCGCTGTTGCCCAGCCTAGAATCGCGTTTAAACAGCCAATTCCAGCGAATACAGCAACAAATGCAAGGAAATACTTTGCATTGAACGGATCTTTAAAGTCACCTTTAGACATAGATACTACCTTTAATTTTACAACTCGCGCCAACTGCCTAGCAGCAGAAAGCATTGACTAGCGCCCTAGTCCGAGTTTAAGCACGACAAAAACAGGCCGTATAATAGTCGATGTTGCCAATAGCTTAAAGGTTTTTTGTTTTGATAATGCCAAGATCCGCGAATTCAGCTAGTGTATGCTGAGCTCCTTGATGTAGTTGCTCAACAGTAAACTGAGGCACTTGCTGCGCGATAACATTCACAATGTCAGTGAGTTGCATACCATCATTGGCTTCAATCACCGACAACATTAAGGCCGTCATCGGATTTAGTGCGACAAACTGAACATCGTCCTCTTCGTCTCTATACAATGCAAAGCTAAACGTTTGCCCTGCTGTTTTAGTTGGCCTAAAGGTTTCACTGATCTGATGAACCGGATATTGATAATGTGCAACTCTGGCTGTACTTGCCAAGCTTATTTCAGCATCTTTAAGCGCTTGTGCTTCAATTGAAAGCTCATGCTCTGCCTCAACGGTCGTTGCCACATCTAGCTCTAACCATTCATAGTGAGCAAGCTCTAACAAGAACTCAGGATCAGCTTCAGTGGGCTCGTATTCTGTTTGTAAAAACTGCAAGAACTCTTTGCTAATCTCTAAAAAGTATGGCGAATGACAATCGTGCTTAACAAAAAATAGCCTAATTAACATCAACCAATCTTCATTGGTATACAAGCTTTTAAGTACAGGAAACGCACTGCTCACGAAGCCTTCGACATTATTAAAAAACAGCTCTTGATAGATTTTTAAGCGTCGCGCTTCTATGCCGTCAGGTGCCGGTTGGTTGTCTGGATCTCTGATATGCGCCATAAACTGCTGCTGAGTTTCTACAAAAGACATAGCTATACCTTCTCTAAGCGCTTGGCGCATCTGGCCTGTATTGCTGAAATTTGCCCCGTTTCTGCCAGTAACTCTGCCATGGGAGGAATATTAAAATCACGCTCTAGTAACGTCGGAAATACCCCATGCAGCTCATAGGCTTTCTCTAACAAGTCCCATACTGGTGAAGATACCTCAGCGCCGTGTGTATCAACGAGTAAGTCTTCGGCTTCCACATAATGGCCTGCGATATGGCCGTATGCAATACGCTCGCTTGGCATAGCCGCTAAGAATTGTTCGGCATCGTAGCCATGGTTAATAGCGTTGACATAGATGTTGTTAACATCGAGTAGCAAATCGCAATCGGCCTCGGCTAATATCCCAAGGGTAAACTCCAACTCCGACATTTCTTGTCCAGGAGCGGCATAGTAAGAGACATTTTCTACTGCAATCCGGCGTTCTAGGTGCTCTTGGACTGCTCGGATCCGCTTAGCGGTATGATGGATTGCTTCTTCAGTAAAAGGGATTGGCATCAGATCGTACATATGACCCTCTCCCGAACAATAACTCAGATGCTCACTATAGGTAGCGATATTATGCTGGTTAAAAAATGTTTTGAGTTGGGATAAAAATTCGCGATCAAGCGGTGCAGGTGAACCCAGCGATAACGACAAGCCATGACAGATAAAGGTATGTTGTTGCGTCAATGCTTGAAATTGCTTTGCAAGCTTACCGCCAAATTTTAGCCAGTTTTCTGGTGCAACCTCATAAAAATCTACTTGCTTTGGCGGCGCATTGAGCACGTCATCGACCATTTCACGGCGTAAACCAAGTCCTAAGTTGCCTAACTGCACTGCCATATTCCTCTCACTTTAGACATTATTTTGAACTAATCAGAAGCTCGCATCACAGAGGCTTTACTGTATGTATGGCTTCACTTTGGGATTACCCAATAGCGCCGCTTACCCTAACATAACTAGCTGCGCTATTGGGTCGAATACAATGGTATTCCTATTTAGTGGTTACCACCGCATTTACCTTCGCCGCACTTACCTTCTTTTTTGCCTTTGGCGTCGCCACCACATTTACCTTCGCCGCATTTGCCTTCTTTTTTGCCTTTGGCGTCGCCACCACATTTACCTTCGCCGCATTTGCCTTCTTTTTTGCCTTTGGCGTCGCCACCACATTTGCCTTCGCCGCACTTACCTTCTTTTTTGCCTTTGGCGTCGCCACCACATTTGCCTTCGCCGCACTTACCTTCTTTTTTGCCTTTGGCGTCGCCACCACATTTACCTTCGCCGCATTTGCCTTCTTTTTTGCCTTTGGCGTCGCCACCACATTTACCTTCGCCGCATTTTCCTTCTTTTTTGCCTTTGGCGTCGCCACCACATTTACCTTCGCCGCATTTTCCTTCTTTTTTGCCTTTGGCGTCGCCACCACATTTACCTTCGCCACATTTTCCTTCACCAGCGTCTAGTTGATAACCAGCGGTCATTGTTTCAAAACTAAATGGATTCGCATTTGCGTCTGTCGCGGTTAACCCCGCGGTACCCGCAACAACAGCGCTTAAAGTAAGGGCAATAGAGTTCTTTTTAACGGTATTCATAATGTTTGCTCTCTCAGAAATAGTAGATTCAATTAGTAGACCCAAACGTCTAAATATTTATTTCGCTAAACGTTTAAAAATTTTAGTTGCATTCGCTAAGTTGTGGTTTACATCCAGTTATAGTTCATCTGTTGTCTTTTTGCTATTTGTGGATAACTAGGGGCTGTTGATGACTTGCAGCAAACAATTAGCTAAAATGTCGCGCTTTTCGATGAGCCATTAGTGACTCAGTTTATTTTTGTTGTATCTGAAGGTTAACACATGAAGCTTGTTCTGGCGCCGATGGAAGGTGTAGTTGATTTTAAAATGCGCGAATTGCTCACAGATCTCGGCGGCTTTGATCTTTGTGTGACTGAATTTATTCGCGTTGTTGATCTCACCTTTCCACGCAGAGTATTCACTAGATACTGCCCTGAACTATTAAATGGTGGCTATACCAGAGCCGGAACACCGGTACGAGTACAGCTTCTAGGTCAGGTTCCCCATGCGCTTGCAGCGAATGCACGAAAGGCCATAAAGCTTGGCTCTCATGGTGTCGATTTGAACTTTGGTTGTCCTGCGAAAACCGTGAATAAAAGCCGCGGCGGCGCGGTTTTACTGAAGGAGCCTGAGCAAATCTATCAAATCATCAAAGCGGTTAGAGATGCGGTACCAGAAGAACATCAAGTAAGCGCCAAAATACGCCTTGGCTTTGACGATGATGCCAATAGCACTGAAATTGTCGATGCGGTCCAGCAAGGTGGTGCGTCAAGTTTGGCGATACATGCGCGTACCAAACGAGATGGCTACAAACCGCCAGCGTACTGGGAAAAGATCCCCCCTTTATTATCAAGGTTAACCATTCCTGTCGTTGCTAACGGTGAAATTTGGCAAGTTGAAGATGCGATACTCTGCCAAACACGTAGCCAATGCCAAGATTTGATGCTTGGTCGCGGTGCACTAGCCACCCCCGATCTGGCAGCAAAAATCAAAGCGCATGTTAACGGAACTCATTATACTCCGCTCACATGGGAAAACGTGGTCTACCATATCCTCCACTCTTCCATGCATCAAGATGAGAATATGAGTGAAAAGTACTTTTCAGCTAGAACAAAACAGTGGTTAAGTTATTTGAAACGTCAGTATAGCGGCGCACATGTTCTTTTTGATGAAATCAAAACGCTTAAAAGCAAAGATGACGTCATGAAGGTGTTGCAGAAATACGCAATGTCTCCAGACCTTGATTCAAATCATAACAGTGAAGTTTGACTGAAATGATAATGGGGCGTCGGATAGGAGAGCGCCCATGAATGAAAACACACATAACTACGAGCAAAGCTTACAAGCTGAACTCGCTACACTTAGAAGCGACTTTTTAGGAGAGCTAAAAGCTTCACCCAATGAGTTTACTCATAACCTTGCCAATACCTTAGAGCTCAACCCACCCAATAAATGGCTTGATATTGTAATGGAAAAAATAAATCCCGAGCAGTTTCCGCTCTATGATAGGTTGATGAAAGTCGAAGCGGCATTATGCCAAATGGAGATCGGTCAGTTTGGTTATTGCTGTGATTGCGAGCAGACAATAGAGTTTGAGTTGCTAGAACAAGATCCAGCAACTCAACGCTGTCGCAGTTGTAAGACTAAGGCTTTAAAAAATGGGGATATGCAGCAAAAATAGTCGCCGGAAAATAGACTATATTAGCAATCAATTGTTGTGCTTGTTGTTCATTCAGCGCTAGTTTTGAGTTGAGCGCAACAAATGCTTGCTTTTGTGACCACCCTTGATAATGAATTCCTAAATCTACTGCCATTAAAGTCACGATTAGCGCTTTATGCTGCTCTATTGCCTTTGTACACTTTGCTACTGTAGAAGGCACATTAATAAATCCATCACGCCAGTTGAGTCCACTAATTCTTTGGCAATTAGCTGGCAATAACTCTAGTATATAAGGCTGTTGAGTATTAGGCTTTGTATTGAGCACAATTGATTTACTCTTTTTCTCATCAATTTTTGATAACATTGCCAAAACTTTATTAGGCGACTCTTGAATAGCTCCGTAAAAATTTAGTTTTGATTGGTACCACTCTTTCCCATTAGGTAACTGATGTAGCCCAAGCATCGCCCTAGATTTATAATCATTTAAATAAGTCAGTAGCGTTGAACGTGATGGTGCGTCAATATTTGAATCTTCAAGTTGCTTTATTATGGCGTCCCGCTCAAACCGATTTAGGCGAATATTACTTTCATCGGCCTCTTTTAGTTTTGTTATTACAAAATTAAGCCACAGATCAAGTTCCTCAGCACTCACTCTACCTTCTACGTTTTTGAGTACAGGGATATGACTAGGCCAAGGTAAGTAACGCTCTGGATATCGCTCTTGAATTCTTAAGTAATCAAGCTCCTTATGCGCCATAACATCTGGTTCATTCAAACTACTTGATAATAAGGCGTGCCGTAACTGTAAATAGCCCTCTGTGAACGGTAAAACAGTAATATCATCCGTAGATGAATGACTTAAACTACTGTTAAGAGAAATTAAAGAAGTTCTGAGTTCCTGATAATTTACGACTGGCTTGTGCTCACTACAAGCGGATAGGAATATAAATGCGACCAAAGTAAGGCTGAACAATAAATGCTTTTTCATAATTTCACATTAAAACTTGAAATCAAAAAAGCCCCTTTCGGGGCTTTTTAATTAGAGGCTAACACCCCTACGTTGTGCTTTTTCTTTGATAAAGCTCGACCAGCTAATCGCAAATCTTCTAGTGCTAGGATCTTCCTTCGCCTTCAAAATTGCTGCATAAGCTTGTTTGAACTTATCTTGATAGTAGTAAGCTTCCGCAAGATCAGCATATGTACTGCCTTTCTTTTTGGTACCAAGCTCTAAAGCTTTATTTAGTCTAACTACTGCTGCACTGTACTGCAGATTTTGCAGTAAAAGGCCACCTGCTCTTCCATAAAGTTCTGCGTCATCGTCAAATTTAGCAGCTTCTTCATAGTATTTAGCAGCATCACTGATGTGTTTAGCTTGGTGGTAATAACTTGCAAGCGCTGTCACGTTTTGCTTTGTACGTTCGATTTTGCCATCTTTCATAGCCTTTTCGAACGTTTGAGCTGCACGCCAAGGATCTTCTGTCAAAGAGTATAAGCTTCCAAGAATCTTATAGTCATTCTCTTTTTCAAAGTAACCTTTGCTATACGCCACCTTCATTACAGTCATACCTTTACTGTAATCTTCGGTTTGCAAATAAAAGCCACCTAGTTGTGTCCAAGCTTTAGGGTCTTCAGGGAAAACACGTACTAACTCTTCACCAACCTCTACAGCCTTTTTGAATTGCTTCAATTCAAAGTAAGCTGCGACTTTCATCAGATAATATTGTTTATTTGGCTCTTCTACACCTGCGATAGCTTTATCAGCTGGAGCAATAACATTAGTATATTGCTTTAACTCATAATAAGCCTGCGCGATACGACCGTGCACTTTAGGGTCATTTTCACCCGTAAAGTCCATCCACGCTTCATAGGCTTTGATACCTTCTGAGTACTTTTCAGTACCTAGCAGAAGATCACCAAGCAACTTCATTAGATCGCCCTGATCTTTAAAGTTAAGCGCATCAGGAGCAATAGCTAAACGCGTATACTTAATCGCTTCGCCGTAGTTTTCCTTTTGAGCATAAAGCTGACCTAGGTAACGGTTAACCGTTGCTTTATCGAAATCATCTGAAGGGTCAAGCTCGCGAAGCATTGCAATCGCTTCATCGACTTTTTCTTCGTTATATAATTCGAACGCTTTGGCAACTTTTTTACCTACTCGCTCACCCATAATCTTAGTTTTTGCCGCTTTACGCTTCTCTATTTCTTCATAGTTAGGCGCAGCAGAAACTGACTCTGAGTAAATGCCACCAGTCAATGCAATTAGAAGAGCAAGAGCTGTAAATTTGGGTAAACTTTTCATGCCTGCCTCCTTAATTACCTTGGTTTAGTGTGAAATCAAGCTGGACTGTAATGCCAGGTTGCTTCTGTGGCTTACCATCAACAACTTTAGGACGATATTTCCACTTACGAAGTGCACGCTTCGCTTCACGGTCAAAGATACGCTTTGGTTCAGCATCGATAATTTCAACATCTTCGACTCCACCTAGCTCATTGATTGTGAAAGATAAACGTACCCAACCTTCTTTGCCATCACGAGCGGCTTGAGGTGGATATTTTGGCTCAATTCGAACGATAGGTGTTGCATCACCATCACGGCCAAACTCGCCAGGTCCAGATAAACCACCTGCAGTACCACCTAGGTCAATACTAGGCATGTTAAAACCGATGTTACCCGCAGAAGGATCAGCCGTGTCTGGCTGAGGCGGCTGCGGTTTTGGCGGCTGCTTAGGTGGTGGCGGCGGCGGAGGCGGGACACGCTTCCGCTGCTGCACCTTTGATTCAGGCGGATTCGACATAATCTCGACTACGATTTGTTCCTTTTGTACATCTGCCCTATCTGCTCCTCCGGAGATAAGATATGACATGAAAAAGAACAAGCCGAGAGTTACTGCCCCACCTGCTAGAAGTGAAAACAGAAGTCGAATCATTACTGATCTCCAGCTATTGAAATCTTCAGATTGTCGCCAGTCGCTTTAATTTGGTCCATAACCTGAACAACTACACCGTGCTTCGCGCCTTTGTCAGCTTGAATAATAACCACGTCAGTAGGTTGTTCAGCCATCAGACTTTCAAGGTTTGCACTTACACGTTCAACATCAACTTGACGCTTGTCCATCCAAATCTCACCGTTTTCACGGATTGCGATAAAGATGTTCGCATTCTTAGTCTTTTGTGCCTGTGCCGCTTTTGGCTTGTTAACTTCAATACCAGCTTCTTTTACAAAAGAAGTGGTTACAATGAAGAAGATAAGCATGATGAATACGATGTCTAGCATCGGCGTCATATCTACTGCTGCATCTTCCTCTTCACGAAAACGTTGTTTACGTGCCATAGTTCAATCTCTCTCTAGTGATGAGGCAAGCTATCAACTAGCTTTTCTTTAGCCATTTTTGCACGTGCTTCTAAACGCGTACTAAAGAAAACACCTGATAGTGCCGCAACCATTCCAGCCATTGTTGGTATCGTAGCCATTGAAATGCCTGAAGCCATTAATCGTGCGTTACCCGTACCTTGAGTAGCCATCGTTTCGAATACTGTGATCATACCTGTCACTGTACCTAAAAGACCGATTAATGGACACATTGCAACCAATGTTTTGATAATCAACATGCGCTCATCTAATTTTTCAGACGCTTCAGAAATCCAAGCATCGCGGATTCTGTGTGCGTACCAAGACGTAGTATCTTGGCGGGCGTCCCACTTAGCGACGATTTCCTTTTGCATTTTAGGAAATTCACCGAGTAGGAACCAATAGCGCTCAATCATTAAAACCCACATTAGAAAGAGTGCTATTGCGACCACGTATAATACATCGCCGCCTGTAGCAACAAAATCCCTGATAGATTCCCATATCTCCATCAGGACTAACATTAGGCTTTCTCCTTCTCCGCGTGAGTAGCAACAATACCTGCGCTTTGCTCATCTAGGATGTGTAGAACTGCTTTGCTACGACCATGTACAACAGCGTGAAGTAGAATTAAAGGTAGAGCTGCAATAAGACCAAGTGCTGTTGTTACTAGCGCTAGAGAGATGTTACCTGCCATGATTTTCGGATCACCAGTACCATGTAGTGTGATTGATTCGAATGTCATGATCATACCAACAACTGTACCTAGTAGACCTAGTAGTGGCGCGATAGCCGCAAGAATCTTGATGATATTTACACCCATCTCGATGCGTGGAGTTTCACGTAGAATAGCTTCATCAAGCTTAAGCTCTAGGTTTTCAACGTCTTGGTCTTTGTTATCATGGTAAACTTTCAAGATACGACCAAGTGGGTTATTTGTGTTAGGGTTATTAGCGTTTTTGATTTGTGCTTTCATCTTAGAGCTAACAATCGTTAGATCGATGAATCGAACTAGCGCAATTAACGCACCAACAGCAAGTAAGAGAGTGATGATGTAACCAACTTCTTGACCTTGATGCCAACGCTCTTCCGGAGTTGCGCGTTGAGTGTTAAGTCGTAGTAATGAACCACGAGTTGGGTCAACTGCAAACTTAACGTACTGATTAGCAGATGCACTGACTAGACGCTCAACCCCACCTAGCTCGCCGCTTGGTTGCTTACCAAGTGGAACGATTTGTTTGTTTTCAGCATCGTAAATAACATAGCCATCTTTAGTTACAAGGTTGAAGTTACCAACACGAGTTACTTCTTTAACGTTAATGTCACCATTTAACTCAGCAACTTCAGCTTCAAACTTAGTTACTTTCGCAGACTCAGTCATTTCAGTTTGGAAAGCAATCCAAAGATCTTCAAGTTCACGAGTAGTCGGAAGCTCTTTCGCTTCAGCTAGTGAACGAAGTACTTCAGCGCGTCCTGGTTTTTCAGCACTTACTAGTGAAGCTTCGATCGAACCAATAGCGTCTGCAGCTGAACGACGTACAACACCGAACATTTCACCAAGTGTACCTTTGGCATTTTCTAGCTCAACTTCTTTCTCAGCAAGCGTCACTTCGTTCTGTTTGAATTGTTCATTTAAACGCTCACCACGTGCTTTTTCTGCAGCAAGTTCACGCTTCGCTTTGTTCAACAATGCTTGTTTGTCAGCACGGTCACTTAAAAACTCTTGCTCGCGCTGTTTGTTGATCTTGCCTTCAGAGATACGGTTTTGTTTAACCTGCTCTAGGATTTTGTCTAAGGCTTCAGTGTTTGCGTGTGCATTTAGCGCGGCACCAGCAGAAACTGTTAACGCTGCAGCAATTGCAAAACCTTTAAATAGTTTCTTCATCATTAATTACTCCGCGCCAAAGATAGGTAGGTTTACAAGTTCAGGAGCCGCTTGCTTACGTGCAATACGGATCATGCTCTTAACTGGCTTAAGATATTCTTCGCCAAGTAGCTCCCATTGCTTAGAGTCGTTGTTCCAAACCCAAGCGTGTTTTTGGTCGAACGACTGGGCTACGTATGCGATACGGCCAAGACGTGCGAAGTCAACATTGATGTTTTTGCCATTTTGCTCAAGAGAACCTTGGCTCGCAACCATTGTTGTGCTGTAGTCAGTTTCAATAGTGTAAGCTTCAAGAACTTGACGGAACTTCTCAGAAGTCGTTACAGACGAGTTAGTCATGATGCCGCGAAGTTTCTCAACGCGCTCTAGACGTGTTTCTTGATTAAACGGAACGTCCGCTTTGATGAATTGCTCAAGCGTATCGATCATGCGATACATCAAAGGCACAACGTCCTGTTTTGTCTTGTCAATAGTACCAATCTGACGCTCAAGAGACTCAATACCTGCATTTTGATCTGCTACAAGACGTGCAACGTGATCGTTATACACTTTAAGCAGTTCTGCTTCTTCAACCAGACCACGGTATTCCGCGATCATTTCTTGAGACTGACCGTAAAGGTTATCAATCTTTTCTTGAGACTTTTTAGCAGCCGTTTGAGTTTGTTGACCTACTTTTTGTATGTCATTCAAAGGATCTGCAATCACATTGCTGCTTGCAAAAGCTGTCGCGCCTAAAAGCGCCGTAGCTACAAGACTCTTTCTGATTTTAACAGACATAGTTCCCAACCAATTAAGTAATGTTACTTTTATAATTTTCGCGCTCTCACCAACGTGAGAGCAACCCTGATATCATTTGACAGATATCAACTGTCCAATAATGCTAAATGCAACACGATGTGTCAACTTCACTGTGAAAACATTTTTTGTCAATAAATAAGTAATAATTATATACAAAACAAAAAATTAACATCAAAAACACAGCAAAAGATACACATCCTTTGTAAAACCAACCTTTTGCATACGCTGTTTACAATATTTTACATCAGATTTATTCCAATAAATTGAATAGATATTCCAAATAGAAATTATGAATAACCTATAAAAACAGCAATATAAGCTAGATTTTTCATTGCAAAGAACGCAAATTATTTCATCTTCTGCGAACTAACGCAAAATTTGTTTATCTATCCCAAATCGCTTGATCTATTTTTTCCTGTAGAATTTGAACGAATTCAGCGACGTGTAGACCATCCATTAAGGCATGGTGGACTTCAATACAAAATGGCATCGTACCATCTGCTTTATTGTATTTTCCGAACACAAATTTTGGGATGCCAAAGTCATCTCTACTGTGTCTCGCATGACCAAAACTGGAAAAAGATAACCATGGAAGTATAGATACATGAACGCAATTTGGCACCTGACTTTCCATTAAAAATTGCTCACTGACAAGCGGCCCATTTAGTTGTTCAGTTTTGCTATGAATATTGGCGCTAATAAAGCGGTTGAAATCACTTTCAGGTGCAAGCCTTACAAATCTGAAGGTTTCATCCCCTCGCAGAAACACACTGCTAATTTCTACAGCATCATATTCAATCACCTCTCCAGCCTCTATACGATAACGAATGGGGGTATAGCTTTGTAATGCCAGTTGTAGTGCGTATAGGCAACTAAGAGAAAACGGAACGGCACTACGTTTACTCATTTCGTAAACTCTTTCCATTTGTAAGCTGACAGTAACGGTGAAATAAGGTTGGGCAAAATCATTGAAGAACGAAAAGTGTTCTTGGCGAGGCCAAGTATCAAGAGGTATTTTCTTTTTCATACAAAAAAAGGGGCGTGTGCCCCTCTCTGGTAATTAAACGGCGCTGTTATTATAGACCGTTTTCAATAATCTCTTGAGCTAATTTATCAGCAATTATATGTGTTGAAACTTTCTCATCTTCAGAACGCTTAAAGATTTCGGTTAGCGTGTCGTAGATACCTTCTACGTGTTTAGTCGCTGCAGCCTCATCATAACCCTCAGGTTTTGTTTCATAGTAAACATTGATGATCCCACCAGCATTAATCACATAGTCTGGTGCATATAAAATGCCTTTTTCACGAATGATCTCACCATGACGAGACTCTGCAAGCTGGTTGTTTGCACACCCTGCAATGATCGTGGCTTTGATACGTGGAATAGTGTCGTCATTTACCGTAGCACCTAGTGCACACGGCGCATACACATCAACATCTAAATCATAGATTTCGTCGATACCAACAGCAGTCGCATTGAAATCATTAACCACTCGTTGCACTGACTCTTCGTTAATATCTGTAACAAATAGCTCTGCACCCGCTTCATGGAGATGCTTACATAGAGTGTAAGCAACTGCCCCCAAGCCCTGCACGGCAACTTTGATACCAGCCAAATCTTGGTGACCATACTTGTGTTGGTAAGCTGCTTTAATTCCAAGGAATGTGCCTAACGCAGTAAATGGAGAAGGGTTGCCGCTTTTACCTTCAAGACCCATTACGTAGTTTGTTTCTTTATGCATTACCATTACATCACCGGTGGTGATGTTTACGTCTTCAGCTGAGTAGTAACTGCCACCTAAACGGTCTAGGTGCTTACCAAACGCTCTGAATAGCGCTTCTGACTTGATAGTCTTAGCATCGCCAATAATGACAGATTTGCCACCACCAAACGGTAAACGTGCAACCGCATTCTTATATGTCATCCCTTTAGACAGACGCAGTACATCATATACTGCGTCTTCGTCAGAGGCATAATTCCATAGGCGACAGCCACCTACCGCAGGACCTAGTTTAGTGTTATGTACCGCGATAATCGCTTTAAGGCCTGATGCTTCGTCTGAACAGAATACGACTTGCTCATGGTTATCAAATTCAACTTGGTTAAATACAGCCACTTTCTTCTTCTCCAAAAATTATCTATCCCATACGGGTAAGCTCTTAGGTGTGACTTTGCGTTCAATACCACACCAAGGGCAAATAGCGCTGAAATTGGCAAGACTCTATCACTAACTCTAGCACCATTCCACAAATTGAGATGATATAAACCCAATTCAAAGCAAATACAAATATTTAATTCAAAACAAAAACAGATACAGGAAAAACAAACCAAAAATAAAAACATTAAAGGAATTTTAATTTAACTTATTGAATTTTTCTGAAGTTACTGTTTACGTAAACGGAAGGTAAATAGTCATTGTAAACATATCCATACAAGAAAGGAGGCGAATAGCCTCCTAAATAATACTTCGGCTGCTCAATTTAACACTGAAGCCGAATGTTTAAAGTGGAAAGTACCTATTGTACTCTCCATCAATGTATAGCTGATTAACTAAGTTTGCTATCTAACTCTTCAATTCGAGCTTTCCAAATTGCAGGGCCTTGAGTATGCGCATTTTCACCATTGCTATCAACGGCAACCGTCACCGGCATGTCTTCTACTTCAAATTCATAAATAGCTTCCATACCTAAGTCTTCAAACGCCACAACACGTGATTTCTTTATTGCCTTTGCCACTAAGTACGCAGCGCCACCAACAGCCATAAGGTACACGGCTTTATTTTGTTTGATTGACTCGACAGTTGCTGGACCGCGCTCGGCTTTACCGATCATGCCGATAAGACCGGTTTTCTCTAACATCAGATCAGTAAATTTATCCATACGTGTAGATGTGGTAGGACCTGCAGGACCCACGACTTCATCGCCAACAGCATCCACTGGACCCACGTAATAGATAAACTTATTAGTGAAATCGACACCTTCTGGCAAGCCTTGACCAGAATTCATCATTTCTTGCAGACGTTTATGCGCCGCATCTCGACCCGTTAAGATCTTGCCTGAAAGCAGGACAGTTTCACCCATTTTCCATTCTTGGATATCTGCTTTGGTCAAAGTATCTAGATTGACACGACGCGTATCTTCACCTACTTCCCAAGTCACTTCTGGCCAATCTTCGAGCTTTGGTGCTTTTAGATCTGCAGGACCTGAACCATCTAGTGTGAAATGTACGTGGCGTGTAGCGGCACAGTTAGGGATCATTACCACTGGCTTAGATGCTGCGTGTGTTGGTGCCGTTTTGATTTTAACGTCAACAACGGTTGTTAAACCACCAAGACCTTGTGCCCCAATACCAAGTTTGTTTGCACGTTCAAAAATTTCTAGACGCAGTTTTTCTTCTGCGGTTTCGGCACCGCGTTCCATCAGCTCATGGATATCAACTGGATCCATTAAAGACTCTTTTGCCAATACAGCCGCTTTTTCTGCTGTACCACCAATACCTATCCCTAGCATGCCCGGAGGACACCAACCAGCGCCCATTGTCGGTAATGTTTTTTCTACCCATTCTGCAACATCATCTGATGGATTTAGCATCACCATTTTAGTTTTGTTTTCAGAGCCGCCCCCCTTCGCTGCAATCATCACTTCAACTTCAGCACCAGGTACTAAATCAATGTGTACTACCGAAGGCGTATTGTCTTTGGTGTTTTTACGGCTACCAGCAGGATCGGCAACGATTGATGCACGTAGCGGATTATCTGGGTTCATATAGGCACGACGAGTTCCCTCATCTACCATTTGTTGTACCGTCAAGTCAGTTTTATCCCACTTAACGTCCATACCGACTTTAACAAAGCAGGTTACTATCCCAGTGTCTTGACACAGCGGGCGCTTACCTTCTGCTGACATGCGTGAGTTAATTAAGATCTGTGCAATTGCATCTTTCGCGGCCTTACTTTCTTCTTTTTCGTAGGCTTTTTCTAATGCTTGGACAAAATCAAGTGGGTGGTAAAATGAGATATATTGAAGCGCATCTTCAATGCTATCAATAAAGTCTTGCTGACGGATTGTACTCATGACGGTTCCTCAATTTTCGACGGTATTTTTTGGTATTGAAACTTTCGCTGGCAATTGTTGTTATTCAGCGTCAGAAAGTCAATTTCAATACCTTAAACTATGGAATAGCAGGTAACTATGATAACCTCCCCGCCCGTTTGGGGCTAGCTTTGCAGGTCAAGTAAATGATAAACGAGCGAATAAACTGTACGAAATTAGACATTAGGCATAATGCACTAGAATTATTTGAACACTTTGCAAACGGATCTCAGGCTATCCTGTTAGATTCAAGCGATTCCGATCACATCAATAGTCGCTACGATATCATTGCGATTGCACCAATTAATTTACTTGAAGCTAAAGACGGAAATGTATTTTTAGACGGCGAACTACAAAGTGAATCTATATTCACTGTGATGAAAGATAAGCTTGCCCAGTATAGTAATTGCAGTGCTCCCCATGATTTACCTTTTAATGGCGGTTGGCTTGGTTATTTTGGCTATGATCTCGGCCGTTATATTGAACACATTCCACATTGTGCAGAACATGATATTCGGCTCCCCGATGCCTGTGTTGGCTTGTATCCAGACGCGTTAATTTATGACAAAGTACTCAAAGCTTGGTTTTATGTGTCGCAACCTGATACACAAAGGCTAGAAATGTATTTGCAGCGGCTCAAAGACGCCTCAGCGTTCGAGCCATTTAGACTGACGTCACAATGGCAGTCAAACATGAGTAGAGCACAATACGAGCAAAATTTTGAGCGCATTCAATCTTATTTGCTAAGTGGCGACTGTTATCAAATAAACCTAGCACAGCGATTCAGTGCTAACTTTGAAGGAACTCCGTGGCTCGCGTATAAAAAGCTTCGAAACCACAACCAAGCGCCTTTCTCAGCATTTTTTAACTTAGGCAATAGTGCTATTGTTTCTGTGTCACCAGAGCGCTTCATCCAAGTTAAAAACAATATTGTAGAAACTAAGCCGATTAAAGGCACCTTGCCAAGATTACCAAATACTGACGCCGATAAAGCGCAAGCTGAAAAACTGAGGAACAGCAGCAAAGATCGAGCTGAGAATGTCATGATAGTTGACCTACTGCGTAACGACTTGGGTAAAGTGGCCAAGCCGGGTTCCGTTGCGGTTCCATCACTCTTTGCAATCGAAAGTTTTCCTGCGGTTCACCATCTAGTCAGTACGGTAACGTCTAAACTAGCCGAAGGTAAATGTGCAGTTGATCAACTCGAAGCCGCCTTCCCCGGTGGCTCCATAACAGGTGCACCTAAGATCCGCGCCATGGAGATCATCGAAGAGCTAGAGCCGCACAGACGCAGCGTTTATTGCGGCTCAATCGGCTACCTTAGCGCCTGTGGTAATATGGATACCTCTATCACTATCAGAACCCTAGTTTGTCATCAAAATAAGATACATTGCTGGGCAGGTGGTGGTATAGTCAGAGACTCTCAAGTACAGTTGGAATTTGAAGAGACTTACCACAAAGTGAATAAAATCCTCCCGGTATTAAATGAAGATTGATCAGGTTATATCGCAATTTATGTTGGCGCCCATCATGGCGCAAACACCAACCACACTGCATACTCTAAAGCAAAGTGCGGTGCTTATTCCTATTGTTGATGTAAACGCTCGAGCCCACCTGTTGTTTTGCAAACGCAGCAGCGAATTGCCGAGCCACCCGAGTCAAATTTGCTTTCCGGGCGGCAAAGTCGAACAACAAGATAGCAATATCATCAACACAGCACTGCGCGAAACCGAAGAAGAGATAGGTCTGACAATCTCTGAGTCTCAAGTACTGGGCATATTGCCGTTTATGCAAACGCTCACCGGCTATCAAATCACCCCCGTTGTTGCTTCTGTACAACAAAATGCGACTTGGGCGAATCAAAGCGACGAAGTGCAACATACTTTTACGGTGCCATTAAAGCAATTAAATGCAGCCAAGAATTGGCGAACTTTCCATTTTACCAATAAAGGCAAGCCAGTTTCACTCGACGGGTTTATGACACCGCATGGTTTACTGTGGGGCGCAACGGCAAAAATCGTCAAACAGTTCACCGCCCTATTTTAGCCCTTAACTGGTAAGACCTTTTTTAAAATCCCCTTCCACCTTGCTGATTAGAGACCTTTCTATCATGCTTACTGCAAAACTGGCATATACTTTTGCCGATTATGGGTTACTTCCCAAAGTAGACACGTTATGATGGCGTCCGTTTTAAAGGCAATGTGAGTAAAATTTATGATCAGTGCATTCGATATGTTTAGTATCGGTATTGGCCCTTCTTCCTCTCATACGGTGGGACCAATGCGTGCTTCTAGGTTATTCGTACAAGACCTTCAGGCACAAGGCATCGTTGATGATATCACTTCGGTGAAAGTGGAACTGTTCGGTTCTTTAGGCCAAACCGGTATTGGCCACGGCTCTGGCAAGGCTGTTATTTTAGGACTTGCGGGTTACGACCCTGAGACCATTGATGCAGATTTAGTACCAGAGATCTTAGAAACCATAGAAAATGAACAGGTTATCTATCTCGACAAGCAACATAAAGTAAAATTTCCTAAGCAAGGTGCGATTGTTTTTCACCGTCGCAAAACGCTGCCTAAGCACTCCAATGCAATGGAAATTAAAGCATATAAAGGCGAAGAGCTTGCTCATAGCCAAATTTACTACTCGATTGGCGGTGGCTTTATCGTTACCGATCAGAATTTTGAAGCTGAAAAGCAAGCAGCGCTAGATATCAGAACAGAAAACCCAGCACCTTACCCATTCAATTCAGCCGCCGAGCTACTGGAAATGTGTAAAGAGTCTGGGCTCAGTGTGTCTTCGTTAATGATGGCCAACGAGAAAACGCTACGTAAAGAATCTGAAATCAAAGAAACGCTATTCCACATTTGGCAGGTAATGAAAGCGTGTATTGAACGTGGTATGAAAACCGAAGGTATTTTACCGGGCGGTTTAAAGGTTCGTCGTCGCGCACCTAGCCTGTATTTAAAACTCAGTGTAGAAACACACCAAGATCCACTGCGCGCAATGGATTGGGTGGATTTGTTTGCCCTTGCAGTCAACGAAGAAAATGCAGCGGGCGGCCGCGTAGTGACCGCACCAACCAATGGTGCAGCCGGTATTCTTCCAGCGGTGTTAATGTACTATCACACTTTTATCAAAGAAGTGGATATAGAGATTGCCACACGTTACCTACTTACCGCAGCGGCGATTGGGATCTTATATAAAAAGAATGCCTCAATTTCTGGCGCCGAAGTTGGATGCCAAGGTGAAGTAGGTGTTGCGTGCTCAATGGCTGCTGGCGCTTTAACTGAAATAATGGGTGGTAACGTTATACACGTTGAAAACGCAGCCGAGATTGGTATGGAGCATAACCTAGGTCTAACCTGCGACCCTGTCGGTGGGCTTGTGCAAGTTCCGTGTATTGAGCGTAATGCAATGGGTTCTATTAAAGCCATCAACGCATCTCGCCTTGCTTTACGCGGTACGGGCGATCAAAAAGTGTCACTAGATAAAGTGATTAAAACGATGCTTGATACCGGTAACGATATGAAAACCAAGTATAAAGAAACCGCGCGCGGTGGATTGGCAGTAAATATTATTGAGTGCTAACTGACAATTGTCAGTTCACCTTATAGATGACTTAATGGCATCATGATGGCAAATCATGATGCCATTTTTTATGGTGTATACAGATTAAATTACTGATTTTAGTTTACTCTTTATAAGCATGAATAATTAACTTTAGACTAGAGTAAGCGGTAAAATAGCGCATAGTGGTTAAAACCTTTATATAGCTACTGCCGTTTACAACAATAGAGTTTTTACGGTGACAGCACTTAATCACCTTGCTAACGCAAAAGTATCTATTGTCATTTAGTAAAGGCAATATGTAGTAACCATGGAATAATTTCCACAAGATCCATGATAAATAAGCATTATCAGAAATTCAGGCTATTTACATCCATACGATAATAGATGGATAAAATACGACTAAGCTAAATATCAACATCAATTATCAACAAAAAGGGGTAAATTGATTATGTCCGGCACTACGATGGTTTTTTTAATTGTACTTATTAGCGTTGGTGGAGGCATACTTAGCGAAATGTATAAACGCCGTTTAGAATACAAAAAGTTAGATTCGCAAAGCCAAAAAGAACGAGACCAATTGCACGCAGAGCTTAATGCTTTGAAATCAAGAGTTGCCATTCTTGAGCAGATTGTTACTGACGAAGGTTATCAAGTTAAAAAGGATATTAACAGTTTATAATAGCCACCCACCAAAGATTACAAACAGGTTAAATCACCCTCTAACCTGTTTGTTTTTTCAACAGCCCCTACCCCTGTTTACATTTGTTTTCAAACAACCTAACTACATGAAAATATAAATAAAAAATATTTTTTGCTTACAAAATAGTTACAATAAAATAAATTATAAAATTGCTAACATAAATTTACTTGAGTACATTTGTTGCCGTAAAGATCACGAAGGTAAATAACATGAATAACAATAAATTCAAATATACTGCTTTATCTGCAGCGATAGTATTAGCGCTATCTGCTTGTGGTGGTAGTGATAACAATAAGAACAGCTCAGCTCAAGAAGTAGATCAAGCCCCTCAAGCCGGCGTTACTCAATTAGAGAATGTTAAGCATTGGCAAACAACTTCAGGTCCAATTCAAGCCTCAGATGCTGATGGTGATAACCTATCAATTGCAATATTTGATGGTGAAACTGAGATCATCCCAGAAGACAATGTTTATACTCTTTCACATGGTATTTTGACACTAAAAGGTATCAACGCGTTTGACTACCTGTCAGTGACAGGCGAAGCGGCAACAATTAACTTCACAGTAACAGCAAACAGTAAATCAGCTAGTGGTAGCATTGAGATCCCAGCAGCCATTACAGATCCCCTAGCCAGCCAACAATGGCACTTAAACAACACCGGTCAGAAAGCATATGCACTGAGTGACGAAATGAAACAAGGTCTCGTCGACTTATATGTAGGCCGTGGAATAATGACAGAAGAGGAAGCCCAACAATATTGGGATAAAGAATTCGAAGAAGCAGAAACAAACATCTTAGTCGCTGGCGAAGATATGAATGTAAAAAATGCATTCGCTCAAGGTGTTACTGGTCAAGGCGTTACTGCGGTAGTAGTAGACTCAGGACTTGAAATTCGACACGAAGATTTAGCACCTAATGTGCTTCCGAATCGATCATTAAACCTTTTAAACGACGCTTTGGATAAAACAGACCCAACAAGCAAGGCAACCAATGGCGACCATGGTACTAGCGTAGCTGGCCTTATCGCCTCAAAAGGTTGGAATGGCTTAGGCGGCCGAGGTGTTTCACCTGATACAGGCCTCATTGGAATGAACTTATTGGCAAGCGGCGAAAAAACGCCGAAGCAAGAGCTATTAGTTCATGGCTTTCCTGGTTCAGGTATCACTGTAAGCGAGTCTATTTCTGTGTTTAACCGCAGCTATGGTCTTACTTACCCAGTTCAATTTAGCTATTCAGAACTCGACGAAGCCATTGAGTCTTATCCAAACAGAAAGCTTCGCTCAGGTAAAGGAGCGACCAACGTAAAATCAAGCGGTAATAGCTTCGTGAGTGAAGACTTAGAAGGGTCATTTTGTGAAGATAATGGTGCAAATGACCTTGGGTTAACTTGTTACAACAGCAACAGTGAAAGTAGTCAAGGCCATCCATACTACTTTTCTATTGGCGCTGTTAACTCAAATGGTAAACACACAAGCTATTCAAGCGCTGGTTCTAACCTATTAGCTGCAGCCCCAGCTGGTGAATATGGCCGTTGGGCTCCAGCAATGGTTACAACCGACCCGATGACATGTTTGAGCGGTAGCTCAGGCTACACCGGCCGCACGATAGCTGGTTGGACTGCCGCTTATGGTGAAGAGTTTGCCGCAAGCCAGTATCCATTCGATTACCCTGGTCATCCTGAAAACCCTAATTGTAATTATCGTTCTTCTATGAACGGAACTTCTTCGGCGGCTCCAAATGCATCTGGTGTGATATCTTTAATCCTTTCAGCCAACAACGAACTAACTTGGAGGGATGTGAGACACATCATTGCATCGACTAGTACCAAGAATGATGCTGAAAATGCATCTGTAACTGTACCTGTAGGTGATAACGAATTCGTTGCACATGATGGTTGGGTTGAGAATGCGGCTGGTTATAGCCATAATAATCTTTACGGATTTGGACGTGTCGATGCTGGCGAGGCTGTGAAAATGGCTAAGTCTTACTCGAACAATTTAGGTGAAGAAGTAATTACTGATTGGACCGGCGCAGGCTCAGTAGTAGCAGAAGAATCACTTGAAATGCCAATTCCTGATAATAGCTTGGTTGGTGCGACATACAAAGTCACAATTGAAGATGATATCAAAGTTGAAGCAGCTCAGTTCAAACTAGACGTATTCAACGATGAATTCGGTATGGGAATAGAAAGCGGTGAAGATGTCCTTCAGTCTACTGCGGGCTCCGATTTAGCGATTGAAGTTATCTCTCCAAGTGGTACTAGAAGTGTTTTACTGTCATCTCGACAAGCGTTGATACGCCCAGCATATGACCTTAGTGGAGCCGGCTTCCAGAACGGCTATATCCTGAAAAATGGGGTATTTTTATCAAATAGCTTCTATGGCGAATCAGCCAAAGGGGAATGGACAATTCGCGTGCTAGACGTTTCTGACAAATCGTTTGCAACAGCTAGCACAGGCGATATTGTCTATAATGGTTACGTAAACAACTCTACACCATCAAAATTGATGGGTGCAGCTGTACGTATCTTTGGTCACCAGTCTGCTGAGTAATAGGAGTGTATATTATGAACAAGTTAAAAATCGCAGCACTAATTACGGGTTCACTATTCTTGACTCAAGCAGAAGCTAATGACAACTTGACTCCAAAAATGGAGAAGGTCAACAAAGTGGCAAGTTTTGAACAGCCTGACTTTGGCGCTTATAAAATCATGTCTGATCATGCATTAGTTCCTGCAGCAATTGCTGATCCCAATGCTGTTATTAGCAAAAAAGGTAATAAAGCTTTGGTTAAGTCAACTTCTGTCAGCAAGTTGTTCACTAAAGGTTCTTTAGTAAAAAATATTTTTAATGGTGAAATTGCTCCGGTATCTGGCAATATCAACCTTTTATTGAAAGACGGTGCGTCTGCAAGCGATTTAGCAAGTGAATTCGACGTTGCTGTTGAAAATACATATGACGGTGGCAGAATTGCCGTTGTTAGTGTAAATAGCAATCAAGATTTACTTGGTAAACTTGCCGAGCTGAAACAATCTGGAAAGGTAGTTGAGGCTAAAATTGAAGTGTTAGGTACTTTATACACATCTAGATAACTTCACTGTTAAATACAGACTTTCTAAAGCCTCATGTCGAATGGGGCTTTTTTTTGCACTCCGAAAGCCTAAAACACTGACGACATTACTTACTGATTGACCTCAAATTTGGCTAGATAAACGTGACCACCATATTTTGCATATCTCTTGCCTCCTCTTCTAGTTGGCTCATCCTGAAATCAATTTAATTTATTGAATTACATAAAGATCTAAACGACCCTACTATCCTAAAATTGCAGTTTTTTGAACCTGATAACCAAAACCATACACGCAAACATCATAAAAGCACCCGTTTCAAAGTGAGCTCATTGATATCTTGTCACTACGTCATGAACTCGTGAAGCCGCCCAAACTCATTGATTGATAGCGAATATAGGTTGAATTTACACAATACTATGTTGATAAAGGTGCTGACACAAAGCCTATCAACCTGCTCGCAGGTCTCGAATATCTTAAACAAATCTAAAAACTGTCTGACGAAAACACAGTAGCCATATGATGCGAAAATCCGTCTGGTAATACCTTTGTGGTGTGTAATTCTTTATCCAATAATGGAAAATATCACTGATAAGCGACCCTACAGCTGTTTTGTAGATAGGGCTCATCGAGGGTGCTTAGCTGCGTATTATGATGTATATATTGCTGGGCAAAAGCATGGAGTGACACCGAATATTAAGAGAAAGTGCAAGTAGAGCAATACAATAGAGCTAATCATCAGGCACATGAAACAGGATAGACACTTGGGTCTTAGCCGCTTAAAAAGAAAGCAAGATTATGGACTTAACGCAGTGCTTGCAGGTGTAGGCCAAAACTGCCGAAAAACCCTAGCCCGACTGCAGCTTTTTATACTTGGACTTTATATCAGTTATTGGCAGCACGAAGCGGCTTTGTAAAGTTAGACTATCGATAAAGGATAATGCTCAGTCTAGACTGATTTGGTTCGGCCAGTCCGAGCATCAAACGTCAATATTCAGCATGAAGTTAGCCAACTGACCCACAATATTTAAGCGAGTAAATATTGTGGGTTATTAGTGAACTCTGTTATCGAATGTTCTTTTAACCGACTAACCATTTCGCCATAAAGACGATAACAGGTAAGGTAACAAGCGTTCTTAAAATAAATATTAGGAATAGCTCCCACAAGTTCACCGGGATTTTGCTACCAAGCAATAATGCCCCAACCTCAGACATGTAAATTAACTGGGTAACACTCATTGCGGCAACGATAAACCTGGTGGTATCACTTTCAATAGAGCCTGCAGCAAGGATTGACGGAATAAACATATCAGCAAAGCCGACAACGATCGTCTGTGCTGCTTTTTCGGCTTCTGCCACATTGAGTAGCTCGAGGTAAGGAACGAAAGGTGTACCTAAATATTGAAATACAGGGGTGTATTCTGCGATGATCAGGGCAAAAGTACCAACTGCCATAACCACGGGAAGTACAGCAAATACCATATCTAACGCATTATGCAGGCCTTCTTCTAATGTACCTTTAAGCCCTGGTGCCGTTTTTGCCTTAGCAAGTGCAATATCCAAAGAATGACCTAATAGGCCTTTTCCTTCTGGTACCGCTTCTGAATCCTGATTGTGATCACTACCATCTACATAGATATCCTTTTTGAACCTTAGCGGTGGTAAGCGCGGCACTATGATCGCTGCAACAAAGCCAGCTGCACATACGGTGAGGTAAAAAGGAGCAAACAGGTGTTCGAGTTTAACTTGACCAATCACAACTAAACAGAAAGTAATGGAAACCGCAGAGAATGTGGTGCCGATGATAGCCGCTTCTCGTTGTGTATAGTGCTTATCCTCATATTGGCGAGCAGTCATCAAGATACCTACGCTACCGTCGCCAAGCCAAGAAGCAACACAGTTTACCGCGCTACGACCAGGCACACCGAATAGCGGGCGCATCACTTTGGTTAAGAGTGTACCAACCATCTCAAGTAGACCAAAGTTAAGTAGTAATGGCAGTAACAAGCCGGCAAGAATAAAGACAGAAAAGAGTACAGGTAACAAGTCATTTAGCACTAATGCTCCTGTGTTTTCTGAATGGATCGCTTCTGGACCAACACCATTGAAGGTAAGCACAATAAACACCATGCCGACTAGTCGGGTTATCAACCAAACCCAGCTAACGTCAAATAAGTGCTTTATTATGGTTATTTTTAATAGCGCTTGGGGTCTTAGGAGCTTTATCACCAAACTCATGATCCCGGTAATACATACTATTGCGACAATCATGTCTTTAATAAAGGGAGCGACTTGCGCTTGTAACCATTTCGCCATAACAGCGATTGGGATAGTCATTGCTTCCCCCACCGCCACTGGCGTCATAAATAAAAAGATACCAATCAATGACGGTACGATAAACGCAAACCACGTTTGTAAGGTGGAGCGTGGTGTCATAGTGCTCTCTGTCATTTTTTACTTCCACAAAAACAAAGAAAAGAGCCGAAGCTCTTTTCGTTTTTAAATTATTATATTTATTAGATTGTTAGGCCTTTTTGCCTAAGCAAAGTGATCAAGGCTTGATGCAGATTATTCATGGTGTTTGCATCAAGTACGTTACCTTCGCTATCCTTCCAGGTAATTGAAGTACGCGTATCCTGCGCTTGAGCGATCTTTATCGTGTAATCACCATTGTCAATTGGCAACACAACCGCTTCTTCACCCCAAATAGAGTCCCAAACGCTGCTTTCAGGCGCTTCATAACGGACCAAAACTTCCTGCTTTTCTCTATCAACACGAACAACCGTAAAGTTACTTCTTTCTAGGAAGTTTGAGAAGCGATCAAGCACCGCTTCTTGACCTTTTTCTGTCAGTAGCGCCGAATCACCATTCTTGTCAAACCCAAGTTCAAGTGCCAGTACACCTTGGCGCTTACGCATTTCAACTTGCAGTAGACGATATTGATAGTCAAATTCTGAAACGACTTCGTTCAGTGCCCGAACTTCGAGGTGATTTTTCTGAAGCGCAGTTAACTCACCATCGCCTTGATAATCTACTAATTCCGCTCGAATTGACGCCGTACGCTGATGTTCTTTTTGCTCGACAGTAAACTTAAACTTTTGCTTAGATGGTTCTGCCGCTTCTTCCCAAAACCAGCCGTCTTTTGGCTTGATCAGTGAATACCAAGATGTGGTCACCGAGCCTTGCGCCTTGTTATCGCTTTCAAGTCCGGCATTATGCATCGCCACAACGCCATCCACAGCACGCCAAATAAATGCCGGTAAATCTTCTATACCGTCATTCTTATCAAAAAAGATCCTTGCAGCTTCTTCGCCCTGCTCTACCCAACTACCTTGCGCAACTGTTAATACCTGTTGCGGTGCACGGTAACTTACCGGTTCAGCTGTATTTTCATATTGGCCGACTGGCATTGCAAATTCTGGGTCTCGATAAGGCTGAGCTAAGCCCTCAGGGGCTTTCACCGGTGCATTTGCACGATAATTTCTTTCATGATGTGCATCATTTGTAAAAATACTACAGCCGCTTAGACTAACGGCAATTCCAAGAACCAGTGATTTTGGGATCCAATACTGCACTCATTTACTCCTTAGCAAACCCTATTATTATTCGAATCAAAGTTATGATTTAGGATTGCCGAATTGGTTCACACAAAGTTGCCAAAAATTGACAATCTCTGAATTAATAACGCTATGCTATCAAATATTCCACGTACTATATCGGGAACACGTATCTCATAGCCAAAATTTTGCCTTATGTTACTTGTCATACATTAGAAAAACAAGCAACCATGCCGCGCAACCCTAATTCTATTTTTTATTACAACGCGCTAGCGCTAAAACTCAGATATGGTAGTATTTCGCGTTAACTATTAACCTTGAGCGCATTACGTGAAATCAGAGGTTCCAAAATGACCATGCATGCAAACCATCAACTTGTCTTAACCGCAATAGGAGAAGACAGATCTGGTATTGTTGGCGAATTGACACAGCTTGTGAGTGACTGCAACTGTAATATTATCGACAGTCGTATCGCAATATTGGGAAATGAATTTACCTTTATTATGTTGCTAGCCGGTGACATGGCGTCTATTAGTCGTGTAGAACATACCTTACCAGCAAAAGGGATGGAACTCGGTCTCTTAACCATGATGAAACGCACGTCGAGCCATCAGCAAGGCGAATACAGTGCAGGTTATACTTTGGAATATGAAGGACTAGATACTCCCGGTACACTCAGCAAAGTAACGCGCTATTTTGCAGCACAAGGAGTGAATATTTGTTCACTAAAGTCAGATACTTTTGAGCAAGAAGACGAGCTACATATGCGCTGCGAGCTTGAGTTTAATATTCCAGTGGATGTGGATATTGATAACTTTAAAGTTCAGTTCGAAGATCTTTCACACTCCTTAAACGTAGACTATATATTCAGACGCATTCGCTAAGGATTTACTATGAATACTTTGAAAGTTGGTGATAAAGCACCATTATTCTCACTGCAAAACCAAAACGACGAGACCGTTGAGCTTGCTACTTTATTAAAGTCACATCAAGTTTTAGTCTATTTTTATCCTAAAGCATTGACCCCAGGCTGTACCGTTCAGGCTGAAAATCTGCGTGACCACAAAGCTGAATTGGCTGAATTAAACACCGTAGCCGTTGGCATTAGTCCAGATCCTGTGAAAAAGTTAAAGAACTTTGAAAACAAAAAAGAACTCAACTTTGACTTACTCTCGGATGAAGACCACGCGGTAGCCGATGAGTTTGGTGTGTGGGGATTAAAGAAATTTATGGGTAAAGAATATGACGGCATTCATCGCCTATCTTTCTTAGTCGGTCAAGACGGCACCATCAAGCACGTGTTCAATAAGTTTAAAACCAAAGATCACCATGAAGTCGTGATTAACCACTTAAAAGAACAAGCTTAAAGTGACCCCTTAAACCGTATTTACGTATCTTTAAGAAATAAAAAACGGAGCTGAATGCTCCGTTTTTTATTCACTTCAACCGACTTTAATCAAGCGCTTTTTCTACTTTATCAAATAGCGTCGTGATCTCTTTACTTGGCTCCTTGGTCAGTAGGCTGACAGCAAAGATAGCGATTGTCGCGACAATAAACCCTGGAACAATTTCATATAATGTCGCGCTAAGCGGCTCACCATTATAAGTAAACGGACCATAGATCCATACCAACACAGTCACCGCACCAGATACCATACCAGCAAGCGCGCCAGCAAAGTTCATGCGAGACCAGAATAAGCTTATCAGCACCAGTGGGCCAAATGCCGCACCAAAACCAGCCCAAGCATTACTTACAAGATCTAGAATCGAGCTATCTCTGTCGTACGCAAGGTAAATGGCAGCAAGCGCTACAACTAGTACACTGATACGACCAACAAGCACAAGTTCTTTATCCGAAGCATTTTTGTTCAAGAATATCTTATAAAAGTCTTCAGTTAACGAGCTCGAACTCACTAACAACTGCGAAGAAATGGTACTCATAATTGCTGCAAGAATTGCTGCGAGTAAGAAACCAGCAATCAATGGGTGGAACAATAACTGAGATAAAATCAAGAAAATGGTCTCGGCATCATCCACAACAATCCCATGTTCATGTGCGTAAGCTGCACCAAACAAACCAGTGCCCACAGCACCGAGCGCTGCAACTATCATCCAGCTCATCCCTATGCGACGCGCTGTCGGCATGTCTTTCACACATCGAACAGACATAAAACGCACGATAATATGAGGTTGACCAAAGTAGCCAAGACCCCAAGACATTGCTGAAATAATACCTATTGCACCAGCCGAACCAACCCAAGTTAACATCGTTGGGTTTAACTCATTTAGTGTTTGAGATAGCGGATTATCGAGCAGTGAGAAGGTAACTAAAGGCACTAAAATCAAAGCGATAAACATAATACAACCTTGTACAAAGTCGGTCAGACTTACCGCTAAAAAGCCGCCAAACAAAGTATAAAGCACAACAACGCCGGTGGTGATGTATAAACCACTCTCATAGCTCATGCCAAACGAACTTTCAAACAGCTTACCACCAGCAACCACACCAGAAGAGGTATATAGGGTGAAGAAAACAATGATCACTAACGCTGAGACTATTCTTAACGCGTTTCCTTTATCTTCAAAACGATTTGCAAAATAGTCAGGAATGGTTATCGCATCATTTGCATACTCTGTGTAAACACGCAGGCGTGGTGCAACCAATAAATAGTTAAGCCAAGCACCAATCACAAGGCCTATTGCAATCCATGTACTGCTAAAACCATACAGGAACATGGCACCCGGCAGACCCATTAAGATCCAACCACTCATGTCGGATGCGCCCGCTGAAAGCGCCGCTACACTTGGTGGTAAGCTACGACCGCCCAACATGTAGCCTGACACATCACTGGTCGACTTTTTATATGCGTATAACCCAATTCCCAACATCGCAATAAAATACAGTGCGAGAGAGATTATCGTACCTATCTCCAAATTAGCCTCCTAATTGTTAGTTGGGCTCTTCTCCAAATGTGAGCTTTTTCTATCACTTAATTATTCGATTTCTAACTCACTTTGAATAAAAGCCAAAAACATAAAGAACCCACTATAACACGCACAAACCATACACCCAACCACCTGCGACCATTGATCAAAACTGTATTTTATTCGTACCTAATTCAACTGGTTAATTATCATTCAGCCTATGTTCCGTATTTACCCATATTCTGTAAACTCAATTTCCCAACGTGACCTGATTGCACTTTTACCTTATATTAAAGCCAATAGCATTTTGTTTGGACGGTAGTATCTATGTACTTTTACGCGGCTCGTCAGCCAATTTTTGATGTCCAAAGGGAATTGATTGGATACGAACTTTTATTTCGTGATGGCCTAAATAATGTATTTCCCGAAATTGATGGTGATGAAGCAACAAGTCGCTTGGTTGAAGGCAGCCAGTTTACCTTTGGTCTTGATGACCTCACAAATCAACGCCCTGCTTACATTAACTTCACCCTAGAGACACTGGCAAAAGGCTATGTGCAAATGTTGGCGCCAGAACAAGTCGTCGTCGAAATATTAGAAACGGTACAACCGGGGAAAAGACTCTTAGCGTGTGTAAAAGAGCTTAAAGAGCAAGGCTATACGCTTGCACTTGACGATTACCATCACCAAAATGTATGGCGCCATTTTTTTCCCTATATTGACCAGATAAAAGTCGATTTGTTGGCAACTAACCTAGAGCAAGTCCATGCCATTAAAACCGCAATACAGGATTTCCCTAACATTGATTTAGTGGCAGAAAAAGTAGAAACCTACGAGCAGTTTGAACTCGCCAAGTCGCTTGGATTCAAATATTTTCAAGGCTTCTTTTTTGCCAAACCCGAAATGGTCAAAACCAAAGCGTTGGCTCCTTCGGAATTAGCCATGGCTGAATTGCTTTATGAGACTTCAAGCGTTGAGCCCGACCTTGCTAGGATCACACAGGTCTTTGAACGTGATGTAAACCTAAGCTACAAACTTCTTCGTTATGCAAATAGTGCTGTATTTAAACGCCGAGCAGAAATATCAACGATTAAACAAGCCTTGGTTGTACTCGGTAGTGAAGAGCTTAAGCGTCTGATCTCATTATTATTTGCTTCACAGCTTAATACTGAAAAGCCCAAAGAACTACTTTCACTCTCTTTATTGCGCGCACACTTTATGGAAGCAATAGCAACCAAGGCCAATAAGATCTCTGATACTGGAAGTACATTTTTGGTTGGCATGATGTCACTGATGGACGCCATTCTCGATGACGATATGGCCAGTTTATTGACGAAATTACCCTTATCTCAAGAAATTAAATCAACCCTACTGAAAAAACCGAGTGCTTTTGGTATTTATCTGGACCTTGCTGAATCTATGGAAAAGGGTGACTGGGAGAGTGTTGAAACCATATCAAAATCTCTTGGCGTAACCAGCCAAAATATCGCCGAGCTATATCAAAAGTCGCAAGTTTGGAGTGACACTCAAATAAAAGCGATAGAGTAACCTGTCAAAGGATGCGACAATCTGTCGCATCCCGCTAAGCACCTGATAACGATAAAATAAGTGCACTAAAACAACTTCAAAGTGAACTTATGAAACGCACCCTACTCTCTCTTGCTATTGTTTCCTTATCTCCCATCACCCAGGCTGATGAAATTGAAAAAATTGTTGTTATTGCACCGATGCAAACACCAATTACGCTAACAACGGATACCAAAGCAGTACGCCAACCACTACCAGCACAAGATGGCGCGGATTTACTCTCTTCAATTGCGGGATTCTCACTCATTAAAAAAGGCGGCGCAAGTGCTGACCCTGTGTTTCGTGGCATGGCAGGCTCTAGAATTGCCATTATCGCCAATAATGGTCAAACGCTTGGTGGTTGCGGTAGCCGCATGGACCCGCCTACGGCATATATTACGCCACAATCCTACGACACCTTAAAAGTCATCAAAGGCCCACAAACTGTGTTGTATGGTCCAGGCAACAGTGCTGCGACTGTGGTGTTTGAACGTGAAAATGAACGCCTAGCTAAATCTGAAGTGATTGGCTTTACCAATGCGGTGCTTTCGAGCCAAGGCCGCCACAGTGTTAACAGCGATATCAAGGCTGGTAATGAACGCGGATACGCTCGGGTAGCAGCAAATTACAGTGATGCAGATGATTATGAAGATGGTAATGGCACCAAAGTTCACTCAGCGTATGAGCGCTGGAATATAGACACAGAGTTTGCCTATACCCCAAGCGATGACGCTTTTTACTCTATCACTTACGGGGTAAGCGATGGTGAAGTTGCCTATCCCGACCGCATGATGGATGGCAGCCTCTTCGACCGAGAAAATATTGGCCTGAATATCAAATTATCTTCCCTTTCATCTCTGATTGAAGAGTTAACATTCAACGCATACTATAACTACGTTGACCACATCATGGACAATCATAGCTTACGTCCTTTTGTTGCTAACATGATGATGAAAACCCCAACCTCCTCCAACCCTGACCGTAAAACTTATGGCGCAAAGCTTACGTTGACTTCAGAAATCAATGCCCAACATCCTTTTATTTACGGTGTCGATTATCAAGTAAATGAGCACCGCAATCGAGTCAGCCGAGATCAATTCAACAATCCGGTAGAAACGATGCCACGCCAAATAGATGCTGAATTTAGACAGCTCGGTGTATTTGCCGAGTTCGAATATCAATTGAGTCAAACTAGCCAATGGGTTAGCGGATTGCGCATTGATGATTGGCAAAGTGAAGATCATCGCACCATGATAAGCGCAATGATGTCGATGAAACCAAACCCAACCGCCCTACAAACAAGAGACGATACGTTATTCAGCGGATTTAGCCGCTATCAAGCACAATCTAAAAACAGTAGCTATTTTGTCGGCTTCGGCGTTACAGAGCGCTTTCCCGATTACTGGGAAGTAGTCGGTGGTAGCCGAGGAAGTGAAACGTCTATTTCTGCCTTTAATGTCGATACTGAAAAAACCGTGCAATTAGATGCTGGATTGGTAAAGCAGTTCAAAGACATTAACGTCAACTTCTCAGTGTTCTATAACCAAATTGACGACTATTTATTAATCGACAATATGTTTGAAAAGATGAATATGATGTCAAAAGTGACCAGAAATATTGACGCGGAAACCTTCGGTTTTGAGGGTGAAGTAATGTGGCAAGCGAGCAAAGCGCTGCAACTCACCGGTAGTATCAACTACGTAAAGGGTAATAACCTTACTGACAATCTCGCATTGGCTCAGCAACCGCCCCTACAACTGCGTATTGCAAGCAATTACCAATTAAGCGATAAGTGGCAACTAGGCGGATTGGTAAGATTAGTACGACATCAGCACAGAGTGGCGATTGGACAAGGGAATATTGCAGGGCAGGACGTCACTACGACGGCTGGGTTTGGCACGCTTTCACTCAATACCAATTATCAATATAGCGATACTTTACAGCTCACTGCGGGAATAGATAATGTACTCGATAAAACCTATGCCGAGCATTTAAGTCGTTCAGGGGCCGCAGTAAGTGGCTTTGACCAAATTGATCGAGTCAATGAGCCGGGACGGACGCTCTGGGCAAATCTTAACTGGCGCTTCTAACCGTATACTTAGATAACCAAAAGGTCGGCGATTGCCGACCTTATTTTTACAAGTTCTCTAAAAAGTTCTCGTCAAAATCATCCGGCTCTTCTTCCATTGGCGGGTTGCCATCGAATAGCTCGTACAATTGACGTTGATAATATACATCCTTTAAGAAAGTGTATGGATCAAGCGACTCATTTAGCAGCTTTTCTTGTGACATCAAAGCCGCTCTTGCTTCAACCGCACGCAGCGCGAACACTAATACTGTTTGCGGCGTAGTGAGTGCAACTTCTGGCAAGACAAAGTTATCGACTACATCACCCGTTAAGTTTCTCGCGGTCGTCGGTCCCATACCAGGGATCATAATATACGCACCATCGCCAACGCCCCACACACCAAGGGTTTGGCCAAAATCTTCGTCTTTAAGCTCAAGCCCAAGTGTTTTCGCAACATCAAACAAGCCAAAAATACCGACCGTAGAATTAACTAAAAAGCGAGCAACATTGATTGCCATATGATCAGGCTTACCCTGTAGTGCTGCGTTTACTGCATCGGTCGGTGCGGCGATGTTGGTGGTGAAATTAACCACACTACTGCGCACAGGAGCGGGAGTCACCGCAACATATCCTTTAGCAACTGGCCGTAAAATATAGGCATCCAACACATCCATATTGAAGTCATAGAGTGGGCGGTTAAGTGATTGAAATGGATCTCGTGGATCCTTTTTCTCTTCGGGTACTTGCGCACAACCAACAATGGTCAACGCAAGTAAGCCTGTGAGCACAGCTTTAAGCATTTATTTCCCTGTATTTGTTAAGACACGACTAATCTCGACATTGAGCTGATTTTCGCCTTGTTGAAGTTCAATTACGCTTGAAACACCCTCAAGTTCTCCTTCTGAAGGCATAACTGAACCATCATTAGAAACACGAGCAGTGACCGTAACTTGAGAAAATTTCGACAAGGTTAATTCAGGCATCATTGCCATACTATCATCTAGGTTTACCGTCATTGGCAAGTTAAAGTTTGTAATTTTGGCGACCGCCAATGGCATGGCTGGGCCTTCAGCCGCTTTTGCAAAAACGAACAAAGTACTGTCCTTTGGAATCTTGTTCTGTAACTCAGCTGAAATGGTTACAGTAGCGACAATACCAGCTTTTACAGCTACTGGATCATCTGTTTGTTGACCCAACTTTTGCTCGATTTCAGCAATCCGCCCTGCGATCATCTCATAACGCGGATCATCTTTGGTTAATTGTGACAACAAGACTTCAAAAGCGGCTTTTGACTCTTTCCAATCTTGACGTTCATAGGCAATTAACGCCAGCAAGCTAATCGCATCAATATTCGTTGGATCATTCTTGAGCACTTTTGACAACATTCTGGCCGCGCGATTCATACTTGGCTCTGAGCCCTCTATCAATAATGCTTGGCTATAATTCACCAGAACATTATTGTTATTAGGTTGCATCACGAGTGCTTTATCAAATGCCTGCATCGCCATCTCAAAGTCACTAAGTGACATTGCAACACGACCAAGTAACATCCATGCAACTGCATCGTCGCCAGCGGTTGCTAGTTTAGTTCTTAGCCCCAGCGCAAATGCTTGTAGCTCGTTGGCATTTAGCGGCTCTCCAGATTGCATTACTGCACGCTCACCATACTCAGGTAACTTTTCAACGGCTTCATGCCAGCTCGCTATTTGCCTGTGGCTACCCGTGTAGTAATAAAAGACACCTGTCACCAACACCATAAAAGCAATACCCGTCAGCGCCAACACACGGTTGTCACCACGACTCGTCAATGATTGTTCAGGCGATAACTCATTCAATAAGCGACGCTTGAGTTCAACCACAGATTCATTATAACTGTCTTTTTCGATACGCTGATTAGCAAGCTCTTCTTTTAACTCTTCCAAACGCTGATAGAAAATATCGATACGCTCGGCATTCGCATCATGATCAACCGTGACGCGCTTTTCCTTTTTAATAAACGGAAAAACCACAAAGAGACCGGCAAATATGCCTAGCAGAAGAAACAAAAACCACATTTGAGTTAAATCTGTCGAGAATTCGCTCACTGCTCACGCTCCTGACGTTGATATTGATTAATGAGCTCAGCTAGCTTTTGTTCGTCTGCGGCATTCCAATCTTGCTTTTTCGCAGCGCGTTTTTGACGAAATATAATAAAGCCGAAACCTAAAATAATGATTGCCACTGGCAGTACCCAAAGTACGATTGTTGCAGGCGTAACAGGTGGTTGATAATGAACGAAATAGCCATAGCGGTCGATCATATAATCAATGACCTCTTGCTTAGACTGACCTTCATTAACCAATGCGATGACTTTATCACGCAGATCTTTGGCAACGACGGCATCTGAATCTGCAATGTTTTGGTTCTGGCATTTAGGGCAACGTAGCTCATGTGTCAGCTCTCGGAAAGTCTGCTCACGTTCCGCTGTAGCAAAATTATATTTGTCTTCCGTTGCTTGCGCCGCTGCGGTAATCATCATTAAAAGCAAAACAATTAAATATTTCATTGCGCCAACTCCTGATAGATTGCCGCAAACTTAGTGCGCCACACGCGTTCATTGATGTCGCCAGTATGATGCAACAAAATCTTACCTTGCTTATCTACCAAAAAAGTCTCTGGCGCGCCTGAAACACCTAGATCCAGTGCTAATGTACGCTCCAAATCAAGAATGTTAAATTGGTATGGGTTACCAGCACGACTCAACATGTTATTGACATCTTGTCTTAGAGCATTGATATCAAACTGGTCGCCAAAATCAGGGTCATAAGCCTGCTCGTAATACAGACCTATTATTTTCACGCCGCGCTCTCTAAGCTCAGTTAAATAACCCAGCTCAGCGATACACGTTGGGCACCAAGTGCCCCATACGTTCATCAAGTAGACTTCACCCTTAAGCGAGTCGGCTGTCCAGGTTTTATCACTATCCATTAGATCGGGTAATGAAAACTCGGGCATAGTGTGTCCTAAACGGCCGGTCTGGATCTCTCTAGGATTACCAAATAGTCCTTGGTACAAAAACACACACAGGAAAATAAATATCAAAAAAGGCACTAAACCTAATAACTTGCGGTTCATGTTAAGCCTCCACTTGGGATGATTTTTTCACGCGGCTGCGGTAGCGTTTATCCGCAAGCACAATGAAGCCGGCAAAAGAGATAAGTAGCCCACCTAGCCACATCCAGCGTACGTATGGTTTGTGATAGATCCTAAGCGACCACGCGCCTGCAGAAAGCGGCTCGCCGAGTGCTAGATATAAATCACGGAAGAAACCATCATCAATAGCGGCTTCGGTCATAAACTGCATCCCTACATCATAACGGCGTTTTTCTGCATGCAGCTCGGTGACTTTTTTACCATTTTTGAATACCGTCACTACGCCAGCATGACCACCGTAGTTCGGGCCTCGAATTTCTTTTACGCCATCAAATCGATATTCGTACTCGTTTAGCATCGCCGTTTCACCGGGTTTCATGCTCACGGAGCGCTCAACTGAGTATGCTGAAGTTAACGTCACCGACGCGATAACAAAGGCAATACCAACGTGCCCGAGTACCATTGCCCAATAGCTCAATCCTAGCTTTTTAAAGCCGATCGCAACACTTGGGTGAACAGTCACTTTATTAAATAAGTCAGCAGCAGTAGCCACACTTATCCACACAGCCAACGCTGTCGCAACAAACGTAAGTGGTGCCACCACTTCGTAGCTCGAGTACAACCACGTCGCCGTGAGCACTAAACTCACCGCAATCAATACAGCCCATTTTTTCACTAGTGGCGGCATTTTATTTTGTTTCCAGCGCAGCATAGGTGCTAAACCCAGCAAAATCGCGAATGGCACGATTAATATCGCAAACATTTGGTTAAAGAAAGGTACGCCAATGGAAATAGAGCCTAAGCCCAACTCTTTGTGGATCATAGGCAATAACGTGCCTAACAATACAATCAAGGTCGCAACCACTAAGAAGATATTGTTGATCCACAGCGCCACTTCACGCGAAATGAATTGATAGCGCCCCTCACTATATACTTGAGCTACGCGCAGTGCGTAAAGCGCTAAGCTACCACCCACAACCACAGCCAAGAATGACAGGATATATAAACCACGGTCTGGATCGGTTGCAAACGCATGCACCGATACGATAATGCCTGAGCGAACGATAAAGGTACCAAGTAAACATAAACTAAACGCGGTGATAGCAAGTAGTACGGTCCAAGACTTAAACACACCACGCTTTTCTGTTACTGCGAGTGAATGCAATAAAGCCGTTGCAACAAGCCAAGGCATCAGTGAAGCGTTTTCCACCGGATCCCAGAACCACCAACCGCCCCAGCCAAGCTCTGAGTACGCCCACCAACTACCAATTGTAATGCCAAGAGTAAGAAAGCCCCATGCGGCCATTGTCCAAGGACGAGACCATTTAGCCCAAGTATTATCAAGTTTACCGGTTAAAAGCGCAGCAATTGCAAAAGAGAAAGACACTGATAAGCCAACATAACCCATATAAAGGAGTGGCGGGTGAATGATCATTCCAGGGTCTTGCAATAATGGATTTAAATCACGCCCTTCAACAGGGAAGTAAGGAAGCAAACGCTCAAACGGGCTCGACATCCACAGGGTATAGAGCATAAAGCCCGCACCTAAAAAGCCAAGTACGCCTAACACACGCGCTCGCAAAACCCACGGTAGCGACTTTGACATCACTGCAACCAGCATGGTCCACATGGATTGCATTACCAACCACAGTAAAATTGCGCCTTCGTGTCCACCCCACGTTGAGGTGATTTTATAATACCAAGGCAAAGTACTGCTCGAATGATGTGCCACATACGCAACCGTAAAGTCATCCATTAACGTGATGTAGATCAGTACCATAAATGAGAACACCACAAGAATACACTGACCAATGGCCAGTGAAGGAGCGGCTTTCATCAGCCTCAAATTACCCGTATAAGCCCCCCACAATGGGAAAATACACAGTAATAAGCTCAATGCCATCGCCAGAACTAAAGCGAAGTAACCTATTTCTGGGACCATCTTAGTTCTCGCTGTTTAAATTATATTTTGGCTTTTCGTGCTTAATGCCTTTCACGGCTTCCGCTACTTCTGATGGCATATACTCTTCATCATGCTTGGCAAGTACTTCAAACGCTTCAACTACATTAGACTCAACTAATGTCCCTTGTGCTACGATACCTTGGCCTTCACGGAATAGATCAGGAAGAATGCCTTTATAACGAATAGTAACCATAGGACCGGTGTCGATAAGTTTAAATGACACATCTAAGGACGTTTCATCACGCACCACTGAACCAGGCACAACCATACCGCCAATGCGCAGTTTCTGGCCAATTTGCGGTATTTCTTTTAACTCACCTTTACCTTCAACAAGCTCGCTCGGCGTGTAAAACAAATTAATATTTTCTTGTAGTGCGTAAAGCGTAAGCCCGACCGCTGCGCCAATACCAAAGATAACGGCAACAACGGTGAATAATCTCTTTTTGCGTCTAGGATTCATGCTTGCGACTCCTCTTTTGCTTTTTTAATGCGTGCTTCTCTTGCCATTTGCGCTTTAACTGCTTGCTTTAGCGCCTTACCATCCAAGATAGAGCCGACTAAAATACCAGCCAGTATTAATGCACATGAGCCGAATGAGAGCCAAACATAAAAGCCATAGCCACCCATGGCTAAAAATTCACTGAAGGATTCAAACTGCATGATTAACCCCTATTCACTAATTCGCGGACCCAAGGACGGTGTTGCTCGCTTCGTAAAATTTCATTTTTCAAACGAATTAGCGTAACCACGCCAAGCACACCAGCAAACGCCACTATGTTGATCAACAAAGGCCACAACATGGAAGGATCAATCGCTGACGTATCAAATTTGGTGATAGTTGACCCCTGATGCAGCGTATTCCACCACTCTACCGAGAAATGAATAATAGGCAGATTAACGACCCCGACAATGGCAAGAATACAGGCAGCTCTACCACCTGATTTTTTATCTTCAAAGGCGTGATATAGAGACAAAACACCAAAATACAAAAACAGTAGGATAAGCTCTGACGTCAATCTTGCATCCCAGACCCACCAAGCGCCCCACATAGGTTTACCCCAAGCAGCACCAGTGATTAACGCAATCGCGGTCATTGCCGCACCAATAGGTGCAATGGCGATAACCGCCAGTTCAGCATTACGAATTTGCCATACTAAGGCAACAATAGCCGCAATAGCCATAGACGAGTATGCGCCCATCGACCAGATAGCCGACGGCACATGAATAAAGATAATACGATAGCTGTCTTTTTGTTGGTAGTCGGCTGGCGCATAGGCTAACCCCCAAACCCATCCAACAATTAAGCCCACTACCGCAATCACGGCAAAGTAAGGAAGCAAGGTGTTACACAGTTGGTAAGCACGCTCCGCTTTGGCATAAGGATGTAACCACTTCCACATTTTAACTTACACTCACTCTTAAAGCTGACGATATGGCAATTGGTGCGGCAACAATTGCGACGGCAAGCATCGCACCAAGGATTGCAAGCTGACCACCATACGCTAAAGACATGCTACTGGTATCTATGGCGGACGTTGCAAAAATCAATACGGGGATATAAAGCGGAAGGACGAGTAAACTCATTAAAATGCCACCCTTTTGCAATGCAACGGTGAGTCCTGCGCCAATAGCCCCAATAAAACTTAATAACGGTGTACCTATCAGTAAGGTCAATACAGTCGCATTGAGAGACTGCGATTCGAGATTCATTAACAGCGCGAACAAGGGCGCAAGCACCACCATTGGCAAACCACTGACTGTCCAATGCGCTGCTACTTTTGCTAATACTGATAGCGATAAAGGATAAGGTGAAGCAATCAATTGCTCTAATGAGCCGTCGTTGTAATCGTCCCTAAATAATTTATCTAGACCTAACATAGTCGATAAAAGCGCCGCTACCCAAATAATACCCGGAGCCATTCTGGTAAGCAGCGCAGGTTCGGGCCCAATTGCTAACGGAAATAAGGTGATCACGATAAGGAAAAACAACAAAGGATTGACTATCTCAGCGCGCTGTCTAAAGGCCAAGGTCACATCTTTGGCATAAACCGATTTAAAAGCTAACCAATAAGAATGTTGAGTCTGCATTACAAACGGTACTCCAACGCCAAGGTTTGTAACTGTGCAAAATGTGCGGTGAGATCTTGGTGGGTCGTCAATAAAATGGCGCCCCCCTTGTCGAGATGAGACTGAAATTGGGTTTGCAACATGGCGACCCCTTTTTTATCCAGCGCAGTAAATGGTTCATCTAGCACCCAAAGCTTGGCTTGATTCAGCCACAAACGTACTAATGCAACACGGCGCTGTTGGCCTGCCGACAATGTCCGCACAGGTACATCTTCAAGCCCTATTAAACCGAGCTTGGCAAGTAGTGTATAGACTTCTTCTTCATCGGCCTGAGCGCCATGAACCATAAGCCAATGTTGGACATTTTCGTAGGCACTAAGTTGTTGATTGACACCTGTCTTATGACCAATAAATAATAAATCGGCAGCGAATGAATCATAATCATCGCGGATATCAGTGCTGTTGTAGCGGATCTGCCCTTCGTCCGCTCTGGCGAACCCAGCAATGATCCTCAACAAAGAGGTTTTTCCGGCACCATTTGGGCCTTCAATTTGCATGATCTGCCCCGCATGGAGAGTGAAACTTAATGAGTCAAACAAGCATCTATCTTGTTTGGTACAAGTGACGGCGTCTATCTCTAGCAAACTTGGGCTTCTCTTTACCTAAAATTGGGCGTTAGTCTAACATAATGGTATGGTAATACGAATAATCCGATGCGACCGATTAGCGAAAATTTGATTTAAAATAATGAATAAGCTGCCAATTACAACAAATACGACGACAGCATCTGTGATAAGCACAGATAATAGCGAAGTATCGAGATTAGACTTAGCCAAAAACCAACCGTTTGCAGCAAAGAATATCCAAATTAGTAACGATAAACTAAAAATGGATGTGGCAATTGATGGTCGATGGCAAACTATCCAACTAGCGCTTAAGCCTCCAACCCAGCCCAATCAGCTTCCAGAAGCACTGGTTAGTATTGATGAAACTGGCAAGGTGGTTACCTTTCAAACGCCCAAACTACAAGCACAAGTAACACTAACAAAACAGCTTTTTGATATTTTAACGACGCTAAAGACGCATACGCCAAGCCCAGTAATACAGTCTTCAGCAACCACGTTGCCAGACGCCACATTACACATCAAGGCACTTGATTTAAAAATACCGCTTCCGCAAGCCGTGGCACAATTGCTCGCAAGTGAAAACAAACTCATTGCGCATCTTAGTGCCCAACAAAGTAATGTTTCCTTGCAGGTCGTCAATCAATTTAAAGACTTGCTGTTTAGTACGGCTTTACCTAAGTCAATGATTGCAAAACTTATCTCTAGTCAACTTAGCAGTGTTGAGGTGAAGCCGCTGCCAAGTGGAGTAACACTTAACATTCATGATCGTTCAGTAACCTTATCGCCAATAAGCAGTAACTGGCCTGCAGCAACTACATGGCAAAAGGGCGAAGTAAAAACGGCTTTCAATGGAATTGATATCACAAAATCGACACAACAAGTAAAAGTAGAAACCATAAAGCCGCTTAGCGCTTTGCTACAACACGTAAGCGCAGTCAATAAAGATGCTCCTTCACCGCTTGAGTCACGCTTAGCATCAGTACATACGCTGGCGTATGACAAACCGCTACTTGAAGTCAATCTGCAACAAATTAAGTCAACGGTAGTAAAAGCGTTGCAAGTACTGATCGGAAGACCTTTTGGGAAGCCACTTACAAATCAGGTTGTTCAGCCCGCGAACTCCCCAGTCAAGAAAGGCAAAAATGATGTTTTGAGTCACTCAGTCTCAACTCTGCTTGCGCCAAGCGAGAAAGTAAGTGCTCACAATGAAAATAAATCAAGCACGCCACTGCAACAACTCTCAAACCAAATAAAACTTAATCTTACAGAGCTGATGGCAAAGCAACCATTACCATTGCAAAAAAGTCACACACCTTTGCAAAACGAAAAGTTAGCCAGCTCAATCGCTCGTTACTTACAACACCAGCTCGCAGAGACACCAAAATATCAGGCGCCCCCGGTCAATTTTGAGGTGAAACAAAAAGCCCTGTCCTTATTATTGGACACCCTCACAGGTAAACAATCGCTTAGCAATAAGCAAGTTGAACAGCTGACACAAGTCTTAGCGCGGCCGCTTTATCGTAAAGCGAGTTCTGCGCCTGTAGATTCTGCTAAAACGTTCCAGTTGCCATCTACACATTCACAACGCACGCAAGTAACCGCTACACCTTCTCAAGTACCGCAGCCTACCAGCAATCAAATTAAAGGGGTTATTGAAGCCCTGCTTACTCTGCCCATGGCTAAACCCGAACAAAAAGAAAACACACCAAACATGTTACGCCAAGCTTCTGCAACTATCGAAAAACTCGTAAAAGCAGATACATTCAAACAAACGCCTGAATTACAGAAATTAGTCAACCAAGCATTTACGCGCTTGCTTGATGACCGTTCAGTGAGCGCGCTTACCGTTAAAAACCAGTTAGAAAGCCAACTGGGCATGGCAACCTTTGCTAACACGCCAACAAGTTTAGCTCAATCGAGTTTTACACAAATGTTGGACCGTTTAATTGTGTCGTTATTAGGTAGCCAGGTGGCAAACCAAGCTCAGAGCAATGAGCAAGCAACGCAAAAAATACAAGCCTTGCTGGATACGCTACTACCACAGCTGAAGCTGCTCTCCCCCAAGCAAATAGCAGACACGCTTCAACAACCACAAGCAAAAGAGCTGTTAAACGAATTGGGGCAATTGCACAACCAATTACAACCGCAACAATCACCGACTACAGCGACCAACTCTGCGAAACAAGACAGCGAAGCACAGTTGATTGTAAACCTGCTCTTCCCCACTAAAGTAGGACAAGAGCAACAGCAAACACAATTACAAATAGGTGAATATAAAAAGTCGCCTAAACCTGGTATGCCAGAGAAGTCTGTGTGGTTTATTCGTCTTTGTTTTGATTTTGCAGAAAAAGGTCAGATCCATGCCCAAGCCGAGCTGATGGATAAAGCCCTAGAATGTGCATTAGTAGCCACCTCCAATCAGGTCAAGCAGCTCGCAGAGCCACACTTGGCAACACTCAGGCATAAGTTAGCATCTCATGGGCTGCAAGTCGCGGAGATAGGCCTTAGGGAAGAAGCCAGCTTTCAAGATAAATTCTTTAATGAACACGCAATTATCAACATTAAGGTGTAAAAGAGATGACACAAAAATCTGCTATCGGACTGTTATATGAAGCTGGAAGCGCACCTCAGGTCACCTTTAAAGGATATGGTGAGCTGGCAGAGGAAATTATTGCGCTGGCAAAAGAGAAAAACATCATGATCCATGAAGATGAATCATTAGCACAAACACTCAGTGCACTTGAGTTACACCAAGAGATCCCACGGGAACTCTACTATGTAATTGCTGAACTCATTGCTTTTTCTTACATTATGCGTGGTAAGTTTCCACCTGGCTGGGAAGGTTTTCGTGGCAAGCTAGATATTAAGGCATAGCCAAAATTTCCTACTTTCTAGGGCCTGTTGACCTTTGCTGTTTGATTTTTGTTCTCCTGAGTGTGTTTTGATCACGACGCTCGACTTGCCGCCTAGTAATCTAGGCAAAAGTTGAGCAACAAAGAACAAAGCGCACTCAGGGGAACCCAAAGGGCAGCGCTTGATTGGAATTTCTTCTGTGTTATCGCCTAACTTACATAGAATAACTATGCTACGCAGGCTCTGCCTTGTATAAATACCAATCAAACTGCTGCAAAAACAAACTTGAAAGGTCAACAGGCCCTAGACAATCATTTTGATTTGTTATGCAAAGACATGAGCAGCTCTGCCTCAGCTCTTGGCAACTCACACTCGCGCATCACCTCTTCAATATCAGCGCCAAGTTCCACCATTTTCACGGCGCGAGAATACATTTTTGCGTCGGGGTCATCATATTTCTGTGCTGCTTGCTGATTCGCAACATCATTTAATTCTTGCTCGGTAGCGACCACCCGCTTACCAATACTCATGATACTGGCGCGTAACTCCGCAACTTCGCTGCGTAATATTGCTATTTGTTGCTCAGAGCCTTGCAGTGAGCTCGAAAGTTGCGCGGTTTGACCCTGCGCATCTTGTAATTTTTTACCCAGCACAAAAACAAACCTCAAGCATACTAACGCAAGTATGCTTGAGGTTATTGATATGACGAGTAAAACGGTTTGTGCGTTTACTACTTCAGACATCTAGATATGACTCAGCTCATCCCATTCGTCATCACTTAATAGCTTATTAAGATCGACTAAGATCAATAGCTCGCCTTCTCGGTTTGATACGCCTTGGATAAACTTAGCGCTCTCTTCAGTGCCGATGTTTGGCGCGCTGTCAATTTCCGAGCTACGTAAGTAAACCACCTCAGCAACGCTATCGACTAAGATACCAATAACTTGCTTCTCGGCTTCGATTATTACAATTCTCGAATTATCCGTCACTTCTGCACTTTGCAGACCAAACCTAGCTCGTGTGTCTATAACCGTTACAACGTTACCACGTAGATTAATGATCCCGAGTACGTAGCTTGGCGCACCTGGGACTGGTGCAATTTCGGTATAACGTAATACTTCTTGCACTTGCATTACATTGATACCGTAAGTTTCCTCTTCAAGCTTGTAAGTAACCCATTGCAATACTTCATCATTACTATCAGCATTTTTGTCTGCAGAAAGTAGTCTATCTTGGCTCATGGTTTCACTCCATCAATATACTAGTTACTGCTCTCGACTATCGAGGCCTTGTTCTAGCAAACGGTTTAAATTCTCTACATCAATCAGCGCGCACATTTTCTCTTTAATCACCCCAGCCAACCAAGGCCGTTTACCATCTGCTGTGCGCCACTTTATGTCTTCAGGCTTGAGTGTTAAGTTGTTGACTAGTTTCTCTGCTAACAGTCCCCAGTTACTATCCCCAAGCGTAATCAAATACTGGTAATCCAGAGCATCTTCTAATTTTGGTGTTAACTTCTCAGGCATTACCCATCGCGCAGTATCAACAACATTAAGTTTTTCTTCACGATTTAGCATCACGCCTTTAAACCATTTAGGTTTACCAAAGAGTTGATTGACCTCACCCAGTTGGTGTATTCCCCCAAGTGATTTAAGCGGAACCGCCAGTGTTAAGCCTGCAACTTCAAAAAACAATGCCTGAAATTCACCTTCTTGATAGGCTTCCCTTGCAGAAACGGATTCTATCGTTGTCTGTTCTTTGATAATAGATGTATTTTCAGTGACTTCAAGATCTTGAGCTAATTTACTCGGTTGTTCTTCAATAACTTCACTCACCGACTCCTGAGGCTCTGTTGCAAGGACAGCTGGAAGGTCTGTATCTTCAAGTTCGGACTTCGGCTCTTTTACTTGTTCAAGTAGCTTTGCAACCGGTGATAATTCGCATTGCTCAATCTCTGGCTCCTCTTGTAATAGGGCGCCAAGATACTGCTTCATCACCTTTTCATTTGCAAATAAATGCTTACTCATTATGCTCTCTAGCTTAACTGCTTCAAATAGTCCAATAGTGCACGATAAGCGAACACGCCTCGTGATTTAGGACAAAATTGTACTGGGACTTGCTGTGCAAGACTCGCATCCCTAAATTTGGTATCTACGGGAACCACACCTGGCCAAACGGCCTCTTTGTATGTTGCTAGCAACGTTTTATACGCCTCCAACGACGCTTTGGTCCGTTTATCATACATAGTTGGAATGATAGTATATTGATACTGTTTCTGCTGTGAAGACTGCATCAGCTCCATCGTGCGCATCATTCTATCTAGTCCCTTCAACGCCAAAAATTCAGTTTGGACAGGCACTAAAATTCGCTCACTCGCTGCTAATGCGTTAACCATCAGTACCCCAAGCACTGGTGGACAGTCTAAAATAGCATAGTCATATTGATCCGCTATTTTTTCGAGCGATTTCTTTAAGATAAGCCCCATGCCCGTTTTATTACCCATACTACGATCAAGCGTAGCAATGGCCATAGTGGCAGGCAAAATATCAAGATTCTCTATGGTTGATGGACAAAGAGACTGTAAAATTTCTTCACTCGTCATGCTGCTGCCGCGTGCAAAAATATCATACACACTGACTTCTAACTCTTCAGAATCAATACCAAAGTAATATGTCAGTGAAGCATGTGGATCAGTATCAATAAGCAAAACTCGGTGACCCTGCTCAGCAAGAATGCCTCCTAAGCTCACCGTCGTCGTGGTTTTACCCACGCCACCTTTTTGATTTGCTACTGTCCAAATTTTCACTCTATATTCCTTCGCTTATCACTATTGATTTCATTCAATAGATACTATACCAACTCAATGTTATTCATTCTTTTTAGACGTTTGATATTTACAAGCTTCAAGCAAAGCAACCAAGTGATGACTTAGTCTATTGGTTACCCGCTTCTTTATTAATTCTCGCAGCAAAGTCTTGTAGGGCGATACTATCCGACGAAAGTCCAGCGCCAGCGACAGCTTGAGGCATACCATAAACAACACAAGTCGCTTCATCTTGCGCCCAAATAGTGGCCCCTACCTGTTTTAGCATACGAGCACCATCTCGGCCATCTGCGCCCATTCCCGTTAAGACAATCGCTAACGTGTCGCCACCATAAGCTTTTGCAACACTTGCAAATGTCACATCAACGCTGGGCTTATAGGTGATCCTTGGACTATCATCTTCGAACACTTTTAGTGTCTTACTACCACCGCGATTTTCAACCAGCATTTGCTTACCGCCAGGGGCTAAATAGGCCACCCCAGGCATTAATCTATCACCTTGCTCGGCTTCCTTAACCTTAATCTGGCATAAACTATTCAATCTTGCTGCAAACGCAGGTGTAAATGCGGCCGGCATATGCTGGATAAGTAAAATTGGATGAGGAAAGTTTGCAGGCAACTGAGTTAGTATTGTTTGCAGTGCAACGGGTCCACCTGTTGATGTACCAATTGCAACCAGTCCATATTTCTTACCCGATGCTCTAGCACCCGCAGCACTGGACGTACCACCAGATACAGGCCTCTGAAAACTTCTATCCGGTTGAGGGATCGTTGCTCGTCCTGTATCAGCGCGAGTTGCTCTAGACTCGACGCGCTTTGGCGGAGTCGCAATAGTAGGGCGAGTAAAACGGCTAACGCGACGGCGGCCAATTTCCTTTACCTTATTTTGTAACGACTTAATTGCTTCTTCGCTATTACGAGCGATGTCTTCAAACTTTTTAGGTAAAAAATCTACAGCGCCTGCATCCAGTGCATCTAACGTAGCACTAGCGCCTTCACGAGTTAACGAAGAAAACATTAAGATTGGGGTCGGAGTGGCCTGCATGATCTGCTTCACCGCACTGATCCCATCAAGCACAGGCATTTCCACGTCCATCGTAATTACGTCTGGACGCAATGAAGCGGCCTTTTCAACCGCCTCCTTGCCATTAACTGCGAAATCTATAACTTTGATTTCACTGTCTTTTTCTAAAATTTCACTGACTCGACGACGAAAAAAACTAGAATCGTCTACGACTAACACTTTAACTGCCATTGGCAACGCTCTTTAATTTGCTCTACAGCAGAGCAGCAAATGCCGCTCTAGAATTCGAACTACGCCTAATAAAATTAGGCGTAGTGTTTTAATAAGTTGGGGACATCAAGGATTAGCGCTATACCACCATCAGATGTGATGGTAGCACCGGCCATACCTGGTGTACCTTGTAATAACGCATCTAGTGGTTTGATTACGACTTCCTCTTGGCCTATCAGAGAATCAACCACAAAACCGACTTGTTTAGTGCCAATTTGCGCAATGACAACATGGCCTTCAGCCTTTCTCATGCCCCTGTTCGCACCTTTTACCAACCAATGTTCAAGATAAAATAACGGAATTGCTTTTTCTCTCACTATGATAGTCAACTGACCATCAACCACATTCGTTTTTGTCAAATCTAAATGGAAGATCTCGTTCACGCCGGCAAGTGGTAACGCAAACGTTTGCTCTCCGACTACTACCATCAAGGTAGGTAAAATAGCCAGTGTAAGCGGTACCTTAATCTCTAATACGGTACCAACACCCAATTCTGATTGGATATTTACCGAGCCATTTAATTGAGTGATCTTCGTTTTAACAACGTCCATCCCAACACCACGACCAGAAATGTCCGAAATTTGCTCTTTTGTTGAGAACCCTGGTGCGAAGATCAAATTATAGGCTTCAGTATCGGACAGTCGGCTTGCTTGATCGGAGTCAATAACGCCTTTATTTATAGCAATCTTTTTGAGCTTTTCAGGGTCCATACCGGCACCATCATCTCGAATCGTGAGAAGAATGTGATCTCCCTCTTGAGATGCTGACAATGTGACTGTACCCATTCTTGGTTTGCCCGACGCTTCGCGTACGTCAGGCATTTCAATGCCATGATCTACTGAGTTTCTCACTAAGTGGACCAATGGATCTGCAAGCGCTTCAACCAAATTTTTATCTAAATCCGTCTCTTCGCCCTGTAAAACTAGGTTGATTTCTTTTTTCAAGCTGCGAGCAAGGTCTCTCACTACTCGAGGAAAGCGACCAAATACCTTTTTGATTGGCTGCATCCGCGTTTTCATCACGGCGCCCTGCAAATCAGCAGTGACTACATCAAGGTTCGAAATAGCTTTACCCATGCTTTCGCTGTTGGTGTTATTCGCTAAGCTAACCAAACGGTTACGAACCAATACTAATTCGCCAACCATATTCATGATTTCATCAAGACGTTTAGTATCAACTCGGACCGTGGTCTCAGCTTGTGCCGCAGGTTTCTTCGCAGCGGCTGGTGTGGAAGCTTTTGCAGCCTCGGGCTCTTTTTGCGGTGCTGGTGCTGGAGTCGCAGGCTTAGCTTCAACTTTGGGCGCAGGCTTTGGTGCAGGTTTCGGCGCTGGCGCGGCTTTAACAGGCTCTGGTTGCGCAGGTTTAGTCTCTGAAACCTCTACTGGCGATTCATCGACCGCTTTAGGTGCACTGCCTTTACCATGAAGCTCGTCCAACAAAGCTTCAAACTCATCGTCGGTAATTTCTTCGTCGCCAGTAGACCCACTTGGGGCTGCTGGTGAGGTTGATTTAGCCTTAGGTTCACTCGCTTCTGAGGCAACAGCATCTTCTGCATTTGGTGCTCCACCGAATTTACCAACACCATGAAGTTCATCTAAGAGGTTATCGAATTCGTCATCGGTGATATCACCATCATCTGAGGTTGATACAGCTTCAGGTTTAGTTGCCGGAGCAACAGCAGGCGCATTACCCGAACCGTGTAATTCATCTAAAAGATTTTCAAATTCTTCTTCTGTTATCTCATCGATGCTGGAGCCGCTATCATCGCCTGAACCAACATCGGCGTCGAATAAAATATCATCAGCACTTAAATCTGGCACCACAGGTTCTGGCTCAGAAGTAGGTTCGTCAATCACTTCACTGACTTCGTCTTCAGATGCAGGCTGGCTAAGTTTGTGGAGTGTTTCAAGCAACACAGGGTCGGCCGCTTCTGGTTCCTCACGGTTTTGAATACAAGCGAACATTTCGTTGATCGTATCCAAAGATTGCAAAATAACATCCATCAGTTCGGAAGTTACTTTTCGTTGCCCTTGTCGTAGTACATCAAACACGTTCTCCGCACCGTGACAGGCATCGACCAGTTCGGTCATACCTAGGAAGCCAGCCCCACCTTTTACGGTATGGAAGCCACGGAAAATCGCATTGAGAAGTTCTTTATCTTCAGGATTATTTTCTAGTTCAACAAGCTGTTCAGATAACAGTTCTAATATTTCGCCTGCTTCAACAAGAAAGTCCTGCAAGATATCTTCATCGACTTCAAAGCTCATACACACTCTCCAACTAGAAGCCTAAACTAGATAGCAAGTCATCGACTTCGTCTTGACCAGAAACCACGTCATCTCGCGATTCAGCGTCAATAATTGGACCTTCAGGTCCAGACAATTCATCACTGATAGTCTCGGTTGTTTTTATTTCGTTTTCATTCGCTTTCACAGCAGTTGAAGGTGCTTCATCTGAAGTACCAAAAACAGTCAAGAGGTGAATGAGACTATCTTCTACTTCTCTCACAAGCTCAATGACGCGCCGAATAACCTGCCCAGTCAAATCCTGATAGTCCTGAGCCATCAGCACATTAGTCATTAAACCTTGTAATTCGTCTGTACGTGTCTTTGAAGTCTGCATAAAGCTGTCGAGATCATGACACAGAGATTTAAACTCACCGAGTTGAATGTCTCTGCTCATCAATCGATCCCAAGTGGGCTTTATTTGCGCTAACTCATCCGCTAGGTTCTGCGCAAGAGGTAAGCTTTCTTCGACCGCGTCCATCGTTTTGTTCGCAGCGCTCTCTGTCATTTCCATAACATAATTAAGACGCTGCTTGGCGTCAGGAATAGCCTCTGTCGTGAGATCTGCGAGGCGAGTATCCAGCTCAAAGTTCTTCAAGGACTCGTGTAATTGGCGAGTCAGCTTTCCGACTTCTGCAAATAACTCCGATTGCTCTTTGTTAGCAGCTTCTAAAATCAGCTGGTCAGCTTTTTCTTGTTCACCTTGTTCTAGAAGCTCAACAAGTTGCTTAGCTTGTTCAAGTGTAATTTGAGGCGCAGCATTTACAGACATAGGCCATATCCCCTTGCTGTTAGCCTAGTCGCTCAAATACTTTTTCAAGCTTAGTTTTGAGCGTACCTGCAGTAAACGGTTTAACAATATATCCGTTCACCCCAGCTTGCGCTGCTGCAACAATTTGTTCTTTTTTCGCTTCTGCGGTAACCATCAACACTGGAATGTGCTTAAGCTTTTCATCTGCGCGTATTGCACGAAGCAAATCAATACCTTGCATGCCCGGCATATTCCAATCAGTTACTACAAAGTCAAACTCCTGATTTTGTAGCATCGGAAGTGCTGTACTACCATCATCAGCTTCTTGAACATTGGTAAAGCCTAAATCTCTTAATAGGTTTTTGATTATTCTTCTCATAGTAGAGAAATCATCAACCACGAGAATCTTCATGTTCTTATCCAAAACTTCCTCCAGTGAGGTTCGAACCCAACTATTTTATGTACTCTAATTTATCCAGTCATTGATTTTAGCTTTAAGCTTTATCATTGCCTGACCGTGAATTTGGCTTACTCGAGATTCACTGACATCAAGGATGGCACCAATCTCTTTTAAATTCATTTCGTCGTTATAGTAAAGTGATAAAACCAGAGCATCCCTTTCGGGTAACGCTTTGATAGCATTTACTAAAGACTCGTTAAAACGTTCATTTTTAACGTTATTAAACGGTTTGTCTAGCGCAAAATCGCTGTTTGCTGGGGTTATCACGTCTTCATCAACCCCAAGATCCTCAATACCGATGACTTTACTTGCATTTACATCATGTAAAATATGATGGTACTCATCTAGAGATATATCAAGTTTTTCAGCGATTTCAGTGTCTTTTGGTTCTCGACCAAGGAGAGATTCTAACTCGGAGATAGCTTCTGCAACCATTCTGCTATTTTTGTGAACAGAACGAGGCGCCCAATCACCACGACGGATTTCATCCAGCATTGCGCCTCGAATACGGATCCCGGCAAAGGTCTCGAAACTAGCGCCTTTAGTTGCATCGAAATTTTTAGATGCTTCAATCAATCCAATCATACCTGACTGGATCAGATCGTCGAGTTGCACACTTGCCGGAAGTCGAGCAATCAGGTGGCACGCCACTTTTTTGACAAGTGGAGCATGCCGTTCAACCACCTTATGAATGTGGTCTGAAGTTTGATATCCCGCAGCTCTATTGACCGGAGAAGCCATAATCACCCGTTTACAAGTTGTTCAATGAAAAATTCTAGATGACCGGAAGGTTGATGCGGAATTGGCCATTTAACTGCCTTAGCAGCAAGTCCCTTAATCGCAATCGCCGCAGGGGAACTCGGAAATAAATCCACGATAGCTCTTTGTCTGCGAGAAGATTTACGCATGTTTTCGTCAAACGGTACGGTGGCCACTAATTCCAGTGCTACATCAAGAAAACGGTCTGTAACTTTTGAAAGTTTAGCAAATAATTCTTGCCCTTCACGCATACTGCGGACCATGTTGGCAACAATTTTAAAACGATAGACACCATGCTCTCTGCTCAAAACTTTGATCAACGCGTAAGCATCTGTAATGGAAGTCGGTTCATCACACACCACAACCATCACATCTTGTGCAGCTCGAGAGAAGCTCAGAACCATATCTGAGATACCGGCTGCGGTATCAACAATTAAGACATCAAATTGCGTGTTAAGCTCGCTAAATGCACGAATAAGTCCTGCATGCTCTGCGGGAGTCAGCTCTACCATACTTTGAGAGCCTGAGGTCGCCGGTACAATTTTAATTCCAGCGGGACCTTCTACGAGAATCTCATCTAGTTCACATTCACCCGACAACACGTGCGACAGATTTTTTTCTACCCTTAGACCTAACATCACATCACAGTTTGCCAAGCCCAAGTCCGCATCTAAAACGAGAACTCGCTGTCCTTGTTGGCCCATAGCGATGGCAGTATTGAGCGAGACGTTGGTTTTACCCACCCCACCTTTTCCACCGGTCACGGCTATTACTTTTACACCCTGGTTGCTATTTTGACTCATTCTACGCAGGCCACTTGCTTGATCTAAAACTGTGTTAATCATACATTCCTACTGACTCTGACGCTACAGGTACACGTCGAGAGTGCTGTGCTTTTATTCTTTTTAAATACAATTGCTCAGCCTTTTTTACTAGCTTTTGAGCATTTGCTACGCGAATGTCTTCTGGCACTCGCTGACCGTTGGTAAGATACCCTATTGGCAAACGATTTTGAATCGCTATGCTAATTATCTCACCTAAACTTAGACTTTCATCAAGTTTTGTGAAAATACAGCCACTTAAATTTACTTTTTTGAAGTGTCTTACTGTTTCTTGTAACACATTCATTTGTGCTGTCGCACTTAATACTAAATAGCTGCGAATATCTACTCTCGCGCTACGCATAAGTGTATTTAACTGTTCAGTTAAGCGCAAATCTCTTTGACTCATTCCCGCCGTATCTATTAATACTAGACGCTTATTGCGTAAATGATAAAGCACTTCTGCAAGTTCATTTGCATCTTTAACTTGCTTAACCGGACAACCAATGATTCTACCATAGGTAGCTAACTGCTCGTAAGCGCCAATTCTGTAGGTATCAGTCGTTATTAACGCCACTTTATCTGCACCGTATTTTTGTGCACCTAATGCCGCTAATTTTGCAACCGTTGTGGTTTTACCAACACCAGTTGGACCCACCATCGCAAATACGCCACCTTGACGAAGAATATCATTGTTAGTGGTGTGCATTTGGTTGATCACCATGTTTAACAATGCATTCCAGGCTTCTTTACGAGAAACATCATCAGGGATAAAGCATGCCATTTGCTCAGCAACGTCTTTGTCTATGCCCATTCCTTCCAGACGATCTACAAGACACGCACGGGTTGGATCGCGACGAGCCATTTCTTGTTTCATTAGACCAGATACTTGATGTTCAAGTAATTGACGAATAGCGTTCATTTCTTCGCGCATTGCACTCATTTCGTCAGGCTTGGCATTTAACTCAGGTAAATCATCACCAAAACCGTTGTCTAATTCATCCGACTCGCCCCACTGCTGTGGCTGCTCAAATGCATCATCATCAAAGTCAAAAGATTGGCGACGAGCTTGCTGTGGCTTCGCTTGGTGCGTCGGCGCAGCAGTTTGTGTTTTACGTTGGCTGCTTAACATTTGCTCTGTATCTATCCCCGACTGGGAGAACATAGAAGCAAGTTCTGGTGAGCGAGGGCGCGGCGCTTGACGCTCAAGCAATGCTTCTAAGCTATCAGCAACTTGCGCTTGCTTTGCTGGCTGTACTTGGCGAGGCTCAGGACGGACAAAGCGAGTCTGTGCTTCTCTTGGGGCTGCTGCATGGGTCGCTGGTGCTTGCTTAGCAGGTGCAGCAGTACGGTCATTATCAATTGCTGCGACGATTTCAACACCATCCGCTAACTTTTTGTTAGACATAATGACAGCATCAGCACCAAGCTCTTCTTTTACTTCATTTAAAGCCGTACGCATATCTTTTGCGAAGAAACGTTTAATTTTCATGTTACAGCCCCTTTATCCTCTATTGTCCAACCGAGCTCACTATCTTAATTTGTCTTTCTTCCGGCACTTCTTGATATGACATCACTCTAAGACCTGGAATTGTATGTTTAACAAATCGAGATAGCACACTTCTTAACATACCTGAGGTTAATAAGATGGACGGTTCCCCTAGCATTTCTTGGTTGTGATGTGCTTCTCTTAATGATTCTTGAAGCCTCTCAGCCAAGCCAGGTTCAATACCTGCCCCCTCATCACCTGCGTTCTGAAGTGACTGATGCAACATCTGTTCCAACTCAGGCGCCAATGTTATGACAGGAATTTCTTCTTCGCTTCCAACGGCATCTTGAACAATCAATCTGCGTAATGAAATTCTTACCGCAGCCGTTAATACATCAGGGTCTTGGCTACGTGGTCCGTACTCAACTAAGGTTTGTACAATCGAGCGCATATCTCGAATTGCAACGCCCTCATTAAGCAGATTTTGTAGCACTTTTACCACGGTAGTGAGCGGTAAAATATCAGGTACTAAGCCTTCTACTAATCTAGGGTGACTTTTCGCAAGCATATCTAATAGATTTTGTACCTCTTCATGACCAAGTAATAGTGACGCATTATTCGTTAATAATTGACTAATATGTGTTGCCACCACAGTTGCAGCATCTACTACTGTATAGCCAAGCGAATGCGCCTCATCTTTTTGGTCTGGCTTAATCCATACTGCATCTAGGCCAAATGCAGGATCTTTAGTCTCTATACCTTTAATCGGCCCAAATACCTGCCCAGGATTAATTGCAAGTTCGTCGCCATGCTTCAACTCACCGGTTCCAGAGCCAACTCCCATTAAAGTAATATTGTATGCATTTGGATCTAATTCTAGGTTATCGCGAATATGTACCGGCGGTACTAAAAAGCCCAGTTCCTGAGATAGCTTTTTACGCACCCCTTTAATACGACTGAGAAGCTCCCCGCCTTGGGCTTGGTCAACTAGAGGAATTAGGCGATAACCTACCTCTAAACCAATCACATCAACAGGTTGTACATCATCCCAACCAAGCTCTTTTTGATCTTGTTGATGGCCACCTTTGGCTGCAGGTCCTTTGGCAGCTTGTTCCGCCTTTTCGATCTCCGCCTTTTTCTTTTGCTGACTTGTGTAATAGGCTATATAGCCAAGTAATACGCCTAACCCTAGGAAGGCAACATGTGGCATGCCAGGAACGAGTCCCATGGTGATCAAAATACCCGAAGCAATAGCTAGTGATTTTTCATTACCCAGTTGGTTTTTAAACTGATCGCCCATGTTGTGCGATTCATTTTGACGCGTTACGACAATTGCAGTGCCAATTGAGAGTAAAAGAGAAGGAATTTGCGCGACCAGACCGTCACCGATTGTCAGCATGGTATATACTTCCATCGCGTGACCAAAGCTTAAATCATGCTGGATCATCCCAACGAAAAGGCCACCTATTATATTAATGGCAAGGATCACGATACCTGCAATAGCATCACCTTTAACGAATTTGCTTGCACCGTCCATTGAACCGTAAAAGTCAGCTTCTCGAGTCACTTCTTCACGACGAGCCCGGGCGTCATCTGCAGAGATAAAACCGGCATTTAAGTCTGCATCAATGGCCATTTGCTTACCCGGCATAGCATCAAGGGTGAAACGCGCAGACACCTCAGAAATACGGCCTGCACCTTTGGTAATTACGACAAAGTTAATAATAATAAGGATAAGGAATACAACTAAACCGACGGCGTAGTTGCCACCAATAACAACACTACCAAAGGCTTCGATCACCTTACCTGCCGCATCACCACCATTATGACCTTCAAGTAATACGACGCGAGTACTAGCTACGTTTAGTGCCAATCGCATGATAGTCGCGATCAGTAGTACCGCAGGAAACATACCAAATTCAAGTGGCTTCAAGGTATAAACAGTCACCAATAGCACCACAAGTGCCAATGCAATGTTGAAGGAAAATAGAATATCAAGCAAAAAAGGAGGTAGCGGCAGAATAACCATGCCAAGTGCTGCAAGCACCAACAATGGAGTACCCACACCTTTAGCATATTCTTTTTTATCTCGATTGAGTTGTTGTAAAACTGCTTTAAATTCCATAACTTAACACAAGCAAAAAATTGACACATAGCAACAAATGCAATATGCGTTCCAATTAATAGCTTATTTTTATGAGAGCAATTTTAATGCCTCAAATCGTCTGGGATTGGTAAATCTCGAGTAAGTGCAACGGGTCTTTTCCCTTTGCCCTTTTGAAAACGATTTAGCTGAAATACATAAGCAAGTACCTGTGCAACCGCGGTAAACAATTGTTCAGGGATTTGATCACCGACTTCGGTGGTGTGATAAAGTGAACGAGTCAATACGGGTGACTCCACAATCGGCACTTCATTTCCTTTGGCTATTTTTCTAATTTGCATCGCAAGTTCATCAACCCCTTTTGCAATAACAATAGGCGCTCCCGCTCGTTCAGTGTCGTATTTAAGCGCAACCGAATAGTGAGTAGGGTTGGTCACAACAACATCTGCATCTGGTACATCCTGCATCATACGTCGTTGCGACATTTCTCTTTGTGTTCGACGGATCCGCGCTTTTATCTGAGGGTCACCTTCTGAGTTTTTGTATTCATCCTTGACTTCTTGCAGCGTCATTTTTAGCTGCTTATGGTGATTATAACTTTGATAAGGGGCATCAATCGCTGAAATAATGATCATAGTGCAACTAAGTGCTAAGAACATCCACGCAATGATTTCTAACGCATGCTCTATACTCGATGGGATTTGCTCAATACTCAAATGTAATATTTCGTTAAAATACATATTGATAAGCAAGATTGCAAAGCCTGCTACTAATACAAACTTAAGAACGGACTTCAATAACTCTATGGCCGCTTGCGGGCCTAACATTCGCTTCAATCCCTTCATTGGAGACATTTTGCTTGCTTTTGGAGCGGCTGCCTGCCAAGAAAAGTTAAAGCCCCCGAGTAACGTATTCCCCACTATTCCTGCAATTGCGATGATAAAAACAAACATGGCCATTGGAAATAGCAGTTCAGCAGCAATATCTCCCCACACAGCAAACATTTTGGTTGTATCGTAGGTTTCATTGCGATTGAGCGACAACATTCGCCCCATAACATTGTAGAGCGCCTTCCCAATTCCAGGCCCATACAAAAGTAGAGCTATTGCAGAAAACAATAACACAAACGTCGTGCCGAGTTCTTTTGAACGGGCTATTTGGCCCTTCTTCCTAGCATCGTCTATTTTCTTGGAGGTGGGTTCTTCGGTGCGTTCTTGACCGGAATCTTCTGCCATTTCAGACTCCTATACCGTGCAACCAATTAGATCGCACATCAGCTCTGTCATTTTGAGCCATTGAAATTCAAATTGTGCTAAAAAATTACCCAATGTCGCCCAAATAATGGTAAGCCCTGCAACTAAGGTAAAAGCAAACCCCACAGAGAAAATGTTCATTTGAGGCGCGGCTCGAGTCATAATCCCAAATGAGATATTGATAATCAACATTGCAGTTAACGGAGCTAATGCAAGTGCAAGAGCCGTAGAGAACATCCATCCCCCCAATTAACTATTCGCCAAAAATTGTCTACCGCCCACCAGTTCCCTGCAATGGGAAAGCTTTCAAAACTATACACTACCATTTGGATCATCATCAGATGGCCGTTATAAACAAAAAACAGTAATGTCGCTAATATTAAATAGAACTGACCGACAGCAGGTACACTCAACCCATTGGCCGGATCTACTACAGATGCGAAACCAAGACCGGTTTGCATAGCAAGGATTTGACCCGCAATGATAAAAGTATTCAGAAGTAGCAATGAACCAAACCCAATAGCTACCCCAGTGACCATTTCTTGAATAACAACTAAAATCATCGAAACGGAGAACAAATCAGTAAATTCTGATTTGGGCAAAACGGGGACCACGGCAAAAGTAACGACCACGGCGAGTGCAAACTTAATTCGGGCAGGTACACTCTGTGCCCCAAGCCCCGCCATTACCATCATCATTGAGCTTATCCGCACCAGTGGAAGTAAAAAATCACTTAGCCACTGCATGATTACCGCAAAGGTGAACTCCATGATTAGCCTGCAATTTCAGGGATGCGCATCACCAAAGAGGTAAAATAGTCCATTAGTTCTTGAGTGAGCCAATGGCCGCCAATGATCAGCGCAAGGATAGTAATAATGAGACGAGGTAAAAAGCTTAATGTTTGTTCATTAATCGATGTTGCTGCTTGAAACACAGCAACAACTAAACCAACTAGAAGCCCAGGTACTACAATCGCCGCCACCAGCTTGATGACTAAAAACAATGCATCACTTAAGATATCAACAAAGACTTCTGGTTCCACATTACACCCCCAATCCGAAGCTTCTGGCCAGTGTACCCATGACCAAACTCCAACCATCGACGAGCACAAAAAGCATAATCTTAAACGGCAAGGAAACTATCATTGGAGATAACATCATCATACCCATGGCCATCAAGACACTGGCTACGACTAAGTCGACTATCAAAAATGGAATAAAGAACATAAAGCCGATAATAAAAGCCGTTTGCAGCTCGGATGTAACGAAAGCCGGAATAATAACGATAAACGGCGTGTCTTCAGGGCTATCAAGCTTGTCATAACCCGCTATCTTGGCAAAGGTTTCAAGGTCTTTAATTCGAGTTTGTGACAGCATAAAGGCTTTCATCGGTTCTTTAGCACGTTCAAGTGCTTGGATTGACGTGATTTCTTCTTTTATATACGGCTGCACAGCCTCATCATTTATCTGCGAAAATATGGGTGCCATTATAAATAACGTCAAAAACAACGATAAACCGAGTAAAATTTGATTCGATGGCGACTGCTGCAGACCAATCGCTTGTCTCAAAATCGCAAGCACAACAATTATTCGAGTAAACGAAGTCATCATGATAACAGCTGCTGGAATAAAACTCAGCGCTGTCATAATGGCAAGTACTTGAAGTGTCACTGAGTACTCTTGAGAGCCATCAGGGTTTGTTGTAACGTTTATTGCTTCTATCCCTTCCGCAGAAGCTACCCCAGAAAACAGTAATAAACAGAGTATCAGCAATCTAATCATGACTTTTCTTATTATGGTTATTGGCTACTTGCCCTTTGCCCGCTAAAAACTTTTGTAACTCATTTGCAAATGGCGTTCGGCTAACATCATCTAACGGTGTTTCCAACTGGTATAAGTAGTTGATATTATTTGGTGTTACTCCAAGCAAGTGCTGCTTTTCATCCAATTCGATAACCAGCAAACGTTCTTTCGTACCGAGCGATATACTGCGGATCACCTTAAAGTCTTTCTGGTTTACAATATTGGGATTTAAACGTTTTAAAACGAACGCTAAGCCTAAAATAAGTAAGATCACCAACATCAGAGACAATCCCATGGAAAGTAGCTCTGAGCTTAACCCCGCGGTACCTGCCCCTACAGAAGATTTAGGTACTGTCTCTGAGGTTGTTGCAGTGACAGCCCGTGTATAAAAAGCGATGCCAAACACTGCTAAAGACCAACCCCAGCGCATTAACGTAGCTTTTTAATACGCTCAACCTGACTAATGACGTCCGTTAAGCGAATACCAAACTTGTCGTTTACTACAACCACTTCACCGTGCGCTATCAATGTGCCATTAACAAGCACATCTAACGGTTCACCGGCCACGCGATCAAGCTCAACAACAGAACCCTGATTTAGCTGGAGTAAATTACGAATATTAATTTTAGAACGGCCAACTTCCATAGAAATGGTGACTGGAATGTCTAAAATGGTATCGAGTTTACGTTTTTCATCTGACGATAATGCAGGCGCTGAATCTTTGAGTTCATCTAACTCTGCAACTTCTGGCTCACTGCCACTTTCGGCACCTTCGGCTTCAGCGAGTGCTGCTGCCCATTCGTCCATAGTATCTTGATCATCGCTCATTGGATTACTACCTGATTAAGTTAATTTGTTGTCCATAATTAGTCTCACGATTTTGCGTATACAAGTCCGCGACTACCAATCTAAATCTACACCTTCGGAAAGATGTAGATCTTCTTCTAATTCTGCCAGTTCAGCATCAGAATCGAGCTTTTTACCACCTTTGGTAAATACATGAAGCTCAGACTTAACTGATTCTGGACGTTTAATTTTTTCACTGATCTGCAACGCGACATTGTCACGAGAACGGCCCATTTTTGCTCTAAACGTTGGCAATTCCTCAATAAAAACCGTTACATGTTCTGGCATTTCCACAGGAATAACATCACCAGCTTGAAGCTTCATTATTTGCTCAAGCGATAAGTCAACTTCCAGTAGCTGGGAAGAAATCTCAACTTCTACATCCATAATCTCATCACGAAGCGCCTTACTCCAACGCAGATCGGTATCTTCAGTATCTGATTGAACACCAGCATCGAGTAACTCTCGAATAGGTTCCAACATAGAGTAAGGCAGTGAAATATGGAAATCGCCCCCTCCACCGTCTAACTCGATGTGAAAAGAGCTAATCACCACCACTTCTGTCGGTGACACAATATTAGCCATCGCAGGGTTCACTTCTGAGTCGAGGTATTCAAACGACACATCCATCACCGGCGCCCAGGCTTCTTTGTAATCTTCAAAGATGATCTTAAGGAGCATTTGCACGATACGACGTTCTGTTGGTGTAAACTCACGCCCCTCTATCTTGGCATGATAACGACCATCCCCACCAAAAAAGTTGTCTACAAGAATAAAGACCAGACGCGCTTCCATGGTTATCAGGCCAGTACCTTTTAGCGGTCTAAAGCGCACCATATTCAAGCTGGTAGGAACGAATAGAGTATGGATATATTCGCCAAATTTCAGCATTTGTACGCCATTGATAGACACCTCAGCGGTGCGGCGCATCATGTTAAAAAGGCTTATCCGCATATGGCGGGCAAATCGTTCATTAACGATTTCAAGCGTCGGCATTCGCCCACGCACAATCCTATCTTGAGACGAAAAGTCATACTGTAAGGCACCTGCACCTTCGCCGTCACCACCGTCGCCGATTTCGTCTTCTTCGACTTCATCTACACCATGGAGTAGCGCATCAATTTCGTCTTGGGATAATAAATCGCTCACAAATACTACCTTATTGCATTACAAAGCCAGTAAACAACACACGTTCGATTACTTTGCTACCTTCAACCCCTTCCATCGCAGCTTGGACTTTATCTAGCGCCGTTAAGCGCAAAGTTTCTTTACCTGCACTCGTGCTTAGCTCATCAGCCGTAGTCGTTGAAAACACGCTCAGTAAAGTACCTTCAATCAAGGGAATATGCTTCTTTGCTACTTCTTCATTAACATCACCGCGAACCAACAGCTGAACTTTAATTTGCACGATTCTATCGCGACTGGCACCTGGCACATTAAAAACAAAAGGGCGAGGCATAGCAACGTACAGTGCGCTCCCCATTTGCGCAGCGCTACCTTGCTCCGCTTTAACTTCGCTTGCTGTCGTCTCTTCTGCTAAGGATTCTTCTGGTGCGTCTGAGCCTGAAAATAAGAAAAACCCTGCGACACCGCCGAGTACCAATACCGCCGCGGCAATAATGATAATCAGCTTTTTCTTAGAACCACCCGTTTCTTCTATTTCTAAGTCGGTTTCTTCAGCCATAGCAAGCCCTTATGATCTTTATTAATTACAATAATAGCAGGTGTTAGGCATAGTAATCTATTGCAGAATCAGTATTTCTCTTTTGCGGCGATTGTGAATTATCAGAACCCCCCGATTCATCACCTAAAGTTTGCTGTCCACTCGTATTGCCACCAGCAGTTTGCGACTCTGATTCAGTATTTCCACCTTGCTGATGTGATATTTGGCTGTCACCCAGTTCAATACCCTGCTCAGCTAACATTTCTCTTAGTCTTGGAAGTGATTGCTCTAACAACTCTTTAGCTTGCTGATTTTGCACCACAATATTCACTTGAGCCTGCTCTGCATCGCTTTTTATCCGAATTTGCATCGCCCCTAGCTCTGGCGGGTCTAAGCGAATTTCAGCTTCTTTATTGTTAAGATTAAGCATCAGCCCTACCCGTTGATGAAGCTCTTTAGCGGCATCTTGACGCGCTATGTTAATCGCCTGTTGAAGATTAGCATCTGTTGCTTGTTTTGTCTGTGTTGTACTTTGGTTTGTTGGCTGAGACTGTTGAATTTGCTGAACTTCTTTCAATGTTTGGTTTAGTGAGCTTGTGTCTTGCGATGCACTTACAGGGCTTGCTTCAGGCTTGGCTGGAGTTGGTATCGCTGTTGCGGTATTGGCCGATTGACGCTCATTTTTGACAGCCTCTTTCGCGATGCTTGCTTCCGCTTGCATCAGCTTACTATTTTCTTTATCAACTACCTTTTCACTTATTTGTTTTTCTAAGTTCTGTTTTTCTGAACTCTGCTTCTCTGCAGCCAACTTTTCATCGCTAGTCAATTTATTTACAGCTATATTTTTTTCAGCACGTTCACCCTCTTTAACTACTACAGCCTGCTGCTCACTATTGTTAGACTTTTCTTGCGTGCTATTTACATTAAAAGACGCTTGAGTAGTGTTTTTAACATCTGTAGCAGCTTCTTGCGGCGTGTTTGTTGAAGTTTGTGTTACGACAGAGGATGGCACAAATGCTTTAAACGGCTGTACATTTGCGATATCAACACCTTTACCAATTAACTGAGCTACGGCTTTTTGTACAGCCGGTGACGCATCGTAAATATCCAGCTTACCAGCCATCACGGCTTTTAATTCTTGTTGTTGCTGTGCGGTCAACTTTTCTACCATGGTTTGCACATCTGTAGTGCTTTTTGTACTTACTGAGTTTTTGTCTTTCGCAGTTTGTGTACTAGCCTCAGAGACGATTTGCTTTGTCTCTAATTGCTTAGCTTCAGATGAGGAAACCGATTGAGCAAGCTCTGATTTCTTAGCGCCTAAGAGTTCTTTCAGTTGCGCGGTTTCAGACTCATCTTCAACTTGAGTCCCAACTGACTTATCAGCACCTAGATCCCGCTTTTCTACGCTTGTATTGGTAACCAAGGCTTGAGTGCCAGTATCCTTTTGCAACTTAGGCTGTAATATTTGCTCTTCAGTCTCTGCGCTGTCGTTTCTTAGCGAAGGTTTAGCAACCTCACCGTCTGCGTCTTGACTATCCAAAGAAACGGTTGGTTGTAGCAAAGTATTTGTTTTAGTGCCGGCGTTTTCAGTTTGGCCTTTCCCCCCTCGAATGAGTGGACTGGCTTCGTCTTGTAGCGGCTCCTGAGATGGCGCACTATCGCTAGCTACAACCTCTTCATCAGTCAAAGAAGCATTGCCCAATGCTTCTTTGACTGATTGCGCAATTGCTGTTGGGGATTGGCTCAATGAAGTGCTCTGCTGTTTTGCAGCGTTGATCTGAGCATACAAGTCATTATCTGGGAGATCAGGAAGCGGTTTGTCCACAACTACCTGACCTTTGTCAGTGTAGCTAACAGTAGAAGTTGGTACTTCCCCTTGCTGCTTAGAAGAAGAGGCTTGTGCTTTACTATCTGCCTGCGGAGCATCATCTGATGCGACTTCGCTATCTATTGGCGCATCCAGATCTAAGGTTACAGGATCTGCAGATTCTTTTACCTGTTTACTTGCACTCTCTTGTTCCGCTAGCTCAGCCATTAAAGCACTAAACCCAGAGCCGCCCTCAGAACCCTCAGCATCCATATCTTGGGATTTTTCTTTAATATCAACCTCGTTACTGCCTCGTTGCAGCATGGATGCAAGCATTAGATTCATCTTAAAGCTACCTCATAAAGTGGCAATGTCCTGCCGTTGTAATACACCGTTAAAAACCAACACTATGAATATTAGTGACTTTTACGAGTGAACTACCTAAATAATAAAACGCTAATTATTACGAAGCATATTTCGAGCCAACTTACCAAGCACGCTCTCTTCGTACAAACTGATTCGTTGCAAACTCATCAAGCATCTTTTGCTCTGCTTTGGCAAGACGAGTTTGCTTCGCGAGGGCTTGCTTCTCGATAAGCTTTTCAATTGCCTTCGTTTTAGCCTGTTGCGCTAGCCATAGCTTGCGACGTTGTTCAACCACCTGCTTCGCGGTGTTGACCGTTTTTGCTTGCTGATCAATTGCCTGCTCAATCTTATTAATAAAGTTATGATATTGAATGAATCCGCCACTAGACAGACCAACTTGTGCTTTACTATGAAGCTGCATGCTGTATTCCAGACGAAAATCGTTTAGTCCCGATAACCGTTGTTGGTTTGTTGCTAAGTGCTGCTGGGCTTGAACAAAGTTCGCTCGAAGGCTATCTTCTTTGTCTTTTTCTAGCTTAAGCAATAAAGTCAGTTTGTTATTTGCCATTATGCTTGTCCTAGTAGCTTAGCGAGGCCTTGTAAACACTCGTCATAATTGATCACGTCTTTCATGCCTTGCTGAAGGAAGTTATTCACCGCAGGCATCATATTTATCGCCTGATCTAACATCTGATCACTGCCACGTTGATAAGCACCTAAGGTGATCATGTCTTTATTTTGCTGGTACATTGAATAGACTTGTTTGAGCACTCTGGCTTGCTGCATATGTGCCTCTGATACCACTTGAGGCATGACTCGACTAATGGACTTTTCAATATCTATCGCTGGATAATGACCACTATCGGCAAGCTCTCGTGATAACACAATATGACCATCCAAAATAGCTCGAGCAGCATCGGCAATGGGGTCTTGCATATCATCACCTTCACTCAATACCGTAAAGAATGCGGTAATTGAGCCTTGTCCTTCACCACCATTACCTGCGCGCTCAACCAATGCTGGGAGCTTTGCAAACACGGAAGGCGGATATCCTTTTGTGGCTGGCGGCTCACCAACCGCAAGCGCTATCTCACGCTGTGCCATGGCATAACGCGTCACCGAATCCAGTAATAACAGTACGTTTAATCCTTGATCGCGGAAATACTCCGCAATAGTCACTGCACTCTCACAGCCTTTTAAGCGCATCAGCGGTGAGGCATCGGCGGGAGCGGCAACCACTACGGAGCGGCGTCTACCCTCGACGCCCAAAATCTCATCAATAAATTCTTTTACCTCACGACCACGTTCACCGACCAAGCCAACGACGATAACATCCGCCTCACTGCCTCGTGTCATCATGCCAAGCAGTACCGATTTACCCACACCACTCCCTGCAAATAGACCCATACGTTGGCCTTGACCCACTGTCACGATCGAATTTATCGCGCGTACACCTACATCCATTGGTGAGTCGATTGGACGCCTTGCTAGTGGGTTAATGGGCGCTGCGGCAAATTTCAGATGTTTCTCAGCGTCAATGGCACCAAGGCCATCTAGTGGCCTACCAAGTCCGTCAACCACGCGGCCAAGTAGACCCATTCCGACAGGTAATCCAGCATCCTTAACTTTTGGGATCACTCGCGCTCCAGGAAGGACGCCTGTAATATGATCGTTTGGCATAAGGTAAAGCGTTTCTTGATTGAAACCGATGACTTCTGCATCAATAAAACCGCCCAGTGTCTCGATTTTACATTGGCTGCCGACGGGAGCACTTAGCCCCCTAGCTTCAAGGGTGAGGCCAACCACACGGGTGAGGCTGCCTGCAACCGCAACCCCATATGGTTTAATAAATTTCTGATACTTACTGATGCGCTCGCTCATAGCAGCAGATGTCGACATGTTCGCAATTACCTTAGGAAGGCATCGTTATCCTGATTTGATTGCTTCGCTTATCTAGATAACAGTGCAGTATTATTGGTTTATACCGCTATCTTGCAAAAATGATTCCAACACTTCGCTAATACGGTTCTTAAGCGTCATATCAATGGATGACTGTGGCGTTTTCACCTCGCAGCCACCTCTGTCCAACGTCGGCTCTGGAAGTAACTGCCAATGCTGTGATTGTATATGTTCTTCGCCGTACATGGCTTGCACTAAGGCCAAATCTTCTGGATGCAGATGGATGCGTACTGTTTGATCTTTGACAGGCAACGCGTCCATTGCTTTTTTCAACGCGTTTAAAATGAGGTCAGGCGTGGTCTTAAGCTCTTTAAAAATAACCTGCTCCGCCAATAAATTGACAAGTACAACCAGCTGCTTTTCACACTCATCATCAACCTTTTTCAGTGGCGTTTGCATGCCATCTAGTATAGTGGATAGCGCCTTCATCCTCTCTTCAATAAGCGGTTGTGCTTCCTCAAGTCCCTTTTCTTTACCTATTTCTACGCCTTCTTTATAACCGGCTTCTTTACCTTCAGAAACCCCTTTGTCAAAGCCTTCAATATAGCCCTGCTCATGGCCTTGCTTTATTCCTTCGTCGTAGGCGTCCTGGCGGATCTGCTCTAACTCTTCAATGGTCAAAGTAGGAAATTCAGGCTCTTGTGGCTCAGGTTCGGGGTGCGCCTGCTTTTTCGTATACAACTCTTCAAGCGGTGTACCGAATGCGGTCGAACGACCGCGGAATTTTTCGGGCTTATCCGTAACATCTGGAATAGGCCAGTTTTCTAATAACTCATCCAGCGCTTCGGTGCTGACTGGGCGGCCTTTATACAACTTTTTATCGACCATGGTTTATAGGAACTCCTCACCACCACCGCCACCAAGCATAATTTCGCCTGAGTCAGCCAAACGTCTAGCCGTTGCCAAAATTTCTTTTTGTGCAGCTTCCACTTCACTGATCCGCACTGGAGGCATAGCCTCAAGGTCATCTTGCATCATCTCAGCAGCACGCTTAGACATATTCTTCATAATCTTTTCTTTTAAAGATTCGTCCGCGCCTTTAATTGCTTTCATCAGTACGTCTTGCTGTACTTCACGCAGAATAGCCTGGATACCTCTGTCTTCTACATCCATCAAGTTTTCAAACACAAACATGAGGTCTTGAATTTGTTGCGACATTTCTTCGTCATGTTCTCGGATTGAATCCATCAACTGACCTTCAATATTAGTATCCAAGTAGTTCATGATATCTGCGGCGGCTTTTAAGCCACCCATTTTCGCTGCTTGTGCACCAGCTTGACCAGCGAACTGCTTCTCCATGATCTCGTTGAGTTCTTGTAGTGCCGCAGGTTGTACTTCTTCTAAGTTTGCAATACGCATAGTTAAATCTAAGCGTACTTTCTCAGGAAACTGAGACAAGATTTCGGCGGATTGCTCAGGCTCGAGATAAGACAATACAATCGTTTGGATCTGCGGGTGTTCGTTGCGGATAATATTGGCAACTTGCTTCGAGTCCATCCACTTCAACGAATCCAACCCTTTTGCACCGGAGCCCATAACGATTTGGTCAATAAGACTTGCCGCTTTGTCTTCACCAAGTGCTGCGGTTAGCGCCTTCTTAATGAAATCTTCCGATTGGAAACCAATTGTACTAAAACTTTGAATTTGTTCGATAAACAAATTGTGCACAGCTGCTATTTTAGCCTGAGATAGGTCATCCATGGAGGCCATTGCCATACCGACCTTTTGCACTTGTTTTGGCTCTAAGTGTTTCAAAATCTGAGCCGCATCTTCTTCAGTCAAACTAAGCAGTAAGATGGCAGCCTTGTCGACGCCATCTAGCTTGTCAACGTCAAAGGCTGCGGGCAATTGTTTTTGTTCTTGATCAGTCATCTTCTGTCAACCACGCTTTCACAACTTGTGATGAGAGTTCTGGTTCGTTAGCAACTAAGGCACGTACTGCTTTGAGTAGGTCTTCGTCGCCATGTAAGTCTGGCAATTGTAATCTACCGTCAGAAGAGAAGCCAACCGCAGACTCATCGAATTCGTTATTTAGCATATCGAGTGTACTGTCACCTAAATCAACACCACTGGTCAACGCATCTTCATCAAAATCTTCAAGCGTATCATCTGGGTAAATTAGACGCTTAAGCATAGGTCTTACTACCGCTAAGATTAGCACAATGATCACTAAGGTACCTGCTGCAAGACGAATTGTCTTTTGAAACCAATCTTGCTCCCAAAGTGGTATCTCCTGCATTTCAGTGAGATCTTCACGTACGAATGGCACAGTAACTACCTCTAACGCATCACCTCGCTGCATATCAAAGCCCACACCACCTTGTAGCAAACGACGGATGTTATTTAACTCTTCTTGCGTACGCGGCGCCATTGCCATGTTACCTTCAGCATCAGGTTTTGCGAGGTAGTCAACGGCCACACTCACACTGATCCGGCGAATAACCCCTGTTTGCTGACGTTTATGGCTAATAGTGGTATCTAACTCATAGTTACGGGTTGCTTCTTTTTGATTACTGCTTGGTGTTGCACTTTGACCATTGCCGCCTTGACCCGCAATCTCTGGGATATTTGAGTTTATGGGAGGTTGATTAGTCAGCGCCCCCGGAATACCTACAGCTAAACCACCAATATTATTTTCTTCATACGTCGTTTCGCTACGAACCGCTGGTAGATCAGGGTTATAACGTTTTTGCGTTTCTTCAACTGCGCTGAAGTCCATCGTTAAGTCAACCTGCGCGGTAAAGTTACCAAGACCTACAGTTGGGATCAGGATGCTATCAATTTTTTCTAGATATTCTTGTTCACGCTTACGTTCGATTTCATACTCTTTTCTCGAGCGTGCAGCCAAAGAGTCTTGAGAACCAGAGTTGAGTAAGCGGCCGTTTTGATCGGTGACGGTCACGCGTGAAGGCTCTAAACCTTGTACCGCTGATGCCACGATGTCTACGATTGAATCAACTTCTTCGCCGCCAAGCGTTTTGCCACGTTTAAGGGTAATAACTACGGTTGCTGAGGGCTTTTTCTCGCGACGTGCAAAGACGTTTTCTTTTGGTATTGCAAGCAACACTTTTGCACGATTTACGTCTTGTAACTCTTCAATTGTTCTCGCAAGTTGTTGCTCACGGCTATGCTTTAAACGCTCTCTTTCAAGACGTTGGCTAACACCAAAACCCATATCTTGCATCAGAATATCAGTGCCAGAACTCGGAGATTGGGTAAAACCGTCACGCGCCATGCGTAGTTTTATGTCTTGATAGTCCGACTCAGCAACTAAAATGGTATTACCATCTAATTGGTATTCAATTTTCTGTTGGTCTAAAAAGTCTAACGTTTCGACGAGTTCTTCTGTTGGGTATTTACCAAGTGGGCGCATATCTGGTTGGCGCGCCCAAATGATAATAAAGATTGCGATTGCTAAACAAATAGCAAGGGCAATAACCAGAGTAACCTGGCGCAACATATCAACACCGCTTAGCGCACTGAAGTAGCCTGATTTTTGCTCTTGTTGCTCATCCGATCCGCTGTCATTATTCAGCGCGGCATCGGAAAGCGTAAGATCTGTTGATTGATTAGTAGCCACGATTACTCTCCACAGTCACTCAATTAAACTGGCATGCTCATGATTTCTTTATAGGCCTCAACAAGTTTATTACGAACTTGCACTGTTGCCTCAAAAGCGACCGACGATTTTTGTTTCGCTATCATGGCTTCTGCAAGAGAAACGCTTCTGTCACCCATTTCAACAGCGGTGACTTTTTGTTTCGCTTCTTGTTGTAAGCCATGAACCGTATTAAGTGCGTCTGAGAGTAAATCGCCAAACTGAGCCGATGAAGATGCCGCCGTCTTAACCGGCTGCACTGATGGCTGTGTGTTTCTCGTCGCTTCTGCAGCCATTGCCTGCATTTCTTGAAATAGCGCTGATGATTGTACTTTCATGATGCTTTACTCAAAATAACTCTTAGTTACCTGTAATAAAGCAGAAAACGTGCCAACTTAAAATCTTTTGTTTTCAACACCTTATGGAATTTTAATCATGTCGAAAAATTGGCAGTACATAGAAGTGAAAACTAGGCGCCTAAGATCTGCAGATCTTTATAGGCACCTGATTAAATTTGAATTAACAGATAAAGCTTAGCCTGAGGTTTGGATAAGCAACGAACTAACTCATTGTTTTTTAAGCTCAGCTAACTTAGGTTAAGCGGGTAGCGCAATCCCTAAATCTCGCATTTTTGCCAGCTTGTAGCGAAGTGTGCGAGGACTCATACCTAATACCTCCGCCACCTCTTTGCGTTTACCGTTAAACTTTGCCAGCGTATCTAAAATAATTTGGTGTTCTTTATCCTGTAGCTCATCTTTATAGCTAATGATTTCATCCTCACCTTGTGAGCGCTCCATTAAAGCTGATGCTTCATGATTTACAAGTGGAGCAGATTCAATCAAAGCCATCGGTGAGAAATTTTCGATAAAAATATCATCTTCTTGAATTTCATTACCTTGGAACAAAATCAGGGCACGTTGAATTACGTTATCTAGCTCTCTTACATTTCCAGGCCAAGTGTGCGAACTGAGCTTGCGCTTTGCACCGCTGCTTAATATAGGTGTTGGCTTGCCTGCTTTTTGCGTATGTCTTACCAACAAATGCTCGGCTAACACCGCGATATCACCTGCTCTGTCCTTCAGTGGCAACCACTCTAGCGGGAAAACATTGAGGCGATAATATAAATCTTCTCTAAATACCCCATCCTCCACCGCTTCTTTTAAATCGCGGTTACTGGTTGCCAACACTCTGACGTCCAGTGAAATGGTTTTTCTACTGCCTAAACGCTCTACTTCCCGCTCTTGTAACACGCGAAGTAATTTTGCTTGTAATCCCAAATCCATCTCTGTGATCTCATCAAGCAAAATCGTTCCCTTTTGTGCTTGCTCAAATTTTCCAGGACACGCTTGAATGGCACCTGTAAACGCCCCCTTTTCGTAACCAAATAGAGTCGCTTCGAGCATATTTTCTGGGATTGCAGCGCAGTTAATTGCGATAAAAGGCTCGTCTGCTCTGTCGGATTTATCGTGAATATAGCGAGCCAACACTTCTTTACCCGAACCGCTTGGTCCAAGTACCATCACGCTGGCATCCGACTTAGCTACTTTTGCAGCCAGTTCAAGTAGTTTAATACTCTTGGGATCGGCAACAATGGGGCCATCTGTCTCTTTTTCCTTCTCAGGTAGATAACGTCCAACCATATTAAGCAATACTTCAGGCGCAAATGGCTTAGCCATATAGTCGATGGCACCCAATCTCATCGCCTCAACCGCATCATCAATGGTCGCGTATGCTGTCATCATCAATACCGGTAATTCGGGATAGTTGAGTTTAATGGTCTTTAACAAGTCAAGCCCACTCATGGCACCCATTTGCACATCACTCACCACCAAAGAAAAGGTTTCCTGCTTTAGCAATAAAACGGCTTGTTCCGCACAACTTGCTTCTACGCACTCGATATTTGAAAGCTGCAATGTATCGATAAGTGCTTCTCTTAAACCAGCATCATCTTCAACAACTAAAACTCTGTTACTCATAGTTCCTCCGCCTCAATTAGTGGTAGTACCAAGCTAAAACGTGCGCCCTTACCTTCAACATTGTCTGCCTGCGCAAACCCTTTGTGCGCGTTAGCGACCGAATTAACCACCGCAAGTCCTAGCCCAGTCCCCTGCGACTTAGTTGTAAAAAATGGTTCAAACAACTTGTCTACTAAGGTTTCATCAATACCAGGACCATTATCAACAACTGAGATACGTACATACTCGCCACACGGCTCGCGCTCTGCATTAAGTTCAATGTGTGCCGCACTGCCAATTATTTGAATACTGTTGTGGATCAGGTTTTGGATCGCACTTGCAAGCGCAGTACGATTACCTAATATTTCGATATCTGGCTCGGGTAAAAATGCTTCCAATTTTGCTTGGTTAAGCTCAACCATAGCGTCAGCACCCGCTTTGACTTCACTTAATAATTGTTGCATTGACACTCGCTCAACCACTTGTTGTTCACCGCTTTTAGCAAACAACAGCATGTCATTAACTTGGCTTTCTAAGTCTTTTAACCGAGACATCAACTTATCGTGAAACTTTTCTCGAGAAGCCGAAGGAAGATTAGCTGCACCTAGGTTTGCACCATATAACATCGCAGCCGATAACGGCGTACGCACTTGATGCGCCAATGAAGCAACCATTTTTCCTAACGCACTTAACCTTTGCATATGCGCAACACGGCTTTGAAGCCGGCGCGTCTCGGTGAGATCTGTCATCAAAATGAGTTGCCCAGGTTCTGGTGTTAGCGCGGTAATATCTAACTTAATTCTTCTGCCATCTTTAAGAGAGACTTCATGACCATCGTCCTGCTGTGGTCGAAATGAACGCTGAATAACGCTAAACCACTTTTCACCTTCGAGTGGTTCACCCAACATATCCATCGCAATTTGATTCGCCTTGGCAATCATACCTTGACCATCAAGTACCACGACACCCGCAGGCATAGTATCAACAAGATGGCTTAACCAACTCGCCTGCTGCCTAAGGTCGCTTAGCTCACCGACGTAGGCTTCTTGCAGCAAACAGGGGTTGTAGCGATTCGTCGTTGGTACAAATTGTGGATTAATAACATGTGCTAATGCCATTTTTCCGCTCTCTTAAAAATAAACTCAATGGATAAAAGCAAAAAACGATCCAACTTTATATTTCATTTAAAACATAGAGTTATATAACACTTAACAATATCAATTTATTGACACTGTTTTTATATACAGCGTTATGCTAGAGTTTTTGAAAGCCAAATGTGATGCCGCAATGAGTAGTTAGCGTAGTAAATCATTTAGCTTATTCATATTCACAATTAGATAGAAGAGAGCCAACAATGACAATACGATGCGGCTGGGTGGACGAGAGCAAACCCGATTATGTTGAATACCATGATAAGGAATGGGGAAGACCTGTACTGGATGACCAGAGCTTGTTTGAGTTTATCACATTGGAATCTGCACAAGCTGGCTTAAGCTGGTATACCATTTTGAAAAAACGTGAAGGCTATAGAAAAGCATTCCACGATTTTGATGTACACAAAGTGAGCCTGATGACAGAGCAAGATATCGAGCGGCTATTAGCATGTGACGGAATTATCAGAAACCGCGCAAAAATCGCAGCAACGATAAACAACGCTAAGCGATTTATTGAAATTCAGCAAGAGTTTGGCAGCTTTGCAAAATACCAGTGGCAATTTGTTAATTACAAGCCTGTTATCAACCCCATGCGTGACAAACACGATGCCGTTGCCACCAGTGAAATCAGCGACAAATTTGCCAAGGACTTAAAAAAACGTGGATTTAAGTTTTTAGGTTCAACCACAGTGTATGCACATATGCAAGCTTGCGGCATGGTTAACGACCATGCCGATAACTGCTTTTGCAAACAAACCATTATTGCCAGTTATCAAGACTTGGATTTTACTCAACTTTAAACAATAAAGTACAAGGCCGCGTATTAAGTGGCCTTGCTGAGTTGATTAGGTAACCTGAACTTGGAATAACAACTTGTTCTCTAGCAGCTGTTATCCCTTACTACTGCGTTAAATTTGCTTGCAATAGGCCAGCTATTGACGCACAAATTTGCCTTGTATTAAGAAATAACTTCTGGCTAGAGTGATACTTCGCTTTTGAATTTAGTGATTTTAGTGGATTAACTTACTTCTTATCCCGAGTTCAGGTTAGGTAGTAATTGATGAACTATCAATCACGATTGAGATTATACTTTTTCATCTTCTCAACTAATGTTGTTCGGCGAACGCCCAAGATTTCAGCTGCGCGAGCAACCACATAGTCGTAGCGCTCTAAAGCTTGAGTGATCAAATCAATTTCAAGCTCTGCTAAATATTCTTTTAACTCTATCCCCTCGTCCGGCAGTAAGCCAACATTCGATGCTTGCGGCGCAAAATCTTCCGCGACCATGTCCTCTTCGTCGTCACTAAAGCCATCGCTAAATAGCTCATTGAAGGCATCTTTTTCTAGTAGTTCTTCTGGATATTCAGGCTCAAATGCTTCGACTTCTATATAGCGGTATTTTTGTGGTAAATCCGTCACATCGACAACCTTGTCTGGGAACATAATCACCATTCGTTCCACAAGGTTTGCAAGCTCTCGAATATTCCCAGGCCAAGCGTGCGACTTTAAGCTGTCTACGGCTCTATCCGTAAACTTAACCGAATTGCCCGTTTGTTCATTTACTCTACGTGTTAGTTCTTTTAGCAGTAGCGCAATATCTTCCGCACGCTCGTTTAGAGAGGGGTTTTCAATAGGGAATACATTGAGTCTATAAAATAAGTCTTCGCGAAACTTGCCATCTTCAATCATGGTTTCAAGATTACGGTGCGTCGCGGCAATCACACGAACATCCGCCTGAATCGGCTTTGTGCCCCCGACTCGTTCATAGGTACGTTCTTGCAAAACTCGTAACAATTTCACCTGCATTTGCAGTGGCATATCACCGATTTCATCGAGAAAAAGCGTACCGCCTTGCGCCAGTTCAAAGCGCCCTTTTCTGGCTGAAATCGCGCCAGTAAACGCGCCTTTTTCATGACCAAAAAGCTCGCTTTCTAACAGCTCACCAGGGATAGCACCACAGTTAACTGGCACAAATGGTCCCTGCGCACGTTTAGACAATAAGTGTACGTTACGAGCAACCACTTCCTTACCGGTTCCTGATTCCCCCAAAATAAGGACATTGGCGTCGGTTTTGGCCACTTGAGAAATCAAGAAACGAACGTTTTTAACCGCTTCGGTTTCCCCAACTAAACCATCAAAGCTCTTATTTAGTAGCTTGTTCTCTTTATTTGGAAGCATACGTAAATATTGCTGACAGTCATGTAGCAATTGCATCGTGACTTCTTGCCCAAAGGGTTCGGTGATAAGCCCTATTACATTCGGTAATGCAAGTAGCGGCCTGAGCGTTTCACCTATTAATAAAAACGGGACGGCGGGATGAGATTTTATCAACGCTTCGTGTGTTAAGCTTTGCAAAGCGCCTAGCACAAAAATTGGTTCTTGGTTGTTATCAAGGATCTTGGGCTCATAACGCTCTTCGGCCAGCACTTCATTTGCTTGACCGACAAAACTAAGTGCCGCACCTAATCCGATCGCTCTTTTGTTGTTGTTATCTAAGATCAAGACCATTGCTTGAGAACCAATCTACTTAAAATTCTTTAATAGTTAGATTGTAAGAGAGATTAAGGGGGATGCAATACCTAAGTGGCAACTTTTTGACATTAACGCCAAAAAATCGCCACTAGAGCTGTTCTATATCAATACTTTGGTATTAATTTATAATAAACCTAGTACCGATGATGCAGACTGATTAGCTTGACCACGCAAAGCAATAGAAGCTTGCGATAAAATATCGTTGGCAACTTGATCGCTCACCGCTTGCGCGTAATCGGTGTCTTGAATTCGACTTTGGCTCGCCGCAATGTTCTCACGTTGGTTACTTGCAGAGCGAATTGTACTAGATACCGCATTTTCAAATGCGCCAAGCTCCGCGCGTTGGCTGTTTAAATCCTCAGAGACTGTATCTGCCGCATCAATGGCAGCTTGTGCGCCCGCCTGCGTCGAAATGTCCACACTCAATATTGCACTGGCAAAACCGCCATCAGTCTGCTGTAGCGACTGAGTGGTATTAGCGTCGGGACCTACCTGAAAACTACGAGACTCACCGTCAAAAATTTGTGCGCCACCAAATGTAGTGTTTTCAAACGTTTCGCTGATTTGCGTTTGCAACTGCGATACTTCCTCTTGCAATGCTTGACGGTCACTATCTGTCAGCGCCCCATTACCGGCTTGAATCGATAATTCTCTAATTCGGGAAACCGCATCATTCACACCAGATAATGCCGAGTCAGCAGTTTGCGAATACGAGATACCATCATATGCGTTACGAATAGATTGACTGTAGCCGTCCTGTTGAGACGTCAAACGATTAATGATCTGCAAAGCCGCAGCGTCGTCTGCAGCAGAATTAACCTTCTTACCAGAAGCCAGCTGTTGATTGAGTTTATTAGCAGTCTGCTCCGTACGATTAAAAAAAGCAGTACTTTGTGATTGGATTTTCATATATACCCCCATTCACTATCATTAGGTTAAATCTACGCTATTGTGAGCAAAAAGTCACCATAGCCGTTAAATTTCCTGCAATGACTGGCATAAATACTGCAAAACACATAGAAGTGATATAAAGTATTGAGTAGTAGCTAATTTATTGTATCGGTGAGATATCTAGAGCAGTTTCGATACTCGATACTGTAAAGTTTTGATTGCACCTGTAGGTGGACACCCTATGTTTGATAATAAAACCATTTTAATAACCGGCGGCACAGGCTCTTTTGGCAAAAAATATGTAAAAACTTTGCTCGAGAGATACAAGCCTAAAAAAATCATTATCTTTTCTCGAGATGAGTTAAAACAGTTTGAGATGCAACAAGAGTTTAATCAACGCTGCATGCGATACTTTATCGGAGATGTACGAGATAAAGATAGGTTACGAAGAGCAATGCAAGGCGTCAACTACGTCATTCATGCCGCTGCATTGAAACAAGTTCCTGCTGCTGAATATAATCCTATGGAGTGTATTAAAACCAATATTAATGGGGCTGAAAATGTGATTGAAGCCGCTTTAGATAATGATGTAGAAAAAGTTATCGCACTTTCTACAGATAAAGCAGCAAATCCAATTAATTTATACGGTGCTACGAAGCTCGCATCAGATAAACTTTTCGTCGCTGCGAACAATATTGCAGGTGGACATAAAACTCTTTTTTCCGTTGTCCGTTATGGCAATGTTGTCTGCTCCAGAGGCTCTGTAGTTCCTGTCTTTCAAAAGTTCATTGATGAAGGTAAAGATCACATTCCTATCACACACCCTGAAATGACCCGTTTTTGGATAAGCCTGCAGCAAGGGGTTGACTTTGTACTAAAGAATTTTGAGCGGATGCTAGGTGGTGAAATCTTCGTTCCAAAGATACCTTCCATAAAGATTACGGATTTGGCGACCGCGATGGCCCCCAACTTACCGCAGAAAATTATTGGTATACGTCCAGGCGAAAAACTTCACGAAGTAATGTGTCCTGCAGACTTATGCTTTGATACTTTTGAATATGACGATCATTTCGTTATCGCTCCAGGTATAAAGTTCAGTAGTCGAAGTAACGACTTTACGATCAACGCAATTGGCGAAAAAGGCCACCCTGTTAGTACTAACTTCGAATTTAACTCTCTCGATAACCCTGATTATATGTCTGTTGAAGAAATATTGGCATTTAACATTGAGGCAATTAAATGATCCCATATGGCAGACAAGATATTAATCAAGATGATATAGATGCTGTCATTGAAGTTCTAAAGTCAGACTGGCTAACCCAAGGTCCTAAAGTTCAAGATTTTGAGTTAAAAGTTGCGCAACACTGCAATGTTGAACATGCTATCGCATGTAATAGTGCTACTTCAGCTTTGCACATAGCGTGCTTAGCATTAGAAATCGGTCCAGATGATATCGTTTGGACATCACCAGTCTCATTCGTAGCAAGTAGTAACTGTGCCCTATATTGCGGTGCAAGCATCGACTTTGTTGATATAGACACCCAAACGGGTAATATGTCGATTCAAGCTTTGACAAAAAAACTTGAGCAATCAAAATCTGAAAATAAATTACCCAAAGCTATCATTCCAGTGCACCTTGCAGGTCAGCCTTGCGATATGTATGAAATTGCTGAACTGTCGAAAAAATATGGATTTAAAGTAATAGAGGATGCCTCCCACGCTATCGGTGCGAATTACAAAGGGGAACCTGTAGGAAACTGTAAATACAGTGATATCTGCGTATTTAGCTTTCATCCAGTAAAGATTGTCACAAGTGCTGAAGGAGGCATGCTTACAACTAAGCATGGACAATTAGCACACAGAGCCAAGTCATTTAGAAGCCACGGTATTACCTCTGATCCAAAAGAATTACTCCAGCAAAGTCACGGTCCTTGGTATTATGAACAGCAATCTTTAGGCTTTAATTATCGACTGACAGATATACAAGCAGCTCTCGGTCTAAGTCAAATGTCGCGCCTAGAAGATTTTGTTACTCGGCGAAACCAGTTGGCTGAGATTTACAGTGATAATTTGCCTAAGCAGTTTTGCCATTTAACTCGGCTATCTAATCGTCGCTCCTCCTATCACCTTTATATCGTGCTGCTACCTGAAGGCTTGGACCAAAAATACGTGGTCACACATTTACGCGATAAGGGAGTGTTTGCACACGTCCATTATATCCCGATTCATTTACAGCCGTTTTACCAATCTCTCGGATTTAAAAAAGGTGATTTTCCCAATGCGGAAGCGTACTATAAACGTGCCATTACTTTGCCTCTACACCCTAATTTGACAACACAAGATATTGCTTACATCTCGTCCATATTGTCGGAGCTATTATGAAGTTAGCACTAGGTACCGTTCAATTTGGTTTAGATTATGGAGTGAGTAATTTTGATGGCAGACCGGGCACAGCAGAAGTGGCTCAAATTCTAGAGATTGCTGAAAAAAATAATATCAACTTGATTGATACTGCTATCGGTTACGGCAATAGTCATAACGTCCTAAACGATCATCATGTAGCCAAACGTGATTTCAATCTGATCACGAAACTTCCTCCGCTCAACAAAGCTTACTTCGAAAAGTCGGATGTAGACCATTACCTGCAATATATTGAAAGTGCTTTTGAGGAACTCGGCGCCGACTCTTTATACGGCGTGTTATTTCACCAAAGTGCAGATCTCCTAAAGCCCGGAGTAGAAGCAATCTGGCAAAGACTAACAGCCCTCCAAAGTGAAAAAAAAATTTCAAAGCTAGGTGTATCGATGTATGCCAATGCTGACTGTAAACAGCTCTTATCACTTTATCAGCTTGATCTAGTTCAACTACCATACAATATATTGGACAGATACTTTGAACAGACAGGATGGTTAGCTCAATTCCGACAACGAGGAATTGAAGTTCATGCTCGAAGTATATTTCTACAGGGGTTGCTTTTGATGGAATCTGACAAAGTACCGCCTTACTTCAAGCCTTGGATAAGCAACCTTGAACAGATTTCAAAACTCGCAGAGACCTTCAATACCTCCAAGTTAGTTATTAGCCTCGCTTATGTATTACAGCAAAAAGCGATAGATCACTGTGTTGTTGGAGTAAATAAGGCTCGAGAGCTTACTGACATACTATCAGCTTTTGAGAATGCGATTCACATAGCTTCAAGTGACTTGCCAGATTTGAGTGTGGATGATTTAGCGTTAACCAACCCCGCACTGTGGCCATAACGAATAGGAATTAAAATGCAAATGAAGACAAACCAGTCCCCACTAAAGCTTGCGTTCATTGGTGGTGGCAATAATTCAGCTGTCGGTTATGTACACTTTGCAGCCACTCAACTCGACAACAAATTCACCGTTGTTGCTGGTGCTTTTTCACGAGATACGGAACAAAACATTGCAACCTCAAATCGCTGGGGTATATCAGAGCAACGCACTTATCGTTGCTGGAAAGAGCTTATAAAAAAAGAGAAAAGTAACGTAGATGCCTTTGTTGTACTGACACCTACACCCCACCATATCGAAGTTCTCACAACTTTGTTGGAGCAAGATATACCCGTAATTTGCGAAAAATCATTAGTTTGCGGCCCACTTGAAATAGCAACTCTCGAGAAGACTTATAACGCCAGTAAGCACTTCTTAGCAGTTACCTATAACTATTCAGGTTATGCCATGATCAGAGAGCTAAAGCATCTGATTAAGCACGATAAGCTGGGAACCATACAGAAAGTTCATTTAGAGATGCCTCAAGAGGGTTTTCGTAGACCTCCAGATATTGCGGGGAAAGCTTCTAGCCCTCAGGCTTGGCGCTTACACGACAGCGAAGTTCCAACAATTTGTTTGGATTTAGGCGTTCATTTACATCACTTGTCCACTTACTTGCTCGACATTGAACCGAACGAAACCATAGCAGAATTTGCGAATCACTCGCAGTACCCAAATTTAGTAGATGATGTACATATGCTATTAAAATATCCATGTAATATTAAAGGTAGTATGTGGATGTCTAAGACAGCAATAGGACATAGGAATGGCTTAAAAGTGCGCATTTATGGTGAAAAAGGGAGTGCGTTTTGGTATCAACTCAACCCAGATGAACTTGAACTCAACTATAATGATGGCCGCAGAGAAATTTTGGACCGCGCTGGGCAATGTGAGTACGCAGGTCAATTTCGGTATAACCGTATGAAGCCAGGCCACCCTACCGGGTTTGTCGAAGCATTCGCTAACCTATACGCAGATATACACCACGAGCTATGCTTATATCTGGAAGGTGAAAAGAAAAGCAATGACTACGTATTTGGCCTAGAGCAAGCTAAAGCAGGTCTGTGCCTATTTAAAGCCGCCAAAGAATCTGTACACTCTGGTACTTGGGAAAAAATAGCGAATTAACATCGTTTCAATAGACCTTATTTATTCCCTAATCAATTTTAGGGAATAAATTTTCAGCCAATTGCATCAAACACTTCGCTCTTGAGTTCTGAATGAGCCATGCTTTGCTAACGACTTTTACCTTCGGTTTAGCTCTTCATACCACTAAAATAAAAATCACTTTCGGGATATCTCCCCCTTGCATAAGGTGTTGTTCAACCTATCTTTTGTAGCTCACCTTGTGCTGAACATAATAGTGCTTTTACATCGTGTAGCCTCAAAGCCAGCCGTAAACGTGCAATCGGCCTTCCAGTTTGTCCACTGTTCTGATTAGATAATAAGCTTGTTAATCAAACGGCTGTCAGGCAAGCCTAGTTGCTTAAATTCTCTATATATCGGAGCATAGTACTGAACCGCTGCGATAAACACCGGTGTCTGGGTTTTTGTCAGCACATCTGGTGCATAAACCGGTTTACCCATAAACGTGGTTCCAATTTTATTGGGGTCTGGATCAACAAAGTAAGCTAACTCGACTCTTTTGAAGTAGTTGCTATGCTCCAATAACAGGCGTGCTGTTTCTCCTGCCCCCCAAAGAGCAACAGGCACTTTGGAGTCCGCTAACGCGACGATATCATTCAGCCCAGCCAGCTCCAATTTATCCGCTAACAACGCCTCTTCATCAGCGCTTAACTCTCCGATACGCATGAGTATCAAGTCGTCTAAATAAACTACGTGTGCGCCAAGCTGCTTTAATGATTTATATAAACGCACAATAAGCACCAAATCATCACTGCTAATACGCTCTTCTTTAAAATCAAAACTTATCTGAAAATTACAAGCTTTCAGCTGATATCGATCAATTAGCTCGGCAAACGCACGAATTTCCGCTTGAAACTTATTTCCATCCGTGAATATGTATTTAACCGTAACGGCTTCGGCATTAGCACTGGAGTACTTTACAAGGTTTTCCATCACCTTATGTAAGCTGTTTTTACCCCGGATCTTGACAAACGTTTCTTCAGTCCCCGCATCTATACTCGTAAATATGCTAACTTTCTTAGCGAGCAGTAGCTCATAGATCGCTTTATTAAACACTACCGCATTAGTTATAACCCGGTTGCTTGATAGCGGTAATCGCTCCGTTGTCTGCAAAAGTAATTTAGAAAAATGCTTATCAGAGGTAGGCTCTCCCCCGCCCCAAATGCAAAGCGCTTTTTCACTCAGTCGTTGCTCATCTAATAATGCTTTTTGCAAAGCCAGTACGTCGTAAGCTGGCTTTTCTCCACCGTAGTAAGTATCGCTACAGTAGCTACATTTCAAGTTACATACTGAGTGATGCTCATACGATACCTTTGTAATTTTGCTAGATTCAATCGCCCCCCACTGTTTAAACTCTAGGTAAGGGCAACCATCGCAACCTGTCGGCTCACCCATATTGATATCTGCAAATAGCTTTTTCTTTGCATCCATTATCGTTTTTACTAGATTTTCGGATTGCTCTAGCTGCTCACTATTAACAATAGTTACGTCGCCACGCATTTCGTTGTCAACAAAGAAACGCTTACAGCAAGTACGAATTTCTTTTGGTGCAAGAAACGCGGAGTGATGTAAGTCTATACAGCTCCACTTTTTCCCTTCGTTTTCTTCTAGGAATTCATCTATTACTTCACTTCGGCGCTGCGCTGCGGTTTCATGCGTCATCATGGTATTAAGAAAGTGTTTTACTAACAAACTGTAATAGGTTTTGTCCAATGGTAGGCTATCAATAGGCACAGAAAAATCGTTAAGTTGTTTAAACGTATATTCATAGAGAGGCTCTCGAAGCTCCTTACTTGGCGCTTTTAAGAATATTTTCCGGATGCAAGTAGCAACCAACCCAATTACACCGGTTAAGAAAGCAGTATGCAGGCTTTGGTTCTTTGAAACTGATTTGAGGAGTGTGTGGATCACTGCATAAGAACGATAAAACCCTTTGATGTGAGACGTGCTAACCGAATTCACTATTGAACCAGGTCGTGGGGTTTTTAAATAGATAACTTCATCCAGTAATTTTACTTCCCTTGCATGCCAGTACACTAAAAAGGTAAAGTCAATATCTTCATGGAATCCACCAGCAAAGGACACCTGATGCTCTATCAATAATTGACGCTTGATCATCAAGTAAATTGCCGAATGATCCATTCTAAATTTTACGTATTTTTCTAACAACAAAGCTTTTTCATTTGTAAATTCAGGTTTATCAAACCGACCTTCAAAATGAAATGTCTCATTGTTAACGTTATCTTTTTTATATCGCCAGTCAAAAGCCACCACATCACAATTAACGGTTTCGGGATCAACAAATTGTATCAACTGCTTTAACGCTAGATCAGTCAATGCGTCATCACTGTCAACAAATAAAATCCACTCCCCTTTAGCATGCTCTATACCCAAATTACGCGCAACTCCCGGACCACTATTAGTCTCAGTCTGGAGCACATGCACAGCTTGATTGCGCTCTGCAAAAGCTGATAACAACGCAAAAGTACCATCCGTTGAGCAATCATCAATTACGATGATCTCAGCGAAATCTTCTAATTGAGTCACCAAACTTGCAAGACAAGCTTGAATATACTCAGCGCTGTTGTAAGTTGGTACTATTAGTGAAATCTTCATGCTATTACTCTCTAAAGTGCTTATCTACCTGACTAGCTGTATGTCTCTTTGACTTGCTGCCGGAGTACTTTTCCCATCGCATTTCGGGCTAAATTGTCACACTTTTCAATAATCCGAGGCTGTTGATAATCGGTCAATTCAGCGAAGCATAATTTACGTAACGCTTGCTCAAGGCTTTCTTCTTGTTGTGCTTTCGCCTGCTCGTAGACTACTTTAATGACTTCTCCTAAAGTAGGATCGGCAACGCCAAAAGCAACGCAATCAGTAACTAAGGGGTGACGTTTTATTACCTCTTCAATATCTTGTGGGTAAATATTGATGCCACCACTTGATATTACCTCTTTTTTGCGACCCACATAAAATAGAAAACCTTCCTTATTCAGGTAGCCCAAATCGCCTGTGTAAAAATAACCTGTATCATCATATGCAGCTTTTGTTGCCTCTAACTGTTTCAAATAACCTGAAAATTGAGTTGTAGTTTTACAGGCAATTTCTCCGACAACTCCGATTTCAACAGGCTTTCTGTGGCCGTCACAGATCTTTACATCAACAAATGGGAGAGGTTTACCTACACTGCCCTGATTTCCACCTTCATCATCGATACAAAAGTCCGTTACTACCCCCACTTCAGATGCACCATAGCATTCATGAAACTCGCAGCTAAGTAACTTTAATAACTTCCCTTTCGTCACTGTATTTAAAACAGCTGATGAAGACACAAGTATTCGGACGGAGGAAATGTCTTTGTTTTCGACACCTTGGGCAACTAACCCCTCTAGCTGTGAAGACACCGCAAACAGGAAACTGACTTGATACTGTTCGATAGCACCTAGCCAGCTTTGTAACTGAAACTTAGGTAAAATCACAGTTGTAGCGCCGAGCATTAACGGCATTAATACCCCCCGTTGGGCAAGGGAATGATAAAGCGGTGTTGCGACCAAAATGACATCATCTGACGTTAATTGATAGTAATTTATCGTTGCTGAAAACGCGCGTTCAATCTTACACTTTTGACTTAACACGATTGGTTTTGGTGAACCTGTTGAGCCTGACGTCATAGTCAAAATAAAGTCCAACTCAGGCGCTGCATCCGAGTATTCTTCGTCATGTTCTACATCGGTGAAAATATCTTCCCAACAACGTTCACCGAGAACGCTTTCACCTATAGTTATTACCTCATCTTCTCTCACAACCGCACTTTCCAGTAAAGTACGACTAACAGTGGGCCAACAAATGGCCATACTTACAGGAGTCTTCTTCAGCGCTATTTCTAACGCAGCTCCCTTTAGGGTTATTGGCAACGGTACCACAGCTAAACCCAATTTCGCAGCAGCTAGCAATACAACAGGGTATTCAATGCCATTGGGTGCAAACAATGCAATTCGCTGCCCCGGTGTTAGACCCTGCTCCTTAAAAAAACGACTTAAAATTAGGACGTAATTAAATAACGAGCGGTAGGTAACTTCCGTTCCGGAAAATACTACTGCTACCTTATCTGGCGACTTTTCCACATTTCGATGAAAAAGGTGGTATATATTAACCATGCTCGTTCTCTCTCGTTAACATTACATAATTAAACTTTTTAGGATCAGCTGATGGGAAAATTGATTGTGTAACCTGAAAATGAGGACTATCGACCTCAATAGCTTTGAAACCATTATGCTGATTCAGCAAATTAACAAATTTATTGTCTTTATGGATTACTGCAAGCCAAATACCATCAGGATATTCTTCCTCACAGAGTTTTAGCTGCCAGTTTAATGCCAACTGGACATACGCAAAATTAACCTGCTCAAGGGCTGAAAACCAGCCGCCATATAAGTATGTTTGCCCGTTTTGCTCTAGTGATTGGTGCCAAATATAGATGAGAGGATTACCATCTAACTCAACGACAAAGTTTTCACGTTGATTTTGATGCCACCACTTGTAGTGACCAAGTGTCGGGATAGCTTCCGTGATAGTCATTCTGACGTTATTATGTTGACTATTGCGGGCGTGTAAATAGCGATTAATATCAAAAAAGTCTACCATCCTAACGGTTAAATCTGCTGCTATAGGTAGATATTCACGTTTACAAAGTGGCTGTATTTCCGCTTCAGACTGTGTCTGTTGTGATAATAAATGACTTGAAACTCTAGCAGCTCCCCTGCCATCGACGCAAACTTTACTGTGGTTTCTGTACTCAGCTAGCTTGTCTGAATTATCAAGTAATATATTAATCAATTCAACGACTTCCAACGGATCACTAGATAAAAACTCAGGCAGATGTAAACAGTGCCCTAAATCATCCAACCAGCTCTGATTATGCTCTTGATTTTTAGCCATACTAAATGTTAGTGCAGGTGTTTTTGTTGCAGCAAGTTCATACAACGAAGTACCCAACGCACCAACAAATAACTGTGCTCTAATAAAGCTTGGGTACAAACTCTCTGGACTTCTGTTTATCTCAACTTGTGGATAAATATGCTGCAATGATATTATCGAGTCATAATTTGTTGCAGATGGTCCTAGGACAATTTCTATCGGCTGACATGGCCTAAGCTGACACACTAATTCAATTATAGGAGTCAATAACTCCCAATCCCCGCCACCACCGAGAGAAAATAGCAGATGAGAACGTTCTATATCTGCGCGCGAACTGTCGTGATATACACTTTCAAGTAAAGCATATTTAGGTCCCAAAAGCGTTTCACAGTCATGAGATACCAAATGATGATAATAAGCTTCGGTTTGATCTCCTCGCCATCTAATATCTATTAATGTATTGGCTAAATGTTCACGACCCAAATCATCTATTACAACAAGTTTAAATTGATCTTGAATTTGGCTTTCCCACTCTCTACCTAATAGATAAGAGTCAACAACGATAGCTTCAGCACCTACTTGGTAAGCGATAGATAAAGTTTGTTGGGCATCATCATATTCACTCGTCCCATGAGTAATTAGGGTGACGCTGTAGTTAATACCACTGATATAGTCACTCAGACAGTCATTTTCATCTAAAATGAAATGACTACCACAACCCCGAACACTAAGCTCCTTAGCCAAATTCAAACATCGTTTTAAGTGGCCAATTCCTTGAGTGCTGTTAACACGAAAAACAAACATCAAGACCTCAAGATTACATCAATGAGGCCACCCACTGTCGCTGAGTCTGGTCTCAACATTTGCTCAGGTGTTAGGCGAACCCCAAAATCGGTTTCGATCTGCATTACCATTGATAACATTTCAAATGAGTCTAATAACCCGGACTCCATAAAATTAAAACCTTGTAGCTGTTCACTCTTAACGGCTACACCACGAGCTAATAGAAAGGTCTGAAAAAATTCAAGTAGCTGAGTTTCGCTAGGCATTAACAAAAATCCTCCCATTTAAGCTGAGTACCTGCAGGTAAAGACTTATTTACTCGTCGCCCGATAAGCGATGGCAAGTGCTTTGGTTGAATTTCGCCTCCACCTGGGCGCATTTGTCGCAAATGCATATCAGACAGCGTTTCACCCGATTTAACGTCCTTAATAAGGTAAACACAACGGCGCTTTTGACAAGGAGTATCTGGGTAATGTACTTGCCCCATTGCTTTCTCGATCTGTCTTACTCCATGTACAAGGTTTTGTAATTCTTCTGGTGTCATTGAGAAAAAGCTATCTGCAGTTTGATCATTTTTATCCATTACAAAGTGCTTTTCGATAACACATCCACCCACAGCAACCGACGCTAAAGGCACATCGTTCCCTAGTGTATGATCTGACAAACCAACAGGAACCGAAAAAGCTTCTCGCATATGCGGTATTGTTCTTAGATTAATACTATCAGCAGGTGCCGGATAAGTACTGGTACACTTTAACAGGCATAATTCAGTGACACCGGCATCTTTTGCTACTTTTACTGCGTCTGCAATTTCAGGCAGCGTCGCACCGCCAGTAGACATAATCACAGGCTTGCCGGTTGCGGCAACATCACGAATAAGTTGATGATCAATCAGCTCTGGAGACGCAATTTTATATGCCGGCGCATCAAGTTGTTCTAATAAATCAACAGCTGATTTATCGAATGGTGAAGAAAAGCAAGTAATCCCTATTTTTTTAGCTAATTCAAAAAGTTCAGCATGAAACTCCCAAGGCATGTACGCATGTTGATAAAGATCGTATAAATACTGCCCCTTCCACGGCCCATCTTTAATAAAAAAATGTGGTAAGTCACACTTCATTGTAAGCGTGTCGGCACTATATGTTTGTAATTTAATTGCATCGGCACCCGCTTCCTTTGCCGCATAAACCAACTCTTTGGCTCGACTTAAGCTTTGTCCATGGTTTGCTGACATCTCAGCAATAATATAATTTGGGTGTTGATGTCCGACTAGACGCCCATCTATTTTAAGCTCTTGTTTAAACATATTTATCCAACTTTTACTTGCTCAACATGTTTATTTATGTCGAGTACTTCTGGGTGTGCTTTTAATTTTCTCTTCAGTTCAGGAAAACTAAATTCAGTCTTATTATCGAAGAGCTGAAAAACTTTCTGTATTGCTAGATAGTCATCTGGTTCGTCTAAAGTCAAACGCCAACCAGATAAATCCTCATGATAACTATAATCAGCGACCTTCAAGTTTTTCACTATATACTGTGTCAGGTGCTCTCTCTCAAAATCTTGGCTAGCACTGGCATGTGCTTGTGCTAGCGCTGCGAATGTAAATACCTCGGTGTCAAGGCCATTTGGAAATCCACAATGAGGACCCGCGCATACATAATCAAAATTGTTGCGGATATTAAAGAAATGAGAAACGACCTTAGCGGTTTCATAGGCATCAATCAAAGGGCAATCACTAGTACAGCGAACAAGTACTGTATCTGGTTTCGCGTTTACTAACTCTGCTGCTAAGTAATACCTGCTGAGCACATCGTGAGTATCCCCCTCAACAAACCTTACCCCCAAAGACTTACACAGTTCGGTAATTGGGGTTTGGGAGCCATCATTGGTTGTTGCTACAATAATTTTGTCTTTGAAAGGGGATAAGCGCTCAATCATAACCTGAAGCACTGGATGTCCACACAAAGGCAACATCACTTTTTTCGGCAAGCGAGTTGATGTCATCCGCGCCTGAATAATTATATGAAAGTCCTTATTTTTTAAGCTTTCATAAATAGAGTCACTTTGATTCATACTAATAACTAAAATACTTCAATGCTTTGTTATCGGCCAAACCAATAACTAATTTAATAACAATTCCATTTTAACCCCAGAGAGACTTTCATCATCGAGCTGATCAGGTTCCAAAGTCTTGAAACCCATTTTAATGTACGCTTTCACAGCTGGGATATTAGACTTATCAACGCCCAAAAACACTCTCTTAAGGTTGTATTTGTCTTTTGCTATTGTGATAAAAGCAAAAATTGCCTCTTTCGCAACTCCCTTGCCATGCCAATTTTTATCGCCAATCAAGATCCCCATTTCAGCCGAGGTCCCACCAGAATATTCTGAAAGAATAAACTTCACGTTGCCAATATGCTGCTCAGCTTCCTTTGTAAAAATTCCATACAAATAAGTATCTGGCGTATTATTTTGTGTATTGATATATGTCACTAAATCGTCGGTCGTTTGTTGTCGGTTTAAAATAAACTGACTGACGTCACTATTTAACCATGAAAGATAATCAGCGGTTGCGTCGGACGGAGTTAACCCTCTCATTTTGAAACGCTCGGAAACAATCATCATTTTGTGCTTTCCCGTCTAATATCAAATATCAGTCTTCAAAAAGTTGTTAATATTAATTTAACCTTTTAAAACCAGCAGTTGTCGGAGTAACCTCCTTCAGCACTTCAGGATCATGCAGAGCGACTTTTACTGCTTTAAATGCATTGTCTACTGCAGATAGATATTCATCTACGTGTTCTTCTTTATGTGCATACATTGCATAGAACATATTTGTGGCTAACACTCCTTGGTTTATCATCTGCTCTATAAAATACGCCTTCAACTGCAGTGGGTTATCATGCTCGAAAGAAAAATGACACAGGGCATCAATACCAGAAATATGAATGCTCAAACCATGTTTTTCAGCAAGAGACTGCCAACCGGCTTTAACCAGTGCACCAATTTTTTGAAGATGATCATGCACGTTATTTGCTTCATAATAACGTATAGTTGCTAGTGCTGCGGTCGGACCCACTCGCTCCGTCCACATCGTACTGGAAATGAAACTTGATTGTGCAGCATCCATCCACTTCTCTTTTCCGATTATTGCGGCCATCGCATAACCATTCGCTAATGCTTTAGAAAACACGGCAATATCAGGTTCTATACCAAGCAGTAAATGCGATCCTCCACAATTAATTCTGAAACCCATCGATATTTCATCAATTATTAATGGGATACCCAGTGTTTTGGCTATTTTTCCAACGAAACTCCAATACTCTGAATTAGGTGCAATATTACGCATTGGCTCCATAACAATAGCGCCCAGCTCAGGGCCATGTTGCTCAACAACCTCTTTTAGAGAGTCAATGTCATTATATGAAAATGGTATTGCAGTGCCAGCCAACGCTTTTGGAACCCCCGCTGGAGATAAACCCGCAATTAAATGCTCATCTAGGTTTTCTTTCGAGGACACATTTGCCGCCAAGTACCAGTCATGCCAGCCATGGTAACCACAAAATGCAATTTTATCTTTTCCCGTCGCGGCGCGAGCAATTCTTACTGCAATTGTCATTGCCTCTCCACCGCACCTTGCGAATCGGACTTGATCTGACCATGGATGCAGCTCTACTAATTTCTCTGCCAACATGACTTCTTCCGGACAGTTTAAACTAGAACTAACCCCATTATTGATTGTTTCAATTACAGCCTGATCGACGGCAGGCTCAGCATACCCTAGAATGTTTGCCCCTATGCCTGATATCGACATATCAAGATATCGTTGCTCATTGAGGTCCCAAACATAACAACCTTTCGCTTTGCTGAAGTAACTTGGCCACACACTTTGATTAAACATGTCGGGTCGCTTTGACAATAATTGTGAAAGACCAGGGATCAGTTGCTTCGCTTTTGCTTGCATTTCAGTATTTTTATTCGTCATGATTTCTCAACTAACATTTTCAACTTCACTGATGAAGCAAAGTTAGTACCAATTAGATGGTAACTAACCTTTAAATTTGGCTTGAGTCACTTTTAATCTTCAGTAAACAACTCCTTCAGGGAAATCAAGGGTAGTTTTACTGACATTTTTCACTCAAGAATCAGATTTCAGTAAAGTGTAAGGGAATTTTAAATAAACAGCTAATTTTAAAAGAAAATGGGGGGAAACGTAGAGAGTAACAAGCCATGCAAAACGTTTATTATTTCTGGTTTAAGCTGGCTCCGAAGTGTCTACTCATTAACTTCGGAGCCGCGACAAAATCTTGTCACCCTTTTACATATCGACTTTTACTGACAAAGTCTATTTCTTTGGCGGTAGTATTCAGGACATTGCTTAAGAAAATCAACCCAAGCCTTTAACGCTTTTCTAAAATACGGAACCACTTCGTAATCATCACCAAAGTTATGAAGAATTGAAATTAATATTGATGACGTATAAAGAGCTTCACCTTCTAGTAACTGATACAAGCCTAAATGATCTGCAGAATTTCTAAATGAGTACAAATACCTGAGACTTTTCAGTAAAACTTCTTGCGCAGATTCCCGACAATCAAACTCTTCTTCCAAAAGCTCCACCATTGTGCCGCACAGCTGCTCAAACTCTTCTTCGCAAAGTAGCTTTTCCATAGATGCAATGTCAGCTTTAGCTGCAAAAAGGTTAGTTTTGATATGCTCCACAACTTGGTGTTTATCAACTCCCCTTTCAGGCAACAAAATGTCTTTACTCTCCAGTGGTATAGAGTGCTTAATCTTTGCACCATTACTACAGTTGTAACAGTTTACATTTTCTTTAAGAAATGATTCTAGAATCCTTTCCATTTGACAGTTGCCAACATACATAAACTCATCAGAAAGTACCGTTTCACAAAAGTTTCCAGGGATCCTGACTTGCCCCCCTATTTTGGTTGGTTCAATGACAGTCTCACCTTCTTCACTGTAATAAAAGCTTGCCTTACTATGATGATGTTCAGGGTCTATGTAGCCATTATCCACACCAAACAGATAGATGTCTTTAAATCCAAGATGACATGCATAACTCAGCGCAGTATTGCCCACTAGAGGATTTGAAAATGAAAGGCTTCGAAGCACTTTATTTTCATTCCTGTAGTGAGATAGTTGCAACATTTGTGTACCTGACTCACCAGGTTTAAGCGCCATTCCCGCCCATCCAAATAGACCAGCCACATCAGGATGCATCACATTAGTAACAAGCAAATTTAAGTCTTTGCGCATCGATTCCGGTATATGCTGCTTGAGGAAATAATAAGTTGATTTAGTTCGTTCCAGTGCAACGTGAAAATCGGGAATAATCCCATGCTTTATTAATGCTGTAGTCGCTGAGTTACACGCGAATATAATGACTTTATCTTGGATCCGTTTTAGCGGTTCAATATTGGCGTCTAATGAAGGACCGTTTGCAACCACTACGGCTGGTATATCATGCAATAGCGCTTTATCTTGCTGTTCATTGGCAGAAAACATGAAGTTGCAGTTGTTTTTAACATTCCCCAATGAGTTAGCTATCCCGATCATTGCATCATCGAAGAAGCCAAATCCCGCGAAAAACTGGTGGTAATTCTTTTTAAATTCCGCGATCCATTTATTTACTTCAACTGATGGGTAATGCTGATAAAACCAAGAGTGGCAGACACTGGCTACACTTATTTCTCTTGAGCGTGAATAAACCTTTTCGTAAATTTCATGTTCTGTGACCCCTACACCTAGATAAAGGTAAGCACCTTGAGCCTCAATTTTTTCAAGTATAGAAACCCAATCGGAAACAAACAAACTAGCAAAAAAGTAGTCTTCATTCGGTTCAAAAATATTTACGTAACCAGCTTTACAAGCATCGATAACGTCTTCAAGGTGATAGCCAAGCCCAATACCGAAAATCATCTTGTTTGGAACTGCACTACCTAACTTCTTAAATGGCGCTAAGTTCGATTTCGTCTCAACAAAGATTTCCCCTAAGTTTCGCATCAATTCAACATGAAGAAACTCGATGTCACCATTTTCAACAAATGCAACACCGGAGTGGTCTAAACGTCCAAGAATTGGATTTTCGATATTTTTCTGTGTCTGCTTTTGTATTTGTGAAACTGGGTCTTCGCTATACATCGGTACACCAGTTTTATAATCAATAATATTGGCGCTGCCGTTAGGGTTAACAAATAAATTAAACAGCGAGTTTGGCTCGTAGGTTAAGTATTTTTCGTAAATTTCTGGAAAGTGTGATTTGAAGGCTTTGAGGTTTCTTTCAAATTTTAAATTGGCAGCTTCTATAAACAACTCTTCTCTCAGCGCCTGTTCTTCCACGGCCTTTAATTTTACTTCAAGAGTTTCTAACTGGGACTTAATTGGATCCATGATATTATTTGAACTCGTTATATTTCTTGATTGAGGATTGTTTTCGCTGAATCTTCAGCAACTGCTCTCGGGTACTTCTTTTTTCTTGATTCATACGTTCAATCACTTCATTCAACATTGCGATTGACTCTTCTAAGTAGACCCTTTTTTCTTCAACATCTTCTATCAAGTCTGAACGCTTTTGAATATATAAACAAAATTTCTTTGTTTCTGTTTCAGCGAGTTCCATCTCACCTCTTTGAAGGTGTTCGAAAATCAAACACAACAATTCCCCGAGTTCGTCTCTATGCTGGCTATCCATGACTAGCGTCTTGAGAAGCATTATTCAGTGTTTTAATGCGGACATCTACAGGGATCGCATCCCAAGCTGATTTAATTTCTTTCAACAGGTTAGACACTTCATCTACGATGGCTGAATCATTTTGTACTGATGCATCCAGTAGCCTATCCATCATATAACTATACAGGGCATATAAGTTTTCTGTTACTTCACCACCAACATCAAAGTCCAAGCATTCACGTAACGCTTCAATAATTGCTGATGCTCTTGAAATATGTTCGGATTTGGCTTCAAGGTTTCTTTTATCAATAGCTACCTTTGCCAGTACCATTTTTTCAATAGCGCCTGCCATCAACATCTGGATAATTTCATAACGATCCGCACCTGCCACTCGAGTTTTAAGCGCTTCTCTCTGGTAATTCTTAACTTTTGCATTATACATGTTCAATCCTCTCTATTACTTGGATTTGGTAAAGCCTGGAAGATTAGAAAGTTGAGCCCCCAAATAAGATTGAGTTTGCTGCATTTGCGCGATAAGTACATCAAGCCCTGCATATTTTTGACGTAAGCTAGCTTCAAACGACTTTATACGCTCCTGGTGATTTATGACATCGTCCTCTAAATCGTCAAGTTGAGCATTCAAACTAGTCTCACGTTGTTTCATAAGTCCATCTGAATCGACGTAGTTTCCGAGCAATTCTTCTAATTTTTTGGCTACACCATTTTCCCCTGCAAATGCTGTACCAATATCATCGTAATTATCATCCATTGCTTCGTTTAAGCTGCGAACTAGTGATGACTTTTCTAAATAACCTTCTTTATTAACACCAAGGCCCATGTCAAACACTGACTCAAATGGTCCAGCATCAGTCAACGTAGAACCCAGAGTAGAAACCAACTGATCACTCAATGCTCTCATCGAAGCATCACCATTTAGAGGCTTTCCGACTCGTGTTTGCAGGCCAATCATTCCTACGAGATTATTGTAATTTGTAATCAACTCATCGACGAGCTTAGTGACAGACTCTCTGTCATAATCTACGTCCAATTTAGCTGTTAATTTTGTACCAGATGTGTCCTCAGGGCTAACTTCGAGTGCTCTTATCGTCATATCTTGAACAGCATCTTTAAATGTGTTTGTATCGCTGTTAACTGTAAGGCCATCTACCGTTATAATTGCATCTTGAGCTTTATCCGCATCCGCAATTACCATGCCACCGGACGGGTTTGTTGTCGCGTCATATGTCTCAATAGCATCAAGCTCAGCAGTATCACTTGTAATCACCAGGTCGTTTCCATCGCCACTGACATTTGACGTAAAAACAAGTTTGGAGCCTACATCGGGATCACCTGTGTTAATAATATTGGCAGTGATACCGAAGTTGGTATCTGATGCATTAATAGCATCTCTTAACTCAGCCAGAGTCATTCCAGCAGTTACTTCTAAATCAAATGATTTATCTGCACCTGCTGAAAAAGACAAAGTACCACCGCTTGCACTTACAACTGCGTCGGCTGAAGCAAAAGCACCGTCCGCAGAAACGGCTCGGCTTCCTTGCGCCAATTGTTCTACAGCAATCTTGAAATTACCCGTAGAAATATCTGACGTTGGTGTTACGCTGATGATTTCAGCACCATCTGGTTGACGAATATTCGCGATTCGCTTGCCAAAGTTATCGATGTCCGCTAGTTTTTCAATTGTGTCTTTAAGTTTTGAAATGGCAGATTTAACCTCACCGACAGAAGACAACTCAACTTTCAGTGATTCTTGCTTTGCAGCAAACCTTTGCATCTTGGGTACGTTTTCCGCATCCACAGAAGCTTTTATAATTGACTCTAAATCAAGCCCTGAGCCAACACCCGCAGATGTAATAAGTGGCATAATCTACCTCCAAATCTATATCAGGCGGTTCTATCAAATAACACGCCACGCTTTGTAAGTTTATCGGCAAACTCTTCCAAAGCCTTAGCTACTTCCCTAAACTCTTTTGAAGGAATTTCCCTAATTACTTCATTGCTAGACTTATCTAAAACAAGAACAACTGGAGGATCACCCTCTTCATCAAGTTGAAACTGTAAGTTCGTAGCCGTAACGGGGATAACATCGTTTAGTCTTGCTAAATTGTCTTTAACTTCTGATATTAACTGTTCATTACTGCTAGCACCTTCGCCATTATGCTCAGGTGAATCTTCAGGTTTTACTCCATCTGGAGTATTACCGCGTTCATTGTTTAATTCTTGTCTTGGTTGCTTAATCAGTTGGCTATCAACCGAATAGTTTAGCCCTTGAGAAATTTGAACATCACTCATCTAGACCTCCTGTAAAGCCTATAAAGAGTATACGCCAAGTTCGCGAACATTCCCAAACTTGACGCTTTTCTCAGAATATTACCCAAGTAACGATAGTGCTACCTGTGGACGCTGATTAGCTTGGCTCAAAATAGAGCTACTTGCTTGTTGTAAAATCTGCATCTTAGTCAGGTTGGCTGTTTCTTGAGCAAAATCGGTATCTCTAACTCGAGATTGAGCTGCTGATAAGTTTTCTTGGATATTTGACTGGTTACGAATAGTTGACTGGAATCGGTTTTGTACCGCACCAAGCTCAGCACGTTTCTTATCAACTACCGCAATCATGGTATCCATTGCAGCCAGTACTTGCTGTGCATTTTCTTGCGAAGATACACTAATTACGGTGGCAGCCATGTTGGTGAAACCAGCGGTAGCCTCTGTAACTCCAGTACCAACATTACTGATACCAGCAGCTAATGTTGACATTGTTTTTCCTGATACTGCTGACGCAATGCCGGCGATACCAGACATTGTGAAGCCACCATTTGCTGTCAAAGAGTTAGAGCCGTTTGAAGACGAACCAACGTCTTTCATACTAAAGCTTATAGTCTGAACGGCATCAGAGCCAACTTGGAAATTTGAATCATAGGTGCCATCTAGTAGATTTTGACCACCAAAAGTTGTGTCTTTAGCAACACGGTTAACTTCCGACGCCAATGAGCGAATTTCTTCTTGCAGTGCTAATCGGTCTTCGTCTGTATTCGAACCATTTGATGCTTGTTGCGCTAGCGTACGAATACGCTGAAACATTTGTGTCGTCTCATCCAAAGCACCCTCTGCGGTTTGCGCAAGAGAAATACCATCATTCGCATTTCGAATACCTTGGTTTAATCCATTAATTTGTCCTGTTAGACGGTTCGAGATCTGCATACCTGCAGCATCATCTTTTGCACTGTTTATTCTAAAGCCTGATGACAATCTTTTAAAAGAAGTATCAAGCGCACTACCTGAGTTCATCAATTGTCTTTGTGCATTCAATGAACTGACATTGGTATTAACGTAAATAGCCATAATAGCCTCCGCTTTATAATACATATTTCAATGCTGCGGGATACCCCTACCCTGCAGTATTGAAGAGGTTAGAGTACTAGATTGATAGTTCTCTAACTCTTCTATCGACTATAAAAGAGGAAGCTTTAGCTTTTTTTTAAAAAAATTTAACTCATTAGCCTTGTAGTAGACTTAAAGCTGCTTGAGGTCGTTGATTTGCTTGACCTAATATAGTTTGGCTAGCTTGTTGTAAAATCTGATTCTTCGTTAACTTTGCAGTTTCTAAAGCAAAGTCTGCGTCTTTTACTCGCGATTTCGCTGAGTTTAGATTTTCAGATACGTTCGACTGATTTCGAATGGTCGACTGAAAGCGGTTTTGAACAGCACCCAGCTCTGCACGTTTTTTATCCACCACTGCTATCATTGCATCCATCGCTGCGAGAACTTGTTGAGCATTTTCTTGCGAAGAAACACTTATCAAAGTTGCAGCCATGTTCGTAAAACCGGCAGTCGTTTCTGTTACTCCGGTGCCAATATTACTAATACCAGCAGCCAACACTGACATCCCTTTACCTGAAACCGCAGACGCAATCCCCGCTATTCCAGACATAGTGAAACCACCATTGGTGGTCATTGAGTTGCTACCGTTTGCAGAAGAGCCAACTTCCTTCATGCTAAAACCAATTGTTTGAACGGCATCTGCACCTACTTGAAAGTTTGCAGAGTAGGTTCCATCAAGTAGATTTTGACCACCAAATGTTGTATCACTTGCGACTCGATTTACTTCAGCTGATAGCTGACGAATCTCTTCTTGGATCGCTAAACGGTCTTCATCGGTATTAGAGCCGTTTGCAGCCTGTTGTGCAAGCGTCCTAATTCGCTGGAACATAGAGGTGATTTCGTCCATTGCACCTTCAGCTGTTTGAGCAAGAGAAATACCGTCATTCGCATTACGGTTGCCTTGTTCAAGTCCCATGATCTGTGAATTTAATCGGTCGGAGATCTGTAAACCTGCAGCATCATCAGCAGCACTATTTATCCGCAAACCAGATGATAGACGCTTGAAAGAAGTATCTAGTTCATTACCTGAATTAGTCAATTGTCTTTGTGCATTAATTGCACTGACATTGGTATTTACATATAAAGCCATAACTCACTCTCTTTTTGCCAAATCAATATCTAATTGATAGATAGTTAAATGACAAAGCGGCATGCATGTTTCAGGTTTTCTTTTTACTAAGGCAACCAATTGCCACTTTGACGCCAAAATTAACTCTACTGGGTTTAAAGCAAGTTACAGGCCAAAAAGACACAAGGTTATAGACATAGCTAAAAATTTAATTTAAAACCATGATAAATATGAAATTTATAGATTTCTATTTTGAAATTTGGATATAGAGATTATCTTAGCGTCAATTTACTGTGCTTATTTGAGCGGTACTCATATACCGTGTGAGCGATGCTCACCAATAAATCTTAGACAAAATAGCCTAGGCATTGAAGTCGCTGGTTAAATAATCTGTGCATCGAACATCTAATGCCTTATCCAAACCTCATACATTGATTTAGCGGCAAACAAACAGATTTTACGCTCTATATATAGTTGGTATAAAGGAAGTTATATGAAGTAAAAGAGGGGCTGGCTAGCCCCTCTTTAGTAAGTTTGAGAGTGAGTGTCATTTTTTTAACACAAACTTGGCATGGTATGTGCTTTAATTAACGTGTTCATTGTTTTAATGAACGCTATTGGATTTTTTAGCTCCTCCGCTTTATCATCCAATTCGGTGCCTAAGCAAATACCCCATCTGGCTTAGGCACCTTTTACCATCCTAGTTAAATTATCCTAGTAGACTTAGTGCAGCTTGAGGACGTTGGTTAGCCTGGCTTAGAATTGTTTGGCTTGCCTGCTGTAGAATCTGCATTTTAGTCAAGCTAGCTGTTTCTTGAGCAAAGTCAGTATCTTTCACTCGAGATTTTGCAGCTGATAAGTTTTCCTGAATATTCGATTGGTTACGAATAGTTGATTGGAATCGGTTTTGTACCGCACCAAGCTCAGCTCGTTTCTTATCAACTACTGCAATCATTGAATCCATCGCAGCTAACACTTGTTGTGCATTTTCCTGTGACGATACACTAATGATTGTAGCTGCCATGTTGGTGAAACCAGCTGTCGCTTCTGTAACACCTGTACCAACATTACTGATACCAGCAGCAAGGGTCGACATTGTTTTGCCAGTTACCGCGGAAGCGATCCCCGCGATACCAGACATTGTGAAGCCGCCATTTGCTGTCAAAGAGTTGGAACCATTCGCAGACGAACCAACGTTTTTCATGCTGAAGCCAATTGTCTGTACTGCATCAGCACCGACTTGGAAGTTAGCCTCGTATGAGCCATCTAGTAAATTTTGTCCACCAAAAGTTGTATCTTTTGCTACACGGTTAACTTCTGATGCTAAAGAACGGATTTCTTCTTGAATCGCCAATCTGTCTTCATCAGTATTCGAACCGTTTGAAGCTTGTTGAGCTAGGGTACGCATACGTTGGAACATTGAAGTTACTTCGTCCATTGCCCCTTCTGCAGTTTGAGCAAGAGAGATACCGTCGTTCGCGTTACGGTTACCTTGATTAAGACCATTGATTTGTGAAGTCAAACGGTCAGAAATTTGTAGGCCTGCAGCATCATCAGCAGCGCTGTTGATACGAAAGCCTGAAGATAGACGCTTAAATGATGTATCTAGTGCGTTACCAGATTGCATTAATTGTCTTTGTGCGTTCAATGAACTTACGTTAGTATTTACATAAAGTGCCATGATGGTTCTCCCACTTTAAATCGAGTCTTTCACTCTCAAACTTAGAAACTTTCCAACCTTTGAATGTTTTTCACTCTCCGGCTTGGTTATTTAAGTTATCGGTCGGCAAAAATTTTCCTTTAGTGTTTTTTTTAAAAAAAACATAAACAACTGATTGAACGAGACTTTTTGTTTTATATGGAACAAAGGACAGGAAGTTATGGCTATGAGCTTATACTGAAGAAATGTATTGAAAGTACTATTACTTTCAATACATTAAATTAGATAGTAGTGTTTTAGGCTGTTTTGAAGAAGGTAACCTTTAAAGGCTACCTTTTTAACGAATGTAGTCTAATAAAGAAAGGTTAGTTAGGCGGCCAAATGTTGCCTGAGAGGCCTGTAATGCAGTTTCATGCTTGGTGAGCTCTGAAATCGCTGAATAAAAATCGACTTCAATTAAAGCCGCTTTATTTGCTTTATTATCAACGTCCAAGTCTGAATTTGCATCAGATACAAGCTTTGCAGCATTTAACCTGCCACCAAGCCCCGCTTGTCCTTGCGATATTTTAATCTTGGCATTATCTAGGCCAGTAATGCCATCAGCCAGTACCTGTTTGTAATCATCACCCGTAATGCTGGTGTCTCTCAATGACGTAATCATAGATTCTAATGTATTTAGAATGTTTTCCTTCTGAGGCTTTTCCAAATCAAAGCTTATTTGGCCTGGCGCAGCACCAGCGAAGTCAAACTCCATGCCAGCGACTTTAATAGTTCCGCCTTCTGCAGTACCGGTTGAAATAACCGTTCCCCCCTGCTCAAGCTGGTAAGTATTTGGCGTACCCGCTGTCACCACTAAGTCAAAGGTGTTTGCACCTGCAGGCGCACTTGGATCCGCGTTGTAATTCGCTTTATGAAACTTATCAAACACAGCTTGCTCATCTACATAAACCGATGCAGAGGTGATACCACCAGAAACCACACCTGTATTTGAAGTAATATTCAGTCGCTTCTCTGCACTTTCAAATACATCAAAACCGTTATCACTGGAACGTATCTCGACCCCTTCAGAGACTTTTATTTTATGCTGTCCTTGGTCACCGTTATATACGTACTTTCCAGTGGCAGAATCAAAGCTGTAGGTTTGCGTATTATCTTGGTAGCCGGAAAATATAAACTTACCATCCTCACTTTTTGAGTTCATCAAATCCAAAATAGTATCTTGGATTGACTCTAACTCATCAGCAATCGCTTCACGGTCAACGTCAGATAACCCACCGTTACCTGCCTGTATCGACTTCGCGTAAGCGCTATCAATGGCCGTTTTAATATTTTCTAGTACTGACTCTTGAGTATCTAATCTCGAAGACAACATTGTCAGGTTCTTAGTAAACTGATCGTTTGCTTGGATCCTGTCATCAAAAAGCATGGCTCTTGCAGTCGCTGAAGCATCATCAGAAGCACTCAATACCCGCTTTTGCGTGTTCAGCTGCTGTGTTGCTTTATTCACGTCTTGCTGATTACGCAAAATAGAATTGAGATTAGAATTAAAAATTTGATTTTGAGATAAACGCATAATTACCTCGCTGCACTTAATAAGGTATCGAACACAGTTCTTGCTGCTGAAATGACTTGCGCTGAAGCCGAGTAAGACTGTTGAAAACGTAACAAGTTGGCCGCCTCTTCATCTAGGTTTACGCCCGATAGAGATTCAAACCATGCGCTTGACTGATTGGCTAACGCTTCAAATGCCGCGCCATTGGTTTTTGCTTGATTGGTGATAACCCCTACACCAGTGACAATATCGGCATATGCTTCATTAAAGGTTTTATGGCTTTCTGTACTACCTGTAGACTCTACATTTTGTCTAACTAAATCCGATGATTTCAGACCATCGAGCGCTGCACCATTACGGTTGTCATCAAAGCCACCAGTGTTAAAACTAATCTCAAAACTATCACCGGTATTCGGCGTACCCTCAATATCGAAAGTGAAGCCAAGATTATCAAAAGGTGCAGGCGCAGCTCCCACTCCAGAAAGAATATCTTTGCCATCCGCAGGAGCCGTAAAGGTATGCGTTGTACCTGAATTACTGGTTAACGTATATTCGTTAGCGTTGGCTGTTTTTGTCAAAGTATAAGGACCATCATTCAACGTTGGCGGCGTTCCCGCAGTAAACGCACTGGTCGCAGGATCGGTATCAGTGACGACTCCAGCTGAAATGGTCGCCGTACCATTATTGTCTGCTGATTTTTCAGTACGAATTGGCGACGCTAATGCGAGTGCTTCTGGTCTTTGAGTTGCAAGCTCCAATCCAGTTGCAGCCTGTTGATTTAATTTCACAAGAAATCTATCTCCTGTTGCACCACTGCCTGTTACGTTCATTTGTAAGCCAAAATAATCGCCCGTTCCCGTGATGACTCCACCTGCAATATTACCAGTCGTCGGAGTTCCGATAGGATTGCCTTTGGCATCTACAGCTGTTATTTCAACGGTTGTTGCGCTGGTATAAGTAACTTGGAAATCGGTAGCTGGCAACTCATTGCCGCGCCCTGGCTCAAGGGTTGCCGTAAGCGCTGCGGTGCCTGTATTCTCGCTGTAAGCAAAGCCACCCACGGTAGGTATTTTAAATATATCTCCACCTATGTTGCCATCTAAGTCCATTCCCAATCTATTTTGCTGATTAAAAGCATCGGCTAATGCGAGGCCAATTTGACCTAGTTGGTTTTGTGCCGGGATCAACACTTCATCTCTAAATGCCAGTAACCCGCCGATTTTGCCTTTCAAGCTGCCACTATCTAACTCGAGCTGCACAACATTTTTATCTTTAATGTCTAGGATTAGTTCTTTATGGTTAGGATCTGGGTTGCCTTTCATCGCGAATAAATTGAAGGCTCCACCTTGCATCACAAGTGCATCCCCAGTGCCTAAAAATACGAGCTTCTCGCCATTTTCACCATCGAGTGTTTCTATATCTACAAGTTCAGCGAGCTCCTTGATAGCTTGATCTCGCTCGTTAAGTACACTGTGATCGACATTGTTCAGATTGAGTGCTGATTTACTCGCTACTTGTTTATTTAATTCGCTGATTTTTTGCACAAGATTGTTGGCTTCTTCTGAGAAAATATCCAATTGCTCGTTCACAATACTGTTTTGATCAACAACAATACCTGACAGTCTATCCATTTGATCAACAAGGCCTTGAGCGCCCGTCATAAATAAAGAGCGGTTAGTTGTCGATGAAGGTAAGTTAATCGCGCTTTGTAAATTGTTAAACATCGAGTTGATACTCTTGCTCAGACTGTTTGAGTCTTGTGCAAACAACGTATCAACGCGGCTTGCCTCAGTGACAAACTGCTCATAGTAAGACTGATTAGAAATATCACGATTTAATTGCTGCTGCGCAAATTGGTTGAGCAAACGCACGGTTTCACCGCGGCCAACCATGCCACCTATCATTGTTCCGTGTTCAGTCCGTTCACGGATATACCCTTTGGTATTTAGGTTAGCGATGTTTTTACTGGTGGTTTGTAGTAACTCAGAGTTAGCCCTAACCCCTGCTGCACCAATATTTAATAGATCAAATGACATCTCATCTGACTCCCTTTGTTAGCGCACCGGATAAGAAATCGGATACATCAATACGCTTTAAAACTGACTTAATTTTGTTGGCATAATTCGGATCGGTCGCGTAGCCTGCATTTTGAAGCTCACTTAAATAAGCATGACTATCACCAGCCTTGTTTAAGGCTTGCTCGTATCTCGGATTACCTTTTAGGAAACTGACATAATCATCAAAGCTTTGTTCTAGCGACTTATAAGCACGGAAATCGGCTTGCTTTTGCACAGGTAACCCTTGCTCAAATTCAAGTGTCGATTTTCTGGCACTTTCACCACTCCAGCGGCTATCCGCTTTGATATTGAATAGATTAAAACTGCTACTACCATCTTTTTTGCTGATGATGTGCTTACCCCAACCGGTTTCCAGTGCAGCTTGTGCAACCATTACCGCAGGGTTCAAGCCTAGCTTTTTCGCAGCTGTTTGAGCGTATTCCCAAATTTTGTCGACGAATTCCTCAGGAGAACCAAAGCCTGTTTGTTCACCGCTTGAGGTATCTGCCTTAACATTGACAGCCTGCGGTTCAGGTTTACGTACACTCTCACTCGCTGTCGCCTGTCTTTTAAAGGAAATATCGCCGTCAGATCTCATTACTGAGGCAGGCTTATACTTTTCAGAATTAGGAGACAACTGCTGCACAATCAGATCTGCAAGTCCTAAGCTGCCCTGCTCAGATAAATGCATCGAAAGTTGCTGATCATGCATTTCTTCAAAAAATTTGACACCACTAGAGTTAAATGGACTGTCTTTATCCTCTAGCGCCTCATTCGCTTTACGCATGCTTTGTAACAACATTTGCGTAAAGATAGACTCAAACTGTTGTGCCGCCTTTTTCAATGCCTGATCTGAGGCACCTTGATCGCCAGCACCTTTCAGCGCCTCTTTACGGATCGAATCAAGGTTTCCTAGGTCAAAAAAGCTTTGATTTTTCAATTGGTCGGTGTTCATACACTCAGCACTGTTTGACGTTAATAACTATACAAATAGAAATGCAAAATCCGAGCCAAAAAAAAGCCTCACAATTGTGAGGCTAACTAGTTGATTAATAATAGAACATCAAATGACGACTAATTGACCATTTATTGCGCCCGCTTCTTTTAGCGCTTCAAGGATCGCCATTAAATCACCAGGCGCTGCGCCAACTTGGTTAATTGCCCTAACCAAATCATCAAGGCTCACGCCTGGGTCAAACACAAACGCTCGAGAGTCGTCCTGATTTACGTCGATAATACTTTGCTGCGTCACTGTTGTTTCGCCATTCGCCAGCGCATTAGGTTGAGACACATTTTGTTGCTCAGCAATCGTTACGGTAAGGCCGCCATGAGTAATTGCCGCAGGCTGCAACTTGACATTTTTGCCGATAACGATAGTACCTGTGCGCGAGTTAACGATGATCTTCGCAGCGGTATCCGCTGGTTTGAATTCAAGATTCTCTAGCGTAGATAAATACGCAACGCGCTGAGACGGATCTCTTGGTGCAATCACTCGAACTGAAGCTGCATCCATAGGTTTAGCACTGTTTGGTCCAACAAGACCATTGATAGTGTCGGCCAAGCGCTTTGCGGTAGTAAAATCTGGTCTATTCAAGTTAAAGGTAATGTAATCCCCCTGAGTAAACGGACTTGGTACTGCTCGCTCCACTGTCGCGCCATTTGCCACACGCCCTACTGTCGGGGTGTTGATCACAACTCGACTCCCGTCGGCACCATCAGCGCCTAAACCACCGACAATCAAGCTACCTTGCGCAATTGCATATACGTTACCATCAACCCCTTTAAGAAAGGTCTGAAGCAACGTGCCGCCTCTCAAACTACCTGCACTACCAATAGATGACACAGTAACGTCAATGGTTTGACCGGGTTTAACAAAAGGTGGTAAGTCAGCATGAACCGCAACAGCCGCAACATTTTTAATTTTTGGCTTTAAGCTTGCGGGCATCGTTATGCCAAAGCTGTTCAACATCGCTTTAAAGCTTTGCTCGGTAAATCTGGTTTGCTCACCAGTACCAGGCAAGCCAACAACTAGGCCGTAGCCAACCAGTTGGTTTGAACGAACACCTTCAACCATACTGACATCTTTAACTCGCTCAGCAGATGCCAAAGAAGAAAAACCAACCAACGTAATGGCCGCACCGATAAGCAAAATATTCTTAAGCATATTGTTCATTTTCAGCACCTTAAAACGGCATCAGCGCGCTCATAAAGAAACTCGTTAACCAACCTGCGCTTTGCACTTCTTGTTGGTCGCCTTTACCTGAATATTGAATTCTGGCATTTGCCACTCGATTGGACTCAACGGTGTTATCTGCGGTCACATCCTGAGGTCTTACCAATCCTTCTAAGCGAATAAATTCCTCGCCAGTATTGAGCGTTAACCACTTTTCGCCGCGGATCACTAAATTACCGTTAGGCAATACTCGGGTGACATTGACCGATATATTCCCGAATAAGCTATTTGACTGATTAGATTTCGAATCACCAGAAAAAGAAGAGCTGGATTTAGCACCAAACTGTATCGCTTCCTTCCCAATATTGATGGCATTGCCGCCAAGACCAATCACAGGGTCTAAGCTTGAATCACTGGATTTATCCAGCTCAGAATTCGCAGCTTTGGTCGCCTGAGTCGTTTCTCTGAGTACGATGGTAATAATATCACCGACTCTTAACGCTTTTTTGTCAGCATAAAGATCATTGGAAAACTGCGTATTAAACAATGACCCTGTTGCTACCATTTGGGCTTGATTATCCTCGGGGTAGATAGGTGCATAATACGGATCGTCACGCACCACATTTTTATTTTGTGTTGTACTACATCCAGATAATGCAGCGACCGTTACGATGGCTAAATATAATGCACGCATAATACCCCCTACCCAATTACAACTGTTGATTAATGTAGCTCAGCATCTGATCTACCGTTGAAATCACTTTTGAATTCATCTCGTACACGCGTTGTGTCTCGATTAGATTTACAAGCTCTTCGGTAACATTAACGTTTGACGTCTCAAGTGCGCCTTGAACTACTTTACCTAACCCCTCAACGCTTGGGTTACCTTGTACAGGTGCACCACTTACCGCAGTTTCTGTGTACAGGTTTTGACCAATTGGCTCAAGACCTGATGGATTAATAAAGTCACTGATCGTCAACTGCCCAATGACAACGTTTTCAGCTTGCCCTGCAACGCGCACTGATACTTCGCCATCTTGAGAAATAGTGATTGACTGTGCATCGTCGGGCACATTCATCTCTGGTAACACAGGAAAACCCGCACCTGAAGTAACTATCCGTCCTTCTTCATCCGTCGTGAACTGACCGTTTCTTGAATACGCAGTTGTGCCATCTGGCATCTGAATCTCAAAAAAGCCCGGCCCTTGGATCATCCAATCCAAAGAGTTTTCGGTACTTAACATATTACCTTGAGAAAAATTCTTTTGGTTAGCAACCACTTTGGCACCTGCACCAAGCATTAAGCCCGATGGTAGTTCTGTATCTTGAGAGCTGCGGCCACCTGGCTGATTGATGTTTTGATACAGTAAGTCTTCGAATATCGCGCGGCTCTTTTTGTAGCCGACGGTACTGGCGTTTGCCAAGTTGTTCGAAATAACTGAAATATCAGTTTGCTGAGCATCTAAGCCTGTTTTACTTATCCACAATGCCGGATTCATAATCTCTACCTCACTCTTAAACTATGCGTAGGAGCGAAGTGTGTCGCTCATCTATTTCTTCAGCTGTTTTCATCAGCTTAATTTGCATTTCAAATTGTCTTTGATGGTTGATCATATCCACCATCTCATGAACGGGATTGACGTTGGACATCTCTAAGAAGCCACTCATTACTTTTGCAGTTGGAGATATTTCACAAAAACCACAGATCCCATCTTCTAACTTATCTTCTTTTGGTCTATAGAGCCCGTCATTACCTTTCTGTAGCTTACTATTATCTGCTTCAATAATTTTCAGCCTATCAACCACCTCAAGAAAGTTAGCGGGGGCACCTTGTGGACGCACTTGAATAGAGCCATCGTCACTAAACACCACTTTATCAACGGGGATAGGTAAGACAATAGGTCCACCTTCGCCAATAAGTTGACGCCCGTGAGCTGTGACTAACGCACCGTCATTACGAATGTTAAGCGTGCCGACTTTGGTGTACGCTTCTTCGCCCGACGCATCAACGACGCTGATCCACGACTTATCATCTACTGCAATATCAAGCTCACGGCCAGTTTCAACGATTGCACCACCGGTCATATTAGTACCTGGACGTTCTTGCATAGCAAAAACCCGAGAGGGTAATCCTTCTCCGAATGCCTGCATTGAACGCGCTTGAGCAAAATCTGCTTTGAAGCCAGTCGTGTTGGCATTAGCAAGGTTATTCGCTTTGAGTGCCACACCGCGTAAGCTCTGCTTAGCGCCTGACATTGCGATATACACCATTTTATCCATGACGATGACCTATAAAATTCAAACTTAATCTAGTTAATGCAAACACAGTGCCAAAGTGATGAGATGTTTTTGACGGGCATAAAAAAGGCTGCCTTTGTAGCAGCCTTTGGAGGGCATAATATATTATCGGATCTGTAATATATTTTGTTGTAATGTTGAGTTAACCTCAAGCGCTCGAGAGTTCGCTTGGAAGTTACGCTGGGCACTGATAAGGTCAACTAACTCGTTTGTGAGGTTGACGTTCGATTGCTCTAACGCCGATGAACTAATACCACCAAGCGTACCTGTGTTTGGCTCGCCTGCTAGTGGCTCACCGGAAGATAGACTTTTCTTCCACTCAGTATTACCAATCGCTTGGAGGCCCTGAGAATTCGGGAAGCGTACGAGCGCGACTTGCCCTAGGAAAGTCGAGTCACCGTTAGTGTATGAAGCTACTACTTTGCCATCAGTACCAATATCAATACCAGCTAGTCGACCTACGGTTGCACCGTCTTGTTCCAGAGCTTTCACTTCAAATCGACCTGATGAATATTGTGTCGGTAACTTCTGAGCCGTGTTTGCTTCATCACGCCAGTTAACAACAATATCATTCGGGAAGGTTGCGCCGTTTTCTAACAAGTTTGACATACCAATAGTTGGATCGACCGCATCTTGAGGACCTGCAAGACTAAGCGGGTTAAACGTCGTACCCGTATTGTTACTAAATGTCAGTGGTGAAGCTGATGGATCATCCGCTGTTTGTGAAGGAATACCACTTGCGTCAAAACGAAATACGCTTACTGGAGTGTATGGCACAGGTGGTGTAGCGGTTGGGTCAATTTGCTGCGCATTGTGGTTAAATGGCTTATCGTCCATTGTTGCGTAAGTTGACCATTCATTATCCGCCGTTTTTCTGAAGAATAGCTGCAGTGTATGTGATTCACCCAGTGAGTCATATACCGTAATTGCCGTTCTTGAGTTATACGATGCACTTTGCGTAGGATCGAATGCAATCGTAGGTGGCTGCGCCGTTGCATCTAGATTAAATGATGTATAAATTTGCGATGTTGCTCGAGGAGACCCTGATGCATCTGGAATTTGAATTGGCGATGTTGTGCTTAGACTCAAAGACGTTGTATCACCTGTTGATGGATCAACAGGGAAGCCTTGCAAGTAGTCACCTTTTGCATTCACGATAAAGTTGTCTTTATTTAATTTAAATGCACCAGCTCGAGAATACGTAAAATCCTGTGATTGAAGAGAATTTGACATGGCAAAATAGCCTTCGCCCTCAATCGCCAAGTCTAGCGAGTTCTGCGTGAACTTTAATGACCCTTGGTGAAACTGCTGCGCTACCATAGTAGTTTGTACACCATCACCATTTTTCGTTTTGCCAGAGCTAAAAACCGAAGACGCGTAAACATCAGCAAATTCTGCGCGAGATTCTTTAAAACCCGTCGTGTTCACGTTAGCAATGTTATTTGCTGTTACGTCCAAGTCTTTTTGCGCGGCGGCAATACCTGTCAGTGCTATATTGAAACTCATACTCTCACCTCTAAGTTCTTAAGGTTAATTCTTTAAAACTACTATGCTATTTCAGCAATATCAGTTAAGCGCACCGCGCCTTCTTTGGTATTAATGACGATGCCGTTAGCACCATTAACATTAACACTGTCAATATTTCTAAATGTGGCCGAAGGTAAAGTCTGATATTCACCTTCAATCATGCCTTCGGCTTTTATGGTGTATTCCCCAGGGGGCATCATCTCGCCATCTTTATTCTTACCATCCCACTCAAAACGCACAGCGCCTACACTTTGCTCACCAAACTCAAGCGTCTTAACAATCGCTCCAGATTCGTCATAAATACCCACAGATAAATTCTGCACAGGCTCTTGGACAATCACCGAGCCCTTTGTAAGTGCATCATCACCATGTTCTAACGTCGTTGATTCGAGTAATGCTTTTTTACCAATCAGCGTTGATGCTTGAAGCGCTGAGTTAGAAGTCATTGATGCAGCTAACGAGTCAAAATTCTCATTTAGCTTTGAGATCCCCTCAGCCATAGTAAAGCTTGTCATCTGCGCGATCATTTGATCGTTGTCCGCAGGCTTACTTGGATCTTGGAAAGAGAGCTGTTGAGTAAGCAGCGAGAAGAAATCTTCTTGCGATAGCTCATCTCTGGGCTTTTTCTCCTCGGCCTGTTTTTGCCTATCCCAGTAGAGTGAATCTACACCCGTTGAAGAAGTGGCATTTACATTATTACTCATCAGCTGTTACTCCCAATTTAGCGCTGGCCTAGTTGCAATGTTTTACTAAGCATTTGCTTTGCAGCGTCTGCAACTTGAACATTGGTTTGGTAAGAGCGAGAAGCAGAAATCATGTTTGCCATCTCCTCTACCACATTCACATTCGGTTTATAAATGTAGCCATTTGCGTCAGCACTTGGGTGGTTTGGGTTGTACTCAACTTGAAGCGGCTTGTCGCTTTCAACCACACCTAAGACTTTTACTCCAACTGAAGATCCCGCAACATTGTTCTGGGAAGCTGCAGCTTTGGAAAGTTCAGCGGCAAATACAGGGTGTCTAGCGCGATACACAGTATCCTGACTAGAGCTCACTGAGTTTGCGTTTGAGATATTACTTGCGGTGGTATTAAGTCGCACATTCTGTGCGCTCATTCCTGAACCCGCAATATCGAAAACGTTATATAGACTCATTGTTATGCCCCTTGCCCGCCGAGTGCCTTTTTAAGGCTACTGAACTTACCACCAAGAAATTGCAAACTGGCTTGGTACTCTAATGCATTCTGTACATACAAGTTTCGTTCCACTTGTATATCAACTGAGTTACCATCACCTGTATCTGCTTGATTTGGCGAACGATATAGCTCAGATGAATTACTCATTTTGGTACCACCAGTGAGGTGTTTTGCATCTGTTCTAACCATATCATTGCCGCTTCTTTGCATTGTCTTTGCCGCTTTTAAAGCACTAGCAAAGTCAATATCTTTAGCTTTGTATCCTGGAGTGTCTGCGTTTGCGATATTGCTTGCTAGAATTTCAGCGCGCTGTGAGCGCAGCAGCATCGTATGCTGATGTATACCCAACGCTTTATCGAAACTAATTGCCATTATCTGACTCCAAAAAATTGACTCAGGTATGACAAAGCAATCTTTAGGCCAGTTTTAAAACAAGATTTATTCATTAAATTTCAATGTTTTACATTGTGTTTTTGGAATAATTAAACTTGAGCCAATATTGATGAGTGAAATAAATAAGAGGAAGCGTCTGAAGAGTCAGCGGTTGAACTTAGAAAATCCAAGGTTAATTAGTGTAGACACTGGAACTGCGACTGAGTACAAATATTCAATACCTAATTATAGCGAACGTCCCTGCCGCTATATGTGAATATTAAGTCTTTTTCTGATAGATAATACCAGGATTACAACGGATCATATTAAAGTCGTCACTTAAACCCGCCATCGATTCTGACGCACCTAAAAACAAATAACCATTAGGATTTAACGACTGAGCAAATTGCGAAATGATTTTGGCCTTCACTTCAGGTGAAAAATAGATCAGGACGTTACGGCAGAAAATAACATCAAACTTACCCATCAACGCATAAGAATCTAGCAGGTTTAAATGTCTAAAGCTGACCATTTTACGGATCGGTTCAACTACCTTAGCCATTCCATTGCCACTATCCATAAAAAACTTCTTTCTGCGCTCAGGCGATAACCCCCGCGCCAACGCCAACGCGTCATATTCAGCATTCTTACACATATCCAGCATTGTATTAGAAATGTCCGTACCGATAATCTGAACACCCATTTTCAGCGCACCAGGGCTTTTACTCACATATTCACTCGCAGACATCGCGATTGAATATGGCTCTTGTCCTGATGAACTTGCCGCCGACCAAATCTTAACAGGGCGTCTCAAGTCTTTAAACTCTGGTAAGATTTTCGATTTAATTAGCTCGAACGGATAAGTATCCCTAAACCAAAGTGTTTCATTCGTTGTCATCGCATCCACCACAGCGGCACGCAATTGCCGCTCATGGGGACTGAGTGTCTTAGCTACTAAGGACGAAAGTGTTTCCACACCAAAGCGAGCCATCAGAGGAGCAAGCCGGCTTTTGACCAAGTACAATTTATTGTCACCCAGTACAATACCGCACTGTTGCTCCAAAAAGGTTCTAAATTGGTCGTACTCTTTTTGCTCTAAATGCTTATTTTCCAAGTGCTACCACCAGCTTTAATCACAATGAACCCATTTTTTAACCGCTGAAGCTAATTCATCTGGGTTAAACTTAGCAATAAAATCATCAGCGCCCACTTTCTCAATCATAGCCTGATTAAATACGCCACTCAGTGAAGTATGGAGTATCACATGCAATGGCGCTAATTTTGGATCAGCTTTTATTTCAGCCGTTAACGTATAACCATCCATTTCCGGCATTTCAACGTCAGAAATTAATAGCCCTACTCGCTCGGTGACATTATTTTGACAGTCCATTTCCGCAATTTCGCGAAGCCTGATAAGTGCTTCTTTGCCGTTCTTCGCAAGCTCAGTCTGAACACCTAATGGCTCCAATGCACGTTTGACCTGATTACGAGCAACCGCAGAGTCATCAGCAATAAATACAATACGTTCGCCTAAATCTTTTTGCATTTCACCATCAGAGACAATATCAGCACTGACTTCTGTGTTGATTGGGCAAATTTCATTAAGGATCTTTTCTACGTCCAATATTTCAACTAGCTCATTTTCAATTTCTGTAACCGCTGTCAAATAGGAATAACGACCTGCCCCTGATGGCGGTGGCATTATTTTTTCCCAGTTCATATTCACAATGCGTTCTACTGCACTGACTAGAAAACCTTGGACTGAACGGTTGTATTCTGCAATCACAATAAAACAGTTACGAATATCTTGAATAGGAGGTCCACCTACCGCAAGTGACATATCAATTACGGATATAGTTTGGCCTCGAATATGAGCAACCCCTCGGATAAGCGGGTTTGACTTGGGCATGCTTGTCAATGCTGGACATTGAAGCACTTCTCGGACTTTGAAAACATTAATGCCGAAGCGCTGTCGACCTTGAAGTCGAAAAAGTAATAGCTCGAGACGGTTTTGTCCAACCAGCTGTGTACGTTGGTTAACCGAGTCTAAAATACCTGCCATTTCAATCTCCTACTGTATAAACCGCTAATCGGAACGATCTTTGCTTCGACTCTGATATGGTTTACCACCCTTGATTAGGTGCAGTTATTAAAGCAGAATCTTTATACCTTGTTTCACCCCATAAGCATAGTCGAAACATCATGAGTTTGTTAAAAAAAACCCATTACATTCAGTTTTTTTGTTTGTTCGCTTATTTTATAGGCGTTGACTATGGTTATTGTCAGCAATATGACAACAAAACTTTAGAACAAAGCGCAATAGAATTTGTTGAACCAAATGTAGAGCAGGATCCCGATAGTCAGCTGTCACTGACTGCTATACCACTTGATTCAAGAATTCCAGCACGGGATTGTCAGTCACCGTTGCAATATAGTACAGCGATGGCTCCGCCTTTTGATACTCAAGTGACAGTACAAATTAGATGCAACGATACCCTCAGCTGGACTCAATACGTCCACGTACGTATCGATCACCTCTTCCCCATATTAGTTAGCGCAACCATGTTAGAAAAAGGCCGTGTTATTCAAGATGAAGATGTAAAAATAGAGTATCAGCCAAAACGTTTTCGCAGAGTTTCTTATGTTGAAGATAAGTCGATACTAATAGGTAGTCGCAGCAAACGTAATATAAGAGAAGGCCAAGCCTTTACTCAAGCCCATATCTGCATGGTCTGCAAAGGCGATACTGTGACGATTATTGCTAAATCAGGTGGACTCGTGATCAAAACTCAAGGAGAAGCGCAGCAAGATGGCAACCGTGGTGAACTGATTAATATTAAAAACTCTCGCTCTGGCAAAACCTTACGTGCTAGAGTAATAGAAGTGGAAACAGTAGAGGTGAATTTATAAAAAATTTGCTAAAGTAATACTATTAAACGCCGATAACAAGGCTGAGAGTATAATTTTATTGGGTCTACAATCATGGTTAATCAAGTTAACGGTCAGAATCAGTCTACATCCGTTGCTAATAATGTTAAGCAACAGAAAGCTGAATTGCAAAGAAATGATGCCAACAGCGCATCAGTTAAATCACCTGCTACACCAAAAGCAGCTGCGGATTCAGTCAGTCTGACTCCACAAGCGCAACAGCTGAAAACAGTCAACGAAAAAGCGCAGCAATCATCAGGCTTTGACGACAAGAAAGTCGAAGAATTGAAAAAAGCGATTGCAGAAGGCAAGTACCAAGTTGACGCGGAAAAACTCGCCAAAAACATAGCTGCATTTGAGTTCGAAATATATGGATGATTTGGTTCGGCTTTGCCACCACAAACTTTCAGAACAAATCTCAACGCTAGAAGCGATGGCCCAGCTTCTAGCGCGTGAGCTTGACGAGCTTGCGTCCCGACGTGGCGACAATTTAAAAGAAATCGCTCGTGAAAAGCTAACTCTCATTTCAAAACTGCAAAAGCTCGACAATGAATTGTCAAAAACTGAGTCTCACGTCTTTGAACACAATGAAGTAGCCCCGCTCGTCGCTAAAGTGCGAGCATTACTCAGTGAGTGCCAAACCAAAAATGAAATCAATGCTAAAACGGCTCATCAGGCCAATGTAAGCACACGTGAACTAAAAGGGATCTTAATTGGCGCACCAACTTCGATTACATATGGTCAGGATGGTAGTGTGAAAAGTAGCGACAGTGAGTTAGTACGTAACCTAAAGGCGTAGCCACGCCAGCCATATTTTAGTTTTGAAGAACAACCGAAATGAAGCGCATTAAGTAAGCAACATGCGATGGGCGCTTACTTAAAGCTGTAAGATATCTTCTTAATTTTCTGCGGCTTGACTTGAGTAATATACAAATCATAAACGCGCTTCATATCAAGCTCCAATTCCGTCGCGTAAGTATCACCAACAGCGTAACTTTTCAGCACCTTAGCCCCTCGAACGAGTCCATTCACTTGACTCTTAAGACCATCGTTTTGCGCAATAGCACCTTTTACCGTAATAGTGGATGTCAAATTTTGGCCATACAGTTGCTCAGCCAATTCACGATACGCTTCTAATTTTGAGACTTTAATAGCCATCAGCTGCTTCTCACCCGCAGTTTTACCCGGCTGAGCACTCAAAGGCGCGTACCCCACAGCCCGTAAAACAGGAAAGGTTTCCGGTTGCACCGTTTCATATTCAATGTGCTTGTCAACGAGGCTTGAACAGCCACTGAGTCCCGCTAGCGAGCAAACCATAACAACTGCACTGATAGAATTAGTGATACGCATTTCACTACACTCCGCTACAATAAATACCAATCAAAATTTAACACTTCCCCAGCATCTTGGTCTCGCAAGGGTTGTTGTGGTTTCATCTAGTATTGGCAATAAATAAAATTAACTTTCATAAAATATGATTATGCACGAACCTTGCCAAAATTTGGCACAGGTATTGCTGAGTTAAAGGGTAGTTTTTGATCTGGGCATTTAAACATGAAAAAGCAATTCGCGACCAGTCTATCATTGTTGTGTATCACCTTAACTAATCCCGCTTATGCTGAATGGTTTGAAGTTACCGGCATGGCTGACGTTAAAAATGGCGATCATCAAAAAGCAAAAAGAAAGGCCGTAAATGACGCCATCACACAAGCATTGCTGTTTTCTGGCGCTTCGGTGAGTAGTGTACAAACCGTCACCGATGGTGTGCTCACCCAAGATCAACTTAAGATCCGCTCAAATGCTGAAATCCAGAGCGCCAACGTGATTGCTGAAGCAAAAGTCGGTGACTCATGGCAAGTAACATTGCATATCGATATTACCCCACAGAGTGCTCAGTGCCCAACGAGTGCTTACAATAAACAGGTTGCAGTCACACAAAGCCAGCTAAAAAATAAACATCAAGCAACTTTAGGTCAAATTTTTGACATAAATAAAGCCGTGAGCGAGCGCCTATATCAAACAATGACCGAACAAAAGTCGAGCTTAGAACCCGTTCCCTATTTTGCACAGACCATAGATGTTAGCCGTTTTTTCAGTCAGCGTTTTGATTATAATGAACAGCTAATCGAGACCATTACAGCAAATACCAACAGCCAATTTGTACTACTGAGTCAAATTACTGATGTTGCTAGTGTCGATAAGCTTAATAGTGACCTCGCATTTTGGCAAAGCGATAAATACTTAAGAAGCTTCAAGGTAGACTTTGCGCTGTTTGATGCACTTTCTCATGAAAGGGTATGGCAAAAACAATATGCCACTCAAGGCGTGTGGCCGTTTAAGAAAACCAAATTAATTGATGTGTACAGTGAGCGCTTTTGGCAGACAGATTATGCTGATGAGATCCAAGCCACGCTGACACAAATCGCAACTGATTTAAACGCAGCGGTCGCCTGCTTACCAACCAATGGCAAAATCCTACATATCGATGATGAACAAGTCGTTATTAATTTGGGCCGTATGCATGGCTTAGAGAATGGCCAGATCCTTAACGTAGCGCATAGCAATCCGCTGACTAATGTCGATGGTAAAGTGTTTATGCATCAAATTAAAACCATCAATAAACTGCAAGTGATCCAAGTGAATGCGCAAAACGCCATTGCGGTAAATATCAGCAACCGCCCACTTCACAATGTGCAAATTAACGATTTGGTTGAAATTCAAATAGAAAATGAAAATGAGTTTGAATTGTAAGTGCTGAGCCTTCCTGTAGCAAAAGGCAAGATTTTCGATGACTTTACACCCTCTGCATCATGCTTCCATCACCCATTTACTTTGGTCATTCCACGCAGAAGTGAATACCAATGGCGTCCCCAGTAGGAATCGAACCTACATCTAAGCCTTAGGAGGGCCTTGTTTTATCCATTAAACTATGGGGACAATCTCTAAAGTCAGATAACAATCGCCTTTTTTGACCTTCACTAGCGGGATCTGCGGAACTTAATACCAATGAAAGTCGAGAATTGTTGATTCTCTGTTGTACTGCATCTCAGTGACTTCGCTTTAGTATACTGATCTTAATGAACTTTTAAAGATTAATAGTCAATTTATTCGCGGTAATAAATGAGCTGGTTCAGTAGGTGAATACGCAGCAGTTAAGACCCACTACTGCGCTATCAGTTACTTCGCTTGAGGTGTGAATAAGAAGTAGGATAGTTCTTCGTTTAATAAAACCTAAATGGTATTTCTTTTAAAAAACGCTATTTGAAGTACTACCTTGAAGCGGTCGCCTGATCATCAAGGATAAAATACGGGATGGTCACCACCGTGCTTGCGATCACTAAGTTAGTGTTAAACTCTAACAATCTTGCATTTACCTCCACGCCTCGTGGACGATAAACCATAGTGCCTGTGAGCAAATGACTGGGCGATTGCGTGTTTTTCAAGCGGCTTGTGTTACGCGAAAAAGTCAAATCACCACTGGATGTCACTTCAATTTTCCCCAATGCTTTAAAGTCTAATGCTTGATAACCCAGCTTTTGCATTTGATGCATTAAAGACTCAGCCAATTGGTTTCCTAGCTGGTTTGTATCCCTTAATGATTCATTAAAGTTGACAAAACTGGCTACCGCTATCGACTCAGGCTTTTGCCCTAACACAGTATCTGACAGTTCCAACGCAATTTGATTGGCGTAGTTAGCAATTTCTTTCCGATGACGATAGCTAATGAAGCCAATATCTTGCGATACCACAGCTTGTGAATCTTCATTACGCTCTTGCTCTTCCATCATGGCATATAATATTTCCATATCGGATTGCTGCGTTTCTGTAGATTCGGAAGCCGTCTGTTTTGTCATTTCGCAGCCACCGAGTAATGCGAGTGTCGTCGCGAATAGCACTACATTTTTCATCATCGCCTCCGAATTAGTTCGCACGCTCTATACGAATGCCATCGTATGCCGCACCATCTTGTAGGGCGTTAACTACGTTTTGCGGTAAAAAGCCTTGAGCAGAACCCACGACACTTTTACTTCTAAGCCCAACCACTCTGGCATTAACCATAACTCCACCCTGATGATTCACCAAAGTACCACCTAGCACGTACAAAAAAGGATGGTCGTCAGATAGCTCTAAAAAGTCACGGCTGAAAATAAAATCGCCTTCAGGTGTCACCCGGATATAGTCTGTTGTTTTAAAGTCCACAACAGGGATCCCAAATGCATGAAGCTCATGGATAAAGCTTTCAGCCAACTGATTACCCAGCAAGGAACCTTTATCAAATTCTTTATCTAAAAATACAAAGCTTGTCACTGCTACCGGCGTTTTCTCATTCACGTGTTTCAAGTTTGCAACCATGTCTTGCATAATAGACTGGACATAGTGAGTGACATTTTTACCAGCCATTTGCTGAGAAACAGAAAATTGCTTCATACCGTTTGGATTACTTTGATACATCGAAGATTTTTCAAAGCCATTACGCACGGGCTCAGCCTGAGCATTATCCACCGCAAAAAAGTTACTCTGAGCACAGCCAACCATCAATGAAAGCGGCAAAACCAAACTTAATACTTTTTTCATTACTTTCATCTCCACTAATATTGGCTTCGTATAATCTGACCGTCACGATTTGAGACACGCTCCGTACCCCACATCACAGCTTTAGGAATACTGATTGATGCGGCTGAAACGGCTCGATTATGTAACGTATCAACCAGCCGCGCATTGACCAAATAGGTATCTCGACTTTCTACGATTGTCCCGACCACCACGAGGTCAATTTTCTGGCGCTGATTCAGCACATTCAATTCTCGACTTAACATACTATCGGCAGAACTTTGTAAAGATAAAGCGTTTCTGAGTCGATATTCTACGACATCTGCCCCCATTTGACTTAAATGGGTCATGAGGGATTCTTGCAAGGCCACGCTCAAGCCAGAACCTTGCCCAGCAACGGTATCATCCAGCTGATTTGCTTTAAAAAAGCTCGTCACAGCAAGCGTTGAATTCGGCTTGAACGGCCGTACATACTGCCCGAGTTCCGCGGCTAACTGAGCGCCAAACCCATCTAAGTCAGGTAAGATTTCTTGCTGCTGGGTCACTTCTCTTTTGCCAACCTGTTGGCTGTTTGTACACCCCGCCAACAACATAATCACTATGAGTGCTAGATATTTCATTTCACCAAGCCCACGATAAACTTATTGGATAAAATGCAAAATACGCACCAAGTTTTAAAGTCGATGACTGGTGTAATGGCTAACCAAGCAGCTTAAACCTGCACGCTTAAGCTGCTGGCAACCTTTGTATGCAGAGGCCTTATCTGCAAATGCACCTAATTTGAGCCGATAATATTTCGTATTTTGAATATCTATTTGCTCGATATTCACTTCGCTTGTTGCAAAGTCTTGCGGTAACTTATCCTTGAGTTGCTCGTAGGTTTGCCTAAGCTTGGTATATTCCGTTGTAGAGGCCAATTGAATTGCAAATTCAGCTATCTCTACAGGCTGTTCTGGTTTCTCGGTGGGCTTTGTTTTTTGCTCTATCACTTGCTCGGGTTGCTCTGCTAAAAGCTCAGCATCCTTTTGCTTTGCAAGCGAATTTGATAGCTGCATCGCAATAACATCTAAATCTTCCTGCACTTCTTCAAACCTAGCAACCTGCTGTTTTAGCGCTCTGAGCTGCTCTACTTCTTGTTGTAAGGTGCTTACCTGCTGTTCCAATAAAGATATTTGCTTCTTCATTTGTAATGAGTCAAGTTGACTCTTGCTCGCAGTTGCTTGGCAACCACTTAACGCAACGAAACTGAGCATAAGAAGGTGCCACTTAATTGATTGCATTGTTTTCTCTTTCATAAATAGTTAAGACTTCCACTGTGCAAGAAACTTTGAAGGGAAGTAGATTTTGGCAAATATTTGCCGCATTTTGTGTGGCGTCATCTCTTAATATGAGTAAATAAGTGGCGTCGCCTTCTTTTTGCGCATACCCAAAACCACCACTTAATAACGCGGGATAACGCTTAGCCAAAATCGCCGCATACACTTTTAATATCGTTAATGTCTTGAAGCGTCCAGCTACAGCAAACTCTTGCGTGGTTGCGCGCTGTCGTTGTAGTTCGTGATTTACATCAAGCAGTAAGTCTCCCTCTGCACTTAACTCCACTTCTATCTGTTGAGTACTGGCTACCGCGAGCCTTTTCGCATCACTTATCGCTGTACGGTAAGTCCCAGGCTTCAAACCAGTAAATACATAGTAGCCGTCATATGCCGTCTGAGTGCGCGCGACTTCGTTACCCGTTTCATCAAGTAAACTCACGGTAGTGAATCCTGCAGGTCGGCGCTCAGTACCCTCATTGATTTCAACAATACCTTCAACTTCCGACGAGTTTACAAATGGTATTTCAACATATTCAATATGACCGGGTCTTGGAGTGAATGAAAAGCCATCGTTAGCGGGAATTAAAAAGGGTTCTGGGATCGTTTCTTTGTCAACAATAATATCTGTTCGTTTGTAATTAACCATTGCGGGTAATAGAGCGACACCGTCGTCGTCAGTTTTACCTTGTGCAAAGTTTTGTAATGCTTTTATAGTTACCCCCTTCAGCGGTAACTCCCCGTCGTCAAGATAGCCGTTATTATTTTGGTCGATAAAAGCACGAACCATCAAAGAGCCAAACTGCGACAAGCGTTTGCCAGTTAAAAAAACCTGATCTACGGTTTCGCCTGCTCCAATACTTACTTGTCCAGAAAGGCCTAGTTGCCAGTTATCATCGTTATCGTATTGCAAGTCTGTTAACAACCTAAACTTATCATGGTTCCAGCTCAATCCAAGTTCGGTTTTATAGTAATCTGCAGCCAAGTCTTTGTATAAGGTAATGCCAAAATCAAGCTCAGGACTTAGCTCTTTGCTCAACTCTAGCTCAGCGGCTGTAATTTCATTAGAAGGTTTTATGTCATACCAAGTAGTAAAGCGACTATATATCCCAAAAATCCTTCGCTGCCAGCGCAAGTAGCCACTCATATCGCTGGCTTGATTTGTCTGCTCTTGCCACACAAATTGGTTACTGAAAGTGCCCCAATAATTACCCGTACTAAACAGTAGCGACGCTTGCTCGGTGGTGTCTATATTAGCTCTATTAAGCTGAAAGTATTCAGCACGATAGTAAATTTTAGCGGCATCAAAAAGAGACCAATCTCCCGCCGCCGTTAATTTTATCTCGGTCGCATTTTCATCCCGTTCTATATCTTCCTTTAGCTCAAATTTAGCACCTACCTGCTGGCCAAATAGACGGGTTCGAGTATTTGCAGAGAGACGTTGGTTCGTTTCGCTCTTACTATAGTCAACATCCAGTAATAGTCGTTTATTAATATTAGTGTTAAACCCTGTAGAAAAGTATTGTTCTGAGGCGCTATTTTTTACACCTTGACGATGCTGCAAACCTGCATACACCGCAAAGTTTTTAGTAAGACCGTAGTCAAATCGACCATTTACTTGCCAGCTTGATGCTTCTGATACCGCAGTCTTGTCGCCCAGTATACTTTTGCCCGTCTCAGTAATTGATACGGCAAAAAAGCCTTCACCTTCGTTTACAGTGCTCTGTTCAACATAATAGGTCTGCACTTCTTTTGATACTTGACCTTGGCCTCCATACATCACCAGTTCAAAGGTATTTTCGCCAAATAGTAAATCAATATTTTCAAACTCATAGCGCCCAGATTGGACATTATTTTCTTGCCCTATTAGCAATCCATTTCGATAAAGCTCTACGTCCCACCCTACCTGAACAGGACCTGAGATGACAATGCGCTGACGGTTCGTACGCCTATCTAGCGGCGCGTTACTGAAGCTCACTCCTCGCCCTTCTTCATTTAGCGCATCGACTCCAACTTGAACACTCTGGACATCACCGAGCGATACCTTGGTAAAATTCCCAAACGGTAAAACATCGGCCTTTTTAGAAGCACGGTTGAGAGATAATCGTGAGCGATTAATCACATCCCCCTCTCTACCAGCAATAAAATACTGAGCTTGCCAATAGGCGATGTCTTGCGAACCAATAAGGGAATAAGACGTCTGACTAATGTCTTCAGTCAGCTGCGTATTTATCTGAGCATCCAGCACTGGTTTACCGATGCTTTGATAAGGACTTGGTCGCCACGGTAATGTTGCGCTAGCATTGCGGTCAAAACTGACAACCTCTCTTCCTAATCGCTGTTGCTGTGCTTCTATTGGCAGAATTTGCCTACTTTTAACCGTAAGAGATAAATCCTGTATATCGGTAAACAGGCTCACATCGAATAAGGTCGCAACGATATAATCGGCGAGAAATACCTCACCATTGATAACTTGAACGTCCTTATCACTCAATTGCGTTCGCTGGCCTTTGCTCTCAACTAAATGCGCTTTGGCATGAAGACTAAAGGTGTTTTCAGGAGTGAAGAACCAGCCATCAAAAGTTCCTGATACATCTTCTGATACCACAAACCCCAAAGCTGAAAACAAGCTCAAGAGTTCCACATTGACGCCTTGTTCCGACGTCACCGCGATCACTTCACCTAAATATAAATTTCCTTTATAGGCGGATAAAAACAGTTCCGCACCAACATCAACCCGAGAGACCACCCGCTCACTTTGCTGTATCGCAAGTTTTGCTTTCACTCGTTCAACCCGTTCTAATAGCTGTTGCAAAGTATCAACCTGCGATGCCATAGCAGGTTGATAGCATAGCATGCCTATTAGTAACGCGCGCCAAATAACGTGGGCTCTCATTACGTTCGCTTACCCTAAACTACAAAGATACCGAATCATCTACAAAGGTGCGGTCAGTGTACTCATCATCACCCACATACTTGATTAAGACCTTGCCTGATGGCCCGAGCTTAATTGCAGGGTCTATCAAGAATTCTACACTCCTTTGATTAAGCTCTGGATATACGGCAAACTTATTTAATACTCCGATCCGCACTGGTTTAACGTCATTTTTCCCCTGCCAATAAGCGGATAATTCGCCAAAGCTACTATATTTCCCAGTTCGATTAAGTAGTACCGTAATTGCCTGACGACCATTTTTTGCGTTGCTTACAATGACATCCTCAAGCTGTACTTGCGGGTTCGCATCACCAACTCGTAGCATCACCGGAATGCTATAACTCATCAGCACGTCAATATTGATACCTTCTTGCAGCTTGCCTTTATTATTTGGCAGCTCCCTAAAGAGCAAATGTGAGCGATACTCTCCTTGTTCCATATTCGCCCTTCTGCGTACAGCCAGCTTTATTACCTGACGCTCACCAGGCCCCAGTGTTACTTGCCTAGGTGAAATACGGATGAAATGGCTTGCAGCCATAGGGTTTATTTTTTGCTCGGCAAAGTTGGCATAACCACCTTCTTTAAGTGCTAGCTTCTCTTGAAATTCAAGTCGATAAGATTTGGTCACCTCACCATTATTAATGATTGTAACCCTCTCAATTCTCTGACGCTCTTCGAAAGCAACCCGTGTTGGGGTGATCATCAGATTGGCGCTTACTTTACAGCAACAAAACAAAAGCAGCGTTAATATTAATTTATTCATAATTTAGGGCCTGTTTATCTTTCAAGTTTGTTTTTGCAGCAGTTTGATTGCCATTTATACAAGGCAGAGCCTGCGTAGCATAGTTATTCTATGTGAGTCAGGCGATAAAGACTTTGTGCTCCTGCAAAGTCACCTTACCCCACATCCTTGTGGGGCAACACAGAAGAAATGCCAATCAAGCGCTGCCCTTTGGGTTCCCCTGAGTGCGCTTTGTTCATTGTTGCTCAACTTTTGCTTAGATTACTAGGCGGCAAATCGAGCGCCGCGACCAAAACCCACTCAGGGGAACAAAAATCAAACAGCAAAGGTCAACAGACCCTAGTAAGACAAAGTTATTTCAACGTTCAAGGTTTGCACCCCATCCGATAGCGATTTACCGTTGCCAGCAAAGCGCAATTGACCACCGACCTTAAACTCACCAGACCCAACACTATCGGTGTAAATAGCCTTCTCGTGATACAGCTCAGTCAATTGGAAGGCATCGGATGCACCAAGATTCCAATAGCCAAACCAGTCGTTGTAAACGGTAGATTGGACGCTAATTTGGCGATTATGAGGAAAATCGGTCAAGAGGATTTCTGCCGCATGACCAAACTCTACGAATAGAATATTGCTTGAGGTTTGTGGCCTAACATTAGGTTCTATCGTCACTGTGCCTGCGCTATTTTGGTCAATAATCGCAATCGTGCCAAAGCTCAATTTCTTAACGACCGATATATCTTGAGCTTTGGCCAAGTGACTGGCAAAAAGCAATGCCAGTACCATGTAACGCCACATGTTTTAGTAAGCGATTTCGATATCAACTTTACTGGTGTATACACCACCGCCATACGTATCTGTTCCAGAAAGTACTTTCGTACTTAACGTCGCACCAACTGAAAGCGTTGCGGCACCATTTGCATCAACCCTAAACTTGTTGTTTGTCACTTCACTGTTAGGCTGCGCACCGCTTACTACATAAAACTCAAAATCCTTTAAATCAAAAGAGGCATTACCTACGCTATCAACCGTAGTTGCGGCCGGAACCGTAATCGTTAACTCAGTGTTTGGCGCAGCATCGGTGATATTGATAGAGCCAGCTCCACCTGTACTAATAAGGTTTATTACTGCGTCACCAGTATTCTTAATTTCAGGATCGGTCAGTGTTGGATCCGCCTCAATCTTCATCGTGGCGACATCAGCTGCATCACCCTGCACTCGAATGATACCGAAATCAAGCGGATCACCGGCTTCAGCTGAAAATAAGTTTTTAACTTCTACTTTTACTTCAAGACGAGCAGTATCCTTAGCAATTGCTGAAGAAGTAAGTAAAGCAGCGGAAATAGAGCTTGCAATAAGCGCAGATTTAATCAGTGTTTTCATCTTTAAATTCCTTTAGAGGTCATTTTTATCATCACCGCAATGCCGTTTTTTTGGTGACTTATTGTTTATCGTTCCCAAATGGGAAAACTTTAGTAAAAATTAAAGCATTAATCTTCTACAATCAAAGCTTTGGATAGAAAATAGTCTACAGTAGATTTTTGCTTCTTGAGTTGATCTTAATCCAGAAACTGTTGCCCAATTTCGCATTTCAAACGCTTGAATTTGCAATTCTGCCTCAGAAAATATACTAGGAAACTTTCGCTTTACTGCCGCTAATAGCGCTTGATGCTGCTCAACTTGAGGCATGGAATTGATAGATAGGGGAAACAACTTGAGTTGAATTCCAGTCGTTTGATTCGCCTTTTGTTTACTCGCGGAATAACGCTTAACCTCTACGTCAATATTCGATGTTGCTTGGATATTATCGACGCTAGCTTGAGACTCTAACAAAGTCAGCAAGTTTGTGAGATCCTGCTCTAACGAGCTCAATCGCTCAATACTTTTGAGCTGCTGCGCACTTAACAGCGAAGGCTCTTTAGATGAATGACTACAGCCACCTAAGGTGATTAAAGAGCCGAGGAGTAAGAATTTAAAAAACCGAATATCCACAATAAGTTATAACAAAAATCCATTTTCAGCTATGGTACATAAATCGCGGTAAATAACCAAATGCTTTTACCGCAAATATCGGTACATTTAACTTTATGTAATTACCTTTTAGCAATTAAATCGATAAGAGAAGCAAGCTCAGTTGAATACTCGTCTCTTCTCATCGCATGCTCAACGATGGCTTTTAAATAGCCGATTTTACTTCCACAATCATGGCTTTTTCCACGTAACGAATATGCATCGACTTGCTCTTGCTCCATCAACATGGCAATCGCATCGGTCAATTGAATTTCACCACCAGCACCTAGCGGTGTTTTTGCCAAAAGTGGCCAAATAGATTTATTTAACACGTAACGACCAACAACGGCTAAGTTTGAAGGTGCACTTTGCAGTTCAGGCTTTTCGACAATAGACTGCATCGCGCCTGACTCTCCTTGCGCGAGTGCCGCTCCTCCCAAGTCCACAATACCAAACTGAGAAACGAGCTCAGGCGCTACCGCTTCTACCATCACTTGGCTATTACCTGACGCTTTAAAACGCGCGATCATATCAGCAAGATTATCTTTTGTTAGATCGCATGCAGCGTCATCGACTAATACGTCAGGCAGCATAACCACAAAGGGCTCATCGCCAATCACAGGGGCAGCGCAATTGATGGCATGACCAAGGCCACGAGCCTCACCTTGACGCACATGGATCAGCGTAACGCCTTTGGGGCATATAGATTGTACTTCCTCTAACAATTGACGCTTCACCCGTTTTTCCAGTGTCGCTTCCAGCTCAAAGCTCTTATCGAAGTGGTTTTCAATTGAGTTTTTACTTGAATGGGTTACCAGTACAATTTCTTTGACGCCAGCCGCCGCAGCTTCATCTACTACATACTGGATCAAAGGCTTATCGACAATTGGCAGCATTTCTTTTGGAATGGCCTTCGTCGCGGGTAACATGCGAGTGCCAAGACCCGCCACTGGAATAACGGCTTTCATAAATGCTCCTAAATCGCGACCGGTGCCTTTATATGCGGATGACATTCGTAGTTCACCAACTCAAAGTCTTCAAACTTAAAACCAAATATGTCTTTTACTTGAGGGTTGATCTGCATTTGTGGCTTCGCAAACGGCGCTCGGCTTAGCTGCGTTTCAACTTGTTCCATGTGGTTTAGATATAAATGGGCATCGCCGAAAGTATGTACAAAATCACCCACTTCTAAGTCACAAACTTGTGCAATCATCATCGTTAACAGCGCATAGCTTGCGATATTAAAGGGCACACCTAAGAAAATATCCGCACTGCGCTGATAAAGCTGGCAAGAAAGCTTGCCATCTAGTACATAAAATTGGAATAACGTGTGGCAAGGTGGCAACGCCTGTTTGCCCATCGCTGCATTTTCTTTCGGTGAATAGTTAGTATCAGGTAAAAGCGCAGGGTTCCAAGCACTCACAATCAGGCGACGAGAGTCTGGGTTGGTTTTGATTTGCTCTACAACGTCTTTGATTTGATCTATCACTTCACCATTTGGCCCCGTCCAAGAGCGCCACTGGCTGCCATAAACTGGCCCTAAGTCCCCTTCATCCGTTGCCCAGCCATCCCAAATGCTAACGCCATTTTCCTTTAGGTATTTGATGTTAGTATCGCCTTGCAAGAACCAAAGTAGCTCGTGGATAATCGAGCGTAGATGACACTTTTTCGTCGTTACAAGTGGGAAGCCTTCTTGCAAGTTGAAGCGCATCTGGTATCCAAAAACACTCACTGTGCCAGTGCCCGTACGGTCTTCTTTTTTTGTGCCATTATCACGCACGTGGCGCATCAGTTCTAAATATTGCTTCATTGTTCGCTACTCTTTAACTTTTAACTTGCCCGGTAGATGGGTTGCTACCTTCTCGCTTATATGCCCACACCATAAGGATAGCGCCTGCAATCACCATAGGGAGAGATAAGATCTGACCTTGAGAAATAAAGCCACCATATAAGCCAATATGTGCATCTGGTTCACGGAAATACTCGATTGAGAAGCGGAAGACACCGTAACCGGCTAAAAATAGACCTGCTACACTGCCCGCTGGGCGCGGTTTCTTCCTAAACCATACCAGCATCACAAACAATACCAACCCTTCAAAAAACGCTTCATAAAGTTGTGATGGGTGGCGCGGCTGTGGTCCGCCCGTTGGGAAAATAAATGCCCAAGGAACATCCGTTACGCGACCCCATAATTCGCCATTAATGAAGTTACCGATACGACCAGCACAAAGCCCAACAGGCACCATAGGAACGACAAAGTCACCTACCGATAAAATCGAACGTTTGTTTTTAAGCGCATACACGATAATCGCCGTGATAACGCCCAATGCACCACCATGGAAAGACATACCGCCTTGGTCCACCCTAAACAAATAAAGCGGGTTTTCAATAAAATGAGAGAATTGATAAAACAGCACGTAACCAATTCGTCCGCCCAAGATCACACCGAGCATACAGTAAAAAACTAGGTCGCCAACTTGGTCTTTATTCCAACCAGAGTTTGGTTTTTTTGCTTCTTTCCCTGCCCACCACATGGCGAACATAAAGCCGATCAAATACATTAATCCATACCAACGAACACTTAACGGTCCGATGGAAAAAATCACAGGGTCTATCTGTGGAAACTGCAAAGCCATAGCCTTTCCTTAATTCATTAACATATTGCCAGCGATAACAATGAGTAACGCCGCAAACACTTTCTTAATCGTTGTGACTGGTAAGTGGTGCGTAGCTTTAGCACCAATAGGCGCCATAAACCATGAAGTTGCCACTATACCAAACAAAGCCGGTAAATAGACAAAACCTAAAAATCCATGTTCAATATCCACATGTTGGCTGCCAGAGGCGATATAGCCAAAGGAGCCAAAGATAGCGATAACAATACCACTGGCAGACGCACATCCTATCGCTTTTTTCATATCAACAGAGAAAAATGTCAGTAGTGGGACGATTAATGCTCCCCCGCCGATACCAATCATTGCAGACAGCGCCCCCGTTACCGAGGTTAGCATCGCAAGTATCGGTCCTTGCGGTATAACTCTGGTTGATTGTGGCGGTCTTCTGGAACTCCACGCCATTTTCAATGCAATGCCCACAACACTAACCACAAAAATAATTCTGACCAGTTTTTCAGGCAACATCACTGCGGCAAAACCACTGCCCAACGCGCCGACTGCCACACCTAACATCACCCATGGAGCAATGTGCCATGGAACATTGTCATTTTTATGATGCGCTTTGGCTGAAGATGTCGAAGTGAAAATAATGGAGGCGAGAGACGTCGCGATTGCAACTAACACCACTTGATCTGTGGGTATAACATTAAATTTGGTCAAGATGACAGATAAAATAGGGACTATCAGCAGCCCGCCGCCGATACCAAGCAGACCTGCCAAAAAGCCAACTGCACAGCCGAGCAAAGCGCAAAGTACAACGATGAGTATAATAGTTTCCATCAACAAGCTCTTATTCTTATAGCGCCGTAATGGTAGCGTAAATAGCTTTAAGAAGCACCCTTTGCTTGGTGGCTGGTATAGAGTAATTCTGCAAAATGATGCTCAATCATAAATTCTTTAATAATGCGGCGCACTTGCTTAGATGAGGGTTGTGCTAAACAATTTTCAAGTAAAGCTTCCATATCCGTTACTCTCAGTCTGCGTAGCACCCATTTCACTTTGTTCAGTGATGAAATATTCATACTCAAACGGCGATACCCCATTGCAATAAGCAAGATCGCTCCCTCAGGCTCACCACCTAACTCTCCACATAGGCTAAAAGGCAGCTCGTGTAGTTCACACTGCTGTGCAATCTGGTTTAACACTCGCAATACACTGGGATGATAAGGGTCAAAAAGATCCGCCACTTGTGCGTTGGTTCTATCAACGGCTAATAAATACTGCGTCAAATCATTACTACCCACAGAGCAAAAATCGATTTTTTTCGACCACTCAGGTAACAAATACACGCTAGACGGTACTTCAAGCATTACGCCGATTTCTGGCCGGTCGATGGTATAAAAAGGATCAGCCCATTCGTCTTGCAGCTCAAAACAAGCCTGCTCAATGAGTGCCATCGCTTCATCTATTTCCTCACTATGGCCCACCATAGGCAACATGATCTGTAAGTTGCCAAGACCCGCGTTTGCTTTGATCATGGCTTTGATTTGATCCAAAAAAAGCTCGGGATGATCCAACGATACACGAATGCCCCGCCACCCTAAAAAAGGGTTTTCTTCTTTGATATCAAAGTAATCTAGAATTTTGTCGCCACCGATATCTAAAGTCCGCATCACTACGGGCTCAGGGTGATAACGTGATAGCACCTCGCGATACCAGACTTCTTGCTCCGATTGTGTTGGGAATTGGCCTTTTTGCATAAACCAAGACTCAGTACGATAAAGACCAACGCCATCGCAATAACTGGCGCTTAATGTCTCGGTCGATAGATCAAGCCCAGCATTTAAGAGTAAATTTATACGCTCACCATCGAGTGTAATAGGCGGCAAATCATGTTCCGCTTCAAACTTATCATGCAGAATGTTGTCTTTACGTTTGATTTCAACGTACTCATTGACCAACATTTGCGAAGGCGAAATATAAAGCCGCCCAGAATACGCATCCATGATCATGGACTTACCATCAAACTGTAATAATGGAATGTCTTCTATGCCCCAAATAGCGGGGACGCCCATCGCGCGAGTCAGAATGGAAGCATGAGAGTTGGCCGAGCCATGCACACTGACTACCCCTTTGAGCTTTTCTTTTGGTACTTGCGCTAACATAGTCGGGGTCAAGGTATGGGCGATTAGAATCGTATTATCTGGATAGTGTTTAACAGCTTGCTCAGTCGAGACTAAATGTTGGAGCACGCGCAGGCCAATATCATTAACATCAATCGCACGCTCTTTGATATAAGGGTCACTCATCATATCAAACTGAGCCACAAGCTTTTCGATAACAAGCTTTAGCGCGGTTTTTGCGTTCCAGCCTTGTTGTATCTCAGACTCAACTTGTTTACCTAAACTCTTGGCATCCAAAAGCTGTTGGTAAACCTCAAACACAGCTACCGCTTCTTTTGGAATATCATCACTCAGAGTTTTGGCTAAAATATGAAACTCTTGCCGAGTCGCGGCCACCGCTTGATGAAACAGCTGAATTTGCTGCTGAATATTGTCACTATGCTGCGGTTCAATACTCGCAAAATCAATATGGGGTAACACCACATAACCATCACCTAAGGCAATACCTGGTGCACTCGATACCCCTTTTAACACTGAAGTTCTGTGACTGCTTGCATCTTGTTGAAGTAAAGTTTGAATTTCGGTGTTGGCAAGCTGTGAAGCCAATTGCGCTGAAAGCGTAATAAGAAAGGACTCTTCATCATGGCTAAATACACGAGCAATCTTTTGCTGCACCACAATAACCCCAAGTACTTTACGCTGATGTACAACGGGCACTGATAAGAAAGCATTGTAGCCTTCTTCATTGACCTCAGGTGACAATTTGAATCTTGGGTGTGATTGGGCGTGGGCAACGTTAATTGGCTCTTCACGCTGGGCAACAAGACCGACTAGGCCTTCGGTAAATCCCATTCGGAATTTTCCGATTGCTTCAGGGTTTAAGCCATCCGTTGCCATCAGGATAAAGTTATCTTGACTGTAATCGGCAAAATAAACTGAGCAGCATTCAGTGTGCATGGCATCTTTGACCATAGTAACAAAGCAATTTAACGCGCTTTGTAGGTCACTTTGCTGTGCCACTGACTCAGCAATCGATCTTAACGTTGCTAACACCTGCTGCTCCTATTTTTATCGTTTTGTGCGCCAGAAATCCTTCTGCCCTTGCTGTTCACGTTTACCAAATGGCATCGCAAACGGAGCGAATTCCTTCATCACTCGACGATAGACATCACGCTTAAACGATACAACTTGACGTACTGGATACCAATAGCTGACCCAGCGCCAATCATCAAACTCAGGGTGATGCGTACGTAATAAGTCTACGTCTTCATCTTTACACCTAAGTTTCAATAAAAACCATTTCTGCTTTTGCCCGATACAAACTGGGCTTGAATCTCGTCTAATTAACCTTTTTGGTAGTTTGTAACGTAACCAATGTTTAGAACTTGCTACTATTTCAACATCTTCTGGCCTAAGTCCAACTTCTTCATGAAGTTCACGATACATCGTTTGCTCAGGTGTTTCCCCTTGATCTATTCCGCCTTGAGGAAATTGCCAAGAGTGTTGTCCGTAACGACGGGCCCAAAAAACCTGCCCCTGATTATTACAAATCACTATTCCGACATTGGCACGAAACCCTTCGGCATCAATCACCTTAGTGCCTCATTTATAAGTCGATTTTTAATGATTGTTCCACAACTCCCGCGTCACGGCAAATTTAATTCCATTCTATACCTAAATTATCTCAGCATACTCTCAACTTACCCACAACTTGTGCATAACTAAGTATTTTTCAGTTCAAATTACGAACAAATCCACAATTACACACTTCAAACCCTAGGTTTTCCACATATTCTGTGGATAATTATGTTTATAGTCTTGTATTTATCCAAAGCCATAAGATTTTCAAGCCACTCTGACTGTAGCAAAATAAAAATAACTTCATATTTATCATATAGATAATAAAGTTATTACTTTAACCATATGTTGAAATAACAAGCCGCACTTAAGTTGAGCGTAAAATAACCAACTTACTTCACCACATGATTTCTTTTATAATCGTGTTTTTAGGGGATAGACTCAGGAGTATCGCTTGCCACCAGTTACACCACCACGCTCTGTGGGCGAACTTATGCAACGTGTTGAAAACATAGCCGGCTTAACATTGGGTGAACTCGCTCAGCAGCTCTCGTTTAAAACACCACAAGACTTGCTCAAAGAAAAAGGCTGGGTAGGACAACTCATAGAAGCAGCCTTAGGTGCTACCGCGGGCTCAAAGCCTGTGCCTGATTTTGAGCATATTGGCGTTGAACTCAAGACTTTACCAATAAGCTATCAAGGCAAACCGCTAGAAACCACCTATGTTTCTGTCGTGCCGCTGACTCAGTTAACAGGATTAACGTGGGAAGCGTCGAGTGTTAAAAAGAAATTAGCTCACGTTCTTTGGCTACCCATATTAGCCGAACGAGAAATTCCTTTAATAGATAGGGTTATTGGACACGGCTTCTTATGGCGGCCAGACGCGCATCAAGAACAGTTGTTACGAAGAGACTGGGAAGAGCAAATCGAGTTAATCGCTACGGGTCACGTAGACCAAATCTCAGGGCATCTTGGAGAAGTCATGCAGATAAGGCCAAAGGCGGCAAATGCCAAAGCGCTCACCGACGCCATAGGGCCGAACGGTAAAATAGTGCAAACTTTGCCAAGAGGTTTTTATTTGAAAATCAATTTCACTCAATCGATATTAGCGCAAGAGTTTGGTGCTTAAAAACACCTGTTGACTTTTTGTACAAAAAGTACAAATGTAAAACAACCAACATCTTGTATAGATTTGGTTAACATTTATATTTTTTATAGAAGGAGACGACAATGAAATTAAAGTTCAACAAAAAATCGATTAAAGAACTTAGTGTGAACAAAACACTTGCTACTAAGATGACGCCGGCTGTTGCTGGAGGTAATGGTCCTGCAACGATGGATGATGCTTGTAATTCACTTCGAGTCTGTTGGACATTTAGAAATGGCCAAGCAAATTGTGAGATTTGGGGTGATGACCGCTAGCAATAAAAAACGCCAGTAGCTAAACTGGCGTTTTTACAATACATCAAGTAATGCTAATTACTGACCTTTGATTTCACTACGGCCTTTGTATACTGCTTTTTCACCTAGCGCTTCTTCAATACGTAGCAATTGGTTGTACTTAGCTACACGATCCGAACGGCAAAGTGAACCTGTCTTAATTTGACCTGCAGCTGTCGCCACTGCTAAATCAGCAATGGTAGCGTCTTCGGTCTCACCAGAGCGGTGTGAAATAACGGCAGTAAAGCCAGCATCTTGCGCCATTTTGATGGCATCAAGCGTTTCAGACAGTGAACCAATCTGGTTGAATTTAATCAAGATTGAGTTACCAATGCTTTCTTCAATACCACGCTTTAAGATCTTAGTGTTAGTAACAAAAAGATCATCACCCACTAGCTGAACTTTATCGCCAATTTTATCTGTTAGGACTTTCCAGCCAGCCCAGTCACTTTCGTCTAGACCATCTTCGATTGATACAATTGGGTAACGTGCTGCAAGATCGGCCAAGAAGCCTGCAAAACCTTCCGAGTCGAATGTTTTACCTTCCCCCTTTAGGTCATACTTGCCATCGACATAAAACTCAGACGCTGCACAGTCAAGTGCTAGTGTTACGTCTTTGTTCATTTCGTAGCCAGCTGCTGCAACCGCTTCAACAATCACTTCTAGCGCTTCTTCATTTGATTTAAGGTCTGGAGCAAAACCACCTTCATCACCAACCGCCGTATTTAGGCCACGGGACTTAAGTACATTTTTCAGGCTATGGAAGATTTCAGCACCCATACGTAGTGCTTCACGGAAGCTCTTTGCGCCAACAGGCTGAACCATAAACTCTTGAATATCAACGTTGTTATCCGCGTGCTCACCACCATTGATAATGTTCATCATCGGAACTGGCATTGAGTACTGACCTGCTGTACCGTTGATGTCTGCGATATGCTCGTATAGCGCCACGCCTTTGTCTTGTGCAGCTGCTTTTGCTGTTGCTAGAGATACCGCAAGGATGGCATTCGCACCTAGTTTTTCTTTGTTTTCAGTGCCGTCTAAGTCCAACATGATTTGGTCGATTGCACGTTGCTCTAGCGCGTTTTGACCTTCAAGTGCTGCCGCGATTTCGTTATTTACGTAGTTTACCGCTGTTAATACACCTTTACCTAAGTAACGAGACTTATCACCATCACGTAGCTCTAGTGCTTCACGGGTACCCGTAGATGCACCTGATGGCGCACATGCACGGCCCCATGCACCTGACTCTAGGTGTACGTCCGCTTCTACTGTTGGGTTACCGCGTGAGTCCATAACTTCACGGCCAATCACTCTAACGATTTTTGACATCTTGATTCCTCTTATTCCCAAAGTGGTGTGTGTTGCACTGCTTCTGTCGCAGGCGAATTCAGGGTCAATAAACCCGCTTTAAAGTTTGCCTTATCTCTGTTGCTTCGCAAAGTGAAGAATTTACACGTATCACATTGACGCGCCGGCAGATAAGAAAAAGTTTGGCGATAAACACTACTCTTAGCGCCTATTGCAAAACCTTCTGCAACAAAAAAGCCGTGCAAGAGCACGGCTTTTTCTTATTACGAAGATGCTTTTTGGTGGCTGTATGCCGCCGCAACAAAGCCTTCAAATAACGGGTGACCATCACGAGGCGTTGACGTGAACTCAGGGTGGAACTGAGCCGCGATAAACCAAGGGTGATCTTTATTCTCGATAATCTCAACTAGTTTCTTGTCTTCTGACAGACCAGTAAATTGCAGACCCGCTTTTTCAAGCTCAGCAACATAGTTGTTGTTTACTTCGTAGCGGTGACGGTGACGCTCAACGATTTCGGCATTACCGTATACTTCACGCACCTTAGAGCCCTCTTTTAAGTGGCAAAGCTGCGCGCCAAGACGCATAGTGCCACCAAGATCAGAGTCGTGGTCACGTACTTCAATCTTACCGTCTGCATCTAACCACTCAGTGATCAGACCAACTACTGGGTGTGGGCTTTCAAGATCAAATTCAGTTGAGTTAGCACCAGTCAGACCTGCAACGTTACGCGCATACTCGATTAACGCAACTTGCATCCCTAAACAAATGCCTAGGTATGGTACTTTGTTTTCACGTGCATATTTTGCAGCTAAAATCTTACCTTCAACGCCACGGTTACCAAAGCCACCTGGTACTAAGATAGCATCAAGGTGTTCAAGTAACTCAGTGCCTTTGCTCTCGATATCTTGAGAGTCAACATACTCAATATTCACCGTTAAACGGTTTTTCAAGCCAGCATGCTTCAATGCTTCGTTAACTGATTTATATGCGTCCGGTAATTCGATGTATTTACCAACCATACCAATTGTCACTTCACCAGTAGGATTTGACTCTTGATAAAGTACCTGTTCCCACTCAGATAAGTCCGCTTCTGGACGTTCAAGGTAGAAACGACGACAAATGATGTTATCAAGCTCTTGCGACTTCAATAACGCAGGGATCTTATAAATACTGTCTACGTCTTGTAGCGAGATAACTGCTTTTTCTTCAACGTTAGTGAATAGTGCAATCTTCGCGCGCTCGTTCGCTGGTAGTTTACGATCTGAACGACATATCAAAATATCAGGTTGAATACCGATTGAACGAAGCTCTTTCACAGAGTGCTGAGTTGGCTTAGTTTTCACTTCACCCGCAGGGCCTAAGAAAGGCACTAGCGTCAAATGCATAAACAAAGCGCTCTCACGACCAAGCTCTGTGCCTAGCTGACGAATTGCTTCTAGGAAAGGTTGTGACTCGATATCACCAACCGTACCACCGATCTCTACGATAGCAACATCATGGCCTTCCGCGCCTTCAAGCACGCGACGCTTGATGTCGTTTGTGATGTGAGGAATAACCTGAATAGTGGCACCTAAGTACTCACCTCTACGCTCTTTGCGCAACACGTCTTCAAATACACGGCCCTGTGTAAAGTTGTTACGCTTGGTCATTTTAGTGCGAATAAAACGCTCGTAGTGACCAAGATCAAGGTCGGTTTCCGCGCCGTCTTCGGTTACGAATACTTCACCGTGTTGGATAGGGCTCATGGTCCCAGGGTCAACATTGATGTAAGGATCCAGCTTTAGAATCGTTACTTTCAAGCCACGTGCTTCTAAAATAGCGGCTAAAGAAGCAGCTGCAATACCTTTACCCAAGGAGGATACTACTCCGCCCGTTACGAAGATAAATTTTGTACTCATGCGAACCCTAGAAATTTCAGGAAAATTGGAATTTAAATAAGAATCAAGACGGGGCGATAGTATAGCAAAAGCACCTAAGTCATTCCAGCTAAAAATGACTTAGCGCGGTAATATATTTTATCAGGAGGTCGTTTTAAGTAACGAACAAACCGTAAAATCAGTCTCAGTTTTTACTGCGCTGACGACGTTTCACTGTCTCCCAAGCATCATCCATCTCCTCCAAGCTCGCATCTTTAAGTGATAGTGAGGACTCATTCAAAACGGCTTCGACTTGCACAAAGCGATTTCTAAATTTCTCGTTGGCTTGACGTAGCAGCTGCTCCGGATCTCGTTTTATATGTCGGCTCACATTTACAGTTGCAAACAACAAGTCGCCCACCTCTTCCGCCGTATGTTCAGAGAGTGGATCAACTTGCAGCGCCTCGCTCACCTCTGCGACTTCCTCTTGTACTTTATCCCACGCGCCGTGGTAACTTGGCCAGTCAAATCCAAGTTTGGCTGCTTGCTTTTGAATTTTGTAGGCTTTTGATAATGCAGGCAAGCTGCTTGGAATATCTGCCGCGAACGCCCCTTGTTTTTGTGCCTGTTTTTCTTGCTGTTTAATGGCGTGCCATTGCTGTTCAAGCTCTGCTTCGCTTAAGCTTTCCTGATTTTGAAATACATGAGGGTGACGTCTCACTAATTTGTCATTGAGGGTTTGCACTATGTCAGCAAAATCAAACAGCCCCTGCTCTTTTCCAAGCTGAGCATAAAAAATCACTTGGAACAGCAAGTCCCCCAACTCTTCTTTTAAGTGAGCAAAGTCGCCTTGCTCGATAGCATCGGCAACTTCATGTGCTTCTTCTAACGTGTGAGGGACAATGGTTTTAAAGGTTTGCTTTTTATCCCAGTCGCATCCAGTGCTTGGGTCGCGCAGCTGCAACATAATCTCTAGCAGCTGCTCTATCCCCGTTGCTGTAGAAGGCTTAGAGTCGTTTGGCATCAAAAACACCTTCGATTTGCATCAATTTAGTCAGCAGGCGATGCATAGCAGAAAGGTCATCCACCTCTACCTTCATCATAAATACTGCTACGTTTTTATCGTCTTGTGTTTGTACGTTCATATTGAGCACGTTGACTTTTTCATTGGCAAGCACAGAGCTAATGTCTCGGATCAGCCCTTGGCGGTCGTGCGCTTCAATTTTTAATGTAATGGCATACGACGCTTTAACATCATCTGACCAACTGACCGCAATCTCACGCTCTGGATGTACATCCGTAATATGAGCAAACGACTCACAATCAGAGCGATGCACAGCAATACCTCGCCCTTGCGTGATGTAACCCACAATTTCATCGCCCGGTACCGGCTCACAGCATTTCGCCATATGACTCATCAAGCTGCCAACCCCATCAACGACCACGGCGTTTTTGTCGCCTTTAGTGTGTTTTGGCGAGGAGATTTTTAACTTAGGTGTATCCTCAGGTTTATCTTGAACGTAGTTCAGAAATTGGTTGATACGAATATCACCGGCACCAATCGCCACCATTAAATCGTCGAGCTCTTTAAAGTTAAAGCGGTCAATCGCAGGTTCTAAATCTTTATAGGTAATATCTAGTTTTTGCAGATGACCATCTAAAATTTCCTTACCCGCTTGAAGATTTTTGTCTCTATCTTGCTGCTTAAACCAGTGATGGATCTTACTACGCGCTCTTGAAGAATGAATATATCCCAGCGACGGGTTTAACCAATCTCGACTTGGTGAAGCATTTTTCTGGGTAAGAATTTCTACCTGATCGCCTGTGCGCAATGTGTAAGTGAAAGGCACTATTTTACCAAACACTTTTGCACCAATGCAGCGATGTCCAACATTGGAATGAATGTAGTATGCGAAGTCGAGTGGCGTCGAGCCTAGCGGCAAATCAAAGATATCGCCCTTGGGCGTGAATACATAAACACGGTCTTCGACAACCTGATTCTTCAGCTCATCTGCTATTTCACTGCCATCTACCACTTCTTCTTGCCACTGCAACAGTTTGCGTAGCCAGCTAATTTTTTGCTCGTATCCTGAGTTTCTGCCCGGCAATGCACCTTCTTTGTACATCCAATGTGCCGCCACCCCAAGTTCTGCATCTCGATGCATGGCCTCAGTACGGATTTGGATTTCTACCGTTTTGCCCTCAGGACCAAATACCACGGTGTGGATAGACTGATAGCCGTTTTGCTTAGGCGTAGCAATATAGTCGTCAAACTCTTTGTTTAAATGCCGCCAGCTGGTGTGCACAATACCCAAAGCGGCGTAGCAATCTTGAATTTCATCTACCACCACACGCATCGCGCGAATGTCGAACAACTGTTCGAATTCATAGCTTTTCTGCGCCATTTTTTTATAAATGCTGTAAATATGCTTAGGGCGACCGTAGACCTGCGCTTTAATGCCTGCATCCGCAAGTTTTTGTGCCACCGAATTAACCATATTTTCCATATAAGCTTCGCGGTCTAGGCGTTTATCAGAAAGCTTCTTGGCAATAGACTTATACGTATCCGGATGCAAATAACGGAAAGAGAGATCTTCAAGTTCCCATTTTAATTGGCCAATCCCCAAACGGTTCGCAAGTGGCGCAAAAATATTGGCTGCGGCTTTTGCAGCAACAACTCTTTCTTCTTCCGATGCTTTCTTAACCGCACGTAAATGGCAGATTTGCTCAGCAAGCTTAATCACCACGGCACGCACATCTTCCACCATAGCGAGTAACATACGGCGGATGTTGTCGACTTGTACCTTACCCGAGCTTTGGTGTGCTAAAGTGCTGATGGTGTCCATATTCTCCACCCCTCTTAAAAGCAGAGAGATATTTTTGCCAAGCGCTTCCTCTACTTGCTCAAGGGACAACTTTCCAGCAACAAAATAAGGAGTTAAAAACGCAGTTGCTAAAGATTCGCTATCAAAATTTAAGTCTGCAAGGATCTCGACCATTTCGATGGCATTATTGAGATGTTCCGTTGACTCATCCGCGGGACAAAGTTCATAGGCCTTTTGCAGCCAGTCCCTTTGATCCTCTGACAAGTTTAAGATAGTGAGTCGCGCATCAAACTCTAGTGGCAAAGTGGTTTGATGCGACTGCCGAGTAGCAACCATGTTTTGATACCTCCTTAAAATTACTTACCCGCCTCATTTTCGGGTAAATTATCTAGCCTAATGCTCGGGCAATAACGGCCTCAAAGCTCAGGTTATTTACACTGTTTTTTAAACAGCGCCATGGTTTCGATATGTCCCGTGTGGACAAACATATTCATTAAGCCAAGCTTCTCTAATTCAAAGCCTGCCTGTGCTATTACCAAAGCATCGCGCGCCAGTGTCACAGGATCACATGACACGTATAAAATACGGGTAAACTGCGTCAACGGTAATTGCTGTAGAACCTCAAGTGCACCAGGCCTTGACGGGTCAAGTACCAACACATCCAGATTTGCGTCGAACCAAGCAGCTTCTGTAATCGACTGAGTTAGATCAAAACAGTGAAACTGAACATTACTGATTTGATTAGTTTGCGCATTTTGCTGAGCCATTGCAACCGATTGCGCTTCACCTTCTACGCCAATCACATTTTTTGCTTGTTTTGCGAGCACCAAAGAGAAATTTCCCACCCCACAGAAAAGGTCGAGCACACTTTCATCGTTACTCAGCTGTAGCCAGTCTGTGGCTTGGCGCAGCATTGCTTCGTTTACAGATTGATTTACTTGAATAAAGTTGTTCAATTTAAACTCAAGTGTTAAGCCAAATTCATTAAGGTGATAGAATGGCAACTGAGAGTACACAACTGGCGTCTCGCCATCGTCAAACAGGACCTGACAATTTTTCAGCTCGTTTTGTAACGTTTCGCGAGTCAAAGCGGACAGTGGCTTTGTATGACGACACAACACATAATTATGATTGTCGGCCTGACAAAGCTGAATATGACTGATCAACCTAAACTCACTTAGCGACTGTGCAAGCGCACTTAACGTGTTAACAATACGATCAAAAGGCGACACCAATATATCACACTGCGCTATTTCGATAATCTGCTTCGACTGACTTGCTCTAAAGCCTAACTTCATGCTTTTGCTTTGTTTATCATAAATACATGCCAAACGAGCTGCACGACGATAATGAAGCTGCATAGAGGTGATCGGTGCTTGCCAAGGTAAGTGTTTAATGTTGGCAAAACGCGCAAAAAGTTTTTCAACTGCATGTTGCTTTTCATTGAGCTGACCATCAACACTTTGATGCTGCAAGCTACAGCCACCACACTGCTGGTAATGCGGGCAAAACGGCTTAACACGCTCTTTAGAGGCATTAAGTACTTTGGTCATCTTCGCTTCCAAGAGTTTAGACTTGGCCTGTACAACCTGTGCTCTCACTCGCTCACCAGTCAAGGCACCAGCCACAAAACAGACTTTACCTTCATGGCGAGCAACACCTCGCCCCTGATGATCCATTGACTCTATGGTTAATTCTATTTGCTTTGACGGCTTAGCAGCTTTCTTAGCACGAAAAATCTGTGCCATTGGGTTCCTCATTTGTTTGCTTATCACGTCGGTAAAAGATAATCTTAGTTACAGATTTCTCTGCACTTTTTTGACCCTATGACAAAATTAAACCTGCGTGACAGTATTTTACTACTCACTCTTTTGCCAACCCTTTTGGTTGGCTTGCTACTTGGTGGTTATTTTACTATAAATCGCTACGTAGAGCTTGAGGAAATTCTGATAAGTCAGGGAAATCGCATTGCAGATTCTCTGGCCATGTCAGTAGAATACCCAATAGAAAAACAAGATAAAGCGCATTTACACCGCATTTTAAGCCAAGCACACAATAAACACGCACCACTGGTAAAAAGTATCGCGCTGTTTGATAACCAAAATCAGCTTATTCTTACCAGTAATTATCATAGTGAATTCGACAAATTACATTATTTTGGTGAAGTGCAAAAGCTACAAACCACCGAAGTTACTACACTAAAAAATACCTTTGTGTTTTATTCACCAGTTAAAAACCATTTAGCCAAAAAAACCGATTGGCATAGTGCTGAACCAGCTACGCTCGCGGTTTTAGTTGTAGAGATCAGTAAAGACCAAGCGTTGATATCGCAGCAGCGCGCGCTAATCTTGAGTGCTATTGTTATTATTTTCTCCTTTTTACTTAGTGTTATGTTGGCCATGCGATTATCACGTATGCTGACCAAGCCGATTGCCAGTTTGATTTTAGCTACAGACAAACTCAACGAAGGTAAACAAGACATCGCTATCAATGAGCCGATGCGGGGTGAGTTTGAGCTGTTGCGCCAAGGCTTGATAGTGATTGGCAGAAAGATGGCCAATCAAAAAGACGAAATGCAAAAGCACATTGATCAGGCAACTAGTGATTATCGCGAAACCCTAGAGCAGTATGAAACGCAGAATATTCAGCTCAATATTGCCAAAAAAGAAGCACAAGACGCTAACCGCGTAAAATCGGATTTCTTGGCTAAGATGAGTCACGAACTCAGAACGCCGCTCAACGGGGTCATTGGCTTTACTCGTCAACTTTATAAAACACCATTAAATAAACACCAAAAAGATTATTTAGATACCATAGAGCTATCCGCAAATAGCCTGCTTACCATCATTAGTGACATCTTAGATTTCTCAAAACTAGAAGCCGGTGCTATGGAGCTGGAGAATATCCAGTTTGAATTACGCGACGCCGTTAATGAGGTCATGACCTTATTAGCGCCAAGTGCCCACGACAAACAGCTAGAGTTTTCGATTTCTGTTAATCGCCAGGTGCCGGATAACTTAATTGGCGACCCAACGCGATTTAAACAGGTATTGACCAATCTAATTAGTAATGCCATCAAGTTCACGGAGAAAGGCTCAGTCAAAGTGGATATTAACCATCGCTTGATGGATGAATCTCAATCCTCGTTGTTAGTGTCTGTCAGCGATACTGGGGTCGGTATTGCGCAGGATAAGCAAGACGCGCTATTTACACCGTTTGCTCAAGCCGATACCAGTATCACCCGTAAATTTGGCGGCACCGGCCTAGGTCTTATCATCACAAAGCACATTGTTGAGGCGATGAATGGCCGTATCACTCTGAACTCGGCACCTGGAAATGGTACCTGTTTCTCATTTAATGCCGTCTTTGCCCTGCCAAACCGTCTCTACAACGATGACTTACCAAGTAAGCCGCTGGAAAATAAGCGCGTGCTTTACTTTGAACCGCAAGAGCATACTCATCATGCTGTTATGGCTCAGCTACAAGCATGGGACATGCAAGTAACACGCTGCCTCACCGAAGAAGAGTTTGATACAGCCTTGGCGCAGGATTTTAATTACGATATCTGTCTAATCGGCTCTATGGCAAGCGTCGATCAAATGCAGACGGTTAAGAGTTACATCAAGCAAGCTCGCGGCTCCGCAGACTACTTATATTTGATGGTTAATACCGTGTCTCATAATATGCGTGAGGCGCTTATTGGCAGTGGTGCTGACGCTTGTTTAAGCAAACCGCTTAATCACAGAAAACTCTGCGAAATGCTTGCAGCACCTTATCGTTTAGACCACCCAGACATGGGTGCCAATGAAATCGAAGCTACCAGTTTACCACTTAAAGTGCTCGTTGCAGACGATAACGATGCTAACTTGAAGTTGATCTGTACTTTGTTAGATGAGCAGGTAGAGGCAATAGATACCGCACATAATGGCGCTCAAGCAGTCAGTTTATGTAAATCAAGGAAATACGACCTGATATTTATGGATATTCAAATGCCCATAATGGATGGTATAAGCGCCTGTAGAAGCATAAGAGATTCGTCCTTAAATGAGGATACTCCTATCATCGCCGTCACCGCACATGCACTTGCTGGCGAAAAAGAGCAACTGCTTAAAGATGGCTTTAGTAACTATATGACTAAACCCATAGATGAAGATATGCTCAAGCAAATTATTTGCGACCATAGCGCATCTTCACCAGTCGCGAGACAAAAAAATATCGAGAGTCATCAGCACAGCGTGCCGCCATTTAATAGCCAAATGTTAGATTGGGGATTAGCATTACAGCGAGCGGGTAATAAACCTGATTTAGCATTGGAGATGCTCAACATGCTGCTTTCTAGCGTGCCCGAAACGTTGCAGCAGTTGGAGTCTGCACAAGACGCAGAGGATCTCCCTACGCTGCTCAAAGTAGTGCATAAGTTTCACGGGGCATGTTGTTACACAGGCGTACCAACCCTGAAGAAATTGGCCGAAACCATCGAGACGGGATTAAAACAAGAAAAACCACTCAGTGATATCGAGCCTGAGCTATTTGAGCTGGTTGATGGACTCACTTTATTGCTTTCTGATTCCGAGCCCGCACAATCCAGCTGATCTTTATGTTCACACTCTTCTATTCGCTACTTTCTATGCTAACAACCATGGAAATAGCGAATAGATAGGAAATGTGACACATAGCTCCTAACACACCAGACAACGCTTCCCGACAATTTATTACACTTTCTAACAGCACTTTCCCAAGTCTTGTAACAAACTTCTTACATTCTAAATTCTCGCAATCTTTAACTTACGAAAGGAATTCTGTATGTATCTCATCAAGTCAGCTCTTACGTCTGCTGCCATCTTCACTCTCGCTTTTGCTTCTTGTAGCCACGCCATTGAAACGTCATCTGACGAATGGCAAGTTCGTCTTGGAGGAGGAGCAGCCGCTGCAGATTTGCCATGGAAAGGCATTGAAAGTGAGCTGATCTCAATTCCCATTATCGATATCCAAAAAGGAAACTGGTTTATCAACAAAGACAGCTTAATTGGCTATCGCTTTCCTATTACCGAAGATTTATCTGTCTACTCCGGATTGGGCTATCGTCAAGACGGCTATGACGGTGTGTTCCGAGATGCTAAATCCGAGGACGAGGTTTTTGAAGGGTATGACGCACCGGATGGCGATGTTACCGTTAACTATGGCGTCACCTATCTGTGGTTTACGCTCGCTGGTCACAGTGATATTTCCGATAATTCCGATTCAACCACGGCTACTTTTTCGGTATCAATCCCACTGTACAACGATGGTCGAGGATTTAAAATCTCAGCAGTAGGTAACGTAGAATGGCAGCAATCTGATTACGTCAATTATATTTACGGGGTGAGCGGGAAAAACATCGATATAAGCCGTGGTCGAGTGGGCTATTTAACTGCTGATGACGCCGTGAACTATTCGGCAGGGTTTACCGCACATTATCAGTTAAAAACACAACTCAGTTTAGTTGGTGGAATAACACGAACTAAGCTCGATGATGTTATTGCCAATAGTCCTTTGCTAGACAGAGACACCAGTGACCTCGCTTATGTTGGCCTAGTCTATCAATTTTAGGCTGTTGCCCGGGTTAAAATTAAATAAAAAACCCAAGTTAAACTTGGGTTTTTTTATCTTAATGCTTATGCACATCATCAAATAGTTTAATCGCTTTCGGCGCTTTCCGCTTCTTGATTATGTAGCTCAAGGCTTGCAGACATCGCAGCTTCACGATTAGACTTTGCCGAATCATTGCGCAGTTCATCAATGTGATTGAGGTAGTTTTGATCAACATCACCTGTGATGTATTGACCATCAAATACCGAAGTCTCAAAGCGAGCGATCTCCGGGTTTTCTTGACCAACGGCTGCAATCAAATCGCTTAGGGATTGGTAGATCAAACCGTCCGAGCCAATACTCGCATTGATATCTTCCACTTCACGACCATGAGCGATTAGCTCTGATGCAGAAGGCATATCGATGCCATATACGTTCGGGAATCTTACCTCTGGTGCTGCTGATGCAAAGTACACGTTCTTCGCACCCGCTTCACGCGCCATCTCAACGATTTGCGCTGATGTAGTGCCTCGCACAATCGAATCATCGACAAGTAGCACGTTCTTACCAGCAAACTCTCTGTCAATTGCATTAAGTTTACGACGTACAGACTTCTTACGCAGCTCTTGGCCAGGCATAATGAAAGTACGGCCAATGTAGCGGTTCTTAACAAACCCTTGGCGATAAGGAAGTCCTAGCACGGAAGCAATTTCAAGTGCGATATCACATGATGTTTCAGGGATTGGGATAACCACGTCGATATCTTTATCGCCCCACTCAGTTGCGATTTTCTCACCGAGCTTGGTACCCATATTCACGCGAGTCGCATAAACAGACATTTTATCAATGTTTGAATCTGGACGAGCAAAATATACAAACTCGAAGATACAAGGTGCAAGCGTCGTTTTAGCAGCGCAGATCTGAGAGAAAAACTCACCTTTTTCGGTTACGTAAATAGCTTCACCTGGTGCAACATCTCGCACAAACTCAAAGCCATCCGTTGCCAATGCAACACTCTCTGAAGCGAACATGTATTCCATGCCACGCTCAGTTTCTTTCTTACCGAAAACAAGCGGACGAATACCGTGAGGGTCTCTAAATGCCAAAATACCATGGCCGATGATCATCGCGATACTCGCGTAACCACCAGAAACAATAGACACAACCTCAGTTACTGCCGTAAACATATCTTCCGCGTCTAATTTCATCTTGTCTGTTTTGCCAAGCTCGTGAGCTAGGATATTCAGCAGGATCTCTGAATCAGACGTAGTATTAACGTGCCGACGCGCTTGAGTAAACAAACGCTCCTTTAATTTTTCTGCATTGGTTAAGTTGCCATTGTGCGCAAGGGCAATACCAAATGGAGAGTTTACGTAGAAAGGTTGAGCTTCTGCTGAACTTGAAGAACCAGCAGTAGGATAACGTACATGACCAAGACCAATGTTGCCCTGTAGGCGTTTCATGTGTCTTGTATGAAATACGTCTTTCACTAGACCGTTTGCTTTTCGTAAGCTAAACGTATTGTTGTCAATGGTAATAATGCCAGCCGCATCTTGGCCGCGGTGTTGCAAAACAGTTAAGCCGTCATAAATCGCCTGATTAACAGGAGATGTTCCGACTATCCCAACGATACCACACATTAAAAATTTCCTCGCCGATTAACGGTTTACTGAATCTAAAAAGCTCGAGTTATGTTCAAGATAGGAGAAAAACCACTCTATCACAAAGCCAAATTCAGGAATTAAGTTTGATGTTTTCCACCACTGCGTGTCTGGTGCACTGGTAAACGCATCAAGGAAAAAGAGTAAGGCGCTAACGACCAACACACCTCGAAGTCCACCGAATACAATCCCAAAGATCCTATCGGTGCCTGAGAGCCCAGTTCTTTGAACCAGTTCACTCAAGACATAATTAACAAGCCCGCCTAACATCAAGGTCGCAAAAAAGAGTATGGCTATTGCGGCTGCATTTCTTAAAAGGGGTTCTGAAATGAATGTTAGGAAGGTTGCGAGATATTGGTAAAAAATACTAGAGATGAAAAAAGCGCCGATCCATACGACAAGTGACATCGCTTCTTTGACAAAGCCTCGAAGCAAGCCAAAGATAGTCGATAAACCAACAATACCAAGAATGGCGTAATCAACCCAGATCATAGTAACCAATAAGTCGTTAATGTGGGGCGCATTCTAAAAGGTTTGGCATCTAAATGCCAGATCATTTTGTCACTTCAAATTGTGTCAAACGACCATTTAACTTAGTTAATTTCTTTAATTCTGGTAACTTAGCTTCAAGTTCAGCTTTATTTAAAGCTGGTCCGACAAACACTTTTGTCAGTGTACCATTGGGCGTTTTAACGGGTTTAGTAAAGGTTTTAAAGCCATTATCTGCAAGCTTCTTCGTCAATGCATCGACGTTCGACTTATGTGAAAAGCTACCAAGCTGAATGACATAGGCCATTTTTGAAAAGTTAGCAGTCTCAGGACGCGTTAATTTCGCCACCTCAACTTTGTCGGTCGTTGCGACGGGTTTCGCCTCAACGTGTGTAGGTGACGTATCTGATTGCTGCGTATTGGCTAGCGTTGTCTCTTCTGTGCCTTCTAGCTTAGCATCATCGGCGTCAATATCTTCCAGCGGCTCAGAGGGCAACTCAGGCGCAAGCTTGGCTTGCGCATCCACTTTTTCTTGCAGATCAATTGTTTTGAACTCAGGTCTTTCAGGGATCGCTTGAAATCCTTCCTTGTAGTGGACCTTTTCACCATCAAGGATATTTGGAATAAAGATCACCGCAGCTACGACGACGATACTTGTTCCAACAAGGCGATTTATAAATACTGAGTTCACAACTTTACTCTCTACTTTACATTAAATCATCTATAACTATTTTCGCCAGTACTCCATTGCCTCAGCAACGGTAAAGAACGAACCAAATATCACTAGTACCTGCTCGCTCGCAAGTGTATCGAGCTGAGTATCAAGTGCTGCTGTAACGCTATCGAATAAGGTGACATTGCAACTTGAGTCAAGCAATGGCTTAAGGTTTTCCGCACGCTCTCCACGAGGTCCAGAAAGCGAAGCGAAGCTCCAGCTATCTACATATTGGGTGACTTCTTTCAGCACACTGGCTTTGTCTTTATCCGCAAGCATAGCGACTAAGGCATGAATTTTAAACCCTTTTTGCTTGAGTTCTTGTAACTTAGTTGCCAAATATCTTGCAGACTCTGGATTATGAGCAACATCTGTATACACTAACGGCGTGGCATTGAGTTGCTGAAAGCGACCCTCTACTTGCAAATTTGCCAAACAAGTCTTCACGGCATCATAGCTAGGTAGCAACTCAAGTTTAGCTAATACCGTTAACGCTGTCGCAGCATTTTGTGCTGGAATGGCTGGTTTGTCGAAGTGCCAATCAAAATCAAGATATTGCCATCTAAACTGAGAATCTAGCGGGGTAAAATAAAAATCGCGCTTTGATAACACCATATCTGCCGCAATTTCGTTGCCATAGTCTGTAACCGTATGTGGAATATTTAAATCACCAACGATTGCAGGCTTACCACTGCGGAAAATGCCAGCTTTGTCATAGCCTACCAGTTCTCTAGTATCACCCAGATACTCTTTATGATCTAAGTCGACAGTCGTGATAACAGAGGCAAATGGCGAGACTATATTCGTCGCATCAAATCGCCCGCCTAAACCAACTTCAAGCAAAATATAATCAACCTTACAGCGCTTGAAAATACTGAGCGCACCAAGCGTACCAAACTCGAAGTAAGTTAGCTGAGTGTCTTTGCGGGTGTCGTCGAGGAATTTAAATGCATCGATATGATACTGATCTTCAAGCTCTGCCCCATTCACTCGGACACGCTCATTGTAGCGTACTAAGTGTGGTGAAGCGTAGGTACCAACCGAAAACCCTTGTGCGAGCAACAACGATTCCAAGCACCTGGCTGTTGTGCCTTTACCATTGGTTCCACCAATTAGAATTATTTTACTGAAAGGCTCAAGTAATCCGGCTTGCTCGGCAACTTGCGCTACACGCTCAAGTCCCATTTCAATGGTGGCTGGATGAATTGCTTCTAAATAACAAAGCCAATCATCAAGGCTTGATGATTGGCTAGGCTGTTTAACCGTCATAAGTTGAGTAGCTCAATTTGAAAAATTTACGCTACTCTATGCTCTTGTTCAGTGGAAGGCAAGTCCATAAACTTCGCCAAAATACGCGCTAACGTATCGCGCATTTCACGACGGTCGACGATCATGTCAATCGCACCGTGCTCTAATAAGAACTCACTGCGCTGGAAACCATCAGGTAGAGTTTCACGTACAGTTTGTTCGATAACACGTGGACCCGCAAAACCGATAAGTGCTTTTGGCTCTGCCACATTGATATCACCAAGCATCGCCAATGATGCAGAAACACCACCCATTGTTGGATCGGTCAATACAGAGATAAATGGCAAGCCTTTGTCACTCATTTTTGCCAATGCAGCACTTGTTTTCGCCATTTGCATCAATGACATAAGTGCTTCTTGCATACGTGCACCACCAGATGCAGAGAAACAGATTAATGGCATGTTATGTTCTAAACAAACGTTAACTGCATCAACAAATCTCGCACCAACAACTGACGCCATTGAACCACCCATAAAGGAGAATTCAAAAGCAACAGCAGCAACAGGAATACCCTTTACGCGACCTTTCATTGCAACTAAAGCGTCTTTCTCACCGCTTGCTTTTTGCGCTTGAACGATACGATCCGAGTACTTTTTAGAGTCTTTAAACTTTAATACGTCTTGTGGCTCATGCTCTGTGCCAAGCTCTTGACGATCTGCATCATCTAAGAAACTTTCAAGACGTTTACGTGCCGTAATACGCATGTGATGATCACACTTAGGACATACGTTTAAGGACTTTTCTAATTCCGCTTTGTATAGGATTGAATCACAATCTGTACACTTTGCCCAAACCCCTTCTGGGATCTCTTTTTTACCAGAAGATTTAGTGGTTTTAGGTAAGATCTTTTCTAACCAACTCATTTGCAACTCTCTATCGTGCTTTATTCTGTTCCGTCAGCAAAGACAGACATCTTTTCCCAATTAAATCATGATTTAGCTATAGGTGATATAAAAAACTGGTCTTAAGAGTATAAGGTACTACATAAATATGACCGTTACACTAATTCCTCAGGCAAGAATAAAGGCCCAAGCGGCATCTTTTCTATTTGCCATTGTTCAGGGTAGTCCACATCAACTAAATACAATCCGTTAGGTTTTGCCGTAGCACTTGCTAAGGTGCGGTCTTTGGCAACAAGCAGTTCCGCCATCCACTCAGGCTCTTGCTTGCCAACACCAATATCAAGTAAACAACCTGTAATATTGCGCACCATATGATGCAAAAACGCGTTTGCTTTAATATCAATGACAATATATTTGCCAATGCGTTTCACCTCTAAGTGATGGATATTACGAAACGGTGTATTAGACTGACAATGCACCGCCCTGAAAGAAGTGAAATCTTGCTCCCCTATCATCACAGGGCATGCAGCTTTCATTCTTTCAACATCAAGCTCGTGGTGAAAATGCGTTACGCCACTGCGTAAAATGCCCGGTCTGTAGGTGTGATTATAAATAACGTAGCGGTATCGACGAGCTGTCGCAGAAAAACGAGCATGAAACTCAGGGTCGACTTCTTTAGCAAATCGTACCGCAATGTCGTCGGGAAGCTGAGAGTTCATTCCTAATGTAAAAGCGCTCATATCGCGAGCAGAATCCGTGTCAAAATGCACGAGTTGACCCGTAGCATGAACCCCCGCATCAGTGCGCCCTGCGCAAGTTATCTCAACGGGATGATTACAGATATTCGATAGCGCTTTTTCTATTTCTTCTTGGACACTGCTGACATGATTTTGCCTCTGCCAACCACTATAATTTGCACCATTATATTCAATGCCTAACGCTACTCGCATACTTTTTCTATCGCAACCCATAACAAAAACGACATTTTATGCGATTGGCGATGTGAATTAAAGCGCTTAAGCTAAGAAGTAGATGATGATACCGGCCAAACAAGGCAATTACTTTGTTTGGCCGGTATCGTTGATGTGAGTATTAAGACTCTGTAAGACTTGATTTAAGCGACTTAGCCTCAGCTTGCACCGAATCTGGGCCGTTCTCAATAACATCGTTGAGCGTTGATATAGCCGAGTCATAATCTTGAATTTCGATGTAAGCTTTTGCTAGATCTAATTTAGCGGCGAATCCTTCATCCTCTAAATCAACATCCGTGGTATTTTCACCCGCTAATAGCTCTTCAAAATCGCCAAGCCCAACGTCCATATTTGCGCCAACGTAAGGTTCAACATCGCTATCAAGATCGTCGCTTTGTTCAAGTAGGTCTTCAATTTCTAAGTAGTCTTCTGAACCTTCGGTGTCCGTAGGTAGCGCTTGGGCTTCCCCTGCGACCAATTCGTCTTGTAGCAAGCTATCGAAATCGACTTCAAAATCTTCTGCATTTCCGGCGTCAAAGTCACTGGGATCGTCCAGTTCGCTAAGTAGAGCATCGAAGTCTGCTTGGGTAAAGTCAGCCATAAATTCTTTTTCAATCTCGGCTTCATTGACCTCTGGTAATTCAGATTCAGTTTGTGGCTCAGAAAGTAGAGTTTCCAAGTCATCTTCATCGTTTAACTCAGGCAGAGCCTCTTCAATTTCAAGCTCAGGCTCGTCTTCAAGCAAAGTTTCTTCATCGAAATCTGCAGTTAATTCTGGCAGCTCGTCTTCGATTTCAAGCTCAGGTTCAGACTCAAGCGTGTCGCTTTCTGCGGCTTCGACTGGTGCTTCAGGCTCATCAGCAAGCAAAGTCTCTTCATCGAAATCTGCGTTTAATCCAGGCAGCTCGTCTTCGATTTCAAATTCAGGTTCAGACTCAAGCGCATCACTTTCAGCTTCGTCGACTGGCACTTCAAGCTCATCTTCGAGCAAGGTTTCTTCGTCAAAATCTGCGTTTAATTCTGGCAGCTCGTCTTCGATCTCCAGTTCAGGTTCAGACTCAAGCGCATCACTTTCAGCTTCGTCGACTGGCGCTTCAAGCTCATCTTCGAGCAAGGTTTCTTCGTCAAAATCTGCGTTTAATTCTGGCAGCTCGTCTTCGATCTCCAGTTCAGGTTCAGACTCAAGCGCATCACTTTCAGCTTCGTCGACTGGCGCTTCAAGCTCATCTTCGAGCAAGGTTTCTTCGTCAAAATCTGCGTTTAATTCTGGCAGCTCGTCTTCGATTTCAAGCTCAGGTTCAAGCGTGTCACTTGCAGCTGCTTCGACTAGCGCTTCAGACTCATCTTCGAGCAAAGTTTCTTCATCGAAATCTGCGTTTAACTCTGGCAGCTCATCTTCTATGCCCAGTTCAGGTTCAGAGGCAAGCACGTCACTTTCGGCTGTTTCGACTGGTGCTTCTGGTTCGTCTTCAAGCAAAGTTTCTTCATCGAAATCTGCAGTTAACTCTGGCAGTTCGTCTTCGATTTCCAGTTCAGGTTCAGACTCAAGCGCATCACTTTCAGCTTCGTCGAGCGGTGCTTCAGGTTCGTCTTCAAGCAAAGTTTCTTCATCGAAATCTGCAGTTAACTCTGGCAGCTCGTCTTCAATGCCCAGTTCGGGTTCAGACTCAAGCGTGTCACTTTCAGCTTCGTCGAGTGGTGCTTCTGGTTCGTCTTCAAGCAAAGTCTCTTCGTCGAAATCTGCACTAAATTCAGGCAAATCATCTTCATCAAAGCCAGAGATTTCATCGTCGAGAAGATCGCCATCAAGCCCGTCCTCTATATCAAATTGAGCGTCATTGGATAATGCTTCTGATAATGCTTTTTCGGTTTCACTTTGCGAGTCAGTAGTTTCAAGTTCTTCGCCGAGCTCCAGCTCAGGGTAACTCTCTAGCTCTGCGCTTGGTTGCAGATCTTCTTCGTCAAGAAACTCTTCTTCTGCCAGTAAATCCACTTCGTCATTAAGTGGATCATCTCCCAGCTCAATTTCAACTTCTTCATCCGAAAAGTCGTCTTCAAGTTCAGCATCCAACTCAAACTGTTCTTCGGCTTGAAGCTCCTGTAATAGCTCATCAACACTTTTTAAATCAGGATCTTCAAATTCGCTGTCTTCGTCAGCTTGAACATTTTCATCACTAAAATCTGCTTCATTGGCTAGATCGGACTGTAATGTATCTTCCACCGGTTCTTCAGATGATTCCGGAATAGCATCCTCTTCATCCAACATACCAGACAAGTGTCCTGACTCCGTTTGCTCAGGCTCAGCTAAAGGCTGTTTAGACTCCAGTTCAGACTTGTCAGATTCTTCTTCCAGCTCCGACAAAGCATCTTCTGGCGCTTCGTCTAGTAATGCATCGAGATCGTCATCGGCCAGTTCATCAGATTCTTCTTCCAGCTCTGGCAAAACATCTTCTGATGTTTCGTCAACTAATGTATCTAGTTCGTTATTTGCCAGTTCATCAGATTCTTCTTCTAGCTCTGGCAAAACATCTTCTGGTGTTTCATCAACTAATGCATCGAGATCGTCATCGGTCAGCGCATCAGATTCTTCTTCCAGCTCTGGCAAAACATCTTCTGGTGTTTCGTCAACTAATGTATCGAGTTCGTCATTTGCCAGTTCATCAGATTCTTCTTCCAGCTCTGGCAAAACATCTTCTGGTGTTTCATCAACTAATGCATCGAGATCGTCATCGGTCAGCGCATCAGGTTCTTCTTCCAGCTCTGGCAAAACATCTTCTGGTGTTTCGTCAACTAATGTATCGAGTTCGTCATTTGCCAGTTCATCAGATTCTTCTTCCAGCTCTGGCAAAACATCTTCTGGTGTTTCATCAACTAATGCATCGAGATCGTCATCGGTCAGCGCATCAGGTTCTTCTTCCAGCTCTGGCAAAACATCTTCTGGTGTTTCGTCAACTAATGTATCGAGTTCGTCATTTGCCAGTTCATCAGATTCTTCTTCCAGCTCTGGCAAAACATCTTCTGATGTTTCGTCAACTAATGTATCGAGTTCGTCATTTGCCAGTTCATCAGATTCTTCTTCCAGCTCTGGCAAAACATCTTCTGATGTTTCGTCAACTAATGTATCGAGTTCGTCATTTGCCAGTTCATCAGATTCTTCTTCCAGCTCTGGCAAAATATCTTCTGGCGTTTCGTCAACTAATGCATCGAGTTCGTCCTCGGCCAGTTCATCAGATTCTTCTTCCAGCTCTGGCAAAACATCTTCTGGTGTTTCGTCAACTAATGTATCGAGTTCGTCATTTGCCAGTTCATCAGATTCTTCTTCCAGCTCTGGCAAAATATCTTCTGGCGTTTCGTCAACTAATGCATCGAGTTCGTCATTGGTCAGTTCATCAGATTCTTCTTCCAGCTCAGGTACTGTATCTTCCTGTGCTTCATCTAATAAAGCATCAATATCGTCACCAGCTAAATCATCGGACTCTTCTTCTAATTCCGGCAACGTATCTTCTTGCGCTTCATCTAATAAAGCATCGATATCATCACCAGCGAGAGCATCTGACCCTTCTTCTAATTCCGGCAACGTATCTTCTTGCGCTTCATCCAATAAAGCATCGATGTCGTCACCAGCAAGATCACTAGGCTCTGCTTCTAATTCCGGCAACGTATCTTCTTGCGCTTCATCTAATAAAGCATCGATATCATCACCAGCGAGAGCATCTGACCCTTCTTCTAATTCCGGCAACGTATCTTCTTGCGCTTCATCCAATAAAGCATCGATGTCGTCACCAGCAAGATCACTAGGCTCTGCTTCTAATTCCGGCAACGTATCTTCTTGCGCTTCATCTAATAAAGCATCGATATCGTCACCAGCAAGATCACTAGGCTCTTCTTCTAATTCCGGCAACGTATCTTCCTGTGCTTCATCCAATAAAGCATCAATATCGTCACCAGCGAGATCACTAGGCTCTTCTTCTAATTCCGGCAACGTATCTTCCTGCGCTTCATCCAATAAAGCATCGATATCATCACCGTCGAGCGTATCTGACTCTTCGTCAATTTCAGCTAACGTATCGTCTTGCACTTCATTTAACAGGGCATCAATATCATCACCCGCAAGCTCAGTGCTTGGTTCCTCAAAATCAGGCAATGCATCATCGTCAGCATCTTGAGAGGCATCAAGTAGCGCATCGATATCATCAGCATCGACTAAGCTCTCACTATCAAAATTACCGCTAAATTCGGGCTCTTCATCTAGCGCACCATCAAGAATTGAATCGATATCATCATCGTTTGCACCAGCATCCGCTTGCTCATCTGCGAGTTCCTCGCTCAGAGCGGCAAGGGCATCATCGCTAACATCAATTTCTTCATCTTGAGACTCATTGAACAAATCATCAAGATCGCTGTCACTTAAAATATCTTGGCCATCATCAACATCAAGCGAAACTTCATCACCAGCCTCGTCAAAGCTCTGTTGCATAAAGTCTTCGTCATGATCATCATCAAACGAAATATCTTCGTTTAGTAAGCTATCCAATTCATCTTGGTCTAACGTATCACTTCCTTCATCGAAGTCGTCATCAAGTGAGTCAAAGGTAATCTCATCGTCTTCAGGTAAGATATCGTCATCTAACTGTACGCTTGCGCCCAGTGCGTCTTCATCGTCGCCCATTCCGATATCAAGTGGGTCTGGCTCAGGGTCAAATGCAGTCGCAGCGGTTGCAGCTCCCGCCGCCGCAGTGCCTGCAGCCACCGATGGTGTTTGCGGAAGAAAATCGTCGTCATCTGTCGACGTTTGAGATTGGTTTCTTCGGCGTAGGTACATTACTAATCCAGCAATTGCCAGTAGCGCTGGTAATGTGGCAAGTAATGCAATGCCAGCTGGTGAGCTAAAGAATGTGCTTAACTCGCTACTTTCTTGCGCTTTTGCCTGAGCCGCCTGCTGGTCAATCATTTCATTTTGCAAGTCAATAACAGCCTTGAGCTGTTGCTGGATTTCGCTGTCTTTACCAAGTTGGGTACGAACCGTTTGAAGTTCAGTAGAAATAGCACCGAGCTGCTGTTTTAATTTATTGTTTTCGGATAGGATTTCTTCAACATTACGCACCGAGGATTTGAACTCTTTTTGTAAGTCCATCAGGCGCATGTCCTGTTCCATCTTTAAAGAACGCAGTTGATTAGTTAGGTCTTCTTTAGCTTCTTCTACATCGACTTTACGAGCTTGTGTAACCTTTTTTTCAGCTTCGTTTATTGCATTTGGATTCAATAATCCCTTACGCTTCATTTCCCAAAGTTTGTCATCTTGATCTGACTTCTGCTTTGCCAACTCAGGGTTTACACTGCGAATTTCATTGATGGTAGGAATACGTAAATACGCCCCATCCTGCATATGGTTGAGGTTTTTATCTAGAAATGAATTAGGATTTTTATCGTAAAGCGCCTTCATCACCTGATAAATGGTGACCGAGTCATCTGGTCGCACTTTTTGTGCTATACGCCACAATGTATCCGTGGGTCTGATAGGCCCTATTGACCGACCTTGAGCCCCATAATCAACCCCTTTAGGGCCTTTTAGCACTACCCCCTCTTGGGTATATACTGGTGTGGCAATCAGTGCGAATACAAAGATACTAAATAAGGCTAAACCGCGCATGCCGATCCTTTACTCAAATGTTTAACACCCGTTAAACGACATTTTATTATTATGGCTTTGAAGCAAGCTCTATTCCAAATGCAAACTATAAACCAGATATGTTGGAATATCCATTGCAACGTATTGAAAGTTAACATGGTTATAATGCTTTTTACTGATTCTGGAATAGTTGATATAGGTGAAGAATAGTCAAGTATTTGACCTAACGGCAAACTTCTTGGCAGAAGTTTGCCGTTATAACGCAGAATAGTAAGCAAAATTTTGCTTACTTTGCGATATCAAAGGGTGCTTATAGATAGCTTTCTATCAGGGCTTCTGCAATTTGAATGCTATTTGTTGCGGCACCTTTTCTGGTGTTGTCTGATACCACCCATAAGTTTAAGCCCAATGGATGTGAAATATCTTGCCTTACACGGCCTACATAGACGGTATCGTTACCACTTGCATCACTTACCGGTGTTGGGTAATCGTTTTCGTCTTCAATTAGCTCAACACCCGGCGCATCAGCAAGTAACTGCTTAACATGTTCAAGATCATAAGGCATGCGCGTTTCAAGATGAATGGCTTCAGCATGACCGAAAAACACGGGAACTCGAACCGCAGTAGGGTTAACCAAAACACTCGAATCGCCCAAGATTTTTTGCGTTTCCCACACCATCTTCATTTCTTCTTTGGTGTAACCATTTTCTTGGAATGCATCAATTTGAGGAATGACGTTAAAAGCGATTTGTTTGCTAAATACTTCGTTTTCCATTGGTCTTGCATTCATTAAGTTTGCAGTTTGCTTAGCCAACTCATCTACCGCTTCTTTACCTGCGCCAGATACCGCTTGGTATGTTGAAACATTAATTCTGTCAATGCCATAGGCATCATAAATTGGTTTAAGCGCCACTAGCATTTGGATTGTAGAGCAGTTTGGGTTAGCAATGATGTTACGATTTCTAAAATCTGCAAGGCTGTCTTTATTCACCTCAGGAACGACTAATGGAATATCAAAGTCGTATCTAAAATGTGAGGTGTTATCTATCACAATGCAGCCAGCTTCAGCGGCGATTGGTGCATATTTCTCCGACACGGAACCACCCGCTGAAAACAAACCGATATGGGCATTAGAAAAATCAAACTCTTCAACATCCAGAACTTCGATTTTTTCACCCATAAAGTCAATTTCTTCACCCGCGCTTCGGCTACTCGCGAGTGGGTACAATGTGTCTACAGGAAATTTTCGTTCCGCTAGTAATTCGATAATTTGCTTGCCAACAAGACCTGTTGCGCCAAGTACCGCAACATTATATTTTTGCGACATTATTTTTCCTCATTCTGTAATATACCAACCACAGCACTTAACTCTTGTGCTCAGAAAAGCCAAGTTGGTAAAGCTTTTCACTGATTGGTGAGTCATTATTGACTGCAATTGTACTAAATTCTCGACGCACGGGATATGCTTTACGCAAGGTATCAAAGCCCAATGTGTTTAGCTGTTTTCTCATGATGCCATCATCACGACGAATGTCATAAACAAGATGCGCTAAATTGACAATATCTTGCTCATTGGCAGTGCTTTGCAACTGGCAGCCAGTGACACTTGGTTTAGGGAGAAAATCACTAATCGTTTTGCTGGCTGGTAAATCGAATTCTCGGCATACAGCTTCGTATAACATTTGCGTGCCTCGCGCCTTCCCCTCTAGCGTATGGCCGGCAATATGCACAGAGGCAAAGCGAGTATATTGCAATAATGGCTGCAAAATATTCGGCTCATTTTCCCAAACGTCTAAGATCAGCTCAAGCGTTTGCCCACCTTCTATCGCGTGCAAAAGCGCTTGATTATCGATAACATCTCCACGGCTTGCATTGATTATCACCGTACCCGGCTTTAATGCCGCTATCCGCGATGCATCAAGTAGATGAACCGTTTTATGCGGGCCCTGCTTAACTAATGGAACGTGAAATGTCACAATATCCGCGCGAGCCAAAGCTTCATCTAACGCTACATGTGAATCCAATGTCCCCGCTTGCTGCCTTACGGGATCACACAATAATATCGTAAGACCAAGCCCTTTAAGCTTTGATGCTAAACACGCGCCAATATTACCAACACCAATGATGGCAATCGTTTTATCTTGAAGTGGTGTGGAGGTTTCTTGTGCGTATGCAAGTAGAGCGCTTATCACGTACTCGGCAACAGCTATCGCATTACAGCCTGGTGCGCTGCTGAACGAGATATTGGCGCTGGCCAACAATGAGGTATCAATATGATCAATCCCTATTGTCGCAGTCCCCACAAACTTCAGTTTATCGGCTTGTGCTAACAGGATCTTGTTGACCTTAGTGACTGAGCGAGTCAACAGAATATCGACGTTTTTCAGCTCGTCAGGTTGAAGGTTACGGCCATCAAACCGAGTTACCTCACCAATTTCGCAGAAGAATGACTCAACTAAGGGCATATTTTGATCGGCTAATATTCGCATGCGGGTTTCCTGTCACCTATTGTCTCGAGTACTCAGGCGATAACACATCGCCTGAGTCGAGTTTAACATGGCAAGGTAGGCGACTAATAATAAAACCTTTTATTTTGTGTCACCGCTTTATTGCAACCAAACGCTATTGCAAAAAACATCACACAGCATACAAAAACGACCGCTCCCTTGAGACTTAACCAGCCACCTGAATCAAGCAAAGGACAAAACGTCATGGCCAACACGTTAATACAACACAATAATAAAGCCCAACGGGTATAAGCTCGGTAGCCAAGTAATGCAGCAAACAAACTGCTAAAAACATTAAAAATTACCGCTTCAGGAAAGAGGTGAAAGGCCGACAACATAGCCGCAAAGGCCAAAATAGTGACTAGATAAAAAATACTCTGCTGCATCTTGTTTCTCCTTAACATGGACAGCAATATCAACCGCGACACTAGGTCGTGGCGGTAAATCCTAACTCACATAGCGACTAAGAAAATGGACTGCATTTGCTACTCCTTAGCAATTCTTAAAGCACCATTTTGTCGCTATGCTTAACCCAATTGTAGAAACATTAACGTGTATTTCAATGCAAATCAGACATGAAGTTTTGGCAATTATAATGCACATATTAGGCACTTCGCTGAAAGAAAATTCATGTGCAGTTTCGCCACATTGCACTATGTTCATTACACTTAAATATCGTTCAGTAATTAATAACGTTGAAAATCCTCTCAGGTTGTAGATGGGGTTTAGTCAAAGTAACCTTCAAATTAACAACAAGAGAGGCATGAGTCATTTAACACTCAGATTAAGTACAAACGTAAATAATATGTCACAACAAGGCATCAACTAATTCGCATAGAGGGTATGAAGACGCTTGAAATATCAGCGTTAACCAGCTAGTCTAACTGGGTGGTCAGACCTCTTATAAGGAAGAACAACATGACACTTATATTTGTTCTCGCGTTGTTAGCCTTGCTCAGTGCAGCAAGCTATCATCGCGCAAGCTGGAATACCGCTCTAGGTATTGCAGCAGTTACAATGCTAGTTGGCACCTTTGCTGGTGCGTTTGGCATTATCTCTTGGTTAATTTTCTTAGCGATTGTTATTCCGCTTTCAGTAACGAACCTGCGTCAGCAGTACATCGTGGCTCCAGCATTTAAAGCGTTCAAAAAAGTTACGCCGACAATGTCAGAAACCGAGAAGTCAGCGATTGATGCTGGTACTACTTGGTGGGAAGCCGATCTATTTTGTGGTAACCCAAACTGGGATAAACTTCATCAGTTTCCAAAGCCACGCTTGAGCGTTGAAGAGCAAGCGTTTTTGGATGGTCCGGTGGAAGAAGTATGTGCCATGCTTAACGACTGGGAAGCAACACACGAGCTGACTGACTTACCGCAAGACGTGTGGCAATACTTAAAAGACAACAAGTTCTTTGCGATGATCATCAAAAAGCAATACGGTGGTCTTGAGTTTTCAGCTTACGCGCAATCTTGTGTACTACAAAAGCTTACCAGTAAATCAACTTTACTTTCGTCTATCGTGGGCGTACCTAACTCGTTAGGCCCAGGTGAACTACTTCAGCACTACGGTACTGACGAGCAAAAAGAACACTACTTACCTCGTCTAGCAGCGGGTGATGAAATCCCTTGTTTTGCATTAACGTCACCAGAAGCGGGCTCTGATGCTTCATCTATCCCTGACTTTGGTGTGGTATGTAAAGGCGAATGGGAAGGTGAAGAAGTATTAGGTATTAGCCTAACGTGGAACAAACGTTATATTACTTTAGCACCTGTTGCGACTGTACTTGGCCTAGCGTTTAAGATGCGCGATCCGGACGGTCTATTAGGTGATAAAGAAGAGCTAGGTATTACTTGTGCGCTTATTCCTACAAACATGCCTGGCGTAAAAATTGGCCGCCGTCACTTCCCACTGAATGTGCCATTCCAAAATGGTCCTACCCAAGGCGAAAACGTGTTTGTACCACTCGACTTCATTATCGGTGGCGCAAAAATGGCAGGACAAGGCTGGCGCATGCTGGTTGAGTGTTTGTCGGTTGGTCGTGTTATTACGCTACCTTCAAACTCTGCCGGTGGTATTAAATCCCTTGCAGTTGCAAGTGGTGCATACAGCCGCATTCGTCGCCAATTCAAACTTCCTATCGGTAAGATGGAAGGGATTGAAGAGGCACTAGCGAAACTTGGTGGCTATGCGTATAGCTCTGATGCTGCGGTGACTATGTCAACTGGCGCGGTAGATTTAGGTGAAAAACCTTCGGTTGTTTCTGCCATTTTGAAGTACCACTTAACCGAACAAATGCGTGCTTCAACCATCCATGCCATGGATATTCATGGTGGTAAAGGGATTTGCCTAGGTCCAAACAACTACGTTGGCCGTGGTTACCAAGGTGCACCAATTGCAATTACGGTAGAAGGTGCAAACATCCTAACCCGTAACATGATCATCTATGGTCAAGGCGCTATTCGTTGCCATCCTTTTGTACTGGCTGAACTTGAGGCTTGTTCTATCAAAGATAAGCAAGAAGCGCTTGATAGTTTCGATAAATCCTTGATGGGTCACATCGGTTTCACTATGTCGAACTTGGTAAGAACTAAGTGGTTAGCCCTAACCGGTGCACGTTTCACCAAAGTACCATTTAACGATGAAACTGCGGTTTATTATCGTAATGCTGCTCGTTACAGTGCATCATTGGCATTAATGTCTGATATTTGTATGGCTGTATTTGGTGGTTCACTGAAGCGTAAAGAGCGTATTTCTGCACGTTTAGGCGACTTATTAAGCTACCTTTATCTGGTTTCTGCAACGCTTAAGCGCTATAACGATGAAGGTCGTCGTAAAGAAGACTTACCGTTTGTGCAATGGTCTTGTCAGGAACACCTGTACCTTTGTCAACGTGCCCTTGCTGACTTAATCAACAACATGCCTTCTGCTGCATTACGTGGTTTGTTGAAAGTGGTACTGTTCCCATTTGGTCGTCCGGTTCGTAAACCAACCGACAAAATGGAGCACAAGCTTGCTCAGCTACTTCAAGTACCTAGCGAAACGCGTGATCGCCTTGCAACACACATCTACTTAAAGGATGAGCCACTGTGCTTGCTTGGTAAGCAAGAGCAAACGCTAAAAGACATTCTTGCCGTAGAGCCGTTATTTGAAAAGGTATGCCGTGGTACTGGTAAAAAGTTACCGTTTATGCAACTTGATAAAGTAGCAGCAATGGGGCTTGAAGCAGGTGTACTGAGCGAAGACGAAGCAGCTAAATTGACTGCCGTTGAAGCAAAACGTCTTGCCGTTATCAACGTTGATGACTTTGACCCTGAAGAGTTACTTGCTGGTAAAGCAAGAACTAAGGAATCAAGTAAAGCAGACGCAGCATAACTATTTTTGTTTAGGTAGTGTTATCCATACTACCATAGCAATTAGCGTGGATATAAAGGTCAGAATTTTCTGACCTTTTTTCTTGGCAGATTAGAGCCGGGGGAACACAGCTCTAGTGATTTAAAATAAATATCGCACCTTAAACGTCACTAAGTCTTGCACTGGTTGTTGCCATAAATCGGCGACACTCCCAAACCAGTCTCTTCGCCCGACCTGCGACTTTTCAAGTGTCGAAAAGTTTGCACCTCCTCGTTGATACACTAAAAAAATATCTGAATATGCACCCATGCGATAACGCAGTTTTAGCTGGCTTGCTAAGCGCCTGTCGTCAAAACTGGTGTCACCATGAATTTCGCGAAGCTCGCCATTGGTAATTTGATAAATCGTCTTACTTTGCGCTTCAAGTATCGTCCACTGTAACGAACCACTGAGTTCAAGGTTGTCGGTGATCCGGCCATTAAATTCCAACTTATTGGAAAACTCATCTCTGTCGTATTCACTCAAGCGGTTTTGCCCGTTCGCCATCAGCCAGCCATCACCACTTCTAAAGAAATTACTCAACTTAAGGTTCCAGTTGTAATGTGGCATCCACGTCAAATCCACAGCGTATTGCTGTGCTGAGCCTGATATTCCTTCTTGGTCAAGCTCTATACTTGCTGCCCAAGAAAAATCTCCCACATAAGGGCTTTGATAAAATACTCGAGACTCCACACGGCTGGGCACCTCAAACACCTCAGTGCCTCGCCCTAAGTTGTCTTGTTTACCGCTAGTGTAATAATCTAGCCCGAGGTTGAGCTGACCACCATTTGCCAACAAAAACTGCGCTAAATATGCTTGTCTGGCCGCTAAACCTGTTCCAGCATTATTTTGCTCATGCCTCAGTGTGAGTGACTGCTTTAATCTGGTAAACCAGCTGTCTTTTGGGTGCATCGAGTATTCACCATAAAGCTCGCTCACCTGCCAGTCATTGCGTTTCATATAGCCGAGATCACGGTTATCAAATTCGTCATCCACAGCAAAATAGCGCGCAGCGAACTTCGTCTGTAAAGAAAGTTGATACTCCGCGTCTAGCGATACACCTTGACCTGTAACACTTTGCTTTTGTGTTTCTACCTCAGTTTGTAATAGCGCGCCTTTGAAAGACCAAGTATCACTACGATACTGTCCATCAAGGGCATAACTCATGGCATCGCGCTCAAGAAACGGTCGGTCTGTTTTGGTCGCAAGTACACCGGCCTGCCAATCTTGCGTGCGATAATTAGCTCTTGCTGCAAAAAACTGTTTACCAATATCGTCCGAAAAGTCCGACTCGGACACAGCAAAAGTACCAAATTGCACCGACTTTCCTTTATGTACAAATCGTAGCGCCGCATCTATGGGAGTGATTGCACGTGCACCATCATCACTTGATGCCCCTATACGACGAGTATGAATAAGCTTAGTGCTCTCAAGTGCAGCAACTTCAAAAAGGCTGATATCTTGGGTGAAAAATGGACGTTTATCGGTGCGAAGCGTTTCTACGGCTGAATAATTCACGTCAACATCATCGATATCCACCTGACCAAAGTCAGGATTCACGGCAAGACTCACCTTCTGATGATGAGAAGGCTTGTAAAACAAATCAAAGCCAACATCGGACTGATGCTGGCGCTCGGAAGGCGAAGTGCTTAGAGGTGCAAATTGAGCCTGATGCGCAAAGTAAGGCACAAATGCCAATTGAGAATGTGCGGGGATCTGTGCTGCGATCTTTGGCATAGTCAGGAAGAAATCGCTATTTGCTGTTGTATCCTCATGGTTTGCATAGATAAAATTACTTTTAAGTTCATACAACTGTACCGAAACGCCAATCTTTGTAAGCCCCTGCTCATCTCCTGGCTGAAACGACACGGTATGCCAAGGGATCAATAATTCCGTGGTCCAATACGTATCGTCAATATGATTGGCATAGTGCCAATCCCCATCCCAATCGTAATCCACGTTTAAGCTTGGGGTTACAACACCATCTTGCGAGCCGCCACCTAATGTCACCGAAAATTGATATGCACTACTACCGTCGCCTGAAAAGTCCACAACTACCCGATTGAAGTCAGCTTGCATAAAACGGTCATGGATATTGAATTGTCGCTTGCGCTCGGCTTTATTCTGAAAGTTTTTAATACCAATATAAACGCCGTCGGCGGTTGCAAAGGCTTTTGCGGTAATTTTGTCATTAGCAGATGCCAAAGTTACAGGCACAACCTGAACAAATTGTTCAAAGTGCGTGGCAGAACCCCACTGCGCTTCATTCAACTTACCATCAACCACGATAGGTTCCGCAAGTGCAGCGCCTGCCATCATGGGATAACTTAAACCGAGCCAAAATTTATTGCTTTTATTCATACATACTTTCCTCAGAGTTATGCCTGCTATTGCAACAAACTTTGCCGTAAAAAGTTCTTAACTTTTTCTGAAGAAAGCTGACTTAACCTTTATAAACATTGACTTAATCTTAAGAAACGCTAACGTTATGGGAACAATTGGTTTTGATTATTGAAATTGGTACTCGGCGTGCAGGCACAGGAAGTAGAGATGGTTTGTTTTGGACATTGGCAGTTTGATCTCCAGCAAGATTGCCTAACACATAGGCAAAGCCAAGAAACCGTAAAACTTGAGCCACAAATGGCAAGATTACTCGCGCTTTTTATTGAGCATCATAACGAAGTGCTAGAGAAATATTGGCTTACCGAGCAGCTGTGGCAACACGCGGTTGTCGAACCCAATAGCCTTTATCAGCTTCTGACTAAACTGCGAAAAGTGCTCGGGGACGACCCTAAAAACCCAATTTACATCAAAACCATTCCAAAGCGGGGCTATCGCTTCATCGCGCCACTAGAAAGGCATGAAATAGCGCCTCGTCATACGACAAAACCAGTCAAAGCAATCGCCAAGTCCCGTATTTTTTCACTCAGTGCCGTCGCAATGGCAGTGTTATGCTTTGGCGCAATCGCCTTTTTTAATCAAGCACCGACTGAAAAAACACCATCACGCTACGAAACCTCGAGCCTCAGTCATGAGCTTGGCCTTGAATTTGACGTTGATGCCCACCAAAGCAAAGATCTCATCGCCTATGTAAAAGACTTTACCCACCTTATTATTGCCAACAAACAAGGCTTTCAATTAAATGAACACCGCTTTGATTCGCGGATCAGTTTTCCAAGTTGGAGCCCCGACTCAGACAAACTGGCTTTTTGGCAATATCAAGGTAGTGGCTGCCAACTTCATGTTATGACTGCCGCAGGGCAATTTTTCCATAGCTCGCAAACTCTTCCGTGCCAAGTTGGTACTAAACCAGTTTGGAAAAGTGACAAAGAGCTTATCTTAACGTTCGGCCAATATAATGCCAAAGCAGCACACCTTTACCGACTTGAGTCCCATCAAATGGTTAAGCTGCCACTTGCTTTGGCAGCCAATGAACAGTTAAAAATGGCCCTTCGAGCGTGGCAAGACAAAACCTTTTATTTGGTTCAAGATAAACAAGGGTTAGCAAGGCTACAAACGCTTGATGGCACGGTACATCTGAAGTGGTCAGCTCCAGTCACTTCCGTTGCGTTTGATGTTTATCATCAAGCCGTGATTGCGAGTCAATATGGCAGCCTATCGCGACACTTTAGAGACGGTGACAGTCAAGCCATCAAAGAAACGGAAATTGGCTTATACACGAGCTTCTCAAGCGATAATCGCGGCGATATATTCGCGGCATTGGAGAGCTTTCAAGTTAATATCAAAGACCGAGACGATCTCCCCTTATTTTCAAGCTCAAGCATCGATTATTTACCACTGACCAACAGCTTGGGAGAAACGGCATTTATGTCGAGACGCAGCGGCGTATGCGAGGTGTATCTATATCGCGATGATAAAATCAGTCAGCTTTCCTTTCATCAGGGGCATGAGTACGTTGGTTTTTTAGTATGGAGTCCAGAGCTGAGCTATTTGGCCTCAAACCGTGATAACGATTTAGTGATATACGACCGAAAACGCCCACTCACCCAGTTCAATTCACAGCTGAGTCAGCCCGTCAAAAGCATGGGCTGGATAGATGAGCAAACACTATGGGCTTATGACGGCGAAACATTAAACCAATACAGCTTGTCTGGGGCACTTATCAGCAGCCATGACAGTACAGCTGACTTTGTCTTTTATCACCCCGAGAGACAAACTTGGTTTGTGCTACAACAAAACCTACTGCTGGAGTACGAGACGCTCTTCGAAAGCGACTCTGAAGCGTTAAATAAATATGCGCTAAGTCAAAAGCAAACCAATCAATTTAGTAACTTAAGAATTCGCGGCAACGACATCTACTGGCAATCCGCTTGGTCAAAAGAGGACTACATTTGGCAACTCACCTTGATGCCAGAGCAAAACCCTACGCTTAAAAAAGTCGGCCACTTGATTTGGCACTACGATATCGACGCGCTTGGGGATTTACTCATAGCAAAAATGGAAAGTGTAGAAGGCGATATCAAGAAACTGACTCGCCTACCTGAAGCGGCTAACTAACGATTATCGTTACAAAAGTACATACGTGGTATAGCTCAGCACTAAGGTGCTGAGCCAAGTCATAGCTAAATGCTGTGGACTTTTTAATGCACTTAACACTAAAAGTGGTAGAAAGACATAAGGTAATAGGCTCACCGCACTCAGTCCTAATAACATATAGACAGGCACTGAAAAACAGACGGCAGCCGTCAGCACAATAATCCAGATACTCTGCTTTGCCGATTGCAGCTTATCTATACTCAACCAATATGCAGTGCGGTCGTAGACTTCAGGTTTGAGATCAATGGCAAGACTCGACCACCATAATAGATTTAAAGTCACCAGACCTGGAACGTAATTTGCCATCAGATCGGGGCGCTCTGCACTTAAGATCGCGCCAAACCATAGCACCAACACACTCATCACAATGCGCCAAAGCAACACAAAATAGTGGTTGTAAGCAAAGCTCAGCCAAAATGTCGTCAACCCTTTAACCATTACCGATAACGTCACTTTACGCGGTAGCAAAGCAGCACAGCCAAACACTATTAGGTTTACAGCAATCAAATACCAAGTAATTTCGACAACAGCAAAACTGATAATAGCTGTTATCAATAACCCAATACTGGTCCCCAAGGGTCGATAAATAAAACAAAGGGCAATGAAGAATTGCGTCACCGCAAAAAACAGTAAGTGCCACGCTTGCGTGATTTTCTCAATTCCAATCGAGTAGCAGAGAATTAGCGTCATCAATAATAAGGGATGAACAACCAGTACGGACAACCCATCCGCCACTTTTTGATGGATGGCACGATGGAGGATCGTGTGATGGTAACTTCTGTGCGCTTTGTCCAAAACCGCATCTCGAAACACAAATAGAATAAAGCTTTGCGCCGCAAGTAATCCCCATGCAATTTGTACCTGTGCAATGGGATTATCACTTTCTACAATTTTACCTATACCCATAAATAGTATTGCGATAAAACCTAACAGATAAACTTGAAACAATGCAGCTATCATCAAGCCAAATTGCTGAAGTTGCTGGCCTATCGCTTGCAGCGATAGGGAAAGTGATGCCTTTCTGTAACGATAGTAATAAAGCATATTAACTACCCTGCTTTGATGTTAAGGGAACAGAATGAAATCCAACTTGTAAAAAAGGTTCAGGCTCATGACTTGTCATCAGCACCATGCCAGCGTAGTTTTGCGCGAGCTCAACGATATACTCGCAGCCTGCCGCGTCCAAAGCCGCAGTAGGCTCATCGAGCAATAAATAAGGGGTATTACGCATCAAGGCATTAATAAGCTGAAGCTTCTTTTTGTTACCAGAGGAGAGATCCGCATAGCGCGTCATTAAAAAGGTTTCAAACTGAAAGTCGTTTACCAGCTGAGAAGGAAAATCACATTGCCATGCGGTTGATGTGAGAGTTAATAACTCTTTTGCACGCAAAAAAGCAGGAAATGGAATGTTGTCTGACGCAAGTGCAACAAGTGTTTGGCGTTTATCGATTTTCTTGTCTTGTAAAAGAATGTCGCCATTGAACGCATCATCAAGTCCAGCAATCATACTCAGTAAGGTGGTTTTCCCTACGCCATTCGGTGCCGCTAAACAAATCCTATTATGGTCAAACTGTTGTGAATAATTGTCAAACAGTACCTCTTTGGAGAAGCTTTTACTTAGAGATTTTATCGTTATCATTTTGCTCTACACTATAAATCCAAATAGAGATTTATATTTATGTTTAAAAATGTAGTTGTCATAAAACTTAACTTATTACAAAAGCTAATATTTATCACCTAGTTAGAAAGTAAAATGGCGTATTTTACGTACCTTATTTTGTAACAAAGCCTTACACACTACATTTTTTAACATCTTATAAACATCATTAAGTAACCTTTCATTTTTCCATCCTATACTCTTGCTCCGAAATCGCTTGAATAACGACCTATGTTCAAAATATTGATAAAGGAGATCAACTATGAACTTTCGTATCCTAACTGCAGCCACCCTATCCCTATTAGCGGTTGCATGTTCGTCTGAAGATGTCGAGACCGCTAACTTCGGTTCTGACATCTATAAAAACCAATATAACTTGGTTAATGCCACCGATTATGAAATTGCATTTCACCTTGCTAACACTGAGCTAGACGGTGATGAACGAAATGTCGCTGACGATAAATATCGCGTCAAAGTACTAGCTTCCGGTTCAGAACCCGTACGCATAACACACGAACATAACACCAACCGTGAAATCAGTTTTTATGCTGAGTCAGTCAACAAGCTTGGCATGGTAGAACAAGAAAAAATTAAGGTAAGTAATGACCGAGATTATCACTTTGTTGTAATGCAGGATAGCAACGATACCTTAGATATAAAGGTGGTTAGAAAGTCTAAAGATGATCACGATAATAAATTTACCGTACGAGTATTAGCTTCCAAAACAATGACATTAAATATTAACGGTTCAGACGTTGAATTTGATAAAGGAGAAGTCAGTAGCTGGTATCAAGTGGATGACTGTAATCAAGATATTATGATGGGTGATGAGGTTATAAGTCTTTGCAATGCATCACTAGACCGCTCTTACTTACTCGTCGTCGGTGAAACTGGATTAATGAGCACCGTTTTAGAATACTAATTAATCATCGCTTTTGAGGCTGCCGATATTCCGGCAACCTCAACGGTTAGCCGTCTAGATTTATATTTATAACGCATTTTTTATTCACAAAAAATTCAACTTTCTGCCGAAATAAGTCAATTCTATTCATTTTCAGATCCGACCATACAAAATAGTGACATTTGTCATAAGTCAGTTTTATTAAACTTTCCACGCGCAATAAAAATAGAGTTTTAGCTTTAAAAATCAATTAATTCTTTATATCTCATAGAGATAAAAAATAGCTATTAACAACTCCATATTGCAATCATTTTATAACATTTCAATTATGTTAACGTTAGATTTAATTAACATTAAAATGTCAAATTTTTCGTGTTGACACCCTGAAAACTCGGGCTTAACCTAGCCGCCGTTCTTAAAACACAACAATCAAAAAATCACATTTAATATTTTTTATTTACAAATAAAATAATCTTGTAACAAAGATAGCGACAATAGTATCGCGACAAAGCCGACCAAGTTAACGGATTGGCACACACGGGACGTTGGTTAAGTAGTACTCGCCTCTAACAAGTATGATTGGGTTTTCTAAACAGTTTCCCGTCATACAAAAATATAAGCATTGTGAAAATCACAATCGGATTCATTATTTTAGTCAGAGTAGGAAAGTCATGAACCAGTACAACACAGAAAAGGAAGCAATTCAGGTCGAGAAAAAGCTCGGTAGTATTGTTTTCATCTCGCAAGATCAATCACTTTCTCTGGAGTCAGTGCAAGATTACGCAGCTCAGCCCTTATCCAAAGTAAAATTGGACGAGTTGGCACTAAAAGCTAGAATCGAGCAAAACCGTCAATACCTGGACAATAAATTAGCAAATCAAGAAGATATATACGGCGTGACGACTGGTTTTGGTAACTCAGCAAGTAACCGTATTTCGACTTCTCTCTCTGAAGAATTACAACAAAACCTCATTGCTTATCATGGCTGTGGCGTTGGTGACTACCTTTCAGAGTCTGATTGTGCCGCGACTTTATTGATCCGTATGAACTGTAATGCCAAAGGCTTTTCAGGCGTTAGTTGGGAATTGCTGGCGCAGATGGAAACCTTCCTAAACAACCGCATCATCCCGGCTATCCCTTCTATGGGTTCAGTAGGTGCGAGCGGCGACTTAACACCACTTTCTTATGTCGGTGCCGCACTTGGTGGTAAGCGTAAGGTGTACTATCAAGGACAACTGCGTGAAACCGCTGAAGTATTAGAAGAGCTAAACATTGCGCCATACAAGCTAAAGCCGAAAGAAGGTTTAGCTATCATGAATGGTACTTCGGTTATGTCTGCCATCGCCACGAATGCGCTAAAAGACATCCGCCGCGGCATTGATTTAAGCTGCAAACTGATCGCGCTTTATGTCGAACTTATCGAAGGTCGTGCATCGCCATTCCATAAACGCGTACACGAACTTAAACCACACCGCGGACAGCAGATCTGCGCAGAGAAAATTCTAGAGCGCTTAACTAACGTCGATCAGCGTTTAGGTCGCAGAAACCGAACCGATGACAACATTGAGTTTGGCAAGCAAGAAACGTTCAGGTTACAAGATAGCTATTCAATTCGCTGCTCTCCGCAAGTGTTAGGTCCATTAATTGATGCTGAGATGTGGGCATCACAGATCCTAACGACTGAAATCAACTCAGTGAACGATAACCCACTATTTGATGATGAGAACGACCTTATCCTCAACGCGGGTCACTTCTACGGTGGTCACGTTGCAGCGGTGTGCGATACTCTCAAACCACTCGTTGCAAACATGGGCGCGTTACTAGAGCGTGAATTAGGCATTTTGGTTGATGATCGCCTTAACGGTGGAATTTCTAACAACTTGGTTGCGCGTGAAGATCTTGGCGACAAAGCTTGGGTACACCACGGTTTCAAAGCAATGCAAATTACCTCTTCTTCTCTTGTTGCAGAAGCACTTAAAAATGCAGGACCTATGTCAGTATTTTCACGCACAACAGAAGCACTAAACCAAGACATCGTCAGCATGGGCACTATCGCTGCACGTGACCTTCGTCGTATTACAGATCTTATCAAGCCAGTTATTGCTATTCAGGCAATGGCGATCCGCCAAGCATTTTATGTTGACGGGAAAGATGCGAAAGCAGAGAAACTCAACGCGCTTTCTCGCGAGTTTTTCGACGAAATTAGCAGCAACTTCCAACCAGTCATTGAAGATAGACCGATGGATGTCGAAATCAACAATATGGTTAACGCCCTATTTAATGAGCAGTAACCCTCTCTAAGTCATTTTTGAGATGACGATAACGCTATAGCTGGCAGCTTCACTGCAGCCAGCTAGGGCTTGTTGTTGCTCAAAAACCACTAATGAGACGTAAACTACACACCAAAGAAACTAAAAAGGATATAAAAATGAGTAGCTTAGAATCAATAACACAATTTATTAAACAAGACATCATTGTAGACAATTTAGAAGTGGTAGATAGCATTGATGAAATCGAAGATGATGCTCAACTTATCGGTGACGGTCTAGATCTAGACAGCATCGAGGTGCTCGATCTTGTGGTATCTATCGAGAAAAAATACAACCTTAAGTTCAAAGATTACCCAGAACAAACCATTCAAGAAAAAATGAAAAGCGTCAGTACCTTAGCTAGCTTTGTTCACGAACAAGTTGAAGCACAAACAACAGCTGAAGCTTGTTGATCTGACCGTAACCATTTTCGCTTGGAAGGACACCATGCAAACATACAGTGCCATTCGTTCAACACTCATGCAACTGATTGAAGCTGAGTTAGAAGTAGATAAAGAACAACTAGACGTACTAAGTGACGACGCCAATTTAATTGAGGCGCCACTGTTTCTCGACTCGGTCGACCTTATGCAGTTATCTGCTGCATGTAAAAAAGCGTTCCAATTAAAAGACTTGGGCGAATTGAGCACTGTAACTTTGGCGACACTAACACGTCAAATAGCGTTAAACTTAACGCAACAAAAACAAGCAACACCCTTAGAGACTTGGGCAGATCAAGTCACCTCTCTCAAAGAGACCGATTTACTAGCACTGATACAGCGTAGTCTAGAGTGTGAGATCAACGGTCAGGCTCGTCTTATCAAAGACAGTACGCCATGCGATATCATTGTGAGCACTATGGTGTTATTAGCACACAATATCACTCCGGTATTAAGTGCGAATACAGCCGCGAACACCAATGCGTTTAGCTGGCGAGAGCTCACGCTTGCCAATCAAGAGGTGGAAATTCCGTTTCATTCCATGACGGCATTTTTACAGCACCATAGCGATAAGACAATTGGCTTTGAAACGTCAGGCAGCACAGGTAAGCCACAAACTTGGCATAAATCCATCGCCTCACTCCATGCAGAAGCCGTCACCTTTGCTGACACTTTCTCGTTTGACGCAGTAGATTATTTCTGTGCTTGCGTAGATATCCGCCACATGTTCGGTTTTATTTGGGCATTTATGCTCCCTCTGCAGCTAGGCAAACCGGTGTGTTACGAACTCGGTTCAACACCGGATTTACAACCTGTAAAAGACAAACAGGTAGGTGTGATCTTAACGCCAACTATGTTTGACTTTGTGGCCGATCAGTTAAATCAAAACCACTGTTATTTAATAAGCTCAGGTGCACCATTCAAAGGTGAGAAAGAGCAAAAACTTGCCGACCTTATTTCTTACCTATCACTTTCAATACAAGCTTTTGAAGTACTAGGAAGCACTGAAACCGGCGGTATCGGCTATCGTCCATTAGGCAACAACGAAACGCACTTTACTAAGTTCACTGCCGTCGACATTTATCAAAATGGCGAGCACAAAACCATGTTGAGATCGCCGTTTTTAGTGGCTAATTGTGAAGAGTTTGAGCTCAAAGATAAGCTGATTTTCAGCAATGAAAATCAATTCACACACGGTGGGCGCGCAGACCAAATATTTAAATATGCAGGTAAACGCTACTCGCTACAAAGTATAGAAAAAATCCTCCAAGAACGCTTTGTGGGACTTCGCCATCGCGTGTTTTTTATCGAGGACAATAACAATAATAAAGGGGGCGAGCTGGTCGCCTTTGTCGAAGGACTATCTTGCATCCCTACCCTTCAGGACATCAGAAGTTGGTTTAAAGATTTACCCACGCCGCAGGTTCATTTTTTGGCGCAATTTCCAGAAAACGAACTCGGCAAAATCACCCTCTCGGCACTACAGGAATGCGTACATGAATAATAAACAACAAACTTTCATTACTGGTTATGGTGTGCTCTGTGCAGCAGGCGAAAATCGCCAAGCGCTGCTAACTAGCATCAAGGAAAACCGCACTGGTATTGACCGCATTAATCGTTTCGACACACAGGGACTAACACACAATGTTGGGGCGCTCGCTATCAACTACGAGAACCACAGCGCAGAACATTTTGATATGGATCTGGCGAGCCAATACGCTATCCATGCCGTTACAGAAGCACTTGAGCATGCAAATTTAGCCTTAACTCAGATGGACAACACCCGTGTGGCATTTCTTCTCGGTAATGCAAACTGCGGTATGTTTTCATTGATGGAGAGCCTTAAAGGTCAGCACCAACTGGGGTTTAAGTTTTATCCACCACATCAAATTGCAACCGATGTCAGCCGCCACTTCGGTATTCAGGGCCCTGTAATGACTTTCACCTCGGCCTGTACCGCAAGTAGCAGTGCCATTGCTTTTGCAAAACAACTTATCGAAAACGACCAAGCAGATGTCGTCATTGCTGGCGGTGCGGATGCCCTGAGCGAGCTGGTTTACGGCGGCTTTCAGTCGGTACAGTCCTTGAGTCCTGAACCTTGTGCTCCGTACAGCGAAAAAATGGGATTAAGTTTAGGTGAAGGCGCAGGCTTTTTAGTATTTGAATCACAAACACATGCTAATCAGCGTAACGCAACGCTGCGATATCAGTTGCTCGCGACAGGGTCGAGCTTAGATGCTCACCACGCTACAGCGCCTAACCCCGAGGGCGATGGTGTACGCCGCGCTTTTACGCAGACATTGTCCTATGCGCCCGTTGCAGCAAGTGCTATTGAATATATCAACAGCCACGGGACTGGTACGCCAGCAAATGATGGCGCAGAACTAAAAGGGCTCCAATCAGCCATTGGTGAACAGGCCATGCGCGACGTCTCGGTTTCAAGTAGTAAATCTTACTTTGGTCATACCCTTGGTGCCGCTGGTGCCGTAGAACTTATTTCAACTTTGGTCAGCCAGGATGAAGGACTTCTACCAGCAACACTGGGTGTCGACTCAATAAGGTCGTGTTGCCAAGCGTATCAATTAGTGACAAATCAGGCCAGATCTCAGGTTGTTGATGTTTTTGCGGTGACTAACTCAGCGTTTGGTGGTCACAACACCAGCATGCTACTCAGTAAACACCAGAAAACGTCGATTAACACGGCGACAAAACCGGTGTATCTACTTGCCGCCACCAGCCTGTCTGATACTGAAGTGTACAATGCTAGACAAAATAGTACCGACCACTTTGCTGAATTTAACTTAAAACAGCAGTTCCCAGCACTTTTCCAGCGCCGTACACCGTGTGTTGCACAATTTGCCTTGGGTGCCTGTCAATTTACCTTACAAGACAGCGATCTCGATCTAGCGCAATTACCACTGCCAGAATTCGCAGCCTACTATGCTAATCCCATTGGCTCGCTGGAAACCTTAGATAAAAACCTTGCATCATTTCAAGATGGCATTGCAGAGCTAAAAAGTACGCATTTCCCCAATACCGTCGTCAATGCCACATTAGGGCAACTGGCGCTCGGCTTTGGCTTTAAAAACTCGGCCACTTGTGTGAGTGATTTAGGCAATGACTTTTTACATGCACTTTGGAGCGCAGCACTTGATATGCGTGAAGGTCGAAGTCGATATGCGATGGTATGTAGCTCGCAAGACGATACTGCGCTCTCGCAGCAAGTCTGGGCTGCACATCAATTCCAAGCAGATATCGGTCATTATTCCAGCGCAGCACTCTTGGCAACCAGCGAGGTGTTACCGGCAGGCTACCAACCTCTCGCAGAAATTATTGATTTCATTCAAATCAATGATGCGCAGCAGCATCAAGCACTAGACAGATTATTGGCAAGCAATGCTAGGAAGCTAAGCCAAGTGGGCAATGTCGTGTTAAGTACTCATCACGACGAAGCGTTTGCCACCATTGCCGCAAGCTTGGACAGCCATTTACCACAAGCTCAACTTATAAAATATCAACCACAAAACATGCCTCTACACAGTACAGAATTAGCAGTGCGTGCGCTAATGCATGCACTCAACACCCCAGCTGGTGATACCGAGTTAGATCAAACCCTACTCCTAAGCGTTAATCTCGCGGGAAGTATGACGGGATGTATTTTACGAACAGTAAGGAAATAAGATGACGACCGTGATCGAAGTGAAGAACTTAAGGAAGGTCTACAAAAGAACACGAAAAGTTGCCGTCGACGACGTCTCTTTTAGCGTTAGCGAAGGCGAATGTTTTGGACTCCTTGGGCCCAATGGCGCCGGAAAAACCACGACGTTGGAAATACTTCAGGGCTTGCGTAGTGCAACATCAGGTGAAGTGACGTTATTCGGTCTTAATTGGAAGCAACACGAAACCAAACTTCGCAGCCTTATGGGTGGCGTGATGCAACACAATAACCTCTACGAAAAACTCAAAGTAAAAGAGTGCGTCGAGCTATTTGCCAGCTTTTACCCAAGCTACACGCCAATTGATACGCTGCTTGAGCGCTTCAATTTAAGCGAGAAAAAGGACGCTTGGCTAAGCGAGCTCAGTGGTGGACAAAAGCAACGCGTATTTTTGGCGATGGCAGTGGTTGGCCAGCCCAAGTTGGTGTTTTTAGATGAGCCAACTACGGGACTTGACCCCACGAGTCGCCAAGAGTTTTGGCACATCATTAAAGATCTCAAAGAAGCCGGTACCTGTGTGATGTTAACGACGCACTACATGGATGAGGCAGAGTTCTTATGCGACAACTTAGCCATCATTAATTCAGGTCAAATCATAGAGTCAGGCGCGCCAAGCGACATTATTAATCGCACCTTTGAGACTCCGGTGATTAAAGAACCCAGAAAAGCCACACTCAACGACGTATTTTTGAAACTCACAGGTTCCACGATGGAGAGGGAAAGTTATGCCTGAGTTAAGTCAAACTAAGCTATATCCATTTTGGCAATTAATGATGGTCAATATTCGACCTTTTTTCCGTGATAAAGCGGTATTGCTATGGACATTCGGTTTACCTATTTTCATCGCCCTATTGTTGATCCAAGCCTTCTCAGGTGGACCAAAAATGTCACCTATGAATGTGGTGGTGATGCATGGCGAGCAAATTGAACAGAAATGGCTAAAAGCGATGGAAGAAGATCCACTCGTTACCGTTACCCGCCTCTCACAAACCGATTCAATTGTGCTGGAAGACAGTTTTGCTTCTGCTCAGCTGGCGGAAGTGATCAGCTCACCAGGCTCGGTGCTACGTAAGCTGCAAAATGAGGTGAGCCCTGAAGTCTACCTTGCCCCCAACGCTATGTTTTCTACTCATAACTCCGATGAGTCGTTAATGGCACGTAACTATCTATTGCGTCTTAAAGCGCAAGCTAACGGCGAAGAGATGCGAAGCAATGTCATTAGCGTCAAAGGTTATCGTTACACTGACTGGTTGATCCCTGGGATCATCGTGTTACAAGTCCTTGGTTTAGCACTGGTGTCGATTGCCAACAGTTTAGTTTCGGACAGACAAAACGGCTTTTTTAAACGTCTACGCCTTTCTCCTTTCAAGCGCCGTGATTACATCATTGGGATCGTACTCGCACGCTTATTCTTACTGGTGTTCCAAATGCTGATTCTGTTCGTCGCCTTTCACTTTTTATTTGGTTACACGCTGCAAGGAAACGTGCTGGATATCATTGCGGTAATGGCACTCGGTTCATTTTGTATCTGTATGCTCGGCGTGTTGGTCGGCGCCCGTAGCCAACGGGTTGAAGTCTCATCAGGGATAGCTAACTTACTTTACTTTCCGTTGATGTTCTTATCAGGCATTTATTTCGACACTGCTAACTTTCCCACTCTACTGCGAGAAATAGTTTCGTTACTGCCAACCACTGCGTTTTTGGATGCACTGCGCTTAGTCGCAAACCAAGGCGTTGAACTGGCTGCGGTAAGTCGTCAATTGATTATTTTAGGCGTCACCAGCGTGGTGTTCTTCCTCATCGTTTACTTCTGCTTTGACTGGGGAGATGAAAAATCATGATCACCGATAACTTGCCGCACAAGGCACCATTTAAGTTTGCAGACAAGATAATCGAACACTCTCCAGGAGAGATGATTGTTGGATTGAAGTTCGTCTCGCATAACGAGCCTGGCCTGCAAGGACATTTTCCGGATGAGCCTATTTTCCCAGGTGTGTTAATCATTGAGACCATGGCGCAGATCAGCGGCTTGTGCTGCAACAACACGCACACAGGAGGCATGCTGTCTTCCATAGAAAGAGCCAAATTTAGTCGCCCTGTTCGCCCCGGTGAAATCATTAAAGTAACGGCAAAACTAGAAACTGAATTTGGTGCGATGGCACGCTTTAAAGCACAAGCACACGTTGAAGATGAGTTGGTTGCAAAAGCCGAACTCACGATTGTTTACACGGATTAAGGAACTTGGTTGTGTTAACTGGAAAGACAGTAGTAGTGACTGGCGTATCCAAAGGGATAGGCAAAGGGATCGCACTCGCCTTTTTGCAAGGTGGTGCTCGAGTATACGGTATTTGTCGCACACAAACCCCCATCGCGGAGTTACATAAACCTGAGTATCAAGCTCGTTTCACTCAACAAAGCGGCAATATTACCGACAGTGAGTTCGTCAATTCCGCTATTCGCCAAGCGATAAGCGACACGGGTCGGGTTGATGTGTTGGTGAATAATGCTGGGATCACGGATGATAGCTTGTTCTCTCAGATGTCGTACGACGCTTTTCATAACGTGTTAGATATCAACTTCAAGGGTACATTGCTGTGTTGCCAAGCGGTATTGCCAGTCATGACTAAGCAAGGTGCAGGCAAGATTATCAACATGGTGTCGCAAAGCGGAATAAGCGGACGAGAAGGCCAAGCCAACTACGCGACCTCAAAAGGCGCAATTATTGGCCTCACTCGGACTATTGCACGGCAATATGGTCACTGTGGTATTTACTGTAACGCACTCGCTCCGACGTTTATTGCAACCGATATGATTGATGATATTCCCGCAAGCATTATCAACCCGGTGCTTAAACATACCGCACTAGGTCGTGTTGGGAGTGTCAAAGAAATTGCCGATGCCACGCTATATCTCGCTTCTAGCGCCTCAAACTACCAAACTGGAAATGTGCTTCGTTTGGATGGAGGGCTTGCGGTATGAATGCTCAAGCGTTTATTTTACTTTATCCAACAAGTGAGTTTGATAGCCACTTCGTTACCCATTTGCTGTCGCAAAAACATCCGTTACTCCTTATCAATGCAAGTGCTGAAGTGCTCGCGCATAATCCAGAAGCGAGCCATATCCAACTTTGCGCTCCCCTCTCGGAGTTAAATACCAATGCATTACTAGATTGGTTTGAAATCAATAATAATCAGCAAGAAGTGATGGTACTGCATTGTGCCAATCGCCTTGATGAAAGCAACCTACTCGAAGACATTGCCGTTGGTGAGCAAGTGATCGCACGCCTAGAAAGCGCATTTTCGGCACTCAGAGTCATCGCCGACAACCTCAGAGTGAGTGGTGGAAACCTCGTCTTTTTAACGCAATCCGACACCTTAAATTACGAGTTAGAGGCCACCGCTAGTGTCTGTAACCACGCTCATAACGCATTGATGATGACGCTCGCGCGCGAATATCAAGGTAGCAAGCTGGCAGTTAACAGTTTTGTGTTACCGCTACTGGCTACCGATAGCAAAGCCGCAAGGATCCAAAAGCGCAACCTAAAAGGAGGCGTACTGGGTGCACGACCTGCGGTATACAGCTATCAAGACTTGGTGGAATACCTAGTCAACTTTATGAAAACCAACTCCATGCTCACCGGTCAATCCATCGCATTCACACCAACGCTGGAGCTCAAGCTATGATGCCGGTTGACTTATACTGTTTCCATCACGCAGGTGGCTCTTCTTTGTTTTTTAGGGAATGGGCCAAACATTTACCTGCGCATTGGCAACTCCACGGCATCGACTTACCGGGCCGTGGTACTAAAGCAGGTATGCAATCTTTACGGGACTGGGATGAGGCACTTGGTCACCTAAGTAGTAGCACGCAACTTCAGCCGCGTAGTGAGCGGCTGTGCGTTTTTTTTGGTCACAGCCTTGGCGGAATGGTGGCTTATAAGCTTGCCGATCATCTTGCTAAACATGCACTGACAACACCGGATTTACTCTGTCTATCTGGGTGCCGCGCGCCAAGTATTCCCTCAGCTACCCAGTACTCAAAATTGACTGACTCGGACTTGCTCACGACTTTATATCATCTCGACATGCTGCCTAAACATCGATTAACGAAGGATGTAGAAGCGGTTGTGGCTGCCATGTTTAAAGACGACTTTATGTTAGCCGAGCAACCCGTCAGTACAGACATTACGTTGACGATGCCGGTCGAACTGATCCTCGCCACACAAGATCACTTGGTTAAGCCTGAGTCACACCAAGCTTGGTCTGAGTACTGCGAGAACCATTTTCAGCACCATCATGTCGATGGTGGTCATATGTATTTACAACAACGCCCAACGCTGGCGTGTGAGGTGATTGTCGCCGCAGTAGCGCGACACCTAGCACGCTTGCAGCAAACAAAATACCAAAAAGCAAACTGGCAAAAGCCGTTGTGTTAAGGCGAAAAAACAAGGATCACGCAATGAACTCACTGTCCAATTCCGCCAATTTCAAGTCTCTGACAACGAGGCAACTTCACGTATGGCAAGCCCAACAGCTTGATTTGGCAAATCCAGTATATAACATCGCTTGCGCGGTACAATTTACCGGCGGGCTCACACCCGAGGCACTAGAGCAAGCCTTGGTGTTGCTATTTGCAAGGCACCCTGTTTTATCGAGTCGTATTGATGAGGCTCAAGGCGAACCACAACTCGAATTATTAGCCAGTGCCCCTAAGTTATTAGCCGTGCCCGATGAGCTTGCCGCTTTTAGTGACTCTATCACCGCCAAAACCTTAATTGAGCAAGCCATCGATATCACTAAAGAGACCTTTCAATTCTACGCTTGTAGCTCGGAAACTCGGTTGCTATTGACCATCAAAGGGCATCACATCAACTGTGACCAGTGGGCATTGCAAGTACTGATGAGCGATTTACTCGCATGTATAGAAGCGGTGCTTGATAACTCTGAACTTGATCTCGCCCCCCTTGATTATCAAGTGATGTTTGAAGAAAAGCCTGAGCGTGCAGCAACCTCACAAAAGAGCGAACTCTATCCTATCGATTTTTACCAGAGTAATACTGAGGCACTAGCGCACCATTATGACGGCATCGCGTTTCGTGAAGAAAATCCAGAGGCACTCAAACAAGTAAAACAGGTGGCCTCTCAAGCTGGTGTTACGAGTTTTAGCGTCGTGCTTGCCAGCGTCTTTTTGACTTTATTTCATACCACTGGGCAAACCGATTTGACCATAGGGATCCCGATGGCTCGCCGCACCCGTAAAACACGCGCGATCTTAGGTCATTACTCAGACGTTGAAACGGTTTCTATTTGCGATATTGAGCAGTACACAGGTGCATCGCTTATCAGTGAAGTCAGTAACCAGCTCACCCAATTACTGCTTTCAGGAAATAATAATAAAGACGCTGCAAAGCATATTAATGTCACCTGTAACTACTTAGCCAAGCTAAAAAGCAATGGCATTCGTCCAGGGATCACCCCGTTGATGATTGGTCGCCAAGGGTACGAACTTGCTTTGGGCACAGCGGGAGATACCATTATCAAAGGGGTATCCATTGAGCCTGGTGTTTCACAATTTGATATCGAATTTACGCATTTTGAAACAGAAGGAGGCCTTTGTCGTAAAGTGGTCGCCGCTAAGTCTGTCTTTTCTCGCGTGGCAATGACACGGATCACCGATATTCAGGCGCGCTTTATTGAATTACTTACCCACTCTAGCGACCTTAATATTGCCGAACTGCCGGTACTGGATGAAGAAGAGCAAAAGCTTATCTTGGCGCGCAGCAATCAAGACAATGAAACGTTCTTTTCCGACACCACTTTAAATCACTGGTTTGAACAAACGGTAAGTAAGCACCCAGATCAAATCGCGCTACAAACCCAAACACAATCTATCGATTATAAAACCCTTAACGCCAGAGCCAACGCCCTTGCCTTGCATTTACGGGAGCAATATCAGTCTCAGTATCAACAACCCCTCACTGCCGATACGTTAATTGCGCTGTACATGCAGCCTTCTATCGAGATGCTGATTGCAATTCTTGCTGTCACTAAAGCGGGGGCGGCATATGTGCCGCTGTCTCCCGACCATGCCAGCGAGCGAACAACCTTTATTCTAAGTGATACCAACCCAAGCCTGTTGATCGTCGACGAGCAAGAGTATGCCGCCGCACAAGACAAATGCAGTTTGGCGGAGGTGGCTTGCCCATTAATTACGCCACTTAATGCCCAGCAACAAAGCGACACAGTACCTGCCATCAGCCAATCACCGCAGGACTTGGTATACATCATTTATACCTCAGGTACGACTGGCCAACCAAAAGGCGTGATGCAAACTCATGAAAACGTCGCTCGATTGTTCACGGCGACGGAGCAAGATTATGGCTTTGACCATCACGATATCTGGGTGCTTTACCATGCCTATACTTTTGACTTTAGTGTATGGGAAATGTGGGGTGCCCTACTTTATGGCGGTAAACTCTGTATTCCTGACAACAGCCTGATCCGCGATTTTGAGGCCTTTGCAGACTACTGCTCAGACAATCAAGTGACTGTGCTTAATCAGACTCCTGCCGCATTCTATGAATTTAGTGCAGCGGCACTAAACGCAAAATTGAATTTTGACAAACTGAGGTATGTGATTTTCGGCGGTGACAAACTCAACCCCGAAATGCTCAACCCTTGGTGGAACTGCTACGGCGATGAACAGCCGCTATTGGTCAACATGTATGGGATCACTGAAACCACGGTGCATGTCACCTATAAAGCACTCACGCAACAATCAAGTTCTAAAGCCTCTCATATCGGTAGACCCATATTAGATATGAAAGCGTACGTGCTAAATTCCAAATTGCAGTTGGTCGAACCCGGCGCCTGCGGTGAGTTATATATTGGCGGTGCGGGTCTTGCTCGTGGTTATTTAAACCGCGAAGCGCTCAGTCAAGAACGCTTTATTAGCAGCCCATACGCAAGCGAACAAGACATTCAACAAGGACGAGCCAGACTGTATAAGACCGGTGACTTGGCAAGACGCCTACCGGATGGTGAGTTGGAGTATATCGGTCGTAACGATAATCAGGTGAAGATCCGTGGCTACCGTATTGAACTGGGTGAAATCGAAAGCGTGATCAACCAATTGCCAGAAGTTGCCCAAGCGGTGGTTATCGACCGTACCTTACAAAGTGTTCCCTACCTAGCCGCTTATATTAAGTTTAAGCCACAACATCACGGCCAAACTGCCCAAGTGAAAGCCCACGTAAGTCAAGCGCTCCCCAGTTATATGCAGCCAAAAACGTGGACTGAGCTTGCGGAAATACCTTTGACTGGCAACGGTAAATTAGACCGTAAAGCGTTGCCAGAGCCTGAATTGGTGAGCCAAAGCGAATATGTGGCGCCGCAAGACGAAACGGAAGCGCAACTGTGTGAAGCATTTAAAACTTTGCTTGGTGTTGAGCAAGTGAGCACCAAAGATGATTTCTTTGCCATCGGCGGCGATTCTATTCTCACGATTCAACTCGTTGCTTTACTCAGAAAGCAAGGCATTGAACTGCAAGTAAAAGATATCTTTGACTGTCCAACTGCAGCGGCGTTGAGTCAACGTATTGTTAGCGTACAAGCGACTCAACGAGAGATAACACAAGAGCAAGGCCTACTGAGCGGACGCTTTGATCTACTGCCAATTCAACAATGGTTTTTCAATAAAGCACTACCGGAGGAGAATCATTGGAATCAAGCATTTGCAATTAGGATCCCAAGCGGCTTTAGCCAAATTCAATTACAAGAGGCACTACACAGTTTAAGTGATCAACATGATATGTTGCGCACAACCTTTATGGAATTTGAAGGCCATATTACGCAAGAATATAACGATGTTAGTACGATGGCGCCACTCAACGTCCTTAACGGCAAGTCACACGATGTACAAGCAGAGCTCAACGCGCGACAAAGCCAGTTCGATATTTGTAATGGCCCACTTTGGCAAGTTACACATATCGAAGCGTTTTGCGAAGACTACGACCTGCTTCACTTTGCGCTTCACCACTTAATCATTGATGCGGTTTCTTGGCGGATCATCGCGCAAGATCTGCAAACCCTTTTAGCACAAGGTGAGTTGCTGAGTAAACGCACCAGCTATCGACAGTGGGTAGAAATGATGCAAGCTTACCCGGCAGCACACCCACAAGAAATGGCATTTTGGCAGCGTTTAGCAACCAACTTGCCAAGCTATCCGCCAAGCATGGCTGCAACACCGTCAACCGCGTGGTTAGAGCTAGACGCGCACACCACGGCCCGCTTAATACGTGACGCGAATGCTGGCTTCAATACGCAAGGTGAAGAGTTACTACTGGCAGCTTTGTGCCAAGCATTGAGTAAAACCTTTAAGCAAACTCAGCATGCTATCACGTTGGAAAGTCATGGTCGTGAAATGTGGCGTGATGATGCTGATATCAACCAAACAATTGGCTGGTTCACTTGCTTGTACCCGCTACGCCTGACTCAACAAGCGACACTAAGCGACACCATTATTGATGCCAAAGAAGCGCTACGCCAGATCCCAAATAAAGGTCTTGGTTTTGGTAGTGCACAACTGCAAGACACCAGCTTAACGTTGCCAAGTATCAGCTTTAACTACCTGGGCCAAATGGGTGGGCAAAGCGATGCGCTTTGGCAGATAGACAACCAACTGCAAACCGAGACAAGTTCTGCACAAAACGGCTCGGATCTGATCCTCGATATCAATGCGCTAGTTCAGGGCGAACAACTCAGGATCAAAGTGGATTCATTACTAGATGGCAATCTTACCGATGCCTTCGCTACTCACTTAACACAAGCGCTGCATGATGTATTGGATACGGCGCTCGAGGCGAAAAAGCGCGGCGGTGTAAGCACCCCTAGCGACTTTGGCGCGGGCTCACTTTCTCAGGATCAACTAGCTGCACTGCAATCCCAGTTAAGTGAAACACAACTAGAACAAACCACGACTCAGTCTGAAAAAACACAAGAATTAGAGATTTAAACCATGTTGAATTTATGCCAATCACTTGCAAAGGATAACATTGCGCTTTGGGCCAATGGAGACAAACTTAAAATTGTCCATGGTGAGCAAGGACTCAGCCAACAATGGGTTGACTACCTCAAAGCAAATAAAGCCGCATTATTAGATTACCTTGTATCGCAGCAAGTTTTTTCCGAACAAGACTTTGAACAGTTACTAGCGACTGAGCATAAAAAGGCATCTGAGATCCGTGCCATCTTCGATGCTAACAGTATGCAAAAAGGTTTTGTTTATCATCATCTTGCCCAACCAAATGACGATGCTTACCGCGTTCAGTTAGTCATCGATTACCATCAAGCACTCGATGTCGATGCTTACCAACAGGCTTGGATCTTGGCATCAATGCGTTACCCTGCGCTACGTACCGCGTTCAACTGGGAAAATGAAATCATCCAAGTGATCAAAGGAGGGGCCGGATTTACCCCAAATCACTTCAGTTTTCAAGACTTCAGTACGTTAGACCACATTGAACAACAGACACGTATCGATAAGCTCATTCACGACGACCGTAATACACCTTTCGATTTGACTCAACCGGGATTAATGCGTTTTGCTATCGTTAAACGCGCTGATGCACATTACACCCTAATTAAAGCAGAACACCATAGCATCAGCGATGGCTGGAGCTTTCCGGTGATGCTGCAAACCGTGCATCAAAACTACGCCAAACTAACCAAAGGCGAGCCGGTCATTGTTGAAGAAGAAACGGCTTACCTACAAACACAAGCGCGCTATCAGCAAAATCAAAAATCTAGCGATAGATATTGGCAAAACCAAAAGGCACAATTTGGTGAGCCCAATGATATCAACCGCTTATTGAGTAAAAATATTGACCAATCTGGCTCGTCACAGATCCAAAAAGCAGCGGCGAGCGAATTAAAGCTCTCTTCAGAGCGCCATCAACAGCTCAAAGCATTTGCTAAACAACACGGACTCACGCTGAACGTCTTAATGCAATTTGCTTGGCATAAAGTACTGCAATATTACTGCGACGCTGAGCAAACCATAGTAGGCACAACGGTCTCGGGTCGTGAACTACCCATTGACGGGATCCATGCCAGTGTTGGTTTATATATCAATACCCTACCTCTTTCCCTTGATTGGCAAGAAACGGCCAGTATTCGCACCCAGCTTACAGCGCTGAAAGAAAAAATTGCAGAACTTAACGGCAACAGCAGTGTTTCACTGTCGCAACTACAAGAGCCGAATACTCGCCTGTTCAACAGTCTATTTGTATTTGAAAACTATCCGACGCCAGCGGGACAAGACGTACTCGAATGGTCGTTCGATAAGATGATTGAAAAAGTAGACTATCCGCTCACCATCAGCATTGTTGAACAACAAGATATCTTGCTACTTAAGTTGAGCTTCTGCGAAACCATGCTGGCACCAAGCAAAGCACAGCGATTGCTCACCCAAATGACATTGGTGTTAGATGCCATTATTGCTGATGAAAACCAGCCGCATAGCCAAATTTCTTTGTTAAGTAATGATGAGCGAGCACCAATGGTTGAGATAGACGAGCATGCGGATTATTTGCACTCTACTATTCATGAATTGGTTGCTCAGCAAGCACAAAAAACGCCAACTCGAATAGCGCTAGTTGAAGACGAAATGCAGCTGACCTATCAAGAATTAGAACAAAGCGCGAATAAGCTTGCCGCCTACATTAAAGATCATGTGGACGTTAGCGCTAGCCATCGCTTTGTTGGGCTTTTCTGTGAACGCTCTATTGCAATGGTAATCGCAAAACTGGCTATCCTAAAAGCGGGTTGTGCTTATGTACCGCTTAACCCTGATTATCCAGATCAGCGCATTGAGTATATGCTCAACGACACGCAACTTGGTTTGATTTTAACACAAAGCGAGCTGCGCCCGCGTATCGAAACACTCGTTGCAAATTGTGATGCAGAGCCGCAAATTACTTGCTTAGATAGCTTGTCTTTGTCTGATGCAGCGCCCGTACTGTCAGGTGCACATGCGCAAACCGAAGCCTATGTGATCTATACATCGGGTACGACAGGTGAACCAAAGGGCGTGGTCGTTCCACACCGTGGCGTTGTTTCTTTGGTACAAGATACTGATTTAATAAACACGTCAGAAAACGACGTGTTTATTCACCTATCTAATCCAAATTTTGACGCCGCAACGTTTGAAATTTGGACACCACTGATAAACGGCTGCAAATTGGTTGTAGCAAGTGCGCAACAAGGCGCGGATCCTGACAGCCTATCAAGGTTAATTAAACAACACGGTGTTAGTGTACTTTGGCTAACGCGCACACTGTTTGATTCGCTATATTTACAACAACCTGATATTTATGACAATGTCCGCTGCGTACTAACAGGCGGTGAGGCAATCACTCCAAGCATAGTCAAACGCATTCTCGCCAGAGATACGCGACCAGAGTTGGTGATCAACGCGTATGGCCCAACTGAAAGCACGACATTTACCACTTTCTATCCATGCGCCAATATTGATGGCCCGGTGCCCATCGGCCAAGCCATTAATCATCGCCAAGTATTATTGCTTGATAAATATCTTAATCCAGTGCCATACGGCGCGACAGGCGAGATATTTATAGCAGGAGCCGGACTTGCATGTGGCTACCTTAATAAACCCGAAATGAGTGCTGCGCGCTTTATCGATAACCCCTTTGCAAGCGCAAAGGCCAAACAACTCGGGCTAGATAAACTGTATAAAACGGGAGACTTAGGACGTTGGTCCGAGTCTGGCGTACTAGAGTTTTTAGGCCGTAACGATCACCAAGTGAAGGTCCGCGGGTTTAGGATTGAGCTTGCTGAAATAGAAGCACAACTCAACGAATTGGCGCAAGTGAAAGTCGCCGCTGTGGTGGTATTCGAACAAGCGGGCAACAAGCAACTTGCCGCATATGTGGTACCAGAGCACGGCGAGTTAGACCTAAATGCAGTAAAACAGGAACTGGCTCAGGTTTTACCTAGCTATATGATCCCAAGCTACTTTGAAGTGATGTCGGCGTTACCGTTTAACAACAATGGTAAGCTGGATCACAAGCAATTGCCTACTCCAACCGTGGTGGATGAAGACAACTATCAAGCACCGAGCAGCGAATTAGAAAAACAATTGTGTGGTATTTGGCAGTCAGTATTGGGCCTAGAGCAAGTGGGCGTTAATGATGACTTTTTCAAAGTCGGTGGCGATTCTATTGTCAGTATTCAACTTGTGTCTGCGCTGCGTAAAGCTGGCTTTAACCTTCAGGTTAAAGACATCATTGACGCCCCAAGCGTGGCAGCGCAGGCCTATTTAATTCAACACGTTAGCACTGAAACCATTGAACTTATCACGGAGCAAGGTAGGTTAAGTGGTGAGTTTGCACTACTGCCTATCCAACAGTGGTTTTTCGATTTAGGGCTACCAAATCCACACCATTGGAACCAAGCATTTACCCTTAACTTACCTGAACACATTGAACACCCGGGGCTGACTCAAGCTATTCAAGCGCTGAGCGAGCATCATGACATGCTACGTTGTCACTTTGTTCAGACCAGCAACGGGGTAAAACAAGCGTACCAAGCGGCAATAGAGCTTGAAGTCCCATTACTTGATGCAACGGCTCTGAGTAAAGACGCGTTATTTAACGAATTGACCAAACTACAAAGCCAATTTGATTTATTCAATGGCCCCCTGTGGCAGGCAGCGTTGGTGAAAACGGCCGAGGGCAGTCAGGTATTCTTTGCCTTCCATCATGCCATTATTGATGTGGTATCGTGGCGGGTGTTAAGCCAAGACTTACAAACCCTATTAAATGGCGAAACGCTGACAGACAAACTCACCAGCTATCGTCAATGGGTAGATGCCATTGCCACCTACCCTGCGACTCACCCAGAACAGGCACAGTATTGGCAGCAAGTACAAAAAAGCTTTACCAGCCAACCTACTTACTCAGCGCAGTCACAATACAGCATAAGCTTTGAACAAGAGACGACCGAAAAGCTGCTACGAGATGCCAACCTTGGTTTGAATACTGACATTAACGACTTGCTTTTGGCGGCACTCAATATTGCCCTACACAGCACTTTTGACAGTACCGTTAATCATATTCAACTTGAAGGTCATGGTCGTGAAAATATAGATCCGCGCTTGGATGTGTCGCAAACCTTAGGCTGGTTTACCAGTATGTATCCTGTGCGCCTTGAACATCACGACGACGTGATTGCAACCATCGCAAACACCAAAGAAATGCTGCGCCAAATCCCGGATAAAGGCGTGGGTTATGGCGCTTTTGTGCAAGCAGGCAAAGTCAGCGCAATTCGCCCTCAGGTGAGCTTTAACTACCTAGGTCAATTGAATCAGCAACAACAGCAAAGCCGAGACTGGCAGCTGGATGATACTCAAGCAGGCTATGTGATGACTGCGGCAAACGCTCAGGCTGACAATGCACTGCTACTCAACATCAATGGCGCAGTTCGCGGTGACAAGCTTCACTTTGATGTGGTTTCGAGGTTGAACCAATCACAGTCGCTGGCATTTGTTGAGCACTTTGAAATGGCGCTTCACCAGGTCATTAATGCAAGCTGCGAACTAGCCGTACAAACACCGCAGCAAACTCCTAGCGATTTGGGGTTAAGCGACTTGTCTTATGGGCATTATCAAGCGCTGAGCAAGCACTATAATATCGAAGCACTTTACCCAGCAAATAGCTTGCAACAAGGCTTTATCTATCATGCTGTTAACTTCCCAACGGATGATGCCTACCGAGTGCAATTGGTCATGGATATTGAACAAGCGCTAGAGGTTGAACACTTTATTCATGCCTGGCGTTTAGCGTCGCTTCGCTTCCCTATTCTACGCACCGCTTTTGATTGGCAAGAATGTCTACTCCAAGTGGTGTGTCGCGACGCCAGTATTGATGACAGTCACTTCACCATAGTAGATCTATCATCCCTTGACGAGCACGGCCAACAGCAAGCCATCAGCAAAGCTCAAGCCGCAGACCGACAAGTTCCGTTTGACCTAAGTCAACCGGGGCTTATTCGCTTCACCTTGTTTAAGCGCAGTGAAAACCTCTACACACTTATCAAAACCGAGCACCATGCCATTAATGATGGCTGGAGTGGACCGTTAATGCTGCAAGCTGTCGCGGGGTATTATCGCCAGCTTTGTGCAGGGAAAACACCAGAGGTGCAAGCGCAGCAAACCTATTTAGAGGCGCAAGCTTATTACCTTAAAAATACCAAGCAAACTCAAACATACTGGCAGCAACAACAAGCCGAATTTGACACCGCAAACGATATTAACTTGTTGCTTGGTGGCCAATATGACTTGTCGCAAAGTCGAATTGTTGAACAAGTGCAATCGGTACAGTTTAGCCTTCAAGGCGAGGCGTTTAGGTCGCTACAACATACTTGTCAACAAGCTGGCGTAACCCTCAACGTTGCATTGCAATTTGCTTGGCATAAGTTACTGCAAACCTATTCTGGTGATAGCCAAACGATTGTTGGTAGCACAGTTTCCGGTCGTGAAATTCCAGTCAATGGGATTGAACAAGCGGTCGGTTTGTTCATCAACACCTTACCTTTAGTGGTGAATTGGCAAGCAGAAGCAAGTTGTAATGACATTCTCAAAGCCATTCAAAAAGGCGTAGCTGCACTCAATAGCCACAGCGACATGAGCTTGTCGAAACTGCAACGTGATGGTCAACGCTTGTTCCATACCCTCTTTGTATTTGAAAACTACCCGACTCCAGAAAATACCGGCAGCTGGAAGTTTAGAGAATCAATAGAAAAAGGCGACTATCCGCTTTCTGTGGTGGCTCAAAGCGAGCAAGACCGCTTAGACTTTGTGATGCATTACAACGGGGAATGGCTGAGCACCGCACGGGCAGAGTGGATCCTTGACCAAGTACAAGCTATTTTGGTTCAGCTTGGGGAGCGACTGACACAAAGCCATCAAAGCATTAGCTTGGTCAATAACCAAATGCAGACAACGCTAAGCCAATGGCACAACAACGCCGAGTCGTTTGCCACCGATAAAGATCTGGCCAGCTTAGTAGAGCAGCACGCCGCTAACACCCCAGAGCAAGCGGCCATGTTAACCAGCAGCGGTGAAACGCTGTCTTATGCCGAAGTGAACGGTAAAGCCAATGCCCTTGCACAGCAAATCCTTGCTCAGCACCCCAAAGCCCAAGCTGGCCTATTGCCTGCCGATACCCCTATCGCTCTCTACTTTTCTCGCAGTAGCGAGATGCTTATTGCTATTTTGGCCGTGCTCAAAGCCGGTGGTGCCTATGTGCCTGTTTCACCGGATTACCCAGAAGCTCGGGTTGAGTTTATTTTAACCGACACCAACACCGACTTAGTGCTAACGCAGGAAAGCCACTTGCCATCTCTTGAGCCTGTACTTGGAAAAGCCACAGCGCTCGGCGTGAAGGCGCTCGGCGTAAACACCCATGCGCTGGCGGTGGAGCACGAGAACTTAGTGCGTCCAACCGCGTTGGCTAACTTGGCTTATATCATCTACACCTCAGGGACAACCGGACAACCAAAAGGCGTAATGCTCACGCAGCACAATGTGCTTTACTATCTTCACGCCTTAACCAGCCAGTTAGGTGACAAGTATCGTAATATCGACTTTTCTTCTAACTACTGTTTTGACCTGTCGGTGACCACCACCTTATGCCCGCTCCTTGCTGGACAAACGGTGTGTGTCTATGAAGGCGATATTCTTGATGCCGCCGCTTTTAGAGCTCACCTAAATGCCGCGAACGTTGGCTTTGTGAAAACCACACCCAGTCTTGCCATGGCGCTATTGCCTGGCAGCGATGCACAAGTTGATGCCCTAATGCTCGGTGGTGAGGCGCTGACTGAGCAGGCCATTGCCGCATTAAGCGACCATGTGAACGCTATTTTCGATGAATATGGCCCCACGGAAGCCACAGTCGGTGCGATGCTCGCGCAGGCCTATCCACGTCTTCATCAAGGCATAGGTAAAGCCTACCCTAACGTTAATCTTCATGTGTTATCTGAGTCGCTGCAGCCCATGCCCATTGGTGCACCTGGTGAGTTGTACATTTCAGGCCTTGGGGTTGCCCGTGGTTACTTAAACCGCCCTGAGCTCAATGCCGAGCGTTTTATTGATAACCCGTTTAGTCATGACCCCGCCCATAGCAAGCTTTACAAAACCGGTGACCTTGCCCGTTTCCTAGACAACGGCGACTTGGTGTACCTTGGTCGCAACGATGAGCAGGTGAAAATTCGTGGTTATCGTGTCGAACTAGGCGAGATTGCCGCTGCTATTGTCGACCAGCAAGGCGTACAAAACGCAGTGGTGATTGATGTGCCTGCACCGCAAGGCAAAGCGCTGGCCGCTTACCTTGTTGCAGAGCCTGACCTTGAAATTACCGAATTAAAGCTCGCCCTAAGTGCTGCTTTACCTGAATACATGGTGCCAAGTCACTTTACCTTAATCGAGCATATTCCACTTACGGGTAACGGTAAGCTTGACCGCAAGGCACTCCCTGCGCCAGAGCTTCAAGCCGACAACCTTTATGTGGCACCACGCAATGCCTTAGAGACCCAACTTTGTGAGATTTGGCAGCAGGTACTTGGCCTTGAACAAGTGGGCATTGAAGATAATTTCTTCAGTATCGGGGGGGACTCTATCTCGGCTATCCGGTTGATGAATGCATGCAATAAAGCACTGGATTTAAACATCCCAATTTCAGCCTTGTTTGAACATACCCATATTGCCGCAATCGTCGACAACTTAGAGACGCTGAGTGTGGATATCGAAATTAAAGCAGACTCCGGATCACAACAAGAACAAACTAATAGCATGAGGATTTAACCATGTTGTCATTGCTCGCTGAACTGAAAGATCACAATCTCTCAATCTGGTTGCAAGACGGCGGACTAGAGCTGTCATTTGGCGCGCAAGCGCCAGATGCTGCGCTTGTTGCAAAGTTAAAGTCAAACAAAACGCAGCTAATGGATTACCTTGAAGCAAAAGCAATTTTTTCAAAGGATGCATTTAATACACTGCCAGAATTAAACCGCCATCCGCTTTCATTTGCGCAAGAGCGTTTATTATTTATCGAACGGTTAGAAAATGGCACTAACGCTTATCACATTCCGTTTTTGGTTAAACTCTCTGAGCACACAGAGCTTGCGCGATTAACGCAAGCACTAAATATCGTGTTAGATAGGCATGAAGTACTTCGCAGTGTCTATCGTCAAGACGAGCAAGGCCACGACTATCAAGAAGTGTTGAGCGCTTGTATTGAAATTACGCCTAGCCCTGTGGCTGACTTAGCTGCGCTTAATACGGCCGTTAAACAAGCGATCAGTACACCATTTGACTTAGCCAATGAGCCTATGTTCAAGGTTTGCTGTTGGACAGTAGGCGCTGAACGTTACGTGCTATTTATGTGGCACCACATAGCGTTTGACGGCTGGTCCACCGAAATCTTTATGCGTGAGCTACACCAAGCCTATTTTATGCTAGCTTCAGGCAAAACGCCTGAGCTACCAGCGCTTGAGTTACAGTACCAAGATTACGCAAAATGGCAGCGCGAGTACCTTAGCGGCGATACCTTAACTAAGCTTTTAGACCACTGGACTGATGCACTTGCAGGCGCTGAGCAGCTTGAATTACATTCGCCACTACCAAGGCCAAATGAATATCAATATCACGGTGCAGACCACCGTATTCGTTTGGGTCAGGAACGAAGCGAAGCCCTAAAGGCCATAGCCAAAACGCAACAAACCAGTCTTTATGTAGTACTGCTCAGCAGCTGGGCATTGACATTACAAGCAACCAGCGGTCAGTCAGATTTAATCATAGGTACACCATCTGACAACCGTCATCTAAGCCAGACACAAAATCTTATTGGCTTTTTGGTCAATAGCTTAGCCCTGCCAGTTCATATTGATAACGCACTCGACTTTAATGCCTTAATTCAACAAGTGCACCAAACCCTAAAAGCGGCAAAGGCGCACCAAGATCTGCCATTTGATAAATTGGTCGACGCCCTAAAATTACAACGGGATCCGTCTCGCCATCCGCTATTTCAAATGATGTTTTCACTTGAACAATTTAAAAATAATAGTGATGACAGCAGCCAACAGCTGTTTACGCCAGTGGATGAGTCACAAGTAAAAGCGCTCCATAAAGTGGCAAAGTTCGACATTAGTTTGCTGCTACAAAATGGGGACGAAGAAGTATTTGGTGATATTAACTACGCCACTGCGCTATTTCCAAGCGACTGGATCGCAACCCTTGCTGAGCGCTTTATCAATATTATCGATCAGGTGATCGCCAGAACCGCACAGCCACTTGCAAAAGTAGCCCTACAAAATAGAACTGAGACTGACACAATACGTGCTTGGCATGACAACGCAGCATCGTTTGCCATCGATAAAGATTTGGCCAGCTTGGTAGAGCAACACGCAGCTAATACCCCTGAGCTGACGGCCATGTTAACCAGCAGTGGTGAAGCACTGTCTTATGCCGAAGTGAACGGTAAAGCCAATGCCCTTGCGAAGCAAATCATTGCTCAGCACCCCAAAGCCCAAGCAGGCCTATTGCCTGCCGATACCCCTATCGCCCTCTACTTTTCTCGCAGTAGCGAGATGCTTATTGCTATTTTGGCCGTGCTCAAAGCCGGTGGTGCCTATGTGCCTGTTTCACCGGATTACCCAGAAGCTCGGGTTGAGTTTATTTTAACTGACACCAACACCGACTTAGTGCTAACGCAGGAAAGCCACTTGCCATCTCTTGAGCCTGTGCTTGGAAAAATGGCGGCGCTCGGCGTGAAGGTGCTCGGCGTAAACACCCATGCGCTGGCGGTGGAGCACGAGAACTTAGTGCGTCCAACCGCGTTGGCTAACTTGGCTTATATCATCTACACCTCAGGGACAACCGGACAACCAAAAGGCGTAATGCTCACGCAGCACAATGTGCTTTACTATCTTCACGCCTTAACCAGCCAGTTAGGTGACAAGTATCGTAATATCGACTTTTCTTCTAACTACTGTTTTGACCTGTCGGTGACCACCACCTTATGCCCGCTCCTTGCTGGACAAACGGTGTGTGTTTATGAAGGCGATATTCTTGATGCCGCCGCCTTTAGAGCTCATCTAAATGCCGCGAACGTTGGCTTTGTGAAAACCACACCCAGTCTTGCCATGGCGCTATTGCCTGGCAGCGACGCACAAGTCGATGCCCTAATGCTCGGTGGTGAGGCACTGACTGAGCAGGCCATTGCCGCATTAAGCGACCATGTAAACGCTATTTTCGATGAATATGGTCCAACGGAAGCCACAGTCGGTGCGATGCTAGCACAGGCCTATCCACGTCTTCATCAAGGCATAGGTAAAGCCTACCCTAACGTTAATCTTCATGTGTTATCTGAGTCGCTGCAGCCCATGCCCATTGGTGCGCCGGGTGAGTTATATATTTCAGGCCTTGGGGTTGCCCGTGGTTACTTAAACCGCCCTGAACTCAATGCTGAGCGCTTTATTGATAATCCATTTAGTCACGACCCCGCCCATAGCAAGCTGTACAAAACCGGTGACCTTGCCCGCTTCCTAGACAACGGCGACTTGGTGTATCTCGGTCGTAACGATGAGCAGGTGAAAATTCGTGGTTATCGTGTCGAATTAGGAGAGATTGCTGCAGCTATTGTCGACCAGCAAGGCGTACAAAACGCAGTGGTGATTGATGTGCCTGCACCGCAAGGCAAAGCGCTGGCCGCTTACCTTGTTGCAGAGCCTGACCTTGAAATTACCGAGTTAAAGCTCGCCCTAAGTGCTGCTTTACCTGAATACATGGTGCCCAGTCACTTAACCTTAATCGAGCATATTCCACTTACGGGTAACGGTAAGCTTGACCGCAAGGCACTCCCTGCGCCAGAGCTTCAAGCCGACAACCTTTATGTGGCACCACGCAATGCCTTAGAGACCCAACTTTGTGAGATTTGGCAACAGGTACTTGGCCTAGAACAAGTGGGGATTGAGGATAACTTCTTCCAAATCGGCGGCGACTCAATTGTCAGTATTCAGCTGGTTTCACGCTTAAGAGAAGCTGGGTTAACGGTACAAGTTAAAGAGATATTTGCCGCCCCAACTCCCGCGCGGCTGGCAAAGCTTATCAGTGCGAATGGCGACAAGAAGGTTACGATAAAAACCGAACAAGGCCAGCTTGAAGGCGAGTTCGATCTGCTGCCTATCCAGCAGTGGTTCTTCGCAAATCAGTTTGCTAACCCCGCACACTTTGCCCAAACTTTTGCCACTGTAATGCCAAGCGCAATCAGTGATGAGAGATTAGTTGAGCTATTGTCCGAGCTTGCTGAGCAACATGATGTGCTACGCCTTGTTTTCAATCAAAAGACGGCGCACATTACCCAGCAGTACCAACAAAATAATACCATGGCACCTCTAGTTAAACTTGATGCAGACACACTTAGTGACGACGAGCTTGCCAAGCAATTAACCCGCTTGCAGTCACAGTTTGAGTTAAATTCAGGCCCTTTATGGCAGCCAATTCGTGTCAAACGCCAAAGCCAAGATGTATTGGTACTGGCCTTCCACCACCTGATCATTGACTTTGTCTCTTGGCGGATCCTAATTGAGGACTTAAATAGCCTTTATCAAGGCAAAAAATTGGCGCAAAAAACCTCAAGCTATCGTCAATGGGTTGAGACCTTAGCCCAATATGCACATGTTCAAGCCGAACAAATCGATTACTGGCAAGAAGTACTTGATACTTGTCAAACACACTTAACAGCGAAGAACACACCGACAAACCAAGTGATTAAACTTGACTCTGCATTTACACAAACGCTGCTGTTTGACGCTAATCAAGGCTACCACACAGAGCCTCGAGACCTTGTCGTCGCCGCACTGTCCCTAACTCTCGCTCATATCACTGGTAGTAATGATCAGGTTATTGCGCTTGAAGGACATGGTCGTGAACACATCTCCGAAGATATAGATCATTCACGCACCGTTGGCTGGTTTACGTCATTATATCCACTAGCACTCCATGCGGGTTCTAGTCTCGAAAGCGCTATTGTCAATGCCAAAGAGCAGCTGCGTAAATTGCCAGACAATGGCGTTGGTTTTGGTCAGTTCTACTTTTCCAAACAAGTGACGGGGACTTTACCAACCGTTGCATTCAACTATTTAGGCCAAATCGGTGGCACAAAAACGCAGCAACCCAGTGGTGACTTCTACTTAACTGAAGCCATTACAGGTCAACCAGTCGCAAGCGAAAATAATGGTCATTACGTTCTTGATATCAACGCGGCTATTATTCATGGTCAGCTTGTCTTAAATTGCACCACGGCATTGTCTGAAACCGAATTTGCCCTATTCCAAAGTCAGTTCACTGCCAGTCTACAAGCGGTGCTGGACACGGCATTACATACCAAAGCGCTTGGCGCCAAACAAACGCCGAGCGACTATAACCTGACAGGCGTCAGCTTCGCCCACTTAGATGCACTGCGCACACGCTACGACCTAGCCGCGGTTTATCCCGCAACAAACTTGCAGCAAGGTTTTATCTTCCACCAGCTTAATAGTCCAGAAGATACCGCCTATCGGGTGCAGTCACAGATGCAGTATTTCGATAAAGTTGACACTGCGCTTTACTGTCGTGCGTGGCAACTAACCTCACTGCAATACCCAGCGCTGCGCTGTGCTTTTGATGTTGAAGAAACCATGCTGCAACTTATCGTAGATCACACCTGTGTTGATGAAGATAACTTTAGCGTGATTGACATCAGCCACTACTCAAAAGCAGAACAACAAGCACACATAGAAAAGCTTGCAAACCAAGTGCTAAATCAGCCATTTAATTTTGCAAGACCGGGGTTATTTACACTGCATTTGGTAAAACGCGGTGAAGCGCATTATCACCTAATAAAAACAGAGCATCACAGCATTTGTGATGGCTGGAGTGGCCCGTTAGTTATGCAGACCGTTCACCAGAACTATACGCAATTACTACAAGGTCGAGAACCTGTTTTACCGGTGGATAACGCCTATTTAGATGCCCATGCTTACCTAAGAGATAATCAGGCCGCCACCAAAGCATTTTGGCAATATCATGTCGCTGATTTATCACAGGCAAACGATCTTAACACCCTGTTTAGTCACTCAACAGATTTAGAAACGCTCCGTCATAATCATGAGCCGCAGACGCTGCATTTTGCTCTACCAAACGAGGCGTTAAGTAAGTTGCAGCAAGCGTGTCAGCAACATTCTGTCACGCTCAATGCTGCGGTACAATTTGCCTGGCATAAGCTTATCCAAATCTATACTCGCGACGAATTTACTTTAGTAGGTACAACTATCGCAGGTCGTGACTTACCAATTGACGGCATAGAGCAAAGTGTTGGAGCTTACATCAATACGCTACCGCTTTATCTTGATTGGCCTACAGATGCTACCATCGCGCAACAACTCGAGAAGATCCAAACTGCCATTTTGGACTTAAATAGCCATGCGAATGTGTCACTTGCGTCACTGCAACAAGGTGGTAATCGGCTATTCCAAAGCCTAGTAGTTTTCGAAAACTACCCAAGCCTTGAAAATGAACAAGCAGAGGCACAACAAGCTCGCTGGCAGTTTGACGCAGCACCAGAGCAAGTTGAATACCCACTTGCATTGATAGCAAAGGAGCAAGGAGAGCTACAATTTGAGCTAATGTACGACGCCAGCTTGCTTTCGCCTGCACGTGCCGCACAACTGCAATCTCAACTGCTACTTATCCTTAAGCAAGTCGCTGACAATACTCACTTACCTCATCAGCACATTGAAATTGCTAATACAGTGGAAAAGGCCCGTATTCTCAACGAGTGGAATAAAACCGAGCGCAAGTCATGTGGCTTCGAGAACTTCAACGACTTATTTAGTGAAAGAGTCGCCGTATTCCCGGATGCAACGGCTGTGGTCTGGCAAGATGAAGCACTAAGCTATCAAGCACTCAACCGCCAGGCTCGCCAGCTTGCCCAGCAATTATTGATGATTAAGGCTGAAGTTTACGGCAACGAGTATCAAGGTGATTTCCCAGTCTTATTGCTGCATGAAAAACAGTTGGATTCTATCGTTGCGATCCTCGCTATTCTTAAAGCAGGCGGTGGTTATGTTCCTGTATCACCGGAATTTCCTGACTCAAGGATTGAATATATTGCCAAGGACTGTGGTGCGAAAATTGTGGTCACCCAATCGGGATTAATGGATAGAGTTGCGAGTACAACACTTGCCTCACTGACACATGTACTCAGCGATGCACCAATGGAGGAAACAAGCTTAGACCAAGCGGTATCGGTGAGCACGTCTGATTTGGCTTATATTATCTATACCTCTGGTACCACAGGTAACCCTAAAGGCGTAGAAATCAACCATGCGGCACTATTAAACTATGCCACGGACGACCACTTTATCGATCCCACACAACTGAGCAAGGTCCTTAGCTTATCGAGTATTAGCTTCGACGCGTTTATTTTTGACTGCTTTGTCACACTCAGTAATGGCGCAGCACTACACCTGATAGATAAACAGACTCAACTTGATCCAGAACGACTGATTGAATACTGCCAAGCACAGCAGATTGATACGTGTTTTGTAACCACTGCGCTATTTAATCGTTTAGCTAGCGAAGACTTCTTCTTACACGCCGGACTTAAACAGATTAATTTTGGTGGAGAGGCGGTCGACTTAGCTATGGTTGAGCGAGTAAAGCATCAAGCGCCAGAGCTGATGCTTTACCACGCCTATGGCCCAACAGAGACCACCGTTTATGCGACTTGCTGCTTACTCAACTCTGTAAATCACGGAGCACCTATTGGCCGCGCTATTGCCAATAAATCTGCTTACGTGTTGTCACCTGCTGGAAAAATACTTCCACCGGGCGTGGCAGGAGAGCTTTATATTGGCGGCGCGGGTATGGCAAGACGCTATTTACACCGTTCAGATTTAACCGAACAAGCATTCTTAGTTAATCCGTTCGCATCGGATAGATACCTCGCAAGCGGTTGGAACAAAATGTATAAAACGGGAGATTTGGTTAAATGGCGTGAAGATGGCTTATTAGAGTATGTTGGTCGTAATGATTTTCAGGTGAAAATTCGTGGTTACCGCATCGAACTTGGCGAGATTGAAACTGCGATTAAGCAACAACCGCAAATTCATACTGCGTTTGTAAACGTGAGTGAACAAGATGGGGTTAAACGTATCGTGGCCTACTTGGTCATGGCAAATACTGAGTCACTAGATGAGGCGAAGCTCAAGCAAACACTCTCTCACATGCTACCGAGTTATATGCTGCCAAGTGCATACGTCACATTAGACGCCCTACCGGTTACGGTGAATGGCAAGATTGATGCCCGAGCACTACCGCAGCCCGATTTTAGCCAAACTGAGACTCACCATGCTCCAAACACAGAACAGCAAAAGCATATCGCTAAAATCTGGTGTGCTGTATTGGGAATTAAGCAGATTGGCTTGGAAGATAACTTCTTCCATATTGGTGGTGATTCAATCATGAGCATTCAGCTCATGTCGGCTCTCAAACGTGCTGGCTACTCGCTGTCGACCAAAGACATATTTACGTATCCAACCCTAGAAGCGCTTTGTGCATTTTTGGCAAATAATGAACGGGTAGAAATCGAGGCTGAACAAGGTGAGCTCAGCGGAGAAATCAAGTTATTACCTATCCAGCAATGGTTCCTCAACTCCCATTACCGTCATAAAGCGCATTTTAATCAGTCGGTCATGCTCGCACTTCCGCACAATACCACGCTGGATACTTTGGAGCGTGCACTTGCGCAGCTGCATCAACAACATGACATGTTGCGCGCTCAGTTTAGCAAAACCGAGACTTGGCAATCCCAATATCAAAGTGTTGCTGCTTGTCCAACACCAAAGCTTATCCATTTGGACACCTCGGGGCTTGATGAGCAGCAAACCGCTCTGGCGTTGAGTAAAATACACGCCCGTTTTGAACTCGGTTCAGGTGCTTTGTGGCAACCGGTTTTACTCAGCGATGATACGCCGCTAACTAGGCTTGCACTTATCGTTCATCACCTTGTTATTGATGGTGTTTCGTGGCGTATTTTGGTCGAAGACTTAAGTCGCTTGCTGCAAGGCGACACCTTAAGCGACAAAACCAGCAGTTATCGCCAATGGTCAGACGTTGTGGCCCTGCATCCTTTTGAACAACAAATACCGTATTGGCAAAATGTGCTAAGCACACAACAAAACGTACCTTACGGTAAATCACAACAGCGTCTTACGCATCAATTTGATACTCAGCTTACTGAGCAATTGCTACGCCTTGCTCCTGCTGGGTTTAACACAGAAATCAATGATCTCTTAATGAGTGCGTTTACTCGGGCTTGGTGCAATACCTTTGCTACAAACTATTGCCATCTCACGTTAGAAGGCCATGGCCGAGAACATCTGAGTGACCATATTGATACCTCAAGAACACTAGGCTGGTTTACTAGTATGTTTCCGGTTGCTCTGAAAAATGACACGGATTTATCGACGCTGATTATTCAAAGCAAAGAAACGCTTCGTGCCATTCCAGATAAAGGGCTAGGCTTCAGCGAGTTGGTCAGACGTGGGGAATTTTCCTTCAATCAGTTACCTAAAGTTAGCTTTAATTACTTGGGACAACTTGATAGCAACAATGATGCACAAGATCAGGGCATACGAATGCTAAATGCACACTCAGGCGATGCCAGCAGCAAGGATAATCAGGATGAAATGGCACTCATCGTTAATGCCGAAGTGCGTCAAATGAAACTGCAAGTGAGCATTGCAAGTCAGTTAGATGAGACGCAAACCACCGCATTCATAGAGCAGTTCGATGCTGCCCTTCGAGCCGTCGTTTCACATTCGATTACAGCCGCAAGTCCCCAAGGCATAAAAACCCTAAGCGATATTGAGATCGGCGTATTGGTGAATGAAGCCGATGCTCCTATTGAATGGTTTTTCTTCCCTCCGGGTGGCGGTGGTGCTGAGAGTTACTTGCAATCCATTGCTCCCAAGATTTCCGCGCCTTGTTATTGCTTCAATAACATCTATGCCGCACAGGAAAAACCAAAGGGCTCGCTCGCCTATGACTATTATCAGTTCCAAACATTGGCGTTGCAGTATGCTATTCATCTTAAAAAGCTAAAGCCTAGTGGTCCTTATCGGATTTTTGGTTGGAGTTTTGGCGCAACGCTGGCACTTGAGGTTGCCAAACTGCTGCAAAATGAGGGGGACACAGTCGAACACTTGGTGTTCGTCGACCCTTGTTTTGACTATGCCGCGATGCATGATGAAGTTTTTGCTCTACACCCAGAGTTCAGTCATCTTGAGCCCGATAGAATTAATTATCACTACCAAAATGATCCGGCATTTTCTAGCACCGCAAAGGTGACGCTATTTAGTGCTGGTTGTGCGGTTGAAGTGGCTCAGTCGGATAGCCTAGAGTTGCAACTTTCCAGTCATATAATCAACCGATATATTGATAAAAATCAAAATCTTATCGAAGAAGCAATGCAACCCAGTCAGGTTCAAGTGTTCACCATGAAAGGGTCGCACAACAGTTGGGTAAAAACACCGGAAGACTTAATAAAAATGTCAGAAATTATGAACACTCTTTAACATTTTATTCGTTAATATAATGTTAAATTGGATTTCTAGAGTGAGGCATTAAAGGGAACTCCCCTCTTCACTCTAGGATTAATTAATTGCCACATTTTCTCACAATATATGATTAAGGAATTACAAAATGGCTAAGGAAAATGTAGATGTACTTATTATCGGCGCTGGACCTGCTGGGACAATGACCGCTGCAAAGCTAATTCAAGCAGGATTAACCGTGAAGATCGTTGAACGTAGCCACTTTCCGCGCTATGTCATCGGTGAAAGTCTTCTACCACAAAGTATGCAGCATTTGGAAGATGCTGGATTTATGGATGCGTTAGTTGCACGCAATTACCAAAAGAAAATCGGTGCTAATTTTAAACAAGATGACTTCCAAGAGTTTTTCGATTTCTCTAAAAATTACACCGATGGCTGGACATGGACATGGCAAGTTCCAAGAGATGACTTTGACAATGTACTGGCTGAAGAAGTGCAAAAAATGGGTGCCCCTATCGAATTTGGCACTTCAGTAGTCGATGCCAACATGGATCTAGAAGAGCCTATCATTAAGGTAGTCAATGAGGCCGGTGATGTGCAGGAAATTCAAGCCAAATTCGTTGTTGACTCAAGCGGCTATGGCCGAGTACTCGCAAACCTGCTTGATTTAAATGAACCTTCATCAGCGCCAACTCGCGCAACTTTGTTTGCGCAATTTAAACCTGCTGATGGCATAGAGACTGGGGCTGAAAACAATAAAGTAACGATTCTGGTTCACGAAGAGGATGTATGGGTTTGGCTAATACCTTTCTCTGACGGTCGTGTTTCAGTCGGTTTTGTTGGTAACCCTGAGTATTTGGAAAGTGCCCAGGGCGATGCTAAAACACGCTTTTTAACCTACCTTGCGCGCGATCAACATGCATCAGCAATGTTGGAAGGAATGGCGCTGTGTATGGAGCCAAAGGAAATCAAAGGCTACTCAAAAGGTATTAAACAACTGTTCGGCAAAAACTTTGTGCTAACCGGTAACGCTAGTGAATTTATTGACCCTGTATTTTCAGCCGGTGTTATGTTTGCGATTGAGTCAGGCGCGCGCGCCGCTGATCTCATAGTCGCTCAGTTAAATGGCGAGGAAGCAGATTGGCAGCAAGATTATGAGGCGCATATGCTTAAAGGTATTGCTGTCATGCGCACCTACATTGAAGGCTGGTACGACGGACGTTTGCGCCGCCTATTTTTCTCAGACAACAAGCCTGAAAAAATTAAGAGCCAAATCACTTCTGTGCTTGCGGGCTATGTATGGGATGAGACTAACCCATTTGTAAACCGCAGCGAGAAAACCCTGAACCTGCTATCTGAACTCCATAACAACCCTGAAATGGCGTGATTTTAGCTTTTTAGACCGGCGTGGGAATAGTTTCTCACGCCACATAATATACTAACAAAGATGCGTTTCAGTAGTAGTGAAAGTAGTTGTGTGATGCCTATAGTTTCCCGAATTGATGATTAAGCAAAGTGGGAGAATTTTATTGTAGGCCGACCATAGATGTGGCACTTGGCGCTTTAAAGGACTTAGACAATGAAAACTAACTTTGTATACACTGCTGCACTTTCTGCGTTATTAACAGGCGCTGCACTTGCAACTCCCGCGCAGGCCGCTGAATATAAAACAATTCTAATTCATGGCTTTCAAGCAGACCAACTTAACCGCCCTAACAGTACCAATGTCGAGCTTGAGGGTGAAGAATATTGGTCATCTTTTTGGATAAACCACGCTGATGAACGTATTGATTGGCCTTCTTATGAACGTTTGCAAGGCAAAATCGCAACAGATTATATTTGGCCAAAGCTAAAAGCATTTGCAGAAAATGGCACTTGTAATCCTGGCTGTGTCTTTGTTACCCACTCAACGGGTGATTTGGTTGCGCGCTATATCTTAGATAATCAAGCAACTTGGCTTGAAAATGCGGGCCTTCAACCACTTAATATCGTTGCTACTTTTGACCTTGCAGGTGCGGGTGGCGGAAGCGAACTCGCAGACACTGCTATCAACGCTGCGACTTCTGGTGGTGTAGTTGGTGAACTAACTCGCCAAGCTGTTGAGGCTTGGCTTGGTAGCATGCCTGAAGAGTTTGGTATCATGTGGGATTTAAAAGTAAATAACGCGCGACAAGTTGCTCAGTACCCAAGTGACAACGCACCTCGCCTACGTTTCGTCGCTGATGCAAGCGACTACTACGGCCTCACTTCAGGTTTCTTACCAGGTAATGATGATGGTGTTGTATCAACACACTCTTCTTGTGGTGCATCGACAAAAGGTGACTTTGGTAGTTGTAGTACAAGCGTTGCTATCAACGGTCAGCTAGCCTCTCAAGATGATGCAGTAACTAGCTTTATGCCATACCACTACCCATTACTAATGAGCGCGGAATATAGCCACGGTAACCTGCCAGATGCTGGATACCAAGGCAAAGTAACAGCGGCTCGTACTCAGTTTAACGCGGGTTATAAAACAATTAGCTACAACACCTATGAAGAAACAACGGGTAGCTGGTTTTGGAAAAAAACTTACCGTTATGTTAGCGAGTCTAACTCACAAAGCTTTTCACAGTTAATACTAAACTCACTGTAACTTAACGGTTATTTTGCTAATTTCTATACCCAAGGGACTGCTTCATGCAGTTCCTTATATTAACCGAGTATTGCTATGAAAAAGTTTTTGTTGATTAGTGTCATTCTTATTGTGGTCTGTATCACTGCAGGCTATTTTGCCTTGCAGCGCGAAGCTCTACCCTCACCTGAGTTACCAGCACCACAAGTCACCACAGCTATTTTGACACCACCAACAACGCAACCCACTACACCTAAAACTGCGATAACACAAAAACAATCACTGGTTGAATCACTACCACTGGCACAAGCTGCGCAAACAGCTGCGGCACATTATGAGTATAGTATTTCTCTACCTCCTTATTCACAGCCCCTTGGCAAAGGTGATTTTGATAGGCTCAATCCAAATCATTTTTATGCCGTCGAAATGCCAATTGAAGAAAATAACGAACAGGTGTCTTTGTCGCTGAATCAATATCGCTTTGTGCACCCCGCTACTATCGAGATAAGTTTATCTGGTAGTCAATTTTCTAATGCAACCGCAACGATACTCGACCCTACATCACAGCAAACCTTATCCACCACCCGCCTCAAAGAGTCTGATGGTATTTGGCTTGGTGCAGTCGATGGCGAGACAACATGGCCTCAAGAGCTGAATGTCGTCGTGCGTGCTAAGCCAAGCTCGGCTAAGGCTGTTGCATTAACGGCAAGTATCCGTTATTACCAACCCAGCGCCACACTGCTCGCTATTGCTAAACCTTACCCCGAGCAAGCAGACTTGATAATTCCGTTGCAGCTTGAAGTAAAGCAAAGTGGTACTTATCGTATCCGTGCAAACCTATTTACTCGCGATGGCACACCAATCAGTCATGTGGTTGAAAAACAAAAGTTAAGCGAAGGGAAACAGGTATTCAACTTAAAAGCACATCAGTCGGTGCTTGCTCCTTTTTCAGCTAAATCCGGTCCATCGCAATTCACGTTAAAGACATTTGTGATTGAGAGAATGTCGCCAATGCCCGGAGAGCTTGCGCAGTTTGGTGATAGCAAAATAACCGAATACCACATCACTGATTTCTACTTTGACGCACTGGAGAAGCGCCCATATCAGCCCTCGGCTGCCGAGCGTCAACGTCTGGGTTACTTGCAAAAAATGGCGGGTAAGTAAAGTAACTAACCTTTGCTTCGGATAATTAAACGGTGACCCTTTTTAGGTCACCGAGTTAGCTAAGCTATATCGCTTCAGCCGTCGTCTTAGGCTTCAGCTCAGCAATGCGATAAAACCCAAGCGCGGTGATAGATACTAAGGTCATGATGATAAACAGCATCATGCCGGAGTAAAAATCTAATATAAGTCCGCCTAAAATGGGTGCTAATGCATATCCTAATGAACACAAGCCAGCAGCACCAAAATAGCTAGCTTTCAGGTTATCTGGTGCCAACCTGTCAATATAGACATTGATGTTAGTAAACATAATTGCTTCGCTCAGACTCAACACCATCATGGCTGCAATCCACCCCCAGATATTTTGCACATCATTCAAGGCCATCATGACTTGTGAAATGATCAATATCACGCCACCCGCATAGAGTCTATTTTCAATACGCCAATTACGCATCAGATGTAGTAATGGAAACTGACAAACGATGATCACACTAGAATTTGCGATGATTAAGCTAGAAATTAGCCAAGCCAGATCGGGGACCTCTGCACGCGTCAAATACTGCACTAAGCTAGAGTCACATTGCGCATAAACCAAATACACTAAAGTTGTAGCGATTAGCACAATTAAAAAGACTTTATCTTTTCGTAAGATCCCCAGCCATTTTGCAAACTTGGGTACCGACTGAGCGGCCGACTGCAAAGCGAAAGTCTGCGCTTCACTCAGTTTAGGTCTAAAGTAAAGCAGCGCGAGCAACAAACCAATATACGAAATACCAGTATAGATAAAGCTAAACTGCTCACCATTAAGCCCCGCCCATAGCCCGTACAATGGTCCTAAAGCCGCCCCCACATTCACGAGAAAATAGAGTAAATGCAGTGCAAGCTCTCTGTCTTTTGCGTCGGCGAGTTCTTCAGTAAGTAATGCTTTACTAGGCGCATCCCAAAGCGTCCTAGGTAGACAAGCTAAAAACACTGAGGTTGCAAACAACCACAACGATTCAGCCACAGCCAACAGTGAAAAAGAAATCACACCAACAAACACTGCCGTGTAGAGCATTTTGGTGCGACCAAAGCGATCAGCGAGATTCCCCGTATAAAACCCCAAAAATACGGCAAAAGTCGCTGACACCGTCAGCAATAAACCGACCTCTGTTGCACTCAGTCCATAATTTTCGTAAAGAATAACAGCCAAAAAAGGCCATACCATGTAGTAACTAGCGCGAACGAAAAAGTTACCAACAAGCATTACCCAAACTAAAGGTGTAAAGCGCTTTAACCGCTCAATTGCAGAGCTATTCTCCATTGATGTTCCTTGATTATTATTGATTTACGCAGAACCCTAATTCCTAAACCTTAGTTTAGGTCAAGCGTTTAACTGCATTCTATTATCTTGGAAACTGGAACTCTATAAAGAAAAAATGACGTTATTTTAGCGTTATTTAGTAAGAAAAAATTTCATCCTTGAAATCACAAAGGGAGATAAAACTAAATCAATGACATTAAGCGTTAAAACCGCTTAACGTAGAACACATTTAAAAAATCAAGACCGGGGTTGTGGTCGCTCAAACCTGCATTAGAATAATGCAGATATCGGATCCCAACTTTAGTACTGGGATTCAAATTAACACTAAGCCCAATGCGGTCTTCAAACTGATAGTGAACACCAATGTCTTTGCCCGCAAATCGAGTATCACTGACGTAGGTCATGCCAATCCCAAACTCAAAATTTACCGGCTTTCCAGCAAACTCGGTCAGTGGAACACTAAGCACTGGTGACAGTGCAATAGCAAACGTCGTGTCTGAGCGTTTTGGTTTGCCGTATTCCCAATAGTTGGTGCTCAACTCAAAATAAACATAGGCACCTTCGCCAAAACCATAATCCGCTAAACTATAATGCAAGGGACGATACCCAAGCCGCAGTCCTTTTACATCCCCCTCTCCCATCACATAATCAACTGCAACTTCACTAGCATGTGAGTAAGTAGACACAAACAACATAAGCAAGAATAAAACTAAGCGCATAACAACTCCTCTACAACAAGAGCAATTTTACGCCGTTATTTAATTCTTAAAAGACACCAAAAAACCATATAATAATTGCCAATAAAGCACCAATATGGAATTTTAATGGGTACATTAATTTAACCAAAACCAATAACAAATTATGAGTTATACTGTTAAAAACGATCTTGAGAATGTGGTATGCAGTATATAATTGGGAGCGTTATAGGGATATTTAGTGTATTTAGTGCCTTAGCCGCAGCACCGACAAAAGTAGATATCTATACCGAGCATTTTCCTCCGTACCAGATAGAGCAAAAGAACGGCACCATTACTGGGCTTGCCACTGATATCGTACGCCTCATTATGTGGGAAGCAGAGCTAAGTTATCAAATTTATATGTTGCCTTGGACTCGCGCAAAAGCCTTCTCCAAAAAATCCCCTTATTCATTGCTCTACTCGATCGCCAGAACGGAGCAACGTGAAGAAAACCATGTCTGGATTGCGCCACTTTGTGAGCTAAAGGTCGCCTTTTATAAGCGTGCTGATATCGCCGATCAGCAAGAGTGGGAAATATGGAAAATCAAACAACATGTTGTCGCTGTTGCGGCCGATCAACTTTCCGAAAACTATTTAAAAGCACAAGGCTTTATCGCCGATAAGAACATGCTATCAGTAACTAGTTTGAGTCGTGCAGGTGAGCTGCTTGAAAGAGGTAGAATTGACTTTATTTTTGGTGCCGAAAATTTTGTGGATAGAATGGCTGCTAGAATGGGTTTAGTGGAGCAATGGGACAAAGTGCTAGAAGTTCCAGAGTTAAGTAAAACCCTCTATTTAACCGCCAACCCCAGCGCCCCTCCAGAATATATAAATCGGCTACGCGCCGCCGCTGAACGAGTACAGATGCAACGCAAAAAGGTTGACGTCGGCTGCCCCATAGACGAGTAATTCATCGTTTGCTACTGAACTTTGTACGTCGCTGTGATAGCATCTCAAAAATTGTATACTTTATTCAAAATAAAAATGAAAGTACTCACAGGATTGGTATTACTCATGCTCTTTGTAGCATGCGAAACGTACGCGAGCCCAAAAATCATCAACGCGGTTTCACGCTTTGGTCACCCTCAGGTAATGAAGCCCGCAGACAAGTTTGGCCATAGTCCCTATTCACCACTGTTTGATAACGGCGCATGGCATGGTCACTTACTTCCTGATAGCGCTGCGGAATATGGTGGTTTCACGGGTAACGCGATTATCACCGAAGAGTATTTAACGTATTTATTTGAACGTATTGAGCGCCTACAAATTTTTTATGGTGAGACCAAATTGCAATTTGATGCAGCACTGTACAGCCTGCCCGGAGAGCTGGTGCAAACGCTTAGACATGAGCTCGCGACGGTGACGATCCGCTTACGCTTTGTTAGTGAGCGCGTTTCTCTTATTCAAACCACTATTCATACAAAGCAACGACTTACTTTAAAATTGGACGGCAAATTACTCCACCAGCTTAATGATCAACAAACACTGGACCAACAATACCCTAAGCTCGCACCAACTATGGTTGCCAGCGAAAGTGGGATCAGTACCACTTTTGGTCGTGTTCGCGATCCGTGGGCGCTTCTGACCTCTGGTAGCAACGAGTACTCAATCACCCGCACAATCCCTTTCAAAAATGTGGTGGCAAACAACCGTTATTATAGCGAGACGCAAACTTCTGGTGGTCTGCAGTTTTATACCGCAATAAGCTATGTCCACAATCAACAAGAGCGCATAAAAACAGCAAAGGCCGTTGCCAAAATTCTCTCATCCCCAGTTACGTATTGGCAACGCTCTAAAGCTCGCTGGACGGGCTATTTAGCACGCTATCAAACCTTACCACGAGATAAACAAACATTGGCGATAAAAGCCGTTGAAACCCTCATTGGTAACTGGCGATCTCCTGCAGGGGCAATCGCGTTTGATACCGTATCGCCTTCGGTCACTGCTCGCTGGTTTTCCGGCAATTTAACTTGGCCTTGGGACAGCTGGAAACAAGCATCAGCACTGAGACTATTTGCACCAGATTTAGCCAAGGCCAACATTGATGCCGTATTTTCCTATCAAATAGCAGCGAACGATCCTGTGAGACCCCAAGATAAAGGCTTATTACCCGATTTAATTGGTTATAACCTGCCACCAGAACGCGGTGGCGATGGCGGTAATTGGAGCGAACGGAATTCAAAACCCTCGCTGGCCGCTTGGGCGGTGTTGAATACCTACCATGCCAGCAAAGACAAAGCTTGGCTTGCACAAATTTACCCTAAACTTGTCGCCTATCGTGATTGGTGGCTGCGCAACCGTGATCACAACCAAAATGGTATTCCTGAATTTGGTGCAACCATAGATAAACACCATAATAATCAAGCGGGTGAGTTGTTATTTTATCTACATGAAGGAAAGCAAAAGCATGTCCGCTTTGGGCTAAAAGCCTATCGCGATGCGCAAACACAAGGTAAACAGATAAGTATTCCCGCACAGACCGCAGCGTCATGGGAGTCTGGAAGAGACGATGCTGCTAACTTTGGTTTTATCTCACCACAGCAGCTTGAGATCTATGTGAAACAAGGTGGCAACGCTAAAGACTGGCAAGTCGAATTTGCTAGCAATAAGGACGCCCAAGGCCATCTGCTAGGCTACTCTTTGATGCAAGAATCGGTTGATGGGGCCAGTTATTTTTATTCTGACACCAAAAACTTGAGTATTATCGCCAATATCTTGGCTAAGCCACGGGAAGCCAAAGCCTTTTCAGCACAAGCAAAGCAAGTCGCCGATTATATAAACCGCTGCATGTTCGACGATAACAGTGGATACTACTACGACATTCGCATTGCCGCATCACCGCTTGAAAATGGCTGTGCAGGGCAACCAATCATTGAACGTGGTCGCGGCCCAGAGGGTTGGGCTCCGCTCTTTAATCAGGTAGCAACAGCGTATCATGCTAAACGCGTCTCTGAAGTAATGCTCAGCCCCAGTGAATTCAACACCTATATTCCTCTGGGCTCTGCATCCCAGACCAACCCTGCATTTGGCGCAAACATCTATTGGCGTGGTCGTGTCTGGCTTGACCAATTGTATTTTGGCTTGATGGGACTACGCTATTATGGTTATGAAACTGAAGCGAACACTTTGCTTCAGCGATTTATGCAAAATGCGGATGGTCTACTGCAAAACGCGCCTATTCGCGAAAACTACAACCCACTCACCGGCGAGCAGCAAGGTGCACCGAACTTTTCATGGAGCGCGGCCCATATTTTGCTCATGATAGAAGCATTTGAGATGGACAAGCCCAAAACACCAATTAAAGAAGAAAAGCTAGTTTCGCAGCAAACCACCACAAATTAGCTAGCAATTCAGTGATGATCCGTCTACATTTTTTAAATGATACAAAAACAAAATTAGACGGATCGCAATGAGTTGGTTTTACCGTATTTACCACTTTGCCCTAAAGTGCATTGTTATTTTTATCGGGATCCCGAACCCCAAATTACATCAGGGAAAAACGGGGTTGTTAGACGCCATTGAGGCGCTGGGGTTAAAAAGTGGAGATAACGTCTTAGTCGTGACCGACCAAGTGCTGCTCAAACTCAACTTGCATCAGGTTGTGGAAAACACACTACGTGAGTCAGAGTTAGTCACGCATTATTACGCAGATGTTTTACCCAACCCAACCATAGCAAACGTCGAAGATGGTCTAAAGGTCTACCAACAGCATCAATGTAAAGCAATTATCGCGCTTGGCGGTGGCTCGGTACTCGATACGGGCAAGCTGATCGGCGCTCGGGCTGTCAAGCCAAACAAACCGGTGACTAAACTCAAAGGGTTATTTAAAGTCTTAAAACGCCTACCGCCGAATATCGCGATCCCAACAACAGCAGGAACCGGCTCGGAAACCACCGTTGCCGCCGTCGTCAACGATCCTAGCAATCACGCCAAATATGCCGCGACTGATTTTTGTTTAGTGCCACACCATGCCGTGTTATTACCGGAATTGACCACAAGTATGCCCGCACATATCACCGCGACTACAGCAATTGATGCACTAACCCACGCCATTGAGGCACTACTGAGCATTAACTGTCTTAAGTTTAGCCGCGGTCGTGCTCTTGAGGCCTGTAGAGCTATCTTTGAATATTTACCCAAAACGCAACAAGACCCACAAAACTTAGAAGCAAGAACACAGCTACTACTCGCTTCCCATTACGCAGGACAAGCTTTTACCAGAACCTCTGTCGGCTACGTGCATGCAATTTCACACCAATTGAGCGCTCAATATGGTACGCCACACGGGCTTGCCAACGCAGTGTTACTCATGCCCGTGCTAACCTGGTATGGCGAGCGCATTAACCAGCAACTCGCGCTCATCGCCAGATACTGTGGATTAACCTCGTTAGACTATCCCATCGAGCGCCAAGCAGATGATCTTTTAGAGCACATTGAGCGCTTACTGCTTGATTTACATATCCAAACCACGCTCGCCGAAGTACTTCCTGATGATGCTGCACTACTCGCAGAGCTGGCGCTAAAAGAAGCACATCCGGATTATCCGGTGCCCCATTTTATGGATCCCAGCGCCTGCCAACGCATTATAAAAGGTATCGCTCCTACGCCTTAATAAGCACTGCGCTTAGTGTTTGGAACCAAAGCAATTTAAAATAAAGCTAAGTTTTTTCATAACCTTACAATAAAACATTAAGTAAAAGCACTAAAGACATAAAACCTATTAACGAACAGTTAAAAGCCGACAAACGCAAACGAAAACAATTCTCAATAACAATTTTTAATGCTAGTATGCGCGACTTTTGAAAAGCAAACTGGTGTATTTTGGAACGTTATTACTCAGAAGTATTAAGTTATATCGCTCGTTCAGTGGGGTGCAAAGACAAGGCTCAAAATATAGTCCAAGAGGCGTATACCCGAATACTAAGTTATAAAAACAGCAATCCAAAGCAGGATAACACGCAAGAGCGCGCACTATTTTTTAAAGCCGCGAAAAACATTGTGATTGATCAGTATCGCAAAAATCAAACCGTTGCTGAGCCCGACGACTTCGAATTAGTCGCGCCAAGTTATTATGAGCCCGAGGCTAAGCTCGCAAGTCAACAACAACTGGCATTACTTAATCGAAGTATCGACTCCTTACCCCTAAAAACTAAGCAAGCATTTGTGCTCTATAAATTTAAAAACTTAAGCCAGCCACAAATAGCAGAGCAAATGGGGATATCTGTCAGCATGGTCGAAAAACACTTGGCAACTGCCATGCTCGCTTGCTGTAACGCATTACAAAAACAATAAGAGAATCGCAATGGACCGTCACAATGTATCAATACAACAGCAAGTAAACCACTGGCTGGAACTCGAAAGGCAAGGGCTCAATAAAGCGCAGCAGCAAGCGCTCAGTCGCTGGCTTGGTGAAAGCCGTGCGCACCAAACAGCCTATCAAGAAAGTAAACAGGTTGAGCGACTGTTATCGCAATTTTCAGAGCAAGACATTGCACAATTAGAGAACCCAGTTACACACTCTAAGCTTAAATCAAAGACAACTCAGCGGTACTTCGCCATTGCTGCATGCTTTGCACTTTTTGCGTTGAGTTTCCTTGGTTATCAAACGTGGTTCTTTCAAGTAAACAAAGACACCTTTCACGCCAGCTATCAGTCACCTCGAGGCGAATTACGCACTATCTCACTGCCCGATAACTCTCTACTGACCTTAGATGCCAAAACCTCCCTCGCTGTTGATTTTGATGGCAATCGGCGCCGTAATAACCTATTCAGTGGACGCGTATTGTTTGACGTTGCCAGTGACAAAAGCCGACCATTTGTTATCAGTGCCGGCAGCACAAAGATTACCGTATTAGGTACCCGCTTTTCAGTTGATAAAAAAGCCAATAGCGTTCGCATTGTAGTGGATCATGGCCGTGTAAACGTGCAAAGCCGACATCAGCAAATAACGTTGACAAAAGGTCAAATGGCGGTTGTGGGCAGTGACGGTATTGTTAAGACTAAGTTTGATCCAAACCTCAATCTCGTCGATGCATTTAAGCAAGGGCGATTCGTGTTCGACAATGCGCCACTCAACGAAGTATTTGAGGAATTTAAACGACATCATGCGATAAGTTACACCTTAAGCACTCAATCAACTGAGCAATTGGTAATTTCGGGTACTTTTTTAGCATCAGAGCTCGAAAGCTTTTTAAACTTACTTCCACATGTTCTCCCTGTAGAAGTTAAAGAATCTAATAATCATATAGTTATAGTTAATTCTCGATGACAAGATAAAAATATTCAAATTTTTATTGAGGAGTTCTCATTCTCATTCGTTTTCATCTTAGGTAATTTATTTGGACGCATCACAATGAGAACTCGCTCTGTTTTAAACACAAGACTCACTCCCTTAGCATTTGCACTCGGGCTTAGCCTGAGCCTGCCTGCAACCGCGCAGAGTCAAGTTGCTATATATCAATTTAATCTCGCGCAGCAACCTATTAGCCATACCTTAACGCAGGTAGCTGAGGCTGCGAGTATGAATCTAATTGCCGATGCGAAACTCTTAAATGGCCTGCAAGCCCCAGTACTTAAAGGAGAGGTAAGTTTAACCGAGGCGCTAGAGCGTACATTGAAAGACAGCCCGCTAACGGCGAGTATTATTGACAATAACATCGTTATTAAAGCGGCGATTAGCGAGTTAACGTCAGCAAAAGACCAATCCAACAACACTCAGGCTAAGCACAAGCAAACACCAAATCCGCAAGATAATATTGAAGTCATCACTGTCAAAGGCGATAAACTCAATCTTAATCGTGAACAGATTGCTCGAACCAAGGGTTTATCTAACTCGGATATTTTCTCGACATTTTCTGGTATAGAGGCAAACAATATTCGAAACGAAGCAGGCGCACTTGATATTGGTATTCGCGGCGTGCAAGGCGAAGGCCGAGTGCCGATTTTCATCGACGGTAGTTTGCAATCAACGCACACAAACCGAGGCTATATGGGTTCTTCTGACAGAACCTATATCGATTCAAACTTGATAAGCTCGGTAAATATCGAAAAAGGCGCATCGGCCAAAGCATCACCTTTTGGCTCAGGTGCAATCGGCGGAACAGTCAATATCCGTACCTTAGGCACACAAGATATTCTCCAAGACGGTCAGAATCTTGGCGCTTTAGTTAAGGTAAATACGCACAACAATAATAGAACACCTGAAGTACCTGAAAGCTTTGGCCTGCAAAGTTATTACGAAATCAGCAACCACAATGACACGCTCGACTTTGCAGGCGGTGGGTTTACGCTAGCAACCGCTTATCAACAGGATAACTTACAAGCGGTACTCGCTTACAGCAAGAAAAAGGTTGGTAACTACTTTGCTGGTAAAAATGGCTTTAACGACTTTGTTGAAACCAAGGAGTACGTACGTTGGGTGCCTTCAACTGAACACCAAGGGCAATATGATGAAGTCACAGTAGTCGACTTTATCCCACCTCCGGTTAACCAAAATGGCGAAGTCGTCAATACAAGCTTTGAAAGCGACTCATATCTTGCCAAACTAACTTATGCGTTTACGGACGAACAATCGTTAGAGGTGAATACACGCTACCATAAGCAAGAAGCGGGAGAAATGCTGGCCACCTACTGGTACAAACAAAGAGCCGGTGACACCAAGTTTTGGAAGGTGATAGATGAAAATGGCCAAGAACAATGGATGTCCGAAGAAATTCCAGAAGGTGTAGAAACCATGCCGCAGTGGGCTCCGGGCTCTGCTTTGGTAAACAGTGCCAGTGCGTTATACCGTTTTTTACCGAGTGATAACTCATTAGTCGATCTTAGTGTTAACGTTTGGCGTACCAGTGCGAGGTTACAGCAATATAATGCGCTTGGCAGTAACCTGGGACAAAATGCGGGGCAATATTTTCACCGTTATAACAATAAGCGTCATGGGATAAGTGCGTTCAATACCTCTGCATTATCGCTGGCCAGTACACCAATTACTTTGACGTATGGCCTATCTTGGCAGGTTGAAAAATTAAGCCCTCATAAAGACTGGAAAGACAATTTTAATCGAGACTGGTACCCTGCTGACTTCAATTTAAAAGCGACTTCGCGACACGGTAAGCAAACAAAGCGAGCATTATTTGCCAATGCCAATATCGATCTTGCACCGGTAGAGCTTGCGCTGAACGTAAACCTTCATGACTCGGTAAACGAGGACTATCAAACAGGCGAAAAGCTTACATTTGATGCCAAAGCGGATGTGACTGTACAAGCAAATTATCAACTGCTTGATAATACAGTAATTAAAGCCAAATATAGCAACGCATATCGAATGCCAAACCTGTACGAAACAACGGTTTCTAATGAGGTATTTTCTTACTCAAGTGACTACCCGATCACCCCTGAAAAAACGAAATCGTATGATATTGGCTTTGAGAGTGACTTTAGCAACTTACTCAGCCACGGGGATAAGCTAATTATCTCGGCGGAGTACTTCTACACCAATATTGAAAGTATGTTAGCAACAGGCTTCTTGCCTAAACCCGAAGCACCTTCATGGGATCAAAAGTTCACTTTTACCAACTATGATCAGTTTGAACTGCCTGGCACGGAGTTTGGCCTTCATTACCAAAGCGACTTATTTTACAGCAGGTTATCTTACACAAAATACACCGACGTCAAAATGTGCTCACGCTTAATGGCTGAGGCTGCAGGTGTTGATACTTGTAATACGACCGGCTTTGCGGGGAGTTTAACACCACTTCGTGTGCCTCCTGAAAAAAGCTATATCGCAACGCTTGGTATGACACTCTTTAACGACACAATTGATACGGGTTTTACCTACAAAAAACACTCTGAGAAACATCACCCAGGCGGCTTTTTGGCAGGGACTGGAGTAACTGCGCTTGAGTATATTCCAGCAGGCTATCAGCTCGACTTTTACCTTGATTATATCTTTAGCGATAGCATCAAAGGCAACCTAGCGATCACCAACTTGACCGATCAGTATAAAGTTTCAAGCGGCTCGATCGTTGCGATGCCTGAACCTGGCCAGACCATTTCAATTGGCTTAGAACTCAAACTTTAATCAACACTTAGGCGCTGTACTTTTGCTTAAAGACAGCGCTATATTTTTACATCACCTTGGAGCATCAATGACTACCGTTACCTCTGCACTTTCTCGAGCGCAAAACTTAAAACATGCAACTGCAGATACCCACGACAATGTAGACAAATCCATTATGGCGCAAGACCCATTCGCCAATACACAAAGCTATCTCGATTTCTTAAGACTACAGTTTTATTTTTTAAAAGATGTGAGCGCTCTTTATGAACACCCAGAGTTGTCGGCGCTTATTCCTGATTTGGCCGCGCGCCGCCGCTTAGGTTTGCTTGAACAAGACTTTATCGACCTTGGAACCACCATCCCTACTCCCTACTTAATGCCAGAAGTAACCAATCATACCGACGTCGCCAAAGCCCTCGGCTGGCTGTATGTGGTTGAGGGCTCAAAGGTAGGTGCTGCCATGTTGGGTAAACAAGTTGGGGCCAAGCTCAATTTTGATGCGCAGCATGGAGCTAGATATTTAGCAGGCCCAGGAGCTGGTCGCGGCAGCGCTTGGCGAGAGCTTGTGCAAATCATAGACGCAATTGAATTGAGCGAACAGCAAGAACAGGCGCTAATTGAAGGTGCTCGTCAGGCATTCACCCGTTTCCAAGCATTTCAGGCACACGTTTATTCATGATGTTTAAAGCCGCCTTAGCCAACTATAAAAAAATAGCCCTACTGCTATGCGGATACCTATTTGTAGCCCTCGGTGTTATTGGTATTGTTTTGCCCGTCATGCCAACCACTGTGTTTTTTATTCTGGCTTTGGCGTGCTTTTCAAAAGCTTCTCCTAAGCTTGCCTTGTGGCTGCTAAATCACCCAAGGTTTGGCGCTTCATTAACGCAATGGAAGCAATATAAGGTCATTCCGCTTAAGGCCAAAATCATGGCAACAGTGGGCATGGCTGCAAGTTATGCTTTACTTATTTTGCTCTCACCAGCGGCTTGGTTGGCCTGTGTAGTTGGCAGTATAAAAATCGCAGTGATGTCTTATATTTATTCCAGACCATCAAAGCGTGTGTAATACCAATTTACATTTTTACAATTTAAAACGCTCAACCAGTGTTGCTAGACGATGCGAGAAGCTACTGAGCGACTCGCTGCCTTTCGCCAAGCTTTGCATCGCCTGAGCGTTGTCGTTTGCGGTACTTTGTGCATCTAGCATCACCTGCTCAATTTGCTGACAATCCGTCGCTTGGTGATCAGCGGCTTGGCTGACTTCTTCACTCAACTGCGTAACCTGTAAAATAGCGTTGGCAATTTCATCCATAGCACTGGCAAGCGCCTCACTTTGTTTAACACATGAGGCAACATCACGTTGGCCGGAATTAATGGCCTCAGAGGCGGTATGTGTATCCTGTCTCAGTGCTGCGATCATTTGGTTAATTTCATTAGTCGACTCTTGCGTCCTTGACGCAAGCGTTCTAACCTCATCGGCGACCACAGCAAACCCTCTTCCCTGCTCACCAGCACGGGCTGCCTCAATTGCTGCGTTTAGCGCCAACAGATTGGTTTGCTCAGCGATAGAAACAATGGTATCCAAGATACTGCCGATATTCTCGCTATGTGTGGTCAACTTGGTCATGCTCTCTACCGCTTCACTCATGCGCGTGCTGAGCGATAGAATATGTTCTTTATTGTCTTGTGTGTATTTACTGACCTCGGTTTTATGCTGGTTAGCGGTATGGATGCTCGCGAGGCTATCTGACGAGCGTTCGGAAACCGCCAAAGCACTGGCTGAAATACTTTGTGCTAAGCGATTGGCATTATCCATGCGGCGCATTTGCTCAGTCGCATTATTGGCTATTTGTTTACTTTCGCTTAATGATGACTCCGATAGCCCTTCTAACTCATGAACCTGACTATTGATTGACTCTAGCAAAGCACGGAGATTGTCTTTAACCTGATTGATATTATCAATTAACTGACCAAATTCATCATCACTGCGCTTACTCATTTGCTTCGAAAAGTCTCCAGCAGCAAGATATTTAAGCATTTTATTCACCGCAGCCAACGGCCCAAGCATTGCCCGGCTGGTTGAAACCGAGATAAACGCACCTAAAGCAATAAAGACAATCACCAATAAGATGGCGGTATTTTGCGCCCGCTCGATAAGGGTTTCAGCATTATTTTGAGAACGATTAAACGCCGCATTGGCGCTTTGCTGCATTTTCTCAAGCTCGGTTAAAATGGCAAACGCATGTTGCTCTGACTGCTTATATAACATTGCAGCTTGCTGCTGCTGACGCAGTTTCTCTTGTACCGCAACATAAAGATGACCTGGCTCACCCAGCTTTTCTCTGAGCTTAGTCATACCCTCACTAAACTGATTTAACAAATCATCTGCATCCATACCATAGGCTTGGCGCTTCAAAAACGTTAAGTTGTTTTCAATATTATCTAACAAAAACAGCATGTCTTGCTGATGCTGATCAACTTGCTCTAGCGTTAACCCGCTGATCCGCTGACTGTTGTTTTCCAAGGTAAACAACATGTCGTCAATACGAACGCCGGTCCCAACCATTTCTTCCAACTGCCGTGTTTTGTCTGTCTCGATTAACTCAAGATCCAGCATGGCATTGCTGGCCTGTTCTTTATCCTGTTTAAGTGCTTGATATTGAGATTGGATCCGTTGCTGCGCCTGTACAACGTCTGCCTTAGCCTGCAACATTTGTTCTGCGGCACGACTGAGCTGCTCACCCAGCGCCAGAGTTTGCTTTAATGGTGTGACAAATTCAGGCATGGCTTGCGTCAATGACGTTAAGTGCTGCTGGCGCTCAACATACAGTTGCTGCTGTGAGGTAAATTGCTGTCGAGCCCGATTAATATCTTGCTCGCTTTCGAGGGTATAAGCTTGGGAAATCAATTTGCTGAGCTTAAGCTGCTCAAGTTGCAAGGCGTCAGCACTGCGCTGAATAGGTAAAGTGACTTGCCCCATATTTTGATTAGCTGACTTTATTTGCGCCAATGCTAGATAGGCAAGCACGCACGCAAGTAACAGCAGCACGCCTAATGCACTAAAGCCTAAAGTAATTTTTTGTTTTATTGTTAGTTTACTTAGCATAATGTCATTGCTCTATTTTGAGTAAACAAACTATGTTACAAACGAGATAAAAAACCAAGTAAATACTCTAAAAATTACCAACATACCTTTTAAAAAGGTAGCTTCAAATTTGCAGATTTGCTTACTTAGTTTTTGATTTTATTTTTAGTTTTAGCGATCATAGCAGTTAGGAGTTGTATTACTTAAGCGCATAACAAGATGAGAGAAACCGCAATCAACGAAGCAAAGGCCTTATGCCAAAGCCATAAGAGCGCATTTTTATCTACCTTCTCTAACAATCAAAAGGGTTTTCCGTTTTCTTCTATCGCTCAATATGTTTTTCTTGAAGATAATCACTTTTACTTCTTTATTAGTGATATCGCCCAGCACACCAAGAATTTAGCCAAGCACCCGGCACTTTCGTTTATGGTGCTTGGTGATGGCGCGGTTGAAGATGTTGAAAATGCGCGAGTTACTATTCTTGGGCATGCACACAAACTGCCAAGAGCGGATAGCGAAAGCCTGATTGCACAATTCGTAATAAAGCACGAAAAAGCTCAGCAATATGCCATGCTCGGTGATTTTCACCTGTGGCGAATTGAAGTGGCTAGGGTTCGATATGTAGGCGGTTTTGGCCGTGCATTTTGGCTAGAAAAACAGGAATGGTACTAAACAGCAAAAGCGTGTTCAAACTCGCTTTCTCGTCCAAGCGATTGATTGGTCATGTCAGCCAAGGTTTTGCGCCAGAACCCGCACGAACTTTCAATCTTATCTTGCATACGTACTTTCCAACGACCTTTGTATACCGACCAAATGTGTGCCATAAACTCAGTGGCATAACGCTTTCTGCGCTCGGTAGGGGTTATATAAAGCGCGCAGACTTCAAACTCTCGGCGGTTTGAAATACCAATTACGGTAAAGCCAACCAGCTTACCATCTGCATAAAAAAGATAAGCGATATTGGTTGCGCTACACAGTTCAAACGAGCCCACTTGCTTTTGATAATGGCTCGCTTTTAGCAAATGTGTAAAAGTCTGCTCGCTGTATTTATCAACTCGAATTAACTCTAGTTCAACCACTTTTCTAATCTCCCGCTTGGTGTACGGTTGATCATGCTTAAAGTTTGTGGGCGAATTGTGAAGTTTAAAAAAAACACCAATAAAGTATTTTAACAATTTAATTTTATTTGAATTTTAGCGGCTTGACCTTTAACCAAATTTCCAGCGCAATCACCTTTTCACTTGGCGAGCCTCCATTTTCTTGTGAAATTACTTCAGGATAATGTTCTATTAAGGGCGCATCTTCCGGCTCGTACCCGCTTTGTGGCAGCCACTTTGCAAAAATATCTAATTGGAAACTCAACAAGTCTTTAATTGCTCCACGGTAGTCAAAAATTGCGTATATTCCGGCACTGAGCACATTGAGTTGATATGGCCGAGTCACCGCAGATTTTAATTCATCGTTAATCACAATTGCGCCATCGTAACGCGCTTTATCTAGTGGCGTAAAAACGGGATTATCATGACCAAAACCAAACTTTTGTACTTGGCTATAATCCAGTCCATGTGCACTAGCCCACGCTGCAAGCTGCTGCCAACAGGCGCTAATTCCTTGCAATTGGTAGCCTTGTGACGCGCGTAATGTACATAAGGGTAGCTGTGAAATAGAGTGTAGTTTAACCGGCTGAATAACACTGTGTCGCTCAGCTCTTAATGCGTGTATCCGGGTAAGTTGTGTCGTGTTAAAGGCCGGCTCAATGTTATTTTTTGCCACCAGCTTCCTTAGTTGTTCTGTTTTTCGCACACTTGATGGAGTCACACCAAAGTGCTCTTTAAACGCTCGCGAAAAGTTTGCGCTACCAGAAAAACCAAACTGTAGCGCAATATCTGTCACACTGTACGCTTCGGCTAGCAACAGCATATTGGCCGCGCGTTCTAACCTCACGCGATTAGTGTAATGACTCAAAGACTCACCAATCACAGCTGCAAAAATGCGCTGGAAATGAAACTTAGAAAAATGGCTAAGTTTCGCCGCTTGCTGTAACGAAAGCGGCGAACTTGGATTGCTATGCACCCATTCAATGACAGGTTGTAACCGCCCTAAATATATCTCTTCAGCGCTTAACTTTTGCTCAGTTGATTGATGCAAGCTGTATCTCTCCCGATTGGCTCTTAGCTTGTTGATAGTGTCGCCAGCACAGTATCAGTGTTAACCCTGCCGCTATAAAGTCAGCCCCCACAAGCGCCATAAATACACCATTTAAGCCAAAATAGTGTGGCGCAATAACAATTAATGGAACTAGAATAAACATCACCTTCAAGGCACTGTAAAAACAAGCGCGTTTGGCATCACCTTTCGCTTGATAAAATCCAGACGCTAAAATTACCACACCAAACAGCGGCATCCCCCAAAGTGCTGAGCGAAAAACGCGCTCTCCTATTTCGAGAAATTCACTCGCTTCGGTAAACAGGCTCAGCCATAGCCTCGGCAATCCCATCAACCCTAGCGTCAATAACAGCGCAAATCCTGTCATACCTAAAAAAGCAACACGCGTACACGCTTTTACTCGCCCACTATGTCCTGCCGCTAAGTTATAGCCGACGATAGTTTGAAATGCGATCAACATTGCAATCGCAGGTAGAATTGCGAAATTAATAATACGTCCCAGCATGCCGTGGGCGACTACCCAATTTTCGTTTGCAAAAGTCAACAGCTGCCAGTTAACCACCGCAGTTTGCACGCCAAGGCAAAATTGCGTGATCAAGATAGGCATACCGATTGCGAGGATCGGTAGCCAAGCACGAGGTTTCCAACACACCTTAACCGCAAGCAAGTCACTACGCTTTCTTTTGAGCTGAAGCGCAATAATCAATGCCCCCAATTGCGCTGCGATTGTCGCATATGCCGCACCTGCAACCCCCAAACCAAATTGCGCGATAAATAGATAATCAAGTAGTATATTGAGCACAGCTGAGACTAATAACAACAGCATCATCAACTGCGGTTTACCCTGACCACGGAACATATCAGCCACAATAGGTAATAAAACTCCAGTAATGGCACAAAGATATAACGGCTGTATGTAGCTAAGCGCATCCTTTACAAAAACCGCTTCCACTTGCAAAAGTGATAAGAGCTCAAGTGGATAAAGCCAACCAAGTACCAAGAATACCACGCTAACTATACCGCCAATTATCAGTCCATGGCCGATAACCTCCGCGGCTTTATCTACTTGCTTTGCTCCGATTAACCTTGTCATAGTGGCCGCCATGCCTGCAGATATCATAGCGGTTAGCGCTATCATTAACACCTGCAGCGGGTAAATCATAGCCACCGCGCCAAATGCCATCTCTGACACATAGCGACTAATAAACCAGCCGTCGACCAAGGCATATAAACCCACAACGAGTAAACCGATACAAATGGGAATACAGGTTCGAATAAACAGCGCTAATATGGGCATCTCAGCGAGCTGCACGAGTCCTAATTGATTTTTATCTTTCATGTAAACTAATCCTCAGTTGCCATAACATGGCAAGGTAAAACTACTTATCTGGAGAGGTTACAAATTCCAAACAAAGATAAATATTCAAATATTGCGAAGTTGATGAAATTGACGCACAAAAACTGGCATAACAAAAAATCCCGCTAAGATAACATTCTTTTACAACTCTATTTTGTTCCTAAGTTAGTATATTTTGTAACCTCTACTTCTTTGATTCACTTTTGAAAGGATTTTACTATGCGTTTAGGATTAACTATTGCAGTTGCAACTATTACCCTACTAACTGGTTGCGGTGGCTCTTCAACTGACTCACAAGACCAAGCACCACCACCCAAAACGGTCACGCCACCACCCACTCCCACAGAAAACAAACTCAATATCACGGCACTGGACCAAAACAATCATGTTTACTCGAGCGACTTGGGTTACACCACAACTTTGGAACGCGTCTTCAACTTAAAAGACAACAAACTATTAGTGCTCGGAGAAACATCAAGTGTTGAAGAGCTAGGTAATAAAGAAGGTTTTTATGCGATCACGAACCTAGATGGTCAAACTTATCAATATGAACAAACGCAAGAAGGATTTGTTGATGCCTGTGTTTTTGACTCAGGAGAATACGTCATAGGCCGATTTAAACGTGAAGATACTGATCAGTTCAGTGTACAACTTGAACGCTACGATGGCTCTGGTACTTTGCTACAAAGTGCTGAAATGAAGGCGTTATCAATGGACGTTAAATATGATATCCCAGCTGATAAGAGTGCTTGGCTTAAAAAGCCATTCACTATCATTCCGACAGACAATCCATTGAGTGAAATTCCATACACGCAAACTAGCATTACATGGTGGCGCTTTAACAATGTAAAATTCTCCTGCCATGACAACAACTTGTACGTCAGTTATAACAACGGAGGTCAAAAGATTGCGAAATACGACGTAAACCTCCAACTTAAGTGGCAAAAGCTGATCGATATTCGTTACTGGGCTAACAGTTCGCGCGCTTCTGAAGCAATTGAAATGGCGCTCTCTGAGAATGGATTTTTATACACAGTGCAAAATATTAGTACTGATGCAATTCCTGCCTACAATCATAAATTTTCGACCAACCATGCGATACCCGATAACACAGAGCAAAGTGCGATGCACATGATTGTAAAAACCTTTAATGTAGACGGCGAACAACTCAATGAACAATTTATCAGTGATACTGACTCATCGTTAGTTGAGGATGTTCAAGTACATCAAGACAGTGTATTTGTTGGTGTATCGGCACGCCGCAGCAAAACGGGTAAAACAAGATATTCAAGCGAATGGGATATTGGCTTAGTAAAAATTTCCCATGGTGAAAGGGCTGCTGAGCGTTATTGGTATGACTTAGATAAAGAAGATGTGCTACGTGGAGTAAAGATCAGCAACGGTACATTATTTGTGTACGGCCACACTGGTGGTGTACAAGTGGACACAAATAGCTGGGTTGAACATAGCAAGGCGTTTATTGGGAAAATCAACCTTGAAAACCTAGCCGATATTGCTGTTGAAACCACTAGCACAGCACGTTCCGCCAGTTTCCAAGATTTAACCATTCAAAATGGCGTGTTAAGCGCTGTGGGACTTGAGAATGCGCCCATGACACATTCTACTGATATCTCTATGGCGGGTTTGTTCATTAAAAAAACACTCGACGATTAGACCTGCCAAGTGGTGATAACGACCAAGTTATCACCACTTATTATTAACGCGAAAGCAAAGTAACCACAGCTTGAGCCCCTTTATTGTCCGGTAAATTCGCTAAATGCAACTCCCCTTGCTGATTACGAATAAGCTCTCTGCTCAACACCAAGCCGATACCCGAGCCATTTGGTTTAGTGGAATAAAATGGTACAAAAAGGTTATCTGGATTGGCGATACCAGCGCCGTTATCTTCTAGGGTAAAGCGCCAATTTTTTGGTTTATCTAGGGTTAGCGTAATACCATCATTCCCCGCAGATTGATTTGCTTGCTCAGCATTATTGACAAGGTTGATCATAGCCTGCGTTAGCTGAGCTTCATCACAATAAACCAAGCCTTTATTAAGCGCCTTTATCTCAACACCAGGAAATAAAGCTTGCCAGCGCGATACCAGCAACTCTACCTCAATGCTTTGCATATCAACGGGTGGAAGCTGCGCTACTTGTGCGTAGTTTGCAACAAATTGCTGTAAATGTGCGGCACGGTTTTCTATTACCCCGAGCATAGTTTGCTGCATCTCAGGTGAAATGATATTGCCATCTTGTTGTAGAGATTGCGCCATTGAGTAGACCGGAGTTAAGGTGTTTCGCACCTCATGATTGAGTACCGATAGTAGCTTTTGCCATACCTGCTTTTCATTATCTCGCAGCGCTTGCTCCACCGAGAAAAACACCAATAATTGATAGGCTCGCTGCCCCCGATATAGTTTATGAGCCGCAATGCTAAATCGAGAGATGTGCTGCGTATGCTGCCATTGTTCATCCACATACTGAAGCCCCAGTGCTTTCACATGTGCACCGTGTACCACCTGCTCTGGATACACGGTATTCATGGCATGATTGGCAAAATACACATGATGATGCGCATCAATTACCACTATTGGCAGGGTGAGTTCGCTAATAAAATTAAATACAAAAGCTTCATTCTGACCATATTCTTGACGCTTTTGCTGTAATCGCTTGGCAGCTTCTTTGAGCTCGGCCTTGAGCAATTCAACCCGACCCTCGCGGTATTGCGCTAACTGCCATACACCAAACTCTTCATTGGTCACACCGTCCAATTGGACAGCCAAATTTTCAAGCACCTGCATTACTGCCCGATAGCCGTAACTCAGTGCGAATACAGAGGGGAGCATCACACCGAGCAACAAAGTGATTGCACTTAACAGCGTAAGCTTAAAATAGTAGATCATCCCAAGCGCGAGCATAGCAAGTGTAATTATAGGTATCGCAAAGCCCACCAGTAACTTGTGCTCAAGTGATGTCAGCTTAGCCATCAAGCTCTGCCTTTGGGCTAATATCATGCTTTTCTAGGCGTCGATAAATTGCAGATTTACTCAAGCCCAAAAACTCTCCAGCGGCCACTACATTGCCATCAAAATGGCGGATCGCTCTTGCAATCATGCGTTTTTCGGCTTCTTCAAGGCTCAAAAGTGGGATCTCTTGCTCTGGTACACCTTCCTCAAGCTCAATATCATCCGCAGTTATCTCAGGCTGAAGTCCTAAGATCACTGCTCGTTCAATGACATGAGATAGCTCACGAATATTACCAGGCCAGCTGTAACTCAATAGTTTGTCCAGCGCCTCTGCAGTTAGCGTGCGCTCCCGCCCGGTATCATTACCATGGCGCCTAGTGTGCTTTGCTAAAAAATGGGCTGCTAAGCTTGGGAGCTCTGCTAATCTCGCTCTGAGTGGTGGCACCTTTAGCACCACCGTATTTAAGCGATAAAGTAAGTCCTGACGAAACTGCCCAGCGTTAATCGCTTCTGACAAATCCGTATTAGTGGCAGACACGATCCGCGCATTACTGCGGCGCGTTTCAGAATCTCCCACAACTTCATATTCACCCGTTTCGAGCACGCGTAATAGCTTGCCCTGAAGTGGCAGTGGCAAGCTGCCGATTTCATCTAAAAACAAAGTGCCATTTTCAGCCATTTCAAACCGTCCAGTACGGCTTGCTTTTGCATCGGTGAATGCGCCTTTGCAATGGCCAAATAACTCACTTTCAAATAATTCCGTTGGAATAGCGGCCATATTCACGCTCACAAAAGCGTGCTCAGAGCGACCGCTCTTCTCATGAATATATTTAGCCAACTGACTTTTTCCGCAGCCATTTTCTCCCAGAATAAGCACGTTGGCATTGGTTTTTGCAACGCGCTGAGCTTGTTGAAATAACTGAGTGGTTGCGTTATTGTCTGCGTGTGGTTCATGTGATGACGATAGTGCTTCAGCACTTTTGGTGTAGCGTCTAACGGTGTTCAGCAGTCGCTGGTTTTGCCAAGGTTTTTCAATGAGGTCACATGCGCCCAACTGCATTGCTTGGACCGCAAGTTCAACCTTGGCCCACGCGGTAATAACAACCACAGGCACACTTATTTGCGCTTGTCTCAACCAACTAAGAAATTGCAGCCCTTCTTTTCCTGAGGTTGTATCTCTATTGAAGTTCATATCAAGCAAAATAAGCGCAACGGGCTGCTCCGATAAAATAGCTTTAGCTTCATCAGGGTGTGCGGCTTCAAGACTCATAAAACCATGACTTTGTAGCACTATGGTGGCTGACATTCGCACGTCAGGGTTGTCGTCGATGATTAAAACTGGCGTCATCACTTCCTACTTATATTCTGTTTGGGCTTACGCCCAAACTTTAATGTTTTAATGCTCGCATTGGTGTCGAATTTATTAACTGTCTCATTGGGTAAATCGCCGTGGCTAACGCAAAAGCCAACATGGTAACAATCACTACAAACAACCAGCTGGATTTTGCCAACAGCCAATCTGACGAAACACTTATATAAAATCCCGCAACAACCATAATGGCAGCCAACATCGCCACTAGCATAGGTGCGATGGTATCTGACAATAACAACCGATATAAGCGGTGTCGTTTGGCACCAAGTGCCATTCGCATCCCAAACTCGTAGCGTCTTTGTTGAAAGCTATAGTTAAGCACACCGTAAATGCCCACCCCAGATAACAACAAACAAAAACCACAAAGCGCAAAGCTTAGCAGTAAAGTCAGGCGCTCCAAATAGGTAATGCTCTGATATGTCTTTGTTAAGTTTGAAAAACGCCATATTCCCGCCTGACCATTCACGGTGCTGATGGCATTTTGGATCTGAGCGCGAGTAAGTGATGCTCCCGGTTCCATTTCTATCATAAATGGATATCCCAAAGGCAGCGCGGGTAGCCAAACGGTTTTACCTTGAAGTTTATGATGACGTTTAGGGTGATTGAAGTTTTTTGAAATACCTACGATTTCAGCAGGTACATCTGGGTTAAAAATAAAATACGTTTCACCAATCACATCACCGCCAGGCTTTAACGCCTGTGCCGCAGCCCAAGAAACAATAGCCTCTTCCTTTTCGCCTCGAATTGCAGCTTCGCTAAAAGTGCGTCCGGCAACGAGCTCAAGCCCAGTTAATGCAAAATAATCCGACCCAACGTTACCTCTAACCATGCTCGGTGTCCATTCACCCGCCATATCTTGCATAGCAACCACAGGGACATCGCTTTGTAATGGACTTTCTCCATGGGCGACGCCTAACACGCCTGGAATGTTAGCCAACGCGAGTTTGAATCCTTCAATATTGGCGTAACGCGCGGGAAATGGAGTGGGATCTGCAGGAATATGTAGCATCACGCTATACATATTGTCCAACTTTGTTCCGAGCGGTCTAAGCAAGGTATCGGCGCTTTTACATAGCACTAAGGTCGCCCCAAGTACCAGCACTGTGGTAAAAAACAGCTGTACCGCAACCAGTGTTTTTGTCGTCGCTATGCGTACCGCTTTTACGCTGCCCTTACCTGACGACTGCATGCTTTGTTTTAGTTGGCTAAAATCAATCATGCGTGAGGTGACAAACGCAAACAATAAAGCCAATAACAGTGCGGTTAGGATAGCACTGAGCAGCACTGTGGTATCTAAGGTTAAAGTGTCAATCAGCGGCAAATAGCCACTGGTGAGCAATTTAACTAACCTCAGCTCCCACGCGGCGATAAATAACCCCACCAGCACAGCGCCTGACACCAATAACAGCGCTTCTAGCAAAATGCCACGAAACAACAACTTACGCTTCGCACCGAGCATAGCTTGTAAGGCCAGTTGCTGTTGGATGGTGTGAGCTCGAGAGATAAACAAATTACTCACATTAAAAATTGCGATGAGCACCAAGCATGACACACTCAACAACACGATAATGGCAAGCTTGTCATGTCCCGCCAGTTCTACGTCACGGTACGAACGTACTATAGGTTCAATATCAAGTAACGCTTCGTCAGCCGATTTCCATTCGCTTTGGTGCAGTTGAGCATTTTGATATAGCTGCTCTGCGAGGATATCCTGACCACTATTGACTGGTAATATCGCCAGTAACTTCAAGTTGTTTAGTCTGCTACTCCACGGATGATACTCGCCGCGCTGATCACCAAAAAATCGCTCATCTTCAGAGAAACTAAGCCACAGCGCCCCATTTCCTTCACTTAAAAAGTAAGGATCACCATGCGTACGTGCAGCAACACCGACGATGGTGTACAGTCTGCCAACAATCCGCAGACTCTCCCCAAGCACATTGTCATCACCATTGAAGTATTGTTGCCAAAGTTGATAGGAAATAATGACCTCTGGATTTTTCTGGCTAATGCTTTTCGTCGGCGTTAGGTATCGCCCCAGTGCTAGCGGCATTTTCACCATACTAAAATAATCCGAACTTGCAAAAGTCAGCGTAAGCTTTGGCTTGCCAGCTAGATTTTCAACCACATCAGAAAAGCTACTGATCAGAGCTCGTTTTTCATACATGGAGGGGGTCTGATACCAGTTCAGCATATTTTGAAAGCTTTGCAGCCCTTCAGACACCCTATCTTGATATACGTTTTTTTGTTCTACCACCACAAATCGTGATTCATTTTCAATCTCAAGCGGCTTAATAAAAAAGCCACTAAACAGACTCAATGCGACAAAAAAGCAGCTTAACGCGAGTGCCAACGTCAGTACTAACGTGATACAAAAATTCGGTACTTGAAGCAAACTTTTGATTGCCAGCCCTAGTTGACGCCGAAGTTGCAAAAACCCCATTACACCACCTCCGCAGTACAAATATCGCGTTTTGCAACGCTTGATGAAACCTGTACACCATCTAAAAGCTGAATTTGCCGCTTGGCATAACCTGCATAGCGAATATCGTGCGTCACCATGCAAATGGTTGTGCCTTGCCTATTCAACTCCCCCAGCAAGGCCATTACCGCATCACCATTTTTAGAATCGAGGTTTCCAGTTGGTTCATCAACTAATAAGATACTTGGCTCGCCTGCAAGCGCACGCGCAATAGCCACTCGCTGTTGTTGCCCACCAGATAGTTGGTTTGGTTTATGTTTTGCTCGGTGAGACATTTCAACTTGCTTAAGTGCGCCCATCACACGGCGCTCAATTTCGTCAGTCGCAAGCGCAGGCTCACGATATTGAAGCGGTAAAGCCACATTATCAAATACTGTTAACCCATCGAGTAGATTAAATGACTGAAAGACAAAACCGATATGCAAATTACGCAGCTCTGCTTGCGTGTCTGCATCTAGCGTACTGGTTTCTATATCTTGGATGCGATAGCTGCCTGAAGTGATGTCATCTAATAGTCCAAGAATGCTCAATAGAGTGGATTTTCCCGATCCTGAAGGACCAGTTATCGCAACGTAATCGCCCCTTTCAATTTCAAGGTTAATGTTGCTAATGGCGTGAGTTTCAACATCCTCGCCAAAGAACACTTTGCTCACTTGATGTAATGCCAAAATTGTCTTGTCCATTTGTTCTTCCTTTACCGATTGAGTGATTTAATTGTTATTTTTTCTAGGTGCTGGTAGTCAGACATTTCTGACACCACCACTTGCTCACCGGATAAACCGCCTTCAAGTACTTCTATGGCATTGCCGGCTAGTTTACCAAACTTAAAACTTTTTTTGATAAGCATGTTGTTTTGTTTATCTAAAACGAATAATTGACTATGAGATTGTGGAGTTACACGCGGTGGCTTGATCAGTGAAAGTGCGGCTGTCTTTTTTGCTGTAAAAATTTGCCCTTCAACAGTCAAAAGTGGGCGAGCATTGCTTGGCAGCTCTCCAAGTAATGTCAGTTCTATCGCAATACGCCCGTCTTGTACGATGGGCACAATGCGGCTGACCTTAGCCTCAACCTGACCAACAAAGGTGTCTACTACTGCTCGTTGACCTAAGATAATCTCGCTTGCTTCTCGCTCTGGCACCAGTAAGTCGGCTACCAAAGTTCGCTCACTACCCACCACGGCTAGCGCCTGCCCGCGTGTAATTGCTTGACCTTGACTGACATGTACTTGCTGCAACATGCCGCTGATCCCCGCAGTGACTTGTAATTGCTCCACCGCCTGAAGCGCGACCTGATAGCTCAGCTCATATTCTTTTAATAGCTCTAGCTCAATCTCAATTCTTTGCTTATGTAATGCACTGGTTTGGCTAAGCTGCTGCTGAGCGAGCTTTACTCGCTCACTTAACTGAGCGACAGTTAAGATTGAACGCTGATGATCTAAGCTTGAAACTATGCCTTGGGTGACTAGTTGGCGCTCAGCCTGCTCTCGCAATTTGGCATTTTCAAGCTCACTGCTGAGTAGAGTATTTTGCCCTTTCAATACAAGTCGCTCACTTTCTTGGCTTAGCCTTAACGCTTCAACATTGGCTTTTTGCCTAGCGAGTACTAGTCTTTCTCGGTGGAGTTGCTGAGTTAACTCAGGATTGGTTAACTGTAAAATAACGGTGTCTGGCTCTACCCTGCTGCCAGGAAGATGCAGTACGGTTTCAACTTGCGCTGCAAATGAGGTCGTGATCTCTCTACTGATCTTTGAGCGTAATCGGCCATAACCTTTAACACTAAACTGTATCGGTCCGGATTGAACGGTGGCAAATTTAAGCTTTTTTGCATCTATTTGCTGGTCGTGAGGCACAATCCATACGCCCATTGCAGCAAGCAAAATAAGGGTCGTTAACAGCCACCACCGACGAAATGGCTTTTTAGCCGTTTTGGCAAGGCTAGTGTGAATATCCATCGAATTACCATGTTATTATTTTTATACGGTAATACGATATTTAGGCCAAATTTAACCTATTGATTTTTATAAAGTTAAAATAATTCGCCTGTATGAACTTTCCCTAACTTGGGACTGTGTAATATCAGTTGTGGGAAACCTGCCGCTCAGCAAAGAACAACAGGTTCAGATAGCCTATTTAATTCGCCAAATTGCTTTAAAGGTTTTACTCGCCAAATAGAAAAATAACAGCGGCATCAATACTAACTTCAGTACCAAAAGCGATACCACGTTTAAGAAGTCGATAAAGAGTGACTCAGCAGCGTCGAGCATATCGCTAATACCACTAGAAACCGCTTTAATTGCTCGGCTTAGCGTTCCCTCATTGCTACCGTGAAGCTGCTCATTGAGCTTTTCGATTGCGTGTTGATGTTGATCTTTTTCTCTATTGATAAGCGCTATTTGAGTGTCGAGTTTTGTTTTATCGCTGGCCAATCGCTGTTGCTTTTCAATCAGTGGCTTAGCCTCTTCACTTTTGGTGAATGTTAGCCACTCGGATAAACTTCGGTTCGCTTGAGCCGCTTCAATATCACCTTCCAAAGCGGTAATTTCAGCATTAATCTCGGTCGCTTCACCATGAAGACGGATCTGTTGTTTCGTCAATAGCGCTATTTGCTCACTATGGCTTTGCTTTTGACTGGCGATTTGAGCCTTTATTTTTGCACTTTGCGTGCTGGTCTTTGTTGCTTGAGATTGAAAGAAGTCAACACTGCTCGACACCACTTCACTTTGTTTATTTATTTCTTGGTCCAGTAACAGTTGGCTAGTGAGACCCGTCGATAGAATTACAAACGGAACCACAAAACGGATCAGTAGCATCGTGGCTAATATTTTAGTCCTTACCGTTTGCCAAAGTCCTAGATAGCAGCACACGAAATATCCAATTACGGTGACGGTAAAAGCAACACTGAATAACATATGGGTGGAAATAGTGTAGAGAATACGTTGGATAAACAAAGAGCCAATGGCTAGTTGCATCACATCAGAAATGTATTCAGCTAAATCATTGATAGGGTCGAGTAGCTGTGCAGGCTGAATGCTTGCAACACCAATCCCAACCTCGGCAGATTGCAGCAAAGAAATAGCGCCATTGACCGTACGTGCTGAAGCATAGACAAGCGAAGACTGCAGTAGCGCATCATCAATAAAGGTCATCATGGCGGTATTAAACTCTGGCAGCCAACTTATCACCACAAGGATGGCCAACAGAAAATATAATGCTATTTTTCCACTTTTTGCTTGCATATCAGCCTCAGCCTTTTAGCAGTTTTATTAAGCTTTGTTTGCTTGCTCTAGCACGGTAATAGTGCGCTCAATGAAGCGGGTAAGCGCCCGCTCTGGAAGAAAAGGTTGTCGCCCTTCAAGATTAAACTGTGATAATAAGCGCTTAATCTTTTCATCGTTCTTTATTTGCTCAACCGACTTACCCGCCTGATTCAAAATCTTCACTCGCTCAACCAAAGCGAAAGTTTGAATTCTATGTTGTTCGAGTTCACGTTTCGATGTGGGTTTGCCATGACCTGGCACAATCAGCGTATTTTGATCGCCAATCGACAAAATCAAATAGACTGCTTTATTAAAACCCGTTAAGCCCCCAGCATAAAATGTTGGATGCCAGTTTGTGGTGTAAATGTCCCCGGTGAACAAAATATTGCTCGTGGGGTGATAGAGGATGTTGTCATTGGCGGTATGTGAGACTGCTTGAGTATGCTTTATCACCCCAAGCTCCTTTAACCCTTGTGGGCTCTCAACAAGTGTAAAACCTTGTTGTTGGAAAAAAGCATTACCACCGGTGTGATCTGAATGACTATGCGTATTTAGCAGGTATTTTTTCTCGGTCTGAAAGCTATTCTTTATCAAATCATTGAGCTTTGGCAAATCCGCATCTTCAGCTGTGGGGTCAATGATCACCACTCCCCTGTTCGTTGCAAAGATCCCAATGTTTGTGCCATAACTTTTATCTCTAACGACTTTTGCTGTGTCAGATTGATAAAGCACTTCAAACTCACCGCTATAAGTTGGCTGAGCAACAATTAAGCCCAATAAGATGAACCCCGTAATAGACCGCATTTCACACTCCTTTCTACATTAGACTGTTCACGTTATAGCCATTATGACTTCTTTACAAGCCTATTGCTCCACCAGCCTACTTTCCTCTCGGTTTTATGGAGCGGCCAGGCTTTTCCTCGAGCGGTTTATCTGGCCATCTGTGTTTTGGATATCGACCACGCATTTCTTTGGCCACCTCAAAATAAGAAGTTTGCCAAAAGTTGCTTAAATCGCTGGTGGTTTGGATTGGCCTTTTCGCTGGAGATAACAGCTCAAATCGCACTGCGACTTGACCGTTGGCGAGCGTTGGCGACGTCAATTGACCAAACATTTCTTGTAACACCACAGAAACGGTTGGCCCTTGGTGCTCATCGTAGCGGATCGCGACTCGCTTATCGCTTGGCGTAACATAAAACTCAGGTGCTTGCGCTTCGAGTTGCTGTTGCTGCTCCCAAGTGAGTGTCGCTTGAAGCAGGTTAAAAATATCCAGTTGCTTCAGTTGTTTGATAGTATTTACGCCCGTCAAATAGGGCAATAACCAAGTATCAAGCTGCGCTATCAAACTTGCCTCAGAGATCTGTGGGAAGGTATTCAAGTGCTCACTTAACCATTTAGCTCGAGCGAGCCAAGCGTGACTTTTTACCGACCAATTGAGCAAACCAAGCCCTTCCGATGTGAGAATATCCTTCACACATTGGGCAAACGCTTCTTTGGGGATCTGACTCAGGTTTTGCTCTTTTAATACCAGAGCATGATATTTAACTTGTTGCCGGCCCTGAATCGCCTCTTTTTTACTATCCAGTTGATACTGCACCACCTCACTCAAATATGGCGCCAGTTGCTCAAGTAATGTGCCCTTTTCGATTGCGCAGCTCAGAAATACCAAGCCATCCTTATTTTTGCCATCCACATCACAAACAATCAAATAGGCCTGACCTTGCAGCGGATCGCCGTCACGTAATGTTACTCCCCGGCCATTCGCAAGCAAGTAGCGGTTATCCCCTTGAGGACGTTTTTGCGCAGCTCTGTCGGGAAAGGCATGGAGCAATAAAGTAGGCACTAAGGTTTGAATATCTACAAGGGTGAATGCTTCACTCTTGAGACTAATTCCCAGTTTGTGTGCAAATGATTTGGCCAATTTTACGGCCTGCTCTGCGGCAGCTCTGTGCAAGCGATATGCTTTGGCGGCACGGGTACGGTCTTGCACAAACTCAATCAACGCCAATACTCGCTCACATATATCGCTTGTGTTGGCTTGTACTACAATATCGCGCTCGCTCAATATTGCCGCCAAAAAACAAGCAAGTTGTTGCGAAATTAGCGTCTCACATCGTAGCAACATGCTGGCAAGACGAGGCGAAACGCCTAGTTGTAGTGCACGTTGCCCAGCAGTTAACACTTTATTATGCGCATCGACCAAGCCAAGCGACTGATTCAATTGACAGGCCACCAAAAAATGTTGCATCGGTGGCGGTGTTAGCCAATTCGCGTCCTTGTATTGTGTCACTCCCCACGCGCTTAGCTCTAACGCTAAGTCAGAAAGGTCAGTGGTGGTTATTTCTTCTGGCTGAAAGTCACTTAAATTATTATGCTCACTTTCGCGCCAAAGACGTAAACAATGGCCCGCTTGTAAACGACCCGCACGCCCTGCACGTTGTGTTGCTGATGCCTTTGAGATCATCACCGTATCGAGCCGCGAGAGACAGCTTTTAACGTCATAGGTTAAGCGTTTTTCAAGGCCAGAATCTATAACCATAGTGATCCCGGCTATAGTCAAACTGGTTTCAGCAATATTGGTCGCAAAAATAACACGTCTTGATGCGCTGGCGCTTTTACTGAGCACCTTTTCTTGTTCAGATAAGGGTAATCCGCCGTACAAAGGCAGAAGCTCAACATTACTTTGGTCAAGCACTTGGCACGCTTCAATACAGCGCTGAATATCAGCCTGCCCGGGGAGAAATACCAATACATCGCCATCGCTTTGTAGAGTGAAAGCATGGCGCAGCGCACTTAACACCTGATCTGCCAAGTAACGACTCGCTTTACCGACGTACTCAATTTCGACAGGATAGGTTTTACCAGGGCAAGATAACCTTGGTGCGCCATCCAGATAATTCGATAATAGCTCAGTGTCTATCGTTGCAGACATCACTAGTAATTTGAGGTCGTCACGATATGCTTGTTGCACTTCAAACGCGAGCATTAAAGCTAAATCCGCATGAATCGAACGCTCATGAAATTCATCGAAGATAATAAGCGCAACATCACTGAGTTCAGGATCCGCTTGAAGACGGCGAGTCAATACGCCTTCGGTGACGATTTCCAAGCGGGTGTTGGATGAAACACGTTGCTCGTTTCGAATTTGATAGCCGACTCGCTCGCCGACCGATTCTCCCAGTTGTTTGGCTAAATAGGTCGCAATAGATTTTGCTGCCACACGACGTGGCTCAAGCATAATTATTTTTTTACCCGAAAAAATATCAGCTTGCAGTAAACGCAGCGGCACTAAGGTCGATTTACCTGCGCCGGGTTCGGCCTGTAATACCAAACGGTTATCATTGGTTAAGGTGGAAATGATCTCGGGGATGAAGGCTTCAATCGGCAGCAAAACTATAACGCTTTATTATTCTATCTTGCTCAATATGATACACCTAAACTGGATGTCTCCAAACAGCCGAATTCGCTTATCGGGTATTACAAGCATAAATAAGATCGGATAGATTTGACCACGTTTTTAATTTGCCCGCTTGTAAATATGAGCGTAGGTTTTGCACCACGTGCTCTGCCGGACTTTGCACTTCCTCGTCTCCAGTGTGGACACCAACCCAAGCATTACGATGAGATTCCTTCGCTAGATATAAACCACCGTCGGCTAACTCCAACACGTGCTCCCAGCTAAGCTTATCTGGTTGCGTTGGATCAAACGGGAATGGAGCAAAACCAATTGAGCAAGTACAGTTGATAGATTGATCGTTCACCACAAATGGATAGCTCTCCACTTGGCGACGGATCCGCTCTGTCACTTCGTGCGCAGCCGCTCTGTCCATATCCGGCATCACCAGCAGAAACTCTTCTCCACCCCAGCGCACTATAATATCTGACTCACGTGTGCATTGCTTAAGGATTTCAGCAAAATCTTGCAGCACGATATCTCCTGCTGCATGACCAAAACTATCATTGATATTTTTAAAGTGATCGATATCAATAATCACAAAAATCAGATCGGTATTTTGTTGCAATTCAGGTGCTTTCCATCTTTGTTTGTATACTTCAATGGTGCCATCAATGACGCTAAAAAAGTGATGCCGATTGCTCAGCCCAGTTAAGCTATCGGTGAAACTGAGAGTTTGCAAACGTTTGTTTCGCTCAGCCAGTTCCTCGGTCCGCTGCGCAACCTGACTCTCTAACAGCTTAGTGTATCGACGATTCTGCCAGCGCCAATAAAAAACCAGCAACAAAGTAAATGCAAGCAAGGCTATCAACAACCAACGCTGCTGACTTAATCTTGCGTTTTCTATCTGTTGCTGATGCGCCATAATCTGCTTTGCCTGCTGGGCATTGTCTCGCTCAAGCTCATTAAGCGCCTGCTTTTGTTGCGCAAGAGAATATTGCGCTTCTAGCTTAAGAAGTTTGTTATTACGCTTTTGCAAATTCAGTGACTGCTCAGTAACGGCATAGCGTTTTAAATAACGATGCGCTTGCTGATAGTCTCCAAGCTGGGCATAGGCTGAAGCCAGTATCCATTGCAACTGAGATTGAAAAAGTAAAAAACGTGTGCCGAGTGTATCTCTCAGCCCTGCCTGAGCTAAATCAATTGAAACTGCAAAATCACCACTTTGTAAAGCGACTCTGGCACGCTGCACCGCTGCCATAATCCGCATTCTTTGGTTTTGAACCAAATAACCTGCATTGTCTAACTCATCTAGAATTTGTTTAGCTGGTAAATATTCACCGAGCTGTAAATGAGCCCACGAACGCGTCAGCTTTAACTGCGCTAGTGTCTCCTGTCGAATACCTGAAATCTCTGGTACGAAAGAAGACTTGAGCGCTAAACGATAAGCGCCCTTATCCATATTCAAGCGCGACTGCCATAAACTAATATCGGCTTTTATCTGGGCATTATCATCAATTTGCTCAGCCAGCAATGAGGCTTTATCTAAATAACGCTGTGCTAACTCATAGCTCTCTAAGTCAATATCAAGGTGAGCGATGGCGAGATAGGTGTTTGCCTTTAAAAATGTATTGTTATCGGCTTCAGCCAACTGCAATGCTTGTTGGTGCAAGTCCAAACCATCCTCAAACTCACCAAAGTGTTGAACTATACTACCTTCTAACAGTAATGCTTTGATTTGCAGCGGCTTATTACCTTGTGCACGCGCTTGTTCTCGCAGCGCTCTGATGTCCGGTAATAAAGACAAGTCATAATCTTGTTCAGCCGACATTTGTAGCGCATTTAAATTGCGCTGTATTTGTTCCGATGATTCGTAAGCAAAACCACAAAATGTAATTAGCGCACTTACCAATATGCAAAGCGATACCACAGCTGGCTGCATTAGTCTCCTCCCACCAGCATTTCAGCGTTAGCCACCTGCCAATTCGCCACTTTTTTGTTGATAAAGCCAGATTCTGTCAACGCCCGTTTTAGCACGCCTCGTCGTTTAAGTATTTTTAACCCACGATTGAGTGCCGCAAATATTTGCACGCCTTCAGGATGGTTTTTACTGACGACAAAATGCCGAGAGTCTGGCAAGACAACCTTAATATTTTCGATTGGGACATATTCTTTACCTTCAAAATTTAGAGTTAAAGAATCACTCACGCTAAAATTAATCAACATAGTGTCAACGACATCGCTTTCTACCATTGCCAACATGGTTTCCCACGGGCCAATAAAACTCACCATGTGTAAGTCTGTATTCATCAAGGCACGCCAATCCACTTCCCATTGCGGGTTAGAAACAACATTCAGCTGCCGAAGCTGTGAAAGCGGCGTTTGCTGCAGTGCGACGTTACGCTTGGTGACGTAAAGCCCTGCTTCGTAATCTCCTACTTCAACAAGCGGATCTGAGATAAATAATGAGCCGCGATAGTCCACGATATTTTCATGCCAAACACTGCGAGCAAGGATTAAGCTTTCCCCAGCGATCAGATCAGAAAACTCTAGAATATTAACCGATGGTTTTGGATTAAATACGACTTTACGTGTTTCACCACCAAGAAATAGAGCCTGCTGTAATAGTACCATTTCGATGATTTCAATATGAGAACCTTTGGTGGTAGGAAAGAAAGACTCAACGTCTAAGACGTCACGACCAGCAAGAAAGTGCTCATAACGCTGACTGAAATTTTCGCTACTGATAATATCAACAACCAGCTGATTGCTCCCCCAACAGAGATTGGAAATAAAAAGGAGTGAAAACAGCCACTTCATCTTCATTGTTGAGTAAAGCCTTATTATTAACAGTTATTCAATTCAGTATACTTGAATTTAGCTCGCTCTGTTAACCACTAAACAACATATTCTAATGAATTTGGATTTGAAATTTATCAACCCGCAAATAAGCGTTAAAACTCAAAAAGTGAAGGCAACAAAAAACCTAGGTTACCTTAGGGCCTGTTTATCTTTCAAGTTTGTTTTTGCAGCAGTTTGATTGGTATTTATACAAGGCAGAGCCTGCGTAGCATAGTTGCTCTATGTGAGTCAGGCGATAACAAAGTAGAAATGCCAATCAAGCGCTGCCCTTTGGGTTCACCTGAGTGCGCTTTGTTCATTGTTGCTCAACCTTTGCCTAGATTACTAGGCGGCAAGTCGAGCGTCGCGACCAAAACATACTCAGAAGAACAAAAATCAAACAGCAAAGGTCAACAGGCCCTAGTCTTGAATTAAGTTAAGCTAGGCTTCAATTCGGCTATTATGCGGGTTCATATCCTAAGTTAGGACCAAGCCAACGCTCCGCTTCTTCTAGCGACATCGCTTGACGCGCTGCATAATCTTCTACTTGGTCTCTTTGAATACTCGCAACGGCAAAGTACTTAGAATCTGGATGTGAGAAATACCAACCCGACACTGCCGCTCCCGGCCACATGGCGTATGAGCTAGTCAGCTTCATACCAATACGGTTTTCGACATCTAACAGCTGCCAAATTTTTTGTTTTTCGGTGTGTTCAGGGCACGCAGGATACCCTGGCGCTGGACGGATCCCTTGATAGTTTTCACGGATAAGCTCTTCGTTACTTAGCGCCTCATCCGCTGCAAATCCCCAGTGCACTTTACGCACTTGTTCATGCAAGTATTCAGCAAATGCCTCAGCTAAGCGATCTGCGACCGCTTTAATCATGATCTTGTTGTAGTCATCTTGCTTAGTATCAAATGCATCTGCTAAGTCATCTTCTTCAAGACCACCAGTAACGGCAAATGCACCGAAATAATCAGGTGTGCCTTTAGGTGCAATATAATCCGACAAACAATAGTTAGGGAAGTCGGTTTTTTCGGTTTGCTGACGTAACTGACATGACGTAACCAAGACTTCGCTGCGCGACTCATCGGTATAAATTTCAATATCATCACCCACGCGGTTAGCAGGGAACAACCCAATTACACCCAGTGGCTGCAAAGTACCCTCTTGTTCTAACTGATCTAACATGGCATTGGCATCATGAAACAGTTTTTGCGCCTCTTCACCAACCACTTCGTCTTGTAGAATACGTGGATATTTACCGGCCAATGACCAGGTCATAAAAAATGGCGTCCAGTCGATATAATCGCGTAGCGTTTTAATGCTCACGTCTTTAAATTCAGTGATCCCCAACTTACTTGGGACCGGTGGCGTGTAGCTTTGCCAATCAAGTTTTACCGCATTATCGCGAGCTCGCGCCAAGGTAACCGGTTTTGAGCGTGGCTTTTTACGCGCTTGCTGCTCTCGTACTTTGACGTATTCATCCGCGGTTTTTGCCAAAAATTCAGGCTTTTGTGTTTTACTTAACAGGCTAGATACCACACCAACCGCACGACTGGCGTTATTGACGTAAATCACACCTTTATCATACTGAGGTTCAATTTTAACTGCGGTATGGGCTTTCGATGTGGTAGCACCACCAATAAGCAATGGAATATCAAAGCCTCGGCGTGTCATTTCTTTAGCGACATGCACCATTTCATCAAGGGAAGGCGTAATAAGGCCAGACAAGCCAATGACATCAGCATTTTCATCAATGGCCGTTTGCAGAATTTTCTCTGCCGGCACCATCACACCCAAGTCCACAACTTCGTAGTTATTACATTGCAGTACCACGCCCACAATGTTTTTGCCAATGTCGTGTACATCGCCCTTAACCGTGGCCATGATCACTTTACCGTTACTAGAGCCTTCTTCTTTTTCGGCCTCAATGTAAGGGTCAAGATAGGCAACCGCGCGCTTCATCACTCGAGCAGATTTTACCACTTGAGGCAGGAACATTTTGCCCGCACCAAACAAGTCGCCAACCACGTTCATGCCATCCATCAGAGGCCCTTCAATCACTTGAATTGGCTTATCAAACTGTTGGCGACAGGCCTCGGTATCCTCGTCGATAAACTCGGTGATCCCTTTAACTAAGGCGTGCTCCAAGCGTTTTTCAACTGGCCAAGAACGCCACTCTAAATCTTCCTGTTTTTCGGCTTGCGCCATGCCCGAGTATTTAGGCGCGATTTCAACCAATCGCTCGCCAGCACCGGCGTCGGTATTGAGGATCACATCCTCAACGGCATCACGGAGCTCTTTTGGAATATCGTCATACACGGCTAACTGACCCGCATTGACGATCCCCATATCCATGCCCGCTTTAATCGCATGGTAAAGAAACACAGAGTGGATCGCTTCACGCACCGGGTTGTTACCACGAAAAGAGAAAGAGACGTTCGATACGCCCCCTGACACTTTACAGTGCGGCAGGTTTTGTTTAATTCTGCGCGTGCCCTCGATAAATTCTACGGCGTAGTTATCGTGCTCTTCGATACCCGTAGCGACCGCGAAAATATTCGGATCAAAAATAATGTCTTCTGGCGGAAACCCAAGCTCGTCAACTAAGATTTTGTAAGAGCGCTGACAGATCTCAAACTTTCGTTCTGCGGTTTCCGCTTGACCAACTTCATCAAATGCCATCACCACCACAGCAGCACCAAAGCGCTTGATGATTTTGGCTTGGTGGATAAATGGTGCCTCACCCTCTTTTAAGGAGATTGAGTTTACAATGGCTTTACCTTGAATACATTTTAGGCCCGCTTCAATGACTTCCCATTTAGAAGAGTCGACCATGATGGGGACTTTAGAAATATCCGGCTCTGACGCTATCAGATTAAGAAACTTCACCATCGCAGCTTTTGAGTCCAACATGGCTTCATCCATGTTGATATCGATCACTTGCGCGCCGCTTTCAACCTGCTCTCTGGCAACATCCAGCGCGATTTCGTAATCTTCTTCTAAAATTAAGCGCTTAAATTTTGCCGATCCCGTTACATTGGTACGTTCACCGACATTGGTAAATACTGCTGTTTGTGTCATGGTGAATTCCTAATTTAAGTTACAGGCTTCAAGACCTGCCAAACGCATCCGCACTTCGATGTTAGGCAAGCTACGCGGCTGGGTTTGCTCAAGGCCTCTCGCGAAGGCGCGAATATGTTCAGGCGTGGTGCCACAGCAACCGCCAACAATATTGATAAACCCTTCGTTACCCCAATCAATAATCTCTTTTGCCATGTCGTCGGCTTCTAGGTCGTATTCACCAAACTCGTTAGGAAGCCCTGCGTTTGGATGCACAGAGGTAAAGGTCTCACAAACCCGTGACAGCTCTTCTACATATTGTCTTAATAAGTCTGGGCCTAGCGCGCAGTTGAGGCCGATAGAGATTGGCTTAATATGGCGAATGGAGTTATAAAACGCCTCGGTGGTTTGCCCTGATAGCGTGCGACCGGAAGCGTCGGTGATCGTGCCCGAGATCATAACAGGCAGAGTGACGCCCGCTTGCTCGAAGGCTTCTTCTACGCCGTAAGAAGCGGCTTTGGCGTTGAGCGTATCAAAAATAGTTTCAATTAAAATAAGATGAGCACCACCCTCGATAAGAGCAAGCGTTGATTCAACATAGGCTGCAACCAATTTGTCAAAAGTAATATTGCGAAAACCAGGGTCGTTTACATCTGGAGAAATTGAACAGGTTTTTGACGTTGGACCAAGCACACCAGCCACATAGCGAGGTTTGCTAGGATCTTTGGCGGTAAATTCATCACATACCGCACGTGCAAGCTTCGCCGATTCAAGATTAATCTCACGGCTTAGGCTTGCCATATCATAATCTTCCATCGAGATGGTGGTAGCATTAAAAGTATTGGTTTCAATGATATCCGCGCCAGCAGCTAGATAATCGCGATGGATCTGTTTGATTATCTCAGGCTGCGTCAAACTTAACAGATCGTTGTTGCCTTTGATAAGGACATGCCAATCTTTAAAGCGCTCACCACGATAGTCTTCTTCTTCTAATTTGTGCTTTTGGATCATGGTTCCCATTGCACCATCTAAGATCAGAATACGTTGCTGCATCGCTTGCTTAAGCTGCTCTGCTATTTGCTCACCGTTTACGGCTACATTACTCGGCATAATTGTTAGTCCTTACATCTTGGCTAACTAAGTTAATATCATAAGGTGTGGTTTGGTAAACATAGTAGTTTAACCAATTTGAGAATAACAAGAATGCATGGCTTTGCCATGTCTTAGATGGACGTTTGCTGGTGTCATTCTCAGGGAAATAGTTCTCAGGTTGCGGTGCGTTGGCCATTTTTTCACAATCGCGAAGATATTCTTTTTGTAGCGTATCGGCGTCGTATTCAGGGTGACCGGTAATATATACTTGGCTACCTGAGTGATTTTTAATTAAGTAAGCGCCTACTTTTTCAGAACCCGCTAACACCACTAGGTCTTTACACCCGTTAATTTTATCGATGTCGATGTGGCCATAGCGTGAGTGTGGCACCAAAAACTCATCATCAAAACCGCGAGTGAGCGCCCCGTGGTCAAAATAACAGTGGTGCTTAAATACGCCACACAGTTTGTCATTTTTGAGTGCTCGCTTTAACCCATAATGGTGATACAAACCGGCATGTGCGGCCCAACAAGAAAACAGGGTTGAAGTAACATGGTGCTCAGCCCAATCAAAAAACGCCTGTAATTCCCGCCAATACACCACATCGACATATTCAAGATGCGCCAGCGGCGCACCGGTGACTATCAAAGCATCATAGTTTTGATCTTTCACATCCGAAAAATAGCGGTAAAACATATCTAGATGTTGCTCTGAGTTTTCAGAGCTACGGTGGGTGTCCAGTCGCAACAAATCAACATTCACCTGCAAAGGGGTATTTGCCAGTAATCGGATAAATTGCACCTCAGTCTCCACCTTATTCGGCATCAAGTTTAATATCGCGAGCCGCATTGGGCGGATCTCTTGCGTTGATGCACGACTTTGTGGCATCACGAACACATTTTCATGACGCAATTGGGCAATGGCTGGGAGTTCGTCGGTGACGGTGATTGGCATGCGCTGCTCCAGACTAATCGAATGGCATTATTATGGACAAAAACTGGAAAATTTCAACCTCTAGATGTATGGACGTCTAAACATTTGTAATAATAATTTGATGTCTCACCTCTCACTGATTATTTCAATTTATGTATACTTGCCACCATATAAATAAACACAAGAAACTTGATATTTATGATTGGTATTGGCGAAGCGGCAGCGATTGCGGCGGCTGGGGTATGGGCTGGCTCAACCATACTGTATAAACGATTTAGCCATCACCTTAGTCCATTTGAGTTGAACGTTAGCAAAGGCGTCATCGCTTCTGCTTTGATGATCTTGTGTTTGATCATCGCAGGTGATGCTATGTACCCGACCTTACTCTCGAGCTGGGGCTGGCTGATAGCCAGTGGGGTACTGGGCATAGCAATTGGTGACAGCGCCTACTTTGCCGCACTTAGAAATATAGGTCCTGCTCGCACTTTGGTTATTGAAAGTCTTGCACCTGCCATCGCGGGGATCTTAAACATTGTACTTCTTGGTGTTTATCTCAGCGCATCCGCTTGGATCGGCATTGCAGTGACGACTGTTGGCGTGATGCTAGCGATTAAGCCAAGTAGAAGCCAGCCAGTGCTAGACAAAAAACATTATCTCTTGGGAGTCTGCTTTGCACTCACGGCTGCCATTTGCCAAGCGGCGGGTATGGTACTTTCCAAAGGTGCGCTAAATAACGAAAGCATTAGTAGTTTGTGGGCGGCACTTATCCGCTTGGGATCCGGCACCCTATTTGTGGCCTTTATTGTTGTTTGTTTGCGATCACAAAGCCTGTTTAAAGCACTCACACTTAAACAAATCGACGGTAAAAACTGGTTATTCGTTGCAGTGTTTTTTGGTACCTTTATTGGGCTGTGGCTACAGTTGATTTCCGTTAATCATACTGATCCCGCTATCGCACAAACCATCTTTGCAACGGCACCGCTCATGGTCATGACGATTGGGCTACTGCGCAGAGAAGCTATTACTAAGTCTATGATGTTTGGAGGCCTAATTGCTTTGGCTGGGGTATTTTTATTGCTAAAAGGATAGCCAATATACACACTTAATATGTGTGCATATTGGCCTCCATCTAATGCGTTGTCTGCAACCGCCTGACCGTATCAAGTGTAGTCTGGTCATACTGATAAATTTAAACATTTGGTGCTAACCAGTTGTGAAATCCAAAAAAGTAGTCGACCTGAGATTTATTAAAGGCAGACACGACTTTTTGTTACCACTATATTAATATGTAAAAACAATGTATCCAGACTAATATTTATGCCTTTGCTTGCTTTGCTTTTAGCTTTACTGCTCGTTGTGTTACCGGCGCATGGTTCAGAATGCCCAAGTGCCAATAATGCTAACCTCACAAGCCAAATTTTGTCTTGTAAGCAACATCTTGAAACGCTTGAACCCAACGGAGCTCAAGCTTTTGATGCACACCTTGAGCTTGCTAGCTTGTATCGTCGAGCGGGTGACATAAAGCTCAGCAATCAAATTCTGGATGAGTTGATAGCATGGAAGTTAACCACACTCCAACGCTTTCAGGCGTTAAGACAAAGTGGTATTAATCGTTACCGCCAGCGCAATTATATTCAAGCGCTGGAGAGCTTCCACGAAGCGCAAACGCTTGCGGCTAAGTTGCAACAAAACGAACTCCTGGGTAAATCGGCAAACGATTTAGCTAATGCTTATCAGGCACTAGGAGATTTAGACACTGCCCTTACTTTATTTTTAGAAAGCTACCAAATAGCGAAAGCAACAAATGACCTGCAGAGGCAAGCGATCACGCTTAACAATTTAGGGAATGTATCGAGGGATATTAATCAGTTGGATGATGCCATTCTATCGTTTCGTCAAGCCCATGCGCTCCACCAGCAAGCGGGCGACCAGGTCAAAGCGAACCACACCTTGCTAAGCATCGCGGAAGTCTTCTACAAAAAGCGCGACTACAACAAAGCAACTGAAATCATTGAAGATTTACTTCAACCTTTGACACAAAGCGGCGCCTATACCCAATTGTCTCGAGCCTATTTATTATTGGCCGAAATTGCCATTGCTCAAAACCATATCACTCAGGCACAACAGCAACTCGATTCATTCAAACGTACTCGGCAACTAATTCAACACGGTAAAGTTGATCAGCGAGCTCTGCTTATTGAAGCCAAACTCAAGCAGCTTGAGGGCGAAAACCTAACTGCACAAACGTTACTTAAACAGGGGCTTGAAGCACATAATCAGCAAAATAGTCAGCTTACGGAGTTATTTTACATTGCCTTATTGCAGTCCCAACTACAAACACACGCTTATAAAGAAGCGGTAGAGACCGCACAGCGTTATAATGACTTGCTTAAAAGTAGTCGTGTGCAGAGTGAAAATCTTTATCAATTTCGCCTTCAAAGCGCTAACGTCTTGGCCACGCCTAAGCACCAAACAGAGACAAGTATTTTGTCTCATGTACTCGTCGGGTTTATCGCATTTGTAGTGGGTGTGCTGTTTACTTACTGCATTATTCACTATACCGCCCGTACCAGCACTCATGGATTGCACAGTAAACATACGAGCATTGACGAACAGGCCGCTAGACAATTGATGGTTGAGGTAATGACACTCACTTTGACGCTTTGGGAACAAAGTAGTGGCAAAACCCGTGTCGAATTAGCGGAAGAAAGCAAAGTATGGAAAGTGAATATCGATGATGGTCGCTTACGAGTGCGTACTCTTGAACGCTATCTTAATATCAAAACGCTGCCCAAAAAGCCGCGTATTCGAAATATTGTTACCACGGCACAATATGTACTCACTCAATGCCAAGACGCTAATTTCGATACTGCACCTCTTTGTGAAAAAGTTGCACAACTGGAGCAAATCTTAGCGTGCTCCAACGCTACTTGATGTCTACAACAAAGGGGCGTTCGCCCCTTCTGGTATTAACAGGCCCTAGTTAACCGTGGCGGTCTCACATAAATAACATGCTAAGGTCACGCCCATACCGGCCTCATACTCTTGGTGATGACGGTCTCCTTTAAATTCAAAAGGCCCTTCAAAGCGTGGATACACTGCCATATCAGGCTTTAAGCTATTACTAAAGCCTTTCATATTTTGATGTAGAGATTGACACATTTTATTACCCATATCATAAGCAAGCCGCCAATCATCAAACTGGCCACAATCTAGTTGTGGTGTAATGCGACCAGAAATACTCTGCTTAGGACTGGTACAAACGTTACTTCCTTCACTGTGTAAATATTTAAAGGTTCCAGCAGTTAATGTCATTTTACCTAGCAGAATCGTTTGCCGCTTTGGACATTTCGCCCCATCAGCAACTTCGAGCTGCGCTATCATTTCTGGGCTATGGGCTTGTACAAAGCTCGCAATCAAAGTTGCTCCCAATACTATTACTCGTCTCATAACTGTCTCCTTATTGGTTATGACACCGTTATTCGATTGCGAATGTACTCACGCTGAGACTCCAATAACGGCGATAGCAAAATCCTGCCTCAAGCGAATATTGATTGCAGCAAAAGTTACGGGGCAATTGGGTAAATTCGGGTAAAAATATAAGCAGACCTTTGATATTTAAGTTTTTATTTACCACAGCTTGATATCAAAACTTACCTAACCCAAGGCGTCCGTTTAATATCAAAGGTTTTACCCAAGTTGACCCTAGCTGGCCCTACAACCTCCTATTCAATCGCTGAAAAAGTTTCCAACATCACAAGGCAAGTTAACAATGCATGAGGCATGTTGACTCAGCACAACGATGAAGGAATAGAAAAATGAAACAGAGAAATTTCACCCCAAAATTAGTCAGCCTAGTTACCAGCACGTTGTTACTGGGTAGTATTTCGCTACAAGCCGCAGAAGAATATGGAGAAATGGCTCCCTCTCAAGTAAGCCCAGAAGCGTGGCAAGCCATTTCAAACTGGTCTCAAGACCGTGTTTCCTTGCTTGAATATATCTCCGACAACGACGAAGAATATGAATTAGACCGCTACGTCGATAGCTTGATCCGCGACTATCGAGATGGCGAGATGCTAAGCCAAGCAAAAGCTATCGATCAAAACGTGTTATCAGCATGGGAAAATGCTTTTACCGAGCAAGCGCCTGAAGATAACTTTTTCTTTACTCGATATCTTATTCAATTTAAACCGACGGTATTCGAAAAATGGACACAACAGCAAAAAGTGCCAACGCTCAGCCAACATTTAGAGCTAAATGCACCGCAGCTATACAGCACTTGGCACAAGGAGTACGCAGCTCCTAAACGTAAAGGGCTCTCGGTACTTGAATACGATAGGACGCTACCGTCAGATATTCTTGCCGAATTAAAAGAATTGCTGACTAAAAAACCCATCTTCGGACCTAAGTCACAATGCTCATGTCAGATGGTGACCCCTTCAACCAGCACAGGCCAAGTGGTAACTAACTACCCATCAACCCAAACGCCTTGGAGCACATCCACCAGCGATGGTAGTGGTTTTTCTAAGCACCATGCTTATGTCAATACCTCAGCCTACGGCGCCTTTCACTCAGCTAAGGGGAAACGTTGGTCAAAAAATAAAGCACTCAGTTTCGACAACACCTCAGCCCATAACTCGACAGAGTTCCACGTCAAAATGTTGTGTGCAGACACTGGGGGATTTGCATGTAATCAAAGTAATGCCTGTTCGGGCAATTTAGAAGTCAGAGGCACTTATTCAGCTCGCTACCATGTAACCGGGCAAGCTAAAAAAATCTGGTCAAAAGGTACCAACTCACATGCAACTGACGGCGCAAAATTTGCGGTCGATTTGCCAGGAGCGGCACCTGAAGTCATCTTGTTTAATAAAGCCGGTGGCGCAGCCATGGGATACAACACCACATGGAATTTAAACTCCACCATTGGAGTCGTCAAAGCGGCACTTGGCATTACTTCAGCCATCGTCAATGGCAACCCTGGCAGCTTGCTGGACGGTCAATTGGCCGATGCGCTTATCACCAACTTGGCAGGCATGATCACGCGTTCGGGTAATCAAGCCAGTGTTACCACCACAATGCGCGCGCGCTTTGATTCGTCCGATGTCAGTCCTTTTCTGTTGCAACCCAATGAAGTGTATCACTTTACCCTTGATTCAAAAGGTCGGGTGCAAGCCAGAGGCTACGGTGGTTATTCGGACAGTCATTACGAATATGGTAGCTCAGGCGCGGTGATGTATGCGGCAAATCACTTTACCTGTGGCAGCAATGTCAATGCTCCAGCACCAACAGGGTTATGGTTCTATTCGTCACAATCCGGTCCTGATAGCGACGCGTCGTTACGTAGTGACGTTGAAAACTGGCTCTCTGTCCAACTCAACAAACCCGTTAATGCGGGCCAACGCCAAGGCATCATTCACTAGGTTTTTGTTAAGGGTGGCTATGCGCTGCCCTACTCCAATAAGGAAAGATTATGAATAAGTTCATCGCCACCACGCTTACCTGCTGGGCTTTGTCTTTAAGCGTTAACGCCTCAGCAGAGTCAGAGCACTACGACACATCAACCCTACCGCTATTATTTCACGCTGGTCAACAAGGTTATCAAGCCCTTTCACCTTGGTATTCTTTTCAATATCAGGACCAAAGGATCACCTTACAAACATGCGCAGAAGATGCCTGCAAACAAACGCTGCAATTTCCCCAATTAGAGCAAACCGCACCATTCAATAGCGAGACGTATGAGCCCAGCTATCAAGGTGAAGCTGGAAACATGAAAAAGTTAGAGAGTTACTCTCAACTCCAGCTCGGTTATCTAAAAGAAAACAGACTCTATGCCAGCGGCAATCAACGGCGCTTACTGTTCACGTTACAACTCGCGTCGGGTAAAGCTGAGTTACCCTTTGTGTTTAATGATAACTATGACGAATCTCTGACAAAAGACAAGTCATCCCTTACTCGAAGTTCCCCCTCCTGCGCCAAAGCCTGTAATACCACTTGGCAAGCATTTAGCGTGGATAAATCTGGCCAATATAGTCCGGCTATTTTTGTTCGAGATGAAACCGGAAATTGGCTTATTCAAAGTACTCGCGACGCCATTCGCATTGAACTTACCACCTTAATCGGACAATATCAGCCGCCGGCGCTGCGCCATCACCACAATGACACCACACAGTCTAGCTATTCATTGAATGACGATAGTTTAATTGTTACTCGCCAAGCTGATAGCGTATCTCGCCACACCCTTAATCAAACTCAGGTTGTTGGCCTAAGTGATAAGCATTGGTTGCTGCTTCAAAATACCGACCTCACCCTCACGGATACCCGCTCAAATATACAAGCCAAGCGTCCAATCGCACAACTTGAGCTATCACGCTTACTAGCAAGCTATCTTGATAACGATCGCTTATATCTATTGGGATTATCACCAAGAGACGCTGTGATTATACCATCGCAGCAAACGATTATGACGCAGTATCCAAAGCTTCATGAAGACGCCCTCGTTGCCACCTCTCTACTAGAACTAGATTTAGGGCTACAGGTTATTTCGGCCACAACGGTATTTATTCCTGACACCGAGTTTGCTGATATTCGCATTACTCGCAATGCGTGGGGAATATTGGTTAGCTCCGGCGAAGTTTCGGCACGTTCAACAACACATGCGTATGAAAGCAACCAATCGGCATCTGCAATGTCTGGCTGCCCGATGATAGCCAGTGGTTATGGTTATGGCTTGCTATGCTGGAAGGCATTAAATAACCCAACACTCACCTATACTCCCAATGCCGCAAGCACAATGATCCCAACGACGGTAGTTGACAACACAACGCCAAATCTAATGAATCAATTAGAAAACAATCAATATGGGATTATTTTTAAAAGTGGGGCAACGCCAACCGATCCGGGTGGAGTGTGGACTCATCCAGATAATGTTGCCACCAGTAAGGAAGATTTAGGATTGGCAGTGGCCATGTACCATTATCGCTGGGGTTCACCTGTCGCGGCAAATATCGTCTACCCATCAGGAAGCCCCGCACATCCTGTGATGTTTAGAAAGGTTGAGTATCAAGCGGCGAATAGCAGTAATTTGCCACATAATGTTTGTAATCATTTTGCTGCCAGCTCAGGTTATCCTGAGTATCAGGCGGCTGATGCTTGTATGACACAGCCAGGTTTTGGCCTATTTAGCCTCGAAGATCTTACCTTCGACCGTTGGCAAGGGGGGAATTATTATCCGAATCAAACAGTCAGCGGGCAGGATAATTCTTGGTTTCCTTGGTATACCAACTTTGTTGGCGATCCACCGGTAACAGAAATCTTTGAGCAGGCCTCGAGTGCTGAAATGCTTGCACGGCTGCAATTTAACCTAGCGCAGTTTGGTAAAATCAACCAAGACACTTATGTTAACGGCACACGTTTTAGCCAAGACACAGTCACCGGCTTCTACCGCTGCAGCCACCAATAATCAGCTAAGAATAAGGATATTCGTATTCGAGACTCGCAAATTGTTAACAATGCATTAAACTTCATTCAACTGTTCAAAAAGGAATGAAGTCATGCGCATCATCATCGCCATTGCGACGCTCAATTTAATTGCTTGTAGCAGCACGTTTGCAGTCCAACAAGCGAATACCAAAGTATTAGGCGCTTACTCAATGTTCGCGCCTTCCACTACTGAAGCCCCAAATATCTACGCGCGCGTCGTTGTTGACGGCGTGCTCAGCGACGCCAATCAATGCCCAAGCTTGCTCTTTGGTAAAAAATCCATGCCGATGCAGTTGCGAGCAATGCGTCCAGACCAAACACACTTTCCGGTTTCAGTATGTGAAGCAAAAATCTCCCCAAACACGGTTTATACCGTCAGTGGTAGCCAGTTCTCGTTAGCGCCTGTGACATTCGATCCGAATAAAATTGCGGTTTTTGGCGATACCGGCTGCAAATCATCAGTTTGCGAAAACAACTCTGCCGCCGAGCCGTTTAAAACCCTCGCAGAGCAAGGGGCAAAGCAACAACCACAATTGTTGCTCCATATGGGGGATTTCAACTATCGAGGCACGGGTGGTGCGATTTCTGGTGATACCTATGCTTATGACGCAGGCGATGGTGGATATGGTGGTACTAGCTGCGGTCTCAACGATACCTACTACAGTCAAAACGCGTTAAATAGCCCAAGACCAGATACATGGAGCAACTGGCAAACCGACTTTTTTGCCGCAACAACGGATCTTTCAGCAACCGCACCATGGATTTTTGCACGAGGCAATCATGAACTTTGTAGCCGCGCAGGAATTGGCTGGTTTTACTTTTTTGGCCCGGGAGCCAACCTTCCTGATGCCATTGAGCAAAAGCAATGTCCTGCACAGGGGGATTATAATCAACCGCCACAATCTGCAAGTGCCCATATCATTGTGCAAAACTCCTATACCATCAACTTAAAACCGCTCAGTGTGTGGGTAATGGATAGCGCCAATGCCTGTGATGCCAGTGCAGACAATGGCCTAACAAAAGTCTACCAACAGCAATATCAACGACTTAATGTCAGAAGCGAACTACTCAAAGCCAAACCCATGTGGATTATGAGCCACAGACCCATCTGGGGCGTTGAAGACCCGACAACCAAAGACACACTAAACGTGATGTTGCAAACCGCGCTGAAGAACACCAGACAAGGTAAATTGCCTGAACACGTAACTTTATCACTCGCAGGACACATGCATATTTATCAGTCTTCAACCTTTGCCGCCAGTACCGCTCGTCCTCCGCAAATTGTTGTCGGTAATAGCGGTGTCAGCCTTAGTGATACCAACGCCTTTAGCGAATTTGATTATGCACTTGATAGCCAAAACGCAATCGTTAATGAGCAAGGTAAGTTCGGCTTTTTATCAATTAAGCTTGGCAAAGATGGCGCGTGGCAAGGGGAGTTTTTGGATGAAAGTGGTGCCGCTTTTCTAACCTGCGGCAGCGAAACTATAGATAAACAAGCGGTATGCCGCGCGAAGTAAGCGCGACTTTTACATCCTAATCACTGACAACTTGAGTTGCTCGCCTTTTATCATCGTGTTTTTGATACCTGGCGAGTAACACCACGGTAGCAGCAGCGACCACTGCAACCCCAAATCCAAGATCCACGGTAAGGTGTTCAACGACCCAGCCGGTCAACGCAGCCCCACCTGCGATCCCTACACCAAGCCCAGTAATTAGCCAAGTTAAGGCTTCAGTGAGTAAGTGTTTTGGTACGCTTTGCTCAACCAGACCCATGGCAATGATCATGGTTGGAGCAAACGCGAGTCCCGAAATAAACATCACTACTGCCAGACCATAAACGTGGTTAACACTGAGTAATAGCACGCTCGCGATCAATGTGAACATCGCAAAACGTACAAGCAGTACTGGCATAGACAGACGCCACTTAATGGCCCCAAATCCAAACCCAGCGATACAAGAACCAAGCGCGTACATCGACAATACTAAACTGGCCGCAATTGGCATCCCTTGCAGCTGAGCAAAAGCGATACTTAATACATCGATAGCACCAACTATTACACCGAGCGCCAATAACACCAAACTAAGCAACTTAACCGTGGAGTTAGCCAGTGCGGAAGTTCGGGTCTGATTTTCACTTTGTTCTATTTTTGGCTCAGTGTCCTTTTGCGACACCAACCAGATACTGCCTATCACAAACAAAATAACCGCTAGCAACGGACCGGCTTGAGGAAAGAGCAAGCTGCTCAATGCAATCGCAAGTGGAGGTCCTATCACAAAGGTAATTTCATCCAGTACCGACTCAAAAGAATATGCCGTATTAAGTAAGCCTTGATCTGATTGTATCGCGCTCCACCTGGCCCGAACTAAAGCCGGAACACTTGGCATAATGCCCGCACACATGGCTAAAACATAGAGACTCCAAAGTGGCGCTTGCAAGTGGCTTAGGAGCAACAATGCCAGCGCAGATATTGCACTAAACAAAACCGCAGGGATCACAACCTTGCGTTGCCCTACCCTATCAATCAGTCGCGACAACTGCGGCGCAGCAAATGCCATGGTGAAGGTAAATAGCGCAGCAATGGAACCTGCAATCCAATATGAGTCATAGAGTTGCGAAAGCATGGTGATTAACCCAATCGCCATCATAGAGAGCGGCATACGAGCAATAAAACCAGCACAGCTAAAATGCTTAGTTCCTTTTGTCTTAAAAATTTCGGAGTAAGGATTATTCATTGATCTCTCCTTGAGATTATTTTCACATACAGTATGTATGTGAAAATAATTGACATACACACTGTATGTCAATTATAAATTGCGTAGTTTTTTAATAAGGATCGCAAAATGACAACAAGAAGCAGCATGATGGAGAAAACCCGCAGCGAGCTATTGGCCCAAGCCAGAGTGCTTTTTGCAAGTAAAGGATTTGCAGGGACGGCATTAGAAGAGCTAACAGCGGACGTAGGACTCACTCGAGGAGCGCTGTATCATCACTTTGGCAACAAAAAAGGGTTGTTTTACGCGGTAGTACAGCAATTAGATAGTGAAATGGATCTCCGGCTCCGTGATATTGAACGTAGTGAAACCTCACCTCAGCAAGCGCTTTTGAAACGTGCAGAAACTTACTTGGATATGGCTACGGAGCCCGAGATACAACGTATTATATTACGTGATGCGCAGTCGGTATTAGAGCCTGAACAACTCGAAAAGGCAGCGTCAGGGTGTGTGGCATCAATCACGCAGTTACTAAGTGCAATCGCACCGCAACAGAGTCCTCAAGCGCATAAAACCAGCGCTCAATTTATCAATGGTGGATTAACGAGTCTCGCGCTTTGGATTGCAAATCATCAAGTACCCGAGCAAGCCGTAGATGATGCAAAACGTACCGCATACGAATTATTAAACCGTATTATGCCAGCTTAGATTTTACTTAATAAGAACATCACGCCCGAATCATTCGAACTGTTCTAGCGTATGCATAAGACTAAACGGATGCTGTAAAAAACTCGGCTTGGTAGGTTCTATTGCGAACACTTTCTGGTAGCTGGTTAAACTCCAACTCCGTTTCAACATAATCGAAATAAACGCTGGAGCTTACCGTGTTTAGCGCATTCACGAACCTTAAGACTCCTGACTGCTTTTGCACCGCTAAATTCGCGGCAACAAGTCTGGCGAATTCGCCATATTCTTCGGCTTCACATTCCCTTTTTTGGTGAATATAAAAATAAGATAAAACGATACCTCGCTGCTGCGAGGTAATATTAAGACTGCGCAATTGCTCTTCTGTAATAGCACGCTCACTTTCGCATGCCGCTTTTCTATCACCCAGTTGTGTTACGCTATTTAACAGCTCACTAAGCAGCGTCTTTTGAACTGGTTCAAGTTGTTCGACTGGATATTCAATAGTCGGCGTAAGATCTACTGACATTGATTCAGCGTTCGCTTGTTGTGCGAATACAAGTCCAAACAATATCGAAATGAATAACTGGCGATTCATCAATTATTCCTTCTATCGTTCGAATCCGTAGATCTGCTCTATGCTTTTAAGATAATTAAAGTTGATCTGAAGAAAACCCGCCTTTAGTGTGGCCTTTTTTACCGTCTCAGGTAAGGCATTAAACCTCGCTTCAGCTTCAATAAAGTGTGCATAGCGAGAAGAAGACGCAGCATTGATGGCCTCTAAAAAGGTGAAATCACTATGCTGCCCTTTCGCTGCATGATTTACGACAAGTAACTTTGAAAATTCACTAAACTCTGCTGATTCGCACTGATTTTTGTTAAGACCGTCAAAGTAATGAAGAACTAAGGGGTAGTGCTTCATATTGATTTTTAGCGGGCTCAATTGCGACTTGTTCAACACATTATCCACGTTCTCACATTCCTTGCGCTTACTCTGTAATCGGTTATAGCTCTCTATAAGCGCTGACATTGCCCGTCGTTCAAAAACTTCTATTCCAAAATTGTCCAGTAGCGTGTTGAGTTCGCTGGGCTGCACAGGTGGCTTGTTAAGTATCTCTTGATAATCAGGTGTAGCAGCCACTGTGCTCACATTTAGCAATAAGCCCGCGACTAAGAATGCTGAGGATAAATTCACTGTAAAATTCCTTTTCAATCATATTATTATAGTTTCTGCAGCATACAGGCCCTGCAGAGGCATGGCCTGCAGCACTGGTTTATTCCATCACACTGTCAAGCGTAGCAAATAAATTGAAGTTCTTGTTTAAGTAGTCAGCGTTAAGAGCTGTTTCTCGAACTTGTTTCGGTAAGAGATTAAACTCGGCTTTAAACTCCCTAAAATCACCATAAAGGCGAGATGATAAAATGTTCATAGAATTTATTAGCTCAACACTTTTTGGCTCTTTTTGAACAACCAAATTGACCGCAAGTAATCTCAAAAAGTGCTCATACGCTGCTCGCTCACACCGACTTTTGTTTACACTATCGACGTAAAATAACACTGTTACGTAATGTGTTTTGTCAATGCTCAATGCATCCATTTGTTTTACTGTAAGTGTGTTGTCGACAGCTCGACAGCTCATTCTTCTTTTATGTAGCGAGTTATAGCTTGATAATAACTCCATCATCGTCGCGTGCTCACTCGACTTTAAATCAAACTCACTCTGTAAAGAAGTAAACTCTGATTCGCTTAGCGGTAGCTTGTTATACAATTCAGTGTAAGTCATTGAAGTTTTGGCATTAACAATACCCATAGCAGCGACTGATAGTAGCGCTATTACTAAATGCTTTATTAAGCTTCGTGTCCTTTTGATGTCACTTTCCAAAACTCCCTCCTGTTAATGACCGATCTTCAAAATATAGTCGCCGCAATGATAAACTATGTATTTTTGGCGCTAGAGCAACACCATTCATCTCGGTTTACGCTAAGTCGCCTTACACGAGGTTATTTTACGAAACGCTACAACAACTTATTCGTGAAACCCAAACAGTATCAAAACGAATAAACGAGATTTCACCACAGACACCTTTAATCACTTAGATGTCAAAACTGGCAATAAGCTTTCAACATAATTAAAGTTGTTTTTTAGAAAATCAGCTTTCAGCGCAGCCTCTTTCACGGGTTGGGGTAAGGTATTGAATGTTTCATCGGCTTCCATGAACTCCTTGTAACTGAGAGAAGGTACTAGGCTCATTAACTTTAGCCTATCGAAGCGTCTTTCATCTTTTAACATTACATAACTGACAGCAAACCTCCGTGAAAAATCACTAAACTCCGCAGATTCACACTGATATTTGTTTAAGTAGTTAAAATAACTGAGTACAGGAAGATAGTAGTCTACCTCAATGTTGAGCGTGCTAAATTGCGAGTTGTTTAGAACAGTCGTAACCTTGTTGCATTCTTCACGTTTGCTGCGCAGTCGGCGATTGCTTTCATCTAGCTCGGCCATAACCTGCAGCGCAAGAGCTTGCCTATCAACGTCACTCTGTATCGTGGGGAATTCACCAGTCAGCGGTTGTAGTTGACTAATCACATATTGATTGTTGGGTGCGGCTGAGGCTGTACTTATATTTACCAATAAGCCAACGACCAGCAGTAATGGGGATAAACTCATTATAAATTCCTTTTAAATGATGTGTTGTAAGCATATACAACTTGCAATAAATAGACAATGAACAACAGCGTGGCCTATCAGCCACGCTTAGTTAGTTTACAGTCTGCTAAAAATCATAGCTAAAACTTAAGCTGTAATTTCTCGGCGCACCATAGCGATACTGATCAAAGAAGCCAATTTGGCTGTAGTACTTTTCATCGAAGAGGTTTTCTACGTTGAGTTGTAGCGCCATATTGTCTGCGAGTGCGTAGTTTGCCATCAAGCTAACCAATGCATAGGCATCTTGCTCTAGCCTATCGTTGCCCGTTACTGAATAAGTGTCATCCTGCCAGTTCACGCCACCACCAATCGTCAACTCAGGTAAAGCATTCACAAATTGGTAAGTCGTATACAACTTAAATTGCTTTCTTGGGTTATCCGTATTTACTTCAACGCCATTGGCATCTTCTGCTTTGAATTGTGAATAACCCAAATGCACATCAAAACCGTCAGTTAACTGACCCACCACTTCAAATTCGAAGCCTTTACTGGTTGTGCCTTCAGCAGCATATTGCGCGACTGTATTTACCGAACCCGGAACTATGTATCCAACATCATCTTGAGCTAAATTATCTTGTTCGATTTGGAAAATCGCCAGTGTTGTTTGCAGCATGTCGTCTAGATAGGTGCTTTTTAGCCCCACTTCGTATGATTTTCCTTTGATTGGATCAAGGAAATCACCATTACGGTCTTGGGCATTTTGCGGCTGGAATATTTCAGTGTAACTTGCATACACTCGCTGCGTTGTCGACAAGTCGTACAAGGCACCAGCGTAAGGTATAAATACGCCATTGTCGCCAAAATCAGTGATGACGCCATAGCTTTCGCCTTCGCGCTCCCAGCTCGACAACCGACCACCCGCTATTACTTTAAGTTCATCGCTAAGATTTAGCCTTGTTGCGGCGTAAAACCCTTTTTGCTCGGTATCCATATCTTGAGCAACTGAGGTTTCTGTGCCCCACGTCGGCTCAGGGAAATTGCCGTCCCACTCGTAAAAATTGCCAACTGGCAAAAAGGCATTATCGAGCGCAGCGAAAGTGAGTGTATCGGCACTTTGCTCACTGTAAAGCGCGCCAGTTACGAAATCATGCTCACGACCGGCGAGTTGATAAAAACCTTTAAGCTGGATATCAAAGCTGTCTTGGTTACTTTCACCTGTACTTTTATAAGGCCAAGAAGCTAAGCCCTCACCCGTTGTTTTATCCAACGTGCCGAATAAATACAGCAGCTCTGTATCTTGCTCGTATTTCAGCTTGTTGTAATTGGCAACCAGTTCCCAGCCATTTGCAAAGTTGTGACTAAAGTTCACAAAAGCATTGGTGCCAGTAGTTTGCCACTCTGTCCAATTTGCAGCCGTGGTTTTTTCGACTTCCCAGTCTGTTTTACTTCCATCGGTAAAGAAAGTAGGTAGTGCCCCCCAAGTTGGACTGGTAGGATCGTTACGCTGATAGCTAGCACCAACGCGGATCGTCGAATGCGTGCTTAAATCCGCTTCTAGTACCCCATAAAGCACGGTACTTTCGTCAGAAAAGAGATCTAAATACGAGTCACCTTCTTCATACTTCGCCACCACACGTCCACGCACACTGCCATCGTTAGTTAATCCATTGGCAATGTCTACCATCACTTCTTTATTGTTCCAGCTCCCCAAAGAGACACTAGCAGACCCTTTGAGGTCGGTGCTATTTGCATGTTTGCGTACTAGGTTAATAGAAGCTGAAGGATCGCCCGCGCCGGTTAATAACCCCGTTGCACCACGCACAAACTCCACGCGCTCATATATCGCAACATCCGCGATGGTTTCACCTGAATCCCCCGCCAAACTCCATGACAAAGGAACGCCGTCAATTTGATAATTGGTAATGTCAAAGCCACGTGACTGCAACGTATTACGAACATTATCAACTTCTTTCGCTGACACCCCAATCGCATTTAATACGGTGTCGGTCAACGTATCGAGCTTTTGCTCTTTGATCCGTGCAGCGGTAATAACGCTAACAGATTGCGGCGTCTCAAGAAGAGATAACCCTAAGCCAGTTGCGGTGTCTATCACTTCATTGACGGTGTATTTTCCCGTCACAACTATTTTTTCAATTTCTTCATTATCTTGCTGTGCTGCTTGCACCTGTAATGCTGACGTGCCGAGCGCTGCCATAACAGCAAATGAGAGCGTTTTGAGAGGCAGAGTGTTCACTGGGTTCATCCTAATATTGTAAAAATTGAAACGATAATAATGCAGATGATAACCATTAGCAATAACATTAAGATGAATTACAACCAGTTTCGAACCCGATTTAAGGAACGTTCCCAAAAACAGTAACTAACTAATTTAAAACAATTTTCCCATAAAGGAAACGAGTAATATAAACCGCTAAACGAATAAAACATGCCATTTAACGCACATCCAAATGAATATAATTGCTATTTACACTTTTAAAAAGATATACTTTATTTACATTTTTGCGCAAATACTCCCTCAGCTTTAATTTGTCGCCGTCATTCAAAAAACTAGGAACACACAATGGCAAAGAAAATAAGCAACAAGTTTTGGTTTCAGTTGCATGGTTGGTTTTCACTGCCAATATGGCTACTGTTTTGCTTTATTTGTATCACAGGTACCATTTCCGTTTTCAGCCATGAACTTACATGGCTTACCAACCCTGATTCTCGGGCACATAACCCCAGTCAAGTAAGTGAGATGTCAGCGGGCTCAGTGTTACGCGCGTTTAAGGATGAGCACCCAAGTGCAGATGTCATGGGGCTCAATGTGAGAGAGCCCTATTTGACCTACGTGGTGATGTTTACCGACGTCGACAAGCCCTATGCGCTTGCATACGTAAACCAGTACACAGGAGCTGTTCAGGAAATAAATGACGGCAATACGTTTATTAATTTTATGCGTTCACTACATGGCTGGCTGCTATTTCCATGGCAAAATGGCTATAGTGTTGGTTACTATTTAGTGGCGTTTATGTCACTGATCCTATTGGGCGCGTTGATCACAGGCCTGGTGGTATACAAAAAGTTTTGGTTAGCGTTTTTTCAGTTTAAGCTGCGTAAATCACAAGGTGGTCGCACCCTTGCCGCTGACATCCATAAACTCAGTGGAGTATGGTCGCTTTGGTTTATGGCCGTAATGAGCCTTACCGGACTGTGGTATTTAACGCAAGCGGTGCTGTGGCATGCTGGTGTTGAACTCGAACATCATGAAACATTAAATGCAGCGAATATACCCAACTCAACAATAAACGCGAATGCAGTAGAGACCAGTGTTGATCTAGCGCTCGCTGAAACCCAACAACAGTACACTGACTTTCGCCCAAGTTACATCATGCTACCTGAGCATAACCGCGATACGCTTAAAATCAGTGGCGCAAACGACTATGTACTCTATGACGATTACAGCATTAATATTGCCTACAACACTTGGAATGATACAGTCGTTCATCATGCAAACCCTGATTCAATGACAGGCTTACAAACGGTTATGCACATCACAGATCCACTGCACTACGGCACCATTGGAGGGATCTGGACAAAAGTCATCTGGTTTATTTTTGGCTGTATTTTATCCGGGATGTCAGTTACCGGATTTATCATGTATCAGCTTCGGACCAAACGCGCGCGTAGCCAAGAACGAAGCAATGCAAGACAACTAAAAGCACAACAAGGGTAAATCGCCATGAATGCAGTCAAACGCTTTATACAACACAATAAATATTGGTTAAATGCTCTATTGCTGGTATTGCCAGCTTGGTTTTATTATCAATCATTACATCCAGAATTTCCCGCTCCATTGGCGGAGCAAACACTTGGAAAGTACAGCATTACACCAATGCCTTTTGACGACAAGCCGCCATACATCCACGATAACTTATACGTCAAAGACTTCTTATTGCTATTTAATAAAGGCGATGTTGATTCTATGCGTCAAGGCTATCTCAATATCGGCCCCAACGCGATGCCACTTGCACAGCTTATGGAGCATGAGCTCGGGATCCTTCACGGCACAAAACACGGTCAACACGTACATGCTTTAGCAAAGAAAACATTATCAAAAGACGACAGGGTTTGGCTGACGATTGAAACTTGGCAAGGCGAAGTCATCGTCATGAATTGGCCACTGCCAGAGTATTTAATCAAAGAAAGCGCATAGAAAAGGGGCATCTCGCCCCTACTCGATTTGACTTACACTTAGGACTCAATGGAAATCAGGATATTATACCAGTTGTATTAAGTAAATGATCTATCTTGAAGCGGGGAAATAGCTTTAGTAGCAAGGCAAAAATTTTGCTATTTAGTTGTTCTAAATGAGAAATTTTTAACGTAGCTAATATGCTATTTCACCCTTCAAATTGATTAGAGAATTAATTCAATTGGTATTAGTACCCCACCGCAGCGCTATCTGCACGCCTTGGATCTGAGGAGCCAAATAGACCTTTCTCGGTAAGCAAGATTGACTGGGTTGAGCCCATCGCATTCTGCTCTGAAAGTGTGTGTCCTTTGTTTTCAAGTAGACGTCGAGTATCCACATTTAAGCTACGTTCAATACGAATTTCATCTGGTAACCATTGGTGGTGAATACGCGGAGCCACAGTTGCTTCTGCGATATTCAAGCCATGATCAATAACATTCATAATGATTTGCAGCGTGGTGGTGATAATACGCGAGCCACCTGGGCTACCCGTTACCAAAAAGGGTTTACCCTCTTTCATTACAATCGTCGGTGTCATCGAGCTCAGCGGGCGCTTCTTGCCTTCAACAGCGTTAGCTTCTCCACCAACCAAACCAAAACCGTTTGGTGTGCCGGGCTTTGCCGAGAAATCATCCATTTCGTTGTTAAGTAGAATGCCTGTGCCAGCCGCGACAATACCTGAGCCATAGCTAAAATTGAGCGTGTAAGTGTTACTCACCGCATTGCCCCACTTATCTACCACAGAATAATGCGTGGTTTGGTTACTCTCATAAGGTAATAATTTACCGGGCTTAACCTCACGGCTTGGCGTCGCTTTGTCTGCGTTTATTTGTTTACTGCGCTGCTTTGCATATTGCTTATCCACCAATGCTTTAACGGGTACGTCGTAGAAATCGGGGTCGCCCAAATATTCACTGCGGTCAGCATACGCACGCTTCATGACCTCAGCCATTAAATGGACGGTAGCAGCGCTATTATGCCCAAGCTCACCAATAGGATATTGCTCCAGCATGTTCAGCATCTCTATGATATGCACACCACCAGATGAAGGAGGCGGCATAGAAACGATGTCGTAGCCGCGGTATGTGCCTTTTACCGGCTCACGCTCTACCGCTTTATAGCCTTTTAAATCATCCAGCGACATAATGCCACCAGCTGCTTCTACCGCAGCAACAATTTTCTTTGCTGTCTCGCCCTGATAAAAGCCCGCGCTGCCTTTTTCAGCGATCAGCGCTAAAGAGTGGGCAAGATCTGCTTGCACCAGCCATTCATTTGGCTTGTAGCTGCTACCATCTTTTTTATAAAACACAGCCTTAGACGCCGGCACACTCAGCATTCGTTCTTTAATGTAACTATGAGAAAGCGAATTAGCTAAATCAGAGGTCACTTTAATGCCATCTCGCGCCAATTTTATTGCAGGCTGAATAACTTGGTTAAGTGTCATGGTGCCGTATTTTTCGAGTGCTAACTCCATCCCCATAACAGTTCCGGGAACACCCACGGCAAGGCCGTGCTGAAGGCTTAGCTTTGGGTTTACCTCGCCATTTTCATCAATAAAGATATCTTTGTGCGCACGGCTCGGTGCCATTTCGCGATAATCAATCGCGATGGTTTTATTCTCTTTTGCCAGATGCACTAGCATAAAGCCACCACCGCCGATATTTCCGGCCCTTGGCAAAGTCACTGCAAGACTAAAACCTACTGCGACAGCCGCATCAACAGCATTACCTCCTTGCTTTAAAATCTCCACCCCAACCTGACTGGCAAGTGCCTCTTGGCTAGATACCATGCCATGCTCAGCCCATATTGGCTGTGCTGTGGCTTTAGAACTAAATATTGGTGACTCGTCAGCTTGCGCCGTGTTACCAAACGCAACACCCACGCACAAGGAAACAGAGCAAGTCCACACCAAGGCTGTTAATTTACGCATCTTCATCCCGTTTTTTAATTATTCTCATGTTGCAGTGTTGCATGATTAAAAAGACCAAACAATATCGATGCGTTGGGCGGCTGACAGTGCAAATTTACATTACACCATAGTTACTGCACTCAAGGCTAACAAGCAGCATGTTGTCGAACGTTGAAGTTACACAGGGTTGAAATAAGGCAATTAAGAAAAACATAAATTTAACTTTTAAAGAACATATTTGACAAATAATTTATATTGGGTACAGTCAATAATGCAGTTTATTTTTTGTACGACAACTCAAGCTTTCACAATAAGGAAAATAAGATGAAATTGACTCTAACAAAAAGAAAGATAAAACAACTGAACCATACTGCAGGCTTGGAAAAAGCCCAAACACCAAACATCGCGGGAGGTTATTTAACCGCGGGTTGTGACAGAGAAATAACCGAGTTATGCAACACGAAAGCATTTGGTTCTTGCTATAACTGTGGCTCTCTTCGCTGTTAATACGCTTTCTTACCACCCAAAGGAAATGAAAAATGAAAATTAAACTAAATAAAAAGCCGCTTAAAAACTTAAACAATGCTCAAGCTATTACACCACAAGCGACCCCCCAAATTGGTGGTGGTGTAAACCGTTTAACTGATTTGGACTGTGTACCAACTAACCGCCACGATTGCCGTACAGGTGCTATCTCTTGTTACGGTGATCACGACTGCGCTTTCACCAATAGACAGTATATGTGTGATTAATTTTTTTTAGGCCCGTACTTGGGCCTACTTTGGAGTCTCGACCTACTTAAAACACTAATCCTAGCTCACGTAACTCGCGTTCAGCTTGAGCCGCATTAAAGAACTGAATGCCATGTAACCCAACCTGCTTTGCACCTTCGACGTTCGCTAAGACATCATCAAGAAAAACACAGTCACCTGCCGCCAGTTGGTAGCGCTCCAGTAAATGAGTAAAAATAGCTTTGCCGGGCTTCATGCAGCCAAGCTCAGCAGAAATAATTTCTCCGTCAAAGTGTTGCCAGAAAGTATGACGCGCTTTTAGGTGGCTCACAATCTCGTGCACATTATCGGTTAGGGCATAAGCACTATATCCAGCCTCCTTTAGGCGCTGCATCAGTGCAAGCGTGCCATAAAGTGGGATCAGTGATTCTTTGATATAAAAGAACAGTTCGTCAGCTTGCTCAGAGGTTAAGTGACAGGTTTGCATAAAAGCGTGCTTGGTGTCTGCTTCAGTCAGTTCGCCTCGATTAATCGCAAACCAAATCTCACTGTGGAACAGCTGCTTAGCTAGACTCTCAACGTCGCATTGGTTGCCAAAGGTAAGCCGAACTATCTCCTCCGGTGACCACCTCACAAATACGTTACCGACGTCAAAAATTACGTGTTTAATATTGCCAATTGCCATCCTTGAACCTCTTTAGTTAGTTTAAATATGAGCGTTTATTATGCATATCTTTATCACTTACGCACGGCTAATTCGTTAGACTTCATTGAAATAAAATCAATCATGCATTTGTTGTAAATACTCGCTAAAAAAGGTTAGAAAAGCTTTGACTTGGCGAGGTTGGAACTGCCTAGATGGATAAATCGCTTGCAGCGCGACTTTATCTGAGTCCGTTGGACTAAATCCCAATGTTTGAGTTGGCAACAACTCCACCAATCGCCCCGCTTTAATATCTTTGTGAACATCCAACCATGACTTAATGGTGATCCCAAGCCCCTGAATAGCCCAGTTTCGCAATACTTCTCCATCTGAACTCACTAAACAGGTAGGCACGGTTTCAATGATGGTAGCTTGCGTGTCTCTGTCAATAAAATACCAATCGTTTAGCGCCTGTCCTGCTCTTTCCAGTACTAAACAGCGATGGCGCTGTAATGCTTGATAGCAATCTGGTGTACCATACTGTTCGAGATAGTTTGGGGCAGCCACCAGCATTCTGCGGTTGTTTAACAGAGGCCGAGATATCAAACTGCTATCATTTAAATTACCATAACGAATGGCGATATCAGTGCCAGACTCAACTAATTTGACCAAGCCCTCCCCCAAGCTCAAGTTAACCACCACCTGTGGATGCTGCGTGGCAAACTCCGCAACGGCGGGAACCACGTACTGACGGCCAAAGTCTGAGCTTGCTGCAATTTTGAGTGTGCCTCTCAAATCGGGATCGGCATCTTGCAGTAGTGCCTCCGCCGCCGCGACCTCCTCAATGACTCGCACACAGCCCTGATAAAACCGCTCTCCCGCTTCTGTCAGTTTGATACTTCTGGTGTTTCGAGTAAGTAAACGGGTTTTATAGTGCGCTTCAAGTGCATTGATCCGTGCGGTCATGCTCGCTGGAGAAAGCCCTAATACTCGCCCTGCCGCAGCTAAGCCATCAGAGCGCACCACTTGAACAAAAAGCGCCATATCGTCTGCTTTGCTTTTCATTATTCACCTTTTATGAAAAGTAATTTTATATAAAAGCCAATTATCAAATATTAATAAACAAATAGACTGTTCTCAACGCATAAATCGCTAACACCAATGGAGGTAACACACCATGCAGTTAGATCACTTTTTGTTTAGAGCACATGACATGGCAAAAATGGCGACCTTTTTTGAGCAGGTGCTTAGGCTTAAAGAAGGCTTACGTCCACCTTTTCCATTTCCAGGAAAGTGGTTCTATGGCGACCAACAGCAACCTTTCATTCATCTGGTTGAACAATCACCACATACCCAAGCACAGGCTGAATACCTTGGTTCTGCGCAAAACACAAACATGAGTACTAGCAACATAGATCATATTGCATTTCGTGGTGACGATTACCCTGGGTTAATCGCCCGACTAGAGCATTTTGGCATTCGCTACGTGGAACGAGATGTCCCTATTAGCAATGAGCATCAGGTTTTTATCTTTGCACCTGAATCTCTAAAAATTGAAGTGCTGTTTCCACGCCACATCAACTCACTTGTCCAATAATTAGGAGAATACTATGTCTGATCCATTGTTATTTACGCAGAAAAAACTCGGTAATTTAATCTTACCAAATCGCATTTTGATGGCACCAATGACCCGCTCTCGAACAACACAACCGGGAGATATTCCAAACCAGTTGATGGCAAAGTACTACGCCCAACGCGCTTCGGCAGGGCTTATCATTAGTGAAGCCACACAAATCTCTTGTCAGGGCAAAGGATATTCATTTACTCCCGGAATTTATACTGCTTCGCAGGTTGCTGGATGGAAAGAAATCACCCATGCAGTCCAGCAAAAAGGTGGCCGTATTTTCTGTCAGCTTTGGCATGTCGGTCGTATGTCTCACTCCACTTTTCATGAAGATGGCCAACCCGTCGCCCCCTCAGCACTGGCGCCCGACGCACAAGTGTGGGTGGTCAATGAAAAAGGAGTGGGTGAAATGGTCGATTGCCCAACACCACGCGCACTGGCAACCCAAGAAATACAGAGCATAGTCGAAGATTATGTCCATGCGGCTGAGAATGCCATGATGGCGGGGTTTAATGGCGTCGAGATCCACGCTGGTAATGGCTACTTAATCGACCAGTTTTTACGCCGCAGCTCTAATCAACGCCATGATCAATATGGTGGCTCGAAGGAAAACCGAATTCGCTTTGCGGTTGAAGTTATCACTGCGATTAGCCAAGCAATTGGGCCTGAAAAAGTAGGGATCCGGTTAGCACCTTTTATTACCCAACGTGGCATGCAAGACGAAGAAGCCATTGATACTATTTTGCTCGCCGCGGAGCACTTTAACCGCTTAGGCATTGCCTATGTACACTTAGCTGAAGCGGACTGGGATGATGCGCCGGTCGTGACGGAGAGTTTTAGGCAAGCACTAAGAAGAAAATTTCACGGCGCCATTATTGTGGCGGGAAATTACGAGCCAGAGCAAGCCGAAGCCCTTATTGAACAAGGTCTAGTTGACTTTGTGGCTTTTGGTCGCAAGTTTATCTCCAACCCAGACCTCATATATCGTCTAACTCATCAATTACCTTTGAGTCCAATCAACCCTGATGCGCCTTTGTTTGGTGGTAGCGAGCAGGGCTACACCGACTATGCAGATTTTCAACAATTAAGAGCAAAAGGTGCAATATGAAGCCATTATTACTGAACTTATCCCTAGCCTCCATGGCATTACTCGGTGCAACCAATGCAATTTCAGCACCTGAGTTTACACTAGAAAGCCCAGATCTTGTTGCCGAAAAATCTATTCGACCATTTCAATACTGGGATCAATTTGGCTGCGAGGGAAACAGCACACGGCCAACCTTAGTTTGGTCAAATGCACCTAAACAAACCAAGAGCTTTGCGGTGACGTTTTACGATCAAGACGCGCCAACCGGCAGCGGATTTTGGCACTGGCAAGTGTATAACTTGCCCAAAGACACGACTCGGCTTGCAGAAACTTTACCAAGCCAAGCCATTGAAGGTAATACGGATTTAGGAAAACCTGGGTACTTTGGCCCGTGCCCACCTATTGGCCGCAAACATAAATACACCTTTACCGTGCATGCGCTAGATGTAGATACACTCCCCGTGCCAGCTGGTGCAACGGCACCACTTACTGGATTTTTTATCCACCAGCATAGCTTAGCGCAGGCAACACTTTCTGTGTATGCCGGCCCAAGAGCCGCAGGAGAATAACCATGCGTACTACGTTGACCACAAGTATTCGAGCACTACTAACAGCAACCGCCCTGCTTACAGGCACAGCCCACGGCGCTGAAATAGAGTCTGGCCAATACTGGCCTGATGATGCTCAATTGGTGATCTCTGTCTCCATGCAGTTTGAAGCAACCGCGCAAGACCCAAGCGATCCTGGGCCATTTCCTCAGCAAGAAGCGGGCTATCCCGACACCGTCGCTCCTACTTGGTATCAGTATGGCATGAATGAAGGGATCCCACGATTGCTTAAGCTTTGGGATAAGCACAACATCAAAGTGACGTCCCACATGGTAGGAAAAGCTGCAGAGCTTAACCCTAAACTTGCCAAAATGGTGGCAGAAAAAGGGCATGAAATTTCAGGTCATGGACAAAATTGGACACCACAATACTCGATGACACCCGAAGAAGAACGAGCGTCTTATATTCACAGTGCAGATGTGCTTGAAAAGATCACCGGGCAAAGACCAAAAGGCTTTAATGCATTTTGGATGCGCCACTCTGAGCAAACTCTAACTATTTTGCAGTCCCTTGGATTTATCTATCATATTGATGATTTATCTCGGGATGAGCCTTCGTTTACCCCGGTCAATGGCAAGCCCTTCGTGGTGGTGCCTTATACCTTTAGAAATAACGATATCGTGCGCTATGGCGGCAGCTCCGCAATGACAGCAAAAGCCTATTTACAAGAGTTAAAGGACGAGTTTGATGTGCTTTATGAAGAAGGAAAATCCCAGCGCCGGATGATGTCTATCAGTGCACACGACAGGCTCGCAGGCAGCCCTGCTCGCGTAAAAGCACTTGACGACTTTATTCGTTACGCTAAATCGCACCCAAAGGTTAAGTTTATGCGCAAGATAGACATAGCCAAATGGACTCTAAAGCAACAAGACGTACCAACCAACCCAGAACGTGTGTTTTAGAGGTGCTAGGTAATGATTAAACATGCTTTAATTTTAGCGCTAAGTGTCAGTGCGACACTAGCATTAGCGGCACCCAATGAGGAGTTACCCGTAGCAAAGGTTGCGCAAATTTGTGAATCAGCACAATGCCAAATAGCCGCGAATGCCGCATTGCAATACGCTGCTTTTTGGCACAGTGGAGACACTAAGTTTGCAAGACAGGCACTAAGTAACGCATTTACTGATATGACATTACCAAGAGGTAGAAAGCAAGGCTTGAAAGGCGTGCTAGAAGCCTCATCAGGATTTCGTCGCGCAGTGCCAGACCTGAAAGCAGAAGTCGAACACTTACTAGTCAGTGGTTCATTTGTCACGGTACGACTACGTTTCTTTGGACACTTCAGCGGCAAATTTGGTGAGCACCAAGGAGCAGGTCAAGCCATTGATTTCCGAGCTGTCGATGTTTACTACGTTGATGGTGAGAAAATCACTAAAAATTGGCATCTAGAAGACTACCATACGCTCTTTGAACAAATGCAGATTAGCGAATAAACAATTATTGTCATAATACCGAGGCTCCGACTTGGAGCCTATTTAACAACGCGCTTGTATTCTACATTCCTTTAAATCAATTGATTATATACAGTTTTTATCAACAATCTGTTCTAATACGGTCACTAAATTAGGTATTAGCAAAAGTAGATTTATCGCAGTGCAATCAATAAACCAACTTTCTCAACAGTTCATTTCCCTGTGTAAAGATAAACGTAAACTCTCAGATCACACCTTGAAAGCATATCAAATTGACCTAAAGCAGTTTATGCAGGCACTTGATGAAAATAAAAGCATTAAAGATATTAGCAAAGTAGACTTATCACAGTTCCATCAATTTCTAGTTGATTCCGAGCTATCAAACACATCAATAAAGCGCAAAATGGCGTGTGTAAGGGCTATGTTCCAGTGGCTTGAACGAGAGGAATTCATCGAGCTTAATCCTTTTCATAAATTCCAGCTAGACATTAAGCTACCCAAAAGATTGCCAAGAAACGTACCACACTCAGACTTGAAACGCTTGCTCAAACAAGCCAGAAAAAACTGTAAAAACTTATGGGTAGAATCATCAAACACATATAGCGTCAGTCAAAAGCGCATGCTAAATGAATTTACTTCACTCATCGCGTTAGAACTTATGATTAGCACAGGGATCCGAGTATCTGAGCTTGCTGGAATTTGTTTAACTGACATCTATATCAACGAAAAGAAGATTAAAATCTTAGGTAAGGGAGCCAGAGAAAGGTTTGTGTATCTCACAGACCAAGAAATAGCCAAATTACTCAAGAACTATATTGAAAGCCGCGCTATTTGCGCACCACATTGTGATCATTTACTGATTAATAGCCGCGGGGAACCCGCCTCAACGCAATTCTTACGCAAACTAATCAAAAAACTTAGTCAACAAGCATACACCCAACTCAAAGTCACTCCACACATGCTAAGACACAGCGCGGCATGCGAACTACTTGAATCAGGCCTCGACATTCGCTTCGTCCAACGGTTGCTTGGACACAGTAGTATCTCAACCACGGAAATTTATACCCATGTGACCGACAACGCGCTGCAAAAGAAGATCACTAAAGCCAATGTAAGGAAACGAATTGCTAGTTAGTAAGGATAACTACTAATTATGAATCTCAATTCACACTATTCATTAGAAAGAGTTGTGAGCTCTAAAGATCAAAAGTATATCGAAGGATTATCGATATACTCTAGGTACACACACCCTGCTCTTAGAACGGAAACTAATACAATTACTTATTGGCTAGATAACTATAACAAAAAGTTTGATGATGAGTTCCATGTCCTTGTTTTTTCAAATAATGAAATAGTTATTGGCTATACTCAACTAACCTATTTTGTTGAAGAAAATATAGTTGTTATTGACTATATATCCATAGATGAAAGATATAGGAAGAACAACACCTTTTTTTGATGAGTCATTTGATATTGTAATATGTGTAGGTTCGGTACTAAATTATGTTGATGCACAGCTTGCTATTAAAGAGCTTAATCGAGTAACAAAAAAAGGTGGAGCTTTAGTTTTAGAATACGAAACTAGTAATAGTTATGAATTTATATTTACAGACAAGTACAAGGAAAGTGTAACTCCGATCCACACCTTTTATAATGGAGAAAGCGAACATCTTTGGCTTTATTCTATTGATTACATAAACTCAATTTTACACAGTTTTAACTTGTTAGAGAAAAAGAGCAACTCGATACATATCATATCCACACTGCTCTTACGAAGTACAAGTAACCCGAAACTATCTTCCAAACTCTCCAAGTTAGATCCTTTTTTTCAAAGGGTTAACATACTAAAAAGAGCTTTATAGCACCGCAAAGACGTCTCTCGTTGATGATGTTTATTTTAAAGGTGGAAGTGATAAAGCATATGAAAGTATAGTAAAGACAACAACTGCACAACCTACTCAACATTTAGGTCTGTCGGTGAAATTGACTTTTTTATTTTTGGTATTAGCGTTATCTATTTCTGCTTTTTTAATAAAAAAGCAGAAATAGATAAAGATGATTTCTTTTACTTTTATGGTTTTCTTTCCGTTAGTTTCGTCTTTTTTCTTTCTTTGTTCTCGTCGCGTGCACTGGAGGTACTAAAAGTTGTATCTAAAACCTTCAGCGACATTTTAAAAGGAAAGCCATAAAGTTACATCCACCTCTTTTTAGTATGTTAACCCTTTGAAAAAAAGGATCTAACTTGGAGAGTTTGGAAGATAGTTTCGGGTTACTTGTACTTCGTAAGAGCAGTGTGGATATGATATGTATCGAGTTGCTCTTTTTCTCTAACAAGTTAAAACTGTGTAAAATTGAGTTTATGTAATCAATAGAATAAAGCCAAAGATGTTCGCTTTCTCCATTATAAAAGGTGTGGATCGGAGTTACACTTTCCTTGTACTTGTCTGTAAATATAAATTCATAACTATTACTAGTTTCGTATTCTAAAACTAAAGCTCCACCTTTTTTTGTTACTCGATTAAGCTAACTCTACAACGGAAAAGCTTGAGCTGGGAAATTTAGTACCGAACCTACACATATTACAATATCAAATGACTCATCAAAAAAGGTGTTGTTCTTCCTATATCTTTCATCTATGGATATATAGTCAATAACAACTATATTTTCTTCAACAAAATAGGTTAGTTGAGTATAGCCAATAACTATTTCATTATTTGAAAAAACAAGGACATGGAACTCATCATCAAACTTTTTGTTATAGTTATCTAGCCAATAAGTAATTGTATTAGTTTCCGTTCTAAGAGCAGGGTGTGTGTACCTAGAGTATATCGATAATCCTTCGATATACTTTTGATCTTTAGAGCTCACAACTCTTTCTAATGAATAGTGTGAATTGAGATTCATAATTAGTAGTTATCCTTACATCTTTTTCTATGTCAAATAAAACCAGACCACGAACCAAACTGCAACAAAAGATTACATAAATTCAACAAAAATACTGTGCTAACTCATCCCAAAACCACAATTTTTATTTTCGAAACCGCAAAAAGCACTCCTTCCCTGCAAACAGAGAAAGTAAAAAATCCAATAATTTCAGTGAATTAAATTTTGGCATGTGACTTGTTATCTACTGAGTAATAACAACCTTCATTCCACCAGAGATATCAACATGGATATACAAGTCGAACATAAAAAACGCAACAAGGTTAACTGGTTGTGGGCTGTTGGCGGAACTATTTTCGCCGTAGTTATTATATGGCTGCTATTACAACCCTCAGCGCAGGCATCTTTGCCTATGGCAAAAACATGGATTGCGGAGGTCCAGCAAGGGGATTTAGAGGTCAGTGTATCTGGATATGGTCAGCTTAAATCGAGAACGCCGCGTTTGATAAGTGCCGCAAGCGATGCCACGGTTGAAGAAATTTTGCTGCGCCCAGGTGCACAAGTTAACCCCGACAGCATCATCATGAGGTTACAAGATGCAAATTTGGCCCAATCTTTAAAAGATGCCAAACGCAGTTTGGCGCAATCGCAAGACCAATATCTACAGCTCGATATCAATCAACAACGAGAACTGCTGTCTCATCAGGCGGATTTGGAAGTTCTGAGATCTGAGTTAGAAAGTGCCGAGCTGGAGGTTACCGCTCAAGGAGAGTTGGTTGAAGATGGGGTTGTTTCTAAACTCGACTACCAACGCGCGGTACTTACCCATCGCCAGCTGAAACGTCGCATTAATATTGAACAACAGCGAATATCACAATTGCAGACCTTACACAAAGCCAACCTGCAGCTTGCGCAGTCAAATATTGATGCCAGTAATGAAGCATTTTTATTGGTGCAAGATAGGGTGAATAAGCTCACTGTACGGGCTGGGATCAAAGGAGTATTGCAGCAACTTCATGTGGAACTTGGACAAAGTGTCTCTCTTGGCACTCAATTGGTGTTAGTTGGTAGCACCACAGATTTATATGCGCAATTGCAGATCCCACAAGCCTATGCCCAGCAAATAAAGCTGGCTCAGCATGTGAGCATCAATACCCGTAACGACTTAATTGAAGGCCAAGTGTCGCGCATTAATCCAATGGTACAAAATGGCAATATTGAAGTTGAGGTGACACTGCCTAAAAGTCTGCCCGCGAGTGCTCGCCCCGAGCTAAATATTGAGGGAAAAGTCTCTATCGACAAATTGAGTTCCGCACTGTTCATCGACAAACCCGTCGGTGCAAAACCTTATAGCCAAGCAACCTTATATCTTGTTGATAAAGAAAAACAACAAGCCCATGCAATTCAAGTACACTATGGCGCAGAAACGTCACAGCACATTCAACTACTCAGTGGCGCTTCGACAAATCAGCAGTTTATTTTGTCAGATATGACATCTTATGCCGACGCACCCGTAGTGACTTTGAGCAAATAACAAACCAAAGGAAGAACAATGAATAATAAACACGTTATTGAACTTAAAAACATCACTAAAAAGTTTGTCCTCGGCGGAATGGAAACACTGGCACTGCGTGGCGTAAACCTCAATGTGGCGCAGGGCGAATATCTGTCAATTTCAGGCCCATCAGGCTGCGGAAAATCAACACTTCTAAGTATTCTTGGTTTATTAGACAGCCCAAGCACCGGCACCTACACAATTGCGGGTAACGATGTCAGTAACCTTGACGTTAACCAAAGAGCCACACTAAGAAATAAACATATCGGTTTTGTGTTTCAGTCATTTAATCTCATTGATGAATTGAACGTCTTTGACAATATCGCCTTACCTATCAAGTACAGTAGCACCGCTCTTTCAAGTACTGCGTTAAAAGAACGGGTAATGACTTGCTTGGAGTTAGTACAAATGACCCACAGAGCAGAACATAAGCCCAATCAACTGTCAGGCGGACAGCAGCAACGTATCGCCATCGCCCGTGCACTCGCCAATCAGCCAGATATTCTGCTTATTGACGAACCTACAGGAAACTTGGACTCAAAAAATGGCGATGCGGTAATGAACATGCTGAGCGACCTAAACACCCAAGGCACAACCATGTGTATGGTTACCCACGACCCTAGGTATGCAGACATGGCAAAACGTAAACTGTTCTTGTTAGATGGGGTGATGGTGGATGAAATGAATTTGGAGATGGTGGGATGATAAAAGAGGAATGTAAGCTCGCACTGTCAAATCTTAGGAAGCTTCCGGGATTTAGTCTTACCGTACTTGTCACCCTAGCATTAACCTTAGCAGCGCTAACGGTAGTGATTAATATCAACCATAGATTGATCACACAACCGCTTCCCTACCCTGATGCAGATAAGCTGTGGGTGACCGATCAAAGCGAAACCATTAATGGAGAAACCCAATATGGATTCCAACTGCTCTCCACCCAGTTTCAACTCTATCAAGATAAGCAATTTATCGACAAAATGACGATGATGCATTTCGTATCATCTCGTTTTATGGACATTAAGGATATGCCCACGGTAGACATTATTCGAGTGACTCCCGAATTCTTTGAGTTGTTAGGTACGCCACTGCATCTTGGTCGCGCGCTAAAGCAAGACGAAGGCGTCAGCGATGAACAAAAAGTTTTAGTCCTGAGTTACCAGTCTTGGATAACGCACTTTAATGCAGATCCAGATATCGTTGGTAGCTACACCTCCATAGATCGTGAACGCTATCAAATTATCGGAGTAACGGGAGAAGCGTTTGAAGTGCCTGAGATCTTTGGTGGCTTTCCCGTTAGCGGCTTTAGTAGCTTTCCGGAGCCTGTCACCACCACCTCGCACTGGAATAACATCAGTAGCCAGTTTAACGGTATCGCTCGACTGAAAGCGGGTGTAAACATAGAGCAGATGAATCATGCGCTGGGCGAACAGATTAACACGCTTTACCAATCCCGTGAAAACGTAGCGCCTAACACGCGAATTGGCGCTCAGTTTACACCACTGCGCGACAAAATCGTTGCGCGAAGTGATGAACTCGCCATTACCTTGTTGTTCTCAGCAGCGGTGTTGGTGCTTATTGCCCTGACCAATGTGGTTAATTTATTTCTCTCAAGGGCTGCGCAAAAACAGCGCACCATGGCAATTCAAGCGGCACTGGGGGCAAAGCCTACTCACATTTTTGTCAGTATGTTTTGCGAAAGCGCCCTGTTAGTGGGCGCAGCGACTATACTCGGGTTATTGCTTGCCGAGTGGTTGAATGTTTGGTTAGCAAACGACTTGAGCTATTTATTTAGTCGCATGCAGGGCTTAACTCTGGACTGGCCGACCATAGTGGTTGCTTGTGTACTGAGTCTGATAATAGCGCTACTCATCGCCTGGTTTACCAGCAAACAAGTAAACTATCATGCCCTGACAGATGCGCTACACAGCAGCGGTAAAGGCACTGGCGCGCAAATTTCCAAGCGTACTCGTCAAGTGTTGGTGGCATTACAAGTATGCTTTGCCAGTATTTTACTCTTTCTAGCGGCCAACAAATTAGTTCCCGCATACGCGCAAATGACTCATCCCACAGGGTTTGATACTGAGCATTTGTACTATGTTCGTATCGATGGTAGTGCCACAGAAATCGATAACTTTGAGCTTGGCAAACAAATCAAACAGCTTTTAGCCAATCAAGCGAGCATCGCATCGGTATCAGCAAGTTACACTTCACCACTACAAATGGGATGGCAAAACTATTTGTATGATCAAAATATCGCGCTGATCGGTATCGTCAGTTTGTCCTTTTACGACGAAGACGGTTTCACTGCGCTTTCACTGCCACTTGAGCAAGGAAGCCGGTTTACACCAATCATGGCCTCAGGCTCAGACAACAATGAAATAATTCTCTCAGCCTCACTCGCTAAGCGTTTGTACAAAGATGAAAACCCTATCGGTCAAACCCTCTATGCTGACAGAGAGGTGCCAAGAAAAGTGGTTGGGGTTGTGAGTGATATTTACGTGCCTACGGGCAACCGAGGCTATACCTTAGAGCGCTATTACTTGCCTGTCACTGAAGGCAGCACATCTTTTATTATCAAGGGGAATGCGGAGCTGTCTAAAGCCCAATTAACTCATGCTCTCAAGGCCATTCATCCGAGTCTAAACTTTGCTTTTTTTGAGCCTGTAGATGACATGCTAACCCAAAGGCTAAGACAAACTTGGCTGCAAGCAATGTTGACTGTCGCCCTATTAGCCCTTACCTTAAGCCTAGCTGGCGCAGGGATCTATGGCGTGCTCAATTACAGCGTACAAATGCGTCGCTATGAGCTTGGCATTCACTTGTCGTTGGGCGCACATACACACAAACTGATAGCACAAGTGCTCAAGCAGAGTCTAACACCGGTAATGATTGGCCTTGGAGTGAGTGCATTAACCGTTGCAATCGGATATGGGATACTCATAAAGATAAGCACAACTGCTATTTCCATGAGCTGGTTCGCCGTTATCGTGACAATCCCTATCATGCTGCTGATTGCGCTCATCGCAAGCTATTTACCTGTGCAAAGGGTGATAAGCCAAGATCCCATTAAAGCGCTAAGAAACGAATAAGTTAATAATAACAACAGGAATGAGTAGGCAAAGCGTGGCGTGTAAACTCCCTTTGCCTACAACACACTATGCAAGGTTCAATTTTAATCGTTGATGACAAGGCCGATATCCGCCTTAGCTTACAGTTTTTGCTAAAAAACCACGGTTTTACCATTTTCCAAAGTAGTAGTCTCGATTGTGCCGCTAAGCAGCTCAATGCGCACGACATTGATATTGTACTGCTAGACATGAACTATGAATTCGATACAACATCCGGCGATGAAGGTCTCGCTTTTTTGAGTCAGTATGCAAGCCAAAGTAGCACAACCTTTATTGCGATGACTGCTTGGTCTAGCGTCGAACTCGCCGTCGAAGCCATGCAGCGCGGCGCCAAAGACTTTTTTGCCAAGCCTTGGGACAACCACGCTGTAGTAATGATGGTGAAAAAGCATTTAGGGCTAAAGCAAATCGCTGCAAAACAACAACCTGCTTCCCCCCAACAAACCACAGCTAAAATAGCGCCAAATGCAGAACCAGCTGATGCATTACTCTGGTTAAGCCCTACGATGCAAGCGCTAAAAAGCCAACTTGATCGCATTGCCAAAACCAAAGCGAATATATTGCTTAGAGGAGAAAATGGTACGGGAAAATCACAAATTGCCAGCTACATCCACCAGCAAAGTAACATCACAGGCAACTTTGTGAGCACCAATATGGCGGCCATTCCAGAGTCACTGTTTGAAAGTGAAATGTTTGGCCATGTGAAAGGTGCGTTTACTGACGCTAAACAGGATAGACAAGGTCGTTTCTCAATGGCTGAGCAAGGGACTTTGTTTTTGGATGAGGTTGGCACACTCACAGAGCCTCAACAAGCGAAGCTACTACGAGTATTAGAAACAGGGGAATATGAAGCTGTTGGCTCAAGCAAAACACAGCATGCAAGCTGTAGAATTATTAGCGCAACTAATGCAGATTTAGAGGCGCAACAACAAGCAAGTCAATTTCGTAGTGACCTGTATTTCAGACTAAATACAATGGAGTTTGAGATCCCACCACTGCGCTTGCGTCGTACAGAGATAATTCCGCTGGCCGACTTTTTTATTCAAAAGCACGCAACAACCTATGAATTAGACGTAAAACCCTTGTCTCATGCAGCACAAACAAGACTACAAAATTACGCATTCCCGGGTAATATCCGTGAACTTAGTCATATGATGGAACGTGCGATTTTGCTGTGTGATGGCACTGAAATTGAAGAAAGCGCGCTTTCTTTAAAATCGGTGGCAACCACAGAGCAGAGTGAGCCCGAAATGATGACGCTAGATCAAGCCGAGCAAAAGTTGATTAAAATGGCGCTGTGCCAATGCCATGATAATGTGGAAGATGCTGCTGTTTTACTTGGGATCAGTAAAAGTGCGCTATATCGTCGCCTTGATAAGTTCGATATTAAAACGCGATGAGCTTGCCTATGAAAAAGCCTAACTTTGAACAGACTATCGAGATTTTTTGCCTGGTTATTTGGTTGCTGTTCACCGTGCTCAGCGCTTTTTTTATGGTCATCCTTGAGGTCTCAACACTCAGTGTTATCACCTACTTTATCCTTATCCTTTGTCCGCTCGCATTGCTGTTGTATCATTTTAAACAGCACCTGATACAACCTTTTTATCACCTCTCAACCACCATAGAGGCGATCAAAAACGAAGAGTATGGGCAGCGCTTTTACACCTCTGACAGCTCAGGCATTCTTCACAGTTTGCAGCAAGAAACACAGCAATTATGTCAGCAGCTGCAATCATTCAAATCAGAGCGAGACCACCAGGCCATATTACTATTTAGACTCATTGAACAACTGCCCAGCCCCATCGCAATTTTCGATAACGATACTGCACTGGTGCATGCCAATGAAGCCTTCTCAAATTGGATTGGCAAACCATGGCAAAGCCTACGTTTATTAAAAGCGCATAAGTTCAGCCTTGAGTATCATAGTGGCCATTGGCACTTTAACCACCCTACTCTCGGTGATGAGTGGCAGCTTCGCTATAGCGAGCTTACCATTGCAAGCATGCAGGCGCACTTAGTGATCCTGACCGATGTGCAAGCGGTTGTCAGTCAAGCTCAGCGCGACGCTTGGCAAAAAATGATCAGAGTGCTCAGCCACGAGATTCATAATTCTCTCTCGCCGATTAAGTCACTTGCTCAAACCTTGATAGAAATTCCCACCACGCAAGAAAATCAAGCCGATTTTGAACAAGCGCTTGGCGTGATTGTGCAGCGCAGCGATGGCCTGATGTCATTTGTTAATCGCTATGCAAGCGTTGCAAAACAGCATCAACTTCATATAGAAGCGATATCCATAAATGACTTACTAACACCGCTCGTAGGGCTTTTCGACAATCGCGTGAGATTAACCATTGAACAGAACTTTACGCTGCAAATTGATCAAAGCTTACTTGAGCAAGCACTTGTAAACCTGATCAAAAATGCCTTGGAAGCGGGAGGTAAGCGCAATGCTGTTTACGTCAAAGCATATCACAATCATAAATTCGCAGGTATTGAAGTACTCGATGAAGGGCATGGCATAAAGAACGCTGACAACCTATTTGTACCTTTTTACACCACTAAAGCAGCGGGTAAAGGGATTGGGCTCATCTTAGCTAAAAATATCGTTGAACAGCATAACGGAAAACTGAGCTTAACCAATCGTAAAGATGCACAAGGCGCAATTACTCACATTCAGCTTCCATTGGCGGCAGCGAATAGGTGAGTGTTCACCGCCACTTCTAGACGACATTTATTCAGACATTTTAAGCATCGCAATCAACTGACGGCCAGCAGCAATGGTATTGGTTTCACCACTATAGATGTTGTCGCATTCTTTCGATTCAAACTTTGCTTTAGTCCAAACAAGTAATAATACGTGTTAACCGATTAACTTTGAGCCCTCGTAAAAGTGCTGTCGATGCTCAAGGTAGCGCATCCACACTCTATCCATTTGCGACTGATATAGTTTTGCGCCATGTTTGTAATCCATGCCGTGCAACAGCAGCATATCCGCAAGTTGCATGCTGCTAGTCATGGCATGCAACATGCCTTGCGAAGAGAGCGGATCAAAGCTCATGCTCGCATCACCCACCGCATACCAACCATTTGCTGCGCAACTATCCAAACGGGCCGAATTTGCACTTACCATAGGATGTAGGTGTGCTGTTTCTATATTCACCAAGTCCACTAAGGTGTTAAATCCCCTCACCGGCTTTACTTTTGCTAAAAAAATCTCGAGCGTTGGTGATGTTGCACTTTTTGATCGCATCAGCGCAAGCCTGCCAAGAAAACACCCGAGGCTGCATATTGGGGTCGAGTGAAGAGCATGCCGCGCTCGGCGCACTATACCACCAGCCATTTTCTTCATCGCTTATCACCGCAAACTGTTTCGTCGTGGCAACCTCTGCGGTAAGCCACAGTGCCATTTGCTTATCAAACTGTTGTAGTTTTGCACCGAGTCGCCTCGCTAGATGACAGGCGCGACCGGTGGCATCAATAAGCAGTGTTGTCGTGATAGACATGTCAGTGTCGCAGCCTTCAACCCTAACCTGCCACCCTGATTGTGTTTGCACCACATCAGTGAGCTTTGTAGAAGATAACAAAGGGATACCACGAAGCACTAATTGATCACGAAGCTGCTGTTCAAAATGCTGCCGATGAATGTGCCACCCCAAACCATCGGGGTTTTTAACGTTATCCACTATGGTAGGCGATTCACTACCCCAAAACGAAATCATACCGTGACAAGTGAGATGTTCCGGGCTTTGTAGTAAGTGCAACAGGTTAAGCTTTTTGAGAATTCTAGAGGCCGCTGGCGGTAAACACTCGCCCACTTTGTCTTTAGCTGTAGCGAGCTTATCGACTACTATCACCTGATAGTGAGGATGCAAAGCAAGTGCAGCAATGCATCCTGCCAATGCCTGCACCTACAATGACAATATCCGATTTCCTTTCAGCCATATTAGCCCTTATTATTTGCGATTCCGGCGATGTGCTTTGTCGGTTTGTGACAAATCAGGACGACAATCTCGCATGCTTTCGTTATTATCCGCAGCCAGCAGTTTTTCCGCTTTGACTGGTGTTAACCCTACTTGCATGGTGGTTGGAAAACCCAGTTACGCCTTTTTCTGTCTTCGGTAATACCACCGCCAATTGACCAAACCCAGTGATCATACTGTTGATCTGCTCGATATAGTTGGTTGAAGGGCCTATCGGCAAATCGTTTAGCCACAGCTCCCGGTCATTAAATGCTGCTTGTCGCTCTGCAAATGGCTTTGTTTCATCGACTACTCGGTGATAGTTTTGCTCGCTAAGCATATTATTTGGCACTCGTGCAGGCCAAAAAGGTCGGTAAATAAGGGTCGTACGCTTCATTGTAGCCATCGCGACAACTCGCGGTGTCTGTTTGCCAAGGAATGGCCATCCAACGCGTAATGCCACCAGCAACCTGCCCCGTTTTTAACGGGCCGCTCGAATGCAGCGCGATTTCTGATGTCATTTCCACGCCATAATTGGTGCCGTGGGTCGGTGCAGTATCCTCTGAATGCTTAAGGCGGAAAGCTTCGCTATACATGCCCGCTGTACGCATTGGCCAAGTCATTTCACATCCAGGGTGGAAAGCATCCGCTAAACAGAACTCCATCGCCGCTTTAGTTAACATATCTGGTTGCTCAGCAACCGGAATTTCATCAATGCTGGTTGGGGGGCAATAACAAGGGTCGTAATCAGAATCAAATTCGCCATTCGACCACTGCTGTAACATATTCAACTGAATTTCTGTGAGGGTGACAAACTGCCTTGGCGAGTCATCGGCATCTACACTCATCGCATCGCCGTACAACCAGGGCCACAACTGCGGAGCTGGTAGCGGCAAATTTAGGGTTCCAACTATGTTTTTCATCCGCCGTGGTGACTTTTTCTATCTGTCTAAAGTTATTAAAGAGATTACGTCTTGCTTCTTGCCATGTGCGTGAGTTGTCATTTTAAACGGCTGAATCCAAGTCTCTGAAGTAAAATCAAAGGGGCTATTCCAGCCAAACCCTGCGGCAAATCCCGCATTAACCCATTGTAAATCGGTTAACCTTTGGAAAATTGGCAGAATGTCCTTACTAAAGGAAGGCTTACCCTTAGGTGCTGGTAGCATCTTGGCGTCAACTGCAACCTGACGCATTAAATCCCACATGGTTCGCGGAGATTTTTGCATTGGCGCGTAATCTGGTGGCGCACAAATAACCCATGCAGGTTTCACATCAAGTGCTTTGCCTTGATATTTCACCTCAGCAGTTACAGGGCCGTCCGAAGTATCGTCGTACCAGCCTTCATTATTACCGAACGTGATCGCCTCGTGGCCTTGAGGATTTTCTGACACCCCGTGTCCACCAAGCATAAGTAAGCGGCCCTTATCGTCGGTACGCATTTCGCCTAAGTACACTTTTTTACCGGCAAAGCGTCCTTCAAAGCGACTACAACCGCACCCAGAAGCAATACCACTGATCTGCTGCGCCCCACCATCAATGAGCAAGCTGTTACGGTCGTTTACATTGAGGTTGCGTAGTAAACTCGGCTCGGCTTCAGCCGCCTCTGGAATATCCAACGCTAATTGAAACTCATACCAAGATGCTTTTTGATTAGCCAAGCGAGCATGCCAAATGATAGAAGCACCATCGTCGCAAGTAAGCTCTTTAACGATGTTGCCCTCAGCGTCCAATCCATAAATACGAAAACGCGCGGCTTGGCGCTTCAACGCTCCCGTGCTATCGCGATAGTAATTCATATCTCTTGGAATGGCGGTATCGACCTCAGGGCCAATAAAGAATTCATCAGGGCTGTTACCAACCCGCATTACTCCAATGGGTGGGTATATTGCAGCTGAAACAATGGGATTTTGATTGCAGTGATGTGACATGTTGTAATCCTTTTTGCAGTGGTTCAATTCATGAAGCATTACTGCAGTGTAGAAGCTATTTCTGACTTACACCATTACATCGAATTACAGGTAGGAAAGAGGCCAGAGCCTCAAAATGAGGATGGCCCACATGGAGAAAGGGTGATATCTCATCTGTGATGGATGAGATAAAAGTACACCCTGTGCGGGACACAGGGAGAAAGGAAAAAATTAAGGAAGGAAGCGCTCAACACGATAATCGCTGACGCCTAATATAAAAAGTGTGGGATTTAACTTAACCTAATGCTTCGCATACTAAATAGCTTTTAAAGCCGGCGTGATTAATTACATGTTTGACCTCACAGACAAACCAGTCACCGTTGAGATTATCATCAACCTCTTCGATAGTTATCACGCCACCTGCTAATAAATTAGGGTCGCCAACCACACAAAGCTGCACACTGGTATGCGCTCGATTTAAACGCTGTAACATGGCCGTCGCCGCGGTTTGTGCTTCGGTTTCATTAGGATAAACGTAAGAGAGTGTCGTGTTAGGTGAACCGCCACCGACACTTACCAATGTTTTTTGCGCTAACGCTTTATCGTAAAAATAAGCTTGCACCCCTTTGACTAACTTGTTGTGGTTAGCATTAAGCTGCCATGAAACCAGCTGCTTTTTACTTACCGTCACGCTAGGTAAAGCTTTGCCAGTTAACGACTTCCCGGTGCCTTTAGCCATAAAGATAAGCTTGTCATCCGCAATCTTCATGATTGCATCAAACTGCACGGCAAGCTTGCTTAGCAATTGCATATCGCTTTCACTTTGCTCAATGTGCGGTATTTCTCGGCCCTGAAAAGCATCACCTATTTTTGCCTGTAGTCCATACTCACCAGCAATGTCTTGGATAAGCTTGTCCAGCATCAGCGGCTCATCCTTCCCCAGCTCTGGCCACGAACGTATTTTTAATGCCTTAAAATCTTGATCCCACAGCACTTTATTACCATAAAATGTCAACGAGCGATTGGGGCCAGTCAACTCATAAGCGCCCACTTCGAAAATACCTAATTTGGTTGAAGGAGCACTCTGATCTTTGGTGCCTTCTTTATATCCCATCGCAATTTCTAGTTGATCCGTTGGTGCGGGTAAGGCAATGGGCGCGTCAGCTAAATTGTCAAATCGTACATAGCAGGTATCACTCGCCAGTCCTGTGCGTGTTGTAACACTGAGCTCAGCCAAGCGGTTCTTCAGTGTTTTTGATACCTCATTGCCATTTGCTTTAATAGAATAATGCGGTTGTAAGTCCATCTTAATCCCAAATATTGATCACTTTAGACACAGTAGGTTTTGCGATTTCGGGAAGAAAAATACTGATCTGCTCCGAATAAATTGGCCCAAGCTCTGCCAAGCCATGATTGGCTTCTAGCACCTTTTCTACCATGCCACTACTGCGGCCATAGTGCTTAAAACAGATGAGATCGAGACAATCGCCATCTCGCGTAATATAAGTTACCCCTTTGCTCATAACGACTCCTTAGCACTCAGCGCGCTTAATAGCGGCTGAGCTCCATTGAAAATTGGATTTCTCGTGGGATACCATCATTAAAAAATAAGGTCCGCGTTTCACTTATCCGTTTGATGACCCACTTACCCATCACGCGCCCTACGCTTGGACTAGATTTCCCACTTTCTTCAACATAGCCAAGCGTCATCGGCTCCCCTTTGGCGGCTTCATCTCTCATCATGTCTAACTGCTTCAAGCCGTTATCCACAATTTGCGGGAAGATCACCCCTTCAATGTTTAAGGTTTGCTCTCCTACGCCAATAAATTGCATCGGCGGAGAGTCCTTATCAGTCTGAGATTTGTGGGCTTCCCAGCGATATTGAGAATCGTACTGGAGCTTATTAAACGCTGCGGTGCTTACTGAAAACTTGTAGTCTCCCAGTTGCATCATATGTTTAGCATGATTAACTTTGCTCATTTAGTCCTCTATCGTTATGCCACTTGATTGTAATATCGAGCACTAAGCTCTTGCTCTGCTTGTTGCTGCTGCTGATCCAACATTTGCTTCACTTGCTGCGCAACCTCATAAGCCTGTTGGCCATCTTTTGCATTGACTGTAATATTAGCGTTCACCGTTACCGATGCAGCGCCCGCTTGCGGCGCCGATGAATATTCAGATGCTTTATTCGCACTCGCATTCAGTTGATTTAAACTATTTAGATCTGGTGCTTTAGCCTCATTGGTAGCTGATGTTTTGTCATCGCTAAACCAACCTTTAATGGCATCACCAACCATGTTGTTGGTAAGGTAACCCGCCATAGGGGCCACCATTCTTACATAAGGATTTTTGCTTTTTGACAGTGCACCAGATACAGCGTCGGCAGAAAACATGCCGCCTAGCGTGCTACCAATACCAGCCGCTTTTTCTTTAACAGAAAGCCCATCATTATTGAGCGTTTCCCATACCGTGTGTGCGTTTAGCGCTCTGCCTGCCAAATCACCCGCCTTGCTGACGCCGTGAATTTTGCTGGTTGTCATCCCCTGATTAGCAGCAAAGGCAGCGGCCGTGCCTGTGGCTAAATTCAGCTCATTAATGACATTATTTTTAACAAAGTCGAGTGCGTTATTTTTTGTTGCTTCACTGTTTTGAGGCGTACTAATCGCTGCCGTTTTGCTGTCTGTTTGCGCAACGTTTTCCTCGCCTTTTGATAACCAACCGCCGAGAGTGTCGCTAATTAAGCCCAGCGGCCCCATGGTGGCAAAACTCGTTGCGCTATCGAGCAAGCGCTCTGTCACCGAAGGGCTCGAGGTACCTGAAGCTGAGTCCTGAGCATCGTCAGAGAACCAACCACCAAGTTTGTCACCAAACCAACCACCGATTGACTCACCGCCCATCGCGCCGAGTGCACCACCGACTAAGCCACCGATTGCAGTGCCAACCACAGGAACAACCGAGCCAATTGCCGCGCCTGCAGCGGCGCCAGCGAGTGCGCCACCTGCGCCACCGGCAGCCGCTCCAACCTGAGTGGTTTTTTCTTTAGTCGTTAACGTGTCATCGGTTAATGCCGTGAACGCATCGAATGCCCCTAACGCCACGCTAAGCGGTGCAGCCGCACGCCCAAGTAACTTTTTAGACCCCTTAAATAACTGACCAAGTTTGCCACCTTTAGCTGGAGAGAAACTGCCAAGCTTTTGATAACTAGCATCATTTGCGGCAGCCATCATTTTGACTTTTTTGGCTTTTGCATTGGACTTTGGTTGCGATGCTTGATTATCTAACTGTGCTTTTACGCTGGGGGCTTTCCCGCCGTCTAACAGTTTCAAAGCGGGTTTATTAGCGCCTCGTTTGTTGCTTTTGCGCGGCTTGTGCTCGCGATCCGCCGACGCTTCTTGTTTATCCGCTAGATTAGAAGACCTAGCTCGCTTGTTACGCTTTCTGCCTCGCTTCTTGCGTCCTTTTTTACGCGTAGACTTCTTCTTCTCAACATCACTTTCTAACTCAGCAAACGACTCGGATAAATCATCGCTAATACCGTCTAATCCAAACTCACCAAATAAATCTGGTAAGCTGTTGGTAAGTGAAGATAAATCTCCCTTGAGAACGCCTTTTAAATCAATATTGGAGAGTAGATCAGCGTGTTGCTCTAGTACACTTGCCGCATCGTTTAGCCCAAATGCATTCAACAATTCAGGTCCTGCGCTTACAAGGGACTTGATGTCGCCCCCCAAAATCGCGTCGACATCCAGTTTTTCTAATGCCGGTAATGCGCCTTCGAGTACGCCAGCTGCACCGTCTAATTCAAATGCCTTTAGTAATGAAGGACCTGCCGCCATAAGGCTCGATACGTCACCACTGGCAATTTGCTTGAGATTCAGTTGTTTTAAGCCAGGAACCGCAGCTTGTAGCTTATCCGCAGCATCGCCAAGTTCAAATGCTCTAAGCACTTCAGGTGCGGCATCCACTAAGCTGCTCAGCTCACCATCCATTAAGCCCTTAAAATCGAGTTTTTCAGCGATAGGAAGAACTGAACCAAAAGCCTGTGATGCACCTTGCATATCCAATGCATCTAATAATGCCGGAGCACTTTGTAGCAACGACTGGATATCACCATCCGCAATTGCGCCCAAGTCCAATTGTTGTAGCGCTGGCAAAGCCGCAGATACCGAGTTTGCGGCACCATCAAGTCCCGCCGCCTCAAGTAGGTTTGGTAACGTTGCGGCCAACGACCCCAGCTCACCATTAGCAAGCCCGGCTAAATCAAGTTGTGCAAGCGCCGGTATTTCTTGCGCAAGAGTTTGGTTCAATGCCTTAAGATCAACGGCTTCTAGCAAGCTTGGTAAAGCCTGCTGCAAACTTTGTAAATCGCCTTGAATAAGTCCAGGAATATCCAATTGATTCACAGCTGGCGCAAACTGCGTGACCACATTTGCCGCATCGTCAAAGCCAAATTGAGTTAATAACGCAGGAGCAGCTTCTGTTAGTGAACCAAGCTCTCCTTTGAGTACCTCTGCAAACTCAATATTGCTCAACAAATTGCCTGTTTCGAGCAGCTGCTTTGGCAAAGCAGCCAAATCTAAACTCGATGCAAATTCCGGCAAAGCTTGACCCAGTGACGCTGCATCTAGGCAAAATTGCTGCTGAGCATCGATTACAGATTGGCCTTGCTTGGATGCATTTGTCGCCGCAGTCACGGCTGGTGCAACGGAAATTGCGTTAAAAAGTGAAGGAACGTGTTCGGCTAATGCCGCCAACTCAACTTGTACGGTTTGGCTTGCAGCGCTGAAATCTAGTTCAGCAACCCGTTCAAACAAGCCACTTATCGCATGCTGTAAAGAATCGGGCAACGCCAACATAACCTGTTCAGCCTGCTGCACCAACTGGCTACTAGGCACAGCATTTTCACCAGTGGCAGGTGCCTGAAACTCAGGTACTGAGAACGGAGCCTGTGGACTTAACACCGCGCTGGCATTAAGTTGAGTCATGATGGAGATTAATTGCTGGATCTGCGCACTAGTCGCTGAATTGGCATTGAGCTTTGCAACTAGACTACCTAAATGTGCAACTTGGTTAGCAAGCGAAGTTACCTGTGGCAACTTATTTTTGACTTTGTTCGCCTCTCGTGAACGAACCTGTTTACCTTGTTTTGTCATGGCGTTACCTGAGGAAAATAGAGAAAAGTGAAACGCTTTAGCTTAAGCTGAGGCCTAAGCTAAAGCGTCTAAAGTATGGGAATGCGCCCCTTAAAGGGTTAAGGGGCGGTTGCGGTCATCGGTTTAGCCCGCTTCTGTCGCTTGTTTGTAATCAAGCGCTGCTTCAAACCACTCGATGAGTTCGTCTTCGGTCAGCGCGTTGAGTTCGGCCAAGCCCCAGCCAGTATATTTGGCCAGAGCGATAACCATGGCTTTTAAGCGCTTTGGCGGGACACGAGAAAAGCTTGTAGCGTTTCTCGCAGCTTCACAAAATCACTCCAATCAAGCTCTTCGATGATATCTGGAGAAACTTCGCATAAGTGCGAGAAATAACGAATTTCGCTTTCAGACTCGCTGATATCCGCTCTATCCACCATTAACCGATCGCGTACTTTTGGTCGTCTCATTGTAAGTTCTGCATACTCATGCCCATCGACCGTAATTGGGAATGCTAAGGTAATGATTTCTTTCATGGATTAAGCTCCGATTGCTGCGCGAAGTGCTGCCATTTGGTCCTTACCATTAACGGTACGAACGTCGTTGTATAGGTCAATTTCGTAAATCACATCTTGACCGATCTGTAGCTTGTACTTCTGAATTGCATATTGCAGCGTAAGCTTAGCTTCCTCGCCATCTTTCCAGCTGCCCATATCCACTTCTTTGAAGAAGCCTTCAAGCGTTACCACCACTGGTACTGGCGCTTCGCCTTGCGCTTGGATAGCACCACGAGCCGTTAACGGCGTTGTTGCACCGCTCCAATCGCCAAGTAGCTTCATCATGTCAGCGTTGTATTCAAGTAACGTGATTGTGCCTTCTAGCTTTTCAAGTTGGCCAACATCAAGCTCAACCGGCGCTTGGAAACCCGACGTCACTTCGCGAGTTTTTACGGTTACTTTTGGTAGCTGGATTTCATCAGCGATACCTAGATAGCCTTTACCATCTACAAACAGCTTGAATTTTTTAAGAATTTTTGGAGAGATTGCCATTATACGATTTCCTCTAGGTAGTTGTTAGTTAGAATACTCTTGAAGGTGATGTGCTCAGCCGGTGTTGGCGGCGTGAAGTCAAAGCTAAAATATACTTTACCCGCTTGAATATTGGCCGGTGTGTTTAACTCTTCATCAGCCCAAATTTGACCGCCAAGAATTGCACCTTGTGCTTTTAAACTATCTAGGTATGACTGAACACTTTGCGTAACATCTTCGATGTAAGTTTTGGTGATATTGCGGTCAACTGCCCACATGTGCGCACGCAGTAGTGAGTCGTTGATCATATCTGCGGTACGTACCACTGACAGGAATGCCCATTTAGGGTCGTCAGAACAAGTACGGTTACCCCAAAGCTTAAAGCCGTTTTGACGAATAATGGTCGACACTTCTTTTTCGTTCAGCATATTCGCACGTGCGTTAGCATCGCCCAGCTGGAAGTCGATCGGACGTGCAGTTGCCACAATACCGTTCATATTGGTATTACTTGGGCTCCACCAAAAGCCTCGGTCGTTGTCCGACTTAGCAATCATGCCCGCAACACGTGCACTTGCAGGTTCAACTTCTGTTTTGCCATCGCGGAATACTTTGACATGAGGGTCAACAACGAACACACGACGCGAACCAAAGTCTGCACGATATGTTTTTGCATCCTCATCGTTGGTGTTTGGACCATCTGCGATGATAACCGCACGAAGACGCTCAGCCACGTTCACAAGTTCTGTAATAACTGGGTTACGATTACCTTCAGGGCGTTGATGTGCATAACCTGGCGCCACAAGAATACGTGGTGTTACGCCAAGTACAGACTCAGCACCAAGAAAAGCTTGTACACCTTCATAAGAACCGTCTGCTGCCACACCGCCAACCATGTTTGACATGATTGCCGCTTCATCAGCACCATCGACACGAACCACAACGACTACCGCACCAGCTTGGTCAAAAATACCGTCCATTGCCGCAGGCAGTGTTCCTTCTGTACCCAACGGTGCAGCTTCAGCACGTTTACCAGCAACCAATACAGGTGTGTTAAGTGGAAACTTTTCTGGATCTGCACTAGGTGCAGTACCAATCACACCAATTACTGAGCTTTTTACTGTTTTGATTGGACGCGTGCCGGATTGCGCCTCAATGACTTCTACACCGTGTAGAAATTTTGACATAGTTATCTCCTTTAAAGACATGTCAGTTAGAGAATAAAAAAGGCCATACAAGCTGCCTTGTATGGCCCTAAAAACTTCATATAAATTAGAGTTTGTTGACCTTATACCTTACGGATAAGGTGGATAAAAAATGACTTAGATTTGGATACCCTCGATGGTGACAGGCTCCCCGTTGATTAAATACAATCCTTTTATTTCGATAGACAACTTGCCCTCTCCTGCTGGGTGTACTGCAACACCATCAAGTTGAAACCGTGGTTCCCACTTCTCCAGTGCATTGGCGATGGTCATAGTGATATCCCCCACCAGAGAGTGAGAAAAAGGTCTATCTACAAGCTCATATAAGCCGCAGCCATAATCGCGTCGCATCACGCGACTGCCAAGCGGTGTGGTCACAATATCGCGAATACTCTGTTTTAGATGCTCAACACCACCGAGCGGCTTGCCCGTTTTGGCATTCATTCCTATCATGACGACTCCTTAAGTCACTTTGTAAATTCCCGCGCTGGAGCCTCCTGATACAGGAACCTCCGCAGCCTGAGTCATATGTTCAACTACGGCTTTAGCAATCGCAGTAGCCAGCTTGCCAGCTCCTGCATGCGCACCTGCCAACACAAAACCCTCAGCTTCAAGCTCCGCTTTGATCATGTTTTCTAATGCATTTGCATCTAATGCCATGTCACTTCCCCGCTGTAACTGTAGACGAGCCGTCACCATGTGGACTGCCAGTAAAATGACATACATGTGCCGTAGTCACACAAGGTGAGCCACCATTTAAGGCAATACTTGCTCCTTCAACACTGACGTCCCCCCCCGCTTGAACAGAAGCACTTCCATCACACTTCAAAGTTGCATCTTTTGCACTCAACACAGTCGCATTAGCTTGTGTCTCTACTCGGATGTCTTTGGCTGTTGTAATATTCAGCGTCCCTGCAGAAAGCACATCCACAGTGGCATCCGCTCCTTGAATATCAATCAAATAACGATGACTCTTCCGGTCATACGTGATTGAGCTGCCATCTTGATATTGAACCTTATGAACATCAGGGCGATTTTCAGGCGTTACTCCCAATTGTTTTGGCGCAAACTTTTGACTATACAAGCTGCCAAGTACCACTCCCTGGGAAGTATCTCCACAGGGAGATAACACCATCACTTGCTCACCAACTTCAGGTGCTTGCCAAGTCATATCATGAGCAGCTTGCGCCGTTAGCCAAGGTAACTTTGCCGTGATCCAATCACCCATTTTGACCTTGACGGTCGCCGTTTCGTAGTCCACTTCATGCACCGTTCCTAGGCTAATTAGCTTAGTAAGACGCTGCTGTAAGTCGGACACGGCTAAGTCTGAAAAATGTTGATTCGCTATCACGCTATCGGTCCTTCTTCTGGAGTTTTATAAATTAAGTGATGCTCGCCACCATGCGGGCCAAGGTACACTTCTGTTATCTCAACACCGGCCTCCTCGGGATACTCAACTTGGTAATAAAACTGCCAAGTCAGCGTCGCCTTAGCGAGCATTGAATTGACTTGGTTGCTATAACTAAAACTGCTTTTTTCGCAAATAAAGTGTTGCCAAGGAACGGGCGTTTCGTCCTTTATAATCGAAGCCTCAGCGGCACTGACCAAGTTATCCAATCGCGCTATCAACGCAGAGGCATCAGCCTCTTCAAGCGCCAGTTCAAGCTGCAAAGTTATCACTCGTCTGTCGAGTGCATTTGGGCTCAGGTTTTTATTGTACGCAGGCCCATAAGTCACGCCTTTGTCGGCGCCTTTCGCTTGCAGTTCACTGGCTTGTCGCTCAGCGATTGGGATTAGGGTAAGCTGTGCACGCTCTGTTAAATCCGGTTGTGGCTGGCTTGCTTTTAGTAAATCAACTTGAGCAAGCTCAGACAGACCGGCACTCAGGCACGCCAACACCTTAGCTATCAAGGTTTGTCGATGCATAGTTGTGCTCTCAAATTATAAATTGGCTAGATTAAAAAGCCTAAGATGGACGAAACGCCCGAAAGAGGGTTAGAGACTTTAGAGTTCAGGTTTTGCCGGCCAAACCACTTGATCCGGAGATTCAGACTGGTTAGGCAAATTTCTTAATTGTGTTCGATAATCGTTGAACTCTGCACGTTTGCTTTCACTAAGTGGAGAATCTGATACTTGCGTCCAATCTGTTTCAACGAGTAGTCGGTTTCGAATATCTCTGATTTCATTCCATTGCTTTTGTGTAAATAGTTCATTTTCCATAATTAATTACCTCGAATATATCTATTAGGAACAACGCTGTTATGCACTTCAGTTATCGGCGGTAGGTAATAATTTGTGTCACCAATTTTTTCGACAACTTGTGTTTCGGCTTCGATTATTGATCGCTTAGAATATCGACCAGAGGTATAGAGTAGATACGAATAACCTCCTCTCAACCAAATAGAAGACGTATAAGGTGTAGACGCGCCTAGCACTTTCGCAACAAAAGGATGAACTGAGAATGCGTGCGCCTTTTGAATCGCAAAGTGGAAATCTCCACCGCTTGACCAATTCTGTAGCTGAACTTGAAACTCTAATAACCCCTTACTGTCCCCATCTAAATGAACGTACCTTTCTAGGCGTACATCAAGCATTTTTGGGTGATGAAAGCTAAGAGCATAAAATGTGTTTTCATCTAGGTGTTTGAGATCAATGATTTCTTTCGATGAATCGCCTTCTAGACGCTTGCTAAACCTATCATCTGCGTTTTCTCTAAATTCTGAAAACTGCGTCTGTGCCGTGTTAATAGCTTGAGAAGTTTGGCTTTTAACATCTGTCACCGTTTCCGATAAAGTACTTTGAATAATCCCAACCTGATCTTCAACAGTTTGGCACAGTGCATTGGCACGTGTGGCAACCTGGCTCAGGCGCTCCGTCATGGTTAAATTGTCATTTGACATAGTGTTTCCTTATTGATGCTCAAGATTGGTTAATCTAATTTCTTGATTGGTTTGGCGGTTCATGGTGTCTAGCTGTACCGTCGTCACGTTGGCAAGTTCTGCGTTAAATAAGCCATGGAATGCTGCTACGCGATTATCTAGCCGAGCGGCATGTGTTGTATCTAATCGTGTCACTTCACTGGTGAGCAATTGTTGCAGCTCACTTAGCGCTGTTTCCTGTTGTTGCAAACGAAATTCCTGTTTGATTTGCCGATGCATCGTATCTAGCTGCGTAAGCGTCATTTCGGCCAGCTCTTTGTCAACAATCAGATTAAGATTGTCGACCCCCAGCTTTACCTCGATACTCTCACTGGGCAGTTGTGCCAAACTTAACGTTAACCACTGTAGTACTTTGACGTCAGGTGTGCGGTAGCCAAGTGTGGTGTTGGCTTTTGAGTAAACTCCCAGCAAAATCAGCTCCGGCTCACCACTTGCGTCTACTTCGCCGCTATCTAAATAAACGCCAATTTCTCTGATGGCATATTCAAGTGGTGCGTCGAATTTGCCTGCAATTTTAAGGCTCGTACTTTCACCGTCTTGATAGTCGCTGTCGGCAATAGCTACACGCTCTTTAAGGCTGCGTAGCTCAGTTTGATTTTGTGATGGCGTATAAGCGGCATCGCCAAACGCCATATGGCTGATTTGTCCCTTAAAGCCTCGCGCTTGAGCGCTGAGTAGGGCATCAAGTCCCGCATGGGTAAACTGCAGCGTTAGTGCAGACATTAAGTCGCTCCTTGTAAATGATAATGTTGATATTGAAGTCGGTGCATACCACTGGCGAGTACCACTCCTTGCATTAACTCATCAGGATGAATGCCTATTCCTTGGCTGGTATGCATTTGTGCATTCAGCTGTTTTGCAACCGCAAACACACCTAAACTTGCCTGCGTTTCACTAGGTAAAACGCCTGCGCCTTCGGTATTTAGCATTTGATAGCCATAGTGATTTATATGGCCACATGCCCCCAATACGGCTTTGCCTTGCTCAGGTTTTACCCCTAACCCCAACACTTGGGTATTGCTCAAACCCAAAGGCGCTTTGCCAAGACCTGCCGCACCAATTTGCTCTTTAAGCGCAATACCCAATTGTAAATCAATATGGATAGCACCGCGTTTCACTGCGTTTACCACACGGCGAATACGTTTGAGCATCTGGGAGGTCAACAATCCTTGTTGTCGGTCGTCCAAATTCTGATTAATAAGCGCCCAGATCTGCACAGTGCCAGGCAAACCATCTGTCTGCTGCCACCATTCCTTGATCTCGGTTTCAATATTGAGACTATCGAGCGCTTTTTGTAGTGCAAATGGGGTTCCCTTGCACTGATGAACCGTGAACGCATCCGTAATGACTTGGCGTTTAATCGCCACAGGCCAATGTTCATCCCACTCATCCACTGAGTAGTTCCACGCCAAAAAAGGCAATAAAGGCTCAGGACAAAGGTCGGGTTGCCAAAGACTCGTTAAGAGCAGCCGTGTATCGTTCAGTACACAAGCATCACGCAATTGGGTTCGTGCTTCATCATCCTTGAGGGAGAGCCCACTTAGTCCGACACTTATCGCTAACCGCTCAAGTGCATCTCTTGGGAAAAACACTTGAGAATAAATAATTGGCAGCAGCTTGTTGCTTGATAAGCGTTTAAGTGCGCTGCGTACATCAAGGCAGCCGACCTCCGTCAACGAGAGATAACGCGCAATTTCCACTAGCTCATCATCGCTGCGCTGCTCAAGTTTTAAGGCCGCTAATAAACCCGCTCGGATAGTTCGAGGCTTGGCTTGCAGCTCTGCTAACCACTGCTCCAACGTTGACGCATTGTGAGGTAAAAGCTTAGTCATCCTGCCCCCTCACCTTTACCCGCAAATCCATTTGCTGACAATACGCCACCTCAATATCTAGAGGTATAATGTCTTCACTTGGCGACTCCAACCTGATGTTCTCGACACCGGACAAAAACAAAGCGTTGCTAATGCCCGCTCGCGTGATCTGCCGACCAAGCTGTCGCCTTTCTGTTAAGTAAGCGTCGAGCGCGGCTGAGGCACTGTCCACAATCACCTCAGGCGACGGGCCAGGTAAAATCTCAAGTTCCGCTGCAATGTTAAACGTCAATATCTGTGGCTGCTTGATTGTGACTCTATCGCCAAGCGGTCTCACTTTAGAGACTTCGGGCTGAGTTGACGATTCAGGGGTAAAGGCGACGTGTAATTTATTCAGCAGCTCCGTGCTTAGCGTACCTTTCCCTATTCGACTCAAGGCGGTTAGTTCTATTTCACATGGCCTCGGACTATGAACTTGCACATCGCAAATCTCATTACTCACCGACAATGCATGAAAGCGATAAGAGGCCGCGCTCCCTGCGGTATTCAGTCCATCAAACGCCAGTTGCGTTCTCGCTCTTAAACGCTCATCCCCCTCATTCCCAAGCCTTGCAACATTAAACCTCGCTGCTATTGCGTCTAAGTCACTCCCTGAAGCACTCGCGAGCAAGTTCGCTTCTATTGCGTCATTTAGCATGCTTTGCTGAGTCAGTCCTTGATATGCCATGACTTCTAACAACTTAGTCAGAGGTTCACTTTCCAAGTTTACTACTTCTTGGAGTGCGTTATCCTTTTGCAGCAATGCTTGCTTTAATGCTTCTAGACGCTGCTCAAAGTTTAAAGGTTTTAATACTTTAGGAATGGGCAACTGCGATAAGTCCAACCGCTCAAATGCCATCATCACCTCCTCGCTTTGCGCCATAAAAAAACCCACAGCAAACACTTGCTTGTGGGCTTTGAAGATTGGAAACCTGTGCTTGTTAACTTTCTCAAGCATAGGTCTATCTTACTGGTTTTTAGGGAGTAAAACAGGTCAATCCTGACCGGTTGGAGACATATAGTAAATTCCTAGTCCCATTCCCATAAGTTAATACCTGTATAATATTCAATAATACTTGCCAGCCAATTATCTATTTCTGATATTGGCCAATATACCTTTGAAATAGGCACATCCCTACCAATAGGATCGCTAGGTTCATTCTGTCTATCTCCGAGCATGGCAACCGTATCAAATGAGATAACCTTTGGATTCAATCGCATGGTACTAAATGGCATAAATACACGATAAGGTAAGATAAAAGTTTTTACTGGACTTGTTGCTGAGTTTAAGTGAAATTCAGGACCAAACCTTAGCTCAACCTTTAGCTGACCAAACTCCTCATCAGGTTTGCATTGAAGTAGAGACACTAAACCATTGACAAAACTATGAGGTCCTCTGCCAAAACCATAATCTTCAGCGGCTTCAATATCAATAGTCAGCGTTGTCAAATCTACAGGGATTTTCTTACCCCTGCCTGCAATTTGACCCGATAAATACAGTTGATTATTTTGAACTACAAAATAGCCAAAATAGTGCTCTATTGGCAGTGACAAAGAACGTACAATTCGACCATTTAATAAATTGACAGAGATTACTTTTGAAAACTCCGACGCAGTATTACGCTCTTTAAACGTCAATAAGACATAATTTTGACCATCTAATTGATAAAAAAATACGTCTTTTTGAAGTACACCATTACTGTCTTCCGAATAGATTTTTTGCCATAGTTCAGTAGTTTCATGATAATAGTAAACTGCATTATGGGCTATAAACAAACAATGGCCTTTTTGATACGGGTTGTTTATATAAGTTCGATCTTTATATTGGTTCTGCAAATCTCCAACGGTTTTCAAATCGATTGACTTTGGCTTATAGAAAGGGAAATCGCTACTTGTATCGTCATAATCAGTTAATACATTACTCATGCTAAAATCCACCCTCCTTGTACAAATATAAAGTCACGTTGTGTATTCGGTATTGTCATATGATATTCAGATCCCGCTTCCTCACCACGCCCAATTGATTGCCCACTTGGGGGGCACACTTTGGCAGGAGATGCTTTACTTGCCCCCGCATTGCTCAGTAGCTTCACCGTAATATGTGAACCTTCAGGCGCTGTTTGTGGCAAATGTAAGGTACAAGCCGTTGCAAACAAATATGTACCACCTGCAACCGCCCCCATGTCGTTTTCAACTACTTGATAAAACCCCATCAAAACCGGCACACCACCAAGTGTTTCGCCATCACCGACATAAAGCTGCTTTGTGTCTGTCGAAAATCCTGGTTCGCCGTTGCCAAGTACAGTTTGTAATCGTGTTGCTTCTGGGCCTCTTCTAAACTGGATCCGTCGCCCCATTAAAATACTCCCCCGTCAATATCGCCGCCTTCAACAGCGAGACCCAATGAACTAACCCAGTCTCGTACCCAAGCGGTGGTTGCAATATTAGTGCTATTATCTGAGCGTGCCCGTGTAGGTGATTTTGGCGTACCGGTGAACATAGGTGAGGTAAACAGCTGTGATTTCGATAAGTTATCAACTTGGCTTAGGCCAACATCTGCTTTGTTAACCGTTACAGCCCCTGTTTTACCGTTTACAGATAAAACATTATCTGTTGGTGTGCGCAGCAGCACCCAGTTTGCTAATACATTCGCAGGTGTCGACTTGAGAATATAAGATTTGTTCTCGTCGGTGCGAATCGCCAAGTCACCAGGCTGTGCATTTAGCGCTAACATGGCAGATTGACTGGCGACCTCAAACGGCTCACCTATTGCAAGACTGGGTAACACATTTTCAGGAATTTTACCGGTACTGTCTAGCAACAACACATGGTTTGCGCCGCTACCTGCATCACGATGAATAGCACTACCAAGGGTGGTGAAAATATCCACCCCTCCAGGGGTTGTGCCATCACCGATAAATAGTTTTTTGCTGTCGGTCAACCATATTGGTTCACCATTACTCGGCGTGACATTGGTGCGGTTTGCCGCAGGTCCGCGCCTAAACTGAATTTTGTTCGACATTAAATACTGCCTCCGTCTAACGAGGGAACATTGGGGTAAGAATCAGAAAATGCGCCACCATCAAGAGATAGTAAGCCTACAAATTTATTAATTTCATTATTTACATAGTCTTGCGTGGCATACACCATAGATGGATCTATTTTTAAATTCACCATTTCTGACTGCACCACATCAATCACCGCTTTTATTCCAAGCTCAGCACTGGCGTTGTCTTCAATACTAGGCTTGTAAGTTTCAGGGTATTTAACAATGGCAAATGCTTGATCGTCTTCAGTGTAAAAAGCGGCTTCACGAACATAAAACCCACCTTCCGTGGCAGGGACAATACCGATGATCTCAAGCATTGCAGGATTGTTTTCTAGCGTTTTGGAGCTATTTATCAGTCCTCTAAATCGCTCACTCGTGAGATGCTCCGCATCAGGTAAAATATTGCCATCACCCACGGCAAATTTGACTAAGTTGATTTTAACGCCAGTACCAATGGCATTGGCTATTTTAGCGCGACCCGCTGGTGTCAGCATGGTCCAGTATTGTGGTTGGGGCATAACTACTCCGAGGGTAAATATTGGTATAACTGCAAGACTGACTGGCTACCACAAAACGCATACTGGTATTGCTTACAATCTCGCTGGCATAGTATGGATAGACAGTGACAGAAGCACCAAATAGCGCTGCTGAAGCCAGCTGAATTTTTGCTGTAGATAATAAACTGAGCGATAAATTAAACTGAATACTATGGCGTTTATTCGCTGAGATGGTTTGAAATATCTGCTGATATAACGACTCATTGAGCCCCCTATCAGACACCGCAACATCAATAGCGATTGTCCCGGCAGGGCCTTTAGGTACTTGTTCAAACCATTCTGTGATACGGGTGTCATATCCAAAAGGCGCTAACGCGTTAATAATGGCAAAACGCGTCCCAAGGTGTTTGTGTTGTTCATAGCTTTGCGCAATGATCTGCCGTTTTATAGACTCTGGCCACTGCTCATCCCACTGCGTAACACTTTGGCTCCACGCCAACCAAGGTAATAATTCGATTGGGCAAGTCTCAGGTTGCCATAATGTTTCTAGGCAATTTGCAGCTTCATTCAGCACAGTAAAAATTGGGGATTGAGTGGCTTGTATTTGCTCAATCAGCTCAGTTCCTCGGTGTACTGGTTTACTATCACTCACACATCACCTTCAAATATCAAGCCAGCGATGCCATTTTCACACCAAGGGACTTCATGGCTCGCAATTATGACATTCTCACTCGGTGCAGCGAGTACAACATCTTCCACACCGCTACTATATAAAGTGGCAAACAGTGCTGAGCGCTTTATCGCAGTGCCCATGACACTGGTTTGTGCAAAGAAATCTTTTAAATTGGCCAACACTTGTGCTTTAACTTGTGCTTTGCCTGGTCCCGGGGCTAGTTGCACTCGGGCATTGATGGTATAGGGCTTCACTGTCACTGGCACAATTTCAACTCTGTCACCAATGGGCCGCACTTTTTGCAATGCAAGCACATCAGATACGGTATCAGCCGCATCTGCTTTGAGTCCAAACGTTGCTCTGAGCTTGTTCAGTAGTGCGTCTGAAGGTATACCGTTGGCTGATTCATGACTCAAAATGGTCAACACTACATGGCAAGGTGAAGGACTTGTAACATGAACATCTTTGACGCGACTATCTGCAGAAAATGTATGATAGCGATAACTTTCAGCTGTTCCAGCCGTATTTAGACTATGGAATGCTTGTTGTATTCGGTGTCTAAACCGTTCATCTGACTCTTCTGGCAAACGGCTTACACCATAACGCGTTGCAATATGGTCTAGGTCACTATTTGTTGCTGTCGCCAACAAGTTACCTTTGACGGTGTCATTTATTCGTCCTTTAAGCAGCATGCTGTGATATGCAAATGTATTGAGTAACTGTGTTAAAGGCTCTGATTCTAGCTCTAGCGTCTTACTAACATCTGGAACTAACTCACTCAATTTACTTTTCAACTGCTCCAGAATTTGTTCATATTCCAGATTTTCTAATAGCTCTGGAGGTGTTAGCTTAGATAAATCGATTAACTGAGATGATGGCATGGCACTCTCCGGTACTAAACAGAAAATAAAAAACCCACAGCAAACTCTTGCTTGTGGGCTTTGGAGATTGGAAACCTGTGTGCTTGTTAACTTTCTCAAGCATAGGTCTATCTTACTGATTTTTAGGGAGTAAAACAGGTCAATCCTGACCTGCTGTGAAATTATTAGAACGCAATCACAAACTCTAGTAATTCAGCTTGAGAGGTAAGGCTAAGCACCGCAGCTTCTAACTCACCGCTTTTTTCACGCACCACTTCTCTTTGCTGCAAAATGGCGAGTAGGTTTGCACGCTCTGTTGCTGCACCTTCTTCATTACCGTTCAAACGCTCACTCAACTCACGCTCTTTTGCGCGCTCTACTCGCCACTGCTCTGATTGCAATTTGCTATAGGCGAGTTGCTTTATGCGCGTAATAACTTGCTGTTTTAAATACTCAACTTCAGAGTTTTCTTCAGTCTCTAACTGAGCTTCAGCTATAAACTGTGCTACCGACTCTTTATTCCATTGCTCACCCGTTTGCGGGTGTACCAACCAAAAGTTACCCGCAATAGACATCCCTTTATTATTGTCGTAATAAATATTCATTTTCACTCCTTAAATCGCGCGACAGGTTCTGGCGAGGCCATACTGGTTATATAGGTAGTGCTCATTAATAACACCGATATGTGAGTATGGATTCATCGCTTGAATGGCTGTTGCCATTATGCCTCCATCATACCCTACGCTATCGGCCTTAGAACGATAGCAATACGAACTCAGTAACTCGCCATCTAGTGTTTCCATAACCACATTCACTTCACCTTCACTATTCTCTGTACCATTTGAACTTTGTGTACGGTATGGCTCACTATTACTGGTAAAAATATAATTGATGGGCTGAAGCTTCTGCTCTTCGGTAAAGAGATAATGCGCATTAAATTTGTCACCTGCCATTTTTACTTCACTACCGAGTAAACCAAAGTAACCGTAGTAGTTAGATGAATAGCTCGACATCGCCGCTTCGCTGTGGTTATAGCGATTTATTCCATGCGGCTGCGCTAAGGTATTTGCGATAAATACCATCGTTGTAAAGTCACCGCTATCCACATAATTCTGATATTCAGTTGCATTCGCGATGGCGATGTTAGTAATGTGATTGCCATCACGATACTTTTCCACAACCAAGTTAGTACCCGAGTCGATAACCACTAAGCAGTGCTTTTGGTTGTTATACAACACAGCCACCTCGTTATGGTTGTAGCTGGACCGCGTTGGAATACCAAATTTATCTCGGGCATTGAGATCTTGCTTTGGCAAAGTACGCGAGGTAAATCCCTGCCCTAAAACAAAGATACCACCATACTCCGTCGCATTCGCTGACTGAGACTCTTGGGTGCTATATACGATTTCAAAACTAACATCATTAGGTTGTGCTTTTAACCCCAGTGGCACAATGGCACTTGCGCCGTGTTGATACACCTTAGTCGCAGGGTTTTGCTCAAAGGCATTATTATGGACAAAGCTTGATTTTAGTACGGTGGATGACGTGCCATCTTGGCTAATTTGTAAATGATCTAAACGACATGTGTCCGTTGCGGCATTTACGGTATAACTTGGTCGAGTGAGATAGGAAGTACCATCACTATTATAGATAGCCAAAACCGATGTGGAGCGGCGGAAATTGACATTATTATTCGCCGTATCAATATTTTTTATCGCGAATAAGGTTTTTGGTGTTGCAGCAGTGTTATTCGCGACCACTTCATTAATTTGTTGCGTCAATGGACCTATTTGATCCAGTAGCGCTAGTTTTGCAGCCCTGGTAACCAGCTCAGCGGTCGACGCGGTTAAATCAGCTTTAGCAGAATCAATATTGTTGATCGCTGAAGTTGCAACCTGTTGCAATAGCTGGGTTGAGTCATCCAAATGTTCCTGTGCAACGGCCACAACGGCTTGTTCAAGCTTAGCGTTATCTGTGAGCCGCGCTATTGCATTCGTGACTAAGGTTTGCTCCTCTGCACTCAGCGGAGTGCTGCCGTTCATATCAGCGACCAGTTTGTCAACCATTACCTGAACGGCTTGTTGAATTGTTGCCATAATTTCCTCTTATAAATCCTTTAAATTGGTAGCAGGGTTTCACCCAACACTTGATTGAGCCGAAGCCGTCTAAAGCGCTTGTCGATATCTACTTGAGCTTGTTGATGTGCCAGTTGCTGCTGATGGATATCTGCATCAATTGCCTTAAGCGCATTGATCAATCGCTGTACGTCTTGTTCAAGTAGATTATCTGGGTGAGGGAGTGGATATTGCTGAAATGGAGTAAATTGGTTGATGTCCACAACTTCTCCTACAAAGTAAATGTGCGTAGATTTCGTACTCTAGGGCGCTGTGCAGGAGTCCCCTTCAGTACCAGTTTCACCCGTGTTGTGGCGGTATCAACACCGTTAAAGGTGTAGTTGAACTGCTGCCAACCATCGTTCAGTACTGAACTGCTATCCAGTGCAAGCGGTAGCCAAACATCCCCTTTTTGCATCAAGGCTTGTACTTCTGAGTGGCTTTGAATATTCGCTTCAAAGCTCACCGTTAAATCACCGCCTAAACGGCAGCGCAGCTCACGAGAGATATAGTCTCCAGTTTGCGCGACTTGCCCGTGAACACACTGGCTGCCCGCAAAAAGTACTGGCGTTAAGTTTTGTGTTCCCGTCAATACAGCAGCGACCTTCACCTTGCCTGTTATGGTTTCTCCAAGCGTACTTGGTTGCCACTCTTGAACGCTTAGCACTTTTTCTTTATTGCCAGTAGGGTAAGTGAGTTCAAAGGTAACTTGAGTATCTGCACTTGGGCGCTGGACTACAGCTAAGAGCATTAAATCCGTTACTTGCTCAACCTCTACCTCGCCGAGTTCAATCCGTCTACTTTGCTCTGTGAATTTGGCAGCCTTTAATCTAAATGTCAGATCTTTATCCTGATGTGGCGTCCAGGTGCTAGCGTTGCTTGATGATAACAACACTCCTACTTGATACGGCTGAGAGGTAACCCAGTTATGCGCCTGATCAAGCTTACCGAGCTCTGCAATAGCAACACTGTGCTCGGCCCCATCAGTTAACACAACCAACGCATATTCCTGATCGGCATTTAAAAAGGTTGGAGTAAAGGTAAACAGTGTCGGTTGGTCATTTAGCTTTATCTCATCGCTGCTTATTTTGCTACTTGCCAGCACAGTTTGTGTAGGAATACCTTGTACTACTTCACGAATTTGAACTTCTACCGCCTCCTGTCCTTTGGCGGTAAACCATAATTCAACACCGGCAATAAATCGCGATTGCTCCAAAATAAAGGTTTGTGCGAGTGGGTCAAAACGCTGAGTAATAATGCTATTTACACGCCTCAATGTTTCCACTTCAATCACGCCACTACCTGTATAACTAGCGCTTCCTGCCGAACCTTGCTTACCAATAAACCGCACCAATTTAGTTCCGGCGGGAACATTATTTGGCACTTTAAATCGACCTGCTAATTCACCGCGTGTATTTGCTTGGATCATGCTTGCACCTCTGAAATAATTTCAATGCCATCGAATAACAGTGAGTCCAGTTGCTCACCTGAATCAAACCCAGAGATAGCAAAGTTGACCCAACGAGTGCGCAAGAACTCCGCTTGCTGACGGCGCACACCAACTCGCTCAGTACTCGTTTGAGTAATAACGCGACGAACACGCCCTCCACCGCTAGTTAACCTGCGAGTAATAGGGCTTGTCCACTGAGTCTGGGTTTGCGTCCAATGATCAACACTTGGGGTTAACGTGACATCCGCAGGCAGTGGTTCAAATGCCATATAAGGATTAATTTTCATCTCCCCAGTACGGCTTTCTTGTATTAAGACGTCTTCGAGTTCGTACGGTAATGTCTGGACTTGTGGTTGTGACAACTGAGTTATTTCTGCGGCCATTGGCAGCATAAGTTCGCCATCCACAATAGCAGCGCTTTGCTCAAGTCCAATATCGCGCATATCGTCATCTAAAAACGGGTCAACAAACACGCCGTATTTGCTCGCAGGTGACTGGGCATTGGTATCGTTACGTAGGCGTTCAATGGCCAACAATTGGTATAAATCTGAGATCTGCTGTTGCATCAACGCAAGATCTGTCATTTGTACCGCTTCAATCGCAATATTTTGGATATGCGGCGGCGCACTCCCCCAGTGTTGCTGCACTTGGGCAAGCCCCAGGTGTTGATGAGGCACTAAAGGTGCTTGCGGGTTGATTCTGTCGGGTGCACCTTTGATCCGCTCAACATGACCATTGGGGGTAAGCACGAGCAGGTCGATACGTGGCATAAACCAGTGATAATCGACGACCACAAGGCCATTTTCGAGCATTTCTTCAGCTTCGTTTAACTGCTGCTCGAGCCAAAACCCGGTTTCGTCGGCATCAACTTCAATTAGTCGGCGATAAGTATAAACCACGTCATACGACGTGCCTGACGCCGGCTTATTGCCACCATCACGCCAACTAATATGATTGCGGGTAAAAATAAAGTCGATACCTTGCTGATATTCAATGCCACCTTGTGAGATCTGCAAAATTTCAATGACAGAGTCATCATCAAAGGGATCGGTGTTTTGGCCGGTTTGCGCGTGGCCTCGAGTCAGAGAGGTACGCTTTTTCACCTCAGCAGTCACCTGATCAATGCGCTGCACCGGTGCAAAGTCTAAATCGACTCGCATAGCGCCTTGGGCATTAGCACTAAATCGGCTCGGCTCATTGATCACCTCACGCACATCGGGGTCGTTCGGCAGCGTAACAGGCAGTGCGGTGTTAAACGCTATTTCATAGCCATTGATATGCGCTTTTCCCTCTTGCACATTAAAGTGCTGGTGGCTTGCCGTGCTCTCTCGATAGCTGACATTGAGCCCGCTCACCACATAACTCCCGCCGTTTGACTCGCGGTCGTAACGCGCAAGTGCGCTGGTAATTGAGTCTAGTTGTGGTGGCGGCTGCTTAACGATAAGCGTGCCATGATCGATTTGGTAAACGGGAAAAAAGTCGCTATTGGGATAGTCAAGGCTGTCGCTCAGCCCCCAACGGCCCGAGATTTTCAGTCGCGCGGCACCCGCTTCGTCAAAATTGTGTGCACCAATGGCTGGATCTCTAAGTGTTGAATCTTCAAGCTCTGTCACCACTTCCTTTGCTAACCACACCCCGACAATTTCGAGTTTATTTAGCGCAATCGCTAACTGTTTGGTGTCGACCTCATGTACCGCGCCCTGTAAATATACTGAGGATGCGCCAATGGTTGCAACGGCATGAGCTTGGTCAATAACCACCTCGCCCCCCTTAACCACATCCCCATCTTTCATCAATACATCAGCGATGCCTTTTAGATGGTGCTGAGACTGCAGTTGTAGATCGTTGAGTTCACGACTTTGCAACCCTTTACTCGCTCGAAACAATAGCTGGCTGTAACGCTTTGCAGGATCAAACTGCTGGTAATAATCTTTTATCATTGCTTTCTTCTTAAAAACTGATCACAAACTCAAACGTTTCGCGTACCCCTTGGTCGCGAAATAGCGCCGTGCGATGCTCAAGCAAAATAAGCTCACCTGCCTCTGCAACCTCGTCTGGTAAGAGGTAATATTTTCCAGCTGGAATGCCCGTTTTTGGTGTCGTACCAAGCATTAAGCCAAGCTCGCGAATATGCTCACCTAAGCCATCTTCGAAGTCGTAGGTGAATTGGCAATACAGATGTTGGCTGGCGGTGTCGCTTAAGCGGAACTTTCCGGTTGGTACCTGAATTTCGCCTTGTTCATCTGGCTCACAAAAGCGAATTTGCTTTGCCTTGCGATAACCAATGAGATTAGTGAGTTGTGTGGTATTGGTAGGGGTTGGCGGCAAAGTATTATCCCAACTTGATGCGCCGTTACCCCATGCCAAATAAATAGCCTGCTGCTGCATTAGCCGTGCAAGCGCCTTTCGGCCTTGAAGTGTTAAAGTGGCCAAGGACTGCTCCTTAAAGAAATGAAACCGAGCTAAAAATTAAGCTCGGTGAGAAGGTAGAGGTTTAGTAAGGTTCAATCCAGAGGTCGGATTGCTGCTCTGCGGCAAGTAAACAAGCTTGCGTAAGTTGTGCTTTGGTTACTTCGGCCACATTGTTATTAGCAAGTACCCAGCGCTGTGTGTCACTGTCTGTCATCAGTAGTATGGCTCGAACCATACGTTGCTGACTTTGTTCGTCACCATCAAACACCAGACCATCAACTTCAACGGCGATTGACGCCACATTCGCTGCACGCTGACTTTTAAAGCGTTCACGTTTGGTGTCTGCAATTTGTTGTTCAGTATGCGCAAGGGTCGCAGGATGGTGATAAGCCATTCGCGCTTCGTCGTCGTACTCTATGCGCGATTCAACAGTTTCAGTGGTTAATGCTAAATCCACCTCCACATGCTCAACACGATAGCAAGCTCTTCTCACTTGCAAGTCCAGCATAGGCTCCGCTGGTAGTGGCGGCACAGGCATTAGTTCATCTGGGTTAGCGGCATTGTGCGCTTGCGCCTCAGCTATCTGTGCTTGCACTTCTGTCGTTTCAGTCTGCCACGCGGCATGCGCCTCGCGATATGCGGCTTCTTCTTGCTCAATGGCAAGTTGTAGCACCTCGTCAATCTGCTCTTGAGGGTGACGCAGCATTATTTTTGTTTGCACGTCCGTATAGCTCAGCGTTAAGGCCTCTACTGCATCAGCCGTGAGGTTCTCAGCCTCAGTATTCATTACAATCTCCTTATCCATTGTGTGCAATCCCTATTGGGAATAGGGTGTGATGGCAGAACACTTTGACGGTATTGCCGTTGAGATCGGTTTTGGTGTTTTCGCGATCGATAATTGGGATGGTTTGATCGTCGCCCCAGTCATTGTTGTGAACTCTAATGAGTGAATATTCTACGCCTGAACTTGTCATGATGCGGCCGTCATTTGCTACGCGATAGCCATCAAATGCAGACGCTGAAAAAGTGAAGTTCAACCTATCTTGTACCGCAATGACAGGTCTGTTTAAGTGACCGTTATCAAACCCTTGCAGCCTGTATACCTTCCCTTTAACAACGCTCGCCTCAACGCCGGCTTCAATGACTTCAACATCACTTAGATGAATTGATTTATATTTGAGTTCCGTACCATGAAACTGTAAATACAGCAGCCCGTTCTTTTCAGTAATTGTCGATAACGCTTTTACTGCTGGCGAATTATCATTTGGAACATCAAGATTTAATGGTTCATGGATTGGTTCATCACCTGCACGAGATGTCCATCCAAGGGTTTGGTTTGGGCTATAATAAGCGTGCTTTGAAACATTAAGATGCTCTTGAAAGTATGCACTGCTATTACGTTTGCCTACTAACCCTGTAAGGCTGGATTGCAATCGATTTCCATATTGATTCAAATATGCTTGGGTCGCATAGACTCGCCCAATATCCCCACAGATCGCTGAGTTTGTTGCTGCATGAGTGAACACGGAGTCTGACTCATACTGCAACAATGCCACGGCATTGGCATTCCAGCTTACTGAATTTATATTTTTTACAGGATCAAACTGCACATTATTTTTAACCCAAGTTTGTCCCTGGTCGATAGTAAAGGTTGCTGATAACGTATCACCGGATAGTTTCCGATTTAGTGGATAGCCAGCTGTCCCGTCTGGTAACTTTGGTATCCATTGACCTTGTACACCATCAGGAAATGTAGATTTAAAGTTATCAGGCGTAGCAACAATGTCAGTCCAAGGCAAAATATCAAATTCTGCATTACTTTGATCTGTAGGAAATAATAGCTCAGCCTGTATTGTTGATGCTCTACCTGTATTGAACCAATTTAAATTTCCCGTGTTTGGGTTAGTAAGGGCAATCAAGTTGCCATTTCCCTCAATAGAGAATTCATCCAAAACCAACCATTGATTGAGAGTGACGCCACCAGCAAAAGTAGTTAAGTTTGTATTCCCCTCGTCAGTAAACTTTATTGCAATTGGAGATGCTTTAAATTTAGTTTGGTTTGGGTAGCTTGAGATTAATCTGCTACCGTTGTATAGTTTGTCGTCTCCAATTAAGCTGCCTTCCGATTTAGGGTCTTTTTGAAACAAATAAATAGTGACAGCTGAGTCATAGCAGTTACCTGATTTTAACTTGGTAAATGGAAGCGTTTCCTTACCTCTGAATTTAGCTGCAATAACATCTCTTAATTTATTTTCTCTGAGTTTGTTTACATCGAGTTTATTTGCATTAATACGTAAATCTTCAACTTGCCCAGCATAAATTGCATCATAGAACTTATACTGGTCAACTCTTCCGCTATATCTTTCGTCTCCCGATATAGAGCCGATTGTCCCTAGAACATCACTTACTCCACCACTTTGATACCCTGTAAAATAATCTTTTACCGCTGTAGACTGTTTTGCTTCCGGGATATGCCAGCTTCTCCAGCCATTATGGGCGCTATTTACGAGCTTTCCTGTTCCCATGGGATTATAAGTTGGGTGATAAGCCCCTTGGTTTAAACGCTGTACAAGGGCTATTGGTAAGGCATAACACAGTCCTTTGTGACCAAATTTATTGCTATTTATACCTTCAACGGCATGGAATACACCAAGATCGCTTTTTAAAAGAGAGTAGGCGCTTTTCGATGAAAAGTAACCATTTGAGGTACGGTGAGAAACGTATGAATTCGTTTCCACTTTAATGCCTTGCTTGCCGACACGATAGTTTAAGTCGTAACATAGGACGCCTGCAGTATTAGCTCTTATTGCTCTCCAATCATTCCCAAGCCCCTCAATCACCCTAACCCGATATCTAACCTGAATATACGCTTTGGCTTCTGGGTCGTAGTAAATATTATGCTCGGGTTCTCCAAGGAAAATAGCCTTTTGCGGCTCCGTTAGCGATGACCATTTAACGCCATATCCCTTTGTACCAGTATCCCATTCACCAAATGCTGAGTACCCCTGAGCAACGAGGTTATTGCGAAGGGCAATGCCCTTATAGTTATTTGCGCCATATTGCACATTCCCTAGCGGATACACGACATCTTTATCTGCAATTTTCTCATGCCAAGATTCCAGAAATGCTAAGTCTTTACGAGAGGTGATCACCTTATTGGTCTCGGTTTCTGCTGCAAATGCGGTTGCAGCATCGTTGTGCTGGGTGACGGTGCCAGACGCTGAATCATAGGTTTTGGTGCCATCTGGGGCCATCGGAAATCTAACTTTATTAATTATATAAGATCGAGCACAAGCAACATTTTCCAATTTATGGGATACACCATCAACTACTGCTATAGGGTAGTCTGTTAGCGATATGCCTTTGGAGTTTACATCTTTACCACTACGGCCGAGGAAAAACGTATTTCGCTCTGGGGATATGGCCTGCCATATACCGTCATTGATATTACAGTTTTCATCTATGGATTCTTTTCCCCACTCCACAAACCCACTTCCCGCATATTGCTGTTTACGCATGTCGCGCAGTGCATCAAACTGGGCTTTGGTCATTACATGGGGATGCGGGTTAACGCTTTGCGCATCTGCAATCAGTGATTTAAGTGTTGGCAGTGTATGGCTGTTGCCATTTAGATCTTTGAGGTTGACGCTGCCAGACTGAGTTTGCCAATCATTCAGCGCTTGGTTGTTCTGATTAACCGTTTGATAGGTTTGGGCAATATCTTGCTTAACCTGATCAATTTCTTGTAAGCCTTCGGTGATATTGTTGGCAAGTTGAACACTTGCTTCGGTTTGCTCAGTTGCGGCCTGTTGCAACTGGGCAAGTTGTGATTCTATGGTCATGTATTATCCTATGTTTGCTTTTCTTAGGCGCATCGCCAGTTGCATGGTTTGGTTGGCTTGCTGGATCAGACTTTTACCTTGTCTAAGATGTGCATACACAGATGTTGCCAGCTCTTTTGCCATAAAAATATTGGTGTTAAGCACGCCTGTTTCAAAACTGACTTGCTGTGCAGGCAGCGCTGCGAGGTTAAGCGAAATGACCTCTAACCAGGCTACGTCTTTGCTTTTACGATTCAGCACTTCACCCCCTGCGCTATATACCGCAACTAAGGTGCTGCCAGACCAAATTCCTAATTCTTTAACTGGGTAATCGGCTTCCCCCTCAAACACGGCGCTAAAACGCACTTGTGTTGCAGTGAGTTGCTCCGCCTGTAAAATCGGGACCTTTTGGCGCTCTTGTCGTAACTGAGTTTGCAAGTGAGACGCGATATAACCTGCGCTTCCTGCGGACAAATGCGTCAACGTAAAAGCTTGCCCTTGCTCTAGCGCCTGCGTCAATTTGGCAAGCCCCGGTGTCGTCCATACAACAGAGGCAAATTGTGATGATTGCATTGAGAATTCCATTTATTTGAGGAGTGCTATTCTGGGAGTACCACTTGGAAACGACTACAATGAACATTAAGCCGTCCAGTGGTGGCGAGCGCAGTTGAGAGCGGCATCATTTGACGGTGTTGCCAATGTGCAGTCGTTGCATGAAGCGGCTCACCAAAAAACGCATCGGCTTTAGTCCAGCTTTGTTGCCACTCACCCTGCCACGAGCGTGTTGACCACACGCGATGCTGCGAAAGCAGCCTGATTCGGGCTGAGCTCACAGGCAGTTGTGAAGGCTCTTTGTCACTGAGCTTATATTCACTCAAGCGTTTTGTGGTGAGGTAATGACTGCGCTGACTATGTGTTCTACTGAGGTGTGCAGCGGCATTCGTCACGTTATGACTCACACCTTGCTGATGGCTGCGGCCAAAGCTGACTTTGCATAGCGTGTTATCGCCATCATGAAATGGCACGCCAGAAACATCAGATAGAAGCGCCCCAAAACCACTTTGAGATAACTTCAGTTCACGCACATCATAACCATGATAAATACGTGAGAGTTTGGCTCTTACTGGGGCTGATAGTCCAAGCAGCTGATGTATATCTTTCAGCGCCTTGTTCCCCGGGATTTTGCCAGATGCCAATTGATAGCGATAAAAGTGGCGTCCGGGTTTATCAACCTCAAGCTCAGCCTCGTCAAAGTTAAGCCAATTGAGCGCGATGTCTACACTTTTTGGTGTACCACGAAGTCGCTGCCAAACCAGACCTTCCTTGATGGTTTCGCGAAGATCTTGGCTGTAGGGCAAAATAGCTTCTAAGCCATACTCCCAAACGAGCCACATCAGCAAGTTGTCGTGCGGTTCGGCCTTAAACCCAGATAACCTTGAAATACCCGAATGAATATCGTCACTCACGGCAACACTTTGCTGCAATCGCCGTTGCAGCAAAGTGTGATTAGAAGGTAATAACGTCATCTTAGCCTCGCTTTAATGTCAGCGAGATTGACTTGGGCATAACGTACTGATGGGCTGCCACATCAATTAACTGTGTTGGAGCAAGCAGTTCGATATGCCTAATTCCCGTACTATGTAATTGTGCATGCAGCCAGCTTGGCGTTAAATCCCAGCCAAGTGTCGTGATGTTGAGCCAGTTGTCTTGCAACGTTTGCTCCAGCTTATTGATAATAAGTTCAGAAGCATGAGTATTGAGATAAAGCTCAGCTTCAACATCTACCCAAACGGGCTGTGCAAGTTTGACCTCTAACGTGTCTGTTAGCATTTTCACCGAGTCGTCAAATAGCCTCTCTTTCACTTGTGCTAAAACCTGTTCTGCATCAGTGTCAAACTTTGCGAGTACCGTTACCACCACCAGCCCGTCCCCAGGGCTTTGCACCGACACATCCTTGATAAATCCCGGTGCAGCTTCAATGGCTTGATGACGATAATGCGCCGCACTACCTGCCGTACTGGACGCTATGGTGCTGTTGCGAATACGCATTCGTAAGGTTTCGTCATGCTCATCGGGCAACCGAGCCACCCCATAAAAAGCGCCAAGATGCTCAAGATCGGCGCCTTGGCTGGTGGCTAACAAATTCGCCGCCGCGGCTTCATTGACGCGCTGTCGTAATAACAGCTCGCGATAGCTTTCAACTTGCAAACAAATCGCAAGCGGCGAGCTTTCGAGCGCTAACGCTTCGGCATATTCAGGTGCAAGTTCGATAAAACGTTGTTTACGTGCTTGGAATAAGCTTTCGAAATCAAGTGGTTCAAGGATATTTGGCGCAGGCAAAGTGGAAAGATCGATTGATTGATTTGCCATAGAGTGCCTTATTCTGAGGAAGTTAAAATGCTTGCAACACCAGTGGCGCGAGATTCAATTTCTTGGTAAACATTTTCAGCACCTTTACCTTGATAGGGAAACTGAATTTCATTATTCAGCACTTTTGAGGTTAATGTACCTAGGCTGTCACGCCCCTGTAATGCCGCTGCACGCATCTCGGCAAGTGTTGTTGCTTTGCTGAGACCATCAAGCAGCTTAATAAACTCAACTAATACTAGGTGGCCTGTATCTGCAGTAGTCCCAATAATAGATTCTACATCCGCCACAGCTCGGTTTATTTGCCCGCGCTTTACTTGCTTGTCTAGGTACGCAAGTGTCGCTAAATGATCTTGTTGTGAAGGAATTTGTTCTTGCATAATTACACCTCGATTCTTGGATAGTTAATAACACGGTCAACAGCAAAAGTGGCGTTACCACCAAATTCAACGATGTTTTGTGGTGTTTTGTCACTGCCAACGGGCGATGGGAGCATGTTAATAAAGCGAACAAATAACATTGAATAAGGGTGCAGACCATGAAGCTTAATTGTGTCAATAGTCTGGGTGGTTGCACATGCATTCCACCCACCAGTAATTTTTGGCTGAAGGCCTAAACGCTCAACCTCAGCGTTAATCTGGTCACTTGTTGCTTCATAATTTGCTAATACAAATTGAGGAAAGCTTCTAGACCAATCATGACTATATTGATCTTCTTCACTGTGACCAGGTGCATAACTATAACTACGAGTCAGATGTACTTTGGTAAGTGCCTGAGGGGCTGGATAGGTGTAGTAACCCTGCGTAGCGATAGGTACTTTCACCCATTTTGAAATATGTGGTGCTTCAGGTTCAGCTTCTATATTTAACGAGCTCTTAGAATGATCCGCCCTATCATAATAATTAATTCGCAAGTCAGAATGGCTATCTGCAAAGTTGAGGATCGCTTGATCTGTTTTTGCTCCTGCCAAAACAATCGCTTCGCTAATATCTTGCTGCGCATCACTTAGTGCATGATTAATCTCCCCCATTTTGCCAACCACGGTTTGTGTGAGGGCATTATTTGAATCGATTAATTTGCCGTTCTCGGCTTGCAGTGCGGCGATGCGCTGCTCTAATGTCATTGGCTGATAATCCGCCATATTACACTCCTAGCTGTAGTAGTCTGTTGTTGAATTGAATTTGTCGGTGATTCGCTTGAATTTGTGCACTCAGTTGTTGGGTTTGTGCCACCAGCATGTCGAGAAATTCACCGGCATAAAAAAGCGTTAAATCGCCTGTAGTATTAATCGTGATAGCGTCTACGGGTGCAGCACTTAACAGCAGATCAAACCCTTGTACAATTTGTGCAATGGGTGTTTGATAAAAAAGTACATTTTGCGGGTGAGACCAAACGGCAAACAAAGTGCCATCGGCAAGATAAAAACCCACTTCGCGCACCGCGTACTCAGCATCGTCAATAAAATGTCCGGTAATATGAAATTGCCCGTCACCAACAACTTGCCCGCCGGCAATCGCCACTCGATTTTTTTCACCTCGCAGCCTAGTTTGGCTACGAGACGGCGTATAGCCAGAAGTGCCTACCGCAATCGCGCTAATATCAATGGTAAAACCATTGGCTTTGGCATTAACGGCCGCGTTTAATCCCGCCTGCGTAATAAGCGGCGTAAATTGTTCCATGAGTCATTCCTTTAGAGTCTGTTAATCTTCAAGTTTGTTTTTGCAGCAGCTTTGTTTAGGTATTAATAGCAATAAAACGACTGTCGCTGGATTTGAATAGCAAAAGGCGCTGCGTGAACATACAGGCTGGAAGCACTTTTAAGATCAGAGCGCACTTCACCGGATATTTTGCCCACCCCTTGCAAAACAGAAGTTCCAGCAAGATACGACTGGCTTAAATTTGCAACATTATCTGTTTGTTGAGGCATCCATGTTCGCTGGAGGCTCGCAGACTGACTGACGGTATTGAGTGATAAATTTGCACTTTGCTGTACACCTACACGCAAACTAATTTGGCTGCGGCATGGTTTTGTCATCACCACAGCTTGCCAAAGTTGTGCTTGCAACTTAGGAGTCAGTAGCGTGCTGCCTGCTGGGTCTAGGTTCTGAGCGGCCAAAGCAATGATCTGTGCAGAATGCGGCGTAAACGCGTGAGGATTTTCTTGTTGCCACCACTCTTTAAGCTCAACTTTTGCAGCTAGAGTGGAGAGCGCGCTTTTTATTGCACTAACCGTCCCTTTTATTCGATGATCGGGCACGCTATTCGCTATAATCTTGCGCTTCACTTCAATTGGCCAAGCGCTATCCCAAAAGTCCACACTGAGTGCATCCGCAAGCCAAGGTAAAAAATGCTCGGGACATCGCCAGGGATCCCAAAGACTACCAAGTGGAACAGGAGTCGCGGAAACTTTGCTTAGCGCCTTTGCCAGCGCATGCTCAAGCTTAGTACTTGCGTGCGGTAATAGTGTATTAAATATCTCTTCCTGCAATGTTTATCTCCACTTGTGTACAAAACGCAGCCTGCCAAGGGGTATTGATAATGTCGGCGGTGGGTGAGAGCAGCTCAACACGTTGCACACCAGCTTGGTGTAGCGCACTGTAAAGCCCAGATAAACGAATATCATGATTAAGTTTATGATGTGTTTTTAACCATTGCTGCACGCTTTGCTCCACCGTAGATCTCACTTTTTCTTCATCGGGGCCTGGATATAAATAAAGCGTGGCGAGGAGGGTAAATTCTTTTACCTCTGCTGAGAGTACTCGTGGCCTATCGGTCAAAGGCCTAATATCTTCTTGAAACAAATGCTCTGTAATTGCTGTGATTTCGTCTTGATTTGGTATGCCATTGCCTCTATCTGTCAGCACCGTTATGGCAACATCTCCCGGCGCGGCATCTAGAAGCCTAGCGGCATGGGTACAATGCAGTAATTTCGTATGCACTGGTACTAAGTCTGATAATGGCGGCTCGACCTGAAGCAGCTCAAATTCGGGAGACTCAACAAAAACATCCTTAACTTGAGGTAAGGCTTTAAGCGTGTGAAAACAATAAGCACCAATTGGCCCTGCTGTACTAAACCCTTCTAGTGCCAATTGAATACGCGCTCGAAAGCGTTCGTCACTCTCCCCAGCTTCTCGTATCACCGCAAAACGATTCCCCAAATAATCGAGTTCACTGCTCGTGGCTTTTGCCAGCAACACCTGCTGCGCGCCTTCATTAATCCGTTGACGTAATAGCAGCTCTCGATAAGCAAAGACTTCCATCAGCTTGACGATGGGGTCGCCAGGTAGTAGCTCAGAAAGTTCTGGGCAGGCGTGCTCTACGGCTTGCTTTAGCTCGTTATAAAGCTTTTTAAATTCAACGGGTTCAAGTAAATCGGATGCGGGTAATTGACTAAGACTGACCGCACTGAAGTTAGTTAAAGACATAATGGGGCCTGTTATAAGGCACCCAATCAAAAATGACTGGGTGCTTGTGGTAGGTATGTTTAAGCGTTACTTTGCAGTGCTTGGCTTACGCCATTTGCACGCTCGGCGATTTCGTGCATCACCTGTGCTTCGCCTTTCACTTGATACGGAAAAGTTAAGCTTCCCGATTGCACATCAGCGTGAATATGGCCAATTTTATCTTTAAGTCCACTCACAGAAGCTCTAACGTCATCCAGTGATTGCGCGGTGCTAAGTGAAGTAACCAAACTGCTCAGCTCTTTCAACAGTAATTGTGCCGTATCTGCCGTTGTACCGAGCAATGTGTCTGTGTCTGCAACTTGTTGAGCAATTTGCTCACGCGCAGACTGCTTGCTCTGCAGTGCTGTCTCAACTGCGCTTAGCTCTAATGTGAATGTTGTTCCCACCCCAAATGTATCTTCAACAAATTCTTGCGTTACCAGATATGGGGTATTAGCGTCATAAAACTTATCAACAACTTGGTTATTTACTATTAGTTTTGCCATTTTTATTCTCCTTAACCGTAAGCATTTTGTGTAGCGTCACCTAAATAGGCGAATTGTCCCCAGTCATCCAAAGGTACTTCTCCTGTCACAACGGCAGGAAGGGCTATTTGAATCACGCCAGTTTCATCTTCAGGCTTACCTTGACCATGAACAAAAGGGTGACAGTGGCTATATTTATTTCGACCGAAATAAATGGTTTTACCACAAAGCTTCGCTTCTTGATTTGCCTCTAAACCCTCACACCAAAACCCATTGGGTAGTACTCCACTTATATGTTTTACGATAGCCGCGACAGTGACCAAAGTTGGTGCTCTAAAGTACTGGTACATTAAATAAGCAAATAGATGTGCACTCTCGCCCCGGCGGTTTGGGTAATATTCCAGCTCCCAAATATTAAATTTACCTGCAAAGTATTTGGTGTCGGAATTAATTGCTCGTAAAAACTCTCTTGCGAGCGGTGTTCTTTGGTCTGTTTCGACTCCGGTTGTAACTGTTTCTAAAAGTCTTGCTTCTTTTACATAACCACCACTCCAAGAGTGTGGAAAAGTGCCTGCCTCATTGGGAATTAATGCTTGGTTTTTAGTCACGCGAAAATGCGACTGCTTTTTGCGGGTAGAGTCAAACCTTTGATCTATTTTGCCTAACTCCGCGTTGACTTTATTTTTTGCATCAACAACGCTGCTAGTTAAAGTCGCCGTAATATCTTGAATTTTATTATCGACGGTTGCGGTGAGGTCGTTTGACGCCTCAATCAATTTGGCAATATCTTGTTCTAATGCCATATTTTTTCTCCATATGGTTAATACGATTTGTAAAAGGAATACTGAGTGTTATCTCAGCGGTAAATCAGGCACAAAAAAGCCCACCGAATGGTGGGCTTAATAGCCTAAAGTCGTTGTAGATTGGTGTTATTGCGGTTTTGGATAACGGTTTTTAATGGTGCTTCGCGCTTGCAGCCACGCAGTTTTTGCCGCTTGTGCGGCTTCACTCGTTTCACCAAATTCGGCCATTGCCGCTAGATAATCGAAGGCAAGACCATCTGACTCGCTCTGGTAAGCAAAACTTCTAGCATGCATACATTGCGCTGCAAGCTGAGCCTGCTTTGCCTCAGCTAAAATGCTTGGAATGTCAGCACTGGCTACTCCCAAGTCTGCCAGTGTTTTTTCATCTGCCGGTACATTAATCAGTTCATCATCACCGATTTTTAAGGTTTTAATTTCCATTGTGACTCCTTTAAGCTGTTGGTGGTGTATATGGATGGTTTGCGTATGGAATAGCGCTTAGTGTTGGGGCTAAACGCTCGGCAAATGGAATTGGCTCTGCGTACCAACGAACTGTCCAATTATCCCAGCTTCTTGCATATAGATTCCGTCTTTCTTGATCGCTACCGTCATGGAACCATACGTCGCCTTTCCAGTTTTTAATAATTCGATATTTAAGACCGCCACCTCTTAAGTAAACCCCGCAATGAGTAGCACAGAATGCACCAAAGGCACCTTCTTCACCGCCACCATATAGATCTAAACTTGAGTCAACTTTCTCGCGTTTACAGTACATAGCAAAACTGGCATGGCTTACGGTAGGGTTATAACGCTCATGAAAGCGCTTAACGTGTAGAAAATTTGCATCACCGTGCCAAGCTGATGCATTTCCCTCCAACTCAAGTAAAAGTGCCGCTTGATGAGGACTTGTGGTGTTTAAGGGTTGTGTGTCGCTATTCCAAGAATACTGGCGAGCAATCGTTAACTTACTCACTCCCGCGGCATTACCAGGAAAACGCCACCACACCGGATAAAAATAATCCTTTGAACCCCCGATAAAAATATCCTGAACATAGCGTGTTTCTGGCATCGCCTCTTGAATAAATTTGTCGACATCTTGCTCTTTTTTCGCAATACGCGTGTCAAAGGCAGCCATTTGGTTATCAAGCTGCTGCGCCTTGTTATCCACCACCGCCGTTAAGGCATCGGTAGACTGAATGAGATTAGCAATATCTTGTTCTAATGCCATGAGTTGCTCCTATAAAATTCCTTTGTCCATCAACTCAAACTTCTGTTTAAGATGACGAGTCATATTGTTAATTTGCGCAGCGCCTAGCTTGGCAAGTTCAGGGGCGATAAGAATATTTAGATTAACGCCGTTATCGACGATGGTAACTGCGTCGGCAGGCACGCCCGTTAGCACCAAATCAAAAGCAAGAAGTAAATCGACTTCCGCCGATTTATAAGCAATAGGTCTATCTGGTGAAGAATACACCGCAAATAGCACCTCTTGTGTTTGGCCATTTGCTTCGCTTTCGATATAAAAGCCCACTTCATTGACCCAAAAGTTATGATCGGTATCATCAATCACACTCATATGGATTTGGGCATTACCCTTATCTTCGCCACTTGCCACCATAATGCGGTGGACTTCTTGTTGTAGCTGGCGGCGGCCTTGATCTGGCGTATAATTACCAGTGCCAAGCCCTACCTTGCTGATCTTCGCTTGAAAGCCATTTTTTTGGGCGTTAAATACTGCTTCCAAACCCGCGGTGGTGATGGTCGGCCGTAAAATCGTGCTCACAGCACCTGTCTCCTTTTGTTGAGTGATATCAACCCGCATCAATACACAACTCATTTGATAAGTTGGTTTATTAAGCACATTGATATGAAATGACAGCAATGGGTTTTATACCAATAGGTACTACCGCTGGGTAAACGCTGATGACATCAATTGAAGTGTTTATTTGCTATTCCAATAGCGGTTGTAGGCTAAATTGCTGCGATGATTAATACCAATTTGCTTAATTAAGTGAGCTATTTTGAGGCGAGAAAATCTTGTCGATAACTCCGCTACCGCGTCCTGCTATCACTAAGGTACCTACATCCATGTAGGCAAGGCGAAAATTTTGCTATTTAGTTGTTCTAAATGAGAAATTTTTAACGCCGTTAGCGTCAGATTTACTCCTTCAAATTGAGCACGTATTAAGACAAATTGGTATAAGTGTGGCAGTAGAATCTAGCCACTTGAAAACGACGATTAGTAAAGTGCAAAGTGCTCGCAAGTTCCGTCGTAAAGTCAAACTTGGCGGCAGGCAATCTTTGCTCATTGGTTAAATAAATTCGGCTAACCACATGACGACGGTTATTTAAGTGAAGCCCTACTCGCGCAGAGCTTTGTAAATACGCATTCACATGCTGGCTTTTCATATATCGACCAGTTGCTGCGATTTGTTTATTGCTTGCCAATGCAAATGCCGCTGATACGGTGGCAGCGGGTGCTTTTACGGCCTCAGTTTGCGCTGACTTTCTCGCAACCTGCAAACCACTGGCAATAGAGGCAGTTTGCAGTGTTAGGCTCATTTTGGCACCAACTAGAAAATCGAAGTGGGCACGTTTTGGTTTAGTGCTATCAGTAACATCTTTAACGGCTTGGTAAAGCTCTGGGCTTAAGATCACAGCGTCACTGGTATACGGAATTTCATTCGCCCACGCGATAAACATAAAGGTATGCGGCTGCTTTGATTGATAAGGCGCCAGTGCTATATCATCAATTTCTTGAAACCATTCAAAAAACTCAACACTTACCCCTAGCGCTGCCAATGCTCGCTTTACCGAGCCAACCGTGCCTTTGTGCTTATGTACTTTGACCGAATTGGCGATAAATGCCCGTTTAGTATCTACCGGCCAGCTTTCATCCCACTCATCTACTGATAAAGACCATGCAAGCCAAGGTAATAAAGCCTCTGGGCAGGTCTCTGGGTGCCATTGCTTGCCCACATATTCTGGGATAGTTGGTGTTACCTCAAGCTTACTCGGTAAGTCTTCAGCTTGCTCAGCAATAGTGCGAACCAGCTTTGATGTGCCAGGTGGCAGTAATTTATGATAACTTGTCATAGCTCACCTTACTCCGTTGAAAAATGTAATTGCACATCGCGACAGTAAGCTGCATTTTTAGCACTTGGTGAGAGGTCGTCATGCATCGAGCGAAGCTTCACTTTTCTTACTCCTCCTTGATGCAAGGCATCAATAAGTCCCGAACTGGGTACTTCTTTCCCGAGCAAGTAATGCGATTGAATAAAGTTTTCAATTGCACGATGGATGGACACTTTAACCTGCTCCGTATTAATACCTGCATTAAAGTAAATATCGGCTTCAATCGTGTAGGCCGTTGGCTCTACCAAATGCACGCGTACAAGGTCCGTAAGCGGTCTAACATCTTCGTCGTTGAGATAACGTAACACCTCCGTTCTTAGTGCTTCTTTATCTTCCAAAGTCACCACATCAGCAACTGGTAACACATGGACTTCAACAATACCCGGCAACGTTGATTCAACAAATACGTCTTTCACTTTTGCAGAAGCGGTAAACGCGTGGTACTGATAAGCACCTGATGTGCCTCCCATTGAATGACTTTCAAGAGAAAGTGGGATCCGCAAACGATAGCGTTCATCCGATTCCGCTTCTTCTCGCGCCACACCGAACAAAACACCCAAATGATCCAAATCACTGCCCGTGGCATATGCCACCATCACAGATTGTGCGGCGTCATTTACACGCTGTCTCAGTAATACCTCGCGATAGGCAAAAAGCTCCATCAGCTTTATTGCTGGATCTGAGGGAAGAAATGGATAATCTGGAAACTGCTGTTGCAATTGCGCTTCTAATTCCTGATAAATAGCTTCATAGCTGACTGTCTCCAACACATCAGGTGCAGATAGGCGCGTCAAATCGATAGCATTATTCATGCTACTCTCCTTTTAAATGGGGTTGGATAAAGAAAGCCAATACGGCCGATAATAGCGGCGCTACGGACCCACTCTGCGGGCACCGAGCAACGTATCTAATTTTTTATCTATAGAATCTAAGCGCTTTTCGATGCGCTTTTGGTCTTCTTGGCGAATTTGCTTGAGGTGGTCAAGCTCTTGGGAGTTTGTGGTGATCCTTTTATCTAAGTCGCCAAGGTAAATAACACCAGACACCAACAGCGCAATGGTGGTGAGAATGTGGGCCAAATTAAACTCCTTTTTCATTTGCCATTGTTCAGGATGATTCACTTGCTGACCCCTTTTACTTTCTCAACGGTTCTAAGCCCTGCAAGCCCTAACATGGCAAGCGTAAGCTCTAACATCACATCCAGCGGCAACTCAGGCGTACCATGTTCAGGCATTAACCACTGTAGAATTGGATTAATCACGAACGAAAACAAAAAGCCTAGACCACACACCCACATCAAAAAAGGCCTCGCCCCCGCAACAAACACACTGCGATGCGCTGCTTGAACTTGATTGATCTGCGCTTGTACTAATGCATGCTTTGCTATTAGTCTCGCCTTTAAATGCTCTTGCTTGAGTACTTCTTCTTCACTGGTAAACAATTCATCAAGAATATTGCCAATTGCTTCTATCGGAGCCACTGTTTTTGCAGAAAATAGGCTACCTAATAGACTCATGATTGCCATTCCCCAGAGATCATCTGTTGAGCAAGCTCTTGCGCGCGATTAGGCACTTGTCTTGCCCATCGGCTATCTAACATTTCAAGCGCAGCGGTATCAAAATCACCTTTTTCGACCGCTTGTAACATTCGACTAAAGTTAAGTAACCCTGTGATCCCTAAGTTAAATGCCATATTTACCAGCACCGCCATCCGTGCATCATTGCAGTGTTGGGTTGCAATCCTGCGCGCCACCGCCGCTTTGGCATTTTCTACATCGCTCGCAAGTAGTGATTCTGCTTCTTCTTCATCAATCCCCTTATCATCGAGATTTCGACCATAGCCAATAGTCAGCTTTCCCGCGGTACAAAGGTAAGGAAATTGGCGAAACCCCTCATGTTTTTTGAGTTGCTCTACTGTATTCATTACGGACATACAATTCCCCTTTATTGTTGCTAATGTGTCGACATATTAACCATCAAGCTTTGCTCAGCTTTCAATAACCAAAACTCCATTGAACGCTTGCTGTCAAAACCCAATGTTTTTGCTGCATCGACCACTTTGTTATGCATCATGTATTTAGCTCGGATTGCACGCTTACATTCTGGTCTAAGTAACTCAATTGATGCGGTAAGTTGAGCAATTTCATCTGGCACATGCATCTGCTCTGCACTCACGTATTTGCTTGATGAACTGCCAATAGCTTCAGTTGCAGCTTGACGGCTAAAGCCCTTACCTAGCTCTTTACTACACCAAAACTTACCCCAGCGCTTAAGGGCAGTACGTACCTGTTTAATTGTCACTTGCTTGTTGGTCATGGATTTTTCCTATCACTTCTAAAATATCGAGTAAGTACACATCTTCAACTAGGCCAATAACATCATTCCAGCGTGGGCTATATTCCCTATTTTCCCATCGTCTTAACGTACGCTCCTCAATACCATAATGAGCGGCTGATTCAGCTTGCGTGTAACCTCTGAGCTTTCGCGCAACACGAAGAATTTCGGCTCCTGTTGGAGCTGGTTTGCTTTGACCCACCAGTCTGGATGTGGTTGTGTTTATAAGTGTCATTGTTCTCCTTACCTCAAAAAATAAACACGACTAGTGAAAATTTGTTCTGCTTAGCTGAATGGGGATCGCTGAAAAGCGAAAACAACGTAGCCGTTCATCCTTGCCATCGAGTTCTTAGTTCCGGTAAAAACCCACCACACTCGTTAACATTTTCATCTAATAACTTTCTTCAGCGTAGTGATATAATAGCGATTCCTCGGATTGGAAACAGGTCAAAAATGACCTATGAATGATAAACTTACAATTAAACACTGGATAAATAAACAGGCCAATTATTTAACTTATTAAAAGGTAAATAAAAAATTACAATAGTTAACTTAAACTAGCTTGGGCATTGTTTTTTCCTCGTTCTGAACTATCAACATTGCAGCACTGGAAGGCTTTCTCTAAAATACATCTAAATTAAAAAAGAGATTGGAAACTCATGGCTCAATATATTTATACCATGTCGCGGGTGAGCAAAGTTGTGCCACCTAAGCGCACTATTCTGAAAGACATTTCTTTATGCTTTTTCCCTGGCGCTAAAATTGGTGTTTTAGGTCTTAATGGTGCAGGTAAATCGACCCTACTTCGTATTATGGCGGGTGTGGATAACGAATTCGAGGGCGAGGCACGTCCGCAACCTGGTACTAAGATTGGTTACCTACCGCAGGAACCTGTACTAGATGAAAGCAAAACCGTTCGTGAAACGATTGAAGAAGCAGTTGGCGAAGTTAAGCGCGCCCTGAATCGATTAGACGAAGTGTACGCAGAGTACGCAATGGAAGACGCTGACTTTGATGCGCTAGCTAAAGAGCAAGGCGAATTAGAAGCTATCATCCAAGCACATGACGGTCACAACCTAGATAATGCGCTTGAGCGCGCTGCCGATGCGCTTCGTTTACCAGAATGGGATGCGAAAATTGAGCACCTATCAGGTGGTGAAAGACGCCGTGTTGCTATCTGCCGACTGTTACTTGAAAAGCCAGATATGCTGCTTCTTGACGAACCGACTAACCACTTAGATGCCGAGTCGGTTGCGTGGTTGGAGCGCTTCCTTCATGACTACGAGGGCACAGTGGTCGCGATCACCCACGACCGCTACTTCCTAGATAATGTAGCAGGCTGGATTTTAGAGCTTGACCGTGGCCATGGTATTCCGTGGGAAGGTAACTATTCTTCATGGCTTGAGCAAAAAGATGCACGCTTGAAGCAAGAAGAAAAATCAGAGAAAGCACGCCAGAAGTCGATTGAAAAAGAACTTGAATGGGTACGCTCAAATCCGAAAGGTCGCCAAGCTAAGTCTAAAGCACGTATGGCGCAGTTTACCGAGCTTCAGCAAAACGACTATCAAAAGCGTAACGAAACCAATGAGCTATTCATTCCACCTGGTCCTCGCTTAGGCGACCAAGTGATTGAAGTGAGCAACTTACGTAAGAGCTTCGGTGACAGATTGTTGATTGACGATTTGAACTTCAACGTACCTAAAGGTGCAATTGTTGGGATCATCGGTGCAAACGGCGCGGGTAAGTCAACGCTGTTTAGAATGCTAAGCGGTCAAGAGCAGCCAGATAGTGGTAACATCACTATTGGTGAAACGGTTGAAATCGCCACTGTTGAACAGTTCCGTGATGACATGGACGGTAATAACACCGTATTCCAAGAGATCTCTAACGGCCAAGACATTCTTAAAATTGGTAACTTTGAAGTACCAAGCCGCGCATATGTTGGCCGCTTTAACTTTAAGGGCAATGACCAACAAAAGTTTGTAAAAGAGCTTTCTGGTGGTGAGCGCAATCGTCTGCACTTAGCAAAACTACTAAAAGCAGGCGGTAACGTACTGTTGCTGGATGAACCAACCAACGATCTCGACGTTGAAACGTTACGAGCGCTAGAAAATGCGATTTTGGAATTCCCGGGCTGCGTTATGTGTATCTCGCACGACCGTTGGTTCCTAGACCGCATCGCGACCCATATTCTAGATTACCGTGATGAAGGCCAAATCAATTTCTTTGACGGCAACTACACTGAATACGAAGAGTGGCTGAAGAAGACCTTTGGTGCTGAGGCGGCAGAGCCTAAACGTATCAAATACAAGAAGATTGGCTAATAAGCCTATCGACAATGATAATCTGAGGCTCCTCGTTAGGAGCCTTTATTATTTTTAATACCTGCTTTTCTTTATTCATGCCGCACTATGGAGGTACGTAGCAAATCAAACTGCAGCAGCAATCCTATCCAAGCCAGCGTAATTTATTGTCATTTTTTAGTAGCGAGCACAATGATATAAGCTATTCTTTACCTATACGGACTATTAGGATCAGTAATGAAAGAACGTCGACGTTTTTCCAGAGTTATTTTTTCAAACGAGGCTCAGTTTATGGCCTCAAGCGGTGATTTTAGCTGCGAAATCTTGGATTTATCGCTCAATGGCGCGTTACTCACCCTGCCCGATGGCTATGTGCCACTCAAAAACGACCCAGCAAGTTTAAACTTTTACCTACCAGGGAGTGATATCCAAATTACGATGGAGGTAGAGGTTCGTCATGTTGAAGAAGGTCATCTAGGTGTACATTGCCGCCAAATCGATCTCGATAGTGTGACGCATTTAAAGCGCCTTATTGAACTTAACCTTGGAGATGATGATATACTACATCGCGAGCTGGAGCAGCTCACCTACGATGATGATTAATATCTATCGGATTTCAAATTCGATGCTATAACAAAGAGAGAATTATGATTTTGGATTCTTTACAAGGATTTGTCCCTTTTATTACCTACTTCGGTCTTGCCTACTTACTTACCTTAGTCTTTTTATTTATTTACTCCAAAGTTACCCCTTATTGTGAGTGGAAACTAGTTAAAGAAAACAACCCTGCTGCTGCAACTGCGTTTAGCGGTACCTTAATTGGTTTTGTTTTGCCTATCGCCAGTGCCGCAGTCAATGCAGTATCTCTTATTGATTTTGCCGTTTGGGGTGTTATTGCGGGAGTCATGCAGTTAACTACCTTCTTCATGGTAAGGCTGTATATGCCAAAGCTATCTGAGAAAATCGAAAATAATCACATCAGTGCAGGTTTGTTTTTAGGTGGTGCCTCGCTTGCGACCGGAATTTTGAATGCCGCTTGCATGACCTATTAAGGAGTCAAGATGAAAAGGAGTAGAACAATCAAATTGACTTTATTAATGGGCGCCACAGGAGGGTTGACTGCGTGTGGTGATAGCGACGAATCAGCGTTACTTTTTAAAGACATTGATGAATGCACATCATTCGGTATTGAAGAAGAAGCATGCCAGTTTCAATACCAACAAGCACTCGATAGCCATCGCCAAGAAGCGCCCAAATATGCCTCTGAGCAGTTGTGCGAAAGCGACTTTGGCTTTGATCGCTGTGAAAATTCGAGTGGTGGGATCTGGCGTCCAATTATGGCAGGCTTTATGGTTGCTGCACTTGCAGAAGCAGTAGACGAAGGCCTAGACATGATGAAAAAGCGCAAAAAGAAGAAAGCGGCTTACTTAAGCGGCATTTATTATTCGGGCGCAAAGCCACTGTATCGCTCTCGTGATGACTTTTTTAGCTACCGAAATGCGCAAAACGGGTTTGTCGCATCTGCAAAATCATCGGGTACAACATCGGTTAAAAGCTCAACTATAAATTACAAACCGCGCGCCAGCTCAGTATCACGCAGTCGTGGTGGATTTGGTCGCACAGCTTCTCGTAGTAGTGGTGGCAGTTGGGGCAGTTAAGCCAACCTTCTCTTGATAAAAGGTAAGCCGAGGTTCACTCGGCTTTTTATTACATATTCTGTAATTTACCAAGTATCTATGCAATTGGTATTATACCAATTGAATTAATTCTCCAATCAATTTGAAGAGTGAAATACCATATTAGCTTCGTTAAAAATCTCTCATTTAGAACAACTAAATAGCAAAATTTTTGCCTTGCTACTAAAGCTATTTCCCCGCTTCAAAATAGCTCATTTACTTAATACAATTGGTATTAGACGGATCGATTTTACACTTATGTTAAGAATTTCTATTGATGAACGCCCACACTGGCGTGAACAAGCAAAAGCCCACGGCTTTGAATTTCATACTATGTATGGTGAAAAGTATTGGGACGAAAGTGCATATTATCAATTTACGTTAAAACAAATTGAGCAAGACTTGGAAGACCCAAGTGATGAACTCCACCAAATGCTCTTACACCTTGTCGATTTAGTGTGTAATGACGAGTCACTTCTGCAACAGTTTGCTATTCCAGAGTCTCAATGGGAATTAGTGACTCGCTCATGGCGTCGTCGAGACCAAGCACTATATGGTCGCTTTGATTTTAGTTACGATGGTAAGTCACCAGCTAAGCTGCTGGAGGCCAATTACGACACGCCCACCAGCTTATTCGAAACGGGTTACTGGCAGTGGCTATGGCTTGAAGAACAGGTAAAAGCCGGTAAGTTACCGCGTAATGCGGATCAATTTAATGGCCTTCAAGAAGCGCTGATAGAGCGCTTTTATCAACTGCATAAATTCCACCGTGGTGCTCCCCTACACTTTTCTTGCTGCAAAGAAAGCATTGAGGACTTGGGCACCATTCAATATATGCGCAGCTGCGCGATGGAAGCTGGACTCAAAACGAAACAAGTTTTTATCGAAGATATCGGATTTGATAACCAACACTTTGTCGACCTTGATGATTCAAAAATTCAATGGATGTTTAAGCTATACCCGTGGGAATTTATGTTTCAAGATGAATATAGTGAACAATTATCGGAAGCAAAAGTGCAATGGCTAGAGCCTGCTTGGAAAGCGATTTTATCTAATAAAGCAATCTTACCTTTGCTATGGCAAACCTTTCCCAATCACCCAAATCTGTTACCAGCATACTTTGAACAGGACAAGCATAAAATTGCAAGCAGCGAGTCCGGCTATGTGAAGAAGCCGCTATTTTCTCGTGAAGGCGCGAATATTGAGATCCGAAAAGATCAACAGCTGCTTGCACAGTCTGCTGGTGGATATGGCGAAGAAGGTTATATTTATCAAGCTTACTCACCTTTACCCAAATTTGCGGACTTCAATACGCTCATCGGCTCATGGATTGTCGGTGATAAGGCAGTTGGAATTGGTGTCCGTGAAGATAAAAGTCTGATCACCCAAGATCTTAGCCGTTTTTTACCCCATATCATTGTTGGCTAAATTCATCCGCTCCCCTAAACAAGTTAGTCGGTATGGAACAAATATGTTCCATACCTCAAATTAGTGTTCAGCCAAGAATAAAAGCATATTAAATTCATGCCATTCGTACTTTTTAGACAAACACTTGGCAAAACCCGCCGCAAAAATTAACACAAACTTAACCAGTGTACTAAAGTAGTATCTGGGTTTTGCATCAGGCTGAGAAAGCAATACTTGGCTTGTTGCAACAAATTTTTGGAAAGTGCACTCAACAGGTTGGAGTGCATAGATACATTATAGATCACTTAGCGAGCTAGGAAGTAATACCAACTGGTATAAAAGCAGTCAGCCTCAAAGTGTGAGACATAGTCGACTAAGGAACTCACATGACTCACTACAAAATAGGTACAGACATCAGTCAAAAACTCATTCCAGATGCGGTGAAAGTCGCAGTGATAGGGGCTGGTATGTCTGGTTTGTATAGCGCTTGGCGATTACAGTGCGAAACAGACATTGATGACTTCTCCATTTTTGAGCGCAGCAACCGCACAGGTGGAAGATTAGACTCAGATCTTATCCATTTCAGAGATAACCGCGCAGGAGCAAAGCCTGACAGCACCATTACAGTCAAAGAAGAACAAGGTGGTATGCGGTTTCTATTTGAGGGTATGGATGACCTAATGGCCCTCTTTCTAAAGTTAGGCCTAGAAGATCAGATAGTCCCGTTTCCCATGAATAGCGGAGGCAATAACCGACTCTACTTTCGCGGTACCAGCTTTTCGGTAAACGATGCCGAACAAGACGACTATCATATTTGGTCAGCACTTTATAACCTCGACCCAAACGAGCAAGGTGTTAACCCCAAAGACATTATTAATGTTGTTTTTAATCGTATCTTGCAAGTGAATCCACAGTTCGATTCAAGGCCAGAGGTTCGCGGTCCAGAGTTTTGGCAGGATTTCCGTCTGCAATGTCAATGGCAAGGTGAGCCGCTATATAATTGGTCTTTGTGGGATTTACTCACTGATATGGGTTATAGCCAAGAATGTATCACCATGCTGTATCGTGTTTTGGGCTTTAATGGCACCTTCTTATCGAAAATGAATGCGGGGGTTGCCTATCAGCTTTTGGAAGACTTTCCTGCAGATGTCGAATTTAGAACCTTTAAAGACGGCTTTAGCACCCTGCCAAACGCGCTGGTGGATAAAATAGGTAAAGAGAAGATTTACCTGCAAACGAGCATCGATAGCATCGCCTTCGATAAAGCAGACAATCTATATGTACTTAAGTACACCAAAACCGAGCAAGACGGAAAAATAAGCGAAGGAACATTTAAAGCCGAAAAGCTTATTTTAGGGCTACCAAGGCTCGCGCTTGAAAAGTTGTTCATAGCGTCGGATGTATTCAAACAACTACCAAAGCAGCGGCGCGATGCGTTATGGGATACATTGCAAAGCACAAGCAACCAACCGCTCCTGAAGATTAATTTATACTACGACACTGCATGGTGGGGAACCGGCATGACAGGACGTCCAGCTGTCAGCTTTGGACCTAACTTTGCCGATTTACCAACGGGTTCTGTTTATCCCTTTTATGCTTTAGATGATGAGCTTGCAGCCGCGCTTATGTATAACGAGCGTCATGCAGAGCCTAACTCTGAAACCCAACACAAACTCGAAGGGATAGAAGCAGCTAAATACAGTCGTCCAGCCGCATTGACTATTTACTGTGATTATTTAAATATTAATTTTTGGAGTGCACTGCAAAACAAAGGTGAGCTTTATCATCACCCTCGTGAGTCGGAACTCGTCGAGTCTATTCCCAGTGATATTTTTCCAGCCTCAGAAGCGGTTGTACGACAAGCGACACAATTCTTTAAAGACATTTTTAATACGCACTATGTCCCACAGCCCACCCTCACTAGCGCTCGAATTTGGGAAGGGAATGTGAATTTCAATGTCCCTGAAAATCTTCAATTTGGTTTTGGTGTACATCAATGGGCAATTGGTGCGAATGATAAAGACGTCATCGAAGATTTAGTGGAGCCGTTGCCAAATCTGTTTACCTGCGGTGAAGCTTACTCTGATTATCAGGGCTGGGTAGAAGGCGCGTTACGTTCGACAGATTTAGCGCTACAAAAAGGGTTTGGTTTAGCGCCGCTAAGTGAGGTCTTTGAAACAGACCAAGGCTGTAGCTCGTCAGAAGCAATACAAATCGCCTATCGGAAAATTGCTAATGAAATGATTATGGAATATATCGATCCTAACTTTTCGCCAAACACTAAAGACAAAGTAACGCTTGCTGATGCCAATAGTGTGCTTGGCGTCAACCTCAGTTATTTCGATAAGCCCTAACCCGCCTCTCTAGTAACGAGGAGTTTTTTACTCCTCATTATCCCTACCTTGCAGAACTAATTGATAGTTCTCGACCGACTAGAACCGTTCCGGCGTACTTCAAGTTACCCTAAGCTCCGCTGATCTGAGCCCTGTGATAAGTATTCTACGCTTTTGTGATAAAAACGTGATAACTCCGTGAGCCTATCTCAATATCTTGCAGCCATGATAAGGAGACTGTTAATCCTAATAAGAAGAGTACATCATGAAAGCAAAAATCCTGACAACATTAGTCGCTACGTGTTTATCAAGCGCTGCGCTGGCACAAGACCTTGAAGTAAAAATCACTAACCTCTCTCACGGTATTTACTATACGCCTATCCTTGTGGCTGCTCATAATCAAGATACCGCTCTTTTTAAACTCGGTGAGCAAGCTTCTGAAGCATTGCAAGCCATGGCCGAAGGCGGTGACATTTCAGCTTTAGGACAAATCCTCGAAAGCTCAAACGCCAATATGGTCGCCAACACAGCTGAGGGGCTACTTGAACCCGCTAGCTCTACAATGGCGATGATATCAACCAGTGAGGGAAATACGCATCTTTCAATTGTGGCAATGCTACTTCCTACCAATGATGGATTTGTAGGATTAAATGCGTGGCCTATTCCAAGCGCTGCCGGCACCTATGAAGTTTACCTTAATGCCTATGATGCGGGTACTGAAGCGAATAATGAACTGGTTGTCGAAGGCTCTGGTGCACCCGGTATTTTAGGGATCCCAGCATCGCCAGGTGCAGCTCCTGGAACTCAAGGTGCTGGTGTCACAGCAAGTGAAGAAAACACCATGGTCCATATTCACAGAGGCAACGTAGGTGACGCTGAGCAAGTCGGCGGTAATAGCGATCTGCATAATACCGTACACCGTTGGTTAAATCCCGTAGCTAAAGTAACAGTAACCGTAAAATAAGGGGGAGCTATGAAAGCGAAATTAGCATTAATCGCCATGTCTGCGCTCCTGCTCAGTGCATGTGGAGACAATGACAATGATATGGTGATGCCAGAGCTTCCGGTTGAGCCAGAGCCGGTTGAGTATGAGTTTGCCATCACCATCACGAACCTTACACATGCACAGCCAATGTCACCAATTGCAGTGCTGCTTCACCAGTCTGGTCATTACTTTACCGTTGGCATGCCAGCAAGTGAAGCATTAGAGCAACTTGCAGAGGGCGGAAATAACAGCGACATCATAGCCGAAGAGATGACACAAGCATCCGTCTCAACGGATGGACCTTTAGGCCCCGGTGCGACAACCAACCTTTCCATCAAAACTACTGACCTTTCTGAGCTTAAGTTATCGCTATTAACCATGATGGTGAATACCAATGATGGATTCTCCGGTCTAAATGCTATAGACGTCTCTGCGCTGCCAGTAGGCGAGATGCAAATGTATCGAACACTTGCCTACGATGCTGGCACTGAGCTGAATAGCGAAGCCGCGGGAACCATACCAGGCCCAGCAGACAGCGGTGAGGGCTTTAACGCAGAGCGCAACGATAATCACAACATGGTGACGATGCACAGTGGTGTAGTTGGTAGTGATGATGGACTCCAAAGTTCAACGCTCACTAGTGTCCATAAATTTGATAACCCACTGCTTGCAGTCACTATCGAGAGAGTTAAATAGCCTATGCGCAAACGTCTGCCATAGGCGTTTGCGCTTTCATAAAGGGCTATTTATGTTAGAAAACGTGTTGCTAGTTGAAGATGATTTAGACATAGCGAGATTACTCCAAGTGCATTTAGAGGAGTTAGCTTTAGAGGTAACGCATGTTGCTGACGGCAGCCAAGTATTGTCGACTGCTAAAGCGAACGATTTTGCCGTGATTTTACTGGATTTAATGCTACCTAATATGGATGGACTAACCCTTTGTCGAGAGCTTAAGGCGCTTTACCCTATGAGTAGTGTCATCATCGTCACCTCAAAAAGTAGCGATATCGATAAGATCATTGGACTAGAAGTTGGTGCGGACGACTATATATGCAAGCCTTTCAATACGAGAGAGTTGCAAGCAAGAGTGAAAGCCCAGCTACGCCATGTCAGGCAACTTAAGCAACCAATGCAGACTGAAAATGCGGACTTCCCGAACAATAAAATTGCAGTTGGGAGCCTAGTTATCGATGCCTGTTGTCATGAAATTTCGTTGGCTAATGTTAGATTAGACCTTACCGCAACCGAATTTGAGCTGCTGCAGTTTTTTGCTAAACACCCAAATCACGTGTTTTCTCGAACCCAGTTATTAGAATCAGTATGGGGCTACCAACACTCAGGATACGAGCATACCGTTAACTCCCATATTAATCGTCTGAGGGCAAAGCTTGAAGCTATTTCAAATAATACGGTGATAGAAACAGTGTGGGGCGTTGGTTACAAATTAAATTCAGCCTCTCTTAACGGGCAAAGCGTATGAAGCTCTCACTCTACAAAAAACTCGCACTGACCTTATTTGTCACTTTCGTTGTCATTGCAGCGATTTTTGTGTGGTGGACTCAAGCGCTATCTCAAGTCTCTAAATCTCAAGCAGAACAACAATTACACCTCGCACTTGCGACCCACCTTGTTGACGATAACCCCCTGATAAAAGAGGGAGTGTACGACTATGATGGTTTGAGTAATCTATTTCACACCTTGATGATCCTAGGCCCCTCATTCGAGTTTTACTTTGTCTCCCCTGAAGGTAAGCTATTAACTTACTCTGCAGCCCCTGGAGAGGTTAAACGTCAGCAAATTGATGTTACCCCGTTAAAAAAACTCCTAAAGAGCGATAGCCAACTACCTGTATTTGGTGACGATCCTAGGAGTGTTAACGGCAGTAAAATTTTCTCTGTGGCCCCTGTATTTAATCAAGATATTTTGCAGGGTTATCTATATATCATCATCGGCTCGTCAAAATACGATAGCATTATTGAGCAACTAAAAAATTCAGACAAGATAATGCTTGGGGTAAGTTGGTTATTAGGCACTTTGTTCTTTTTGCTGGTTGTCGTCTTGCTACTGCTTAATAAAATCACCAAGCCCGTGTCCAGACTGACTCAATATATAGATCAAGTCAGCCAAAACCATTTTAATATTAGTCCTGATGCCCAAATAAATTGGCCCGAAGAAGATGATGAGATCCATCAGCTGGGTCGCAGCGTCAATGCTATGCTGGATAAAATTCAGCAGCAATTAACCACACTTAGCCTCAAAGATGAACAACGTAAAGAATTGCTTTCACAGCTAAGCCACGATCTCCGCACACCACTTGCCTCGCTTAAAGGTTACATTGAACTGATAGAAAAACAAACGAGTGACAAAAATATCGTTTCGCACATCGAAATTGCCAGCAAAAATATAAATCAGCTCAATCATCTTATTGCACAAATTTTTGAACTCGCTCATCTAGAAGCTGGACATACCAAACTTCATATTGAGCCCTTTAATCTACTTGAACTTATGTATGACGTTGCAGCTAAGTTCAAGTTGAAAGCTGAAGCCAACCAGTTACAGATAGCAATATCCCCACCTCAAAGTACATTGGTGATTAACTGTGACATAGGGAAATTAGATAGAGTGTTGTCAAACTTAATAGATAATGCAATTAGACACACAGAGGCTAGCGGAGTAATTAGTTTGGTACTAGAAGAGCATGAGGGTTATGCACATATTAAGGTAAATGATACGGGCATTGGGATCAGTGAGCTGGATCTACAACATATTTTTGATGCAAGCTTTCAAGCCAAAAATAGTAATAGTAATCGTAAATTTAATGCGGGTCTTGGTCTTGCGATTACCAGTGAGCTTATCAAATTACTCAAAGGACGGATCAGTGTAGCAAGCGCACTCAATGAAGGCTGCCAATTCACCGTCATTTTGCCTTTGAACAAATAAAACTCGGAGTAACTAGCTCCAATTAGGCATCTACTAGTCTGGGCTTTTACTTAAAGTACACTTTCAATATATTTTCAATGTAAATATTTTCTGGCTTTCTACTCAAGTAAACTACATTTTAATTAAGAGTAAAATAACACAATAATTAGTTGCAAGATAATACGGAAAGTTTGCTATGCCAGTCGTCTCTATGCGTAACTTTATGAACCACATTGGAACTGCCAATGATGGCTTTCGCCAGAATGCTTCCTCGCTGAACAATATTATTCTATTGCTAGGTGGTAATGCGCAAAACAGCCCCAATAATCGAAATATCAATAATCGGACAGCCGAAAATATAGAGGGTGAGATCCACGGCCTGCCAGTTGATAAACTTCTAAAATATCAAACTGCATTAGTGTATTTAGGCAACGCATTAAATATCGATAGCTTTGCCCGTCCAACGAATTACAACATGGCTTTTCATGGTTTTGAGTTGCAATGGTATCAATTTCGAGATCCCACCCATGGCTTGATAAGGATTGATAATGCTAGGTATATTTTTAAGCATCAATTCACATTTGACAGCACTAATGGTGATGTTAACACCTTTACACACTGCCTAACTAGAGAGCATGTCTGGTACCCTACCGCTAGGGCTTATGATCCACCTTTTAACCAACTATTAAGCAGAGTACCACAAAGTTTTTTATGCCTCAAAATGGTTCTCAAAGCGCCTCCGTAACTGACGATCACTCAACATTCAATCCTGATTATATTGTGAGACGCCCGCTAACCATGGGAAGAACCATTGATATCCGTCAGCGCTATCAATACAAACAACCCGGCCGGCAGTGGCAGAATATTACTGGCGCTTCATATATTTTGAAAAAAGGTGTCCGATGGGAGATGAGTGGTGATCCTTGCTTTTTCTTCTCTAAACAAAACTATGCACCAGAAAATCCTAATGCATATCACTTTGAGGTAGAAATCGCACTAGGGAATTCACCATTGGCTACTTTAAATAGACTCCCATCACGAGGAGCTACATCGCATAACTCTATGAACAGACAACGTGAGATAAGGGTGATCGCCGGCGGCTCATAGTGATGAGACATTACGTAGATGGAAAGGCGCTAACGCAATATTAAAGTAATACCAATTCGCTTAATTAAGTGATCTATTTTGAGGCGAGAGAACCTGGTCGATAACACCGCTACCGCGTCCTGCTATTGCCTAGGTACCTACATCTATGTAGGCAAAGCGAAAATTTTGCTATTTAGTTGCTCTAAATGAGAAATTTTTAACGCGGTTAGCGTCAGATTTGCTCCTTCAAATTGAGCAAATATTAAGGCTGATTGGTATTATGCTTTGGTGGGAGCGAGTTTATCTCGCGATGTACTGAAGCCCAAATACAAAAAACCCGTTACATTGCTGTAACGGGTTTCTTTAATTAGGCCCTGACGATGTTCTACTTTCACATGGGTAATCCACACTATCATCGACGCTGTTTTGTTTCACTTCTGAGTTCGGCATGGGGTCAGGTGGTTCCAAAACGCTATGGTCATCAGGAAAATACTGTTTTTTAGTTTTTATTTTTATATTAAATTTGGCCCTGGCGATGTTCTACTTTCACATGGGTAATCCACACTATCATCGACGCTGTTTTGTTTCACTTCTGAGTTCGGCATGGGGTCAGGTGGGTCCAAAACGCTATAGTCACCAGGAAAACTGGGTGCAAATGTTTAATGACATCGTGCCTCGCACGAGCATTCCATTTGCGCAAGGTGAACCGATTTCGCGATACCGCTGAGGTTGGTCACCTTGTTTAATTCTTAAATCCGGAAAAAGCTATTAAATTCTTTTGTCTACTTTAGTCTATTAACTTCTGTCACTTATAAACCACTTTGGCGTTGTATGGTTAAGCCTCACGGGTAATTAGTACGAGTTAGCTTAATGCCTCACAGCACTTCCACATCTCGCCTATCAACGTTGTAGTCTTCAACGGCCCTTCAGTTGACTCTAAGTCAAAGTGAGAACTCATCTCGAGGCCTGCTTCCCGCTTAGATGCTTTCAGCGGTTATCAGTTCCGAACGTAGCTACCGGGCAATGCAATTGGCATCACAACCCGAACACCAGCGGTTCGTCCACTCCGGTCCTCTCGTACTAGGAGCAGCCCCTCTCAATTCTCAAACGCCCACGGCAGATAGGGACCGAACTGTCTCACGACGTTCTAAACCCAGCTCGCGTACCACTTTAAATGGCGAACAGCCATACCCTTGGGACCGACTTCAGCCCCAGGATGTGATGAGCCGACATCGAGGTGCCAAACACCGCCGTCGATATGAACTCTTGGGCGGTATCAGCCTGTTATCCCCGGAGTACCTTTTATCCGTTGAGCGATGGCCCTTCCATTCAGAACCACCGGATCACTATGACCTACTTTCGTACCTGCTCGACGTGTCTGTCTCGCAGTTAAGCTTGCTTCTACCATTACACTAACCGTACGATGTCCGACCGTACTTAGCAAACCTTCGTGCTCCTCCGTTACTCTTTGGGAGGAGACCGCCCCAGTCAAACTACCCACCAGGCACTGTCCTCAACCCCGATTCAGGGGCCTAAGTTAGAACATCAACACTACAAGGGTGGTATTTCAAGGTCGGCTCCACAGAAACTAGCGTCTCTGCTTCAAAGCCTCCCACCTATCCTACACATGTAGGGTCAATGTTCAGTGCCAAGCTGTAGTAAAGGTTCACGGGGTCTTTCCGTCTAGCCGCGGGTACACA
>NZ_CP024625.1:417500-1130000 GCF_024746855.1 Pseudoalteromonas maricaloris | reverse complement strand
TGTTTTTGCCCCTGCCAGCATATCTACTGGCGCACCACCTTTTAAAATCACAATCGTTGGCAAAGCTTGTAAACCAATTTGCTGAGCGAGTTGAGATGCCAGAGCTTGTTGGACATCACAATCAATAACGCCTATGGTTATATGCTCACTATAAGCTGCCGCTATCCTCTCCAATATTTGGTCTTGCTGAACACATTCAGGATTTTGATTGCTATAAAAGGTCAGCAATAACACTTTCTCTGGATTTGGATCAGTTATTACTTGCTGAATGTTTTCAGGGGTTAGTTGGATTGTATTGCTCATATTCTATTTTCTGTCTGAGTAATTAATATGGTTGATATAGTGACACTATCTGAATTTACAACCAAGCCAAGAAAACAATTATGCAGAGCTTGGCTTTCTCTTTCGGGTAAATTTCCCCTTTCTTGCCCCACGTTTTTTAAATGCAGGTACAGGAACACCTTTCAGTTCATTCGTATTGATAGACTGAGCGCTGTCAATAAATCCACCTAACTCATCACAAAGCGGTTGCATAAATTGATTATACGACGTTTCCTTATTAGCGATCTTTCCGAGCAATGACTCCCAGAGCGCAGTCCTGTCTGGTAATGAAAGTGATTCAGGTAGGGTTTGAATAAATGCTTTTCCCAGCGCCGTAGAATATATCGTCTTACCTTCTCGTCTAAGAAACTGCCGTCTAAACAAAAGCTCAATAATTCCGGCCCGCGTCGCCTCAGTGCCAAGCCCATCAGTGTCTTTCAATACCTTTTTGATAGATTGATCGGAAACAAACCGTGCAATACCTGTCATTGCACCTAATAAGGTGGCTTCAGTGTAATGCTTTGGCGGCTGGGTTTGCTTTTCTTTAACTTCACCTTTCTCGCATAAAAGTTGCTCTCCCACCTGTAACTTCGGCAATAGGCTTTCTTTTTCTACCTCATGACCTTTAAACAGTATCTTGAATCCTTGATCTGTCATTTGCTTCGCTTGTGCTTTGAATTGACCACCACTAATCTCCAACTCCACTTTAGTTTCATTGTAGCGGTAGGGATGAAAGAATTGCGCAAGATACTGTACAGAGATAAGTTGATAGACCTGCAACTCTCTATGCCCAAGCTGAGCACTGCGGAGCTTTTTAGTGGTTGGAATGATGGCGTGATGCGCTTCTACCTTTTTATCATTCCAACACGCTCCTTTTAGATTCATATCTGCTAACTTAATAAACTTACTGTCTATTCCCTGATTGTGATTAGCAGCCGCAATGACTTGCTCTCTTTCAACAAAGTGTTCTTGTGGTAGATAACGGTTATCTGATCTCGGGTAAGTGATCAGTTTATGTTTCTCATAGAGTGCCTGACAAATATCCAACACTTGCTGAGCTGATAAACCGTAGCGCTTATTTGCGTCAATCTGTAAAGAAGAAAGGTTATAGGGTAACGGCGGGTTTATCTTTTTTGGTTTCGTTTCAACCTTATTTATTGTTGCTTGCTTTTGACTGATCCGATCCGCAACGTTTTCGGCTAAGGCTTTAACCAGAACACGCCCATCTTCGTCCATATAGGGCTTACATGCTTCACTTGGTACCCACTTAGCTTCAAAAACACCCCAATTTGGTTTATTGATGTGTGCAATCACCTCATAAAATGGTTTAGATACAAAGTTCTCTATTTCTAGATCCCTCCTAACAACCAAACCAAGTACCGGAGTTTGCACTCTGCCAACCGACAAAACGGTATTCACTCCCGCTTTTTGCCCAGCCAACGTAAATGCTCTGGTTAAATTCATCCCAAATAGCCAATCCGCTCTAGCTCTTGCAAGTGCAGATACACTTAAAGGAACAAATTCTTGATTAGAACGTGTCGAAGCCAATGCCTTTTTCACAGCTTGTGGGTTCAAATCACTGATCAACAAGCGCCGGATCGTTGCTCTTTTCCGTTCAGGCAAGTTTACAAATTGAAATACTTCGTCCACGAGCAATTGCCCTTCTCTATCAGGATCTCCAGCATGGTAGATTTCATCGGCTTTTGTGAGTAACTTTTTTAAAGTGCTAAGCTGCTTTTTTGTTTTTGGCTTTGCTTTGAACTGCCATTGAGTCGGCACGATTGGTAGATCATGAAACTGCCATTTTTTGTATTTGACGTCGTAGTCTTCAGGTTCTGCTTGTTCCAACAGGTGACCTATACACCAAGAAACCACATCACCATTCGCGACTTCTATATAACCATCTTGTTTTTTATGTGGTTTTGGTAAGACATCGGCGATTGCTCGGCCTAAAGAGGGTTTTTCTGCGATATAGAGTTTCATGATTAGCTTAACTGTATATAGATACAGTTATCATAGTGAATTTTGACGAAAAACACCATAGCTGCAAAGAGACTGTCTCCAGTCTCTTTGCAAACCAACAAACTTACGTTCTTAATAAGTTAAGTTGCTTGTGTTTTTGTTCGACTATCAGCGTCATTGAACTGGCTGCTTGCTCTACTTCATCTGCGAACTTCGAAAGCTCAGCAGCGGCATCTGAAATGCCCGTCGTATTCGTATTAATTTCTTCGGTAACCATACTTTGCTCTTCCGCAGCCGTAGCAATTTGTGTTACTTCGTTAGAAATGCTTGTCAGCTCAGCAACTAGCGTACTCATTAACCTAGCCGATTCTTGGCAATAACTCACTGCGTCTTCACCTAGCTGCACAGAGCTCTCAATGATCCGGCCTGAGTTCGCGACTTCACTCTGTAGGTTATCTATTAGTTTACTAATGTCGTCCGTCGATGCTTGTGTTTTTGACGCCAAAGCTCGAACTTCGTCGGCAACAACCGCAAAGCCGCGCCCTTGCTCCCCCGCCCTTGCCGCTTCAATTGCTGCGTTTAAGGCCAGTAAATTAGTTTGTTCTGCAATGGCTCTGATCACTTCTAGTATTTTGGAAATATCATCACTGCGCTCAGATACCTTCACGACCGCTTGTTTCGCATCAATAACTTGATCCGCCATTGATTGCACCGTTTCGGTCGTTTTAATGATGCTTTGTTCGCTTTGCTGAACTTGATCTGCGGCCTGATTCGTACTTGCAGCCGCTTTTTCCGATGCCCGAGCCACCTCTGAAGCAGTTGCACTGAGTTCGTTAATTGCAGTAACTACGCTATCTATTTCTAAGTGCTGATTAGCGACTTTGTTTTTGATGTTTATCGCGGCTTCTGTTGTTCGATGCGACTGCTCGTAGGAAGATTCAGCAAGACCTTTGAGGTCATCAATCATCTTTCGTAGTTTATCAGTAAAGCGGTTAAAGCCATGTGCCAAGGCAATCAACTCAGCATGATGACTCACTTCTAGTTCATGCGTTAAATCGCCTTCGCTAGAAGCTAAGTTCTCTACCCGCTCCTGAATATGCGTAAGCGGGCCGATAATTGTGTTCACTAATACCACCGCAATGGCAATGCCAATAACAGCAATAACAATACCGATAATGAGCATCCAGCGACCAACGGAGTTTGTCGACTCCTCCAGCTGACTTTGCAGCGTTGTAGCAGAACTAAGTGCAATTGCCTTAGGTAGTTCGATTACTAGAGACCAAGTGGTGTTTGGTAACGCAATTTTAATCGGTACCGCTACGACTAAGTCTTCACCAAGCTCTTTAATCCCAGAACCTGTGTGCAGCGATTTTAACACCTCAGCCCTATCTGACTTTGTCGACTCAGCAAGTGGGCGGGCTAAATTCTTGTAGTGACTAGAACCCACAACAAGACCCAACTCACTTAACAAGGTTACCTTAGCGGCTCCTGAGTAAAGCGAGTTTGAGAGCTCGTCGACCATGGTTTGGAAAATCGGCAAATTTACATCCACGCCCACTAAGCCTCTAAATTGACGATTGACCACGACTGGTGTGGTCAATGAGGTCATCAGCATTTTGTTGCCCGGAGAAATTTCATATAAATAGGGCTCCATGATACACGGCGCTACTTTATCTTTTGCGCACAGATACCACTCGGCTTCTCGTAGGCCAAACTCATTGATTGCATCGGCATATTTTTCTTCTGCCGACTCAACTTTTTGTTGCATCGGACCATTGGCTTCTTGAGTAAAGTAGAGCTCTAAGGTACCAGCGCCCGGCACAGAGTGACTCGAACCTCCTTGATTACTGGCATCATTGCCATCGTAACCATTCGGTTCAAACTGTGCATACATAGAAGACACAAAGCGATTTTGCTTTAGCGCACCATTGACAATTTCTTGCACTTGTTCACGGCTCAGAGGATCCTGCTCGGCGGTATGAGATAGTACACCCGCCAAAGTATAAGGAACACGATAGGCTTCATTGATAAAGCCAGCCACACGTTGCCCATATTGATTGCCTTTAGCGATAAGACCTTGGGATATTTCATCATAAATCGCTTGTTGGACCCCTTCACTTTGCTTGGTATTTTCTGCTGCAAGGTGAAACCACATTGTTGTCACTAATATAACAACCAAACTCGTTACTAATGCTGTTACAAAGAATAAGAGTTTGTTTTTAATCGAAGCTTGTTTCATAACATTCCCAGTTTTTAGACTTAGTATGCAAACAAATTGCACTGCACGTTCATCATCAACTTGATAAAACGAGTGACCCCTATTTTTATCGGCGACTATGAAGTCTTTTTTAACTGTAGCAAAAAATTTAATAACGTACTGAAATTTATGATGCTTGAGTGGGATTATTTAGGGAATAAATTATAAAGTGATGGGTAAAAAAATAGCGCCGAAGCACTATTTTTTTATCTTGTCTTTGCCTGTCGTCTTTTCATTACTCGGCAAGCGGTGATGTATTGCTGACTTAATCAGCATATATCCAGAAATAGGGGCAGTGAGCAGCAAAAATATTGAAATCAAGATTTCCTTTACACTCACACCATCAGTCGTGGTACTAAAATACACCATTGCCGAGGTCAATAAGCACGCCATTCCAAGCGTTGTGGCCTTTGTAGGACCGTGGAGACGCATAAAAAAGTCAGGCATTTTCACAAGACCAATAGAGCCTATCAATACAAACGCACCACCTAACAGTAATAAAATGGAAATTATCCATTCCGACATATCGCTCTCCTATTCTATGATGTCGCCGCGTAGCAAATACTTACATACCGCAACCGTACTTACAAAACCAAGCATTGCTATTAATAATGCGGCTTCAAAGTACAATGCAGTTCCCATACTCATTCCGTAAAGAATAATAAGCGCAATGGTATTTATGTACATGGTATCGAGCGCTAAAATTCTATCTGGAATTGAAGGTCCAACAACCAAACGCCAAAGATTTAGCAAAAGTGATACACCTATCATCGCAAAGACAATAAGAATTACAGTTTCTAGCATTCAAAAATCTCCTTCAATGGCGCTTCATAACGAGATTTAATAGTATCAATCAACGCTTGCTCATCCGTAAGATCTAACACGTGGATCAATAAGTATTTACGTTCTGGTTTTTCGCCACTTTTTACAGACTCAGGCCAAGGGTATACCTCAGCACTTACGGTGCCAGGAGTTAAAGATACCGTGCTGGCTAAAATAGTGATTGGCATAGCTTGATCTATATCGAGCGGCACCAACACGAAACCGGGGCGTAATTTCTTCGTTGGTCCTAAGATCTTTATCGCAACCTCAACGTTGGCGGTAATGATATCGTAAAGCACCAACAACAAATGAGTAAACGCACGCCATGGCTTAATGATCAGTGGCTGCTTAGTTCTAAACCGATAGGTAATCAGCGGGATCACAATCGATAGAATAGTCGCGAGAATAATATGCCCAGCTGACACACTATTATTCAGCAATAACCATACAGTAAATAGCAGTAAGCTGCGAAATGGAGTTGGTAGCCATTTAAATCTTGCTTCTAAACGCATCTATTTCGCTCCTTTTAACACAGCATTCGTCATGCTAGAAAAGTCGTGCAAAGAGTCGGCTGCCGACAATGCGTAATCAGTCAATGGACCGGCAAAAATCACCATTAACGGCGCACAAGTTATCAAGGTAAGAATTGCGATAATTTGGGCAGGATGCGCTTTTTCTGCCGATTGTGTATCGACTTTACCCGTATGATGCCAAAACACAGTGCTACCCGCTTTTGAGACACTGACTAATACCGCCAAACTTACTAATAAATATACCGCCCAAAACCAATACGTGTGACTCGATTCGATGGTCGACTTTAAGATCCATACTTTGCCAATAAAGCCTGATAACGGCGGCATACCAATCACAGTGATTGCCGCAATCGCAAACATGATGCCAAGTAACATAGGTTGAACTACTGGACGACCCGCGGTGATCCTATCAGCGACTTTACCCCTTTGTTTCCCCACTAAATCAGCGAGTAAGAACAAAGCTGCAGACACTAATGTCGAGTGCACTAAATAGTAAATGGCTGCAGCGCTGCTATTTACCGTTTGTACGGCGACTAATGCCACTAGGGTACCAACGGACACCACCACTAAATTTGCAGACAGCTTACGCAAATCTTGACTAGCAAGTACGCCGATCCCACCCATGACGATAGTCGCCAGAGCGAGCCACCATAGCCACTCTTGTGCCATATGACTTAATTCACCAGCTTGGTCACCAAAAATCAGCGTGTATACACGCATCATGGAATACACACCCACTTTAGTCATGATTGCGAATAAAGCCGCAACAACAGGTAACGCGGTTGCATAGGTGTTTGGCAGCCATAGATGAAGCGGTAGCAAGGCGCCTTTTAGCGCAAATACAACCAATAACAATAAGCCGCCAATCTTAGCAAGATAAACATCATCTCCTTGTAAGAAGGTGATCTTATATGCCATATCCGCCATATTCAGAGTACCAAGCACACCGTACAAGATACCTAATGCAATCAAAAATACCGACGAACCCACTAGATTTAGGATCACGTATTGCAGTGAAGCACGAGTATTGTGCTTATCACCGCCATGCATTAACAGCGCATAAGACGCTATCAACAAAATCTCAAAGAATACAAATAAGTTGAACGCGTCACCAGTTAAGAAGGCGCCGTTTACCCCCATCACCAAAAAGTGCAGTAACGGGTGGAAGAAACTTCCTCGTTCGTCGTCTCCGGCACAGCTATACAGCGAACACACAAAACACAACAACGCGGTTAAGCTGACTAACAGAGTAGAAAGTTGATCAGCAACTAACACAATACCAAATGGTGCTTGCCAGTTACCAATCGCATAAACCTGAATGCCAGACTGCTGAACATATAGTAAAAGTGAGGCACAAACTGCAAACGTGATCAGCGACATAAGTACCGATACTTTACGCCTAATCGCTACGTTTTTACCACACGGTGGCATCAGCAGGATCACCCCTGCCAACATAGGTAATAAAATAGGTAAAGAAGTCAAATGTTGGATCATGCTTTACCCTTTTTGTCAGGAACAATGCCATTTACATGGTCATTACCCAAATCAGAACGACCGCGAATAGCTAAGATCACGACAAATGCAGTCATCGCGAATCCGATAACAATTGCCGTCAATACCAAGGCTTGCGGCAGTGGATCTGCATACTCACTGCTATAACCAAGCACTGCTGCTTTGTTTAAGGTCAATCTACCCGATGCGAACAAAAACAAGTTGACCGCATAAGACAACATAGTTAAACCAAGAACAACTGGGAACGTTCTTGCTCGTAGAATCAAAAATACGCCACAGGCTACTAGCAAGCCCACACACGATGCATAAAGCAATTCCATTAAATATTCACCTCTTCTTTGGGCGCATTTGCCGTTACTTTACCTAGGCTCGCCAAAATCATCAGCGTTGCACCTACCACGGTGATATAAACACCAAGGTCGAATGCGATGGCACTTGCCAACTCAGTTTTACCTACCAATGGGATATCAAAATAATCAAACCATGAGGTTAAGAATGGTTTGCCAAAGAACCAACTTCCCACACCGGTTGCTAGAGAAATAGCGATACCCGTTGCGATAATCTTGCGGTAATTGACATCAAAGCGCTCTGCAATCCAATTCGAACCATGAGCAATGTATTGTAAAATAAAGGCTATCGCCGTGATTAGGCCCGCGATAAATCCACCACCTGGTAGATTGTGGCCGCGCAAGAAAATATAAACCGAGACCAGCAATGCCAAAGGCAATAAGCTTTGCGAAATACTTGCCAGTAATAGCGGATATCTCTCTTTCGCCCAAGGTCTGCCTTCACTGTCACTGCCAGGCATAAATAGTGGTAAGTTGATCAGCAACTTATAAATACCGAGCGCCGCAATACCCAGCACGGTAATTTCACCTAGCGTATCAAAACCACGGAAATCCACTAAGATAACGTTAACGACATTGGTCCCGCCACCGCCAACTTTGGCGTTTGCAATAAAGAACTCAGAAATACTATCCAATGGCCTTGTGATCAAGGCGTAACTGATGCTTCCGATGATCACACCAATTGCTGAAGCAATACCCATATCACGGAGTACGCGGATAGAACTAGATTCCTTCGGCGTTCTTTGCGGTAAGAAGAATAACGCAAGCATCAACAGAATAATGGTTACTACTTCTACCGTTAACTGAGTAAGCGCCAGATCCGGTGCTGAGAAGCGCGTAAAGGCAACCGACACCATAAGACCCACAACCGAAATCATCAGCAGTGCAACCATACGAGTACGATGCCAGATAACCGTACCAATTGCCCCAATCATTAATAAGCCAGCTCCGATACCGTTATGTACATCAATTGGCGTCGGCTCTAAATTACCCACTAACTGTGACATTTCAAACAATGGCCAGCCAGCACTCACCAGCACAACGATAAACATCAGCATCAGATAACGCTGTAACGAACCATTTTCTATTGCGTTTACGCGCGCGCGACTCCAAGACACAATGTTGTACATAGTGCGTTCAAACGTTTTCTTAGCGTTCATTGGCGGTAATGAAGCTTGGAATTGGAATAGATATTTGCGCTGAGTATAAATTAATAAACCACCACATACCGCAAGGCCACTCATAAGCAGTGGTAAGTTAAAGCCATGCCAAATAGCAACCTCAAAGGTTGGCGCAGCCTCTCCTAATACCGCACTTGATGCTGTTTTTAACATGCCATCAACGATAAAGTTAGGGAACATGCCGACTATCAAACATAAAGCGACCAAGATTTCGATTGGAAAACGCATATAGCGTGGCGCTTCATGTGGCTCCTTGGGTAAATCAATTGGATCTCCGTTGAAGAATACGTCATGAATAAATCGCGCCGAATACGCAACAGAGAATGCACCGGCGATTGTCGCCAAAATTGGAATCAACCATGACATAGAGCCCAGAAGTTGCTGGTGTAGCGTCTCGGCAAAGAACATTTCTTTAGACAAGAAACCATTAAGTAGCGGCACCCCAGCCATCGCAGAAGCGGCAACCATCGCAAGCGTTGCGGTATAGGGCATAAAACGCCACATGCCGTTAAGTTTACGCATATCACGAGTGCCCGTTTCATGGTCGATGATCCCCGTCGCCATGAATAAAGAGGCCTTAAACGTTGCGTGGTTAATAATATGGAAAACCGCCGCGACAGTCGCAAGCTCAGTATCCAGACCAAGTAATAAAGTAATAAGGCCTAAATGACTGATCGTTGAAAACGCCAGCAGACCTTTTAGATCATGTTTAAATAACGCGATATAGGCGCCAACGAGCAGCGTCGCTAAGCCTGTTAGGCCAACGAGAATAAACCACAGCTCTGTACCCGCCAGCGCAGGATAAAAGCGCGCCAGTAAGAATATTCCAGCTTTCACCATAGTCGCAGAGTGTAAGTACGCACTTACAGGCGTTGGTGCAGCCATCGCGTGCGGTAACCAGAAATGGAATGGAAATTGCGCGGACTTGGTAAATGCGCCCAGTAGCACAAGGATTAACGCCACTTCATATAATGCATGGGATTGAATAAGCTCACGACTCGATAAAATCACATCAAGGTTATAACTGCCTACAATATCTCCTATCAACATCAAGCCAGCGAGCAGTGCTAAGCCGCCACCGCCAGTGATAGCAAGTGCCATTTTCGCCCCTTTGCGGGCCTCTGACTTATGCCACCAATAGCTAATAAGTAAAAATGAACTAATACTGGTAAGCTCCCAGAATAACCACAGCTGTAATACGTTATTAGACATAACAATACCAAGCATAGCGGTCATAAAGAGCATTAAGTAAGCATAAAGTTTAGGCATGGAATCATTGGGGCTCAGGTAGTATCTGGCATAGAAGATAACCAGCATACCAATGCCCAAGATCATGAAAACGAACAGCAACGCAAGACCATCCAGTCTAAACGCGATGTTAATATCTAGAAGCGGGACCCATTCAAATGTGTACCGAATAGTCTCTCCTGCGAAAACGGCAGGAGCGAGATCAACAGCAAGTAAAATTGCCACTGCTGGCGCTACTAAGGTTATAGCAGTCGACTGATTACGAGAAAGCTTTCCCGTAAATGCAGAGATAAAACTGCCAATTAAGGATAGCAAGGGTATCCAAAATAAAGTCATAGATGAAACCTTTTATTTGCGTCGTTATGGCTCGTTTAGATTAATGTGACAATCCCCCTTCCAAGTTGGAGCGATCGGTACACATTAACCACACGTACATGAACCCTGTTATACTTGATTAGTGTTTGAGTTGTCTAGAGTTTCACTTTCTAGCTGATGCTATTTTAGCCAACCTTAACAAACTATTCAGAATAAGTTCAAAACTATTCAGCCGAATTAACCGCTATTTTATCTTCTAAACGTATTGAATTCAGTACTGCTAACCACCTTTGACGGTAATTTGCATCTAACTTAATTGATTGATATTCGAGCAAAGAGTGACTATTCGAGGGTTTATATGAAGAAAATTTACCTAACTCGCAGGTGCGACTTGGCACCCAATTGTTCGGTGCGTGGTCACCAACGTAAAGATTTGGTGCCTTTTGCCCTGAAGTCGCGCAAAGCCATTTTGCTTTTTTAGCTGGTACTGGGTATTCATCTTCAAAACCACTAAAGTGCATAAGCTCGTGTACCAGCGTGTTGTAAGTGCTGGTGGCGCTCAAAGTCATGTGCTTACCGCTGACATTAGCAAGCCCCTCCGTTGCCATAAACACCAAGTGATCGTATTTTGACAAGCCCTGCTCGTATCGTAAGTCGCACATTGCAAATCCCCTTTGCCTCTTACAACTAAGTTTGTTCGCCGCATATATCGGTTTAGATAAACAATATACGCCTTTGGCTGGCTCTGGTTGTTGCTCATAAGCATGTTTAAGCACTTGTAAACGCTGCAAACCATCTAAATTACTGGCGATTAATGCAAGATTAAACTGACAAGACGCACTTGAATGCTGACGCTCTGAGAGAGTGTGAAACTGTCTTAAATAGGGATTATTCAAAAATGTCGTAACAGGCTTTCCTTGCCACACCGCGAGCAACGAAGTGAGTTCTGGGTTTAACGCGTAGCGTTTTGAAAGCGCATAAAGCAAGTGATATCGGCCAAGTGATACTAACTGCTCGGACACTTGCTGACGCTGCTGACGATTTAAACGAGACCAAGTATCGAGTAAAAGCAGCTTAGTGCTATTTTTCTGTTGAGCACTCAAATCGCGCTGTAACCGTTCAAACTCCCAACTTGGTTGCTTTAGGCCTGCAATGGCTTTTACTAATTGTGCACTTGCTTGTGAGGGTAACACCTCAAGCGCCGGTGCAATGGCAAAATAGCTATTTGGATTGGCGACGACAAGTGCTGATTTTTGCGCGATAGAGAGGTGTGCATAATTAGGGCTGCTTGAAAACAGCAGCCCTATAAGCATAAAAATAAAAAGGTGTTTAGCTCGCGTCTTGTTCGTCATTCAACTGGGCAAGTAAATCAAGCTCAAGACGGGCGTATTTATGTTCTACAAACTCATATACATTGGTTGCCAATGCGAGCTTAAAATAGCTAATCGCAGAGGCTAAGTCCCCTTGCGTCTGATATTGCTTAGCCAGATAAAAATAGGCCTCACAGAGACGCTGCGCATACTCTTCTTGGGTGCTCACGCCCTCAGAGATCTGCGCAAGAAATGCTTCTTCAGATAAAGTCCCCAAATACAATGCAACTAACTGAGACGACCACTCGTCAGGGTCTAATGCTTGGCTATTTGCCGCCAATGTCTGCTTAGCAAGCGCATCGTCTACTTGCTGCTGAGCAATATACAGCCACATAGCACGGTACGCATCTTTTGGAGCACGCGCCAAAAAGGCTTCAAAATCTTTTACAGCTAAATCGGCTCTTTCACCGTAATACAATGCGATACCACGATTTAAATAGGCATATTCATGTTGCTCGTCGAGCTCTAGCACAGCATCAAACATTTCATATGCCCGGCCATAATTTTGCTCTAGCGTTTGGTGAATACCTAGGAAGTTATATACTTCAGCGAGATCTGGCTTAATTTTTACGGCGCGATTGAAGTCAATACGAGCAAGGGTTTGCAAACCAATGCTATCGTACAGCATACCGCGATTGTATAGTAGCTGCGCGCGTTGCTCATTTGCCATATCCGGCTGCAAGAGTAACTCGTTAAATCGAGCAATGGCAATTTCATTACGGAAATTGGCTTGAAGTGGTACTGCAAGCGGAACATTTACAATGTTTTTAGTGGCCTCTGGCTGCGTGCTTTTACATCCTACCAGCCCCATTAGCACTAATGGCACAACTATTTTCGCTAACTTCATTTCCTTCCTCATTCAATGGCATTTGCCCGTTTAGAGTCTTTGCACAGGTATACCAACAATCTGATTATTTACTATAACTTTGCCTAGTTCTCTATTGACCAGATAAACTCAGTTTTGTTTCATCATTTTGAGTCAAACAGCATTAAAGCATAAAAAAAGGGGCTATTCAGCCCCTTTACACTTCTATTCTATGCAAAGCATTGCAAAGATTACTCAGCGCCTTCTTCTTTAGGCTGCTCAGCTTTTTTCTCTTGTGCTTCTTTGATACTTAAGCGAACACGGCCTTGGCGGTCAACTTCAAGTACTTTAACTTTAACTTCTTGACCAACAGTTAAGTGATCTGAAACGTTATTTACGCGCTCTTCACTGATTTGTGAGATGTGCACTAGACCATCTTTACCAGGAAGTACGTTTACAAACGCACCAAAGTCTACGATACGGATAACTTTACCAGTGTAAAGCGTACCAACTTCAAGCTCTGCTGTAAGCGCTTCGATACGTGAAATAGCAGCTTGTGCGCTATTACCGTTCGTTGCAGCGATCTTGATAGTACCGTCGTCTTCAATTTCAATCGTTGTATCTGTTTCTTCAGTAAGCTGGCGAATTGTTGCACCACCTTTACCGATAACTTCAGCAATCTTCTTCGCAGGGATCTTCATCGTGTAGATACGTGGAGCGAACTCAGATAGCTCTTCAGAAGGTGCAGAAATCGCTTGGTCCATCACACCTAGGATGTGTAGACGCGCTGCTTTCGCTTGGCGAAGCGCGATCTGCATGATTTCTTTGGTGATACCTTCAATCTTGATATCCATTTGTAGTGCAGTTACACCGTTTGCTGTACCCGCTACTTTGAAGTCCATATCACCTAAGTGATCTTCGTCACCAAGGATGTCAGAAAGTACAACGAAATCTTCGCCTTCTTTCACTAGACCCATCGCGATACCAGCAACTGATGCTTTAACTGGAACACCAGCGTTCATTAGCGCAAGTGAAGTACCACATACTGATGCCATTGAAGATGAACCGTTTGATTCAGTGATTTCAGATACTACACGTACTGAATATGGGAATTCAGCCAGTGTTGGCATTACTGCCGCAATACCACGCTTAGCTAGGTTACCGTGGCCGATTTCACGACGCTTAGGAGATCCTACAAAACCCGTTTCACCCACACAGAATGGAGGGAAGTTATAGTGAAGCATAAAGTGATGCTTGTGAGTACCAGTTAGGTCGTCTAGCATCTGTGCGTCACGCTCAGTACCAAGGGTTGCTGTTACAAGTGCCTGAGTTTCACCACGAGTAAAGATTGCAGAACCGTGAGTACGTGGCAGTACACCCGTCATCACGTCTAGCGCACGAACCATATCTGGTTCACGACCGTCGATACGTTTTTCGCCAGCAATGATACGGCTACGTACAATTTTCTTCTCAAGTGAGCTAAATGTTTTACCTACCACTTGCTCGTCTAGTGACTCGCCTTCAGCAACTTCAGCGCCTAGCTTTTCAATGACTTCTGCTTTTGCTTCAGAAAGTGCTTCTTTACGTGCAACTTTGTCAGTAATACGGTAAGCATCACCTACTTTTTGCTCTGCAATTGCAGCGACTTTTTCAGCTAGTGTTAAATCTTTTTCAGGTGCTGTCCAATCCCATGCAGCTTTACCAGCTTCAGCACGGAATTCTTCGATTGCTTTGATGATAGCTTGTGATTGCTCGTGACCATATACAACAGCGCCAAGCATTTCTTCTTCAGTTAACACTTCAGCTTCTGATTCAACCATTAGTACTGCGTTTTCAGTACCCGCAACAACTAGGTCAAGCTTACTTGTCTCTAGCTCTTTTAGCGTAGGGTTAAGTACGTATTGACCGTCGATGAAACCAACGCGCGCTGCACCTAGCGGGCCATTGAATGGAATACCTGAGATAGCTAGTGCTGCTGAAGTACCAATCAAAGCAACGATATCAGGTTGGATCTCAGGGTTTACAGAAACCACTGTCGCGATAACCTGAACTTCGTTTACAAAGCCGTCTGGGAATAGAGGACGAATTGGACGGTCGATTAGACGAGCGGTTAGTGTTTCACCGTCTGAAGGACGACCTTCACGCTTCAAGAAACCACCAGGGATACGACCCGCAGCGTACATTTTTTCTTGGTAGTTAACCGTTAGTGGGAAAAAGTCTTGACCAGGAGCCGCTTCTCTTCTTCCTACAACAGTAACAAGTACCGAAGTATCACCAATGCTTGCAAGTACTGCGCCGTCAGCTTGACGTGCGATAGCACCTGTCTCTAGAGTCACCGTGTGCTGACCTAGTTGAAATTCTTTAATAATTGCTTGCACAATATTTTCCTTACTAAATGGTTTTCAACGTCAACGGGGACCAATCACAGTCTTAAATAAACTCACCATAATTTACTTAAGCACTACAATTGGAAATCCGATTGACGCTTGTTTAAAAGTATTTTTAAACGGCTGTAAGTATACTGATAGAACAGCCACAAAAAAAGGGGCTAATTAGCCCCTTTTTTACTGTTGGATAAATTTCCAACAAGAAATCAAAAATATTAGCGACGTAGGCCAAGCTCTTTGATTAGTGCAGCATAACGGTCAACGCTCTTGCCTTTTAGGTAGTCAAGAAGGTTACGACGTTGGCTAACTTTACGTAGAAGACCACGACGTGAGTGGAAATCTTGCTTGTGGTTAGCGAAGTGACCTTGTAGCTTGTTGATGTCAGCAGTTAGAAGTGCAACTTGTACTTCTGGTGAACCTGTATCACCTTCTGCGCGTGCGAACTTTGCTACGATTTCTGCTTTTTCTTGATTGCTTAGTGACATAATAACTCCAAAATAAGTTTAGTAATGCTTCAGCCGATCACTAATTCAGCCAAAGCGGAAGCTGGCGGATTATACCAGCATAAACTCCCCTTGCATAGGAAGATTTTATTGTGATTCCGGCTCAGCGGAAGATAGCGCGCGTTTTGCTTTCAATAACCCTTGAGGATTACGCTCGCCAATCCCAACAAACTTGCCATCAGCAACCACTTTAACAATACCGTCTGGTAAATTTTCGACAACAACGGTCTGCCCATGACCAAAAGCAACACCTTGCTCAGCGCTAATATCAACAACGCTCAAGTCGACCAAAGCGGTATCCATCGGCAACAATAATTCATCGAGATAAGTAGAAGGCGCAACTTCTTCCGCTTTTGCTTTCTCAAGTAACGCTTCGAGCTCGACTAAGGTAATCATTTTGTCGCTAGGGTAATGACCAACTTCACTACGGTGTAACATAATGACATGCGCACCACAGCCAAGCTTTTCCCCCAAATCATCGACTATCGTACGAATATAAGTGCCCTTAGACACATGCACCGTCATTTGAATTTGTTGAGTTTGCTCGTCATATTCGTCTAACGTGATACGATAAACATTAATTTTGCGGCATTTTCGCGGTACTTCGATGCCTTCACGGGCATATTTGTATAGCGGTTGGCCCTGATATTTGAGCGCCGAATACATCGAAGGGTACTGATCAGATTCACCCAAGAAGCTGGCAATTTCTTGCTCTAGCTGCTCAAGTGTTACATTTACTGGTCGCGTTTCAACAATTTCACCATCAGAATCTGATGTCGTCGTGCGCTCACCCAGCTGTGCTCTCACCACGTAGGTTTTATCGGTATCAAGCAAAAACTGGGTAAACTTAGTCGCTTCACCAAAGCAAATTGGCAACATACCTGTTGCCAGCGGATCCAAAGCACCGGTGTGGCCCGCTTTTTGAGCGAAATAAATGCCCTTTGCTTGCTGCAGTGCTTTGTTAGAAGAAATGCCTTGCGGTTTATTTAATAACAGAATGCCGTCGATCGCACGGCCTTTGGTGCGACGCGCCATTACTCTTCCTCTTGGTCTTTATCTCCAAACTCAGGACCACGCTTTGCGTTGTCTTCTCTGATCACAGAGTCAACCAAGTTAGAAATACGCATACCTTCCATTAGGGAGTTATCAATAACAAATTTAAGCTCAGGCATGATACGCGCACGGATACGCTTGCCAAGAAGCGAGCGAATATAACCGGTTGCTTCATTCAGAATAGCCGCACTTTGCTTAGTTTTGTCTTCATCACTGGTATTCAGCACAGTAATGAATACTTTTGCATAAGAAAGATCGCGTGATACCTCAACAGCTGACACTGTTACCATACCCAATCTTGGATCTTTAATTTCGCGCTGTAGGATCACTGCAATTTCTTTTTGAATTTGCTGTGCAACGCGATCTGTACGAGAAAATTCTCTCATTTTCACCACTTAAAATTTCAAAATCTATGAGATCACAAATGGGGGCTAGTGCCCCCATCTCAAGTATTTTAATAACTTACAATTAAAGCGTACGCTCTACCTGTACAGTTTCAAATACTTCGATTTGGTCACCGACTTTAACGTCGTTGTAGTTCTTAACGCCGATACCACATTCCATACCGTTACGAACCTCAGCAACGTCATCTTTAAAGCGACGAAGTGACTCAAGTTCACCTTCGTAGATAACCACGTTATCACGAAGTACACGGATTGGCGCGCTACGTTTAACCACACCTTCAGTTACCATACAACCTGCAACAGCGCCGATCTTAGGCGACTTGAACACGTCACGAACTTCAGCGAGACCAATGATCTCTTGCTTAAATTCTGGTGCAAGCATACCTGTCATTGCTTGTTTCACTTCTTCGATTAGGTCGTAGATAACGCTGTAGTAGCGTAAGTCTAAGTTCTCAGCTTCAATGACTTTACGAGCAGAAGCATCCGCACGTACGTTAAAGCCAACGATGATAGCGTTAGAAGCCGCTGCAAGCGTTGCATCCGTTTCAGTGATACCACCAACACCTGAACCTACTATCTTCACTTTTACTTCATCTGTAGACAGTTTAGTCAATGAATCAGCGATTGCTTCGATAGAACCTTGAACGTCTGCTTTCAGAACGATGTTCACTTCAGATACGTCGCCTTCAGTCATGTTAGAGAACATGTTCTCAAGCTTCGCTTTCTGCTGACGAGCAAGCTTCACTTCGCGGAACTTACCTTGACGGTATAGTGCCACTTCACGTGCTTTACGCTCATCACGAACTACCGTTGCTTCGTCACCAGCTGCTGGTACGCCAGAAAGACCTAAGATCTCTACTGGAATTGAAGGACCTGCGGTTTTGATGTCTTTACCGTTTTCGTCTTTCATCGCACGAACACGGCCATATTCAAGACCACAAAGTACGATATCACCTTGGTTTAAGGTACCTGATTGAACAAGTACAGAAGCAATCGGACCGCGACCTTTATCAAGGCGAGATTCGATTACCACACCAGATGCCATACCTTCTTCAGAAGCTCGTAGCTCTAATAGCTCAGATTGCATTAGGATTGCTTCTAGTAGCTCATCAATACCAAGACCAGTCTTAGCTGAGATATGAACAAACTGCGTTTCACCGCCCCAGTCCTCTGGGATTACGTCTAGTTGAGCAAGCTCATTCTTAACGCGGTCAGGGTCAATGCCCTCTTTATCCATTTTGTTCACAGCAACGATAAGTGGTACTTCTGCCGCTTTCGCGTGTTGTACCGCTTCTTTCGTCTGAGGCATTACACCATCGTCCGCTGCAACAACAAGTACAACGATATCGGTTGCTTTCGCACCACGAGCACGCATTGATGTAAACGCCGCGTGTCCAGGAGTATCGAGGAAAGTGATCATGCCACCTTCAGTCTCAACATGGTATGCACCGATATGCTGAGTAATACCGCCGGCCTCGCCGTCTGCAACTTTCGCTTTACGAATGTAGTCAAGTGTTGACGTTTTACCGTGGTCAACGTGACCCATTACTGTTACTACTGGCGCACGAGGCTCAAGAGAACCATCTTCGCTGCGGTCATTTAGTACTTTTTCTTCTAGCTCGTTTTCTTTCACTAGAATGACTTTGTGACCCATTTCTTCAGCAACTAGCTGCGCAGTTTCTTGATCGATAACTTGGTTAATCGTAACCATGTCACCCATCTTCATCATTGTCTTAACAACTTCAGCGCCTTTAACAGCCATACGAGAAGCAAGTTCTGCAACAGTGATTGTTTCACTGATACGTACTTCTTGTTTCACTTCTGCCGCTGGCTTTTGGAAACCGTGCTGTAACGAAGTTGGCGCTTTTAAGCGACCTTTTTTGCCTTTCAGCTTCTTCGCATTCGCTTCTGCAGCTTCTTCTTTCGCACTTGGCTTTCTCTTCTTCTTACGACGTGCGCTTTTCTCTTCACGTGCATCAGACTCATCTTCCGCTTCACGAGCGTAAGTAGAAGTTGTTAGGTGGTGATCAGCATTTTCTTCACGACGAAGACGCTCTTCTTCTTCCGCCTTCCAACGTGCTTCATTTTCTTCAGCTAGACGACGAGCTTCTTCCGCTTGACGTTTTGCTTCTTCTTCTGCCTTTTTCAGGGCTGCCGCTTCTGCTTCTTGACGCAGACGCTCAGCTTCTTGACGTTCTTTAATTTGTTGCGCGCTATCCACTTCTTTACTCTGCTTATCTTTGGCTTGACGTTCAGCATCAGCTTGTCGCTTCGCCTCTTCTTTAGCTTTGCGCTCGGCTTCCTCATCGGCCTTGCGTTCCGCTTCTTCGCGCGCGTTGCGCTCAGCTTCTACTTTGGCCTGTTGCTCTGCTTGTTGCTGAGCCATTAACTCTGCTTCTTTGCGCGCAGCTTCCTCTGCAGCTAAGCGTTCTTGCTCTTTCTGCTGCTCGATTGCGCTCTTTTTAACGTAAGTGCGCTTCTTACGGACTTCTACAGATACAGACTTCGCTTTACCAGATGAGTTAACACTTAACGTGCTTTTACTCTTACGCTGTAGAGTCATACGCTCAGGGCCGGTTGAACCAGTGCCACCGTGTTGCTTGCTTAGGTGATCAAGCAACGTCGCCTTTTCGGATTCAGTAACTTGGTCGCCCTCGGCTTTGGTGATCCCTGCATCTTTTAACTGTTGTAGTAATTTATCAACAGTTGTACCAATACTCTCGGCTAGTTTGTTAATGCTCACTTCTGCCATACGTGATGTTACCTCCGTTAATAAATTACTCTTCGCTGAACCAGCAAATGTTACGTGCAGCCATGATTAACTCACCAGCTTGCTCTTCTGATAACTCAGAAATTTCAACTAAGTCATCAATACCTTGCTCTGCAAGGTCTTCAAGTGTAACGATACCTTTGCTAGCAAAAACAAAAGCGGTATGACGCTCAAGTCCTTCAAGTGCTAGTAGGTCTTCTGCAGGTTCTGCATTTTCTAGACTTTCTTCATCGCGAAGTGCTTTCGTAGTCAGTGCATCTTTTGCACGGTTACGTAATTCTTCAACGGTTTCTTCGTCTAGACCGTCGATTTCTAAAAATTCAGCTACTGGCACATAAGCCACTTCTTCAAGTGAAGAGAAGCCTTCGTTGATCAGTAGTGTTGCAAAATCATCGTCGATGTCTAGATTTTCAGTGAATAGATTAACCAATTTATCTGATTCTTCCGAGCTCTTACGCTCCATCTCTTCCACTGTCATTACGTTTAGTTCCCAACCAGTAAGTTGGCTAGCTAAACGTACGTTTTGACCATTACGACCAATCGCTTGTGCTAGGTTGTCAGCTTCAACTGCAATTTCCATCGTGCGCGTATCTTCATCCATTACGATTGAAGCTACTTCAGCCGGAGCCATTGCGTTGATCACGAACTGTGCAGGGTTATCATCGTAAAGTACGATGTCAACACGCTCACCACCAAGCTCTGAAGACACAGCTTGTACACGTGCGCCACGCATACCAACACACGCACCTACAGGGTCGATACGCTTGTCGTTTGATTTTACAGCGATTTTAGCACGAGAACCTGGGTCACGTGCCGCGCCTCTAAGTTCAATCATTTCTTCGCCAATTTCCGGAACTTCAATACGGAATAGTTCCATCAACATTTCAGGCTTAGAACGCGTAACAAATAGCTGTGCACCACGCGCTTCAGGCTTCACTTCATAAAGTAGACCACGTACACGGTCACCCGGACGGAAGCTTTCGCGTGGTAGCATGTCTTCACGGTAAATTACCGCTTCAGCATTGTTACCAAGGTCGATAACGATAGCGTCACGCGTTGCTTTTTTAACAACACCTGTCACTAGCTCGCCTTTTTGATCTTTATATGCATCAACAACTAATGCGCGCTCAGCTTCACGTACTTTTTGTACGATTACCTGTTTCGCCATCTGTGTGGTGATACGGTCAAATTTAATTGATTCGATCTGCTCTTCAACGTAATCACCTAATTGAATGTCAGGCTCATCAACTTGCGCCGCTTCAAACGTGATTTCCGCATATGGATTCTCTAGTGAACCGTCTTCTTGTGGTTCAACCGCTTTCCAACGACGAAAAGTATCGTACTCGCCCGTTTTACGGTCGATAGTAACGCGTACTTCGATTTCACCACCGTGCTTCTTTTTTGTTGCCGTCGCTAGTGCGAACTCTAATGCTTCAAAAATCTTTTCTCTTGGGACCGCTTTTTCATTGGAAACAGCTTCTGCCACCAACAATATTTCTTTTGCCATAGGTAATGCCTCGCTTGCCCTTGTCCTTCGCACTCAAAGTTAGAATTTTGCGATGATATTGGCACGCTCAATGTTGCTCAACATCAAGATGAAATCCTGAGCGTCAACTTTTAACGTGATCATATCGCCATTAACTGCTACTAAGTCGCCTTTAAAATTACGGCGACCTTCTTGCGGAAGTTTAGTACGCAAACGTACTTCCTCTCCCACTGCTGCTTCATAGTGAGCTTGTTTGAATAATGGTCTGTCAACACCAGGAGAAGATACTTCCAAACTATATTCGTTCGTAATCGGGTCTTCGACATCTAAAATTGCACTAACTTGACGACTCACTTCCGCACAGTCATCTACATTAATGCCGTTTTCATGATCGATATATACACGAAGTGTAGAATGACGACCAGCTTGCACAAACTCAAGACCGAGTAATTCAAAGCCACACGCAGCAACTGCAGGCTCCAACATTTCAGTCAAATCTTGCTCGAGTTTTGACACAGAACTCCTCCATACAAACAAAAAAAGGGCCTAAAGCCCCAAATCATAGCTGCTTGATCTTGGGCTCAGAATACACCTTGCGCCAGATACAACAACGCCCCGAACCAAGCGGGGCGTCACACGAATAACAAACTGTGTGGCCAAAGGCCGTGCTTGGTTTGCGAGCTATCTCAGCCAAATTAATCATCAACTTAAACAAAAAAGCCGATGCTTAAACGCAAAACGCGCATTACAAGGAATGCGCGAAATCAAAGAACTCAATCTTTAACTTGGTTGCGGGAGCCGGATTTGAACCGACGACCTTCGGGTTATGAGCCCGACGAGCTACCAGGCTGCTCCATCCCGCGCCAACACATAAAATTGTTTTACTTCTACTTTTCAAAGAAGTGGTAACCGGATTTGAACCGACGACCTTCGGCACTTTACCAAATCAAGCGCCCGACCATCTATCGAGCAACTCCATTCTACACCGAAACATAAAATTGTTTTACTTCTACTTTTCAAAGAAGTAGACATCTCAAAAATGCCATTTGAATGAGCGATGTATTGCCCATGCTTAAAGCCAATTATACTGAAAAACGAAAGTTTCAGTCCGATTGACTAAATATGCTGCGTATTATAAAGACAGTATGCCTAGATAGCAACCTTGATTTAGAACTATCTTCTGACGTTTCAGCTCGTTGCTGAGATGTAATCAGGTATTTTACTTTTCACATACAACACCGTGACACCAAACTCATCGGTCCAGTTTCGTCCCCTCCCATTTTTTGTAACAAAAAAGAAATATTTGATCCATAATTGGGAACAGAAAAATCACGAAAGAAAGGAAAACCAAATGAGAACGGTTATAAAATCAAGCAAATTGACAGCGCTGTCTATATTTAGCTTTGAAGCGTTTGCAGCGCAATGTGAATCGGCAGGACCACAAACACCGAGAGATATTGATAGTTTGCAGGGTCACAACAAACGGGTTTTTGCTATGGCTCCACCAAAAGAAAAACTCAACCTATGTAACATCCACTTTCATAAAAATGCGGAACATAAAGCCAAAGACTTCTCTGTCGTTTCCAATGACCCGAAGTATGGTGGATTCCAGTGTAATGCAACTGCAAGCCTCACCCCTGCGGAGCTTGCTCCTGTAGAAGATAAAGTATGTAACAACGTAAAGCCCGGCGATACAATTGAAGTACACTGGGTTCATAGCTCTTGTGATGTAAAACCCGGCCCGACACTCGGCGCTTGCTTAAATGACAGCTGCGCCAACCCCGGTCTACGCGTCGAAACTCAAGTGTTTTTAGTGGTTAATGATGAAAATGCGCAAGACTTCACTGAGCTTGATTATCAAGGCCAAGTTGGCGGTTACCATCAAGCGGGGGCTTTACCGAGCAATACCGGCACACCAGTTGAGTTTTTAGGTTCAACTACAGGACCTAGCTATAGCAACCAACAGTGCTCACCTTTACAGGTAAGCTGGAGTGTACGTCCAAGCTGTGCCAAAGTTGATATAAATAGTCTCGCGCGTTGGTGTAAAGACAATGATTTTGAAGAGGACCATGCGCATGGCATTCGTAAACTCGTGACAGATCCACAGTTGCTTTCACCAATCAAGCACTAATATTTTTAAATCAATGTGGGCCGTTGCTAAATATCGGCCTACTTTAGCTAGGTCCAGCATATTGAAATTCAATTAATTATTACAATGTAAGAAAAATCTCACAAAAAAATATTAAAAAGTCTCGCATTTAAAAAAAACAGCTATACTCAGACTTAGGCTATTTGTTTTTGAGCAAAGGATCCGCTCTTCATCAGTTTGAAGAGGCGTCTATGAGCATTACTCCCTATCAATATCAACTTTTAACTCAAACGCTTGCGAGTATTCGTCCGAATTTCCATGGCTTTTGCACTTCTTGGTACAACCAAATTCAACATTACGATTTGCGCATGCAAATTCCAACAAATGTGGGACAACTCATAATCTGGGAGCATCAAATATTTGATTTTGTGCAAAATTGTGTGATGCGTATCCCACAGCAGTCAAACTTATTACATTATCTGCAAAAACAACGCGGTACGCTGTTATTTATGGGAACGTCAGAAAAAGATATCAGTGTCTTGTTGTTTACCTTTATAGCAACGCTAAAAAGTCATCTTGGCAGGCATTTTACCACAGCAGCAAAAAACGCTTGGAACAAAGCACTGTTACTCATCGAAAATATGCTGCGCTTTGAATTATTCAAGAAAACGAATATCGTTGGTCTACAGGAGTTCAAAAGAGCGCAGCAACAAGCAAACTAACTTGAGCAGCTAAACGAAGAGACAACGGCAGCCACTAAACATTACTCTAAGATCAAAGTCATGCAGAGCTTACAAAACCAAACTCTGCGTGACTTCTGACCCTTAGCTATTTAGACTTTCACAAAATCTTTATATAGGAAGTGATAAAATGCTAAGAGCGATTGCCTTTGCGTCTACTATGGTCGTTTCACTTACCGCATGCGATATGCTGGAAGACTCTAAAGCCCAAATCGAGGCACAATATTTATCTGAACATCAAGAGCTACAACAAGTGGTTGAGCAGATCCGTGATAAAGGGATCGAGTCAGTGCAAGCATCAGCAGAGGCAGGTAGTGTTGCAGCTTGCGTTGCAAATAATCTAGATGCCGATCCGATGGGCGCGCTTATTGCGGTTGAAGGCGCATTGCAAGACAGTGCAAATTTAAGCGACCTACTCAACTCTATTTCTCGCCTAAGCCAACAGGAAATTTCCATCGAACAATTTCCTGATTTGCTTCAGCAAGGTGCTGATACAGTTAGATACTTAAGAACTTTGCTTGAGCAGTATGATTTGGCTGAGCTAAAACAGCAAGCAAGTAACTTACTTGAGCAAGGCCAAACCAAAACACAAGACGTTGGTGCTCACTTGCGTACACTTATAGAATCTTGCCAAACTAACTGAGCAATTTAGCTGATTGTTACGTATAGAGTCTTATTCGTTCATGACTGTTAAGAATAAACGTGAAAGTAGGACTCTATTTATTTGAAAACGACTGCCGCCTTAGTGATAATCCCGCACTTACAACGCTGGCGTCTCAAGTCGACACACTCATCTGCATTTATCTACCCACTGTAAACCTATGGACGGCTCGCAAGGCGCAGTGCTCACCTTCTTTTGCTGTCGAATGTTATCGCAATCAGACGCTCAATGCCTTACATCAATCACTAGTTTCACAACAACAGAAGCTGTATCTGTTGCGTGACACAGCTCAGCTCAAAGCACTGACTGAGATTATTCATACACAGCAGGTAACTCATATCGGTCGCACTGTTCATCCAGGATTCGATGAACAAAAGCTTTGGTTAAAATTACAAGATAATTTCCCACACATTCAATATATTAGTGCTTATTCAAACACCCTTTTTGAGCCAAACTCACTACCAATCAGCGTCAGTGAACTACCACAGAGCTTTACGCCATTTCGCAAAGCTGTAGAGGAAATTGAACCTAATTCACCTATTGCAACCGCGAAGCTTCCACCAAGACCGAATCGGATATCAGAGTTAGCTGAATTTAAAGCAAACTCTTCATACAGTATCAAAGTAGCCGCCGGTGAAGCGCAAGCTCAACAGCAGCTACAACAATACTTCCAAACGGGTGCGGCTCTCACATACAAAGAAACCCGAAACGCCTTGTTCGGTGAGTATTTTTCCACTCGGTTTAGTCCTATACTTGCCTATGGCGCTATCAGTCCTAGACAGATCAAGCAAGCACTTACTCAATTTGAGCAGCAAAGAGGCGCAAATGAATCAACCTATTGGATTTGGTTTGAACTGTTGTGGCGTGAGTACTTTCATTGGTATGCGCTCAAACATCAATACAGGCTATTTTGCTTTTCAGGCGTCAAAGCCAAAACACCAAAAACCAGTTTCTATCCAGAGCGCTTTTTAAAGTGGTACCAAGGTCGAACGCCCAGCGCACTGGTCAATGCCATTATGCACGAATTGACTAAAACCGGTTGGATTTCCAACAGGGCAAGACAAATAGCTGCGAGCTACTGTGTTAATGAGTTGCAGCTAGATTGGCGCTATGGTGCCGCTTTTTTTGAGCAACATCTTATCGATTACGACGTCGCGGCAAATTGGGGAAATTGGCAGTATATCGCGGGTGTTGGGGCAGATCCTCGTGGCGGTCGCCATTTCAATATCACAAAGCAACAAGCACTATTTGACCCAGATGGTGAATATATAAAATTATGGCAAGGAGAAGCCACTCCACAACTCGACAGCCAAGATCATGTTGGTTGGCCTTTGGAGGATAACTAATGGCACAACAAAAACCTCAATATAAAGGCCTCAGATTAATTCTTGGCGACCAACTCAATGCTAAACATAGTTGGTTTGCTGACGATAAAGCAAAGTATCTTTATCTGATAGCAGAACTCAAACAAGAGACCGACTACACCAAACATCACATACAAAAAGTGTGTGCTTTCTTCAAAGCTATGGAGAATTTTGCCGTTGCGCTGGATAAAGCTGGATTCCATGTGCTACATCTCACCCTCGATGAGACTCAGGACTATTCGGATCTCCCCGCTTTAATTGCGCATTTATGTGATAAATATCAGGTGTCTAGTTTTGACTATCAAAGACCGGATGAATATCGCTTACTGAAGCAAATGATGGAATTAACACTCGACCAGTTACAGGTTCGCAGCTTTGACACTGAGCATTTTTTAGTCCCTTATGAAGAGCTGGATGACTACTTAACGCCAGGAAAACACACTACGATGGAGTTTTTCTATCGCAAGCTCAGACGCCGTTTTAATGTATTAATGGATGACGGTGAGCCGCTTGGCAAGCAATGGAATTTCGATAGTCAAAACCGTAACAAGCTCAAGCAAAAAGACATCGACGCTATCCCACAACCGCTTTGTTTTGTCAACGATGTTAGTGACATTTTAAAGCGGATTAAGCGGCATAAAGTAAAGACCATTGGCAACAGCGAAGAATCATTGCTATGGCCGACTACCCGTGCGCAAGCTCAAGATCTTTTGGCCTTTTTCTGTGAACACCTATTGCCTTCGTTCGGTCAATTTCAAGATGCAATGACCTGTAAAAGTGACGATAAATGGACACTGTATCACTCACGACTCTCTTTTGCCCTCAACGCAAAAATGCTTCACCCCAAACACGTTATCGACAGTGCTATCGCAGCATACCAAGACAACTCACAAATTGATATTGCACAGATTGAGGGGTTTGTAAGGCAAATATTAGGCTGGCGAGAGTATATCCGAGCTGTTTACTGGCTCAATATGCCAGACTACCGCCATAAAAATTACTTGCTTGCCCAGCGTAATCTACCAAGCTATTTTTGGCATGGAAAAACGAAGATGCGCTGCCTCAGTGAAGCCATCAACCAAAGCCTGGATTACGCCTACGCTCACCATATTCAACGATTAATGGTCACGGGAAACTTTTGTCTGTTGACCGGAATTCACCCAGATCAAGTGGATGAATGGTATTTAGGTATCTACATCGACGCCATTGAATGGGTCGAAATGCCGAACACCAGAGGCATGACACAATTTGCTGATCACGGCATAGTAGCAACCAAACCCTACGCTGCAAGCGGTAACTACATGCAAAAAATGAGTGATTATTGTCAGCATTGTCACTACGACGTCAAGCAAAAATCGAGTGATGATGCCTGCCCACTAAACAGCCTCTATTGGCATTTTATGCACCGCCATGAGGATAAGTTTGCCAATAACCACCGGATTGGCATGATCTATCGAAATTGGCAAAAACAAGATGAGAAAACACGGCAAGAAGTGCTCATAAGGGCACAATGGTGCTTAGATAACATTGAGCAACTTTAGGCTACGCTCGGACGTAGCCTAAACATTAAAAGAGGCGCCAACGCCTTTTTTTGGTTTTTACTTTGTGAACCCAGTTCACCTCAATAGTGGTCACTGCTAGCACATCTCGAGACTGCTTTGAGATAAGCTCATAGCTCAAACTCTCATCAGAACTAAAGTCTAACTCATATTTAAAAGTATCCGCTTTGGCCCAACACTGGAGGATCTTTTTCGACAAACTCTCTCGAATGCAATAGTCACCTTCAGTTGGTGCATTTACCGTTACTTTGACGTCAGCATAGCAAGTCCTCCCCTGGTTCAGGGCAACACACTTGCTCGGTACAGCATGAAGTATTCCCACTGAGTTAGTTTCTTCGGCGCGGAGCTGGTGGCTCCACAAGACCCCTAGAAACAACACTGTCCATGTGATTAATTTAGAATACATATTTCACCCCAGTAAAGAATACTCTGGCGTGGCGAGAGCGAACTAAGGGGCTATCTAACGTATCTTGAGAACCAACTAACCATGATGCGCCTGCGCTAAACACCCAATCTTCTGCAATTGGATAATTTAGTTGCATTTGTACGAACGCCGAGGCCGAAGCACCGGGTTTATAGGGAGTCAAATAGTCATTGACTTCATCCTCTGAAACACCATAGAAGTAATTATGAAAATTACTAGAATAATAGTTAGCGCCAAAGTTAAGCCATAAATCCCAGTTCCTCAATTCAAAGTTACGTGTCGCTTCGAGGTGAAAAACCCAACCGTTTGTGTCACCAAAAACATCGTAGACTATTTCAGCAACGGCAAGAAATTCACCGACATGGCGATAATAGGAAAAGCCTAAAGAATTATCTTGATCGCGTTTACGAATGCCTCTTAGCTCAGGTACCACATCGTCGGTATCGTAGTAACCACGTTCAGAAAAAGGCAACATATAACTGCCATAAATGGCATCAATTCCCCATTCACCATTGTTGATAATTTGGTAACCAACATCCGAGCCACCAAAGAAATCTCCTGAGTGGGTATTCAAGTAAAAACTTTTATATTCTATTTTTGCATCGACTAGAAAAGTACCATGTTTGAATGTCGAGTCCGTGCCAATCAAAGCTGGCATTGTCATATCAACGTAAAAGGCACCAACACTCAGCTGCCAAGCAAACTCGTCATCAAGCTCGTCACTTTGTTCTTCGCAAATTCCATAAAACGGTAACAATAAACTGATTATTATAAGTAGTTTTTTCATAGTTCCATTCGTTTAGCGCAGGTGTGCCTAAATTCTCCCCGAGATCATACCTGACCCCTTTGTGACCAACAAGCATCTTCTCTAATTTTTAACCTATACACAATTTAACTTTATTTTAATAAATATTTCACATAAATTATTTTAAATAGCGCACTTTGCTTTAAGCAGAAAAATTCGCGTTCACATAAATTAAAATCAATAGAGGCAATTCATGAAAAAATATTTACTCCCTTTGGCGCTAATAGTCGTAGCAGGTCAAAGCCACGCATTTAGTCAAGAAACACATAAGCGTATCGTAATCGACGCTGTGAACTACATGGCGCAAAACCCGACAACAACACAATATGCAAAGCTACAAGCCTACGCACAAGCTAACGGTATGTCTGTATCTGCGCTTGCCAACTTACTAGGCCAAGCGGCTTATGACGTCGATGATTTTGAAGATACGTTTTTTTGTGGTGCCATTACGGGTGACTGTGTACAGGCACCTCTTTGGGGTGCTGCTGAAAGCATCGTGAAATACACCAGTTACTGGCACTTCCAAAACCATACTCAAGGAGCTGATACTCACGGCAATGACTTCGGTGGTTATAACTATCAAAAGTTAACCGTGTGGGGCTCTGTTGATACGATGGCGGCGACTTGGCTAAAAGGCGATTATTTAGACGATGGTCATGGCGGCGAAACTGGATGGTTTAGTGCTGATGACACTGAATACGATAGTTATGGGATAACAGAAAAGCACTATCGTATTGATAGTCACTCAACGTACAGCATGTATGATGACTTTGAAGAAATGCCTTTTCAACCGATTGACAACTTAGGTCAGTATTGGTACCAAAGTTATGTGCAAAGCGGGAACCCACAAGTACTCGGTTTTGTATTTCACACCACGGATTTACTTCAACCACACCATACTTGGACAACATCAGATCTGAATCATGCTGGCTGGGAGTCTTGGGTGAAAGACTATTATGATCAAGAATCATTAAATGACTTTACTTTGGTCAAGCAAGCAATGAATAGTTTTAGTGCAGTTGATACTAACTCAATAGACATCCGCCCACTACTAACGCAAGGTGGCGCTTTCTCCTACTCACAAGGTGGTATCGTATTGAACTCTGAGGATCATTACGATCGCGTAAATACAGGAAAACAAGTGATCCCACATGCGATAGCGATGGTGGTTCATTTACTTAATCACGCGATGGACGTGAGATAATGCGATTTGTTTTACTTTTCTTGGTAAGCAGTTTTTGCTTACCAAGCTTTGCCTCACCAAGTATACCTAAAGCCCTGACGCCTTTGGTTCACCAACTCTACCTTGAGCAAGGCCGAACACTATCTAAAAAGCAAACTACAGCGCAGTTACTTGAAAACCAGTTCTTACTATTCCAAGCGAAGCAACTTAACCCAAGTATTTTGGAGCGCCAATCTAACGTTGGTTTCAGCACCCAATATCACGTCGATAAGTTTCTCGCAAGCTCACTCTTACATTGGTTCCCGGCACTTTCTCAGCTTGAAAAAAAACACTACCCTTTGGTATTTGATAAGGATCAGATGCTGTCTTTACTAGGACAGTACCCCGCTGATGGGCAATACCCTGCTGAGCAATTACTCAAATGGCAACAGCTGCAACTAACAAAATCAGCGCCACTGACACTTGCTCAAGTATTACATAGCCAATCAATGCAAAACCGCTTTAAACTTCACCAGGGAGAACTCGCGTTACTGCAAGCTATTGTCAATCAACATCTCAATCAACAGGCGCTATTTACCGCCGCAAAACCTTATGTTGCTAAGCAAGGCCTGACAATAGAACAGTTACGACAAGTGGTAACCGCAGAACTATTGAGGCCGAGCATGTTGGCATTTCTTGGTGTTAAGGAAGAGATGCATGGTGCAACGAGCCAGTATGTTGATACCCTAAGAAGTGAAATTCCAGAAAGTGCTATCGCGAAGTATTATGAGCGTCATAAGAAGCGGTTTAAATACATCAAGCAAGTCAGTGCGAGCGCAGCGAAATTTCCCGAACAAAAAGCCGCACAGCAATTTAATGATTATGCAAATGCACACTCATGGCAACAAGCCGTCGCTAAATATACCCCGATATTAATATGGCAGGCTCAACTCACTCCGCTGACCCGCCAAAGCACGCCGAAATGGGAAACACAGCTGGCGTTTAGTAATCAACAAGGCAAGATAACGCCTAGTATTCGCACGCCAAGTGGCGAATGGCTGGTATTGTATAGCCAGTCACCGATATATGATTATTACGATGTGAAAAGTGAAACAGTACGCTACCAAGCACTGCGGGCACTGACCCAAGAGTTTGCTCAGCACAAATTCGAGCAAGATTATATGGCTTGGAAAACGGCAAACAGCGGAGCGGTAATATGAAGTATTGGCAAGCATTGATTGTCATATTCCTTGGGGCTGTGATAGCTGGATTCACACTGCGTTTTGCCAACATAGGTTGGCAAAACCCCACATATAATCCCCCTTCACAGACAAAGCCTGAGCAGCAGAAAAGAACTGAAACGTTAATCACGCCAATCAATACTTATGCTCCTATCAAACCAAATGCCGAGACCTCACCCAAAGCCGTTAAGCCAATCACGGAGCCTGAATATCTGCCGCCAATAAACCAAGCTGAAAAGCAAATGGATGATTTTCAGGGCGATTTGTCGGATACCGAAGCTTACCAAGCGTATTTGGATCAAAAAGACGCCAAGCTAAAACAACAGTATATTGCGGCCGTCGATGGTAAAGTAGCGCAAATAGAAGTTCTGCTAGCACGTGGGGTTAAAGAGGGATTACCACAACAACAGTTACAAGAGGCAAGAGACAAAATCACGGCACTTAAAGACATGCAAAGTAAACTACGTACTGAATTGAGCGAACGTGATAGCAAATAAAATTAGGCCGCGGCTCCTCTTGCGTCTCCCATGCGCTCAGTCACAGAACAAAACCATTAACGTACCTGCAGCTGAACCTTGCCGCTAGCCACATTAGGGTTTTTCATCACCGCATTGAGGACGACATCTTGTTGTCCTCCGTGATAATAGCTAATAATTTCTTCTAGCACTGTTTTGGGAGTACTTGGATTCATCGCAAGTGCTAAGTGCGTAGCAAAGTCTCGTTTTAGACTCAAATAAGTTAGCGTGTTTGGTGCCGTCGCGGGGTTTTGTGCAACCGCAAGATCTATCACATCGCCACTTTCAGGCAGATAAGAAACCAACGCTTCGAGTTGCTGAGCTGAAGTGTGGCTGTCTTTGGCTTGTTTTAACACTAAAATATGTTGATTCATGTGTAATAAGATATAAATCGCAATGCTGACAACACCTCCCCAAAGCACTAAGTGTGTATATTTGATGCTTAGAACTAAGCCATCGACATGTAAATCATGACGGACAGCATGCATTTTCAAAAAGAAATAGCTAAAAATGATACTGAATAGAAAAACCAACAAGCTATAAATTAGCATCGCGTTTACGCCAGTATCTTGCGAAAAGGGCGAAAATTGCACTTGGTGATGAAATTGTGCGGACATGTGAAACAACAAAGTATAAAATCCACCCGCGATGAGTAACGATAACCCACCTGATTTCAACAACAATATCAGCTTATCTTTTAGCTCCATTCTTCATCTCAACGCAATATTTTTCTTCTACCATACAAGTAACTCGCTAAAAACACTACTTAGATAAAAACTAAATACAATGATCGAGCCATTAAACAAAGATGCAATGAGAAAGTGCTGACTCGGATAACGATACCCCGTCACTTTAAATCCAAGCGCAAAAACCCCGAGTACAGCAAAGAATGGGGTAAATGTAAAAATAGTTTCTCCCACTACTAATCCAACAATAACGTCATGCAATGCGCCGCTCACGATAAAAGTAAACCAATAGCCAAGTTTTCCCCCCACTTTCGCTGTACATGGACGAAATACGAAGCGCGCCAAGTAATAACTCCAGATAGGATTCCAATAAACCCAGAAGCCATCGAAAGACTGAGCGCCGAAAGCGCGCCGTAACATGTTTCCTAGTGACTGACTATGACCCAGTGGTACACCATTTCGTCTTTTTACGTATTGTCTTAGTCCTAGTTTCATTTTCTGGGGGATAACAAGTGAGGCATAACTTTACTAATAACAAATGCTTTGTATTTAGGCAAAAAAAGCCGCCTGACGGCGGCGAGTTGGAAATCAATAAATTAGATTGATATTACTTGCTTTCAAGCAAGTTGCCCGAGCCAATCTCTATTTTTTTTGGCTTCAGTGCTTCTGGGATCTCACGCTCGAGGTCAATAACCAGTAAGCCGTGCGCTAAGTCTGCGCCTAATACTTTGACGTGATCACCAAGTTGGAATTTGCGCTCGAATCCGCGTTCGGCGATCCCTTGATGAATAAATTTACGCTCGTTGGCTTCTTCAGTCGCTTGCTTTTGCCCCTTTACGGTCAACGTATTGTTCTCTGATTCCAGTGTTAGCTCTTGCTCGGTAAACCCTGCAACAGCCATGGTAATTTGGTACTTGTCTTTACCTAGCGCTTCGATGTTGTATGGTGGATAGCTAGGTTGTTTATCTGTTCTTGCAGCAGCATCCATCATAGAAGCTAAATGATCAAAACCGATAAATGAACGATATAATGGTGATAAATCTACTGTACGCATAATTTTGTATCCTCTTAAAGCTATACATAGGTGCTCACTCTTCAAAAAGAACCAATAAGCACTTTTAAAACAAATAGTTATTTAATTTATGAGGCCCTGTCGGCGTCCTCATAAAGCTATTTATGGTCAGCAAATTTATTTTCAAGAAAATTCTTTTAAAAATTTTCAACTTTTTTAAAAAACCTATTTAAAACAGATAAGTATATTCTTTCTATGGCATGTAGATCGCTGAGGGATAGATGTTCATTCACTTGATGAATTGAATCATTCTTTACCCCGCATTCGATCACTTGCGTTTTTCCGGTCGCAAAGAAGCGACCATCGGAGGTGCCACCTGCAGTACTTAAACTCGGATATTGCCCCGTTGTTTCCTGAATTGCTTGTTCTACCAGCGTTAAGAAACAGTTTTCTTGCTTCGCGCCGGTATAAAACGACTCACAAGGCCGCTCCCAACTGATCGCTAACATAGCACCGGATTTAGCCAGCGACTCTTGAATATAGTGCACAACTTCTTGGCTCTTATAGGCATGGCTGTAACGAATATTAAATGTGATTTCACACTCTGCTGGCACTAAATTATCCACGATATTTGGTACTGTGATCCCGGTGACTTGCAGCGTGGTTTGCGATCCTGCTTCGTCTTTCCACCAAGGTAAAAGCGCGAGCTGGCTAACCAACTGGCCTGCGATGTGAGCAGCATTAATCGTTTGTTCTGGATAAGCCACATGCCCCGCTCTTCCTTTAACCTGAATACGCCCAGAAATCGCCCCACGACGACCATTTTTAACCGTATCTCCCACCACTTGGTGTGAAGTCGGTTCACCAACCAAACAAGCATCTAGCTCAATGCCATTTTCAGCTAATCGCTCTGCAATCAATTTGGAACCAAACTCCGCTTCACCTTCCTCGTCAGAAGTGAGCAACCAGTAAAAGCTTCCTCGTAATTTTTCAGGATGCTGTAGTAATGTTTTGGTTGCAGCAAGCATTGCCGCAACGCCACCTTTCATATCTGCAGCACCGCGTCCATACATCACACCATCAATAATCTGCGCACTAAATGGTGGCACAATCCAGCCTTTATTATTTGCAGGCACGACATCCACATGACCAGAAAAGGCAAAAGTTGGTCCTTGAGAGAAACGATAACTTGCAATCAAGTTTTTTACTCCCTGCACCTCAAACTGCTCAATAGTAAAGCCCAGCGCAGCGAGTTGCTCTGCCATAAACGCAATAGTGCCTGCATCACACGGCGTAACCGAAGGCGCTTGGATCAAACGCGTTAAGATCTCTGTGGCGTAGGAAGTACTGAGGTTTTGATACTGTGTTGCTAGTGACATAACTAAGAATGATTTGTAGGTGAAATCTAGCAATTATTTAAAGATGAAACTTTGACCACAGCATTGCAGTTTTAATGCAAATTAATGACATCGAGAAAACTTAATCTAAATCAAACTTTCAAAAATTTCTGAAATCTTACAATTTAAAAATTGATCTAGAACAGTTTTTCATTTTTTGAACCCTTTTAAGATGACTTCATTGAAAACACACACTGTTTCACAGTTTAAAAATGTCCTCACATAGGGTTAGGAGAAGAAAATGAAAACTTTAAGCGCTGCACTTTTATCTACTCTGCTAGTTGCTGCTCCCTTCGCACACGCAAATTTCAGTGTTAATGTTGGTGCTATTAACGTAAACCCTGACAATTCGGCTTCTGCAATTGATCAAGATAACTCTCTTGGTCTAGTTGCTGACTCAAATACTCAGCTAGGTATCACGCTTGACTACCACTACAGCGATAACATCGTATTTGAACTGGTTGCGGCAACACCATTTTCTCACACAGTTGACGGTGCTGGTGGCTTAGCAGGAGCTGAAATCGCAGACATTAAACACTTGCCACCAACATTACTTGCACAGTATCACTTCTTTGATGCAAGCGCTAAGTTCCGTCCATTTATCGGCGCGGGTCTAAATTACACAGTATTCTTCGATGAAGAGCCGAGTGCTGCACTAAAAGCAACACTAAAGACTAACGACGTAGAAGTTGATTTAGATAGCTCTTTTGGTATTGCATTACAAATCGGCTTTAACTACGACTTAAATGAAAAATGGGGCCTGCACGGCATGATCTCTAAAATTGACATCAATACCGATGCAACAGTTTACGCTAACGGTGTAAAGGCACTGACATCTGACGTTGAGCTAGACCCTGTTGTGGCCATGTTCGGTGTGAAATATAAGTTCTAATACCTAAATGGTTTAAATCACAGATTTACTGTTACTTTCTCAATCCCCAAGGCCACTGATGTGGCCTTTATAGTTTATAGATTACTGTTTTTCTTTGCCTCTAACATGGCTTTCCAATGCATAATCTCAGGAGATAAAATAGGTGCTTCACCGTTAAACCCAGCTACTTCGAGCATTTCTTCGACCGCAACCACCCCACCCTTACGCTTGAATACCCCACGCACATAAGCAATTGCATGCAGTCCACGTTTAGAATGAAAGCGCTGTTCAATGTAAAAGTATTTATGATCCCATCCCACCACCTTAGTGGTAATGGTAAATTTTTGCAGCGGCTTGATATCGCGGATATAAGTAATCGCTGTTGCGTTAACAATTGGGAACCAGCGGCGTTTCATCACAGCTGCAAATAACCCAACTCGCTCTGTCATCCAAGTACGCGCCAAATCCATAAATGCCAGGTATCGTGAATTGGTCAAGTGCATATTGATATCGCAATCGCTTGGCAGGGCGCGGTACTCGATATCTATCGGAGATAAAATGGAATCTGCCGTTTGTTTATTCTGTCTTATTCTCCAAAACAGCAGCAGTAAACGAAAATATAAGTTCATAACAATGGTCTTACCAGTTAATAATTTTCCGATTCTAGCATAGCAATTCATATTCTAAAGTGATTATTTTGCTACGCTTGCGTCTATAACTGATACATTACTTTGACCCTTGGTTGCGGTAATGCTGTCAGTAAACTAGATTAATAATCTGAGCTTCAAAAAATGAACGCCTTTCTAGCATGACCAGAAATGACCATAAAATGAGCTTAAAAACAATGAGTTCGGTTACTACATACGCGAACCTCAAATTAAGTAAAATAGCTGAAGTGAAGTCAATGAAAAAATTATCCCTTGTTACCTGTTCCACCTTATTTGTCTTTTCCAGTATGTGCTATGCAGACTTCGACTTTAAAGGAGAAGGCGCGCTAACCTATCCAACCGGTGTAGAGAAAGCGTTTGAGTTTGGTTTTGCTTGGAACAAACAGACTGAACAGTTTCGCATCGGTGCAAATCATTATGACATGTCTGAACTACCAGAGTCTTACTCAGTTGCCATTACACTGAGTAAAGACGATACCCGCGTGTGGATCCAAGAATTCAATCAAGGTTTTATTTCTGAATTTAAGTGGCAAATTGCAGATCATCACATCTCTCTTGTGAAAAAAGAGTTTAGCGACTCTGTAAAGGGTAATTACGTCTTGACGGTAAATGGGATAGATTACTTCTTTGCGCGAGATAACGTGAGTATCACACTCTCTTTTGAAGAAGATGGCATTAAGAATATTAAGGTAGATGGCGTGACAAAAGACATGGGAACTAAATCATAAAGGCCACATTGCGTGGCCTTTAGATCATACTTTGACTGTTTTTCTATTTATCCCATACTCACGCAGCTTGTTGGCAACGGCTGTGTGGCTTAATCCCAAACGTTTAGCCAGTTGCCTTGAGCTCGGATAAGCGGGGTAAAGCTTGCGCAACAAAGTTGCTTCAAATCGCTTCACCGCTTGGTCTAACGTCCCTTCAAAATCAGACTCTAAATAACCTAAGTCATGGGTAAAGGTCGGTAAGTTTAGATGCTCAGTACGAAGTTCTTTATCATCAAGCAACGAGACCGCACGATAAATGGCGTTTTCTAGCTGCCTCACATTACCAGGCCAAGGGTAATTCTCTAAAAACTCAATACATTCTCTAGCAAGTGTTGGCGCTGGATGACCATTTTGCTGGGCATATTTTTGTACAAAATGCTCAGCCAAAGGCCCGATATCTGCTTTTCTATCTCTCAGCGGAGAAATTTCAAGCGTTAGCACGTTAATGCGATAGTAGAGATCTTCTCTAAATACGCCCTCTTGCACCATTGCTGGTAAATCTTTTTGCGTTGCAGCTATGATGCGAACATTAACCTTAACTTCATTCTCGTCACCGACTTTACGGAATGTACCGTCTTGTAAAAAACGCAGTAACTTAGTCTGTAACTGGGTTGACATTTCACCCACTTCGTCAAGGAATACCGTGCCACCATCAGCCTGTTCTAATACACCACGTTTTGGCGCTGCATTTTCTTCATAGCCTGCATAACCAAACAGCTCTGACTCGGCAACATCATCTGGCAGCGAAGCGCAAGAAAGCGCGATAAACGGCTTTAACGAACGGTTAGACGCATAATGACATGCTCTAGCCAATAGCTCTTTACCCGTACCAGTTTCACCTGTGATCAGAATTGGCGCTTCTAGCTGTGCCATTTTTCTGGCTTCACGCACGACTCTACGCATGGCTGTGCTGTGGTTATGGATCGTCGCAAAACTTTCTTGACCGTAACGACGAAACGCACTGACTTGCTGCCCTAATCGCGACTGCGATTTAATGTTAATCACCGCACCGGCTAATACATCGCCTTCGATCCCTTGGGGCACCGAAATTGGCAAAATATCAGCAATAAAATCTTCCCCGCCCACTTCGACACGGGTTGTCTGACCTAACACCTCTTTACCTTCTAACCAACGGGTAAAGTTAAACCCTTTCAAAAGGTTGTTAATGTTGGCACCGATCACTTCCTTTTCAACCATGTTAAGGTCGCGACAAGCTGCGTCATTGCAATGACGTACCCAGCCTTTAGCGTCGATAGAAATTACACCATCAGGCAACGCACTGAGCAAAGTATTCAGCTCATTATGTTCACGTTCTGACGGTAAAAACGCTGTAGTACGAACATCTTCAACGCCATCGATTAAGCGGATCTCAGGCATGATCTTCTGAAACTGTTCAAATTCGATGGGTGGAAAGCTCACGTACATTCGACAATTTACTGAATCGACTTCTATACCTTTCAAATCGACACGGTAACTCACCAAGATATTGAGAATTTCTTGGGCAATACCAATACGGTCAGCGCAATGTATCTCTAGACGCATTTGTTCCTCAAAGCGGGTTTTCACAATTGACGAGATCATACTCTAAGAATAGCTGGCCGACTAGAAAAACGTAAAGAATATTGAACAGAATTTTAGCTATCCTCGCAAATTCTTGTCCTATACTAATGAAGAACTGAAAAAAGTTGTTTTTTAAGACGTTTTTCAGCGCTTGTTAAGTTTTTGATTTGGAAACTTACATTCCATTTCAAAGGATTGCAACGCATAAAGAGTTACAGATATAATACTAAAGAATTGGATAATGTATCTTTTTTGAAACCAGGCTGGCCACAATGAAAAAAATCTTAAATTTAGTATTACTATTTGCGCTCACGGCCTGCTCAGTAGAGGACCCAAATGAAACAGGTCCTTCACAAATAGATAAGGATGAAGATAAACGCCAACAAGATAGGGATAACGAGACGCCCAACTTAAGCGTGTTGCTGCAAAACACAAAAGCGATGCCCATCGCCAATGCCAACCTCACGATAAATGGTCTGTCATTTACCTCAAATAGCGATGGTGTATTTGACCTGTCGACTCTAGCATACGGCGCTTATGTTGCAGAAATATCTCACCCCGATTATTTACCCTTGGTTTTTACCTTAGCGAATCAAAGTAACAATGAACAGCAGCTCACGCTTGAACTAAAAGCTAAGTCAAGCACGCTAAAAACCGTACTTTTCGCGGGTGATACCATGTTTGGGCGTCGTTATTTCAACCCTGACCTCATTACCATGGGGAATTCATTGCCCAGCACCCCTGACGGACTTATCCAGCCCCAAAGCGCAGGACCTGATGCCCAAGCGCTGGTGCAGTTTATGCATCCTTTATTTAAACATGTCGATTTTGCTTCGGTTAATTTGGAGTCTCCAATCCTAAAAAACCCAACCACGGTCCATCCAAGTAAAGAGTTTGCATTTTTTAGTCTGCCTGAGTCATTAATTGCCCTCAATGATTTGGGTATTGACTATGTCGCACTTGGCAATAACCACGTTTATGACTATCAAGCATCTGGACTGAACGACACCTTGAAGTACGTCGAGCAAGCGGGACTTAAACACAGTGGCGCGGGCACAAGCGCGGCAGAGGCATTTAAGCCCTATAGCCTAAGCCTTGGTGAAGCAACCATAGACTTTGTGTCTGCGACTTCCATTACAGGCGATCAACATACCGTCACTTATGTGGCATCGGATGCTAAAGGGGGAGCTGCCGATCTAACAGATACCAATGGCATGAAAGAAACGGTGATGCAAGCCAGTAACAACGGCCACTTTGTTGTGGCTCAGCTTCACGGCGGTGATGAGTATTCATACGCACCAACGGCGTATATTTCAAACCGCTTTGATTTACTTTCCAAAAATGGCGCTAACTTGATGATTGCGCATCATCCTCACGTTGCGCAAGGGTTTGGCTTATACAATGGCGTACCAAGCATACTTGGACTAGGCAACTTTGTGTTTGAGCAAAATCGTCTTGAAACCTTTTTGGGACTGATAGCTGTGGTAGAGTTAGAAACTGCAGGCTCACCTAAAATCAGTGCACTAAAAGCCTATCCCGTTTATCTAGAAGACTATGTTCCTAAGTTTGTAAGTGGCGATCTTGCCAATGCCCTACTAAAACGTATCGCTGAATTTTCTTCACCCGAAGTTGGTATCTCATTGCGCCCGGGATTTGCAGAAGTCACCTTTGATAAACCGGTTCAAGCAAAAGCAACCGAGCAACAAGTTATTACCTTAGAAGCCGGTGAGCATATTGTCGATTTACGCCAATATTCAAGCAGTGCTGAGTTCCTTAGCAAACTCACGGCTAGTGATGCTCAAGCAGAGATTGTGCTTGGTCGAGACTTATTGTTCTTTGGGGATTTTGAAGACTGGGACAGCGATAACGAAAAAGGGGAAGTCTCTCGTTGGTTAATTGAGACCGACGATATCGCGCCATGTTTAGTCGGCAAATATCGTGGCGTACAAGGACTTTGTCTACAACGAACGCAATTTAACGAAACACCAACGCGTGTGCCGTTCAAACATACAATTCGTACCATGCCTATTACGCCAGCGCCGAGCACGGCACAGGCTTACCATGAGCTCTCGCTCTTTGGTTATGCCAAAGGAGAGAACGCTGGTGAGTTTAAGGCTGATATTCGTATCTTAACATCAGAAGATAGCCTTATCTTTTCTGAGTCAACGCCCCGATTAAAGCCTGCCGGTAGTTATGAGTGGCAAACGTTTAGACAAGACATTACCTTACCTGACGATTCCATTGTGCTTGGCGATGAAGGATTGCCTGCTCGTGGCGTCCAGTTTGGCCTCTCCATGGCGCCACCAAGTAGCGGTGACAGTGCCTTATTTTTAGATGATATTGCGATGATCTCGTGGCAACGCCCTGTGCTGCTTCAAAACGGTCAGTGGCAAAGTGCACAAATCCACGGCCTAGAATTTATTAAAGTAAAAGTAGCGAAGACGACTGAGCTGACTCTCACTTTTAGCCAGCAATAAGAGAGTGAAAAGGCATGTCGGTTTTTAGTCAATTAAACTTTATAAAACGCCAACGTGAGTTTTGGCTATTTATGAGCTTATTCGCTATTTTGTTGATCGCCTCAGCATCAGGCTTATATAAACAGGTAAACCTAATTGGATTACAATGGTTTTCTAAGCTCAACACCACACAAGCAACGCAAGTAGTCGTGATTGAAGCAGAAAACTTACAGCAACAACATCAGCAGTTGGCAAAAATACTCTCTGACTATCAACCAAAAGCCGTTGTGTTTTTTGCAAATACCGAACTTTCGCCACAACAAAACGACCGCTCGATTTACTATCCATTCAATACGCAATCGGTTTGTCTGTTGGAAACAGAAAATTGGTATGGCAGCGCAATCAGCCTTGCACCGCCAGCAAGCACATGTGACATACTGTGGGATAAAATATTCCCGCAGCATGGTGAATACCTCAACAAAATCATAGACTACTCACTGCCTTATTATTCACTGCCAAAATTCAGTGCGCAGAGAGTACTTGATGGTGACCTATTCACAGCACAACTCAGCGAAAAGGTCATCTTAGTTGCTCAGCATTCAAAGTTTTCACGCTTGAATAGTAATGCTTATTTTGGCGCGCAAGAACTTCCGCCAGTTTACCTACAGGCATTTATCGCCAATAGCTTTGCATCCGACAGCTTTATTCAGCCTTTAAATAAAGTGACGATAGTCGCACTCATGGTACTAGCATCAATATTTTTCTTAGTGTGGTACCAAAGAAATGCGACCAAGACCAATGTCATCATTGCAATATCCACCAGCATATTACTGATCATAAGTGGCCTTGGCGCGCATCATTGGTACTCAGTGTTATTGCCGCTTGGTGAGCTGCTATCTTTGATATGGCTGACGCTACTTTGGGTGTTTATCTCTTTGAAATGGTCAGAAGAAGAAAACTTAAAGTCTCTCATAGCCCTGATCCAGCAACGTATGATGGGTCGATATCTACCACGGCACTTTCTCGAGCATAATGAACCTTGGGATGCAATCATCCAACTGGTTAATCAGCAGCTTAATCTGAGAAGAAGTATCTTTCTCACTCGCTTAGAGGGTGACCACCGAGTAACTGAAATACGCGCAATACACTGTCAGCTCAGTGATATCTTAGAGATGCGACGAGATTACCAGCGAGTACCTTATTCCGATGCAATCAAAGCGTTTGGTGCTATCAAAATTACCCGCCCTTTTTTCCAACATCTAACGGAAGATGAGCAGCAGTATATCGCACCCTTGATGTACGCAGGAGATGTTCGGGGTTTTTGGGCGCTAACCGTCACTCCTCAAGACAATTTTGATGAGCAAGCGTTTATTAAAAATGTAAATCTCTTTGCACATCAAATTGGTGAATTATTATTCCACTATAAAGTGTTTTCTGCTGAGCAAAAAAACCTCAAAAGCACACTGACTCGGGCGCTGACCTTTTCTCTGAAAGAGCCACTAAGTCATAAAATTAAAAATGCAATTAATGAGATGGATCAAAAACTCACCTCACTGGAGCATGTCTTCAACCAGCTTCACAGTGCCAGTATTTTATATAACTTATTTGGCCAAATTGTGCAGGTAAATGAATCTCTTGAACGCTTTGCTAGAGAACATAAGCTGTCTATTTTCGACATGTCCGCCTTAGACTTACTTTGTCGCTGTACCGAGATGGATAGCGAACTAGCCAAAGGAAAGCTACGCTATTTAACCCTAAAGCGTGGCAAAATCGTATTACCCGTGTATTTAGACAATCGAACTTATTTACTGAGCATTCGCGCCTTACTCAAACAATCAACCAGCCTTAACGCTAGTACCCCATTTGAAACCAGTGGGGTGTTGTTTGAATTTATTGACCTTGGCGAGCAGTTATCTCAGCTAGATGATAAAGAAGCCTTTTTAACACACTTGTCAGAGCAGCTTGCGGTTAACGAGCAACTTTTGCCTGAAGAGTGGGATGAGGAATAGATGGACTGGACGCTGATGCTATTCCCAAGTGCGGGCGGACTTGGGCAGTCCGTTATCACGTGTGTTTGGATAGGCATCGCGGTTGTCGCATTTTTCAATCTTAGGTTTGGCTTCCCGTTAACTGGTTTAGTGGTGCCAGGTTACCTAGTCCCTTTATTTATCGTGAGCCCAACATCGGCTTGGGTGATCATTGTTGAGGCCATTGTTGTTTATGGCTTAATGCGGTTTTTTGCCAAAACACTTGTTGAGAGACTGGGCTATGCAGAAATGTTTGGCCGTGACCGATTTTTTGCCATCGTTTTGTTAAGCATTATTGTTCGAGTTACCATGGATGTGCTGTTTTGGCCGCTGGTCGCCGCGTACTTAACACAATGGGACATCACTTTTGATTACGCCGCACAGCTGTATAGCCTCGGGCTGATTATCATCGCCTTGACCGCCAATGTAATGTGGAATGGCGGCTTTAAATATGGCATAAAAGTCACCGCTATTCAGTTGGTTGTTACCTATATCATCATTCGTTTTGGATTGATGACGTTCACCAACTTTAGCATTGCCAATCTTGCCGTCATGTACGAAGCTGTTGCGGCCTCCATTATTGCAGCCCCTAAAGCTTATATTATCTTGGTGATCACCGCTTTTATCGCATCAAGGGCTAATTTAAAGTACGGCTGGGAATTCAATGGCATTATGCTGCCAGCGCTGCTAGCTCTGCAACTGATGCAACCCACTAAGCTGCTCACATCATTCGTAGAAACAGGGATTATTTTAGTCTTTGGATATGTAGTCTTAAACTTTACTCGTTTAAAACACGCCAATATCGAAGGCGCGCGACTCATGCTGCTGTTTTTTAATATTGGCTTTGTCTACAAACTGATTTTAAACTACGTCGTCGTCGGTTACTTCCCAACCTTAAAAGTGACCGATACCTTTGCTTTTGGCTACATGCTATCGACCTTACTCGCCCTTAAAATTTACCAAAAAAATGCGCTAGGCCTTGTGATCCGTGCAACTTTTCAAACCTCAATTGTCGGTGGCTTCATCGCCATCTGCATCGGTTTTGCAATTATGGTTATTCCAAGCCTATTCGTACAAAGTAATACATTAGCGATAAATGAAACAGCTAGCGATTTAACGCTCGGCCAAGTGATCAGTAATTACAAGAGCCAGCTGTATACTCAAAATGCGGCTAACGTTAATGTCAGCCAATATGTGACCGAGCAGCAACGTAGCCATTTTAAACAAGCAATTAGGTTGCTTAAGCGGGATAGTGAGTCACACTATGCCGAGGCCGCCACCTTACTGCGTCAAGCCAACTTTTCTTTGCAACGTACAACACAATTTTTAGTAATAAAAGACAATCAACAAGATCACAAGCGCGGTCTGTTTATCATTAATTTAGCTGCTCAAAAAGCCCATATCATCAGCGTCCCCTACCCCACTGCAGAGCGGCTTGCCAGTGAGGCTGGTGGGATATTGTTTTCCTACTGGCAAAGCCAGGCAATGGCGTTTGGCAATGCGCGACCTAACCAAAGTGGCGATAAGAATGGTAAACAAAGCGAGTTCTATAGTGACTTTTTTATGGCGATGGATATTCCAGAGGTCGTCCAACTCAGAGAAATTAATCGGCAAGTAAGCCAATTGATGCACCAACACAGTTTAAAAGAAGACGCACAGATGTGGATATTTAACAGTGTGCCAAGCTCAGTGCAACAATCTGAACTTGCTACCTTGTTTAACATCAACGATGCACACTTTGGTCTCGCGGCGAATGCGCCTTTACCTTACAGCCAATTCCATGGCCAGATGATTGAGGCGTATTTAAGCTCGGATAGCTATTCGTCGTTGCTAAGCGCATATGGCCTGCAACGCATCGACAAAGACATAGATAAAATAAGCACAAGTGATGAAAGCATACAGGCACTTATTGAAGCATTTTCAAGTCACATTAGCGCCAAAGGCAGCGGTGCATTTAGCGCACTGAGCGATACCAGTGCTGCACTGTGGGAATATGAAGTGTTAAGGCCGTTATTTGCCATCACCCAAAACCTTGAGATAGTAACAACGCCAGAAACGCTTGAGGTAAGGCTGAGTCAGATAAATCGCGTAGCAAACCTATTACAGTACCAATTAACTTTAGTTGAAAATAACCAAGGGCAATTCGTTGCAATTTCTCCTTTAGATACCAAATCTGCCTATGATTTGGGTCAAGGGGTGTACTTTATTGCCTTGCTGGCTAAACCATCCCTCACCATTGCGGTGCCTAGACCACTCTTTGAAAGTAACACGCTGGAGTTCTCTGGTCAGTTGTTTACGGCCACCCATGCAAAGTTACTGGCAATCGCTGGTGCTCATCCGTATACCAGCATAGATGCAAATGTAATGGCAGCCGACAACGTGCGGTCATTATTTAATGTGGTGTATCAAAGTGCACAGCGCTACTTTTATGACAACCCCTTACTTAATTTACAGATCCGCAGTCATAGCGCGCCTGCAAGCATCAGACCTTCAGCGCTTGCGTATCAATTTACAACGCCTAACCCTATTCATAATGACACCATTGCTACACTACAAAGGGTGCTAGCTGATCTTGGTGTTAATACTCAAACCGTTTCAGGACAACAAGCAACAAGAGGCTTAGAACTCGGTACCACACCGCAGTCGGGGTATCAGCTGTTCGCACCAAAAAGTGAGTTAGCGGCACTGTGGTTAGCATCGGATTTTAAATCGCACTTTGCCATTACCAACGATGCTTTATTGCAGCGCCTTTTAGCCGTTGCACACACACCTAGGCTCAAAGTAATCGACTTGCTTACCCTCTCTCCAAATGATTGGCATGAGGCTAGTGCGCAATTTATTGATGCACTTAATGTGGCCACCGGGCGTTATGCCACCACTCAACATTTACCGGTGCTCCAAACACTTTGTCAATTTGAAAGCCAATGTAAAATAAGCGCCTTTAGCACCCATAGAAATGGTGAGCTGGGATTAATGTTTACCCGAGATAACGCACTGCTCGCGCTATACTTACCAAGAAGAAATCGCGTTATTGATTTAGCCACTTATGCAAAAGCGGTTCATGAGGGGCGTTATGTACTGGATTAAGCAGATATTACGATTTGCTATTTTTACGGCTTTGCTGCTACTTTTTGTTTGGTTCGCCGTCACTTTATTTGTGTGGGTAAAATCGGCGGAGCCTTCAAATACCTCGACTTTGTTTAATATTCGATCCAATGTTCATTGGCTAAAAACCGACAGTGCACTGAAGTTTTCCTTTTCTGCGTCTCGGACCATGTCTGTTCGGGTGTTGTCTAATGGGATATTCGAATCGCAACCACTGGATGATCAGCCTGTCAACTATGCTATTGAATATCAGTTACTTGATGCAAAAGGAGCGATTATTTATCGCGGTACTTATCATCATGCAGCTAAAGCTGCCTCGAACGACTTTCAGCAACAGGTAAAACAGATCATTGAAAACCGTGAAGCGTTGGCCGTGGCGTCTGGGCAATCCTTTTATTTAAATCGTAAAGAGTTACAACAAGCTACGACTATCACGTTAAAGCTAATACCAGAAAATGCTCAGCTTAAAGGTGTGGTGGTACGCGTCCATGCCCAAACCAGTAACAGTATTACCGACCCCGCCAAAGCATGGCTGAAAAGGCCAACCGAATGGCGTGAACGCATGACGAATTACCACACCATAGGTGAAAACGCCTTAACCAACGAAGAAAAATACAATTCGGTCATGTTAGATTGGCAAAAGCTAGCGCCACAGGGCGTGCCTAACATCGACTTTCGTGCTGACTTGTTATACGAGTCACTGCCCTACAATGTGCTTAATCATGATTTTTCGACCCAGCTAGACTTAGATAGTTTGTTTATTTCTGAGCAGCTAAGCGCGAGTTTTCGCGTCTATGAACACACGGAATATTTATTAAGCCATTCCGAGAATGCAAATCTTACTTTTGTTTGGCACGATTTACGCCAACTCGACGCGCCAAAGCCACTAATGCCTGAGGTGCTATCCGCTGCGCAAGCTAAACTAAGCAACTTACCAGCTGGCCTTGTTACCGTTAGCGCAAGCGCCCCCACCAGCATTCGGGTATTTAGCAATGGCGTCGACCCTATAGTCCCGTTGCATAGTTACTATTATATGCTCAACGCGCAAACGCCGGCTTACTATCAAGTCTCTCCTAAAAGCGATATCGCTTTAGAGTGGCGTGCGCCCATTGGCAGCACTCTCTCTGTGAGCCTCTATAGCAACAATGAGCGGATCAAGGACTATGTTTTTACCGCAACGGCAGAGCAAGCTTTGTTTGATAGACTGATAACTGAAACCACGGAGCGACAAACCTTACCAACCGCAGAGAAGCGTTATTTGGCAATACCAGATAACGTTAATCTAATCAAAATTGAAGCCGAAGACGCGATGGTGAAGCTGCAAGCCCGCAGTCCAACATTTAATTATCTGAGCCATCGTTGCGATTCGGTGTGTGACCCTGAAAGTCCAGTTTATCAAGGGATTGACGCATGGTTTAGCCAAAAGGCCGACAACCATTATCTCTTTCACACTCAAAAGCAGATAGCATCGGTGCGCTTATTTGAAGCGCCACCTGAAGTACCTGAGTTGCTGCCTCAATACCGCACCAAAGACTTAGATCAGCTTTTAGCTGTATCGGATATCGCGTTGGTGCCCATTGAGCAAGCTTACTTTGATAACTCAGTACCGCAAATGGAGTTTGAATATCGTCAGGTAGCCAAATCTGCACTATTTAAGCTCGGTAAAGCAACAAGCTACCCAAGCAGTGTGATTGTGAAGCAACAGCATAAACCTACATTATTTGAAGTTCCGTTAAACAGCTTACAAATAGAGGAGTTGGCGAACACCCAAGCACTTTTCATCAATCAAGGGATCCCAAGAACCGTGCGGAAGATCCGCCTGTACAAAGTGGCAAAAACAACGCCATTTACCGTTGCTGTTAGCGAGGATAACTTGCAACCTAACGCTTTGGTCGTCAAAGTGTTTAGTGCCGAACCTCAAGCTGAAATCACGGTAGCAACCGCCCTAGATAGCACTAAGGTAATCACCCCAAGCGATGAATACACGATTTTAGCTAAACACTTTGTACTACACCTAAACCCTGCACAAACGAGGATGTTTTTTAACCCTAATCACACAGAGCTGTACGAGTACCCAAGTATTACTTTGCCGCTGTTTCAAGACTTAACATCGCCTAAAACCATGACGCTTCGCTTTTCACATGATGTTTGGATAAGTGTATTAGAGGAACATGAACAGCCTGATGCAACATTAAACTGGTGGCAAGATGAAACGCCTTAGTCGCTACGCACTTTACATTGCATTATGCTTGTCATTGAATGTTAACGCTGCGATTCCCGACAGCAGCAAAATGGCGCACTGGTTTAAGCAACCTGTAGAGCTCGATGGCTGGCAATTTACGCACCAAGCAGAGCAATTTACATTGGCGCCAAAGCCTCAGAGTGAAGCGCATGGCGAAGTCACGTATGCGCCTAAGCACCGGCCTTGCGTGGTGTCTGTTCCACATCGCTTTCATGATAAACATACGCAGACCATTGGTGAGCACATTTTCCAGCACAGTTGCCAAGTGTTACTGAACAACACAAAACACAGATATGATAACAATGACACTGGTAAAAACTATGATTACGCCAAGCAACCTCACAATATTCACGCGTCAGCTATCGTAGCTTTTACATCTTTACACCCAACAGCAAAAGTGTTCCAAATACATGGATTTAGTCAGAAGAAGCGAAAAACCGACGGCGGTAAACTAAGCGAAATAATTTTGAGCCAAGGCAAAACAAATGATGAAACACTATGGAATTTGAAGTCTTGTCTTGTTAAGCAAGGTTATCGGGCGCTGATTTACCCTCAAGAAGTGCAAGAACTTGGCGGGACGCAAAATATCATGCATCAGCTTGCGCTTCCTGAATATAGCTTTATCCATATTGAGCTAAGCTATCAAACAAGAAAGCAATTAATTAATAACAATCAACAACTAGAGCAGTTTACGAAATGCGTGCAATCACTTTTATAATGACACTACTGCTGTTTGCAACGATATCCCGAGCCAATGAGGTAGGGATACAAACGGCTGCCCAATGGATTGATCTGTCACGTATGCAATTTACCCAAGCCAATGCTGACAAGCGCTTTGCACCGCAGCAAAAAGCGTGGCTGTTTTTGCCAAGTCACGCATGGTTAGTCACAACACCAAGTGCCCTCGATACATTCGAATTTTTTGCAGGGGAAACTCCAAAACTACGACATGCCATTCCAACATCCGATTGGTTATGTATTCAATCCCGCTGCCAACTGAGTACAACGGCACAAAACCGCTTAATTCAGGTTGCTTACACCGGTGATAACGCTCAATCTCTCGCGCTTTGGCAAGGCAGCATGCACAGCCACAGAGATCCGTATCGAAGAGCGCTCAGACTGCCAGGGCTTGACGACCAAACACTGCAATTAGCGCAAGATACAGAGCGCTGGTTTTATCTACAACCCACACAAGTGACAAGCGTATTCTTTGAACACGCCAAAAAGCTCAAACTAGAGGTTCGAAAAGATCTACACGCGATTGCGCAAAACGGTACTGTCACAATTAAAGTCAACGGTGAGGTTATCAGCACCATTGCAATATCAGATATCCAAGCGAATGAGTACCTTGAGCCTAAAGTCGGCTTATCTAACCAAGATTATATTGCCGTCCCGCAAGGTAGTTATCTCACTATCACAACATCGGTGCCTACCTACCTTAACTTACTACAAATGCACCGTGGTATTTACGACGATAATGCGGGAATAAAGCAGCAAGAGTCGCTATTTAATCCGTATTGGAATAAACAGCTGAACGAGCAACTCAGCGCCCTTTACATGAATGGTGATACTTCTCCACTTACTTTTAACGCTTCTGACACGGCGTTGGCGGTCAAACGTAAGCAAATGCTTAACGATATTGCCTCTGCGGTGTATTTTTTAACGCCAAGTTCCCCTCAACCGCTCACTCATCATGTTGCGCTAAGCGGAGTGACTCTGGGCAGCCGCAGCGCCGCTGGGCAAGTGCTGCTCGCTTCAAGCGCTCAGCGAGTCAATTACATTACCTCGTCTCAGCCACTGAAGTATCATCTTGAGAATATAGTGCGAGTTGATAATGCAATTACTTTGTATGTTCGAGCAAGAACGCAAGAGCGCTTAACCATCACCAGCGAGCATGGCCAACATACGCTGCTTGTTGCGCCTAGCAGTCATTTTCAAAGACTTACTCTACACATAAATCCAGCATCCAAAGTTGTGATGATTGAAGGGACTAAGCAAGCGCTTGATATCGCTGTAGCAGTAAACCGCTTACAACCATTTCCCGACTTCTTGACCATGACGCAAGAAGCACTAGGCCAATGGCCACTCGTTCAAGGTCTACTTGCAAGAAGCAAACAAAATCGAGCTGACACTTACTATTTATCTCTTAGCGTGCTGAGTGCGCCGGAACTAAGTGTTAAGACAGACAGCCACGACCAGTTTACCGCCACTAAAGTGCTTGCGGAACTACAAATGGTAGCAAAGACCAAACCACTCATGGCACTTGCGAAACTGAAGCCGTATTTGAGTGGGCATAGTGAGCAAGTTACGTTAATGGCTTGGCAACTTAATATCGCTATTTTGACTCAGCTAGAACACAGTGGAAACGCCGAGGTGTTACTAAAATCGCTGCTAAAAAGCACTGCTCAATCTTTAAGAGAATACGCCGCTAATGAACTACTCACGAGATATTTAGCACTGAATGAATATATCCAAGCTAGCCTATTATGCGCTGCCCACGAAAGCGATATCACGCAATATCAATGCGATGATATCCTGTTGACGTACCTACTTGACTCCGGCCTTCAGCAAGAAGCGCTGTGGACAAGCCAGCAAATGGCATTAACACCAAAACAGGCCGAACAAGTCGCGGCAATTCAAACGGACGAACTAACCCTGCCTCAATACAGCCTTAATCACTATGGTTTACAAGTCGTGGAGTCAATGGATGATCAAACTGAGCTGTACCCGCTAGGTTCGGGTAAACCCATCAAACTGGTTGCTAAGACGCCTTTGACGGTCAAGCTAAGTGCACGTGCTGCGTACCAAGGACAAGAATACAAAAATACTCAATGGCTGCTGTATGAACACAACGCCAAAACCCGGATTTTACCCATCTTTAGTGATATTGCAGCAAACTTGCAATTGCAGCCACAAACCACTCGATTATCTATTGCATCGCAGCAATATATTCAATTAGCGGCAAATGAAAGTCTCACCCTTTTCAGTAATAATGAGTTGTTTGTAGAGATCCGGGTGCAACCAGACACCGCTGATACTCCGGCTTTTGTAGATAAGTCTGCACACTTGGTTAGTCGCGCTGATGCGCGCATAGTAAATGACCTCAGCGCCAGAGAAATTGCGATAAATGCCTTGTATCAATTGAGCCAGCAAACACTGTCTAATGAAGGCTACAACAGGGTCCTTCAACGTCTGCACCCGAGTTTGTCGGATGATGCCGTTTTAACCGATTTATATGCCCGCCTGATGCGCTATGGTCAATGGCTTGCTGCGGAACAATACACTAGCTATGTTGGCACACAAAAGGTAAAAGTTGATACGCTTGCGGCGCAAAGCGTTGGTGACCAGATCACCGCACACCTCACAGAAAATCCGCCGTCAGGCCTGCCACTCAGAGCAAATGAGATACTGACTATTGATTTTTCTGAGTACCAACAAGTGCAAGTAAGAGTAAAGTTTGCCTACTCTTCTGCCAAGCAAATCGTGGCACCGCCTGCTAATGTAGAGCTGGTGGGGCCAAATCAAGGTGATGTGATCTCGCTGCAGCCAACGCAACCACTCTATTACGGCATTAAACAAATCGAGACACGACAAGGACTGCTGCAATTGCGTTGGCTCAACCCTCTATCGGGGCAAAGTGTGAGTGTACGTCCGCAATACTTCGACCAAGGTCAATGGCATGATATCCCATTGGATACGAGGCAGATTTTTTATCGCTCTGATGAAACAACCCCAATCACGGCGAAATTAGCTCGAGATAGTCTGATTAAAATTGAAACCTTTGCCGATGGTATAAGAAGTGAAGCCACCTATTTTCACCCGGCAGGACAAGTATCACTAACCGGCCAACAACAGCAAACGTTAGCACGCATGTCTATCTGGACGTTAAGTCCAACATTGCATCGCGTTAACCTAGTACCTGAAGTGCCAATGTTCTTAAAAGCCAAGCAACAGTTAACACCAACAAGTGCTGAGCCCGTATTTCAGCAAGCTCGTATTGAAACTGATGAAAGTCGCACTGGCATCGAAGGCTTTTTGAATATTGATAGCGACGACATTGTACAGACAACGGAGCCTAGCCCTAGCCGTACTACACTCGATTTAGGTTTATCACTGAGAATGAAGGATGAAAATAACTGGTACCGCATCGATACTTTCTACACGATGGATAATCATCACCAAGACACTTTCTCTATCAATGGTCAATATGATTGGCTCTCGCAGCAGTCGAACTGGTTTGCAGAAGCAAGAATGCGTAATCGCTGGCAGGATGCAACGGCAATCAGTGAAACCCATTTAAGCTCTAGTATTTCGGCAAAGTTTGGCCAAATTCACCGTTATAACAGCGGTTTTAGAAGCATTTGGTGGTGGCAGCCTTTTTACACGTACACCAGTATCAGCAAGGACGAATTTATTGCAGACGAGCAAATTGGTCCTGATATGTACGCCTTTTACCGTAATAATCACAAGCACGGCTGGCAAGCGCATGCTGGGCTGCGCTATCAGCCCTGGGTTGATAGTTACTTCAGCTCCGGCGTTACCCTGACGTCAAATCAAGATTGGCAAACGCTCGACAATGCACTGTTTTCATTTGATTGGTATCAATTTTATCAAGGCCATATTTTTCATGCCGGATTAACATCAAGCTATGTATTTGCCGATCAGAACCGTCCTAATCCAACATGGCAATACTTAACTCAATTGGGTTGGCAAACGGGCTTTGACTTTAGTCATAACACCGCGGGTTGGTTAGGTGTAACTTGGACTCAAGACTGGTTTAACAATACCCATCAGGTTGGGCTACAAGTACGTTTAGGCAACTTACAGCAAACCGCTTTTGCCCCCTATGCTCACGATGAAATTATTTTTGAATCGTTACAGCTAAGTCATTTATTAGAGCAAGATTTACATGAGCGTTGAAGCCTTAAAGAGTCAATTAGAAGCCTTATTTTTTGCCGAAACTGAAAAGTTTTGGCTGAACTTGTATCAACATAAATACAGTGCGTTGATCGACGAATTGTGTGCATGGGAACTCATTTACAATCGCCCTGAAAACGAGGATGAAACCGACTGGCTGGTACTTCAATCTATCGCCTTTTTACGCCATAAAATTGAGACTCTACATGAGCAAATTTTGCTGCTTGAGGTATCCCACACCGGATTTGTACAGCGTATCGCTAAGTCTGAATTTGCCAGTGAAAAAGAGCTTCATATTATTGCATATGCTCAAGAACTTGGCACTACTAAAGCCGCGTTAGAACAAGATAAAAAAGCTTTTTCACGATGGTTTGACGAAGGCGCTGTAGTTGCTCGATATCAACATCAAGTTGCCGCTATTGAGCAACAGGTTAAATTTTTAATCGCCAAACTTGGGGCGCTAACGAATCGATATTTACGTGCTCACCACGATACCCTAGAAAATGCTTGGCAACGCTTGGATTTACAGCCATTTTGCTTAAATTTACTCGCCCATAGTCAAAATCAACATATTCGTCATGGCTTGATCCGCGCACTGGTCAATATGGTCGCAACCTTGAACAACTATGAGGTTGACTCGGAATTAGACGCAGATCTTATCGCCAAACTTATTGAGTTGCTTGAGTCTGACAACATGCCCTATCAGGCAACCGTCGATATTTTAGAGATCTTAATACATCAACGCCCCACTTTTATTCGTGCCTACATGTGGGCTTTGCTTGAAGAAGCGAACGACATTGAAAATAGTCAGCACGTTGATGCCGAAGTACTCTATATTTTGAGTATCTTTCCTAAAATTATTGTCAGCCAGCCAAAGCTTACAGAAAAAGATCTCAACATGCTTTGTGCACTCAGCGAGCACACCTTACCCAGAGTGCGCCAAGTTACGCTAGAGTTTGTCGAGTTTTATCCCACATTCTTTGCACAAGAGTTAATCGCCAAGCGGTTTGAGCAAGAGAATGAGAATGCCGTACTTTTCACCTTGATAAAGCAGTTATCCGCCGACCGCTTTTGCCAACAGGACTTTGCATTTTTACTGTGGCAACGCGTACTAACTGGCGACTTTAGTATGCAACTCAAGCGCTTAGCGCTTGAGCAAAGCGCGCGTATTATGCTGAATATGCAACTTGAATCAAATCAAGCCGAACTCTGCTTCAAACGGTTTATTGATACCTTAAATGACTGCTTATCGAACGAAAAAAACATTGCCGTTTGCCGTTATATCACCAGAGCCAGAGAGCAGCTAGGTAGCTTCTATCATCAAGCCATCATCGCGCAGCTCAACGCTTCTCTTGAAGCCAACGAACAAAGTGACGCACTGGCAACTTGGTCTCGTGATGAACTGGGCCGCTCACTTTCTTATATTGCACAGCGCGGTCAAAGTCTTAATGCCTCAAAAACAAAAGCTGGCTGGCGTATCCAACAAGGCTATCGTCAAGCAAGAAGGTTGTGGCGAGTAATACACGAAATAAGACAACCAAGTACCGATAAACGTCAAAGCTATTCCCATACCAAAGCGAAAAAGCCCAGCGTATCGATCCACGTCCCTAGCTGCACTACCGCGGAAATTAGCGAAACAAAAGTGCCGGGGGAGTTGCTCTTTAATATCGCCGAACAAACGAGTCGACCACATTTACCATTACTCGACTTTTTGCTAAGTGTACTGACTAATGACCACAGTAAAGAAGACGCCAAAACCTATACGCCGGATGGTATTTTAGCCGTTACTCCGCCATCAACTTTGTGGCGACGCCTTAAGGCGTACTGGACCATAACATGGCAGTTTGCAGAGCTAGACCGCTTACGAAAAGGCAACGAACTTGAGCAAGGTAAGTATTTGGATGCACTTAACACGCTGGGGTTTTCGCTACGCTTTAGTGCCTATGGCGACATCGCAAAAACGCCCTTTCCTGTCGCGAAAGACATTCAGCAACTTTATACTCGCTCTGGTGTAACCTCAGCGCTACTCACCATTTGGAGCAGCTTTAAAGAATACGTCGATGCCATTTATCAAAATAGTATTTCGCAGCTGGTTTTCTTTGTGCTTGCATTTATTAGCTACTTTTGGACTCGGCATATTTATGTCAGTAAAAGAATAAAGCAAAATCGCAAACACATTCCGGTGTCCATTGGCGGCTGGGGAACACGAGGAAAATCAGGAACCGAGAGGCTGAAGTCAGCTTTATTTAGCAGCTTGGCGCTGAGAGTCGTGAGCAAGACCACGGGCTGTGAAGCGATGCTTATCTATTCAAAAATTTCTGGTGAGCAATATGAGATCCCGCTATTTCGGCCTTTCGACAAAGCGAGTATTTGGGAGCAAGCTGATGTGCTACATTTTGCAAAGCAGGTAAAAGCGGACGTTTTCCTATGGGAATGTATGGGCCTGACTCCGAGATATGTAAAAATTCTAGTGCGCTGGATGAAAGACAATTTTGCTACCATTACAAATGCTTACCCGGATCATGAAGATATTTTGGGCCCAACAGGCTTAGATGTAGCAAAAGAAATGTCTGCCTTTTTGGGCTACAACACCCAAGTGTTCACCGCCGAGCAGAATATGGCCTCCGTACTCAACTTGGCGGCAGAACAAAAAAACACTTCGCTCATTCAAATTCATTGGGGTGATGGGTATCAAATAACGCCTGACATTCTCGCAAAGTACCCCTATGTTGAGCATCCGGATAACATCGCCCTAGTCTGCAAAATGGCGCAATATATTGGCATCAATAAAGACTATGTGTTCAAAGAAACGGCTTCTAGGGTTATTCCCGATGTTGGCGTGCTTCAGCAGTTTACGACCGCAAAGATTGGTGCAATCAGTCAAAGCTTTATCAACAGCATGTCTGCCAACGAACGCCTAGCAACGATAGAAAATTGGAAACGCTTAAACATCGTCGAACAGGGAAAGCAGGGGCAAATTGTTGCTCTGATTAATAATCGCAACGACCGCGTAGCGCGCTCGCAAGTATTTGCGAACATTCTGGCCAATGATCTGCATTTTGATGCCATTGTGGTGATCGGCACCAATATCGATGGCTTCTTTAAGTACTTTATGGTTGCACTGGAGAACCTCTTACACAGTATTTTCAGCAATAACGACCACAACGCACTGTGCGATTTACTCACGCGTTTTAGGCTCACATTATCGCGAGATGCGCTTATTGCATCATTAAATACTACGGCAGACAAGCTGCCTGAATCTGCATTTTCAAGTATCGACTCACTACAATCACACCTTAACAGTGAAGATGAAACACATCAGCTAATTCTAAAACGTTTTGAAGCGTGGACAATTGCCTATACGATTTTTGAAGTTGAAGATCTGAACACTAAGCTTTCGCAAACAGCAGCGCTTGCAGAGCAACTTGCCACTCTCAAATGTACGTTAGTGCATGATAGCGACATCAAGCCTGATCCCTTAAACCAAATCATTGCCAAACAAGCACTGCCAAATGAACACCAAATTATCGTCGGCATGCAAAATATCAAAGGTGCGGGACTGGGCTATGTTTACATGTGGCAAAAGTGGCAGTTGTTTAATCAGCATTGCGAGCGCCTGAGCCGCCGCAGCGTGACACAAACTGAGTTTAGAAATGGCTTAAGTAGAATTTTACAGCAAGAGGAGCTCAGCGCGATTGAATGCCAATACTTAGCTGACAAGCTCGACTTGTTCAAAATGTTGCCCAATGCCCAAAGCGAATTTAGCCAAGCCGAATTAACGCAAATAAAGCGCAAACTCGAGCAACAAACGCAACGCTTAGAAAGTAAAGATAATACTCGGGCTCGCTCGCCGCTAATACGCTTTTTGAATAAATTGGTCGAGTCATTTTTAGATGCCGGCGCGGCGGTAAAAAGAAAGAAAATAGCAGTTCAGGTATACAAAGATATCGCCGACTTTAGGATCACAATAGAAAAGGCAACCCTTATTTTAAGTGAATTAAATCGTTCGCAAAAACCGGGATGGTTGAAGTTACAAAATGGTAAGCGCCGCAAAAAATAGCTCGGCGCTTGTTACCCGGCCACTAAAACGTAGATAAGTTTAATGATCAGCGTCACCATTAATAAAGGCAGTACATATTTGGCATACTTTTGCATTTTATCTAGTCCTAAACGCTGCTGATACTTTTCCAACAGCGGTATCAAGACGACCAACGCGATGACTAAACTCACTAATAATATAACTACGTTCATCTTAGTTCCTCTTTCTAAACAGGTATCTTACAACCAGTATTCACTTCAAGCAAAATTCCAGCTATGCTCATAAACACATCTGACCAGTAGAATAACAATGATGAAAACTGCTATCACCGAATTATTCGGCATCGAAAAACCCATTATATTACCCGGCATGAGCTGGATTTCTGTCCCTGAGCTTGTTGCGGCAGTGAGCAATGCTGGCGGCTTAGGTATTTTAGCCACGGGCCCGCTCAGTCAGGACGAGACACGTCAAGCAATACGAAAAATTCGTGAACTCACCGATAAGCCTTTTGGTATTGGTGTGACGTTAATGATGCCAGGCGCCAAAGAAAATGCCAAAGTCGCATTAGAAGAGCAAGTGCCTGTTATCAATTTTTCTTTAGGAAAAGGCGATTGGCTAGTGCAAGCGGCTAAAGCCTACGGCGGAAAAGTCATTGCTACTGTGGTGACGCAAAAGCATGCATTAGCAGCACAAAAATCTGGCGTTGATGCGCTATTAGTTACAGGTCATGAGGCCGCAGCCCATGGTGGTGAAGTAACTTCACTGTGTTTAGTGCCGAGTATAGTCGATATTGTCGATATACCTGTGATTGCCGCAGGGGGATTTGCTGATGGTCGAGGACTTATCGCCGCGCTAGCGCTTGGCGCAGAGGGCGTTGCGATGGGCTCTCGTTTTGCAACATCTAAAGAAAGCCCTTTGCATCAACATGTCAAAGATACTGTAGTAGAAAAAGACGTTGAACAGACGATTTATTCCAAAAACTTCGATGGTCTTTATGCTCGAGTAATGAAAACCCCCATGGCTGAAAAGGCAACGCGCCGCCCGATGAACTTTTTCATAGCCACCATAAAATCATTCAAGGCCGCCAAAATGGTCGACATGCCCTTATGGAAGCTACTACTAGGACTGTTATCTCAATTCGATAAAATTAAGATGCTGTCGCTCTTTGGTGCCGCCACCGAAAAACTTGAAGCCGCCACAATCCATGGAGATTTAGATCATGGCGTGCAGTTTATTGGTCAATCTCAAGGCTTAATTCGAGAAATCGAATCAGTACAAACCTTAATGGATAACATGATGGCTCAAGCCACTGAGGTGCATTCACGTATCGGCGCCAACACAGCCGAGTAACGGATGTTTGGTATTGATGCGGTAAAAGCGGTATTATTTGCTTAATATCGCTCTGGCCCTAGCTGCGCCATTCAAGTGCTGGCCATAAACTCTGATTTTATAAGTGACTTTCAATGCCTAAACATTACCTTTTCTACATTGAGCAACCATATAGCTTTGCCATTCTAAGACCCCTCCAAAATGCTATCCGTGCAAACGGTGATGTGGTGAAATGGTTTTTAAAAGGTAAAGATGTAAACTCAAGTTCACTTGCACCAGACGAAACGGAGTTACTGAGCGTAGAGGACGTCAAGGCGTTTAATCCCAGAGCTGTATTTGTTCCTGGAAACGTTGTTCCTGACTTTTTTCCAGGCGCCAAAGTGCAAGTATTTCACGGATTAGAATATAAAAAGAAAGGTCACTTTGGGATCCGTGGTTTCTTCGATTTGTATTGTACTCACGGCCCAATTACCACTGCGCCATTTAACCAACTCGCACAAAAACATGGTTATTTCTCGGTGATTGAAACTGGCTGGCCAAAACTCGACCCCTACTTTGATTACACCAAGCAAGAGAATGAAAAGCCAGTCATACTGTATGCTCCCACTTTTTCACCGAACCTTACATCGCTTGAAGCATTACATGCACACATCAAACAGCTCGCAGAGTCAGGAAAATACAAAGTCCAACTTAAGTTTCATCCTAAGACGAAACAGCAGTGGCAACAGATGTACATGGAACTTGAAACCATCAGCGACTTTGAAATCGCCGGAAATGACAATCTCATTCCCCTCATTCAGCAAGCCGATGTGGTGATTTCTGATACCTCTAGCGCCGTTGATGAGTCGCTATTAATTGGTAAACCGGTTATCACTTTTAATAATCACCAACCTCAAGATGCCTTACTCAATATTACCGATGCAAGCCAATTATCTGAAGCGGTTGAACAAGCACTCAACCTGTCCGACGCACAAAGTGAACGTATTGAGCAATACATTCAGCAAGTGCATCCTTACCGTGATGGTAAAAGCGCCGAGCGCATACTCGCAGCAACAGAGGCTGTAATTGCTGCTGGATTAAAGCGTAAACCGCTTAATTTATTGAGACGTTACAAAATACGTAAAGCATTGAATTACATGAAGATAAATTAAAAGCAGATTGCTTTTCGAAATAAAAAAGCTCACTTAACTGTGAGCTTGTTCATGTTAATTTATCACTAATTTTAACACTCACACTGCCAATACTGGTTGCCAGTTTCTGACATTGGAGGACGACAACGAATACCTGTTGCGCCACCAGCGATGTTTGGTGTTTGCTCTTGAGGCAAGCTTTGCTTTTTATCTAATTGTTTTAATGCTGTTTTTTTAAATTTCAATTTCATCTTCTTATCCTTGATTAATCTTAATTTGTAAATCATGTTGTTTAAGGTTGGTAGTCCAACAAGTAGATTTTCTATCTCATCAGGCTAACCTAAAACACTGCTCGACTATACTAACAACGGCACTGACCGTAATCCGTACCAGTCAACGTTTCCGTTAAGCGGCAAGGAATTCTAGTATTTGGCTCAGCACCGCCTGCTACTTGAGGCGTTTGCTGTAAAGGTAGGCTTTGGTTTTTATCTAGTTGCTTCAACGCTGATTTTTTTAATTTTAATTTCATTATCATTTCCTTGAAATAGTCGTTTAGTGATAAAAATTTATCACTAATTCTTAAGCTGCCATGAAAAAATAAAAAATTCAACATTATTCACAATAAAATTAACTTTAAAATTCACCTCACCACTAAGACAACCCTTAATCATATGTTAAATAATGCCTTTTAACCAAAAACTCCAAAAAGCACACCATTAAAAACAAACAAAAAATTAATAAATCTGCAATCTAATAAGATAAACTTACCTCAACTAGGCATCTTGTTGTTTATCCATAAAATCAGCCATACGCGCGAGCAACTCGGTTTCTGTGAGATCTTCTTTATGCGTGCCAATCGTCCAGATATGACCAAATGGGTCTCGTAGCGTTCCAGCCCTATCACCATAAAACTGATCACAAACGGGCGTGACTTGCTGTGCCCCCAATTCAATTGCCCCCGTAAACACAGTGTCCACATCGTCAACATACAACATCAAGCTAACGGGCGTGCCACCAAGCTCATTGGGATCTTTAAAGTGCATATCAGGGCACATATCTGAAAGCATCACATAAGAATTTCCAATCAGCAGCTCCGCATGTGCTATTCCGCCATCTGGCATAGGTAACTGAAGCTTTACACTAGCGCCAAAAGCAGCTCGGTAAAACTCAATAGCTTTTGCTGCACCAGCCACAATAAGGTAAGGCGTGAGTGAATGATAACCGGAAGGAATTGAAGAAGTCGCCATTATATGGATCCTATAAAGTCCGTTAAATTCCCTCTAAACCTAGCCGATTATTTGAAATATGCGAATTAAAATTGCGATAAGATTTACTCATAACTCGAGTGTTGATTAACGAATTATTTACCTATATGCTAATTTGGTTTTGTTCATAAAACACACAACAACATGTAAGGGATCAGTATGAAACCAACTTCTATATTACGATTGGCTTGGACGAGCGGTGCTCTCATCCTCGCAGGCCAAGTAAACGCCTACGACTGTAGTAATTTAAGCTCTTGGTCTGAACAACAAGTCTACAAACAAGGGGATATTACCCAGTCCCAAAACCAAGCATATGAAGCTAAGTGGTACAGTCAAAACGACAATCCAGCTGGCCACTCCGGTCCTTATGATGTCTGGCGGTCACTGGGAGCTTGTGCAACAGGGTCTGGTCAAGCACCGAGTGTCGTACTCACCAGCCCAAATAATGGCGCTGTGCTGGGCGAAAATGACAGCGCTGTTTTTTCCGCTAATGCCAATGATGTCGATGGTGATCTGGCTTATGTCGAATTCTTAGTAAATGGGCAAGTCATCGCAACGGACACTACCGCACCATTTCAAACCACTTGGAACGCAGTACTTGGCAAATACGATATCAGTGCAATTGCCACCGATGCCCAAGGGCTAACCGGAAGTTCGCAATCAGCACAGATCACAGTAAAACCGGGCGGAGAAAATTTACCACCGAACGTATCCATTGTAGCACCAGCCAGCGGTCAGCAGTTCTATCAAGGCGATATGGTAGGGATCAGCATCACAGCTGAAGATAGCGACGGTACTATTTCGGGAGTGGAAATTAGCGTGAACAACCAGCTTGTTGCGAACCTAACAACCCCTCCTTTTCAGTTCCAATTCCAAGCGGAGCAAGTTGGCGTAAACCAACTAAATGTAACAGCGATAGACAATCAAGGCTTGGTAAGTGAGGCAAACCTTGCCATCGATGTGCTAACAAAAGTGGGAGGTGGCTGCCTAGGCCTTAGAGCATATAGCGCTGGACAAAATTACCAGGCTGGTGAACTCGTCGCTCATAATAATCATAAATATCGCTGTGATATTGCAGGTTGGTGTAGCTCAAACGCGCAGTGGGCATATGAGCCAGGTGCAGGCCAGTATTGGAGCGATGCATGGAGCGATTTAGGGATCTGTGCAATCGCGCCAACCGTAACGTTCGAAAGCCCGTCCAATAATGGTACTGTTTTGGTCAATGCGCCCACCACTATCTCTGTCAGTGCTCAAGATACAGACGGCAGTATTGCTACACTGTCACTCTATGCCGGCAACACACTCCTTGCCACAGCCAATCAAGGAACGCTTAGTCACAGCTGGACACCGACAGCCCTCAATACGGTGAGTTTAAAAGCCATTGCCGTGGATAACGAAAGTAATCAAAGCGAACAAACAATTACAGTGAATGTGACAGATAAACCGATTGCCGTTGATTTACTCGCCCCCACTAGCGGCAGCCAAATTACCTTGGGTAATTCCACTCAATTGATTGCACAAGCATCCTCTTTTGTTGGACAAATCACTCAAGTACAGTTTTATGCTGATGGCGTGTTACTCAATACAGACACAACGCCACCCTACGAATATAGTTATGCACCGGCCTCAATCGGCACAAAAACACTTTATGCCACGGCCACCAACGACAATAATGATCAGGTGTCCAGTAGCGGCGTGACTGTTCAAGTCATCGACAAACCCATCGGTAAAAAGCACAAATTGATTGGCTATTGGCATAACTTTGTCAATCCAGCTGGTTGCCCAATTCCACTTGATCAGATGTCTACTGCTTGGGATATCATCGATATTGCCTTTGCTGAAAATGATAGAAACTCGAATGGTACAGTGCACTTCACGCCATTTGAAAAAGACATTCGCTCTAACTGCCCGCCTATCGACCCGGTAAAATTCAAATCCGACATGCAGGCACTACAAGCGCAAGGTAAAGTTTTTGTGCTAAGTCTTGGTGGTGCAGAAGGCACAATTACCCTTAATACGGATGCCGATGAAGCGGCATTTGTCAGTAGCCTCACCGATATTATTCAACAATGGGGATTTGACGGGCTAGATATCGATTTAGAGAGCGGCTCGAACCTTGTGCATGGCTCTCAGATCCAAGCTCGACTGCCAAGAGCATTAAAGCAAATTGAACAAAATATTGGTGGCAATATGGTACTTACCATGGCCCCTGAACATCCCTATGTGCATGGTGGCATGATTGCCTATTCAGGTATCTGGGGCGCTTATATTCCACTTATAAACGAGCTACGCGATACATTAGATTTACTTCACGTACAGCTATACAACAATGGCGGCCTACCTAACCCATATGAACCGGGAAGTGCTCCAGAGGGCTCAGTGAACATGATGGTTGCCCATGCAAAAATGTTGATTGAGGGATTTGATCTTGCTGATGGCACCCGCTTTGTGCCACTTAGGGATGACCAAGTAGCCATCGGTCTACCTTCTGGTCCACAGTCGGCAAATTCAGGCCAAGCGCCTATTGGCAATATCATCAATGCCTTAGATTGTTTAACCAAAGGTACAGGATGTGGCACTATTCAACCTAGCAAGACTTATCCGAACTTTGGTGGCGTGATGACATGGTCGATTAACTGGGATAAATACGACGGCTATAACTTCTCTCAACCCATTGGCGATAAATTAACGCAAATGAATCAAGGAAATTAAAACTACATTGGCCTGAGCTTGGTATGTACGTCAGACGTTATGCTGAGTTCAGGTTGATTAATCAATAAAATACAAAAAATAAAGGCAGGTACAGCCCAGCTCCTGCTTACTTGATTGCTAACAATTTTCAGTCGTGTAGTTGTCACACCTAGCGCTTGTACAAAGTGCCGTGGTGATTAAATCACACTCTTTAGTCGTGGTTTCACAACCAATCGTGCCAGGCCTCGTTGTATAACCACCTGCCACATTAGGCGTCGCAGCATAATCAAGTGTTTGGTTGTTTTTAGATAAAGACTTTAATTTTTTAACCGTTAATTTCATTGGTAATCCTTTTTTGTTCTATTGATAAATTCAGGAACTAGCTCGTAATAATTTAGTCCTGAACTTAAGTTGTATCACCTGAACAAAAAACACTCAACCCAATTAAAACAACAATTCAATTATACGCGTGTTATCACTGTATTTTTGCCAGAACCACACTGAATAACCCATAACTTAGGCTATGTAGTAATCAGCCAACGACACAAGCAAACAAGGCTGATAAACAGTCAACAGCTTTTTGCTTGGAAATAAACTATTTCTCCCCTACTATTAGAGCGTTACACGCAAATTCATAATGAATCCCAAGGTCGATATGAAATCTTTTCCATCGCTTTATTTAACAAATCTATTCTTAGTCGGTGGGACAGGCCTGCTGACCACTTACTTAGCGCTTTATTTAGGCCAGCACGGCGTCAGCACGTTTTGGATCGGCTTGCTTACCTCGTTTTATTACTTGGGTTTGTTGCTCGGTGCTAAATTAGGCTACCACCTGATCAAATCAGTTGGGCATATTCGCGCGTTTGCGGCAAGCACAGCTGCAGTGACGGCCTGCGTAGCGATACATGGGGTGAGTGACAATATCTATCTTTGGCTTGGACTACGACTTGTGGTGGGTCTGGGCATGATGTGTAACTTTATGGTGCTCGAAAGCTGGCTGAATGAACAAGCGGCACCTGAGCAACGAGGGAGGGTATTTTCTTTTTACATGCTCACCTCCTACCTCGGCATGGTAACAGGGCAGTTTGCACTGTCTAATTTTCCTGAGCTTGGCTATGCGCCGCTGTTTTTAATTGTTGTTGCCTTATCCTTTGGAATTATCCCCATTTCAACGACGAGGCGGATCCACCCTAAGCCACTTAAGCCTATTCAAGTCAGTCTGTTTACCTACTTCAAAAAAGTGCCTCAGTCTCTCACCGCGGTCTGTTTTGCCGGAGTAATTAATGGTAGTTTTTATGGCCTTGCCCCGACTTTTGCCAGCCAATCAGGATTTAATGCCGAAGAAATTGCCATGTATATGTCGGTAACGATTTTTGCAGGTTTGCTTGCACAGTGGCCAATGGGCATTATCTCTGACCGAGTTCGCAGAAGTATCTTACTACGCAGTAACGCTGTTTTTATCGGTTTGATTTCTCTTTGTATATTTTTGCTTCCGCTGAGCCCAAGCTACAGTCTTTGGCTGACTTTTGGCTTTGGGTTATTTGCATTTACCATGTATCCACTTTCTTCAGCACTAGCAAACTCCCGTGTTGATGATGAAGACCGTGTTGGCGTTTCTTCTGCGCTGCTGGTGGCGTTTGGGGGAGGTGCCTGTGTTGGCTCGGCCGCTATTGCACAGATCATGTCCCATTTTGGTCATCAAGCCCTATACGCTTCGTTAAGCGCACTAACCGTTGTTATGTTCTTACTCCTCCACTTTATCAACGCTAGACAAAAAGCCGAGCAGCCAGAGCCTAGCGACTATGTGGCTGCGACTTCTGATATTACCAGCTCACCGCTCGCTGCCACCATGGACCCGCGTATCGAGGAAAAAACAGCACATGAGCAGCTACTTGTCGTTGACGAAGACGAAGACGCGCCTCGCGATAACGACGATGAACTCGACGACAATGAGCAAAATAGTGAGCCAACCGAGGAGCTGGACGAAACGACTAACAAACCTTAGACATAGCCTGACTGATAAGCACTCGCCACCAAAGATTGCTTAATCAAGGTGTTATCAGCTATGTTTATAGGATGTAGCTGATGATTGATGAGTATTGTGATTTGCAAAACACTTGGATTGCCTTTGGTGGCGTTATGCTGCTCACGGCTTGTACCATAGCCAATAGCTGTGAGCTTGCTGTACTTGATGGTAGTGTCGTGCTCAGTTCCTCAAAGATACAGCCTAAATGTCGTTTTAAACAAGATCAAACCGGCCTGTTGTCTGCTGCGGCTAAGTTCACCTCAGCGCTAACCCATCAAACGCCAAATTCTAAAATAAAGCGGTTATCACAGGAGCAAGTTCAGCAATCATGCAACATCGACGCTACACAAGGCAGTTTGACTTGTACATTTAATGGTAAAAGCGACCACTTCACGCTGACTAACACCGTTAAACAGGGGAAAATCGCATCAATAAACTGGCAAGATGATGAATATGTTTACCTTGGCTGGATGACCAACACTGAGGTATTAATGGGCTATATTGCGTTTGGCGCGCTTAACAAGCACAGCGATCCCTTTTTCATTCCCGCCTCCCAGTTTTGCCAATATGGTCTAAGCTCGCATCTTATCGACCTTGGTAAGGGCGACTTATTGTGCCAAAACCACGAAGGACTTTGGTCTCATAGCCGTTTACTGCCCCTACCACAGCCCTGCCAACAACCACAACAAATGATCCAAGATAAAGGTGGGATTTGGGCGCTGGAGTTTATCGAAAGTAGCTATCAATGGCGGATCTGCAGATACAACGATAACGCAGGTAGCCTGTTAGCTGCATACAAATACAGCATAGACTTAAAGGCAACGCTGGCTCGGTATGACTTACAGCCCAGTGATTACACCCAACTTACTTTTTTATCCAATGGCGATACTAACGCTATCGCGAATGCGGTGGAAATAGATAACGTCTTTCCGGTCAGTGATATTACGCCAGAGCTTGACCCACAGACGATAGAGCTACCTATTCAGCAGCTACAATACAAACTGACTAAGCTAAATTAATCGCCACTTACTCTTGTGCTTCACGTAGCACCTGCGTTTGGCTATTTTGCTTTCTAAATTGGTTTGGTGTGGTTCCCGTAGCGATTTTAAATGCTCTAGTAAATGGTCCAACCGACGCAAAACCACTTTCCAGGCCAACGACAAGTACTGGCCAATGCTGTTTAGCGGGGTCTTGTAACAGCACTTTGGCATGCTCAACCCGCAACTCATTGACCAATTGGCTGAAATTTCGCGCTTGCAGGTTTTGTCGTATCACTCGACTTATCTTGTATTCAGGTTCATTAAATTGCTGAGCTAAGTCAGCAACTTTTAACCCTTCTTTGAGGAAGCCTTTTTGCTCGATAAGAAAGTGTTCCACCTGTTGCTGGAGCGCAATATCATCCTCGGTTTGTGTTGGTTCATTTGATTCGACGCACCTAACGGATGTACTTGTACGTTGAGATGAAAATCGCCAATACAGTAACACTTGCGCCGTCAATATAATGAGGATGGCTGCGCTTGTCACTGCCCATTCTTGAACCTCACGATTATCGGCAAAGCGATTTTCGATTAGTTTAGTGCCTGCGACGCAAATAAAATAAGCGGATAAAAATAGCACCCTTTGTGCTTTTTCTTGCCCTTGAGACTGCGAGAACCCTCTGCACCCTTCCCAAAATGCCAGCATGAGTACACTAGATGACAACAACAAGGTAAGCTCATACGCCGCAATGTTAAGCCACTCAACAAATCCGCGAGCGTTCATGTGTAATTGACTATCGATAAACAAATAGCCTTGTCGCCATATGACCAAGGCAGCAATGGCGATTGCAAACACAACATGCCTTTTTAAAATGGCCTGTTTTTCTCTAAATAGTGCCCTAGCAAGCAACCAAAACCCATTACAGGTCACACAAGCCCCCATGCCAATTAAATACTGATATCCATTTAAGGAGTCCTGAGTCAGCTTTTTGGTCGTGGCCAATGCTATCGAGCCGCACACTAAAGCAAAGAGTAAATGTGCTGCTTTTTTCTCTTTTACAAAAAGCTGAGTAACAACCAAAGTGCAACATAGGCTAAGCAAAAGTAGGTAATAATTTTCAATAGTCATGGTGATTGAAGGAATATTGGTAGACACAAAAACTCTAACAGCCACACCAAAAGCATTCAAATTAACTTTGTAAGTAAACTTAACACCACCATTTTTTAAATTCGGCCTACTTTCTTTGCTTTGATTTTCAAAATCAAAGCGACGAGATAGCAAAATCTTGTCATTTTATATATCAAGTTCATTGATTTATAAGGATAAGTATTTTGTCTTCCTTCAATCTAACCAAAACAACTGGGCTTTTCTTTAGTCCCTTTAGCGTATTGAATGGTGCCGTAAAGAGCTGGATATGTATCGCACTGCTCGGGCAATGGATGTTTGCTGTTTATATCTTAGGCCTATATGCCATCCCGCTTATCGTGGAACTCACAGAGCAAAGTGCAGCGGTTTCACCGGCGAGCGGACACACAAAAGATGCCAAGGTGTTTTTTAGCCATGTCTTACCCGCTGTGATTTTGGCCACCAACGGCTTATTACAGCTTATTCCTGCGGTGCGAAAACGCTTTCCACGCTTTCACCGCTACAACGGACGCGTATTTTTTATTCTCGGTATTTCGGGCGCACTCACAGGCTTATATCTCACTTGGGTAACCGGTCTTAGGCTAAGCGATATTGGTGCCATTGGAATAACACTCAACGGTATGTTAATTCCCATTGCGATATTTTTTGCTTGGCGCACTGCCATACAAAAAAATATCGCCGCACATCAACGTTATGCCGTACATAGTTTTTTCTTGGTTAATGGGGTGTGGACGTTTCGTCTTTATTTGTTTGGTTGGTACATGGTCAACCAAGGCTTCAATGGCAATACCGCAACCTTAGATGGCCCTACCGATATATTTATTTCGTTTGCCTGCTATCTGCTACCAATGGCACTCGCAGAACTCTACTTTTGGGCAAAACGCCAAACCAAAGCCAGCGCACCGGTGTGGATAATCGCGGTGATGATGAGCTTAGGTTTTGTGATCACCGCGATTGGCGTTTGCGCGGCCGCTGTCATGATGTGGTGGCCACGCATTTCAGCCGTCTTTTTTAGTTAAATTACAGTTTAATCAGCTAGGAGTAGAAACATGCTTTCAGTCACAGCGAACAAAATCAACAAAGGCCTAATTACATCGGCAATCTTACTCGTGATATTAACGCTGATGTGGCAACATTTAAACGGCGGCATAGTCAGTCACCACTTACTTCACAGAGCAGATTTTCCGGCAGTATCTAACGCATGGGGCATTATCATAATTCCCGTATTAGCTTGGCTTACTGCACTGCGGCTCCATAAAGCAATTGGCACAGAGGGCATTAAAAAAACAGCACCCGTGGTTATTCCTACTGGGTTTTTGGTCGCATTCTTTGTGATGTTACTCTTTAGCTTGTTGCAATCAGCCCTTTGGGAGTTCGGTTATCAAAGCCTCACCATGTATACAGCCCTAGGACTTTTGATAGCTGGACTATTTTATCCAATCTACCGCGCAGAATGTATATTGGGACACGTGGTCGGTGCTAGTTTTACCTTTGGTTATGTTATTCCTCTAATTGGCATTTTAGTGATGGCAATCGTTTCAGTGTTTTCTCTTTTTTGCTTAAAACCTATCTTTTCTAAACTACTTAATAAGGCACAAACACCAATAAGAATGGAGTGATAGTGACCTTAGAAGGCTCAAGACAAAACAAATAATTCCTAAGCGCTGCTATATAACTCGTTCCTTGTCGTTTTGACTCGTGTTAAATTAGCGATGATTTTTAAGCAAGGAACGAGCGGTTATGCAAACTAGGTTAGTTACTCACATTGTTATCGTGGCTATTTTTACATTACTGTCAATTGGTAGCGCTGTTGCTAATAAATCAGTAAATTCGAACTCGACACTGCAGCTTTCATCCGCTTATTTTTCGCAAAAAAGAACGGTTCATATCGTCCTGCCACCAAGCTATGAACAAGGCAATACAAGCTATCCAGTGTTATATCTGACTGATGGTCAGAGCAATCTTGAACATACCGCTTCAGCGGCTCGCTTCTTGGCACAACAACATAAAATACCTGAACTTATCATTGTTGCCATCGAAACCAACGAACACCGCACTCGAGATCTGACTCCACCTTATCGCAAAGGCAGCCTTGCGGTACTGGGACATTTTGCAGGTCCAACACGGCAACAAAATCCAGGCGGTGCAGAAATGCTACTGCAATTTATCGACAAAGAACTCATCCCTTACGTAGACAAGCATTATCGAACATCAGGCTATCGCGCGTTAGCAGGACACTCATTCGGTGGGCTGTTTGCAACCTATGCGCTACTTGAAAAACCCGATTTATTTAATGGTGTGATGTTGGCAAGTCCAAGCCTTTGGTGGGATAAAGAGCGATTATTAAATGACTTACTGGCAAAAGCGTTAATCAACAAGTGTATCTACATCAGCATGGCAGACGAAAACGCAATCATAACGCAGCCTTTTCAACGTCTTAATGATGCTTGGCGAAAGCCAAATGGAATTGACTTCAAAGCACAGCATTTTGGTGGCGAAACCCATACGAGCGTCGTCTACCCGAGCTATTATCATGGTCTGCAGCACCTATTTAACCATTATCAGCCATCCTTGAAGGTAGCGGCCGCCGGTGTCACTCAGCTGGAAAATCATGTCGCCATCGCTAAGTCACTATATGGACTTAAGGCTTACCCCTACAGCGCGCTGACTTCGCTCGGGAATGCCGCCCTATTCGAACGTAACTTCACTGCGGCCATCAACCTATTTAGCTTTGTGAGCCAGCACAACTCAGAATCCCTCAATGCACTGCAGCAATTGGCCACGGCTTATCAGCAAAAAGGAGATAAGCCATCACTATTAAAGACCTACCAAGCCATGCTTAAGTTTGAAGGGCTAAGTGAAAGCGAACAAAAACATTTGCTCTCTGAAATCAAAGCATTGCAACACTTACATTAACTGATTTTTTCTAAAGTGATGATATTCACTCAACGCAAGTGGCACGGAAACCTAAGAGAGAGAGTAGATATCGCTTCATAAACTTCCTGTCATTGTTTTTATTATTTCATACTTTTGAATACTGTTTACTTCATCCTACTGTATATTTTTTAGAAACTAAATCGCAATCGCTATTATATCAGGCAGCTAAACATAACATCATGAAAATACTAAAATTTACGTCAAACCTAAATGCAAGATTATGTTTTAAAAAATAAATTATCACTGTAATGTGGTGTAATGGATAAAATTAGAATCTACCCTACCCTTACGCTGCGCAACAAATTTGCAACCAATCAAGTTCATTTTTTTTACTTGCGCAAATCATGTATCTGCATCAGCAGTACAGCCAGATACTTCTTACACCATTTGAACAATATCTTGTCGCAGCCGTAAGGTTTCCCGATTAGATAATGCAAATGGTATCTTTTGACATGGAGTTCACGATGATGAAAATCTTAGTATCTGCCATTGTATTGGCAACCACAATGTCGAGTTTCAATTCGCTCGCTGCGCCTGAATCTTATGGCGTGCTTTTTTTAGATCGCAGTAGTTCAATGAACACGTTGCGCCCAGATGGACAAAGCCGATGTTCATTCTCAAAACAACAAGCAGTGCAAAAAGTATCAAAATTCTTTTTAGATGCCACAATTAATGGCCAACTGCTAAATGTGAAAACCTTTGCTAGTGGCGGTCAAATTCAATCCCTAACTAACGGGTTTGTCGGTTTCAATGCGGCAATGATGGCACTCTATCAACTAGATCCAGAAGGGTGCTCAGGGCTAACGGCTCTTGCACAAGCTATGTGTGATGGCGCTGATGAGTTGAGAGTAAACTACTCAACGGAAGCCGCTAATGGCGCACTGTTAAGAGTGTATGGATCTACTGATGGCGGCGAAAATGACAGCCCAGTCTCTAGCTGTGGCGGCTCAAATTGGCAAACGAGCGTAACCTCTAAATACCTGTTTGAGCTACCACCAGTGCAATTCAATGCCACAATCTATACAGGCACAGTGCAAAATATTCTGGCTAATAAAGATAAGATGTATGTATTAGATGTTTCATCTGCATCTCAGTCGGTATCTAGTACCCCTACATTTCAGTTTCTTAAACAGCTGAGTATTGACACTGGCGGTACTTACGAGGAGATCAGCGACTCAGATGGCGGCGACCCAGGCGACTGGTAATTCACCAAATACAAAACTATATAAAGGTCGATAAGGCCTTTTTTCTATTCGTCGTTGAGAAAATACAGAATGTTGTTTTTACACATTATTTAAAATAAAAAAACAATTAAATTACACAAAGCGCAAATACCTAAGGATCTTCAACTACACTCTTCGTGGGCATTTGCCCTGTGCAAGTTAAAAGGAGATTGTAATGAAGATTAATGGCAAACAACCGAACTTTCTAATCATTACCACCGATGAAGAGCGTTTCCCTCCGCCTTACGAAAATTCACAAGCAAAAGAGTATCGACTCAAGCACAGTGCGTGCATGGCAGAAATGCGCCGCTGTGGCATGGAATTTATGAATCATAATGCAGCAGCGACGGCATGCGCACCAAGTAGAACATCCATTTACACGGGACAATATCCATCACTACACGGTGTGAGCCAAACACCTGGAATTGGCAAGTCGTCATTTGATCAAAACATGTTCTGGCTGGCTCCCAATACCGTGCCAACCATGGGCTCTTGGTTTCGCGAAGCAGGTTATCAAACCTATTATCGTGGTAAGTGGCACCTCTCCGATGAGGATATTATCGTGCCGGGGAGTCAGCAAGCGCTGTATAGTAACTCTGCAACCGGAGAGCCTTACCCAGCAAAACAAGCTCTCTATGAGCGCGCAGAGCGTCTAGATAAGTTTGGTTTTAGTCAATGGATAGGTCCTGAACCTCATGGCGCAGCAGAGAACAATTCAGGCACATCTCGAGATCCGGGATTTGCCAATCAAGTTTGTGAAACCCTTAAACAACTTGAAGAAAAGGCACAAAACGGCGACCAAACACCATTTTTACTGGTTTCTTCATTCGTAAACCCTCATGACATTGTATTAATGGGACAAAAAGATTGGTTTTCCAACTTTTATGCTGAAAAAGAAGCCGGTAACCTTCCAAGTGTTGCGCCAGCCCCAAGTCAAACTGAAAGCTTAATGGACAAGCCTAGATGCCAAAAAGACTATCAGCTTATGTACCCGCATATGTATCTACCACAACCACCAGATGAAACCTATCGACAGTTTTATTACTACCTAATCGCAGAAGTGAATAAGCATATAGAACAGGTAGTTAACGCATTAAAGCAATCATCTTTTTATGAAAATACTATTGTCGTTTTTACCTCAGATCATGGTGAGCTACTGGGTGCTCACGGCGGTCTACATCAAAAATGGTACACCGCGTATCAAGAAGTATTAAACGTGCCGTTTATTATTTCTAATCCTGTGCTTTTCAATCAACCTAAGCAGCTTGATATCACCACATCGCACATCGACTTACTGCCTACCCTGCTTGGTCTAGCAGATATAGATATTGAGCAAACTCGTACTCAGCTTGCTAAAGATCACAGTGAGGCACAGCCACTCGTTGGCAGAAACCTAGCCAACGTCATTTTAGGTGAAGCGTCGCCCAAAGAAGAAGCCATTTACTTTATGACCGATGACAACATCGAAGTTGGCAGTGATATGACGAATATGCTTACCGGTAAAGCTTACAATAGTATTATCCAACCGAACCATATTGAAGCCGTAATAACGCAACTACCGGATATCAGCGGTGACACGAAATGGAAGTTTGTGCGTTATTTTGATAACGCTAGATTCTATGAGCAAGACCCGAACCAAGTTGATCTTGGTGGTAACGATGAGCCTACCACGCAAGCGTCTGTGAGTAATGTCGTTGGCGTCGGCAACCCAGACGGAATAACAACCACTCAGTTCATTCCCAGTGAATACGAGTGTTATAACTTGAGTGAAGATCCGACGGAAGAGAACAACCTGTTAAGCCCGTTTTGCGAAACGCCATTGGATGCGCGGATTTTAAAAGCGCTACAATTTACGCTACGAGAGCAGCGTAAAGCCAAACGTTTATTACCACAAAACCTCAATGAAGCACCGCAAAAGCAAGTCAACCAGCAAGTGCCGATTAGAAGGTAATCGAAAAGCTCTGCAAGTAGCCCTGAAATATGCGGGCTACTTGCGATATAGATATTTATACTTTTTTAAACACTGCCAGCAACTGACTTAGCACCGCCGCAATAATGACACCAATCACCGCCCCCAAGCCAAGCTTGGCGATAATATTCAAAAGCCAGCTTATTGCAGGGATCAGCTTTTCAATAGCGTGAACAATTTCTTCGAGTAAGTGGAACTGGTGAGCTAAAATATCAACGCCAACTAAAAGCATTGCCAGCACACCGGCGACCGACAAAAACTTCATCAGACCGTTGGCAAAATAAAGCAGCCCCTTACCCACCCCACGTTTTATCGCCGCAAGTGTAGTCTTACTTGCGTCCTTAATCATGGCTAAACCAATATCATCAAGCTTAACAATCAAGGCCACAATCCCGTAGACCCCGACTGTCAGTGCAAGCCCAATTAACGAAAGGACTATTGCTTGCTTTTCAAAAGGCTGATCAGCAATCGCACCCAGCGCAATAATGATAATTTCCGCCGACAGAACAAAGTCGGTAACAATAGCGCCCTTGATTTTGTCTTTTTCAAACTCGACCAAGTCAACACGCTCATCCTCAAGCGCTTTGACAAACTCATCGGTTTCTTGCTGTTGCTCCTGACGGTGAAAAATAGCGTGGAGAATTTTTTCGCCGCCCTCGAACAGCAAATACAGCGCCCCTAAAATTAGCATAATGGGGATCATAAACGGCGCAAAGTAACTGCAAGCCAAAGCAACGGGCACCAAAATAAACTTGTTCAGCAAGGAGCCTTTAAACACCTTCCATACCACTGCAAGCTCCCGATCTGGTTTGATCCCGCCCGATAGTTGCTCTGCGTTGACGGCAAGATCGTCTCCTAACACCGGAGCGGTTTTCGTTGCGGCTAATTTTGTTAGCGCAGCGACATCATCGAGCAAGGCAAGTAAGTTTGCGGATGGCATAGCACACTCCTTTCGTTTAAGTTATTCATCAGGTGCGGTTGTCAAATTACTGCTTACGTTAGCAACAGACCCTAATACACAATATTTTTATCATAGGCCAAACATGATATTGCAGGCATGACCGCTTCAAGACAACTTAAATGTTGCTTTAATTCTCTCGGCTCGGTAATTTTTTTATACCGGATCCAAGGGATCAAAGGCATAGTGTCGTCCAGCTCAGCTGTTAGGTAGGCCTCATACCCTTTAATCCACTCATTCAACAAACCAAATGCATACGCATAAGGTAACAATGCTTCGTACTCTGCTTTTTCGACCCCTTCAGCGAAGCAGTGCTGACTCTTAAGTTTAATGTATTGATAAAATTGCTGAGACTGCAATACCCAAGCTTTAAATTGCTTGGAGGGCCCGATAAATGAAAAGAAAGCCGCAATAAAACCCAGATAAAAGAAGTGAAAAACCACACTGGTACCATTCACCAGCTCATCATCACCATCAACACACATCCATAATATGAATAAATAGGTAGGAATATAAATTAACGCGCGTACAAGCCACATTTCTCGGCTCTTTTTATCTTCGCTGCGATGTTCTATAAACATCTCTACAATAAGCACCGCAATTAATAATATTGAAGTGCACAATAAAACTACAATTAAACTACCCGCAAACACTTGCCACCCATTGCCAGCACCAACTCCAATCACAACAAAAGAAGCACTTAACCAAAGTAAAATAGGCACAATAAAAGCAAGAAAGTTTACATTATGCTGAGCTTTCCCCACTTCGGCATTATTCACATAATGACATATTATTTCTGTGAAAGACGTTCTCCCCTCGTTTCCTTTGTTAATAACAAAGCGGTTTTTTATTACTCGTTTTCGCTTGCGTTTTCCACTCGAGCTTTGAACGTCTTGCTGTTGATAAAAGTAACGTTGCAGTTTACCGCTTAACCCAACCGCCTCTGGCTGGCTCGGCGCTTCAGGATTTATCTGAATTTGATCCAGCTTTTTTGGCTCAACATTACTAAATTCATCATTGTTTTTACCCCGTTCGCTAATCGTTAACTGTTTCGCCACTGCAAGCTTTAGCACCTCAGCTAATGCGTCTTTTGCTGTTAGCATGCGTTCGATATTTGCAGCAACCAACTCTCTCACCAAGCAAATCGGTAAGTCTGGTGGTTGAGTTGAACAAGGATGCGCATCGGCAAGTTTTGGCAATGCGTGGAGGCGCTTACGCGTTTGCCACACAGCCAATGCAAATAACATTAAAAACGGCAAAGCAATAAATAACACTCTAAACGGATACCAAATTTTGCGGTAAAGAAAATTATCCTTAAACACACCTTTTTCAAACGCGAGGGCGATTTCTCCCTGCGCTTTATCTACTATCTCAGATTGGCTCTCGAATAGGAGCTGATTGCGTCCATCAACCACCCCATCGCGTATCAAAAACGCATCATTTTTTAGGTGATCGACAAACAATTGGTGCTCCTTCAGCGTCGCAGTTTGAGGATAGAGAATGGAGACGGTAAGCTTTTTTATTTTAAGATTAACATTCGGAAAGAGTGCATAAGTCAATTCATCCAATGCCGGATAAAATCGCATACGGTTTTTTGATTGATATCGCACTTCAAATTGCTGAGCTTGTCCTTGCTTTGGAAGCTGCTCTTTGCTTATGACAAGCGTGACTGCACTTCTATCGTAGTTATACTTCAGTGCATAACGCACTTCTTGCTCGTCGATTTTTACTGAGTCAATGCTGATATCGCTCAGATAGTGTGTACCATCTGGATACCTCACATCCAGCTCAATTGTTTGCGCGAGCCCCTGCCAATCGAAGTTTCCCCCTTGCAATATGCCTTGCTGAGTAACTTGAAGTGCACCAGTTTTATTAATATCGAGCTTAACTTGTAGCTGAGAGAAGTGAGGATCTGCTACCGACGCATCTTTAAATCTCAAATAAGCCTGAGAAGGAACGCTCACAACCAATAAAATGATTGCCAGCAATACACCATAAAGCATGGTAAACCAACAGCGTTTAGTCATCGTTCAAATCCTTTGAATGCAAAGCGCTAAGTCTATGTAACTCAGCTCAATTTGCGCAGCAGACTAAAGCAAACAAGGTCTAATTTCAACACTAAAGTTACCGTTGAAGACGCCGCCTTTGCCGATTAGACCTTGATAATATTTGCACATCACCGGTTGAATTTTTGGTTATATACGCTCCCTTTGCTGTAACGAACAACCGTCTTAACGCATGCTAATTGACACCGAAATAGCGCAATGATCGCTGAGCATTTTCTCTTCAGACATATCCGCAAAAAAGTGTACGCTGGGGTCGAATTTCACCGTGTTTGCAAGTTTGTTGCTCAGCAATATATGGTCAATCGGCACAGGGTAACGTGGGTGACAACCTGTCAGTGTTTTAGTTGCGTTTACCAAAGGTGCAGAGGCGCTATTTTGATGCTTGGTTAATTGCTGCCAAAATTGATTGTCGCCATGGCTTAAACGATGATTAAAGTCGCCCAACACAATGGTGTTGCTATTTGCGTGTTTCTCCAACCAAGATTTAAGTACTGGTAACTGATCTGCCAGCAATCGACAGGCCTTTTTATCCGAAGTCGAGTAGTTATCAACAAAACAGCCACTTTTAAGGTGAACATTAAGCACTGAAAGCTCACCAAACTGAGTATCTAAGGTCACAACTAGACCATGTCTTAATCCTTCAACATCCACGCTAAGTTCGCTCACGTTATCCACTTTGCTTGGGACTAGGTTATTTCTAATCGCAAACGCGGTTTTCTGCTGTGTAGACAGATTGCCACTTCCTCTACAGTCGTACGTCGTGCTATTAGCTCGACTTGAAATCAGTAATTGCCATTCACTACTTGGAAAGACCTGCTCTAATGCCTTAACCGATGCAACTTCCTGCAGCGCAATAACGTCTGCATTAAGCCCTTTTGCATAATCACGCAGTGCGCTTATCTCCTGCTCGTCACGAGGTCTACATCCTGCGCTCGATGGATATGCTAAATGCTCCATGTTCCAAGTCGCGATTTTAAGCGATGCGGCCGTTGCTTGGCCGCTTACCACGGAGTTACCGATATTTGAAGGCTCCGATTGGCACCCCAAAAGCGAGAGACTAAAAATAGCGCTAAATGCAAATGCAGTTAATTTTGTTGTCATAATGAATCCAATCTAGGCGATAAAATCTAACGTCAGTAGCAATCGTTTTTCCCCTATTACTACCGCAGGTGAGCGATGCACTAAGCCACGGCCTTCATTACCGTCCCAACGCTCACCTTTTAATAATGCCACATCCCCACAGGCAAGCTGTATTGCGTCTGCTTCCGAGGCCACAGTCAGTTTGTTGTCATCCCTTGATACATGCTGGTTTCTAAGCCACTCACTGCCCGCGCCTACTAGTGTTGTCACCAGTCGTACAGGTACTTTATCAACATGAAATTTCGGGCACATTGCAGTCTTGAGCATTTTTAACCGAAAACCAACGACGCGAAGTTCAAATAAGCAGCTAAACATATCTACTATTTCAATAATATGCGCCACCATCGCATCGCTAAAATTCAGCCGCTTTAACGGCTCACTAACTTCGCAAGTGATATTGCTAGTCGCAATTTGTAGCGCTAATTCTAGCTCTTTTGCTGTTTCTAAGTAGCGACCAAACTCTGCTTTCAAAGCAGGTGATAATGCATGTTGCCAAATCACAATATTGGTGTCGGGCTCATAAATCTTGGTTAACACGGTAGCGTGTTCTGACTGCTGATGATGCACTGAGTCCACCTCAAGCAACGGCTCTATGGCCATAAGGCTATTCATAGTAACTCCAAATAAGGTTTTATTTAGTGAAAATTGCGACGCAGCGCATAGTTTCGAAGATGAGCGCAGGAGATGAGCATAGAGCCAAGCACTGTGAACAAGGTTTCTCCGCGTTGTTCACCTAAAATAGTTGCTAGCACCAAGAATGTGCAGCCCACTAACCCCAAGCCCACGACAAGACCTGACTTATGCCGCAAATAGCCAAATCCAAGGGCCAATACGCTAATGGGTAGCACGGCTATGAGTAACCATTCGTGAAAAGCTTCATCAGAGAGCGCTAGTAAACCCGCAAAGGGAGGAAGTACAAATAATAAAAAAGGTAATATTAAACAATGGACTAAGCACAGCATAGATAACCCAATTGCTGCCTTGTCTCCAAACGACTGTACTTTTGCGTTCACGCTTTCTCCTTCGCCATGGATGCACCAAGTTGATACAATATAACATACCAATCAAAAAAGAGTAAAACGTTAAAGTCGTACAACAACAAGAGTGTTCGATACAAAGCCATGAATACAAAAGTAGCGTGTATTTAAAGCATCTAGAGAGTCAATCTCTGCTTGTTGTGATTTTTACGGTGTTGTAGCAAATAAACGCAAAAGCACTTTGGAAGGTATTTATAAAAAAGAATGCACTGAATTACAATTCACAGGTTTGAGATTCCGAACAAACCTATGAATTGATGAGCAATCGCTGACTATGGGGAAAGGTTATGCGTTACACCCCATCGTTTCACACTCTGGATATGCAGACGGACAATGCGTTGTCCCACAAAAATAAAAGTCTGTATAACCTCGATTATAACCACCAGCAATTTGCAAAGTAACATTTTTAGCTATTTGGCTATTATCTTTATTGAGTACTTTCATGTTCCTTTTCTTAAGGCTCAGTTTCATTTTATTTCCTTGATAATCATTGTTTAAAGTTTCCAAAATGGAAACTAGCTAATGACTATACTGGCAGCAGAGAAACAAAAAATCAACATATAGAAGCTTACGCATAACTTCCTAACCAATGCCTTGCTCAAAGGCACTCTTTTAACCATGATGCCTTCGTATACGCTTAATTAAACCGGATTTATCGAATTCCAATGAGACAATGTTGGTTTTATTGTATTCAATGATTTTGTCTAGATGCGCTGGCTTTACCTTACCAGACTCCGTCATTTTGATAAAAATGACATTTGAGCCAGTCATAACCTCTTTGATAGTAATACTACTGTTAATGACTTCATCTTTAAGCTTTCCGATCATATCTTGCCGGAGTTTTGATTTATCGGTATAAGTGAAATTGTATTTAACGTGTTCGTCAATAAAGCTGTCTGACAACAAAGATAAATAATTTTCAATATCCTCAATCTTACTACTCGGTTGCTGGCGCGCATTTTTAGCTTGGACAAACGCCTTACCCTTTTCAATTAATTGTTCAGGTGTAAATTCGTTCCCAGCTACACTTGAAAACGATACAGCAATCAACATTAATGCAAAGCTTAGTTTTTGCATATCACTCTCTTTTGTATGCCTAACACGTTAAGCTGCGGCAGCGAAGCAGTCCGGCAGCCTTGACTTATTATGTGCGATGTAAGTAATTGTTAAGCTCCTCGACTAACTCAAGTGCTTCATTTTTTGTTAGATAAGGGACCTTTATAGTTCTAGCCCAAAAGAAACTTTTACCTGTTTTTGAGCTAACTTCTGAAAAAGGCATAGCCAACAGTTTGTTATCTTTCCGGTTCGGAATAGGAGTCAAAAACTCTACATCTCGATACAAAGTTTCACTGTCTGGAGCTTTAACCTCTCCTTTTACTTTTGCTGCAGCTATTAAGCCACACCATTTGTGCGAGAAGAAAACAATATCTCCTACATGAACATGGTGAACAAACCTCTTCGCATCACCATATGCCTCAAGACGGCTATTATCCATCATCGACCAAATGGAATTCTCATCCCAACTACGATTTGTATCAAATAATACACCTTTTACATCACTTGGATTCTTGTGCTTATCATATGGAAGCGCAAAGAATTCAAAGTACTTTTCTCCAGCAAGTTCATAAACTCGATATGGTAGGAAATCAATAGATATACCATTTTTCTTCCAGTAATCGATGGAAGATACTAATGATTCATCGGCTGCACTACCGATAACTAATAGGTGTTGTTTATTATTTATTTCTTTTGGATCTAATTCATGCTCAAGACTAAAAGCCTCTCTGTGAGCTTCAACTAGCGACATTTCGTTTTTGCTATATTCTTTGAACTTTTGTTCTAACTTTTGGTAGCTCCATTGACCAGCGTCTTGCGCATATCTTAGTGCTTGATGGACGGCATCTTTCCCAACTGATGCACGCTTTAATTCAAATATAACTAATTCACCATTTTCATTAAGTGCATATATATCAGCTTCCGCTTGCCATTGTCTTTCCTGAAACACAGGCATCAATCTAGCATCTTCAAACAACACATCTAAGATGCTATTTGCAATTAAGTTTTCTAGATCTTTCTCAAGTTTTCCAAAACTAGAAAAGTCTTTGAACTCTACAGGCTCTAACTTTTCAAAAGCTTCGGCTTGTTCTTCTATTTTGTAGAGCATCTCTGCATTCCTTTGAGTACCTAATAGCTCATTAGCGTGAATTTTTGAATATCTCACTTATCAACAAGTAAAAAACAACAACATTCAAGCTAACTTTATTTATTATTTTTAGTAACCTACCAGTCAAACATTGTCATTTCAACATGCAAATCGCCTGCAACAGGCTAGCTGTGAATTATCCAAGCCATTGATTGGCTCGCTAAGAACAAATCGCACCTAGCTAACGTATTAAAAGCGCTCAATTTTAAATGGCACATACGAGATATTCGAGAGTTTTTACATCTCGTTATTTATTTTGCGCTTCTAGACTTTGGCGCAACCTGTATGGTTAGTGGTATCAAAGGAAGCGATTATAAAAACTTACTAAGAGCGGCGATGGAGCAAAGCTATACCGCCATTAAACAAGTCGCGTGCAGCATGGGCTATTTCGACACCTATATGACACCAGAGTGTTAGGGCGCGGTTATCTAACTGTTTTTACTTACAATGACTCTTTGTCGATTACCACATGCTTTTTAGCACGCCATCTTTTCTTATAAAGTGATGGTAAAGCGCCGCCCCGATATGAACTGCAAGTACTGCAATCAGTAGCAATACCGCTAAACCATGCCCTTCGCGAAACACGGCAAAGTACTCGATGTGAGGCACCATCGCGGCTGGAATGGTGAATAAGTCGAGCACCACAATTGGTCGCGCAGCATAATACTGCATCAACAGGCCGCTAGTCGGTATGATTAACATCAATACGTAAAGCAGCCAGTGGCTGCATTTGGCCAGTTTGACCTGTATTTTCGACATCCTAGATGGCAAGCTGGGTGTAGGTGACTTTATTCTAATAAGAAAGCGCAATAAAAGTAGCAAAAGTGCCAGTATACCAAATGATTTATGTAACCCCAGTAAAGTAAGCTGCCAAGGTTCAAGCGCACGTACCATCGTAAGGCCAGCAAAAATCATAGCAAAGATAAGTAATGCCATAGACCAGTGAAGCACTCTCATCGCAAGATTAAATCGTGTTGTTTGATCAGTCATTCACTGTCTCCTCAAGTGCGCCCATCAATTGCTCCTTAGCCCTACGGCGATAGGACTCTGCATAGGCAGCAGAGCGCGCTCTTAGAATTGGATCTTCGGTTGCAATAACACCGCTAGGTAATATCAAGGGATCAAAATTGAGCGCATGGCAGTTACCCGATAGTTGCGGTTGCCAATGCGTTATGAAGATCTCTCCAGCATCTACCTTTGCGCGGTTACTGGGCCAAAGTTTGGCTGGATTATTTTCATCATCTTCTTGCTTGGCAAATATAAACTGCCAATTGAAGCGTACAGCTCCTTTCTCTAATCGAGTTGCAAATTCTTGCTGTAGCGCGTCTTTGCCAGTGTAAGGATTTTTACTTTCTTCATCTAATGGCAGCATTTTCCAGCGAATAGCCTGACGCTGCGCTTTTTCATCAACCAAATAAAACGCATTAATACTATGATAAGTCTCAAGGGCAAAGCTCGGGCTTGGCGTGTAACTCGCTTTCCATGCCAAAAAATCCGCACTCTCTGGATGCTTAGCAAAAAAGTCTTTTACTGCCTCTTTGCCCTGCTTCAGAGCAACAATTTGCTGATAAAAATCATGCGGATTTGTTACCGCCATCACTGGAGGCGTATTCATCGCAATATTCCAACGCTCAGCACCGGTTACGAAGCTCAGCGCGAAACTCCTTACCGGTGCAGTCAACTCAGCAGCGTGCGGATTATTTCCAGCAATGGACAATCGGCCAATAAATGGATGCGTACCGGCTTTAAAAACTGTTGCGTTTGAGTACTGAGATAGCCGTCCATTCGATTTAAATTCTCCTGACACACAAATCCCTTTTGCATGTGCTCTACGAAACCCAGGGAAGTGGTTTTGCCCTTGTTGCAAATCGACAAATTGCTGGGCGGTGATTTGCTCGGTTTGCGCTTGTGTTAATGGTGAAAGTAACAACGCAACAGCAAGACTCGCAAAATAAAACCCCTTTTCTAACAAGGATACAGATGTGTATTTCACAAAACAGCTCCTAAGTTAAGCCAGTTTGCCGAATTAGTGACTTATATACAGCGCAAACTGGTCGTGAATAACTAATGCCATCAATAGACCTGCAGTACGAACGTTTCCTTTCATTTATTTTGATTGTAATCCTGATGTTTACGCTATGCTTTGTTATCTACCCGCCTATCGTTATTTAACTTGAGGCTATTTAACAACACGGCGAAATTGCTTAAGCGGAGTAAATACTGTACTCTTGCCCGCCGCCCAATACAGAGTACAAAATCATGAGCTTTAGCCACCTAGGTTTAGCCCCAGAAATAAATCAAGCCGTTGTCGAACAAGGTTACGACAAACCGACTCCGATTCAAGAGCAAGCCATTCCTGCTATTTTAGAAGGCAGAGACGTGATGGCTGCGGCGCAAACGGGAACAGGTAAAACAGCGGGCTTTACATTACCTTTGTTGCAAAAGCTGATTGCTGGTACTAAGCCTCGTGCGAACAATGTACGCGCGTTAATTCTAACGCCGACCAGAGAGCTTGCTGACCAAGTATGGCAAAGTGTTGCGCTTTACAGTAAACACCTGCCTATCAGCTCTGAAGTTGTTTACGGCGGTGTGAAGATCAATCCGCAAATGATGAAGCTGCGTAAAGGCATTGATGTTTTAGTGGCAACACCTGGGCGATTACTCGACCTTTACCAGCAGAATGCTGTCAAATTTGATGACCTTGAAGTACTGGTATTGGATGAAGCCGACCGTATGCTAGACATGGGCTTTATTCACGATATCAAGCGCATCATCAAAGTATTGCCAAGCCGCAGACAAAACTTGATGTTCTCTGCCACTTTCTCTGAAGAGATTAGAGCATTAGCGAAAGGGCTAATTCATGATCCAGTAGAGATTTCTGTGGCACCAGCAAACAGCACAGCAAAAAGCGTGACTCAATGGGTATACCCGGTAGACAAAAGTAAACGTACGAGCTTACTCAAGCATTTAGTGCAAACGCATGATTGGCAACAAGTGTTGGTATTCACACGCACAAAACACGGTGCCAACCGCTTGGTTAAGGATCTAGAAAAAGACAAGATCAATGCCGCAGCAATCCATGGTAATAAAAGCCAAAGCGCTCGCATGAAAGCCCTTGCTGGCTTTAAAAATGGTGAAGTACGTGTACTTGTTGCCACTGATATTGTGGCAAGGGGCTTGGATATTCAAGAGTTGCCTCATGTCGTGAACTTTGACCTGCCAAATGTTTACGAAGATTATGTTCACCGTATCGGCAGAACTGGCCGCGCTGGTGCGACAGGTGAAGCTATCTCGTTTGTTACCCAAGAGACCGCAAGCGACTTATTTGGCATTGAGCGATTAATTCAACAGTTGGTGCCGCGTAAAGTGGAACCAGGGTTTGAACCGCAACTTGCAGTACCTGAGTCAAAATTAGATACGCGCCCAATCAAGCCGAAAAAACCAAAGAAACCGAAAAAGCCAAAGGCGGCAGACGCTGAGCAAGCACCTTCTGCTCAGCCGAAAAACAAACCTAAGCAAAATTCAGGTCCTCGCAACAATAAGCCAAGTGGCAACGGAAAACCTGCTGGTAACAACAATGGCAACCGTAGACGTCGCCCATCATCGTCTGCAAACAAGCCAAAGAGTCAACACGCTGGAGAAAAACGTACACCACGTCAGAAGCCCACTTCTGGCAATTAATGGTGTAAGCAGGTGTAATAGCATTTGCAACACCTTCTCCTAAGCTAAAAAGGCTGTTAATCGTAACAGCCTTTTTTCGTCAAAGGAGCTAGACAATGAATATCTTGAAATTGATACTGTTCACATTGTTTGGTAGTACATTTTTAGCGCACGCTGGTACGCAATATGTGACCCAAGCTGCGAGCAATATCACAGAAACCTCCGCTCAATTAAACGGCTATTCCGCCTCTACTATTGGTTTAAGTGGAGAAACGTTTGATTATGGCCCAACCACTAACTACGGCTACAGCGTACTCGCAACACCGGCTGGTGTGAATGGCCCCGTTAGCGCACAAATAGCGAACCTAGAGTGCGGCAGCGAATATCATTTCCGTTTTCGAGGAGATCCAAAGCCACCTCGCACCACCATTCAAGGGGAAGACTTAACCTTCACTACAGCCCCATGTGGCCCGACGATTTTTACTAATGTGTCGTTTGAAACGGGCGGACAATATTACTTCGTTGCAGAAAACAATGGCGGTAATACAGTAAACGCCAATCGTATTGCGATTGGTCCTTGGGAACGGTTTAATCTTATCGATGTCAACGGCGGTAACCTGTTTGATGGCGACACCATTCACATTCAAACAGCCACTGGCTATTACTTTGTTGCAGAGCAAGGTGGGGGCGCTGAGTTAAATGCTAATCGAACGGTGGCTTCTATTTGGGAAACCTTCACGATTGAGTTGCCGAATAATCCCGGTGCTTTGATCCAAAATGGCGATAAAGTGGCGCTTAAGTCAATCAATGGTCACTATATCCAAGCCGCAGGTAATGGTGGCGCGGGAGCCAATGTGCATCCTACCGTCATAGGCTGTAATGCCACTTATCCCTGTTCATGGGAAATGTTTAAGATTATTTTTTAACGCACTTGGCCGTGATAAAAAATTTTATCACGGCCTTACACGCGCTATCCGTTCGAGCCATGTTATAATTGCTGTTTTAGAACTACAGAGACAGCGACTTTGACTCAGCCACTTTTTTCAAGTACCTCACTTTCCAGCGCCTTACTCGATAACCTCGCGTCATTGGGGTATCACACCATGACTGACATTCAAGCACAAACCTTACCGCTTATCTTGGCGGGTAAAGATGTCATTGGCCAAGGTAAAACAGGCTCAGGTAAAACCGCCGCTTTCTCTTTAGGACTATTGCATAATTTAAACGTGAAACGCTTTCGTGTGCAGGCGCTTGTGGTATGCCCAACTAGAGAGCTTGCCGATCAGGTGGCGGTTGAAATTCGCAAGCTTGCCCGTGCTGTTCATAACATCAAAGTGTTAGCGCTGTGCGGTGGCGCACCTATGGGTCCGCAAATTGGCTCTCTTGAACACGGTGCGCACATCATTGTGGGTACACCAGGGCGTATTGAAGAGCACCTGCGCAAAGGCCGTTTGTCGCTAGATGAAGTGAATACCTTTGTACTGGATGAAGCGGATCGCATGTTGGAGATGGGTTTTGAAGAGTCACTACAGTGCATCATAGATCACTGCCCTACAGCACGCCAAAATCTGTTATTTAGTGCAACTTACCCACCAAAAATAGAGCAGCTCGCGCAGCACATCATGAAAGATGCAACCAAAGTCACGGTTGAAGCAACCCATGACGATAGCTCAATTGAACAGTACTTTTACGAAGTCGACAATAACGACGCGAGATTGCCTGCGGTACAAAAGCTGTTAATGCAATTTCAACCAAACTCAGCGGTTATCTTCTGCAACACCAAGGCAGAATGCCAGAACGTATGCGACAGCCTATATAGCCTAGGTTTTGATGCGGCTGCACTTCACGGTGACTTAGAACAAAAAGACCGTGACCGCACATTGGTTCGTTTTGCGAATAAGAGCGTCACCATTTTATTGGCAACGGATGTCGCCGCCCGGGGTATCGACGTCGATCACGTAGATATGGTGATCAACTATCATATCGCCCATGACCCAGAAGTGCATGTTCACCGCGTTGGCAGAACCGGACGTGCAGGTAATAAAGGCGTGGCATGCTCTTTAATGAGTTATAAAGAATCGCATAAAGTAAATGCTCTCGAAGACTATTTAGGCAAGACAATTGAGCCCAATGCCCTGCCAAGCGACCAAGTGTTAAATAACAAAATTAACCGAGCGCCGATGGTAACCATTCAAATCGACGGCGGTAAGAAAGCGAAATTAAGACCGGGTGATATCTTAGGAGCACTGACCTCAAATCAAGCGTTAAAAGGTGACCAAATCGGCAAAATAAAGGTCACCGCGATGTCATCATACGTTGCGGTTGAGCGCAGTATTGCCAACGTGGCGCTTAAAACAATCTCAGAAGGGAAAATGAAAGGCCGTAACTTTAGAGCCCGCAAAGTAACAAAGTAACAGGTCACTCCCCCCTCTCTATGGTGGTCGACTTTTCCCTGACCACCATGACTTTAGATTATCCCAGCAATTACTCGCCTATTTATAACTTATTTCACACCACAGGGGTTTAAATCTACACCATGACCCCAAGGTCTTAATTAAGCAAACACTTTAAAGGAGTTTATCTATGAAGACCTTAATTATTGGTGCCAGTGGTCAAATTGGAAAAATGACGACAAAGAAAATGCTGAAACAAGGCCATGATGTCGTGGCGTTAGTGCGCAATAAAAGCAAACTAGTAGATCTTCAGTCTGAGCAACTTACTATCATTGAGCAAGACCTTGAAGGCGATTTTAGCTCAGCCTTTAACAACGTCGAGCAGGTAATATTTAGTGCAGGTTCTGGTGGAGATACTGGTGCGGATAAAACCCTACTTATTGATTTGTGGGCCGCCATTAAAGCCATTAACTATGCTGTGAAAGCAAACGTTAAGCATTTTATTATGGTCAGCTCTATTGGCGCCGATGATCCTGATAACATTGAAAGTGAAATTAAACCGTACTTGGTAGCCAAACACATGGCCGATCAACACCTACAGAAAAGTATTGTAAACTACACCATCGTCCGACCGGGTGCGTTACAAAATGAGCCTGCAACTGCGGGATTCTCGACCTCACGTCCTGCAAATAGAGAAGATGCCGTAATAAGTCGAGAGAATGTCGCAGACGCGCTAGCTTACCTTGCCACTCAACATCCTCAGAACCTAACATTTGAGCTATTTAACGGCAAGCAGTCAGTCGAACAAACGCTGTACTAATAAAGTAACTATGTCTCGGGGTTAACGCCTCGGGGCAAACTTAGGTGCTTTAAGTCGGCTAAGTGTTAAAAATATTTTCCGCTACGCCGACATAAAAAGCTTGCTTTAAAAAATGTAATTCTATACTATCCCTCTCTTGCTTTAACTTCCTCTCAAAATAAAGCAAACCTCAAGTAATGCCTCCTTGCCTTGATCCAGTAAGTCCGCATAAAAAATACAAGTAGAGCTTAATATAGTCAGGCGAAATCAAGCCAATTAAGAAAATTGGTATAAGCTGTCATACCCATATCGGGTCGTTGCGAGGACAGTCTCTTCTGTTCGCTAAACTGTAATGAAGCTCATCTACTATCAAAAAGCATCAGCTAATTTGCTGTGCATTATAAAAGTGAGTTTTATTATGTCATATACATATAACGGAACAGAGATCCGTGTTGAGCAACCAATTCGCTCAATTTCGGTGAACAAATCTAAAGTGATCTTTGCTGACGGCACAGGCCGTAAGATCACACAATTCGCCAATGGCGGCGAAGCACGTCAATTTCTGAGCTGGTTAACTTCAGCACATTAATCGCTAAAACGTCGAGCTTGCTCGACGTTTGCCATCCTAATAAAACAAATGAACTAAATACTCAGATTCGCAGCTGTCTAATCGCTTTGATTAGATCTTTATCGCTGATTCGAGCTGATTTTAATTCGCCGATTAACTTTTTAGCACCTAGGGTATTTCCTTGGAGCATATAGAGCTGGCTCAAACGTAACCGTGCCCAGTTTTTATCTGGACCATCGGTACTGATCTCAAGTGTTAAATACGTTTGTAATGCTGCGATCCCCTCGTCTACATTAACCTCTGAAAACACCGCCGTTCGACCAATTTGGTAAAGCCCCGCAGCATAATGCTTTGTTTCCTTTATTACTATTAAAGTTCTAAAAAACGCAAATGCACCATCGTAATGTTTGATATTCTGCAGCGCAATTCCAGCTTTAAACAACACTGCTTCATCAATAGTTTTGCGTTCAAGCAAGGTGTTAGTATAGGTTATCAACGCTTCATCATTGCCAGTCTGCAAATAAAAGTCGATCCATAGCTTCATTGCGGCATGGGAAGATAAGGCTTCTATCGCCCTTACCTGTCGCACCGCTTTGGCCTCAGAGCCACCAGCAATGCTTGGTGCTGAAAGGTAGAAATAGAACAACCCTTGCTGCGCTTTGATATGCGTTGCGTCTTTGTCTATTGCCGCTAAAAACGCATCTTCAGTGTTGTTGGCATAACTCAGTTTTGAAAATATAGAAGCATGCTTTATCTGCTCTGCATTGATCTTGGCGTACCAATAATACTCATCCGCACTGTTGGGCTCGAGACGCAGTGCTTTTTCAAGGTACTCTTCAGCTTCATCAAATTGATTCGACGCCAACTTAACTCTGCCAAGATAATAGAACGACTCATTTGGATGCGTTTCTTGCAGTGCCAGAAAAGCTTGCTCAGCATCCACTAACGCCTGTTGCTCAACTAGTATTTTGGCATGCTCCAATGCATCGGTAATGTTCGGCATCGCAAACACTTTTGGCGTTACCACTAGTATCATCATTAAGCAAAGTACTTTATTCATCCGAAACATTATTTGCTCCCCCTTGCTTGACGGTGATTAAGCTGTTTTTTGTAAAACAGGATGCCCAAGGTGCCAACCACAGCGGGTAACAACCATGGTACTAGCTGCCAAGCCCCAGGCATTAGCTGCGCTAACCAATGACGTCCACCCACCGCAAAAAATGCCGTATATACTGCAATCCCAGCGCCTAAAATGGTACTCATATGCTCCAGCACCCACTCTCGTGGTTTGAGTGTTGGTTTAAATATGTAGAACAACATAGTAGCGACGGTAGAGAACACAATAAGTGAAAATATTAGATAGAGCGTACTGCCAAATGTAAGCGCTGTGTACAACACTCGTCCACCCGTTGCCGCTAAGAGCCCAATCAGCAATAAATGAGACCCGCTTCTTAATCGCTCTCGGTGCTGTTTAGCCGCTAAAACCAAGCTCGAATGACGAATATTTGCCAACACCAATACTGACAGCATCAGTAAAAATTCACTTAATTGACGTTGCTTCAATACCAGCTGTTGCCCTAGCGCCTGATCAATGTGTTGAGAGGGGTAACGGATCGCCAATGGGTCGTAGATCACAATTAGGCACATGACAATGCCACTGACGGAAACCAACCACATACACCAAGTAAATATTTTTCCCCATAGTCTATGCTGTGGGCTGCCTTTTACGGTCACAACTGGAACCCAAAATACAATTAGCGCAATAGCACCAATAATAATGTGCAAATACAAAGCAAACTGATGAACAAGAAGCATAACAATCTCTCTTTTATGATTTCGACCTTTAGCCTAGCGCTACCACATCAGGAGTACCTGTCCCAAACGTCATGATGTAAAACCATGACTTTTGGCCTATGGGCACAGCTTCATTACTTTGTCATACTCAATGAGATAAATAACCTGAACGCGGGATAACTACTTGTTCTCTAGCAGCTGTTACCCCTTACTACTGCATTAAATTTGCTTGCAATAGGCCAGGAGGACATTGGCGTTGATATTCGGAAAATTAATCGCAAATCGAGATATGAGAGACCTACTGGCGCTGATGACTTGGGTTGCCCTTTTCGCTATTTCAGTTTACATAACGAATCAACAGCCTGAAGCGCCAGAAATATCTCTCTTTAGCAGCTTCTTCTGTTTTTATGCGCTTGGCTATCTCATTGGCACCTGTGAGCAATGTGAACACAAATTACGATGGCTTGCGCTAGTCCTTATGCTATTTTCAGCTTTTGCCTGTGGCTGGATCCTGCAATTTGGATACCTATCCATTCTTACCATTATCTGGGTTGCCGTTGTTGCTTATCTGCTCCCCATTCGCGTATCTGCTTGCTCCACCCTCATCATCGTATTGGCCTGGTTTACAATGCAGAGTGTAAAACAACAACACCTGCTTTGGATTGAGGGATTACTGTATGGCCTGTTTCACCTATTCGCCTTGCTATTAGCCACCACCCATCAACGAGAACAGCAAGCCAGGGTCGAGATCCAAAATCAACATGCTCAGTTGCAATCCACGCAACACTTACTTTCTGAGCTATCGAAGCATTCTGAGCGCACCCGTATCGCGCGGGACTTACACGACCTGCTAGGCCATCACCTCACGGCACTCAGTATTAAATTGCAAATAGCGCAAAGAATGACTGCCGAGACACCAGCCCAACAGCAAATCCAAGAATGTCAAAGCGTAGCTAAGTTACTTCTGAATGATGTGCGAGATGCCGTGGATATGCTCAGACAGCACAGAGATATTGATTTTCATCAATCGCTTACCTTACTACTCCAACATACTCCTGAGCTAAAAGTGCATGCAACCATTCCACAACATATTGCTGTTGACGATAGCCATATAGCACAAGTGCTGCTGCGCTGTGTTCAAGAAGCAATAACCAACAGCCTAAGGCATAGTCATGCGAAGCAATTTTGGATTGTCATGACGCAAGATGAAGAAAAGCTTTTCGTCGATATGCATGATGATGGCTATATCAGTGAACAATGGCAAAAAGGGAATGGTTTAACGGGGATGTCTGAACGCGTATTTGAGTGTGGTGGCCACTTGCATCTCTATGAGCACAATCGTGCCCTACACTATAAAATTGAACTCTCGTTAACTCCACAGTAAGGACGATATTGATGAAAGTAGTCGTGGTTGACGACCAGAAACTCGTAAGAGAAGGCATTGTCACTTTATTACAATTTAACGAAGAAGTTGAAGTGATTGCCCAGTACGACAATGGCCAGACGTTGCTTGATGGGCTATCAGAGGTTGCACCTGATATTATTCTACTGGATCTATCCATGCCAGTTATGAACGGTATCGCTACCTTGAAACAGCTAAATAGTCGAGGTATAACGATCCCAGTATTAGTGCTAACAACCTTTGATGACCCCAAACTCGTTCTGGACAGCTTAAGTAATGGAGCCAAAGGCTTTGTACTCAAAGATATCGCTCTAGATTCGTTGGTGAATGCAATGAAAACCATCATCAATGGTGAAACCTACTTTCAACCGGCGATTACAGAAACCCTATTAAAGTATGCACCAAAACTCGACAATGATTTTTCTGAGTTCAAAGCCACAGAGACGCTTAGCGTACGAGAAATAGAGGTATTGAGACTGGTTGCAAATGGTTATTCCAACAAGGAAATAGCCGAAGCCTTACACAAGTCAGAAGGCACAATCAAAAATCATGTCTCCAATTTACTTTCTAAACTGGGTGTGAGGGATAGAACCCGTGCGGTGCTATTAGCAATCGAGATGGGAATATTACAGTAGCTTAAACAAAGTGCACCAATTTACTCCTGAGCAGATTGGTGCATCATCACGGCGCTTAGCAATAGTAAGCTTCAACCGTTCCTTTTGATTTAATTAGCAAAGGCTGACCTCGGCGATCTAGCGCTTTTGGCGCAGCGACTTTGATCCAGCCTTCACTAATGCAATACTCTTCAACATCGGTACGTTCTTTTCCATTAAAACGAATGCCAATGTGGTGCTCTAGTATTTCTTTAGCATAATGTGGGCTGCGAGGGTTGATTGAAAGTCTATCTGGTAGTGCTGGTTTTTCAGTTGAATCTGTCATCGTTTGTCTTCAATTATTTAAGCATGCTGTATTGTAGGTAATCACACCAATCTGCTCAATAGTCACATGCCTAAATTTTGAGAAATCTATGCTAGGCGTTAATGTCCACAATTATACGACCTCTCACCTTGCCATTAAGCAAATCCGCAGCTGTAGATATAGCTTCGGCTAAGGGGATTTCATGAGCGATGACGCCAAGTTTATTTAAATCAAGATCACTCGCTAACCGTCGCCATGCTTCAAGCCTTAACGCTTTGGGGCTCATCACACTATCAATTCCGGCCAACGTCACCCCTCGTAAAATAAAAGGTGCTACAGTGGCAGGGAAATCCATACCACCTGCTAAGCCACACGCAGTAACGACACCACCATATTTAGTGCCAGCACATGCATTTGCTAAAACATGTGAACCAACCACGTCAACGACTCCAGCCCAACGCTCTTTTGCAAGCGGCTTACCCACTCCTTTTAACTCGCTGCGATGAATCACATTTTGTGCGCCAAGCTGCTTGAGAAATTGAGATTCTTGCTCAACTCTGCCACTTAGCGCTGTAACGCTAAATCCAAGCTTTGACAGAATAGCAATCGCCACGCTACCCACACCACCCGCTGCACCGGTCACCAATATTTCACCTTGCTCGGGCGTTACGCCATGCCGTTCAAGTGCCATAATACACAACATCGCGGTATAGCCTGCGGTGCCGATAGCCATTGCGTCTTTTGGCTCGAAGTTGGCTGGCACAGGGACGAGCCATTCGCCGTTAACTCGTGCTTTTTGTGCCAGGCCGCCCCAGTGTTTTTCTCCAACTCCCCAACCATTGAGTATTACCAATTGCCCTCGCTCATAGTCAGAGTGATTCGAAGCCGATACTTTACCGACAAAATCAATACCAGGGATCATGGGAAAGCTTCTCACCACAGGTGACTTTCCTGTGATCGCTAGCGCGTCTTTGTAATTGAGTGTCGAGTATAATACCTCAATATCAACATCTCCCGGCATTAACTCCTGTTCGCTAACCTCATCGAGTGTCGCAGTATAATTGCCATCTTTCTTATCGATTATTATTGCTTTAAACATATCTCCCCCATTAATTAGACCGACCGTCTATTAAATTATAAAAAGAGTGTGGTTTAACCCACTTAACTGCAAAATGGTTAACCAGACACTTGTATTGAACGAATAAAAAACTCAGAGAATAGCTTTAGTGGCACTGCACTTTGTTCAAGTTTAGCTCTCATTACCGCGCCTTCCCAACCATTCCAAAACGTGTAGGCTAGCTCGTCGCAGTTTGTTTCTCTGGCAATATGTCCAAGCAGCTTTGCTTGTTCAAAACACTCAGCGACCAGCGCTTGCCACTCATTAAGCACATCGTCTAATTTATCTCTGAACGACTCTGGTAACTGCGCAACTTCTTGGCTTAGATTACCAACTAAGCAACCTCGCGAATAGCTGTACTTTCTCATCGACACCTCAGCTTGATCCATAAACAACGCAAGTCGCGCTAACGGATCAAGATATTCGACCGATAATGCTTTCACTAACTTTGCTTTTAAAAAAGAGGAATAGTTTTCAATCAGCACTAAACCATACGCTTCTTTACTTGAAAAGTAGTGGTAAAACGACCCTTTTGGTACATTCACCGAGCGTAAAATGGTATCAATACCGGTCGCAGCAAACCCTTTTTCTGTGAGAATTTCCATTCCAGTTCGGATCAATGCAGCCTTGGTTTCACTAAAACCTGTTTGCTCTTTTTTTGGTCGGCCTCTACGCCGCTTTACAGTATGCTCACTCATAGTGATAAATATTAGACCGGTCGTCTACAAATGTAAATAGCGCTCACCTTCTCTTACTACCTTTTGATTTACTGCAGCCAACTGCTCTGTGTTTTCTACATTTTTCATCAATATATGCTTCCTATAAATAAAATACCCATCCCCCCTTGCACTCTCCACTTTTCTCGATAAGATAAACAATGAATTTAACACAAGGAAACAAGTATGAAACTTAAATTAAACAAAAAGGCGATTAAGTCCCTTTCAAAAGATTTACAAGACTTACCAATGGCGCAAACCCCAAATATTGCAGGTGCGGGCAACCCACCTTTATACCCAGAAAGCAAGTTCGATCAAGGCTGTCCTTGGTTTACACACTTTCAGGTGCGAACTTGTCCAAATCCGTATTAATGCGCCATTGTGGGTAAGTACTCTTACCCACTAAACTTGTTATAACACCTTTACCATAAAATACTTACAGCCATCTTTAGGGTAATGCTCTTGGATCCATTGGGTCTCGTAGCCATGCTTTTCATAAAATGGCATTGCCTGAAAATGTAAGGTATCGAGTAAGCATTTCACGCACCCTCTTTTTTTGGCTGCCGCTTCTAGGCTTTCTAGTATCTGTGAGCCGATATTTTGACCTCTAAGTGTCTCAGAAACCCACAAAGTATCGAGCAACAACCAGTTACCAAAAGTACGCGCGGCTGCACCTGCAACAACCTCTCCAGACTCATCCTTTACTTCAACCGCCAATGGAAGGCGCTCTGTGACCTCCCAATTCGCCCAGTTAAACTCGCTAATTTTACTACTTAAAAAATCGACAAATTGTTGCTCAGGATTTTCTACTACGGATATTTTCACAGCTACGCTCCGGTTGGCTTAGTTGAACTACGGTAATTGTTTTTAACTATGGTATTTTGCCATTTCATAATAAAAAAAGTATCAAACAAGAATCAAACATAACGCACGATAACAATAGCGAGAAGGCCAGTTGTTACTTTCAACCCGGGTTATTGAGTAAACTCTTTTTCTGTTGCATTTACCAGCTGTTGAAATGCGCGAGTACTGCCAAGGAGCTCTCGCTTTACCTTATTCCACTGTGCATTGTGATGACCAAACCTTAATTGCCATTCGCGCTTTTCATCCACACTTAAAGGATGTAGCTTTGCGCCCAAGGCCATGAGCTCGCGCTCACAGTGCTTTTGCAGTTGCTCTATCTGCGCAATATGAGTATAAAATGTTTGCTTACCCGCTTCCTCGATTTCCCCTTTTAAGCGCAGCGGCAAACCATCTAACCAATGCTGATTTGCGACGGTCACCCAAGCATCGGGGACACTTTCAAGTAAAGCTATCTGCCCTACCTCGTTTTTTAGCAGATCAGGACCTGCAAACAAGCCAACAACGCTAGGGTCAATAACCTCTATATGTTTTGTTCTTGCCATTTTGGCCACTTGTGCCCAAGGCACATCAATAACATTTGCCGACGTCATACTGTAAAAATAACTCAAAACCCTAGAAGCTGGTACTCTTAGCACCACTCCTTTAAGTTTTTCAGGCAAATTAATCAAGCGGTTGAACTGTTTTGTGCTTGTTAGGGTGCGACCTCCAACGAGATGATGCATTAAGATATTAAGTTTCCCTTGTTCACTAATAGGCTTAATAACAAGTGACTGCCACTGTGGCGAACAAATTAGATTGAGAAACGCGCGATTTGAGCTCGCCCAAAATGGGATATTAAGGATATCGAGTACAGGTAACGCCCGAGACAGATTTGCCACAGAGATAAGTGCGGCCTCCACATGTCCACGAGTCACTGCTGCCATTAACTCGCGGCCACTTCCAAGCGCGCCGCTATAGTGAACATCAACATAGATTTTACCGCGAGTCATAGACTCAACATTCTCCTTAAGCACTTGATGCATGTGCGGGATAAAGTCACTTTGATCCGCAGGGTAAGGGGAAGCTAATCTTAAAATATGGAGGGCAGCACTGCGCTTAGCCATTTCTTGTTCTCGTTCATCTTCTGAGAATAAATTTAGTGCAAGTACTTGGCTAACCGGAAATGAAGCACTCAAACATGCCGCTAGTGAAGCTTCAAGAAATTGACGTCTACTCTTGGACATGAGAGTACAACCTAAATTCCATACCTCAATTAAAGATAGCTGAGTCGATCACTATTTCAATAAGCTTGGATGTACACCCAAATCAAAAACACAAAAAGCTCACTTGTATTTAACAAAATTTATACTAGTCTATCTTGGATTCACCACAAGGAGTGTAGTGCTAGTTTATTCATCAAAAGCGATAGCTTTACTATCATTACTTTTGTCTCGCTAGGTGTTTTCTTAAAACAAAGCAAATTTAACGCAGTAATCACGTTCATATCGATTAATAAAAGGAGATTAACGATGAACAGAAGAAATGCACTAATCTGTGTTGCCTTGGGATTTTGTGCCCACTTATCCGCCAAGACACCTCAACCAACCCTTTCGATCAACACTAACCTTGATTATGACGGCCTCATTACAACACCGAATGGAAAGGCTTATTTTGGTCAGCAATGGTTTGAAAATGCCAGTGAAGTCACTTTATACCCAAAAAATGGCAACAGCGCGCTTTGGACATTAACATTAACCTATTCTGATGGCAGACCGGCCGTTGGTAAAACCATTACTATAAATTCAACTTATAACACGCTCACCACATCAAGTTGGCGAGATAAAAATACCATGGCAAACCGTTTTCCGAGTGGTTCAAGAGCAACGGTAATTCAAAGAATAGACCAAGGGCTGTTCCGATTACGTGCTCCTTACGAAGCTTCAAGTCTAGTGACCGATGCTAATGGCCAAGTGAAAGTTACCGTAAATAACTTCCATAGCTGCGGTAATGAACAACAGCCAGGCTCTGATAAGTTAACAGCCTCAACTGGTAACTTGCAGGCTCAGCTAATCGTAAAATGCGCAGTAACAGGCTTAGTCAACATTCCAGACCGCGCAAGTGAGGGGCTTACTACAGCAGGTTTAGTTGGCCGCCACTTACACCCAGACTTGCTAAGTGCTTTACAAAATTTAGGACAAGCTTGGAAAAACGTACAAAACAAACCTGTCGGGATGCCAAATTATCTCACAATAACGGGAGCAACCATGCGCTGGGGTGGAATAAATCCTCCTCATTTTACGCACAAGTTTGGTGGTACAGTAGATATTCGTCCGATAGGAACATCATCAGGCCCGGTTAGCGTTGGTGACGTACACTACCATCGCCAAGCCACACAGACTATAGTTGACGCTTTGGTACAATTAGGCGCAACTAAAATTATCTTTGCCGATAATTTGAAAGGCGTTACAGATGTTAAATCAAATCATAAGAATCACCTACATGTCAGCTTCTTAACTGAACCTTTAGAACCTTGGCTTGCTCCTAATGATAACGAGCTTGATAGCGAAGGTGAAGCTTGGCATGACTACAGCAATATCTACGATACTAGCTATTTCGTGCCTCAAGTTAAATCGTTACAGGTTACCGACTTTCATTTTGAATTAGGAAAATAATGACGAATATCGCTTGGCTAATTTATCTCGCTATCTTTAGCATTTCGGCAAGCTTTGATTTATTAAGCTGCGAGCTCGCTATGTCTAGCGATAAAGTAGCCTTAGCACCCTCTACTGAGCGGCCAGAGTGCCGCTTTGAACAATCAGACAATAATGAGTTAAAGCCAACATCGTTGCCGCACACGCGTTTTATTCCACCAAACTATCCAGATGCTGCAATACCTCTCAATTTCGATAGGGTTCAGTCAGCCTGTAAACTTAAGAGTGACACCATCCATTGCCAGTTTGCTGACCGACAAGGCGCTTTGCCTTTAGCTACTAAATATCAACGAGGTCGGTTAAGCTATGATCAGTGGCGCGTAGACAACCACTATTTTATTGGATGGACCTCGCACGACCCAGAAAGACCTGCCGGATTTATGGTACTTTCCACCACCAAACCCGCCTATTGGTTACCTGTGGAAGATGCTTGTAAAGCAAGACTCAGCACACGAGTCGTGACGCTTAATAGCAAAGAGAATCTCTGTTTGAATCACCAGGGTACTTGGCAACGCAGTAACACACAGTCACTACCTGCGCCTTGCGAAAACCCATACTCTGTCGCTACCGATAAAAATGGGGTGTGGGCTTTGCAGCTAAACAATGAAAATCAAAGCTGGAATATTTGCCACTTTGATCACGCATTACAACTGGTGAAAGCATATCAATATCAACTTGATATACCGCAATCGCTAGCGCCATACAAGCTTGTACCTACGTCTTTTTCTCAGGTTACCGCCTTATTCGGCGAATATGACAATGCGCCAGCATACGCATTTGATATTAGCGCTGTTGAGCCTATGTTTCTATCAGCCTTCCCAAGCTCAATACGTCGCATACAAATCCCACTTACACGAGCTAAATATCGGTTAAGCCTAATAGCTCACTAGCCTGCTTTAGCGATAACTCAAAACCCATGTGAGATTTTAAAAAATGCTGTAACGGTTCCAAATTATTTATTCTTTCTCTCCCTTTCAAAACAAAAAATTCCATTTTCACATTCTCTGCACTTTTGCCTGCCAATTTTAAAACTCGAATCACAATAAGGTTTGGAATAACGATGAACAACGCGAACTTTCTACGTGCAATAGCACTTGTTACCGCGGTGGCAAGTTTACCAATAGCTGCACAACATAAACCTCTACCACCTCCGCCTCCAGGCCAGCCACAACCGAACTCGGCACTGGATGATGAACTCTCAGAAATTATTACTGCTCGCGGTATTACTGGCAGAGTTGCGGGTGCGCAACAACTGCCGAGGATCTCAGATCCCATTGCTCAGCTCGGCATGCAGTTATTTTTTAGCAAAGCCCTTGGGGGAGAAAAATCAGTCGCCTGTGCGAGCTGTCACGATCCAAGGCTCGGTGGTGCCGATGGCCTTTCGTTGCCAATAGGTACAAACGCAGTAGAAAGTGATGTGGTAGGCCCAGGTCGCCAAGCAGTCAACGATGACATCAATATTCCACGTAACTCTCCCACCATTTTTAATACCGGATTTGCCAACAACGCTTTATTTTGGGACGGCCGTGTTCAACGTGTGACTATCACTGACGACCAAGGCAATGAAAGCAGTTTTATCAGTACGCCTGATTCAGGGTTTAACCAACCAGATGTAAACGCGGCAGATTCACTAGTTGCAACCCTGTCTCGCTTTCCTGTCACCTCTCGTGAAGAAATGCGTGGAGAGGCTTTCGAAAGTGCCGAAACCAATGAACAAGTTCGCTCACACTTAGCCCAGCGTATTGGCGATTACGGTGAAGAGGCAGGAGGCTTGGCCACTAATGATTGGCTTCAAGCCTTTAGAGAAGCATTCAACTCGCAAGCTGACGCGCAAACCTTAATTACCTTTGATAGTATCGCCTTTGCGCTCGGCCAGTATCAAGCGTCATTTGTGATGGTGGATACCGATTGGCATCGCTATGCCCGTGGTGACCGTGGCGCACTTAACGATCAACAAAAACGTGGTGCTAAACTCTTTTTTACTCCAGTAGCTGAAGGCGGTGCAGGATGTGTTGGGTGCCACAGTGGTGAACGTTTCACTAACGATGGTTTCTTTAACCTCGCCTTTCCACAATATGGTATTGGTACACAAGATAATCAGACCGATATCGGACGCGCAGCAATTGACCCCTCGCCTCGCAATCAATTTGCGTTTAGAGTCCCGAGCTTAATAAATGTTGCCCTGACTGCGCCATACGGTCACGCAGGAGCCTACGAGTCGTTAGAACAAGTGGTCAATCATTACTCAAACCCTGAGCAAACCGTCGAGCAATTTTTTCAACGTGGTGGTGCTTGTGGATTAAAGCAGTTTTCCTTAACCGCTCAGTGTGACACACTAAACCTACAAGCGAGAGAAAATAGTGAAGCGGCGTTAACGTTACTGCGCCAATCACCCTTTGTTGCCGCCAATTTAGCGCCACAACAAAAGCAGGATCTCGTTGCGTTTTTACATGCCTTGACAGACAAGTGTGCAAAAGACCAACAGTGCGTAAGAAGATGGGTGCCAAACCGTCGCACACCAGACCCTGATCATTTACGCTTGCATGCACAACGTTAACCGGTGGAATCACAACAACCATGAAAATGACCATTCGCGTCAAACTATTGCTGATAATTTTGATAGCCAACACCACATTGGTGCTGGCTATCTATATCGCCAATAAATTAGCGTTTGAAAAGAGCTTTACGGCCTATCTTGAAAATACCTCTCGGGCACAACTCAAAAATGTGGTAACGCAAGTTGCCGAGACTTACGCACACCATGGTTCTTTGGACTGGGTGTATCGAGGCTCAGAGGATTGGGACAGCATAGTACGTAGCTTTTATGGTCTTTCTGAGGACGAACGCCCGCGAGACAGGCTACATTCTCGTCCACCACCAAGACATCGTGAAAGAGGCGAAGGAGGGCCACGAAGACGTGATGGTCCCCCACCGCGTTTTGACAATAAAAAACGCCTGCTGATCAAAGACGCACAAGGCAATATTATTATGGGCACACCGAAAAGTAAGCAGACTTCGCTGTGGTTCCCAGTCTATCAAAGCGACCATTTGGCGCAGCCTAAACGCGAACAGATTATCGCCTACTTAGGTGTCGAGCAAAGTGGCTTGATACGCAATGACTTCGACCAATTGTTTGCAGAGCAACAACGTAAACAGTTCATCATCATTGCGCTTGTCGCCCTGTTGGTTACTTTAGTGATTGCCGTGCCTTTTAGTAAATATATGGTCAACCCAATCGTCTTGTTGCGCCGCAATGCAAAAACACTGACACAAGGAAATTACGATGCTCGCGTCGATATCGCGAGTAAAGACGAACTCGGTTTGCTTGCCAGAGATATGAACCGTTTGGCAGACACATTAGCGCAGAACCAAATAGCTAGGCAGCAATGGATAGCGGATATTTCGCACGAGCTACGCACGCCGATTGCCGTGATCCGCGCGGAACTTGAGGGAATGATTGATGGCATTATCGCAAGCGATCCTGAACAACTTATGTCCCTTAATGAAGAGATCCAACGATTGACTCGGCTGGTGGACGATTTACATCAACTATCGCTGTCAGACCGCGGTGCACTTACTTACAACATGGATAAAGAAAACCTTTACGATCTGCTCTCACGCACGTTTGCGAAAAGTAGTCACCAAATTGAAAAGCACCATCTTGCTTATTCCTTGCAATGCGACGAGCATATTACCTTAGAATGTGACGAACAGCGCCTTGGGCAGTTATTCGACAACTTGTTGCAAAACACCTTGCGTTACACAGACTCCTCAGCTGAACAACCGGGAAATCTCGATGTAAAAGTCATACAACGACAAGATAAAACGATAATTTACTGGCAGGACAGCGCACCTTCAGTACCACAAGAACAGCTAAACAGGCTATTTGATAGGCTCTATCGAGTAGAGGAAGCGCGGAGTAGAAAAACGGGTGGTTCAGGCCTTGGTTTAGCCATATGCCAAAGTATAGTTGCTGCCCACAACGGAAAAATCACTGCAAACTTGAGCGAACTGGGTGGTCTCGCTATTATTATTGAACTGAAAAGGTAATGAGTTTCCCCCGTGCCAAACAAACATATTTTAATCGTCGAAGATGAACCAAAACTTGCCGATATTTTAAGTAAGTATTTGGCTCAAGCCGAATATACCAGCCATTGTGTTCATGATGGCGCTTTGGCTGAAGAGGCTTTTAAACAACAGCAACCCGCCCTTATCTTACTCGACCTCATGCTGCCTAATCTTGACGGTATCGAAATTTGCAAGCGGATCAGAGCTTATTCAAACGTGCCAATTGTCATGCTCACCGCCAAAGTAGAAGAAATCGACCGTCTCCTTGGTCTTGAAGTGGGTGCTGATGATTATGTGTGTAAACCCTATAGTCCAAAAGAAGTCGTCGCAAGGGTGAAGGCGATTTTAAGACGCGTGACGCTAAACGAGCGTGGCACAGTGTCAGAAACAGAGAGCAAACTTAAACTGGACGAAGAGAGCTTGTTTGTCTCTTTCCTCGACGCGAGAGCGACGCTCACTTATGTCGAGTTTATGCTATTAAAAGCGATGTACGGTCACCCATGCCGAATTTATAGCCGCGACTTATTGATGGATCACATCTATGATGATAGCCACATTGTTAGCGACAGAACCATAGATAGCCATATCAAAAATATTCGTAAAAAGCTGCAAAGCATCGCGCCTAAATACGACTTTATCCACTCCATTTACGGAGCGGGATATAAGTTTGAAGCCCAGGAACGTAATGCCTAGTCCTTAGCCCATAAGGGAAGTTGGGTTATGCGTTAATCCAACTTCCCTTAAGGCATATCTCACCGCTACACCCCACCCCCTTTTATTGGTAAACTCAAAAAATAGCTAATAATTATAAAAAGGAATGGGCATGAAAAGGCTTGCTTTGGCAGTCATAATCACATTAACAGGCTGCAGTAATAGTAATGTTGTAGAGCGAATAAAATCTGAGTCTTCCGTGGTAAAACATAGCTCTGTAGAAGGGTATGAAGATAGATATTCCAACATCTACAATAAGTTTAAAGATTATCCCGTGACTTGCGAAGAAAACTGCTATCCAGTCACCCAACAAATTCAGTGTCAGTCCGAAATGCAAGATTGCACTTACGTTGGCAACAACCCCACTCTCTCGCTCAATACCGGCTTTGCTATCCAATGGCTTGGACATGCGAGTTTTAAAGTCAACACCAAAGATGGGCAACAATTTTTGTTTGACCCTGTCACGGCGCAATTTGACTGGCCTGTAAACTGGGCATTTCGCCTCTCAGAAGGGTTTAATCGCAAGCAACCTGTACAGCTCAGTCAAACCGAGTTGCAGCAAACTAATGCCGTAATGTACTCCCACATTCATTACGATCATTTTAACAAGAGTGATATAGAAGCGATTGGTACTGGACCAAATTACCTCACCCCACTTGGATTTGCAGAGCACTTTCCTGAAGATGGATACAAAGTTTCTGAAATGGAGTGGTATTCAAGTAAACAACTTGGAGAAGTAACCGCACACTTTGTGCCTGCAAATCACTTTAGCAGCCGTATTTGGGTGCCGTTTTTATACGAAGATCATGGCGCTGCACTATGGGGTGGCTGGATATTAGAACACCAAGGTAATACCCTGTTTTTTGCAGGAGATACGGGATATTCACCGCACTTTAAAGACATTCAAGAAAAATACGGTGATATTGATGTTTGCCTACTTCCAATTGCCTCTTACTATAGCGAAGAACATCCTGATTGGTATCGTAAAGTACACACCACACCAGAAGATGCACTAACTGCCGCAAAAGAGCTCGGCTGTAAGGTCATGGTGCCTTGGGGCTACGGTAATGCTAGTTGGAAAATGGGAGATAAAACCTCACATTCAGCGCTGTTCCGCTTACTGCATATGCAACAAGTGCTAAAAGCCCAAACGCCATTGTATATTTTAAATGAAGGTGAAAAAGTAACTTGGTGAGTTTATCGAGGCTCATGTAAAAGAAACATTGATAGATAGCTCTCCGTGACCAATGCCGCATTAAAAAGGAAGCCCTAAGTCCATTAAGGCTTCCTATATGTGTACTAAGATGGCGTACTAGAAATCAGCCTTTGATAACAAATATGACCAATCGCGCCCCAAAGTGCATTCGTAGTTTCTTCATTACTTGAATTTACCCCGAGTGGCGAGACTACTTGCCATTCACCACGCTCAAAATCAGATTCCCAAAGGTTTCTATAGCCGCGATCATAATCAGTATGGCGAACCGGGTACTCATTAGGATCACAATTCCCAAGATCAATCACGCGAGAAGCTTTACCATCAGGGCCCGTTGTAATGTCATAATTAACAGCAGCTCCCCTTCCTTGGCGCCAATTTTTAACTAACCTAAGCCGAACTGTTGCCCCGGCTACAGGCGCTCCTGTCGAATCTTCTAACTCTGCTGACCAAGTAATTTTATTATAGGCCTGTACAGTAAGATATGGATTGTCGTATGCGGAGCCGGGAATACGAATCACGTTATCTTCTCCTGAAACGGTACGCTTTCGGATAGAAGCCACTGATCCAGCCTGCAAATTATAGGTATTGCTTGGATTTGTTGCGACATTTGGGTTAGCCCTAACTCTAAAATTAACGACTTGATTTACCTGTAGTCCAGTTAAAGAAATGTACTGGTTATTATCTAACAAAACCCACCCGTTGTTGTATACCTCAAAAATATATTCATTACTTGCGGTACTTTGTAGTGACAGAAAAAGATCTTGCCCCCGTACTGCAGAATACTGAAAATAATCAATGTCATTGACAGCATCCATATTAGCGACCAAGCTTGTTTGCTGATCTGGCAAAACAGTTGCCGATGCAACCGTATCATTGAACTCATACTCGTCTAGATTAGTCGCTACTGCTGCACCAAAACTGAAAGGCGACCCATCGGACTCAATCACCTCCATATACCAGTAATAATGTCCGGGCTCGGTAAGCGCAACAACTACTTCATCTTGATTCCCTGCATTAGCAGAGCTGCCAATTGTGGTGTAAGTATCATCACTATTGTGACGCAAAATGGATAAATTGACATCGGTCAGTGCATTTTGATCAACCAACAAAGCGGTTGTTTTGCTACGTTCAGTAATTTCAAAGTGATAACAATTCGCATCACCTGATTGCGAGTTATTAATCGTATACAGATTTCCCGTAGATAAAGTTGGGCAAACAGGAGTAATATCTAGAGCTGATTCAGCACTATTAAATGATATGTGTGAAACTCCCTTGCTTGACTTTTCTATTAAGTTTCGGTCTTTCATAGCCTTGACTGCACCAAAGTGACTCACTACTCCTGATGGGGTCAATTTATGTTCTAGTGCATGGCTAGAGCAGGTTGTTGATACTGCTACTAATACAACTGATAAGTGTGAAATTTTCATCTAATCCTCCTTTTAACGTATGAAATTTCCCCACCAACACTAGTATTGATAACACCAAACATCAATATAATTAACAAAATAAAAACATCAATCATTAAAGGTTTTATTTTTAGTGATTTTCTAAAGATGAGAATTGATTAGCAGAACCTATTAAACATTGAGATCAATAACCTATAAACCCATTTCAGCTTTTATACACTTATCTATGTTATAATTACAAAGTGTTAATTCAAGGAGGCACCATACCCGAGTGAGCAGAGCCAAACTAAGTCAAGACGAAAGCTTATCTTTTAAAATCAACTATCAACTCCTTCCCAAAGAGACAAACCAACTCGACCTGTATTTTTCAATCCCAACCGATATGGGGATTAATACCAACACGTTGAACGAAGTAGACTACTTTAATGCCAATATAAAAAGCCACAGTGCATATTACTCGGAACAGCTCCACCTCCCCTTGGTACGTAGCCGCTTTATCAGCCAAAGCAAAGGTCAAAAAACGGATTACCGTGTTAATCTAAACCTATTTTGCTACCAGATCCGCATTGCACTAGATGCCGATGTAAAGCAGACATTGAAGCTAAAAGAGGCCGATGAGTTTTATCCAGCGGCACAATTATTGGTGGAAGAAACCGAACGCCTATTGAAGAAGCTCAGGCGTTACACGCCGCCAGATAATAAGCTTAAGCCTTACTATCAAAACGCAGATAACTACCTCAGCTGGCATACTGAGCAAGCGTTTTTGAAACTCCTCTCCAGCGGGCCGAAGTCAAGCGATTTTAGTCATGAGCGAAGCTGTATTATTAGTTTCTGTCAACGAGAAAGCCAATACCGCGAGGAGCAGAGCTACAACTCGCAAGTCACGTTGGACGACCCAAACCGCATTACCAATAAAATGAAATTGCTTGAAAGACTCATCGAATATGGCGTTGTTTTTAACAAACAAACCATCGACTTAAGTACCAACCTAAAGCGTTTAGTTCGCGGTGTGGTTACTGGTATTATCATGGCCTTCGTGATGTTTATTGTGCTAAACGCCCGCTCTAACTTTCAAGAAGTCACCGTCGCCCTTATCGCTTTGCTTGGGGTAATTTATGGCCTTAGAGAAACATTCAAAGAAGACTTAACCCAGTGGGCATGGCGTCATATTCAACGCGGCCGACCAAAGTGGCGCAACAAGTTTAAAAACTCAGTGACGGACGCCATCGTTTGTACACAAACGATATGGCTGGAACATATTCGCAAAAAAGACCTACCAGAAGACGTTGATAAGCTGCTAAAAAAACGTCGTCAGCAAAATAAACAAGCTGCGCATCTACTGCATTTTTGCTGTAAAAACCAAGTACATATTGACGAGTTTTTACCCGGTTACGAAGAAGTACAACAACGTATCACCTTTAACATGAGTTCGTTTGTACGCTATCTAAAAAAAGGCGCAGGAAAGCTTTATAGCCTTGAAGGGAAAAAGGTCTCTAAAAAGTCAGTTGAACGTCGCTATCAAATTAACTTGGTAATGCGGTTTAAATCTTCTCAGGGAATACAGTTAGAAAGATATAAACTCACCATGAATCGTTCTGAAATCGTCGCCATAGAGCTTATGGCGAGCGACTCCGTGTATATTGAAAACGACGTTTAAACACTGATACGGTTTTGCATAACCGCCGACAAAACGGATTGGAAGCAGGTTTATCCTGCACTCCAATCTTAAATCCAGCGATGTGGCTACTCAAAAGATATTAATGCGCTTTCTTTGGCCCGTAACGAACCATGTCTTTGCCGTTTTCATACACGTCTTGAGATACCCAACGACCCAACAACAATTGGTGTTTATCATCCAAAATCGCAATAAATGGTCTGCCATCGCTGTTGTTCGTTGCCAACGCCACACCGGCCACGTTTTGCAACCCTAAGCCACCGTTATCAATTAGCAACAAAAAAGCTTCCAGCTCGTCCAAAGTTTCAATGATATCTTTATCGTTGATCATCTCTTTACTCTCACTTACTCAGTATGCCGCGTAGAATACCAGTTCTGTTGAAATGATTGAACCTGACGCCCCAATTACATCCTATTCAAACTATGGCTTAATGCTTCCCACACACACTGTACGGCTTTACTGCGGCCTTGTTTACCTAAACACACTAAATGAATTGGTTGGCGGTCAGGATGTGCGTATTGAGTTAAAATAGGCACCAACTGACCTTGGTTTAATTCCTGTTGAACGTAGTAAGGGTCTCCCATCACAACCCCCTGCCCCAGCACCGCAAGTTGCACCATTGCACGCGCATCATCACAATACGCTACGGCATGAGGCTTGATGTTGAACACCTGACCGTTTTGATGGACAAATGGCCATTTGTCCATGGTGGTGCTTTTATTTTTAAATACCAGGCAACGATGACTCAATAAAGCATCGGGAGAGTCAGGCGTGCCGGCTACAGCCAAATACTCCGGACTGGCAAACCAAGCAAAAGATTTTTCACCGATTTTCTTAGCAAGTAATGAAGAATCAGGTAAATGCCCTATTCGGATAGCAATATCTATCTGATTATCGATTAAATCAACAATATCGTCCGTCAGGTTCAGCTCGAAGCGTATATCAGGAAACTGTTTAGAAATATCATGTAGTTTAGCCAGCAAATAGCGCTCAGCCATTAATGTAGAACAGCTGATCTTTACCTTACCGCTTGGTGTTAAACGTTGCTGCTCACTTAACTGCTCAGTCTGGCTTAATACTTCCTGCAACTTTTCGGTACTTTTGAGTAATTGGCTGCCGCTTTGCGTCAGTGCCAATTTACGCGTACTGCGCTCTAATAAACGCACATTGAGCTGCTGCTCTAGCTGCGATATGCGCTTACTGACCGACGAGCGTGGTAACTGCACTTTATCGGCAGCGCCCTGAAAACTACCTATAGAGGCCACTAGCCTAAATAAATACAAATTTTCTAATTGCTTGTGTAATTCCATTTTATTGTTTCTCTAAGAGAACTTATAAATTCGTTTTTTATCATCTTATCAGCACGAATTGCAATCACTACAATGTCATTTATACCATCGTATAACGCATAAGGATTTACCATGTCATTACCAACTATATTGATCACTGGCGCAACCGCTGGAATTGGACTTGCGGCTGCCAAGCATTACCTCACACAAGGCTGGAAAGTCATTTTTACGGGAAGAAACGAAGACAAAATTGCAACGGTCGAAAACCAACTGCTAGCATGCGCAAGCCATCCCTCACAAGTGCTAGGGCTGCTCTGTGACAGCAGCGTTCCAGCCCACTTTGAAAGCTTACCAGAGGAGCTAAAAGCACAAGATATTAAGCTTGACGCGGTGATTTTAAATGCAGGTGTATTCTATCCAAAACCTTTTGCTGACAATGAGCTAAGCGATTTAAATACGACCATGCTTATTAACTTCACAGGCCCTGCAATGCTATTACAACGCTTGTTACCTGTAATAAATAATCCATGTAGTGTTGTTTATGTATCAAGTATTGCGGTACAGCGTGCTTTTGCAGGAGCGGCAAGTTATGCCGCTAGCAAAGCCGCATTTGAGGCGCTTGCAGCGACGCTCAATTTAGAATGGAGTGATCGTGGAGTACGTATTAACCACCTGCGTCCTGGGGTGACTCATACTGAAATCCAAAATAAAGCAGGAATGAGCGAGCAACAAATAGCCGAGCTAAATGCAGGGTTGTCGTCGATTCCATTAGGGCGCATGTTACAAGCAACAGAAATGCTAGCAAGCTTAGACTTTTTAACTGGCGAAGGGTCAACAGCAATGCGCGGTGCGCACATCACTGTTGACGGTGGTTACTGCTTGTAAAAATGTGGGGTCAGTCCACTGTTGGTTTTACCTCTCTGGGCTGATCCTGCATTTTTTGAAACAGCCAACCAATTCCCACTAGGCATAAGCCTAAACCGATAAAAGACAACGCGCGCAGCAAGCCTTCAAGATTTGCCATATCGACCACAAAGGCTTTTAAAATAACAATGGCTAGCCCTGCAAAACCGGCGTTAATCAGCACTTTATGCTCTATCCGCTTGGCAACAAAAATCAATACGGTTGAAATCAATAGCCAAACAATTGAATAGGTATATAACTCGGGTTGTTCCATCGGCATCGACAGCACAAGGAAACCCTCATGAAATAAGGCCCGAATTTCACCGTTGATAAATAAGATCCCTAGCAAGGCTATCAGGCCGTATACCAAACGCTTAAATTGCGGTGGCATTAACTTAAACTGGAGCATGACAGCAAATACGCATGCTGGTATCAACCACTGCAAAAGTAGCCAATTAATCATACCGCCTCCAATATATTGCCTATCCAAAAACGGATTATTGGCAAACGAAATATCAAAGTGGAGCGACGCGCTTCCAAGTAATAGCAAGCTCGCGGCAAGCGGATAAAGTCTGTTGCCCTTGTCGCTGAGCTGCCCTCGCCACAGATATACAGCGCCAAGCACTAGCCAATTCAAAGCTAGCAACACGGATTCTTGGAAACTGAGGTTAGTAAAATCAGGGTAGTCACCAATCAAGAGATAACTTGTTTCGGTGGTGACCAGAAGCGCCACAATATGCATTGCGACACCCATAAACCAAGTGTTCAGGCTCTTTGAAGGGTTGTATTTGGTAGCAAACCAAATAATGCCCAGCACCAGCGGATAGACAACAAGTGTCCAATGTATAGTTAAAATCGTTTCGTGCTTGTAATCTGCAAGCCAAGGCGCAAAAGTAAGACGGGTAACAACAGCAATAAGTGCAGCTTTATACAACCAATCAGGTAAACGCACTTTGTACTTCCAGCTCAAATAACTCATAGACGCTACTTGTGCCGCAATCGCTAAAGTCAACGAGCTTGCCGAGAGTAACATCGTAAAACACAAACTCAGCATAGCGTTCGCCAAAATAAGGTAAGTGACCTGTTGAATATTTGTATCCGTTTTCATCGCACAATACGAGGCGAAAAGCCCGATGACCAACATTTCAATCGCCCATACAGGATACAAAATTGCTTCTGTGACTTTAGGAGAAATAGCGTAGCTTACACCGTAAAGCGCAAGTGGAGCCACGTTCAACAGCATCAAATAAGCGAGTCTTGATGGATATCGCTTAATCATCATCATGCTAAATAACATCGTGATGACCACTGCCACTTGAATAAACAAATACTTACCGATGAAAGGAAAAAGTACGTCGTCGTAAGTGCCCACTTTGGGCATCAAGTAGAATGAGAGAAGTACAAACAATAGCAAATAAAATGGCCAACTATCCAATGCACTATGTCTATAAGCCGCACACAAAACAACGCTAGCAAATAAGACATTAGCCCAAATAAGCGTATCGATTTGGGTTTTTATTATTAGCGCACATGCGATAAATAACAGTGGGAGTATAATCCCCAATTGCTCTTTTCTTGGCATTAATAGATCTTTGATAGGCAAAGGACTTATCATTGAATTCGTCAGTCGCCAACCCAGTACGTCTACCAACACATATAAGTACATAGAGATAAGCGCAAAAATCAGCAGCACCCAAAAGTCGCCGCTTCCACCAACCGCAACCGCGGTGCAAAACCATAAGAAATGACCAACAAAACTTTGCCACCACAACCATTTGCGCTTCACATAATCCGCAACCCATATCGCAGAGAGTGAAACAAAGCTGATATACAGCAGTAACGCACCGATATTATTAGAACCCGTCGATACCAAGGCAGGCACGACATACGCACCAACAATGCCAATACCTGCGAGCACTGGGCCAAATCTCAGTGCCAAAGAGGTCGCAGCCAATGAAATAATGGCGAGTAAAACAAAGGCCATATTAGCCGGTATAAAATGATAGAAATCAAAAGCAACCAATGTCATGGCAAAGCATGTGATCACGCCACCACTGGCAAGCGCTGCAGAAATGTATGGAGTATTAATTTTTAGCTTTTCTTTGTAGCGATTTACGACTTCAGCGGCAGTAACCAAGCTGATTCCAAAAAGGCCCCCCAGCATCACTCGCACACTTGGGGGAAGAAGTCCGGCTTCAATAGAGTACTTAGCTAGAAAAACGCCGCCAAGAGCTAGTACTACGGCACCTATCCAAAAAAGTCCATTCCCTTTTAATAAGGAATCTAAAGTAAAGTCAAATTCAAAGGCAGGTTTACTCTTACTAGGCTTAGCTCTTGCGATAGTGACCGTACTTTCAGGCTGCTGAGGTTGTGTATGATTGGCTGTTGCCGTGGATTCGCCCAATGCAGTCCGTGCTGTTAATGATGTACTATCAGCTGTTTCGCCATTCTTTTGTCCACACTCAGAAAGCTTATTCTCTGAATGTGTTTTCTCTGAGCATGCTTGATCTGAGAATTCACGACCTTCAAGTGTCGAGATCCGGCGACTTTGCTGCTCTATCGTATTTTGTAACTGATGTACTTTTTTAACGAGTTGCTTAAGCCTTTGTCTATCTTGTAGGGCAAAAACAGCGCCAATAAATACAAAAAGATAAAATATAAAAGAGATAAACTCCGTTTCCATACGACTCCTTATTTGTTTGCTAGGCCCTAGCTCACCTGCATTAGAAACAGTATGAGATCAACCACACCAATAAATCAATCTCTCATGATCGGCGCCATAACTTTAGCAAGCCACATAGAAGTATGATGACTTGAAATTTTCTAACATTGGCCAAAAATGCACATGCGCCCCGTTGTCATATTACCTCCATGTAAATAAACTAAAAAATTATATTTTAGGGACGTTGTTCTAAGGATTTTTCTGTGCGTTTTTTATCACTTTTACTTTTTGTAGCGGTTTCTGGCTGTAGCTATACTCAGCCAAACTTAAAGCCAAAACAGTGGCGTTTTGCGACCGATCCGCATGGCAGCCAAGCAATTCTGAACGGCCCGCTTGTTAATGAAGAGCAAGTTGCTATTCAGTTTAAACGCGTGCCGCGAGTCGATAAACAAAACAACTCTTGGGTAGAGCTTATTTACGACTTGCCCACTAAACAGCTCCCCTCTCAATTCAACATTGCACTGACGTATAAAAGTGATAACGCTTTGATAGTTAAGTTATCGCAACAGGAGTATGGCGGCTCAGGTGATAAAAGCTATGCTCACTACCAAACTAAATTACCAGCATCAGATACTTGGCAAACAATCAACGTATCTCTGAATGATTTTGCCAGACCCAACTGGACACCTGCTTGGTCAAAAGACAAAGGGGTCATACTCAAGCATGTTTCCGCACTTTACTTTGTACCAGACTTGACAGACACAGAAGGTGGCGAAGCAAGCCTTGCAATAAAGAGTCTTCGAATTGAGTAATTTAGCCAATTAAATTGATGTGCATCTACATGTGGGGTATTCCACTTTACTAAACAATCGCTGCCAATTTAAGGTTAAAGCGAATAACGTAAACGCAATGATTTGAATATGATTTTTCAATAACGCAGAGTGTAGCCAGCTCATATAATTGTTAAATTATTAGCGCTGGCTAATCAGGGAGTAATTAAGCGTTAGATTACGCACCTAACGCAGTTAGCTTTTCTTTTAATTCTTCTTTATTGATTAGACCCATTTCGTGCTGCTTTTTGGTTTTACGAATTTCATCGAAATTGTCCAGTTTCAAACGTGCTTTAGCCAGCTTAGTATCAAACTCGTCTTGTGAGATAACATCAAGCTTTAGCGCTTTTTCTAGTTTCTCTTTTTCACCATCAAATTCTTTTTGGAAAACCGCTTTTTCCTGGATAACTATCTGATCTTTTAGTTGCTTCTCGATAGCGATAACTTCCGCTTCCAGATCGTCTTTACGCTTAATTAACGGATCGATACGCTCGATAGTGTCTTGCAATACAGCTTCAAGATTTGCACCATCGTTTTTGATTAGGTTTTCAATATATTTGCGGCCAATATCTTGGTATGCAATATTAAGTTGACCATCGATTGACGCGATATCTGATTTCAAACCTGCAAGCTTTGCATTGTCTTTCGTTGAAGACACAATATCACCGCTTAGTTTACTGGTAGATTCACCAATACTACTGCCAATAGATTGCGCTTGAGTTTTGAATTTATTTAATAGACTCATGGTTATTTTTCCTTAAATAGATTGAGATTTTCAATTTATGTAATATCTAATACGGCAGACAAACCGAAAAAATATATTTCAGATTAATTACGTAATAATTATCAAGCCCAGAGTATCTTGATTTAACTTTAAGACACTCGTTTCTTGCGCTTCGACATGATGCTTTTAGTGCCACTCCACGCCATCCAACAGCCGAATAACACAGCTCCCACGACCAAAGAGTAAATAGCAAAAGAGGCGACTTTAATAATAAAAATGACGAGCAAGGTGATAAATAGCACAACAAACAGCAAAAGTTTTGGTGATTTAGCTAGTTGCTTGGCAATAAAAGAAGGTAAAAACGCACTTAATATGCGCTCCAATCTTTGAGCATTCATAACACTATAATCCTTGTGTTTAAGTGAGATTATTTTGAGACGGGCAATAGGTTATCAGCTTTATTTCTACCTGCCAAATTAATTATAGGTTAATTATCAAACTGAACAATCCCTTTCTTCAAACTAGTTACCAAATGAAACCAACCAGGAAAATAAAAATTAAAATTAAAAATTTACAACAACTTAAAGAAAGCCATCTATAAATTATGGGGTTTAAATCCTTTTCATTTAATCAAAAGTCAATAGAATTGAACCACCTTACCCATGATTCAGGTTCTGATAAAATAAATTTGAACGTTTGATTACTCTTTAATGTAATTTGGATCGCTTGAGTTGTAAGAGGAAGCAGTCCTGCGCCTTTGCCAAGGCACTGTTCAACCTTAATCACATCAACGATATCAATTTGATATGGGCCTAGCCCCAGCAAGGTATTGAAAGGAGTAAAATGCAGTGTATCTGCCGTCGCCCATAATCTTCCATCAGCACGAGCGACGCCACATTGAACAGTAGCCATTGAAGAAATCGTTGCCATATCCGTCATAAATAAGCCTCATATGAATTACCGATATCCATCACTATCTTAGTAAAGTGATGTCACGTCACCAGTGATAAATCTCATATTTTGACTATGACAATTATCACTGTTCTCACCATAGCGATTCTGTAATAATCAAAAATAAAAACTTTGCGCAGAAATGATGGACTCTCCTATCCGCCATACAACAGACTGGCGTTTTTCAACACTTGCTTCTTGGTTAGGTGTCACACTTGCATGTATGTATTACCGTAACTCTCAGCTCGCATTGGTCGGCCAGCTAATCATTAGCGGTGCCATTTTGACATTGCTGTTTTTTATCATTCACAACCCAAATAAGCGAGTCCATGCGGCAGCCTGTACCTACCTAGTATTGATAGCGCTACTTATGCAGGTATCAACAACTTCATTAGTTTTTATTCATTTGGTCATGTTTTCTGCAATTTTTAGTCCGCACTTTTCATTCCCTAAAGTTCTGTCTGCCGTGTTACTTGCTATGCTGGTATACGGATTTACACACCATACAAGGTGGGAGGGTAACGTACCTTGGATCACCTTTGCTGTTTGGCTATTTTTTTGTGCAATGAACTGGTTTGTCAGCAGACGCATAGTTGAGAGCCTCAATATGCACTACCAATCTCGGCAAAATTACAAAGAGCTTAAAGCCGCGCAACACATGATGGGAGCCATGTCAGCAGCGCAAGAAAGACTCAATATTTCCCGAGAATTGCATGATTCACTAGGCCATAAACTCACAGCATTGAGTATTAATCTTGATTTCGCAAAAAGAACGGCAAGCGAAGATATGGAGCCAACCCTAGCGAGTTGCCATCAACTAAGCCAAACTTTGCTTGAGGAAGTAAGAAGTATCGTATCCACTCAGCGCCACAATAAAACACTCTTGAAACAAGCACTAGAAGCAATTTTCACGGCTACACCCAATTTGCGCTACACCTTAAAGCTAGACCGTGGATCAGAACAAATCTCGCAAGATCATTCGCTCTGCGTGATCCGTTTTTGTCAAGAAATGGTAAGTAATACGCTTAAACATACCACAGCAAATCATATCAATTTTGAAGTCGTAATTGACTCCACAACCCATAATCTAAAAGCCAGCGCCTTTCACAACCAAAGCGAGTCTAGTTTGCCAAAACAAGGCAATGGCTTATCTGGGCTGCACGAGCGACTAGCACTACTTAATGGCTCATTCACACAAAAAATTGAAAATCAAAAACTCATCAGCTCGATAACCATACCAGTACCCGAACTTAACCTTTTATCCGAGAATATTACATGATCAATTGCCTACTCGTGGAAGACCAAACCTTGGTGAGATTAGGCCTAGCCAATTTGCTTAACCTTGACGAAAACATTTGTGTAAAAGGGCAAGCCGAAGACGGTATACAGGCACTTGAGTTACTCGCTTCACAACAATTTGACATCATCTTACTGGATATGCGCATGCCTAATTTAGATGGACTAGGTGTACTTAATGCATTGCGCACTAACGCAATACCCACTCCAGTTTTGATTATCACTACCTTTGAAGATTGCGATGTATTGGTAAAGGCCATTAATCTTGGTGCACGGGGCTATGTACTTAAAAATATTGAACTAGAGGCATTAATCGACGCCATCCAACAAGTGATTGCAGGGAAAAAAGTGCTACAAAGCGCTTTGACGACTTACCTTCTAGATCAGCAATTAGCACCACAAGAAAAATTGACTGAAAAAGAACAAGCAGTGTTGCGCTGTTTATCTCTCGGCATGTCAAACAAAATCATCGCCAACACCTTACACAATTCCGAAGGCACCATTCGCAACCATGTCTCTCAAATACTCGCAAAACTTGAAGTTAAAGACAGAACCCAAGCGGTCATAAAGGCGATTAATCAGAATTTAATTTAAATGAAGTTTAACCCGAGGTACTGAATGAATAATGTTGAAATGTGATACAAGCTCAAGTTTGTATCACACCTCACCATGACTGCTCGTCCAACTTTTTTAATAAAAATATCGCCTCCATACATCCTTGGGTTTGACTATTCGGTCGTCAATTTTATGTAAGGCGTAAGTGCACCGACTTGATCCAAACAGCGGATTTGGGCAACGGGTTGCTTGGTTCTATCTGCAAAATTAACAACGCCACCGCGCTGACATTTTGCTTTGAAAGCTTGATAAGCCAATACCCCATTTTTAAGCAGATCCACTCCATCTACAAACTGTATCTCCATGTCATGGTCAAATACTTCGCAGTTCTCTATCGGGTAGGTCTTGATATAGTCATCGTAATAGCTGAGGCTAATCCTGCGGCAATGAGTACGCATTAGCTCTATGATAATCTCTTTACCCCAATTACCCGCTCAACTGCTTTAGGCAATTTGTACTGTATCAACCATGAATCCGAGGCTTGCTGATAATGGACATGGATCTGCAGCTTATTTTCACTCTCAGATCCCAAAGTCGGCGTTGATAGCATTAGTAGCAACGAGAATAGCAAAGTAATTGTTAATGTTACTGTATTTTTCATGCAACTCGGGGTGTATCTTTTTTAGGTGCAATAAAATCAACCCATTTATTGACTAAATACTAGTCGAGTACGGCTTTGCTCTGTCCTGAGCTAATTTGCTCATCAAGTTGACTGTTTTTGTCCTAGCTATTGAATTTTCTTCATTCCTATACTGGAGAACATAATAATAACGACGAAAAGGTTACTCAGCATGATTGCAGCAACTCAATCGCACAGAGTCAGTTCAACCAAAGGTATACCACGGCATACACTATCACTTCTGATAGCGGCAGTATTATCAGGCCATAGCTATGCCGAAGCGGAGTCCACGCTTAGCAATGAGCAAAGCAAAAAAATTGAGCGGATCAGCGTTACCGCAACGCGGCAAACCGAAAATCTACAAGATGTCGCGCTTGCGGTGACCGCCCTCTCCGCCTCAGAGCTTGAGAAGATGAACGTACAAGACCTCGGTGACTTGGCATCTCACGTTCCGAACCTTAACCTGCACTCAGGTGATGCTTCCAACGCCGTCATTTATATTCGCGGAATTGGCCAAATTGACTCTATCTCGTTTAACGACCCCGGCGTTGGTGTGTATCTCGATGACGTATATCTTGGGCGCGTTCAAGGTGCCTTTTTAGATGTTGTCGACCCTGAGCAAATCGAGGTATTACGTGGTCCACAAGGCACCCTTTACGGTCGCAATACCATAGGTGGCGCGGTGCGTTTCAGTAGTGCCAAACCTTCGCAAGACAACGAAGGATATGTCAGCGTGGCGCTTGGAAATTATAATGCTCGAACGATAAAAGCTAGCGTCAACGGCGCATTGATTGAAGACACGCTCTCTGGGCGTTTTGCAATTGCCAAAAGTAGTCGAGATGGTTTTAGTGAGAATCGCTATAACAATAGTGACGACCACGACAAAGATACCCTAGCATGGCGCGGCAGTTTACTTTATCAACCAAGTGAGAATTTTTCGGCCTATTTAGTCGTCGACGGCTCGAACGCATCCCCCTCAAGCTCACGCACTCCACATCGAGAAACGCCTATCTATTCGGTGATAAAAGAAGGCTATTATGCACCTGAGGAAGACCCATTTGTCGTCGACGTTAACTACAACGATTTAGAAGAACTGGATACCTCGGGAGCGAGCTTAACGCTTGAATATATCAAGGGCCACTCGGTATTTAAATCCATCACTGCTCGACGCGAAATGGAATACCGCACGCACTTAGACTTAGATGCCACCCCCGATGCATCATTTGGTATTTTTAATTTCGAAGATCAACAGCAAATAAGCCAAGAATTTCAATGGTTATACAAAGACGACCAGTTCTCTTTGGTATCTGGGCTCTATTACTTTAATGAGGACGATCTGAGTTTTGGCGGCTCCGTTGCTCCGGACTTTTTCGTTATGGTGGCACCAGACGTTTACCTGCCTTGGCCTGTGATTAACGCAGGAGAACGCGATCAAGAAAATACCAGCTCAGCCCTCTACGCTAACCTCTCTTGGTCTTTGACTGAAAAGCTCGACGTCACGCTTGGCGCACGCTACACCATTGAGAAAAAAGAAGTCACATCCAAAGGCGAGGAGTTTTTTGGCACCGGTGTAACAACAGCAGAGGAAATGGAGGCGGTATTCGGCACAGGCATTGGCTATAGCCCGACAGGCTACAGCGCATCCAAGGAGTGGAAAGAGTTTACCCCAAAAGTGGTGTTCGATTACACCATCTCTGACGACAGCATGGTTTACCTGAGCGCTGGAAAAGGGTTTAAAAGCGGCGGTTTTAACGGCCGGATCACCTCATTTGCACAACCTTTTGAACCAGAAACCTTGTGGAGCTATGAAATTGGCTCTAAGTCTTTATTGAATAAGCAGAATATTCGCTTAAATACCGCGGCTTTTTTCAATGACTACAAAAACTTTCAGCTCAGCCGCTTTTCTATCGACCCCGACACCGGCGCGTTTTTATCACTGTTTGAAAATGCAGGTAAAGCCACTATTTACGGCGCAGAAATGGAGCTCGAAGCCGTGGCTTCCGATAACCTCACTCTGAACCTCAATCTGGGCTATTTAGGGGGCGGTTACGATGAGCTTATCGGCGACTTTGGTAAAGAGGTCAGCGATGAAAGAGAGCTGGTTAATTCACCCAAATGGAATGGCCGTGCGGGCTTTGAATACTTCTTTAGCGCCTTTACACAAGGCGAATTTTCACTACGTGGTAGTGCCGCTTATCGCAGTAAAACCTATCTCACCGTGAGCAGCTCTGAGGTGCTTGCACAGTCTGGCTACACCCTCTTTGATATGTCACTACACTACCGCTCCGCGGACGACAGTTGGGAAGCCAGTTTATACGGCAAAAACTTAGGCGATAAACGCTATCGTCAACACGGCTTCGATCTTAGCGCAGCACCCGGGGTTCAACTTGGTTATTACGGCGCGCCTAGAACGTACGGTATCAACCTTAAATATAAGTTTTAATTATGAAATTAGACAAACAAACACAAGCACTGTTAGACGACCTCGCGGCTCAAGCTGGCGACATTCATGACATCGAAATCTCCATTGAGACCTCACGACAAGGCGCAAGAGCGATGTTTTTGGGGCTCGCGGGAGAAATTGACGCACAAGTAAGTAGCCAAGACCTACACATTGAACACAATGGTATTCACGTGAGCGTTCGCTGTTACCGACCAGCGCAGTCTTTGGCAAGCCCCAGTCCCGCGGTGGTGTTTGTCCACGGCGGCGGCTGGTCTTTAGGAGATGTCGACTGCTATGACGGTCTGGTAAAAGACTTATGCCAGCAATCCGGTGTCGCTTTTTTCAGTGTCGAATACAGCCTCGCGCCTGAGCATAAGTTTCCATGCGCCCTGCAGCAAGTAATATCCGTAGTAGATTGGCTACAAGAAAACCACCAGCAGTTGGAGCTAGACCCCACTAAGATTTCCCTGATGGGCGACAGTGCCGGTGGTAACTTAGCGCTTGTTGCAGCGCATAACTTACATCAACAACAGCCAAACACCCTAAGTAACTTATACCTAGTTTATCCGGTAGTTGATTCCTTTTCTCCCCATGAAACCTACCCGTCACGCATGCTGTATGGCGATGGAAACTTGTTGCTAACTAGGGACGCAATTAAAGACACCTGCGACTGGTATCTAGCACCCGAGCAAAGCGCTGCAAACGTCAATGTCTCACCATTATTTATTGAAGACATGACGCATCTTCCTGCCACCAGTGTGCTGCTTGCCGGCTGCGACCCACTTTACGATGAGGGAATACTGCTCGCCAAAAAACTAAAGCAAGCGGGTGTGCTTAATACCTTAACCTGCTTTGAAAATACCATACATGCGTTTTTCTCCTTTGCCGTGCTCGACGTCTGCAAGCTCGCGCGCAGCAATATTGCCAATCAATTAAAGCATGACTTGACCTAGGATAAAAATATGAAAAACACAAACACGACTTTGCGCACTCACACTTATGGATTGCTCGCTTTTATCTCACTCGCAGCAAGTGGTTTAGCGCATGCATCAGCGACACTTGAAGCCACCTATACCACAGGTATTAACAATGGCTGGCAAAAGATTGAAAGGTGGCGAGATAGCTCAGGGCATATCGGCAATGAAAGCTTTCCTGCTGACGGCCGTGGCGATCAATCAGGTCAGCGTGCTACTTTCTTTGCATCTAGCCAACCAAGCTCTGCGCAATTTCTGCTTTATCATGCACCGGGTTGGGATAGTAACAGCCGCCAAACACCGGTGTTGCTGATCCACGGTGCCAATCAAGATGCTGATTTGGCTTGGGCAAATCCAAACGAGGCCGGTAGTTACGGCTGTGGTCGACAAAACTGCCCTTCGCAAGGCTTAATGCAAGCGCTTGCCAGTGATGATTACAAAGTCTTTGCCTTAAATCTGGCGCATAAAAATGGCGATGGCTTTATCTGGGCGGAGCAGATAGCCAATGCCATCGTTCAGGTTAAAAATAAGACGGGGGCAACGCAAGTCGATTTAGTCACTTGGTCAAAAAGCGCGTTTAATGCCCGCATGTATATTTCTTCTTTGACCAATGCTTGGAGCACTAAATTCAACAGTGACGTACGTAAACTGGTGATGCTCGGCGCCCCCAACAACGGTATTGATTGGTCATTTCGTCACGGCGTTAATCATACCTATGGTGCTTATTCGCAATGTGGCGGCAGCATAAATGGGCCTACCGCGCATGATCAAATATTATGTTTTGGCCTATGGTATTCAAGTTCCGAGTGGGTTTACGACTCGCCTTATTTTCCCGGCTCCGCGCAGATGCTAAAAGCACTAGATGATAAATATGCACTCCCCACCACAGAGCAAGATTGGTACACCACTTACTACGGTGGCTTAGGGTTTGTGAGCAAAGGTCGAGGTATTGCAACGTTTACGGTCAACTCACTGGTAGACCAAGTTCGTAGCGCTGGCACCGACAGCAGCGTTCAAGTTTATAATCTTTGCGGCGATCAGGCCGATATGGCATTTATTCACAATGAACATACCGGCCCTTCTGATGGCGTTGTATTTATCAGTAGCTGCATCGATAGCACCGGAATAAGTAACTTAGCGGGCTCAGCGGTTGTGGCTACCAACCACCTAGAGCTTGGCTGGGAACCCAGTGCAATCAACCAAATCAAAAATTGGTTAAGTGCTCCCTAGCCCCCCTCGGCGGGTGGTGACAAAATACTGCACTAAAGTTGCAACGCAAAACTATTGCTATCTTGAGTTGATGTTGATTAACTGAATTGTTGAGAGTGACAGGATGAGCTTACGTATTTATGTCAAACACCGCTATTGCACCTTGCTACGTGCAATTGATGCAGCACACACTCACCGCAGCAAAACTGGAATTTGCTGCGGTTGCCCAGTATTTGGCTATCAATAAAGCCATTGACGCCCTAGATGCCATTGAGTTTATGCGCGTGATGGAACACTGTGCTGTCGAGCTCAATGACGAAAGTCTAAACCTTAACCGCAAAAAGCTTCTGCCTGGCACCAACGAATTTGTATTCAGTAGCCTGCGCCATTGCCGTACCATTACTCAGTTATTACAAGAGCTTGCCCGTGGCTATAACTTTATCCACGCGGGGACCTACAATTTCTGCGAAGTATCACACACTCAAGTGAGTTATATAATTGATGATGCGGCCTTTGACTATGCCACGGCCGCTGACGCGCAATTTTCTCGCTGTATGTTAGATAGCATGCTGATATTGATCCATGGCCTCGTAAAATATGTGTGCGCCGAAACCACCCAAGTTCAACTCTCACAAGTGCAGACCAAAAGTGACTCAAACTCGCTGCTAAACTCGGTTATCACCCACATTCCCATTAAACCCTTAAGCAATCGCTACTTACTCACCTATCAATACCAAGAAACGAATCAATCATTAGATTTGGCGAAGCTAGAGCATCTAGCGCTCAATACCATTTATCATTCACTCGCAAACACACTCCATCACCAGCAGTCGATCAACGACCATGCTAACTTGCTCGACAAAGTCTATAGTGAGCTTAACGCGGGAATACTGTGCCAAGAACAAATGGCTGACAAGCTCAATATCAGTCCGGCAACATTAAGACGAAGGCTCGCTGAGTACCAAACCAGTTTTAGGCAACTCAAAAATAACGTACAGAACAAGCAGGCCAAACTGCGACTGACTCAAGGCAGTAGTTTGTATGAGGTGGCGCATACGCTACAGTTTTCAGATGAGCGTAGTTTTATTCGTGCGTTTAAGTCGTGGAACGGCGTAACGCCTATGCAATTTCTGCAGAGTTTGAGTTCAACGGTAAAAGTTGACGTTAAACAAAGCAAAGCACAACAAAAGTGATATTGTGCAACAAGCAAACAGAGTAAAAATGTAATACGTGGAAGGGATATGGAAACACTTCAACTTGCAGGAACGCTACTCGGCGGTTTGGGGATATTTTTAGTTGCGATAAGTATGATGACAGACGGCCTGAAACTAGCGGCTGGCTCGTCACTGCGCCGAGTGCTTGGAGTGTGGACCAAAACCCCTCAGCGCGGTATTGCATCTGGCTTTTGCATGACAGCCTTAGTGCAGTCATCCAGCGCGGTTACCGTGGCCTCTTTGGGCTTTGTAAATGCCGGTCTTATTACCATGCATCAGGCGCTTGGTATTGTCTATGGCGCCAATGTTGGCACCACCATCACTGGCTGGTTGGTAGCCGCGGTTGGATTTGGATTTAAATTTAATATCCAAGCTATCGCACTCCCCTTGATAGGCATTGGTGCCTTGATGAAGTTACTACTTCCTCGTTCGCGACTGGCGTCGGCAGGCATGGCCTTGGTTGGTTTTGGGCTATTTTTTATCGGTATTGATATTCTCAAAGGTGCATTTGAGCATATTGTCGCTGCTTTTGATTTAAGCCAATTTACCGCAGAGGGAATAAACGGCATGTTGACCTTTTTGCTGGTGGGTATGGTGATGACAACCCTCACTCAATCCTCCAGTGCTTCCATCGCCTTGACCATTACCGCCGCTGCTAGTGGCATGATTGGATTATATGCCGCAGGCGCGATGGTCATCGGCGCAAACGTCGGCACCACGTCAACATCTATGCTGGCATCCATTGGCGCAACAGCTAATGCTAAACGCGTCGCGGCGGCTCAGGTCATATTTAATGTATTCACCGCGATGGTCGCTTTCGCGGTGTTACCTGCGTTGTTTTATCTCATCAACCATTTTACCGCGCTTTTCGGCGTCACTGCTGATCCTGCGTTGTCATTGGCACTTTTTCATACTTTGTTTAATATTTTGGGCGTGCTACTCATCTTTCCACTCAATGACAGGCTTGCTGGCTTTTTAATGAAACGTTTTTGCAGTGCCGAGGAGACGGCTTCGAGGCCACGCTTTTTAGATAATACCATCGCCCAAACGCCAGAGCTTGCAATCAATGCGTTATTGCTTGAGTCCAAACTCGTTGCAGATAAGGTGTTGGCCCAATTTGATAAATGCCTACTCCCGACCGATAAACTCGCGGTTGAACAGGCACTCCATGCAGTTCAATCTCTATGTCAACAAATTAGCCTTTTTATTGTGTCGGTAGAGCAATCAGCATTATCATCACAGACCACCTCACTACTCGCTAAACTCATGCGTATTGAGCAATATTTGTTTACTTGTAGTCACTGTGTAGAACAATTAACGGAACACGCTCCATATAAGCAACTCGCAGAGCATCATGACTTGCATGCACAATTGAATGAATACCAAGCCCAACTTAGCCACTTCATGAAAACCAGCTTACACGGGCAAAACGTAACACCTACTGAGCTGTTGCTGGCGCAAGAGGCATTACAACGTTTACATGACGATGTGAAAGACGACTTAATTCTAGCAGGTACTCACGCGTCACTGGCGATAGATAAGATGGTAAGCAATATCAATACACTAGCGGAAATGTGGCAACTTTCACAGCAGTGGCATAAAGCGATGTTGCTGATCCATGCCATTGAAGCGCAGCTAGAGCTACCTCAATCAAGCATTCAAAGCAGTGAACACAGCACCACAGCTTAGCGCTGTGGTGCGATACTTTTAGTATTACTCGGTAAAACTGAGCTCTTGAGATTCAAGCGAAAATTGCTCGCCGGTATCCAGTGAAATTTCAATATAAAATACATGGTTCTGTTTGTAAGTGGGCTCACTATTCAGTGCAAACTGGATAAATTCGCTCGCTTTTTTATCTTCCATATCTAAAAATTCAGATATTGAAAAGTAGTCATTTTCACCATTATCCAGCCTACGATAATCAACCTGATTTGAGTAATCAGAACCGATATACACGATGTCAAACACCTCATTTAAGCTTGAACCTGCCGGAAACTCGTCACTAAACGCAGCGCTAGAGGTAATATTTATATCCGTAATTTTTTCATCGGTATAGGGAGGAACAGGTGAACAGGCATAAGCGGTGCTAATTAAAGAAAACTCAAAGCTCGGTGCGCTTAACTGCGCTACAGACTGCGTATCAGCTTTAAGCTGAAATACGAGTGTTTGATACGAAATAGGTTCAACGCCATCATATTCAGTGTTAACCCACTCATCTACCTGATCAGCGCTAAATTCACCGAGGTTAAAGCCGGTTATATCAAACCTTGAGTTGCCAACACCACCACATTGACCATCATCAGGGCCACTACTGTCGCTATTACACCCCACTAACCCTACCGCTAATACTGCGCTTGCAAATACCAATTTTGCTTTCATTCTGGCTCCTTTTCCAGCTGAGTAACGTCTCTATTTTGAGTCCAACCAAGAAGAAAATACAGTGTTAAACCTGCTTAGTTTGTTATTAAATGTTCTTGTAAAAACCGAGTTTAATTCGACTTAGCCAGTGTAGGGATAAAAAGAGGTAGAGTGCTAATATTTTATATAACTTCTGCTTTAGGAGATTAACCAAACACGCAGTGAAAGGCACTGCTATGAATTGATTCGAAATTCGGTGACTGGCACCTTATTAAACGGCAAAAAAATGTAAAAGCAGACATGTTGACGGCGCGATCTTAGGTAGGGGAAGTCGGCGTGCGAAAGTAACTTTTGCAAAAGCCAGAGCAAACCTCTGGCTTTTAAACAGGCTAACCGTGACTTCGTGCAGCTTGATATGCACCGCGAGCTTGCACTTTTTCAAGATAAGCCTTGATATTGCCATGCGCTGTGAGCAAACCGACTTTGTCTGCGATTTCTAGCATCACCGTCATCATAATATCGGCGGCGGTAAAGTCGTTGCCTGCAAAATAGCTTTGCTTGGCGAGTGTGGCATCTATATAAGAAAAGTCGACATTGACTTCTTTAGCAATGTAACCATCCATTGGTTTATCGCCTGTACGTTTCTCCATCTTCATCATCAAAGTTGCTATCACCGGCAGCGCCAATGACCCCTCAGCAAAGTGCAACCATTCTTGATATTGATAGTATTCAGGAGTCCCCACATCTGGTCGCAAACGACTGTCTTCTGCCTTGTCGAGCAAATACTCCATAATGGCTCCAGACTCACATAAAACTAGGTTGTCATCGACCAGCACAGGCGCTTTCCCAAGCGGATGCACCTGTTTTAGGCTTTCAGGCGCAAGGCGCGTTTCAGAGTTTCGCTGGTGCTCAACAAGGTCATAAGGCATGTCGAGTTCATGTAAAAGCCAAAGTACTCTTGTCGAGCGTGATTCGTTTAAGTGGTGAACAGTTAACATCTAATTTTTCCTGATAAATATAATTATACGAGTTCGTCTGGACCTAAGCGCACGACAAGTTTGCCGAAGTTTTTACCTTCCAATAAGCCAATAAATGCCTCGACTGTGTTATCCATCCCCTCGACTAAGTGCTCTTTGTACTTAATCTTGCCCGCGTTTAACCATGGCAGCATGGCTTCGCTGAACTCGTTGTATCTATGTCCATAGTCGTCGAATACAATAAAGCCTTGCATTTTCACTCGCTTAATCAGCAGTGTCGCCATTAGCATCGACATACGATCAGGCCCCGATGGCAACTCAGTGGCATTATATTGAGAGATCAACCCACATAGTGGAACCCGGGCACTTGAGTTAAGCAATGGCATAACTGCATCGAACACCTTACCACCCACATTTTCAAAATAGACGTCAATTCCTGATGGGCATGCCTGTGCTAACTGCTCAGCGAGATCGTCCTTGCGATGATCAAGGCAGGCATCAAAACCAAGTGTCTCGGTAGCGTAACTGCATTTTTCGGCGCCACCAGCGATGCCTATTACTCTACAGCCTTGCAGTTTTGCTATTTGTCCAACAAGGCTACCTACAGCACCTGTTGCTGCGGCAACGACTACCGTTTCTCCAGCTTTTGGCTGACCGATATCCATCAGTCCCATGTAGGCGGTAAGGCCTGGCATCCCTAACACGCCCAAGCTATATGATGGGTTGGGTAAATTGTTGTCTAACTTAAGTAAGCCAGTGCCATCCGAAACGCTGTAGTCTTGCCAGCCGCTCATCGCGAGTACCCAGTCACCTTTGGCGAATTTAGGGTTATTTGACGCTTCAACTCGGGATACTGTGCCACCTACCATCGCTTCACCGATAGCAACCGGCTCAGCGTAAGATTTTGCATCGCTCATACGGCCACGCATGTATGGATCTAACGACAAAAAGACGGTACGAAGGAGCACTTCCCCCTCTTTCGGCGTTGGGATCTGTGCTTCTTCATAATTGAAATTTTCTTGCCTTGGTGCACCATGTGGGCGTGACGCTAAGGTAATGCGACGATTCGTTTGTGCGTTTTGAGTTTGGTTTATTGCATTACTCATCATTTATTCCTTTTAATAAGCAGGTTACAGCTGGTTTAGGTACGTCAGCATTTTCTCAGCGACAAGTTCAGAGCTTGCTGGATTCTGCCCTGTAAAAATTAAGCCATCTCTAACAGCAAACACATTCCAGTCATCCACTTTTTGGAAATCTGCACCTCGTTTAACCAGCTCATCTTCTAATAAAAATGGCACGACATCAGTTAGCCCAACGGCCTCCTCTTCACTATTCGTAAAACCAGACACCACTTTACCTTTTACCAGATACTCACCCGACGTGGTTTTTACATCCATCAGCACAGCGGTTGCATGGCATACCGTACCAACTGGTTTATCTGCTGCTAAAAAGGCGCTTATCAATTGGATTGAATTGGCATCTGTTGCTAAATCCCATAATGGTCCGTGACCGCCAGGATAAAACACAGCGTCAAAATCTGCCGCGCTCACCTCAGCCAGTGGCACCGTATTTGCCACCCGATCCTGCGTTTTTTGATCATCAAAATAGCGTTTAGTACTGTCGGTTTGGAAATCGGGCTGTTCACTTTTTGGGTCAATTGGCGGCTGACCACCTTTTGGTGAAGCAAGCGTTACTTCTACCCCTGCATCTACAAAGGCATAGTAAGGTGCGGCAAACTCTTCAATCCAAAATCCTGTTTTCTCACCTGTCTTGCCAAGTTCTGCATGTGACGTTAGCACCATTAAAATTTTCTTTGCTGTCATCAAAGTTACCTCTCATTCTTTCTTAAAACTTCAGGCTATTTAGCCTGCGGATAAATATAAAAGTATGAGCTTAAGACAAGTTAAACAATGCAGACAAAAGCTAACTCTTTGTTCAAACAATTGATACAATCAATTTATCTCAGCCAGTGGAGTAATGTGTGGACATTTCGTTTGAGCAACTTAAAAGCATGGTCGTTTTTGCCCAAGTTATTGAGCAAGGCACCTTCAGCGGCGCCGCCAGGCATTTAAACTTGTCTCGTGCAGTAGTGAGCTACCATGTTAAAAAACTGGAGTCACAGTTAGGCATAAAATTGCTCAATCGCTCGACTCGCACCATTTCACTTACAGAGGCAGGCCGTGAATATTATCAGCGCTGCCGTGTGATTGCAGAGCAAGCCTTTGCTGCAAACCAGCAAATTGAGAATTTAAAGAAAGAGCCTATCGGCCTAATAAAACTTACCTGCCCTGTTAACGTTGGCCTGCAAACCATAGTGCCTGCACTCAATGAATTTAGAGCTATGTATCCAAAAATTCAGCTCGATATCATGCTTACAGATGAAGTCGTCAATATCATCAAAGAAGGGATTGATCTGGCCATTCGAGGCGCCCCACTTCCCGATTCAGGTTTGCAAGCCAGTAAACTTTCAGTGCTAAAAACCTGTCTATGCGCATCGCCAGACTATTTGCAAAAGTATGGTGTCCCCAAACACCCTACCGATCTCTACCAGCATCAATGGGTGATTTACAAGCTGACATCGGGCGCACTCACATTAAGTAAAGGGGCTCGGGCTTATAGCATCACGATGAAAGGCGATATAAGCACCAACAATGCAGCGGCACGCACCGCTTTTGTTGAGGGAGGTCACGGTCTTGGACGAATTCCGACTTACGATGCGTTACCAAAAATACAAGCCGGTACTTTAGTGCCTGTATTAGAAGATTACACGCTGCCAGACATACATGTTTATGGCGTTTTCCCAGAAGGCAATGCCAACTCTAAAAAAGTGCGATTACTTCTCGATTTTCTAAAAGGGTATTTTCAGCGCCAATTGGTTGAAGCGTAAGCCCCAACCAATTGTGTATTTAACCTAGTAACTTTCAGCTGCTGGGTGAGATACTGATGTTGAGTGACCATCAAAGGATTAATGAGGATATGTGAGGAAGCTTTCATGAAATATTTAGCACTTATAGCAACGATCGGCATAAATAATTTAGCGGCTGCACAAGGCGGTGTAGCAGCAGAGTGGCAACTGGGACAATACTCTGTATCCATTGGTGAAAATTGTGTTATTACCGTTTCAACCCCTGCTTCAAAAGAAATAATAGCAAACGGTTTCAGTAACGATAGAGCCTGTAAAGTCGCCTACCTAGCCCAAACCAACATTCCCAACGCTTACGTGATAGGCGGTGCACATATTCTTATCGTCGAACAGCAAACTATCCAATCAAAGAGCTGCAGACGCGTATCAAAAGCGCTTTATTTACCAACCGATGGTCAAGCCGCATTGAGCACCACTCAAATAGAAAGCGGCAACTGCGATGGCCATATAGAGCCAAACGGAGCGATGTATTTAATTTCAGCTCTGCAAAACCCAATTTAAAAGATCAGCTGCGCTTAGGGTTTATTAGACGCTTTAAGCGTCGCCCTAACCGACGGGACAAGCCGACGACTGACGGGAACACTTGCTCCATTGGTTAATTTCAAGTTGCTTTGATTATTATCACTTTCTAATGACACCACTTCATTTAGATTAGTTAAATAAGAACGATGTGTTTTTACAAAAATAGAGGGCAAAGTAAGTTCGAGTTGTTTTAGTGAGCCTGTAAACAGCTTCTGCGTGGTGTCTTTCATATGCAGCTCAACGTAGTCCCCTGCAGCTTTGCAAAACGCAATATCCGTGAGCACAACATAGTCAGTTTTACCTGCAATACTGACTTCCAGCTTAGAAGGAGACTGAAGCTGTTTATTCTGCGCGAGTTTAAACTCAAGCTTGGAAATTTGAGCTTGGTCACTGCTCAGCTGCACTTGCTGAGCACGAAACTCTTTAGCTTGACGAATGAAAAGGTAGACTAGCAAGACTGCAATGATCACAAAGTGAATAATTTCGTGAAAGCTTGATGCAACAAAGAGCACGGTTGCTGCCACCAATAACTGCACCACAAACCAAGTCGCTAAATTATTGTGTTTCGCGCATCGCCAACCATAGCCTAGCTGAACTAAGCTAACGAGTAATGGCACAAAGACTCCTGCAGTGGTTTTAGCATCAAAGCCTGGAGCAAAAATAATAACAATAAGCGTGACAATAGTACCAATATAAACCCAGTGAAGAGCGTGCTTTTCTGCGACTTTTAAGGAGCTATATACAAGCAACAAAGTGCCAAATAAAAACGACAACGCCGTCACAGTCAACAGTCGAATATCATGCCATATATAGCCATAGTCAACTAATCCTCGCGATATTTCAGCACTGAGCTGCATTGCTGCAAGCAGGCACAGTGCGGAAAATATCCGAACGCTTGTATTGCCATAACGACCAAGGCTCAGACTTATAAAGTACAACGCGCCCAACAAAAAGGCACCAACCAGAATCAGGCCCAAGCCACTAAATGATTGAATATATTGCTTAGGATCGCCAAATTGCCCTATCCCAACAAAATGTATTGGGTATCCTAATGAAATAAGGCTATGCTGCGCAGATAGACCAAACACCAGTTGATTGCTTTTCTTTATAAGTGAGTCTGGCAAATAAAATACGCTGTCCATTTTGCCTATTTGCTCAGTTTTATCTACGGCAGGAAAGCCGCTGCTCCCCACCTTACTACCATTTAAAAAGACTTCGCTTGATGATTTAGCGAATAAATACAACCCTACGGGCCTTGGTATTGAGGCTAATTTCGCTCGCTCAAATTCGATTAACACCCAAACAGCCCGATTTTGCGGATCAACCTCAGATAACTTAGCTCGGTGACATTGCGGCTCAGTAAACTGTGGAATTTCTTTTGGCGAGACTGACCATGGGCAAACCGTTACGGCTTGATCATAAGAAAATGGCAACAAAGGTTGGCTGGCATAAGCCTTACCTAGAGCGCCCGAGCAACACACAGCCATCACTAAATAAAGTACAAGATTAATATTCACACTCTGCCGCTTTTCCTTTAACCGTTCGTCGGCCTTTTACTACCGCTGAGCCTACAAGCCAATAAATATCTGCCTCTCATAGAAGTTCGCTACCCCATAAAGTTGCCATGGTATTCAATAAAAACAAACTATTAAGGAGTAATACTATGCGATCAACACACACATTAATAGCCGCGTTAAGCTTATTCACTTGCTTATACGTAAACGCTGAGAACGGCGGCGATAAGCAAGTGCTGTACAGCAATGAGCAACAAATCGAGTTTCAAGCCAACAGTGGGGAAACAACGAATGCCATAGCTGGGCACCTCTGGGTGCCTGAAAACAGGAATAACCCCAAAAGCAACAAAATTAGAATCAACTATGTGCGCTTTCCTGCAACCAGTAGCAATAAAGGTTCACCTATCGTGTATTTATCTGGTGGCCCCGGCGGTTCAGGGATCGCGACTGCCAAGTGGCGAAGATTTCCGTTATTTCAAGCACTAAGAGAGTTTGGTGATGTTATTGCGCTAGACCAAAGAGGTACGGGCCAGTCAGAGCAAACTACTCCTTGCGTGTCTAGTGAACACATTGCGCTTAATGCTGTTACCACTGAAGCGCAAATTGCAGACCGTTACCGCAAAGCTGCATTACAATGCTTTACTCAATGGAAGTCTCAAGACATTGATATATATGGTTATAATACCGAGCAGAACGCGCTAGATATAAACGACTTACGAAAACACCTAAAAGCTGACAAAGTATCACTTTGGGGGATCTCTTACGGCAGCCATCTGGCACTCAGTGCCATAAAAGCGATGCCAGCGCATCTTGACAAAGTAATTATCGCCAGTGCTGAAGGGCTCAATCAGACCGTTAAACTACCTCATCAAACCGATCAATACTTTGAAAGAGTTCAAGGAATTATCAATCAGCAAGCGCTTAAACAACAAGTTTCGGATCTACCCGCTTTGATGCGCCGAGTGCACAGTAAACTTGAGCAACAGCCTATTGCACTTCAAATTACACAAAAAGACGGCTCAAAAACACCCATGTTATTTCAAAAGCATCATATTCAGTCGTTAGCTAGCATGATGATTGCCGACCCTAACCAATATCTTGCCATGCTAATTCACGTTTATTTAGGTTTAGATAACGGCAATACCGAGCTGTTAAAGCATGTTTTACAGCGTGGAATGTTTACCGATGAGCCCATTACATTCAAACTGATGCCGCTGGCGATGGATGTGGCTTCAGGGATCACCGCTAAACGCCTTGCAAAAGTGACAACCCAAACGTCAACAGCCTTGCTTGGCGACAAGCTTAATTTTCCAATGCCAACACTTCACTTGATAGATAAAAAACTAGACTTAGGTGATAATTTTAGAGCCGCTCCCCAATCCAGCATCCCAACTTTATTGTTTACAGGGAGTCTAGACGGTAGAACGTATCCAGAAGAACAACTTGAAGCTGTGAGAGGACTTACAAATTTGACCCAGATTATGGTCAACAATGCGGGCCACAACCTTTATACAAGCTCACCCTTAGTGCTCGCCAGAATGCAAACATTCTTAAGCGGAAAACCCGTCAGTGCAGAATCAATCCAACTACCGCTGCCAAAACTTGCGCTGTCAGCACCATAATTCGAAAAAAGCGGCTCAAAGTGAATTGAAAAAGCAATTCACTTTGAGTGGGCAATCATCAACAAAGTTGTTGATTGCCCACAAGCTTGAGTATAATTAGGCTTTTGGCCTCTTACATCCATAGCATTATGAAAAAGCTCTCAAAAGTACAAGAAAAACAGCAAGCTTTGGTACTGACCATTGCTGACAAACTCGAAGAACAAGCTCGTGCAGAAATTCCCGGCATGGTGCAATGTTGGTTTGATGTGGAATATCACTTGTTCCCCGGCTCATTAATACTCTTTTTCCAATTTGAGAACGAACAGGCACTGGAAGCCGCAAAGCCAGAACTCCTTAAATGGCAAAAGCGTTTAAGCGCCGCCATGCTGAAAAAAGGGGTGATTTTAAAGGATATGCGTAAACATTTAACCTTTACTTTGCTTGGTCCTGAAGACTGAAGCAATGTAGATTTATTCGGGTTTGTGAAAAACTGTCACTCTTCTAATTTCAACCATACTATTTGGTTATTATTAAAAAAAGCGTATATGTTACCCTTGTAATACCAAATAGTCTGGGTATCGTATAGCGGAAATTTTGGTCTTCTCAGTGTTGGAGTTTGAATGCGTATATTGTTGTTATTGCTGTTTTGTTTAGCAGCTCCGGCTTTGGCTTACCAAGTACAACCAATGATTGTCGACCTCTCGTCACATGGTAAAAAGTCACTCGTGACCTACCGCCTCCAAAACCCCAGTGACAATCCTTTACCCATCGAGATAGAGGTACTTAAACGTACTTTTGACGAGCACCAAAAAGAAGTGCTGATCAGCGCCGAAGAAGACTTTATTGTGCTGCCTCCGCAAGTGGAAGTACCGGCAAAAAGTTATCAAGTATTCAGAGCAAAATACCTAGGCTCGCCCGAACTCAAACAAACACAGTCTTATCGCATTGTCTTCAAACAGCTGCCACTTCCCGGAGAAGATGAAGCATCTGGCGTTAAAATGGTATTTAACTTTGCCACTTTAGTGTTTGTTAGTCCGGATGGTGTTCAATCGCAAATAAACAGCGCGCTGCAATGTGAAGAGCTAACCGAATGTACACTCACCCTAAGTAACCAAGGTGACCGAGTTCTGGACTTATCGCAGTTTGAATACCGTTTCCACGATGGCGCAACTGTCATAGATTGGGTGAAGTTTCAGTCAGTTACTGCGGGCCGTTTTATAATGCCAAATCACACTATGGTGATAAATTTACAGCCATTGCTCAATGACAAGCCGAGTAAAACAGTAGAGCTTATTAATCTACTGGCTTCTAAATAAAAAATAGCTAGATGTTAACAATGCGCTCAAGCCTGCGCTTGCCTCGTTTAAAACAATTTTGGTTTACTCCACTTTATCTGATGTGGACAGCCCCCGCATGGGCGGCGGTTTATTCAATGGATTTTCCCGTTCGGCTGAATAATGCCGAGGTGGGGCAAGTTTCTGCCTCTGTAGATAGATACGATTTAAAATCGGTTTCAGCCATGCAGCTGAAGGAAAATCTACAATCTGTATTAAGTAAAGACGTACTCGATTGGCTCTCAAGTCTTGAGGAGCACGAGGTCACCCTAGATATGTTACAAGCAAAGGGAATTACGCTTGATCTCAAGGCACAAGATCTCACTATAGACATGTCGCTAGCAGAAGCGGCCATGGCTACAGACACGCTTTCTTATGGCAGAAAGAAATACTTTGAACAACCAACACAAGAAGCGCGTTGGGCTTTACTGAATAATCTCAACCTAAACCATGAGCGTAGTGACAATAATCAAAACTACCACTCACAATTCGAATGGCTTATAAATGCCAATGTTGGCGGTAGCAACGGCATAAATATGCACAGTTCGGTTTTTTGGGAAAGCGGCAGCACCGAGCAAAGTCACGTCTACCGTGGTGATACGGCAGTATTTTACGATCAGCCCGAAAAACCGAGACGATTCACTTTAGGTGATACCCAAAGCAGTAACAATGGCCATTTATCGGGTGCTCCACTTGCAGGCTTCAAAGTCGCAAGCGCCTATTCAAAGCTGCAACCCCAACGTAAGATCACCCCAGGTAACAGCCAACAGTTTATGTTACCCCGCCCTGCAACACTTGAGATATTTATTAATGAGTTTTTGATTTCTAGAGTACGCCTCAAAGCGGGACGCTATGACCTCAATGACTTACCGCTGACTTCAGGCATAAATAATATTCACGTTGTTGCGACATATGCCAACGGTGAAACCCAGCACTTCCATTTTACTAGTCACTATAACTCTCGGCTATTGGCTCAAGGTGTGAGTGACTACTCGCTAGCAGTTGGTTTTTTATCGGTAGTAGATGATGGTCGTTATCATTATGACGACGACGCGCTGCTTTCTGGTAGTTACGAATATGGCGTTACCGACAAACTCTCACTTGGAGTTAATGGCGCGGCCCATCCACAAGGGCAAGTATTTGGCTCAATCACCACATTCAGTAGCCCTTTGGGAAATGTATCGCTGCGTTACTCGCAAAGTAAAACGTCTGATATTTCCGGCAATGCTTTCTCGATAGAAACAGAGCATAGTATTTTTGGTCATGGTAATTATGGCTCGCCCAACTTACGTTTGGGTTATGAAATCATGGAAGACTTTAGCAACTCGCCTTGGCTTGAAGAAGTCACGCTCAGCAATAACAAAAGGGCTTTTGCTGACTACAGCTATATTATCAACGACCACATAGACTTTACGCTCAACGCAACGCGGCAAGTAAATAATGAAGATTTGGTCACCAAGAACCTCTCTGCTGAGCTTAATTTTCGCTATGAAGGGGCTAGGGTAAGAGTTGGATATAACCATAATGTCAGCGACGACCCTCGTGTCGTCTCCGAAAATCAATTCGTGCTTAACTTTACGTGGAATCATTACAACCGCCAAGACAACGTCCGCACGAGAGCTCAATATAACAACCGTAGTAAAGTCGCCAGCGTAAGCTATGCTAAAACAAACAATAACTACGTCAATGACTATGGCTATGAATTACGGGCGGAAAAAGGCAGTGGGTATAGGCAAGAACAGCTAAAAGCCAGCCATACTAACGCATTTTTTAGAGCTGATATGACTGCAAGTAATTACACTCGCTCGCAATTTACGAATGACAGCTCCGCCAGTGTAAACTTATCGTCAAGTATAGGTTTTGCTGATGGTCACTTTGGTATGGGCGCCACCACTACCACACCTTTTGCTGTAGTTACTAAGCATAAAACATTAAAAAATAACGACGTATTAGTTAACGTCGACCGCTCTGGCCGTGCACAAAACCAACCAACGCAACACATTGGCGCATTAATTGACTTGGGCACTGGCTACACCAACTATCAATTTAATATTAATGTACCCAACGCCCCTCTGGGTTATGATTGGGGTCCCGGCACTTATAAATTAGTAGGTGGCGCCAATACAGGGCACCATATTCAAGTAGGTTCGGACCTATCTTATACCGTGATAGGTACAATAGTCGACGAACAAGGCACACCTATTGCACTGGGAAGAGGACAAGTAATAAGGCAATCTAATGCCGGCGACAGTGATAACGCTCCGATCAACCGCACCTTTTTTACCAACCGAGTGGGTCGATTTGTTGTAGAAGGTATCAGTACAGGTAGCTACCTAATCGAAATTAATGACATCGTCGGACAATTTACCGTGAATGATGGCGAAAAACGATTTATCAAAATTGGCACCATCACGCTTGAGCAAGCACAATTACAGGGAGATCCAAACAAATGAAGTTCGCACTATTTTTGCTGCTTGCACTCAGCTATTTGATCTCGCCTATTGCATTGGCGAAGCGCAACAAATGTGATGGCAATTTTTTGGCGACCTCTAACTCAGCCGAGATAAAAGAAGAGTATGGCAATCGAGTAACTGTATATTTACCGCTAAAAATACAAGTCTCTGATTCGCTTTTAGATTGTGCCGATGAAATCTGGGTTGAAGATACGTATTATTATTCGTTTGTCTTCTCGGGCCCGACTGAAGATAAATACGGTAGACTGCTGGACTCTCAATACAAACGTATTAACGTTAAAAACGGTATCGCCAAAGCAGCCTTAACTAGCCGCTCTACACAAATGTGGATGCGCTTAAGGCACTACAGTTTGTTTCCTGCCGGTTATTACTATGGTGCGGTAAAAGTGTCTATTGTAAGGCGCAATAAGGTCATCGCAGAGCAATATCTGGAGATGACCTATTACGCCGAGCCACAAATCGCCATCTCGCTCGATAACTCAAGCAAAGGTAAAGTGTCGGGCGATGATGGTCACTACCTCATAGACTTAGGCGAACTAAAAACGAATATGCGCTTTTACTGGGGTATAAAAATATTGAGTAATAGCTCATACGATATCGTCCTAGACTCTGAATATAACGGCTTGCGTCATGAAACCAACAAACGAGCCCTTATTGATTACGCAATTAGTTTCGATAACGTCAAAATATCGTCATCAGAACGTTTAACGCGAAGCTATAATTTCTATCCCGGCGTCAGAGATTCGTGGTTTGGCTTTGAATTTCAGCTAGGTAATACCGAGCTTATGCCCGCAGGCTACTATCGCGACAATTTATCACTCACTGTCTACCCAAGATAACAACTTGAATTATAAGAACAAAAAAACAAAACAATAAAAAGAAAACAAACATTAAAAACATTGGCACACCAATTGCTTTTGATTTGAAATAACTAGGTATTCAACCTAACACAAATTATAAAGCAGTACTTTATTCAAGGGGATGCGCCATGAACACATTACTTAAATCACTATTTGTTGCCTCAGCAATCACGTCAATGACTGCGGCAGCTGCTGTAGTAGAAACAACAGGAAATGAAGCAAGTTTCACCTTTGAAGGTACTATTGAAGCCATGTGTAAAACTGATAGTGGCTCAAACAGCGTAACTAACTTAAATCTAGATTCTACTCAAGAAACTCAAGAAATTGGTACGCTAGACGTATGGTGTAACACAGGTGAAAATGCAACAACTGAATATAGCTCTGCTAACGGCGGCTTCTTAGTTGCTGATAACGGCAAAAACAGCAAAATTGCTTACACGCTAGATATCGGCAGCACTTCAGGTGTTGACTTACAAAGCGGTACTTATAAGCATCTAACTACGCTTGCAGGCACAGGCAGCGCAGGTGACACGCAAGCAACTACGTTAAAGATCACACCACAGTCAAATAGCTTAAACGATGCGGGTACATACTCTGATACCATCACTGTAACGGTTAGCCCTAACTAACAAAATAATGAGGCAGTGAGCGTTTGACAAAAGCACTCGTTGCCCTCCCCCAAATAAAGTAAATGGCCGGGCTAGTAATTATACATCCCGGCAATTAATTTATAGCGCTAAGATAATGTTCTACTCTCCCCAAATCTACAGATAAAATATCCCGTAGCCCGTGGTATTTCACTTGCAAATTGAGACATAACTGCTGTACTTTATTTGAGGGGGAAGAAGCCATGAACACCATACAAAAATTACTCTTTGCAGTTTTAGTAAGCGCATCTATGTTTGTGCATGCTGCAGTTATTGATACAACGGCTTCTGAAAGTAAATTCTCCTTTGAAGGCACTATAGACCCCACTTGCAAAACAATTAGTACTGAAAACAACACCACGGGACTAAACCTAGACGCATCCCAAACAACCCAGCAGATTGGCGTAATAGAGGTTTGGTGCAATACCGGCGAAAACGCAACCACTTCTTATAGCTCTGCCAATGGCGGATTTTTAGTTTCCGATAACGGTCAAGGCAGCAAACTGGCTTACACCCTAAATATTGGTGATAACGAAGGGATAGATCTGCAAAATGGTGTATATCAGCACACCAATGCAACAGCTGCAGGTACCGGTAGTAGTGGTGAAACCAAAGCAACGCCGTTGAATATCACCCCGCTTTCCAACGGCCTAAATGCCGCAGGTACTTACTCAGATGTCATCACAGTAACGGTAAGTTCAAACTAGCTACAAGATCAGAAAGCACCTTTGGCTTTTCTAAATAACCTGAGGTTTGGATAAGGAATGTTCCAACTCATTGTTTCTAAAGAACAACTTAGTTTTTTCCTTTTCTAGCCAGAGAGTTTTAGGGAAAACACCGCTTCCGCGTCCTGCTCTCGCTAAGGTACCTACATCCTGTAGGCAAGGCGAATTTACGCACCAATAGCTGGCTATTGGAAGTGAATTCAACGCAGTTAGCGCTAAAACAGGCTGCTAGAAAGGCATTAATTATCCGCAGCTCAGGTTAAATAGGCAAAGCTCTCCCCTTTCTCCATCGACTCACTTAACCCAGCCGATTCCATATTGCGTTATTTTCAAGTAAGCTGCTAAGGCTCCTTATAAATCTCAAAAAAGAGGAAAGTACGTTGGATAAGAGAATTGAACCTGAGCTTCCCAGTATTACGCCAGATTTAGATCAGGTTGAAGCCTATAAAAACTCCACCACCCAAGCGAGCCGTAAAACCTCAGCACCAAAAGAAAGTACCAAACAAACAAGCCAGCCCGCCAAAGGTATGGGGATGATGAATTGGTTGGGTGCAATCTCGATTATTGCGTTGGCCGCTGCGGCGTTTGCGCTCTACCAACAAAACTTAACAACCCAGGCACAATTACTCGAATCAACAAAGCGCATTGCTGAGCTTGAACATACCCTCACCGCCACAGATGAAGAGATGGACTTGTCCGCGGGTGCAATGCAAGCAAAATTGAACACACTAACCGAGCGCACAGACGAGCTTTGGTCGCAGATGGATAAACTATGGGCGTCAGCGTGGCGAAGAAACCAATCAGACATCAAAAAGCTCGAAGAGCAAGCAAGTAATAACGCTAAAAACCAGACCAGTACGACTACCAAAGTAGAAACGCTATCGCAGAGTCAAACGGAGCTTGCTTTAAAACTATCGCTATTAGAAGAACAACAGCAAGCCGCTAGTGTGCTAAAAAATCAAATAGCTGCCATTAATGGCGATGTTGATCAGTTAAAGTCTCAAGCACAAAGCAGAGACTCTAAACAGATAGAGATCGGCGCAAGCCTTACCCAAATAGAGATGACACAAACCGCACTGGCAGAAAAGCTAGAGCGTTTGGAGCGTAAATTGGCACCAGCCCCCACAACTCAAACGCAACCAAAAGCGAATTAATCCACCATTATCAATGGTTACGTTAGCAATACGGGTTGGCTGCGAACTCGCGCAACCAACTCAGCTTTTATTCTCTTGGACACTCATAAAGTCCCTCGCCAGTTCACAAAATATAACGTAAAATATCCTATTACATTCCTGTATTTATTCGCGCGTAAGCTTTACGCTTAAATCAATACACATTATCTACTCAGGCATACTGTTTTGCCGATTGAGTATTTCTTGCTTGAAGGCAACTATGAAAAAGACATTTGAACTAATTCACCCTAAAATCAAACTTGAAAGACGCGTTGACGCGGTTAAGTATGAGCTTAAAAAATACCTAAAGCGCGAGCGCAACAAAACTTTGCCAGCGGGCGCTGATTATTGGGATTTTGATTGTAAGTTTGGTAACACAGAAGCCGAAGCCGAGCCGGTGCACCTATCACAACTAAACAAGTTGATTGATAAAACGCAAACTGAAAACCTCACTTCCTTTTATGTTGAGATTTTAGCAAAGCCAGGCTATAGAAAATCAAACGATTTATCTGACGATGAGTTAGAAGACTACTAAGCCCAACTTCTGTAGGTCGAGCTTTAGCTCGACAACATCAGCTCTACCCAAGAACGCAGATTACCCAATCCCAGGCAAAAACGTAGGTCGAGCTTTAGCTCGACAACATCTACTCTCCCCCAACAATACCAACTGGCACAAAATCACGCGCATGATACAATCGCTCGTCGAATTTTTGGTGGCGCTACTGCCGGTATAGTGAGAATTAAAAAGTATGAGCGAGTCATTTGTAGCTATCGGATTGGTAAACCCTAAATCACCAACCAACGTGGGTGGCGTATTACGGGCCGCAGGTTGTTATGATGCGCAAGCCATCTACTTTAGCGGCAATCGTTATGCAAGGGCTGCAAAGTATCATACGGATACAAAAAACGTTGCCGACAACATTCCCATCCAACAAGTTGATGATTTCATCAGTTTAAAAGTAGCAGGTCGTGCACTTGTCTGCGTTGAGCTAGTAGAGGGCGCAACCCCACTGCCACTGTTTGCTCACCCCGACAATGCGTTATACATTTTTGGCCCTGAAGATGGCAGCCTGCCACAAGAAATCGTGGATGCCGCCGATGCCGTGGTGTATGTACCAACCACAGGCTGCATGAACTTAGCCGCGACAGTCAACGTGTTGTTATACGACCGTATGGCAAAACGCTCAACGGGATTTGATGCTAGTCAGATACTCACCAGCCGTGATATCAATAACCGCCTAACAGTTGGATAAGTTTTTGCTGTAAGCATCTTTTTATTTTTGACTAACCCGCTCTTTGTCCGGGTAGTGATTTGCATTTTTTAGGCTTTGTAAGTCATCAAAACGTACTCCGTGCTGAGCCATAAATGGGCGTACTTTTTTACTGATCAATTGTCGAATATAAAACGGTTGATTCGGTACAAAGTGATGGATCGTGTGCGTACGACCAAAATCAAAACAAAATAACTGAAACGGTAAAAACCAGCGACTGGTGATCACATGGGTCTGCTCTAACACATTACTCACGCCGCCATAATAATGCATTGAAGATGTGACAAGGTTTAAAGATGCTGAGCGGATCATATTAGGCACAATCAGCACCACCATTAAAAACTCAGCAACCGCTAGTAACTCTGCTCCCCACCTAGGTAATTCAAACGGTTGTATAAATTGCAGCATGTAATAAGTAATCACACCATATGAAGTCGCAAAATAAGCCGTGGCAAGCGGAAAGCCAGCATTAAAGACCTGCAAAAACGTAAAACCCTTGATTTCTCGACTAAACCGCTTGGCATTCAATAATAAACCTAGCAATCCATCTGTAACCACCACAGCTCGCAACCAAGAAGATTGAATACCATTACCCACCAAGCGCTCTTCTATGTCTTGTTCAGTACCAGATACTTTATGATGATGTAAATGAATTTGCCTGCGATACCAAGGATTCACCGTATTTGGCCGCATAAGCCACACCGTCAACATCATGAAATGATATACAAATGGGCGGTCACTAAAATACTGCTTGTGGATCAAATCGTGCTCAAGTTCATGAGAAATAGAGGTAAGAAAAGCCGCTAAGATAATACATAGCCATGCAGGAATAACGGCAAAATAATAAAGCGAGGCAACGCCAATTAGCGCACTTAACGACAACAGCAAAATCACCATAGCAATACCGTTTTGCTGATTTAAAATAGGATAACGCGTTCGAAGCGTTCTCTCTTCAGCTTGGATCGCAGTCACTATCGCTTTTATATTCTGCCTCGCAGTTAATATTGGCATTGGTCCCTTTACTCACTTTTTGATATCAAAATCATAGCGCAATCTTGTATTGTCGTAGCAGCGGCTTTATGCCGCGACAGTTTTTAAAACAGCGACACAACGCGACATCCAAGCTCCGCGCCTCTACTGATTATCATCCATCTTATATTCCCGTAGCAGCGGCTTTATGCCGCGACAACTTGAAAACAGCAACGCAACAAAACCCCCAAACTCCGAGTTTCTACTGATTATCATCCATCTTATATTCCCGTAGCAGCGGCTTTATGCCGCGACAGTTTTTCAAACATCAATACAAAGCAATACCTAAACTCCGAGTTTCTATTGATTATCATCCATCTTATATTCCCGTAGCAGCGGCTTTATGCCGCGACAGTTTTTCAAACATCGATACAAAGCAATACCTAAACTCCAAGCTTCTATTGGTTATCGTCCATCTCATATTGCTTCAAAATGGCCAACATGCTCTCTGGAATTGGCGATTTATTCCCTGTTTTCATATTAAACATCACCACATTCGCATACCCCGTTGTGCATACTGCTTGTTGCGATTCGCTAAACGCCTCATAGCGCATGGTAAAGCGATCTTCTTTGATATCAGTGATATATGAACCAATATGCAAGGTATCTGGAAACGTAACTGGTCGCTTGTACTGCGCGTACGTATCACGTAAAACCGGACTATGGGTAGGTTCTGATAATACAGAAAGTAAGCCCGTTTGAGTCAAAAAATCGATTCGCGCGGTTTCAAAATAGCGAAAATACGACACGTTATTCACATGCCCCAACGCATCCATTTCTCCCCACACCACATTCACTTTGGTGGTGATTGCAAACTTTTCTAAAAATTCCTGCATGATGTTGCCTTTAATTTTGTTTATTGAACTCGAGAGTAACAACTCATCGTACCAGCAACAAGGTTAACGAGATAGTTTAAGGCAACTTGTCAAAACAAAGAAAGCAAAGCCAGCATTTCGCAGTGCAACCTTACGCTATCCCACGTAGGTCGCCATTTATGGCGAAAAATAATGCTTCAACTCCTTTTGATCTCGACAAAGCGGCAGATATAAGCACACGGAAAAAGCTGGGTTTTATAGCTTTGCTCTTGCATTGTACCCTACGTAGGTCGCCATTTATGGCGACAAGTAATGCTTCAGCTCCCTTTGTTTTCAGCGTAGCTTTAGATAGAAACACAATTCAAGCGAAATCCCTATCACTCAATCTCACAAAAAATTGACGCCTTTTATAGGTTCAACAACCAAGATAAATACACAATAAATTTTCTCAATACTTTCAATACATAAGCAAACAGCGGAGCAATATTTACAAGCTTGGTTTAAAAAATGCATCTGAAATCAAAATCAGAATTAAACTTAAACATGTCACCAATATGAACAAAAGCACAAATACAGTTTATGTACTGAGCGGTTACGCTAAATGCACCATCACTCAGCAAGGGAAGTACAAACCCGGCAACAAACACTCCATCGGCCTGCTAACCACAGACGAAAACTACGAAGATAACATCAATAAACTTGAAGCCTTTATTAAAGATTTAGGTTGGGACTCCATTACGTTTTGCATGGTCGAAACCGTTAACGACATCAGCACCCTATCCAACGATGTTTTGGTATCCAGTTTTCTTAGAGCTCAGCAAAATGGCCAGTCGTTAGTAGTAAACGATCTCCCTATTACCGTCCATTAAGGCGGTAAATGCACGCGACAAAATCAAGGGGTCGGATAACCGAGGCCCTACTGTACTTCTAGCATCACTAAACTTGATTCAAACAGCATTGCTACTCTGCTTTAACTGCTCGTTAGCCAAGCTTTATACGAAAAAGCTCGTTAATAGGCTTATCTCCAAAATACTCCCATACGTGTTTGAACACTACATATTGCGTTGGAAAAGGTAAGAGCCTCAATACTTCTTCTAGAGTGCATCATTCAAGTCAGTATTTTCGTCATTGAAAACAATTTCTTGATTAGCTGGACACTTAACTACAAATACTGAAATGACCTGAATAACGTTCGAATAGGATGCATAAAACTGATCTAAGAATTAGCCATTGTATAGGTCAGTTACTTCTACCAAGGATTCTTCATAAAACTCTCGAACAATGCCTTGCCAAGGCAATTCACCTTTTTTCATTGAACCTGTGACATGACTCCAGAGGCAACTCCGGTGACGTTGGTTTAACGGTAATAAAAGGTGACTGAGGAGGTGTTGGCTTGCAAAGCTTACTGCAACGGCAATAGAAATAACTTGGTATTAAGATGGTGCTGCAAGCAGAAGTCACAGACAAACCTCTGAGCTCCTGTTGCTCGATAAGTTGCAGCCATTACTCAGCTGTTTTATTTTTAAGTATTGTAAACTCCAAATTAAGATCAGAACTTTATTTTACAAACTGGCAAAAACACGTAGCTACTAGGTGTGGTTTAGGCAACGCTTACGTTGCAAAGGTCAGAAGATTAACGATTGTTGACTATCAGATACGATTCAAAGCTTATGCTTTTTGCGCCATCGACCCAAAAATATGCGGTAATAGGCACCATCCATTCTGGCTCTTTTTGCTGTTGCAATAGTTCACGCAAGTCTTCTCTATTTTTTTTGTTAATCGCTCTAGTACTCCTACATCAAACCGACTGAAATTCACAAATAGACCTTTTTCTTCTCTGTCATAACGGTCTTCATCAATAGTTTTTCTAGGTTATTTACCGATATATAATGATTGGCATATAGGTCTTTCTTTCCTGGATTTTTTGCTACTCGTTGCTTTATAGATGACATTGCTTTTTTATAATAAAATGGAACATACCGATATGAACGAGTAATTCTCCAGCATAAATAAGGATAAGTAACAGCACTAAAATACCACAGATTAATTGCTTCATTCATGAATGATGGACAAAACCAAAATACAACTAAGAAGGTCACTGAGGCGATAATTGAGCTTCTCACCACGGAAAATCCTTTTTGTGATGTTTTCTGTAACTTATCTAAATCAAACTCTACCGAGTAAGCGCCTATTTTTTCTAAGAGGTGTATCTAAGTAAACCCAACAAAAACAACAAAGCCCATTTGAAGGAGCCAAGGTGGTGACAAATATAACAGGGCCCACGAATTATATGCACTAACTATCCTTTCTATAGAGAGTATGCAACAAAAAAAGCTAGCGAAAACATCACATAGCTAACGGTAAGATATATTTTTCTTTTCATAAACTTCCCTATATTGGGCCTACCAGCTTATCCAAATGCTGTCTTTGATTAGAAACCACCTTAGCTTGTTGAATATTGATTACAAGAGACTGAAATACGGAGGTGTAAAACTAACGCACAATCCCTTAAGCAGGACTATCAACAACCTTAGTCAGTGATTTTGAACTCACTATTCCCCATATCGATATGCAGTTCCCCACTCCACTCATCATCAACAACATTACATTCCATAAAAACAGCTTATATGTGCTTTTAAAAAACCTCCCCTATGGCGACTTTTCGCGTTTCAGTTCTATCCCTGAGTAGATCACGCTCATATCTAATTGAAGCCCATGAAAAGTAAAAAATTGATTTATAAAAATCAAAAAACAAAACAGTTTAAATTTTTTAAAAAACCAAGAGGGGGACTTCGCGGAAGTTTCTGAGACGAGGCATAGGGCATCGTCTTCATTAACTTATTGGAGATATGTATGAAAAAATTCCTACAAACTATCAACCTTTTTAAACGACCAAAAAACACTGACCGTCGCCAACCACAACAGTCCCCCCCCACGGACATTCGCGAATCCATGGTGAACATTGGCGCGAAGCTGCCATCAATCTTTTATCTGGGCATTCAACAAGCACTGACTGAAATTTCAGGTAAGGCACCGAAGTCACTGCCTGCACTTATTGAATTTTCCGCAGGTCATCGCCAGATGATGACACTCATGTTTGTCCTAATTGGTATCATGATGACGTCTCTCGCCATCAGCCTTAGCTGGCTTGGTATTCCTTTATACCTCATTGCCTTTTTGATGATTTCAGCCAGCATGCGCACAATGCAAGTCAGTTTCACACACTACGCAACGCATGGCACGCTGCACCGTAATTCGAAGTTCAACGATTTGCTGGGTGAAGCCTATTCAGTATTTGCGCTAACAACCCCAATGTGGATGTATAAACTCAGCCACATCGGTGGTCATCACGGTCGACTAAATTCTGTCGCTGACCCTGATGCAAGTTTCTTTGACAACTGGGGTTACAAGCCTGGCAAATTTATCGAATGGTACTGGATGCGAACATTCTGTTTATTGCTGAGCCCGCTTTATTACGCAAAAGTACTAATCAGCAGAATGCGGGCAAACTTCCTACCGTATTCTGTTGATTCTGTATTGACAACTACATTGCCATCCAAACGCGTTATCCGTCAGCGACAACTGGCAGCTATCGGCTTTCATCTGACACTGCCAGCGATTGCCTTAGCCTCTGGTTTTGGTACTTTGTACCTACTAGCCTATTTGCTACCTCTGATTGTTGGCTTTGCCATCTTGTCACTGTTCCAGAATTTATCTGAGCATCAACCAAAACTGGTACGTGGACAAAACCCCAATCTAAAAGCAGAAACAAAGTACACCGCAGGTCGCTTCTTCGGCAAAGCTTACACACCTGAAGCACCACTAACTTGGTGGACATACATGCTATTTGTCGCAATGCCAAGCAAATACCTTGTTGTTGGTAACACCGAACTGTGTAGCCATGACGTTCATCACGCGGCTGAGAGTAAGTTTTTCCTCGCCTCAGATAAGCAATGGGCAATGGCCCCCTATGTACGACGCAACGCAGTTAGCGAAGGCGCTGTGTTCAAAGAAAATTGGGGCTTTAAAGCCACCATTGAACATAGTTTTCACTCACTCACACAACCCAAGTAAGTAAAAATCCCGCCACTGGCATTTTGCCTGAGGCGGGATTTTTTGTTTTTCAACCAACTATATGATCGTTTTGTTTTTACACACCAATATGACTTGACATACCCCAAACGAAAGGTAGAGTAATTGTTAACGGAAAAGGAATAAGCCAACATAGCATTAACGTGCTTCTCCCCTCCATTGAGTTGAATAAAATAACTAACATACCCGTACAGGTTGAATTTGAGCAAAATTCGACTTCGTATGTTTGATGACAGGAAACAATGAAAGGAATTAAATATGATACCTACTTATAAACTACGTTGCTTACTTCTTTCCCCAGTGTTGGTTTTCAGCCTCTTTGGTTGTAAAGGCATACCTGATTTTCCGGCTATGGGCAGTAGCAATGTCTCCCCTGAAGCACAACAACTAGATAACCAGCTGGACGACTTTAGCCAGACAGTTACCGAAGGTGCTTTATTAGGGGCAATTACAGGTTCTCTGGTCGCCTTAGCAACAGGTGGCAATAAACAGGCGGCATTAAAAGGCGCATTAGTTGGTGCCGCTGGGGGAGCCGCCTATGGTTACTATATTGCTGGTAAAAAACAAGAATATGCAGACAAAGAGTCGGCACTCAACGCTTTAAAACAAGATCTTACTGACACAAACGATAACTTATCAGCGATGGTTAGCACCGCACGCAAATTGCTTATTGCGGATAAACAAAGACTGAAAGAGTTGGAGTCACACTTAGCCCAGAATAAGCAACAACAGCAGCAATACGATGATTTAATGGCTCAAATTCAAAATGATAGAAAAGTTGTTGCCAAGGCTATCCAGTTTACCGACAAAAAATACAAACAGGCAATGGATAACCTAGCAAACTTTGAGAAGCAATTTGATGTAGAAAACGAAGCGGAGCTGCAAGCTTTGTTAACTAAGTATAACGAACAAAATGCTGAGCTGGCTTCAATTGATAGCGAACTGTCTGCCCTAGCTGGACAATCTTGAGTATGCGCACCTTTTTAGTGGTCGCCACAATATTGATACTGGCGGCCTGTACTTCCATCAGTACCGATCCGAATAGAGGTGGGTTCATAGGTGGTCTAAAGGGCGTGGTGGGCGGTGAATATGACAAACGCTTGGTTCAACAGCAAAGTGAAGTTGATGAGTTAAATGCCCTCAACGCCATTCTTAAAGAACGCCTAGTAGAGACTAACACCGAGCGAACACATATCGGTCTAGAAATAGACAAGATAAGCGAGCAACTAAAAACGTCGCAAAATGTACTTGATGATAGCCGCACATTGTTAGCATCAGAGCAAGCGGCGAAGTTGATTGATGAACAAACCCTCTTTGCTCTCAAGCAGGAACAGCAAAGATTGGAGACCTTAATGTTGGATCTCACTTTAGTTACCGTTCAGCTACAAAAAGAAGAAAAACAATTTTCAGAAAAGACAAGCAAAAAGAACGAAACTGTTCCCCCAAAGAAAAACGCGCTTGAAAGTCGATTAAAACAAACAAAATCGTTAGAGCAACAAACAGCAGAAGACATTGAAAAACATTCGGCACTAATAGATCAACTTTTTGCAAAAAAATAAATAAATAGGAAAAGTGATTCATTGCAAATGACCTAAATCCAACAAGTGAAAAGGAGCTATAACATGGCTAAATTTAATATCAACAACCATTTATTTCCTGAACAAGCCAATCCATTTGGCGCTGTTGAAATTGGTGCGGCCCCTCAGTCTAGAGAAGTAGAATTAACCCGTGTTGTGGCAGATAAAAGTGTCGACGGCGGCTACCGATACGATGGTCAGACATGGGTTGAACTGAGTGACTTGAAAGTACGCAGTCTTGACTACGACAACCCAGAGTTATGCTTCCAACGAATGGAATTCAGAGTCAAAGCTGATAGCGACCAAATACCACCGGGGTCCATACTCTGTTGCAGTGAAACCCCCTATTCAACATTCTGGGCGGCAAATGCACATTTTCGTAAAGGCTCCAAAAATGGCTTACCAGAAATTACCGACCGCCAAACTATGTTCGAAGAAATGGAGCGCGTGTCCGTTGACTGGTGGGACAGTGGGTGTAAATACTTAACCGCCGGATTGCCAGAATCTAAATTTCAGTATTACCTATTTAGTCGACGCAAGGCGAAAAACATCAACCCTATGTGGGTATTTGGTGTGCTCATCAATGATTCTGGTAAGAGTCAACTACCTCTATCCAAAGTCGAAGCTGAACTGTTTTCTTCTGACAGAGTGCAAGGCATGATTGCAAACACCTTTGCTGGCAAAGAGCAGATAATAGGTAACAAACGCAAAATAGCTCGCAAATTGAGTCAGCATGAAGCCAATGCACTGGCTTTCATTTCAATTCGCCAAGCTTTGGCTGGCCCATCTAAAGACATCGAAGAGCGAGAATTCTTACCGGTAGTGGACGAGTTTGCGCGTATTTACTCTGATTTGTTACACGTGTTGTCGGAGCGCGTTGAAGCAAGACGCGAAGAGGAACACATAGACTTACAAAGCGAAGACTTTCTCAGCCAAGAGGCAAAGTTCATAGGCTCAAGTGCAGCATTGGTTGATCCTGCTGTTATCTGCCGTGTGAAAGACGCTATTGCGACAGAAAGCGATCTGGCACTTTGGGAGGCCTTCGAGCAAGACTCTATCGGGGCTGGTGAAAAATTGCGTGATGAAATCCATGAATAAAGGTGGTCAAATTCGATGGACATGGATTATACACCAATAAAGCAGCCTGATTGGTTATTTGCCATCGGTACTATTGAGGGGTCAGAGCAACGTGAGTTCCCACTGGGATCCGGCTTTGCTGTCAACCCATTGTGTATCGTTACATGCAAGCATGTTGTCGTGAATATCAATTCAAAAGAGCCACATCGAACAAGCAGGCTATTTGTTAAATCGCGCCATTCGCGACGAAGTGTTAAAAAGGTTTATTGTCACCCCTTGCTGGATCTAGCCATCATTGAACTGCGTGAACCCGTTAATAACGTCGCGCCAGTTATTTCTAATCGCAAAGCATCTAATATAAGCGATAATCCACGCCCCAACGTGTCTATTGGCTTTCCGGCAAAAGATGGCGGTTGGACCATGAAAATATACCACCAACCCGATGAAGATTTTTTGGCCAATTTTGAATCAGACATCAACGGTGATATAAGCTTCATAAAAGCAGGTAAAGGGGCTAGTGAAGGGTTTAGTGGCGGTGCATTGTGCAGCGAGCACAAGGGTACGGTTGCCGTATTTGGTATCAATACTTTGGGAGGTCTGGAATTTGGAGTGGGTGGCTTTATTACTAGCCACGAAATATTGAAATTTCTAGACGCACAAAGCGCTCAATCGCAACTAAACTTCGCTCCCAGCAACCTAATTGACTGGCAGCAATGGCTAGAGCTTGATACAGCACAGAGCAATGTCGAGATGAGCCTAACACAGCGCCAACTAGCCTGCTGTCAAGCCTCTGGGCTAGAAAAAACAAGCATAACAAAAGCTCTCAAATTCAACGGCCAAACATATCAGGAAACTTTCATCTTCGTTCCGCCATCACAAGCAAATGAACAATTGTCAGTGGAAGGTGGATATTGGATCCAGCAAAGCGTCATGCCTGCTGTGAATCTACAAAAGCACACCATACCGCTTTCAGGGGCAAACTTTCTGCAGGTTACGGCAATCATTAACCAACTCCAACAAGAAAACGACCTAGACATTCGCCTGCCAACTTACCAGCAATGGCTGAATGCCTTAACAGCAGAGGAAACCTACTCATTACCAAAGAAAGCCAGGTATCCAGTGGCTCAGGTAACAAGTCAAAACAGGCAATCACACACGGATAACCATCCTTTGAATTTACATCTGACCCCAAGGGGAATGTACGAGTATTGCGCAGCCGAAGCCCTACACAGAATCAGTGCGTACGCACCTACGTTTATGCATAACGGAAAACTATATCAATTAAGCATGCCCTATCGACATAACCATCACCAGGTTACTTTCCGATTGGTGTTAAGCGAGTTGCCCAACATTTAGGATAATAAAAAATGGAACCTCAGAATAACCACCGTGACGACAAAGATGGATTAGAAGCTGAAGACAACTCGTTTGAGGAAAATATCTCTAACACCGAAAAAGCACAACTGAGCACGCATGAAGAAGACTCTGCACACTTGACTGGTGACGAGCAGTCCAAAACCGCTTGCACAACAACGGACACAGAAAATGAATCTTCAGAACTTGAGGACAGTGATGAACAATTACCAGGAGAATTTAAACAACAATTAGAAGATAAGTTTTCTTATCTGGTTGATGCCGATGAAGTACCTGCACCTGAGATAGACGAAGCTTGGTTTTCTGACCAGTTTACTGCGATTTGTAAGTTGATGGATAACATTGACAGTTCCGTGCTGGTTATTTATGGAGAGTCTTTTGTAGCTGATGTCAGCGCCAGTATTGCAGCTAAAATTGAGCGGGAATTTTCAAGTGAATACTCAGGAACTTTTCATTTTAGAGACATTCCGCAAGACGATGTCTTGCTATACAACCCAGCGGATGAAATTTTTGAGCTATTTGATCGCGAGCTCACCCAAGGAGACAATATACGCTTAAATCTTCAGCTCAGTATCCACCCTAAATTATGTCGTTGGCTCATAGCTGAAAAAAACCTAGCTCAGCTAAACACGCTAATCAGTAACAAAGACGCTTATTTGCAGATATGTATCTTGATTGAAGAGCAATCATTAGACACAACCTTGGCCCTTCGATTGACTTCCATGGCTGAGTCCTTCCATATTGACTGGCCAAGCATTCTCATTAATAAGTGGCATGATGGCATCAACTTGGATGAAAACACTCGACAATATTTGTCCGATCTTTTTCCGACAAGCCATCCTAGATGGCTTAGAAAATCCCCCCGAGTTGCAAATAAGTTATGTGAGGAAGATGTATCTCGTCTCGCGGATAAATCAGATGAAGAAAAAAGTAATAGCTTAAAGGCGCTAATTCAAAGAGCTTTGTCCGATAGTCAAAAGCAGGAATCTGAAAAACTCAAAGCAATCGTCGAACATGGGTGGCAAAAACCCCTCAATAAAATGTTGTTGGCCATCTATTGTTGTTTGTCTAAACGTCGTCCTGTTCGTTATATGGAGTTACGGGGCTGGGGTTACTTTATTCTGAGTGAGAAACGTATACGCTATCCGGTTATCCAACAAAAAAAACTTGAAAAGAATGCTTCCGATAGCGCCAAAATGGCTGATTCATCCACAACCATTACATCTAACCATCAATATGTAGATGCAGATGCCAACGGACTGTGGATAGAATACTTCGATGAGTTAGTCGATAACTGTAGCCTGACCATAGAGCGACACGAAGAACATGGCTTGATAGTTGCCGTAGCGAATTCCAGTGAAGAGTGGTTGGTTGAAGAGTTTTATCGACGTTACCCTGGTACTATTCAACAAATCTACGATTATATCCTTGGTCGTAACAAACTATTCCCAGAGTCAGAGCAATCCTCAGACCGACATATGACCTCTATATCTGAGGCAAACGGTTTTTCACAATTGTTGATCTGTGTAAACAGCATCAACAGCGTTGATTACCCTATCGCAAGAACACTATCACAACTACTGGAAAACGGCGCTCAGATGATAGCGGCTCGCGAGCAGCACATTCGGGCCAACAACAATGGTAAAATTAGCAGAACACGATCAGAAAAGCTGCTGAACTACGTATCGTTTGGTATCGCCTTCTACATCAAAGCAATCAGAAAGAGCAGTATGTCCGTTGAGGAATACAAAGGATTTATCAGCGAGGCTCTAAACACCGTAAAAGACAGCAACATCCAAACCGAACTGCTCATAAACGCATTTGGTTTGTTGGCTGATCAGAAACAATTTTCAACCTTAGACTACATGTTTGAATTCCTCGAGCATCGAAAGAAGCAAAATATTTTATCCGCAGGTAAGTGGTGGTTTACCATGCGCCGCGTGTTTGCCTATCACATGCGAGCATCGTTGGGTGAAAGGTGCAAGGTGCTTGAAGTCATTGGCGACAAGATTAAAGTACAAAATGAAGAGAGTATTATTGTACATATGACCTACTCGCGATTATGGTTTGATGCAATTCGCGCTGACTTTTCTCATTACAGCGGTAATATCGAAGAAAGCTTTTGTGAGATTATCGCCAAACAAACGCCAGACTCCATAGAGCGCTTACTAAGCTATTACAATATGGTTGATCCTGAGTTGGTGTATCATAGTGTTTCTGAAGCTCAGCCAGTCAAATACATTGCCAACATGATGTTGTTCGGTTTACAGTCAGCCCTCGACGACCCGATGGATGCAACGTTTAAGGCCCTTCACGATGAATTGTATGAAATTATTTCGGCAAAATACCTCAGTCAGGTGACTGAAAATCATCATCAACTGCTTCATCAAAACCCGCTGCTGTCCATAAAACAACGCTGGCAACTAGATCAAACCAAAGCATTCGACGAACTGCATTCTTCACGCTTAAAAATATACTTCCAATACTTCTGTGTTGCCTCAGCTGAATGGGCGTCAGCAGCGGCAGGATTGAGCCTTGAAGGCAGCACACAAGAATCTCTAGACACCATCACTATTTACCTAAGTTGTGTGAATAAATGTCTCGAGTCTGAACAGGTTCACCAACTATGTGCTCATTGGCTCGATGCAGCCAATACATTAGAGCTGTTGGAAAGAGAAACTAAGCGACCCGACGGCGCTAGTCAACACTTCGAAATCAGTTATTTAAATTTGAAAAAGTTAATACGAAACAAAGTAAGAAGATATCGCAAAATGGCCGAATATCTCGACGGCCTGCAACAAGAAACAGTAAAGGATATTGCCAAATGAGTGTTTCAAAACCAATTGATGATATTTGCCGCAAGCTTGCCAATGGCGACGAGCCTGATAACCATCATAAATTAATACGCGTAGACAAGACCGGTGAAATACTCACAGGTTTCAGTAGCAGGTTCAAAACCGTACACCGCTTTGCTGTGCGCAATGACTATCGGGTCAAAGCGGGAATTTCCACAGTGCGTGTTGGTGATTTTGTTGCAGACGAACACCTAGATATCCCCATTCGCTGGGCTGCACACCTAGTTCAAGACGGCGCAGCTTTGATCCGCGAGTCTGTGAAAACCAATCTATCGATTCAACATACGATAGAACACGCCATGCAACAGGTATTGCAAGCAGAAGCGGAAAAACGTGGCGACGTGGCACTGGGTTCTTGGGCGCACGGTAATAATAGAGCGTTAACAGCTATTGTAACCGCAACCCTCAAAACTCTCTCTTTGGAAGCAATATGCATCCTAGAAACAGACAAGTTTATTTCTGCTAGCATGGAGATAAAAACGCCATCATTTCCCGTACGCACCCAAGACTCAGACAGAGAAATCTCAGTCAATATAGATATGCGTATCGACCCTCTGCCAAGTAAAGGCCAGTCAGGCCCAAAAAGTAAAGTAGACTGGGATTTGCAAATACGTGCTTGGACCAAAGACTATGTAGAGCGTAACGAGACTCTAAACGATGTTTATCTAGATTCCCGTTTTGACCGCCGATTAGAAGATCATATCAACGAAAAACTTTGCCTTCACGGCTGGACAATACAACGCTTTACCCTGAAAACTCCGCGTATGGTTCAAGAAGAAAGCCTATCGGATATATTCCATGTCAACTGGACGAGCGTGAAGGGCCAGACATTCAAGTTTGATGTCAAGCTAGCCATCGTTATTCAGGATCTCGGCTTATATGATAAAATGGGCAAGCCTGGCTTAAAAAGCTTTGCTCAGGAGGTGTTAGACAAAAGCTTTGAAGCGGTCTTATTTAAACGTGATACCGATAGCCTGAGCCCCGATAACTTCAAAGAAGTACGTGAAGATGTGCACAGCATGGTTAATCAAACGGCTGCCCGCTACGGCATAGGTCTTACCACCCTAGTACCAGACCCCACTATCCCAGAGTGGGAATTGCTTAAGCCCAAGATTTATGACTTCGAGCCCAGAGATTATGAAACCAGCGATCCAGGTAGCAAGGCCAATTTTAAAATTAATCTTGAAGGGTATATTTCCTCAATAGGCGCAGCTTTTAGTGCTACATCTGTAGTTGGCTCCACAGTTGAAAAGCAAATCGAAAAAATTGCCACCGATAAAGCCGCAATCATAATGCGGGAAGTCGAGATAAGTGATTACTTTGCACATTTTCATGAAGCGCCAGAGGATAAGCAACCCGTCAAAGAAAGACTTGAACACGCAATTAAAGAGGAACTTAAAAATCGTTTCGCTTTTGAGGCTAAGCACATTTTTATCCATCAGAATGACCCCAATATGCGTAAGGATCTACGGATATTAGAAAATGATGTGGTTAAGCAAACACATCTAAAAGTAATGCCAGATATGCCACAAGAATTTGTGGGGGACGATTATTTGGTCCCCGTCGCTATTCAATGGCGCTTTGATAAACCAAGCAGAAGTAATGCGGTAAAGTTGAACTACAGACAACTTAAACTGGACGAGTTAGCTGAATCTGTCCCCGCTAAAATGAAAAATATTCTGGACGGCCTGCCTCATGACGAATTATCAGCACGTACATTTGAAGGAAAAAAAGTGCTTAAAAAACTGCTATATGAGGAGCTGAGCGCCGACTTGGGAAGTCAGGGAGTCGGTATTCATATCGAATCAGTTATTCCAAGCCTAAGTGAATCGGAAAAACTAGAATACTGGAGAAACAAAGGTCATATCGTTGAGGATATGAAGATAGAGAAATCTCTTCAAGCTAATAGAAATGCCAAATTACTCCAATTTGATACAGAAACCATGGCTATCGAAGCCAGTTACGAAACCTATCAAACACTTATAAAACGTAGAAATCAACAAATAGAACAACATGGTCAGGTTGAGTATGAAATCGAGCAAAAAATAAAAGAATTCGAGCAAAGATTTGCCCAGCGACAACTTGGAAACCACGGACCCGAAGCTGCTGCAAGGCCATCTGATGATCCGCAGCCACGTCATAATCCAGAGGCTAATATTTCTGGCTTCTCAGAAGACTAACTCCGGCCAGACGCATAAGGAAAGAAAAAGATATGAAATCACCATTTAGCACTGGCTTTTCAGTAGGATTTCAAACTTGGGGATGGTGGGTATTCCCTTTGCTATGTGTACTACCCGTTGTTGCGTTGTGGGGAAATATTCCCGACAATATTCGCAACGGCAATGCCAACCAATTAATTATCAGCACACTGGTATATGTGCTACCGATTTGCTGGGCATATTTCACTAGTTTAAAAGCCCGACAACGTTATGGCCTTGAGCACCGTTTGCTTAAAAACGTGGCAGATAAAGCGAATCAGCAAAGGCGCAGCATTATCACCAAAGATGGCAAACAGGTGCTGGATGTTACTAAAAGTCAGCGTGACCCAGATTATTATCTCGGCGGTGAAGGGGGTGGCTCTGGTAATGAAACCGTCGCCTCTCTAATGGTTCAACAATTGGTCAAAAATGCCGAAGAAATGCGCCGTGATTCTGACTTAACCTCGCAGGTATTTATCCGCTCGTTAGTTCCGTTTAAAACCGCAGTACAAATCCCGCAACAGGTTGCGCTACGTATCGGTATTCTATTCACCTTCATCGGCCTATTGATAGGTCTTGAACCGGTTGCCAACATGTTTCAGGGCATGGGCGATCAACGCCACGCCATCGGTGAACTCATTTCAGGGTTAACCGTTGCTTTTGGAACCAGTATTGCGGGTTTAGGGGCTGCGCTGATGATCCAAATTCTGGTAACTATGGTGGACAATGCCTATGGCAAAACCTCGCGCCAACTGGAATCAGCCTGGATGGATCTGGGACATGTACTGAGCTTTACGAGACTGGAAGGCGACTTACCCGCTAATGTTGAACGTTTATCAGATGAAATCGACCAGCACCGTGAAACCGTTCATGTGCACACCAGCAACCTGATCAGAGAAGTCGAAAACTTACTTAAAGAGGGGCAGGAGCAGCGACAAATTGTGGCTGATACTTATCAAACCTTAGAAAAGAACCAGCAGGCAATCGATACTCTAGGTCAGGCACACCAAGCTCACCTGAAAGAACTCCGCACTCTGAAGGATGATATTAAATCCTATGAATCGAGATGGAATTCAACGTTGAGCCACGCACTGGCACAGGCTGATGAATTAGGCAGGGAGCGCAATGAAGCACTGATGAATCAAGTCAGTGTCAGCATCAACAACCTGAGTAAGGGTTTAGAACAAGGCCTTGCGACAATTAATGAAAGCCTCAGTAATCCAACACCTGCGAGTGATGCGAAACTTGAGTCTGTTTTAGGAACTCTGAATTCACTGGTCGAGCATTTTAAACAAAACACACCGAACAACTCATTAGAAAACAATCTTCAGCAATTAATAACTGAACTGAAAGAACAAACAAACAAAGGCGTGAATACAGCAACGGACTCTCATCAACACAGCGATGATTTAGCCCGTGTATTAAATAGCCTGAATGACAAACTTGACGCTTGGCCTAGCCAGTCACCCGAAGTAAAACCACAGGGTCGTCACGTGTTGGGGTATCTTTCTGCTAGTTTGCTAGGTGGTGTGTTTGCATGCATAGCGCTTTTGCTGGGTATGAGCCTTATCGGCGAACCTGCGCAACAAGCCATATCACAGGTGAGCAGCTTTTTAACGGTTTCTGAAAGCGAGGATTAGCAGTGCTGTTTGAAAATACTGAGCTAGAAAGCGATAACGAAATGGGACCGGGAACGGACCTTGTTCTATCTTTGCTATCGGTCATTATCACGATACTGGCTGTTGTTGGCATGAGTTATTCGGTTACAGATATTGAGCCAGAACAAGCTGTAAACTGTCAAGGTGGTAACTGCGAGCCATCAGTAACTATTGAGTCGCTGCAACTCGATCTAAAAGACGCACAGCTGGAGATCACTAAATTGACAATGCAGATTGAGAACCTCAGAGCGTCCCCTAAAAAACAACCGAGCATCGTTTACGGTGATGTACTGGAATTATACGAATCGGAGCTGGCCGTATTTGAACGGAATCAAGCTCGTATTCGTCAGGAAGATTTACCAACTCTAAGAGAGCAACTTAAGCCGCTTTACGAAAAAGTGCGTATGAGCAATGCTAACGTGATCCGCATCCACGGCTACGCTTCGCCCGAACCACGCCGCGCAGGTTTAGATCACAACTTGGATAGCAATATGGATTTATCGGTAGAGCGAGGCCTAACGATTCTGCATGCCATGTCAAGGCTAGGGATTCCCTACAAATGTATGGTTGTGGAAGGATACGGTCGCAACCGTTCACGCTTCCTAAGTAGCTTTTTGAGTCAACGGAATATCACCATTCACGAGTGGGATAGCATGTATTTGCAAGGCTTTGACCAATCGATTTTGCCTTCACAAAGAGGACGTTTACTCAGTGAACTCGAGGCTCTCTACCAATTAGACCGTCGCGTAGACCTAGTTGCCGCGATAGAAGCGGCTTCACCGTGCTCGTCGGAGGAATTAATATCGCACTTCAAGCAGGTAATTAAGCGACCCATTTTGAGCGAGCAGGGCTAAAAAACCTTGTAGCATATTTGTGATGAGTAGTTAAACAGTTGGTGGCAAATAAACGAAGTTTTTTAGCATCTTTCCGTTTGAAGGTAAACAAGTTGTCACCTTCCTATAAAATGAAACATGCATAATAATTGGAGTTTTCTGCAATCATTTGTGAAAAACATATAGTTTTAAATTTTTCAATGACATAAACATATAGTTCTAGTTCAGATGATATATGTCTTAATTCTGGAATCATTGAAATATCCTTAAAAATCCATCCCTTCACAAAGTAACAACTTCGCTATTTCAACGCAGACAACAAACTTCTATGGCATCACATTGAATAATATTGTCTTTTATGGCTATACAGACATCGACAAAAAATTTATATGAACTTCAATAACATAACACTTTTAGCCAAAAAGCTATAGACAAAGTTTAATATTCATCGTGACTATCCCCCTAAAATTCAACTATCAACATTGTAATTTTCAAAGGTATAGTTAAAAAAAGGTGAGCACTAGGCTCACCTTTCAATTTTCTATGAGTCACAAACTATATTCGACTCACAAACTACCGAAATAAACTCACTGACTTTATTAGAGTACGACAAAACCCTTACGCGTCGCGGTAAGTATCAACCGCTGGGCAAGAACAGATTAGGTTACGGTCGCCGTATACGTCGTCGATACGGGTTACAGTTGGCCAGAATTTGTCTTTTGCTACGCTTGGTACTGGGAATGCCGCTGCGAGGCGATCATATGCACGGTTCCAGTCGTTGCTTAATACGTCTGCTTGCGTGTGTGGTGCAAATACTAATGGGTTGTCTTCGATAGACCATTCGCCTGATGCAATCTTGTCGATTTCACCTTTGATAGAAACCATGGCTTCGATAAAGCGGTCGATTTCTACCTTAGACTCAGATTCCGTTGGCTCAACCATTAGTGTGCCCGCTACTGGGAACGACATCGTTGGTGAGTGGAAGCCGTAGTCTTGTAGACGCTTAGCAACGTCCATTTCGGTAATGCCTGTGGCTTCTTTCAGTGGGCGAAGGTCAACAATACATTCGTGGGCAACGCGGTCGTTACGGCCACGGTATAGAATTGGGTAGTGCTCGCTCAACTTAGCCGTTAGGTAGTTAGCGTTCACGATTGCCATTTCTGTCGCTTGTTTTAGGCCTTCGCTGCCCATCATCGCGATGTATGCCCACGAGATAGGTAGAATAGCAGCAGAGCCGTAAGGTGCAGCAGAAACCGCGCCGTTACCTACGTTTGTGCCTTCTACGTTGATCACGCTGTGGTTAGGCATAAATGGCGCCAGGTGCGATTTAACACCGATAGGACCAACACCTGGGCCACCGCCACCGTGTGGAATACAGAATGTTTTGTGTAGGTTTAAGTGTGATACGTCGGAGCCGATTGAACCTGGGCTAGTTACCCCAACCTGCGCGTTCATGTTTGCGCCGTCCATGTATACTTGGCCACCGTGCTGGTGCACGATGTCGCATACTTCACGGATAGATTCTTCGTATACACCGTGTGTAGACGGGTAAGTGACCATGATGCACGATAGGTTTTCAGCTACGTCTGCGGCTTTCGCGCGTAGGTCTTCCATATCGATGTTACCGTTTTTATCACAGTCAACCACAACCACTTTCATGCTTGCCATTTGTGCAGACGCTGGGTTTGTGCCGTGCGCTGAACTTGGGATCAAACAAATGTTACGGTGACCTTCACCGCGAGACTCATGGTACTTACGGATCGCGATAAGACCTGCGTATTCACCTTGTGCACCTGAGTTTGGCTGTAGTGATACTGCGTCGTAACCTGTGATGTTCACAAGCCAGTCATGCAGCTCAGTCATCATGATCTTGTAACCTTGTGCTTGATCGATTGGGCAGAACGGGTGTAGCTCTGCAAACTCAGGCCAAGTCACTGGGATCATTTCAGCGGTTGCGTTTAGCTTCATGGTACACGAGCCCAATGAGATCATTGAGTGGTTTAGTGCTAAATCTTTGTTTTCAAGACGCTTGATATAACGCAGCATCTCGGTTTCGCTGTGATAGCTGTTGAAGTTTGCGTGCGTTAAAATTTCGTCGTCGCGCACTAGGCTTGCAGGAATACCTGTGATGTTCTCGCCTGATACTTGTGCGTCTAGCGCATCTACATTTAGGCCGTGGTCGTCACCTAAAATGATGTCAAATAGCTCAGCTACGTCTGCACGCGTTGTGGTTTCGTTTACTGCAATTGAGTATTCGCCGTTGTGGTTAAGGGCAAAGTTTACGCCTTTTGCTACTGCACGCGCCACAACCGCTTGCTTGTCAGCGTCGTCTGCTTTAACCGTAATGGTGTCAAACCACGTATCGTGCTTAAGTGCCACGCCTTTTGCTTTAAGGCCCGTTGCAAGAATGCTTGCAAGGCGATTAATGCGCTCAGCAATGATCTTAAGGCCTTGAGGACCATGGTAAACCGCGTAAAACGCAGCCATGTTCGCAAGTAGCACCTGTGCAGTACAGATGTTTGAGTTGGCTTTTTCACGGCGGATGTGCTGTTCACGAGTTTGCATCGCCATACGTAGTGCGTCGTTACCTAAACGGTCTTTAGACACACCAATAATACGGCCTGGTAGTGAACGCTTGTAAGCATCACGCGTAGCAAAGAATGCTGCATGTGGACCGCCGTAACCCATAGGTACACCAAAACGCTGTGCAGAACCAAGCACTACGTCTGCGCCTAGTTTACCAGGTGCTTTAAGTAGCATTAAGCTCATGATATCTGCGGCAACACAGGCAATCGCTTTTTTGTCTTGTACTTGTGCGATTAGGTCAGTAACGTCAACCACTTCACCTGATGTTGTTGGATATTGGAATAGCGCACCAAAAATCTCGTGGTTAGCAGCGTCGCTAGCAGGACCTACTACTACTTCAAAACCAAACTGCTCAGCACGCGTAGATACTACGTCGATAGTTTGTACGTGTACGTCGTCTGCAATAAAGAAGATGTTTGCTTTTTTCGCTTTAGATACACGTTTTGCAAGCGCCATTGCTTCTGCCGCTGCAGTGGATTCGTCAAGTAGTGATGCACTGGCTAAGTCTAGGCCGGTAATGTCCATAGTCAGCGTTTGGAAGTTAAGTAGTGATTCCAAGCGACCCTGCGCAATCTCTGGCTGATAAGGGGTGTAAGCCGTGTACCAACCCGGATTCTCAAGTACGTTACGTAGGATAACGTGAGGTACGTGAGTTGGGTGGTAGCCTTGACCGATATAAGATTTGAAAACCTTGTTTTTGCTTGCTACTGACTTCAGGTAGCTTAGGGTTTCCACTTCTGTGCGGCTTTCACCGATCTGTAAGCCCTCTTCTAAACGAATTGAAGCAGGTACAGTTTGACCGATCAGCTCTTCAACACTAGATACTCCAAGAGCGCTTAGCATCTCGCTCACCTGTGCTGGGCTTGGCCCAATATGGCGGCGGATAAAATCTTGCTTTTGCTCTAACTGTTCAAGAGATTTGGCGTTTGACATTAGTCCAGGTTCCTATGATCCAAATGAAAAAGGTGAATACTGTTTTTATCTAAATGAGATACCTTGGTAACGGCAGTATTCTAAAACATTGGCATGAGCTCGTCATACCTTGAGCAAGCACCCTTGCCCAAAAAGCAACAATAAAAGCCCCTAAAAAGGGGCTTTTATTACTATCAACAAATTAGTCTTCGTCGATTGAATTTGCGTAGCCTTCAGCGTCTAGTAGATTGTCTAGCTCAGACTCATCAGACGCTTTAATTTTGAACAACCAACCGTCACCGTAAGCATCGTTGTTTACAGTTTCAGGCGCATCTTCTAGGTCTTCGTTGATTTCAACGATAGTACCGCCGATTGGTGCATAGATGTCTGACGCTGCTTTTACAGACTCAGCTACCGCGCAGTCTTCACCCGCGTCAACTTCATCATCTACGTCTGGTAATTCAACGAATACCATGTCGCCTAGAAGTTCTTGTGCGTGCTCAGTGATACCAACAGTGTATATGCCGTCACCTTCAGCGCGAACCCACTCGTGTGAAGTAGCGTACTTTAACTCGCTAGGAATGTTGCTCATTTTTTTGTTCCTTTGGTCGGTTGCGATGTCACCCCGTGAGCGACATCAATGTTATTCTATTTATTATCTATAAAAACTAGATAATTGACTTGCCGTTACGAACGAAGCTTGGCTTAACTACTTTAACATCAACTAGCTTCTTACGCATTTCAACTTGTGCAGTCTCGCCAATTGAACGAGGTACACGCGCAAGCGCTACACTGAAGCCTAAAGTTGGTGAGAATGTACCAGAAGTAATAACACCTTCGCCACCTTCTACGATAACTTTAGAACCACCACGTAATACGCCTTTGCTTTCTAGGACTAAACCTACCAGCTTATCCGTGCTTTGCTCAGCACGTTGTTTAGTGATAGCTGCACGACCGATAAAGTCACGCTCCTCTGGCTCCCATGCAATTGTCCATGCCATGTTCGCTGCAAGTGGAGACACCGTCTCGTCCATGTCTGAGCCGTAAAGGTTCATGCCCGCTTCTAAACGTAGCGTATCACGTGCACCTAGGCCAGCTGGACGCACACCTGCGTCTAATAATTTTTGCCATAAGTCCGCCGCACCATCGTTGTGTACTACGATCTCATAACCCTCTTCACCAGTGTAGCCAGTTGTTGCGATAAATAGGTCGCCAGCTTGCACACCAAAGAATGGCTTCATGCCTTCAACAGCCGCTTGTTGTTGTTCGTCTAGGATAGTTGCTGTTTTTGCTTTTGCGTTTGGACCTTGTACCGCAATCATCGCGTACTCAGGACGCTCAGTAACTGTCACTTCAAAATCTGCTGCTACCGCACCGATATGTGCAAGGTCTTTTTCGCGTGTTGCAGAGTTAACGACTAGGCGATATTGCGTTTCAGTGAAGAAGTAAATGATAAGGTCATCAATTACACCGCCCTGCTCATTTAGCATGCCTGTGTATAGCGCCTTACCAGCCACAGTAAGCTTAGCTACATCGTTTGCAACTAGCTTTTGTAAAAATGCCTTTGCGTCTACACCTTCGATATCAACAATCGTCATGTGTGAAACGTCAAACATGCCCGCGTCTTGACGCACCGCATGGTGCTCTTCAATTTGTGAGCCATAATTGATTGGCATTTCCCAACCGTGGAAGTCTACCATTTTCGCGCCAGCTTCTAGGTGCTTCGCGTGTAGTACTGTTTTAGAAGTCATACTTATCCTTCACTTTTTTACTCAGCTGCCATCGGTTGGCGCTGAGGGGGTTATTGTTATCGCGCTTACGATAACTGCACGGAATTTATGAAACGAGTTTAAAACCAGCGTCAGTGAGCGTCGTTTGCCACTTATCTAACACAGCAGCTTGCGCAATCAACTGATACTGTTGCTGTTCGTCCACCAGCAAGGTCGTAATAAATACTTCACCGCTTTGCTTGCCATAGCAGGCATTTTTATCTGAGATCCTAAGGCCTGGCGTTAACATAAAGTCACTGACTAAACGCTCAAACGCAAGCTCACCGCTTATGGTGGCAGCAACTAAGTCGTGACGACGTACCAGTTCAATGTCGAACTCGTCAGCATGGCTATCAATCAGTGTTGCCAGCTCAGCAGCTGCGCTTTCACTTACAACAAAACGGTAAGCCGTTTCACTAAAATAGTACACGGCGAAATTTTCGCCACTGTCTAGTTTGCCTTGAAAACCTAAGCCCGGTGCCATTAACTTATTCAAGTTAAGTGCAAGAATTTGGCTTAAGAAAGGCGTGGTCTCAAAGCCGCTGAAATCAAGTACAACAACAGCATCAGTTGGCATGTAATGGTTTTGCGCCGGAACACTGCCCTGACGGTGCTTTGCAAAGATAATTGGCGTGACGCTCATGGCACTACCTTAGTGAAATTTCGATGAGCAAAAGTATAAGGATGCGCAAACTCAACAACAAATTGTATTTACTTATCAATTGATAAATAATATTAATGTACTTGGGTTTTATAAATTGCATTTCCTTATATGAAAAACTTATCAATTGATGGATTAAGAACGCTGGTCACTGTGGTTGATGTCGGTGGATTTGCCAAGGCTGGTGAACTGCTTGGCTTATCTCAGCCTGCTGTTAGCTTGCAAATCAAACGCTTAGAAGACATGCTAGGTTGCAAGCTGTTTAAAAAACAGGGCCAAAGGCAGGTGTTGAATCAATATGGTGAGCTACTTTTGCCTCTAGCCAAACAAATGCTGCAGCAGAACGATGCAATTATTCAGCAATTTACTTCTGAAAGTGTGACAGGCCGAGTACGTTTAGGCATTCCCAGCGAATTTGCAGCACGGATCTTACCTTCTATTATTGGTGATTTCGTTTCTTTATATCCTGATGTTGCATTAGAAGTTAAATCAAGATTGAGTAAACACTTACTTTCTGTAGTAAGGCAAGACCAGTTTGATTTGGTGCTAGCGCTTAATGAAGAACTCTCATCCTCTAAATATCCAGTCTTTATGCAGGATCAATTAGTTTGGGTTGGCGATTTATCGCTTGCGCAGCATTCGGTTGTCACTTTAGTCACCGCGCCGGAGGGCTGTATTTACCGCCGCCGCGCTATCGAGGCGTTGCAACAAGCTGGATTACAATACCGGATTGTATATAGCAACGCCGACTTAACCGGCCTTACCGCCGCTTTAAAAGAGGGACTCGGGATCACCGTGCTGGCCAAAAGCACCGTGCCAGCAGAACTGCCTTATCAGACCCAAACCCAAATATTACCCGAACTAGGCCAAATCGGAATCAGCCTAGTCAAAAACACCCAAGAATCCGCCCACGCCGTTGATAAACTCGCTGAGTTTATTGCATTGAGGTTAGGTTAAGAGATCGCGGGGTAAACCAGCTCCAACCTGCAACATAAAACCTCTGTGGGAGACGCTTTACGCGGCGAGATTGATTTAGGAAAAGATCGCGATGTAAAATCGCTCCTACCAGCAACATAAAACCTCTGTGGGAGCCGCTTTACGCGGCGAGATTGTTGAAATGTTCGCGGGGTAAACCAGCTCCTACCAGCAGCATAAAACCTCTGTGGGAGCCGCTTTACGCAGCGATGCTGATTTGAGAAAAGATCGCGGGGTGAACCCGCTCCCACCAGCAATATAAAATCTTTGTGGGAGCCACTTTATGCGGCGAGGTTGTTGAAAAGATCGCGATGTAAAATCGCTCCTACCAACAACATAAAACCTCTGTGGGAGCCGCTTTACACGGCGATCTTTTTATTTACCGCCTATCGCTTCTTTGGCGAACAAATGCTTGATTGGGCCGAGGTTGTCGACCAAGCTCAGGCCCACACCGCGTACTAGCTTTTTAAGCGGATGATTGCCTTCAAACAGTTCTTTAAGCCCTTGCATCATGGCAATATGCTTTTGGGCATCTGCTTTTCTGCTGCGCTCATATTGACGCAGTATCCGTGTGCTGGCAAATTGCTCTTGCGGTGCTGACAACAAGGTGATCAGATACGCAGCGTCTTTTAGTCCTAAATTCATGCCAAGGCCTGCAAGCGGGTGAATGGTATGTGCCGCGTCGCCCATTAAAACGATCCGCCCTTGCACCCATTGTTTTGCATAGCGCATAGTCAAAGGAAAAACATGTCTTTCGCTCACCAGTTCACACACGCCGCACTGCATATCAATTGCAGCACTCAACGCTTTATTAAAAGCCTCGACCGGCATGGCTTGTAGCTGCTTTGCTTTATCCGGTGCGGTAGACCATACAATTGAATGAGTATATGGGTCATCAAGCGGCAAAAAGGCCAACGGTCCATCAGGGAGGAACACTTGTCTTGCTGTTGCATCATGTGGCGCTGCGGTTTTTATCGTTGCAACCAGCGCATGGTGATCATAATCCCAATACGTGATTGGCATATTAAACTGCTGGCGAATAGCCGAACGTGCGCCATCAGCCGCCACCACTAGTTTCGCCATCACAGGTTCACCAGTCGCTAAGGTTAGCAACACATCGGTGTCTGTTTGGTGCAAGCTTTGGTATTTTGTGTTCCACATCAGTTTGGCAGACTGCTGTGCTTCAAGTGCTGTTAACAAGGCATAGCGAATGGCGTCGTTTTCAATGATGTGACCAAGCTCAGGTAAGTCTAACGAGACATTATCAAAGGCGATTTTACCAAAGCTGTCTTTATCGCGTACATCCATACGAGTATATGCCGCGGCGCGCTGCGCTTTAATATCTGGCCACACGCCCAAGCGCTCAAATAGAGCCTGACTTGCAGCGCTTATTGCGCTTACGCGTGCGCTGTATTCTTGTGCCAATGGTGTTGGTTTTTCACCACTGTCTAGCACTAGTACCGAGATATTTTGCTGCGCAAGCCCTAGCGCCAAGGTTAACCCAACACATCCACCACCAACAATACACACTTGAACTTGTTGCATGCCAACTCCTTTATCCTTTATATCCCATCAATTGCTTGGCCAGCGGCGCTCTTGCTGTTTTGGACAGCGCCATGGTAAGTAGACCTAAACTACGGCCTAAGGCTAAGGTTCTTGATGAGTTTGAAAATAGTCGAACGAGCGCATCGGTTAATGTCATCACCGTATTAATATCTTGCGCTCGCGCCAGTTGATAAGCACGCGTAAATTGAAAACTGCCCCACTCATCGGGCGTATTTGCCTGACATTGTGAGGTTAGGACTTGAATATCTCGTAGACCTAAATTAAAGCCCTGTCCTGCAATGGGATGAATGGCATGCGCCGCATTGCCAATCACCACCACCCGATGATGAGTGAGTTGCTCTACTCGCCCAAACACTAGAGGGTAGCTTGCTCTCATACCCACTTGCACAAAGCGCCCAGCGCGATAACCAAAGGCTTGCTGTAATGCTTGCAAGAACTCAGCTGGAGCCATAGCTTCATACTCATTGAGTTTGTCATTAGGCATACACCACACCAGTGAATAGCGATTATCACTCATTGGCAGAAGTGCCATCGGGCCATGTTCAGTAAAACGCTCGAACGCCTGACCGCCATGAGCCGTGTCGATTTGCACATTGGCAATCAATGCGCCTTGCTCGTAGCCTATGCTATCAAAGCCAATATTGAGCTTAGCCCGCGTGGGAGATTGCGCACCATCCGCAACAACCAATAATCGGCTTTGTAATTGCTCACCATTATCGAGCGTCAGTTCAACCTGCTCTGGTTGTTGATGTATATGCGCCACTTGGTTCGGACAAAACAGTGCAATATCAAGATTGCTCAACTGCTCGTGTAAAAAGCTGCCATAGGGATTGACTTCAACTACATAGCCTAACGCTTTTTGGTTGTAGTCTTCAGGGTTTATCCACGCTTTACCAAAGTGACCTCTGTCTGAAACATTCACTTGTGTGATTGGCTCAACGTACTGCCACTCGGGATTAAATAGATTTAGCTCGCCCAAAAATGCGACCGACTGCGCAGCAAGCGCAATACTACGGTCGTCAAAACTTGGATGCTGTTTACCTTTTGGCGCAAAGGCTTCAATAACCGCAATCTTTGCCTGCGGAGAGACTTTTTTTATGGCGATGGCGGCGCTGGCTCCTGCCATACCACCACCAACCACGACGACATCAAACTGTTGCACGCAAAGTGTCCACTAGTTATTCATTAATGCTTCTATTTCTGCGATGGTTTTTGGCACCAGTGCGGTTAAGTTTTCATAACCTGACTCGGTGACCAACAGATCATCTTCGATACGAATGCCAATTCCTTTATACTCATCAGGAACTTGCGCATCTTCGTCAAAATACAGACCCGGCTCAATGGTAAGTACCATGCCAGGTTCAAATGGACGATCCGCTTCATCTAACTTGTATTCACCGACATCATGAACATCAAGACCTAGCCAATGACCTAAACCATGCATGTAAAATGCTTTGCATGCCTGCGCTTCTACGAGTTCATTAACGTCGCCCGCAAGAATGCCTAAATCTACTAGCCCTTGAGTCAATACGGTCATCGCCACTTGATTGGCTTTGACTAATGTACCACCCGGTTTTACTTCACCAAAGGCCGCATTTTGCGCCGCCAATACCAACTCATAAATCTTACGCTGCGCATCAGTAAACTGGCCGTTTACAGGGAAAGTGCGAGTTATATCAGCCGCATAGCCTTCAAGTTCACAACCCGAATCAATCAGTACTAAGTCGCCGTCCTGTAGCGCATCACAGTTGTCGGTGTAGTGTAAAATCGTCGCATTGATGCCGCTGCCAACAATGGTGCCATAGGCTGGGTGACGCGCACCGTTCATTGCATAATGATGATGAATTTCGGCTTCAAGCTGGTATTCCGTTGCGCCCGGCTTGGCAAACTGCATCGCGCGTTTGTGCGCCTCAGCACTAATTCTGCCCGCTTCGCGCATGATGGCGATTTCAGCATCCGATTTAAATAAGCGCATTTCATGGACGAGTGGGCGAATATCTTTGATTATCTCAGGGGCACGATAGCCCTTTTTCGGTGCGCCACGCAATGTACTTAGCAACTGCCAAACCTTATCATCAAAGGCGTTATATGTGCCTTGCCCGTAGAATAATACCTTGCGACCATTCACGAGATTTAATAGCTCGTCGTCTAAGTCACTCAGCGCAAAGGTTTGGTCAAGTTCAAGTTGCGATTTAGCTTGCTCATAGCCCATCCGGCGACCATGCCAAATCTCAGCAACCTTATCTTTATTACGACAAAACAGCGTAGACTGCGCATTGCCGTCTCTGTCTTTCGTAAGCACCAAAACCGCATCCGGCTCTTTAAATCCCGTCAGGTAAAAAAAGTCGCTATCTTGGCGAAACGGAAATTCAGTGTCGCGGCTACGGGTTAACTCTACGGCCGCAGGAATAATCGCTACGGCGTTGTTATCTAGTGCCGCAATAAGACGCGCACGGCGTGCTACAAACTCGCTGTTTTTTATCATAATTAATGTATCGTCTTTGATGTACTAACGGACTGGGGTTCTTTGCCCATTTCAGCAAAGCATAACAGTGTAGAAACGCGCACATATTCTACCACTTCGAGCAGAGCTTCTTTATCGTCGTTGCTGTCTTCAAAACCAGTATCAAGCTTAGTTATTTCGCTAAAATCGTTAATCACTTCTTTAACATCAGCAGATAACTTACCGTAATCTTTTTGCTTTAAACCAAAGCCTAGTAAAAAGCCTGATACCCAAGCAATCAGTGCGTTAGCTTGGTCATGTAATGATTCGTCCTCTGGCGGCAAGTAAAGTTCAAACTGGAACTCGCCGTCGTTGAAGTGCTCGGCAACTTGCTTATATAAATCGATGCAAAATTCTCTAATTGGCGCTGAAAATTTTTGACCGTCGTTAAATACGTCACTCAATAACCCTAAATACTCTGAATCTTCAATATTCAGACCACAGGCCAATAACCCCGAAATGGTGCCGTGAACTTCGGCAGGGGCAATAAACAGTTCGTGTTTTTCTAATAGCAATTGAGCTTGCTGGTAGTCTTTGAATTCGCTCATAAATACATTCCCAAGCAATTGATACTCCAATGCTACCACCGCAGCCTTTGCAACTCCAACGAATTGTATGATCAACCTCAAGGCTGCTTTAGATTTCATCAATTTGGTGAAATAGATATGGCAAATGAATAGGTGTGTAAGAGGTGGAGGGATTGCAGAGCAAGTCCACAATCCCATTAAACTAGCTGGATTGGCTTTACTTACCGCTTGCGTTGATCTTGATAAGTTCAGACAGCGTTTCTGGATTTTGTGCCATAGCCAAAGATAGCTGTTGCCCAAGCGCCATCATATTTTGGCTTTGTGGTACGGTCACAGAAATTGACAAAGACTCCATTCCAGATACAAAATCCGTGATTGCATCTTTTAACTCTTGCGGCATCGGTGAATACATTAACTGCTGTGCTGTCACCGCTTCAAAGTCATCTTTGGTCATTCCTTGCTGTGCAAGTTCAGCTTCTATGAATTGAGGCAAGGTGCCTGCATTGTCAATATTCACAGCCAGCGATTTTAATTCGAGCGATTGCATTGCTGTCATCATTTGCGACTGTACTTGAAGCTCTTGCTCAAGGTTTGGTGTATCGCCTTGAATTTTTGACGCCGCTAATGAAGCATCCATAAAGGCCTTACTATTTCCAAACGCAGCATTAAAAGAGGTTTTTACAATACCTTCTGCCGACGTTGCGAATTTCACCTCGCTGGCGCCAGATGCATCGTCATAGGCAAGACTTGTTTTTAAATGATAAGTTGCATTCACCAGCTCCGGCGACATCCCTTGGGTAAACTCTGCTGCTTCTTTTGCTAATTTTAAACCAACTAGGTCAAGTTCAGTATAGGGGCTGATTTTGTCTTGCTCGTAGCCGACAATATTGAGCTTATCGATGGTAAATAATGTTATTTTCTCATCAGGCTGTGAGATCGTTAAATCGGTAATTTCTACACCGCGAGAAAATAAATCAACTGAGCTATTTGCAAAACTCACCGTAAGGCCACTTTGCTGTTCAAAACTTGAGATTTGCTTGGTGATCTCTTGTTTCACTTGCTCATTGACATAATAGTTTGCGCCAACATACCCTGCGCCTGCTAACACCACAACGGCAACTGCTAATGTGGACTTATTCATATTTCACTCCATTATTTAAAAAAGTGCCTCAAGCGCTTCGCTAAGGCTAGAGACGGCAACAATTTCCATCCCTTCAATATTTTCTTTTGGTTTATTTGCTTTTGGTACAATTGCTCTTGTAAATCCATGCTTAGATGCTTCACGCAACCGCTCTTGCCCACTTGGCACAGGGCGGATCTCACCTCCTAACCCCACCTCACCAAATACCACCAGCTGCCTGTCTAACGTTTGGTTTTTAAAGCTTGAAACCAGTGCGGCTATTAAGGCTAAATCAGCGCTGGTTTCGGTCACTTTGACACCGCCTACAACGTTTACAAACACATCTTGATCCGACACCTGCAAACCGCCGTGACGATGCAATACCGCAAGTAACATGGCTAAACGATTTTGTTCCAAACCAACGGTGACGCGACGCGGGTTGGCGAGCTGTGAATAGTCGACTAGTGCTTGGACTTCCACGAGTAATGGTCGCGTACCTTCCCAAATAACCATGACTAATGAGCCTGGTGTTTGCGCTTCACCACGATTTAAGAAAATAGCCGAAGGATTGTTTACTTCCTTTAAGCCTTGGCTTGTCATAGCAAACACACCCAACTCGTTTACAGCACCAAAACGGTTTTTATTGCCACGTAATGTTCTAAAGCGGCTGTCGGCACTGCCTTCCAGTAAAATGGAGCAGTCAATACAATGCTCCAGCACCTTAGGACCGGCCAGTGTACCATCTTTAGTTACATGCCCCACCATAATAATGGCAACCTGATTGGTTTTGGCAAAACGCGTCAAATAAGCAGCGCTTTCACGTACTTGAGAAACCGACCCGGGTGCCGATTGGATATCACTCATATGCATTACTTGAATTGAGTCGATAACCATAATACTTGGCTTTTCACGAAGCGCGAGCTGACAAATCGTCTCAACATTGGTTTCTGCGAGTGTTTTAAGCTTATTTGTAGGCAGCCCCAATCGTGTCGCACGCATGGCAACTTGTTGCAGCGACTCTTCACCAGTGACATACAAAGTGTTCATGGTTTCGGCAAGGCGACACATAGTTTGCAGCAACACCGTACTTTTACCAGCGCCGGGGCTACCACCAATTAATATTGCACTTCCCGGTACAACACCACCACCAAGTACACGGTCAAACTCTTTAAAGCCTGTTGAAAATCTAGGTAATTGCTCTAGGTTAACTTCATCTAAGGTTTGTACTTTAGCTTCAACAAGACCGGCATAACCTGACGTTGAACCGCCTTGAGGGACTGATTTTGCTGATGGAACGCGAAATTCCGTTACGGTATTCCATGCCTTACACTCCGAGCATTGGCCTTGCCAACGCGCGAATTCGGCACCACAATCACTACATACAAATGCTGTTTTCTTTTTTGCCATAAATTACAGGTATATATCTTGCTTAAACACAATAATAGGTTAAGAATAAACTAATAAAGCGCCAATGTTGACATAATATTGGCGGTGACCCAACTGGTCACATAAAATGAGCGCGTGTAAAACTGTTTATGCCTGAAGATAGATTACAAAAATATCAAAGCTTAATTGAAGATTTAAAGCTGGATCTTGGCGATCCGGCTTTTGATCGCATATTTAAGCAACGTACTGCGGACCTATCCAAGCCGGACCAATTTCTATTAAAAATGGAAATGTCACGGCTATCTCAGCCCGTGGCACGATTTATTGACCTCAGAGGACAAGTCGCAGGTCAAGTTAAGCCTTATGAATATGAAGGCAAACAGCACTTTATGGATGACTTAGCAATCGAAGTATTCGAGCGGGAAGTCGCTAAACATGGGGGTTATACCCTTGCAGTTTACGAATCCGTAATGAGTACCGACAATAATTATAAGGTCATGCAAAAGCAGGCCAAAGCACGCGAAGAAGAAGTAGAAAAGGACGCGGTCAATCATAATTACACTAAACTAGTCCGTTTCGCGTCGTACGAAAGCCGCTCCGAAGAGCGCATGAATTACTCCATTAAGATCACTGTGGAACTGGCAAAAAACCGCCCTAAGGTTTCCGCTACTACCTCCGATATTTCCCTCAGCGGCGCTAAAATAAAATTACCGACCAATCAACAGGTAGATCCCGGACAAATTATTTCGATCCGCTTAGTGGGTCTCGAGCAAGACTTTGAACTTGGCTTGAAAGAAGGTATTCAGTATGAAGTCGTCGCTGTAGAACCCGGCACAATTGAATACAACCAAGTTCGCTTAAAACGCACCTTTATCGAGAAAAACCAAGGGTTTGATGACTTTTTAAATAGTTTTATACACGGTAACAAACGCCGCTATAAGATAAATCTCGACAACACTTTGGATGCCGTCGTTTGTAAAGGCTACGAACAGTATTATTTTCCGCGCGTCTGCTCTTTGTTTGTTTTCATCAGTGAGAAACAAAAACAGCTTTATCCAAGCATGGTGCTTACCAACGAAAATAACGCCCATATTAATTACTACTTTGAAGACGAAAGAAAACAATCAGGCCTTTATTCCGTCTTCAACCAAAAACGAATGCAGCGACTACTTGCGCTTTCTGGCGCGGTAAAAGAAGCGGTATGCCATGTGTTTACTCACTCAAGTCAAGGCAAAATGTACTTTTACTCAGCCTTTGACTTTGAGCTGGAAGAAATGCAGCAACTAAACGATCTGTTCTTTGCCTTTGGCAGCCAAAAAGACAGCTGGCGCACGTTTAAAGTACAACTCATGCCAAGCCATCATGAGGATGCGTTTATCCCGCTTTCGCTTCCCGCAAGTGCAGGCAAAAATGTCGAAAAGCTAAATAAACGCCCCACCCCGAGGGTACAAGGCTTTATCCAAGACGTGAAATATCTCATGTTACTGACAGATATTGGAAACCCGTCTATCACTGAGCGATTCCAACGCCTGAGTTACGAACAAAGTTTAGTTAATCAGTTAAAGAAGTTCGGTCACGGCAAGTCAGCCACTCCTCCTCCACTTGAGGTGGTTGCGTTAGAATACGTTAACTTGCGTGCACACAGGCGCTACCTGTATAAAACCAATGTCGTCGTTCATATTGATGGCCAAGGCACGTTCAACTGTGTTACCCGTGATTTTTCTGTCATGGGTTTACAAATAGAATGCGGCCAAGAAATGCCGCTGAATAAAGGTGACTCGATACACTTAGACTTAGTCGATTTGCAGAGACTGACGAAACAGCACAATTTAACGAATTTGCGCTATGAAGTAATGATGGTCAATAAAACTAAAACTATCATTAACTTGAAAGTGCAGAAAATAGGTCAACTCGACCATTCTGCCATGGGGTTCTTTAAAGCCCTTATTGAGAGCAATAAAGACAAGCTGGTTGCTTGTGATGAAGCGCCAAAGGTACCGGGGCTATCACTTGCGCTGCGTAACATGGTGACTAAATCCGTTTGTCAGTTTCCACTTTATTTACACAAAGAAACTTCACATAATGCGGTGGGAGCAATTGGACAAGGGCTTTACCCGACATCCCTTCACCACTTACTGCATTCGTTTAGCGATAATGACGATAACACGTTGGACGCCAAAGCCGTTTTCCCCGACCGTTTCGTCGAAGAAAAGCTCACCGAAATTCTAAAAACAAAATCGCGACAGGATAAACCGCTCAAATACTTGGTGTTTATTAAGTTTGATCCAAACCAAAGCAGTCAACACGAAGCGGTAGGTGCGCAAGTTATTGCCCATGAAGAGGCCATTGATAGCCTGTATTTGTATGCTAAAAAAGCACTACGCAATGACCTACTCTTTGTCTATCAGCTCTATGTATCAAAAACTGGCCGGCCAGATATGGATTATCTTGCTAATGAGCTGCGCTATGTAAGCCACTATGCAATCCACAAAGCAAAAGACCTAGAAGAAGCGCTTTGGTCAGTGACTGGGGTGTGTGATTTGATAGATGTTACGGAATATGTGGTTAGAAACATGGGCTTTGATGCGCCGCTTGTTACCAAAATGGAAGAGCAGAAAAAGCGCTGGTTAGAGGCCAATTTTAAACACTGATTTCAACTGCTCCATATGCGTTTACAGTATATGGAGCATTTGTTATAAAGATGTTTAGTTTGCAGCTAGGGCTACTCCACCCAACCAAATAGGGTTAATACTGCGATAATCACGAGATAAAACAAAATATTACGTTTCACGAGGCGCATCATACAGCTTGCTTCAAAGGTACAACCTAAAAACTGTTGTTCAATTTGCTCAGCCGCAAGTGCAGTGCTTGTGACGATTTGACGATTTGTGGTTTTAAAATCAAGCACATACTTCAACCAACTTGATGTACCTTTACTGAAGTTACCAATGATCAAAAAACCAAAACTTGCGATCCGTGCAGGAAGCCAATTTAGCCAATAAAATAACCGACAAAACTGCTCAAACACATGCTGTAGCGGCGGATTTTCTTGCTCATGATGCCAATGCACAATTTGTCTTACCATCGCATATAGCACAGCGCCCGGCGCGCCCAACGCCACAAACCAAAAAATAACTCCGCAGTAATGCTGAAAGTTGATCCACGAAAGCGTCTGACCAAACGTCTCGCCGCCCGGCTCATCTTCTAATTTGTCTTGCCCCATTTGCAACGCATAAAGCGTAGCCGCTTCGTTATCACCTCTGGTCAGTGCATTCAAATAGCCTTTATAAAGCTTGCGATATTTTGCACAGCCAAAACAGACTAAGAGTACACAGATATTGATTGCAAACTGCCAAAACACAAAGTCACTTAGGCTGTAAATAAAAGCAACAACCAATGCAGGAATAACTAACCAAAGCATCACACCGAAATGCGAACCCAACATGGCATTTGGCTGAGTCCAAGATTTGGTTTTCGCGTAGTAACTTTGCAGGTAATGGTCGACTTGCCAGTAGTTCGCCCGCGCGCCAAGTCGTTCAATAATAAGCGCGATGATGATAGAAATTAAGATCATGCTTGCCTAGCTCTCTTGGTTATTTAACAAGGTAAAATAATGCTGCCAATCAAATGCTGCCCCTGGATCTGTCTTTCTTCCAGGAGCAATATCATTGTGCCCTACAATACGATCATTCGTCAGCTTTGGATAGTGCTGCTGCAGCCAACGCGTTGTTTTTACTAAACTCGCATATTGCGCTTCGGTATATGGCGTGGTGTCTGTCCCCTCCATTTCAATACCAATTGCAAAGTCATTACAGCGCGTTCGACCTTGCCACTCAGACACTCCCGCATGCCAAGCCCGTTCAATGAAGGGAACGTATTGGGTGATGCTACCGTCACGACGTATAACGCAGTGCGCCGACACTCTTACTCCCTCTAAGTCAGAAAAAGTTGGATGTGCGCCGCAGTCCAGCGTGCCCATAAATAAGTCTTCCACGTACGGCGTGCCAAAACATCCTGCGGGCAACGAGATATTATGGATCACCAGTAAATCTATCTCGCACGCTTGCGGTCTTTCATCGTAATGCGGGGATTGCTTGTGTTTAGCAAAAGGTAGCCAATTCAAAGTATTAGTTCCAAGCCTTGGTTTGCATTCGATTATAAAGACAAAATAAGACAAAAGGTAGGGATGGATTTATGTGTAATGTAACGATAGTACCGGGACATAAAAGACATAATAGTTTGATATCAAATTGCAGCTGGCAAACAATAACCGTAACAGCGGGTTTACCCCGCGACCTTCGTTTTAGCCATCAACTCATTCTCTACAAACAAGCCTTTGCATTTCAAACACACCGTCGCGACATAAAGTCGCTGCTACGAAAATACATATTGGCTTCGACGTAAAGTCACAGCAAACAACGCATACACGTAGCAGCGGGTTTACCCCGCGACCACCGTTTTAGCCATCAACTCTTTCTTTACAAACAAGGATTTGCATTTCAAATACTCTGTCGCGACATAAAGTCGCTGCTACGAAAACACATAACCGTTCGACATCACAGCAAGCAACACATAACCGTAGCAGCGGGTTTATCCCGCGACCTCCGTTTTGGCCGTCAACTCATTCTCTACAAACAAAGTGTTGTATTTCAAACACGCTGTAGCGACATAAAGTCGCTGCTACAAAAATACATATTGGTTTCGACGTAAAGTCACAGCAAGCAATACATAACCGTTCGGCATCAAATCACAGCAGCAACACATACACGTAGCAGCGGGTTTACCCCGCGACCTCCGTTTTAACCATCAATTCTTTCGCTACAAACAAAGCTTTGTATTTCAAAGACCCCGTCGCGACATAAAGTCGCTGCTACGAAAATACATATTGGTTTTCAACATAAAGTCACAGCAAGCAACGCATACACGTAGCAGCGGGTTTACTCCGCGAAACAAAAGCCACCTCGCCAAATTCCGTGAATTCTTCTCCATCAATTGTACTCCTAGGCAAACGCGCGTAAAATTCGGCCATTGCAGAAAAAATGAAAAGACAACCTATGATTGACCAAAACCTTATCAGCCAATTGGTAAAACAGGCGCTAGACGAAGACCTTAATTATCAAACACCAAACGAAGGTGATATTACCGCAGCCCTTATCCCAGAAACGCAGCAAGCAAATGCCTATGTGATCACAAGGGAAGATTGTGTGTTCGTTGGCAAGGCGTTAATCGAGGAGGTTTTTCAACAAGTTGACCCAAGTGTTAGCGTCAACGTACTTGTGAACGACGGCGATTTTGTTGCCGCCAACACTCGCTTGTTTACCGCAAGCGGCTCAGCAAGAGCGATTCTAACCGCAGAGCGCACGGCGCTTAACTTTGTACAAACGCTATCGGGCACGGCAACCACCACAGCTAAGTATGTTGAAGTGCTGAGCGGTACGCAAACTAAACTGCTAGATACACGTAAAACCATCCCAGGATTAAGAGCCCTACAAAAATACGCCGTTAAATGTGGCGGTGGTAAAAATCACAGAATTGGCCTATTCGACGCGTATCTTATTAAAGAAAACCACATTGCCGCCTGTGGCAATATCGCCAAAGCCGTTGCGACCGCGCGTAATAACCACCCAGACAAGCCGGTAGAAGTTGAAGTAGAAAACCTAGGCGAACTACAACAAGCCTTAGATGCGGGCAGCGATATTATTATGCTTGACAACTTCAGTGTGAGCGACATTCAACAAGCGGTTGAAATCACGCAAGGCAAAGCCAAGCTGGAAGTCTCTGGTAATATGACCATTGAAATTTTGACGACTTACGCACAAGCTGGTGTTGATTTTATTTCAAGCGGCGCACTGACCAAGCATGTACAAAGCATCGACCTGTCGATGCGCTTTGAATAATGTAAAGCTTTGACAACTTCCTCTCTTTTATACATGCAAAAAGGGCCTTGATTGAGCCCTTTTGTTTTTCTGTCTTACTTAATGTGGCATTCAAGCTACCAATGCGACACTGCCAGTAATGGTTCAACTTTCTGTAGCTAGGGCCTGTTGATCTTTCAAGTTTGTTTTTGCAGCAGTTTGACTAGTATTTATACAAGGCAGAGCCTGCGTAGCATAGTTATTCTATGTAAGTCAGGTGATAACACAGTAGAAATGCTAATCAAGCGCTGCCCTTTGGGTTCACCTGAGTGCGCTTTGTTCATTGTTGCTCAACTTTTGCCTAGATTACTAGGCGGCAAGTCGAGCGTCGCGACCAAAACACACTCAGAAGAACAAAAATCAAACAGCAAAGGTCAACAGGCCCTAGCCTTATTTAATAACAAAATCGCTACCATAAACGGAGTGTTCTGTGCTTTCTCGTAATCCTCCGTAATAGATAAAGTTTTCTATTTCGTTGACAAACCTACTTAAAACCCGTTAAATACGACAAAAGAACTAGAGTGTAACAAGATCTTAATGTTCAGTAACGATTAATTCCGGTCGTTTTTTGAACCGATATTCGGAAAGCTTGCGCTATCGCAAGAGAATCAATAATTTATTATTAAAATTTGATTGTAGGCATCAGTGTTTACTATTAAAGTAAATGTTAATTGTGATCGCTGAAACTAAATCGGTGCTACACTCTTAGTTGATTAGGGACCGGTCACAAATTTAACGGGTCTAGCTTGTAGGGACTTGGAACGATGTGTTTGTTTCATCCTTTGGTCACCGTTAAGTATATTTGAGCACACCAGTTTGTTGATTCGATGGATTGGTAATTATTGCAAAGGTTTTAATAAACGCTTAACTTAAACCTATTATGGTTAAGTCACTTAAAATTTAGGAGACACATCATGACTCAAAAACAACAGGGTGGTTTTACCCTAATCGAACTAATGATTGTAGTAGCAATCGTAGGTATTCTTGCAGCAGTAGCACTGCCTGCTTATCAAGATTACACTGTTAAAGCTCGCTTTACTGAAGTGGTTACCGCAGCTTCCTCTGTAAGAACTACTATGACTGAATGCTTGCAAACTAATAACAATGTTAGAACAGCTTGTGACACATACGAAGAATTGGGTATAGCAACCCCAGCCGCTACAGACAATTTAGCAAGCGTTGAGATTACAGAGACCTCTGGAGTAATAACAGCAACCGGGACCGCTGTTGCTGGTGGCTATACCTATATTCTAACTCCACCAACAATTGCAGCAGGCGCAGCCGCACCTTCAACTTACGTTTTTGCTAAGTCTGGTACGTGCACATCAGCTCCAATTACGAATCTTTGTTAATAAATTACCGGGGAGATTTAACCTCCCCGTTAATTTCAACTAATACTCTCATCCATGAATAAGAAATCTATAGAATCTAGCAATACTTTAGACACCTTTATTTGGGTCGGAGTAAATAATAGAGGTAAACGCCTCGAAGGCGAGATAACAGGTTCTAGTGTCGCTTTAGTCAAAGCGCAGCTAAGAAAACAGGGTATTACTCCTTCTAAAGTCAAGCGTAAACCTAAACCACTGTTTGGTTTGTCTGGTGCGCAAAAAATCACTCCTCAAGATATTGCAACGGTCACAAGACAAATTGCCACTATGCTGACTGCTGGTGTGTCTCTAGTACAGACCCTTGAGATGCTGGCCAGAGGCAGCAAAAATAAATCATTGTCTAAACTCATAGGTCATGTGGGCGATGAAGTGAAGGCAGGTCAGCCTTTAGCGAAAGCATTACGTGCTTACCCCAGATATTTTGATGAACTTTATTGCGACCTTGTTCATTCAGGTGAACAGTCTGGTGCACTTGATACCATATTTGACCGTATAGCGCTCTATAAAGAAAAAACAGAAGCGCTTAAATCTAAAATTAAGAAAGCATTGTTTTACCCCATAGCTGTCATTGTTGTCGCATTAATTGTTACCTCTATATTATTAATTTTTGTCGTACCTCAATTCCAAGACATATTCAACGGTTTTGGGGCTGAGTTACCTGCATTTACGCTTATGGTTATTGGTTTTTCTGAATTTCTGCAAGAATATTGGTGGGTATTTTTGATTGGACTTGTCCTATTTGGCTACACCTATAAAGAAATGCTGATTCGCAGTCCTGCTGTAAAACACTTTAACGACAGAATGATACTTAAACTTCCAGTTGTCGGTGAAATTCTGAAAAAAGCGGCGGTGGCGCGTTATGCTCGTACGCTTTCGACCACCTTTGCAGCAGGTGTTCCCCTTGGGGATGCACTCGATTCTGCTGCAGGTGCATCAGGCAATATTATCTACAAAAATGCAATTAAAGAGATTAAAGCAGAGGTCAACTCGGGTAACCAAATGCACTGGGCAATGCATAACACCAAAGTCTTCCCAGATATGGTAGTTCAAATGGTGTCTATTGGTGAAGAATCGGGCTCTTTAGACGGTATGCTGGCAAAAGTCGCTAACATTTATGAGCAAGAAGTCGATGATGCGGTGGATGGCCTATCTAGCTTATTAGAACCATTAATTATGGTGGTGCTCGGCGTACTGATCGGTGGCCTTATTATTGCCATGTACTTGCCTATATTCCAATTAGGCTCAGTGGTGTAGTGGAAAACACCTCGTAAGCTTTCAAGTTCTCGATTATTCCCTATGGTACACTGTTATATCCAAAAACCTATACCGAGCATGCCTCGAAAGTTTAAACAAAAAATATAAGCAAGCGCCCAACTTATGCAAGATATTATCAACTTGATGCAAACCCAGTTATGGTATTGGTTACTCACCGTCGGACTTGTAAGTCTTTGCATCGGTAGCTTTCTCAATGTGGTTATTCTTCGCTTACCTAAAATGATGAAGCAGAACTGGCAGTCAGAATGTCGCGTGTTGCTCGCTGACGAGCTCCCAAAACAAACCGCTGAAGCACCCGTATTTAATTTAATTAAACCAAATTCTCATTGCCCGAGCTGCAAAACACCGATTAAAGCGTGGCAAAACATTCCACTGATCAGCTGGCTATTATTAAAAGGCAAATGCAACCACTGCGACGCGTCAATCTCTGTACGCTATCCTTTGGTAGAGCTAACAACCGCCCTACTCTCCACATGGGTTGCGTGGCATTTTGGTGCCACTTTAGAAGCTACTCTGTACATTTTGATTACTTGGGTGTTAGTCGCACTTACGGTTATCGATATCGACGAAATGTTGCTGCCCGATCAACTGACACTACCAACCTTATGGTTAGTACTGGTTGCCAGTTGTTTTGGTGTAGGCATCGAGCCCAATGATGCCATCATTGGTGCGGCCATAGGTTATTTGAGTTTATGGAGTGTGTATTGGCTCTTTAAATTACTCACAGGTAAAGAAGGTATGGGCTATGGCGACTTTAAACTGCTAGCCATCTTTGGTGCATTGATGGGCTGGCAAGCAATCTTAACCATAGTGCTACTTTCAAGCCTGGTCGGCGCAATCATTGGTAGCATCCAATTAAGTGTTCAAGGCAGAGATAAAGCCACCCCAATCCCATTTGGCCCTTACTTAGCCATTGCAGGCTGGATCACCTTAATGTACGGCGAGCAGCTGCAGCTGTGGTACGTAAACTTAATAATGTAAAGTAACACAATGCTAAAAACGAATAATTGGATTTTAGGGGTGACGGGCGGTATTGGTGCGGGTAAAACGGCGATCACTAACCACTTGCAGCAAAAAGGGATAGAGATTGTTGACGCCGACATCGTTGCACGAGAAGTAGTCGCGCTAGGCAGCACAGGGCTACAAGCAATTGCTGATGAGTTTGGCAGTGCCATTTTACAGCCGGACGGCAACTTAGATAGAGCTAAGTTAAGAGCCATTATTTTTGCTGATGCCGATAAAAAACAGTGGCTTAATGAGCTACTTCACCCGCTTATCCGTAATGAAATACTCACGCAGTTAAACGCAGCGCAAAGCGATTACGTGGTTTTAGCGGCGCCTCTGCTGTTCGAAAATGGTTTAGAGCGCTACTGCGACGCCACTTTACTTGTTGATGTCGCGGTTGATACGCAAATCGCGAGAACAATCAGCCGTGATTCGGTAGATGCAGCGCAAGTAAAACGTATTATCGAGTCGCAGTTACCACGCTCAGATAAACAAGTAAAAGCGGACTACATACTAGACAACGACCGACCGCTACTTGAAAGCCTGCAAGAGATAGATAGATTACACAATGAGTTTATCAATCTAGCAAAAGTGAAAGTAAGACTAAATAATTAGTAAAATTTACTCTACACTCAACGTGATAACTTGGCATTTTTCCAACTTAATGATAAATATTGAATATGCATTCAATGTGAAGGCAAAGAGGTACTATGGAACATCATTCCCCGCTACTGCGTAAATTTATTACCTTAGGGCGAGTCACTGCTGAGCAAATAAAGTCTCGCCAGCCAGAAGCAAACACCACCGCCGAGTTAATTTGCCTAAGTTCAGGAATGAGCTCCAAAGAGCTAGCTGAAGAATGCCTAGACTTATTCAAGGTGCCATTTTTTAATCTTGATCACTTTAACGTTAGTGAAATTCCACCAGCGCTAGTCAAAGAAAAACTGATCCGTAAGCACCATATTTTACCGCTGGTACAAAAAGGTAGAAAACTCTACGTTGCGGCTTCTGATCCTACTGACTTTGGCGCATTTGAAAACTTTGAGTTTAGTACTGGATTACAGTGTGAAGTACTGGTAGCCGACTACAAAAAACTCGAAGCAAAGATTGATCAGCTGTTTGATGCAACGGGCGGCCTCTCGATCTCTGAAGAAGAATTTAAAGAATTTGCCGACTTAGAAGTTGATGACGAGCCTAAACAGCAAAACACCAACGAAGACAAAGACGATGCGCCAATCATCGTTTATATCAATAAAATCTTAATGGACGCGATAAAAAAAGGCGCGTCGGATCTACACTTTGAGCCCTACGAGAAGAAATATCGTGTGCGCTTTCGTATCGATGGCCTGCTGCATGAGATGGCAAGCCCACCAAACACATTAGCTACTCGTCTCGCCGCCCGTATCAAAGTGATGGCGCATTTAGATATAGCAGAAAAACGCAAACCGCAAGATGGCCGCATTAAATTAAAGATCTCCGAGCGCAAAAGTATCGATTTTCGTGTAAGTACACTGCCTACCATGTGGGGCGAGAAAATCGTAATGCGTATTCTAGATTCGTCCAGCGCCATGCTCGGCATCGATGTGCTAGGTTATGAACCAGAGCAGAAACAACTTTACCTCGACGCACTAGAGCAGCCTCAGGGCATGATTTTGGTAACCGGACCAACAGGTTCCGGTAAAACCGTGTCACTTTACACTGGCTTGAATATTCTTAATCAGCCAGAGCGCAATATCAGCACGGCAGAAGACCCTGTCGAAATAAACCTTGAGGGTATTAATCAAGTACAAATCAATACCAAAGCGGATATGACTTTCGCCAATGCCTTGAGAGCATTCTTGCGTCAGGATCCGGATGTGGTGATGGTTGGTGAGATCCGTGACCTTGAAACCGCTGAGATCTCAATAAAAGCCGCCCAAACTGGTCACTTAGTATTGAGCACCCTGCACACCAACTCTGCGCCTGAAACGCTCACCCGTCTATTAAACATGGGCGTGCCGGCGTACAACGTAGCAAGCTCGGTGAGTTTGATTATTGCCCAGCGTCTCGCAAGACGTCTTTGTCCTAAGTGTAAAACACCTGAAACGTTGCCGGAAGAAGCCTTGTTAGGGCAAGGCTTTACTGCCGAGCAAATTAAAGAGATTACCCTTTTTGCACCTAAAGGCTGTGAAAGCTGCACCGATGGTTACAAAGGCCGTGTGGGTATATATGAAGTAGTAAAAATCACGCCAGAGCTTTCGCACCTGATCATGGAAGGGGGCAATTCTCTTGAGATTGCTGAAAAAGCAGAGCAGTTAGGTTTTGATAACTTACGTAAATCTGGCCTGAAAAAAGCCGCCGCAGGCGTAACATCGCTTACAGAAATCAACCGCGTAACGAGTTATTAAGACTGATTGATTAAAACAAAAATATCGCGATGCGAAATCGCTCCCACAAATAAGGTAATATCGGTGTGAGAGACGCTTTACGCGGCGAGCTTGATGAAAAAGATCGCGATGTGAAATCGCGCCTACAACTGAGCTAACACCCGTGTGGGAGCCGCTGTATGCGGCGAGATTGATAAAAAATATCGCGATGTGAAATCGCTCCTACAAATAAGCTAACATCGGTGTGGGAGCCGCTTTACGCGGCGAGATTGATGAAAAAGCTCGCGATGTGAAATCGCTCCTACAACTAAGCTAACACCCGTGTGGGAGACGCTTTACGCGGCGATCTTGTTATCGTTTAAAATCAGCTATACAAATTTTGCGGTACTTTAAGCACATTAATATGTACCGTGACTTCCTCACGGTCATGATATAGGTGTTTTGCTTGGATCTCATAATCCACATTGTACTTTTGTAGCTCTTCATGGATAAGCGTAAGACATTCATACACGCTGTCGAAGCGTTTTTTCATCGGTAGCTTTAAGTTAAAGATCAGCTCTCGAGCAAATGCATTCACCACCCAGTCCACCATCAGATCAGCAACACGCGTTGGCTTTTCGACCATATCACACACCAGCCAATCAATATTGCGTTTTTCTGGGCGATATTTGAATCCATCTTCACGATAGTGCTTCACTTGTCCCGTTTCCATCAGGTCATCATTCATCGGGCCATTATCGATTGAGGCGACGAACATGCCACGGCGTACGAGTTGGTATGTCCACCCCCCAGGACAAGCACCTAAATCAACGGCTCGCATCCCCGCACGCACACGTGTTTCTTGCTGATCTTTAGGCACAAAGACATGGAATGCCTCGTCTAATTTTAGCGTCGAGCGGCTTGGTGCGTCCGACGGCATTCTCAGACGCGGGATCCCCATAAAAAATGGCGAATTGTTATCACTAAACGAATAACCAACATAAGCGGTGTTATTGGCAAGAAACAATACGTGTAATACAGGCTTGGTAGGTTTTAGCTCACGAGTCAGCTTGTTTTGTTTCTCGAGCGCCTTAGACAATGGGGTTGAAAACTTTTTACAGAATTTAGAAAGTTCTTTTCCTTCATTAGTATCTGGCGTTTCAACGCGCAGCTCACCACACAAAGGAAAACCTTCCACAGCCGCTTTTATCACGCTCACTCTGTCTTCAATCGGCATGTGGGTATGTAAAGTGCCAACAAACCACTGCCTTGCAAACACCAGTTTCTTAAAGTCGATTTTCTTCGCTAAGGTCTCAGCATCATTTGGCGAAAAGCACTCAAATGTTACAAAAGCAGTATTCGGCTTAGCTTTTACGTAGCCAGCAATTCCATGCTTTGCAGCATAATGATTAATTTCGGCTGCGGCGTCACTTTCAAAACCACCGCGACAATAGATAACGATACTCGACATTAGATTCTCTAGATTAAAAGGAAGATTTAGCAGCTTGAACTATCAATAAAATCCAAGCAATTAAAAAACAGGTACCACCGATTGGGGTGATTGGCCCTAGCCATTTCATACCCGTTAAGGCTAGTAAGTACAAACTACCACTAAATAGCAGTACACCAGCAATAAAGAAACCGCCAGCAACTTGTACCTTGAGGCCCCATTTGATTAAAAACGCGGTGGCAATAATGGCAAGGCCGTGAGTCATTTGGTACTGTGACGCCGTATTAAAAATACCAATGGCGTAGTCGTTCAAACGTCCTTTGAGACCGTGAGCGGCAAACGCGCCCAATGCCACAGACAATAAACAAAACACGCTGCCAATGATCAAGTAGAGCTTAGCCATGACAGCGCTCCTTAATAAAATTCGCCGCAATCACGGCAGCATTCGCGCGGCTCTCTGACTCGCTTACACCACTCACTTTACGAGGCTTGAGTGAATGGTCGCCATCTTTGAGCCATTTCACCATGACTTGCTCTGGAAAGCACATGGCATCAACCTCTGTACGATTGCCAAAGGTATCACGTTCGCCTTGTAAAATGAGCAGCGGACATTTCAGCTCAGGAAAATGGTCCACTCTGAGCTTTTCCGGCTTACCTGGCGGGTGGAATGGGTAACCAAACGCAAGTACCCCTTCCACTTTTACGGTGGTTTCACAGGCCAGCATAGATGCCATACGCCCGCCCATTGACTTACCACCAATAAAGAGCGGTAAACTTGGCTCTACTGCGGCCAATACTTGCTGAAAATACGCGAGTAGCTTAGGGGCACGCTCTGGTGGGCGCTTTTTCCCTTCTTGTTTGGCTTGCTGCATATATTCAAAGTCAAAGAGTCCAACTTGAACGCCCTTAGAAGCAAGCAATTTAGCCATTTCTTGCATAAAATCGCTATCGCTTCCTGCGCCTGCACCATGGGCAAAAATAAACTGTGCAACTGGGTTTTCAGCATAGTGCCATTCAATATTTACTGCGCTCATAAACTATTTAACTCTTGTTCGTGTTCTACCATACCGAGCATCCATTCTTTGAATGAAACTATTTTACCCAGCTCTGACTGCGACTCTCTAAATACCAAATAATAGGCATTTTTACTTTCGAGGTGGTGACTAAACGGAATAACCAGTCGCCCTGCATCTATATCCGGTCTTGCCAGTACGCTATTGCCCAGCGCCACACCTTGGCCGTGAATTGCTGCCTGTAACACCATAGAAGAGTGACTGAAGATAGGCCCGGTATTTACCGCCACATTTCTGACCCCAGCGGTTTTCATCCATGCCTTCCAAGCGCGACGCGTGGTGTCATGGAGTAAAGTATGTTGCGCTAGGTCGCTTGGCTGATTTAACGGTTTTGGGCCGGTTAATAAAAATGGACTACATAACGGCACTAAATACTCAGTATGTAGCTTATGGGTTTGCACCCCATTCCAATTACCACGACCGTAGTAAATCGCGACATCAACGTCATCCGTTAACGAGTTGTCGTCGTGATCTTGGGCTTTGATCCGTACGTCGATTTCAGGGTGCAACTCATTAAAGTTGCTCAGCCTTGGTACCAACCATTGAATTGCAAAGCTCGGCGTCAAACTCACCGTTAGTGACCCTTTTGCGCCTCGTGCTAGGAGCTTTTCAGTCGCATCGATTAATTGTGAAAAAATATCTTTAATATCGAGGTAATAGCCCTGCCCTTCCTCAGTTAACAGTAAGGAGCGATTTTTTCGCAAAAACAGTTTTAAACCTAGATGTTCTTCTAAGATTTTAATTTGATGACTAACCGCAGCTTGAGTGACGTACAACTCCTCCGCTGCTTTAGTAAAGCTCAGGTGTCGTGCCGCCGCCTCAAAGGCTTTTAATGCATTTAATGGTGGAACTCGTCGTGACATTCATTCATGCCTATAAAAAACCCGCTAACCGCGGGCAAGTAAAATCCCCAAACAACATCTAATTATGAGGTCGCTTGGGTATAGATTATAAATCAGCTGCGCTGGTGTCCAGTGGCGCAAAACTCTTAACTAGCTCATCTACCGCTTTCATCTGTTGTAGGTAGCCTTCAAGTTTAGCCAATGGCAATGCACAAGGACCATCACACTTAGCTTCATTTGGATTCGGATGCGCTTCAATAAAAAGTCCAGCTAACCCAAGTGCCATACCGCTACGAGCAAGCTCAGCAGCCTGAGCACGGCGGCCATCGGCAGAGTCGCTACGACCACCTGGACGCTGTAGCGCATGTGTCGCATCAAAAATAACAGGAGCCATACGCTTCATGTCATCCATGCCCAGCATATCCACGATCAGGTTGTTATAACCAAAGCTGCTGCCGCGTTCACAGAGGATAACTTTGTCATTGCCCGCTTCATTGATTTTCTTAATGATATGACGCATTTCATGTGGCGCTAAAAACTGTGGTTTTTTCACGTTGATCACCGCGCCAGTTTCTGCCATAGCGACAACCAAGTCAGTTTGACGGGCAAGAAACGCAGGTAACTGGATCACATCAGCAACTTCCGCAACGGGTTTTGCTTGGAATGGCTCATGCACATCGGTGATAACTGGTACATTAAAGGTCTTTTTGATTTCTTCAAAAATCTTTAAGCCTTCTTCCATGCCAGGGCCACGGTAAGAGTTAATTGACGAGCGATTAGCCTTATCAAATGACGCTTTAAATACGTATGGGATCCCAAGTTTACTTGTGACCTCAACGTAATGCTCTGCGATTTGCATTGCTAAATCACGAGACTCAAGCACATTCATTCCACCGAACAGTACAAACGGCTTATCGTTTGCAACTTCTCGTCCCGCAACGTTAATAATATCTGTATTCATTTTTTATCCTTTAGCTGCCTATTACACGAAGCAATTGTCCGCATAACCAAGCCATATAAGTACCAAGAGCATAACCAAGCACCGCCAGTAACACACCGACCGGAGCAAGCGCTGGGTGGAAAGCCGAGGCCACCACCGGCGCAGATGCCGCACCACCAATGTTTGCTTTACTGCCAACGGCAACATAAAACACAGGTGCTTTAATTAATTTAGCAACGATAAATAACAAACCGACATGCACGGCCATCCAAATAACACCAATAACAACGTATTTAGGCGCCTCAACAATTTTGGTGATATCCATGTGTAGACCAATGGTTGCTACTAAAATATATAAAAAGCTCGAGCCAATTTTTGACGCGCCAACCGCTTCATATTGACGTGCTTTGGTAAACGAAAGTGCTAGACCTATGGTCGTAACGAGAACAATAATCCAAAAAAGTTTGCTGTGAAGAGAGAACTTCTTCAGCTCTGGGTAGTTACTACTAAAAAATGGCACCAGTAAGTCCGCAGCAAAATGCGCAAGCCCCGTTGCACCAAAAGCAAAACCAACTAGGATCATCAAATCTTTGAGCTCGGGTTTTCTTGCGTGCTCGGCTTCAAACGCTTGTACTTTGTCAATTAGGCGGTTGATTGAAGAAGTATCCGCCCCGGTTCGCGCATCAATTTCTTTATTACGCGCCGCCATATAGAGCAAGCACGCCATCCACAAGTTTGCGACAACAATATCAACCGTTACCATGATGGTGAAGATTTCTCCGCCTGCGCCGTAAATCTCTTTCATCGCCACCATATTGGCACCGCCACCAATCCAGCTTCCTGCAAGCGCGGCCATACCACGCCATACAGCTTCTGGGCCAGTTACGCCAAGTAGCTCAGGCATAAAGGTAGCAGTAAGTAAAAGCGCAATTGGGCCACCAATCACCACACCCACCGTTCCCGTTAGGAACATGATAATCGCCTTTTTACCCAAGGCCGCTATCGATTTTAGGTCAATACTCAGTGTCAATAACACCAAACAAGCGGGTAACAGATAATACTTTGCTACCGTGTAAACATCGTTATTGTTGCCATCAACGATACCAAAGGTATTTAACAGAGATGGTAAGAAATAACACATCAACAGCGCTGGCACGTACTTGTAAAACTTTGCCCAAACTCCGCTTTTTTGACTCGATGTGTAAAAAACAAATCCCAGAATAACGGCCAATAGGCCCATAATTACCGCGTTATTGGTAACGAGCGCAGCGCTTTGCTCCATAAATCCTCGCTGTTATTATTTTTTATATAACTATTTTTAATGCAAAATATTATTATGATCGGCCAACTCTTTGATCTGATGCTGGATCACTTCAATGGTTGGGTCGTCCGGACATTCATCAACAAAAAATTGTAAGTCATCTTTTGCCATCTTCGGACAGTTTAATTGGTTGAGTAGATAGCCTCTATCACGACGTTCATAAGGATCATCGCCTAAGATATCCATCAACTGCTCGACGCAACTTAGCGCGTGACCAAACTTTTCTGCCGCAATAAACGCCCATTTTTGCTGAGACAAATAAAGCTTTAACGACTCTTCGTTAAAAATAAGCTCCATCGGCTCTTGGTCTTTTTCTTGCTCTTTGTCTTGATTGTTTTCGTTTTCTGGAATTATGTACCAGCTCTGGTGGCCTGAACTTGGTTCAATGACATAACCTTCTTCTTCGCTAAAAGCGACGTGCACGACAATCTCCCCTTGGCTTAGGGCAAGACTGGCCTCTAATTTCGCTCGTTCAAGCAGATGCACTAAGACAAGACCCAGTGCGGTATTGGTGCCACTGCGCATGGAAAGTGCGTAACAAACGCTATTGAGCTTATATTCAGGCACCTTTTGACTGCTGCCACTGAATAGCCACAAGGTATAAAAAGCGTCTAAGATTTCATCCAAACATTTATGATTGTTTGTATGCTTATGGCGAATTTCATCCACGGCAAATTCGAGCTCTGCTAACTGACACAAAGTTTCATTGGTATCAGCTTGTGCATCCCAACTTTGCTCAGCCTTGATACAACGGATCAATGGCGGATAGGAAAATGCATCTGAATTGTCATCGAGAGATAAGTCATTCTCATCTAACCAGATATCATTCTTCATAGAATTCGGTTTCTCTTGAATTGCTTTCATTTAGAACGACTAGTTTACCACTTTTTGTCATATTCCCAAGGGGGGAAATTTAGTAATACCAATCTATCGTTCGCTGAAATAGTAAAAATGTTTACTTATTATGGAGATATAGAAGCGCTCGGTGATAAGCCAAGCGCCAATTGAAATGCTTAAGCAAAGAAGCCTTGCTTGCTTACGGCGAGATGCGCGATGGCCATTAGTACCAATGTTGCAGCGCCTAGCGCCAAATATTTGGTCTTTTTAACACTTGCTTTTGCAATTACAAAGCCCAATGCGATATAACCAAACACCAATACGATTTTTTGTAGTAGCCAAGGTTGTTGTGCAGGATTGAGCCCAGCCGTTACCGCCAAAATAACTGCTGTAACTAACAACAAAGTGTCTACGCTGTGGCTGGTAATAAACACGCCTTTGTTTGTTGCTAATTTACCAGAGCCCAAACGCGAAAACGCGCGAGTGTAAAATAGTACAATGCTCAATACCACAAATAGTAAGTGCGTATGTTTTAACGCCATGTAATCCATATTATTCTCTAATCAGGGAAACGTTGTAGGATCAATTCTAACTCATTAATACAACGGTTGAATACATCCACGAGTTTGGGGTCAAAGTGTTTTCCCTTTTGCGCAGTAATCTCTTTTTGTGCATCTTCTTGGCTCCATGCCTCTTTGTAGCAACGTTTATGGCGTAACGCATCATACACATCAGCTAGTGCTACGATGCGACCATAAAGGTGTATTTCATCGCCTTTTTTACCTTTCGGATAACCGCTGCCATCCCATTTTTCATGGTGGTCTCGAGCGATTAGTGCGCCCGCACTGACAATCTCACGGCGAGAATCTTTTAACAAGTCAAAGCCCTTGTCTGTATGGGTTTGCATGACTTTCCACTCTTCGTCATCCAGCTTGCTAGGCTTATTTAAAATCGCGTCAGGAATTCCAACTTTACCCACATCGTGCAATGGTGACGCCATTTTCACCAGCTCAGCTTCTTTATCAGAAAGACCCATTTCTTTGGCAAGCGTATGACAAAGATATGCAACGCGCTTAACATGATTGCCAGTATTGGTGGAATGAAGCTCAAGCGCTTCACTTAAACGGATCACCAATTCTTGCTGGGTATCTTCAATCTCGGCTTGTAGCTGTACATTTTCGTACGCCAATTGCATATTTTGAGCAAAAATATCAATTAAATGACGCTGAGTTTCGGTTAAGAATTCAGGAATACCAGACACAAATAGCATTGAGGCGTGGTTATAGTCACTGGAGCAATAGGCAAATAGATAATTGTCTTTATATACAATGTCTTTATCTTGTAGTGCTTTTAAGCAGGCATCCATTTGATCGCTGCTAAGCACTTCAGAAATCGGCTTACCTTCACTACTTTCAAATTCTCCACGCCCTGCAAATACAACCAGTTGATCGTTCGTTTGGCCAGCTTCTTTACCCGCCGCAAGTGACGTTGCGTACATAGCTTGGTCGACCGTGCCTATCAGCGAAGTAAGTTGCTGTAGCACGCCCTCAATAAAACTCTCAATTGAGTGAGTAGCAAAAATATCACGGGAGGCTTTAATGATTTTCTCAAGCCCTTGTCTTGATTGATCGATGGCGAGAATGTCGCGATATGAACGTAAACTCGACATGACCACAGTAAAGAGCTTTTGCGCGGTGAGTTCTGTTTTTGACTTATAGTCGTTGATATCGTAGTTCACGATAACTTGGCGTTCAGGCGCTTGACCTGGCTGACCAGTTCTTAAAATGATACGGATATGGTTGTTTTTCGCGGTTTCACGAATGTATTTTGCGACCTGCAAACCAGCATCGTCGGTTTCCATGACAACATCCAGCAATACCACCGCAGCATCGGGGTTGGCATCGACGATTTTCTTTGCTTCTTCACCCGAATAAGCGCTAATAAATTCCAGACGCTTTTTTTGAAACTCAAAGTCACTCAGTGCTAACTTTGTCACTGCATGCACTTCGGGCTCATCATCGACAATAATAACCTTCCAAGTGCCTACTTTTTCAGGTTCAATTACGTCAGCGGGTTCGTCTGAAAACAAAAAATCATCCATATTGCGGATCCTATTGAAGCGCCTAACTTTCGTGTGAGTTCATGACTTTACGGCAACATTGCCAACGTCACTCTATCACACCCTGCCATATCTTTTATTGTAAGTATATTAATATACGCCATTTCTGCAAAAAACTGTTGGATCTTATCTGCTTGCTCAAAGCCATGTTCAAGTAGCAAATATCCCCCCGAGTTCAGATGTAGCTTAGCCGTCCTGATGATATGAAAAATATCCGCATAGCCATGGTCATCCGCGACCAGCGCGCTGAGCGGTTCAAATCTCACATCTCCTTGTGATAAGTGATGATCGGCTTCATCAATATAAGGTGGATTACTCACAATCAAATCAAACTGTTGCTCCGCAACCGCGCTAAACCAATCACTTTGCAAAATCGACACGTTTCTAAAGCCCAACTGAGATTGATTAGACTTTGCAAGCGCCACGGCGTCTGCTGAAGCATCTACTGCGGTGATTTGCCAAGCTGGATATTCACTCGCCAACGCCAGTGCAATCGCGCCAGTACCTGTGCCTAAGTCTAGCACCTGAGCGTCATTTGGCATGCTGAGAGTTAAAACATGCTCAACCAGAGTTTCAGTATCAGGCCTTGGAATAAGCGTGCTGTTGTTAACTTTTAAAGGCAGGCTCCAAAATTCTCTTTGACCTGTGATGTGTGCGACAGGCTCTCCCGTAACACGGCGTGCGATACATTCTTCGAATTGCTGCTGCTCTAGTGTAGAAAGCTCAGCTTCGGGCCAAGTAAAGAGATAAGTGCGGTTTTTATCGATAACATGGAGTAATAGCACTTCGCTATCGAGCTTTGCTGACTCGGAGTGTGGTAACAGTTCAGAGGTTGCCCAAGCAACGGCTTGGGCAATGTTAAGTGTTGGCATTAATCGCTTTCGCTCATAGCTGCCAGTAGATCAGCCTGATATTCAATAACCAGCGGATCGATAACAGCACCCAGCTCACCGGAGATCACTTCATTTAGGCGATATAGCGTCAAGTTGATACGGTGATCGGTAATACGGCCCTGCGGGAAGTTGTAAGTACGAATACGCTCAGAGCGGTCACCGCTACCTACTAGATTGCGACGTTCAGAAGCTTCTGCCGCTGCACGTTTTTCATCTTCTGCTTGCTGTAAGCGCGCACTTAGTACAGACAGCGCTTTCGCTCTGTTTTTATGTTGTGAACGTTCGTCCTGACATTCAACCACAACGCCTGTCGGCAAGTGAGTGATACGAATAGCAGAATCGGTTTTGTTTACGTGCTGACCACCGGCACCTGAAGCTCGGAAAGTATCCACTTTTAGATCAGACGGATTAATTTCGATTGCTTCTGCCTCTGGGATCTCTGCCATCACAGCAACCGTACATGCAGAAGTGTGAACACGGCCTTGAGATTCAGTTTCAGGCACACGTTGTACACGGTGAGCACCAGATTCAAACTTAAGTTTGCCATAAACACCGTCGCCACTAATGTTAGCGATAACTTCTTTATAGCCACCGTGCTCGCCTTCGTTAGCGCTCACGATTTCAACGCGCCACTTTTGCGTTTCTGCATAGCGGCTATACATACGGAATAAATCGCCAGCGAAAATCGCGGCTTCATCACCACCGGTTCCCGCACGCACTTCCAAGAATACGTTGTTATTGTCTTTTGGATCTTTTGGTAACATCAATACTTGAAGGTCATCTTCAAGCGCAGCAATGGCAGCTTTTGCTTCTTTATACTCTTCCTGTGCCATTTCACGCATGTCTGGATCTGAGTCTTTTAGCATTTCTTCAGCAGTTGCGACGTCTTCCTGAGCCTGTTGGTAGGCTGTAAACGCTTTAACTACGTCTTCCAATTCTGAAAACTCTTTTGACAAGGCGCGAAAGCGGTTCTGATCGCTAATCACCTCAGGCGAGCTTAGCATCGCTTGAACTTCTTCATAGCGCTCTACTAAGGTTTCTAACTTACGATATACAGACTCTTTCATTTACACGTTATTCCTGCTCAATACCTAATGTTTGCTTGAGTTGCGCTAACTTATCTATATCGCCTTCTTTCGCAGCCTCTTGAATGGCGCGTGTTGGTGCGTGTGTTAGTCGATTACTCAGCTTATTTGCTAATTCAATAATAATTTTATCTGCTTCTTTGCCCGATTGTAGCTGATTTATTGCTTTGTCCACGAGCTCATTTTTAATTTCTTGCGCGCTTTGGCGATACTGCCTAATCACATCCACTGAATGCAGCGAACGTTGCCACTCGGAAAACTCTTGCGTGCGTACATCGATGATCTGCTGCGCTTCAATGGCCGCTTGTTCACGACTGGCCAAGTTTTCATTGACTATCGCCTGCAGGTCATCAACTGAATAAAGATAAGCAGCATCCAACTCTGACACTTGGCTTTCGATATCGCGAGGCACCGCGATATCGATAAATAACATTGGTTTATGGCGACGTTTTTTAAGCGCTTGCTCGACCACTCCCTTACCGATAATTGGTAAGGTGCTCGCAGTTGAACTAATAACAATGTCTGCACTTGGTAGCGCATCTGGCAACTGTGCCAGTGAAATAACACTACCGCCAACTTCTTTTGCTAGGTTTTGTGCGCGCTCAATTGTGCGGTTCGCGACAGTGATTGACTTTGGATTATGCTGCGATAAGTGTTTAGCAACTAACTCTATTGTTTCACCAGCACCAATTAACAAGACCTGAGTTTTATCCAATTGACCATAAATATGCTTTGCTAAATTAACAGCGGCATACGCCACTGAGACAGCACTTGCACCAATATCGGTTTCGGTGCGCACTTGCTTCGCCACCGAAAAAGTTTTTTGGAATAAACGCTCAAATGTTGGCTGAATGGCATGGTGTTGTTTGGCCGTACTAAAAGCTTGTTTAATTTGCCCAAGAATTTGTGGCTCACCTAAAACCAATGAATCAAGACCGCAGGCAACTCGCATTAAATGGTTCACCGCATCCTGATTCATATGCACATAGACATTTTCTGTTAAGTCTCGTTGCTCTATGTTATGAAAATCTGACAACCAACCGAGTAGTGCTTGGGGATCAGCAGACTCAAGGCTACAATAGATCTCGGTTCGATTGCAGGTCGACACAATCACAGATTCTTTAAACTGCGAAGAATGTTGGAGTTGGTGCAATGCTTCTGTAAGCTGTTCTGGAGAAAACGCCACTTTTTCACGTAATTCTACAGACGCGGTTTTGTGATTGATACCAAGTGCGATGATGGTCATAGATGCCAGTATTGCTCGAGCCCTGCTTTAAAGCCGGCAATTTTACCAAAAATCAATCGAATATGGAAAGTAAGGAAAGGCCTTTGAGACAACTTCATTTGATTTTACTCATATTTTTATTAATTTTAACGGGTTGTGCGCAACAATTACCTCAGCAAAACGTAGCACAAGACTGGCAATCTAGACTAAAACAACAAAAAAATTGGCAAGCGAGAGGTAAACTTGCATTTATTGCCCCAGACAATCGTCAATCAGCTAACTTTAATTGGTATTTAAAAGAAGATAAACAAAATCTGATTTTAACCAGCTTTGTTGGCACCCGCATATTCGAACTAGAAGAATTAGACACACATTCGGAGCTGACCTTTGAAGACAATGTCCATAAAGGCATGGACAGTAGCGATCTGATTAAGCGTTTAAGTGGTCTCTCTCTTCCGGTCAATCAAGCCCCTCAATGGCTAACGGGCTTAGTTGAAGCACCAGCCAGCGAACTTGATGACCTTGGCAGAATAAGCAATGCACAGTGGCAAAGCCCATCTGGCCGAGTGTGGCAAATCACCTATCAACAATATAAAATGCAAGACGGAATGTGGCTGCCTAGTCGCATGAAACTCTCATCGACCAATATTGAGGTCAAAGTATTAATCACTTCATGGCAGTTTAAATGAAGACATTGACGCTAAGCGCACCGGCAAAATTAAATCTTTTTTTGCATATCAATGGCCGTCGAGAAGACGGCTACCATGAACTAGAGACTTTATTTACTTTCTTAGATTTTGGTGATGAATTAGCATTTACGCTAACCAGTAACCAGCAAGAAATCGTCATTTGTGGTGACACCGCAGGTATTCCACTCGAAGATAACCTCATTTATAAAGCCGCCAAAATTCTTGAGCCCTATAAAAAAATTGCGGCTGGTGTCGACATTCACTTAAATAAACAGCTTCCCATGGGTGGAGGTGTTGGTGGTGGTTCATCCGATGCTGCCACGACTTTATTGGCACTCAATACGCTGTGGCAATGTCAGCTTACTATCCCAGAACTTGCAAAACTCGGTCTCCAGCTAGGCGCCGATGTGCCTGTTTTTGTTGAAGGTAAAACAGCTGTAGCCCACGGCGTTGGCGAGCAACTTGAGCCAATTGACATCGCGCAAAAATGGTATTTGGTGGTTGCCCCACCCGTTCATGTCAGCACCGCGTTAGTCTTTACTCACCCAGATTTACCACGCAATACGCCTAAGCTAAAAAGCGGTTGGAAACTCTCGGATACGGGCAACGACTGTCAAACTCTTGTCAAAAAGCTTTACCCCGAGGTTGAAAAGACCCTCGCGTGGTTGCTAAAATATGCACCAACCAAAATGACTGGTACTGGAGCTTGTTGTTTCGCGGAGTTTGAAAATCGTGAGGCAGCGCTGCGTGTGCTCGAAACTCTACCTTCATCTTGGCAGGGCTTTATTGCCCAAAATACAAGTGAGTCAATTTGTCATCGACAATTGCGCGCTTGGCAAAACTAGAAGTAAATTGTTTAAGTTAGCTTGTTTTGACTTTTTTATTTCATGGTCATTGCATGTTAGTCCAAAAAATTCAGTGCCTGAGGAACCCTACCGTGCCCGACATGAAGCTCTTCGCTGGTAACGCAACACCTGAGCTAGCTCAAAAAGTTGCAAAACGTTTGTTTATTGAGTTAGGTGATGCCGTTGTTGGCCGTTTTAGCGACGGTGAAATTAGCGTTCAAATCAACGAAAACGTTCGTGGTTCAGATGTATTCATCATCCAATCAACATGTGCTCCTACAAATGATAATTTAATGGAGTTAATCGTCATGGTTGATGCGCTACGTCGTGCATCTGCTGGTCGTATCACAGCCGTTATTCCTTATTTCGGTTACGCACGTCAAGACCGCCGTGTGCGTTCTGCTCGTGTTCCAATTACTGCTAAAGTTGTTGCAGACTTCCTTTCAAGCGTAGGTGTTGACCGTGTTCTTACTGTTGACCTACACGCAGAACAAATCCAAGGCTTCTTCGACGTACCTGTTGACAATGTATTCGGTAGCCCAGTGCTAATCGAAGACATGAAAGAGCGTAAGTTCGAAGATGTAGTAGTAGTTTCACCTGATATCGGTGGTGTGGTTCGTGCTCGTGCGATTGCAAAACTGTTAGATGATAAAGACCTAGCGATCATTGATAAGCGTCGTCCACAGGCTAACGTTTCTCAAGTTATGCACATCATTGGTGATGTTGCTGGTCGTGACTGTATCATTGTCGATGACATGATAGATACAGGCGGTACTTTATGTAAAGCAGCAGCAGCACTTAAAGAGCACGGTGCAAAACGCGTATTCGCTTACGCAACCCACCCAGTACTTTCGGGCAATGCTGCGGAAAACCTACGCAACTCAGTTATCGATGAAGTTATCGTGACTGACTCAATTCCACTTTCTGATGAATTGAAAGCGCTTGATAACATCAAAGTACTAACACTTGCAGATATGATGGCCGAAACTATCCGCCGTATCAGCAACGAAGAGTCAATCTCTGCGATGTTTCAACACTAATCGGCACCAAAACTGATTAGCCAAAAAGCACCTCTGGTGCTTTTTTTGTTTTATAGGTTTCATTGCAAGTGCGTTAGTGGTATATTGGCGCGCCTTTTTTAGGCAGGGAGCTTGGTCGCGAGCTCTCTGACACATTAACTTAAATTATTTTGGAGACATCCATGTCTGTATACAAATTAGACGCTGAAGTACGTTCTGACCTAGGTACTGGTGCGAGCCGCCGCCTACGTCGCGCTGACAAAGTTCCTGCAATCCTATACGGTGCTGGTAAAGATGCAGTTTCACTAACTCTTGATCACAACAAAGTATTGAAAGCGCAAGAAGACGAAGGTTTCTACACTCACATCCTAACGCTAAACATTGGCGGTGAGTCTGTTGAAGCAATTCTTAAAGATATGCAACGTCACCCGTACAAGCCTAAGATCACTCACTTAGACTTCCAACGCGTTGATGCTTCTCAAAAGCTTCACACTAAAGTTCCTGTTCACTTCATCAACGAAGAGAAAGCAACTAAAGGTGGCAACACTATCGTTCACCAACTAACTGAAATTGAAATCACTTGTCTTCCGGCAAGACTTCCTGAGTTCATCGAAGTTGACGTAGCGACTCTAGCTGTTGGCGCAACTCTACACCTATCTGATATCAAGCTTCCAGCTGGCGTTGTTTCAGTTGAACTTGCTAAAGGTGCAGATCACGACCAAGCGGTTGTTTCAGTAAACGCTCCTAAAGCAGCTCCTGCTGAAGAGTCTGCTGAAGACGCAGCTGAGTAATTGTTCAGGTGTTAACACCTTGAATAATATTCAAATGCTTGTGGGCCTGGCTAATCCAGGCCCCGAATACGCAAACACCCGTCATAACGCTGGCGCTTGGTTTATCGAAGAACTAGCCAGAAGATACAACTGCCTCCTAAAACCAGACGCTAAACATCACGGCCTCACTGGCAAAGTGCTCATCAATAATCAAGAGTTTAAATTGCTGATCCCTACGACTTATATGAACTTAAGTGGTAAAGCGGTCGCGAGTCTTGCCAATTTTTATAAAATCCCCGTCGAGAGTATTCTTGTTGCTCACGATGAAATGGATTTAGAACCCGGTATCGCCAAACTCAAAAAAGGTGGTGGTCACGGCGGTCACAATGGCTTAAAAGACATAATCGCTAAAATGGCAAATAACAAAGAATTTATGCGATTGCGCGTTGGTATTGGTCACCCAGGACACAGAGACAAAGTCACGGGGTGGGTTTTAGGCAAAGCACCACAAGCTGATCAAGAGAAAATTGATGCCGCTGTGGATGAAGCAGTCCGATGTATGGAAATACTCGCAAAAGACGGTGTGTTAAAAGCGCAAAATCGACTACATTCATTTAAACCGTAACAGTTCACTGCTGCGATTGATTGAGTAATACCTAAGCTTCTCGTTCGCCATGATGCGTGCTTGAGATAATACGGTAGAAATTTAGGAATAAACACTATGGGTTTTAAATGTGGCATTGTTGGTTTACCTAACGTAGGTAAATCTACTTTATTTAATGCGTTGACTAAAGCGGGCATTGAGGCCGCAAACTTTCCTTTCTGTACTATCGAACCGAATACCGGTGTAGTACCAGTACCAGATGCTCGTCTTGACCAGCTAGCTGAAATTGTAAACCCTCAGCGTACTATCCCAACTTCAATGGAGTTTGTGGATATTGCCGGTTTGGTAAAAGGTGCATCGAAAGGTGAAGGTTTAGGTAACCAATTTTTGGCAAACATCCGTGAAACGGATGCTATCGGTCACGTAGTTCGCTGTTTTGAAAATGAAAATATCGTTCACGTTGCTGGTCAAATCGATCCTGCTGAAGACATTGATGTTATCAACACTGAGCTGGTACTTGCAGACATGGATACTGCTGATCGCGCGGTTTTACGTAACGCGAAGAAAGCGAAAGGCGGCGATAAAGACGCGAAATTTGAACTCGTTGTACTTGAAAAAGTAAAAGCGCACTTGGACGAAGGCTTAACGCTTCGCTCACTTGAGCTAAATAAAGAAGAAGCGGCAGCAATAAGCTACCTAAACTTTTTAACGATCAAGCCAACTATGTACATCGCCAATGTTAACGAAGATGGCTTTGAAAACAACCCATTCCTAGACAAAGTACGTGAAATTGCAGCAGCAGAAGACGCGGTTGTGATCCCTGTATGTGCAGCAATTGAGGCTGAACTTTCTGAACTTGAAGAAGAAGATAAGAAAGAGTTTATGGATGACTTAGGCTTAGAAGAGCCAGGCCTAAACCGCGTGATCCGTGGTGGTTATGAGTTGTTGAAACTGCAAACTTACTTTACAGCTGGCGTAAAAGAAGTGCGTGCATGGACTATCCCTGTTGGCGCGACAGCACCTCAAGCTGCTGGTAAAATCCACACAGACTTTGAACGTGGTTTTATTCGTGCACAAACTATCGGCTTTGATGATTATATCGAGTTCCGTGGTGAATCTGGTGCGAAAGACGCAGGTAAAATGCGCCAAGAAGGTAAAGAATACATCGTAAAAGATGGCGATGTGATGAACTTCTTATTTAACGTGTAACCATAGTTACTACACGCTATTTCAATAAAAGGAGCTTCGGCTCCTTTTTAGTTTTATCAACTCTGCTTTTCAATCAAATAAGTACCTTGTTCTTCAGAGTAAGTTATAGACTCCAAAGGAATAAAAGTTCACAGGTTTTGTTAAAAATTTGCAATTGCCCCGCATGATTTGATATAAAAACAGGCCGTTTCGCTTAATTTATCTGCAAACAAACTGTGTTAGCAGATTTTTTGCAAAAAAGGTGTTGACGGCTTGGGGGCATATACGCATAATACGCCCCGCATCAGCAATGATGAGAAGTTAAAGAGATGGCTATGTAGCTCAGCTGGTTAGAGCACATCACTCATAATGATGGGGTCCCCTGTTCAAATCAGGGCATAGCCACCATGCTTTAACTACTACCAAAACTCATCGATTTGTTGTTGCAAAAGATGTGCGGAAGTGGCGGAATTGGCAGTTGTCTTAATATAGACGCTGGATTTAGGTTCCAATAACTAATGCCAAAAGATGTGCGGAAGTAGTGGAATTGGCAGTTGTCTTAATATAGACGCTGGATTTAGGTTCCAATAACTAATGCAAAAAGATGTGCGGAAGTGGCGGAATTGGTAGACGCGCTGGATTTAGGTTCCAGTATCTTCGGATGTGAGAGTTCAAGTCTCTCTTTCCGCACCATGTTCTCGATTGGAACTAAAACAATCAAATTTTCGTTGGAGTATCGCCAAGCGGTAAGGCAGCGGGTTTTGATCCCGCCATTCCCAGGTTCAAATCCTGGTACTCCAGCCATCTCTTTTTGAGATGTTAGCTACACTGTGCGGAAGTGGCGGAATTGGTAGACGCGCTGGATTTAGGTTCCAGTATCTTCGGATGTGAGAGTTCAAGTCTCTCTTTCCGCACCATGTTCTCGATTGGAACTAAAACAATCAAATTTTCGTTGGAGTATCGCCTCGACACGAAGTGGAAGCGGTAAGGCCGAGAAGAGAGAGGTTTTTATCCCTCACTCATCCACCCCTAGATTCAAATCCTGGGTTCAACAATTTAAGTTAGATTTGAGTTTTCGTTGGAGTATCGCCAAGCGGTAAGGCAGCGGGTTTTGATCCCGCCATTCCCAGGTTCAAATCCTGGTACTCCAGCCAATGGCTATGTAGCTCAGCTGGTTAGAGCACATCACTCATAATGATGGGGTCCCCTGTTCAAATCAGGGCATAGCCACCATTTACAAATGCGGAAGTGGCGGAATTGGTAGACGCGCTGGATTTAGGTTCCAGTATCTTCGGATGTGAGAGTTCAAGTCTCTCTTTCCGCACCATGTTCTTTTAAATCAGAACTCAAAAAGATTTTATTTCGTTGGAGTATCGCCAAGCGGTAAGGCAGCGGGTTTTGATCCCGCCATTCCCAGGTTCAAATCCTGGTACTCCAGCCAACTTTCTGAAGTTGAGGAATTAGCAGATGTCTTGAAAATAGACGCTGGATTTAGGTTCCAAATACTCCAGACAATATAATGCGGAAGTGGCGGAATTGGTAGACGCGCTGGATTTAGGTTCCAGTATCTTCGGATGTGAGAGTTCAAGTCTCTCTTTCCGCACCATGTTCTTTCAAGTAGAACTCAAACTCTTGAACTTACCTCTATTGCTGGGTATCGTCTCGACACGAAGTGGAAGCGGTAAGGTAGCCTAACTCAAATCTGGGCTTAAATAAGGTTTGAACTTACCTCTATTGCTGGAGTATCGCCAAGCGGTAAGGCAGCGGGTTTTGATCCCGCCATTCCCAGGTTCAAATCCTGGTACTCCAGCCATCTCTTTTTGAGATGTTAGCTACAAATAAAATATCTACTGTGCGGAAGTGGCGGAATTGGTAGACGCGCTGGATTTAGGTTCCAGTATCTTCGGATGTGAGAGTTCAAGTCTCTCTTTCCGCACCATTTAGTAACAATTTCTTTCCTCTTCATTCATTCCTAGCTCATTTTTCTAATGTTACTTTTAAACTTTCTTCATGTTAGGAAAGAAAGTGCTAAAGTCTTTATTTCTTTTATTCTCATTAATCATTTTCAGTATACCTAGCTTTGTAGAAGCAAGGGCTAGCTCAATTTGCTCTCCATTACACATAGAAATAGCACTTAAGCATTTTAGCTACTGTCAGCCCTCAGAACAGGCAAATAAAGTTTCATTTCAAACTTTTACTAACGATACCTACTCAGTTGTGCTTAGCGGCAACTCTTCTGAACTAACGTTAAGCTGGATAACTGGTGCTACTGCACTTGCTGATCTACCTAACAAGTACGATTTAACACCTCTTGAGTTTATGACACGAGCTTTCAATGGTACGTTTGATATACAGAGTGAAGACATGCAGAAAGTCAGTGCTGAGCTTGGCGTTATAGACGAAGCAAATGTATTTACCGCTACTCACGGAGCAAAACATATTTTTTCTTCTATCAGACCTTCAGGAGTTCAAACTGCTTACATTTTGCAGCCCAACAGTGATTGGTTATTAAGGCTAGATGGCAAATTTGATATTAATACCTTGATGTATGTCGTCGATAAGCTAACACTGATGAGATGATCTCGGCACTAAATAATGAAGCGTGCAGTAATACCAATTTATCTTAATACTTGCTCCTTCAAAAAGATCACTTAATTAAGTAAATTGGTGTAACACGCTCAGTTTAGAGAACAAAGATTAAAAACCAACTCCGCCCATGGCGTGCTTAAGCACTTCTTTTTTTAACGGTCCAGCTTTATTCGCCACATTCAGCGCCAGATTTCTCAAATGCTTTAACGGTGTTACTTGATTCGAAAAGCCAAAATAACACGCATCCATCATACTCATCATCAAAAGGTTGTCTTGTCTACGCTTTGACTCGTAATGATGTAGTGCGCTGCTATCACCAATATCTTCTTTTGACTCAATCGCTTCGGCAAGTGCCGCTACGTCTTTAAAGCCAAGATTTACTCCCTGCCCTGCTAATGGATTAATGGTATGAGCTGCATCTCCTACTAATACCACTCGTTCGCTCACGTATTGGTTAGCATGTTGCCTTGCTAAAGGAAAAACCGCTACTTCTTCAATCTCAAAATCACCGGGTAGCTCAAAAAATGCAGCTTTTACTTCTTGTTTTAGCGCCTGCTTATCTAGTTGCTTAAGTAAATTGAGTTTATTGCCGTTGTCATACCAAATCAGATTGGCATACGGATACTGCATAGGTAAAAAGGCAATTGGACCTGATGGCTTAAATTGCTGCCATGTTTTTTCTTGTTGCGGCGCGTCGAGTTTAATCAGCAGCCCCATACAATGTTGCTCATATTGCCACCCCGTCACGCCTATGCCACTCATTTGTCTGACGATAGAACGGCCACCATCAGCAGCAATTAACAAATCGGCGGTAAAGGATGCTGCTTGATACTCAATCGTCACGGAATCCTCATTATGAACAATGCGCTTTGGAGTCCCCTCTGGTGAAACCACTTTGATATCAAATTTCTCAAACTGTTGCCACAATGCAGCTTGAATGAGGTTATTCTCAATTAAGTGGCCTAAGTGCGAGGCGTTTAGCGCTTCACAATCAAATATCAATTGTCCTGGCTTATCCTCATAGGCTTCTAGCTGCTTGTAAACCGCGGCTCTGGTGTTTCTTAACACAGGCATAGCACCGAGCTCATCTAGTAACTGCTCGGAAAAGCGATTGATAGCAGAAACGCGAATATCTACCTTATCACTTGAGAGTATTGCACCTGGTGAGATGGGAGAATGTTCAATAACGGTTACATCAACACCTTGCTTCGCTAGCTTAACGGCACACGCCGCACCAACCATGCCACCACCGACTATCAGAGCCTTGTTTTTCATGCCATATTCCACTTAATTGAGTCTTTGCGCATTGTAACGCATATAAAAACAGATGTTTGCTTAAAACACCCTGTATTGATCCACATTTTGAAAGTTAAAATCTATACTTGGCTAGACAAGATAGGTCATATAAAATACGCGTCCTTTAGGCATAATGATATCAATTCAGCATCGCCTGCACGAGAAACGCGTAGTGCTAAACACCGAGTTGTAAACGAGGCAATATTTAAATGAGTAAAAAACTGCATATTAAAACCTGGGGTTGTCAGATGAACGAGTATGACTCCCAGAAAATGGCGGATCTTTTGGATTCAACAAATGGCTATCAGCTTACAGAAGAAGCTGAGCAAGCTGATGTGATCCTACTCAATACTTGCTCGATTCGTGAGAAGGCACAGGAAAAAGTATTCCACCAACTTGGTCGTTGGAAACTACTAAAGGACACAAACCCTGATCTTGTTATCGGTGTTGGTGGCTGCGTAGCGTCACAAGAAGGTGACACCATTCGTCAGCGCGCTCCATTTGTTGATATCGTGTTTGGCCCACAAACATTGCACCGCCTGCCAGAGATGATCAAACAGGTGCAAAGCAAAGAAGGTGCTGTCGTTGATATTTCATTCCCTGAAATTGAAAAATTTGACCGTTTGCCAGAGCCAAAGGCTGAAGGCCCGAGTGCATTTGTTTCAATTATGGAAGGTTGCTCTAAGTACTGTACGTTCTGTGTAGTACCGTACACACGTGGCGAAGAAGTAAGCCGTCCTTTAGATGATGTGATCCTTGAAGTTGCTCAGCTTGCGGAGCAAGGTGTACGTGAAGTGAACTTACTCGGTCAGAACGTAAATGCTTACCGTGGTGAAATGCACGATGGTGAAATTTGTTACTTCTCTGACTTAATTCGCTACGTTGCAGCAATTGACGGTATTGACCGTATTCGTTATACAACATCTCACCCAGTTGAATTTACACCAGATATCATTGAAGCCTATGCGGATGTGCCAGAGCTTGTTGACCATTTACACCTACCGGTACAAAGTGGTTCAGACCGTATTCTAAACCTGATGAAACGCGGTCATACTGCGCTTGAGTACAAGTCAACAATCCGCAAGCTACGGAAGATCCGTCCGAACCTAAGCATGTCTTCAGATTTCATCATTGGTTTTCCAGGCGAATCGAACGCAGACTTTGAAGCAACGATGAACCTGATTAATGATATCGGCTTTGATATGAGCTTTAGTTTCATCTACTCGGCGCGACCTGGCACACCAGCAGCCGACTTACCTGATGATGTTGCAGAATCAGAAAAGAAAGAACGCCTGTATCTGCTACAGAACCGTATCAACCAAATGGCGCAGGATATCAGCCGCAAGATGCACGATACCGAGCAGCGTATTTTGGTTGAGGGCCCATCGAAGAAAAACCCAATGGAACTGCGTGGTAGAACCGAAAATAACCGCGTTGTAAACTTTGAAGGTCCACACTCAGTGATCGGCCAATTCGTCGATGTACGTATTACTGAGGCATTACCAAACTCGTTACGTGGTGAACTTATCCGTACTGAAGCAGAAATGGATTTACGTCGTGACGTAAAACCGTCGGATATCTTAAATAAAGCACCACAAGAACCTGAAATTAATGAATTAGGTGTTGGTACTTTTACCCCCTAGCATTTTTAAATTGTGCGCTAGCTTCGGCTAGCGTCATTTTTATAGGAAGACATTTTGAGTAATCAGATAAAGAATATAGAAATTTACTTAGAACCCGCAGATAACCACCGCCTTTCTTCACTTTGTGGTCCGTTCGACGAAAATCTAAAACAAATAGAACGTCGCCTTGGAGTTGAAATCGCGCACCGTGACAATTGGTTTAAAGTGACCGGACAAGCGGTAACGGCAAAAGCAGCTGTGGATATTCTAAAGTCTCTATATGTTGATACTCAGCCTGTGAAAGGAAAAATGACAGAAATCGAACCGGATCAGGTTCATCTAGCCATCACAGAAGCGAACGTACTTGAACAAGACGCCCCAACCGTGTGGGACAAAGAAGTCTATATTAAGACTCGTCGCGGTGTGGTTAAGCCTCGTAATCCAAATCAGAGCCAATATGTCGCTAATATCTTAACTCACGATATTACCTTCGGTGTTGGTCCTGCGGGTACAGGTAAAACCTATCTTGCTGTTGCAGCAGCGGTTGATGCGCTAGAACGTCAAGAAATACGTCGCATCCTCCTCACTCGTCCAGCGGTTGAAGCTGGTGAAAAGCTGGGCTTCTTGCCGGGTGATTTAACACAGAAAATCGACCCTTACCTTCGCCCTCTTTATGACGCCCTATTCGAGATGCTTGGTTTTGAAAAAGTTGAGCGCTTAATCGAAAAAAATGTCATTGAAGTTGCACCTTTGGCGTATATGCGCGGTCGAACACTCAATGACGCGTTTATTATCTTGGACGAGAGCCAAAATACCACGACTGAACAAATGAAGATGTTTCTAACACGGATTGGCTTTAATTCAAAAGCGGTGATCACCGGTGATATCACGCAAATCGATTTACCTCGTGGTGCGCGCTCTGGACTTCGTCATGCGATAGAAGTGCTCAATGATGTAGAAGAGATTTCATTTAACTTCTTTAAATCTCACGATGTAGTTAGACACCCTGTGGTTGCTCGTATCGTCGAAGCATACGAGAAGAAAGAAGAACAAGAGCGTCTCGCTAAAGCTGAAAAGCATCAAGCGAAACAGCAACCTTCTGAGGAATAAACCATGGACTTAATGCTAGATTTGCAATTGGCTTGTGAGTTTGAAAACTTGCCATCCGAAGTACAATTTCAATTATGGGCAGAACATGCATTAACGCAATTTCGCGAAGAAGCAGAATTAACGATTCGCATCGCTGACGAGCACGAAAGCCAAGAGCTCAATAGCCAGTACAGGGGCAAAGACAAGCCAACCAACGTGTTGTCTTTCCCATTTGATGCGCCACCGGGGATTGAGTTGCCACTTATTGGTGATTTAATTATTTGTCCCCAAGTGGTATACCAAGAATCCATAGAGCAAGAAAAGACCTTTCATGACCACTTCGCCCATATGGTTATCCATGGTTGCTTGCATTTACTTGGATTTGACCATATAAATGAACAAGACGCGGTAGAAATGGAAACAATAGAGAAGCAAATTCTCGCTTCTTTGAATATCGCAGATCCTTACAGAGACGATTGTTAAATTAACGGAGCAGACACAACTAATGAGCGACGATAACTCGCAAAGTAGTCAGGGTTCTTCTAGCAAGACCTGGCTGGGACGCATCACACAGATGCTGCAAGGGGAACCCCAAAATAAAGAAGAACTGGCTGAAGTCATCGCTGATGCGCAAGAGCGCCAGCTGATTGACCCAGAAACCAAAGATATGATGGAAGGTGTGCTCAGCGTTTCAGAGCTGAAAGTACGTGACATCATGATCCCACGTTCGCAAATGATTACACTTGATGTAGATGAGCCGCTCAGTGCTCAACTCCCTATGATGGTAGAATCTTCACACTCGCGTTTTCCTGTGATTTGTGAAGACAAAGACCACGTAGAAGGCATCTTACTTGCCAAAGATCTCTTACCTTTGATTTTGCGCGAAGAGAGCGATTTGCCAAGTATCCGCGAATATCTTCGTCCCGCTGTGGTCGTGCCTGAAAGTAAGCGTGTCGATACCCTGCTCAACGAATTCCGTCAAAAACGTTACCATATGGCTATCGTGATTGATGAATACGGCGGTGTATCTGGACTGGTTACTATCGAAGATATTCTCGAAACCATTGTTGGTGAAATCGAAGATGAACATGATGACGACGAAGAACAACAAGATATTCGTCAGCTGTCTAAACATGTTTATACCGTGCAAGCACTCACGCCATTGGATGAATTCAACGAATTTTTCAAAACCAACTACGACACCCAAGAAGCAGATACCATTGGCGGTATTATTCTTCATGCATTTGGCCATATGCCTAGCCGTGGTGAAACTATAGACATAGATCCCCTTCAGTTTAAGGTAACTAACTCCGATAACCGGAGGATCTTACAAATTCAAGTAAGTGTACCTAAATCTGAACATGTTGAAGACTCTAGTATCTAACCTGAGTAACCTCGCAAAAGATAAGTTTGCATGGCTGGCACTCATTTCTGGCTGTGCGCTTACTTTTGCTTATTCCCCTTTTGGTTTTTGGCCTATCGCGTTTGTCAGCTTGATTATAGCGACTTGGCTTACCGATAAACCCAGTCCAAAGCTCGCGGCTAAATATGGCTTTTTATTTGGCTTTGGCTGGTTTGCCCTTGGCATAAGCTGGGTGCATGTCTCTATCGCTGAATTTGGTGGTTTACCCTTACCTGTCTCGGTGCTGTTGATGGCATTACTATGTGCTTATCTTGCCATCTACCCAACATTGGCATTTGCTTTTGCTAGCTACTTTACTCGCACACCGTGGCAACGGGTTTTGGCACTTGTTGCGGGGTTTGCCATTACCGAGTGGCTACGAGGCCATATGCTCACGGGCTTCCCTTGGCTTAGCTTTGGTTATACGTTAACTGACTCGCCTCTGAGTAGTTTAGCCCCTTGGATCGGTGAATTTGGCTTAACATTGCTAGTTATTCTAGCGACAACAAGCCTTTACTATCTACTTAAACAACGTGCGATTTATCTCACCATAGTCTGCTTTGCTGGCATTGCCGGTTTATACAGTGTGCCAATCATTCAAGGCCCACTAAAGTACTCGGGAGATGAAATCACCACCTTACTTGTACAAGGTAATATCAAGCAGAGTCTGCGCTGGGAGCCTGAGCAATTTTGGCCTACCATGTCTAAATATCGAGATATGACTAGACCTAACTGGCAAGGCGTTGATTTAGTAGTGTGGCCGGAAGCGGCTATTCCTGAATTTGAAGATATCGCCTACCCATTTTTAGAAGGGCTGGACAAAGCAGCCGCGTTTAATGGAACTGCACTAATAACGGGTATTCCCGATTATCAGTTTGATACCAGAACCGCGTACAACACGCTGATCACCCTTGGTAAAAAGGAAAAAGAAGACAGCGAAGGGCAATATCACTATTTGCACAAAAACCGCTACCAGAAGCACCAATTGTTGCCTATTGGTGAGTTTGTACCGTTCGAAGACCTATTGCGTCCTATAGCCCCTCTTTTTAACTTAGCAATGTCGTCATTTACTCGAGGTGATGCGGTACAACCAAACCTACTTGCGAACGGTTTGCATGTGTTACCCGCTATTTGCTACGAAATCGCGTTTAGCGAGCTTGTCAGAGGTAACTTTACCTCTGAGTCAGATATTCTTTTTACTGTGAGCAACGACGCTTGGTTTGGAGATTCCCACGGCCCGCATCAGCATATGCAGATCGCTCGCATGCGTGCCTTAGAATTACAGCGCCCATTAATTCGAGTAACGAATAATGGTATCACTGGTGTTTACGATCCACTTAGCAAAATTCAGCATGCCATTCCACAATTCGAAGCCAATATACTGAAAAGTGATGTAAAACTCATTAGTGGAGTAAGCTGGTATGCAGAGCATGGTAATCGCCCCATCTGGTTTATTGTCGCTTTTACTATGCTGATACTCACCGCTGCAAAGGTAAAGCCCACAGTGCTTAAGCGATTTGAACGCAACTTTTTGTAGTTGCGGTGTTGTACCTTTCGCGATGTAAAATCGCTCCTACATGCAATAAATAACCTCTGGTAGGAGCCGCTTTATGCGGCGAGCTTTTGTGCCATATCGCGATGTGAAATCGCTCCTACACGCGATATATAACCTTTGGTGGGAGCCGCTTTACGCGGCGAGCTTTTTTGTGTCATATCGCGATGTAAAATCGCTCCTACATGCAATATATAACTCTGGCCAGAGCCACTTTACGCGGCGATTTTTTACCATATCGCGATGTAAAATCGCTCCTACATGCAATATATAACTCTGGCCAGAGCCGCTTTACGCGGCGAGCTTTTGCTATATCACAATGTGAAATCGCACTGAATATATTACCTCAGCTAAAAGCAGGTTTGTGTTATTACTCACAAGGTATAATAACACTCACTTTCAACCCACCTAATTCGCTATGCGCAACGGCAATGCTGCCACCGTGCAATTCAACCAGTTTTTGACAAATAGATAAACCTAAGCCGGAGCCACCAAGATCTCGGCTACGTGATTTATCACAGCGGAACAAACGTTCAAACAATCTCCCTAAAGCTTCATCGCCCACGCCTGGGCTTGAATCTTCAATAACACATTGGATCTGCTGGCTTTGATAGCTAATATCCACACAGACTTCTCCCGGCTTGTCGGTATAATTCACACTATTACGAGCCAAGTTATTGAATACCTGAGCAAATCTAGTTACATCAATATCGATTTCCAGTTCATCTGGTAATTCTATATTGGCATTAAACTCAAGCCCTTCATCCGTCACAAAGTCATCAATATCTTCAACAAGACCAATAAACGCTTGTTTGGCATTGACACGCTCTAACGCCAAGTTAAGGCTGCCAGTATCTGCCTGCGCGAGTTCATAGATATCTTTAATTAATGTGTTAAGAGTATCGAGACGGCGGTTAAGCACTTTGTAGCTCTGCTTTGGATTTTCCACCAAATTATGTTCCAGAGATTCAATATGCAGCTTAAGTACGGTAAGCGGTGTTCTTAATTCATGAGAAATATCTGCAAGTAGTTGCTGCTTTAAATCCAAAGTTTTGTTGAGAAGCTGCTTCTCGAGTTCCAGCGCGCGACGTTTGTTTCTCGCAAGTAATAAGAACGCGCTCAGTAGAACGACCAAAACTCCCACCACTGCTGCCGTTACTATTTGTTCTACGCGCTGTTCGGCCAGTTCTACATCACGCTGTGTTTTTAGACTTTGTAGCTCATATTGATTTTTCTGGTACTCGGTATCCATCTGATAAGCCAAGGCTTTTTGACTGGCTTCTTTTTCAAGCTGAGAAACCTTAGATTCCGCATATTGCAAGTGATAATTAAGCGCAGACTCAAAGTCACCTTTCGCGCTATAGGCGTCCTTTAACACTCGTAATGCGGTTTCCTTGAGGCCAAGATAAACCTCATCTTGAGCAATAATTTGCTCCATACTTTGAATAAAAAAATCAGCTCGTTCAGGTAAAACAATTTGCGCATAGGTAGTCATCGTCTCTTGATAAAGCACTTTACTTTGTACCGGATCAATTAACTCTAACGCCTGTTCAACATACTCTTTAGCCTGAGCTTTTTCATTTGCTTTTAATTTAACTTCAGCCAAATTGCTCAGCGCCCAGCCCTGATTTCTGGTGTGCTCATTCTCCTCAAAAATCTTAAATGCTTTTTCAAATGACGCTTGTGCATTGTCATATTGGCTGAGTTTCATTTGTTCACGACCAATGCGGATCAACGTGTAAGCTGAATAAACGACATTGCCCGCTTTAATGTCATAGTCATATGCGGTTTGATAGGCTTCAAGCGACTTTTCATGGTCGCCAATCACTTGATGTGCACCACCTAGGTTATAGTAAACTTGTCCAAGTAAAACCGTATTTTCCTGATTTTGGCTTTTTAGTACAGCTATCGATTGCTGCAGTAATTCAAGTGCCTTGTCCGGTAATGAAAGATCCGAGTAAACATCTGCTAACTGAGTGATCGCAGACACTTGCAAATCTGGGAGTTCATACTTCTTTGCCACTTCAATTGAGAGTTCATAACTCTCTATCGAGTCTTTATAACTGCCATTGCTTTTGTAAGCAGCAGCCCGAAAGCGATAAGCGTGGCTTAACAATCGATGCATATCAAGCGCAGATAGCTGAGATACGGCTAGGTTTAAATAACTAATCGCGTCGCTAAACTTCCCCTCTTTTAGCATCAGATCACCATATGTTAAAGAGTATTTAGCTTCATATTCGGGTAAATGATGCGAGAGTAGTACCTGTTTGAAACGCTCCACCCATTTATGTGCTTCTTCGAGCTGGAAACCGTTTTTTAATGCAACCGTGGTCTTATGGTGAACGTCAGCAATTTCCTCCGGCGTTAAGCCTGACTCTAATACTTGGTCGACTTTTTGAAGCGCGCTATCACGTGTTTCTTGTTGCTGAATTTCTTTTATAAAAGCATCATATAAACGCTCATTAGCATGAACTAGCGGGCTTAATAGTAGGCAACAAGTAAGCAGTATTATCTTAAAGTGCAACACGTTATCGTCTCTTCGTTATTATCGTTATTATCGTTATAAATTGAGCAAAACAGCAGGGGAATAGGCTATCATATTGCGTGAGCATTAAATAATAAATTGTGGTTCTATGTATGTTGAATAATAGTCTAACTCAGTTTTTGCTAGCGTTAAAAAGCGCGGATATAGAAAAAATAAAAGCCGTGTACGCACACGCTCCTAAAGACGAGCAGATTGAAGTTCTCAAGTTTCTTTTTCAAAGTGCGCAGAGTAACACTGCACTCTATGGCCACTATCAAGATATAGCGAGTATTTGCTTACAAGCAGCATGCTTTCCAGAAGCGATGATAGCTGCGATTAACTCCTTGGAGAAGTTTGCCTTTTTCTCAACACCTTTGATCCAAGCTGAGCAAATCAATAACCTTAACCCGCAAGGAAATAACATACTACATATTCTTTTATCGCAAATGCCCGCGAAAGATAACGGTCTAAATTATCTTAGAACCTTATTGCACTTTGAAAGCAAAGAGCTACTTCAAAATGCACTGAGTCAAAGAAACGCAAAAAAGTTAACACCTCTAGAATGCTACTTAGCTTTTAATAGCCATACTGCGCCACTGAGTATTCAAGAATTAAGCGCTTTACTTGGCTTGATGGAAATCGAAAGGCGACATACAAGCGCAGTGGAAAACCACAACGCCAAAGTGATTGAATCACACCTCCTACAACAACACCGGCTCAGTGAATATAAACAATTTCTGCTAGCCACTTACTATCAAAGCAATGCAGGCTAACTTTCCTCAGGTTTTAAATTAAGAGGTTGGCAAACTGGCGATGTATTCACTTGCCGTCATGCGGTGATAGGTGACTTGCTCGTAAAGTAAGTGCGCAGGATTTGGGTCAACCACTTCTATCGGAATTGCTTTGTGCCTTGCTATTTCCAAGGCCATTTGAGTGATATTGACACTAAAGGAAGTGCCCATAAAAATCATTCGATCCGCGGCATACATTCGTGACTGTGCTTCGCTAATACGATACAGATCGGTGTAGTATTCGTCGAATAACAATACATATGGCTTAAGTGACACGCTTTTTTCAGGCCCTCGTCGAGCAATCTTGAAAAGTGCTAACAACGACTCAGCTAATCGACTTTCATCTACCTCATCCCAAGGGGCAGTAAAGCACTCCGTGGGCTCACCTTGGGTATGAAAGGGTGTTACCTGATCAACACGTCCATGGATCGCAATAAAGTGGTTATTACCCGCTTTACCATCTAAACCGTCAATATTTTGCGTGATCACATTTTTATCACTAAGCCATTGATGAACTTGATTGGGGCCGTGATTACGATAAGTCACAAAACGATGGTAATACCATTTTAAGAATTCTGCCGGTTGCGATTTATACATTGCGCGCGTTGCCATTTCTTGAGGAGTGTAATTAGCCGAACCTATCGTCCAAAAGCCATCCTCTCCCCGAAAAGTTGGAATACCACTTTCGGCACTCACCCCTGCACCTGTGATATACAACGTTTGCAACATGACACAACCTCAACTCAAGTAAATTTGACTCACGATAACGTAAAGTAGATACCCAAGGCTAGCAACACAAGTGCACCCGCAAGCCCAAACATAGGCAGTTTGCGACCAATAGATTCTGGTCTTTCGAGCACTTCAGAAGGCGATTCAGTCACTACAGCCTCGTCCTCCTCCGGTTGTACATCCACTTTGGTCGACTCATTGGTCGCTGTTTGAGGTGAAGCCTGCGATGAAGCCTGAGCTTCCGCGGTCCCTTCAAAAGCCGTACAAGGGATCTGCCATTGATATCCTTTTCGTGAAAAGGTTTTGATGGCATCATCGCCGAACAAGGCACGTAAATGGCCAATATTTTGAAATACGACCTGATCTGTGACTTTTCGATCTGGCCATACTTTCTCTAAGATGTCTTCTTTACTGTGGATAGTTTGAGGAGCGGATAAAAATAGCTCCAATATCTGAGCAGGTTTTTGTTTTAAATTTAGCTTTCTGTCGTCTTTATAAAGCTTTAGCTCTTTGCTATCAAACAAAAAATCCTTAAAAGCGAATTTCATTTCCCTAGTTCCCAACTTGGTCTTAATTACTATAATAATTATTGTTTTATTCGAATTTACTACGACATAACATTGCATTTATAGCGAAACATGCCGCGAAAATATAGGGCAATGTTACATCGGTTTACAAACTATTGATAAAATCGGCTTTTAGTATAGAGCGATCACTCAGAAAATCACTACCTAATCCTTAGAATAATTCGAATAGACTCAAAACCTAAGCGTATATAAACTGCGTTTTCCGTAATTGTTAGGCAGGCTCATGTTACTTGCTTTTATCTACTCCATGGTGTTGATAAAAACCTCATTACTCGGGTTAGGAGTAGTCAGTATTGTGCTCTCGGTAGCCTTTATCGTCGCGTTACGCCTCAACCTCCCAGCCCTGCCAGTCAATGCAAAAAGCAAATTTATTAAATCCTTTAAGTTTGTTCTCTTCGCGCACCTGCTCGGTTACTCGCTGCTAGTGAGTAAACTTTTGTTAATTGATGGTTGGCAAGACGTGCCTATGTTCATTGCAAGTCATTTGATCATGCATCACATATGGAGTGGGCTTATTGCTGCGATTTTGACATTGACGACCATACTAAAATACCAAACGTTCATTGCAAAACCTAAGACAGCTAAAAGCACTTAGCAAGTGCAACTATTTAACCTGAGGTTTGGATAAGAAATGTTCCAACTCATTGTTGCTAAAGCACAACTTAGTTTTCTCCTTGTCTAGCCAGAGAGTTTTAGGGAAAACACCGCTTCCGCGTCCTGCTCTCGCTAAGGTACCTACATCCTGTAGGCAAGGCGAATTTACGCACCAATAGCTGGCTATTGGAAGTGAATTCAACGCAGTTAGCGCTAAAACTGGCTGCTAGAAAGGCATTAATTATCCGCAGCTCAGGTTATTTATATTTGTAAAATAATAAGAACCAAATTCGACGCCTTCTTACACTTTATGACAGCCCCCCAACAGACCTTGACACCCCCTCTATTTATACTGTCCTCAAGTTAACCACAACGGACATTGATTATGAAAATTAAAGCGCTTTTATCTCTTGCATTACTCACAACAAGTTTATCGTCTTTTGCAGAACAAAATAACGAGACGCATCGCGTTGGTTTAGACATCTCTGGCGGTGGCGCTTCTTATAAAAGCTCAAGTAAAGATGGTGATGGTGTAGGCCAAGCTTACCTCTATTATAACTATCACTTTACGCCAATTTTGGCACTTGAATTAGGTTATAACAGCGGTGAAGACTTAGATGATTGGAAGTGTGAAGACGAAAATGATCGCAAGTTTACCTGCACACAAAATAACAAAACTTTGTTTGGTCTTGGTGCTAATAACTTAGAATTTGATAACTTTGTCGTTGCTGCAAAAGGCTACTATCAAATTTCCGACAACAGCTACTTTTATGGCAAATTAGGTGCAAACTATTACGATTACGAAATCACTCGTGGCCGCACTAAATTAATTACCGACGATGGTATCGGCTTTGTCGCTGAAGCCGGTTGGCAATATGACTGGGATAACGGTATGGCAGTTAACCTTGGCTACAAGTATCTTGATATGGGTGATTTGGATACATCGAGCCTATCTCTAGGTGTCAGCTACCGCTTCTAAAGCGACCTCCCCAACCAATAAAAAAGCATGTGCTCTACCACACATGCTTTTTACTCTTTAAAGCCGACGTTTTAGCCCTAGGCTTTAATCAAACGCTTTTGTAAGATCTGAACTTGATCGCGCGCTTGAGCTGCTTTTTCAAACTCAAGCTCTTTAGCAAACTTCATCATTTGTGCTTCAAGTCGGTCTATTTCTTTGGCGATCTCTTTCGCATCCATTGCAGGCATACCTGGTTTAAATTTGGCATCGATATCAACCACTTTGTCATCAGCCACTTCCTCACCGAGATCCATTACATCCGTGATCTTCTTATTGAGCGCCGTTGGTGTAATGCCATTAGCCTCATTATACGCCTCTTGCTTTTCTCTACGTCTTTGCGTTTCATCTATAGCTTGGCGCATCGAGTTGGTCACCCTATCACCATATAAAATAGCTTTACCATGTAAGTGACGTGCCGCGCGGCCAATTGTCTGAATAAGAGAGCGCGTCGAGCGTAAGAAGCCTTCTTTATCTGCATCAAGTATGGCAACCAATGAAACCTCAGGCATATCCAAGCCCTCTCGTAACAAGTTGATGCCGACTAGTACATCAAAAACGCCTTTGCGTAGGTCTCGAATGATCTCCATACGCTCAACGGTATCGATGTCAGAGTGTAAGTAACGCACCTTAACGTTATGATCGTTAAGATAATCGGTCAGATCTTCTGACATGCGTTTTGTTAGCGTAGTAACCAGCACACGCTCATTCACTTCCACCCGTTTGTAGATCTCAGAGAGCAAATCGTCAACTTGAGTTGCAACTGGACGCACTTCTACTTCTGGATCTAACAGCCCTGTTGGGCGGATCACTTGCTCAGCAACATCACCCGCTGATTTATTCAATTCATAATCACCGGGTGTCGCCGAAACATAAATGGTCTGTGGCGAAATCGCTTCGAACTCTTCAAACTTTAGTGGTCTATTATCTAGCGCAGACGGTAATCTGAAACCATATTCAACTAAGTTTTCTTTACGACTGCGATCGCCTTTGTACATTGCACCAACCTGCGAAACGGTAACGTGAGACTCGTCGATGATCATAAGCGCATCATCCGGCAAGTAATCTAACAAAGTTGGTGGTGGCTCGCCTGGTGCGCGTCCCGATAAATATCGACTGTAATTTTCAATACCAGAGCAATAGCCAAGCTCGGTCATCATTTCAATGTCGTACTGTGTACGTTGAGCGATGCGCTGCTCTTCGACTAAGCGATTTTTATCCAATAATTGATTACGACGCTCTTTGAGTTCCACCTTAATGCGCTCAATGGCATCAAGGATCTTTTCTCTTGGCGTTACATAGTGAGTTTTTGGATAAATAGTCGCGCGTACTAGGTGTTTTTCAACGGCACCAGTCAAGGGGTCAAATAAACTGATCCGCTCTATTTCATCGTCAAACATCTCAACCCGTACCGCGATGGTTTCCGATTCCGCAGGAAAAATATCAATAACTTCACCGCGAACTCGGTAGGTACCACGACTAAAATCCATATCATTACGCGTATATTGTAGTTCAGCCAAGCGCCTTAACATGTCGCGCTGATCAATGGTTTCACCGACTTTCAGTAATAGCATCATTTTCATGTAAGAGTCGGGATCGCCAAGACCGTAAATCGCTGAAACAGAGGCGACGATGATAGTGTCTCTGCGCTCAAGCAACGCTTTGGTCGCGGATAAACGCATTTGCTCTATATGGTCGTTGATAGACGCGTCTTTCTCAATAAAAGTGTCGCTGGCAACGACATAGGCTTCGGGTTGATAATAGTCGTAATAAGAGACGAAATACTCAACTGCATTATGAGGAAAGAACTCTTTCATTTCGCCATACAGTTGCGCTGCCAGCGTTTTGTTATGCGCCATAATAATTGTCGGGCGGTTAAGGTTATTAATGATATTAGCCATGGTAAAGGTTTTACCCGTTCCCGTAGCCCCCAGCAAGGTTTGATGTGCAAGGCCTGATTCTAAACCATCGCACAGCTGAGCAATCGCTGTTGGTTGATCTCCGTTTGGCTGAAACTCAGAAACTAGCTGAAACTTATCTTCCATTACGCCTCCTTTTGAACCTCGCTTGCTGCAATTTCATTAATCACTTTCTTAAACCAATTGTAAGCAATGGCTGCGGTAAATAAATTCCCCAAAGCAGCGCCTGCAAATAGCCCTGGCAACCCAGCCAACTGTGAGCCTATATAAGCAATAGGTACATAAAATATGAACAGTCGGATCACACTTAGAATGAGCGCATTCATCGGTTTATGCAACGCATTAAATGATGAATTAGTTAATATGATCACGCCTTGAAGACCGTATCCAAGCGGCATGATATAAATAAATAGCTGTATGGTTTCAACAACAGCAGGCTCATTACCAAAAGTATGACTGATATAGTAAGCGCTCAATACCAGTAATAAGTAGACCGCAAATTGAAAACCGAGCACAAATTTAAGTGTTTGAGTATAGGCATCAGACACACGCTGATAGTGCTTTGCACCAAAGTTTTGACTTACAAAGGGAGGCAAGGTCATAGAAAGCGCTAAAACCACCAGACTTGCGATTGACTCAATACGACTTCCAACACCAAATGCGGCCACAGCTTCAGGTCCATAACTGGCTATAAGTGCGGTCATTACCGCCATTGCTAACGGCGTTAGCATATTTGCGCCAGCTGCAGGCAGGCCAATGGTGAGAATTTTTTTCGCCGCGTTTGTGAAGCTGGTGTATTTTGCAGACAGTGAGATAAGACGCTTTTTAACTATCAGTAAATATAAAATGATAGTTACCCCTAGACTCCAAGACAACACACTGGCCACTGCTGCCCCTTTTACACCCATTGCATCAATAGGCCCAAATCCGAAGATTAATATCGGGTCCAGCACCGCATTTACTAATCCCCCGAGTCCCATAACTAAGCTTGGCGTTTTGGTATCACCACTGGCGCGCAGCACTGAATTACCAATCATCGGCGTTATCAATAAAATCGAACCAATGAACCACACCGACATATAGTCGTGGATAAATGGCATAACCGCTTCACCAGCACCGAGGAGAATAAAGATCTCATCGACAAAAATGAAACCGAGAATAGAAAGTAATGAAACGAATATCGCAGAGATAATAATAGCTACTGCGGCATCAAATTTAGCTTCATCGAGCAAATTGCTACCTAAAGCTTTCGCGATAACGGCGGATGTTCCAATACCTAACCCGATGGCTAAGCTAATTACAGTAAAGGTAACAGGAAAGGTGAAGCTGATTGCCGCGAGCGGCTCGGTGCCAAGCATACTAATAAAGAAAGTATCAACGAGATTAAACATCATCAGCGTGATCATCCCGAATATCATGGGGATCGTCATTCGCTTTAAAGTCGCCCCAATATCACCAAAAAGGATATCGTTGCCATTGGAATTTGACTTAGCTTGAGTCATAACAACCTATTTCTGATACTTTAAGCGGCTCATTGTATGCTATTCAAGATGTTGACGCTATGCGGTAAACGTTAAGAGTCGTTATAAAGTCTAAATTAGCAACAGTTACCTATAAAAAGCTTGTATTACGCTACAGGATTGAGGTTTAGTGTTAAAAATAACGATTCAGTATGTTTTGACAAAAAAGTTACAATCCAGCTTGCAAAGTAGCATGTTTTTTGCACAGCCAAAATGGTAAAAAGTTCATAAAAGCTTCACACTGAACAACAAATAAACAAAAATAACCAACCAAATATAAACCATTGATATTATTAAAATTAAATATTTATCGAATTTTACTTGAAACGGCTGCAGCGCCCTAATTTCATAGTCTTGCAATACTTCTCAAATAATAATAAACAATGTTATCCACAGATTCCGTGGATAAGTCGCTCCAAGCCAATAGAATAAAGGTTTTCAGCTTGGAGTAATTTTGATCAATGGCGTGTTTAGTGTGATCATTCTTAAAACAACAACTGGATCAATTTAGATCTCTAGGCTAACCTTGCTTCTGGAAGTAAAAAGCATCTAACGACTAAAAATAACAAGGAACACATATCCAACTGTTTTAATTAAACTTTTTATTAAATCATTGATTCTCATTTTAATGATAGTAACTACTTACTGTTTGTCACGCCGCGTTTAAATAGAGATTATCAATACCACACTATTTATGCTCATTGATCTCATTCACGTGATAATTGCAATGATTTAAAGATCTCAAGAAAACATCATAAAATGAGCAGTTAGGGATATAATTCAAACAAAACGTTCAAAAAATACATTAAACAAAATATATCACTGTATAGATAAACAGTAAATGCTGTATATGTTAATTTTATTCGACATCCCCTATACGATGATTTAGGAATTTTATACAACAGCCCTATCTTTCATGTTTTGCAGATTTTCATCATGTAGGCATATTGAAATCAAAACTCACTAAGAGTCATTATATGAACAATGGATAAATTACGTATTGCTCAACTTTCGCTTAAATTACTAGGCGGCAAGTCGAGCGCTGCGATCAAAACCCACTCAGGGTAGCCAAAATAGAACAGCAAAGGTCAACAGGCCCTATATCAAGAATCCAAAACTAGCTAAAAAGCCAACAAATAGCGCATTAATTCATCGCTTAGTAGAGTTTTTTACGTTTCTGTGATTTTAGTGGTTGACACCTTGCAATGTCGTCATTAATATTTCGCCCCGTTGAGAGATACGCTTCCCCCTTAGCTCAGTTGGTTAGAGCGACGGACTGTTAATCCGCAGGTCCCCCGTTCGAGTCGGGGAGGGGGAGCCAAATTCTCACACTTGACTATTCCCCCTTAGCTCAGTTGGTTAGAGCGACGGACTGTTAATCCGCAGGTCCCCCGTTCGAGTCGGGGAGGGGGAGCCACTCCTTTACCGGAAAGTCAAAATCTTATTGTAGTTCCCCCTTAGCTCAGTTGGTTAGAGCGACGGACTGTTAATCCGCAGGTCCCCCGTTCGAGTCGGGGAGGGGGAGCCAATCAATAAGATATTGCTCAAAAAGAGCATTCCCAAAGTTCCAAATTGTTCCCCCTTAGCTCAGTTGGTTAGAGCGACGGACTGTTAATCCGCAGGTCCCCCGTTCGAGTCGGGGAGGGGGAGCCAATTCCACGAAAGCATTAGACTTTTTCCTGCATTTACACTACTCTACAAGCAATATTCTCACTGCATTTGCTCAAATAACAACCTTCTCTGTAATTTATCGACCAGACAAAAATCAAACCGATGAATTTGATAAAGAAATTGGCAATGCACCCGATACTATGGAATAACCCTCTTTAAGAAGCGTACTATGGCTGGTTTTAAAAAACTTATCGTACTCCAAGTCACCTCTTGGCTATTATTCTCCTTGATTGGTAGCTTTTTTTTCGCAACAAGTTTTGACTCTGCAATCAACAAAGCACAACAAAGTGCCCATACCATGGTGACAGAGTATATAAAGGATAAGAAACTCACTGAAGTTACTCCTGAACATATCCGCCAAGCCTTAAATAGCGGAGATGTTTTCTCAACTTTTATTGTACGAGACTTTGACGGTCAAACCGTTTTGCAAGTCAATACACCGAGCAACCTCCCCTTTATCGCCGAACTCATAGAATCAAATATCAATGCGATTCGCCCCCAATTTGCTGTTAACGATAGCAAAGACATCAAAATCGAATTCTTGATCAATGCACAAAGTCAGGCACAATTACTACAACAAGCCCTACTGCTACTTATCATTATTTCAGCGTTAGTTGCCTTTATTCCTGTTTTCTTTATGCAAGGCGTGTATAAAAAGCTGAATCGCAACGTTAGTATGACAGTGGCCAATGCGGTAGATTCATATATCACGCAAAATCAAGTTACCGACAATATTGATTTTGACTTTAACGATGGCAAAGTTGCAGAACTCGGCCAAGATTTAATCCCCTCTTTTAAACGCTTAGCCAGCTTTTTAAAGTCAAAGCAAGAAGACATCAAAAATGCCGCCCACTCTATCAAGCAAGAAGCGTATAAAGATGTGGTTACTGATCTTGGCAATCGTAATATGTTTGTTGAGTACTACGAGCAATATATCGAGTCGTCTGCCAAAAAGGCATTTGGCTCACTGGCGATGATCCGTTGCTCTGAATTGCAGGTCATTAACCAAACCCGCGGCTATCAAAAAGGCGATGAATACATTAAGTCAGTATCGGATATCATCAAGCACGTCACCGGCACTTATGCTGGCAGCCAGGTGTTCCGTTTAAATAGCTCGGATTTTGCAGTGATATTACCCAATGTGCCAAGTAAGGAAGCGGAAGAGTTTGGTGAAACACTGCAAGCCCGCTTTACTCAGTTCCAGCAAAACCAAGAACTATCATCGGTTGCAAACACTGGGATCGTGCCTTATGAGAACGGTAAACCACTTGGAGAACTACTCTCGGTCGTCGATAATGCGATGAGCATGGCGCAAAGCAAACAAGCCAATGCTTGGCATATTCAACGTGAGTCTGACTTAGTGAATAATGTCAGTGCTGGATTTGGCAATCAAAACTGGCGTCGCGTGATCCGCGATGTGATCAACAGCAAGCGTGTTAGCTTGATGATGCAAAATATCATGCCAATTGGTAAAAACTCTAAGGCCTATGCAGAGATCCAATCCCGCTTCAAAACCGAAGAAGGACAAATGCTACCAACTGCGTCCTTCCTTGCCATGGCGGAAAAGCTAGAAATGGCCATTGAGATTGATCAGCTGATCATCGACACCTCGCTAGAACTTATCAAAACGCGTAACTTTAATGAAAAGTATTTTGGGATCAACGTTACCGCATCGAGTGCTCATAATGATCAATTTGTGATCTGGTTAGAACGCCGTTTGTTAAAAGAAACCAATTTAGCCTCTAAACTGGTATTTGAAGTGAGCGAGTTTGGCTTACAGCAGAATATTAAAGCCAGTAAGCGCTTTATTGATATGGTTCATCGTGCCGGCGCTCGTATCACCGTTGAGCGTTTTGGCGTGGGTTTGACGTCGTTTAAGTTCTTTAGAGACTTAAAGCCTGACTATATCAAAATGGATGCAAGCTATACTCGTGGTCTTGAAGAAGACAAGAATAATCAATATTTTATGCGTTTAATGGTTGACCTTGCGCACCGCATCGGTGTCAATGTATTTGCCGAAGGTATCGAGAGCCAAGAAGAGAAACATATAGTCGAGACGCTCTGTTTGGACGGTGTACAAGGCTATTACATCGAAAAACCAAAAGAAATTTAGGAAACCTGAGCTTGGATAATCCTTCCCTATATCCAAGTTCAACGAAAGTGCCAAGGGCAACTGGTTTGCCCTTCCCTTTCCCGCAGCCATTGCGCTGACTTTCGTACACTATCATTTGCCACACCAGTTACAATCTGTGTTACTATTGGCAGGAATTATCATTCAAATTTATCCGTGCGATCTAAGAAGTTCACAAAGATAAGCTTGAAGATTATTTCGGCGCTAGCGGTAATCCAAGATCTAGCAATAAACATCACTCTATCACCATGATTTTATTGCTAAAAGCTCATATATTTAGCCTGATAAGCAAACTCTGAATTAGGATTACTTGCTAATAACTGAATGAAAACTGTCAGCATTACATGACAAGCTACAGCCTCACACTATTTGAGAGGCTAGCTTAAATGATAGCAAGGCACATGTTTTCACTTAAAAAATTCAAAGCGGAACGGTGCTATCGGTTTAATTCTACTAAAAAGTATTTTTAGCAGAATTAAATCCAGTCAAAACTTGCACCTAGTAAGTTCTTTAATACAGTTAACTATCACCTCGATTTGACGGGAAAACCCGCATAAAGTGAATAAGTTATAGAGGCAGGAATGACCGAATACATTTTGTTGCTCATTGGCACAGTGCTGGTGAATAACTTCGTTTTAGTCCAATTTTTGGGCTTATGTCCATTTATGGGGGTATCTGGAAAATTGGATACCGCAGTGGGAATGTCGTTAGCGACCACCTTTGTTCTTACGCTAGCCTCAGTCACCAGCTACTTGGTCAATCAGTATATTTTATTGCCTCTCGACCTCACTTTTTTAAGAACGATGAGCTTTATTTTGGTAATCGCGGTAGTTGTACAATTTACGGAAATGGTGGTGCGTAAAACCAGTCCAACCTTATATCGGTTACTGGGAATTTTCTTACCTTTGATCACCACCAACTGCGCTGTACTAGGCGTCGCACTACTTAATATCAAAAAAGACCACACCTTTTTAGAGTCTGCAGTCTATGGTTTTGGCGCTGCGGTTGGCTTTTCTATGGTTTTGGTGCTATTTGCCGCTTTGCGTGAGCGTTTAGCCGTCGCTGACGTGCCGACACCGTTTAAAGGTGCATCGATAGCAATGATCACCGCAGGACTTATGTCGCTTGCGTTTATGGGCTTTTCTGGATTGGTTAAGTTTTAGATATGACATTACTTTACGCATTACTTGCGCTGGGTGCGCTGGCGCTTATTTTTGGTATTGTGCTTGGCTATGCCGCAGTGAAATACCGAGTTGAAAGCAACCCAATTGTTGAACAGATAGACGCCATTCTGCCACAAACTCAATGCGGCCAGTGTGGCTATCCCGGCTGTCGACCCTACGCTGAAGCGATTGCGAATGGCGATGACGTAAATAAATGCCCTCCCGGCGGTGAAGCAACAGTGAAAAAACTGGCGGACTTAATGGGCGTAGAAGCAAAGCCACTGGCTGGCGGAGAAGACGCAGAGCCGGTCAAGAAGGTGGCTTACATTCGTGAAGACGAATGTATTGGCTGTACCAAATGCATTCAAGCTTGCCCCGTGGATGCTATCGTTGGTGCAACCAGACAAATGCACACCGTGCTCATCGACGAGTGCACAGGCTGCGATCTGTGTGTCGAGCCCTGCCCGGTCGATTGTATTGATATGATCCCGGTTGCACAGACCAAGCAAACGTGGAAGTGGCAGCTAGACGCCATTCCTGTGACACAGATTGATTAAGAGGTTTAAGTGGAAACATTACTTGAACAAATAGAAAGCGGAAAACTGTGGCAGTTCCCAGGTGGCATCCATCCACCAGAGCAAAAGACATTATCTAACCAACAACCGATTGCTCGTTTACCTTTGCCTGATAAACTAATTCTGCCCCTAAAGCAGCACATTGGTGCCAATGGTAGCCTGTTAGTTAACTCTGGCGAGCACGTGCTTAAAGGGCAAGCATTGACGGCTCCCGGCACGAACTGGTCGCTGCCCATCCACGCTCCCACATCTGGCACTATTGAAGCGATAAAGCCGATGCCGTCGGCGCATCCATCCGCGCTACCTGAGCTCAGTATTATTTTGCGCCCAGACGGTGAAGATAAGTGGACACCACTGAACCCAATTAGCGACATTAGCACGCTTGATAACAAACAGCTTATCGATATTATCCACCAAGCTGGTATTGCCGGTATGGGCGGTGCGGGATTCCCAACTTATGTCAAAGCAGACAGCCCAAAGCCCATTGAGTTTTTAGTCGTCAATGGCATTGAGTGCGAACCATATATTACAGCCGATGATCGTTTGATGCGTGAGCACGCCAAAGAAATCATCGCAGGCGTCGAAGTGCTACAAGGTATATTGAAGCCACAAAAAGTGTTATTTGGCATTGAAGATAATAAACCTGAAGCCATTGCGGCGATCACCGCAGCGGCTCAGCATAATCAGGATATCTTAGTCCGTAGTGTGCCAACCAAATACCCCTCTGGTGGTGAAAAGCAACTGGTCAAGCTATTAACCTCTAAAGAAGTACCAAGTGCTGGAATACCAGCAGATATCGGCGTTCTGGTGCAGAACGTTGGAACACTGTTCGCAATTTGGCAAGCTATTTTTGAGGGTAAACCCCTTATTGAGCGCGTAGTTACCGTAACCGGTAATACCATTACTCAGCCAAGCAACGTGTGGGCTTTACTCGGCACTGAAATAAAGCACCTGCTAGACTCACAAGGCTTTACGCCAGTAGAGGCGCAGCGCGTCGTCATGGGTGGTCCAATGATGGGCTTTACTTTGCCATCGGTTAGGATCCCTGTGGTCAAAACCACCAACTGTATACTCGCGCCAGACAACCAAGAACTTGCGATCCCGGGTGATGAAAAGGCATGTATTCGCTGTAGTGCCTGTGCAGATGCCTGCCCTCAAAGCTTATTACCACAGCAGTTACAATGGTTTGCTAAAGGCAAAGAGTACCAAAAGTTAGAGGAATACAACCTCTTTGACTGTATCGAATGCGGTGCGTGCTCTTATGTTTGTCCAAGCGAAATCCCCTTAGTGCAATACTATCGTGTAGCCAAAGCCGACATTCGCGAACAAAAGCTTGAACAAGTCAAAGCTGAGCGTGCTAAAGAACGTTTTGAGGCAAGAAAAGAGCGCTTAGAGCGCGAACAAGAAGAACGCCAAAATAAACATAAACGCCGTTCGGCGGGCGCTGCACCAAAAACCGCAGATAAAGAAAAAGTACAAGAAGCACTCTCACGCGTTAAAGATAAGCAGTCAGATAAATCCGCGGTCCAAGCTGCGATTGCACGCGCCAAAGCCAAACGAGGTGAGAACGGCGAATTAGAGCCAGATAACAGCGCCATTGCTGAAGAGCGTGCAAAACGCAAAGCGCAGGCGCGTAAATATAAAGAAGAAAAAACTGATCAGCCTGAAAGCACAGATAAAAAAGATGCAGTAGCCGCCGCCATTGCCCGTGCAAAGGCGAAAAAGGCCGCAGCCCAAGCGTCACCTGAGTCTGAGCCAGCAGCAACAGACGATAAAAAGGCAGCCGTAGCGGCTGCAATCGCCCGGGCCAAAGCCAAAAAAGCAGCCGCAGAAGACACAGCTGAACCTGAAGCCAATGCAGCGCCAAGCGATAAAAAGGCCGCCGTTGCCGCCGCAATTGCCAGAGCTAAGGCCAAGAAAGCCGCTAAAGAAGCGGAAGAAGCAGGTGAAAGCATAAGCGAGCAAGCTGAAGCTTCACACAGTGCTCAAACCGATAACGCTGACGAAGATCCACGTAAAGCCGCCGTTGCTGCCGCAATTGCCAGAGCTAAGGCTAAGAAAGCTGCCAAAGAGGCGGAAGAAGCTGGTGCAAGCGTGAGCGAACAAGCAGAAGCCGCTCCAACGGAAAGCGCCGAGAAAGATCCACGCAAAGCTGCCGTTGCTGCCGCAATCGCTAGAGCTAAGGCCAAGAAAGCCGCTAAAGAGGCGGAAGAAGCTGGCGAGAGCACAAGCGAGCAAGCAGAAGCCGCTCCAACGGAAAGCGCCGAGGAAGATCCACGTAAAGCCGCCGTTGCTGCCGCAATTGCCAGAGCTAAGGCCAAGAAAGCAGCTAAAGAGGCTGAAGAAGCAGGCGCAAGCGTGAGCGAACAAGCAGAAGCCGCTCCAACGGCAAGCGCTGACGAAGATCCACGTAAAGCCGCCGTTGCTGCCGCAATTGCCAGAGCTAAGGCCAAGAAAGCAGCTAAAGAGGCTGAAGAAGCAGGCGCAAGCGTGAGCGAACAAGCAGAAGCCGCTCCAACGGCAAGCGCCGAGGAAGATCCACGTAAAGCTGCCGTTGCCGCCGCAATTGCCAGAGCTAAGGCCAAAAAAGCCGCTAAAGAGGCACAAGAAGCTGGCGAAAGCGTGAGTGAGCAAGGCGAAGAAACAAATGAGCCAACGGCGGGATCAGAAACAGACTCCAGCGGTACAGAGCAAGGTGCTGAGGGCACATCTGAGCAGCAACAAGCACTTAGCCCTGAAGCACGTAAAAAAGCCGCCGTTAAAGCCGCAATTGCGAGAGCAAAAGCGAAGAAGCAAGCGAAAGAACAAGAAGGAAATGAACCGTCATGAAACTAACCATGGCCTCATCCCCGCACAATCATAGCCATAAGTCGGTCAACAAAATCATGATGACCGTCATGGCAGCCTGTATTCCCGGGATCTTAGTCCAAACCTACTATTTTGGTTTTGGTGTATTGATCCAGTTGGCTTTGGCGCTTATTACCGCAAGCCTTGCTGAAGCGCTAGTGCTAAAGCTAAGAGGTCGAGCGATATGGCCTAGCCTCAGCGACGGCAGTGCTTGGCTCACCGCTGTGCTGCTGGCCATCAGTATTCCGCCGCTAGCCCCTTGGTGGATAACCGTCATTGGTGCATTTTTTGCCATCGCTATTGTAAAACAGCTATACGGTGGCCTAGGCTTTAATCTTTTCAACCCAGCCATGGCGGCCTATGTATTATTGCTGATCTCCTTCCCTGTACAAATGACTTCATGGTCACCTATTCAAGCACTCACGCTAGAGTCGCTAAGCTTTGTCGACCAACTCGCGATGATCTTTACCGAGTCCAGCAGCCAAGGTGTTACACTTGACGTATGGCGTGCAGGGGTGATTGACGGTGCGACTGGTGCAACGCCATTAGACTCGGTAAAAACCGCAGTTTCACAAGGCTTAACGGTTAATGAGGCGATGAGTAAGCAGGGTTTTGGAGCGCTTGCGGGACTTGGTTGGCAATATGTTAACCTCGCCTTTTTGCTAGGTGGTCTTTATCTGCTAAAAGCCAAAGTGATCAACTGGCATATTCCAGTGGCCTTTATTGCCAGTCTTGGCCTTGCTAGCGCAATTGGCTATATCATTGCCCCTGAGTCAGAGCCCGGCTCCCTATTCCACTTGTTAAGTGGCGGCGCTATGCTTGGTGCCTTTTTTATTGCCACCGATCCGGTGTCGGCCTCTACCACTAACTTAGGTCGCCTGATTTACGGCGCGGCAATCGGCTTTACTGTCTATGTGATTCGCCAATTTGGTGGCTATCCAGACGCCGTTGCATTTGCAGTTGTGATCATGAATATGGCAGTGCCACTTATCGATCATTACACTCAGCCTCGTACTTATGGTCATGGAGCAAAATCATGATAATTCAATCGATGCAGAAAAATGGCCTCATCCTCGCGGCATTTGCACTGGCAACAACAGGAGCGGTCGCACTGATTAATGACCTCACCAAAGATAAAATTGCCAGCCAAGAGCAGCAACACCTGATGCAACTACTTTCTCAGGTGATTGCAGCAGATAAGTACGACAATACTCTGTATTTGGATTGCACCACCAGCAACGCCTTAGAACTCGGCCCAGGCGGCCCGCACACAATTTACAGAGCCAGACTCAATGGCGAACCCTCAGCTCTTTTAGTGAGACACATCACTCCGAAAGGCTACAGTGGCAATATCGATGTCTTAACCGCTGTCGATAGGCAAGGTTTGATCTCAGGTGTACGTGTGACGCGCCATGAAGAAACCCCAGGCCTTGGTGATAAGGTAGAGCTGGCAAAATCGGCCTGGGTAACGACTTTCAACGGTGTTCAAGTTGAAGGTGAAGCAGACCCTAAAATGAATGTGAAAAAAGACGGCGGTCAATTTGATTCATTTACCGGTGCAACCATTACCCCACGCGCTGTGGTAACCTCGGTAAATCAGGCCGCATGGTTTGCCAAAACTCATTTTGATGCGCTATTTAACGCGCCTAATGCTTGCGAGGTGTCGCAATGAGTCAGTTAAAATCGCTCTTTCAAGAAGGTACATGGCAAAATAACCCTGCACTGGTACAGCTTTTGGGCCTATGTCCGCTCCTTGCGGTGACTTCAACGGTAACCAATGCGTTAGGGCTTGGTATTGCCACATTACTGGTACTGGTTGGTTCTAACTTTACCGTATCGGTGGTGAGAAACTGGGTGCCAAAAGACATTCGTATTCCTGTTTTTGTGATGATAATCGCCGCCTTTGTTACGGTTATTCAACTACTCATGAACGCTTATACCTTTGGTCTGTATCAATCCCTTGGTATATTTATTCCGTTGATCGTGACCAACTGCGCCATTATTGGTCGTGCCGAGGCATTCGCTTCGAAGAATAGCCCGTTGTTATCGGTTTGGGATGGTTTAATGATGGGGCTGGGTTTTGCACTGGTGCTATTTGTACTGGGTGCAATGCGCGAACTCATTGGTCAAGGAACACTATTTGATGGTGCCGAGCTACTCCTTGGCAATTGGGCAAGTGTATTGCGTATTGAGATCTTCTCATTCGATCATCAATTTTTAGTTGCAATCCTGCCACCGGGCGCCTTTTTAGGCCTTGGTTTTTTGATTGCCGCTAAAAACATTATCGACGCTCAGCTCAAAGCCAAAGCAGCGCCAACAGCCGAAGAAGTAAAAGGCCCAAGAGCACGGGTCACTAACTTAAACTAATGTGGTAATAATAAAGCCAGTTTGCAGCGATACCGTCACTATCGCTGTTTAATGAAAATAACCGCATGCTACCGTCATTGAATTTAGCAAGTAAATCTTATGAATAAACAAAAACGTATAGAAATACTCACGCGACTCAGGGACGAAAATCCGCACCCTGAAACCGAACTAGAATACTCGTCACCATTCGAGCTTTTAGTTGCCGTTACCCTCTCAGCACAAGCCACTGATGTTGGAGTGAACAAAGCAACGCGCAAACTCTTCCCTGTTGCCAACACGCCTGAGAAAATTCTGGAGCTTGGCCTTGAGGGCTTAAGAGACTATATCAAAACCATTGGTTTATTTAATTCAAAAGCCAATAACGTCTATAAAATGTGTCAGATCCTCGTCGACAAACACGGCTCCGAAGTCCCTGAAAACCGTGAAGCACTAGAGGCACTACCAGGCGTTGGTCGCAAAACCGCAAACGTGGTACTAAACTGCGCTTTTGGCTGGCCGACTATTGCTGTAGACACCCATATCTTCCGCGTCTCCAACCGCACCAAGTTTGCCATGGGTAAAGATGTAGTGGCAGTCGAGCAAAAGCTGGAAAAGGTGGTACCAAAAGAATTTAAGGTAGATGTCCACCACTGGCTCATTCTCCATGGCCGCTATGTGTGCACCGCGCGTAAACCTAAATGTGGCAGCTGTATTATTGAAGACTTATGTGAGTTTAAAGAGAAGACTGATAGTTAATTTTTGTTTTAGCATAAGCACAACTTTTATTTGTGAATTTGTTGTTTCGTAAAATTGTTCAAGCGATATGAAAACACAGTTCGCTGCGTAAAGCAGCTCCTACTTCACGCCACATTCGTATCGACGTGATGGTTAGCCTAAGGCAATACCACTGCTGAATACCCTATTCCATCTGGTCCGTTACCAGTAGGGAGTTCAAATAAGGTTTTGCCAGATACAATATCTATAACAAGGACCTTATTTTTTTGGTAAGCGGATAAAAATAAAGTGCGATCGTCTGGATGGAGGATCACGCCTTTTGGTCCTGTTCCCGGCTCAAACTTTATTTGACGCAGCTTTTCTTTGTGCATTGCATCGATCACATCAAGGGTGTGATTCCTATAGTCTGGGATCACAGCAAACTGCTCATCGCGGGTAAGTAACACACGGTATGGAAAGCTATAACCTTTCCATTGCTTAATTATACGCTCATTTGCTACATCAAACACGGTAACTAAGCCATCATCGTTGCTACCAACCCAGAGCTCTGAGCCACTTTTATTTATGGTGATAGCCTCTGGTACTTTTGGCATTGAAATTTTGCGAAGTAAGGCACCTGACTTTACATCTAATTCAGACACTGAATCTGCGCGCATATTTGTGGTGTAAACACGCTCGCTAGACGCCGGCAGCGCCACCATATGAGAGCCTCTTTGCTCTGTTGCTATTACTTTATCAATTTTCCCCGACTCTATATTAACGATTACCACACTGTCGGAGCCTTCAGACGATACTGCAACGCGTTTTTGGTCTTTTAAAAACAACACGCCATGTGGCCTTGGATAACGAGAAAAATCAATAGTTTTAATTTTTTTTGCTTGCCGAACGTCAAAAACACTTAGACTATTGCCACGTGCATAATTAGTGACAACAGCTGTATGCCCGTCGGCACTCATTGCTAATTCATGTGGTCCTCTGCCGGTTGCGAGCGTCAGCTTAATTTTTCGGCTGCTAAGATCGATGAAATCAACCGAGTCCCCCTTTTTATTTACAACAACCAATGTTCCTGACAAGTTATTTGTATCAGCCCATGAAGGGAAGCTGATTAAACACCCAAATAAGAACACATACACAACATAATTAACCAATCTCATTTTGACTCCTATTGATCTGTTAGCCTAAATGATTACTAGGGCCTGTTGTTTTTATAGCTACTGTATTTATCATTGAAAAGCAATCGTAATACAGCCTTCAAAAACACCCTATCCCAAATTTAACTCAGACACGCCTGATACTCGAAACCTTCCTGTTTCCTATGTTGAATAGCACACTTTCTATCACTCGCAACAACTTCCTCGCCTACATCCGTTTTACAATTTCTGGAACATTTTCAAAGTATTGATTTCACAAATCACTGCGCTTTCTTTATGCTAATGAAAGCCTTTAAATTTTAATGCGAATATCATTATGCTACCTGTCCTTCGTATCTTGTTAATAGAACAAGAGCCAGCTGTATTGCAAGCGCTCTCAAGCAATCTGTCAAAAACGATCCCTAATTTTGAGCGAGAGGATGTTCAAATCGATATTATTGAATGCCTCGAACTTTCAAAAGCCTTGGAGCATGTCACTGAAGATGGTGATATTCAAGCTGTCGTGCTGAGTTGGGATGTGCACAACAAAAGTGGCGAACAAACCTATAGTCGCTTTATCGAGCAATTAAAAAGTATTCGTCTAGAATTACCAGTTTACGTTATTGGCGATGACACTAAAGGGCTTGAGATAGTCAACGAATCCGAGGAAATCGAGTCTTTCTTCTTTAAAGATGAAGTTATCTCAGATCCTGAAGCCATTTTGGGATATATGATCAATGACTTTGATGACAGAGCCGAGACGCCATTTTGGACGGCGTATCGCAGTTATGTCGGCGAAGCGAACGACTCTTGGCATACTCCGGGTCACAGCGGCGGTTCGAGCTTTAGAAATTCTCCTTATATCAAAGATTTTTATCAATTCTATGGCCGTAATGTCTTTGTCGGAGACTTGTCTGTATCGGTTGACTCTTTAGGTTCACTGTCAGACAGCACCAATACCATTGGCCGCGCTCAGGAATCCGCAGCGGCAACGTTTGAGGTTAAACGCACCTACTTCGTGACCAACGGTTCGTCCACCTCGAATAAAATCATTTTGCAAACCCTCCTTCGCAAGGGCGATAAGGTGATCATCGACCGCAACTGTCATAAGTCTGTGCACTATGGCATTTTACAATCGGCCAGTTTCCCTATCTATTTATCGAGTATCTTAAATCCAAAATATGGCATATTCGCACCGCCTTCACTGGCTGACATCAAGCAAGCGATTGAACAAAATACCGATGCAAAACTACTGGTGCTCACCGGCTGTACCTATGATGGTTTGCTGAGCGACCTGAAACAAGTCGTAGAATTTGCCCATCAGCATGGCATCAAAGTCTTTATCGATGAAGCTTGGTTTGCTTACTCGCTATTTCACCCTAGCTTGCGCCATTACTCCGCCATTCATGCAGGTGCCGATTATGTCACCCATTCGGCGCATAAAGTCGTATCGGCATTTTCGCAGGCGTCTTATATCCATATTAATGACCCCGATTTTGATGCTGATTTCTTCCGTGAGATTTACAGTATCTACGCCAGCACCTCGCCCAAATACCAACTTATTGCGTCTTTGGATGTGTGCCAAAAGCAGTTAGAGATGGAAGGCTATAAGTTACTCAATGCGCTGCTGAACCATGTTACAGAGTTCAAACAGCAGATGGCCTCGCTCAAACATATCAAAGTGCTTGATAAGCAAGACTTCATGAACATATTCCCACATTTTAGTGGCGATAATATGGGGCATGATCCGCTTAAAATCCTCATAGATATTAGTGAACTACCGTACTCATTAAAGGATATTCATAAATTTCTGCTGGACGAAATTGGGCTGGAGATTGAGAAATACACCCACAGTACTATCTTAGTCTTACTAACCTTGGGTGGTACACGCTCAAAGATCATTCGTTTATACAATGCCTTAAAGAAACTTGATGGCGGCAAGGTAAAACTATCGAAGTCAACGCGACGCTCACGCTTACCTGAGAATTTACCCGCTATTGATCTTGCTTGTATTCCTAGTGATGCCTTCTACGGCGAGCGTGAATCTGTACCTATTAGCAAGAGCAACAACCGAATTTGTGCAGGTTTAGTCACCCCGTATCCTCCGGGTATTCCGCTTTTGGTGCCGGGCCAGCATATCACCCAAGAGCATATTGAATATCTCAAGGAGCTGGCAGGGCAAGGATTGACTATTCAAGGTAGTTTTGATGGTGAGATCTACGTGCTTAAAGAGCAAGAAGAAAAGTAAAGCGAGCGGCTATCGTTAGTCGGTTCGCATGGCGGCGATGTCACCAGACATTGCCGCCGCCTCAGCTACACATGACCAATTTATTTTTTCTTTCTAATCTTTTCAATCACTTGAGCATCAACCCAATGCTTACCGCCAACCCAATACGAGGAACCATCTGCTCTAAACTTCTCTTCTGAGCGACCAAAAAATAAGAACTTGCCATCGGGCGTCACGAAAGCGCCGTTTTCGGTAAGCGGAGTATTTATTTCAGCGCCAAGGTTTATCGCTGTGCCATACCTTCCATCTTCTTGTAAAAAGCTAATATAGATATCAGACGCACCATACCCACCTTCTCTTTCACTATCCCAAATAATATAGGATTCATCATGCGCTATAAATGGATGAGCTGTCCAAGTTCCTGAGTTAATCTCAGTGCCTAGCAGCTTTGGGGCTTCCCGCTTCCCTTTAACGACTTTAGATATTCTAATAACATCGTTATTTTTCCAATCATCGAACACAAATGTGCCGTTAGCAGAAGCTGAAAGACGCATTATCCCCCAATCTTCTCTATCAAATTGAGGACCAAGGCTTTTCATCAATGACCAACCGGAACTTGTTTTTTCTATGTAATTTTTTTTCGAATAAAGTACATCGAGATCACCACTCAATGCTCGGTGAAAGTCATGTCTTTGCCAATCTCGCCCGTCTTTACGATACACAATGACTGAGGGCTCATGGGGGACATAATCCTTTCTAACTAAGTAAAACTCGTTTAAATTTGCAGAAAACTGCCCACCTAATTCCCAATCACTTGAACTTCCATGCTCAGGCATAAATGGAATTGCCAAAGTACCTGGTGCTGTTTGCCCAAAATAACGCACGGAAGAGTCTAAGCCATTTGCATAACAACTCAATGAGAGCCCCAGTAAACATAATGAGCAAAACGACAAAGCTGCCTTTTTCATATCGATAATCCTGTATTTTTATTGAGTGTAAACGCTGTAATCAATAACGTCTGATTTAGTGCAACCAGTTTAAATCCTAATCAAAATGCTATGGGCTCTCCACTCATGATTTGCAGTAAAAACGGGGTAAATCCAACTATCCCTAATGACATCAGCACAGTAAGCACAACCAGTACGAATGACGTTATGACTTTGACATGGGGACGTTTACTTTGAGAACCGTAAAAATATAGCTGTGCAGCAGCTAGTGGTAGCAAGAAGCAACCAAAAGTCCACATTGGGAAAAATGGGTCTCCAAACGCTGGGGTAACTCCGGCTGCTGTGCTCGTAATAAAGTAGCTAAATACACCGACTCTAAGAAACCACTGCGCGTTAGAGACAAGGAATAGTCGAATCGCCCACTTTCTATGATTGGCAATATCCTTGCTTATCGCCGTTTTCACCGTCATATAGGCAAAGCCTAAGATAAGAAATCCATTAATACTCGTGCCTATCTCAGAGATTAGGTTTGGACTCGCACCTCTTACCCAAGATAAGTAAAATCCAGATATCGCTAAGAAAAATACTGTCACTAAAAAAGTATAGCCATTGATTTTATGGAAAGTTGGTAACACAGCCCTCACTTTTGGGAGCAACTGTAACGCACCGCCAAACGCAACGATCCCAGCCCCCATGACATGAACGAAAAAGAGCATATTTCCCGCTATATCTCCGGCCTTATGCGGCGTGTTTCCCATCGGTTCCCAGCGATTCCAAATCTCCATATTGTCGTTAATGACCGACATACCATAAAACTTAATAATGTAATAAAAGAAAAACCACTGGCCAGCCAATATCACCGAGAACCAAAATATAGCTGAGTATTTCAATAACTTATTGGCATTTTCTAGCTTTGTCTGTGTAGTTGCTGAAGCACTACTTTGTTGTTCATTTGATAACCCAAAACGCGCTGTTGTGACCTTCATAATGCGTCCTTCTTTGTTCAACGAAATATTTCATCAAATTTTCTAGGAACTTGTCATTGTTGTCGTCCGAATGGGCATATTCGTACTAATTAGCACATCAACAGCATCACTTTTTCTTCAATTGTTCTTTTTATAATCAGTTGGCGTTGCACCAACTCGTTTTTTAAACGCGCTATTAAATGTCGATTTTGATTTAAATCCAACCTCAAAAGCGATAGAGGAAACCAACATATCGCTATTTGTTAGCAGGTTTTTTGCTTCTTCAATTCTATAACCATTCACAAACTGAAAGAAGTTGGTGTTCATAAATTGTGAGAGCGTTTCTGATATGTGGTTTTCACTCACAGAAATCGCTGTCGATAAGCCATTTAAAGACAGATCTTCATCTTTAAATAGTGCTTTCTCAGACATCGCTATGGTTAATTTGTCTGCAATCAGCTGCATTTTATCATGGGAAATAACGGCTTCTCTTGGTTGTGGCTCAGGCCTTTTTGTCTCTTCAGGTTCGCTCAATTCGAGTTGCTTGAGGGCTAAGTTAAGAAATGAAACTAATACCGTGAACTCAAATACGGGTAACAATGACCGCATCGCAAACCAATTAAACCCAAAAAATGAGGCCGCGTAATTTGCTGCGTAAAAAAGCCATACTAGTCCCCATAGGAGCAAGATGATTTTCAGCCAGTCCATTGCACGCTGCTCAATCGCCGAGTATTTATCCATAAGCTGCTTACGATGTTGAGAATGAAGCCTTAATGCCGCGATTAAATAGGCAAAAGTAACCACAATAAAAGTTACTGCGGTAAACAAGCAGACAAAGATGGCTATTTTCCAAAGGGCAGGATCACGAGTGCTCGGATTAGCTAAGGCAAGTTTCTGCTCTGGAGTGATGCTAAAAATAAAAGGGATCATAGACAAAAACACTACTGCAGGCCCAAATAAAGCGAGCAAGTGTGCCTTTAAAGAAATTTTGCTATTGGGAAACATCGCCTTATACGCATAAAAATAAAGCGCAGGTCCCATCAACATTCTGACAGGTAATTGAAACCCAGCAATAGCGGGAGCATATTGAAATACACCAGTAAAAATATAGAGCTCACCCATAATATGAATGAACAATAATACCAACAATCCAGATAAATACATGGTCTGTTTAGGCTTAGTTATGGTGAAGATACGGAGCAGCGCAGACAAAACCACGCCCACCATAGCCGAGTATAGTACCGTGGGGATCAAGTTAACCGACATATTATTGTTATTATGCGTTTACAATTATGAGTGAGAGAATATCACCAGCATATGTTCAGATAAACCTGCAATAAGAATTTGCAGCCATGTTTTTGTAAACATCTATTACTTATCAAAGCTGCATTATCGTCGCTGATTGAACGATTTCGTCGTAAAGAAGCTACTAGCTTTCTGGCACACCTATTGCTTATAAAACCACAGATGTCATTTTTTTGATTTGGAGTTTTGTATGGAATTTGCGTTACTTGCTATTTTGGCTCTAGTGGTCGTTGCTTCCATTGTCGCTTCTAAGTACACCGATGTGGGTGGCAATCCTTATCCGTTTAATCGTAAAGAATCTGTTTTTACCACCGTTGAAGCATCGTTTCTACATTTATTAGAACGTGCCGTTGGCGATAGATATAAAATCGTTAGCCGTATTAAGCTCATTGATGTGATTGAGTGCAAGCCGGGGATCTCTCCAAAAGCGCGTCGTGCCGCGGTAACCAAAGCTAAGAATAAGCAGTTGGATTATGTTTTGGTAGACAAAGAGACACTGAAAATTGTTGCCGCTGTTGATTTGGTCAATAACGCCAATAAAAACGGCCACAAAGCACAAAAAGATTGGTTTGTCAGTGGCGCTCTGGAATCTGCGGGTATTCCACACATTCGCATGAAAATCAAAAGTGGCTACCAAAGTGCTGAGGTTCGTGCGGCAATCTTATTCAAGCTTGGCCAAAAAGTGGAGATGCCAAAGAAAACCAGAAACCGCACCTACAAACCTGCGGTGCTGTCTCCCTCACAGGCAAAAGCACAGTCAACTCAGTTGGCAGAAATCTAGCAAAACGGGCGTCAGCCCGTTTTTTGTTTTACCTATCAAAACCCCTTTCGTATAATAAAAGCAATTTTGACACTGGGGCTTTCCCCACCACAAATTAGGAATCTTTTGATGAAAGTAGGCATTATCGGCGCAATGGAGCAAGAAGTTACCATTTTGCGTAACACCATGGAAAACCCGCAAACATTGACCAAAGGTGGCTTTACTTTTTACACCGGCAAACTGGCTGGTCTTGACGTAACGCTTGTACAGTCTGGCATTGGTAAAGTGGCAGCGACGGTTGCGACAACTTTGCTTATCGACAATTTTGCGCCAGATTGCGTGATCAACACGGGTTCTGCAGGTGGTTTTGAACCATCACTAAACGTCGGCGATGTGGTGATTTCAAATGAAGTACGTCATCACGACGTAGATGTTACTGCGTTTGGCTATGAAATTGGTCAAGTTCCGCAAATGCCTGCTGCGTTCACTTCGCATGCAAAATTAGTTGAAGCTGCAGAGCAAAGCGTACATGAGCTTGAAGGCATTCAAACTATGGTTGGTTTGATCTGTACGGGTGACTCATTTATGTGCGACCCAGTACGCATCGATAAGGCACGTGCAGACTTCCCTACGATGTTAGCAGTAGAAATGGAAGGTGCGGCAATTGCGCAGGCTTGCCATTCTTTAAACACGCCATTTGTTGTGATCCGTTCGCTATCTGATATCGCCGGCAAAGAATCACCGCAATCATTCGAAGAGTATCTAGAAGTCGCTTCTGTTAACTCTTCTAAGATGGTGATGGCACTACTTAATAAGCTGGATAAGGTTACGCTTTAGTGCTCGACAGCTTGCTTCAGGCCCATGAGGGCCTGATCATTTTCTTACTGGCGATTTTTGCCAGCCTAGGGGTAAGGTTATCAACACTTTATCACCCTAATCTTATTCTTAGCCTTATTTTTAAAGCGATTGCCGAAAAAGTTTATCGCCCTAAAGCCGCTTCTAGCTATCAACTTTTATCCGGTACACTCGGCTTCCTCCTGCCAATATTAACTATCACTGTATTAACTTATGCGATTATAAGCTTTGCTTTTTATCCTAAGTGGCTCGGTGGGCTGGTGTTGTTTTTATGCTTAGATATTAGCCATGAAAGCCGTGCTAAGCGCATTTCCGCGCTGATAAAGTCAAAGCAAAAAGTGACTGCAAGAGCCGTGTTGCAAGGAATGGTAGCAAGAGATGTAGAGAAGCTAACAGAGCTTGGTATTTGTAAAGCCACCATAGATAGCACCGCATTAAATACCCTGCGCCATTTTTTTGTCATTGCTTTACTGTATCTAACAGCAGGCCCCTATCTCGCGCTATTTTATAAACTGTTACTACTGTGTGACCATGCTTGGCGGCAAGTAATGCTCCCCTCAAGCCGTTTTATGGCAAGCCTTTCCCGCATGATTTGGCTCGTTGAGTTTGTGCCTATTCGATTATTAATTACCTGCTTTTCGTTGCTACTTAGACCAAAGCAAACTTGGCACTACATTAAATACTACGGTCGTCACTTTAGCCAAACGAATACTGGATGGGCACTGAGCTTTTTTGCAGCAAATTTACATACACAACTCGCAGGGCCGCGCTTTTATTTTGGTGAACGTTATGACGTGATGCGGGTAGGTGCAAAAGCGCAACCCTCAGCTGAGCATATTCAGCATTTACTCGGACTACTTAATCAAATGCGCTGGCTATTTATTGCCACTTCCGCCTTACTACTTGTAATTATTAATTTTCTCAGGCTGATGGCTTAGCTTGGAATCCTTAACCTGAGCTTCGGATAATTAATGCCTTTCTAGCAGCCAGTTTTAGCGCTAACTGCGTTGAATTCACTTCCAATAGCAAGCTATTGGTGCGTAAATTCGCCTAATTCCCCCTAAAACTCTCTGGCTAGACAAGGAAATAATTTAATATTATTTTAAAAACAATGAGTTAGTTCATTTCTTATCCAAACCTCAGGTTACTTAGAAATAAGCTCCCCACTTAGCCAAAAACAAAAAACCCAGCACAAGGCTGGGTTTTTAAATGCTCAGAAAAACTTACTTTTTCTTCACTGCTTTTTTATTTGGAAGGTCAGTGATTGAACCTTCGAAGATTTCAGCAGCTAGACCGATTGACTCATTCAGCGTTGGGTGAGCGTGGATAGTAAGCGCTAGGTCTTCACCGTCAGCACCCATCTCTACTGCTAGACCGATTTCACCAAGCATTTCACCTGCATTGATACCAACCATAGCACCACCGATCACACGGCCTGACTCTTTATCAAAGATAAGCTTAGTAGAACCTTCAGTACGTGCAGAAGCGATTGCACGACCAGAAGCTGCCCACGGGAATACCGCAGTTTCAATGCTTAGACCTTGCTCTTTTGCTTCTTTCTCAGTCACACCAACCCAAGCGATTTCTGGATCTGTGTATGCAATTGAAGGAATACACTTAGGATCGAAGTAATGCTTCTTACCAGAGATAACTTCAGCTGCAACGTGACCTTCATGAACCGCTTTGTGCGCAAGCATAGGCTGACCTACGATGTCACCGATAGCGAAGATGTGATCAACATTGGTTTTCATTTGCTTGTCAGTGCTGATAAAGCCACGCTCATCAACATTTACGCCCGCTTTGTCAGCGTCAATTAGCTTACCATTTGGTGTACGACCAACAGCAACTAGTACTTTGTCATAACGAACTTGGCCTTCTGGTGCTTGCTTGCCTTCGAAAGATACGTAGATACCGTCTTCTTTCGCTTCAACAGCAACCACTTTAGTAGAAAGCATTACGTTAAACTTGTCTTTAACGTGCTTTTGGTAAATCTTGATAACGTCTTTGTCAGCCGCAGGTACTAGTTGATCAGCAAACTCAACTACGTCAATCGCTGAACCTAGTGAACGGTAAACAGTACCCATCTCAAGACCGATGATACCACCACCTAGCACAAGTAGCTTTTCAGGCACGTCTTTAAGCTCAAGTGCACCAGTAGAGTCGATGATACGCTCGTCTTCAGGAATGAAAGGTAGGCTTACAGGCTGAGAACCCGCTGCAATGATTGCATTATCAAAGGTCACTGTTTTTGCACCGTCAGCACCTTCAACAGCGATAGTGTTAGAACCTGTGAACTTACCGTAGCCGTTAACTACGGTTACTTTACGCATCTTAGCCATTCCGCCAAGACCACCTGTAAGTTGACCGATCACAGACTCTTTCCATGAACGGATTTTGTCTAGGTCAATTTGTGGAGCACCGAAAGAAACACCGTGAGAAGCCATTTCTGCTGCATCATCAATTACCTTTGCAACGTGAAGAAGGGCTTTTGAAGGGATACAACCAACGTTCAAGCACACACCACCTAGCGTGTCGCGAGATTCGATTAGTGTAACGTCTAAACCTAAGTCTGCTGCACGGAATGCTGCAGAGTAACCACCAGGACCACCGCCTAGTACAACAACTTGAGTTTTGATTTCGTTGCTCATGTTATTACCTTAACTGTTATTTGAACGGGTTTACTCGTCGAGAGTAGCCGACCCAAAGTGCCTGCCAAACACCCGATTCGGGGCACAGGGCAGAGAGAGTTATTATTGCTCGAAAGTGTATCATTCACACTCTCTATTGTCCCGCCTAATTATCAAGCGGAACAACAAAATACAAGAAAACCGCATCACCTAAGTCATGCGGTTTCTATTCTTACATTACTAGCTGGCGAATATCGCTTAGGTAGTTTGCAAGTGTCACAGTAAAGCGAGCTGCAAGCGCGCCGTCAATGACACGATGGTCGTATGAACAGCTTAGCGGCACCATTAGGCGCGGCTCGAACTCTTTACCATTCCATTTCGGTTTGAAGTCTGACTTAGAAACACCAAGAATCGCAACTTCAGGAGCATTAACGATTGGCGTAAACGCCGTACCGCCGATACCGCCTAGGCTTGAGATAGTGAAACAGCCGCCCTGCATATCAGCAGACGTCAGTTTACCATCACGTGCTTTCTTAGAAATTTCCATCAACTCGCGTGATATCTCAATGATGCCTTTCTTATTCACGTCGCGAACAACAGGAACCACTAGACCATTTGGTGTATCAACCGCGATACCGATGTGAACATATTTCTTCAAGATTAAGCTCTCACCATCTTCAGATAGTGAAGAGTTAAACGTTGGGAACTCTTCAAGTGCTTTTGCAGCCGCTTTCATCACGAATACTAATGGTGTGATCTTCACACCCATTTTCTTCTTCTCAGCTAGCACGTTCTGTTCTTTACGGAACGCTTCAAGCTCTGTGATATCTGCTTCGTCAAACTGCGTAACATGTGGGATTTGTACCCAGTTACGATGAAGGTTTGCACCCGATAGCTTATTGATGCGAGAAAGTTTCTTCTCTTCTATTTCACCAAACTTGCTGAAATCTACTTTTGGCCAAGGAATAAGACCAAGCTCACCGCCGCCAGTGTTGCCACCTTTTGCGATTTGACCAGACTCAACTTGCTTAACCAGCTCTTTCACGTAGTTTTGTACGTCTTCTTTTAGTACACGGTTCTTACGACCTGTACCTTTAACGCGAGCTAGGTTAACCCCAAACTCACGCGCTAAACGACGTACCACAGGTGAGGCGTGGGCATATTGATCATTGGCCACAAAGTCATCTTTTTGTGCAGAGGCTTTTGGTGCTTCAGATTTTGCTGCTGGAGCCGCAGATTGAGCTGGTTTTGCTTCAGTTTTAGCTGCTGCCTGAGGTGCAGGTGCCGCGCCTTTCACTTCGAATACGAAGATTAAAGAACCCGTTGATACTTTGTCGCCAGCATTGACTTTGATCTCTTTAATCGTACCCGCAAACGGAGCTGGTACTTCCATTGAGGCTTTGTCGCCTTCAACCGTGATAAGAGATTGCTCTTCTTCAACGCTGTCGCCAACAGCAACCATGATTTCAGTGACTTCAACTTCGTCGCCACCGATATCTGGTACATGCACTTCTTTTTCAGCCGATGCAGCAGGTGCTTGCTCTTCTGCTGGCGCTTCTGCAGCTTCAGTCGTCGCAGGCGCATCATCGCTACCTGCCACTTCGAAGATGAAGATCAATGAACCGGTTGACACTTTGTCACCCGCGTTGATTTTCACTTCTTTAATAGTACCTGCAAATGGTGCTGGTACTTCCATTGAGGCTTTGTCGCCTTCAACCGTGATAAGCGATTGCTCTTCTTCAACAACATCACCCGCAGCTACTAAGATTTCAGTTACTTCAACTTCATCGCCACCAATATCTGGTACGTGAACTTCTTTCACTTCTGTCTTGCCAGAGGCGCTTGCTTCTGGCTTAGCTTCTTCTGCTGGTTGCTCTGCCGGTGCTTCTTCACCTGCCGCTTCAAAGATCATAATCAAAGAGCCAGTCGATACTTTATCGCCTTCCGCTATTTTGATTTCTTTAACTGTACCCGCCACAGAGGCAGGTACTTCCATTGATGCTTTGTCGCCTTCAACAGTGATAAGCGATTGCTCTTCTGCAACCGTGTCACCTACGCTTACTAGGATCTCGGTTACTTCAACCTCATCGGCACCAATATCTGGAACATGAATTTCGATTGCCATCACTCGTCCTCTTATGCGTAAAGTGGGTTAGTTTTGGTGGTGTCGATATCAAATTTCTTGATAGCGTCAGTCACTACTGATTTTTCAACTTTGCCTTGCTTAACTAGCTCGCCGAGTGCAGCAACTACCACGTAACCGGCATTTACTTCAAAGTGACGACGTAGGTTTTCACGGCTGTCTGAACGACCGTAACCGTCTGTGCCAAGTACTTTGTAAGATGCGCTCGGCATAAATGCACGTACTTGATCAGCATAGTTTTTCATATAATCCGTAGCAGCGATTGCTGGCGCATCACCAAGTACGCTGGTGATATAAGCCACTTTTTGCTCTGCTTCTGGGTTAAGCATGTTGAAACGCTCTGCATCTTGACCGTCACGAGCAAGCTCGTTAAATGACGTTACAGAGAATACGTCTGAACCGATACCGTAGTCGTCGCTTAGGATCTGCGCCGCTTTACGTACTTCGTTCAGGATAGTACCCGAGCCCATTAGCTGAACCTGTGCTTTGTCGCCAGTGTAGCTTTCAAGCTTGTAAATACCCTTACGAATACCTTCCTCAGCGCCCTCAGGCATTGCTGGCATATGGTAGTTTTCGTTCATTAGCGTTAGGTAGTAGAACACGTTCTCTTGCTCTGGACCGTACATACGACGAATACCATCTTGCAGAATAACCGCTACTTCAAATGCAAACGTTGGGTCGTAAGAAATACAGTTAGGCACTGTACCTGCTTGAATGTGTGAGTGACCGTCTTCGTGCTGTAGACCTTCACCATTTAGCGTTGTACGACCAGCGGTTGCCCCTAATAGGAAGCCACGCGCTTGTTGGTCGCCCGCCATCCACGCCATATCACCTACACGTTGGAAACCAAACATTGAGTAGTAGATATAGAACGGGATCATTGGTAGGTCGTTCGTGCTGTATGACGTTGCCGCTGCAACCCATGAAGACATCGCGCCTAGCTCATTGATACCTTCTTGTAGTACCTGACCTGACGTTGCTTCTTTGTAGTAAGAAACGATATCGCGGTCTTCTGGGCTGTAGTTTTGGCCGTGCGGGTTGTAAATACCGATTTGACGGAATAAACCTTCCATACCAAAGGTACGCGCTTCATCAGCAATAATTGGAACAATGCTCTTGCCAACATTCTTGTCTTTTAACAAGATATTAAGCGCACGAACGTATGCCATTGTGGTTGAGATATCACGCTTTTGTTCTTCTAGAAGCGGTTTAAATGCATCTAGCTCAGGTAGCGTAAGCGTTTCTGTGAAGTTAGGTAGGCGCTTAGGTGTATAACCGTGAAGCGCGTTACGGCGAGCATGTAGATATTCGTGCTCTTTTGATCCTTCTTCTAGCGTCAAGTAAGGTAGATCTTGTAATTGCTCATCAGATACCAAGTCATCTAAACCTAGACGTGAACGTAGGTGCGCTACGTGTGTCATGTCCATTTTCTTAACTTGGTGAGCAATGTTTTTACCTTCAGCCGCAGCGCCCATGCCGTAACCTTTAACGGTTTTAGCTAAGATCACAGTCGGACGACCTTTGGTGTCTTGTGCCGCTTTAAATGCAGCAAATAGCTTCGATGGCTCATGACCACCGCGCTTCAACGCGAAGATTTCGTCGTCAGTCATATCAGCAACAAGTGCTGCTGTTTCTGGGTAACGACCGAAGAAGTGCTCACGTACGAAGGCACCATCTTTTGCTTTGTAAGTTTGATAATCACCGTCAACTGTTTCATTCATCAGTTGCAGCAATTTACCCGTAGTATCTTTGGCAAGTAGCTTATCCCAACCAGAACCCCAAACGACTTTGATCACGTTCCAACCAGCACCTTTAAATAGGCCTTCTAGTTCTTGGATGATCTTACCGTTACCCATTACTGGGCCGTCAAGACGCTGTAGGTTACAGTTGATTAGGTAGCATAGGTTGTCTAGTTTTTCACGGGCAGCGAAAGAAATCGCACCACGTGATTCTGGCTCGTCCATTTCACCATCACCAAGGAAGGCGTAAACGCGTTGCTCAGACGTATCTTTTAGACCACGGCCATCTAGGTATTTAAGGAAACGCGCTTGGTAGATAGACGCGATTGGACCTAGACCCATAGAAACCGTTGGGAACTGCCAGAATTCAGGCATTAACTTAGGGTGTGGGTATGAAGAAATACCGTTACCGTCTACTTCCTGACGGAAGTTATCTAGCTGCTCAGCGCTTAGGCGGCCTTCAACAAATGCACGAGCATAAATGCCCGGAGAGATGTGACCTTGGTAATACACTAAGTCACCACCGTCTTTCTCATTTGGTGCACGGAAGAAGTGGTTGAAACACATTTCATAGAATGCAGCTGACGACTGGTAAGAGGCCATATGCCCGCCCAGCTCGAGATCTTTCTTCGAAGCACGAAGTACGATCATAATAGCATTCCAACGGATGATAGAGCGAATACGACGCTCAAGGTTCACATCCCCTGGATACGCAGGTTCTTGATCTGCTGGGATAGTGTTGACATAGTTAGTCGTAGTGCCTGTTGGCATATCTACGCCATCAAGACGCGCTTGCTCTAATACTTGCTCTAACAAGAACTGAGCGCGCTCTACGCCTTCTTCTTTTACTACCGACTCAAGCGCCTGTAACCATTCTTGGGTTTCTAGCGCGTCTACGTCAATTTTATTGACTTCAGACATATGGAGTGTTCCTTATGTTTAAAATACGAATTTATTCTATTTGTGCCAATTCTTACTGAATCAAGTCCGATTACTGCTGTTTTGTTCTACGCAGTGAACGTTCTATTCGCGAACGCTCTTTACCGGCTTCTAATAACGCTTCTTCGATAAAGGCTAAGTGGGCGTTACTAGCAAGTCTTGCTTGTTCAGGGTTACCATTGATCACCGCATCTAATAACAACTTTCTGTGCTCACCGAGCTGCTCACTCACGTCTGATTTTTGCACCAAGACCGTTAAGTTTTGCAACACGTTTTGCTCAAGCAATGACTGCATCCCTTTTACAAGATGAAGCAGGACGACGTTATGTGACGCTTCTGCAACGGCAAAGTGAAAAGCATTAATTGCCCTTGCCTTTTGCATCAGGTCATCACCTATCTCTGCAATATTGTCAAAGCTTTGTTGTACCTTTGCAAAGTCATTCTCTGTGCCCCTGAGTGCCGCGTAGTAGGCGGCGATGCCTTCTAATGCATGACGAAACTCAAGTAAATCAAACTGAGATTCTGGATGCTTACTGATCAAGTCGAATAACGGATCAGTCAGCCCTTCTTCTAGCTGATTTTTAACATACGTGCCACCACCTTGACGACGGGTAACAAGCCCCTTGACTTCCAATTTCTGGATAGCCTCACGAAGTGATGGACGCGACACTTCAAATTGCTTAGCTAGTTCACGTTCAGGCGGCAACTTTGCGCCGGGTAATAACGAGCCCTCGAGGATCATATTCTCAAGCTGTTCTAGTATTACGTCGGATAATTTTGCTGCTTTAATCTTTAAAGACATTGAAATAACGCCAATTTTTATGATGTGACCTAGCCAGACTGCTGACTTATTTTAATCAATTTGGTAAGAATTAACTTCATAGGTAAATTGGTCATACCAAATTTGCACAATACGTTATCAAAATCCATGACAACTGTCAAAATTCAGCCCAATTCAATAATTAGCTGAGTGTAAAAACAACAGTTGGCGTGCATAAACTTTAACCAAGAATCGGGCAAATTTAAAAGGCGATTTAAATGGTCAGACCAGATGGGCATATACCATTTAACGCTAAATCAAGCTGCTGGAAAGGCGGTTTGGATAAGGCAAGTCTTAATCTAAAGCAGCCAATGACGATTCAAGATAGTCTTTACGATTGTTGGCTGCAAAGCATGCTCTAAAATCCCACTGAATACACTATTAGGCTTTACGTGTAATAACATTCTTTATGCTTTATAACCGTCAAAATAGCCAACAGGCTATGAAAAACATTAAAAACAAATTTGGATTCTAACTTATGAATGATTTCGCAACGGATCAGGACATTATTTGGTTTTAGCAAAACCAAAAAGCAATCAATCGGTAAACACACGAGAGCAGCGAGCACGATACTGAGCAACATAGTCTTCATCCGCCCATAGTTTTTTTAGCCCTTCGTTATACAACTCAGCATATTCACTATGATGCTTATTGATAAGCAAATAGCCTTTTTGGATAAAAGCAGGGATCGCTTGCGCAGCTAATAACTCCGCGTCCTCAGCTGGCAGTTCCTGCTGATAGGACTTCGCCGATTTTTCGTCCATAATCATAATATCTGCACGGTTTCGTAGGATCAGTGCCACATTTTTACTGGTATACGTGGCATATGAAGTTTTGATTTCAAGCGTCTCTATCGCCTCTAGCAGAGAAGGCGGATAAGTTAACCCTTGATTGAGCAACAATCTAAATGGCTTGAGATCTGTGTAACTCGTATAGGTAAACGCTAAATCTCGATGATGATAAAAGCGTGCTGTTTCTTCAGTGAGTGGGTATTGAGTGTAAATATAGTCTTTGCTCCTTTGCTCACTGTAATACCAATAAGCACTACCAATGTAAGCCGCCTTCATTCCCTCTTGATAGGCGCGTTCCCAAGGCATAAATAAAAATCGGACTTTGATATCAGAGAGCGCAAAGACATCTCGGATCACAGCAGCCACACAGCCTTGATCTTGTTTCGCTTGATCTAAGTACGGCGGCCATTGCCCCGTCGTAATATTCACCTGAGTATCAAGTGCGCTCGCACTCCCGCCCACACAACACAGTAAAATCAACGGCCAAACTACTTTCATCTGTATGCTCTGTTATTTTTTCAAAAAGTATAGGCAACGAATTAGATTATGGGTACATTGTTGTAGAAAAAAGAATGGCAAATAATGCAAACGATACGCTATGACACACTAAAGTAGATGTTATTTAATGCGATGGAAATAAGTCGATAATCAAATTACCCATTGTCAAGTTTACCGATAATCGAGTATAACCAGAGTCTCTGGGCATGTATTAAACAAGGATATCACTTTGGCTTGGCGAGTCTTTGTCCTACTACTTATCATCACACTGATATTGTTTGCGCTTTATTTTATCTATCCAAGTGCAGCAGCAAACTCGATGCGGTCTATCAAACCTTTATTGACGGAATTAGGCATACAGCTAGACACCCATACCGAAAAACGTTTAAGTCAGCCAGGCACTACTCCTCACCTAACGGTTGCACCACCAGAAGTAACGAAACAACAGCTACCTGAAGTACCAGAAAAAGCCTTTCATAATCTAAACGGGCACAGTGATATTGTTAATATGTTCAGCGGTATCTCAACACCTACCTGCGGGGCACTAAAGCGCGAAGTATTTTCCTTGCAAACGCAATTCAACAACATGGAAAATTTTAAGCTTAATCTAACGGGTGAACCCGTGAGCCCTTATGTTGAGTATCAGGCGCAGCAAGCCCTCAACGTGGTGTATATGATGTTTAAGCACTTTTTTAACCAGTTAGCACACAAAAAAGCCTTATCTCCCATCCAGTTGAACATGCATATTGCCGCCAATGACGCTGAGTACAATGAGCTAATCCTCTCTCGCGATGCAGAGCCTGCTGGCACCTTGGGCATGTACTTCTTGTTTCAAAACCAAGGCTTTATCAATGGCGGTCGCACTGAAGAAGAAACGCTAAGAACGCTCATTCATGAGTCCGTGCACGCCCTAGTTTTTTACTATTTCGGCGTAACCCCTCGATGGGTAACGGAAGGCTTAGCCGAGTATTTTGAGCACCTAAGAATTACCGAAACAGGTCAATTTTCAGTTTACCTCTCTGACGAAGATTGGTTAACGAAAGAAGGGATTTTGAAATCGCGCTTTGCCAAGCTTGATATTAACACCCTATTCAATAGCGAAAATCAGTGGCAAACCATGCAAAGTACCACCTTATATGCCAATAGTTACCTGTTTACCGGATTTATGGTCGAGCACAACAGCAACGCTTTTTTCGAATATTTACGACAAGAAAGCAGCAACCCGTGCAATATTGTACCTGCACAAAACATCGAGCTACTCTTTCGTAATTTTAATGAAAACGTCGAATCACAATTTGAGGGATGGCGTAACACACCTCGCCAAATTCAACGTGGCGCATGGCAATAACTCTTCCTATGAGGGTATAGCAATTAAGCTGTTTGTAACAATGACAAAAAAACTATCAGCATAGCCTCCTAATTAGCATTGCAGATAGTTTTGTAGGGAGGCGGTTCACCCGCCGAGAAGTGTGCTTTTCGGGTAGTCGTAGCCCACGGATAGGCGTCGAAACCTGTCAGGAGGACGGGCTGAATTCACGATAAATTTCGAGAAATCAGCCGTTAGCAAAATAAACCTCCATGTTTAATATCAAAGCGCATCCATGCGCTCCTCGTTCATTCTTTTTAAACGACGAAAAAGAACGAACCAAGAAAACGTCGCCCCAGCATCACACTCAATCCTCAAATCCTAAGCCGATATAGTGCAACCGTCTTGTAAGGCACGTCCCTGTACCAGACAAGACTTGGCCGACATCCTGTCGGCACATTGCATATCGACTTATGCTTTTCGGGTGTGATGAAGGGGGAATAAAGTTGCTTGTGGAATTTCCACTTTCTCAGTAGCAATAGAGTAGTTTATAAGATCAAAAGCGGCTCCAGCCTCACAGTGTAAATAGCGTTGTGGGAGGCGGTTTACCCGCCGAGAAGTTATGCTTTTCGGGTAGTCGTAGCCCATGAATGGGCTTCGAAACCTGTCAGAAGGACAGGCTGACTTCACGATAAATTTCGAGCAATCAGCCGTTAGCAAAATAAACCTCCATGTTTATTATCAAAACGCACCCATGCGCTCCTCGTTTATTTTTTTAAACGACGCGATCGAGCGAACCGAGAAAACGTCGCCCCGGCATCACACTCAATCCTCAAATCCTAAGCAGATATAGTGCAACCGTCTTGTAAGGGTGAGGTTGCCAGAGCCACTGCCTTTTACTGTGATATTACCTTGGCTTTGAATGAGTTGACTTCCCGCCGGCGCGGTGATGGTAAAGTTGTTGTCTGCTTTGAGCTTTATATCACTTTGGATAACACTGCGATGGCTGCGACCCGCCTTAAGGGTGATATTTTGTGTGGCACTTAAGCCAAGGCTCTTTAATTTTGTGGTAAATATATCGAACAAAATATTGCACGATGTATATGCTAACTGTCATGTGCTGTCCTTTGCGTAGAACTGGTTTATAACTTGATTTCAGACTTTAAAAAGTCGTAATAAAAAAGCCCATCCTCTCCATGGTCTTCAAAAATTTCTTTTCCAGCTAACATATAGGCCTTAAGTAAAGCATTTTTACTGCGCTCTTTATCACCTAACTGATAATGACACTGGCCAGCTCTAAAGTGAATAAATGGGTTGTCAAGTGCTTCAGGGTAGTTTAATGCATCCAGCATTGAATCTAGGGATTGTTGATATTCATCAAGCATATAATAACTATCCCCAATAGATACTTTAAGCCAAACGGCTTGCTCCCACTCTTCATCTGGATCAGCGAGCAAATCGAAGGCTTTTTTCCAAAGTGTCATTGCGCCTTGAAAATCTTCTTCATCAAAAAGGTCATTGCCTTGCTCGCAATACTCTTCTATCTGGTCATGTACATTCATTGGTTATACTCATTAAAGAAGGTTTTGTATTTCTTAGGTTGTTCTACAAAGCATCTACCCCGTGAAATAGAATTGGCTTTAGCAAACCATTCATATGCTTGTTTAAAGTTACCCATTTCAAATAATATCATTCCTTTTATGAAGCTTGGGCTATCATCATATGAAATGCAAAAGTCTGAATTTAAGTACTCATCAATTAGTGCTTCGGCCTCAGTAAGCTTCTCGATCGTAATAAAGTGTTCACAAGCAGAAGTAATAATAATTAATGATTCTGACCACTGACTCTTCGGTGAAGGGATTAATTCGATAGCTTCTTGCATTGCAACAAATGACTCATCTATTTTTCCTCTGTCTCTAAACTCCAGAGAACGATTAAATTTTTCATTAATCTCATCACTTAATCTTTCATCTAATTCTTTCATTTTTTCAACTTATTAATTGGGGATAAATAGGTTTCTTTTAACTTAGCTCCCGCTGAACGGTTTAGGCTGTAATGGTCCAATGTATAGTTATTTGGGTCAAGCATCCACTTCCTAACTTCTTTCGACTTTGCGCCATATTGCCTACCTTTCGTATTCCACCACCTTACTGCATCTGTCGGGTCATGTGCCATGTCTGCTTGCGACAGCGGGTGCCAATTTCCTTTGCTGTCTTTAAACTGGGTTTTACCGAATTTATCTCTTATCTTACCTTCTTTACGCATCCTAGCAATGACCTCTTTACCAGTGCGAGATGTTTTACTTGGTGTTTTTCCAAGGTATTTCAAGCGGTTCGATATCTTACGAGCTTTCTTAGTTTTTGTATTATTTGAACTATTGTTTTTAGCCCCCGGCAGCTCATTTCCTTTTGGCGGCTCCAACTCATCAGCTTTGGCTTTGGTGGGCTTATCGGTAACGCCTCGAATTGGTGATTGGCCTTGATATTCATCCAGTGCTTTATTAACTCGCTGTCCGATTTCTTGGGCGGCTTGTTGCATATGCTGGTCGATTTTGGGGGTGACGTCGTCTAGGCGCTTTACCGTGGCTTGCATGCCTTCGATGGCGGCGTCTGGAAGCAGTAGGTCGTAGTGCCAACTGCTAGACATTTCATCGAGTGAATCGCGCAGGCCTTTGACGATGTTTTTAACTTCCGTGGCGGATTGTTTTCCTAGGTCTTGCCAGTTGATGTCTCTTAGGTATTTAACTGGGTCGCCTTTACCGAGCTTGCGTAAAACGGCAAGCGCAGCAGAGAGAGACTCTCCGGTATTTTTTAAGATGACTTTGTCTATTGACCTCTATTTAGCCGATTCTGAATATTGACATTTTGGTGCTCAGACTGGTTGAGCAACTCAGTTTACCCACAGTTTGGCTAGAATTTTCAGGCAGTTTTGCCATGCGATGCACACATCGTATCGTTCGGCACTATGCCACCTAGCCTATGTCCACAAAACAGCTAAGGGTGTAAAACAAGTCAACACCCTTGGGTAAGCCTAGAAGCACGTATGGAGGATATATCCAGATTCAGATTAGGTTACTAAGCTCTCAAATTATTGAGAAGTTCATTTATATCTCTTGAAACATATATAAAAGCTTCTGGTGAATCAGGATCTTCTTCCACATTCACGAAGATTATAGGTGGATTTGAATGATCAATATTAAAATTATAGGCAAAAAAGTTGCCAGTACCTCCGGCATCAGCAATAGGAAAGATATTCGGATATAAATCTTTCCATTTATTAAATTTTTCCAGAGCACTATATAGCATGTGTTCAGAGGAACAATTTTCTAAAACGTGAAATAACGGTCCAAACGGTACGGGTGCTAAGTCACCTGATTCAATTACCTCTTTAGATGGTACTAACCCCTGCTTGTCAACTATAAAAGATTTGTAATCAGCAGGTAGTATAAAACCTATAATGGCCTCTATGGTTGAAATCTCATTGCTCGAGATATCTTGCAAAGGAGGATCTACATACTCTTCCCAAATTATATTCACTTTTTGCTCCTTGTTACTTTTTATAGCCTCCACCCCAAATAGACATTCCTCCAGTATGGGGCACGAAAGCGTCGTGTTCTATTTGATTGACTAACTGCATTCTACCTGTATCTTGATGGTGATGCCAAGTTAATCCTGCTGGTGGCTTTTTGGGGGCAGGGTCTTTTAAGAAATGTTTTAATTGAATATTTGTTAGCCCCATCTCTTCAGCTAAACTTGGGTTTTTCTGTAGTGAACTCCTCAGCCTTTCATTTGCATATTGAAAGTGTGAAGCAGCATCTTTATTACCTAAAAGGTTATTGGGTACATGTGTATCGAATTTGCTGTTAAAGATAGGAAATCCATATTTATCTCTCGCTAAAGTAATGCCATTCCTGGTTTCTATCTGGCCAGCTTTTTTAGAAAGAATAATTGTTTTTTCTTTCCCAGCGTTTATGCCAAACTGTATTATTGCTTTTCCACTATCTGATACTTTAACTTTACGTTCTAAGTCGTTCAGCTTTTCCATGGATTGCGGATCTATAGTGGTTGTGCCTTCAAAACTATTTTTTACCCCCGGTAACTCATTCCCTTTTGGCGGCTCCAATTCATCGGCTTTGGCTTTGGTGGGCTTGTCGGTAACGCCTCGAATTGGTGATTGGCCTTGATATTCATCCAGTGCTTTATTGACTCGCTGTCCGATTTCTTGGGCGGCTTGTTGCATATGCTGGTCGATTTTGGGGGTGACGTCGTCTAGGCGTTTTACCGTGGCTTGCATGCCTTCGATGGCAGCGTCTGGGAGTAGTAGGTCGTAGTGCCAACTGGTAGACATGTCATCGAGTGAATCGCGCAGGCCTTTGACGATGTTTTTAACTTCCGTAGCGGATTGTTTTCCTAGGTCTTGCCAGTTGATGTTTCTTAGGTATTTAACTGGGTCGCCTTTACCGAGCTTGCGTAAAACGGCAAGCGCAGCAGAGAGCGATTCTCCAGTATTTTTTAAGATAACCTTGCCCACGCCTTTGACTGCTGAGCCCACTACTGGCACTAAACCAATGCCGGTCAAGGTAAAGGCAAGCCAAGCGTCGGTGTCGTTGGCTTCATCATCGTCGGTCAGTAACATGACATTGGCAATGATATCTCGTAAATCCATGACTTGGTCGATAATCGGTATCATGGAAATCAAGGTACCTACCACGATTTGTGACGTGGAGGGGTTTTGATTAAAGTCGCCTTGCAGTGTGCCCCATAACCAATCACCTGCTTGGGTTGCAATGCCGTTGGCTTCTATCAGTGGTGCAGTATTGCCGCTGCGTACCATTTCAGCGGCTCGCGCTGGAGTGATTTGTCCATACAGTGGGTTTTTAGGGCGATTATCTTCTGGCAGGTAATCGCGTTTATCCTCACCATATTGCACGGTATATTGACCTGGCGGTGCATTCTCAATTTTTGCTTTACCGCTGTCATCTAAGTTACCAGTCAGCGCTGTGCCGTTTGCAAATCGAATGGTATAAGGTGCGCCCATAATTGGGCTGCCATCTTGATAGGTATAAGACAACTCAATGGTACTGCTCGCCATGGTAGCGATGCCATCGGCGGCAAGTGAGAGTCGAGCATTCTCAGACAGCGCTTGAATTTGCGGTACACTCGGCATCGTGGCGCTTTGTTTGCTGCCAATATCTTGCTCCATGCTGCCGTCAAACACAGTCATGGCTTTGCCTTTTAAGGTCAGTAACTTATCTGCAAAGAGGTTGACGTTACCACTTGAGTCAATACTGATTTCACTGCCGCCATTGGCAAGAGTGAGGTTGCCAGAGCCACTGCCTTTAATCGTGATATTGCCTTGGCTTTGAATGATTTGACTTCCCGCCGGGGCGGTGATGGTAAGGTTGTTGTCTGCCTTGAGGTTGATATCACTTTGGATAACACTGCGATGGCTGCGACCCGCCTTAAGGGTCAAATCTTGTTTGGCGCTGACGTCAATTTGGTTGGCGGTGACGTCTAGGTTGGTTGCTGCATCGGCAATGACTGACTTTTTACTCTCCAGTGCCAGTTGTTGTTTGGCGCTGGCAATAAAGGTTTTATTGGTGAGTAGTCGAATTGCGCTTTTAACACTGCCAAGTTGTATGTCTTTGGCTGCAAAAATATTCATCGCGCCAAGTTGCGCAAGCCAGTGGATATAAGGCTGCTTTTTATCACCATGTAACACCAAGTGCTGGTTGCCCGCTAGGGTTTGCAACACAATATGCGGGGTATTTGGGGTGTCATCAAACATCAATAGGTTTTGGCCGCGAGAGCACAACACGTTTTGGGCGTTATTGGCGCTAGTAACAACAGATGGTTGGGTGTCATTAAGGGCAAACCCTAACAAGTAACTTTGGTCTGGGTCGTTGTTCATACAACCGATGAGCACATTACTGTCTGGCAGCAGTGGAAAGTGTAACCCTGTCGGTTGCTTTTGACCACGACAGGCATATTGTGTGAGGCGCTTTACTGATTCAGTCACCTGACTATCAAAATGTACTTGCGTGGCATATTGCCCTTGGGTATCTAAGTGAGGATTGGTTTTTGACCCCGACAGCGAGCGCACTGTGGCGGTAAACACCATCGGTTTTGGGCTATGCTCTGGGGGCGCGATACGTATTGGCTCACCCCGTGGTACACACACCGACTCGCTATGGTGAGCAACTTGGTTTGGGTCATTAGCGCTGCCTTGTTTATACACCTGTTTACTGCGGATACAAGTATAATCGCCACCTTTCGCTGTGCCCAATTTACCATTTAACGAAAACGAATAACCGGCATTGGCTTCGGCTACGTTCCCTACCAGCGTGACTTCATTTTTACCTTGTTGATAGGCAAGCTCGAGATTGCCAGTGCGCTCAAATTGCTCAGCGGGATTTTGTGCAGCAGGCTCAAAATAGCTACGCTGGGCCGAGCTGACCGAAGTTGGCGGATGGGCATTCATATGCACTTGTGAGCCACCCATTTTAAAACGATGGCGGCTTTGGCACTGCGTAAACCCAACAAAGTCGGTTTCATGTTCGTGCACCAGGCCATCTTTATCCGTTACCGACAACAAGCCTCGTTCAATATAGGGGCTTGCAAGATTCCCCTCTGCAATCACTATCGACTCAATAAAATCATGGCATTCAAACCAATAGATTAAGCCGTACTTTGCCAAGAGTCGGGTGAAAAAGGTGTAGTCGTTTTCTAGCGCTTGTACGCACTGCGGTAGCGTGGGTAAATCTTTAGTGACTCGCCATTTTATCCGGTCTTGTGAATAGCCGGCTTTTTGTATCAGCTTATTGAGAACAGACTGGACATTGGCTTGTACAAAGATTTGGCTTTTTTCTGTTTGCTTAAGTAACTCAAGGCGAGGCTTTAAAATCACCTCTGCACCACAGGTGTGCTCAGACACAAAACCAGATTGGATATCAAACAAAGTCCCAGTGAAATACGTTGATATTGCATCTGGTGACTCAATTTCAAACGTGAGCATGTTGCCGACAAGTAACTCATCAGCAAGGTCAAATTGGGATTCTAGGTTCGCTTTGAGTAAAAAGCCGCTATTGATACAGGTCGTGAGTTCAAAATCGACGACATGTACAGGATGGTTAGTACCATACACCACAATCCTTGTTTGCATTTTTTATGTCCACTGTTGTTGGTTAAAGCCGTTCCACCAATACGCAGTACGACTTCCTAGTGTGCTGCGATTGGTTTTTATTTGCGCGCTATTGTTACATAAAAGGCAAGCATTTTTAACTCATTTTTTTTACTCAGCATTCGAATGCTTATCTTTTGATGTAACGGACTGTTTTTAAATCTCAAGCCAAATAAAACGGTGTCAGTTTGCCCTCCTTGGCGGATATCAAAGCGCATCCATGCGCTCCTCGTTCATTCTTTTTAAACGACGAAAAAGAACGAACCAAGAAAACGTCGCCCCAACATCACACTTAATCCTCAAATCCTAAGCCGATATAGTACAACCGTCTTGTAAGGCACATCCATGATGCCAGACAAGACTTGGCCGACATCCTGTCGGCACATTGCATATCGACTGATGCTTTTCGGGTGTGATGGAGGGGGAATAAGTTGTCTGTTAGCTGTCCACAAAGCCATCAGAAACATAGTTGCTTGCAAGCACCACAAGAATTTATCAGCGCCTTGTATCTCCCTCATCACACCCGAAAGTAAATTGCCAATGCGTCATTTCAACGCATGGATGCGTGAAAAGCGGTGACAGGGCCAAGGATGGCCCTTACACCGCGGTGACGTTCATATTGGCAATTTACTTGAGGAGTCAGTGTGATGTTGGGAGTGCCTTTTCTTTTGCTTACTTGTTCTTTGGGCATCAAAGAAAAGTATGTCGTAGCCCATGGATGGGCGTCGAAACCAGTCAGGAGGACGGGCTGACTTTACGGTAAATTTAGAGCTACCAGCCGTTAGCAACATAAACCTCCATGTTTAATATCAAAGCGCATCCATGCGCTCCTCGTTCATTCTTTTTAAACGACGAAAAAGAACGAACCAAGAAAACGTCGCCCCAGCATCACACTCAATCCTCAAACCCTAAGCCGATATAGTGCAACCGCCTTGTAAGGCACATCCCTGTGCCAGACAAGGCTTGGCCGACATCCTGTCGGCACATTGCATATCGACTTATGCTTTTCGGGTGTGATGGAGGGGGAAATAAGTTGTCTGTTAGCTGTCCACAAAGCCATCAGAAACATAGTTGCTTGCAAGCACCACAAAAACGATCGGTGTGAACTCCTAATTAACAGTCTAAATAGTTTTGTGGGAGGTGATTCACTCGCCGAACAGTTATATTTTCTGGTGTGGTATTGGCCGTGTGCACTAGTTTTTCTCTCAAAAGCAGCTAATTTTCCTGCAAGCACCAAACAAAACTATCAGCGCCTTGTGTCTCCCTCATCACACCCGAAAGTAAATTGCCAATGCGTCATTTCAACGCATGGATGCGTGAAAAGCGGTGACAGGGCCAAGGATGGCCCTTTCACAGCGGTGACGTTCATATTGGTAATTTACTTGAGGAGTCAGTGTGATGTTGGGAGTGCCCTTTCTTTTGCTACCTTTTCTTTGGGCAAGCAAAGAAAAGATAGTCGTAGCCCATAGATGGGCGTCGAAACCAGTCAGGAGGACGGGCTGACTTTACGGTAAATTTAGAGCTACCAGCCGTTAGCAACATAAACCTCCATGTTTAATATCAAAGCGCATCCATGCGCTCCTCGTTCATTCTTTTTAAACGACGCGATCGAGCGAACCAAGAAAACGTCGCCCCAGCATCACACTCAATCCTCAAACCCTAAGCCGATATAGTGCAACCGTCTTGTAAGGCACGTCCCTATGCCAGACAAGACTTGGCCGACATCCTGTCGGCACATTGCATATCGACTTATGCTTTTCGGGTGTGATGGAGGGGGAATAAGTTGCTTGTGAGATCGTCTACGACTTCATCAATAAAGCTGTTTGCAAGGGTTACAAAAATTATCAGCATAGTCTCCTAACTCACAGTCTAAATAGTTTTGTGGGAGGTGGTTCACCCGCCGAGAAGTTATGTTTTTCGGGTGAAGAAGAAGTGCCTTTTCTTTTGCGCAACGATTCTTTGGGCATCAAAGAAAAGTAAGTCGTAGCCCATGGATGGGCGTCGAAATACGTCAGGAAGACGAGCTGACTTAATTCATAGTCTCGAGTGATTGGAGAAATCACCCTCCATGGTACGTCTCATAGCACATATTATTTCGGCACACCTAGCAAATATAACAGTTGTAACAAAGATCCTTCACAAATAGCCGCGTCGGCACTTTCTACCACTTTTGGCTTACCATGGATTGCCACACCTAGCTGGGCGTTTGCCATCATCACTAAGTCATTTGCGCCATCACCAATGGCAACGGTTTGAGTCATTGGGATCGCATACTGGGTTGCAAGTTGACCTAGCACTTCCGCCTTTTTGTCGGCATCTACGATATCACCTAGCACTTTGCCGGTAAGCTGCGCGTTTTCCACCTCTAGGGTATTGGCAAATACAGCGTCTAGTTGGAGTGGCTCAATCAATGATTCTGCAAACCATGTAAAGCCACCCGAGGCGATGGCAAGATGCCAGTGATGCTGTTTGAGCGCCTGACACAACAATTCTATGCCGGGCATTAGCGGTAAGTTTTCCTTTAATGATTGAATTTGTGATAACGGTACGCCAGAGAGTGACGCGACGCGGCGGTGTAGACTTTCAGAAAAAGAGAGTGCCCCCGCCATCGCCTGTGCGGTGATAGAAGCCACTTCATCATATCGGCCGGCCAATCGAGCAATTTCGTCAATACATTCAATTTGAATTGCGGTGGAGTCCATATCCATCACAAGTAGCCCCGGTTCTTCTAAAGTAGGTGCTTGTGTTATCACCGCGCCTTGTGCATTAATGCTTTTTGCAAAACCTCTTACTTCAGCCTTGCTCGGCAAATGCGACGCATTAAAACGGATACCCAATGCAACTGGGAGCTGTTCATGAGGTTGATATGCCGTAAAATAAGTTTGCTCGATAGCAAATGTTCGAAGAAATTTCTCAACTTCCAGAAGGTGTTGCAATTGTATATTTTGGCCAAAAAAGCATATTGATTGAGTTGTCGTCTCAGGTAATTGATTTACTTGTGTGAGGCTTGTGTTACCTTGGCAACTATACCAATGAGCCAGCGCCATATGTTCCTGAATTGGTGTGTTTAGTTCACGATTAGCGAATTGAATGATTGACGACATAAGTTGCTCCTTGATAGCGTTAAGCCGATTTTTAACATGATTGCGCTAAGCTGTCAGCACTGGACCTTAGCAAAAGCGGGCAATATGCGATAAATATGAAAAATTTACATGTATTAGAAGTGTTAAACTCGACCAGAGGGCGTAGATTATTTCGCCTGTGCATCGCTGCGACGTGCTTAGTTATGGTGACTTGGCTTGCGTTTAATACCAGTTTTGAATCTCATCGCTTGCTCCATAATGGCGCAGACCTTACCGCAAGGAGCCTCACCAAACAGCTCGCAAAAAATGTAGCATTGCCCCTCTCTCGCAGTGATACGCCAAGGCTCAGTGCACTGGCAAATCACCTCGCTAGCGATGACTTTGTGCTTCAAGTCGCGATTTATGATTATCAAGGACGCTTTATTGTTGGTAACGACGGTAATTCCTCACCCACGGATTATCAGCAGCTACCTCAAACCTTACCGGGACTGAGTAAAACCAAAAGCATTATTTCTGAACCAGTATATACGCCGATGGGACAGCCTCTTGGGTTCGTCAATATGGTCTATTTGACAGAAGCTGCTATGTCACAAAGCCACTCTCATTTCCACGAACTTGGACGAGTCGTTTTACTGATGCTGGTGATTACGATGGTATTCACATGGCAAATAGGTCGAGCATTAAAACGCTGGGAAGTAAAACGCAAAATTCGCAAGAAAGTAAAGATGCTACCAGCCCCTGAAAATATCACTCATTAGATGAAACCAAGTTCCCACTGTCTCTATTGTAAATATTTTGATAATATAATTGTTAGTTTATATAAGAACGATAAATGATAAAGGATATGACTAATAAACTTTTTATAATCCCAAAACCGAACCCAAACGCTAAGGTGCGGCTATTTTGCTTCCCTTATGCTGGCGGTTCACCAGCTATTTTTACACCGTGGAGCGATAAAGCAAGTGAATATGTTGAACTTGTTTTTGTTCAGCTACCAGGAAGAGGTGCAAGACTTATTGAGCCTGCAATTGATAATATGCCAGATGTTATTGCAGAGCTTATGTGCCATAGTGACTACATTACGAGTAAACCTTTTGCTTTTTTTGGGCACAGTTTAGGTAGTCGCATTTCATATGAGCTTGCTTTTCAATTACTGGACGTAGGCTTACCAACTCCGCAAAAAATATTTGCTTCAGCAAGTCGAGCGCCACACTGCATATCAACTAAGTCTCATTTACATGGCTTACCACACGATGAATTTATTGCTGAGCTTCGTGACTTAAATGGTACGCCAAAAGAAGTTCTTGAAAATAAAGAGCTTATGGAGCTATTACTCCCGTTGCTCCGAGCTGACTTTAAAATAGCAGATACCTATGTAGCAGAACAGTGTGCATTACCCATCCCCATCCATGTTTTCCATGGCGTTGATGATGAGATCTTGAATGAACATGTTATTGCGTGGCAAGAGCTAACGACACAGCCATACCAGCTTACCGAATTTTCTGGTGGGCACTTTTTTATTCACCAATACGCTGATGAGATGATCTCCATTATTAATCAACAATTGGCTTAAGTAGTGTTGGTGTTATGCCGGAAAAGCATAAAGATCGCCGGGTGAACCGGCTCCTACACCTGCTTTTCTATTGTTGGTAAGTATGGTTTTATATCGTTGCAAAAGCGTAAAGCTCGCCGGGTGAACCAGCTCCTACACCTGCTTTTCTATTGTTGGTAAGTATGGTTTTATATCGTTGCAAAAGCGTAAAGCTCGCCGGGTGAACCAGCTCCTACACCTGCTTTTCTATTGTTGGTAAGTATGGTTTTATATCGTTGCAAAAGCGTAAAGCTCGCCGGGTGAACCGGCTCCTACACCTGCTTTTCTACTGCTGGTAAGTATGATTTTATATCGCAGTAACTGCGTAAAGATCGCCGGGTGAACTGGCTCCTACTTTATAAGATGAACAGCTATGCTACAAATCCAAAATAAGCGAGGAGAGAATACGATTTAACTGAGATTGGTTAAACTCACCACTTATCTGATAGATAACATCGCTTCCCTTTCTATTAATGTAAACCCTATCGTAGTCTTGATTTTCTCCCATAACGACAAAAGCAAAAATATCGCCGTTTTGGTACACACTCATCGGATTGTTTTCGTCTATGTCAAAAGCCGAGCGAAGCTTTGCTATGTTTTTTACTTTAGGATCTGAATGATACAGGGCATGAAAAAATTCGTTTACGCTCATATTCAACTTTTTATGCATATCACCAAGTGAGATTTCCGGTGGGTTTAACGCAATTGCCAACTCATTTTGATCTTGGCTAGTTACGACCACAGTTTGGTTACTTAGTCCTAAAAAGTTAATTTTTGATAGTGTCGTGCTATCTACACAATAAACGAGATCAACAACTCTGATATGTAACTTATTACTACAAGATAAGCTTGGAAAAGGGTTCACTGTTTGTGACGCAATTACCAAGTTCGAGGTGAACATTAACGCGGCAAGTAAAATTATTCTAAACATAACGAAATCCCTAATGCAGCTAATTCCATTTTCGTTCTGTAATTTCTGACAACGTCTTTTGCACAGGTAAGAGATTGTTCTGAACTAAGTTGCTTTACAATGCTTTATGCAAAGTTCTTTACTATCCATTTGATAGTTACCTTGCCTCCCGTCGGCTCAGGAACCCAATTTAGAGCTGTCGTACAACTTTTAGTTGCTTGGATCATCTCTCCAAAAACCTGTGCCACATTTTCGTTTACGCTGCCTTTGAAAGATAAATTTAAACCTGCACCTTTATAAAATGCATTAATGGCATTTTTTACTTTCGTTTCATCATTCATTTTTCTATTCCTTGAGAAATGTTGAAGGTTTTAAATTAAGCTCTTAAACATTAATAAAAGGTGAATAACCAACTAACGCATAAATCATTCCTCCAAGCTATGAGATGTATAGAAGCTTTAATAAATACCAAAAGATCGCCGGGTGAACCGGTTCCTACACGGGTTATTTATTGTTGGTAAGTATGGTTTTATATCCCATTTGTGATATTGACTCGTAGGTCGAGATTTATCTCGACATCATCAATTTACCCCAAGCCAAACAACTGCGTGGTATTTCGATAGAGCGCTGCGGCAAGCTCGCTTGGTGTTTCGCTTCGATATTCACAAAGCCTGTCAAATACTTGGACGACTCGCTTAGGAGAGTTCGGCTTCCCCTGATAACCATGTAACGGCATCGACGGCGCATCGGTTTCCAATACTAGGCTTTCAAGCGGCAACTGTGATATTACCTGCGCTGTTTTTTCGCCTCTTGGATAGGTAATTGTGCCACCAACTCCGAGCTTAAAACCCTGACCGATATAATATTCAGCCTGCTGTTTTGAACCTGAAAAGGCGTGGATCACCCCACCATATTGTGGTTTAACACGTTTAAACACGGCGGCAATTAGGTGATGACTTTTACGGTGATGGACGATTAGCGGAAGCTTTACCTCATTACTCAGCGAAATATGCGCTTCAAACAGTGCAATTTGCCGCTCAAGCGCATCGCAAGTTGTATCAATGCCGCACTCTCCTATCGCACACAGTTGGGTACGATTGTGCATTACATGCTCGACCAAAGCAGCCATATCGTCGTAGCAATGTTCGCCAATAAAATAAGGGTGTAACCCCGCGGCGATTTCACATTGTGGATGATGTGCTTGAAAATCAACAAGCTCATGAGACTGCTTAAGGGTAACGCCAGGCACCACGAAGCGTTCAACACCCAAACAATGGGCTGCTTTGATATGCGTAGCTAGGTCATCTGCCAACTCGTCAAAATCGAGGTGACAGTGACTATCTATAAAGGCGAATTTATGGGTTAAGCCGCTCAATTTCCCAACTACCATCGGCTTGCTTCACATACATAAAGCGATCGTGAAGACGGTGCTCTCCACCTTGCCAAAACTCAACTTTAGTGGGCTCTACGCAATAACCGCCCCAAAAATCAGGTAGTGGGATTTCGCCTTTAGCGAATTTGTCTTTCATGCTACTAAAGGTTTGCATCAAGGCTTGGCGAGATGACACGGGGCGCGATTGCTGAGACGCCCACGCTGCAAGCTGACTTTCTTTTGGTCTTGATAAGAAATACTTGGCAACGCGACTGGTTGGTAACGGGACTGCTTCCCCGTACACGATAACCTGACGCTCAATTTCATGCCACGGGAAGTGTAAGCATACCTTGTTGTTTTGCTTTAATTCTTGCGCTTTGCGTGAACCGGTATTGGTAAAGAAGACAAAACCGTGCTCGTCTACATGCTTGAGTAAAACAATGCGTTGAGACGGCTGACCGTGCTCGTCAACCGTAGCGACGACCATCGCTGTTGGGTCGGTAAACTTGGCATCAATCGCCTGCTGGAGCCAGGTTTCAAACTGCTCAACGGGTGTGTCTTTTAGCATTTCACGACGTAAACCGTCTTTGGTATATTCTCTGCGAATGTCTTCAAGTTTCATCACAATATCCTTAACAAAAAAAGCCGCTATAAAGCGGCTTCTAGTATACCTTAATGCAAGTTAAAACTAACTCACATTTGCTCCATCACTTCGATACCAAGCAAATCTAGGCCTGTTTTCAGTGAGTTAGCAACCAGATTACATAGCACTAGACGACTTGCACGGACGTCTGCAGCTACATCATCTTTCAAAATTGGGCACGCTTCATAGAATGTCATATACAAGCTCGCAAGCTCATATAAATAACTACATAATACGTGTGGCGTTGCTTCGCTGATCATCAGATCAAGCACTTCTTCCAGTTGCAGCAGTTTAAGCGCAAGTGCCTTTTCCTGTGGTGCTTGAATTTGAATGCGACCAGTTAGGCTGGCGCTATCCATGTTTGCCTTGCGGAAAATACTACGAACACGGGTATAGGCGTACTGCAAATATGGCGCCGTCGCCCCTTCAAAGCTCAGCATCGTATCCCAGTTAAAGATATAATCGCTGGTTCTGTGCTTTGACAGATCGGCGTACTTCACTGCACCAATACCCACTTTACGTGCGATTTCTTGGCGTGCTTCATCAGATAGATCAGAGGCTCTGTCAGCAAGCTTTTCTGTCGCACGACTCACCGCTTCGTCAAGTAAATCTGATAGCTTCACCGTGCCGCCAGTACGAGTTTTAAACGGTTTGCCGTCGTTACCCATCATAGTACCGAATAGGCTCGGCTCGTAGCTGGTTTTGTCTTTTAAAAGACCCGCTTTACGTGCTGTGATCTCAACTTGGTTGAAGTGTAAGCCCTGACGCGCATCTACAAAAATTAGGATACGATCAACATCTAGCTCGTTTGAGCGGTAATCACAGGCTGCTAAATCAGTCGTTGAATATAAGAAACCACCACCTGATTTTTGCACGATAAATACGGAAGGTTCACCGTCTTTATTTGCCAATTCGTCGAGGAATACGACTTGAGCCCCCTGATCTTCAACCGCAATGCCTTTCTCTTTTAGCAGCTCAATTACACCGGCAAGACGGTCGTTGTAAGCACTTTCTGCCATGATATCATCACGCGTAAGCGTCACGTTTAGCTTGCCGTATACTTCTTCAGAGTGTTTAACTGAGGTGTCGATAAACATTTGCCATAGCTTCTGACAATGCGCATCACCACCTTGTAGTTTTACGACGTAATCACGGGCTTTATCGGCAAAACCGGCTTCGTCATCAAAACGCTTTTTCGCATCACGATAAAAGCTTTCAAGATCCGCAAGCGCAACGTTTTCAAGGTCAACGCCTTGGTTCAGCAAATCTTCTAGGTGTGCTATCAACATACCAAACTGGGTACCCCAATCGCCCATGTGGTTTTGGCGAATAACAGTGTCACCACGGAACTCAAGGGCACGCACAACGGCATCACCAATAATAGTTGAGCGCAGGTGACCTACGTGCATCTCTTTAGCAAGGTTTGGCGAAGAAAAATCGACCACAACTTTGTCAGGCGTAGCGTGTTCAGCAACACCTAGCTTGGCATCCGTATTTGCCGCCTCTAGGCTTGTTGCCAAAAACTCAGGCTTGAGGTGAATATTAATAAAACCAGGGCCTGCAATTTCCGTTTTTTCTGCAAGATCAGCAACGTCTAGGTTGTCGATGATCTTCTGCGCCAGCTCTCTTGGGTTAGTTTTTAGTGCTTTAGCAGCCCCCATCGCACCGTTAATTTGGTAATCACCAAACTGAGGACGCGTGCTTTGTGTTACCGCTGGGTTTGTACCTTCAGGGATACCAGCCGCTTGCATCGCTGCATTGGCTTTTTCAATTAAAATACTTTTGATGTTCATCTGTTTTCCTTTAATGCGCAGCGATTAGTGTTCACGAGTTTCATGGAACTTCACGTCAGGATAACGCTCCATTGATAGATTTAGGTTTACGCGACTTGGTGCGATGTAAGTTAGGTTATCCCCCCCATCTAGTGCCAAGTTTTGCTCGCACTTGCGGCGGAATTCAGCCATTTTCTTCTCGTCATCACAGCTTACCCAGCGCGCGGTTTGAACCGTTACGCTCTCGTAAATCGCATCTACGTTGTATTCAGACTTTAAGCGCGCCACAACCACATCAAACTGCAGCACCCCAACCGCACCTACAATCAGGTCGTTATTGATAAGTGGTCTAAATACCTGTACCGCACCTTCTTCAGAAAGCTGTACCAATCCTTTAAGGAGCTGCTTTTGCTTAAGTGGATCTCTTAGACGAATGCGACGGAATAGCTCAGGCGCAAAGTTAGGAATACCACTAAATTTAAGCATTTCACCTTGTGTGAAGGTATCACCTATTTGAATAGTACCGTGGTTATGTAGACCGATAATATCACCCGCGAAGGCCTCTTGAGCACGCTCACGGTCACCCGCCATAAAGGTTACCGCATCCGCAATACTGACTTGTTTACCAAGACGCACGTGGTTCATCTTCATGCCTTGGCTATATTTACCAGATACAATACGCATAAAGGCGATACGGTCGCGGTGTTTTGGATCCATGTTTGCTTGGATTTTAAACACGAAACCAGAGAACTTTTCTTCGTCGGCTGCTACTTCACGTTCATCGGTTTGACGCGGCAGTGGCGTTGGTGCCCACTCAGTTAACCCGTCAAGCATGTGGTCAACACCGAAGTTACCAAGTGCCGTACCAAAGAATACAGGGGTTAATTCGCCAGTTAAAAACAACTCACGGTCAAACTCGTGCGAGGCACCCATTACTAACTCAAGCTCTTCACGAAGTTGTTCAGCCAAGCTTTCACCCACAGCAGCGTCAAGCTCGCTGTTATCTAGCCCTTTGATCACGCGTTTGTCTTGGATCGTATGACCTTGACCTGTTTGGTACAAAATCGTTTCATCACGATGAATGTGATAAACACCTTTAAATTCTTTACCACAGCCAATTGGCCAAGTAACCGGCGCACACATGATGTTCAGTTCGGTTTCGACTTCATCAAGTAGCTCCATTGGGTCACGAATATCACGGTCCAATTTGTTCATAAAGGTAACGATTGGCGTGTCACGTAAGCGCGTTACTTCCATCAGTTTGCGGGTACGGTCTTCTACACCTTTTGCCGCATCGATTACCATCAAGCACGAGTCAACAGCGGTGAGCGTACGATAAGTATCTTCAGAGAAGTCTTCGTGTCCCGGAGTATCTAGTAGGTTTACCAAGGCATCATTGTATGGAAACTGCATCACAGAAGTGGTTACCGAGATACCACGTTCTTTTTCCATTTCCATCCAGTCAGATTTGGCGTGTTGGTTTGAGCCACGGCCTTTAACCGTACCGGCTTTTTGTAACGCCTTTCCGAATAAAAGTACTTTTTCGGTGATGGTGGTTTTACCCGCATCCGGGTGTGAAATGATCGCGAAAGTACGTCTGCGCGACACTTCCTGCGGAATACTCATATTTGACATTGAAATTCTACTTATGGCATTGGCAACCGAACCAAAACTCGGCCACGCTAAATTCGAACAAAGATTGCTATATTCTCTCCGATCTTGGCCATTTTAACAACTTGATGACGGTAATTTTCGCAGCTAAATAGCAGATGTTATTTAGCCATTGTGGTAGTTGATGAAAGGTGGGCTGTGATGGCTAGTTTATTAGTCCAGCTTTTTACGTAAAACCACCATTGTTCACAAAAGGCATGCCTTGTCAGGAACTGTGTCGCCTATATGCTTTAGATCACATCGAGCATTCAGCTCAGTTTTTGCTGATACATGTGTTTATCTGCCCGAGAAAATAAACTAGCCATGCTTTCAAACTTATTTTCACACTTGGCAAATCCCGCTGAAAATCCACACTTGGGGAGCTTTTTCTCTTTTAACGCTTGATAGAAATTAGCCTCACTTTGAAAAATAAAGTCGTTGACGGCTTTCTCATCATGTCGCTGCACAATAGCCAGAAACTCATCACCACCATAGCGCCCGATAATATCATCTTCGCTGCTTGCGGCCTTCAACGCTTCGGCCAAACTTTGTAACACCTGATCACCAACTTCATGACCATAGCTGTCATTTATTGGTTTAAAACCATCTAAATCAAGAAAGACACAGTAAAGCGCACCACCCAGTTTTAAGGCAATATCACGCTTATGTTCACCGAGTATTTCGGTCGCACGACGATTTAGTACTTCAGTCAACGGATCTTGCATCGCTATCGCTTTGATTTTGCTATAGCGCTCAATCATCACCAAATCGTCTTCTAGCATATCGCGTAAATGCTCTATAAATTCAACCAACGGAGCGCCGTAATTCGTGGGTTTAAAGTCCATCACACACAAAGTGCCAAACGACTTTCCATTGGGCCAATGGATAGGTACCCCCAAATAAGACTCAAAGCCATCATTGGCAACCTCAGGGTTATCGTCCCACTGATAATTTACACTGGCGTGCTGCTCATATAGATTGCGATTATTAGCGACAACATGCTTACAAAAGATATTGGTTTCTTGCGGTATAAAACCACCAGCAGGATACGGGTTTTCTTCTTGGTCGCTTGCAATCATCACTGCAAAGCCATCTTCTTTCTTTTGCACCACAAACGCAGCAGGCGCCGAAAAAATCTTCGCCATCAAATCGACTGTTTTTTGCCACTTTAATAATGTTTGTTGTGAGGCTTCTGGTTTGAGCAAGTCTGCATACGGCACAGTAATACCATTTAATTCAATTACATTTTATCTAAACAGTATAGCGGACAGCTGAAGAGTGGATGAATTATTGTTTAAAAGGAACAGTGTGGGCAACACGCTGACTGGTGTGTCAGCGTGTATTGGGAGGTTACGGCTTTAATGCTACTTTTCTATCGTTGTAATAGGCAATCAAATCATCAACGGTTTGCTGACAATACTCGCGGATCCCAGAAACTAACATGTGCTTTTCACCATAACCGACTTTAGTGCCATTCGACAGCAAGTTAAAACGCAGGTTGATCTTGCCACGTTTGCCTTCATAGCTAAACTCTGGCTTAGCCGCTTCCAATGTTACTTCCGTTACCGATATATCATCCATATGGATAGACATAGATTCGTATATCACCATTGGCCTTGCTGGGTTTATCATTACCTCTTGCTCACCCATCAATGGGATGATCACATGAGGAAAGGTAGTGCCTGAAAATTCTACGTAATTTCTTGTCAAACTATTGATGAGCGTTGGGCACGTGCTGGTTTCGCCAGCGCGCGACACGGACAGCATCACTTTATCATTAGCGGTAATATCAAATTGTGCAGCACCTTCTGGCAAGGTGAGCGTTGTTGTTTCATCAACCATGCCCACAAAGCTAAACTCCATATTCTCGCTTAAGCCGTAGTGCTTTAACACTAAGGAGAAAAGTAGATCACCCGGTACACAAAACTTCTTTGCATCGATGTCGTGCAATGGGTTGTAGTCGTCCGCGACTCCTTTTGCAAATAAACTCCCCTGCTCTCTGGTAATGGTGATCTCATTTGCTTGTTGTTGATAATACGGCTCTAACATCGCTACTTTTCTCTAACCTCTAAGATAAAACTGCGCCATGTTACCAGAATTTTCTGAAATAGAGGTCATATCTGTTACGATAATCTGTTAACAAATATTACATTGGCCGGACTTGATGCTAAAGGTTAGCGAGGTTATTGAAAACAATAACCTCGCTAACCTCCGTTCAGAGTTGAGTTACATTAACCCTTGTAATGGCTCAGCGCCCCAAGTAAAGAGTAACACAACAGCAATTGCAATAAAGATAAGGTATGCAACAACACTCGATTTCATGACAGGCGTGCTGACTGCATTTTCTTGCTTGCCAGTTACTAACGTCTTTACTAGGTTTTGACCTTTAAGGCGATACACCACAATAGCAAATATATGCAGTGCAATGGCGGCAATTAACAGCTCAATATTGGTGTGATGTATATCACCTGCTAATTCAACTAAGTCGTAAGATACATATTGTGCGAGTGGGCCTTCCACCAAAATATCATCTGTTGTCATCAAGCCAGAAACGAGCTGAACAAGGATCAGTACAAAAAATAGCAGCACCATCAAACTTCCCGCAGGATTATGTCCTACATGGCTTTGTTTTGATTTAATGGCCGATAAAATTGCTTTAGGTGAATGAAATAACGCACTTAATTTAGCGGTTTGGCTACCAATGACACCCCAAATTAATCGTGCAGCCATCAGTGCTAATAATAAATAGCCAGTAACAAAGTGAAGATCCATCATGCCCTCTTCACCGGTAATATATAAGGTTACTAGTCCTGCTACGAGCAGCCAGTGAAACCCGCGGATAAATCCATCCCACACTTTGGTCATCGTTTATTTGCCCCATAGGTAAAAATCATTGCAATGATGACAGGTTATAAAACTCAGCACAAAGAGTTAAGGTTAAATAACCGCTTATCTTGATTTGGCAGCGCATTTTGAATGCTAATTAAGCACAATGTTCTATAGTAAACTGGTATTTGCTTTGCGGGGTTGGAGCGATAATGAAATACTTACTGTTAATGCTGCTGTTGTTTGGTGCGTGCTGCAACGCAAAAATATTGCTGATCTCGAATGAACCTGCCGATGAGCAAAGACTTTTTAGCAAACAAGCCCATAGTTTAGAGTCAGATACCAACAACTTGCTGTTAAACCAGTTTGGCCGAGATTACTTTGATTTTAACATTGTCACCCCAACCAAACTTAATCAATTACTAGCAAGTGAAGAGCCCGTGTGCGCGGTGTCTCGCCTAAAAACCCCGAGTCGCCAGCAGGCATTCTTGTTCACCATCCCTATTCACCTTTATCCAAGCCATAGATTGTATTACTTCAAACAACACACTCCGATGGATGCCAGCCTTGTGAATGCCACCGGTAAACTGAAGTCTCTTACTAGTTTAATGGCTTACTATCCACAAGCCACCATCATCAAAGAGGTTGGCAAATCTTATGGCAATACCATTGACTCCGCATTAGCGCTACTTGAACCCAAAAATGTTGCCATTAGACCGTATAAAACCTCAGCACAAACCATTATGGAGCAGTTTAGTGCAGGTAAAGTCGACTTTATATTAGCCTACCCCGCTATTTTTCAGCAGAGCTTTCCAAAGGACAAGGCACACCTAGTGGGTTCCTTACCAATAGCGAATAACCTCCCTCATCTCGAAGGCCATATTGCTTGTAGCCATACCCAAGAAACGCAAGCATTTATCGAAAAGGCCAACCAGATGATCCGTGCACTGTATTCCACTAGTACCTATTTAACCACACACTTAAAATATCTCCCCAAGCAAGATCACGCATTGATCACCAGGCGGCTTGCGATGCTAAGCGTCAAATATCAACATACACCTGCAAAATAATTTCAACTGCGGTTGCACAAGGGTCATACTTAGTCTAAATTAAATCGCACACGATTAAATCATGAAAGACTAAAAATGACGACACTCTATCAGTTTGAAGCAAACACATTACAAGGTCAGGCATATCACTTTACCGACTTACAAGGCAAAGCTGTGCTTATTGTTAACACGGCCAGTGAGTGTGGATTAACACCACAATATGAAGGACTCCAAGAGCTACACCAAAAATACGCGGATCAGGGACTTGTGATCATCGGCTTTCCCTGTAACCAGTTTGGTAAGCAAGAACCCGGCGATGCAAAACAAATTCAAGAAGGCTGCTTAATCAATTATGGTGTTGATTTTCAGATGATGGAAAAGATTGAGGTTAATGGTGACAAAGCACACCCACTGTATCAATATCTAAAGTCCGCGCTTCCGGGGCTATTTGGTAATAAAATCAAATGGAACTTTACTAAGTTTTTATTTAACCAACAGGGTGAACCCGTTAAGCGCTATGCCCCAATCACCAAGCCTGAACAAATAGCCAAAGATATTGAAAAGTTACTAAATGAGTCAATCTAACCCGCAGCTCAATCTCGATAACCAGCTCTGTTTTCGACTATATAGTGCATCAAGACAGGTTACACGAATTTATCAGCCATTACTCAAAGAGGTTGGGCTCACGTATCCGCAATACATAGTGTTATTGATTTTATGGGAGCAAGACGGACAGCTGGTGAAAGAAATAGGCGAACGAGCTGAACTCAATAGCAACACCCTAACACCGCTCCTTAAGCGCTTAGCGGAGCGTGGCCTCGTTACTCGTAGTAAAAATCCTGATGATGAACGACAAACCTTCATTCACTTAACTCAAGCAGGTAAAATCCTCGAGCAATCATGCGCTTGTATCCCAGCACAAATGATGGCAAAAGCGGGCTTAAGTATGGAGCAAATTCAATTATTAAAGCAGTCTCTTGAAGTGTTGATGGCACAAGGAAAGCGGTAAACACGATACATTTCAGACAATAAAAAAGCCGCTACATCAGCGGCTTTTGCAATACGGTCTCGCTATTATGCAATAGACGGGTACTCACGGTATGCTTTTTCAAGCTTTTTAGCTTGCTTTTTAGATACACCAATATGCTCTAATGCCACTCTTAAACGCGCACGAGAAAGGTCTGAACCTAACACTTCCATCGCATCTACTACTGAAGTCGATGAGGTTTTGCCTGTAATAGCAACGAAGATAGGCTCTAAGAACTCTTTGATCTTTAACTCATGGTGTGTCGCCACAGCCTTTGCAATAGAGAAGATCTCAGATTTGTTCCACGTACGCAGCTTTTCTAATTCCCAAATAAAGAATTGCAGTGCCTGACGAACCACTTCGTCGTCCGCTTTACCAGCCGTTAATAACGCTGGATCGTATTCAGGTAAGCCCGCCACAAAGTGACCGGCTAGCCCCACCAAATCAGATAGCGTGTTGATACGCGCCTTGGCTTCAGGAAGTACGCGAGCCAACATATCACCGTTAAACTTCCAGTCGACAAAGCGCTGGATAAGTTCTGCATCGGTTAGGTTTTCGCGGATCCACAGACCATTTAACCAGTTAAGCTTGTCAATATCAAAGATAGGTCCACCAAGCGATACGCGCTTCATATCAAAGTGTTCAATCATCTCAGCCAAAGTGAACTTTTCACGCTCATCCGGCATTGACCAACCCATACGACCTAAATAGTTAAGTAGTGCTTCTGGTAAGAAACCCATTTCTTTGTAGTAGTTAATTGAAGTTGGGTTTTTACGTTTTGACAGCTTAGACTTATCAGGGTTACGAAGTAGCGGTAAGTGACCAAGCACAGGTGCTTCCCAGCCGAAGTCTTCGTACAGTTTTAGTAGTTTAGGCGCAGAGTTGATCCACTCTTCACCACGGAAGATATGGCTAATTTCCATGTGATGATCATCTACTACGTTTGCAAGAAAGTAAGTTGGGAAGCCGTCAGCTTTCAACAACACTTGCATGTCTACGTTTTCCCATGGGATCTCAATTTCACCGCGTAGGTAATCGTTAAACTTAAACGTGCCTTCTTCTGGGATTTTCATACGAATAACGTAAGGCTTGCCAGCTTCAAGGTTTGCCTTCACTTGTTCTTCAGATAGACGTAAACCACGGCCGTCGTATTTAGGACGTAAGCCTTCTGCCATCTGCTCTTCACGCATTTGGTCTAGCTCTTCAGCCGTCGCAAAGCAGTAAAACGCTTTACCATCATCTACAAGCTGCTGTGCAAATTTTTTATATAAGTCAGAACGCTCTGATTGACGGTATGGACCAAACTCGCCACCCACATCCGGACCATGATCCCAGTCAAGCCCTAACCAGCGCAGGCTGTCCATGATAGCTTGCTCAGATTCAACAGTACTACGTACCTGATCGGTATCTTCAATTCGTAATACAAACTCACCACCTTGCTGCTTGGCAAAGCAATAGTTGAATAAGGCAATATAAGCCGTTCCTAAATGCGGATCACCGGTTGGAGAGGGTGCGACACGAGTACGGATAGTCATCAAAATTCTCTTAAAAATGGATTAGTCGATTAATGGCGCTATGCTAGCATAGCGCCTGATTAGCGCATAGTAAGGCGCGTGAATTAAGCTGCTTTTTCCAGCTTTTCTAGATAAGCAACAATGTCATTGGATTCGTATAACCAAGTGACTTCGCCTTGCTCTTCGATTCGCAAGCATGGCACCTTCACCTTACCGCCCTGCTCTAGCAGCTCTTGGCGATATTGCTCATCATTTTTGGCATCACGGGTTTCAAGCTTAAGCCCTTCACGCTTGGCAGCGCGGCGCACTTTAACGCAAAATGGACATGCCTTAAATTGGTATAACTTTAAGTTTGCCGTCATAGCATCTAGCTTTTGCTGTTGTTCTGCGGCACGTTTTTTACTGCGCGGGGTAAAAATAAAATCAAAAAGTAAAATCAGACGTCCTAAAAACCATCTTACAAATTGCATAACGTTTCCCAAACCTTTTGCTAAATTCGCTAAAAAATAGGTTGGGGAGTTTAGCATAATCTTTAAGCGCTATATATAAGCGGAGCTTAAAACAACTCTATTTCTGCACATGCGTATTGTGATTCAGCTAACCCTAACGTGAGGTAGTTTGTGACTTGGTTTCTGCCATTTTCTTTTGAGTGATACAGCGCAAGATCGGCTTTATGAACTTGCTCAGAAACTTGTAGTGTATCGACCACTTCGGTAAAACCTAGGCTGACAGAAACATGCTCTACTTGCGGAAATCGGCTAGAGGCTATTGTACTTCTCAAGCGCTCAAGTGCCACTTCAGCAGAATCGTCATTGTGACTTTGAAATAGCACCGCAAACTCTTCACCGCCGTAACGAAATACATAGTCTTCCGCTCTAAAGTTGGCTTTAATCTTTTGTGCCACCAGCAGGATCACTTCATCGCCAATCACATGGCCAAAATTGTCATTTACCTGTTTAAAGTGATCAATATCTACCATCGCTAAATACCACTTGCGGTCTTCACTGTCATCACGACATACCGTAAACCCGTCCCCATTGGTTATTTCCATGACTTTTTCATCAAACGTTTGGCGATTGAGTAGCTCGGAAAGCGGATCGATACGAGCAAAGTGCAATGTTGCCATTTGATGCGCAAAAACAGTGAGTAAGTGCTTCATTAAAGTCGCAGTGGTGAGATTTACTTGGCCTTCTATATATAAAAAACCAACGAGCTGAGCTTGATGATAAAACGGGATAACACTATCGCCGTGGTATTGAATGAGGTGTTTGTCATCTTGGCGCTGCTGTAATTTATCTACCACGGTATTTACCGGTCCCACCACAACACAAAAGTCGCGATGGCTCACAAATATGGACTTTGGGACTTCTTTTTCCGATAAGCTTTTACTGAAATAAAATGCATAGCTTTCCCCACAAACATCAGAGATAACCCGCTCAAGGGCCTGCATTAGCACCAGTTCACTCTTTTGCGCCAAGAGCTCTAAAGTAAGTTCGTGACCACAGGGTGAATAGCTAATCGACATTCAAGGCCTCTCAATAAAATTGACTCTTGATAAGTGTAGAACAGCCTTCTGAATTTACAGTAATTTATAGGCTAATTTAATACTTCTTGTTGGCTATGTTGATTTAAGAGCACCAAATTATCGCGATGGATGATCTCCTCTGCACTTTCAAAGCCAAGACACTGCGCAAATTCACTACTATGACGGCCAATTACCAAACCAAGTTCTTGATTACTTAAGCTAGTTAAACCTTGTGCCTGTAGCGTGCCTTGTTGGCAAAACACTTGAACCAGCTCACCACGTTTAAATTGCCCTTCAATCGACACGATACCTTTTGCTAGTAAACTTGCTCCTTGATTACATACCGCATTGATTGCGCCATTATCACAAATTATTTTACCAGTTGATTTAGGGCCAGACAGCAACCAGCGCTTGCGCCCTCCAACCGGAGCGTCAAACTTCAAAAACGTCGTGCTTGGTGCGGTTTGCGTAAGTACTTGCGGTAAAATGTCGTATTCACTACCTTTTGCAATCACGACATCAACGCCTGCTCGTTGTGCGATGTCGGCGGCTTGCAACTTAGTCGCCATACCACCCGTGCCAAGTTGTGTGCCACTACCACCAGCAAGAGCTCTAAGTTCGTCGTTTATATGTGTTACTTGCTCTATCAACTGCGCATCTGGATTGGCTCTGGGATCTGCGGTAAAAAGACCATGCTGATCGGTGAGTAATACCAATTTATCGGCATTTGCTAAAATTGCGACGTAAGCCGAGAGGTTATCGTTATCGCCAACTTTTATTTCAGACGTTGCCACTGCATCGTTTTCGTTGATGATAGGCACGACATGATGCTCTAGAAGCTTAGTGAGCATATCCCGTGCCGTTAGATAACGTTCGCGGTGCTCAAGATCGGCTCGTGTCAGTAGCATTTGCGCCACAGTGACGTCGTAAATACTAAACAATGACTGCCATAAATGGATTAATTGACCTTGCCCAATCGCAGCTAACATCTGTTTTTCAGCGAGCGAATGACCAATTTGTTGCTGTAACACGCCGCGCCCTGCAGCCACTGCACCGCTGGAGACCACAATGACCTGATGGCCAGCTTGACGCAACGTTACACACTGCCTTACCAGCTCAACAAGCCTGGGCTTGTTTAAGGTCTGGCTGCCTGCAGTTAAGACACTTGTGCCGAGCTTGATAACAATGGTTTGTTTATTGTTTTTGGTCATAGTATTTGTTGGTTTTTACAGCGATAGAGCTTCGTTATACCACGGACCTTCCCCCCTCCCAAGTAATAATACCAATTGCATTAACTCTCCAACCAATTTGAAGGGTGAAATACCATATTAGCGTCGTTAAAAATTTCTCATTTAGAACAACTAAATAGAAAAATTTTTGCCTTGCCTATACGGATATAGGTACCTTGGCGGTAGCAGGACGCGAGAGCGGAGCTACTAAAGCTATTTCTCCGCTTCAAATAGCTCATTTAATCAATACAATTGGTATAAACTCATGAATTTTATTTCTAACTCAGAGTGAACTGGTATAATCCGCCGCACTGATTTCGATCAAGGCTTTTTTGCACCGCGTGTGAGAGAGTGTTCACCATTCAATGAAAGAATAATTAGCTGAGTTCAGAATGAAAAAACACAAAAAGAACAAAGAGATTATGATGCTACCTTTACTGTTTGTAGTGATCTTAATGTGTGTGGGTGGCCATTTTATTTTGCAACCTAGCTACAAAGACAGCCACATTGTCGAATACTCTCTAGCTGCACTGCCGTTTTTAATGTTTGCCGTCGTGATTGTCGCTATTAAAATAGCCATAAAAGCAGATAACGATGAAAACAATGAGGGTGAGGGCTAAAGTATCCCTCACATTGGTTATAGAGGATGATAACCAAACCACAAAGGGGTAAGCGGTGTTGATTGGCCACTGTGGGTGAGCTTGATATTTAAGTTTTGATCAAATAAATCGATGGCAAAACAGTCATCTACATCATGTAAATCGTCTTTATGAATATGGCTAAAACCGTTAAGCAAAAACGCTTTTGCCTTCTCTTTTGCTTCATCGGCATTCGTTGCAACGAACAGCCCAAAGTCATGCGCCTCAGCTAAACTATCTGGCTTATATCCTCCCAAGTTCACAAAATACAAATGCTCAGCTTGCTCAACACGCTCTTCGGTAAGTTCAATGGCATAACCATCGGCATGTTCAATGATTGTGTAGCTATCCATATGCACCGAGTTTTTATCACCAACCCATTGCTGCTTTAATTTGGGATAAGCTTCTTCAATTGTATTTGCCGCGACAAAGCGCACATCATGCATTTCAATATGGCAACCTTGAATACGGCCACCTAGGTATACAACAAACAACTTCACTTTGACACTCCACTCCTTTAAAACCCAAGTATACTCTCAACTCAAAGACTTGGCTTTATTGAGTTAGATGATTATTCTGAATAAACACTCTCAGTGAAGGACAATATAATGAAAAAAACATTCCTCGCGCTTTTGGCTAGCTTTAGCCTGTCATCAACAGCTCAAGTAACCTTAATTCACAATGTAAATGGCTATACGCCCACTAAATCACAGCAAATTGAGCGCTTTTCTTCTTTGGTCATTAAAGACGGTAAAGTCGTAAAAACAAGTGCAAAGGATCTCAGTACTCAATACCCGAGTGCAACCAAGTTTGACGGTGAGGGAAAAACCCTATTGCCCGGTTTAATTGATGCACACGGTCACATCATTGGCCTTGGCAATAATTTACTCACACTCGACGTGCGCGGTAGCAAAACCATTGCAGAAGTAGGAAAACGGCTTAGCCACTACGCCAAAGCCCATGAAAGTGAATGGATAATAGGTCGAGGCTGGGATCAAACCTTATGGCCCGGCGGACAATTCCCAACCGCAGCCGATCTCGACAAGTACGTAAAAGATAAGCCTGTCATGCTCACTCGAGTAGATGGTCACGCTATTTGGGTAAACTCAAAAGCGATGGCGCTTGCCAACATTTCGAAATCAACAAAGACACCTGAAGGCGGTGAAATCATTACATTGAATAGCGGTATGCCGAGCGGGATTTTTATCGACAAGGCAGAAGACCTTATTCGCACTCATGTCCCAGCTCAGTCAAATGCACAGGTAAACAAGGCACTGAATAAAGCCGGAGAACACTTGCTGAGTTTAGGCATTACCTCAGCCCATGATGCCGGGATTGACTACACCACATGGCAGGTTTACCAAGCACGCGCCAAGGAACACACGATGCCGCTACGCGTCTACGCTATGTTAAGTGCAAGCTCCCCCAAACTCGCAGAGATGTTAGACGCTGGAGTGGTCAAAGATACACGAGATCAACTCTCTATTCGTAGTGTAAAAATCTATGCTGATGGCGCACTTGGCAGTCGAGGTGCGGCACTTATTCGCGACTATCATGACCGCAAAGGTCACAAAGGGTTAATGCTCGAAAACCAAGCGACGCTTGAAGCATTAATCACCCAAGCCATACGCAGCGGCTACAGTGCGCACACGCACGCCATTGGCGATAGAGCGAATCGCATCGTGCTAGACTCATATCAACACGTTTTTAAAAAAGCAGGTGGAAGACTGCTCAGAAATCGCATTGAGCACGCACAAATTGTCCATCCGGATGATATCCCCCGCTTTAAGACGTTAGATATTATTCCATCAATGCAGCCTGTTCATGCCACATCTGATATGCATATGGCCGAAAAGCGCCTAGACGACAAACAGCTTAGCGGCGCTTACGCATGGCAAACATTCTTAAAGCAAGGAAGTAGAGTCGCAGCGGGTTCTGACTTTCCAGTGGAGCTTGCAAACCCTTTCCATGGTCTGCATGCCGCTATCACCAGACAAGACCATCAAGATTTACCCAAAGATGGCTGGCGCCCAACAGAAAAGCTAACCAGAGAACAAGCACTACAAGCATTCACAGTTGATGCTGCTTATGCTGCATTTCAAGAATATAAACTGGGAAGTTTAGAACAAGGAAAATGGGCCGACTTTATCTTAATCGACCAAGATTACTTTACCGTAAGCGAAGATAAAATTGATGATATTAAAGTCGAGCAGACGTGGATTGCAGGTGAGCTTAAATATCAGCGTTGATCTTTTTGCAATTTAACTAAGTGGTAGGTGTTAACTAGTGCCAGTAGACCATTAGTTAATGCCACCGGCCAAGCTTGGATAAGTGCGCCATAGGCAGTAAAACAAATACAACCCATTAAATTGAACCAACGCAACTTAGCAACATCGCTCATCATCAAAGAAACGACCAAAAAAGCAGAGGCTAAATAGCCTAAATATTCCCAACTCATTTGTCCTCTCCCCTAAGTTGCGTTAGCATATAGTTTATGCTCGAATTTACGTATCGAGCAGAATAAAAAGGCTAACCCACAAGCCCCTAGAAATTAGCACCAATAAATTAGCTCTAACACGGGAAGTGGGGGTTTAATGGTAATATCGTTTATTAAATTCTTCGCCACAGCGCTGAGATAAAACCGATACTACTTAAACGGTGTGAGTTAGCGTAAAACTGAAAAATTCATGCTAACGTCATTATAGTTTAATAAATAGGACATATGTCCGAAGAGCCATCTAGATGTTTCAATATCATTTTTCAACCAATTTGGTCGAACAGTTACTCGCATTTGCTGGTAATAGTTTTCAGCACAGCAAAAAAGAAGTCTTGATCCACCAAGATGAACCATTGAGTAAACTCATATTGGTGACCAGTGGTACTGTGTCTTTTAGTTATGATGTCGGTAACGGTCGTCGCTTATTACTCGGACAACTTGACTGTAACAACACGCTAATTGGCGAAATCGAAGCGCTGAATCATCAGCCCTGTATTTATACCGTGACTTGCTTGAGCGATGTAACCTATCACCTCATTGAACTAAAATATTGGCGAAAATTACTGCTAGAGCAACCTGAGTTGAGCCTGTATACCGCGCAAACCATCGCCGCTAAGTTTACAGAAAACCAAAAGATAAACTTAGACAAGTTGCTGTTGCCGCTTAGCTACAACATCGCTAAAGATTGCTTATTGCGTGCAGAGAATTCGAACCCAACTTTACTTCGTGCTTACTCAACGGTAAGTGCTGAAGCCGAAAGATTTGCGACCACTGAGCGTGCATATCGTCGGGTGGTCAGTGAATTGGTAGAAAAGGGCTTGATAGTACGCAGTAGTGAAGGCTTAAAGCCAGTTGATGTTGACGCGCTTGAGGATTTTGTTGATAGCTTCGCGCAAGCTTAATTTTTCGCGGTTAGAATAACTAGGGCGAGTACTTTCTCGCCCTTGAGTACTGATCAGCTTATTTTGCAAATAGGTGTTTAATATTTGCTAAGTCAGACTTTCCTTCCACTAATTCTTCCGGTGTTAAACCGGACAGCTCGTGAGGGAATACCAACCACTCGTCAGACTCATGAATAAAATAATCTGGTGTCATTGGTACTTTTTTGTTTGCTGGCTTGTAGTATGGGCAAGCAACACGAATATCGCGAGGCAGGTTCAAGCGCATTAGCTCTGCAAGCTTTTCTTTCAACGCAAAAATACTGCGGCCAGAATCAAACACGTCATCAACGATTAGTAATGAATCGTCAGCGTTTGCATTTTCAACAATGTAATGCAAACCGTGAACTTTGATTTCTTTAGATTGCTTACCAATGCCATAGTAAGAAGAAGTACGTACTGCGATATGATCAGTCTCTATACCTTTGTAATCGTAGTATTCTTGAACTGCGATACCAATAGGCGCACCACCACGCCAAATACCGATAATAAAGTCAGGTCTAAACCCGTCTTCATAAACTTTAGCGGCTAAGCGAAATGAATCTTCTAGCAATTGTTGCGCTGTGATATAGCACTTATCTGACATAAATACCCCGTTAGGAAGCCCGTGTGATGGTGACAAGCAGCAAGTGCTGCCAATTGATACCAATTACAATTGTTTGCAAGCCATAGGCACTTGTGTGATTGGTATAACCGAATATTTTAACGTAAAGCGTAATAAAATGCTGCAATAATAGTGTCTTTTTATTTTCATTTTTTGATCTGGGACGCGATGTTCTAAACGGCTCAAAGATCGCCGAGTGAACGGCTCCTAAACAAAGTTCAATGGGTGAACAGACACCTACACTGGTTAATTTGGTGGCAGCGAGTTCACTTCGCGATGTTATAAACTGCTAAACGACCGCCGGGTGAACCGGCTCCTACTCAAAGTTCAATGGGTGAACAGACACCTGCATAGCGTTATTTAATTTGGTGGGAGCGAGTTCACCTCGCGATGTTCTAAACAGCTCAAAGGTCGCCGGATAAACCGGTTCCTATGCAAAGTTCAATGGGCGAACAGACACCGCATAGCGTTATTTAACTGGTGGGAGCGAGTTCACCTCGCGATGTTCTAAAGGGCTCAAAGATCGCCGGGTGAACCGGCTCAGACACAAAGTTCAATGGGTGAACAGACACCCACACAGAGTGGTTAATTTGGTGGCAACGAGTTCATCTCGCGATGTTCTAAACAGCTCAAAGGTCGCCGGATAAACCGGCTCAGACACAAAGTTCAATGGGTGAACAGATACCGCATAGCGTTATTTATTTGGTGGCAGCGAGTTTACCTCGCGATGGTTTTCAACAGATAAAAATAAGGCCGCGGTGGGCGGCCTGTATCGGTTATTCTTCGGTATCTACGCTAGCGTCATTGTCTTCTGGTGTCTCGACACCATTGTACTCTAGATCATAGCTATCAACGCGCTGTAATCCGCGCGGTAACTTATTACCTCTGCGCCCTCGCTCGCCGTAATAGTGCTCTAAATCACTTGGCTTTAAGGTTAGCTTGCGCTTACCTGCATGTAAGGTAACAGAAACGCCTTCAGGTACTACCGCTAACACTTTGACAAACTCTTCGCGGCTTTGCACCTTCGCGCTAGGGATAGAGATAATCTTATTCCCCTTACCTTTACCAAGTTTAGGTAAATCACGTAATGGGAATAGCAGCATTCTGCCTTCGCTCGAAATCGCCATACACATATCGGTGGCAACATCGAATACCTGGATAGGAGCCATCAAATGCGCACCTTTTGGCACGCTAACGAACGCTTTACCATTTTTGTTTTTGCTCACCATATCCGCAAAGTCACTGATAAAACCGTAACCGCCATCGGTCGCCATCAGATAAGTCGACTTTTCTTCGCCCATGACCACATGTTCAAAGTTACATCCTGACGCCAAGTTAAAGCGTCCCGTCATCGGTTCGCCCTGACTCCGAGCTGAAGGTAAACTATGCGCATCGGTTGCAAAGGCTCGCCCTGAGGTATCTAAGAACACCGCAGGCTGATTACTCTTGCCTTTCGCAGAGGCTTTATAACTGTCTCCTGAGCGGTAGCTTAGCCCTTCTGCATCGATATCATGACCCTTTGCAAAACGCGCCCAGCCTTTTTCAGATAGCACTACAGTTACAGACTCTGATGGGATCAAATCTTTTTCGCTAAGCGCTTTGGCTTCGCCACGCTCAACTACTGGTGAGCGTCTATCATCGCCATACAATTCAGCAGCTTCTTGGATTTCTTTTTTCATCAACGTCGACATACGACGCTCAGAGCCTAAGGTTTTTTCCAATCCATCACGCTCTTTTTCAAGCTCATCCTGCTCACCACGGATCTTCATTTCTTCAAGCTTTGCAAGGTGGCGTAATTTCAGGTCTAGAATTGCTTCAGCCTGCTTATCTGAAAGACCAAAACGCGCTATTAACTCTTCTTTTGGTTTGTCTTCGTTGCGAATGATTTCGATGACTTCATCGATATTCAAAAATGCAATCATCAAACCTTCAAGAATATGCAAACGGGCAAGCACTTTGTCTAAACGATACTGCAAACGTCTACGCACCGTCTCACGACGGAATACTAACCACTCAGATAAAATCTGGCGCAAGTCTTTAACCTGTGGACGGCCGTCTAAACCAATCATATTGATGTTAACACGGTAATTCTTTTCAAGATCCGTCGTGGCAAATAGGTGCGCCATTAATGGCTCGACCTTAACTCGATTTGAGCGCGGTACGATGACGATACGCGTCGGATTTTCATGGTCCGATTCGTCACGTAAATCCGCTACCATAGGGAGTTTCTTCGCGGTCATTTGCGCTGCTATCTGCTCTAACACCTTGGCACCCGAACATTGGTGCGGCAACGCGGTGATCACCACTTCGCCTTGCTCTTCGGTGTATACAGCACGCATCTTGATTGAGCCACGACCTGTGGTGTAAAGCTTTTTGATCTCTTCTTGCGGCGTAATGATTTCCGCATCGGTTGGATAGTCTGGCGCTTTGACCAATTCTAGAATTTCTTCTAGTTCGGTTTTAGGCTTATCCAATAACAAACAACAAGCTTCAGCAACTTCGCGTACGTTATGCGGCGGAATATCGGTTGCCATCCCCACCGCAATACCTGTCACCCCATTCAACAAGATATGTGGTAAACGCGCGGGTAACACTTGTGGCTCATCTAAGGTGCCATCAAAGTTAGCGGTCCAATCAACCGTACCTTGACCAAGCTCTTTCAGCAGTACTTCTGAAAACTTAGATAAACGCGCCTCGGTATAACGCATCGCAGCAAATGATTTAGGATCATCCGCAGCACCCCAGTTACCTTGGCCATCCACCAGCGGGTAGCGATAAGAGAACGGCTGCGCCATGAGTACCATAGCCTCATAACAAGCACTATCGCCATGAGGGTGATATTTACCCAATACGTCACCAACGGTACGGGCAGATTTTTTGTATTTTGCTTGAGCAGATAAGCCCAGCTCACTCATCGCATATACAATACGACGTTGTACAGGCTTCAGGCCGTCACCAATATGTGGCAACGCCCTATCCATGATCACATACATGGAATAGTTCAGGTAGGCGTCTTCAGTAAAACGCCCCATCGGAAGTTGTTCAATGCCTTGCAAGGACAAGGCTTGAGGATCTGTCATGTTACACCTTACTTGTTGTTGTAGCTGATGCGATATATCGCATTGGCGTAATCATCGGAAACGAGCAGGCTACCGTCATCGAGCTCTGCAATTGCGGCTGGTCGACCATAGGTTGTTTCGTTTTCCATAAAGCCGGTAAGGAAAGGCTCATAGCCTCGAATTTGGCCATCTTGCACGTTTGCTCGCATTACTCGATAGCCCACTTTTTTGCTGCGGTTCCAAGAACCATGTTCAGCAACAAAAAGCTGATGCTTCATTGCCTTTGGAAATTGCTCGCCACGATAAAAGTGAATGCCCAGCGGTGCAACGTGCGCTTGTAGTGCAAGTGCTGGCATGGCGTAGTCAGTCACCGATTTACCCTCACCAAATTCAGGGTCTAGCACACTGCCGCCATGAACATACGGGAAGCCAAAATGCTGACCTATTTCGTCAACGCGGTTGATTTCACATGGTGGAATATCATCTCCCATCATGTCGCGACCGTTATCGCTAAACCATAACTTTCCGGTTACTGGGTGATAATCGAAACCCACTGAGTTACGCACACCTTTGGCAATCGTCGAAAGCTTTTTTGTCTCAAGATTTAGTGAAAATATACGGCCAAACTTAGGGTCTTCGGCACAAATATTACAAGGCACGCCAACAGGAATGATCAGTTCGCCTTCAGGCGATACTGTTAGGTACTTCCAGCCGTGGTGACGTTTGTCAGGCAAATCATCGAACACCACTTCTTTTACCGGTGCCTTAAGGTTTTTTGCAATTTGCTTAAAACGCACAATACGCTCTACTTCAGCAACGTATAAGTCACCATCTTTTAGGGCAATACCAGAGGGCATATTCAGCCCTTCTGCAACCAAGATTTTCTTGTCGGCTACGCCATCACGGTTATTGTCAATAAGTGCGTGAACTTTACCCGCTTTGCGAGAGCCAACATACACAGTGCCATCTTTGCCCACCGCCATTTGTCTTGCATTTTCAACATCTTTCGCAAAATAGCTCAGCTCATACCCTTTAGGTACTGAAAGGCGCGAAAGCATATCATTTGCCAGCGCTGGTGAACTTAATAACACTGCTGCCAGTGTTGTCGCTACCGTGGTCAATTTGCAATGTATTTTCATGTTAAACCTCTGCCTTATCTCCGTGCTGCTCAAGCCAAATTTTACGGTCGCCAGAGCGTTTTTTAGCTAACAGCATATCCATCATTTCGAGGGTTTGTTCAGGTTCATCTAATGTCAGCTGAACTAAACGTCTAGTATTTGGATCCATGGTGGTTTCACGCAATTGCAACGGGTTCATTTCACCCAATCCTTTAAAGCGTTGTACGTTGACTTTACCGCGTTTCTTTTCGGCCTCAATACGATCTAATATGCCCTTTTTCTCATCTTCATCAAGGGCGTAGTAAACTTCTTTACCAACATCAATACGAAATAGCGGCGGCATGGCAACAAAAACATGGCCCTTACGAACAAGCTCAGGGAAATGCTTCACAAAGAGTGCGCATAATAAAGTTGCAATGTGAAGCCCGTCAGAATCCGCATCCGCGAGGATACATACTTTGCCATAGCGCAAACCTGATAAATCTTCAGAGTCTGGGTCAATACCTAAGGCAACAGAAATATCATGTACTTCTTGCGAGGCTAAGATCTGTCCAGATTCCACTTCCCAAGTATTTAGGATTTTACCGCGCAGTGGCATGATTGCTTGAAACTCACGGTCTCGTGCTTGTTTTGCCGAGCCACCTGCTGAGTCCCCTTCCACCAAAAATATTTCTGAGCGTTCGGTTTCACTTCCAGAACAATCGGTTAATTTACCCGGTAAAGCAGGACCCGAAGTGACTTTTTTACGAACCACTTTTTTCGCAGCACGCAAACGTTTTTGCGCATTGCTGATACACAGCTCAGCAAGTAACTCTGCCGTTTCAGTGTGTTCGTTTAACCATAAACTAAAGGCGTCTTTGACAATGCCTGATACAAAGGTAGCGCACGAACGTGATGACAGCTTTTCTTTGGTTTGACCGGCAAATTGTGGATCTTGCATTTTAACCGACAAGACATAACTACAACGGTCCCAAACATCATCAGGCGTCAGTTTAACGCCACGCGGGATCAGGTTTCTGAATTCACAAAACTCTCGCATCGCTTCAAGTAAGCCTTGGCGTAACCCATTTACATGAGTCCCACCTTGCGCCGTTGGAATAAGGTTTACGTAGCTTTCAGCGATAGATTCGCCGCCCTCAGGCAACCAATGAAGCGCCCAATCAACCCCTTCGGTTGAGCCACTGAAACTGCCTGTAAATGGAGATTTCGGCAGCACTTCATAGCCTTCAGCGCTGTCTTTTAGGTAATCCTCAAGACCTGCCTCATAGTGCCATTCTTGCGTTTCTTTCGTCTGTTTATTTACAAAGCGAATTCTAAGCCCAGGACACAATACAGCCTTGGCTTTGAGCAAGTGGTTTAACTTAGTAATTGAGAAGTTAGCTGAGTCAAAATAACTCGCGTCGGGCCAAAAGTGTACTGAGGTGCCGGTATTACGCTTACCAACGCTGCCGGTCACTCTTAAGTCTTCGACTTTATCGCCGTTTTCAAATGCCATTTCATAGATTTGCGCATCGCGTTTAACGGTAATTTCGACCCGAGTAGACAACGCATTAACAACCGATATACCCACCCCATGAAGACCACCGGAGAACTGGTAGTTTTTATTGGAAAACTTGCCCCCGGCATGAAGCTTGGTCAAGATCAATTCAACCCCAGGCACGCCCTCTTCTGGGTGAATATCCACGGGCATTCCTCGACCGTCGTCGATGACTTCAAAGGAGTTGTCTTCGTGCAAGATCACGTCAATCTTGGTGGCATGTCCGGCTAAGGCTTCATCGACACTGTTATCGATAACCTCTTGACCTAAATGATTAGGTCTGGTGGTATCGGTATACATGCCAGGACGGCGCTTAACTGGCTCTAAGCCATTGAGTACCTCAATAGCTTCGGCATTATAGTTTTGCTGACTCATAGGCTAGTTCTAGTTATCTTTTTATCCGCTAGTATATGCACAACGTACAGTTTTGAGCAGAGCTTTGTGCATAAATTCTAATTTTTGATAGTTAAAAATTTGGTGATGATGTCAAAATAGCGTGGAAATTCAACAAAGCTATGATCCCCACCAAACTCAATAATTTGACGACAATGGCTATAATAACGCACCGCCTCTTCAAAAGGCAGCACCTCGTCGCCCGTTTGTTGCAATAATAGCAAGTTTTCTGGATTACTAAGCTGCTCGACATACATGGATTTTAACGCATCAATATGCTCATGCTGCAGCTCATAATGACAATCCTGATAAGGATTGTATTGTGGTCCAAGGTAGTCATTTAATAATGAAAAAGGCCTAACTGCAGGGTTTATCACCACTGCTTTACAGCCAAGGTGTTGCGAAAAGTAGGTGGCGTAATAGCCGCCTAACGAGCTACCTAATAACACAGTATCAGAATCAATGACGCTATCCAACTGTGCCAATGCGACTCTCGGGTCATAATGTAGTCTTGGGACAAGGTATGGCGTTTGTTTATCCATCATATATTCACCAAATGCCGTTGCTTTATAGGATAGCTCAGAGCTATTAAAGCCGTGAATATAAACTACTTTCCGAGCCATTTTACCTCTGTTGTTATAACGCTTTTACTAAATACGATGACACGATAAGCGGGACCCAAATCAGACTGACACCAGTCCTTTGTGTGCTTTTCAAATTGGATTGATGTTGCAGGCGTCGCATAGATAGGTAAAGTGCGAAATTGTTGTTGATATTCATTGTGCACATGACCATGAAATAGCCCTAAGACTTGCTCTGAGTCCACCAGCAAGTTTAACAGTGCAGGACCATTTTCGAGCATGTGTTTATCTAAATAGCCATCTATCGGCCGAGGATGGTGGTGAGCAAAAACAATCGTATTGTCGTTGATATTATCGTTAAGCTTGTTTTTGAGCGCCTCTAAATGTGACTTAGCGCACCATCCGGCGGGTGTTTCACCTTTTGAGTTTAACAGTAGCACCTGACCAAATGGACCTGAGATGCGCTTATGACAGACGATTTGCCCAGCACTTATTTCTTCAAGTAAAGCTAGCTCATCGTGGTTACCCGGCACCCAAAGCACAGTACATTGCAACTCACTCTCTCTCACTAAACGGGCAAACTCATGATAAGAAGCCGCACTGTGATCTTGTGTTAAATCACCGCCAAACACCACACAATCAAAATGCTCTTTTGCCATCGCTGCTAGAGTGCGTTTAAGGTTAGCGGCGGTATTTACCGCAAAGTATTCCCCACAAGGCGTGGCAAACAAATGACAATCCGTAAAATGGCCAATACGAATTTGCGCTTTATCGAATTGCAGCTCAAGATCAAACCAAGCCATTGTTTACATCCCAGTTTAAATGTACGCGGCCTTTTTCTAAACACACCATAAGCCAATCAGATAAAAACGCATTTATTTGATACTTTTCATCTTTTTGGTGCATATCAGGATTTGGGTAACCATAAGATGGCTTTATTCGACGATGATAATCACGGTGAATTACTTCAGCCACTTTAGCATCATGGTAGAGGCGCACAGACAACGAAAAGTGTGGCAGATGGGCGCTTACTGTCGCCATCTGCTCGATGTGAATGTCCGTTGTGTATTTACTGACTCCAGCTACGCTCAAACAGTAGCGCGCAGAGGCTAAGTCAATCACTCGACTCTCACCGACCACTTCTTCAGGTAGCAATTTTAGCGCCCGTAAATAATTACGTTCGCACAGCGTGATGTAACGGGGCAAAGATTGAATATACTGCTTTGAGCTCAGCACTTGTGACAAAAATACGACTCCTAAACTGCTTCTATATCCGCGCTTTATTTAATGCCAACCATTGTAGACTAATAACAGTGGCAGCGTTATCGATTTCCTCATTATCAAGGCGTGCAAGGGCTTCATCAAGTGGCATCACATGCACTTTGATATCTTCACCTTCTTCAGCCAGTCCATAAACCCCACCCGCTTCAGATAAATCAGCAAGCGCTAAATACAAATATAGTCGCTCTGTTGTACCACCTGGGCTTGATAAATAAGAGCGCATATAAATGAGCTTATCCAGCTCAAGCCCAGCTTCTTCTTTTGCTTCTTTTCTTGCAACAAACTCGTAATCTTCGCTCCCTTCTGCCATTCCTGCAATGCACTCCAAAAGCCAAGGGGAATTTTTTGAAGCCAGCGCCCCTATGCGAACTTGCTCAATCAGCAGCACGCTGTCTGTAATAGGATCATACGGCAATATTGCAACCGCATGACCACGCTCTAATATCTCGCGAGTTATCAGCTCTGATACGCCGCCATTAAATAAGGCGTGAGTAAATTGGTACTTGTGAATGGTGAAAAAACCATTGAAGATTGTTTCTATTGAAGAAACATTGACGTCGACTTTGTTGAACTGACTCAAAGGTTTCATAAAATAATCCTGTATTTTTTAATAGCAACGGTTTAAAAGCTAACCAATCGCCCTTATAGTAGGGTCATACCTGAATAAGTAAACGAAGTCGTTTACCTTTAACTTTTTCCACTTTACAATACCCAAGTGGTATTAATATATTCTGTTACACTTGTTGGCGATGTTTTACGCATTTGGTCTTTAATTGGGCCGCAAAAACAGGGTAACATGCTGACAGTATAAAAATTGTCTAAGGACTGAGCGAAAAATGAAAAAAACTCTACTATCATTAGTTGTTGGGTTGTCGTGCGCACTTTCAAGCAGCCTGTCCCACGCGGAAGACCTACTGCAAGTATACGACATTGCAACGGCTAACGATCCTACCGTATTAAAGGCTAAAGCGCAGGCTGATGCGCAAAAATATGCACAAGACCAAGCGTTAGGCGTATTGCTACCTCAGCTTGGCTTTCAAATGAGTTACACAGACGTAAACTCTGAAGGTCCATCGAGCCAGCAAAATGACTCAACAGGCTATACCATGTTTGAGTCTGACACTGACACCTTTCAGCGTTCAATCTCCCTAAACCAAACCATTTTTAATATGGCATCTTGGCAGGGGCTATCGATCGCTGAAAAACGTGCAATGCAAGCATCGACTCAATATGAGCAGCAAAAGCAAACTTTGATTGTCCGTATTGCTGAAGGTTACTTTAATGTGCTAAGCGCGTTAGATAGCCTAGAGTTTGTACAAGCCGAGAAGCGTGCTATTGAACGCCAACTAGAGCAGACAAAACAGCGCTACGAAGTAGGTTTAACTGCAATTACAGACGTGCATGAAGCAAGAGCGCAATTTGACCGTGCAGTTGCAGACGAAATCATAGCAGGTAATGCGGTTGAAACAGCACGTGAAACATTACGTACAATTACGGGTAAGTATCACGCTAAACTAGACAAGCTAAATACTGAAACCTTCTCAACGGTTAAGCCTACGCAAAATACCAATGATTTTATCGAGATTGCAAAAGCGAAGAACTTAGACCTTCAAGTCGCTAAATCCGCGGTAGACATCGCAAAAGATCAAATTGATTTAGCTAAAGCTGGACACTACCCAACACTAAACTTAAACGCTACTTATTCTGATTCTTTAGCTGACAGTGCAGGTAGACAACATGCTCCACGTAGCGACAGAACTTCGGTAGGCTTAACGTTAGACGTACCAATTTATACTGGTGGTCAAACCGTTGCGGCGACCGATCAAGCTCGCGCAAACTTTGTTGCTAGCAGCGAAGATATGGAAGCGGCAATGCGCAACATGACGCGCTCGGTGATCACGTCTTATAACCAAGTGGTTTCAGACGTTGCAACTTACCGTGCGCTAGAGCAAGCGGTTGTTTCAGCAGAAAGTGCATTACAAGCAACTGAAGCGGGCTTTGATGTAGGTACTCGTACCATCGTGGACGTACTCGTGAGCACGCAAAACCTGTATAATGCGAAACGTAACTTAGCTGATATTCGTTATCGCTATGTACTTTCGTCGCTGCGCTTAAAACAAGCAGCAGGTACACTGTCTCGTACCGATCTTGAAGCAATCAACCAAGGTTTAATTGAAGGCTAAGTACTTCGATTATCACCTCTGAAAAGGCCAGCTATGCTGGCTTTTTGTATTTTTACAGCAATATAGATAAACTAGCCGCTTCAATTAAGTCTTAGGTATATTACTTTGGTTACTCACTCACCTTTCAAATGGTCATTCTTAGCACCTAAATTTTGGCTGACTTGGCTTGGTGTTTTCGCCCTGTATTTAATCTCATGGCTCCCGCAAGGTGTTCAATTTGCACTGGGTAGAGGCCTTGGACGTCTAGTCCATAAATATATGAAACGTCGCCGTCATATTGCTGATGTCAATTTGAAACTTTGCTTTCCACACCTAAGTGAAGCAGAACATAAGGCTATGCTACTAAAAAATATGGAAAATACCGGCATAGCAACACTTGAAACGGGGATGGCATGGTGGTGGCCAGAGTGGCGCATCAATCAGGTGGTGGGCTCGATTAAAGGGCTAGAGCATATTGAAGCCGTGCAAAAGCAAGAAAAAGGGGTACTTATGCTGGTTCCCCATATGTTGCATCTTGAGATGGCAAGCCGAGTACTAGGCACTAAAGTGCAAGGTGTTGGCTTTTATCGCCCACACAATAATCCACTTATGGAGTTTTTTATGACCCGTGGGAGACTGCGCTCAAATGAGTATTTAGTCACCAAGCGAGACGTTAAAGGGTTATTGAAAACGCTCTCGAGCAAACGCGTTTGTTATTACCTGCCTGATCAAGATTATGGCCGCAAGCGCTGTGAGTTCGCACCTTTCTTTGCGGTTCCTGATGCTGCAACAACAACTGGTACTTTATTATTTTCTGCTAGCAAAAAGGCTGAGACTTTAAGCTTACACTGTACGAGAGATGCAAAAGGGATGTATCATTTAGACATACAACCTATTTTAGAATCATTCCCAAGTGGCAATGATCTTGCAGATGTTACTCGCGTCAACGAGAGAATGGAGCAAGCAATCAATTGTGCGCCGGATCAATATATGTGGGTGCATCGTCGCTTTAAAACGCGACCTGATGAAAAGGCACCTTCGTTTTATTAGGGCCTAGAGTCTTGGAGTAGTTTGAAATGGCTAAGAAGAAAAAAAATAAATTATCGTCAATCTGGTTTTGGACTAAACACCTATCACTAGGTGTGTTACTCATTTGGGCTGCCTACTATTTTCTTTTTGGTGCCTCTAAAGACATGAACTTTAGGGAAACCACCAATGTTGCAGCGCAAGGCCTGTCGCAATTTTACGAAAGCTTTAGAAATAGCATGAGCAATCGTGATACTGATCGTGAAAAGTACGTTATCACGCTTGGCAAGCCCACCTATCCGCTTGATGACGCACTCGCGCAAAGAGCGCTTGCTGTTAAGCCATCTAACCCTAAATGGACAGGTGAAAAACAACCAAGACGCTTTGATACTGGCGATACCTTAAAAGATGTGCTTACCAAGCAAGCCAAAGAAGAAGGTGTGGAACTGTTTTGGTATCTAGAGCGTGATTATGTGGTTAAATACAACTTCCGTCTTGATACCGACTTTGTTTCTGCACTCTATCAGGTTGGAACGGCGATAAATGACGACTTTGAGTTTCAAGTCTATACATTTTTCTGTCCGCGAGAGCGTGCTGCGGTTATCACCGAAAACCCTCCCGTTTACGTACGTGAAAACTGCCGTAAGCTAGCGGGTTAAGCAAGTACCCGCTGCCAAACTTGAGTGACTTGTTGTGCGTGTTGATCAAATGCTTCACGCCCAACAACCCTACCTAATTGGTTTAAGCTATTAAAATGGTATTGATCTCTAAACAAACAATATGCAGAGATTAAGTGCTTCATTTCATCCCCATCAATCACTCCAACTTCACCCGCTTGCTCTAAAATACGTATATTATCTGGATAAGTACAAAGTGCTGGATACTGACTGCTATATCGCAACACAATGTACTGACTGATAAATTCAATATCCGTCATGCCGCCAATTCCCTGCTTTAAGTCAAAGTGACTGTCACTATCTTGGTTAAGGTGGGCTCGCATTTTTTCACGCATATTGCGAACATCTTCCGCTAATTTAGGCACGTCTCGCTGCTGCATTAGTATTGCATGGCGTATTTCATCAAATCGTGCGGCCATTTTCGGCTCACCCAACACCATACGAGCTCTCACTAGCGCCTGATGCTCCCACGTCCAAGCTTGCTCTAACTGGTATTGGTAAAAACTTTCTAGATTGATAGCGAGTAAGCCCGAGTTTCCTTCAGGGCGAAGTCGAGTATCTAATTCGTAAAGCATGCCAGAGAGCGTTTTGGTATTGAACAAATGCATTAAACGCTGTGCCAGCTTCATATAAAACTGTCTTGAAGAGATAGGCTTATCACCTTGAGTTTGACTTTCGCCGTCACGATTATGCACAAACACTAAGTCAAGATCTGAGTTGTAACCGAGCTCATATCCCCCCGCCTTGCCATACGCTATTACAGCAAAGCCTTTTTCTTCTATTGTTGCACCTTCAGGCGCGCCAAAACGCGCGACCATGTGCCCCCAAGCAATATCGACGGCTTTTGCGATAATCGCCTCAGCAAGCGCAGTTAGATGATCGCTCACCTTCATAATATCCAACACGCCAGTGGCGTCTGCAGCCGCGACTTTTAGCTGATGCGTTTGTTTAAATTGTCGCAGTGCTTCCATCTGTAGCTCAACATCTTGCTCATCTATACGCAAAAATGCTTGTTGGATCTCATTTTTATAGGCCGTTAATGGCAAAGGTTTATAGAGAGTTTGTGGGTCGATAAGCTCATCAAGGAGGATCGGATACTTCGCAATATGCTCAGCAATCCACGCGCTATGACAACAAAGCTTGATAAGTTGAGTCAACGCACCGTGATTTTCATACAGTAATTCCAAATATGCTGTACGAGAAGCCACTTTATTGATCACACTGAGCACGCGAGCAAGTGCCGGCTCCATGTTTTGTTTACTGAGCTCTCGCAGCAAAGCAGGCATTAACTTATCAAGAATATCGCGACCACGAGTGCCCGCCTGCTTTTTACTTAGTCCTTGTTTAAACTCCATCAAGTCAGTTTGCCAAGTCTCAAAGCATGGCGCAGCTCGGCACTGACCTAGCTGAGCGATTTCTCCCGTTTGCCATGCATAAACCGCGCTGTCGTCTTCATCTAACTCTTCTTCAGGCGGTTCACCAATGACTTGACTAAACTCAGCCCGGATATGCTGCGTCACAACCTTTAGCATTTGCTCGACTTCAGCGTAATCGTTACATTGCAATAAGTGGCTCAGGCGAAGACAGTCTAAGTTGTTGTCGGGTAAAGTTTGCGTTTGTTTGTCGTCAAATGCTTGTAGATATTGCTCAACTTTACGCAGCACTAAATAGTTCTCATGCAGACGGTTTTTGACCTCAATAGGGACAATCTCAAGCGTTTCAAGCTCTTCTAACGCCTGTAACAATGAAGGGGTTTGTAATGGCGTTTCGCGACCGCCGCGTATCAGTTGCAAAGCCTGCACAATAAACTCTACTTCTCGAATGCCACCAGCGCCCAGCTTTATGTTATTCGTTAAGCCTTTGCGTCTCACCTCTTGGGCAATCATGTTTTTCATCTTTCGCAGTGAATCTATCACAGAAAAGTCGATATAACGGCGATAGACGAACGGCCGGATTAAGTCGTAAAACTCTTGCCAATACAGCGACGGTTCACCAATTGGCCGCGCCTTTAACATCGCATAGCGCTCCCATTCTCGACCTTGATCTTGATAATAATCTTCCATCGCGGCATAGCTCATTACCAAAGGACCACTATCCCCAAATGGTCTTAAACGCATATCAACTCTGAATACTTGGCCATCAATGGTAACTTGATTAAGCGTTGAAATAAGTTTTTGTGCCACTCGAGTGTAAAATACTTGCGCCTCAATGCTACGCCGGCCACCGGATGTGTCGACACTTCTTGGATAGGCAAAGATCAAATCGATATCAGAGGAAAAATTCAGCTCCTTACCGCCAAGCTTCCCCATGCCTAATACCGTCATGGGTATCGAGTTACCAGCCACATCTTTTGGTGAGCCTGATTGCGCTTCTACGCTTAAGTACGCCCATTGATAAGCATTTGAAATCAAAGTATCGGACAACTGCGAAACATAGCTGATGCTGTCATCAATCTCATTGCCTGCAACCAAATCCAGCCACATCACTTTAAGCCAATACTTTAAGCGATAGTGACGCAGCTGCTGCCAAGCTTGTTTCTCTTCAACCAATGGCGCGGAGAAGTCAAACACATCAGGACAGTCGCGCATTTGCATCTGCGCATCATCGAGCAACCAAGCTCCCCACTCAGGAAATCGTGCAAGCGTACGCTCGGCAAAATCACTCAACGCCAGTAACCGTGCCAGTTTGGGCTCCATCGGCGCATCACCATAAATCATTTGGTAACGCTCTTGAGCAAGCGTATTCAGCGCTGCTTGAACAAACAATTCCGACATAAAAAACTCCACGGTAGGCTGGCTCTCTTTGTGAGCAGTGTTATAGTAACTCTATCTAAAACACAACCTTACACCGAGTATGAGTTATTTGTCTTTAAACAATATCAACTTTTTAGCGATTTTGATTTGCTTTGTCATTGTCTGCGGTTTAACTATTTTGCTGCGCTTAATGATCCAGCGTAGCGCCAACAATCTCCTAGATGACGAGCTCGCACAACGTGACAACTTTGCACTTGGGATCAGCTATGCCAGTCAAGTGACGATGCTGTGTGTTTGTGTTGCATACTTATTCAATGATTTAGGTGTGGTGAGAGCGCAGGCACACCCTCTGCAAGTGGCCTTACATATTGGGTTGATCATTGCCTTTGTATACTTTGGCCAATGGATCCATCGCAAATGGATTTTGTATCAGTTTGACGAAGAAGAAGCGATTTTAAAGCAAAATATCTGCGCCGCGATGGTGGACTCCGGCATGTTACTTGGTAACACCATTTTGGTGCTTGGTTTATATCATTGGGTGCACCCGAAAGGCTGGAGCGATCTATTAGTCGTAGCCCTTGGCTTTATGCTATTACAGCTGCTTTATACACTAGATAGTAAAATCAGAGAAAGTCGCTTTGCCAGGTTTAACCAAGGTGCTTCTTTACAACAAAATTTTAATCTCAGAAACACTTCGATTGGTATTCGTTATGCGGGCAAATCCATCGGCCTCTCTTTAGCCATGTATGCGGGACTACACAGCGCTCCCTACCATGGAGCAAAAGTGGTAGAAAACTTGTTTTCGGTTGTCATGCATTGCGGTGTAATGTGGCTTTTTCTTTACATTGGTAGCTACGTATTACTGCATTTATCCTTACCTAAGGTCAATATTGGGTTAGAAGTAGACCACCAAGATAACGTTGGCATCGCATGTCTGGAGTTTGCGGTTTTCTGTTCCATAGGCTATTTACTTATTAACTTGTTTTCGGTGTAACGCAATACTGCATGAATGCTTTAAGTGATGGATTTTTACTGGTAGATAGCAATTGGGATTTTAGCCAAGAACTCGTCGAGCATTTGCAAAACGTGCGCTCTAGCCAAGCCAGTAATATTATTATCGCAGGTGACAACACCAAACAAATGCTCAAGATGATGTTTAAAGAGCAAATAAAAGACTACTGTTATTGTGACTTTGACAATGAAATTAGCGTTTCTGAACTTGCCAGCTATTTGCATCGTCACCATAACATTCATGCCGTGTTGCTCTATTCTCTGGACTATCATTTAGCCACCGAAGAGCAGCGCTTTATTTTTGATTCTCTTCACCCTCACCGGTTTTTAATCGAACAATCCCCACAAGGTTTTCAGATCACTAAACTGCACTCACAAGCATTAATCAATCACTTATCTTGTCATCCGGATACCGCTGGCCTCCCCGACCCTGACTCGATGCTTGCCAAGCTCACAGGGTTACTTTGCGGTAAAGCTAAAGTGGCAGGATGATGTAGACTAACCGTGCGCGAGCGCTTACCATTGCCACAAAACAGCAACTGAATAATCGAATTATGCGTATTCCACATATTTATCAAGACTCGCCTTTGGCCATTGGTGTGCCAGTTACTTTGGATGATGACGCCGCAGGACATATAGGCCGAGTGCTTAGAATGACAACCAAAGATAAAGTCAGCCTGTTCAACGGACAAGGCGGCGAGTACCTATGTCAATTAAGTGAAGTTGGGAAAAAGAAAGTTGTTGCTGTACCTGAATCATTTGAAGACAAAAATGTAGAATCTCCACTAGCCATACATCTTGGGCAAGGGATTTCTCGCGGTGATAAAATGGACTTCACAATTCAAAAGTCGGTAGAGCTGGGCGTGAGCGAAATCACCCCTTTGTTTACCACACGCTGCGGCGTTAAATTAAGTGGTGAGCGTCTAGCAAAAAAACACCAGCAATGGCAAAAGATAGCAATTGCCGCGGCCGAGCAATCTGGACGTAATACCATCACTGTTATTCACCCGCCGATGGAGTTGTCTGAGTGGCTTGCACAGCAAAGCGACGAGTTAAAAATCACACTACATCCTCGCGCCGAACATTCAATAAAAACACTGCCATATACCCAGTCTGGGATCCGCTTTTTAGTGGGGCCTGAAGGCGGCTTTACCGATGAAGAGCTAGACGCCACCGCTCAACAGCGGTTTGTGGATGTCCGTTTAGGCCCACGTGTACTACGTACAGAAACCGCAGCGCTAACGGTACTGAGCGCACTACAGCTGCAATTTGGCGATTTAGCACTTTAAATACACAGAGCAACCCCCATATCATGGGTAAACTCAGCAAGCGCAATGGGAGCGTCTATGACAATTAAATTAGGGATCATTTCCGATCCTATCAGTGGCTTTAACATTAAAAAAGACACCGGGTTTGCCATGATGCTGGCGGCACAGCAGCGCGGCTATGAATTGTATTACATGGAAATGAATGATCTTTTCTTGTACCAAGGCGTTGCCAAAGCGACCGCAGCAAAAGCGCAGGTATTTGACGATACTTCCCATTGGTATGAACTAGCTGAGAAACAAGAAATCGACTTAGGCGACCTTGACGTTATTTTAATGCGTAAAGATCCGCCTTTTGACACTGAATATATTTACGCCACTTATATTCTTGAGCGCGCTGAACTTGCGGGATCGCTTGTAGTAAATAAACCACAAAGCCTCCGCGACGCCAATGAAAAGCTCTTTACTGCGTGGTTTAGTGAACATACTCCAGATACTTTAGTTACGCGTAATCAATCACAAATTCGCGAGTTTTTAGCTAAACATGGCGATATCATTCTCAAGCCTTTAGATGGGATGGGCGGCGCGTCTATTTTTAGAGTGAAACAAGATGATGCAAATATTGGCGTGATCTGCGAAACGCTTACCGAACATGGTTCTCGCTATGCGATGGCGCAAAACTATATCCCAGCCATTAAAGACGGTGATAAGCGCGTGTTAGTGGTAGATGGTGAAGTGATGCCATACTGCTTGGCTCGCATTCCACAGGGCGGTGAAACTCGTGGTAATCTCGCGGCAGGTGGCCGTGGTGAAGCAAGACCTATTAGCGAATCGGACCGGAAAATTGCCGAAGCCATTGCCCCAACGTTAAAGGCAAAGGGCCTGATATTCGTTGGCTTAGACATCATTGGCGATAAGCTTACCGAAATCAATGTCACCGCACCAACTTGCGTGAAAGAAATTGAAGCGGCATATGACATTTCAATTATGGATAAGTTTTATGATGCGATCGAGCGAAAACTCGACCATACTAAAAACTAACCATTAAGGGGGTCTGGTTATGAAATCACTCGCTAATCACTTTTTAGTGGCAATGCCCAGCATGGACGACCCTTTTTTCAATCATACGGTAACCTATCTTTGTGAACACAGCGAAGATGGTGCGATGGGGTTGGTGGTAAACCACCCTATCGATATCACCGTGGGCGAATTGCTTGATCAAATTGATATCGATAACGACAAATCTAGCCAAGCGGCTAAGGTAAATATCTACGCCGGTGGGCCTGTTCACACCGACAGAGGTTTTGTACTACATACGCCAAAGTTTGGTTACGCCTCAAGCCAAGAGCTTAGCTCCGAAATTATGATCACCACATCAAAAGATGTTTTAGCCTCTTTAACGTCATCACACTCTCCCGAAGGTTTTATCATCACCTTGGGCTATGCTGGATGGGTAAGTGGTCAACTAGAGAAAGAACTGAAAGAAAACACTTGGTTAGTCGTCGAGGCAGACCCCGAAATCATATTTAATACGCCACCCGAAAAGCGTTGGGAAAAAGCAGTACAAATGCTTGGTATCGACGTTGCACAATTAAGCTCGCAAGCGGGTCATGCGTAACTAGCCTGTCATTTTGAGCTTAGGTTAATAAACGAAGTATTCATGGAAAACAAAAAAGAGAAAGTGCCTAAAGGTAAACGTAGCGTCATCGGGTTTGACTTTGGCACTAAAAGTATCGGCTTGGCTATCGGCCAAGAAATCACTGCAACCGCATCAAGTTTAGGTGCTGTAAAGGCAAATGATGGTATTCCAAATTGGGATGACATCGCCGTATTTATTAACGAATGGCAACCTGATTTATTAGTGGTCGGTCTACCGCTGAATATGGATGGTACCAATCAAGATTTAACATTCAGGGCAAAAAAGTTTGCCAACCGCCTGCATAACCACTTCCGGTTGCCGGTAGAAACACAAGATGAGCGCTTGACGACAGCTGACGCCAGAGCACGCTTATTTGAACAAGGTGGCTATAAGAACCTCGCAAAAGGTAAGGTAGACGGCATGTCCGCTTGTATTATTCTCGAAAGCTACTTTGAAGCAATGTGGGAATAGCCTGACTAACTCTTGGGCCTGTTGAGCTTTATTTTCCACCAAGTGAATTGATATTTATACACGGCGTAGTCGGTGTAGCGATAACACACTAAAAATATCAATCTAGCGCCGACCTTTAATATCAAAAATTCAGTACTGATATTAAAGGTACGGCTAACTGTAAAAGTCCATCATATTTAACGGACTCTCAACGCTTTCAATCACCAGCAGTAAGGCAACTCTTATTCCTCTAAACACTATGGTGAAATCGCCGTTTTTGTACAGCTAGCAAAGCAACTCTAGCCGCGAGTAGGCGTATAAATGACTAGCGAAGCTCCTGTGCAGGGTTTACGACTTGGTACTTATTCAAATCAGGTATTAACCCTGCTTGCTGATACGCGCTAGTGATCCGGCCTTGCTCACGTAGTATTGCAAGGCCTTTTTGTAATGCAGCAAACGCTCGTTCACCTTCAGGGTGAAGCCGAGACACCGCAAAATGTCTGCTGTCGTTTAACAGCACGACTAGATGCTCATTAGCAATGAGCTCAACATCTTCCAAAACAAAGCGATTATCTAGCTTCGGCATAAGCGGCATCAACATGAAGTCGACCCAACCTTTGCTCACCATACGCGCTTGTGACATCCAATCTGGTTCAGCATGAAGCTGTTTAAGCGGAAGTGACTCCAAGGTCTGCCAATCGGTCTGCCACTTAGGGTTCGATACCGAAGTTAGCTGGGTGAGCCCTTGCTCCGCTTGTAGCTGCTTTACTTTTTGATTATCTATCCCGTGATAAATACCAGCAAAATACTGACCTTTTTGAATAACCGGCTCACTGATAAAAAGCAGCCGACCTTTATTTTCAAGGTCTGCTTTCCAATAACTATCAAAGTGAAGTAGTTGTTCCCCTTTTTCAAGCAAATTGGATTCACGAAAACTGACAAAGCCTGGCGTAAAAATAAATGCTTTGTCGAAGCCACCTTTTTGCAAGGCTTGCTGTGCTATCACCATATCGACAACATCACGGCGTAAATACTGGCCACTAAAATCGGTAATTTTTGTGACGTCACGTTCACCAACAAAACGTTGATAATCAGCGAGGACATCATCTCTAATAAAAACATTAAGTGCTTCGCTGGCATTAAGTACTCCAGCAAAGCTCAGCACAAAAGCGAATAGGTAGCTGCGTTTAGTTCTTCGAATCCAACCCATCTACCGTAACCCCTTGTAGGAAGCCCGCACCTTTTTGTTCATTATTTTGCAGCTTGATCATCAAGCGCAGATCGTTTGGCGAGTCAGCATGATGTAGTGCGTCGGCATAGTTGATCCGCTGCTGCTTATAAAGCTCAAACAACGCTTGATCAAAGGTTTGCATGCCCATGTCTTTCGATTTTGCCATTGCCTCTTTAATCGAGCCAATATCGCCTTTTTTAATAAGCTCGGCAACGAGTGGGGAGTTCAGTAACACTTCAATGGCCGCCTCTCGACCTTCGCCTTTTGAAGAAGGCACTAGTTGTTGCGCCACAATAGCGCGCAAGTTCAGCGCCAAATCGTACTTCAGTTTATCGTGCTTTTCTTTGGGGACTAAGTGCATGATACGGTCGATGGCTTGGTTAGCATTATTGGCGTGTAAGGTTGCAACGCATAAATGCCCCGTTTCAGCAAAGCTCAGTGCATACTCCATGGTTTCTTGCGAGCGAATTTCACCAATTAAAATAACATCTGGCGCTTGGCGTAATGAACTTTTTAAGGCAGATTCAAAACTGTCAGTATCAATGCCCACTTCACGCTGAGTAATGATGCTTTTTTGGTGTTGATGCACAAACTCAATAGGATCTTCAATGGTCAAAATGTGGCCACGTTGGTTACGATTACGATAACCGAGCAGTGCCGCAAGCGAGGTTGACTTCCCCGTGCCCGTACCACCTACAAATAACACCAAGCCACGTTTGGACATGATCACATCGGTCAGTACCGACGGCAAACCTAGCTCGTTGACATCGGGAATCGCGGTAACGATACGGCGAATAACCATGCCCGCACAATCCCGTTGCCAAAATGCTGAAACACGAAAACGCCCGATATCATTGGCAATCGCAAAGTTACACTCTTTAGTGTTAAAGAATTCTTGCTTTTGCTTGTCGCTCATAATCGAGGTAACAAGATTCAGTGACTGCTCGGCATTTAAGCTTTCTTCACTTAACGCTCTAAGTTCGCCATCAATTTTGGCGCTCACCGCAAGCCCCGCCGAAACGAATAAGTCGGATGCTTGCTGATTGGTCATCGTTTGCAAAAACGGTTCTATATTCATCGCTACACCACTACCTAATAGCCGCTATTAAACTGATTTTTATCGTGCGCTTTTGCACGCGCATCTTGCTGTGTGATCAAACCACGGTTTAATAAATTTGTAAGGCATTGATCCATGGTTTGCATACCGTGCATTGCACCGGTTTGAATTGCCGAATACATCTGTGCAATCTTGTCTTCACGAATAAGGTTACGAATAGCTGGGATCCCAAGCATGATTTCATGCGCTGCTATGCGCCCGCCGCCAACTTTTTTCACCAACGTTTGTGAAATCACCGCTTGTAACGACTCTGACAGCATAGAACGCACCATGTCTTTTTCTTCACCTGGGAACACGTCCACAATACGGTCGATGGTTTTAGGTGCTGAGGTAGTATGCAAAGTACCAAATACTAAGTGACCTGTTTCCGCGGCAGTTAGCGCTAAACGAATGGTCTCAAGATCGCGTAATTCACCGACCAAAATAACGTCTGGGTCTTCACGGAGTGCACTTCTCAGCGCCGCGTTAAAGCTGTGCGTGTCTCTGTGTACTTCACGTTGGTTAATAAGGCTTTGCTTGTTGTCGTGAACAAATTCAATCGGGTCTTCGATGGTTAAAATATGGTGATGTTTGTTGTTATTAATATAATCTACCATGGCAGCCAGCGTGGTTGATTTACCAGAGCCTGTCGGGCCAGTTACCAATACTAAGCCACGTGGGTTGTCGGAAATCTTGGTAAAAATGTCTGGTGCCCCCAAATCATCTAAGCTCAGCACTTGATTTGGAATGGTACGGAACACCGCTGCTGGACCACGATTTGAATTAAAGGCGTTAACACGAAAACGCGCCAGATTTGGCACTTCGAACGAGAAATCTACCTCAAGGTTTTGCTCATAGTCACGACGTTGATTATCATTCATAATATCGTAGATGAGGCTGCTGACGTCTTTTGCTTCTAACGGCGGGATATTCACCCGACGTACGTCCCCGTCAACACGGATCATAGGGGAAACACCTGAAGAAAGGTGTAAGTCAGATGCTTTGTGTTGAACACTAAAAGCCAATAATTCTGTAATATCCATTTATAACTCCACAATGAGCACTAGTACTATATGGTTACAATAGCAGAACGCTTAGATAACGCCTACGGCAGGATAGAAAAAGCCAAGCAAAACTGTCAATTCAGCGAAACAGTACAATTACTCGCGGTTTCTAAAACCAAACCTATCGCCGATATTGAGGCTGCGATTGCGGCAGGTCAAACCCAATTCGGTGAATCTTACGTACAAGAAGCGATTGATAAAGTTACCTATTTTAAACAAAACAAAGCGCTTGAATGGCACTTTATTGGTCCAATCCAGTCCAATAAATCAAGATTAGTCGCCGAAAACTTCCATTGGGTACAAAGCGTGGATAGAGAGAAAATCGCACGCAGGCTAAATGAACAAAGACCAACAAACTTAAAGCCACTCAAGGTGCTGTTGCAGGTCAATATTAGCGGTGATGACAACAAATCAGGTTGTCATCCCGATGAGATTGATACGCTGGCGCAGTTTATTAATGACTGTCGTCAATTGGAGCTTCGTGGCTTGATGACTATTACAGAGCAAACCGATGATAAACAAAAGCAATTACAATATTTCCAGCAAATGCGCGCTTGCTTTGATAGACTAAAGGACCAATATCAACAGCTAGATACCTTATCGATGGGAATGAGTGGCGATTTAGACACTGCGATTGCAGCAGGCTCCACTATGGTTCGCATTGGTACTGATATTTTTGGCAAACGACAGTGAGGTGAATAACACAATGTCAAACAAGACAATTGCATTTATTGGAACGGGAAATATGAGCTATGCCATTATCGGTGGTATGATCAAAAGTGGCTTTGACGCGCAGTCTATTATTGCCACCAACCGCAATGCAGAGAAACTTGCCAAAGTCGCAGAGCAATTATCGGTAAGAACAACACAAGATAATCTAGAAGCAGTCGCCGCGGCTGACGTCATTGTCTTGTCTGTAAAACCACAGATGATGGCCGAGCTGTGTCAGACCTTTCAAGATGCAGATATTGATATTAGCAATAAACTGTTTATCTCTGTCGCCGCTGGAATTACCGTTGCACGACTGAGAGAAATGCTCGGCCAACCTGTAAAAATGGTGCGCTGTATGCCTAACACGCCATCACTGCTCGGACGCGGTGTGTCAGGCCTGTATGGCGTCGACATCAGCGATGAAGAAAAAGACTATGTTGAGCAAGTATTTTCATCCACAGGTATTGCCCTGTGGCTTGATGAAGAGTCGAAAATCAACGACGTTATTGCGGTAACGGGTTCGTCTCCAGCGTATTTCTTCTTATTTATGGAAGCCATTGAAGAAAAAGCTAAAGCCCTAGGTTTTAGTCCTGAGGAAGCCAGAAAGCTTGTGCAGCAAACTGCACTAGGCGCGGCTGAAATGGCATTATCGCAACCAGATATTAGCATTGCTCAGCTACGCGCTAACGTCACCTCTAAAGGTGGCACAACCCACGCAGCCGTTGAGCATTTAAAAGCACAGCAATTACCAAAAACCGTAGCGGACGCGATGGATGCATGTATCGCGCGCGCTGAAGCAATGGAAAAAGAAATCTAAAGGTGACCAATGAATGCCATGCAATTTTTAGTCGGGATCGTATTTGATCTATTTTTAATGGTCGTATTACTACGATTCTGGTTGCAGCTTGTCAAAGCGGACTTTTATAACCCGCTAAGCCAAGCGGTTGTTAAAGCAACCTCTTTTGCCGTGAACCCACTGAGAAAAATCATTCCGGGTGTGGGCGGTTTAGATCTTGCCTCTTTGGTGCTGGCATTCATTATTGGTTTTGCCAAAATGGCGACGCTGATGGCGTTATTCGGTGGTTACTTTGACGCTTTAGGCGCGCTGATTGGTGGCGCTATTACGGTAGTAAAAGAAGCATTTAGTTTGGTGTTCTGGATCCTTATTATTCGCGCCATCTTAAGTTGGGTAGCGCAAGGCTACAATCCAGTTGCCGCCGTGTTCGAGCAATTAACAGAGCCGATGCTAAGACCTATTCGTAAGGTTATCCCACCGCTAGGTGGACTGGACTTATCTATTTTAGTCCTAATTATCGGCATGCAATTTTTGCAGATCCTAATGATGGATTTACTGAGATAGGAGCATCCAAATGAAATCATTTATTATTGCGTTAATGATGCTGCTTGCACCAATCGCATTCGCTCAAGATGAACAAGGCGGCCAATTTAAAGACTTAGGTCCTTGGGAAGTGCATTATATCGCCTTCCCGTCTACCTTTGTTCAGCCCACAATTGCAAAAGCGTATGGCTTAATTCGTAGCGGTAACAAAGCGATTGTGAATATCTCGGTCTTGGCCGACAAGCCAGGAAAACCCGCAGTTAAGGCACGCGTTGCAGGTAGCGCCAAAAACTTACTTGGTAAAACCGTGCAGCTAGAGTTTAAAGAAGTCGTGGAAGGTGAGGCAATATACTATCTTGCCCAATTAGATTACGACGATGAAGATATTTTTCGTTTCGACATTGAGATCAGTGAAGGTAAGCAAAGCCGCAAACTCACGTTCTCACAAAAGTTTTATGTAGAGTAGAGAAACATATGTCAAATAAAGTGGTACTTGCCACGGGCAACCAAGGTAAAGTCAAAGAGCTTAGCGCGATGCTAAATCAGTATGACATTGAGGTATTACCGCAAAGTGATTTCAAGGTGCCAGAGGTTGCAGAAACCGGCACGACCTTTGTGGAAAACGCCATTATCAAGGCTCGTCATGCTGCTAAGATTTCTGGCTTGCCTGCCATTGCCGATGACTCAGGCCTTGAGGTAGACGCATTAAACGGCGCACCTGGAGTATATTCAGCGCGTTATGCTGGCGCAAACGCCGACGACCAAAAAAATATTGATCACTTACTCGCAGCGCTTGGTGAACAAACTGAGCGCAGCGCCCGTTTTTGGTGTGTTTTAGTTTATATGCGCCACGCTGACGACCCAACGCCGATTATTTGTCAGGCGAGTTGGGAAGGTGAAATCACCACAACACAACAAGGCCGAGAAGGGTTTGGTTACGACCCAATCTTTAAGGTACAAGGTTTAGACTGCACATCAGCAGAGCTAACCAAGGAAGAAAAAAACGCAATCAGCCATAGAGGACAGGCACTTAAACAACTCGTCAGTCACTTTCAAGGCCTCGCGTGAAACTACCTCCATTAAGTCTTTATGTGCACGTACCTTGGTGCGTGCAAAAGTGCCCTTACTGTGATTTCAACAGCCATGGTAAAAAGGGCGATATTCCTGAAACGGAATATATTCAACATTTGCTCCACGATATCAAAGCCGATCTTCACTATGTTCAAGGCCGTAAACTCAGTAGTATTTTTATTGGCGGTGGCACCCCTAGCCTGTTTTCCGGTGAAGCGTACCGCTATTTACTCAGTGAAATTGAGGCGCTAATTGGTTTTGAGGATGACATTGAAGTCACTTTAGAAGCAAATCCAGGCACAGTTGAGACAGATCGTTTTAAGCATTATGTCGCGGCTGGCATCAATCGTATTTCGATAGGAGTGCAAAGCTTACAACAGGAAAAGCTTACTCAACTTGGTCGTATTCATGGCGAGCAAGAAGCGCTCAATGCCGCACAAGAAGCCCATCAAGCAGGGTTAAATAGCTTTAATCTTGATTTGATGCATGGCCTTCCCAATCAATCTGTTAGCGACGCCTTAAGTGATTTAGAAAAAGCCATTGCGATGGCACCGCCACACCTTTCTTGGTATCAATTAACCATTGAGCCAAATACGCAGTTTGCCTCTAAGCCCCCGGTTTTACCTGAGGATGAAACACTGTGGGACATCCAAGAACAAGGTCAGGCATTACTTGCAGAGCACGGCTACCAGCAATATGAGATCTCAGGCTATGCCAAAGCGGGGTTTCAATGTCGACATAACTTGAATTATTGGCAATTTGGCGATTATCTCGGGATCGGCTGTGGTGCGCATGGCAAAATCACTTTGCCTGAGCAGCAACAGATCTTAAGAACCGTAAAGGTAAAGCACCCTCGCGGCTATATGGATCTGAGTAAACCCTATTTGTATGAGCAGTGGCATGTTGCAAGCGATGACAGACCATTTGAGTTTTTTATGAATGTGTTCCGTTTAAAAACTGCCGCATCAAAACAACAGTTTATTGACTACACTGGTCTTGAACTTAGCGCTATTGCAACGCAAATTGCTGAGGCCGTAGATAAGGGTTTGATTGAGGAAACCAACGATTCATGGCTAGTTACAAATAAAGGCCACCGATACCTCAACGATCTGCTAGAGTTATTTGTTTAATAAGATATAGAAATTATGCGGGTGATATTCACTGCAACCCGCATGAAAACCGCCATTCGGCAACATATAATAAAAGGGTATAAAATGCGTAAATTAACCATTTTAGCAGCAGCGGTAAGCGTCGCGCTTTTTGCTGGCTGTCAACAAACCACACACTCTCCAGCACCTACTCCAAAAGCTGAACAACAAGTCGTAAAAAGTGAAGTAGAAAAGGCGAACGCACTTTTTGAAGCGTCGTTTACCCGTGGCGTAATGCGTAGCCCAGTTTACCAAACTTATATGGGTATCAAACAAGACTACGACAAGTGGGATGACGGCAGCGAAGCGCGCCAACTTGAAGATCTTGAACTGACGAAACAAGACTTAGCTGCGCTTAATGCAATTGATCGCAGTAAGCTAGATGCCAATACGCAAGTGAGCTACGACTTATTCAAGCAAGGTCTTGAAAACACCATTGCTGATTTTAAATGGCGTTATCACTCATATCCGGTAAATCAGATGTATGGTACACACTCAATGGTGCCTGCATTTTTAATCAACCAGCATCAAATTACCGATGTGAAAGATGCCAAAGCCTATATCTCACGTTTAAACGGTGTACCGGCTGTATTTGATCAGCTCATCGTTGACTTAAAAGCGCGTGCGGACAAAGGTATTATTGCACCGAAATTCGTTTTCCCTCACGTCATTGAATCAAGTGAAAATATCATTAAAGGTGCGCCATTTGCTGCGGGTGACGACTCAACGTTACTGGCTGACTTCAAACGCAAAGTAGCAACACTTGAAATCAGTGAAGACGAGAAGTCAGTGCTGGTAAAAGAAGCAACTGACGCGCTAACAACAGCAGTAAAACCTGCTTATAACAAGTTGATTGGCTACCTACATAAACTTGAGAAAAAAGCAGACAAACGTGATGGAGCATGGAAATTTCCTAACGGCGAAAAATTTTATAATAACGCCCTAGCACGTACGACAACCACAGCATTAAGCGCTGAAGAAATTCACGAAATCGGTTTATCTGAAGTGGCGCGTATTCATGACGAAATGCGAGCAATCAAGGAGAAAGTGGGCTTCAAAGGCGATTTAAAAGCCTTTATGGAGTTCATGAAAACTGACAAGCAGTTTTACCTTCCAAATACAGAAGCTGGTAAGGCACAATATTTAGCTGAAGCCAAAGCGATGATCGATAATATGAAGTCACGCTTGGATGAGCTGTTTATCGTTAAGCCAAAAGCGGACATGATAGTAAAACGCGTAGAGGCATTCCGCGAAAAATCTGCTGGTAAAGCTTTCTACCAGCAACCTGCGCCTGACGGATCACGTCCTGGTGTTTACTATGCAAACCTTTACGACATGGAAGCGATGCCGACTTACCAAATGGAAGCCTTGGCTTATCACGAAGGTATTCCGGGTCACCACATGCAGATCGCGATTGCTCAAGAGCTAGAAGATATGCCTAAATTCCGTAAGTTTGGTGGCTACACTGCATACATCGAAGGTTGGGGCTTATATTCTGAGCTCGTACCAAAAGAAATGGGTTTATACGAAGACCCTTATTCAGATTTTGGTCGCTTATCGATGGAATTATGGCGTGCGTGCCGTTTAGTAGTAGACACGGGGATCCATGCAATGAAGTGGACACGTCAAGAAGGTATTGATTACTACGTAAATAATACACCTAATGCTAAGTCAGACGCAGTGAAGATGGTAGAGCGCCATATTGTTATGCCTTCACAAGCTACAGCGTATAAAGTGGGGATGTTGAAGATCTTAGAACTTCGTGAAGCCGCTAAGAAAGAACTAGGCGATAAGTTTGATATTCGTGAGTTCCACGACGTCGTACTGAAAAATGGCCCAGTTCCACTAAACGTGCTTGAATCATTTGTTGATGAGTGGGTAGCGAGCAAAAAAGGCTAATACCTACTGCCAATGAACCGAATAAAAGCCAGCATGATCAGTCATGCTGGCTTTTTTACTTTATTTACCTTACATAAGCTGTATTCAGATAAGCAAATCCGCATAAGAAATAACGGCCGCTAGAAAGCGAGTTGTTATCCCACGCTCCGGTTACTTAACCTGAGGTTTGGATAAGGAATGAGCTAACTAATTGCTTTTAAACTCACATTAAACTATTTCCTTATCTAGCCAGAGAGTTTTGGGGATAACCCCGCTCTCGCGTCCTGCTACCGCCCTGGTACCTACATCCTGTAGGCAAGACGAATTCACTTCCAATAGCTAGCTATTGGAAGTGAATTCAACGCAGTTAGCACAAAAACTGGCTGCTAGAAAGGCGTTAATTATCCGAAGCTCAGGTTACTCACTCTTCTGTAAAATTAAACTCTGTTCCGGTTAAAATAATATGTAAGCAGGCACCGCCATGCGCAGGACTTTGCATTTTGATTTCACCCTTCAACTTCTGTGTTACTAAGTTATATACGATACTCAAGCCAAGCCCTGTCCCTCCCGAAAAACGCTTCGAAGTAACGAAAGGCTCAAAGATAGCGGGCAATAGCTCTTTATCTATTCCCGCGCCGTCATCTTTAAAATAAAAATGGATATAATCATTAATTAATACGGTAGATACCACAATATTGAGCTTTTGCCCGTCAATCTTGGCGTGCTTGATGCAATTGTTAATACTGTACCCAACAACTTGGCTAAACACCGACGGGTAGCTGATCAAAGTTAGGTTTTCGGGGATTTCGAGTTCAATGGCATAGTCTTCTTGGTTTAATTCTGATTGGTAGCAATCAAAGACATTTTTAACTAAATGCTTAAGGTTGAACGTGCTCTTTTCTTCAAACTCTCGATTCACTGCCACAAGCTTAAAATCATCTACCAGCGAGGCTGTGCGGTGGAGGTTATTTTCTAATAAATATAGCGCGGCTTCTGCCTCAGTAATTAGTGTCGTCAAGGTTTGCCGCTGTAACTTACCAAGTTCAAGTTGCGATTTTAGTGTCGCGACTTGCTCTTTTAAATGCGATTGGCTGGTAATAGCAACACCAAGAGGCGTATTAAGCTCATGAGCAAAGCCACTCACCATATTTCCTAAACTCGCCATTTTGGCTTCTTCGATTAAGCGTTGCTGCGCTGCGCTTAGGCGCGCAAGCAAGGTTTCAATAAATGCTAATAGGTCATCAAGTTGATGAGCTATTTGTGCAATCTCATCGTTACCGTCAATATTCACCCTTAAGCTAAAGTCCTCAAGCTTAGCTACTTTTACGAGTACTTTATTGATAGCCAGTATATGCCGTGTGACTTTGCTATTTTGATAATTCAGTAAGATAAGCACGGCAATATTCATCAGCACAATTAAAATAAGACCATATAATATGATACTTTCTTTACGTTCTTGTGTAACGGCTTGGGTACGGATTGATACTAGCTCAAACTGGCTTCTTAATTTTTGCTTCTCGGTGAATAGCTCCGCACGAACGCCTTCACCATCGTGCAAACCTAGCTTTCGCAAAATAGCAACATAGCTTGCAAAACCCGCTTCATAACGTTTAAGCAAATTGCTTATCTCTTCACTTAGCGCGCTGTCTTTGATTAGTTGCTCAGCATGCATGACGAGTTGTTCATGCTGCTGCAAATAACTTAAGTCAGCTCTTAACAAAAAGTCTTTTTCTCTACGCCTTAATTCCAATATGGCAATTTCCAACTGAGGTATAGCTTTACCAGAAATTCGATCCTGCAAAGCATGAGCGCTACCTCTGAACTCACCATAAATACCTGCATTTTCGTCATAGCCGAGCTGTTCATGCAAGCGGATAAGTTCATCTAGTTTACCAAAGTAAGCTTTTGACAGTTCATCGAGCTGTAATAGCAACGGCAGCAAGGCCTCTTCATTGGCCATAGAATTAAGCAAGTTACTAAAGCTATCCTGATAGCTGTACTTTAATTGTGGGATGGCAGAAACATCATCTTTTTGTGCTCGAATAAGAATGTGCTCTTCTTGATCTATGGTTCGTTGTAGAGCGGTTTGCAGCTGAGTAAGTTGTGCAGTAAGGCGGGCACTACGACTCACTTCGTAATACAAGAACCAACTGACGAAAATGATCACAATCGCAGAAGTCAACGCGGCAATTTTGAAAAATAGAACTGACTGCTTTAGCTGCACGGCACATTCTCACTTAATTGATACTCTGTAAGCTTAGTATAGTTCTAGTGGGTTTCCTGATTTGTTTCCAAAACCTCACTTTCTTTTTGCTGTCGTTGCGACAGATTTTTATCGTAATACATGCTGTGGTCGGCGCGAGCCATGAGTTCAGAAACACTATCTTGATTTGCTGTAGGGAAAGCATAACCAACGCTCACCGTCGTTTGAATAGTGTGTCTATCAACTTGTAGCGGTTGCTTTTCAACCTGCTCCTTAATATTTTTTATAATTGAGTTAACCAAAGCGTCTTCTGATACTCTGTGCAAAATAATAACAAACTCGTCCCCCCCCAATCGCGCAATAAAGTCGTACACACGCACTGAGTTCATCAAAATTGACGAGACATGGAGTAACAGCTTATCTCCCACTTCATGACCAAACTTATCATTTACTTGTTTAAAATTATTTAGATCGAGGTTAAGCAGCACAAATGACGGTTGCTCTGAACGACCAAGTAACGTATTGAGTTGCCTAATCGCATAGCGACGGTTGGGCAACTTAGTTAAATCATCTTGCAACGAGGCGGTATGTGCTAAGTGATACGAACGATAGAGTACTAATAACGAGAGAAACAATATTGAGGCAACAGCAGTAACCAAAATCTGAGCTTGTTGCCTTTCCTCCGCATAGGTGTTCTCGTCTATTTGATAATCAGCCACAAGCTGCCATTCACCAGATGGTAAATTGATTGGGATGACTAAATCTGGTGTTTCAAACAAGGTAGCAGAGCCATAAAATACATCCCCCTGTTCACCTAGTCCATCTCGACCTCGAATCGCTAAAGTGGCACTGTCCAACTCGTTAATGCCACTGTATTCAAGCAGCTTTTGATAATCTAGAACTACACTAATCGCGCCCCAGTAGTTTTCATTCCTCGGATAATCTGAAAACACAGGAAACCTCGCTATCAATGCTTCACCGCCTTGTACTAGCTGCAATGGACCGGCGATAAATACCTTTTGAGAGGCTCTTGCAATTTCAACGGTGCGAAACTGTTCAGGGTTAGTACGAAAATCGAAACCGATAGCCGCTCGGTTCCCTTCAACTGGATAGACATGACTGATGATATTATTTGGCGCGAGACCGACATGGCGAATCAGCGTCGACTTTTCAACGGCTTTAGCAACCACATGAGACCAATGCTCAATTGCAAAGTCAGGATCGATTGTAACAAAAGTCGCTAAACTCTCAGCTAGATAGGTGTCCATAAATATGGCGTTTTCAATTTTAGCGCGGACAAGTGAAATGTTAGACCTTACCGTTTCGGTTCTTTCGCTTACTTCCTGAACCACAATAGAGTGAGAAATAAGATTTACCGCGTAGAAAGTCAAACTCCAGAACACGATGGTAAACAACGATAACAGCACTATGGTTTGCTTTTCTACGGTTACCTTCATCGCCTCTCTTGCCTAATAAAATCTAGCTGCTTAAATCTACAATAAACCAATTTAATTACAAAAGCATAGGCAATTTACCGAAAACTGCCAGTTTTGTGAGGAAGTAACTGCCGGTTTAGAATAATGGGTTGAACCGTGGAGGTGGCTTGATTTGTAGCGACGAATAGCACCTGTGGTGTGACGCTTGCTTAAATCAATTCATCGAGATAAGAGCAATTCGTTCGTCAAGATAAGCCCAATTAGTCGAGATAAATCTCGACCTACAATTCAGGCATAAAAAACCTTGCTAAAAAGCAAGGGTTATAAAAAGTGGTACCAGTGGGTGGACTCTTAACCTGTATTAGCGCCACCCGCGTGGCGACCAAGTCCAGTTCCACAAGGCTGGTCTGTAGAGAGAAACCAATCCATTGAGATAAGACTAATTCGTTCGTCGAGATAAATCTCGACCTACAATTCAGGCATAAAAAACCTTGCTAAAAAGCAAGGGTTATAAAAAGTGGTACCAGTGGGCGGACTCTTAACCTGTATTAGCGCCACCCGCGTGGCGTCCAAGTCCAGTTGCACAAGGCTGGTCTGTAGAGAGAAACCAATCCACTGAGCCAATTAATCTAATTCGTCGAGATAAATCTCGACCTACAATTCGAGGCATAAAAAAACCCTTGCTAGAAAGCAAGGGTTATAAAAAGTGGTACCAGTGGGTGGACTCTTAACCTGTATTAGCGCCACCCGCGTGGCGACCAAGTCCAGTTCCACAAGGCTGGTCTGTAGAGAGAAACCAATCCATTGAGATAAGACTAATTCGTTCGTCGAGATAAATCTCGACCTACAATTCAGGCATAAAAAACCTTGCTAAAAAGCAAGGGTTATAAAAAGTGGTACCAGTGGGCGGACTCTTAACCTGTATTAGCGCCACCCGCGTGGCGTCCAAGTCCAGTTGCACAAGGCTGGTCTGTAGAGAGAAACCAATCCATTGAGATAAGACTAATTCGTTCGTCGAGATAAATCTCGACCTACAATTCAGGCATAAAAAACCTTGCTAAAAAGCAAGGGTTATAAAAAGTGGTACCAGTGGGCGGACTCTTAACCTGTATTAGCGCCACCCGCGTGGCGTCCAAGTCCGATACCATAATTTCAAAGCATAAATTCAAGGCATAAAAAAACCCTTGCTAAAAAGCAAGGGTTATAAAAAGTGGTACCAGTGGGCGGACTTGAACCGCCACGCCCGAAGGCAACGGATTTTGAATCCGTCATGTCTACCAATTCCATCACACTGGCATAATTTTTCTTTCATCTTCTAAAACAAGAGAAAATAAAGAAAAACCACTTTGAGCTCAGGCTTTTTTTATTTGCCTTCGTCTCTATGCTTTGCATTATACAAAGGCGATTAAGAACGGCAAGTAATTTTTTTGCAATAAGGCGTTAACTGCTTGTTATTTGCGCACAAGCTGTTAAATATTGCCCTAAAGTCAACTTTATTCCTGCTAAAACGGCAAGGGCAAGGCGTTGCTAATCCATTAGTTAACGTAATTCAGTAAACGTTTTATCGGTTTATGTGTAAAATACTCCGCAACCTTGTAATTATGAGAGTTGTTATGTCACATTTTGCTCCAGCGAATTTCAGCCGTCGCTTGGCTTCACTTATATACGACAGCTTAGTGGTCGTCGCGTTCGCAATGCTGACTACCGTGTTATTTTTACTAACCATCAATGCCTTAATTTCATTTAACCTGCTCGCGCTTGGCAATCATGAAGACGTATCGGCGCTGATCCAAGCGGATCCTATCTTATATACACTTAGAGCTATGTTATTGGTGCTGGTTTCGGTGCTGTTTTTTGCCTATTTTTGGACTAAGAGCGGCCAAACTATCGGCATGCGCGCGTGGCGCTTAAAAGTGCAAACCCCTGACGGAGCACTGTTAACTTGGCCAAAAGCAATCGCTCGTAGCCTATGCGCGCTACTTGGACTGGGTAATCTGATAGTATTGTTAGACTTTAAAAAGAAAAGATCGCTCCAGGATATGCTGTGTGGCACTGAGGTAGTGGTACTGAGCAAAGAGGAAAATAAAAAGGTGTATAACAGCTTAGACTAATCTAAGCTTCAAATAGCAGCCTATTCCATTAGCCATGTCCATAAAAAATATAGGCCTCAATATGAGGCCTATATTTTTACTTAATTCAAAACGTTAATTTTGTTTCTTCAGCAGATGGATAGCCAATCCAATAAATAACAAGCTTGGCATTAACGCACCAACTACCGGTGGAACTTGATATACCATCACGATAGGGCCAAAAATTTCATTACTCAGATGGAAAGCTAAGCCTGTTACCACGCCCATAATAATCCGCGCGCCCATGCTCACCGTCCTCAATGGCCCGAAGATAAATGACAAAGCCACCAGCAGCATTACCCCAATCGTCAGCGGCTGCATCACCTTACGCCACAGCGCGAGTTCATAGCTACTTGAATCTTGCTCATTTTGCTTTAGATAAGCGAGAAATGACCATAACCCTGTAAAAGACAAAGCATCGGGCTCTATCGATACAACACCTAGCCTGTCTTCACTTAATTCAGACTCGTAGAGCATTGATTTTGAATAATGCGTTGTAATTTGCTGTTGATCGATATGCACTTCTTCCACATCTTGCAATTGCCAGCCGTTAGATATGCTTTGCGCCGACTGAGCGCGTACGATTTTTGCTAGTGTTAGTGAGTCATCGAAATAATAAATTGCGATATCTTTAAGCTTACCGTTTTTTTCAACATTACCAATGTTAATAAAATTGCCGCCGTCTTTCGCCCAAACACCACGCTGAGCGCTGTAGACTTCACCGCCATAAATTGCTTCGTTTTTTAACCGTTTTGCGGTTTGCTCCGCTTTTGGTGCGCCCCACTCTCCAAGCGCCATCATCAGTAATGCCAGCACCACTGCCGTTTTCATCACCGACATGATAATTTGAAAACGCGACCACCCAGCCGCTTGCATAACAATTAGTTCACTGCTTGAGGCAAGTGCACCAAGACCAATCAGGCCACCAATCAGCGCAGCCATCGGGAAAAAGACGACGATATCGCTTGGCATGCTGTAAATGGTGTAGAGCATGGCACCGAGTAAATCATAGCTGCCACGACCAACCGAGCGCAGTTGCTCAATAAACTTTATAAGCGTATTGATCCCAACAAAAACTAATAGCGCGAAACCCGTGGTTTGTAAGATGCTACGCCCTAAGTACCAATCTAGCGTCTTCATCATACCGTCGTCTCCCGTTTGATAAATACCGAGCGCACCCACACACCAAAAGGTCTTCCTTTCGCAATTAAATAAACGCCGATAAAGAGTACACTTAGGTGGATCCACCAGAGACCAACTGAAGCTGGCACTTTTTCTTCAGCTAACAAAAACTTGCCTGCATTGAGTAAAATGAAATAACCCAAATATAGCGTAATTGCTGGCACGAGCTTAGCGAACTTGCCTTGTCTTGGGTTTACCACACTCAAAGGAACCGCCAGTAAAGTGAGTAGCAAAATGGAAATGGGCACCGATAATCGCAACTGAAATTGTGCTTTTGCTTCTGGCGTATCCATTTCAAGTAACTGTAAGCTTGGAATAGCCTCTAATTTACGGCGCTGGTGTTCAATTTCTTGTTCTTTAATTTGCACTTGATAAGTACCGAATTCAGTGCGATTAAGTGCTTGGCTGAAACCATCGGTCTCGTACCGCTTACCTTCATGAAGGAGTAATTGCTGCTCACCACTATCAAGCTCAATCACTTCACCTTTTTGCGCATACACTAAACGAGCGGCTTGATTTGAGTCTTTCTCGGGCAATTGCGCGACAAACACTTTGTCTAATTCGCGGCCTTGTTCGCTAATACCGTGAACAAATACCACCGCTTTTTCATTGCCCGTTTGCTGAAATCTACCGGCTCTGAGAGTAGAAAGCCCCGATTCCGCATCAGCTTGCTCTCTTAATTGGTACTCTTTTTCGCTCGCCCAAGGCGCAATATACATGCTCACACAAGCGGCCAGTAATGCAAAAAAGACACTGGAGACTAAAGTTACCCTAACGACATACCACTCGCTGACCCCGCAAGCGCGTAGCACCGTCATTTCACTGTCGGCGTAGATGCGACTATAGGCTAAGATGATCCCAAGAAAGAGACTAAGCGGTAAAATATATCCGGCCAACTGTGGCAGTTTCAACGCAAGCATAGCAAGTACTAACTTACCCGGTATACTCCCTTCAGACGCTGAGCTCAGAATGAGTACAAACTTTTGTGACAAAAATATTGTCATTAAGGTGAGAAAAACCGCAACCTGAGATTTTAGTACTTCACCCGTTAAATAGCGGAAAATAAGCAATGTTCGTCCCTATAAAACGTCTTGTTTCACTGGAATAGTGGGAAAAATTGAGTAAACTGATTATTTTAGTCACTTTATTATATGTCAATGCGCCGGAATATCCTACCTAAGGTTAAAGCATATTCATGACTTTAATGTAGGAAAGTGTGTTGGCGTAAAAAGTTCAAAATGACATGACAAAGACTCAGGAGTCGCAATGGAATTCAGCGTTAAAAGTGGTAGTCCAGAGAAACAGCGTAGCGCATGTATTGTTGTAGGTGTATACGAGCCACGCCGTCTCTCACCAATTGGTGAACAGCTGGATAAAATAAGCGAAGGCTATATCTCAAATTTACTCAGACGTGGTGATCTTGAAGGCAAACCAGGACAAGTTCTACTTCTTCATCATGTACCAAATGTACTCAGCGAACGCGTTTTGTTGGTGGGTTGTGGTAAGGAAAGAGAGCTCGATGATAAACAATACAAACAAATCATCTCTAAGACCATCAATACGTTAAATGAAACTGGCTCAATGGAAGCGGTATGTTTTCTGACCGAGCAACATGTTAAGGGCCGTGATACTTACTGGAAAGTTCGCCAAGCGGTCGAAACCACGCAAGATTGCCTGTATACCTTTAATCAACTAAAAAGCAAAAAGAGTGAGGCTAGACGCCCGCTACGTAAAATCGTCTTTAACGTACCAACGCGCCGTGAATTAACAATCGGTGAAAGCGCTATTGAGCACGGTCTTGCTATCGCAGCTGGTAGTAAGTTGTGTAAAGACGTTGCGAATATGCCACCAAATATCTGCAACCCTCGTTATTTGGGCGAGCAAGCACAACAGTTGGCTGAAGACTTTGATAACGTTACCGTAAACCTTGTTGGTGAACAAGAAATGGAAGAGCTGGGTATGCACTCATACCTAGCAGTTGGCCGTGGTAGTCGCAACGAGTCAGTGATGTCGGTTATCCACTATAACGGTGGTGACGAAGGCCAAGCACCAATCGTATTCGTGGGTAAAGGCTTAACATTTGACTCGGGTGGTATTTCTATCAAGCCTGGCGAAGCGATGGATGAAATGAAATACGACATGGGCGGAGCCGCAGGCGTACTTGGCTTAATGCGAGCTGTCGTACAAATGCAACTGCCACTTAATGTAATTGGTGTTTTAGCTGGCTGCGAAAATATGCCAGGGGGCGATGCTTACCGTCCGGGCGATATTTTAACCACTATGTCCGGTCAAACCGTTGAAGTACTCAATACGGATGCCGAAGGCCGCTTAGTACTGTGCGATGCGCTAACTTACGTTGAAGCATTCGAGCCAGAAACCGTTGTCGATGTAGCGACATTAACGGGGGCATGTATCGTTGCGCTTGGTAGCCATGCGACAGGTTTATTATCTAACCATAACCCGCTTGCCCATGATTTGCTAAAAGCGTCAGAACAAAGTGGCGACAGAGCGTGGCAACTGCCGCTTTGGGATGATTATCAAGAACAACTTGAAAGCCCATTTGCTGACTTTACGAACTTAGGTGGTCGCGCAGCTGGCACAATTACAGCCGCGTGTTTCTTGTCTAAATTTACGAAAAAGTACAACTGGGCGCATTTAGACATCGCAGGTACTGCATGGCGCAGCGGCAAGAACAAAGGCGCTACAGGTCGTCCTGTGCCTATGCTGATGCAATATTTACTTAACCGCGCCAATATCACGGACGCACAGCAAGACTAATAGTCTAGTCGCGACATAAAGTCGCTGCTACACAAGGTTAATCCAAACCGTAGCAGCGGGTTTACCCCGCGACTATATCCCGCACCAAATTAACACTACAAAGCTACTAAACCACTAAACCACTAAACCACTAAACCACTAAACCACTAAACCACTAAACCACTAAACCACTAAACCACTAAACCACCTCAACATGCACTTCCCCCACTTGCCATATTTTATTCTTCTTCTCTTGCTTCTTGATTGATGGTATTGCCTTTATATGGCAGAATACAGGCTTATTTATGTGCATTTAAGTGGCGCTATAATTAGTTTTAAACTAAGCCGCGCATACTGATTTTCTTCGTCTACGCTATCACGGTAAACAAGATTACAGATATTGAGCAGCTGTGGAGCCTGTGGCAAACCTCAGTACTCCTCGCAATTGGTATTATTATCATGACTATCAAAGCGCGCTTTTACGTGTTAAAACAAAACGATGAGCCGGGGATTAGCGTTCCGGCTCATTTTGATCTGGCAGCACAAACTGCGGCGAGCTTATATCAAGCTGGACACCGTATCTTTGTTAACGTCGATAATACTGACGATGCTCATTTATTCGATGAGCACCTTTGGTGTTTTGACGCAGACAGGTTTGTGCCCCACAACTTACAAGGCGAAGGCCCCAAAGGCGGCGCACCGGTGGAAATTGGCACTATGCCTCCTGCTGCTCGTCGCCCCGTGCTTATTAATCTAGCTCGGGTCGTCCCTGACTTTATTCGTCGCTTTGAACAGGTGATAGATTTTGTGCCTGTTGAAGCCAGCGCTAAGCAAGCCGCACGAGAACGCTTTAAGCAACTTCGTGCACTTGGCGCAACAATTTCCACTGAAGACATTGAGAAATAGCATTTTTAGGGTTCTGTGTAATGGATAAAACCTACAATCCACAAGATATTGAACAGTCTTTGTATCAAGACTGGGAGTCAAATGGCTACTTTAAGCCATCAGGCAATGGTGACGCATACTCGATTATGATCCCACCGCCGAATGTCACAGGTAGTCTACACATGGGCCACGCGTTCCAAGACACTATCATGGACACTTTGATCCGCTATCAGCGTATGAAAGGCAAAAACACGCTATGGCAAGTGGGTACTGACCACGCTGGTATTGCAACTCAGATGGTTGTTGAGCGTAAGCTTGCAGCCGAAGAAGGTAAATCACGCCATGATTTAGGCCGTGACGAATTCATCAATAAAATCTGGGAGTGGAAAGACCAATCAGGTGGCACAATTACCAAACAGTTACGCCGCTTAGGTGCGTCTGTAGATTGGGATAGAGAACGCTTTACGATGGATGACGGCCTGTCTGAAGCGGTAAAAGAAGTATTCGTTCGCCTATATCAAGATGACTTAATCTACCGTGGTAAGCGTCTAGTTAACTGGGATCCTAAATTACACACTGCGATTTCTGATTTAGAAGTTGAAAATAAAGACAAGCAGGGTCATATGTGGAATTTGCGCTATCCACTTGCGGATGGCGTAACCACTAAAGATGGTAAAAACTACATTATCGTAGCAACCACTCGTCCAGAAACCATGCTTGGCGACACTGGCGTTGCAGTAAACCCGGATGATGAACGTTACCAAGACTTAATTGGTAAAGAAATTCAACTTCCTATTGTCAACCGTCGTATTCCTATCGTTGCTGATGAACATGCAGATATGGAAAAAGGCACGGGCTGCGTAAAAATCACGCCAGCACACGACTTTAACGATAACGAAGTTGGTAAGCGCCATGAGCTGCCAATGATCAACGTGTTCAACAAAGACGCAGCAGTTCTGAATACGGGTGAGTGCTTTACTTTTGATGGTAAGCCACTTGAAGCGATGGATGCACCAATTCCAGAGCGTTTCCACGGCCTTGACCGTTTCGATGCGCGTAAGCAAATCATTGACGAGTTTGAGCAGCTTGGTCTACTTGAGAAAATCGACGATCACAGTCTAACCGTTCCTTACGGCGACCGCTCTGGCGTAGTAATCGAGCCACTACTTACCGATCAGTGGTATGTTCGCGTTGCACCTCTTGCAGAGCCTGCTGTAAAGGCGGTAGAAGATGGCGATATTCAATTTGTACCTAAGCAATACGAGAACATGTACTTCTCTTGGATGCGTGATGTTCAAGACTGGTGTATTTCCCGTCAGCTTTGGTGGGGCCACAGGATCCCAGCATGGTATGACAGCGAAGGTAATGTATATGTTGGTCGTGACGAAGCTGAAGTTCGTCAAAACCATAACCTGGATGCGAGCGTAACGCTGACCCAAGATGAAGACGTACTAGACACTTGGTTCTCTTCTGCACTGTGGACTTTCTCAACGTTAGGTTGGCCTGAAAACACAGAAGATCTAAAGGTATTCCACCCTTCAGATACCTTGGTTACTGGTTTCGACATTATCTTCTTCTGGGTAGCTCGCATGATCATGATGACCATGCATTTCATCAAAGATGAAGATGGTAAACCTCAAGTTCCATTTAAGACCGTTTATGTGACTGGCCTTATTCGCGATGAAAATGGCGATAAGATGTCTAAGTCAAAAGGTAACGTGTTAGATCCACTAGACATGATTGACGGTATCGATCTTGAGAGCCTAGTGACTAAACGTACTGGCAACATGATGCAACCACAGCTTGCGGCAAAAATCGAAAAGAATACGCGCAAAACATTTGTCGATGGTATTGAAGCACACGGTACTGATGCATTGCGTTTCACTCTTGCAGCAATGGCGTCAACGGGACGTGATATCAACTGGGATATGAACCGTCTTGAAGGTTACCGTAACTTCTGTAACAAGCTTTGGAATGCTAGCCGTTATGTATTGATGAACACAGAAGAACAAGACTGTGGCTTCAACGATAACGAAAAAGTGTATTCTCTAGCGGATCGTTGGATTTTAGGCCAATTCCAAAATACGGTTAAGGTGTTCTCTGAGCACTTGGATAACTATCGCTTTGACCTTGCGGCAAACACCATTTATGAGTTCACATGGAACCAATTCTGTGACTGGTATCTAGAGCTAACTAAGCCAATTCTATTTAAAGGCAATGAAGCGCAGCAGCGTGGTACACGCCATACGCTTATCACCGTATTAGAAGGCTTACTTCGTTCGATGCACCCACTAATGCCTTATATCACAGAGACAATTTGGCAACGTGTAGCACCAATCGCTGGTGTCGAAGCGAAGACAATTATGCTTGAAGCGTTCCCAGTATTCGACGAAAGCAAAGTTGATGCGCAAGCGATGGCTGATCTTGAGTGGGTGAAGCAGTTTATTATTGCTATCCGTAACATTCGTGGTGAAATGGACATCAGCCCAAGCAAGCCGCTAAACGTGTTACTTACTGGTGCAAGCGAAGATGACAAACGTCGTCTAGAAGAAAACCAAGCTTTCTTAAGCGCTCTGGCAAAACTGGAAACGGTAGATTTGCTTGCAAGCAAAGACGAAGCACCAGCTTGTGCGACTGCGTTTATCGGCGACCTTGAAATCATGATCCCAATGGCAGGTCTGATTGATGTAGAAGCAGAACTTGCGCGTATTGCTAAGCAGCTTGAAAAAGCAGAAAAAGGTCTTGAGCAGGTTGAAAAGAAACTCGCAAACGAAAAGTTTGTAAGTAACGCACCAGAAGCAGTACTTGCTAAAGAGAAAGCAAAATTAGCTGAGTTTAGCGATGCAAAAACTAAGCTACTTGAACAAAAAGCCAAGATAGAAAGCTTGTAATCGCTTTCTATCTTTGCTGGTTTTATACCATTTCAAGAATTAAAAAAGCCGCATATTGCGGCTTTTTTAATGAGTAAATCATACCAATTTACTGTTGCTCAAATAGGCTATCGGTACTTAACCCTTCGTGTTGTAAAATGTCTTTTAAGCGTCTCAACGCCTCAACTTGAATTTGTCTTACCCGCTCTCTCGTTAGCCCGATTTCGCGGCCAACATCCTCAAGTGTAGATGGCTCATAACCAAGCAAACCAAAGCGTCTCGCGAGCACTTCTCGCTGTTTTGGGTTTAACTCTCCAAGCCAATCAACAATGTGTTTGTTAATATCGTTGCTCTGTACTTCGGTTTCTGGACCACCGCCCTTTTCATCCGCGATAATATCGAGCAGTGCTTTGTCATTTTCACCACCGATAGGCGTATCAACCGAAGTGATCCTTTCGTTTAGACGCAGCATCTTACTGACTTCTTCGACGGGTTTGTCGAGACATTCAGCGATTTCTTCTGCGGTAGGTTCATGATCCAGCTTTTGTGTCAATTCACGTGCTGTACGTAGGTAAACATTGAGCTCTTTGACAACATGAATAGGCAAACGAATGGTACGAGTTTGGTTCATGATTGCACGTTCGATAGTTTGACGGATCCACCAAGTTGCATATGTAGAAAATCTAAATCCACGTTCTGGATCAAACTTTTCCACCGCCCGGATCAGGCCTAAGTTACCTTCTTCAATGAGGTCAAGTAATGCTAAACCACGGTTGTTATAGCGACGAGCGATTTTAACCACTAATCTCAAGTTACTCTCTATCATCCGTTTACGTGAGGCTTCGCACCCCTTTAACGCTTTACGCGCAAAGTAAACTTCTTCTTCTGCACTGAGCAGTGGGGAAAATCCAATTTCACCTAAATAGAGTTGAGTAGCATCTAAGTTTTTAACCACTTCTTCTTTGGCAAAAACTTCTTCGTCGTCTTCGAGGTCTTCAAGTAATTCGTCTTTCGGTTCGTCAATATTATCATCTTCGAACTTGTCTAACTCTGGAGTAGATTTTGTAGGTAATTTTGCAGTGTGAGCCATAAGTATTCTCCCCAAGCGAATAAAAGTAAGGGTACTCGAACCAATCGATGTACTCGCATTACTTTATGGCAAGTATTTTGCCGGGTTTACAGCTTGACCTTTAAAACGGATCTCAAACCTAAGCGCCGTCTTAAAAGCATCTGTACTACCCATTTCGGCAATTTTTTCCCCAACTTTAACTTTTTGCTGTTCTCTGACGAGTAACTTAGCGTTGTGGGCATACGCACTTAGATAATCATCTGTATGTTTCAGAATGATTAAATTACCATACCCACGCAACGCACTCCCTGCATATACAACTACACCGCCAGCAGCAGCCTTAACTGAAGTACCTGGTTTATTAGAGATCTCCAATCCCTTATAACCATTCTCTTTAACAGAGAAGTGACGAGTCACTTTGCCTTCAGCAGGCCATTTCCATAGTACCTTATTATTATACAAAGCCTTGGTACTACTAGATTTTTGTGTGGCTTGTCTTTGAACATACTCTCGTTGATTTGGCTTATCAAGCTCTTTTTTGGGGCTTTTGTTACTTTTTTGTTTTAAAGACTGAGACTTGTGGTTTACTTTCGTGTATTTTGTGTTCTTTTTGTTTTTATTTTTGGGATATTCTAGACGAATGATCTGATTGGGGTAGATCGTGTACGGAGGCTTAATTTTATTGATTTGCGCGAGCGTTCTTACATCTTTGTTCGCGCTAAATGCAATTGCAAATAAAGTATCGCCTTTTTTTACTTTGTAACTGCTTCCGTTAATATTAATTTTATGTGACGAAGTGGTCTTACCAGAGTATAAAGTTGTTACAGGCGCAGGCGTATGATTCGATGAGCAGGCAACAAGCAGGCCGCTTAAACAAATCGATATGATGACCTGAGACTTGTACATTACTTATATTTTCCAGTGCTACTATCAACGACTATCATATCAATCTAACTTAATTTTGCTTGGTTTTCACATTCTACTGGAAAAAATAGTTATATTTTATGGAGTTGTTTTTTAAAGCTACAAAATTAACCGACTTCGCCAGCGACTAAAGGCACAAAGCGTACAGGTGCGAGGGCGTGACGAATAAACTGCTCCCCTTGTTTAACAAACAAGGTGAGTGTTTGCGCTTCAACCCCGATGGGAATGACCATAGCACCGCCATCTTCTAGTTGCGCCAATAACTCATCTGGTACTGATTGTGCTGCGGCAGTAACAATGATCCCTGCAAAAGGCGCTTTTGAAGCCCAGCCTTTCCAACCGTCTCCATGTTTCATCGTCACATTATATAAATCCAGCAAATGCAGCCTTCTGCGCGCTTGCCATTGCAGTGACTTGATCCGTTCAATGCTAAAGACCTGTTCAAACACTTGCGCGAGTACTGCGGTCTGATAACCTGAGCCCGTCCCCACTTCCAAAATACGCCCTTTAACACCCACTTGTTTTAACACTTCGGTCATTTTTGCAACGATAAAAGGTTGCGATATTGTTTGTCCTTGTCCGATAGGAAGAGCTGTATTTTCATATGACTTATGTTTAAGCACTTCATCGACAAACAAGTGTCTAGGCGTGTTAGCGATGGCACTGAGTACCACTTCATCCTCTACGCCTTGCTGTTTTAGCAGTTCCACTAGCGCATTAGCGCTGCCCTGATAATTACTCAGCACATACGCCTCTTAAGATAACCAGCTCGCCACAGCATCTAAGCTCTCGTAAGCCGTCATATCCACCTTGAGCGGTGTGATAGCGGCATAACCGTTGTTTACAGCGTGAAAATCCGTGCCCTCACCAGCGTCACTTTCATGACCTAAGGTGCCATACCAGTACACACTTCGGCCCCATGGGTCGATTTGTTCGGTCATGGTATCCGCTTTATGACGTGAGCCTAGTCGAGTGACTTTAATCCCTTTTAAGTCACTTAATGGAATATCAGGGACGTTGATATTAATGATTTGGTCTTTTGGTAGCGGATGGTTTGCAAGCTTTTTAATGATCTCCACCGTGACATGTGCTGCAGTTTCATAATGGGCTTCATTTTTAGAGCAAAGAGAAACGGCAATCGCAGGTAAGCCCACATGTCGACCTTCAGTGGCCGCCGCAACAGTGCCGGAGTACAGCGTATCATCGCCAAGGTTAGCGCCATTGTTGATCCCTGCAACGACTAAATCCGGCAATTCATCCATCAGTTTGTTCACTCCAAGGTGAACACAGTCGGTTGGCGTGCCATTCACGGAGATAAAACCATTATCTAGCGTAGTTGCTCTGAGCGGGTTTAATAAGGTTAACGAGTTACTCGCACCGCTACAGTTTCTATCTGGACCAATAACGGTTACGTCTGCGATTTGTGATAACGCTTGATACAAGATAGCAATGCCCTTGGCGTGAACACCATCGTCATTACTCAATAGGATCTTCATATTTCACCTCTTTTTCTTGTTAGACAATGAGTATCTCACTGCTGTATCGACTCTTCATGTTTATTAAACTTTTTACTGGCATCTTTATGATTAACAAGCTCTCTGAGCAGCGCCGTGGCAAAAGTTCCTTTTGGTAAACTGAATTCAAGGGTTAGCGTACTGTCGTCAGCCATACTCACCTTAAGCGCTTCGGGTATTAATCTGAGCGCTCTACGCTCATTTTTCATCCCAAATTCTGCCAATCCTTCGTGCCATTTAGCAAAAGGTGCCAACCATTCACGCTCTTGCGGCAATAAGCCCTTTTCACCTTTACCAACCAATGGCGCCGAAAGCAAAATATCGCCATTCAGTAACCGCTCGATGAGTTCGCAATCAATCTCTGAGTCAAAAAAGGCGTTACTACCGCTCAGTAAAAAGATTTCACGGTGCCAAGTCGTTGCCAAACCATGCTCTGCCACGCGGCGACTAACGACTTCGTTGAACAGATGAGAGCGAGCGGCTGAAAGTACCAACCCTCTGAGTTTTTTATCGCGGATCTTTTCGCCGTCAAATAACCTATCTGCCATGGCTAAGTTGTGGCCATCATGACCAAAACGTTGCTCTCCAAAATAATTAGGAACCCCTTGGCGTACGGCATTAATACGCGACAGAATATCAAGTGGAGCAGTCACGTTTCTGAGGGTAATGGCAAAGCGATTACCCTTATGACAACCTGTTTTTAACTTTCGATTGTGCCGTATTTGCTGCACCACAAAAATAGAGTCACTATTTAGTGCACTAAAATCTATCGACTTTTTAATTGGCACCGGCACGCTAAACCACTGCGTACAAACACCGTGTCTGTCTTTAATTCCAGCATAACTGACATCTCGCGGTGAAATTTGGGCAAATTCTGCAAGCTTTTTAGCGACAAAGGCAGTGTTTTCTCCCTTTTTTATGATCTGCAAGCAAACGTGCTCACCTTCGCCAGTAAAAGGAATATCTAAAATTTCTTCGACTCTAAAGTCTTCTGGTTGTGACTTATAATCGCCGTCAGATAACGGTTTACCATAAAGATAATTGAGTGTCTTCATGCTTTTACCAATAGCACCACAGCATGGCTTGAGATCCCTTCTTTACGTCCCTCAAAACCCAGCTTTTCAGTGGTAGTTGCTTTAACATTAACTTGGTCTAGCTGCGCTTCACAATCCGCAGCAAGGTTAGTGCGCATCGCATCAATATGTGGTCGCATCTTTGGTGCTTGTGCGACAATCGTGACGTCGACATTGCCCATTTTATAGCCAACCGCTTTTACTTGTTCCATCACGCGGCGTAATAAAATACGACTATCGATATTTTCAAATTCACTCGCGGTATCAGGAAAGTGCTTACCAATATCTCCCAGCGCAAGTGCCCCCAACAAGGCATCACACAATGCATGAATTGCCACATCACCATCGGAGTGCGCAATAAAGCCCTGTTCGTAAGGAATTTTTTCCCCACAAATCGTCAATGGGCCAGCTCCACCAAATTTATGAACATCAAATCCGTGGCCAATTCTAATCATGCTGTTTACCTTGTTGTTGAATTATAAACTCCGCCAGAGGTAAATCCTCCGGCGTCGTGATCTTAATGTTATCCGTACGCGCGGCAATGAGTTGGACTGGCTGATTTTGTAATTCCATCGCTGATGCTTCATCTGTGATATTTGCACCTTGAGAAAGTCCAAGCTCCAATGCCGCCAATAACTCTTCATACCTAAACATTTGAGGCGTAAAAGCCTGCCATAACGACGCTCTAGGCACGGTCTCCTGTACCAACTCCGCACCGCGTTTGATGGTATCTTTAACCTTGGCAGCCAGTATGCCACCTTGCTGTTGATTTATACATTGTGAAATCAGCTGATGAATATCGTCCAGCGCAACTAAAGGTCGAGCTGCATCATGAACTAACACCCAGTCAGGGCGACTTGGTGCCAATGCTTTTAGCGCCAATAAAACAGAGTCGGCACGTTCTTGTCCACCTTCGCAGTGGCTAAAACGGCTATCAGGCAGTAACGCCGATGAAAAATATCCATCTTCTTTGGAAACGGCGACCATAAATTGACTGACGCACTCAAGCCCGGCTAGTTTTTCCAGTGTGTGTACTAAAATTGGTTTACCTAATAGTGGAATATATTGTTTAGGCATCTGCGCCTGCATACGACTGCCAACCCCAGCTGCGGGGATGACGACTGCAAGTTTATCGTTTCTTTTCATGAGGTACTTTCGGTAATACACGGATAAAAGTTTCGCCAGGCTTAATCATGCCGAGCTCATGACGAGCACGCTCCTCAACCCCTTCAAGGCCGAGTTTTAAATCGTCGATATCCGCTTTTAATAATTTATTTCGTTTACTGAGATTGGCATTGGTTTCTTGGTGCGATTTAACCACGGATTTTATCCGAGTGTAGTCCTCCACGCCGTTGTGGCCGAACCAAAGTCTGTACTGAATAAATAGCGCTAAAACCAACAGCGCTAACTGAAAAAATCGCATTGCTTAATCCAAACTTCTGTTTTTTGAGTCGATTAGGATAGTTGACTCATTTTTGTTTTTTGTACTTGTGGCCAATTAATTGAACTGGCAAGTAACATTTCTCTTAGCGTCAGTCTTCGTGGTACTACCGCCTTGCCAAAATACCAAGTATGGCCACAACAAGCCGCTGTCATTAACGCTTTCGTTGGTTTTAGCAATTGTACACGCGCTTCGTCGCTTGCTTGTAAGCTATTACCATTAACACTAAACCAGCCAAATTGGTTGCAGTGCAATTTGTCAGCCTCATTCACTTGGTCGACACTGTCGAGCCTTACGATTGTCCCCGTCGAGTCTGCATATAGCACGGGAACCACCAGCCCCACTTTCACCTTAGTGGTAAAAAATGCTGCGTTGGCAGCGTCATCACATTTAGGCTGTGATTTTTGCTTTGCTAACCAACATCCATTGAAACTATCTAGCTCAAGCGGGACATCACCATGAATAATATGTGTGGCCGCGCGCTCAACATAATACGGCAGGCTGTTTAACAAACGCTGAAGGCGAGTATGATCTGAGAGTTCAGCAAGTTTCGGCAACTCTCTGGCATAAAATACATTTACAAGCTCGGCAAATACAAGGCGAGATGCTTCGTCATACCAGATTGTATTTTGCTGTTGCTCCAAAACGCCTCCCGTCAATGCAATCTACTTTAGTAGACTGGTGTACATCCTTTATACACTAGCCATGTTTCAAATCAAAGCAAACTGCTCAGTTGTACTTGCTTACGGCTTGGTTCCTAATTTTGCTTGCCCCTCAGCCATAAATTGTACTACCGAACTGCGTTTTTTTCCTATTAAGAAACTACCGTCAGTCAAAAACATAAAGTTCTGCCAACATCGCTTGAACACGTCAAAACGGGTCTCGATCACATCATCTCGAGAGAGACAAAAATACACGGTGGTATTAGCTTGCCAATCAAGAAATTGCTCGATAGTTTCAGGAAATGCTTCTCCGGCTTCCCACGGCTGCTCCCAATTGAGGGTTTCTTGCCATGAGTCCGCTTTACCAACCCAATCTGTTTTATCAAAGAAATCAGGGTGATCTTTTTCGTTGCTTACCATAGTGCTCCAAAGCACCGCAGCGCGCGCCGCTGACATTGGCTTTATCAATGCCAGGTCGGATTCTTCGATTGGAAGATCTTTATGTTTGAAAACCCAAGCTTTCTTATAATCGTCCAGCGCAATATAATTCATCTTTAAACACCTTCAGTCTTAATGGCACGGATTATAACATTTCAGTCCGTCACGTACGGCTTTTATTTTTTGGAGCTTGAATTAGTGGATATCACACCTGGAATTTACCGCCACTACAAAGGAAAATTATATCGAGTGCACGCCTTGGCAACGCACAGTGAAACGCAAGAGAAGCAAGTGGTTTATCAAACCTTATATGGAGATATGAGCTTTTGGGTTCGACCACTTGAAATGTTTTTAGAAGACGTTATGGTCGAAGGCGAAGCGGTGCCTCGCTTCACCTTAATCGAAACCGAAGCAGGGTTGGCAGCGAAAAGCTGATTGTGGCAAGATGAGCCTATCTCATCTGACCACAAGAAGTTGAATTATGTTTAAAGGTACTGATCAATATATTGCTACCTCTGCACTACAACAGGCCGTGAATGCGGCCATCGTTTTAGAAAAACCACTCCTGATTAAAGGTGAGCCTGGTACAGGCAAGACCTTACTCGCCGAAGAACTGGCAAAAAGTTTAGATACCGAACTAATCCAATGGCATATAAAGTCAACAACCAAAGCCCAGCAAGGCCTGTACGAATACGATGCGGTCTCGCGTTTACGCGACAGTCAACTTGGCGATCCTCGCGTTAATGACGTTGGTAATTACATCATCAAAGGTAAGCTGTGGCAGGCCTTTACCGCGACAAAGCGCCCCGTTCTGCTGATTGATGAAATCGACAAAGCCGATATTGAGTTTCCCAATGATCTACTGTTAGAACTCGATAAAATGGAGTTTCATGTCTACGAAACTAACGAGCAAGTAAAGGCAAAGGTGCGCCCCATCGTGATTATTACTTCAAACAATGAAAAAGAGCTGCCAGATGCCTTTTTACGCCGCTGCTTTTTCCACTACATCGACTTTCCGAGCAAAGAAGAGATGCAGCAGATTGTAGACGTGCATTTTCCACATATTAAAGCAAATTTAGTACAACGAGCACTCGAAAGCTTTTTCCAATTACGCGACACACCAAACCTAAAGAAAAAGCCAAGCACGAGTGAATTACTCGACTGGCTAAAACTATTATTAGCGGAAGATATTTCCCCTGACGCGTTGCATGACAAATCTAACCAAGGTGGCCTAATGCCGTTATTTGGTGCGCTACTTAAAAACGAGCAAGATGTTTCTTTGGTTGAGAAACTCGCCTTTATGAGCCGCCGCTGATCATGCTCATCGATTTTGTACTCACGCTTAGACGTTACGGTATCAAAGCGAGCCTGCGCGAATTACTAGACTGTTTAGAGGCGCTGGATAAAGAAATTTGCTTTGCCGATCTGGACGGCTTTTACTTTTTGGCAAAAACCATCTTCGTGAAAGATGAAACCTTGTTTGATAAATTCGACCGTGCGTTTGCTGATTACTTTGAGGGAATAGAGTCAATTGATCTCTTCTCACAACTTCAACAGCAGCAATTGCCTGAGGATTGGTTGCGTAAAGAGTTTGAGAAGTCGCTGTCTGAAGAAGAAAAAGCCAAACTTAACGCCATGGGTGGACTCGATAAGCTCCTTGAAACGTTAAAAGCACGCTTGGCTGAGCAACAAAAACGTCACGCAGGGGGTAATAAATGGGTTGGTACAGGTGGCACTTCGCCTTTTGGCGCTTACGGCTATAATCCTGAAGGGATCCGCATTGGCCAAGATGGAAACCGTCATCGCCGAGCAGTAAAGGTCTGGGATAAAAGGCAGTATCGCAACCTTGACAGTAATACCGACATCAGCAGCCGCAATATTAAGCTTGCACTCAAGCAATTGCGTAAATTTGCGCGCAGCGGAGCAAGCGATCAGCTCGACCTTAATGAAACTATTCGCGCTACCGCAAGACAAGGCGGCATGCTGGATGTGAAAATGGCTCCTGAGCGGCATAACTCAGTGAAGGTATTGATGCTGTTTGATATTGGCGGCTCTATGGATGACCATATCCAGCTTTGTGAACAACTCTTCAGCGCCGCACACAGTGAATTTAAGCACCTTGAGTTTTTTTACTTTCATAATTGCGTGTACGAACATGTTTGGCACGATAATGACCGTCGTGACAGCGAATTGCTTGATACTTATCAGCTAATTAACCGATACGGCTCAGACTATCGACTAATATTTGTTGGTGACGCGACAATGGGCCCCTATGAAATCACCTATCCCGGCGGTAGTGTAGAGCATTGGAATCAAGAAGCAGGAGCTACTTGGCTGAATCGTTTAACCAATCACTTTAGTAAGGTGGCTTGGCTTAACCCTCAGCCGCAAAGCTATTGGTCTTATTACCATTCGATAGAGCTAATAAATCAATTAATGCAAAACCGAATGTATCCGCTAACAATAGAGGGACTAAGTCAGGCGTTTAGAGAGTTAAGCTAAAGCAGTGCTGCTTGCAAGGTAAGCACCTTGCAAGCAATGATGCGAAGTTAGTCATTCGCTTCGATAGGTTCTAGTTGTAGTTTTGAAGCGATCAATACGGCTTGAGTACGGTTATAGACACCCAACTTTCTGAAGATAGCGGTGATATGTGCTTTCACCGTTGCCTCTGAAATATTTAGCTCGTAGGCAATTTGCTTATTCAGTAAACCTTCGTGTAAATATTGCAGCACTTTATATTGCTGCGGCGTGAGCGAGGCCACTTGTTGGGCAAGCTCTTTGTCTTCCCCTTCCAGTTCAGCCACTTTGTCTTTCATGCCTTCAGGCAACCACGTGTCACCTTCAAGCACTTGCTCTATGGCTTCGGTAATTTGTTCTACTGACGCCGCTTTTGGGATAAAACCCATCGCGCCGTATCCCATCACTTTAGAAATGATAGAAAGGTCTTCGCTTCCCGAAACCACAACAACTGGAAGACTTGGGTGATCCTCACGGATCCGAATTAGTCCATATAAATCACCATTGCCCGGCATATGTAAATCGAGCAGGAGTAGGTCTAGTTCTTCTTGTTGTTGTAAGACCGAGAGCGTAGTGTCAAAGTTTTCAGATTCGAATACCTCTAATCCTTCAAACTGCGCTTTTAGAGCCCCCTTAAGCGCCTCTCGAAATAGAGGATGATCATCCGCGATTAAAAACTGATACATGCTATGCTCCTAAAAAATCGGCTGTTATCGTAAAGATAACAGCCGTTATAGTATGTTTATATTAGGTCGCAATTCAAGTTATTCAGTTAACGATTCAATCTATTCTCGATTAATTCATCAACCACACTTGGATCGGCAAGTGTAGAAGTATCCCCTAACTGTTGATACTCGTTAGCTGCAATCTTACGCAAAATACGGCGCATGATTTTACCAGAACGGGTTTTAGGTAAACCTGGAGACCATTGGATCATGTCAGGGGTTGCAATTGGGCTTAGCTCTTTACGCACCCAATTTCTCACCTCTTTAGTTAACTCGTCAGATACCGTTACCCCTTCATTTGGCGTGATATAGACATAGATCCCTTGGCCTTTAATATCGTGTGGATAGCCTACCACGGCCGCCTCAGCAACCGCTTCGTGAGCGACTAACGCACTTTCGATTTCAGCAGTACCGAGGCGGTGACCTGAAACGTTAAGTACATCATCCACGCGACCGGTGATCCAGTAGTAACCGTCTTCATCACGGCGACAACCATCGCCCGTGAAATAAACGCCCGGATAAGCCGAGAAGTACGTTTGTTCAAAGCGCTCATGGTCGCCATAAACCGTACGGGCTTGTGAAGGCCAGCTATCCAAAATCACCAGATTACCTTCGGTCGCGCCTGTCAGCGTATTACCTTCCGCGTCAAATAGTGCAGGAGCAATACCAAAGAATGGACGGGTCGCAGAACCCGGCTTAAGTGCAGTAGCGCCAGGTAGTGGCGTGATCATGATGCCGCCCGTTTCGGTTTGCCACCAAGTATCTACGATAGGACAATCACTATTACCAATTTGCTCATAATACCAAGACCAAGCCTCTGGATTAATTGGCTCACCGACCGAACCCAAAATACGTAAACTGTCACGCTTGGAACTTGCTGTCGGCTCGTCACCTTTTGCCATTAAAGCACGGATCGCGGTAGGCGCAGTATAGAGGATAGTAACGCCATGTTTATCAACGATTTCACCCATGCGACCAGACGTTGGATAAGTTGGCACGCCTTCGAATACAACTTGAGTACAACCATTTACTAGTGGACCATAAGCAATATAACTGTGACCCGTGATCCAGCCCACATCCGCGCTACACCAGTAAATATCATCTTCTTGAAGGTCGAATACATACTCATGGGTCATTGATGCATACACTAGGTATCCACCCGTAGTATGCACTACCCCTTTCGGCTGACCGGTAGAGCCCGAGGTATAAAGAATAAAGAGCGGATCTTCCGCATTCATCATTTCAGGTTCACATTCGGCAGGTTTATCAGCAACTAATTCATGCCACCATACATCGTGAGCATTCCATTCAACATCGCCATCTGTTAATTGATGTACAATCACATGCTCGATAGTGGTGACGCCAGCTTGCGCTACCGCTTCATCAACATTTGCCTTAAGCGGCACACAATTACCACCGCGACGACCTTCATCTGAGGTGATGACAACTTTGGCGCCAGAATCTTTGATACGGTCTGCAATCGCTGAAGGTGAAAAGCCCCCAAACACAACGGAATGGATAGCACCAATTCTTGCACAGGCCTGCATGGCATAAATTGCTTGTGGAGTCATCGGCATGTAAATAGCAACGCGGTCACCCTTTGTAACGCCTAAACTCTTAAGACCATTGGCAAGCTTTGCGACTTCATCGTGTAGCTGTTGGTAGGTAATATTTTCTGTTTGTTCTGGATTATCACCTTCCCAAATCAATGCAACCTTATCGGCGCGCTTTTCCAGGTGTCTATCAATACAGTTATAAGAGGCATTTAGTACGCCGTCTTCGTACCATTTAATATTGATATGGCCTTTGTCGAATGAGGTATTTTTAACTTTGCTATAGGGTTTGAACCAATCTAAACGTTGACCGTGCTCTTTCCAAAACTCTGCGGGGTCATCAACCGACTTTTGATATAGTTCTTGATATTGCTCGTCGTTGATTAATGCTGCGTTCTTGATTTTTTCAGGAACTGGATAAATGCTCTGTGACATAGTCATCTCCATTATATTTAGAGGTCTAGGTCTGCTAGACACGCTTTTCCTAAGGATCACCCAGCCTTGGGTGTTTAAGTATTAGACCTTAGTTGTAGAACAGCTGCAAACGTAAAAGTTTCATACAGCTTACCGATTGTACCCAATTTAATACAAATATTATGATCGCCTTATCCTCCACTCATTTACCGTATGCCACCTTAGTCTAATAGACCAATAGGTAATTGAGTAAAAACCAACCTTAAACAACAGTTAGTGATGATTAAAATGAATGTCAGCTGCTGCCAACTGCAAAGCACAGCTATTGAGGAACTGGATTATGACAACGAATAACATTAATAAAAAACTGCTCGCAGTTGCTATCAGTAGTCTCTGCGCTCTCCCTGCCACTGCGGCTGAGATTGGCGATACTAAAGTTAACTATGGTGGTTATATCAAGCTTGATGCCATTTGGAGTGACTTTTCTGACGGCGCGCTGGGTGCGCAAAATATCGGCCGAGACTTTTACGTTCCTGGTACGACTCCGGTCGGGGTAAACTCAGATAGCGACGCTGTATTTGATATGCACGCTCGTCAATCTCGGTTTAGCTTCGGGACCGATACTAAGCTTGATGATGGCAGCAGTATCAAGACTAAAATCGAGCTAGACTTTATTTCTACATCGGGAGGCAATGAGCGTGTTAGTAACTCCTACTCACCTCGTATTCGCCAAGCCTTTGTGAGCTACAAGGGTTTCTTGTTCGGTCAGGCTTGGTCAAACTTCCAAAATGTTAGTGCGCTACCAGAGACTTTAGATTTCGTCGGCCCAGCTGAAGGTACCGTTTTCGTACGCCAAGCCATGGCTAAATACACCACAGGAAACTGGTCTTTCTCTATTGAAAACCCAGAAAGTACAGTTACCACTGCAGATAGTGGCCGTGTCGTCACTGATGACGCTAGCATGCCTGATTTCACTGCACGTTACACACACAATGCTGATTGGGGTCATATTGCGGTAGCGGCACTTGCGCGCCAAATTACCTATAAAGTCGGTGGAGCTGATGAGTCTGAAAGCTCATTTGGGGTCAGTGCGTCTGGTCGTGTTAATTTTGGTGACAATAACTTGAAATTTATGCTGACCCAAGGTCAAGGGCTTGGTCGTTACGTAGGCCTAAACGTTGCTAATGGCGCGGTATACGACGGTAACTCGTTACATGCAATTGACTCGACGTCGGGCTTTATCGCTTATCAACATAGCTGGAATGAACAATTCCGTTCAACATTCTTATACTCTTTCTTTAATGCTGATAACGAAAGCGATTTGCTGGCGGTGACTGGCGATCCGACAAAATCAAGTATGAGTTACAGCGCAAACCTACTTTATTCACCCGTGAAAAAGCTTACCTTTGGTGCTGAATATAAAATGGGTACTCGGGAAACAGAAAGTGGCCTCGAAGGTGATTTAGACAGACTGCAACTTTCAGTGAAATACGTGTTTTAAGAGTTTGTTATTTTAATATACTACTACCAATTCACTTCCTAACTGCGGCCTATTGGCCGCTTTTTTATTGTTGGTCGCGACATAAAGTCCACAGCAACGGTAGGCTTCTTCGCGACATAAAGTCGCTGCTACGATGTGTTTTTTCGCGGTATAAAGGCTCTGTTATAGAGTGTTTCTTCGCGACAAAAAGTCGCAGCTATGGTGTGTTTTTCGCGACATAAAGTCGCTGCTACGACATGTTTTATCGCGACATAAAGTCCGCTGCTACGATTTGTTTATTCGCGACATAAAGTCGCTGCTACGTGTGCTTTTTCGCGACATCAAGTCCGCTGCTACGGTGTGCTTTTTCGCGACATAAAGTCGCTGCTACGGTGTGTTTTTTGCGGCATGAAAGAGCGCGGCTACTCGTGGGATTTCATCGTCTAACGTTGTGGCCATATCGCGCCAATAAAAAACCCCGCTGGCTGGCGGGGTTTTACAATCATCTCAAAAGCATCATCTTATTGAGCTTTTGCATCCTTCATATAATCAAAGAACTTGCTATCCGGTGATAACACCATAACGTCATTCTTATCTTTAAAGGTATTTTTATATGCTTCAAGCGAACGAACAAACCCGAAAAACTCAGGGTCTTTATTATATGCTTTAGCGTAAATGTTTGCCGCCGTTGCATCACCTTGACCGCGAACCGCGCGAGCATTACGCTCGGCATCTGCAAGCATGACTGTCACTCGACGATCAACATCAGCGCGGATGGTCTCCGCCTTTTCCTGACCTTCTGAACGGTGCTCTTTTGCCACAGCTTGGCGCTCAGCACGCATACGTTGGTAGATTGAGCTGCTTACTTCGTTAGGTAAGTTAATCTGCTTAACACGGACATCCAGCACTTCAATCCCAAGCTCACTCGCGCTTTCCGACGCTTGAACTAACGCTTCTTCCATTAGCTCGCTACGTTCACCAGATACTATTTCTTTAATAGTACGCGAACCGAAGTTTGTTCTTAGACCGTTGTTCACCTTTTGCTTAAGTAGCGTTTCCGCATACTGCTTATCACCACGCGCACGTAGGTAATAAGCACTAAAATCATTCACGCGCCACTTCACGTAAGAATCCACGATTAGATCTTTCTTCTCACTGGTTACAAAGCGATCAGGTTGACCATCTAGGGTTTGGATCCGCGCATCTAATTTACGTACTTGGCTAAAGAAAGGCACTTTCAGGTGAAGACCAGGTTCATACACCAAAGCATCGCCATTCGCGTCTTTTTGTACCTTACTAAATAGCAGTACAATTGCTCTTTGACCTTCGTTTACTACAAAGATACCAGAAAACGACATGATCACGGCAGTGACTAATAGAAGTAGACTAAAATTCTTCATATTGATTATCTCCCGTTACCAAATCTGTCGCGATTAAATCTATCGCCGCCTGAATTGACAGAACTATTTTGCTGTTGAGTACCTTCAATCGTTCTACGAAGCTGCTCAATATCACTCTGATTTGGTAAACGTACTGGTGACGAAGCGTTGTTATGGGATTGCATAATCTTATCAAGTGGTAGATACAGCATGTTATTACCACCTTCAACATCAACCAATACTTTTGAGCTACGGCCCAAAATCTGCTCCATTGCATCAATATATAAACGTTTACGCGTTACTTCTTTTGCTGCTTGGTACTCAGGAAGTAACTTTTCAAAGCGCTCTACTTCACCTCGAGATTCAAGGATAATACGTTCGCGATAAGCTTCTGCTTCTTGCGTCATACGAGTCACTTGACCACGCGCACGCGGTTCAATTTCCCTCGCATAAGCTTCTGCTTCACGAATGAAACGCTCTTCATCTTCTTGTGCAGCAATCGCATCATCAAATGCGTCTTTTACTTCTGCTGGTGGACGAGAATCTTTAAAGTTAACGTCCGTAACAATCAAACCAAGGTTGTATGGTTCGATAATACTGTTTAGCTCTTCCCAAGTGCGTTGGCGAACCACTTCACGACCCGTAGTTAACACTTGGTCCATGCGAGCATGACCCACAACATAACGCAGAGCACTGTCTAGCGCTTGTTGTAAGCTGTGGTCAGCATCGGTCACACTGAAACGATAAAGTGTTGGATCAACAACACGATATTGCACTTCAAACTCAACGCTTACTACGTTTTCGTCTTCCGTAAGCATAAAGCCTGAAGCCGACAATGAACGTACCGCTTCAATATCTACAGGAATAACACGCTCGATGAACGTGGCTTTCCAGCGCAGACCCGGCTCAGCAATACGGTCAAATTTACCAAATTGCAACACGATACCGCGCTCAGCTTCTTTTACCGTGTAAATACCACTTAGTGCCCATACGATGGCTGCGATAATAAGTATAAAGACGAAACCAGCACCGCCTAATCCGCCATTACCACCTTTCCCCGGCTTACCGCCGAAAATACCGCCGAATTTATTACCAAATTTACGGAATACTTCATCTAGATCAGGTGGGCCTTGATCCCGCCCCCCGCGGTTTTTCCACGGATCGTTATCATTGCCATTATTACCCGGTTCGTTCCAGGCCATAGCTATACTCCATTGTTATTTAAATGAATTAGGTTAAATCTAACAAAATTCGAGCGACTCTCATATAAAAATACGCTCGAAATTGACGATTTTTAACTACCAACGACCAAATCATTGAGATTTCGCCCGAATTCCTTATTGAGCTTTTCCCATTCGATTTTTGGCATTCTTACCGAAACAAGCCAGTTGCCTTGCTCGTCGTAGCCTTTTTCATCCACGGCATTGAGCTCAAATAGCGCACCTCGTAAACGCCCAAGCGCAGGAGGGACAGCAAGCTCAGCTGTGAAAACGGTTTTTGCCAACAACTCTTTAACGGCGTCGAATAACAACGAAATCCCTTCTCCAGAGTGGGCACTTAACCACACTCTGATCGGTTTTCCTTCATCGTCCCTATCTATTCTAGGCGCAACTTCGTCCATTAGATCAATTTTGTTGTAGACTAAAAGTTGAGGAATGTCATTGGCTTCAATTTCCTCTAGAACCAATTGTACCTGTTCTATGTTTTCTTTTCTTCTCGGATCTGCAACATCGATGACATGAAGCTGTAAATCTGCCTCACGAGTCTCTGTTAAAGTCGCCTTAAATGCTGCTACCAAGTCATGAGGTAAATGACGAATAAAACCTACTGTATCTGCTAAGATAACGGGGCCAACATCATCGATTTCTATTTTTCTTAGCGTAGGATCAAGCGTTGCGAACAATTGGTCCGCAGCATATACATCCGCATCCGTAATTTTGTTAAACAGCGTCGATTTACCCGCATTGGTGTAGCCTACCAGAGAAACGGTTGGGATCTCGTTACGACTGCGCGCTCGACGCCCTTGCTCACGCACAACGGCTACCTTGTCTAATCGTTTACGAATACTCTTAATTCGCTCTCTTAGTAACCGTCTATCGGTTTCTAATTGGGTTTCACCAGGACCACGTAAGCCGATCCCCCCTTTTTGCCTTTCTAAGTGCGTCCATCCTCGAATTAAGCGCGTAGAGATATGCCTTAGCTGAGCAAGCTCAACCTGCAATTTACCTTCGTGGGTACGGGCTCTTTGCGCGAAAATATCTAAGATCAGCGTTGTCCTATCTAACACTCGGCACTTACAAACGCGTTCTAAATTGCGCTCTTGTGAGGGACTGAGTTGGTGGTTAAATATGATGACATCTGCGTTGTGGATGTTGACAATCTCGGCAATTTCTTCAGCTTTACCCGTTCCGACAAACAACTTTGCATGTGGTGCTTGACGGCTGCCTTGCACAACCGCCACACTACTAACACCAGCAGAAGAAACTAGCATTTCCAATTCACGTAGATCTTCGCGATCTCCTTCGTGAGGAAATTCTATATGAACCAAGACTGCCTGTTCGCCGGCTTCATAACGGTCAAACAAGCATTAAGCTCCTACTAATAAGAATTAATAATTACCTTCTTCACCTTGGTCGCCCGCTTCACTTCCGGTTGCATTTTGGAAGTTAACCGCACGAGCTGGAACCACAGTGGAGATGGCGTGTTTGTAAACCATTTGGTTTACTGTGTTTTCAAGCAAAATCACAAATTGGTCAAATGACTGGATCTTGCCCTGTAATTTAATGCCATTCACTAAAAAAATTGAGACAGGAATGCGCTCACGACGCAAGACATTCAAAAATGGGTCTTGTAAAGATTGGCCTTTTGCCATTTTCTTATCCTTCGTTTTAGGTGTTATTATGTCAGGTCGTTGATTTAATCAGAACACGCTGATTTAACAACTACTATTAGCTTAGCGAAGTTAGAACACGTTGCAAGTTTTCTTGACTATCGGTGTCAAGCCAAGTCACATCTTGCCACCCCCTCAGCCAAGTTAATTGCCGCTTCGCCAGTTGTCTGGTCGCTGCGACGCCTTTGAAAACCATTTCGTTATAATCGCACTCGCCAGCTAAATACTCCCACATTTGCCGATATCCGACACAGCGAATAGAAGGCAAATCAGGGTGTAAATCTTTACGTTGATATAAGGCCAAAACTTCATTTTTAAAGCCTTCATCCAACATTATTTTAAATCTTTTCTCTATACGTTCATGCAAAACTTTTCGGTCATTTGGCGCAATCGCAAATTGATGAAACTGATATGGCAATGCATCCTGTTTGCTTTGCTGCAATTGAGTCATCGTTTTACCACTAATGCGATAAACTTCCAAAGCGCGGTTGATGCGTTGCGAATCGTTTTCACTGATTTTAGCCGCGGCTTCTGGGTCAATCTCTTTTAACTGTTGATGCAGCGCAGGCCAACCCTTTTGTTCGGCTTCGCGCTCCAATACCGCTCTGATTTCAGCATCAGCCTCTGGTAATGGCGACAGGCCTTCAATCAAGCCTTTAAAGTACATCATTGTGCCGCCGACTAAAATTGGCACCTTGCCACGCTGATGAAAATCATCAATTAGTTTAATAGCATCGGCACGAAACTCAGCAACCGAATAGCTTTGTGCAGGATCAATAATATCAATTAGGTGATGTGGTGCCTGTGCTTGCTCTTGTGCGCTCGGCTTTGCCGTACCGATATCCATCCCTTTGTACACTAACGCCGAGTCTACACTGATGATTTCGGTATTTAACGCTTGGCATAACTCTATGGCCAATGCGGTTTTGCCCGCTGCTGTCGGTCCCATTAGGGTAATGACAGGTAACTTGTTCACATCTAACCTACTAATAAACTGCACTAATCTCGTATTATAGCTGATAGTACATGGTAATTAATACCTACTTAGGCACGAATTACTGCGAACTTAAAAAACTGACCAACTTCTGGGCATCAATTGTAACCGCACTTTTATGAATACGAGCCAAACATGAGGCTTTTGAAAGTAATTTTTCTTTAACTAAATCAAAATGCTGGCTATCGAAATAGCTACTGGGTGTTGAGACTTCTAGCCACTGTAACCAATCTTGGAGTTCAGCATCTGAGCTTGGTTCCATCATTTGCTTAGAAATTTCACCAACATCTATGCTATAGAGCGACACAGGCAATTTTTTAACTAAAATATGGCCATCAAAGATTTCAATCGCAAACCCTAAAATTGCCAACCAAGTTTCACGCTGCTGCAATGCTTCCAGTGCGGCTTTATCTAACTTGATGCGCACGGGTAACAGCAGCGCTTTGCCTTGCAATGTGCCATCTTGCTCAATTTGCATTTGCCAATATGGCAACAGCCCTTGCCTACAATCACCAAACAACAACTGATTGTCTTGCTCAAGCATGACTTTGCCTTGCGGCAACAGCATCCAGCTAGATTTACTGGCGGATATCGGGACGCTACTTACTTCAATTGACGGTAATTCAGCTTCTTCAATTTGATCGAAGTGCTGCATCTGTTGATGTGATAGTCCTTGATAGAGCTGGTTTACATTCACCTGCTTTTTGCCACCACCTGTTGCACCGCCATAGTTACTTCGACCGCCACCTGAGGCTGCTCTTGAAGCCTCAGTGCGTTCGCCGAAGGTACTTGGAGCCGAATAGGCCTGTGCTTGCGTTTCGGGCTGTAAGGTTGAACGGTAACTTTGATGATAGGTTTCATCTACCTGTTCTTGGGGCGTAAATAATGGCGATGCGATATCAGGTGCTTGAGTCTCGGTCTCGCTTGCACAAGGTAAATCAATTTGCTCCGTCGCGACCTGCTTTATTGCTTGTACGATAAAGTCGTGAACCAAGCGCGCTTGATGGAAGCGAACTTCGTGTTTCGCGGGATGGACATTAACGTCAACTTGTCTCGGATCTAATTCAAGATATATGACAAAACCGGGAAGCTCTTCATGCCCGATTGATTCATCAAATGCTTGGCGAATCGCATGCAAGATGAGCTTATCTCGCATCATACGACCATTTACGTAGGTATATTGTGTGCCGTTGTTCACCCCCGCAGGTAACACCCAACCGAATAATCTTAGTCCCTCATGACCTGAGTCGATAAAGCTTGCTTGCTGTAAGAATGCTTTACCACCAACTTGCGCAACTCGCTCAACACCTTTTTCAATAGTGCGAGGGCGATATTGGCGAACCACCTTTTGGTTATGAGTGAGCGTGATGGCAACATCAAAACGACTCAATGCAATGCGCTTAACCAGCTCATCGATATGGCTAAACTCGGTTTTTTCGGTGCGTAAAAATTTCCTGCGCGCTGGCGTGTTGAAAAACAGATCTTTGACTTCAATGGTGGTACCGTCTGGGTGCGCGGTTGGCTGAACCTGCACAGCCATATCTCGCCCTTCGGCGAAAGCTTGCCAAGCAGTTTCTTGCGCTTGGGGCTTAGAGCTCAAAGTCAGTCGCGATACTGAACTAATGGATGCCAGTGCCTCGCCCCGAAAACCAAGCGAAGCAATACACTCCAGGTCATCTAAACTTTTCAGTTTACTCGTCGCGTGGCGAGACAGTGCCAACATCAGCTCGTCTTTAACAATACCGATACCGTTATCACGGATCCGAATAAGCTTGTGTCCTCCACGCTCAATATCTATTTGAATGCGCGTCGCACCAGCATCAATACTGTTTTCCACCAGCTCTTTCACAACGGACGCTGGCCGCTCCACCACCTCACCGGCAGCGATTTGGTTGGCCAACCGAGCTGGAAGTATTTCTATCGTCATCATTTACGCTTTTGGAATAGTTAAGACTTGCCCAATAAACAAGGTATTGTTTTTCAGGTTATTTGCTTTTTTCAATTCACTGACCGTAATGCCATAACGGCTAGCCAGCACACTCAATGACTCGCCACTTTTTACTTTATGCGTCACCGGCTTATTGGATTGCATACGCGCAAAGAGCGAATTATCCGGTGGATTTTTTTCATAATAGCCCTTTATCGAACTAAAAATAGCCCGAGCTAAACGCTCTTGGTAATGCGGAGACATTAATAGTTTTTCTTCTTTAGGGTTTGAAATAAACCCGGTTTCTACCAGGATCGAAGGTATATCTGGTGATTTTAGTACCCCAAAGTTTGCAGCTTGCGGTCTGCTTTTGTGCATTTTTGCCACTTTTTTCAGCTCTTTGACGACTTCTTCTGCGACCTGAAACCCGGTTTTCATCGAATGTTCCATCGACATATCAAGTAACGCTTTGGCTAAATATTTTTCGTTGGCCGTATCTTTAATTAAATCGGCAGCCCCTCCCAATAACTGTGAGTGTTTTTCTTTGTCTTCTAGCCACTTACCTATTTCAGAATTTGCTCTGCGCAGTGATAACACCCAGACCGACGCACCGCGTGGTTGAGGACTGGTGAAGGCATCTGCGTGAATAGACACAAAAAAATCCGCTTTTCTTTCGCGCGCTCTTGCGGTTCTCGTATTCAACTTGAGGTAATAATCGCCAGTACGAATAAGCTTTGCGCTCATCCCTGGCTGGCTATCGACTAAGCGTGCTAAACGCTTCGCAATTTGAATGGTTACGAGCTTTTCATAAGTACCTGAAGGTCCAATAGAACCCGGATCTTCACCGCCATGACCAGCATCGATGGCGATGACAATATCTCTGTCTTGCGCCAGTGTTTTTCGTGGTGTGGCAGTTTTTGTATCGTCATAAGCGCTCATCTGCTTACCATACAAATCAACGACTAAGCGGTTTTTATACGGACCGGTTGGTGCCAACGCAAAGATTTTTGGCGTAGCGCTGCGACTTAGCTCCACAACAATCCGTGCAGAATTGCTATTTTTTGGTTTGCTGTGGCGCACTTTGTTTACAACGCGATGTTCGTCAGGAACACTCGGAAAGTCTTTTTGTTGCTTGGTGTTTTCAAGGTCGATCACCAAGCGCAGTGGATTTTTCAGCACAAAATAGCTGTAATCCGGCTTATCGCTCATATCAAAAACAATACGAGTGCTTTCTGGGGAGGGCCAAACACGCACACTTTCAATGGCGTTTTGGGCAAAGCTATGCATGCTCGCTAAGAGCATGCAGATAAAAATGAAAATATAACTAATAGTCGGCTGATTACGCATAATCTTGTAATTGTTTTAATAGTGCCTCGCCGCGGCTAGACTTGGCCTCAAGTGTAATTTGACGGCCATCACCAGCATACTGCATTGTGACGTCTATATCTGGGTTTGGAATAAAGCCTTCACCTTTTTCAGGCCACTCAACAACACAGATAGCATTACTTGCAAAGTAATCCCGGATCCCCATGTATTCGAGTTCTTCAGGCGAACCTAATCGATATAAATCAAAATGATATATTGAGACATCATCCAGTTCATAAGGTTCAACTAAGGTATAAGTTGGACTTTTTACCTTACCTGAATGACCAAGGCTTTGCACGATCCCGCGAGTGAGCGTGGTTTTACCTGCGCCTAAATCACCGTGTAAAAAGAGTACCGCACCTTGACGAATAACATTGGCAATTTTATTACCCATGGCAACTGTTGCTGGCTCATCAGCCAAATCGAATTTCATATGACCTGTCGTCACCCTAAAATACCTCGAATATGTTCGAATAAATCCCCGGCCAACATACCTTTTTCGCCATCATGGGCGGCCTGCTCGGCAGCTAAACCATGAATATACACGGCTAGGTTTGTTGCAGCAAATGCTTCCATCCCTTGGGCAATTAAACCGCCTATGATACCAGATAAAACATCGCCCATCCCAGCACTCGCCATTCCTGCGCAGCCTGAACGATTAATATTTATCCGCTCACCTTCAGATATCAAACTTCCCGGCCCTTTCAATACCGTAACGGCGCCATATTCATGGCTAATTTTTTTAGCCACCGCGAAGCGGTCATGTTCATTTAGCGGTGTCCCTAAGTGGTTCAATAACCGTCTAGCTTCACCTAGGTGAGGCGTTAACACCCAGTTTGATTTTTGCCTTGGTGCATGCGCTAAACAATTGAGCCCATCAGCATCCATAACCATTGGCAATTCAGTTGCCATCGCACAGTTAAAAAGTGATTTTGCCCAAACGTCTTGACCAAGCCCGGGACCAAGCACTATCACACTGGCTTTTTTTATCAGTGGCGATAACTCATTCGCACTCTCAACACCGTGCACCATTAATTCAAAACGTCCCTGTATGACGCTCGTGATGTTATCAGGATGAGTCGCGACCGATACAAGGCCTGCTCCTGCTCGCAGAGCGGCTTCGGCTGCCAATCGAATTGCCCCAGCCATGCCACGATTACCGCCAATAAGTAGCACATGACCATGGGCATTTTTATAGCTATCTAGTGCTCGCTGCGGCCTTGCTGCCATTAACGTTTCATGATTTAAGTAATTAGATGTTGGCGTTACTAGGGTTTTGAATGCTTCACCTACATCCAAGTCGGCTAACAATAACGTTCCCACAAAACGCTTTGCTGAGCCGCTAAGTAAGCCCTGTTTTAACGCGATAAAGGTGATGGTCTCGGTAGCTAAAAATGCACTGCCCGCAACTTCTCCTGTTGTGGCATTTATACCGCTCGGTACATCAAGTGCCAACCTAGTAATCGGCAGTTTATTTATTTTGTCAAAACAAAGGCAAATATGGTCAGGCAGCTCACCTCTAAAACCGGTGCCGAACACACCATCAACCACAACCGTAAACTGACTTAACTCTACCTCGTTCAACGAAAAAACCAATGCGCCTTGATATTGAGAAAATGCCTGCTGCGCATCGCTCGTTAAGCTTTCAGGTGCAAATAACGCGAATACAGTGACGGAAAACCCGGCCTGCTGACATAATTGAGCAACGACAAAACCGTCTCCCGCGTTATTGCCTTTACCTGTGATAATTAAGATATGGCTGGATTTAGGCTGGCTGTTTTCAATAAAGCGAAATGCAGCAGTCCCAGCTCGTTGCATTAAGGTACTTAGATCTGTGCCTGATAACTTTGCGGCTTTTTCTTCATATTGCTGCACTTGTTGGGCTGAATAAGCAAATTGTGGTAAATTGTCCGTGTATTCATTAGCCATTATTTCTTCCCGTGACGACCGATAATATCAATTATAGTGAACTTGCAGCACAAATTAAGCAATGGGGCCAAGAACTTGGCTTTGCAGAAGTCGGTATAACCGACATTGATTTACGCGAGCATGAAGCGCAACTTCAGCGCTGGTTAGACGCAGGCTATCATGGTGAAATGGCTTACATGGCTGCGCATGGAATGAAGCGTGCCCGCCCCGCTGAACTGGCTCCTGGCACGCAACGCATTATTTCGGTGAAAATGAACTACCTGCCACCCGATGCCAGCTTTGCCAGAGCGCTTGGTAATAAAACCACAGCCTACATCTCTCGTTATGCATTAGGTCGAGACTATCATAAGGTAATGCGCAACAAGCTAAAGCAGCTCGGACAAAAGATTGAGCAAGAAGTCGGCACGCTAGGGTTTCGTCCTTTTGTCGACTCAGCCCCTGTACTAGAGCGACAAATTGCAGAAAAGGCGGGACTTGGCTGGCGTGGAAAGAACAGTTTAGTGATTAATAAGCAGGCGGGCTCTTGGTTTTTCTTGGGTGAGCTGTTTGTTGATATTCCTCTTCCCATTGATAAACCAAACCAAGAAGAAGGTTGCGGCCGTTGTACCGCCTGCCTAACTTTATGCCCCACCGGCGCCATCATAGAACCTTATGTCGTCGATGCGAGACGCTGCATTTCTTATCTCACTATAGAGCTTCAAGGCGCTATTCCAGAGGAATTTAGGGCAAAAATGGGCAATCGGATATATGGTTGTGATGATTGCCAGTTAGTCTGCCCATGGAATCGTTATGGTCAAATAACGGAAGAAGCCGACTTTTTGCCGCGAACTCAACTTAAAGATCAGCAATTATTAACCTTATTTGCTTGGGATGAAGCAACATTTTTGAAAAACACCGAAGGTAGCCCCATTCGCCGGATTGGACATGAACGTTGGCTACGAAACTTAGCCGTTGGCCTTGGCAATGCACAATACGATGAAGCTATCATTATAGCTCTTGAGGAAAAGCGTCAAAGTGCCACTCCCCTTGTTATTGAGCATATCGACTGGGCGTTGGAGCAACAAAGACAAAAGTCAGACCAACATGAACGCAAAAAAGCAAGGTTGATCCGCATTATTGAAAAGGGCTTGCCACGAGACGCTTAGCGGATTTGTCGCGCTGAAGCACGACCTACAGTCAAATGAGTTGAGAGAATCACGATGAAAATTTGTGCTAAAAAAGCCGTACTAAAGTACTACCTGCACAAAATGGTTCGAAGGAATCACGATAAAAAAGCTGTGCTATAAAAGCTAAAGAAGTCGCGCTAAAGCGCGACCTACGGCGGTATTGGAAGTAGGATTGCTATTCTGAGCGTCGCGAGAGTAGTTTTAAGTCTTCTTCAATATCATGGAAAGCAGTTTTCACCTCTCGCACACTTTCTTCCCTTGCGACTGAGCTTTGGATCGCTTTATCGACGTTTTGATAGATAAACATCTCCTGATCTTCGTCTAGACCCATTGTCGGAATGCGCTCTTCAAATAACTCTTGTAATGAGCGGAACACTTTTTCATTTTCTTGACGATTTTTATCAAGCAGCGACACCATACTGTTAAACTTACCTTGCACCATTTTTATCGCTTCTTCTAGGTCCTCGTGTTGCTGTACCAGCTTGCGTTTAGTGGAAATAGCAATTAACTGTTGCTCCGTTACACTGGCAATAAAGCAAATATGATCCCGCAATCTACCGTGTTTATCTGGATCGTCTCCCGGCATATTGAGGATCAAAATACTCAAAAATGGATAGTTAACCAATATGCGGTTAGTAAATTCATGTAATCGCCCTTTGGTGTGTAAGATTTCAAATAATTCAATGACGATAGGTGAGCAAATCCCCGTAGTGGCAAAGTGATGTTTTTGTCCCTCAAGCCGAACCTCAACATTACAATTAAGTCCCAATCCCTTTAAGCACTGACATAAAGCTTCCGCCAGTCGCGGGATTGTTTCTATCTCTCCGATTTGCTCGATGTAGGTAACGATTTGCCCCATTTCACTGCTATTAGCCATGGCGCTAAATGCTGTGGAGGTTGCATCTTCAATTTGCTGAGCCAGAATATCTTTTTCTAGTAGCATTTGATTCAAGTGCGTGAGCTTGGCTTTTAACTCACCTTGGCCAAACGGCTTAACAATATAATCTTCAGCACCCACTGAGTAGCCTTCCATGCGCTCTTCAACAGAGCCCCTTGCCGACACAAACATAACGATAATATGCTGTGTGTTTGGATTGGCTTTAATCGCCTTACATACCTCATAACCGCTCATTTTTGGCATGCTCACATCAAGTAAAATTACTTGAGGGTCAAAGTCTTCGACTACAGCTAGACATTCATGACCGCTTTCAACGGTTTTTAACTCAAAGTCTAAGTCTTCTAAAATCTCTTCAATGATTTCTAGATTAAATGGTTCGTCGTCAACTGCTAAGATTCTGCGTAAAGCCATAAATGAATATCCTTCGTCGGTTCACAATGGGAAAGGCACTGTGGGGAAAATACGGTAACTTAAGACCAGTGCTTCAACAGCTCCCAATCAGATTGTAGTAGTACAAGCTCTATTATTATTTATAGACGCTTACTCAACGCCTTTCCAATTACAACCATTACACCGCATTACTCTCAAGATGCTCTGTTAACGGCAGACTCACATTGATACATGCACCACCCTCGGGATTATTCTCGGCGTAAATCTGCCCTTTATGTAGTAAAATAAATTCCTTACAAATAGCAAGACCTAAACCCGTACCGCCGGCACCACTGTCTGTTTTACTGCTTTGCACAAACTTGGCAAAAATCTGTTCCAATTCGTCATCCGGAATACCAACCCCTTGATCGGCAATCTTGATATGAATATCTTGATCTTTACAGCTTAACAGTACACTCACCTCACTACCTTCAGGGCTAAACTTGAGCGCATTGCCCAATAGGTTTCTGATCACTTGATTCATTTGCTCCGGATCGCAAAAGGTCATCACGCCTTGAGCTGGCTTTTCAAAACGGATTTTTATCTTTTTCTCAAGCGCAGTGCCCGATACATCTTCAATACCGCTTTGGATCACATTAACTAGGTTGTGAAAGCTTGGATTAAATGGAAAGCGACCTGCGTCTAACTTTGATAAATCAAGCAGATTGTTAAGTAGTACCAGTAGACGCTCACCACTGGTTTCGATACGAGATAAATACTTTTTGAGCTTGTCTGCCGGTACTTCAGGAGCCGTTAGCTTATCTAAACCGAAACGTGCAAAACTTAATATAGAGTGCATTGGTGTGCGCAACTCATGGGACATATTGGCCAGAAATTCAGATTTAGATAGGTTGGCCGCTTCCGCCGTTTCTTTGGCTTTTTGTAACTGTGCCGTTCGAGCTTGCACTTCAAACTCTAGTAACTCTTTGGTTTCTTCTAGCACTTCTTGTTGCTCTTTAAGCTTTGAGACATTTTTAAAAATGACCGCAAATGCCATATCGCCGTGATGATCGATTTCGTTAAACGTTCCCATTAAAGGAATACTGCGTTCACCCGCTTTTGGCAGACTCAGCTCACAGTTAAAGTGCTTTAACATACCAACATGTTTCATCAAATCACGTAATTGCGACACCGATATTTCATCAAATAGCTCAAAAATAGAGAGTGGCTGTAGCTCTTCTTCCGTTAGTTCAAACAATTCGCAACACGCGTCATTTGCTTCAATAATATGGCCTTGACGGTTGAACAGCATAATCGGATCCGGGGTATGTTTATAAATCACGCGCAGCAGACTGTCGCGTTCAATCAAGGCATCGACCGTATCCTGTAGGCGCTCAACTAACTCTTGGTTATGGCGTCTTAAGAGCTCTGTTTGCCATAATTTATGCAGGCTTTGTAATAAATCACTCTCATCAAACGGTTTAATCAAAATGTCCTCAACCCCTTGACGCACAGCTTCTAACATATCCACTTGATTAACCCGAGAAGTCATCAATAAGCAGCGGCAATTGTGGTGCACTTGACGAACTTTATTAAACACATCTAAGCCAGTGTCTTTTTCTAGATTAAAGTCACAAATAAGGAGATCAACAGGATGTCGCTCGGCAACTTGCATCGCTTCATCAAGCGTCGTCGCGGTCGTCACCGCAAGCTGTGCTCCGCGTAGGCCGTTAGCTAAGGTCTCTAGGCGAGGCGTATGATGGTCAACCAGCAACACTTTGGGCAGCACTAAGGTATTAGTAGAACCAATTTCCAGTAGGCGCTCAAGTAAGCCAGTAATATCTTTATTGGCAAAGAAGGGGTAGATCACAATGCCATTTGGCAAGGCACGATTGATTTCACTGAAAGATTTTAAGTGCTCGGCATTATCGGGTTTAGGTGCCAGCAACACTAACTTATCATGATTCCTCAGTTGATATAACGCTTGGAGCTTACTGGCGGGTACCCCATGAGCAATAACAACAACATCAAACTTATCAAAATCGAGATTTGCTTCTAGACTCCGGTAATGCACATGCTCTACCTCACCACCGAGTAACTCAAATAATACCTTTACTCGCATCGCTTGCACACTGCTGCTGTCAATAATCAGCACTCGATTCGCCATAACCAGATCCTTTACCGATAATTCTGAGATCCAGTTTAGTAGAAGAATCACAAGACGCTAAAAAATAGCACTATTTTGATATGTTTGACGCCACGGTAAAATTCACGCTGCGAAACAAAATTCAAACAGCAAAGATCAACAGCTTATAAAGCTATGCGAGAGACTTGCCCAAAATCGTCAAGCTATAGTGATTACCATCCATGACCGCGACGTTGGGTAATTCTCCCCACTTTTTATAACCGTGTTTTTCAAACAAGCGGATACTGGGGTGATTATGAGAAAAAATAAAGCCAAGTAACGTTGTAATAAACAGGGTCGGCGCTTGCTGCTCTGCAAAATCCATGAGTTTACTACCTAACCCTTGGCCTTGTGCCGCTTTTGCAAGATAGATACTCACCTCAGCCGTACCATCGTAGGCAGGACGTCCATAAAAGCTGCTAAAGCTTATCCATGCAATCACCTCATCCGCCTGCTCTACCACATAAATTGGACGATTTTGCGTATGTGCGGCGAACCAACTTTGCTTTTGTGCTACGCTTACGGGCTCCGTATCCGCTGTGACTTGGCGGCTCGGTATCGTTTCGTTGTAAATGGCAACAATGGCACAAAGGTCATGCGGTTTAGCGAGTCTAATATTCATGAAAGCTGATCAAGGTAACGAATTTTTTCGTATCATAAGAGATAACATAAATAAAAGGAAAGCACTGATGATAAAAAGTCTTTCGATTCTGAGCTTAGCGCTCGGTTTCCTAATCTCGAGTAACGCGTATGCAAAGACATCCAGCTGTGATGATTTTACCAATGTTGAGCTGCGAAAACTGCGTTCTGATGACTCACTTAATCTATGTGAATTTAAAGACAAACCGCTTCTCATCGTAAATACAGCCAGTAACTGTGGGTTTACAGGTCAGTTTGAAGGGCTTGAGCAACTACATCAAAAATATCAAGATAAAGGCCTTGTTGTACTTGGTTTTCCCTCAGATGACTTTTTCCAAGAAGAAGACGACGAAAAGGAAACTGCAAAAGTATGCTTTATCAACTACGGTGTAACCTTCAATATGTTTGCGACATCGGAGGTTCGAGGCTCGGATGCCAACCCCATTTTCCAACATTTAAACGAAGTAACAAGTTCTCCAAATTGGAATTTTTACAAATACTTAGTGTCAGCCGACCGGAAGACAATCAAGCGCTTTAACAGCCGTACTAAGCCTATGTCTGACGAACTCACTAGCGAGATTGAAAAACTCTTGCCTAGATAAGCTGATTTTTTAACGTACCTAGATTAGAATAAAGTATGAATAATAAATAATCATCGGAGAAATTATGGCAATCGCTAGTGCAAGACACATCCTAGTAGATAGTGAAGCGCAATGCATGGAGCTCAAAGAACGCATTGCAGCAGGGGAAGATTTCGCAGAAATCGCAAAGCAGTACTCCAATTGCCCGTCGGGCCAAGATGGTGGTGCGCTAGGTGAGTTCGGACCAGGCATGATGGTGCCTGAATTCGATAAAGTGGTTTTTTCGGCCCCAATCAATCAAGTACAAGGGCCAGTGCAAACGCAGTTTGGTTTTCACTTGCTTGAGGTAACCAGTCGTAGCGATTAATTCGCTTGCGAAAAGTTAATCACTTCGCCATCATTCCTTAATACCAACTCGCTACATTTACTGAATGAGCGAAAAGATACTTAGTTGAAGGAATGATGGCATGAAACTTATCGGTTCGAACACCAGTCCATACGCCCGTCGAATTAGAATGTGGGCCGCGGCTAAACAGCTCCCAATGAGCTACCAGCATATAGATATATTTTCTGAAGCAGGCCATGACGAACTTATTCGCCATAATCCTGCCCGTAAGATCCCATTTTTAATAGACGATGCACAACTTATTTGTGATTCCAACCTGATTGTTCGCTACCTCCGTGAAAAACACCAACTTCCATTTCCCAGTTGGGATCAAGAAAATTGGCTGATCCTTATCAATGCCTGTAATGATTCTTTGGTGGAACTGTTACTTAGTAAGCGTTCTGGTTTTGATATTGAACAAGATAAACTATTTTTTAATCTACAGCGGGAACGAATTGGCCATACCCTGCATTACCTCAATGAAGAGTGTGTGACAGAAGAGTTTTTACACTGTGATTATCTCCAAATCAGTTTATACTGCCTTATTGATTGGGTTCTATTTAGAGAGCTCGTCGACCTGAGCGATTACACCAACCTAATGGCATTTCATGGCCGTTGGCAAAGCCAAGCAATCGCCCAGCAAACTGATCCACGAAATTGAGAACACCTATGATGAATGAAGAAGAAATTGGCTCAGAAGTCAGTGAGTTTATTGAGCAAGTAAAAAATACTGAAAGCGTTTGGGCACTTAGCTCTGATGACGGCGGTATGGTTGTGGTTGACTCAAACCAGTTTGACGAGACAGATGTGTTATTGCTTTGGGATAGTGAAGAAAAAGCGCAAGCTCAATGTCGCGACGAGTGGAGTGAATTCTCGCCGATGAGTATTGATGTTGAAAGTTTTCTTGACGAATGGGTACTCGACCTAAAAGAAGATGATGCACTCGTTGGTCTAAACTGGAATGACGACAACGTTTGTGTTGAAATCGAGCCCGTTGGTCTTGCGAGACTACTTGTCGATATCGAATAAAAGCTCACCTCATCCAAGTGGCGCTCATCCTTTGTGAGTGCCGCTATTCACCCGGCTTTGACACCAAAGCAACTAAAGTCCCTTCAATGGCTCTTACATAAGCTTGTGTTACTCTGCCCTTTTGGTTTGGTGGGCTTAATGGCTCAGCCCCAGCGGCGACCGCTTTATCATAGCATTCAGGGACATTTTCACAGCTGATGGTAATTTCAAACCCAAGTGCAGGCTGTTTAGGATGGCAACGAATATAGTCTTGCCTAAACTGTGATTGAGCTAACGGGTGGCTGGCAAAGGCGAGTTTCACTTCACCTGTGTCTAACTCACCATAATCCCCTTCATCGGTCATATCAAAAGTGCTCAAGCCAAATGCTTGATAGTAAAAATCCAGCACTTCCTCAACACTTTCTACATAAATCACCGTTTTGGCAAACACCTAAACCCCACTATCAATAAAACCTAATGTAACTTAACCTGAGTTTTGGGTAAGAAATGAGCTAACTCTTTATTTTTCAAGCTTGTCTAAACCATATACTTGTCTAGCCAGAGAGTTTTAGGGATAACTAGGCGGATTTACGCACCAATAGCTGGCTATTGGAAGTAAATCCAACAAAGTTAGCGCTGAAACTAACTGCTAGAAAGGCATTAATTATCCGAAGCTCAGGTTATATAACTTAAGCACAAATGTTGGGCAAGGTAAAACAAAGCGAGAGAGTTCAGGGTTAAAGTTAAATATAGTCGGATGTGGAAAAGGAGTTGGTTGGATAGGGAACTTATGTTTAGCTCGACACACTCACCAGATAGTATCGAGCTACAATTCCCGCAAAAAGCCTTACGACTTATTGCGGTTTTCTTTTGCGAATGCGCGAAGCTTACGCTTTTGCGATAGCGTCATTTTGTTTGAACGACCAGCGTAAGGGTTGTCCCCTTCGCGGAATTCAATCTTAATCGGTGTACCCATTACGTTAAGCGCTTTACGATAGTAGTTCATCAAATAGCGCTTATAGCTATCAGGCAGTTCATGTACCATATTGCCGTGGATAACAATACGCGGCGGGTTGTAACCACCTGCGTGTGCGTACTTAAGCTTCACACGGCGTCCACGAACTAGTGGTGGCTGGTGATCCGCCTGAGCCATATCCATAATACGACGTAACATTGCAGTGCTTACTCGCTTAGTCGCTGATTCATAAGCTTCGTCAATCGACTCAAACAAGTGACCAACACCTGTACCATGTAATGCGCTAATAAAGTGCAGACGAGCAAAATCAACAAAGCCCAGTCGTCTGTCTAGCTCAGTTTTAATGCGCTCTTTGACGTAGTCATCAAGACCATCCCATTTGTTTACCGCAATAACCAACGAGCGACCCGCATTTAGTGCAAAACCAAGTAGACTCAAGTCTTGATCTGAGATCCCCTCGCGCGCGTCTACAACGAGCAATACCACGTTGGCATCTTCAATCGCTTGCAGTGTTTTGATAACCGAGAATTTCTCTACGACATCGCTGACTTTCTTACGTTTACGCACGCCGGCGGTGTCGATTAACACGTACTCTTTATCATTGCGCGTCATCGGAATGTATATTGAATCGCGTGTTGTGCCCGGCATATCGTAAACGATAACGCGGTCTTCACCTAAAATACGGTTAGTTAGTGTTGACTTACCCACATTTGGACGACCGATAATCGCGAGTTTAACAGGCTTGTCTTCAAAACCTGTTTTGCCGTCTTCGGCTTCTTCACCTTCAAGGTAAAGCTCGGCAATATCTTCATCGTCATGCTCAAGCTCTTCATCTTGAGCCGTAAGCTCAGCGATAACCGGTTGTAGCGTCAACTCTAATAATTGAGTAACACCACGACCATGCGCGGCGGCGATCTGTTGAACATCACCAAGCGCTAGCTGGTAAAATTCAGCACAGTTGGAGTCAGCATCAATGCCATCCGTTTTATTAGCGACAACAAAGCAATTCTTCTGTTGTTTACGAAGGTGCTGCGCGATAGCTTGATCAGCAACCGTCATTCCTGCGCGCGCATCCACCAAAAATAGCACAATATCCGCTTCTTCAATTGCAAGCAGCGACTGCTCGGCCATTTCAGTTTCAATGCCTTCTTCAGAGCCATCGATACCACCCGTGTCTACCACAATAAACTCGTAGCCTTCATAGTTTGCTTGGCCGTATTTACGGTCGCGAGTCAGACCCGGAAAGTCAGCAACTAACGCGTCACGAGTACGTGTTAAACGATTAAACAGTGTGGATTTACCCACATTAGGTCGCCCAACCAGAGCGATCACAGGAAGCATAGACTACCTCTTTTAAAAACAACAAAAGGCTTCGCAAAAGCGAAGCCCCATAAAATATCTAAAAATTCAGAAAGTTACTGCGGAATTTGAACTGCGCTAAGTTCACCATCACGCGTGTAAACAAATACTTTGCCATCGACCACAATCGGTTCGACAAAAAAACCTGAACTATCAAACTCGGTGCGCGATACCAACTCACCAGAACTCTTATCCAGCCAGTGTAAGTTACCTTCCTGATCGCCAACCACTACGTAGTTGCCAGCAACCGTAGGAGCGGTTAGATACCAACCGCGCAGAGCTGGTTGTGTCCACCGTTCAATACCTGAGTTTTTGTCTAGTGCGTACAGTACGCCATCGCTATCAACCAAATAAATTACGTCAAGATCGAGTGTGAGATCTCGGTAACTACTGTACTCACGATCCCACACTACATTGCCGCTGCGCACATCAATGGCGACTAGTTTACCATTATAGGCGATAGAATACACATATGCGCCGCTTACAACGGGTTTTGTATCAACATCCACCAAACGTTCAAACTCAGAAGCCCCTTTTGCAATTGCAACATCCGAGCTCCAAGCGGTAAAACCGTTTTCAGCGATAAGTGCTGTTAACTTACCACTTTCTTCGCCAACCAATACGCCACCATTCGCGCTGGTTGGTGAGCTTAAACCACGTAATGTCAGCGCAGGGACTTCTTGCTCATAGTGCCAACGCTCTTCACCTGTATCTGGGTGCAGCGCAACCAGCTTGCCTGAACCTAAGTTAACGTAAAGAAGACCGTCACCTGCAGCTGGCGCTGACAGCGCTTCACCTGGTACCGACTTACGCCAAACTATTTCGCCGGTTTCACGGTCCAGCGCAAAAACCTGTCCGTGCTCAGAGCCAACATATAGTTTGCCATAAGCTTGTGTGATCCCACCTGACAGCTTCGCACTGTCATTGTCTTCCCATGGCCAAAAGTTCTTATTCTCACGAACATCAACTCGCCACTTTTCTTTACCTGTTTCAGTATCAAACGCTGTCACTATACCTTCACGGGCAGCTGCAAAAACAGTGCTCTGGTAGCTTACAGGAGATAAACGCGAAAAGTAGTGCTCAACCCCGTCACCAATCCCTTCTTGCCACACAACAGTGGCGTCGAATTGATTGTTGATCTCAGGGAGTTTTAACTCTTCTTCATCATCACTTGAAGAACAACCAGCGGTGAGTGCTGCAACACATAAAGCCAATGAGGCCATCGTTAACTTCTTCATGGCAACTCCTTAAACCGTTGTCTTTTGTGCAAGATCATCCAGTTTAATTTGCAGCATAGGGTTGCTATTGCCTTCCGCCGCTTCTAATGCCGATTGATAAGCACTACGTGCTTTATCTTTATCGCCTTGAGCAAGGTAAATATCACCTTGGATCTCAGCAAGCTGCGCCTTAAACGCTTCAGGCATAGGCTTAGCTAGTGTTGCAAGTGCTTGTTCGTATTGAGACTGAGACGCTTGTACACGTGCAAGTCTTAACAAAGCCGTTGCTTTTAGCTCAGCGTTGGCAACATTATCAGCCGCCCAAGTTAGCTTCTGTGCAGCTAGCTTAAGATCGTCTTTGTCGATTGCCTCTTTAGCAGCAACGAAAGCCGCTAACACGGCGTAGTTAGAATCTGCATTTGCAGCAACAAAGGCGTCGCTTTTTGCTAGTACATCGTCACTTTCAACAACCTGAGTGAATGCTTCTGATGCTGCTTCTGCGCTATCGATCTGGCTTTGGTTATACGCTTTCCAGCCATACAGACCACCTAAACCAAGCACGGCACCGACTACTATCGTTGTACCATTTTCACGGAAAAATCGTTTTATTGCTTCTGCTTGTTGTTCTTCTGTTGAATAAATTTCCATTCTAACCTCTTAGCTTACCAGCTCTGCTAACAGCGTTTTTACTTCTGCAAGTGGTAAGGTGATTTGTTCTTTCTGTTCACGCAGATACTTCACTGTCACTTTGCCTTCAGCGAGTTCATCTTCGCCTAGCACGAGCGCAATAACAGCATCGCTTTTATCTGCACGTTTAAATTGTTTCTTAAAGTTGCCACCGCCACAATGAACCATCACGCGAAGGCCAGCAATATCATCTCGTAATTGCTGTGCAACTACTGGAGCTTGAATCGCCGCTTTGTCACCCATCGCAACGACATATACATCAGCATTACGACGAATATCACCCACACATTCCAGCGTTTGTAGCATCAACACTAAACGTTCGATCCCCATAGCAAAACCAACGGCTGGCGTTGCTTTGCCGCCAAGCTGCTCTACCAAGCCGTCGTAGCGGCCGCCAGCACATACTGTGCCTTGAGAACCTAAGCTTGTTGTCACCCACTCAAATACGGTGCGGTTGTAGTAATCTAGGCCACGTACCAGTTTTTCATTAACTTGGTATTCGACGCCAGCTGCGTCTAAACGTTCACACAAATTAGCAAAATGTTCGCGTGATTCTTCATCTAAGTGTTCAGAAAGCTTAGGTGCATCAACCAGTACAGCTTGCACTTCTGGGTTTTTGCTATCTAACACGCGCAGTGGATTGCTGTACATACGGCGCAGACTGTCTTCGTCAAGCGCTTCTTTGTGTTGCTCCAGATATGCAATCAGAGCATCGCGATATTCAGCACGCGCTTCATTTGACCCCAAAGAATTGAGTTCAAGCTTTACATGATCTTGAATGCCAAATTGCTGCCATAGACGCGCCGTCATTAGGATCACTTCGGCATCAATATCTGGTGTTGCCATACCAAAGGTTTCAACACCAAATTGATGGAATTGACGGTAACGGCCTTTTTGCGGTCTTTCGTGGCGGAACATCGGCCCCATGTACCAAAGGCGCTGTTCTTGGTTATATAGCAAACCATTTTGATTTCCCGCTCGTACGCACACAGCAGTACCTTCCGGGCGTAGCGTTAAGCTATCGCCATTACGGTCATCAAAGGTATACATCTCTTTTTCAACGATATCGGTCACTTCACCGATAGAGCGTTTAAATAGATCGGTCGACTCAACGATTGGAAAACGGATCTCTTGATAGCCAAAAGCCGCTACTGTCTCTCTTAATACCGATTCTACTTTCTGCCAGACTTGCGTGTCACCTGGCAGACAATCATTCATTCCACGGATTGCCTGAAGTTGTTTAGTCACTGAAAACCCTAACTTAAATTTGTCACCAATCGATTTACTGCTGCTTGAACCTTTGACTAAATACGCTCAAACAGCCTCATCGCATTGGTTTTATTTCTTTAATGCCATTTATCGTCGTGCAGTTTAGCACGCCGTGAGAAAGCGCGAAATTCGCTTATCTTAACGATTACACAGGTGTCAGTCGATGATTTTTACATCGATTTTTTCTTCGCTTTCTTTTTTCTCTACATATTCTCGGATCTGAGACTCTAATTGAGCGACGATATCGTCATTATCAATCCGTGTTTTTTGGCGTTCGCCATTGATATAAAGGCCTGAACGGCGATTTGCGCCAGCAAGACCTAAGTCACTGACAAGTGCTTCACCAGGACCATTGACCACGCAGCCAATCACAGACACCGAAATTGGCGTGACGATATCTTCTAACCGCTCTTCCAGCTGATTCATTGTATTCACTACATCAAACTCTTGGCGAGAGCAACTTGGGCAAGCAATAAAATTAATGCCGCGCGAACGAATTCGCAGTGACTTTAGAATATCAAAACCCACTTTGATTTCTTGCACCGGATCAGCCGCAAGTGAAACACGTAATGTATCACCAATCCCTTCAGCAAGTAACATCCCTAGACCAACTGCCGATTTAACTGAACCGGCTCTAAAACCACCAGCTTCGGTGATCCCAAGATGCAGAGGTTGGTCGATTTCTTTTGCCAATAAACGATAAGCGCCAACGGCTAAGAACACATCGGAAGCTTTTACCGAGACTTTAAACTGATCAAAGTTATGGCGCTGGAGAATTTCGACATGTCGCATCGCAGACTCAAGTAAGGCTTCAGGTGTTGGTTCACCATACTTTTCTTGCAAATCGCGCTCTAGTGAGCCGCCATTCACACCAATACGAATTGGGATATTGTGCTCACCCGCCGCGTCAATCACTGCACGAATACGGTCTTCACTGCCAATATTACCTGGGTTTATCCGCAAACAATCGGCACCGTACTTAGCCACTTGTAATGCAATACGATAATCGAAGTGAATATCCGTAACGAGTGGAATATCTACTTGCTCTTTAATGCTTTTGAATGCTTCAGCTGCATCCATTGTCGGCACAGAAACACGGACAATATCCGCTCCGGCGTCTTGGATAGCTTTAATTTGCGCCACCGTCGCATCAACATCTAGAGTATTGGTGTTTGTCATAGACTGTACTGCTATCGGTGCGCCATCACCAATAGGCACATTACCGACATAGATCCGTGTTGATTTTCTACGCTTTATAGGTGGTTCTGAAAACATGCTGACTACTCTGTTAACGGTAAATTGAATTTAGCTAGACGGTTTTTAGTAAACGCAGGCAATGACACTGGTTTACCGTCAAGCGTGACCTCTACGGCCTGATGCTTGCCGAGTATAACAGAAAAAGGGGCCTTACCTTCAACTGTCATAGTATATCCCGCTTTTTTAACACCAAACGCGACACGCTCTTGTGTTGCGTCAAACATTTCAACCCAACTTTCTTCGTTGAAATGTATGACCACCGTGCTCAATGCAGAGTCTCGTTTTGCCGCTTGCGGTTTCGTTTCAACTGGCACTGAAACCTCCGCTTCACTCTCCTGTGGCTCGCTTTGCGGGGTTGTGTCATTGTTTTGCTCAGTAGGTAATGCTAACTCATCAACCTTTGGCGTTGTGGCATTTTCAACTGGCGTCTCAAGCTGAGTGACCGGCGTTTCAGGCACCACTTCTTGTTCTGAGCTACTGGTCTGCCAAAACCAAAATGCCGACGACCCCAGTACGATAGCCAGCACAATGTAGCTCACCATCATTAGGCGGTTATCGTGGGCTTCTTTATGAGTGCGGCGAGAAAAGCTTTGCATTCGCTTTTTCTGTGGCGGCAACTCCGGAGATTGATATCGAGCCAGTACTTCCGTCGGATTCAACCCCAGTAACGCGGCGTAATTTTTAATATAGCCACGCACAAAGGTTTCAGGCCCTAGATCTTGATAATCATCCTGCTCGAGCTTGGTAAGTTGGGCATGAGTCATCTTTAAGCGCGATTCAATTTCAGCAAAGCTGATCCCGGCATTTTGTCTTGCCGTTGCTAAAGTTTGCCCGAGTGAAGGCTGCTCTTGTTCAGGTGCTTCCTGCTCTTTCATTGTTTGGTTCATAAAGCGTAATTTGTTGGGTCTACAATTAATAATCCGTGGCCTGCTTGCAGCGCCACATCAGGAGTGAGTTTATTCCATCGCATAATTTCATCGATCAACACACCATATCGATCGGCAATACTGAGCAAAGTATCTCCCGCCGCAATTTCATGCACGACATTGGGATTGTTAAGATACACCTTTTGACCTGCGTACAATCTTGCAGATTCCCGCACTTGATTATATTCCATCAATTCAACCATTTTAATGTCGTATTTGACTGAAATACTAAATAGGTTTTCACCTGCAATAACAGTATGAAAAGGTACCTGAGGAGGCGCAACGTCACGATTTAATAACGGTACACTTGAACTACTTGATGACGTACTCGCTAACACTTGAGGCTCACGTGAGCGAGGACTAAATGTGACTTCCGATGGATCCGGTTGATAAAACTCAACCCGAGCTTCAGAGTCCGAGCTAACGTTCACCAAAGACGTGCTTTTTGCCACTTCAGATTTTGCCGAAGGCGCAAAATTATTGGTCTCAGCGGGTGAATCAACGGTGAATGATTGGGTTGAATTCGATTGCGTTTTCTTACGTTTAATTTTAATTTTTGGATTTGCAACAATATGACTAGGCGACGCCTCGGCAAGCTTATTTAACTGCGCTTCTCGATAGCGATTGCGCAACCGTTCAAATTCACTTGCAGCGATATTATTCGTTAAGATAAGGCCTGCTTGAGCTGATTTTGGATAACTTTGCACCAAAGTCGTGGCGATGTCTTGCGCCTTCTGTAAGTGGCCCATTTGCATATGTACTAGGTGCCCAAGCATTAAGCTTCTTGGCGAAATAAATCCACGCTTGGCAACATTATCAAGCACATCTTCTGCTCTTAAGAAATCACTGCGAGCATAGTATAGGCCCGCGAGCGCAAGTTGCGACGACATCTGCTGAGCGTTATGCTTAATCGCGCTTTGCAGATACTCCTCGGCTAGGGAATACTCATTTTGTTTCAGCGCACACAGCGCCAAGTTTTCATAGCTTGCCGATACCCGCAAATAACTTGGTACCTCTATCGCTTTGAAAAAATATTGGCTCGCTTTGTCATACTGACCAACGCGGCAAAGAAAAGTGCCATAGTTATTTAGCGTGTCGGGGTTATCTGGCTCAATATCCAAAGCCGCCTGATAGGCATTATCAGCGCGTTGTTGCTCACCCACCTGCTCGTAATAATACGCCAATGTATAATGGGCTTCGGCCAGTTTTGGCGCTAGCTGTAATGCCCGCTCTAAATTAAATTTGGCTGAGGTGGTGTTACCTGAGTTGAGATATTGAAGTGCCAGTGCAATACGAGTTCTTGCGGCATTGGTGTTATTGACTTGTTGTTCGGCCACAGGACGCCCGTCGGAGCGATAACTACTCTCCGTCACACAACCTGACAGAACTAAACTCGCGCCTGCGAGAATGGATGCAGCCAATCCTGTTTTGCGATAATTTCGCGATTGCATCACTCACCTTTGAATGCCACTGGGTTCTATGTGTGCCCTATATTACCCAAAAGGCTAAGAGATTCATCTATTTTTTACCAGATAGTCAGAACTTATCTGTGGTCAAGATGAAATGAGCTGGGTAAACCCAGCTCATGAATATTATTGTGCGCTCACATTGACAGCAATGGCGTTATCGTCACGCTGTTTTTTCTTAGCTAAACGCTTGGTTCTGTCTACGACATCGCCCACTAGCTGTCCGCATGCAGCGTCAATGTCATCGCCACGGGTACGACGAACGATACAAGTCAGTCCAGCAGCTTGTAACACCTTAGAAAATCTATCGATGCGACTGTTGCTAGAGCGGCCATATTCATTACCCGGAAACGGGTTAAATGGGATTAAGTTAATTTTTGACGGCGTGCCTTTGAGCACTTGTACTAATTCATGGGCATGATCTGTACTGTCATTCACGTCTTGTAGCATCACGTACTCAATGGTGACGTCTTTATTTGCTTTAGAACCGTCGATATAGCGACGACATGCTGCTAGAAACTCTTCAATCGGATACTTTTTATTGATCGGTACAAGCACATCACGAAGTGGATTGTTTGGTGCATGTAGCGAAATCGCCAGTGCCACATCAATCTTTTCTTTCAAGATATCGAGCGCAGGTACCACACCCGATGTACTTAGCGTAACGCGGCGCTTAGATAAACCAAATGCCCAATCGTCCATCATCAGTTCCATCGCTGGTACAACGTTATTTAGATTTAGCAGAGGCTCACCCATCCCCATCATGACGATGTTAGTAATTGGGCGTTTAGTGCTATCGCCTTTATGCAGACCAATGTCGGTTGCCACGCGCCAAACCTGACCAATGATCTCAGACACTTTTAAGTTACGGTTAAAGCCCTGCTGCGCCGTTGAGCAGAAAGTACATTCCAAAGCACAACCAACCTGAGAAGACACACACAGTGTTGCTCGGTCTTTTTCTGGGATCCACACAGTTTCAACTTCTTGGCCGCCTTCAAGTAATAGTGCGTATTTTATAGTACCGTCAGAAGCCACTTGCTTTACTGAAATTTCAGGCGCCTTAATCTCACACTCAGCCTGCAACCGCGCACGCAATTTTTTGTTCAAATTGCTCATGTCATCAAAGTTGTCGATACCAAAATGATAAATCCATTTCATCACCTGATCCGCGCGAAACGGCTTTTCGCCATATGATGCAAACAACTCGCGCATCCCCTCGCGATTTAAATCAAGTAAGTTAATTTTTTTCTCAATAGTGGTCATGAACAACCTCGGTTAAAGACGGTAAGAACAGCTAAATTGCCAACAACACATTGTACAAAAAAGCAGCAAACATCACAAATAATGTAACGTGTTTTGTGAAGTAGTGTGATTACTTTACAAAGCACGCTTATCCCGCAACTTAGCTACGGGACAAAAAAAGGGCTCGAAAGCCCTTCTTTGGCACCAAGTCTCGAATTAACGAGTACGTGGGCAAATCTCTTCTTCAGCGAAGAAGTAAGCGATTTCGCGAGCAGCAGACTCAGGCGCGTCAGAACCGTGTACTGCGTTCTCGTCGATGCTGTCTGCGTAGTCAGCACGTAGCGTACCAGCTAGCGCTTCAGCAGGGTTAGTAGCACCCATGATTTCGCGGTTTTTACGAACTGCGTCTTCACCTTCAAGCACCTGAACCATTACTGGACCAGAAGTCATGAAAGAAACTAGTGCACCAAAGAAAGGACGCTCTTTGTGCTCTGCGTAGAAACCTTCAGCTTTCTCTTGAGAAAGGTGAACCATTTTTGATGCAACGATTTTAAGACCAGCAGACTCAAAACGGTTGTAGATAGCACCGATGTGGTTTTTAGCTACAGCATCAGGCTTGATGATTGAAAAAGTGCGCTCTAAAGCCATCTTTTTTGCTCCAAAATATTATTGTGAATATTAACGGGCGCGAATTATACGTGTTTTGGTAGAAAAAACCTACTATCTCACGCCGCTTTCTTTGCGAAGAAACGAAAGTTTGGTGAATTATTTGTCGATTAAATACGCAGAATTGCCAGCAGAAGCCTTAACAGTAAGGCCACTTGCCCTTCCTTGCACAATGTCAAAAAACCTGATCTACATCAAAATTACTTACTTAGCTTTCTTCTATACTGCGCCGCTTTTTAGAATCAGCACGCGAAATCACTCAACAGCTGACCCGTAATCAGAGGTAAACCATGTTTGTACCAGAACTTCTCTCTCCTGCCGGCAGTTTAAAGAATATGCGTTACGCTTTTGCGTACGGTGCCGACGCTGTTTACGCCGGACAACCAAGATACAGTCTGCGCGTACGTAATAACGAATTTGATCTAAACAACCTCGAAATCGGTATTAACGAAGCCCACCAGCAGAACAAAAAGCTCTATGTCGTATCAAATATTGCGCCACACAACGGCAAAGTGAAAACTTACTTACGTGATATTGAACCCGTTATCGCGATGAAGCCAGACGCGCTTATCATGTCCGATCCCGGGCTAATTATGCTGGTACGCGATAAATGGCCAGACATGCCAATTCACCTATCCGTACAAGCAAATGCTGTTAACTATGCGGCGGTGCAATTTTGGGCCAAACAAGGGGTTGAGCGCGTAATTCTTTCTCGCGAGTTGTCGCTACAAGAAATAGAAGAAATTCGTACATTGTGTCCAGACACTGAGCTTGAAGTATTCGTTCACGGCGCCTTATGTATGGCTTATTCTGGTCGCTGTTTATTGTCGGGTTATATCAACAAGCGCGATCCAAACCAAGGTACTTGTACCAATGCCTGCCGCTGGAGCTACGATGTCAAACCTGGTCAAGAAAACGAAACCGGCGATGTTGTCCATAAGGTCGATCCAAAAGCGAATATTCCAACCTTAGGGGAAGGCCAACCAAGCGACGAAGTGTTTATGCTCGAAGAGCAAGGTCGCCCAGGTGAATACATGCCAGCATTTGAGGATGAGCATGGTACTTACATCATGAATTCCAAAGATTTACGCGCTGTCCAGTATGTTGATCAACTGACTCGTATGGGCGTGCACAGCCTTAAGATCGAAGGCCGTACCAAGTCATTCTATTATGTTGCTCGCACCGCACAAGTCTATCGTAAAGCCATTGATGATGCTGTTGCGGGTAAACCATTTGACCCAAGCTTAATGAAAACCCTAGAAAACCTAGCCCACCGAGGATATACCGAGGGCTTCTTGAAACGTCATGTACATCAAGACTATCAAAATTACGACTACGGTCATTCGGTGTCTGACCAACAGCAGTTTGTTGGTGAAGTGCTAGGTCGCACTAATAATGGTCTCGTTGAAATTGAGGTTAAAAACAAGTTCTGTACTGGTCACAGCTTGGAATTAATGACGCCTAAGGGCAATATTCACTTTAATCTTGAACACATGGAAAATAAAAAAGGCGAAGCGATAGATGACGCCAAGGGCTCGGGTCATATCGTCAAAATTCCATTACCGCAGGACATAGACTTAAGTCACGCCATTTTAATGCGCAATTTAGGCCAAAGTGAGGACACTCGTAATCCTTTTAAAAAGGCATAACGATGGCACTGCTTATTAATGATAAATGTATCAACTGTGATATGTGCGACCCTGAGTGTCCTAATCAAGCCATTTACATGGGCGATAAAATTTATCAAATTGACCCTGACAAATGCACTGAATGCGTCGGCCATTACGACACACCAACCTGTGTAAGTGTCTGCCCCATTGATTGCATTAAACCAGATCCAAACCACAAAGAAAGTCTTGATCAGTTAGCCGAAAAGTACCTTCGACTCACCGAATAACAAGGTGAAGCCACGCGCTTCACCTTGTGAATCTCTCAACTCCCCTCTTCCCTACCTCACGATAAAGATTTCCAAACCAGAGATTAGGATAAGGAATGATCTAACCCTTTGTTTTTAAAATCACATTAAATTATTTTCTTATCTAGCCAGAGAGTTTTGGGGATAACTCCGCTCTCGCGTCCTGCTACCGCCCTGGTACCTACGTCCTGTAGGCAAGGCGAATTTACGCACCAATAGCTGGCTATTGGAAGTGAATTCAACACAGTTAGCGCTAAAACTGGCTGCTAGAAAGGCATTAATTATCCGAAGTTCAGGTTTCTTACACCTCTTGTCGAAATTTCAAATAGATATACTACAGTTAAAGCAGAGCAATAGGACTTTTAAAGCGTATTTTACTATCGTAGCTTGAGTGTGCTTTTAGCGTCTTAACGGCGGATGTTTTTATATGAATTGGCTACACGTTGAGGTAAGGAAATAACATGGATTTGAACTCATTTGAGTCATTTTTTAATAGCGCGTACATGCCACATGGTCATTGCTATTTGTGGCAACCTCACCTGCTATGGACCAATGTTATCTCCGATATCTTGATAGCCGCAGCCTACTTTTCGATTCCCATGGCGATTATGATTTATGCAAAACAGCGCCCTGATGTTGGCAGAAATTGGGTCTTTGTGTTGTTTTGTAGCTTCATCACTTTATGTGGACTCACGCACTTAATTGGCGTTTATACCGTTTGGCATGGCGCTTATGGTATTCATGGCATTTCAAAAGCAGTCACAGCGTTTATCTCAATGGTAACGGCGGTTTATCTTTTTAGACTTATCCCAAGCGCCGTCGCAATCCCAACCCCCAATCAATTCCATGGCGTAACCGCAAGGCTCAAACGTATTACCGATGAAAAGCAGGCGCTTCATTCGCAACTAGACCAACACAGAGTTACCGAGTTTATGCTCGATGCCTTACCCACCAGTACCTTGCTACTTGACCAGCTACTCACCGTGAGTAAGTGCAATCCTTATTTTTATCGCGAGCTTGGGTACGACACGCCAGATGCATTAATTGGGCTGAGATTACACGATATCGTCAGTTTGGATGATCCGTTCGACAGCTTAGAGTCCATTAGCCAATCTCTACTTAACCAAAACGATTACAGTAAAGAAGCACTGTGCCATGTGAAAGACAAATTTGGCAATCAAATCCCGATGGAGATGCGCTTAGTACAAGAACCCCATGACGGTGCTAATCTCATTTTAGCGGTGTTTAATAACCTTTCGTCACTAAAACGCACAGAGCAAGCACTCGCGGAATCCACCGAGCAAATGAAGCGTGCAATCGGGGCAACCGAAGATGGCATTTGGGAGTGGAACGTTGTCGACAACAGCGTCAGCTATTCATCTCGTTTAAAAACCATGATTGGTAAACGCGATGACGAAAAAGTCACCTATGACGACTGGTTTGCACATATCCACCCAGAACATCAGGGCAAAGTGCAAGATGCCATAGACCATCACTTTGCCACTAAAGATCAATATTTTGTCGAGTACTTAGGGCGAGACAACAAAGGAGAATACGCGTGGTTTTCCGCCGTAGGCAACAGCCAATTTGACGACCACGGTAAAGCATTGGTGATGTCTGGAGCACTTAGAAATATCCATCAGAAAAAATCCCTTGAGCTGCAAGTGGCGGAAAAAAACAAAATTCTCAATGCCATCTACGAAGGTGCAAGTCAGGCTATTTGGCTATTAAAGGTAGAAGAAAAGCAAACATTTCGAGTGCTCGAGTACAATAAGTTTGCTTGTCAACGCACTGGCGTCAAACTTGATGAAATATTGGGTAAAACCCTCAGCGAACTCAGAGGGACACTGTTGGAAGCGGAGCTAGTAGATAGAATCGAAAAAAACTACCAACTTTGCGTTGAGGTCGCAAAACCCGTAGATTACACAGAAATGATACCATTCAAAAATAAAGAACATTGGTATCAGACAACTCTTTATCCACTTAAAGACAGTAAAAACCAAGTTGAGCGGATCGTTGGTATCGCCGTCGATATTACGGCGCGAAAATTCGCAGAAAAAGAGCTTGAAGACAACCAACGCTTTTTACAGCGAATGATAGATTCAGCGGTATGTGGCCTTTATCTCTACGACTTAAAACTCCACAAAAACACGCGCATAAACAAGCGTTATACTCAACTCCTTGGTTATACAATTCAAGAGTTAGAAAGTTCAAATTTAGAACTATGTTTTCATGAAAGTGAACGCGCACTCGTTCACGAGCATATTGATGAAGTGAGAGCCAGCCAAGACGGTGAACTTATCCCGATAAAATATCGTTTTAGACACAAAGAAGGGCATTGGGTTTGGTGTTATTCCGTCGATACCGTGATCACTCGAGCTTACAATGGCGAGCCAGAGTTGATGCTGGGTACTTTTGTCGATATGACCGAGCACACTGAATTGCTATTACAGCTGCAAGAATCCAACGCCCACCTTGAGCACTTTGCCTATATTGCTTCTCATGATTTACAAGAGCCTCTCAGAAAGATCACCGCTTTTTCGGACAGTTTGGCGCAAAGAATTACGCCAGAACTCAAAGACTACGACGATGCAAAGTTTGAAATAGAGCGCTTGGTTGATGCCAGTCAACGAATGCGGATCATGATCCAAGACCTACTCAAGTTATCACGCTTGCATTCCCATGAGTTGAAGCTACAAACAACCAATCTAACTTTGTTGTTAGAAGATATTTGTGAAGTGATGAGCTTTAGTATCGAGGAAAGCGGCGCAGAAATTAAACTAGAGAATGGTGATTTACCTATCGAACTTGATCCCTCGCTTTTTCTTCAAGTGCTGCAAAACTTAATCAGTAACAGCATTAAGTTTAAGTCACCAGAGCTTGCGCCCGTGATCCAAATTTACGCCAGCCAAACCGGCCATGAAACGGTGATCCATTACAAAGACAATGGGCTTGGGATCCCAAAATCTCGACGTCAGCAAGTCTTTGAACCGTTCAGGCGTTTTGGCACCACACAAGAGTATGGCAGTGGTATTGGACTAGCGCTGTGCCGACAAATCGTAAAACTGCATGGCGGCACAATAAAATGCCTGCAAAGTGATGATGGCGCTTTGTTTGAAATCATACTGCCAAAAGAAGTTAAGGAGTAATAATGGAACTGTTATTAGTTGAAGATGATCCAGATGATGTCTACTTTTTTAAAAGAGCATACAGCAGTATTGCCAATGCGCCAGAGCTTAAAATTTTTTCTGACGGTCATGAGCTGCTGCATTACCTCGATTCTATCGCAACCTACGACCAAGTCATTTTGCTGGATTTAAACATGCCAAAAATGAGTGGCTTTGAAGTTATGGAAGCTTTAAAAAATGAACAAGTTGCCGATAAATTAATAACGGTATGCTATACCACCTCTACTCACCACAGTGACATTCGTAAAGCATATCAATTGGGTGCTAAGTCATATATTACCAAGCCCGGACGCTTAAGTGATTTAGAGTCGTTGATCAAATTAATCAAGCAGTATTGGTTTGACAATAACTGTGTCGTGCAAGGGTAACTATGAATACATGGCTGATTTATCTTCTTGAAGACAACGATGAAGATGCTTACTTAGTAAAGCGCACACTAGCAAGTACTGATGGTAGACAAAAGTTTAACGTTAAACACTTCAAAAATTTAGAGCAACTTGAAACCGCTTTAAACACAGTCAAGCCAGAAGCCATCCTTATCGATTTAAATATCGATGAGAGCCAAGGCCTTACCACGCTGATTAAAGTAAAACAGTTGCCAATCAGCGCCCCTATAATCGTGCTAACTGGGGTATCTGAAACACTGTTTGGCGAAAAGGCAATTCAACTTGGTGCGCAAGATTATATCCCAAAACACGAAGTGAGCGGCCCACTACTGGCACGTACAATCACCTTCTCAAAAGAACGCTACGAAATGCAGCGAAATCTAGAGAACCTAGTGGTGATGGATAGACTTACTATGCTACATAACCGCGGCGCATTTGATAACGAATTAGAAAGAGCGATTTCTGAGTCAGAGCGGTATGGTCATGGATTTGGTGTGTTGTTTATTGATCTCGACAATTTTAAACCAGTCAATGATCAGCTTGGTCATCAAGCGGGCGATCAATTGCTAAAAATACTGTCGGCAAAACTTAAAATGTATAAACGTGCGTCAGATTTTGTTGCACGCTACGGTGGTGATGAATTCGTGGTTATCGCCCCTCATCTAACCGAAAAAAATCAGTTACGAAAACTTGCTCAGCATAAGTATGACTTGCTCAGTGATAATTACTGTCTCCAAGATGAAAGCGCCAATATTCGCGAAGTAAAACTGGACTTAAGCATTGGCGCAGTGATTTATCCAACTGACGCCACATCAGCAGAAGAGTTAGTTGCTAAAGCAGATAAAGCTATGTATCACGCGAAGACGAATCAATTGCCTTACGCGTTTTACTCGGATGCAGGACTCACAGCAAAATAGTAGGGTGAGGAGTGTACTAATCCATTCTATTTTGAAGGTATTGCTTGTCGGCTTTTCTCCTTACATGGTTGCGCCTTTCGACGAAAGGCAAAACATTACTTCGTTGTTTTCGACGCTCTCCCCCCTGCCTTTCCTCTAGCAACTCTTCTAGTTGAGACAGAGTAATTAGCCTTTTCATAGCAACCTCCACATCACACCACTTTCTTTTTTATAGTCGCTTTTACAAAAAACCCCAATCTAGCAGGCAAAAATCTAAGTCCATCACTCAAAAAAATCACATTTTAAACTTTTATTTTACAAAATACTCACATTTAGGTATAACTTAATTGAACAAAAAACAAACAGAAAGGATACAACATGAAACGCCACTATCTATCAGCGTGTTTAGTCGCGCTCCTCTCACATCAGGCAACAGCTGCAGGCCAGCATGACTCTGTAGCTATGCCTGAATTTACTGCAGAACACATCAGTGCCTTACCTATTTCTAGTGTAATAGCAGTAAACCCTGAACTGTTTCTTTTCAGCAATGCTTTACAGCAAGTAGATTGGCAGCAGGTGCTTGACAGCACGGCACCGCATTTAAGCGACAAGCTCGAAGTGATCTTGCACTATGCAGGATATGCCAGTATTAACCCTAAATTGTTGCTGGCACTAATGGAACTTGAGTCAGGTGTGATAAGTAATCCAGATAAACAATCCCTCTTTGCACCGTTTGGTACACTCTCTCATGAACAGGGATTTGATGCGCAAGTAAAAGATGTAGCGCTTAATCTAAGTGCAAGATACTACGCATTCCAAAAACTTCGTGATGAAGGCAAAGCTAAAAAATTACCAGCAGTCAACGAAGCAACTGTTGCACTTGCAGATCTGACACACACATCGGCAGATGCCCTATTCAATACTTACCAAACGTTATTTAACGGTGAGTCATTAGCATTAAAAGCGGACAACAGCATTGCTTTTAATGAACAAGCTTCAACACAAGCGGTATCAGCTGCTAGCTTTAGCATGAGCTTCCCGTGGCCATCCGGTTACGCTTGGTATAGCGGTGGTGCACACTCAAATACAGGCTCTGGTTACCCTTACTCGTCGCTTGATTTTAATAACGGCTCAGGTGGCTGGGGAAGTAATACACCTTGGGTTCAAGCAGCGCATGGCGGCACAGTGACTCGTTACTCAGCTTGTAATATTCGCGTGACTCACTCAAGCGGTTATTCAACTCAGTATTACCATATGGAAAGTTTGCAATATAACACTGGTGATGTCATTTCTGCAGGCGCTTGGCTTGGCCGTTATGCGGACGATAAAGCAACGGCATTGTGCCAAGGTGGCCAATCAACCGGCCCTCACGTTCACTTTTCGCTACTGTACAACGGTGGGCATATTTCGCTGCATAACTGGTACATCAGTGGCTATCGTATAGATGTGGGTAACTCCAACTATGACGATAACTGTAATCGCTTCTTCTTTGAGAAGAACGGCTATCGTACTTGTGCATGGCGTGCATTGTACAAATAAACAGCCTTAGCTTACACAAGCATGGTATTAGGCTCAGCTTTTTAGTTTGAGCCTAATAAATAACTTAAATTTTTTGTAAAACAAATGTATATTAATTTTAATCTGGAATAAAAAAGGATTTAATACTTCTATGTTTGCAAAGGAATATTCCAACAACTCGCTAGCATGGCAAGATCGAGCATTTTTTATTCTGACTCATGCTCGAGCCAATACCAGTTCCACCAATTATACTGTGCTAATCAAAGTGCTGGAGACGCTAGGACATACAGTCAAAGTTGATACTCGACTACCAGAGCCAGCGCTACGTGAACAAATCGCATTATTTTTGGTGGATACAGAACACCGAGATTGCAATGAACTTATCAGTGCTGAAGTAAAGCTATTGGCGGCTAAACACAAGGTACTGCTCTTTAATGCAAATGAAGACAGCGTGAATGAAAAAACGGCGCTACTTGGCAATGTGAAAGGTATACTCTATCACAATGCTCCGCCAGAGACGTTATTTCAAGGATTAAGCAGTGTGCTCAAAGGCGAGCTTTGGTTTTGTCGCAGCGCTATCTCAGAGGCATTTAGCGAACTGATCGCCGCGATGCCACAAGCATTGCCTAACAGCGACATTATCTTAAGTAATGAAGAGTTAAATATGCTTACTGGCAGAGAAAAGTCTGTGATCAAGCTTATTGCTGCTGGTGCTAAAAACGAAGATATCGCTGATAGACTAAACATAAGTAGTCACACAGTAAAAACGCATATCTACAGCGCATTTAAAAAAACCAATTCGCGCAACCGAGTTGAACTTGCTAATTGGGCGCTACGCCATATACCAATAGTGAGTTTGAATTAAGAGCTGTGTAAAAACACACAATAAAACTGAGATAAAAGAGAAGTAAATTGATGGCTAGCATGGTACTAGCCATCTGCAGAAAATCGTAGGGCTTACGCTACACCGTAGCTATCACGGTATGCTTTAACTGCATCCAAGTGTGCATCCATACCACCTTGTTGCTCAAGGTAAGTGATCAGATCAGCCAATTTCACGATAGACACTACTTGAGTATTAAAGTCGCGCTCAACTTCCTGAATAGCAGAAAGCTCAGCTTTGCCTTTTTCTTGGCGATCTAATGCGATTAATACGCCAGCAAGATCGGCACCATTAGCAGCAATAATTTCCATCGACTCACGAATAGCAGTACCCGCGGTGATCACATCATCAACAAGCATAATACGACCTTCAAGCGCCGAACCTACTAAGTTACCGCCTTCACCGTGCTCTTTCTTTTCTTTACGATTAAAGCAGTAAGGCACATCTTTATTATGATGATCGGCAAGTGCAACGGCCGTCGTTGTCGCAATAGGAATACCTTTGTACGCTGGGCCAAACAATACATCAAACTCAATGCCAGCATCTTCCAATGCCGAAGCATAGAAACGACCTAAACGCGCCAGATCACGACCCGTGTTAAACAAGCCTGCATTGAAAAAATAAGGGCTAGTACGGCCAGACTTTAACGTAAACTCGCCAAACTTAAGCACCTGCTTTTCTAAGGCAAATTCAATAAACTCTTTTTGATACGGTTTCATGTCTTTCCTACTGAATGTTGATTACGCTAACGCTTGCTTTTGTAGATCAATGATTTCACGAATTGAGTGTTTCGCAAGACCAAGTAACTCATCTAGCTCGTCGAACGAGAACGGTTCGCCTTCAGCTGTCCCTTGTACTTCAATCAGTTTGCCAGTTTCAGTCATGATCACGTTCATATCTGTCTCAGCCTCTGAATCCTCAAGATACTCAAGATCGGTAATTGGCTGACCTTTATAAACCCCAACCGAGATTGCCGCTATCATAAATTTTAACGGGTTTACATTGATCATGCCTTTGGCACGCATGTGCGTTAGTGCATCTACCAATGCCACACAAGCACCACTAATTGACGCCGTGCGTGTACCACCGTCCGCTTGAATAACATCACAGTCGATAGTAATGGTGTTCTCACCTAACGCTTTTAAATCAACTGCGGCACGGAGCGCGCGTGCGATTAAGCGTTGAATTTCCATGGTACGGCCGCCTTGTTTACCACGCGCCGCTTCACGGTTGTTACGCGTATGTGTAGAGCGCGGAAGCATACCGTATTCTGCGGTGATCCAGCCCTTGCCTTGACCTTTCATAAAGCGTGGCACACCCGCTTCTACAGAAGCCGTACATAACACTTTGGTGTTACCAAACTCTACCATTACTGAGCCTTCAGCGTGCATTGTATAGTTACGAGTAAATGTAACCGGCCTGATCTGATTTGCAGTTCTTTCGCTTGGACGCATCCACGTTCCCCCATCATCAAAATTTGCCGTACATTATAAAGGGATCATAGAGACTATGCCACGCGATCCGACTAAAAATAAAATTCACTTTAGGGCTGTGTGGAAATTCGGCTATAATGCTCCGGTTAAACCAAGCTAATTTAGGGACTTTATATGATCCATAGTATGACCGCCTACGCCCGCAAAGAAGTGAAAGGTGACTGGGGCACTGGGGTTTGGGAAATTCGTTCAGTTAATCAACGCTACCTCGAAACCTTTATCCGCGCACCAGAACAATTTAGAGGCTTAGAGCCAGTAATACGTGAACGCCTGCGTAAACACCTACAACGCGGCAAAGTTGAAGTATTCCTAAAGTTCACCGCAAATCCTGCGCACGTTGGCCAACTAACCGTCAACGAATCGCTTGCAAAGCAACTTGTTGAAAGCGCAAAGTGGCTACAATCACAAAGCGGCGGTGATATCAATCCAGTAGATATTCTACGCTGGCCAGGTGTAATGGAAGCCGAAGAAGTCGACTTAGACACCGTAAACAGCGAGCTGTTAGGCGGCTTTGATGAGCTAGTAGAAGACTTTAAAGCTGCACGAGCAAGTGAAGGCGAAAACCTAGAAACCATGCTCACCACTCGTCTTGACGGTATTCTAGAGCAAGTTGCCATCGTTGAAGGCTACATGCCTGAAGTCACGAAGTGGCAACGTGAAAAACTTTCACAAAAGTTAGAAGAACTAAAAACCGACATCGACGAAGGTCGCCTAGAGCAAGAACTGATTTACCTTGCGCAAAAGCAAGATGTTGCAGAAGAACTCGACCGCCTCAAGTCACACGTCAAAGAAACCCACAAAATCCTCAAAAAAGGAGGCGCTTGTGGCCGTCGTTTAGACTTTATGATGCAAGAATTCAACCGCGAGTCTAACACCCTAGCCTCAAAGTCAATCAACAGCGACATCACCAACGCCGCCGTTGAACTTAAAGTTCTAATTGAGCAAATGCGCGAGCAGATCCAAAATATAGAATAAAGCTCACTAGCTTTCAAGAATACTCATAACCACCTAAAAAACCTCGCTTTATAACGAGGTTTTGTTTTTTATCATTCCGTATTTTTTCATTCTGTTTCATCCAATTGGTGAGTATTGTGGTGAGTATTTTTCACTGCTAGTCTCAAACTACTGGTGAGTACAAGAGGTGAAAAAATGTCAAATTTAACAGTAAAATAAGTCAACAGACTTGCTAAAGGTCAGCATAGTAAAACATCAGATGGAAACGGTTTGTTATTCGTCGTTCCAAAGCGTGGCGAACCGTATTGGTCTCTAAGGTATACCTTTAACGAAAAGAGAAGGGAAAAGTCTCTAGGTAAATTCGGGCAACTGACACTGGCTGAAGCGCGTTGAGGCTGAAACGATCAGAGCCATGCTAAGAGAAGGCATTGATCCACTACAAAAAAGAAACACTGATAAAGTAACAAAACCTAAATATCTTTTGTTATGGAAACTCTACTGTTTAGCTTTTTATAAATGTTTCGTCCTGGTATCATCACTTTCGGAATTTCAAAGTGGTAAATAAGATTGAAAAAGAAAGATAAAGTTCTGGTAATAGACCTATTTGCAGGCCCTGGTGGCTTGGGTGAAGGTATTTCTGCTACGACAGATAAAAATGGCAATAAACCGTTCGATATTCGTATATCTGTAGAAAAAGAACCATCGGCTCATAAAACTTTAACAACCAGATCATTCTTTCGAAAAATCAGAACGATGCCCAAGGGCATAGAAAACTATAATCTATATTTACAAGGAAAATTATCCCGCGAAGAGCTATTTGCAAAATTTCCGGAGCAATCTGCACTTGCTCTAAATGAGACATTAGAAGGCCCTAAAGCTCTTGGTGAAGATAATAAACTAATTCATAGCCGTATCGAAAAGCTGATTAGTAATCATAATGGACCTAAAGTAGTCATTGGTGGGCCTCCATGCCAAGCTTACTCACTTGCAGGAAGATCTCGCAACGCTGGAATAGAAGATTATAAAGCTGAAAAAGACCATCGTAATTTCTTATATTTAGAATATTTAAAAGTACTATCAATTGCTCAACCAGATGTTTTCGTGATGGAAAATGTTAGAGGCATCCTTTCCGCAAAGATTAATGGTAAAGTAATGTTTCCTCAAATACTCAAAGACTTGAGAAAACCAGGGAGAGTTACAAAGATTAAAGGTGTACCAGGATATAAAATCTATTCTTTGGTTGCTCCAGCAGAAAGCCCTAATAATCCTCAATATAAAAACTCTTCTGACTTTTTGATCAGAGCCGAGAATTACGGTATTCCCCAAGCTAGACATAGAGTAATTTTATTGGGAGTGAGAGAGGATTTAGGTCGTGTACCGCAAACAATTGAGCAATTACAGCAACAAGTAACAGTTGAAGAAGTCCTTATGGATCTGCCACCTCTTAGAAGTGGATTTTCCAAACAAAAAGATATTCAATCTGATTGGGAAAAACAAATTTTAAATAACTCAAAAGTAATCACGAAGTTACTTACGAAAAGGTTTGGAGAGAAACCTGTTTCTACTCTACCTCTTACCCCAATTAAAGGCCTAACTCGCTTTTCCTCAAAGAAAACAAATGTTAAGCCTAAAATACCAAGCCATATTAAAGAGTGGTACTTAGATTGTGCACCCAACAACGTGCTTAATCATGAAACAAGAGGCCACATGACCTCTGATTTACTGCGTTATGGATATAGTGCTGCTTTTACCAAACTAAATGACGGTGTTTCGCCCAAGTCTAGAGACTTCCCTGTTGAACTCGCGCCTGAGCACGATAATTGGAATTCAGGCTCTCATGCTGATAGGTTTAGAACGCAGGCCGCAAATAAACCAGCTACTACAGTAACAAGTCATATTTCTAAAGACGGCCACTATTTCATCCATTACGACCCTCAACAATGCAGAAGTCTTACTGTACGAGAAGCAGCTCGGCTACAAACTTTTCCCGACAATTATTTGTTTGAAGGAAATAGGACACAGCAATACGTTCAGGTTGGCAATGCTGTGCCTCCGTATCTAGCTCATAAAATCGGTAAGATAGTTCTCGAACTACTTTACAATTGAATATGTTGACTTTTGTCATAGAGTTAACTTGCTGCTTGAGGGGGGGTGGGGCAAGCTTGCTGACTAAATTTCCTGCTATTTCACTTTTCTTCAAATCTGGCTGCCCTTGTCTTCCTATATAAGCTGAGAACCTTGACTGAATGTCACGCATAAACTCCCCAGAAACGGTAGCGATCCGATTGTAGGTAACAAACTCTTCTATTGTACAAGTTTCAACATTTTGAAAGTCAGATATTGAAGCATGTAACTCTCCATGATTAGGTAAAAAATGAAATTTAGGATCTTGGCCCTTAATCACTTTCTCTAACGCAGCCCTTAACTTACTTGTTCCAGTGCTTTCTTGGATTAACTTTTTGTCAAGCCATTGCTCCCTTGAAACAGGTAATAGTGGACACATTACGATTCTATTTGCGTTTATAACTGGAAGCCCTTCAACTACATCTCTGGGGGCAACATCGCAAGCTGGTGATATGACTAAATACTTACCATTCTCGTTTTCAACAACATCTCCCGTAGCGATGTACTTCTTGATAGGTGGCTTAATATAGAACTCCCTTTCGTCATAAGTAGTTAATGTGCGATCTATATACTCGTTCAAATGATTTAAAGTATAACGCAATAACACTTTTTCAGAGCCACTTGCCCAATTTTCAATATCATGCGACAAATGCTCCCAAAACACCTCACTTAAACGCGACTCTAACTCTCCCTTTCTACCCAGTATTTTAGTTATGCCCGTTTCATATAGAGAAATAAACTGCCTAAATACTTCTTCATTTTCAATATCCTCCCTACTGTGGAACTTCAAGAAGGAACTCTCTTTTGCTACAAATTCCTGTCCTAAGTGAGACAAGTTTCCGGATATTACTTTAACCGGGAATCGGTTTTTATTATAAATGGCATCTATGACTTGGTTACCGCCTGCTTCTTGCGGCGTGCTAGTGTCCAAGTTCAAGTCAACAATCGCACCATCAAAGTCACCATCTTGCAAAAGCGCTATCGCACCATCAGCATTAGTTTCATGCACCAGCTCTATATGGTAATTTGAGAATTGCTCTGAGATATCATCTGCCGCATCTTGATACGCTTCAACTTGACTATCTTGATCCTCGACCAAAAGAATTTTAATACTACATGTCATTTAACTAGTTCCTTTAATTACAATGTCAAACACAGCCCCTTGCGTACTGTGTTTAGCTTCAATCTTTCCACCAATTCGACTCATCGCCTCCCCAGCTAATGACAACCCGAGACCTGTGCCGTCAGGTTTCATGCTATAACCAGGTTCAAACATTAAATCTAGATTGCCACCTTGAAATCCTGGACCAGAATCTTTGTACTCTAGTTCAACAGAACTACCTTCCGCATAGATGTCAATGGTGATAGTTTTTTCTGCATCAGCTTTTTGAGAGATCCAAAAGATACTGTTTTCGATTAGGTTCGAGAACACGGTTATCAAGTCTACTTCGTTGCACTCAATAAATACTCCCCCACCATGATTTCTTAATTCAAACTGAATTTTAGCGCTAGTGAAGTCTGACTCAAATATGGCTCCAATATTTTGGAGTTCATTGACTAGATTTAATTTCTTATTCGGGCTACGCCTTGTTCTAGCCAATGGCTCAATTTTTTTAAAAAGATACGACAGCCCTTTAGAGTGAGTTACTACTTTTCTACTCCTGTCATTTATTTTTTCAATTAATTCAGAGTCTTGACTTTTGATAACCTTTGATACCCACTTGGCAACTCTAGGCGCAGTCTCGTTGATGTATTTAATGTGCTTTCTTCCTTCGTGTAAAAGGACATGAGTAATCTTACCCAGAGTGGCTTGGCCTTGATAAACTGCTATTGTGTCTCTGATTTTTCTTTCTAAGTTAGCTTTTTTGTTCTCTTCATTTGTGAGAATCTTTGATATCGAAGACTTCACTTCTGGCAGTAACTCTGGTGATGTTTTTAAACGGTCCAACTCAGAAGATATGTGGTCTTTCGTTTTATCAAAATTAAAAAGAGAAGTTAAATCATCTTCAATGGAGCTACCTCTCCCACCTTTTTGCGCTTTATCTCTATATCTAAACCTACGCACTTCTAACTGTTTAATTATTGTGGACAATATTGTGGTTAAACCAAAATATGCTCCGTTTTCAATCAACCCGTCTCTAGCACTTTTTTCTTCTAACCCTGAGTGTTCCTCGTGTCGAACATATACAAAGCCAATAACTTGGTTATGACCTATCTTTCTGGAAGGGTCTTGAACCCTCTTTTTGTCTAGGTCAAGCCAGTCAAATTCCTGATCTCCATAAGGTCGAATTTTAAATTGTTCTCTATAAATCCCCACCCCATAATATTCGTCTAAAATCCGTCTAGCTTCATTTTTACCAACATAGCTACCTGTATCTGGATCTTTTAAGCCTCGCTCAATCATATTGGTTATAGAGTCTGGATCTCTGTCATATGCCCTAATGTCTACATAGAGCTCTCCTGGGTAAACTTGCCCTTCTACCCTATTCAGAGGTATTTGGACACTTATTTGCTCTGGCTTTAATGAAGGAACGTTTTGATTCTGATATGACAGAGAAACATGGCCATCCGACGATACCTTTCCAGAAATTCGATAATCAAATAAATCTAGTACAGGAAAAGGTTCTATCTTTATTAACTTGTTTGAGTATTCGCTGAGAGGGAAATCATAAAATTGAAGTTTAATATCAAATTGATCGTACTCAATTTTAAATCCTTGCTTTAGGGCAGATTCAAATACCTCTTGGGGAGCAGTTAGGCTTCTTAATTCAAGCAATAGCTTTTTAAGTTGCTTTGGTGTCCAAGTTTCTAACAGCTTTTCCTCTGTTAAATTAAACGTTTCTATTTTGATTGACGTTCCTGCACTACGAGGAGTTTTCTCATGTGTCACGTCCAACTCAAGCTCATCAAGGAATGTGAATGACTCTACTTTTTCCATGTCTAGATTGAGTTTTGTTAAATAACCACCTTGAACCGTTTCTAAGGTTATTCTTGAACCTAGAATTGACGCAGCAAACCTACCAATACCTTTTCTACCTTGCAGAACACGATTTCTAGCACTTCGTTTGCGGATCAGTTTGTCGCTAGTGGCTGGAACAAGCCACTTGTTGACAACTGTATCTAAAGACATTCCATCACCTTTATCGACAACGTCAACTACTAAAGTTTGAGCACCTTTATCGTAAGAAAAACTTACAACCACATCCTTTGAATCAGCATCGTATGAGTTCTTAACCAACTCGACAATTGCGGCATATACATCCTTAACAAGATCTTGACCTACTGTTCTTAGCAATCGAGCTGCTGGTCTAATTTTATGCGCAGTCACATCCATATTTAGCCCTAACTATCTTAACATATTATCTAATATATAGTTTTAGCTGTTCATTTGGAATAGTTATACCTAAGCTTAAGACTATGGTGCCTGTAAAAACTTAAATGAATTTTAAATATGCCCTCATTGAAATATATTCATGGGTTTACAACAAATAACGATAAGTGGTAGTTCGGTGTTTGTATAGCCAAGACGACATTGCTAAAAAGCTTAATTTTATTGGGTTGCAGATAACGGATTCCATAATTCTTCGTTGAGTTCCAGAATATAGAGTAAAGCTCACTAACCTCAACAAAATTGCCACTCGAGGGTGGCATTTGTCTTTTACTCTTCTTTATTTTCGAGTGCTTCTTCTCGGCGTAGATAAGCACCAGCTTCATCACTACTTGCGCGCAGTTGGTGGTTTTGATCCACTGCTCTCGTTTGCTGATTGAGTTGGTACACTTGTGAGGCGTTACCTAAATCACGCTCGCTGGTAATCGCGGCGATGGATTCTCGGTCTTTTAAGAAGCTAATCACATCTTTACGGATATCGCTTAGCTGTGCATCGTCTTTATGCATTTCTAAAATATGTCTTGGGTGCTCTAGGTTTTTCATGCCCGTGGCAGCGAAGGTCGTTGATACAATTCTCGACACCACTACCCAAGGGGTAATACTGCTGCGTACTAGCGTATTTTCAGAGCGTGTGGAATCGTGAATACCAGTACCTGTTGATATTTTTGACTCAGTAAATGTCCCTTCACACTTAAAATAAACCAGCAGAGATTCAAACTGCATCTCGGCATAGAATACGTGTGCAGCATTGTTTAGCATTGACGCAAACGATTTAATCAATAAGCCACTTAGCAGTAAATGTACGGCTACCATCACAACAGCGCTGAATGACGCAATGTTCTCTTCGCTGAAAGCACTAGAAAAATTACTGATATTGGCGCTCGTTATATAGTGGTAAATATCTACTACGGCATAAGCAAAAAAGACGCTTAATCCAAGGGTCACTAGCAGCAGTAAGTTACCACCTAGCAAAGATAAAAACCTAAAGCGTTCGAATGATTTACCTAAATCTAGGGGTAGAACTTTAGGTTGTACTTCTTGGATCATTTCGCCTTTAAAACCACCTTTACCATCAACTTGTTCTTGTAAGCTGGGATCTAGCTCCCGATAAACCCGGTTTGGTACTTCTTTATAACGGCGATTAGCCATCACCAAGTTGTCGAGGTTAATAAATATCTCGTTTGGATGTACTGATTCTTGCCAGTTTTCTCTTAACTCAGACACTTCAACCACCGGGTTTACTTTGTCTAAACGCGCTTTAAGCATAACAGTAATAATGGCGCTACAGCCAAGTGCAAGCACGATAACGCCCGTGAGATAAGCCCAAGTATGAAGACTAGGCAAAGGCGCAAAAAAGAGCTCAATATCGGCTTTACTTAACTTTCCTTCATCCATGATGTAAGACAAAGTTAAGCCTATCAAGATTGGTAGCACAAAAGAGAGCGAAATCACTTTAGTGAGGGTCGCACTCCCCAAAGATTCAATGGCATGTTCCGCTTTGCGTGAAATCGGTTTAGCCGCGCTATACCAACATGACAAAATATATATCATCAGTAAGGTGCTATAGATTGGGAAAGTCAGCTCCCCAGCATCACCAGCAAAGCCAGAAAGCGATACAAACGCCACCACACCATAAAGCACAAGTGCGGTTAATGTACTCACCCATGCACCAAATAAACGTTGGCTCATATTTCTGATAGGATAAGGGAGAAAGAGTAATTTAGGTGCAATGCTGTGAAGTAAACGCGATAAGAACCCTTTCGGTTCTACAAACGTGCTGTTCTTTCGGCCAATCAACATTTCTTCTAGCGTTTTCGCCGCATAAGCCACATCAGCCTTTTCTTGCTGGGCAGTTGAAGTTTCTGATTTACTGAAGTTATAAGCTAAAGAGGTAGGATGGTTACGACCCACAAAAAAACGCAGCGTTGCATATATTCCTTTTGCAAGTGAAGTGATCCCAAGACCTAAAATCAACATGCCAAATAGCATGATGATCCAACCCATACCCGCATCGCTCTTAACGGAGCTGGCGGCAATTACCAGTAATGCAATTCCAGCAATAGTTTGTATTGCACCACGAATAGCTGTGATTTTACCTTCCGTTTTAAATGGGTTTTTAAGCCCTAAATCAATAGAGCCATAATCAAAAGCCACTAGCAGCCTCCTTGTATAAACAGTCCAATGTCGGTGGCTAGGAGGTCGTCTAGTTTACGCAGCGTCCAGCCACACCTTTCAATTTCTGCAATACTCTGCACAATAACTTGTTAAGTTGCAACGAGTTTCGTTTGAAATCAAAGAAGTTCCCACTTACTGTTATCAAATCGTCTAACTTCATTACAATTAGGCGAAATAGACAGAAGATAAAGCCACTCGTTTTCTACCAATTGTTTTACAACTGGGTGTGCTGCCATGATTTGCTCTAGTGCTTCGGTTGGTGCTTGTACGATCACACTTAGACGTTGTGGGGTATGCATCCATTTGTCACCATTGTGAACGGACTGCATTGGCAGACCAATTCGCAAATCTCCACCATTGCCTTCAAACACTCCAATTCTGCCCCCCACTACATTGTGCAATACCTTGTTACCACTACCGTATTTGTGAGTATCGGTTACCGAAGCGTTATATTGCATATTGATCCAATTAGTGACGAGCATAGGGGCGGTTAAAATAGCGGCTAATTGACTAAAGTCTTGGTCTTGCTCGGCGCTGTATTCGTGCAAAAAGACTCGACCTTGCAGGTCAATCCCCTGCGTAACTTGTCTCGGCGCGACCACAAATGCTGCATTGTTGGCAAGGCCCCATTCCGGCCTAACTTGAGACCAATCTTTAGTACGGGCTATAAATCGCTGCTCTAATTGCTGCTCAGATAATTCTTTACCAGTTATCGCAAGTGTATGAGCGCGCTCTACTCGAGCCAGATGCGCAGCCTGCTTTAACCAGCGGGTTATCTCTGTATCTATTTCGCCATAGGGGGTAATTGTTTCAGTGGTGGTATTATGTAGCGCAGCAACAAAACGTGTTTGCGGCGGAATAGCGATGCCAAGCGCGATTAATTCTGCGCGTACCGCTTGGTCGTTAAGTAGTTGCGCGAGTACTTTAACATTCACTTCTCCCGACTGGCCACCACATGCACCACATTGCAGTCCGGCTTCATGTAAATTATTGGTGGTATGTGCTCCGTGGCCAACCAGTAGGACCGTATCAGCAAATTCAGTCAGTCCCATCCCTTTTACTATGCCAGCTGCGAGTTTAGCTTGCTCCAAAACAGTAACTTCGTGTTCGCCCTGTTTTAATTGCCACTTTCTTGAATCAATATGACTATCGACGGGATGATGAGTTTGTTGCAGTGAAAACACTTTGCTAAATAGCTGATAAAAGTAACTCATTCCCATCGACTCCACCATCGAAAATGAAGCCGCCGCAGAGTGAGACCAGCTATGCCAACGGCCAGCTTGCTGGCGTTTTGTGGCAAGGTGCTGGGGTGCCGGCGTTTGTATTGCGGTGATTGGCGCTTTTAGTAATCCGGGTAACTGTGGCCGACTAAAACGGCAGTTAGTCGCATGATAATCAATCGGTAGGCCAAAAAATCCAGCATAGCCTATGGTTTGAATGCCTGCGTTTTGAGTTTCTAACGCACGGCGGATCACTTCTGAGCGCACATCAATACAAAAAGCCGCTTGTAAGGTCGGTGTAGCTTGCTCACGAGCACCCTCAGATTTTACCTGCTGAGTTTTTAGCTGCCCTACTAAAGTGGCTTGATAACTAAGCTCAAGTGCCCGCTGAAATACCAGGCGCGGCAACAATGCTTTTTTATGCTCAAGCACGATCTCAGCAAGTTGCAGCTTTTGCTTGTTCCAATGGTATTGAATACGGGTAAAGGTCGTTGGATGACGTTCACTCACATAACGCCAAATCACCAGCTCCCACGCCATTCGAATTGCCAATAGCGCACGCATATCGGAAGCTGGATGCTGGGCAAGATCTGCTTGCCAGCGTTCGTAAGCCGCCCAAGATGCCCAGCCATTAATGTCTAGCAGTAGCATGTGCGCATAATCACTCAGCTCATTGAACCCAATCCCTAAGGTGTCGACAGCGAGTGCAATTAAAGACTCAGGAGACGTTGGCAAAGCCTTAAAGTAATCCACTAAACCCGACTCCCCCATGACGATGCTTATTCCCAAATCTCGTGATACAGTTTCATGCCAGTGACGATACAAGCAGAGCCTATCTTCACCTTGGGTTTGTTTGAGAATAGGCTGCACCTGCTGATAATGCGCGGCGCAAAATTGGCTAATTTGGTGGCTGATCTCCTCTTGCCATGGCATCTTATGCTCAGAGCGATAACGGTCAAGCAAGTCCGCTAATGTATGCCAGTGTGGCAACTCGCCGCAGTGACTTTTTTTGAGCCAATTAAGTAACGCATTGGTGCTGCGATCCACCGCGTAATGTGCCGCAGATTGCTGCAATGCTTGCTCTGAAATCGCCTCTTGCTGCCATTGTTCAAGATAAAATACCACGGGCATCAGCATTCTAACCTGTGCCAATGCACTCATTTTATTGACCACCGCATCAAAGGGCAGATCGCGCATTCCCCAAAATGGATTCACTGCGATCAATTGATCGAGCGGCCAAGTTGGCGCAATACGTGTTTCAGCGCTCAGGAGTTGTTGCTGTTGCGGCTGAGATAGCTGAGTCTGTTTGTTGTCTTGTGTCTCTATCATTACTTCTGCTCCTCGTGCCCTGCAGCATAGCGATGAATGGCTAGGTGTTTCTGCTTTTTAATACTTGGCAAATGGACGGGCCAAAGTAATATGGTTAATCGTGTCATCCACTCGTCTAAGTACAGGCCGGCATACAACACCCGAGAGAGTTTTTGCACCGTTACCAAATGTGCGCGGTAATAGAGCAGATAATTTACTACGATGAGTAACACTACTAAGCTGAGCAACCAAATATCAGCACCATCGAGTGCTTGCGCTCTAAGATCATTTGGTAGCGCGACCACCAAATGCAATAGCCACTTTTGCGCACTATAGGCTGCCAACAACACAACGGCTGCGGTGATGATTCTAAAATAGCTGCTAGGGGCTTGCGCCTCAAAACGCAGCGCTAACCACACCGTTAATGCCCCAACCATTAATCCCCAAATACTGATAGGACCTTGATATTCAATAACGACTGCAGCAGCTGTCGTGAGGCCAGTTGCCACGGCAAGTGCAATGAGCCATTGCCACAAGGGCGGTTCAAGCTGGTCGCTCAAGCGACGAGTCAAATCTTCATGGATCCACTGGCTTGAGTTTAAAAATGCGTGGGCCTTGTAGGCTGAATGCGCTAATAAGTGCAGCAGCGCTAATTCATATAGTCCCAAAGCACACTCCACTAGCATCAGTCCCATTTGTGCACAGGTTGACCAAGCCAAGCGCACTTTTAAACTGATCCGCGTTGTCATGATAAGCGCGGCCAATAATGTCGTTATTCCTGCCACGATCAAGATCAGCCATTTCGCAGCTTCTATGCGTAAAATCAAAGGCCCAAACACCATCACCAAAAAACCACCCAGATTAATGATCCCTGCATGCAGCAGCGCACTTACCGGTGTGGGTGATTCAACCACTTGCATCAACCAGCCATGCACTGGCAGTTGCGCACACTTAATCAGCGCCACAATTGCAAGTAAGCCAGCTGCTGATTGCTCTAGCACAGTCAGTGTCGTTGAATGAGTTAAGTAATAATTTGTGATGTCATTAAGCTGGAGCATGCCAGTGCTGAGGTAGATACAAATAAAAGCTCCAAGCAATGCACTTTCTGCCAAGCGCGCCAAAATAAACTTTTTGTGTGCGGCCAATGCAGCTCTCGGGCGGTTAGGATAAAACAGCAGTAGACGATGCAAGCTCAAACTAATGCCGACCCAAGCCAGCCAAAATAGGACTAAGTGATTACTGAGCACCACGATAGTTACGCTCAGTAATGTCGTGAGTAGATAGCGAAAATAGCGGCCCCGGTGTTTTTCACCATGTAAATAGTGAATGGAGTAACGCAGTAAAATAAAGCTCATAAAACCAATCAATGACACCACGCTAAGCCGTAAAAAGTTTATTTCAAACAGGCTACTGGCAATATCACCTTGCGTTGCCCAACTCCCCCAACCAAGAGCGATACAAATTGCCACACCGATAGCAAAACCGTTCGCGATACGAAATAACCCAGCGTTACTACGAGACGCTTTGCTCATGAAAGACGCAGCAATCAAAAAGTGTAATAGCAACAACACCACTAAGATATTAATCATCACTTTCTATGCTTCTCACATAAGTCTTGAATTAGGTCATTATTCCAACCTTTTTAATTTAATAAAAATAGATATAATTTAACTATTCGTTCTGTTTTACTTATATATAGATGAGCCGACTTAATTATCACCACCTTTACTACTTTTGGCAGGTTGCTAAGCTCGGAAACCTGACTCAAGCAGCTAAAGAATTACATGTTTCGCAATCTGCGCTCTCTGCGCAAATCAAACAGTTGGAACATAATGTCGGAGTATCACTATTTGAGCGCGTAGGCCGCAGCCTAATGCTCACCGATCAGGGTAAAAAGGTGCTGAGCTATGCCGATGATATTTTTACCACGGGGCAAGAACTCGAAGCCTTGCTAAGCAAAGGCGTACAGTCAACCACCCATGTAACTATTGGGGTGTTGACCACTCTGTCACGTAACTTTGTAGAAGCTTTTATTAGCCCTTTGATGCGGCGCAGCAATGTGCAATTTAAATTAAAGTCAGGCAGTATTTCTGAGCTGCTCAACGGCTTAACCAATTATGAGCTGGACTTAGTACTTACCAACCGCACAATAAACCTAGATACTTCAGATCCCTATTGGCAGTGCCAACTAGTTGCCAAGCAACCGCTGGCGATCATTGGTCCGCCTGCCCTCAAGCCAAGCACGCCATTTCCGCAAGGCTTTGAAAAAACACGCTGGATCTTGCCACCTGCCAACTCAGATTTACGCACCGCATTTAATGCGCTGTGCGCTCAGTATCAGTATTTCCCCAACATTTTGGCAGAGGTCGACGATATGGCGATGATGCGACTACTGGCACGAGATAGTGGCGCGGTAGCCGTTTTACCTGCCGTAGTAGTAAAAGACGAAATAGCCCAAGGGGTGCTACAGCAATATCAGGAACTACCTAATATTTATGAGTATTTTTATGCGATTTCAACACAGAAAAAGGTTGTTCCTGAAGCAATTAAAATCCTGCTGCAAGAAGCGCGTGATAAGCCCGCACATTTTTAAGCACGCTGATTTTATTCACCTGAAAGTATTAGAAAATCACGATTTATTTCTGTTTTTTAACTTAACCCATATTAACGTAAGAAAATTGGCCTAAGCACTTGACCAATTGATGTTTATTTAGCAAGCTGAAACTATAGGATAAAAATTCAACGAGGCAGTTATCGTGTTCAAGCTTGCGCACAATGGCAATATCTTAATGGATGTGAAGTCTGCTTCACCGCCAAGTGCTGCGTTTGTGATTGAAGCCCTTGAAAAATCGCAATTTGCCGACTGCGAAATTGATCACGACTCGATTAATGCCTTTTTCCAAAGCGACTTTCCAGAGAGCCAAATCGTCGTTGCGAAACAACATGATGCCGAATTTGAAGTCACCTTAAGTGACGATAAAATGCAGGCCTTTGGGCAACTTAAAACGGCTCGTGGTGGTAAAGCGGTATCATTAGAAGAAGCGAAAAAAGCCATTGTTAAAGCGGGCGTCAGTCGTGGCTATAAGCAAGCTTACCTAGAAAATATCCTGCGCAAACAGTTTGAACTTCCACCTGGCGAAGAAGCATCAGGGTTAATCGCCCAAGGCCGGCCACCACAAGACGGCCAGTCAGCAAAATTACTGCCGCACGTACAAACTTTAAAAGAAAGACTCAAGCAGCCTAGAATGCGTGAAGATGGCACCGTTGACATGCGTGATTTTGGCAAGCTTGCAAGCGTTGCACCGGGCGATTTACTGGTCACTCAAAAGCCCGCAACACCAGGTAAAGAAGGCTTTACGGTTAGTGGTGAAAGTATTGAAGCAAAGCCCGGCGAATCATTCCAGCTTATGGCGGGTGAAGGCACCGAGATCAACCCCAACAACCCACTAGAGCTTATCGCAACCATTGCAGGTTGCCCCTCAGATATCGCCAACGGTATGCGCGTGGATGATGTATTTACGATTGCCGATGTCACAGTAAAAAGTGGTCATGTCGACTTTAATGGCAGCGTTGTAGTTACCCATAATGTGGAGCCGGGTATGCACGTGACTGCACAAGGCGATATCACAGTGCTCGGCACGGTGGAATCTGGAGAACTTATTGCAGGTGGTCATATTGAGGTACGAGGTGGCGTGATCGGCCACGTCGACCATCAAAATAATGAGCAAGGCTTAACCTGCAAGCTTATCGCCAAAGGCAATATTGAGATTGCCCATGGACAATATACTTACCTTGAAGGCGATAACATTATTATCAATAAGCAGAGTAACCACTGCGATATTAAAGCGCAAAAGCTGATACAAGTTGGCACTGGCGATCATCCAAGTGGCAAGTTAATAGGTGGTTCGATCATAGATGCGCAAATGGTGGTAGCGGGAGAGATTGGCAGTGAATCTGGCGCTAAGATGATGATTTATCTTGCACGCAAAGGCCTTAAAATCACCCAAGAAACCGACACCCTGTTCAAAGAAGTCGCCGCCACCAATGATTCTTTAGATCAACTACAGCAAGCGATTGAAAAAGCAGAGTTAGTAAAAGACGCAGCTAAAAAGCAACAACTCAAAACTAAAATTGGCGCAACACAGATGCACTACTGCCAGCAAGCCGAGCACCTTGAGCAAAAGCTCAGCCAGCTTGATCACGACTTACACGATTTGCTCGACAACACGAAACTTGCGGCAAACAAAGCGCTTCATTCAGGGGTTGAAATTCATATCTTTGATCGCGTGTATAAAACAACCCGCAGTTACCCCCCTTGCTCAGCAACGCTACAAGAAAACCAAGTCAAGATAGACTTTAAAACCGCGGGCTCCTAGCCTGCACTTTACTTTATCGCTGACACTTAGCGCAATACACTGTGCTGCGTTGCCCTAGACGTATTTCTTTTAATGGCGTTTCGCAGCTTACGCAAGGCTCACCTTTGCGACCGTACACTAGTAACTCTTGAGCAAAGTAACCCGGCTTACCATCACTTTGAGCAAAGTCTTTAAGTGTCGTTCCCCCTTGTTTGATAGCTGCACTTAAGGTTTCCTTGATGATCGGTGTCAGTAATTGGTAGCGTTTAAGTGAAATTTTGCCTGCTTCTTTTTTGGGATGGATCCCTGCTTTAAACAAAGATTCATTGGCATAAATATTACCCACACCAACCACCACATGATTATCCATAATAAATTGTTTAATCGGCTGCTTTTTGCCTCTGCTTTTTTCAAATAAGTACTCTGCAGTAAAAAGCTCGGTCAACGGCTCAGGACCCAGCTTTTCAAAAACGCTATGATCTTCGCCAGCACCTTGCCATAAGAAGGCACCAAAGCGACGCGGGTCGTTCAATCTGAGCGACTTACCTGAGGCCAGAATGATCTCCACATGATCATGCTTTTTTAGTGGCTCTTTGCTATCAACAACACGTAAGTTTCCTGACATCCCCAAATGCAAAATCGCAGTGCCATGCTTGGATTCGATAAGCAAATATTTTGCCCGTCGCTTAACCGCAAGCACCCTCTCACCTTCGAGCAATTGTACTTCCTCTGGTACAGGCCATCTCAGCTTACCATTGTGCACTTTTACGCTTTGGATAATATGTTGCTCTAAATATGGTTGAATACCTAAACGGCTCACTTCGACTTCTGGTAACTCAGGCATAATTCACTCTATTACTGTGTGGTATTACAATTCTATCGGTAGAAATAATGCTTTGGCTTGCACGCTATCAAGCTCAAACCAACGCTGTTGTTGTTTATCAAATAATACAAAGCCATTATCGCTAGGATACAGCTGGTAGCTAAGGGGAAGCTCTTGAGTTGCCAGCCAAAACTGCGCAGCGCTCAACGCGGGCTCCAACTGCTTTGGCGCCTCAACAACCAATAGCTGTAAACTTTGCCACTTGGCAACAAGCGCACGTAAGGCATCTTCACTAAAGCTCTGGTTTGAGCCTTGCGGTAACTCTATACGCCAGCTCGTGCCAATGCGTTCAATTTTATAGCCAGGAAATGCCACGGTTAAGACAAAGCTTTGCTCTGGCAGCACAGCTTGTATCTTTGCTTTATCGTCGCTGGGATTCAATTTATAGTGGAGGCCGTTGAGAAAAAAGATCATCAGTAACATGGAAAAGATCACCACGTTATTCCAGCCCTTACGGCTCATTTGAATCATACCTATCTCCTAAGCGTTTGAACGGTTAGTGTATAATACTAATTTGTATTTATACATGCTCAATTAGCCCTAGCTCGCCTAGGCTATTTCGCCTAGTTCAACAATCTGTCGTTACCGTCCCCTATCTACGCCAAATTGCGCATTTACACTATTTAAATGACAAGTTATTTTGCTAGAATGTGGGCAAAATTTTAAGGAGTTCCGTCAATGGCAATGTATGTAGTGGGTCATAAGATCCCTGATTCAGATTCAATCTGCGGTGCAATCGCACTTGCTTATTTAAAAAACCAAATTGGTGAAGAAGCAATCCCAACGCGTTTGGGTGAAGTCTCACCGGAGACTCAGTTTATTCTTGACCGTTTTGGTTTTGAAGCACCAGAGCTTAAGATGAGCTATGCTGGCGAAGATGTGTATATCGTTGACCACACTGAAAAAACGCAAGCACCAGACGACATCGATAAAGCAACTGTGGTTGGCGTAGTTGATCACCACAAACTAGGCGACCTTACGACTTCAACACCACTTGAGTGTTGGATCCGCCCAGTTGGCTGTAGTAACACGATCATTAAAATGATGTACGACTTCTACGATGTAGAAATCCCAGCAAACATTGCTGGTATCATGATGTGTGCAATCCTAAGCGACACAGTCATCTTCAAATCACCAACTTGTACCACTGCGGATATCAAATGTGTTGAAGCACTTGCAAAAATCGCGGGTGTTGATGATGCTAAAGAGCTTGGCATGGAAATGTTCAAGGTGAAATCAGCAGTTGAAGGCACACCAATTCGTGACCTAGTCATGCGTGATTTCAAAGACTTTAACATGAATGGCAACCTTGTTGGTATTGGCCAGCTTGAAGTGGTTGATCTTGCTGTATTTGATAAGATCAAAGATGAGCTACATGCCGATATCGCAAAATTAAAAGAAGAAGGTAATCGCCACAGTGTGATGCTACTACTTACTGATATCATGAAAGAAGGCTCACAAATGCTGATCGCTTCTGATGATGAAGCGATCATCGCAAAAGCATACGACGTTGAGCCTGAAGCAAGCAAAGTATGGTTGGACGGCGTACTGAGCCGTAAAAAGCAAGTTGTACCACCATTGCAAGACGCATTCGCTGGTTAATACTGCTCGCCGAGACGAAAGTCTCGGCTGTTTTTATGCTGCACCTCACTCCGGGTATATTCGCCTCATTTGTCAAAGACTTGAATGCCGCGTGCCATTCACATCACCTTATTCAAATTAATCTGCCCTTGAGCGACTGTATCGCGAAAATCGGTGACAAGACGCTATCTGGCCCAAGCGTAATTGCTAGTGGCGTAGAACATAGCTTAAAAATGACCTCAGGCTGGGTGATATTAGTCGAGCCAAAAAGCGTGTATGGCGGGCAACTCCAGAGCAACAGCTGCGCAGCAATCGAGATAAATACCGCACCAAAGAGCAATGCCAAGCTTGCCGAGTTAATACGTACAGTAGGACTTACCGAGCTACCAACGACGGGTTTAGATCCACGAATTGACCGTGTATTGGCGCAATTAGATGCTTGTTTTAACGCACAAACTTGCCTTAAACCCAATCACTTTAGCGCAAATACGATTGCCGAGTCACTTTATCTCTCACCAAGTCGCTTTTTACATCTTTTTACCGAGCAAGTGGGGATAGCGTGGCGACCTTATGTGCTGTGGCGCAGGCTGATCTGCTCAGTTGTCGCCATACAGCAAGGCAACAACCTTACACAAGCTGCCATGCTCGCGGGGTTTGCAGATAGCGCTCATTTGAGCCGTACGTTTAAACGGCAGTTTGGCATTACACCGACTGAAGCATTAAAAACACAAAGCGCTATAAACTAAGCCGCCTGTTTATTACCTCGTTTATAAGCTTCATCAATCAACTTAACCATAGGTAGCGACGATATGGTTAATACGACGAGAAAAATAATCGAATGAACAATCATCTCATCGACCGTATAGCCAATACGAAACTGAATAAATGCTTGGATCTGAATGTAAACATTGGCAACAACAAACAGTGCTAATGATGCGCCCCAAAACCACACATCTGTGATAGGACGCTTGCCATAAGCAACGCAAAAGGCACCAAATACATTTAAGAGATCTGCGACCAATAACACAATCCCAGTAAACATGCTTGATTCTATTGCTAAATGATCCGGCAGCGTAAATGCATCATAGATTGAGGCAATAAACGTCAGTAGTAAGAAATAAAATAAGACTTTCCATTTCATGCGAGCGACCCTCCATAACCGTAAGATATGTTATCGCGGTCACTTGGTCGCTGCTTCCGTGCTTTCTCAATACATATCTTATCAACAATCTTTGTTGTTTTTCTCATAGGCTCCTTCCCTAAATACAAAATAAAAAAATCTAAATGTATACCCATTAACTAACCATGAACACAGCCAGTTTATTCAAGCTTAGTTGCCTAAGTTGTATCACACTGCTACCAAAATAGGAGCATAACCATGAAGCAATTTTTAGTAACTACCCCTTTAGTTGATTATCAACATTCAGAGATCCAAAGCTTAATAGCAGCAAAAGGTTGGCGGCAACTTGATGAAATCACGGCAGCGGAGCAAATCTATAACTTCGTTAAAGACGACATAGAGTTTGGTTATAGTGAGACAGATACACTAACTGCAAGCCAAGTGCTTAAGCAAGGCTATGGCCAGTGTAATACCAAAGGAACATTATTGGTTGCACTACTGAGGGCTTGTGATATTCCCACCCGAGTTCATGGATTCGAGATAGCCAACGATCTTAAACAAGGGTTAATTCCTACCCTACTGACATGGTTTTCCCCAAAAAGTATTATCCATAGTTGGGTTGAAGTTTATCTAGAGGAGCGCTGGATAGAGCTTGAAGGTTACATAATAGATGACGGCTACCTTAAGCAGGTTCAGCAACAGTTCTCGATGGCAAAAAACTTTACTGGGTTTGGCATTTCCACTTCCTGTTTACAGCAACCCGATAATCGCTTTTCGTTAAATGGTGCATATATTCAAAAGCAAAGTATTACAAGCGATTTAGGGCTTTATACGAGTCCTGATGCGCTTTATCAGCAACACAAAAATCTAACTGGCATTAAGCAATGGCTCTATGCACACTGCTTTAGACATTGGATAAACCAAAGGGTAAAGCGCGTCAGAGCCGGACACTTCAACTAACTTGAGCGTGCAATAGCAAATTGGCTGCGCTTGTGGTTGGTGTATTCAACGCCACCTCTATTGCGCGGGGATCACGCAGTTGCGGCCTGCAGCTTTGGCTTGATATACCGCGTGATCAACGGCTTTTAACGAATGACCAAAAGGTAAATTGGTATTGACTTCAGCAACCCCAAAGCTTGATGTAATGGTGATCTCCCCTGATGGCGTAGAGATAACCGATTGCTCTATTTCTTGTCGTAGGCGCTCGGCAATCACCATCGCTGAATTTACCGGTGTGTTAGGTAACAGCACAATAAACTCTTCTCCCCCTAAGCGACACATACAGTCTTCTAACCTTAAGGTATTTACACAGATCTCGGCAAAGCTTTTTAACACTAAATCACCGGTTTCATGGCCATGGTTATCGTTGATTTTTTTAAAGTGATCTATGTCTAGCATCATCATACTAAATGGATGATCAAAGCGGGCATGACGACTGATCTCACGTTTTGCGTTATCCATTAAAAAGCGTCGATTACTCAACCCAGTGAGTGGATCTTTAAACGCCATGTCAGTGAGTTGCAGCTGTAACTGCCATAACTCTTTAACCAGTAATCGGCGACTGCAGCAGTCCGCAATCATCTCTGCAAACGCGATTTCATCTTTGTGCCACGTACGTACGCCATTATTCCCCTCACAGCACACCACTCCGTGAGGAATACCATTTTTAAAGATCACCGTATCTAACATGGTCATTATGTGGTTTGGGGTTAAATAACACTCTTGAAATTCAGACGTTCTGGGATCGGCAGCAGCGTCGTTCGCATCTATCGATTGACCACTGTTGATTGCTGAAAAATAAGCGGGAAAGTTTTCATACGTTAAGGCAGGCAATTGCACAGGTAACTCGTCACCCTGCCAGTCTGTATTAGCAACATTGATAAGCTCAGAAGGTTTGTCAAGATCGTCAAACAACCAAACAGACACCCGAGTGACGTCTAAGGTAAGCTTACCTTCATCTAGTAAATCAATCAGGAAGCTTTGAAATGTTCCCGATACATCAAGCTCTTGCGAACTGAGCCGCCTAAGCCTCTGAGTGACATTGCTAAAGTTCTTCAACATAATACGAAGATTTTATTCTTTTCTGCTAGCATAACGCGCCATAATTTTTAAGCATAGTCTTAAATACTAGAATTAACCTATGTTTTGGAATATTTTCACACGATTATGTAAGAAATAAGAATATAAGTAGAGCAATCCGTAAAGGAAGTAATGCTAAAAGGTAATAAACCTGAGTTTATTAAAGTGGCACGAGGCCACTTTATTCATTGGATTATTTAATATATTTTGCGAGGTATTTTTTAAATACCGGATCTGACATTGCCAATTGTCGTTGCTCATCCATGATTTCTTTAAGCAAAGACTCCGATGTCAGAGGGTTGGCCAAAACCACTCGGAATACCACCGTAGGTTGGCGGTCATATTGCTCTGGCGTTAAGCGTGTTCGAGAAACAAAAGAGCGACCTGCTTCACGCTGACGCTTTTGCATGCTCGCAGTAAAACGGTTAAGTGCGGCATAAATCTCTATCTTTTCTTGTTCATCCGCTTGTGCAATTGCCGCTTTTATTTGCTCAGGCACATAGCGATAAGTCAGCAAACATAGCTCAGGTTCAGAGATCAGCTCAAAATCAGGGGTTTGTTTAATGAGTTCAGCAAAATACCGCGCCTTTTCAATCCCTTTATCAATGAGCATCTCATAGCCTTGACGACCAATCACACGCAGGCATGCGTGCACTAACATCGCCATACCAGGACGACTCCCCTCTAAAGTATGACTACCCAGATCTTTTGAGCCTTTCCGTAAGATGTATTCGGCGTGATGTTCAATTGCATCAGATGCTGCAGGGTCTTTAAATAGCACCATACCCGCCCCCATAGGCACATACATTTGTTTGTGCGCATCTATGGTTATTGAATCTGCTCGCTCCACCCCTTTAAGAAGGTGACGATTGTTATTCGATAGTAGTGTTGCTCCCCCCCAAGCGGCGTCGACATGAAAGTGACAATTCAGCTCTTCGGCTAAGTCAGCCATCTCTTCTAACGGGTCAATATTACCTGTTTCGGTTGTCCCTGCAACACCAACTAAAGCCAGTACTTTAATCCCTTGCGCTTCAAGCTCATGAGCTTTAGTTCGCATGGCTTCAACATCAACCTTATTGTTGCCAGCTGTTTTGATTGAAATGAAGTTATCGCGGCCAATACCTAACACATCAGCGGCCTTACCTAGCGAATAATGGCCTCTTTCAGAAACCAATACCGCTAAGCCTCGGTAGCCATAATGTAGCATCGCGGCCACAATACCCGATGCGCCAATGCCTTTAAATTCACCATCCGCTTTTAATAAGCGGTTTCTTGCTATCCAAAGCGCGGTTATATTGGCAATTGTGCCACCAGAACAAAACGCACCAAGAGACGTTTTTGCGCTGTGCATCCACTTATCGTAGAAAGCATCATCGCTACCGTAAACCAAATGATGCATCATTCCCAACACTTGACGTTCAAGTGGAGTAAAGGCTTTTGACGTTTCAATTTTGACTAGGTTTTGATTGAGTCCCACCATCAGCTTCGACAGAGGCAACACGAAATGCGGTAAAGCTGAAGTCATATGGCCAATAAAGCTTGGGGCTGCGGTATGTACCGAGTGAGCAACTAATTGCTCCATGATATCTTGCGCATAGTCGGAGACAAACATCGGCACTTCGGGGATCACTGCCGACTGAAAGTCTTTTTCAACTTCGTGCAGTGGCTTTTCTATTGCCGCAATATTCTCATTTAAAAAGCCAGCCAAATTGCTCGAGATTTCTTGCTCGATTCTGCTTAAAGTTGAATCAGGCGCCTCAGGCACGGTAAATATACGCATTAAGCTTTCTTCAGACGCAACGGCGCAACGCTTTGGACCCATCAATACTACCTAAACATCAAACGGTGCAGTAGCCTATCTACCCATTTTAGAAATTGAGTAAATACAAATTGCACAAGAGATTGTGATACATGAAATGGCTAACTTTACTGTAAAGAAAGGGAATTGTCTTCTATTGTCTAGTTAAAATTCATGAAACATTGACAATTTTATGAAAACCCAACGAAAGTTCAGTGAAAAATCCACCAGTATCTTGACGTTTCTATTTTACATTCTCGTCAAAAATAAGGTATAAAATGGGGACATAAACCCAGCAAAACGGTATATTGCCGATTTGCTCGCAACAATGCATTTTATTGATCATTGGAGAAAAAGTTTTTTGCTTTATTTCTTCTCAAGACGTCAATTTATGTTGTATTGTTTATATTATGTAACAAAGCAGCCACCACGCTTACGCCAGTTAGGCATTTTATCGTTGTTAGATAACGATATTGTGGATAAAGGATTATCATGAATACTCGGAGTATCGCTCAACCGCTCAAAGCTAAATCTAGGCAGCCTACAGCAAAAGCAACTCAGTTTTTAGGGCTCACAGGTTACACTTCCCGACTCCCAGTTGCTTGGCTCGTTTTAGCCTCTTTTATCTTTTTAGCTGCCCTATCGATTTATGTTATCGCCAACTATTATGATACGCGCCGCGATATCATGGCAAGGATCGACGCCCAGCTAATCAATGCTGCCACCAGCGCCAACGTCATTGTAGGTAAAAAGTATCACGAGTCACCAGAGCAAATAACCCCAGCCGAGTTTAAGCAAAAAAGTCATGCCCTCACCGAGCTTGCCCGAGCTCTAAATGTTGAATACGTCTATACCATGGTGCTTAAACCACCTTACGTGCACTTTACCGCGTCCAGTTACACCCGAGAAGACCTTAAACTCAACAGACTTACACGTTACCAAGACGTTTATTCCGAGGCCTCGATTACCCTAAAAAGCGCCTTTCATTCTACCGAACCTGTATTTGAAATAGCCAAAGACAAATGGGGTCACTTTAAAAGTGTGTTTATTCCATTTGTGCTACCCGATGGCACTACTTATATAGCAGGTGCCGACTTAACCATTCACGATTTAGAAAGTCGGTTACAAGAAAGCGTGATGGATGCCGCCATTGACGCTAGCTTCTTTTTTGTGATGTTTTTGGTCGTCGTGAGCTTGTACTTTATGTACTACAAGAAGACTTTAACAACAGATAGTCGCACCGGATTTGGCAACCGAATCGCCCTTGAGCAAGCACTTAAATATTCTAAATCGCAACACCTATGCTTAAGCGTGGTGTGGGTTAAAGAGCTTGAGGATATAATTAGCTTCTATGGCACGGAAGTCGGCGATAACGTTATGGCAAAAGTCATGAGTTACTTTGGCGAGTTTACCCATCCATTTGAGGTTTATCGCCTTACTACGTCTAAAATTGCACTAGTTACCAGTATCGAAAACGGTGAGCATTATTTGGCGAACTTAACAGAGTCATTCCCTTGTGCAAAACCCATATACGACGCGCCGCATTTATACGTTAATTTGTGTGCGGGTGTTGCTAAAGGCAATTGCGCGCTGTTACTTGAAAATGCCTTTCTCGCGCTACGTCAGGCTCAACAGCAAAATACCCAAGTGTGTTATTTTGATTCTCAGCTGCAACTGAATCCTCAACAACAATCAAAAAATCTCCACCTCACCCGTTTACTGCAAAGCGCGTGTGAATCAGACCGCATCATTCCTTTCTTTACGCCGCGTAAAGCTTGTCATGATCATGCTGACATTCAGTACCATTGCACAGCACGCGTCCTTAACGAGCGCGGCGCTATCATCGACGCCGAACATTTTTACCCAGTGATGAAGCAACCAAAACTCCGCGCTCAAATTAGCATGAAGCTACTTGAGTTATGCGTCACCCGTTTTCGTAAATCAAACCATGCTTGGAGTATGCAACTAAGCCATAGTGAAATCGCGGATGCGGAATATTTTGAATATATCAGCCAGATCCTGCGCCGTTACCCGCAGCCACAGCTCATCACATTTGAGTTTAATGAAATAGATGTGCTCAAAAACTTTAGCGATATGAGCTTAATGATGCAGTCGTTAAAAGCAAAAGGTGCAAATGTTGCGGTAACGGGTGTGAATAGCGGCTTTCTTACCATCAACCGGATCTTAAAACTCCCACTGGATGCCATTTGTTTAGAAGCCAGTATTTGTGAAAACCTGGATGAAGATGAGATGCTGCTGAGCTCCATTGAATATCTTGCAAGTCATTGCAATGCCAAGCGGATCGACTTGATTGTACCCTGTGTTGCGACCAGCAAACAGGCAAAACAATTGGAAGCTGCAGGCGTTGCAAGATTAGAAGGGAGTTGGATAGGAAAAGCAAGCGGCCATCTTTAAGCCGCTTTTATCAATTTGAAGTGTAGATCTGTAATGGGTTAGATCAAAGCGTTACGACTAAGCGGGTACTAGATTGACCACTTGCCCAATACTTACGCTCAAAGGGCGTAATGGCCTCATCACTTTCGTAGGCTTCCACTTCAACATCAACACCGCTAAGCGTCAAAGCTCTGGCAAACTCTTTTACATAGATATCCCAATTACTGCGCAGCTCCAACTTACCGCCTAGCTTGACGATAAAGGGAAACACCGCGCTACCATGCCAGCGTCTTTGAATATGTTTAGCTTTCGGCCACGGATTAGGATACAGCAAATAATGGTGAGTTGGCTGCCAATTGGCTTCCAGCGCTAATCGCCAAAAGTCATTGAGATCGGCTTGCACCAAAATATATTGGCCTTGCTCTGTTTGTTTATATTCAACATCGTGTTTATCTAGTCGATGTGCAGACTTGTCGATGCCAATTACCAACGCATCAGGGTGTCGCTTCGCCAAATTTGCAGTACTTTCACCAACACCACAACATGAGTCCAAAATAATCGGTCCATTAAAGGCCTGTACTCGTGCATTAACCTCATCGAAAGCACTTTGTGTATGTGCCGCAATGGGTTTTTTAAACTCAGCGGTTAGATGCTTAGTAACGATTTCATCGAGCTTTTCGTGTAGCCCTTGTTGATTAGTGGTAATACTACGAGAGTTTGCTTCTGTCATAACCAGTCATTATTAAGGAGGAATGGTAAGGATTTTACCTGAAATAACGCAAGAGCGCTGCAATTGATGGCAGCGCTCATTCTTTATCCTGCGATTAGTGTCTTAGTCCAACACCGCGTTTAATTAAGTGCAGTGACAACCAAAATAGACCACATATAAATACACCTAATACCGTAAAGGCGACGCCAATATCAACGTCCGAAACACCTAAAAAGCCAAAACGGAAGGCATTTACCATATAAATGATTGGATTTACCTGCGACACACCCTGCCAAAACTCTGGTAGTAATGTGATTGAGTAAAATACGCCACCTAGATAAGTCAGAGGTGTCAGCACAAAAGTCGGAATAATACTAATATCGTCGAAACTGTTGGCAAACACCGCATTGATCAAACCACCTAATGCAAACACGGCTGACGTTAAAATAACCGTAATAACGATAACCGCTAGGTTGTGAATTTGAATATCCACAAAAAACAGACTGACGATAGTAACAATAAGCCCAACCAGCATACCTCGCGCCATACCACCGCCCATATAGCCAAGTACAATAATATAGTTAGGCACAGGTGCAACGAGCAGCTCTTCAATGCTCTTTTGAAACTTGGTGGAATAAAAACTCGAAGCAACGTTAGAGTAGGAGTTGGTGATCACCGACATCATGATTAAGCCAGGTACAATAAACTCCATGTAGCTAAAACCACCCATATCACCAATGCGCGAGCCGATTAAACTGCCAAATATCACAAAATAAAGTGTCATGGTGATCGCTGGGGGTACTAAGGTTTGCACCCAAATACGTAAAAACCGAATACACTCTTTTATCCAAATACTTTTTAACGCGACGCCATATTTCAACACGATTATGCCCCTCTCCCCTGCTCCAGTAAGCCAACAAACAACTCTTCCAAACGGTTAGCTTTGTTACGCATACTTAATACTTGATTACCTTGCTCTGTGAGTTGTGTGAATACCCCATTGAGCCCTTGCGACTTAGCTACTTCTACCTCAATAGTATGGTCATCGACGGTGGTAAATTGGTAACCATCGAGTGCCACAGGCTGCATGGGCGGCTTAAGATCAAGTACAAACGTTTCTTTGTCTAACTTTGCGAGTAATGCCTTGATGGTCGTATGCTCAACAATCGTGCCTTTATCGATAATCGCAATATTACGGCACAACAGCTCTGCCTCTTCTAAGTAATGCGTTGTGAGTATAATCGTTACGCCTTGCTTATTAATTTCACGCAAAAAGTCCCACATAGAACGGCGTAGTTCTATGTCCACACCAGCCGTAGGTTCATCCAAAATAAGAAGCTTAGGCTCATGCATCAATGCTCTTGCAATCATCAAGCGCCGTTTCATACCACCGGATAACGTGCGAGCTTGCTTGTCTTTTTTATCAAATAGTCCTAGTTGTTTGAGATACTTCTCGGCTCGCTGATGGGCAACGTCTCTTGGCACACCATAATAGCCCGCCTGAGTCACTAGAATTTGGTTTAACGTCTCAAATTGGCTAAAGTTGAACTCCTGTGGTACTAAACCTAAGTTCGACTTCGCATCTTCCAAGTGGGTATCAATACTATGACCAAAAACCTCTACGCGGCCTTGGGTTTTATTTACTAGTGAGGCAATAACCCCTATTGTGGTAGATTTACCCGCCCCGTTTGGACCAAGCAATGCGAAGAAGTCCCCTTCTTGAACTTCGAGATCAATGCCTTTAACGGCTTCGACGCCGTTACTATAAACTTTATTTAACCCTTTGATGTTCAGTGCTATTGTCATATTTTATTATTCTCCATAACCCCAGCGCTTCGCTAAGGTATGCTCGATGTGTAGATGATCTAAAATACGGGCCACCATAAAGTCGACCAAATCGTCGATACTTTGTGGCTGATGATAAAAACCAGGCGCTGCCGGCATGATAGTCACCCCCAAGCGGCTCAGCTTGAGCATGTTTTCAAGATGAATTGGACTAAAGGGTGTCTCGCGCGGCACTAATATTAATTGACCACGCTCTTTGATCACCACATCTGCCGCACGCTCAAGCAAATTATCAGATGCCCCAAGTGCAATAGCTGACACGCTTCCCGCGCTACACGGACACACCACCATCTGCTTGGGTGCCGCCGAGCCAGATGCTACAGGGCTAAACCAGTTATCTTTACCAAATACCTGAATTTGCTTATCTTTAGCACAGAAAAGTGCCTCTAGTTGCTCCGTTGCTTTTTGTTCATTACCAGAGAGTTTTAGATTGGACTCAGTATCCAGCACCACTCTGGCTGCGCTCGAGATTAGCACGTAAACTTGATAGTTTAACGACACCAATACCTCGAGTAATCTCAGTCCGTAGGGGGCGCCCGACGCACCACTAAAGGCCAGCGTAATTGGCCCATTAAATGTTTGTTCTGACATAGTGATTACTTTTTCAATGCAGTTAAAAGTTTGTCGTGGATGCCACCAAAACCACCATTACTCATGATCAGTACATGTTGGTTTGGTGCTTGATTTGTCACAACCTGTGTGACAATCTCATCTACGCTTGCAAAACACTGACGACCCGCGGCTTCGGCTTGTGCTTTAAGAGACCAAGATAGGCCATCTGGTTCGAATAGATACACTTCATCTGCCACATCAAGGGATTTCAATAAGGTTTCCTGATGAATGCCAAGTTTCATCGTATTTGAGCGAGGCTCTAAAATAGCAATGATAGGTGCATCTCCAACTTTGGCTCTAAGCCCTGCTAGGGTCGTTGCTATTGCGGTGGGGTGATGCGCGAAGTCATCATAGACAGTGACGCCATTGACCTCCCCTTTAATTTCCATACGGCGTTTGGGAGAAATAAATTGCCCTAGCGCTTCGATACTTACCTCGATTGGAATGCCCACATGCCTTGCCGCTGCAATCGCCATCATGGCATTTTTGACATTATGCACACCAATCGCCTGCCAATTTACTTCGCCTTTTTCTTCGCCCTCAAATAATACCGTAAAGCGAGAGCCGTCAGCCTTGAGCAGGTTATACGACCATTCTTTACCAAGGGATTCCTGCTCGCTCCAAAAACCACGTTCAATGACGTTTTGTAGCGCAGTATCATCCGCTGGATATACGGCTTTACCTTGGCTGGGTAGCGTGCGAATTAAATGATGAAACTGGGTTTGAATGGCATTTAAATCTGGAAAAATATCAGCGTGATCATATTCAAGATTGTTGAGTATTAACGTGCGAGGTAAGTAATGGACAAACTTACTGCGTTTATCGAAAAACGCCGTATCGTATTCGTCGGCTTCGATAACAAAGAATGGCGTATCTGACGTGCGCGCCGACACACCAAAGTTTTGCACAATGCCACCGATCAAAAAACCTGGGCGTAATCCTGCGTATTCGAGTAACCACGCTAACATACTTGCAGTGGTCGTTTTGCCATGCGTACCGGCCACAGCTAACACCCATGACTGGCGTAAAACATGGTCTTTTAACCATTCAGGGCCCGAGGTATAACGCATACCTTTTTCTAAAACATATTCAACGCACGGATTACCACGGCTCATGGCATTGCCGATGATCACCACATCAGGCTCAACATCGATGAGTTGCTTAGGATCGTACCCTTGAGTTAATTCAATACCGAGTGATTCAAGTTGTGTACTCATCGGCGGGTAAACATTGAGATCTGAACCTGTGACTTTGTGCCCCAATGATTGAGCGATGGCTGCGATCCCGCCCATAAAGGTACCGCAAATCCCTAAAATATGTACGTGCATGATGTTAGCGTTCTTTATTATTTCATTGCCAATTAGATTAACATACTCAGCTTATTGGTGGATGACTTTATTGTTGAATCTCATGCACCAGTATTATTCTTTATTTTAAAGTGGCTAGTATGAGCACGTGCTCAAGGTTGTGTCGTGCTTAAAGATGTGTCGCGCTAAAGCACGACCTACGGTTGGTGGTGCGTGCCGTATAAAAGGAAGCGTTGTGGTAAAGGTTTGTCGCGCTAAAGCGCGACCTACGATACGGTAGCGGCCGACCACACGCCTTTTTCAATGCCTTGTTGTACCATCAAAGTCAGCGCTTTTTCTATCGCTTGGGTTACACAAATGTGCATTGGCTCATTATCGCTAAAACCCGCTTCGGCTTCAGCCAAACGTTTATAACTTACATAGCGGAAAAACCCTGCCCGAACCTCCATGGATAGCACCTTTTTGCTACTCGCGACGGAGAGCAACACTTGCCCGGTACGAACATCAACTGCGCGCATATAAATAGAGATAACATCCTCACGATAAAGCTCAGATGCACCTATGCCGAAATACTCCATACCCAAACCGCCTGTGCGGATATTAGAGTCATAGCTGATGATCCCGCCTTCTAAAATGATCTTTGCAGTCATTAAAGGTGGCAAAGCGTTTGTGTCATTATCATCGCTTGCTGCACGAATAATCTTGCGCTCAGTCAGCAAGTTTTGCAGTCCTTCACGTTCTACCGGAATAAACCAATCCGTTTCGTGTAGTGCCTGCATTAAAATAGAGTTAGCGCCTTGAGTCACCGCTGTTGAAAATGAACTTACATTATCTTGTGGTTTATACTGCCCTGTTTGATCCCGAAATGAATAAACAGAAACGGGAATTCGCCCTTTCGGTGTAGGTAAGTTTTTTAGTTCTGCAAAGGTTTCGGTGTCAGTCAGCTCAATTGCTACACTTTGCGAAGGTGGCAATACGCGAGACATGCTAGAACAACCGCTAAGCAGTAATAAAAATACCAATAACGTTACGCGGAGCATTTAATATCCTCCACCAGCAGATGAGGCAAATCTGGGTACCTCTAGAATGGTTTCTTCACCCGATGCTGTATTTGTTATTCTAACCGTGATGGTGTCGGGTGTACTGGTGATCACTTGAATTTGATAGTCGCCACTCATAAATGTCGCGTCTTGGTTAAAGATACTGTCTTGAATATCTTCACCAAACGCAACATCCGTGATTTCTCTAACCAAACGGTTGAGATACGTACGCTCGAGTGATTCTTGAAACTTTTCGTCATAGGTTTTTTCTATGATTGGTGCTCTGTGCTTATTTTGAGATTGTGCTTTACTCAGTAACATATTGGCATTTAACGGATTACCGCCAAATGCAGGGTTAATTGGTTTATATACAAGCTCAGTCGCTGTCACATGAGCACTACCAAGTAGTATTAAACCAGCGCACACGATTGTTGTTTTTATTGTTGTCATTTTACCACCCGCTCGCAGCTAGATCTTCAGAGCCATTCTGTTGATATTGTTCTCTCGCCATCGCATCCATAATGGTGAAAATGGCAGTCTCGACTCGTTCATCAACGGAGCCGCCTCTTCTTCCCATTGCTGTTGCGTACACTGCGCGACTGTTCATTAATACTTCTAACCGAGTGCCTGCTCTTGGCAAAACCGTTTCTTTAACCGTGATATTAATTCCCGAGGTGTTAGGAACATCTCTCCACAGCTGTGAAAATTGAAAGTAAAACTGGTGACCAAATCGGCTAATACTCTGATCTATGACTAAACCATCAATTTCTACATCTTCTTGTGCGCTCAGTGAAAATGTAGAAACGAGCATAGCGCTCAAGAGTGTTATTATTCTTATCATTATCTGTTTACTCACGGCGTAGAATATCTTTACTGACGAGATTCACATTGATGTTTTGGTTAGCTGAATAGTACAAAATATGGGGGCTGGCTTTGCCCCCTATCTAAATTACTTAGTTATTGCTGAGTGATAGTCGCAACGTTGTTGTCACCAACCTGAGTTACGGTAATGTTTTGACCACTACCTGTAATTCCACCTTGGACTAAGTTGCCGTCGCCAATTTGGCTTACTGTAAATGCATTATCATCGCCATTGATGATGAATGCCTCAGAACCCATACCCATCACAAAGTTGTTGCTACCATTTTGTGTGATGTCTAGCATATTGCGGCTGCCTTCAAGCATTAAGTCAATCGCGTTGAACTCGCCAGACTGCGCAATATCTATTTGGTTTGAGCTACTATCAAATACGCTGCTCATTGTCACAACAACACCATTGCCTGTGCCACTTTGAGAAATATCAACTGCGTTATCATTACTTGCCAGGCTAACATCAGGATAAGATGACTGCACCACAGCCTCGTTTTCATCACCCGTTTGGGTAACATCAACATCATTATCACTACCGTTGAAGTTCGCAATGTGTGCGATGTTCGCATCACCTACTTGAGTTGCTGAGAATTCATTGTTCTCGCCAGCAACCCCAAGATACATCTCGTTACCATTACCGATTTGCATCGAGGTAAATTCGTTATTATCACCAATCACGTCTGCTTGGACTTTGTTCTCGTCGCCACGTTGTTCAGTCATCACTTCATTGTCGTTACCAACTAATAAATCTGACGCGAAGGTGTTAGTTGAACCTTCCTGATCGATACTAAGCTCGTTATTGTCTCCAGTAATTTCAAATACGTTAACCGTATTGCTATCACCTTCCGATTGATCGATCTCAACTTGGTTGTCATCACCAATCACAGTCTCTACAGAGATAACATTGAAGTTGCCGCTTTGGCTCGATTCAATTTCGTTTTCATTACCTTGTAGACTAACTACTTTATATTGGTTGTACACACCATCTTGATCTAAGGTGATTTGGTTCATGTCACCTTGTACTGACTCAAGTGTCGCTTCATTCCACGTACCTGTTTGTGTCGCTGTTACTTCGTTTTGGCTACCTTGCATATTTAGGTTGTAGAACCATTGGCCGCCTGAACCTTGAGATACTGTAATCGTATTTTGATCGCCATTAATCACATTGATGGCTTCGTTGTTAATCCCAAGGATCCCGCTACCTGATTGCTGAATGTCAATCGCGTTATCATCACCAGTAACCTCGGTTAATGCGCCATTAGATTCACCATCTTGGCTATATACTTGGTTATTGTTATTTCCGGTGGTCGTAATAATAGCGACGTTACCAGTACCACTCTGATCGGCCTCAGTAATATTGTTGTCGCCAATCGTAGTCACATCTGTCAGATTAGAAGTACCCAGTTGCACCGAAGCTAGCTCGTTGCCACCTTGGCTACCTGACGTTTGTGAAAGTTTGAGTTCGTTACTTGTTCCACTTGCACGCTCCACTTGTGAAAGTGCAGAAGTTGAAAGTGGTTTATTATCTGATTTTGCCTCAGCATGTGCTGTAACTGAATGTGTTAGCGCAAGCGCGATAGCGCAACTTACGATTGATTTTGAAAACTTCACACTGTTCTCCTTAGAGATTTATTATATTATTTTTCAATTAAGTGATCGGTGCAGGCATTGAGTTGTTGCCGAACTCAGCCAACTGCAACTTTTCACTTAACTAACGTCCTGTTATGACTCATTACTCCTGAGTCGCTCCCACCTGTGCCAGTTACCAGAGTGTTACATTTTTAGTGAAAAACATAATCTATATCAAAGTCAGCAAATTCATATGTTGAAATAATATATTTTATTACGTCTTGTCACCTTTAACTCTAAGATGGGAACAACTGAAGATAAATAAGAAGATTTTATGAAAAAAATATTCCATTACTTTCAATAAAGTACAAAGATAAAGTCACATAAAATTACGAATAAAATATGGAGGTACAAAAAAAGTATGACTAAAGTTCAATCGTACCCATATCCACTCACCCCATAAAAAAGAACCAAATAATCTATTCCAAAAATTAAAAATCAGTAAAAAAAACTGATTTTATCGGTTAACCCTTTTTTTACATTGCACTGCTCAATATCTGGGTCTAGGTTTTAAGACGTTGCCAAAAAGACCACAGCCACTACCAGAAAAACTACCAACTCAAAAATTGTGTATTGATGGATACGCTTGAAATTAAAAAGGTTATTAATATGAGATCTAAACTTTCTGCATTGTCTTTGGCTTTGCTTCCTGTACTTGCTTTCACTTCTCAAGCAGCTGTTCAAATCGAAACTACAACAGCAACCGCTGATGACAGCATCTTAGTTGTGTTTAAAGAAAACACTTCTGCTGCACTTCGTGCCAATGCAAGAAACCTTGTAAAAGCAAAGATGGCGGATTTGAACGCTGATGGCGTAGACGACAAATATCGCAATGTTTTAAAAGGTCGCCTAGCAAACTTTAAACTAGATAGCATCACAGCAAAGCAAGCAATTGAAAAACTAGCTAACCACCCGGCCATTGAATATGTCGAACCTGACTATCAAGTAAAAGCACTTGGAATTCCAGACGATAGTCGCTTTGATGAGCTTTGGGGCATGCATAACACAGGTCAAACTGGTGGTACGGCTGATGCCGATATTGATGCCCCTGAAGCATGGGATATTACGGTTGGCTCACGTGATGTGATCGTCGGTGTGATCGATACGGGTATTGACTATACTCACCCAGATCTCGCGGCAAATGCATGGCGCAATCCAGGAGAGATCGCTGGAGATGGCATTGATAATGATGATAATGGCTATATTGATGACGTTCACGGTATTAACGCAATCACAGGTAGCGGCGATCCAATGGACGACCAAGGTCACGGTACACACGTTTCAGGTACTATCGGTGCCTCAGGCAACGACGCAACGGGCGTTGCTGGTGTGAACCATGAGGTCTCAATCGTGGGCTGTAAATTCCTAGATGCATCAGGCTCAGGCTCAACTTCAGATGCGATTGAATGTATTGACTATATCGTAGCGCTTAAAAATGCCGGTCACAACGTTCGCGTTACTAATAACAGTTGGGGCGGCGGCGGCTTTAGCCAAGCACTCTCTGATGCAATCACTGCAAGTGAAAATGCGGACATCTTATTTGTGGCAGCGGCCGGTAACAGTGCGGTAGACAACGATGTAAACCCTCATTATCCTTCAAGCTACGAGCACGACAGCGTATTCTCTATCGCAAGTACAACCCATACTGACGCGATGTCTTCATTTTCACAATGGGGTCTAACGTCTGTAGATATGGGTGCACCAGGTAGCGCTATTTTATCTACCGTTCCGGGTGGTGGTTACTCAAGCTACTCAGGTACTTCAATGGCGACACCTCACGTTGCTGGTGCAGCGGCTCTGGTACTTTCTATCAACCCAACCCTCTCTGCAATTGAGCTTAAAAACCTACTAATGCAAAGCGGTGATGTTAATGCAGATCTTACAGATAAAACTGTGTCTGGTAAGCGCTTAAATGTGAATCAAGCTGTAATTGATGCAGATCCAGAGCCAGGCTTTAGAGTATCAGCTCGTCCAGCTAATCAAGAAATCACAGCGGGCGATACTGCAACATACGAATTTACTTTTGCTTCAGTCGCTGACTGGCAGGGTACTATTGATTTGTCTGTTACTTCACCAATTGCAGGTGCAACGCTGTCTGCGACTACCGCAATGCCAGGCGATACAGTAACACTTTCTGTACCAACTGTAGCCTCAACTCAGTGGGGTGAGTATAGCTTCACGCTAAACGCAACATCTGGCGAGCTTGCGGATCATGAGCAAGTAGGACTGTATGTATTACCTCAAGGGTTAAGCGATTTCAGTTATGAAAATACTACCGCAGTAGACATTCCAGATAACGATGCTTCAGGTATTACTTCTGTGATCACTGTGGCTGACACCGTTACCGTATTTGATAGCAATACCTTAGTGGATATTACACACACCTACATCGGCGACTTAATTGTTACGCTTACTTCTCCTGCTGGAACCGTGGCAACATTGCATAACCGTCAAGGTGGCAGTGCAGATGACATTAACCAAACCTTTAACTCTGCGGCATTTAATGGCGAAGTTGCAACAGGTGATTGGACATTGTCTGTCTCAGATAATGCAGGTATCGATACTGGTACATTGAACAGTTGGACTCTAAACCTAACAGGTCTAGGCGAAGCATCACCTCAACCTCCTGTTGCGGGCTTTAGCTTTGTTGCTTCAGGTCTTGCCGTGACATTCACTGATGAAAGCCGCGATCCGAATGATGATATCGTTAGCTGGGCATGGGACTTTGGTGATGGCAGCATCAGTACTGACGCAAGCCCAATTCATGAATTTGCAGCATCTGGTGAGTACAGCGTTTCTCTATCGGTGACTGATAGTGAAGGCAACAGCCACACAACCACTCAGTCTGTTGCGGTTAGCACTGATGAGGTTGAGCTATCACTGGTTCGCGCTAATAAGTCTCGCTTAGGCTTTATCCGCGTAGAGCTTTCATGGCAAGGCAGCAGTGCTGATGAAGTAACGATTTACCGTGATGGTCAAGTACTTGAAACGGTTGCAAACACTGGTAAATTCAGAGACTTCTCACGTGATTTAGAAGCCACCAGCTACACATATAAAGTGTGTCAATCTGGTGAAATCTGCTCAAACGAAATCACAGTTAACTTTTAATTATTCCATATCTAAACGTTAATTTAAGCCCCGAAAGGGGCTTTTTTATTACGACTATCCAATTTAAATTTAACGTACGGCCTAAAATAACCGAATAAAATAGATATGATATTTAACCCTATAAGTACAGATCGCGATAAAAAACAGTTGTAATACAAGCTAACATCGCTTTAATGAGATCACTACGCTACGCCTTCACATTCAACCCACATTCCTGCCGTAAAGTCGAACTTAATAAAAAATTAAGCCTAATTTAATGTTTCACTAGATAGAGCCTAATATGCAAGATAAAATCAGTTTACTTTCTTATGCACAGTAACTCTCAATTGAGATATAAAAAAGCATAGAAAGATCAAAGCTGTAATCTCCAAAATCAGTGCTCATTCAGCTCTCGTCGTTCATCATGTTTTCATTCGCCTAATAGCTTGAACAAATAGCTCTAAAATAGCGAAAAAGCGAAGCAACGGCATAAAATGAAGTATTAGAGTATACTCCTAAATACTATTGAAGAAATTGCAACTTAATCTGGTTTGCAACTTTTGTATGAAGCGCTACAATGCAGGGTGAAAATTGGAAACCAGTCAAAATATGGACTTTTTATGAAAGCAGTTATTCCTGTCGCGGGTCTTGGTACTCGCATGCTCCCAATGACCAAAGCCATTCCTAAAGAAATGTTGCCTTTGGTAGATAAGCCACTCATTCAATATATTGTCAAAGAATGTGTTGCTGCGGGTATTAAAGAAATTGTGTTAGTGACTCACTCGTCAAAAAATGCAATTGAAAACCATTTTGATACCAGCTTTGAATTGGAAGCAACGCTCGAAAAACGTGTTAAGCGTAAACTTTTACAAGAAGTACGCTCGATTTGCCCTGAAGACGTTACGATTATGCATGTCCGTCAGGGTGAAGCCAAAGGTCTTGGCCATGCAGTTTTGTGCGCACAACCTATTGTTGGGGATAATGATTTTGTTGTTGTACTGCCCGATGTCATTTTGGATGAATACACAGCCGATCAGGGAAATGAAAATTTAGCTGCAATGCTATCTCGTTTCAACCAAACGAAAGCTAGCCAAATTATGTTAGAGCCTGTACCACAGCAGGATGTCTGCAAGTATGGTATTGCTGATATCAACGGTGTGTCGCTACGTCCAGGTGAAAGTAGTGCAATAAAGCATATGGTAGAAAAGCCAGCCATAGAAGAAGCTCCTTCTAATCTAGCAGTTGTTGGTCGCTATGTGCTTTCTAAAAATATTTGGCCACTACTAAGAAAAACGCCAATCGGTGCTGGTGGAGAAATCCAGTTAACCGATGCTATCGATATGCTGATGGAACAGGAGACCGTTGAGGCTTTTCATATGAGCGGTCGTTCGCACGATTGTGGCGACAAGCTTGGTTACCTTAAAGCCATCGTTGAATATGCTATTCGTGATGAGCAATTAGGTGAAGAGTTTTCGCAATTTTTGAAACGCTTTCATCAATTAAGCCTAGCTTCTTAATTTGTCGCGGGATAAACCCGCTGCTACAGGTTTTTGTACATACGTAGCAGCGACTTTAAGTCGCGACTGGTTTCATGCCTTTACGTTGCGGCACCTTTAACGATTTTATGTCGCACATCAATCCTAGTCGCGGGGTAAACCCGCTGCTACAGATTTGTGTACATTCGTAGCAGCGACTTTAGGTCGCTACTGTTTCAAGCCTTCACATCGCGGCATCTTTAACGATTTTATGTCGCACATCAATCCTAGTCGCGGGGTAAACCCGCTGCTACAGATTTGTGTACATTCGTAGCAGCGACTTTAGGTCGCGACTGTTTCACGCCTTGACGTCGTGACACCTTTAACGATTTTATGTCGTAACATCTATCCTAGTCGCGGGGTAAACCTGCTGCTACAGGTTTGTGTACATACGTAGCAGCGACTTTAGGTCGCGACTGTTTCACGCCTTGACGTCGCAAATCCTTTAACGATTTTATGTCGAAATTGCCAACCTTGGTCGCGGGATAAACCCGCTGCTACAGGTTTGCGTACATTCGTAGCAGCGACTTTAGGTCGCGACTGTTTCACGCCTTGACGTCGCAAATCCTTTAACGATTTTATGTCGAAATTGCCAACCTTGGTCGCGGGATAAACCCGCTGCTACAGGTTTGCGTACATTCGTAGCAGCGACTTTAGGTCGCGACTGTTTCACGCCTTCACATCGCGGCATCTTTAACGATTTTATGTCGCACATCAATCCTAGTCGCGGGGTAAACCCGATGCTACAGGTTTGTGTACATTCGTAGCAGCGACTTTAGGTCGCGACCTTTTTACTTTGGGTCGTGATTGTTTAACTGTAATCACCTTAATAAATCACACCCAAATACAAAACCAATATGGATATTCACCAACCCGCGTAACAAGCTTAGCCCTAATTGGATTCTGAATTATATACCTTACTTGTTCTTTTAAGTCGTCTTCACTTCGAATTAAATGTTCATAATAACCTTTTTGCCATAAGCCAAATACTCCGAAAGAACGTAAACTGGTTGCTATGCGACCTTTTATCGCTCGAATAGAATCTGGTAACTTTAAAGAACCATTTAATTGAATGATTAAGTGAAGATGATCCGGCATTAATACGAAAGCTATGACTTTAAAAAGCTGCCCCAGCTCACAAGCCATGATCGTCTTAGCGGCCTCGGCACAAATCGGAAAGGAGTTAAAGTACAATTTTCTATCTTTGCACGTTAAGGTAATTGCATAGAAATGATTTACGAGTGAGACCCGCTTATTCCTCAAGTTTTGACTTTTGTACATGTTATATCCTTATAACCCTGCATACTTAAAGAATAGAGCAGATTTGAAAGAGAGCAAACTTGAAAAGTATATTGGAATCAACTTTGGCCGCGGGATCCCCCCAGATACAAGTTTGCGTACATTCGTAGCAGCGACTTTACGTCGCGACTGTTTCACACTTTCACATCGCGGCACCTTTAATGATTTTATGTCGTAACATCTATCCTAGTCGCGGGGTAAACCCGTTACTACAGATTTATTCACATTCGTAGCAGCGACTTTACGTCGCGATTGTTTCACGCCTTCACGTCGCGGCATCTTTAACGATTTTATATCGATTACCAACCTTGGTCGCGGGATAAACCCATTACTACCGATACACATCACTTTTTTCAATTACTTCAATATCATAACCATCAGGATCTTTAATAAAAAAGAATCTTGCTATTAATACATTTTGATTATAAAAATTTTTGATTTCTTTAGGGCAATAACTATTCTTTTGAGCCTTGTTGTAGACAGCCTGCAAGCTATCCGTGGCGAAAGCCAAATGCCCATAGCCATTACCGATTGTATAATCTACAGTGGTGTCATGATTCCAAGTTAGTTCCAGTTCAAACGAAGTTTCATCGTTGCCAAGATAGATAAGAGAAAAATCATTAAAGTCGATGCGTCGTTTCACTGCCAACGCAAATACATCATGATAAAATTTGATTGAGCGATCAGCGTCTTTCACTCTGATCATTGAGTGGATCATTTTTGCCATTACTTTACCTACGGAATTTATATGTGTGAACTTTACGCATCAACTGAGCCTCATCGTTACGAAGTAGCCAAACGTTCTATTCGTATTCAAGGAGCTGTTACTAGCCTCGCGTTAGAAAATGAAATATGGCAAGTATTAGAAACCATAGCTCAACGGGAAGATCTGGGCCTTGCCGAGTTTATTTCTTTACTTTACCAAGAAGTGATTGAACGTCATGGTGAGATCAAAAACTTGGCGTCTATGCTGCGTGTTACTTGCTTAACTTATCTTGCAAATAATAATGCACCTGACGTAAGAAGTGGTAGTAACTGAGTACTACGTTTTAATGCCGCTCCACAAAGCGTTGCCATGTGATATTGGGATTAATAACCCGGATCGGAGAAATAACCTGCTTGAGCAAATGAAAAGGTGGGCGCGTAACTTCATGTCCATCTTGCTTTAAACCCAATAAATATTGAAAGCTGTCTTTAGTCCCGAGCTGAATAGCTGATATTCTGATTTGTTGCTCGAAGTTTAGTCGTAAACTGCTGATCGCCGTTTTCATTCCTTGCTGATCAACATTAGGTAAACCACATTTTTGTAGATATCCTTGTCTTTCCCCCTCTCCAGAAAACCATATTCTAACTTTTTCGCTATAACGACCAGTTTTTGCGGGTAAATCAAACATAAGACGTCGATGTCCTTGCTGTTTTACCAATGTTAGATATTGCTCCAGTCCTGCTTGCCATAATGCAGGATGAATAGGCACCACTCGCGGTTGAATTTTACCATGGGTGTTAAAGTGAAATACATGAACGTGGTCTTTGTAGTAAACATCATCAAGTGTGAGTGAGCCAATTTCATCACTATACGCACCGGTGTAATAACTCAGTAAAGGTAGCCAAAAATGCCAATGTTTAGGCTGTTCACGCTTTAGCTTTTCATCTGAGTAGATATAACCGTTAAACAAGGTATGAAGCTCCATAGTGGAAAATGCTCTGCGGCCTAAATGAGATTTCATACTGTAGTCAACGTATTGAGTATACTAAAGATCTTAAGTTTAACGGTTTTTAGTCTTTTTCGGAAGTTTGTAGTCACCTTCCCGTCTAGACCCAGGCTTGTCCGTCGGTAGGAACGTCATGGCGTCATCTTCGCATAAAATTATAGAAAGAATCGCGACCTAAAGGCAGGAAAGCAGTCGCGACATAAAGACATGAAAAGAGTCGCGACCTAAAGTCGCTGCTACGCCTAATTCGTAGCAACGGGTTTATCCCGCGATAGAAAACCAATAACGGCGACAGGATCTTCACAATAAAAAAAGCCCGTGACATAAGCCTGCAGAAAGAATCCTGACCTAAACTAATAAAAACAGTCGAGGCATAAAGTCATAAAAAGAGTCGCGACATAAAGTCGCTGCTACGCCAAACTCGTAGCAGCGGGTTTATCCCGCGACACAAAGCCAATAACAACAGGGTCTTCACAGTTAAAAAACCGTGACATAGACTCATAGAAAGAACCTCAGCATAAAGTCATAAAAACAGTCGCGACCTAAAGTCGCTGCTACGCCAAACTCGTAGCAGCGGGTTTATCCAGCGACAGAAAACCAATAACGGCAACAGGTTATTCACAATACAAAAGACCGTGACATAAGCCTATAAAAAGAATCCTGAAATAAAGGCTTAAAAAGAGTCGCGACATAAAGGCGCTGCTACGCCAAATTCGTAGCAGCGGGTTTATCCCGCGACAGAAAACCAATAACGGCGACAGGATCTTCACAATAAAAAAGCCCGTGACATAAGCCTATAAAAAGAATCCTGAAATAAAGGCTTAAAAAGAGTCGCGACATAAAGTCGCTGCTACGCCTAATTCGTAGCAACGGGTTTATCCCGCGACAGAAAACCAATAACGGCGACAGGATCTTCACAATAAAAAAGCCCGTGACATAAGCCAGCAGAAAGAACCTCAACATAAAGGCATAAAAACAGTCGCGACCTAAAGTCGCTGCTACGCCAAACTCGTAGCAGCGGGTTTATCCCGCGATAGAAAACCAATAATGGCGACAGGACCGTGACATAAGCTCATAGAAAGAATCTCGACATAAAGACATGAAAAGAGTCGCGACCTAAAGTCGCTGCTACGCCTAATTCGTAGCAGCGGGTTTATCCCGCGACAGAAAACCAATAACGGCGACAGGATCTTCACAATAAAAAAGCCTGTGACATAAAGGTATGAGAACAGTCGCGACATAAAGTCATAAAATGAGTCGCGACCTAAAGTCGCTGCTACGCAAAACTCGTAGCAGCGGGTTTATCCCGCGACAATAACAAACTCTTCACAACAAAAAAGACTGTGACATAGACTCATAGAAAGAGTCGCGACCTAAAGTCGCTGCTACGAAAAAAAGGTTAATTTTGGAAGTATGATTTTATGAATAAAAATATTTAAGATTTAGGCAAGAAAAAAGCCGCGTCTCCGCGGCTTAACTGATTGGACTAATCATTCTGTACTTAACTACCCGTTACAGTGTCACAAGCTACTGAAACATCGATAGTTTCATCTGTTCCATCTGGCGTAATAGACGTTGTAAACGGTGCAGAAATTCTAGGGTCTACACTAACGGCATATGACGCGACATCACCGTTTAATGCTGATAGTGCAAAAGTACCGTCGCCATTGTTCGCTGCTGTGCGGAATGGCTTAGTCGTACTTGATCTATACTTAACAATCGCACCTGGGATAACTTCTGTTACCGTTGTATCGTTAGAACACACAGCTCTAACAGTTACGTTTTCGTTAACAGTGGTTTGAATTGGATTTGCTAGCGTGATCGAAACTGGGCCATTACATACCTGAACTTCAGCATTCGTTGATGAAGCATTCCCCCACACGTTACCTGCAGCATCACGGATAACTACACGTGCTGTTGCTGTTGAGCTAATGCCATAACGCGCTGACGTACTGGCTGAAACAACTGTTTTTGATGTACTGCCACCACGTAAATAACTTGATACGCTCGCATCAGCAGAGGTCATACTCACATATAGACCTGAACTCGGCACAGTATCGCCAGTCACATTAACAGTAATGCCTTGCGTACAAATTGGAACTGAGCGAGACAGTGTAAAAAACGTAAGGTGATCGGTTTTAAAAGATGCTTTGTAAGCCGTGCCTTCAGCGTTCAACGCACCAACAGTTGCTTTATTCGTTTCTGACTGCCATTTACCAGTATCTTCGTTATTTGAAGAAACATCAAACTGGTCTCCCGTTTGAATTGTTCTATCACCAGATGGTGCTAAGGTTGCGACAGGAAGTGAAACAGAAACATCGATCTCTTGGCTAAATTGTTTGATCTTAGTTCCATTGTTATCTTGCATAACGATGTTACTTACACCAACTGGCTTTTTAATGCTAGTTGTACTACCAGCACTCAACCCAGCTGGCAAAACAGCTGAAATCTTGCTAGACGTAGGATCCGCAGAGCCAACTGTTAATGATACAGAAGTACCTGTAACGGCATTACCACTTGCATCTCTTAGTTGCACGCCTGCAGGAACCGTTACATCAGAACCCGCTTTACCTTTTGCAGCCGCAGCTGTAACAGGAGAGGCTGTTGTTGCATTAGCCACACTTTCAGAAACGCTTGCTTCAACAACTTCGTCACCGCCTTTTGACACAAGTGCCAATTCTGCTTCTAGCGTTGCTTCAGAGTTTTCGTTGCTTAAGTCGATGTCAAAGCTTTTTGAAAAATAGCCATCAGCAGCTACTACGGCAGTTACAACCCCAACATTCGCACCTTCTTTTACAGTAAAAGTGTAGCTACCATCTTCTGTTGTGATCTGAGTGATTGCGTCGCCATTGACGTTAACCAAATTTGAGGTTGGCTCTCCATCTTCAAAAAAGGTAATTGTCGCAGGCGCAACGATATCAACAGTATCAACATCAACTACGTTACCACTTACAGCAAATGCTAAAGCTGTAGGCGTTTCTGGTGCAACAACTACCGGATCTGTTGGCTCAGGTGGCGGAGTGATCACCACATTGTTATCGTCATCGCTAAAACAGCCCGAAAGTGCTAAAGCTGAAGCTACAGATAAAGCGAGTAAAGATTTTTTGTTCGAAATCATGATTGGTCCTTGTTCCCTTTTTTGAAAGTGCCAAGCGGCACTAACGCGCGTTTTATTACATCGAAACTTAAATATAGAGAAAGTTCAAAGATTGTCCAGCTAGTAATTAAAATATTTTTACACTGAGGTGTGCGAGTTAGTTCGTGATTGGCGAGAGTTGCCAAGATAACAAGTGCTTTTACTTCATAGCCTTAAGTTATCGTAACGACTACTAACATATTTTAAATACAAGGTCGCACAACAACGCCTTTTAAAAGAAACCACTGAATAAGAAACAAACACAAAAAAGCCGCATTTAAGCGGCTTTTTAATCTTACTAAGACGTAAATTACCTTAATGAAGGCAAACCTTAGTCGATAGTTATTAAGAACCAGTTACTTCGTCACATGCTACAGTGATTTCAGCTGTCTCATCAGTACCATCAGCAGTGATAGTAAAGTTTTGAGCACCTAGACCCGCAAACTTAGCACCACGTGGTACAACGCGTACTTCATATGAAGAAGCTTCTACTAGGTCTGTTAGCTCGTATGTACCACCAGTACCAGCAGCTGATTCAAAGCCTTTGTTTTCTAGACGGTATTTAACTACAGCACCCGTTAGAGGTGTAGTTACTGTGTTGTCGTTTTCACAAACAGCGGTTACTGCTAATGACTCAGCAACAAGTGTAACAGGGTTAGCTAGCGCAACGTTTACGTTACCACAAACTGACACTTCAGTTTCGCTATCGAACCATGTGTTACCGTTTTTGTCTTTAACAGTTACACGTGCAGTTGCATCAGCAGCAATGCCTTTTTGTGATGCCTTGTTTGCAGAAATAACAGTTTGTGATGTAGAACCTGCTTTTGCTTGTACAGAAGCTTTATAGTCGCTAGATTCCATCTTAACAGTTAAACCGTTAGCAGGGATTGCATCGCCAGAGAAAGTTACATTGATGTCTGATTGACATGCATCGAATGTATCTACCGCAGAGAAGAACGTAAGGTGGTCAGTCATGAATGAACCAGCGTATGTGCCGTTTGCTTCATTTAATGCACCAACAGTTACTTTGTTTGTCTCAGTAGACCAAACACCTGTATCTTCGTTGTGAGAAGTAAGCGTTAGTTCATCACCTGTTTTAACAGCTTCACCGCTACTTAGTGTAGTTGTAGCTGGAATTGCCATTGTTACTTCGATAGGCTTGCTGAACTTCTTGATTTTATTACCAGCATCGTCAGTCATTACGATGTTAGTTACAGCAACTGGTGTTTTAACTTCTGCAGCACCTGCCGCGTTAAGACCTTCAGGAAGAATCGCACCCGCACTTGCTGATGTGCTATCAGCAGCAGTAACATTTAGTGAAATTGTAGAACCCGACACTGGGTTGTTGTTTGCATCAAGTAGCTGAGTATTTGCTGGAACTGCTACGTCAGCACCAGCTTTACCAGATTCAGCTTTTGCTGTGATTACTTCAGCAGTCGTTGCATCAGTTACAGAAGCTTCTACCACTTTATCAGCTAGGCCTTCAGCGTTCTTAGAAACAAGCTCTAGTTGAGCAGGAACTACTGACTCGCCTTCAGCAAGTGTTAAATCAACAATAAAGCTCTTAGATACATAACCTTCAGCTGTTACGTTAACAGTAATTGAATCAACAGCAGCGCCTTCTTTCAGTGTGAAAGTAAAGTCACCTTCAGTTGCGTCAATCACGTTTACTGCAGTGCCATTTACGTCAACAGTGTTTGCACTTAGTTCACCGTTTTCAAGCAGAGTTACTTGCGCTTTGATCGCGTCGAAGTCTGCATTAACAACGTTACCGTTTACAACTAGTGCTAGCGCATCTGGAGTCTCAGGTGCAACGATTACTGGATCAGTAGGCTCTGGTGGAGGCGTGATAGTTACGTTGTTGTCATCATCGCTAAAACAGCCAGAAAGCGTTAGCGCAGACGCTACAGAGAGCGCAAGAAGAGATTTTTTATTTGCAATCATGATTAGTCCTTGTTTTCCTTCTGTTAACTTACGTCGATTTGACGCGTTAACTCATAAAAAAAGCCATATTGCGAGAGAGCAATATAAGCTTAAGTTTTAAATCATTTAATAAGACAGACAGGAACTAAGTCGCTCCCTGACTAAAGCCAACTCAGTTATTCTACCAATCTAGCGGAAAAACAACCATATAGTCGGAGTTAGCTGCCTTAATTTATCACAGAAAAGCGGTAGTTCCAACCGCCTGTAATAAGTTGAAAGTAGGATACCTTTAGAACACTAAATAGACAATGAATGAAGTCAAATTTATAGCAAAAAGTTTCAATATAGTGCTTATTTATTAACAAGGTATATGAATTTAAGAGTAAGAGTGAGATGGCTGTATGATTCCCGCAGATTTTAGTAGCTGCGGGTTTATCCCGCGACGAGAGCATCGCAACAAGAGAATCGCGACATAAAGTCGCTGCTACAAATACATAACCTTGCGACAAAAAACATCGAAACACTACTCTCGTAGCAGCGGGTTTACCCCGCGACAAGAGAATCGCGACAAAAGCACCGAAACACCACTCCCGTAGCAGCGGGTTTATCCCGCGACAGAGCATCGCGACATAAAGTCGCTGCTACAAATACATAACCCCGCGACAGGAGCATCGAAGCATCTCTCCCGTAGCAGCGAGTTTATCCCGCGACAGGAGCATCGCGATGTAAAGTCGTTGCTACAAATCCATAAGCCTACGGCAAGTGCATCGAAACACCGCTCCCGTAGCAGCGGATTCACCCCGCGACAAAAGCATCGCGACGTAAAGTCGCTGCTACGAATACATAACCCTGCGACAAAAGCACCGAAACACCGCTCCCGTAGCAGCGGGTTTATCCCGCGACAAAAGCATCGCAACACAAAGTCGCTGCTACTGTTATCTGTAAGTTAGGTATGCTTCTCGTAATCTTGCCAAATTGCTGTAAATATAACTACTCGACAAGCGTCCTTGATTCAGGAATGTCTTATCCAAATTCACAGGTGTTTTAACTGAATGAGCACGGCCTACTGTTATATAGTTCATTTCATTTCCAATTCGAGAGCTAACGTCATGGCGCCAAGCTTCATTTCCTTTTATCTGGCCATAACGGATCGGTGCCATATCCTTACGTGGAGTGAGCGGGATGCTAAACGCAATGCCTGCGACTTGTACATCCGTATCTTGGGCAAAGATTGAAACATAGCTATCTCCAAACCAGAAGCGGGTTTCCAACTTTACACCGCTATCTTCATAAAAAAATCGACCTGCCGTTGCATGAAAACTTACATCCTGCTCAACCCAGTTATAGCGATAAGACAAAGTTTGATAGTCTCTGTCTAAGTCATAGTCATCATATTCTAAATAACCAATTTCAGCATTAAGCTGGTGACGACCGTTTTCACTAAGCCAAGTCGTTTCGTTTTTGATACCGGTATAATCATTAAACTCTTTAAAGAAACCAATGTGGGTTTGGTTATAAATTCCATACGGTAAATCTAACGTTTGATAGATTGTCGCTTGCGTAACACCACTGTTTTTTGCAAAACGACCAAACGCCTTGCCTGTTTCGTAGTCATCTGTTTTGGCAACTTCGGTTTCAGCGCTAACGCTTATGCCACCGCCATACCACATAGGCACATCCACATCTGCTTTAATTGCGAGTGAAAAGTCATAAACACCTATCTCTGTCCCAAAGTGTGAGTCTAGAGAAGGGCCTATTGTTACACGCGGTTTAAAGTATGAACTGTTGGCTTTAGGCATTCCCACCCAAGACACACTGCCAATCGGATCCATTTCACCGCGACGAATATCCATATCTGGCGTACTGCTAGTATTGATAAACTCACGGTAATTATCGATATCACCACGCACAGAAAGCATTGGAATACCACGGTTTAATAACTGAATCGTATATTTAGCCTCAGGCTCATCTATATGCTCAGCAATACGACCTAGCACAAGACCAATAGCGTCTATATCATTACGATTAAAGACATAGTTCTCAAAACTTACAACAATATGCGGGTCGCGATTAAAGCCCACACTAATCGCCTCTAAACCATCGTCGATTAGCGCATTTTTAAGCTCCCGAGTTTGCAGCGTTAGTGACTTTCGGTACTCATCACGCTCAGCAATCTCTTGCTTGGCTTCTTCTAACGGCTTTTGAGCTAGCGCTCGTTGCTGTTGATAGTGCGCTTCAAATGCAGCTTCACGCTTTTTATGGTTATCTAATATAGGGGCTGGTGCGGCTTCTGTTGGGTCATTTAGTTTCGCCTTTTTAAATAAAGGCATAGAAAAATCTACCCCCCAAAAGGTATCTTTTTCTGCATGTTCAGTATTACTGTAAAACTTGCTGGTTAACGTAAGTGTACCTACATCGTATATCCAGCTCCTAGGGACAGTTAAACGCAAACCTGCATTTACAGCATCACCATCATGTTCTACTTGAAGTGCCATCCAATCTAGCGGTTGCCATTCAACCCCTGCAAAAGCGCCATCCATTTGCCCTAATGGTTGATTACTGTCACCAAAGCCAGCAGAGAACCTGAAATCCCAAATTTCTTTCGAGCCCACTATGTAGTAAGTCTGATATGCATTAGCCTTTACTCGTCCTCCAAAATCTCTAACACCAATAGCCAAGTCAAACCAATCTTTAGGAATATAAGGCACTTGGTACTTAGCGTTGAAAGATAGATCTCGAATCTCAGAGTTCTTATCTGCAAATTTGTCTGTATGGATGCTATAAGCCGCTAAAAAGCCTTGTACTTCTAATCCTTCGAACAGGCCTGCTGAAAACTTAAAGTTATGTCCATCAACATATCTCGCCCCATTTTCATCATGAGAGTAACGAGCTTTAAATGCTGAAGGCGCGAGCTGGTTGTTATACCCAATCACTATATTTCCTTTATCTATGACCTCTGCGTTGGGCGTATTGAATAGTCCAGAGAAACCAGTAAACGATTGGTAAGTATTAACCTGGTTAGCCGATGTAAATGGTGCTCCTAACATGAAAACACCACTAAATAAGGTAGTAAGTTTAGACATACTTTTCCCGAGTTGAAATTATGTAAATCCTGATTTAGTTACAAAACTAACATTTAATTTAAAGCTTTGGAATTAGCAGCTTCCTCAATAGTACAAATATGCTAACCCGAGTAATGGGATACCAAAGCCTCAATTAGTAAAGGCAATTTATCGTAAGGCAGCTCATTTATACCAGCTGCGGCCTCACGGCCACCACCGGTTGTAAATTGGCTGCATACATGGGCGGCACCTTGTTTGTTACTTAATGGCGCTCTCACACTAACAGTGTAACTACCTTTATTGTTATATGTGACAACAGCATGCGCTTTGTTCGGTGTTTTATTCGCAAGTTCATTGCCTAGTACACCGCTTACTCTTCGAGACCAAGCTTTGTCGTCTAATAGAATCACTTTAGTAAAATGGCATTCATGGAGTACTTGCGCCGACTCTGCACTAAGCATATCTGCCTTATAGGCTCTTTCAAGTTGATAATAGACTGACTGTTTATCTGCAATTAGCTCGAAGGGGGATGTATATGGCAGCAAAGCGTTAAATAATGCTACAGGATGAAAATGCAAGTCTGTTATCTCGCTACCATAACCATTGTAATTAATATAAGTGCCAAGCGCTTTTAGTTTAGACTTTTCTTGCTCTGTTAAACCCAAAACATCAGCTTCCCTATTAGCTTTGCTAATTAAATTATCGCCGTATGCTGCAGTGATAGCCCATAAATGAAAGCGCCTATTTAATATATCGCTTACAATTAAGCTCGTGCATACATCAGGATCCAGGTTGATATGAGCAAACAGGTTACAATGTTCTGGAACAGTACCAGACCTATGATGATCCACATACATAACACGAGCACCAACAGACAACGCATGATAGAGATCCGGCTTGTTCTTCTCCATAGACACATCAAGCACACGAATATTATCACCTGCCTTTGGCGTTATTTTTTTCATTAGCTCAATATCGCGCTTCACCCCTGTGATCTTTATACTGTCGACAGGATTCGCCAGTTGGAGCTGTAACAGCGCAATAATACCATCGGCATCGCCATTAAAAATATCGTAATACATATATGCTCTTAGCTTGAAAAGTTTAAGTAATAATCTGCTTTTGATGTAAGTACTTTATAACTTGCTCTGCGCATTGTTTAACACTTTGCTCTGCTGTTTTTAAATGCAGCTCAGGTTTTTCTGGTGCATCAAATATTGAATCAATTCCAGTAAAATTTGGTATTTCCCCTGCTCTCGCTTTTTTATAAAGCCCTTTTGGATCCCGGCTCTCGCAGACCTCTAAAGGAGTATCGACAAACACCTCAATAAACTCACCTTCTTCCATAAGGTTACGCGCCTGCTCTCTGTCTTGTTTAAATGGTGAGATAAACGCGGTAGAGACAATCACTCCAGCATCGACAAAAAGCTTGGCTACTTCGCTGATCCGGCGAATATTTTCAACCCTATCTTCATCGCTAAAAGTCAACCCTTTGTTTAATCCTAAGCGCACATTATCGCCATCAAGAAGATAAGTGTGGCACCCTAACTCAAATAATCTAGCCTCTACTGCATTGGCAATTGTTGATTTACCAGAGCCACTGAGCCCGGTATACCATAGCAGTACAGGTTTATGTCCTTTATGTGCCTGTTTTTGTGCTTTTGATACCGTCTGAGAGTGCCATACAATGTTTTCTGTCATCGCTTTTCCAGATTCTAGCTTCTTTGAAATGATATTTAATTACAATTTCGCAACTGTGACTCATTAATATTGCCTATATTCATCCCCTAAAATGGAAAGAATATAGGAATTAAAACCAGTACAACCACACTGTATGTGATAGAGACAGGTAGGCCAAACAGTACGAAGTCCTTTAATTTATAGTTTCCGGCATTGTATACCATTAAGTTTGTTTGGTAGCCATAGGGGCTCATAAAACTACCGCTGGCAGCAAATACTACTGCCAATACAAATGGTAAATAGCTGACTTCCAATCCCTGAGCAATAGCAAAGGCAATTGGAAATGTTAATGCAGCAGCTGCATTATTGGTAATTAGCTCTGTAAACAACAGCGTGAGAATAAAAACACCAATAAAAGCCACATATGCGCTTTGCTCAGTTAAAAGAGATTTAAACTGCTCAGCTATTAACAAAGCAATTCCCGTGTTATCTAAAGCTGTTGCTAAGGTAAGAGCACTCATTACTATTAACCACAATTCAAGAGGGAATCGGCGCTTTATTTCATTAAGAGATAAGCATCTGCTCGCTATTAGTATCGCTAAATAAAAAATAAAGCACTTTAATAGACTTATCTTTAGTACTAATGCTCCCCCAAGAGTAACAACAAACCCCCAAGTAACAATCCGTTCTTTTATGCCTGAGAGCATATTTTCTGCTTTTACGCCATTGAGTATAAAGAAGTTTTTAGTAAGATTAGTACGTTTAGCAAAATCAGGACCCACGGCCAAAACTAAAAAGTCTCCAGCCTGAATCGACACGTCACCTAGCTTGCCTGAAAGCTTTTCACCTTCTCGTCTAATCGCAACGACGGCAGCATCAAATCGGGCCCTAAAACCAGCCGTCTTTAATGTTTTTCCTACTACCGCGGCACCAGGTTTAACGACCACTTCGGTTAAATTTTCACGAAGCAACCCGTCTTTTTCTGCAAATAGTGTTAACCCTTCAAACTGCTGCAGTACTAAAATTTTAGTGATATCTCCTGAAAAAATAAGCTTATCGCCTTCGCGTATAATATGCGAAGGAGCAACTGGAGATATCAACTTACTCTCTCTTACAATCTCTACTAAAAACAATGACTCTAAGCTTCTTAGACCATTTTGCTCTATTGTTTTACCAATGAGCGCTGAACCTTTATTAACTTGTGCTTCTACAAAATAGTCGGCCACCTCAGCAGAATCGTTAACTTTGCCATTTAAGCGCTTGACGGTAAACCCAATAACTACCATACAGGCGGCAACAGCGGTGAGACCGATGGGAAGAAAGTCAAAAAAAGCAAACCCATCAACACCTCGCTCAATCAGCATTGAGTTAACGATCAAGTTTGTAGATGTGCCAATGAGAGTTAATGTTCCGCCCAAAATAGCGGCATACGACAACGGCAATAATAGTTTATTCGGGGCTATTAGTTTGTTGTTTTTAACTGGGCTAATGAGCGTAGCTATCACCGCAGTATTATTTAAAAAACCAGAGGCCAGCACTGTGGCCAGTAGAGTACGTACGTAGGATTTAACTACCGAACCATTGAAAAGCACATTGGCAAGCCTACGCAAAAAACCAGTGCGTTCAAAAGCAAATGCACACACCACAAGTAACAACAAAGTAACTAAACCGGGGTTGACGGCATTTGCAAGCAATTGTTCGGTAGATACTAATGAAGTTGCAAAGCAGGTTAAGCTCGCCGCTGCAAATACTCGTTCAGGGAAGTGTTGATATTTAATTAACCCCACAATGGTTGATAAAAAAATAACGACCATCAACCATTGTTCTAAAACCATGCAAACATCCTTATTCCTAACTTACATCTTCTGCCAAAACTTTAAGGTATTAAAACCCAAGCGTTTTTTAACAAAATAAACAGCTAATAAGTTTTGCAAGCTTATAAAAAAGCTTGTAGCTATTGCAGCCCCAATTGCCCCATATAACTTTGTAAAAATAGGCACGCTAATTAAAACACCAAAACCGCTAATAAGTGTGACCAAACGCATATCGCGCTCATGACCAGTCATTTGCAATAGAAAGCCAACCGAACCGGTTACAACATTAACGGCTTGCCCCAATACTAGTATTTGTAAAATAGCGGCCCCTTGCTTAAACTCCTCACCAAATAATCCCATTAAAAATTCTGGAAATAGCAGCATAACCAGTACAATTGGAAAAGCGCTGACCACTAATAATCGCACTGAAAATAACGCAGTTTTACGAATCCCCTCAAGATCACCTTTGCTATTAAAGGCTGAAAATTTAGGAGCAACAACTAGGTTTACGGCCATTAAAACGAAAGAGGTTAATAAAGCGATACGCTGTGCAACACTAAAAAAAGCAACTTGCTCAGAGATTAAAAACACCCCCACCATTATTGGAGCGAACCACTGGACAGCTTGACTCATCATCATAATGACCCAATTGGGCCTAGCACTTATCCAAAGTTCACCTTCACTTACTGTTCTACCGAGATCATTAAGGCCTCGCAAGCTTAACCAGTAAAAAAAACACGCTGTGCTAGCTAATGATAAGCTGAGATAAAGCGCAGTAGAACTTGCTGACTCGACATTCAAGCAAATAATTGCCACTCCACATAGTACAAAGTGTGCAATATTCTGGCACGGAATGCTCGCTATCAATTTATGTCTTGCCTGTAAACTCATCGCCACTAATGCGACAATAACCAACCCAATAATCGCTGGCGATATACTCCTTAACGTAGTAACAATTTCAGGCTTATCAAATACCATATTGGCTAAAAAGGGAGCTGTGAAATAAACTAATAGCATCAAAAGGAACGCCACAGGCAAGCTATACTTTAAGGAAAAATGTAGAATAGCCTTAACTGTTTTACCATTGAACGAGTTTGCGGAAGTGAACCTCAGCACGGTATTATCAAAACCAAGCCTCGCTATCGCAGAAAAAATCATAACCAAAGAAAAAGCAAGGAAAAAATATCCGCTCTGCTCTGCTCCAAGTTGATGAGCTATGGCTAAATTAAATAAAAAAGCCATTGCAGCACCAAGGATTCTAATGCCTAGTGCTAATACTGCGTGAATTACTGTATGCCGATGCTCAGAATCTTTTAATACAACTTTTAACTTTGCGAGCACAGTTATCTCATTTCTACATTTGATTGACAATACAACCTAATAAGCATTTTTATTTATAAAGCCTTTAAAAATGGTTAAGAAGACAATCTTTAAGTCGAGCAGTAGGGACCAATTACGAATGTACTCAAGGTCAAACTCTATGCGTTTTTCCATTTTATCTAGCGTATCGGTTTCACCGCGCCAACCATTCACTTGTGCCCACCCCGTGATTCCGGGTTTTACCTTGTGTCTTAGCATATAACCATCGACTAGTTTTCGGTACTGCTCGTTATGCACTACGGCATGTGGTCGGGGGCCTACTATTGACATATTACCTTGGAGTACGTTTATAAACTGGGGAAGTTCGTCTAAGCTCGTCTTTCGGATAAATTGGCCTATAGGGGTAAAACGCTTATCGTTTTTGGTTGCTTGAGTCACTGTAGCACCGTTTTCCATTACATTCATTGAGCGAAACTTCCATACTTCTATGGGTTTACCGTCAATTCCGTAACGATTTTGTTTGAAGAATATAGGTCCCTTTGATGTTACTTTAACAGCAATTGCTAGCCCTATTAAAATAGGTGAGATTAGAAGCAAAATAACAACAGAAAGTAATATGTCTTCAACCCTTTTGATAATCGCATTACTGCCATCAATAGGTGAGTCGTAAATGCTAATTGTCGGAATGCCCATAATAACGTCACTCCGCGCATGCAATAACTGATATGTAAAGACGTCAGGCACTATATAAACGCTTGCCGTACTATCTGCTAGCTCACTGACGAGCCATTTACTTCGTTCATGAGCCTGAGGAGGCAAGGCAATATATACTCGATCTATCCCTCCCTCTTTACAATCAACTACAAGCTGCTCTAGATCCCCTATGGTTTGCGCTGCTGTCAATTTATTTTCAGGTACAATATCATCATAATAGCCCCCAAACACTAATCCAAAACTAGAATGACTAATGATACTACTCGCCAGCCGTTGACCAACATTCCCAGCCCCTACAACAACCACTGAGCGCGTGTTTATGCCTTGTGTACGCAACAAACGTAATACTAAACGAAGAGCAATTCGATAGATCAACAAGCCTACTAAAGCGATTAAAAACCATTTAAATTGCAACCCCTCAGGGTTTAAATATTGCGGTGCGAAAAAATTTACACTAAGAAATAAGGTAGCTGCGCTGATTGCCCAGTGCGATGTTGTCTTTTTTAACTCTTTATATATCGACAAACCACGCCATGAGATATAAAGGTTATCTAACTCACACGTAAAGTGGAAAATAAAAACAGCTAAAAGCGCAGCAGTAGTATGCTGTAAAAGCCAAGGCTGCTCTTGAAGCAGCACAGCAAGCACTAAGCTACCTACAATTATGCATATATCTAAGATCCGTTGTATAAAAGCAATTATGGTTGCGTTACTTTGTAGTATTCCTAAATTCCTCTTTTTCATAATCCATACTAACCATTTAACTTGTTGATCACTGTACTCAGCGAGTTTCGCCAGTTGCTGCTTTCAAGCAGGCCTAGTAAGGGTAGGCTATTATCAGCTAAAACGGAATATTGAGGTCTTTTAGCAGCAGTGGGAAATTGTGCCGTTGAAAGCGGATTAAGCTTTGGTACTTTATAATTTTCGTCTACTGATAACTGGCGAGTAAAAATTTCCTTTGCAAAGTCATACCAACTAACTGCTTTGTTTCCACAAAAGTGGTAGACACCATACTGATTGAAGTCAGCATTTTTTAACTTGTCAGCAAACATAATTATCAACTGTGCTAAATCTCCAGCATAGGTAGGACAGCCTATTTGGTCCGCAACAATACCCAGCTCATCCTTTGAAGAACCCAGCTTAATCATGGTTTTTACAAAGTTACTGCCATATTCACTAAATACCCACGCTGTTCTAATAATAATGTGCTTAGATGTAATTGCCTGAACTGCCTTTTCACCGGCTAGCTTTGTATTTCCATAAACGCTCGTTGGTGCAGTAGGTGACTCAGGTAAGTAAGGAGTTTTAGATTCCCCGTCAAATACATAGTCAGTGGAAATATGTATAAGTGGGATACCTAATATGGCCGCAGCATACGCCAAGTTCTCTGGTCCTGTGCAATTTACGGAATACGCTGCTTTTTCATCATTTTCAGCTCGATCTACCGCTGTATAGGCCGCACAATTAACGATTAAATCTGGCTGTAGTGTGGTTATTGCATGATTAACCATTGATTTGGAGGTAATATCTAACTCACTACTTGATAATGCAATAGCCTCAAAGTCATTAGTGATGCGGCTTTGAAGGCACAGCCCTAGCTGCCCTCGCGCACCTGTAATTAGCACTTTCATCCCTTATAAGTCCTTTAAAAAACCAGCATCAGCATCTTTTGCCGAAAGCGATGGCTCAAAGTCCATCGGCCATTTTATATTTAATGTTGGATCGTCCCAACGAATCGCACTCTCATCAGTGGGATCATAGTAATCTGTACATTTATACTCGAAGTCGGCTACATCGCTCAACACTACAAAGCCGTGTGCAAAGCCTGGGGGCACCCAGAATTGCCTTTTATTGTCGCCTGTTAGCAATACACCGACCCAGTGACCAAAAGTATTTGAATCTTTACGAATATCAACTGCGACATCATAAACTTCACCTGTAACCACTCTTACTAGCTTACCTTGAGGCTTCATTTTTTGAAAATGCAAACCTCTTAAAACGCCTTTACGCGAGCGGCTATGGTTATCTTGAACAAATGATACTTCATCACCTAGAAACTCTGAATAACGTGTTGCTTGGAAAGTTTCGAGGAAAAACCCCCGTTCATCACCAAACACTTTAGGCTCGATAATTTTTACTTCGGGAATCTCTGTATCTATAATTTTCATATTATTTATCTTTGACTAAATTCAATAAGTATTGGCCATAACCAGTTTTGATAAGGCTAGTTCCTGCCCTCAAGACTTCTTCAGTGGTTAGCCAACCTTTGTGGTAGGCAATTTCCTCAAGACAGGCAACTTTGAGACCTTGCCGATGCTCTATTGTTTGCACAAAGTGTCCTGCTTCAATAAGCGAATCATGGGTTCCAGTATCTAACCAAGCAAATCCACGTCCTAATACATTTACGTTTAGATCGCCACGTTGCAGATAAACATTATTTACATCGGTTATTTCCAACTCACCACGAGGTGAAGGTTTAATATCTCTCGCTATACTTACAACATCATTATCATAAAAATATAAGCCTGTTACTGCATAATTTGACCTTGGCTCGAGGGGCTTTTCCTCAATGCTAATAGCAATACCATTGGCATCAAAGTCAACTACACCAAAACGCTCAGGATCGGTTACATGGTAACCAAATACGGTAGCACCACTGTCACGTGATACAGCTGACGCTAGCTGCGTGCCAAAACTTTGCCCATAAAAAATATTGTCGCCAAGTACTAAACTCACATTATCATTACCAATGAAATCAGCACCAATAGTAAATGCCTGTGCTAACCCATCAGGGCTTGGTTGTACGGCATAACTAATGTTAATACCAAATTGGCTACCATCAGCTAATAAGCGTTGAAATGCTGGCATATCTTCAGGGGTAGAAATAATTAGTATATCTTGAATGCCAGCCAGCATTAATACAGATAATGGGTAAAAAATCATTGGTTTATCGTAAATAGGTAAAAGCTGCTTAGACACCCCTTGGGTGATTGGATGTAAACGCGTACCTGAACCGCCAGCTAAAATTATTCCCTTATATTTTTTCATTTTATTCACCCTTTATTTTGTATTTTCGCCAATACGGTCTAGTTTGTAGTCTCCACTTAAAACGCGCTGCCACCAACTTGTATTTGCCAAGTACCACTCAACCGTTTTACGCATACCGGTTTCAAAGGTTTCTTTAGGTACCCAATTAAGTTCTTGTTGCATTTTAGTCGCATCAATTGCATAACGTACATCATGCCCAGGGCGGTCTTTAACAAAGGTAATAAGATCTTTGTAATTAGCAATACCCTCAGGTTTATTGGGTACAAGCTCTTCTAGTAATTCACAAATAGTGTGGACTACTTCGATATTTTGTTTTTCGTTATGACCACCAATATTATATGTTTCGCCAACTTTGCCTTCGGTTACTACCTTGTATAAAGCGCGAGCGTGGTCTTCAACAAACAACCAATCTCGAATTTGCTTACCATCACCATACACAGGTAAAGGCTTACCATGTAATGCATTTAAAATAACATGCGGAATAAGCTTTTCAGGGAAGTGGTAAGGGCCATAATTATTAGAACAATTAGTTACAACAATCGGTAGACCATAAGTTCTCCCCCAAGCTCTTACTAAGTGATCAGACCCAGCTTTACTCGCCGAGTAAGGGCTACTTGGTGCATAAGGAGTTTGTTCTGTGAATAGCTCTTCAGTACCTTCAAGGTCACCATATACTTCGTCTGTTGAAATGTGATGAAATTTGAACTCATTCTGTGCAGCAGCAGTTAAACTTTGCCAATGATGTCTTGCACATTCCAGCATATTAAATGTGCCAATTATATTGGTATTTATAAATGCACCAGGCCCTTCGATAGAGCGGTCAACATGACTCTCTGCCGCTAAATGCATCACTAAATCGGGTTTATAAGTATCAAATACTTGTTTAAGCGCCACATAATCACAAATATCAACCTGAGCAAAAATATAACGCTCAGCTTGCAATTTAGCTGGGATTGACTCTAAGTTGCCTGCATAAGTAAGCGCATCAACATTAATAACTGAGTCATTTGTATTCGCAAGAATGTGCCTGACAACAGCACTGCCGATAAAACCAGCTCCACCGGTTACTAAAATATTCATAAATTGAAACCCATCATTTTAAATATTTACTTAGAAGCGTATCGTATTGGGTAAGTATGTCTTGCCACTGAAAGCACTCTAAAAATTGTTTTTTTGCAGCTTTACCTTTAACCACAACAAAGTCATCGTCTAGGTATTGGTGGTCAAAAAAGCTAGCTAAATGGCCTTTATCTTTAAAATAAAAAGCGCCCTCGCCAGCAACCCAACGATTAAAGTGATTGTCGTGCGCAATTACTGCACAACCAGCTGCTAAGCCTTCAACCAGTGACGGGTTAGTGCCACCTACTTGGTGACCATGTACATAAAAACGTGCATAAAAACGCAGTGCTGCAACTTTTTCGGCCTCGTAAATAGCGCCAGGAAAAATTACATCATTACTTGCCGCACCAATAACTTGTTGATGATATGGGTTTGAATCTAAAAACTTACCTAACACCACTAATTTATGGCTACGCGGCTTAGCAGAAAATGCCTCAACCACCTCTAGAATCGAGTTTTCTGGTTCAGGGCGCGCAATAATAATCGCATACTCATTGTTAACTAACCCATAATCAGCTAACACTGCTTCGTTAGCCTTACTCACATCTGGGCCGCCATATGGGATCATAGTGATTTTATCGCGCAATACGCGCGTTGCTAAGTGATCTTCTATTCTAGGGTGATCTGCCACTAAATGATTACCAAACCAGCAACCAAAACGCTCGTTTAACCAAAACCACGTTTTAGCAACGAAGCCCCATTTTTGGCGTTTCCACTCAATGCCGTCCATATTAATCACATTGGTAATACCATATAGGCGCTGAATAATATTAAAACATGCAGTATTGTAGCCAAGAGTTAAGTGCAAGCCCTTATTTTTGCGCGCATGCCATACCGATTTTAAGTCAAAAATAATGGTCCCTAATGGGCCTTCATTTTTTACTGGTATATGAATACGTTTAACCCCTTGCCATTCGCTTTCATACATTTCACCTTCGCCATCTTCTTGACAATAAACTGTTACTTGCCAGCCTCTAGCTATTAAAAATGGGCATAAATATTCAGCAAAAGTTTCAAAACCACCATGTCCTGCAGGTACACCGCGAATACCCAATACAACAAGTTCTTTTTTACTCATAACCTAACAACTTCATAATACGATTAAATTCATCAGCTATTTCATCAGGTAAAATAACAGGCTCCCTCTTAGATGGCATCTTTAATACTTCTTTACAGTACCCATTAAAGTTTTGGTCTTCAGATAAATTACAAAAATTGAGTATTTGACTTCTAAATGCGGGGTCAGTGACAAATTGTTCATATTTAACTGGCAAAACACAATCTTGATCCATTATTTTAATACCTTGCTTCATGGTAAGGAGCCATTCAACAGCTGCCATAGAGACATGGTCAGTGTACTCTTTTATAACTTCATAATGTTTTGAAAGTTCTTTGTCATGCAAAAGGACTTGCTCACAAAGTGCATACCATTTTCGGTTGTTTTTACCCCACCAGTTATGGGTTTCATCATTCTTTTCAAGCCCTAATCTTTCAGACCAATGCTTAATGGAATGACAAGTGTCCCAACCATTTCTGTATAAGAATAAAAACTTTGCATCGGGGAATATTCCTTTTACAAATGGAACCCTAAAAATCAATTCAGGGTACTTATCCACAACCCTATTCGAAATTGAGAACCTTAAATAATTCCCATAAATTTTTTTAGCTTTAAGCTTCAGTGCTTCGGTTACATCTGACTCATCAAGGTAATACCGCCCAACCTTATCTTGGTAACTGCCAATTATATCCTCATTATCATACAGGTGGCTCCACAAAGCTTTTGGCTCATTCAAAAATCCTACATCGCGATGAATTCCTAATGTAACACCTAGAATTGTAGTCCCGCTCCTACCCGTACCAAGAATAAATACAGGCGATTGCACTTCTTTCGATGTAGGTAATACTTCTTGTAATTTATATAAACTGAACACTAAAGGGTTAATCCACTGCCCTTTTGTTGTTAATGGTCTGCCTTCATAGAGGGCATACGATAAATATCTTGTATATGCTTTTAACTTAGTCCGCTTAGTAAAACGTCCATCAATTTGGGCTACCATGATTGTGTTTTCATCCAATTAAATTGTTTACAAATACCGCTTTCAATTTCAACTACTGGCTGCCAATTAAGTAATTGCTGCGCCTTTGTCGAGTCTAATACGATCTCATCAATATCAAACTCACGTTTAGGATATAAAGAATAGAGAAATTGATAATCAGTTATTTTTTCAACCAGCTCTTTTATAGCGAACACACTTAAAGGAATACCTGAGCTTATATTATAAACATCTGTAGTATCGGTGATTATTGATTTATATATAGCTAAAGCCAAATCACCTATGTATATATAATCTCTAACTGCCTTACCTTCATCAAATAATACTATTGGCTCTTTTTTTATGGCTTTGTGTAATAGTGTGGCAATCAAACCTTGTGAACCTTTATTAAACTGACGTGGGCCATAAGGGTTGGAAGGCCTCAATATTACTAATGCAATACCATATTGTTCACAAAGAATCCGCAAATAATTCTCGATGGCGGCTTTGGTTGAGCCATAAACAGAAATTGGTGAAATTAGAGCATTTTCACTAACAGGTAACTCCGACGGGTTACCATAAACAGTACCACCGGAGGATAAATATATTAGTTTTTTAACACTTTTCTTTGCCATAGATTTAACTAAAGACAAAGTGGGTAATAAGTTAGCAGAAACATCAAAAGCAGGGTCTTCTGCAGCTAAAGCTGGTGTTGAAGAGCTTATTGAGTGTATAACGCAGTCATGTCCTTCAAGAGCATGTTCTAGTGCACTGCTATCTAAAAAGTCACCAGTGAAACTTGTAACTTGATTATTCTTAAACTTATAAGTACTTCGAGCAAAACTACTTACATAGCCAAATTTACTAGCCAATAAGTCAACAACATGTGATCCAATAAATCCATTTGCACCTAAAACTAGGCATCTCACTTTAATACACTCCTGTAATTACTCATTATTGCTTCGTAAAACACTTTGTCATTAAACTCGGTTTCAACATAAGTACGAGCTTTTAAACCTTGTTGCTTGCAGGTTTCAACTGAATTCCACATTTTTGACATACAATCTGAAAGATCCTCAATGTTGTTTGGCTCAAAAAGTGACCCTCGCTCTTCTCCCACCAGCTCAGGTATTCCTCCTCTTTTTGAACCTAAAACAGGCTTACCGCAAGCAAAAGCTTGAAAGATTACATAAGGAAAGTTTTCATGCCACAATGAAGGAACTATAACAAAACGAGAGTTAACCAGAACTTGATTCAGTTCATCACCCCACATAGGCCCCAAAAACTCAACATTATTAATATTTTCTCGTTCAGCTAGAGCCTGTAACTCAGCTAACTGTGGACCATCTCCAATGATTTTTACTGGCACATCACAATTCTTGGCTGCATGAACAATACGATCGACACCTTTTTCATCAATTACTCGGCCAAAATACAGTGCATAATCTCCACTATAATTCGGTGAATACTGTTCAGGTTTAAATGGATTTTTTAACACGCCATATTGAACTTTTTTATTTACCCAGAACTCTTTAGTTTTATTAAGCATAAATTCGCTAGCAAATAAATATTTATCAACAAGACTATCGTATACCTTTTTATGTTCATGTATATAGGCCTCAAGAGATGAAGCTAAGCTAAATGAAAATGACCCTTTGCAACAACGTTTTTTAACCGCATTATAAAACTTCCCACCTTTGCATAGTTCGCAGTTACTAGTTCCGTCATAAATTTTATAGTTCGGACAAATATGTTTGTAATCATTACATGACATTACAACTGGAATATTGCGCTCTTTTGCAGCTTCTAAAATAGATGGTGTAAGGTGTACATGAATTGCAAAAGCATGGACAATGTCTGGTTTAAATTCGTCCAAAAGCTTTGCAAATGCCTTTTTTTTATCTTTTGAATAAAATGTGCTTGGTAACGCTTTTAGCTTATCTAAAAGTCCGCCACTGTAATTTGGCGCAGGAACAAAATGAGCAACATCTCCAGTATTAATATTTTTTTCACTTTCAGTCGAAAAAAATGAGACTTCGTGACCATAGCTTTTCAAAACTCGAGCAACTTCAAAGTAAAATACTTCAGCGCCGCCAGTTAAGTGATGGAATTTATGAACCAATAAGATATTCATATATTATTTTTACTTAAATTAAAAAACAAAGTTAAAAACATTAATATACCCATTGAAAATCCTGCTAAAAACAGAGAGTTATAACACAAACAAATTAACAACACAGGTTCTACGTAAGAGTTATTCTTTTTACCTTTTAACCAAACTTGATTTAAAATCAGGATAAAGCCAACTAACCCAACCACGCCATATTGCGTCAATAATGATAACCAATTATTGTCTTGAAAAACGCCTAAAGGTATTGATAAACCAGCATAATATATGATTTGATTATGTTCGTTTGACTCTGAAAAAGCTAAACCTAACCCCCAACTACCAGCTCCACTACCTACAATAGGGCTTTCAAGAAATTTAAGAATGGAAGCATATATATAGGCTCCACGTCCAACATCAAGAACAGTATTATAATATTGCTGAGAAAAAATCTCTTTTATTGACTTAGGGAGGTATGCCATATCAATAAAAAACAAAGGAAGTATAATAAAGGGAACGAATAAAACGGCTAATAACCTGTAGTCCTTTCTACACAAATAGAAGATAAGTAGAACCATAAAAAGAAAAGCACTACGAGACTCAGATATCAAAATTAAGGTAAAGCAAGAGAACAGAACTAGAAAATTATAAAAATTGGTCTTAAAAATTTTATATTTACTAAAGATAATAAAGCAGAATAATGAAAAATAGCCTAGTGTATTTTTTGATAAAAAGCTCCCGAAGACCCCCCCACCAATAAGATTTTCTCTATAGTAGTCATGAGCATTAGCAAAAGCTATTTGTATAATTAGTGACTTCAACCCAAAAACGTTAAAAAACTGCAAAATAGAAAATACAAACTGAAAAACAAAAATAATAAACAAAAGTCTAGAGCATTTTATAAAGTCTACACACCTACAAAAAACCAAAAAGTAGGTACAAAAGAGAAAGTATTTACCCTCATAAAGAACAGTCTTCACACTATCAAAGAGATTTAAGCCATAGCCTAAAGAAAATAAAACACAAAAAGAAATATAGAGTAAAACCCAAAAATAAAAATAATCCAATTTAAAGTTAAAATTACATATATAACCTGAAGCACCTATAAAAAAAAGAGCAACTATATAGAAAGAAACCAAAAATGAAAATTTAGGATAAATTACAGATGCTAATGGTTCAAATGAAAAAAGAAAAACCCCAATAAAGAATATTAATTCAGGTTTAAAAAAAGCTTTCATTTCAAAACTCTTTTAATTTTAAATTTAAAGAAAAGCTCAATAAGCTCTTTTTTAATAAAGACCTTAAATAAAAATGAAGTGTTACTTCCAAAACTCATTAATAAACTAAGAAATGACATTAGAGTCACATTTTTTTCCAGCTCTTTATTTCTAAGAATTTTAAATGACTCCCAATCGTTCCCCCCAAGTTTCACACCCATATTTTTCATTGCACTTTCTATTATTTTACATGCATTATATTGCATATCTTTTTTTCTAGTTGAGCTAACGCTAGAATTATGTACCCTGTAATACATTAACTTCTCTTTTAAGTTTGTAATGCAAAAGCCATTATCTAGAAGCCTAAGCCATAGGCCAAAATCTTCACAATATAACTGACTCTCATCATAATATAAAAATGGCCTAATTTTATCAGAAACTTTAATCATCACACTCGGATGTAAAACAGGCACCCTAACAAAGCTTTTAGCTTTCACTGCTAATGGTGTAACTGGGAATGAAATAGAACCGACCTTTTCACCTACACTGTCAATAAGTACAGCATTACAACCCAAAACATCTATATTTTCATGACGCTTCATATAGTTAATTTGCATTTCAAGTTTATTAGGAGCGAGAATATCATCATGATCCATTCTGACAAGATACTTAGCACGAGATAAAGAAATACCCAGATTTAAAGTAGCGATAAGACCTTCATTATCTTTGTTTATCACTTGAATTCTATCATCAGCACTTTTTAGTCGTTCCAGTATTAATTTAGTATTATCTGTAGAGCCATCATTAATCACTATCAAATTAAAGTGGCTGAAAGTTTGATTTAAGATACTTTCTATTGATTCAGAAATATAATCTTCTCCATTATATACAGGCAATATGATATCAATACTATCTTTCATAACCGAACAACTCAAAGTCCTTTTTATAATACTCATAAAGCTTTTCTTTATTTTCATTCGTCAAAGCTTCATTCCTACTCACACTTCGATTAACTTTTTTAAAATCACCTGAAATTGGTATTGATAACATATTTTTCAGTACGGAAATATCATCATCTATTTTTTCAAATCTACCGACAAAATCCATTTCAACCTTTCCATTTACAGTTAAAAAATGGCTTTGGGGAACAAAATGTATCCAGTTTCTTATTTCTTTCTTCGCAAAGAAATCATTAACAAATTGATTTATCGAAGTAAAGCTAGTTTGATGTTCAAGATAAAAACTTTTATCAAATTCATTTCCTCCACCAGCACTTAAATAGTTATATGCTGAAACAAATCTAGTATATGGGTTTCGAACGAATGTAAATTTGAAATAATCATTATATTTATGATTATCTAAAAATCTATAGTCCGATGCGTAGAAGTGCCCAACTTGTTGTCCAAAAAATATATCTTTAGATATTGATGAGCCAGCAGCCTTAGGTATATGAACAAATATAGCTTTTCTTTCATCAACTTCATGAAGAAATGGAGCCCGTAGGCCCCTCTTCACATCTAACCAAAGAATTAGTTTTTGCGGCAAGAAGTTACGATATACTTTTTTCAAAATACTCATAAAATTGGCTTTGCATCCCATTCAGGGTAGTAATCACAAATGTATTTATTCAAGGCAATTTCAGCTTCTGTATATGTACGGGCTGCGGGCTGCAGGCTGTGGGCTTCGAGCATCGTATTTGTGATCATACCAGCACCCACCGTTACATTGGTTAAACGATCGATAATAATGAACGATCCCGTCCCCACTACTTGGCTATATTGATCAATTACCACTGGTGCAGCAGTCTCGATAATACAATTAGCAATTTCGTTTAATTGTAATTCGCTAGCATCAAGTTGCTCTAGGGTATTTACATCAATACGGTGGTTAATATTGCTGATTTTACCAAAGGTGTTTTTAGTACCAATTTTAAGCTCGTACTCTTTGCCTGGTTGCATTGCAGCATCAGCCATCCATACGATGGTTGCTGCAAAGTTTGAACTGGTTGTAGGTAGCTGTTTTTGGTCTGCAGTTGATCGTACAATTACATCACCACGCGAAATATCAATTTCGTCTTTTAAGGTTAATGTAACTGCTTGGCCAGCAAAGGCGCTTGGTAAATCGCCATCCGCTGTAACAATACGCTCTACTGATGATGTTTTACCTGATGGGAATGCCGTGATTTGGTCGCCTACGTTAATAATACCACTGGCAATCGTGCCGCAAAAACCACGGAAGTCTAAGTTAGGGCGATTAACATACTGTACAGGTAAGCGGAAGGTATCTAGATTTTTGTCATCGCTAATGGTTACTGTATCAAGTAACTGCATAAGGGTTGAGCCAGGGTACCAGTCTAGGTTATTACCTTTATCAACAACGTTATCGCCTTTAAGCGCAGAGATTGGCACAAAACGCACATCGGGAATATCTAATTGCTCAGCAAAGGCTTTGTAATCAGCTTTAATTTGGCGGTACACGTCTTGACTGTAATCAACCAAGTCCATTTTATTAATCGCTACTATTACATGTTTTAAGCCAAGTAATGATGCTATATAACTATGGCGTTTAGTTTGTGTTTGTACACCTTTACGGGCATCAATCATCACAATGGCTAGGTCGCAGTTAGATGCACCGGTTGCCATGTTACGTGTGTATTGTTCGTGTCCAGGGCAGTCAGCAATAATAAACTTACGCTTTTCGGTTGCAAAATAGCGGTATGCTACATCAATGGTGATGCCTTGCTCACGCTCTGACTGTAGGCCATCTACCAATAATGCTAAATCGAATTCTTCGTCTGTGGTATTGAATTTTTTTGAGTCGTTTTTAATAGCCGCCATGTGATCCTCAAAAATTAATTTTGAGTCGTGTAATAAACGGCCAATTAATGTTGATTTTCCGTCATCAACATTACCACAGGTTAAAAAGCGCAGTAGATCTTTGTTTTCGTGTTGCTTTAAGTAACCTTCGATATCTGTTTCAAGAAGGTTTGGTTTGGTTTGGTCGGTCATTTTAAGTCCTTATTTAAGCTACGAGCTGCGAGCTATGAGCTACGAGCTACGAGCTACGAGCTACGAGCTACGAGCTACGAGCTACGGGCTATGAGCTATGAGCTATGAGCTATGAGCTATGAGCAATTCTTGATTGTTCTAATTAAGCCACCTAGCATTTTTCCAATTAATTCACACTCATCAATAATTGGTAAGCTATCTTCTTTTGAAATATAAGCTACTTCAGTTGCAATCATTAACTGTGTTTTTAATTCACCTAAAGACCCCTTTGCTATAATCAGGAAGCGAACCTTTTACTTTTCAGACTCTCTTTCAAAGCCTTCCGCTATATTACTAGGAATAGAAACGCTAGCTCTACACATTTGATCTTTCAGGCCAAAATCTTTTAGCAGCTCAAATTTTCTATAAATTTCTATGCTTAGGCGAAAGCTACGCTGCCATACCTCTAAATTTTCGTATTTCATCACTATCCCTGTTAATCAATTTTGCTACTCACTTAAAGTTCCTAACTATATAGTTAAGCTCGCAGCTCATAGGCTTGAGGCACGAAGCACTAATATGCGCTCTAGAAATACCCTTCCATTTTCTTTTTCTCCATTGAGCCTGATGAATCATGGTCGATTACACGGCCTTGGCGCTCTGAAGTTTTGGTGAGTAACATTTCTTGGATAATTTCAGGCAGTGTTGTGGCGTTAGACTCCACTGCGCCTGTTAATGGGTAACAACCAAGGGTTCTAAAGCGGACCATTTTTTTCATTGGCACTTCCCCCTCATTCAGTGGCATACGATCATCATCAACCATAATCAAAGTACCGTCACGCTCAACAACTGGACGCTCTGCCGCTAGGTAAAGTGGTACAATGTCAATATTTTCTAGATAAATGTATTGCCAAATATCAAGCTCGGTCCAGTTACTCAGTGGGAACACACGAATGCTCTCGCCTTTATTTACTTTACCGTTAAAGGTATTCCATAATTCTGGACGTTGATTTTTAGGGTCCCAACGGTGGTTTTTATCACGGAATGAGTAAACACGCTCTTTAGCACGTGACTTTTCTTCGTCACGGCGTGCGCCACCAAAAGCGGCATCAAATTGGTATTTATCTAGCGCTTGCTTTAAGCCTTGCGTTTTCATGATATCCGTATGCTTAGCACTGCCGTGAGTAAATGGTCCAACACCGGCATCTACACCTTCTTGGTTAATATGTACTAGCAAATCAAAACCCAACTTTTTAGCCATTTTATCGCGAAACTCTATCATTTCTTTAAACTTCCATGTTGTATCAACATGCATTAAAGGGAATGGCGGTTTAGCAGGGTAGAACGCTTTCATTGTTAAGTGCAGCATTACTGCCGAGTCTTTACCGACAGAGTAAAGCATTACTGGATTATCGAATTCTGCAGCCACTTCGCGAATAATATGAATTGACTCGGCTTCTAGTTGCTTTAGGTGAGTCATACGGGCTTGGGAGATTTCCATTGTTACTCCATTTATAAGTTTTAAGCTGTAAGCTGCAAGTTCCGGGCTTCGAGCTTCGGGCTTCGGGCTTCGGGCTTCGAGTCTGCAGCCTATAATAATTTATTTATCGCTCTTATATTCGTAGTTGTAGTAGCCGTAATATCCATAGGCATTCATTGACTTACGAACTACGCCATTAAACACAACGCCTTTTACATCAATACCATTTTGTTCAAAACGATTACGCGTTATCTCTAGCTCTTTTACGTGGTTTTGGCCAAACCTCGTCACCAACAGCGTAGTACCGGCGTGTGCGCTAACTATTGCAGGGTCTGTTACTGCTAAAATAGGCGGTGTATCAATAATCACCAAGTCGTATACGCTACTCACTTCTTCTACTAGTTTGGTAAAATTTTGGTGCATTAAAAGCTCTGACGGATTTGGTGGTATCTGACCACGAGTCATCACATCAAGACCTACAAGTTGCGTATTCTTGATAGTTTCACTCAGGTTTAAACGTCCAGATAGGTAATCGCTCAAACCATTATCCCATTTCATACCAAACTGAGTTTGCAGGTAGCCCTTGCGCATATCACCGTCGATCACCAGCACTTTTTTGCCGCTTTGAGCAAGCACTGTCGCTAAGTTTACTGTGATAAATGACTTTCCAACACCAGGGCTTGGGCCAGAAATAGCGATTACATTATTTTTAGCTTCTAGCATAGCAAAGTGAAGACTCGTACGTAGGCTACGTAATGCTTCTACAGAGAGATCCGCAGGGTTATCGATGGCTAAAATTGATTTTGCTTTTGCAGTCTTCCCTTGTCGAGCCTTGGCAAAACCAGTTAGCTTAACTTGGTACTCAGAGAAAGGTACGCTCGCATAAACAGGCAAGCCTAATGCTTCTATTTCAGCAGGGTCCTCTATCCCTTTGTGCATCGCTTTTTGGACCAAAACAATGGCAACAGCAAGCATACCACCTAGTAAAGTTGCAACAACCACTATTAGAGCTTTTTGCGGCTTCACAGGTTCTGTTGTATTTACCTCTGCATAGTCAACAATACGAACATTACCTACCGTACCGGCTCGAACAATATCCAGCTCTTGAGTTTTGCCTAGCAGCAGAGTGTAGATTTCATTATTTACTTCAACATCACGCTTTAAGCGTAGCAACTCTCGCTGAGTCTCAGGTAGCCCTTGCACCTCTCCAGTTAATTCATTTCTTTGTTGCTTGACCGTATCGATTTGCTCAACAACCCCACGGTAAGAGGGGTGTTCACGTTTAAATTTACGGCCAAGCTCTAAGCGCTTTAATTCTAACTCTTGTAGTTTTGTTTCTAGCGCTACGATTTGCTCTAAAACACCTTGTGTTTCTAGGCTAATATCAATGGACTCTTGACGAATTTGATAATCGTTAAAAGCCTTTTCAGCACGTTCCAAATTACGTTTAACTTCAGGGAGTTGAACTTCCAAGAACTCCAAGGATTGCTGTGCCTCAGCACTGTTTCGCTCTACGTTGCGACGAACATAAATACTTGCAACTTTATCTAGCACTTTTTCTGCATATTCAGGGCTTTTATCTTGCAGCGCGAGGTTAATGATCCCCGAATCCTTACCTTTTTCAGATGCAGAAATTTCTTTCTGCAGATCCAGTATCGTTTGCAGGCGATTACGCTTTACGATACTAAACTCAGTTTCGGGTCGTGCAACCAAAGTTTTGATAACTAGCTCAAACTCACCTGACTTTACTTCTTGTCCCACTTTACCAGAAAGCACTACTTCTCCATCTTCATCGTAGAGCGAGAAGCCTTCTTGAGATTGTGCTTTAAGAGTAAACTCCAATTCCTCGGCACTTTTAGGGACTCGGAATCGGTGAATTTCGACTTTTTCTCCACCCCAAGCGTAAGACTCAGCCCCTAAACTTGGTTCAGCAACTTCACCTTCACTTAGCGCTACAAAGTTACGAAAAGCTCGGTTACCAAATAAAGGGAACTGTTTAGGCTCTACAACTACATCTAATTGTAGTGTGTCAACTGCTTCACCTACTACGCTTCTTGATTTAAGTAGCTCAATCTCAGTCACTGCTTCGGATGTGCTCTCAAACATGCTTGCCATGTCATCAAAACCAGGGACGGAACCTCCCTTTTCTTCGACTTGTACCATAGCTGTAGCTTGGTAAATTGGCGTACTAAATATTGCGTATGCAACACCTAAGAGCATAAACAAAGCGGTAACGCTCGTTATAAACCACTTGGCATCTAGTAGCGCACCAAATAATGCGATTAGATCTATTTCTTGTTCGTCGTCTTTTTGTGTTTTTTGCGGAGAAATTAGATTTGGCTGAGCATTCATATACTCTTAATTCCTTATAAATACTGTTGCCAAGCGCTGCAGGCGCTATCGATAAGCTCATACACGTGTTCAAACGCTTCTTTAGATTGGCGGTAAGGATCGGGGATTTCTTTATCGCCAACCCATTTACCGAGTAAAAAGGTTTTACCGCGAGCTTGAGGGTAACGGCTGCATAAGTCGTCAAGATGCCTATGCTCCATTACTAAAATGAGACTGTTTTGCGCAACAAGCGTACCACTGAGCTGGCGCCCTTGATGCTCACTCATGTCGATACCTTGCGCCTTAGTAAGCTCTTGTGCCATTGAATCAGCAGATTTACCTTCTAACGCGGTCAAGCCCGCCGACGACACTTGAATATTCTTACCCGCCAATTTGCTTTTTAATACATATTCTGCGGTTGGGCTGCGGCAAATATTGCCAGCGCAAACCATTAATACACTATCAAACATGAGCAATCACACTATTGATTTTCAATATCTTGAATTGCATCCACGGTTGATAGCGAAGGCAATAGTAAGCTGATAACTTTGTTCCAGCGAGCAAGTGGTGCGCTGGTAACGTACACAATATCTTGAGGCTGCAGTTCAAACTGCTCTGCAAGTACCAACGAGGCAACATTTTTTGCGTGTAGTTGATATACATCTGCAAGCACGCCGTCTTTTTGTAGGTCGCGTTTACGCAGTACAAAAACACCATTAGCATCAGCTGTGCGCTCATTAAAGCCACCTACATCCGTAAGTGCTTCGGCTAAACTCAAGCCATAGCGGTTTACGTCTACTTTACCTGCTTTAATTACGTCGCCTAACACATACACGTTACGTTTGTCATTGCGGCTGATATGAATAATATCGCCATGTTGCAACAAACGGTTTTGTGAAATATCACCTTCAGCATAGAAATCATCGAGTTGAATAACCTCTGTTTTCTCACCGCGAGTAAATGTTACGGTTTCCCAATCAGCACTTTCAGTCAGGCCGCCAGCTTGGTTGATCGCATCAATTAGCGTGACTGGCGTTTCCGTGATTGGGTATACACCCGGTTTTGTTACTTCGCCGGTTACGTATGTTTTTTGACTTCTAAAACCAACCACTTTGACATCGATTTGGGGTTCTTCAATAACTCGACTTAGCCTTTTGACTAGCTCATCACGCAACTCATTAATGGTTCTCCCAGCTGCTGGAACTTTCGGCGCATAAGCGAAGTTAACAGTTCCATCAGATTGAACACGAAAGCCATCGAACTCGGCTGTTCTTTGTACCGCAGCCGGGATTGTAAGTTCAGGGTGATCCCAAACGCCAATTGTAATGACATCCCCAACGCCTAAACGATATTCATAGTTTGAGACATCGATACCTGCAAGTGACGAACGGTCAATTTTTTTGGCTTGTTTGATTTTGTGCTCTTGAACTAACTGAGAGTCGATGATGTGAATATTTACTTTTTCTAAGTCGCGTTCTAGATTTGCTGTTTGTTCACCTGAGCCGATCCCTTCAAAATGGCCACCAGGAACAAGTGTACAGCCGCTCATTGTCATTAGAACGGCTGAAGCAATGATAGTTTTACAGCGTAGCGCCATTGTTTCTTCCCAAAAGTATTGTAATCTTTTCTTTTCATTACTTTTATTGCCCTTTATTAAACAGTAGAGGAACAATAAAAATTTCGTGGGCTAATTAAAGCATGCACGATTGTTAATCGCAAGTGAGTACTAGGTTTTGCGCAAGATCTCACTCTATATTCTATGTTTTTACCTAGAGATGTGGTTAAAAGCCTTTATCAAGTTTGAATTCATTTTTTAGATTGTTGTTTTTGTTGTTTCTTAATTTGCAATTTAATCCTTGGTCCTTGGTGGTGGCGTCTGAGTTTGAACCATTTTTTCGCGACATAAAGTCGCTGCTACGGCATTCAGGCACGCTTCCGGCCTCAGGTTGTAGCTCCTCAATGCTGGTTTTAGTTATAGTAAAAGATCGCGAGGTGAACTCGCTCCTACCATATTGACCCAAGGTGTTTATGTCTTCGCGGCGTAAAGTCGCTGCTACGGCATTCAGGCACGCTTCCGCCCTTAGGTTGTAGCCCCTAAATGCTGGTTTTAGTTATAGTGAAAGATCGCGAGGTGAACTCGCTCCTACCACATTGACCTAAGGTGTTTATGTCTTTGCGGGGTAAAACCGCTGCTGAACCATTTTGTCGCGACATAAAGTCGCTGCTACGGCATTTAAGCACGCTTCCGCCCTTAGGTTGTAGCTCCTAAATGCAGGTTTTAGTTTACGTAAAAGATCGCGAGGTAAACTCGCTCCTACCATATTGAGCCAGATGCTTATGTCTTCGCGACATAAAGTCGCTGCTACGGCACTCAGGCACGCTACCGCCCTTAGGTTGCAGCTCCTAAATGCTGGTTTCGGTTGACGTGAAAGATCGCGAGGTAAACTCGCTCCTACCATATTGGCCCAAGGTGTTTATGTCTTTGCGGCGTAAAACCATTCCGTCGCGACATAAAGTCGCTGCTACGGCATTTAAGCATGCTTCCGGCCTTAGGTTGAGCTCCTAAATGCTGGTTTCGGTTTAAGTAAAAGATCGCGAGGTGAACTCGCTCCTACCACATTGACCTGAGGCATTTATGTTTTCGCGCCATAAAGCCGCGTCTGAACCATTTTGTCGCGACATAAAGTCGCTGCTACGGCATTTAAGCACGCTTCCGCCCTTAGGTTGCAGCTCCTAAATGCTGGTTTAATTTAAATATAAAGATCGCGAGGTGAACTCGCTCCTACCACATTGACCCAAGGTGCTTATGTCTTCGCGGCATAAAGCCGCGCCAGAACCATTCTGTCGCGACATAAAGTCGCTGCTACAAACTGGTTTGAGTTTTTAAGTTACAGCTACAAAATTACAAACGTTCCGCTATGAAAATGTAATCTTTCTAACAACGTGAAGAAGTTTACAGTCAAACCAGAGTACACCCTTTTTATAACAATTAAATAAGAATAAAGGATGAAGTTTTCATTGTACCTTTTTTATTGTACAGTTATCAACAACGATTTGTGCGTAATGGTTAAGCAGTTTAATTAATAAAATGCTACGAAGCTCTCCATCAGGTTGTTGATATATGGCGTGAATATCTTTGTAACAGCCGTCTGTTAACTGAACCAAATCGCCTTCTTGAAGGTCGAGCTCGTCCGCGATTTCATTTTTATTCATTAGTTGAGCGACGAGTTCATCTGGTACCATTTGCAGATCGGTACCATAACGAATAAAGTCAGAAACACCGCGAGTGTTTTTTACAGCAGAAAAGTGTGAAGAATGTGGATCTAGCTTAACAAATAAATATCGTGGAAACAGCGGTTGCTCCACAGCTCTTGAGCCAGAGGTTTTTCTTTTTACGAAAGTAGGGAAGCAAGACTCTATGCCTTGATTTTGAAGATTTGACTGTGCTCTGTGTTCTTGTTTTGGTTTACAGTAGAGCAAATACCAGCATTCCATGCGTTGCGTTCCCTAAAAAAATAAGCCTAACGAATTAGGCCTACTATTATACGTATATTCTCAATTAGGTCTAGCCTAGTCACTGCCAAAAAGGTCTCTTGTGTAGACTTTTTCGGTAACGTCTTGTAACTCTTCGACCATACGATTAGAGATGATTACATCACAGCTACGTTTGAATACATCTAGGTTATTTTCTACTCTCGAGTTAAAGAAAGTTGCCTCTTTCAGTACTGGCTCATAAACCACTACCTCGACTCCCTTCGCTTTTATTCTTTTCATCACACCTTGAATAGAAGAAGCTCTAAAGTTGTCTGATCCCGCTTTCATAATTAATCGGTAGATCCCCACCACCTTAGGTTTTTTTTGCAAAATTGACTCAGCAATAAAGTCTTTTCTTGTTGTGTTTGCATCAACAATTGCTTGGATTATATTATTAGGTACGTCTTTATAGTTGGCTAAAAGCTGCTTCGTGTCTTTTGGTAAACAATAGCCACCGTAGCCAAATGAGGGATTGTTATAATGGCTACCGATTCGGGGGTCTAAACACACCCCCTCAATTATCTGCTTAGCGTTTAAACCATGAGATTCAGCATAGCTGTCTAACTCATTAAAGTAGGCTACACGCATCGCCAAATAAGTATTCGAGAACAACTTGATCGCTTCGGCTTCTGTTGACCCACTAAAAAGCACATCTATATCCGCTTTTAATGCCCCCTGTTGAAAAAGGTTAGCTATAACTTGTGCATATTCTGATTTAGCACCAATTATGATCCGTGATGGATATAAATTATCGTGGAGCGCTTTACCTTCTCTTAAGAATTCAGGAGAAAATATAATGCTCTCATAGCTAAACTGCTCCCTAGCTTTACGAGTGAAACCCACAGGAACTGTAGACTTTATTACGATCTTCGCCTGAGAATTGATAGACAGCAATTCACCGATTACATTTTCTACACTACTTGTATTAAAAAAGTTTGTCTTAGGATCATAATCAGTTGGTGTAGCAATTATAACAAGTTCAGCGTTACCAAAAGCACTCTTTGCACATGTTGTGGCTACTAATTCGAGCTTTTTCAAAAGCAGATACTCTGAAATCTCAGGGTCATGGAAAGGCGAAATCTTATCATTCACCAAGCGCACCTTGGACTCGTTTATATCTAGCAATGTAACTTGATTATGCTGCGCGAGAAGAATTGCGTTGGAAAGCCCAACATAACCTGCACCAACAACTGTTATCTTCATAGTTTTAGCCTCTTTTCAACTCTCAGCTTACTATAAGTAAAGAAGATGACAGTTAAGTGGACGCATTTAGCTCTCTAGCTGACTTAGCACTTGAAGAACCATAATATTTCAACCGCTCAGGATATAACGCTGTCATAACGATAATCAGTCCAACAATCGCATATACACTATTCATCGAGCTGACTGATGCTCCATTTAAAAATAAAATACTAATACAGACAAGTCTTGCTCGTGGTGAAACATCGCTCAATTTGAGTAGCTGATTCACTGCCAAAAAGATAAATAACAATCCTAAAAAGCCATGGTCAAATATCGCTCTAGTTAGGTAAGTGTGCAATATAACCGAGTAACACACTCCTGGCTTGCCTGCACTAAATAGTGATTGGTAATACTGAAGCCTTGTGCACACACTTTCGGGCATTGCTGTAAGTGTTTGCGAACCAATCAAATATTCCTGCCATCCCCAACCTGAAATCGCTTTCAAAAAGCCTTGGAAAAAAACCACCCTATCGATTGCTTCAATATCACCGCCCGACAAACGACTAATAAAGGTTGCAGCGACACCAGCTGCGATTATAGCAACAATAAGCAACTTAATGATGGTCTTCCAACCAAAGTCTTTAATATAGAAAATGGTGAACATTGCAAGAAAGCAGATCACACCAGAACGAGAACCGGAAAGAAAAGTAACCACACCTAATGCCATCCAGTCGAATAATGACAAAGAGCGATTAAAGCCCCATATTGCACACCCTAATAGCAGTACAAACATGATTTCATAGTTATTTTCGGTAAAAATACCTGGCCGACCTTCTTGCCCAAGGCCAATCCATATAACGTATTTGATGAAAAATAGTACTAAAAGAATATGCCAAAAACGTCGCAGTAGCTTTTCTTCGAATAACACTTTAGAGGAAAAAAATGACAATAAAGCGAGATAAAAAAAAGTTTTATAGGCAATAAAGTAATCAACAGGATGGATACCGCGAACCTTAGCTAAGGCTAACGTAATAATTAAATAAAGCAGGCTACAACTGAACACAAGCCATGCGCTTGGGCACATGCGCTTTGCAACAAACAAAAAAGTACATAAAACCAGCAATTCGAAAATAGCATTAGTTGGCAGCACATGGTATTGACCAATAATACCAATACTCATGATTGCTAATGTTAGAAAGAAAAACAGAAACTGCTTTCTAACCATGCTTATCTCCGATGCTTTAAAGCCATATAGCTACGAGCGATCCAGCTCTTTGGCATTATTAGTAAGAAAAAAGCAGCTACGCGATACCTATCCCATTGCAATAAAGGATGGGTTAGCAGAAGCTTTAATGCTTTCATGCGATTGCCAATGAGTAAATTACTTTTTACACTGCTCATCACGGTAAGATGTTGTAGGTATTTTACACTTCCAATAAGCTCAGTAGGCACAATACCATCATCCAGCAAACGCTGAAATTCAAAAATATGTGGAGATGGCTGTTCAAAATCCGACGGCGACTGCCCAACACTAGAAGCCGTTAAATCATACATCACAGACACTGACTTATCGTAAGCAATTGGCCACTGACAAGCAACGCTACCCCATACGGCCTGATCTTCACCTAGGCTTAATCCTTCTTTAAACCCACCGACTTTTAGCAAGCTCTCTTTTGCAATGCAAACAGATGACGAGGTTATTGGTAAATCAGCATTACAACACGCTAAAAAATAATCTTGCAGCAACCCTCTATTTTCTAGCAAATGTTGGTTTTTGGCCGCTCGCTTCCCTTCCACTGTATTGAACTCATAGCCAGTACAAAAAATACGTGCATCGGGAAAAGTTTGATAAAGGGATTGAATATTAGACAAAAAGTCATCATGCCAAACATCATCAGCATCCAAGAATGCGACAAACTCAGCGTTAGCAGCACGAACACCAACATTTCTTGCAGCAGAAACGCCTTTGTTAGCCTGTTGTAATAATCTCACCTTACTACTGTTTATTTTTTCAACTACACTCGCTCCAGCATCAGTGGAGCCATCGTCTACGACGATGATCTCACTCGCTGGATGTTTTTGAGATAGTACAGAATGAACAGCTCGTTCAATATATTCGGCTTTATTAAAAAGCGGAATAACTACAGAAATATTCATTCTTTTAAGCACTCACAAGCAAAATTATTCGGCACTGTCGGCGCATAAATATCCATGCATAGGCAGACTCAGTACTGACTTAGCCAGTTTTTCAGCAATCGGAAAATCACCTTCCTTATGACCTAAATGCTCAAAAGCACTTTGCTGATGCATACAGGTGCCATAGTAAATCATGGTCGGAATACCTTGTTCTTTATATGATTGCATTACCTGTTCACGATTATCTACTTGGATAGTGTATTGCGCCCATGAGCTTAAATATCCCTCAGGCACAAAAGGCGTAACAAACTGCGACTGTAGATCATTGGTATAGTTCTTGGCGGCGCGGTTACGATTCTCCAACTCGGTAGGAAAAGCAGCAAGCTTCTCCAATAAAATAGCAGCTTGAATTGTATCTAATCGGCTATTCATGCCGATGCGAACATTATCGTACTTGTCTTTACCTTTACCATGAACTCGTAGTGATTGTAATAATGCAGCATATTCATCGTTATCGGTAAATAGCGCCCCACCATCACCATAGCATCCTAATGGCTTAGCTGGGAAAAAGCTGGTTGTAGCTATGTCGGCAAAAGAGCCTGCACGTTTACCATCAATCTCACCACCAAACCCTTGCGCTGCGTCTTCAATAATCTTTAGTTGATATTTATCCGCAATTTTTTTAATCGCTGGATAATCAGCAGGTAAGCCGAATAAATCCACAGCCATAATCACTTTAGGTGTCAATTCACCAGCGTCTATTACCTGCTTAATTCGGTTTTCAAGATCGATTGGACAAATATTGAATGTTTTTTCATCAGAATCGACAAATACGGGAGTCGCTCCTGCAAAAGCGATAGTCTCAGCGGAAGCGAAAAATGTAAAAGTTGGACAAAAGACGGCGTCTCCAGCTTTCACATCTAATGCCATCAGAGCTAAAGACAGCGCGTCAGTACCGTTAGCACAAGTGATAGTATGCTTTACACCTACATAATCAGACAATGCGGCTTCAAGCTCTTGTACTTCAGGCCCCATAATATACTGACCATGTTCTAATACCGCTGCGATCCGTGTATCTATTTTTGTTTTTAAATGCTGATACTGTGCAGCTAAGTCGATAAATTGCATTACATCATTCCATTAAAATTGATGACTAAGTTGGTTTCCGTTTAGTACATACTGCTCGCCAGTATGCGGACAAACACAACGACCTTCACCTTCAAGGGGCAAGTCTAGTTGCTCGCCATATTTACTGATCCAACCGATTTGCTTCGCTGGTACTCCGACCATAAGCGCAAAAGGAGGAACGTCTTTATTAACCACAGCGCCGGCACCAATCAATGCATACGAGCCGATTGTAACGCCACACACGATTGTGCAATTTGCACCAAGCGTTGCGCCTTGCTGGACGCGAGTATCTCGGTATTCAGTTTTGCGCTCTATAAACGCTCTCGGATTATAGACGTTAGTGAACACCATGCTCGGACCACAAAATACATCGTCTTCCAGATAAACGTTGTCATACACTGACACGTTGTTCTGGATTTTAACGTTATTACCAATCTCTACTTTATTACCGACAAAAACATTTTGCCCGAGCGAACAGCCAGCACCAATTTTGGCTCCGCCACAAACATGTGCAAAATGCCAAACTCGAGAGCCTTCACCTATCTGAGCGCCATCATCCACAATCGCGCTTTCATGTTTTTGGTAGGCCATTAGAGCTTACCTTGTAAAAACGGATGAACATCCGCTTGTGATTCGATATGCACTTTACCTTGACGGATTGCATTTACGGTTTCGATACAGTGACGTGCGTCTTCTAAGCCATAGCCTCTGCCAGCTAAAATTTCTTGATAAGAAACAGTATGGAGATCGGTAAAGCCGCCCGAAAACTCTAACTCTTCGCCATCACAAGTGATTGAGCGATAAGTCGGTTGCTTACCTTTAACGACCTCTGGTAAATCTTCAGCATCAATAGACAAAAACCATTTTACTCTGGCATTTTCATACTCTAAATAACCAGCCGCTTTGTCATTGTTCATAAAATGCAATTCGTTGCGCTGTAAGTCACCAAAAATAAAGTGCAGCATGTCAAAAAAGTGAACACCGATATTCGTCGCCACGCCAAAAGATTTTCTAGGGTCGCCTTTCCAGCTTTGCATGTACCACTTACCACGAGAAGTAATGTATGTTAACTCCACTTCATGCTTGTCGGTATTTGACGAACTTGCGACTTTATCTTTCAGATCTAAGATAGCTTGGTGATGTCTTAGCTGTAATATGTTGAATACTCTCTTGCCGGTTTCTTGCTCAACCTGAATTAGGTCATCAAGTTCAGCGAGCGTCGGTACTAAAGGCTTTTCGCATATCACATCACAGCCCAAACGCAGACCAGCGGTAATGTGCGAGTGGTGTAGATAGTTAGGTGAGCAAACAGAAACATAGTCAAGCTTAGTCGCTTCATCGCGCTTCAATCGATGTGCATGGTCATAGAAGCACTCAAACTCTGTGAAAAACTCACTTTGCGGTGAAATACTATCGATGATACCCACAGAATCATTGATGTCATAGGCAACCGACAGCAGATTACCAGTTTCTTTAATGGCTTTCATATGACGAGGTGCGATATAGCCCGCCGCACCAATTAATGCGAAATTCTTCATCTTTTCCATTGCTCTGTTATAGCCTTATGTCTGCATCTTGTGGGTTTAATACATGTTTAACATCGTATAAAACATGATCTTCTTTACCGAATGCTCTGATCTTTTCCACGCCCCACTCTTTAAACTCAGAGTGATCGACCGCGAGGATAATACCATCGTATTGACCGTGCTGTATCTGATTGACAAGTTGTATACCGTATTCTTTTTCTACTTCTTCTGCACTCGCCCACCCATCGTAGACATCAACTGACATATTGAAATCTTGAAGTTCGCGCACTACGTCAATGATTTTAGTGTTTCTCACGTCAGGACAGTCACCTTTAAAGGTAAACCCAAGTACGAGTACTTTTGCTTCATCTATATGAATTTTACGGCTTGAAAGCTTCTTAACTAGCTGTGTCGCAACGTATTCGCCCATACCATCATTGATACGACGTCCGGCAAGTATGACCTCTGGACGATAACCAACTTCTTCAGCTTTAAAAGTCAGATAATAAGGGTCAACACTGATACAGTGACCGCCGACCAGTCCAGGCTTAAATTTCAAAAAGTTCCATTTTGTGCCTGCTGCATTTAGTACTTCTTCCGTATCAATATTCAAGCGATTGAATATTTTTGCAAACTCGTTAATCACAGCAATGTTTAAGTCACGCTGGGTGTTCTCTATCACTTTCGCGGCTTCTGCAACCTTAATTGAAGATGCTTTATGCGTACCAACGGTAATAATTGAGCGGTACATCTCGTCGATAAAGTCGGCGACCTCAGGGGTCGAACCTGAAGTGATCTTAGTAATCTTTGTTAAAGTATTAACTTTGTCACCTGGATTAATCCGCTCTGGTGAATATCCAGCAAAGAAGTCTTGATTAAACTTAAGGCCCGAATTCTTCTCAATAATAGGAATACAGACTTCTTCTGTTGCGCCTGGATATACTGTGCTTTCGAAAATGACGATGTCGTTACTGCTGATATGACGAGCCACCAATTCCGACGCTTTACGAAGAGGATTAAGATCCGGTGCATGTGTATCGTCAATTGGTGTAGGCACAGTAACGATAAAAATGTTACATGAGGTTAAGTCATTTTCGTCACAGGAGTAAGAAAGCTTAGCCGCTTCAGTTAGCTGTGTCTTATTCACTTCTAACGTTGCATCAAACCCGTCACGCAATTGCTCAATTCGACGTTTATTGATGTCAAACCCAACAACGTCAAAATATTTACCAAATTCAGCTGCTAACGGCAGACCTACATAACCAAGGCCAATAATGCCTATTTTTTTTGTTGGTGAAGGAGAAAACATACTTTTCCTATTTCTCGCGAGGGTTGGCTTCTTCGATTGACTGAGTGCGTTTATTTTTCATTTGTGCGCGCAGATAGCTAACAACAAACTTTGGGTATTCTCTTACAAGCCTTTGACGAACATGCTTGTGTAATACCGCTCTTTGCAACCAACGTAATCCAAGTTTTTTTACTAATGGGTGATAATAGTCAGCTTTAATTGCTGACTGCTCAATAAATCCGCCACAAGTGAACAGTAACGCAGGAGTATCTAAAGCATTTTTTAATTCAACAATAAATTCATCTTGCTTTGGAGTCCCCATGCCACAAACAATAATTTCTGGCTGCTGCTGATTAAGCTCAGCGATGACTTGTGACTTAAGTGCCGCATCATTTACATAACCATGATGCTTATAAACGACATTGAGGTCTGGAAACATGCTGACGTAATTTTTGACGGCGACATCAACTAAGGTCGGTTTTGCGCCAATAAAGGCGATGCGTTTTCCTGTTTGATTGGCAAAGCGTAAAACATCGACTGCTATCGAAGAAAAATCGAAGCTTAATCGCTGAATTTTATTTTGGTTAAAAGTGTTATGTAATTTTGTATGCAACGAACCATCTGAAAAAATAACGTCCAGTCCCGATAATAGACGAGCATTTTTACTCAACAGTGAGTATGAAAATGGATTTACAAAAGTCACAGCGATACTACGCGGCAGCCCTTTTGTACTCTCATCTAGTAATTTATCAAAGACTGTTTTAGAGGACAGTTTGTTATCTAACACTTTTGAATGAATCAAATTACGCCTACACTATCTGTTAATTTAACTTATCTAAAATACGCTTGAGCTTACTCTCCATGCTCAGGTTTTCTTCCGCATACTTTCTTAACTCACTAGGTGACATTAATGTTTTAGTCGGTAACTCACAAATCAACGTCGTGATGTCATTCGTGCTATCACTATTACTCACCATCAAGCGAATATCAGAATCCGCGGGGAAATCTGGATCATTGGCAGCACCAATGACACTTAATCCTCTTGCCACATACTCTCTGGCTTTCAACACTGAAGCTTCATCAAGTCCTATGCGATACAAGCCAAGGCTCGCAATGCCTATATGTGCATTGTTAAACTGTGCATCTAACCTAGCGCCCGATAAAAATCCCGTAAACTCAACTTGCGAGTCAATTTTTAATGATTTTGCCAGTTTCTTCAAAGGTTCAAACGCTTCCCCTTCGCCTACGATAGTCAAACTGACTTTCGGCGCATCAGGTTTATTTGCTAACTCTGCGATTGCTTTCAACAATCTATCATATCCATGCCAATCTGCGAGTTGCGCTACCGCAATTAAATTTAAGGTATCATCGGCTTGCCAGGATGACAGCGCTACAGGCAAATCTTCAGGTATATTAATACCGTTACCTATTTTAAGTGTTTTATGCTTAACGCCGAATAAATACCATGCAGATTCTTGCGCATATTGCACTATTAGATTTGCAGGCATTAGCACCCAACTGGCAGAAAGTAATGAGATACTCTGTTTAAACATTCTTACAAGCATTCTTGGCTCTGATGTTTTAAGCTCTACCAGCACGGACTTTCGTGGCGTTGGCACATCCACTACTATTTTTGTTCCTCTTAGTCGCGCGAGCAAAAAAGGAAAAAACAAAAATGGAAACAATAAACTAGAAAAACGAACAAACAATACTTCTGTATTGGTGCTCAACAGGGCCTTGATAAATCCCCACGCTCCCGACATCGTTGGCGCAAGCAAAGTAGACTTGGCATTCAAGCCCAACTTTTGTGCAGAAGCAACTGTACTATCTATTTTCTTTGCAACACCGGGCGTCTTCTCGGCATCTACAAAAGCGATATATTCAAACTGATGTTTCATTAGGCGCTTTCAAACTCCAGAAGAGCTGCCAATATCGCCTTCGCGGCTTCACCGTTACCATATAAGCTCTCAGCTTGAGCAAAGTTCGTTGCTTTTGCAGCGTCAACCGCATTTAAAATTGCTTGTTTATCAGCACCAACTAGTTGATTCACACCGGTGTTGACCAGTTCAACCCACTCAGTTTGATCTCGCATTGTAATACATGGCTTTGAGAAAAAATACGCTTCTTTTTGAAGGCCACCACTATCCGTTAGTACTATCTCGCAATGCTCTAACAGCCATACCATTTCGAAATAACTCACCGGCGGTATTACGTCAAACTTAATCTCAAGACCCAAGCATTCAGCTAATTTTTGTGTTCTAGGGTGAATTGGGCAAATAACAGGTTGAATTTCCGATAACTCATTTAGTGCTGTAATGATGCTTTTGAGACGATTTTCATCATCGGTGTTTTCTGCTCGGTGGATTGTACACAGACAGAAACTGTCATATTCTGGGATAGCTGGTCGCTTTGCGCTTTGTGTATAGAAACTAGCAGCATCAAGCATCACATCACCGACATTGCGTACCTGACAGCTTTTGTCTTTAAAACCTTCTCGTACTAAGTTTTGCACAGCGGTATCTGTAGGACAGAATAGAATTTTGCTGATTTGGTCAGTTAGGATGCGATTAATCTCTTCAGGCATTCTCATATTAAAACTACGTAGCCCTGCTTCAACGTGAGCAACCGGAATATGAAGCTTAGCTGCAGCTAATGCACCAGCGAGTGTCGAATTGGTATCACCATAAACCAAAACCCAGTCAGGCTTTTCTTCTAATAGTACCTTCTCAATCTCTTCCAACTGACGGCCGGTCATTTGTCCATGGGTGCCACCACCAATTCCGAGACTGTAATCTGGCTTGGGAATTTGCATCTCTTCAAAAAAGATATCGCTCATATTGGCGTCGTAATGTTGCCCCGTATGAACTATCACTTCTTGCACTGCTTTTTGGCTGGTTTGATTGTGCTCTCTGACTGCGCGACTAAATGTAGCGGCTTTGACAAATTGCGGCCTTGCCCCAATTACTGTTACAACTTTCATAAATATGTAGCCAAATTAGTTGAGAATATTCCTCGTAGGAGACCTATTTCAGAAGACCTTCTACTTTTCCTACAAAACCGCGTTTTACACAGCCCGTGAACCGACGGATTTTACCTTATTACCAAGCAATGATACAACCGATAGGCTGTTAATTGCCTACAAAAGTCACAATTTGCTTAGAAAGCTGAGCGAATATAGCATGTATAAGAAATAAAACTGTTAAAGAATGCAATCAACAAAACTTTCTGCTAGCTCTCTTTATTTCCCCAGCGAGATTGTAAGAACAGTAAGGAATAAACTCCAATCATGGTGTAACCAAACTTGGCATATTCATCTTTTTGCTCATCAGAAAGCAACGCCCCAAATGCCAAAAAGTGATTATCAAAGTCATTTCTGAGTTTTTTACCATAGATAAGCTGTTTGAGCGGTGTAGGCATCACTTGATAAAGTCTATGCGCTAACTTACGAGCAAAACTGAAATCCGCCGCATTTTTATCCGCGATTTCACTTTGGGCGCCAACCACGGATTTGAATCTGTCAGCAACATAGGCGTTATACCAAAGGCGTTTTTTCCTATATTGCAGTGGCATTTCACACCAAAACTCAACAAATTCCTTATCCCATAAGGGCAACCACCATTGCATGCCAAAAAACTCGTACACACGAACCGAATTGATAATGTATTTTGCCTGTCTTTCTCTCCAGTCCCAAAGCTCATATTGATTAGCGAACGCTTCTGCATTAAGAACATCGCCATCTGATAATTGCCGCTGCAGGCTTACCTTTATTCGATTAAATGTCTGCGTTTCAATTAGTTGCCTTGGCACATTCTGATAGTGATCCGTGAGCAATTGTGAGGTTAGGTCAGATTTTGAGAACTGCTGTTGCTCAAAGACAATGTCTGGGATATGAGAGCCTGCGACAAAATCGCCACTGTGGCCCGGCACAAAAACAGCATCGCTTGAAATTAACTGTTTGTCTTTTAATTCTCTGACCGCCAACCAATCCTGTATATGTGGTAAAGACACACCATTAGAGGCCATTTCTCGAAACTCATTGGCTTCATCACTAAACCAAGCATTGCGCCATTTATCTTCGTTATACTCAACAAAGTACCATTGAAAGCCCAGCCCAGTAGCAATTTGCTTGCTCAGAGTTGCTTCTTTATTTCCTGTTAAGCCATAGGAAAAACAGACGACATTTTGATAGCCAAGTTGTTTTATCGTTGAAGCGATGAGTCGAGAGTCAAACCCACCAGAAAGCGGCAGCACAATTTGGCGTCCAGCGGCAAATTCTATAAGCCGTTTGAATACAGCCCTCACAGCCATGTCTAACTGTTCAACATATAGAGACTCAGCCTGAACCTCAGGCTCATGATGTTGGAATAGGAAATAGTTTGATTTGCTGACTGTCCCAGTGCGCTTACAAATGATGACTTCTTGGCCCGCCTCAACTTGCTTTATTTGCTTAGATAGCGTTCTATCTGCACACACATAGCCAGTTAATGCGAACTCAGCCTTCCCCTGCTCACACTCTTCATTTTGCTGTAACTCCGAATGCAGCCAAGCATAATTGGAGGAGAACAATATTTTGTCATTCGTTACTGCATAAAATAATGGAATCGAGCGAACTCTATCAGCTATAAGCCTCACAAACTCATCTTCATGGCTGAGCAATGCAAAAAATCCAGATAATGAAGAGAGGGAGTGTCGTTCGAAAAACCCACGACCAAACTCACTACCATCGAGCCCTTTTTGCTCTAAGTAGGGGCTTCCGAGGGCATCAAATGCTTTTACATGGTTTGTTATTACGCTATACATCATTTGACTTCCGATACACTCTGTAAGTGCTTACTAAGTTGACTGGCAATGTGAACAGTGGAGAAACGCTGCTTAGTTTGCTTTGCAATAGTTTGGCTACAGTATTGTGCTCTGTTATCCCTCATATACCGCATCGTATTTGCAAGTAACTCGATATTATTTGGTTCAACCAAAATGCCATTTTCTTTATTTACAAAGTCCACAGCCCCACCAGTATTCGTGGCGATAACCGGTAAGCCAGCACTCATTGCTTCGATATATACAACCCCAAAGGCCTCGTATTGACTTGGAAGAACAAAAACATCTGCCTGCTGAAGCGCACTCACCACTTCACTCGCCGTCAAGTTACCCGTAAAACTGACCCGGCTCTCTAGGTTCAACTCTACAGCTAACTCCTTGACCTGGTTTAAATACCAACCATCACCGACTATCGTTAATGAGACATCTTTATCTTTGGATGCTACGTTCGCGAAGGCTTGGAGCAAAGTTTCATGACCTTTTAGGGGCGTCACATGCGCAACACAGATAAACTGACAAGCTTGGTGTACTGTTGAACGTTTCATTGTAAAACGATCCACATCTACCATATTGGCAAGGACTTCAAGCTTGGCCTCAGGGCACACTTTCTGCAGGTAAGGAATAAGCTTAGATGAGACACATAGGACTTTACTTGCCCCTTGCAGCGCTTTTTTAACCTGTACCAGTGACATTTCCTTTTTTTCACTCTCATTTACGTACTGATTATTAATAAATCGCCCTCGATGCTCTGTGACCACATAATTAACCGGAAACATTTTTGCGATTTTGCTCGCTGCATACCCGGCCCATATTAAACTATGTGCGTGGATCACATCTGGCTGGTACTGCATCACCTTTCTGTAACGTTTAAATACTTGCTTAGATTTAAATGCAAACAGCTCAGCATATAATGCATAAAACTTTGGAATACCAGGTAATGGCGCCCGTGCGACAGTCAACGGACCTTCTTGCGATAACGTGTAACGACCGGAAAACAACCAACACCAAGCACTCAACCATCGCAGTAGCTCTCTTGGTGAAATACGCTCTACGCTTTGCACTATGACATCATGTCCCTGTTCAGCCAGCGCTTCCGCCTGTTGCTGAATAAACTCCCCTTTGTACGGTGGATACCAAGAAGGTAAAACGAGCACTTTCAAATCTTTTTCCTTATCATCAGTAATGTTAATGGCAACACGACAAACACTGCACTGAGAAAACCAATGAAATCACTTTGCTCGGCAAGTAAGCGAATAATCACAAAACTTGGCAAACATAAAACAGCAAACGCTTTTAAATGCGGCATGATCAAGTCTGCTATAGAAATATTGAGCTGAGAAAAAACCAATAAGATGAACGCACTTACTACAAGTGCATTGATAATTGAAAAGTACATAATTGCATCTTTAAAAGCCATGGAAGATAACAGCACTACGCTGCCTAGACGAACGATACAAGAACCAAAATCGAAATAAGCCGCAAGTTTTTGCTTTTCCATTGCAACCAAAACAGTACTGATAGGAGACGCAGTAAATACAAAGTAGATCCATATAGCAATAAACTGGGCAATCTCCCCCGCTTCAGTCCACTTTTCCCCGAAAACCACTGCAAAGATCTCAGGTAAAAAAGGCAAAGTTAAGGCCATAATAGGCATAGCAATCAGTATCAGGCGATTATGAATATCCAGGGTATTTTTTGCCAACGTTCCAGCAACTAAATAATGTTTGGCGTTTGACATAAAGACATTTCCAACCGCATTTCCGATGAGCGTTACAGGTGCAAATAACATTCTATGTGCCAAAATGTAGAGCCCAACAAGTGCCGCAGAGTAGTAACCAGAAAACAGTACTACAGGCAACATCGTACTTGAGGTGTTAGCCAATGAAGCCCAAAGCGTATACTTAGGAAAGTTTTTAAAGCGTGTAGCAACCGCTAGCAACCGTTTTGGGTTGTAGCCGTTAAAGTGTAACGTATCTCGCTTTTGTAATAAAAACATCAAAGTCGATGCAATAAACCCGAAAGTATGCCCAAGCACTAAACCAAAAACCGTCCACAACGAAAGTCCAACTTGCGCTATTGCTATAATCACAGATTGCGTCACTTTTGACACACTTAACACCCGAAAAGATTCTGTTTTAATCGCGTAAAAATGCAAAAGTTGATAACAACCACAAGCAAATAGCGCAACAGGGATAAGATAAAGCTCACTTTTATTTAGCGATAGATTGAGATGCTCTACCAACCATGAATCAAATGCATAGACAACAACTGCAACCACTGTGCAGCTCAATATGATCAAGATAAAGCAGAGGTGTAGTAGCACCTTAGCAATTGAATGTTGTTTTACAAGGGGAAGCGCGAGCTCATACTTCAAGCTGACGAGTACTAAAAGTATAGTGATAATACTGACGAACACACCGAAGTTACCAAACTGCTGCGCACTATAGAGTCGTGTCAAAACAGGCGAGATCAGTAACAAAATGAGTTGCGCCGAAGCAGTGCCCGAAACAAGAGTTAGGATATTTTTTAAAAAGTTATTTGTGGCCAAGCGCGTATCTTTTAATTTGCAATATTAACACATCAACAGTCAAACCAGTCACTACGCGAAAAGTATTAACCTTGACTTCATCATCAAACTTCCATTCTAACACGAGCAATGCAACTCATCTACGCCACAAAATACCTTATCGTAAGCCATAATATTAGCGTTCAAGGTATTGAAAAGATATTGCTTGAATTTCGTCCAACAGATACTCACACTAGAGGTGAGCACAACATTCAAGGAGAAGGTATTTATGAAAAGGTCAATAATCTCTACTATCATTGCTAGTGCTTTGTTAAGCGCCTGTGGAGGGAGTTCAGATAACAATGACAATGATGTAATCGGTGGCCAAGGAAGCTTTACTGTAGAAACATCAACAGCATTTACCACCCAAGAAGATGAAACTTACACGCTTGCGGTTAGCCCAAAGTCCGCACCAAGTGGAAACGACACATTAACCGTTGAAGTCATAAAGTCACCCACTCTTGGCACGCTCACCAGCAGTGGCTTGAGCCTAAGTTATCAACCAGAACCAAACAAAAATGGCACTGACAGTTTCACTTACAAATTTAAAAAAGGTGGGGTATTGAGTAATGAAGTTACCGTCGATATAACAGTCGAAGCGATTAACGACGCTCCCACTATTTCAGGAACCCCCTCGCCCGAAGCTATCAAACTTAACGACAGCTATCATTTCACGCCAACTGTTGAAGATGTTGACGGTGAAACTAGCACATATCAATTCGGAATTACCAACAAACCCAGTTGGGCGGAATTTGATACAACAACCGGTGAGCTAAGTGGAAAGCCGGCTAATATTGAACAGCTTGGTAACTATCGGCAAATTGTTATATCTGTACTGGATGGCGAACATAGCGTATCGCTGCCCCCTTTCGACATAGAGGTTGTATCTCAACCATGGCAAGCTTTTTCAGAGATCCCAAACAATCTAGGTAGTCACTTGCAGTCTGCGACACTTGGAAAGGAAATCATCATTGCAAGTCATGCAGCATCACTTTCTTCCTCAATGAGTTGCGCAAATGCACCTTTAAGCGCACCTGAGATCCACTCACTTGCAACCACAAACACGGATTGGCAAGCCTTACCTTCTGCAAACGAGTCTCGCTACTATTATCAAGCTCAAGTATCAAACAATAAGTTGTTCCTCTTCGGTGGAACAGAGGCCTGCCCAAGCACCTCCTCCCCCAAGGAGACAATGGAGATCTTTGATTTTAGTACACAACAATGGACATCAATTGCAGCGCCCAAATTTGCCCCTTTTGAAAATAATGTTCTAGCGAGTTGTGCAAACAATGACACGATTGTTGCGTTCACCCAACAAGCTAACACCACGTATGCTTATCAGCTGGCCACCGCTGATACAACTTGGTCGCACAAACCGGCATCACTACCAAATCTATCGATTACTGACTGCCAGTTTATCGGAAACGAATTATTTATAACGGCTAACAATACTCAAGAGCAACAAGCTCACTTAATTCAGTATCAACTCTCAAGCGCTCAGATACTCTTAAATGAGCAGGTGCCGGCTGAGCTCTTCGGGAGCTACTATACGCTGACGCATAATCAGCAAAACATTCAGCTTCATAGCGCAGCACACGTTTTGAATTACAATACTCAAACTATGCAGTGGAGTAACCTATCAAGCAATCCAAGTGCTACGGAGCAACAAGGCTCTGAAACTTACTACTTGCGTGACTTTAAAATGGAGTCAGTTGATCAGAAGCAGTACCAAATTGGAGGTGCGTTTACGACCCAAATGACAAGTCAAATATACCAATACAACCCCACAACAGAGTAATCTTACGAGTAATATTGCTATTTTTGATAAAATCCTAAATAGCAATATTTGCCTACTTTATTAGTGATTTAGCCAATGCATTCCAGCTGTATTTTTGCCTAACAAAGGCCACGCCGTTACGCGAAATTTGCGCTCGCTTTTCAACGTCTGCTAATGCACATGAAATAGTTTTTGCCAAATCACTAGCATCTAATGTATTCACATAAAAACATGCATCGTCACCAAGCATCTCGCAAGTTGCCGTTTTCACAGTCTCTCCTGCGCGAAACGCAATAACTGGCACTTCACAACTTAATGCTTCAAGAATAGTTTGTCCAAACGGTTCATAAGTTGATGTCATAAGAAATAGTGACGCTACCTGATAAAATGGAGAAGTATCCGCTACAGCACCAACGAAAGTAACACATTCCTCAATACCAAGTTTCACAACTAAGGATTTATAATAATCCTCCTGCTCCCCACCACCTACAAGTACTAAATGTGTATGTAAAAGCTCTTTCTGTGCCCGAATTGCATACTCAATTCCCTTTGCCGCGGTAAACCGTCCGACAACGAGTAATAAGTTTTTATCCAAGGGTAATCCCAGCTTGCCTTTCAAGGCGGTTTGAGCGTTTACATCAAGAGAAATAAATTTATTTGTATCTACTCCAGGGCTCACCATTGTCACCTTGCTACAATCAAAACCAATTTGAGCTAACTGGTTTAACATATTACTGCTAAACACAAAATTTTTCTCAGTTACCTGTAAAGCAAGTTTTTGAATCGCATGATGATAAAAAATCGCTAACCATTGTTTGACTTGCCTTAGCCCTTCCACCTTATGAGTATTGCTTGGCTGGTTTTGGAATTTAACAACACCGGGTAATAAATATCTCACTCGACTAAAGCCAGCTAATCGAGCATGGATAGTAGTAATATGATAACGACTAATGACCAAAGCATTACCAAACTCAACCCTAGCGGCCCTAAAGCAACGTCGCATATTTTGCCAACCCAAAAGGGATGCTTTCAACTTAGAGTGCTGTTGCCCATGAAAACAAACGTCATACCTCCAAATAGTTGCGTATTCGGTAGTTTCGCAAAGCGGTAAGGTTTGTTTATTAACAGTATTAACGTTACTAACAATGATCACAACTCGAAAACCCAACTCATGATACGCTTTACTCAATTGCATTAAGGAATTTTCGACCCCTCCAATATTAGGAAGGTAAGCATTGCTTGTGAGTATAATCGTATTCCTACTCATTGAAGCGATAACCTAGTAATTCATAATCAACTTTATATAAACATTGAATTTTTTCGAGCTGTTGCGGGGAGAGCGCCTCGGGTAATGTTGAAGCCCCTTTATTTAACCAAGGTAACTCCATTGTCCATCCTTTCAAAATACAAAGCTTACGCCAATCGTGATTCAAAGATTCATAGCGTAAAATAGTATCAACTTTACATTGATACTGAGAATCAAATATATAGTAGCTCTGTGGTTGAAATAAAGGTTGAAACAACACAAATTCAGGAGTCAATATCTTATCTACAAATTCCGTGAACGTTCTGGCATTATTTAGCACCTGCTGTTGCAACGCCCTATCCCCTTCACTCTGGTTACCACCCTTTATCACATAGTTGTAAGCAGAATATAACCTTGCTAAGGGCGCTCTAACGATAGCAAACTTATGATAGCGTTCAAAAAGATATGGGTTAGATTCATTATAATCAAACCACTTAGCATGAAGCCGATAACCTCTATAGCCAAATGCCTTTAAGACACTGGTACCTGCATTTTTTGGAATGTGAATAAAAATACACTGCTTTCTTATCATATAAGATTTATACGGGTAGACAGGAAGTGGCAACCAGCGTTTAAGAAGCCTTGTTAGCTTTTCAATCATCGAAAATATCAAAGTATTCTGTAAAATTAGGTGATACTATACCAGAACAATCGCTTGGCTGTTTAGCAATACGACTCGAATTACAACATGCATGTATTATTTCTACCCTCTTGGTATCACACCAGTCAAAAACCAACCTTAGGCTCTTTTTTCAAAGAGCAGGCACTTTCGTTAAAAGAACATGGATGTAATGTGGGCGTTATCTATCCCGAGCCGGTTTCAATAAAACATGCCTTGACTTGTACACCACCTTCTCAATTAAATGATGTACAAATTAATACCAAAAGAAATCGATATTTTACTTTACCTGCACTGTACCGAATAAACTTAAAACAACGAATAGTGCAGTATCAAAAACTGTTTGAGCAATATACTCGAGACTTCGGGTTACCTGATGTATTACATGCCCATAGCTGCTTTTATGGACCTGGAGGAGCAGCTGGTCTTGCAGCACAACAAATAGCCCAACAGTATCAGATACCCTTTATAATTACAGAACATGCATCAGCAGCAAAATTATCGACAACTCCTAAATTCGAGACACAATTAATAGGTCAAGCCTACCGAGCGGCAAATCAATTAGTTTGCGTCTCGGAGAGCCTAGCTAGCATCTTACGGGACAGATTTGAGTTAGATAGGACTATTGAGATCATTGGCAATGTGGTTGACTCAGAGTTATTCACTCCTAAAGAAAAAATACATGATGATTTCACTTTTATTACTGTGGCACACCTAAGGCCAGTTAAACGAGTTGCTAGCATTGTTAGCGCATTTTCATACATCACTGAAGAACACCCAAAAGCCAAACTATTAATAGTTGGAGACGGAGAAGATAAACAAAAACTCAAAACACTGTGCGAGTCGTTAAAATTAAAACAAGTTAAATTTATTGGCGATAGCTCTAGAGAAACCGTCGCTAAACTGATGCAATCCAGCGACTGCTATGTTAATTGGTCCGAATATGAAACCTTTTCTGTTGCTGTACATGAAGCACTATCTTGTGGATTAGAAGTCATTAGCTCTCCGTGTGAAGGGCCTGAATACGTCGTTAAGAAGCTAAATGGGAAAGTTGCCGAAGACGCCACGATTGATACCCTCACCAAACTCATGTTTGAAGTACTGAAAAAGACGTCGTGTGGCTTAAATGAGCACAATCAAAGACACGCTTACATCGATAGCAACTTCAGTAGAGATGCAATCGCACAACAATTAATACGAGAGTATAACGCAATTGTTAAGTAATAATTTTCTAAGCCAAATAAGGCTTCCACTATTGCTAAAACTACTTACAACGGCACTAGGCTTTCTAGTTAATTGGTACTTTGCTCAAAAATTATCAACAGATGATTTTGGCCTATTTGCCTTATTTCAACTACTCATTCTGTTTATTGTAGCAATAAGTAAATGTGGACTGGACCAAGCTGCGGTTCGCTTCATTGCATCACAGCAACACACTGATATTGCAAGTTTTTTACCGCGTATATATGCTATTTTCTTTACCTGCATTTCTATCACGGTAGTGACAACTGGATTACTCTGTCACTTTTATAGTTTATTATCCATTTCAGGTATCTCTACCTTTCAATTTTGGACATTACTGCATATAGCCTCATTCGCCACTGCAATAATCAATCTAAACGCATGCATTTTCAAAGGCTTATCAAAACCCAGCTTATTTACCACATTCAGTGGATTTGCTAGCCTCTGTATACTGCTCTTTGGTGCTACAACCATGCATTTGAGCACTCTTGCTTTGGTATTGTATCTTGTGACTGGCGCACTGTGCATTACAGCTATTACTAGCTTATTTATTGTAATTAAACTTCGCCCCCCTACCACCACAACACCCCAACCACGCTATTCATTCTGGATAAGTGCAAAAGCGTTTTGGATTAGCGGTTTAGTTTATTTAGTGGTGCAACAAGGGAGCCAACTATACCTAAGTACACAAGTGTCTCTTTCGCAACTTGGCGTTTATGCCATCGTAACCAAGCTAGCGATGCTCCCAAGTATTTTTTTGTTTGCCTTAAATAGTGTAACGGCCGCAAAGTTCGCAAAAAGCTACTCACAACATCGTCTAGATGAAGTAAAGAAACTGTTTTCACTTAGTCAATCAACATCTATTTTCGTCGCCGCAATCACGGTTTTACTGTTCTATTTTTATTCAGAATATTTATTAGGCATTTTTGGCGAGGATTATAAACAAGGTGAATTATGGTTACTGGTACTTATAGCTGGTCAAGTTATTAACCTTATTACGGGACCTGCAATCACACTGTTAACGATGAGTGGCCAAGAAAAAACCTACCAAAATATTAGCATATTCACTGCTGCTATTACTGTTATATTGGCCATGCACCTCATTACTAATCATGGTCCTCTGGGCGCTGCTATTACAACAGCCATTGCAATGAGCACGCAAAACCTCCTCGGATATTACTTCGCAAGATACAAAATACTTAGGAATCATTAACATGATATCTCACCAACATCGCTGCATCTTTGTTCACATACCAAAAGTTGCAGGTCAAAGTATTGAAAGTGCATTTCTTAATGAACTTTCCTTAACCTGGGAAGAAAGAGCGCCACTTTTACTCAAAAAAAACAGTAACCCCAAGAAAGGCCCTCCTAGACTCGCTCATTTAACCGCCAGCGAATATGTGCAACTTGGCTACATAACTCCTGAGCAATTTCACGATTACTATAAATTTAGTTTTGTGCGCAACCCTTGGAGTAGGTTGGTATCAGAATATACATACAAGCAGCACCCGTTTAGCTTTAAGCACTTTGTACTGGATTACCTGCCTAGCTGCGACTCTGATGATTATCAAAACCATATAGGGAACTTAAGGCACTTAGTTCCACAACATTGTTTTCTCTATGAAGGAAATGATTGTTTAGTAGATACTGTTGGTAAATTCGAAAACTTAATGAATGATTTTGAGGCTATCAGCCAACGCGTTTTTGGACATGTTGTCGATTTGCCATACAGAAATAAAACAACAAAAAGACACCCACTGCTAGAAAAGTTAATTGGTAAGAAAGTAAAGCCTTCTTATCAATCCTACTTTGACAACGAAACAACTGAATTTGTTGCTGACTTTTACAAAAGGGATATTGAGTTGTTTAAGTACCAGTTTGAATAAATGCATATTTTATGCATCGCGATCACCAAATAACATTGATGCCAATCACGTCAGTTAGGTTTTTACGAGGTCTACAATCGTGAGAGATTGTGATCGGCATCATGTTATTACGTATCGTTAGCTTATTTAACTACCTAGAATAAAGTTATTGAATGTTTACTCGCATATCTCTGAATCATGGATTTAGACTCCTTACAAAGCAAGTTGACACTATCAATAACGCTATTCTCTAGTGCACTTTCAGCAGCCAGTGCTTCAACTTCTCGCCAATAGCTAATATTTTGCGTCAGCAACTGCTTTTCGAAACTCTTCACTAAGTCTGCAAGTATTACGTCATTGATTTTATCTTTATCCATTACACTTAAGAGAACGGTCTGTATAGCTTCTCTTAGTAATTCTGGATGCTTCGGTGTGATAAGTAGTTTATCGATGCCGACGCTTTGCTCCTTTACTGCAATATTAGGCAAAAATGCCGCTAAATGAGATGTTCTATTTGATCGATTTTCTACGTCAAGTACTGCTGTATTTCCAAATACTTCAAACTCGAGTTCTGCTAATGAGATATGACAAGGAATAGAAAACAAATAGTCGCTTGCGTAATCAACAAACCCATAAATTAAATATGTTAAAAGCGGGTCAAATTGGTTGTAATTAACGAAAACCTCGGCTTCAGCATTACCCGGTGTTCCCTCCACTGATATACCTTTGTTACTTAATTTATATGGCGACGCCCCACACCTATGGTTAAAGAAATCAATTATAGATAATAATCCAGAGGTATAGCCCTCTTTTCCTATGTTGAAAAAGTCATTTTTATACGCAAATTTTCGCGAGCCGAAAAAGCTCGATAGAAATAACTCATCCCACTTTTCTTCTAAGGCAAGCCGCTTATCTTTATTCACTTTAGTATTTAATTTTTTACCATCGCAAAGCTTCTCTAATAAAGCTCTATCTTTGCTTAAGGTAAAAAAAGGAGAGGATAGCTTCCATTGCGTTACTTTATCTGCTTTGTTGTAAAGCTCTACCATCAGTGACATCGTTTTGACCGCTGTTGGATTTAATAGCTCTTTTTTTGGTGTCGAGATTAGTGTATTTCCATTTACTTCAAGCTCAAAATCGTCTAGTAAAGGCATACATTCCAGTGGAATATCAATAAGTACCTTAGGTTGCTGATTAAAGGCTTTAATACTTAAATTACCTTGGCAGGCAACTAATCTTAAATCCTCTGAAACACTTCCACCGTAACGCTTGATTTCTTCAACTAACTGCCTAATGATTTCTGCAACTTCATTGCTATCGGATACAATCAACTCCTCAGGCTTTTCTGCTGTGAGTTGTTGCTGAATTTTCAAGCCTTGCAAATATTTAAACCAATCTTGATGCGAAAATCTATTGGAAAATAACCCCAACATATTCATAAACCAACTTTGTTTATCAGCCTCTTTTAGCGTTACTAATAGGTTTTTCGCCTCTTGTTCAGGAAAAGCGCTGCTTTCTCCTTCGATAATCAGCATTTGCTTTTCAAAGCTAGTTTGATCGCCTTTAGCCAAATGTGCTCTTAACGTAATAACTAAGCCTAATGCAGCGTAATCCGAATAGGCCATAAGCTTGGCAGCTAATGAGAGCGCTAAATCGTATTGATTTAGGCTAAAAGCTAACTCCGCAGCTACGACCCGCATTTGTATATTATCGAAGCCAGGATCAAACTGAAGTGATAGCTCGAAAGCTTGCAGGGCCTGCATTTGAAACTTATCACCTAAGTTTTGATAACAAATACCTGCATTTCGGTACAGAACAGCTTTTTGACTCGATGTGCCAGCTAACTCTGCGGCTTTTATGAGATTTATGGCGGCTAATCCATATTGCCCCACACCATGTTGAGCCATGCCAAGCAGCTCTGTAACCCTAAAACCACTGTCATGGTTAACTAGTTTTTTTGCTAGCGGCAATGCTTTTTTATACTTCTGTTTTTCTATTAACAACTCTAGCTGGGCTAAATCTTTCATTTTTTTTCCTGTTATTCAAAGCGATAAGAGAGCAGCTCTATATCACGAGCAGAGAACTTTTCAGTAAACTTAACCCCTTTATCGCTGTATGCACTCTGATAGTCTACCTTATTCTTATTACATAAGTTTAACACTTTCTTAGATGGAGACTTATTTACATGAGGTAAAAGTTTATCATCACCAAAAAGTTGTAGAGATAATGTCTTAAAGGCTTCATTTATCATTTCAAATCGACCGATGAAATCAACTTTAAAGACATCTCTGTGATCAAATATACACTCAGTTTGAGGAATAATATGTCGATATAAATCATCTCCATTAGCATAATTGTCTTGTGTTTCCGTTGGAAACCTTTTTAGCAAGAAGTCATCAAGACTACAATTATGCTGGCGATAACAATATTCAGACCAAACTCTTTGCCAAGGATTCCTAACAAAGGCAAATTTGAAGAGCTCTCGTCATAGTCCACCTCCCCCTGTCTACCAATACGGGTTTTCGCATCACATGGCCACCGTGTTTTCATCAGACAATTTGTGAATTTGTTTAAGATATTCGAGGTAGGCGGGGATAGGCTTGGCACCAGCGCCTTTATCGCCATAGTGCTGTTTGAATCTGCCTCTAGGCGCAGTCAATCAATGAGTTTTACTAGTTTCGCGAGTTCATAACGCGATGAAAAGATATCAATAAACTCGACTTGAAACAGGTGTTTTTGTGGTGCTTGCATGGTAGGTTTTATTTTTACACTCAAATTGCAATGTTTTGGCTGTGTGATTCAAAAAAGCTGCAATTTAAAGGTAGCAAGATTGTTTAGATCTTCAAGTAATTCAATAAATTAAATTGGTTTCAGGCGCGACTAATTATTCCGTGCTAGGTATCTTGTAGCAAAAAGCAATTGTTTAAATTTATGACCTAGTTTTATTTTTCTCTAATAACAAAAAGGCGAGCTAAGCTCGCCTTTTATAAACTAGAACTAATATCAAATATTAGTTGTTAGTTTTGAAAGTACCTAAGTGGATACGGTCTTGACCGTCAACATCAACCTTAGCACCGCCGTATACGTGAACGTCTCTTGAAGGAACGTTAGTAACGATTTCTAGAGCTACTTTGAAGCCAGACTTTTCTGAATCATAGCCTTCAGCTTTAAGTGCATCAGTAACGATGTTAAGCATGTTTCTTACACCTGGTTTAGCGTCTTTAACACCTGCAGCCGCTAGTGGTTGCCATGCGTTGTGCTCGTCTTCAACCATGTAACGTACAGTGATATCACCAGTACGAGTACCAGCGTTAGTGTGACGTAGAATTGGTTGAGTGTTCGGACCAAACGGCATGTAAGGAACGATAACTACAGAACCATTAAGCGTCCACGCACCTGCGTTTGTAGCAGATAGTGCTGGCATGTTTACAGCAGCTGTAGAGAATGCTTTGTTGTCTTTAACATCAACAGCAACAGTGAAGTCTTGAACTGGAATCATTAGATTCTCAAGTTTGCCTTCATCGTGACCAGGAACGGTAAATGTGATTGTTGCAGAAGTATCAACTGCACCAGTTACTGTGCTAACTACTGTTAGTTTAGTCAGATCTGTATTTACAGCGTAAGACTTAGCAGCGTCGTCTGTTAAGCCAGCAACTTTCACAGCTTTACCAAGTTCAGCAGAGCTTAGTTTACCATCTTTATTGGTATCGATGTCATCATCTAGCATCCAAGAGAAGTCACCAGTAATAGTGTAATGTACTTCAGCTGGAGTAAGCTCTAGGTTGTCAGTGTTTTTCTTCATTGCAACTACTAGTGCATCGCTAGTACCAGTAGCAAACTCTTGACGATCTTTACCTACATCGATAGCTGCATCTAGAAGAGATGAAACTGACGCTGTGTATTGGTTCACAAGTGTAGTAATAACACGAGCTGAAGCCACGTCGAAATCAGTACCAGAAGTGTTAGTTGCGAAAGAATCAACACTTACTGCTGTGTCTGAAGAAAGACCTTTAGAGTCAAGGAAAATACCACCTAATTGTAGTACCGCACCACCTTTAACAAAGTCGTTTTTCGCGTTTACTGTTTGAACAGTAAAACGTACACGGTCTGCTGTGATATCTAGGATATCAAAAGAGAAATTAGCTGGAGCAGTGCTCAGACCATCGTTACCAACAGTGATTGTAGGAGCAGTTGTCTTAGTAAGGTCAACTTTAGCACCAGAAAGGTTTACAGTGATAGTATCTTCATCTTTGTAACCACCGATACCAGCAACGATAACAGGCTTGATTTCAATCGCTTTAACTGAAGAGTATTCTAGACCATCTTTAACGCTTGATGTAGATAGACCTGGTTTAACAGAAGCTGTACATACATTATCTGCAGTCATTTTAACTTCTGTTTTATTAAGACCGCTTAATGCTGCAAATGCTGCTGTATCGCCAGCTTTACCAGAAGCCGCCACAGCAAATTTACCGTCATTAGAAAGTGAAACACCTAAAGCTGACGCTAAAGCTGTACAGTTGTCAGTGTTTGCACCACCAAAAACTTTATCAGTACCTAGTGCTTCACCAGCTTCGCCTTTCGCGTTTGCTGTGATTGATTTTTCAACGTCAGCTTGAACAGATGTTGATGCTTTTGTGTAAATTGTTGCAGCGTTTGCAGATACTGCTACGCCAGATACTGCTAGCGCTAGTAGAGTTCTTTTGAACATATTTCCATTCTCCAAGTTTCATGAAACTGAAATAATAGTTTAGAGTGTTCTATCATTTCAAATAATTTACTTGTTATTGTACTTAGGCCGTCGCCTAAGCAACAACCAAACAAATTAAGCAATCGAGAGTGTAACCATTGTTTTGTAAATTAGTCAACATCGGCACCACTTTTCGACTACAAAATAAACAACTTACTAAATTATCCATTTTTCAGTTGCTTTCAATTTGCTTTGTTAGTTATAAGTTAGTTAACAAAACAAGAATCGTACTGAGTGTACTCAAGTTTCTCCCAGCTATCAAGCGAAAATAGCGTAATAAATATATAATTTTCCTAATTTTGAAGCTATTCGAACCTATGTGTACAGCGTTCTGTATTTCTACACGTAAAAATACTACGACAAGTCTAGAACATTATTATGACAAGTAGTGAACACCTAAAACGAAAGTTGCTCAAACTTAGTCCTAAACGCTTCTTTTATGTCTTTCCATTCGTCGTTAGATTGAATAACGCGTGGCGTAACGAGAATAACCAACTCCGTCTTATCGCCATCTTTAGTATCTGCGGAGAATAATTCGCCCAAAATTGGCAGATCTTTAAGTATGGGTACACCAGAGTCATTTAATGAGCGGTTTTCACTGATAATTCCACCAAGCACAATAGTTTGGCCACTTTCAGCAACCACTTCTGTCTTTATGGTTCTGTCAAAAAGCGATGGATTTCCACTTGTCGAGGTAGTCTGCTGTAATTCATTTGAGACTTTCTGAGATATCTCCATGAGTACAACACCTTGCGCGTTCACCGTTGGCTTTACATCAAGCTGCAGACCTGTCTTTCGGTATTCAATTGATGTGGTTTGTCGCTCTCCATTAATTGGGTCTGAAGTTGTCTGGCCTATAATTGGAATATCTTTACCTACATTGATCGATGCTTGCACACCATCTCTTACAACGATAGATGGGCGGGATAAAATATTCACAAGCGAGTTCTTCTCAAACAAATTAACGGCGACTTTCCCCCTATCTCCGGTCAGGGCATAGGATAATCCGCCAAAGCCGCCCTCCCCCATAAAGGCACCTTCCGTGCTTAAGCTATAATTACTGCTTCCTTTAAGTAGAAACTCCACCCCTTGTTTAAATTCATCTGTCATAGACACTTCAGCAATTACCATCTCAAGCATCACCTGTTTTGGTAATATATCTAATCGCTTAACTAGTGGTAGAATTTGCTGGTAGCTTTCCCCCGTTGTATAAAAAATAACGGAATTAGAGCGTTCGTCAATAACCATTTTCAGGTCTTTATTCGATGCGCTTGTGACACTTGGGCGTGACGCGCTTGAAGAGGCCTCATTGGCGACAGAAGTTGAGTTGGAGAAACTCCCTCCATTACCAATTAACGCTTCAAGGCTTTCTCCCATATCCACTGCACGTGAATATTTAGGTTGGTAAATAAAATACTGTTTTTCAGCCGTATTAATCGGTTTATCCAGTTCTTCAGCCCAAAACACGACCCTGTCTAATAATGAGCGCTCATTCGCAAACATGATCAAGCGATTCTGCTGCTCTATATTAACCACGGTTACGGTGCCAGCCGTTGAACTCCCGGTCTGTAGGGTGATCCCTTCTTGTTTAAGCAGCTCTGTCAAACTGTCTAACATTTTCTTTGTTGGCATATATACAGATTGGTATACACCTATTTCACGGTTAGCAAGACTAGGCCTGTCGAACATATTTATAAGCTCAAGCGCTCTAATGATCTCGTTTCTTTTTCCGTATACATTTATGGCATTTCTCTCTACATCAGAAGAGGCTTTTATACCGAGCATTTGCCTTAATGTGTTCGCCATCCCCATTTGCATACCATAAGTGAATGGCACCATTTGAATAATTTCATTACTGGTTTGAGGTACATCATCTACAGACTTTCCATATCCAAACACTACATCTTTAAGCGTGCTATTACTGTCTTCTTTTTGATGCACGTAAAAAATATTATCTCGAAACCTTAACACGTAGCCTTTTTCTTCCAACAGCTCGCGTGAAAGTAGAAATAACTTTCTTTCACTCACTTGATCTTGAATATTAAGCGTTATCGTTTGATTATCATCTTTAAGCTCATCAGATAACACATAATTTAGTTTCAGCTGATCGCCTAAAACATAATGTAAAAAGTGAATTATCCTAAGCGATTCTGCACTAACAGAGAGCATTTCTGTATTTGAAAACCTATCGATAACATCATCTGTTACTTTTGATTCGTTGATGTATGTACGATATTTTGGCAAAAATTGTAGCGAACCATCCGCTATCTTTTCTTTATTGTTAACGCTTGTTTCACCAAGAAGTTCAGCCCCCTCAACTTCAGTATTACGAATATTTTGCTCGATATAGGATTTGTCAACATTATACACTCCGACATCTTTGGGATTTGTGGACTTACATGCCGAAAGAGTGAGTACCGTGATCATACTAAAGCAGAATGACTTATTAATTTGTTTCATGAGCTTTACTGCACCTCTTGTGAAGCTGTTGGAAGTTGGAACATCGTTAACTGTATTTTTTGTTCACGGCTTTCAATTGTTCGAGTTAGTTCTATACTCAATGTGTTGATCACTCTGACTTTAAAACTAAACAAATCACTATTATTTGTCACCTGTGAAATAGATAACTCACCAGTTTGCTTATTTTCCACTTCAATAATAACCTGAAAACTTTCGCCTTTACTGATAACTGCCTTCAACTTTAAAACATTGTTATCAACAAAAACTTCTGTCAACGAACCACTTTGGGTGTATTCGTCTTCTTTTGTAAACTGTTTTTCTACCGGTTCAGACGATTCGACTTCTTCATATCTATATCCATCAAAACTTTCTTTATACTTAGATATAGTTTGGTTTGAAATCCCCCACTGAACTCGTGCCAATGCGCTAATATCGACTTCATTAGGCGATATTTCGCTTGATGCCCAAAAGGCTTTATCACTGAAGTCTATAACACAAAAGATTATGGTTAGACTCATGGTTAGCATAACAATTTTTGGATAAATCCCGCCCACTTTAGCATTCATATTAGCTAGAACCATGATTACTCCTGAAAACCGGCACTATTGGGATCAAAATAAAACTTACGATTAAGGTATACACTAAAAATGCCAAGCTGTTGTTCTCTTTGACCCCGAAAAGATAATCTAAACTCTGAGTCAATTGCTAACTTATCTTTAGCTTTTATATCGAGCAAATAGTCAACAATTTTATCGCCATCCCCTTCTATTTGAAGCTCTAAATCTAATCGGCCAAGTCCAGAAACTGGTTCGATAAAAGGCGTTTTCCAACCAAAGCGTTTAATTCGCAACTCTTGACTTTCAGCTAAAGACTGCCATCTAGTTTGCTCTTCTAACTTAAAGTCTTCTATATTTTCTACTTTATACAGTAACCGCTCAACATCATCAGCAACTACTTGGAGTTGCTCTGAGGTTGCATTAATATGTTCTTTATTTTCTATAACTGATTTTGCCTTGTTCAACTTCTTTTGAGCCAAAAGGAGCGCTTCCCCTTTTGATTCTTGCCAACTTAATACTGGCACCACAACGAAGTTTAATATAACCAAACACGCGATTATAGTTAATGAAACACGGTATTTATATAACTCTTTCATTTATTTACCTTTTCAATAACATGTGTGTTGCTTAACGTAAAACTAATAGTAAACCTTTCATTTGCCCGACTTTGGACTACAGGTAAATCAAACTTGGCATCACGAACGCTAGGGTGCTCTTTGACAATAGCCAATATATCTGTTGCCTTTTCGGCTTCAGCTCTAAACACAAACCGCCCTGACTCAAACAATAGGTTCGACATTTTTACCTTGTTAAATACATTTGTCATGACATAAAGTGCAGCTGGATAGTTTGCATCTTGAGATACAAGACGGTTAATTGCATCTAACTTCGTTTTGGTTTCATCAAACTTATTTTGATTTTCAATTAATGAAAAAGCAGAAGACTCGATCGATTGGTATTTAGAAGTGACATAAAGCTCTTTCCCGATTAGATATAAACTAGATGCAGACAAATATATAAGCAAAACCAAAGAAAGCGGTAGTATAACGCTATTTGTAAGCTTTATCTTGTCAATCCCAGCCGCTTGACTGTTAAAAAATGACAAGCAAAGTCTAAGTGAGTTAAAGCTCGCCAAATTAGTAAGACTATTTATTAAAAGTGAGTTGTCAGCTGATTTAAACTGTTGAGAAAAGTGCTGGGGTTCACCGATTGAAAGCAAAAATTTTTCGGCTGAATTAATCAGGCCAAATTTCCTCGTAACCTGAAAACTTCCTTCTGAAAAGCTCATATAGTAACTGCTGCGATGCCCTTCTACCTCCAGAAATCTAAGCTTATTTGCACACAAATAAAATAGCGCTTCAGGTACAGTGAATACACCTTTTGGCACTGCATCACTGAACCGCCAATAGTTTACCTCAGTTTTTTGAGAGAGCTTTTTACCAACAGTCCAAAATTGCCCTGTGTTGCGCTTAAGCTTTAATGCTCTTCTTACGTCAGCATCCGTGGTAAAAGGAACCGTTCTCAACTCTGTTTTGTAATGGTCACTAGACACGATCACCACTAAAGGAGTTATCTCTTTTTGCTCAACAACACATAGCTGCTTTTTATTAAAGTCAATTGCCTTTAGTTCACCATCAAAATAGTAAACTCCTTTACTTAGCAATTTATTGCACAGATTTTTTATTTTGCTTAACAACTTAATCACTACCTTATGCTGGACTCTTCTAATAACACGACCGGTTTTTTGCTTTTACTGTATGGACTCACATTCAATACATACTTTCTTCTGATAGTGATGTCCTGTTCAGAATATTCTAATAAAACGCTAAACCAGTTTGAAGGAGAAAAACGAATACCATCCCCCCTGACGACCCCAGTCAAATTTTGAAATTGATTAACCGTCAGCTGACCATTATCCCTTAAAGCTACTATATTATCACCATAATCTTCGCCCACCTCTGCTCTCAAAAGGTTGTCAGGCGCTGTTAACGGATTGAACTCACCATTAAAGTGGGTAGTAAATAACGAAGTTACCTGCTTGAGCATTTTCTCATCTAAAGAACTAAACCAGCTTAGTTCACTAATCTGACTCACCAACCCATTTCTTATTTTATAGTCTACTACTCCATCGATACCGACATCAGCGGTAGAAGAGTCTTCATCTTGCCAATCTCGCAGAGCGCTTATTAACTTTAGCGCTTGAGTTTCGTTCATCCCTAGTGCCTTTAATGCACGTGTCATTCTCAATGAACTATAGTGATGTATGCTAATTAACCCAGCATGGTCTTGAATAGAGGCATACACGTTTCCCTCTAGCGGAAATTTCTTTCCATGTAGATTCCAATTTCGTCGGTTGTCTTCTTGGTCAAAATTGTTGTGAGCATCGACCAACTGCTTCGAATTCGTCAACAATTGGAACTCAACTTCTGCTTTAGCTGATTGCAATGCAGCTTCTGCATTTGCTCTGAGCTTTACTCTTTCAGTCTGCTTGATTTTAGCGCTATTAACTTGCTGAATGTACAAAAGGAAGAGCGAAATCATGGCTACCATGATAAGGACCTGTACTAATGCGATGCCACAACACATTCTAGACTTCATCCAGTAGCCTCCCGATATAAGGAGAGATATGTCGATGCGCCCCTTTTTCCGTATCCACCTTTATTACGGCACTTCCCTCCTCGGTTGCTATGCTCACAAGAATGTATAAAGGCAGCAATTGCGTGGTACTTGAAGAGTACTTTTCCATTAAATTAGGGGTTGTGCCAGTACTTCCCGATTCTACTTTTTCGGTAATGCTATTCCAACCATAATATTGAAAGGTGACGTGCTTTATGTTATTCAGCAATACAACACTTTTCTCAAATTCAATTGTATCTGTAGTCTCTAAAAGCCTCATTTTATTAAAGTTATTGTACTGATAAACTAATTGAAAGCCCTCACCTTCTGGCTCTATAAGTATGCGAAAAATTTCCTCTTCATACATCAGGCCTCTTTTTGTATATCCTAACAAAGCGTCGTTGTTACCTTCAAATAAGATAGTAGGGGTCCGAGGTGAGGTTGAAGTATTATAGATAACAAAGGGAGATATGCCTTTAAAAATAGATTGTAAAGCAATAAGACCAGAAGACAGTGATTCAACTTTTGAGAAGGAGCCTAACTCTTTATTCCAACGGTTTGCAAAAAACTGATAGCTAAAGCTACCTACTAGCATCAAGCTTGACATAACCGCCATAGCTATTAGCAGCTCCACAAGTGTGTAGCCTTTAAGACTTTTCATGCCAATACAGCTCTTTGAATTTCATTGTGTCAACTAACCTTCCAAACTGAAAAGTGGCAGAAATTTCTAGCACTTCAAATTTGTCTTCAAAATATTGCATTTGGTTTTCGTCAAAATTAAATACCGCCGGAGGTGCTCCTTTCTTAATCACATTAGCTTCCCAGCTCACCATAACGCCCATATTCGAAAAGCTTCCTTTTCTTTCTCCTTTCCTAATTTCACTTGAAATGAAATCCAACGATAGCATCTTAATCGCTGAGATTTTTATATGGTCCGCAGCTTTCTCCGATGAGATAATTGCCCCTTGAAAAACTTGTGTGCTTAACGCGATGGTCGAAAAAAGAATTATGGACGCAATTAATACTTCGATCAGTGTAAAACCCTTAATTGAATGCATTTACAGGCAGTCCTTTATATTCAGGCCACATTGAGACAAGTTCGATTGTACGCATTTGGTCATTCACGTAATAATTCAAACTTCTTGCACTGCTATCCCCTGTAGCCCCAATCTCAATTTCTCCAGTTTTAAATCGAAGCACTCTAAACTCTTTTTTAACAATCTGTTTCCCACTTATCTCTCTAACAACCAGAATGTTATTTGCTTCGGTGCGAAATAATACTCTCTCATTAAGCCAAAATGCTGTTTGACTGGCATTCTCAAATAGCTTAAGGATTTGAGCAGCTTCTATTTTAGCTTCTGTTTTTTCTACCTGAGAAATTACCATTGGACCTACAAAACTACTAAGTAACCCAATCAATACCAAGACGACCAGCAATTCAACCATAGTAAAGCCACGGCTCGTAGACATTATCTAAATCCCAATGTCATTCATTGATACCATACTCAGTAACATCACAACTACAACTCCCCCAACGAGTAGGCCCATAATCAATATCATAATAGGCTCGAGTAAAGACGTCAGTTTTTGAGTCCAGGATTCAAACTCACTTTTTGAACGGTCAGCAATTTCATTAAAGATCAGCTCTAAATTATTGGATTCTTCACCTACTTCCAATAACGAAACAAAAAATGCAGGATAGAGATCTGTTTGATTTAAGGAAGAAGATAGTTTTTCACCTTCATTAACCTTTTTTCTAGCCACTTCTATTTGATTGGCTAACTCGATATTACGTAAGTTTTTTTGTGCAAACCCTATCGCCTTGTCGACGACGACCCCTGACTTTATCATCATCGTTAAAGCACTATTAAAGCGAATACGTTCGACCAATAAGATAAAATGGGAGAGCACCGGGATTCTTAAAGACTTTAAGTTCAGCCACGATTTGAAGGCATTGTTTTTTTTTGTGAAATTAACTATCCCGTAAGCTGATAACAAAACTCCACCAATTAAATAAAACTGATAATTTTGCATCCATTGACTGGCATCTAACATGAGAGAGGTATACCAAGGCAGCTCTTTCATTCCTTCAAACATCACTGCCATTTTAGGAATAATAAAGTTAAATATAAAAAATACACTGAGTATACAAACAGCAAAAATAACTGCAGGATACGTAAGTGAAGATATGATTTTATCTTTTAGCTGCTTTTTAAACTTTAAATCGTCCGCTAGGTCCTTAAAGACTGCACTCAACATCCCCGACTCTTCACCTAATTGAATAAGGTTACAATAGAGGTCATCAAATATCGGTGAACTTTTTTTAAATGCTTCAGATAGCTTTTCACCCGACTTAATTGCGCTTAATATTTTTTCAATTAATCTGACCAATTGAGGCTCAGATTTAGAGTTTTTAATAATCTCTAAACTCTTATCTATTTTGACTCCAGAGGCCAAAAGTAAGCTGAGTTCAGATGTCATAAATTCAAGTTCTGACAAGCCAACTTTACTGCCTCCAAAAAGAGTTATCCCTTTTCGTTCTTCCTTTAATTCAATTACGGTTATATCTTGCGCTTCCAACAATTCAATGGCTTGAGTTTTGTCTTCTGCCTCTACATTCCCTTTAAGCTTTGCACCACTGCCATCATAGCCTCGATATATATAGTTCATTAACCCGCAACCCTGAGTACTTCCGCAATCGTTGTTTGTCCCTTAATAACTTTTAATAATCCGTCTTCAACAAGTGTTCTTCTACCTGAAGCTAAATTGTGCTGTCTTGCAACTGTAACGAAGTTACTGTCTTTTGGAGTACTTCTTATAAAATCGTCACAAGGTAAATATTCGATAATGGCAAGCCGGCCTTTAAAGCCTGTAAAACCACAATTTTCACAACCTACACCGGCCTTCGGCTTTAGAGTTTCATTGCATTTGTCTGCAAGATCATGAAGCAGGTACTTCTCTATAATTTCTTGCTCCAAATTCACGGGCTCAGAGCAATGAGAACAATTTTTTCTTACTAAACGCTGGGCGACAATAGAGACTAAAGCTGCATTTAAAAGAAATTCTTCCACACCTAAGTCTAATAACCTAGTATAAGCACTCGCAGCATCGTTAGTGTGAACAGTTGAGAATACCAAGTGCCCAGTCAACGCTGACTGCAACGCTATTTGTGCAGTTTCTTTATCTCGAATCTCACCTAACATTATTACATCAGGGTCTTGACGCACTATAGAGCGTAAACCAGACGCAAATGTAAAACCAATATCGCTATTAACTTGTACTTGGTTGATTCCAGGCAGTTGATATTCTACAGGGTCTTCCAAAGTAATGATCTTTACATCATCATTGTTTAGTTCATTAAGAAATGTATACAGTGTGGTTGTTTTACCGGACCCTGTAGGGCCTGTCATCAGTATAACTCCCGCTGTCTTCTTAATATCTGCACGTAAAGCGGTTTCTATATCTGGTGATAGCCCTAAAACATTTATATCGTAAGTGACATTCTCTTTACGAAGAAATCGCATTACGACCGACTCACCTTCGTTTACAGGTAACGCAGAAACACGGATATCAATTTCTTGACCAGCAAGTTTAAGCTCAATTTTACCATCCTGCGGGCGGCGCTTTTCAGCAATATCCATCCCAGATAAGATTTTTAATCTGGTAACTACAGGCAGCTGCATCGATGACGGGAGTTTTTCTATATCTAGTAGTACACCATCGACCCGATAGCGAACACGACAACGCCCCCTAAAAGGTTCAATATGCATATCCGATGCACCTTCCCTCAAGGCGCGAGTCATTAGGGAGTTCAGCAAATTAACAATCGGAGCTTCTGATGCTAAATCCCTTAGCCTTTGTTCTTCTGAACCCGAACTAACCTCATCTACGTTGCTTTTATTTGTAGAGTATTCAGAAAGAATTGATTTAACTACAGATTCCGACGCTATTTTGATAGTACAGTTGATTTCATGCTCTGCAAGCCAGTTATTTAAAACTGGATTCAACGGATCAGAAGTAACAAACTCAAGCGTTTCATTTTCACCTTTCAGAACAAGCCAGTTGTGGCTAGCAAAATAGGTGAAATATTGATATTCAACAAAAACTGAAAACTCCGAATTGATATCAAACAGAGATAGCTCTAGATATGACGCTAAAATATCAGGAATTAGGCTGTCATCTAAAATGCCCATATTCACCAAAATCTCTTCTAGCTTTCCACCAAACTTTTCTTGATATGTCAGAGCTCTACGAACATCTGAGTCCTGTAGTTCATAGTTATGGACTAGAAAATCACTAAATAAACTCATTTGTGAATAATATCTCGGTTATCGCCTTCACCACCCTCTTTACCATCAGCACCAAAGCTAAACAGTGAATATGGTTCACCATTATTTCCTGGTTGAGAATAATTATAACTATTACCCCATGGATCCAAAGGGATGTTTTTTGGTAAATAAGGTCCATCCCACCTTGGATTGTCACTCTCTCTTAGCTCGTTTAAGCTTTGTGGGTATGTACCAATATCAAGGCGGTAAGTATCAAGTGCAGTTTCAAATGCATTCATCTGTGCCGCAGCGATATCTCGAGAGGCGCTTCCAAGCTTGTTGAAAAATTTTGGTGCCACTAATGAAGCTAGCAAGCCTAAAATTACGATCACAATTAACAACTCCATCATGGTGAAGCCGTTATGTTTATTCTTTGCCTTCATATTGTTTTTCATTGAACTACTCTTTAATTTTTTTGATAAAGACGTGCTTTCTTAAAAACCGTGCTACCTTCCATGCGTGTTGAATACAAGCAGAATAGGCAACAAAAATACCGATAAATAAGACTAACATAAACCAATGGGGAATACCTATCAACTCTCCAACAATCCCTATCGACGCAAGAAATACAGCCAACATTGATATCGTAATTAAGGCCTTTCTGGAGCTAAAACCTATACGCATGAAGACATGATGTAAATGATCTCTGTCTGCTTTGAATGGAGAATGGCCTTTTTTAACACGCCTAATGATAATTGCCATCATATCCATCAGTGGAATAGCAATTATCCAAAGCGCAGTAACTGGACTGAAAGCGTTATCTACTTCTGATTGAGTAGCTATCATTAACAACCAAATGACGCTCAGCCCAATGAACATAGAGCCCGCATCACCCATAAATATTTTCTTATTTCGGTGACCCAATACGCCTAGGTTGAAAGCGAGATAAGGAACTATGGTTGCAATAATGATTAACGGTAAAACCGACAACTGCCCACCATTAACCCCCATTAGTATTAAAATGGCTGCAAACGTTGTAATACTCATGGCACCAGCTAGGCCGTCTATACCATCAATCATGTTAAAAGCATTTATAGCAGCAATAACAGCAATGACTGTAAAAGGGATACCCAACAACCCTAAGTCAATAGAGCCAAACCCAAACAAATTGCCCAAGTTATGAATATACGCGTCGGAGCCCCACATCATAATGAGTGCAACTAACGCCTGAACACCTAAACGGATCTTGACTCCTAATTGGCGATAATCATCAATTACCCCAAGAAGGACGATAGCAGCAGCACAAATTAAGTAAACTATCAGCTTTTTCTCAAGTGGCAAAAACACAATGATTGAAGCCAACACTGCCACAAAAATCGATACACCACCGATAAGCGGAATAGCACCCACATGCTTTTTTCGGCTGCAGGGTACGTCAACTAAGCCAAAACGCTCAGCGACAGGCTTAATCATAAAAATTGAACAGTACGATGCTAAAAATGCAAAGAAAATGACCATAAAGATCCACATGCTTCCATCATTATCTAATTAACGCGCCATTGTAATAGAAATTAAATTTAAACTAAATTGCCAATAACACTAAATAACAACTCTCTACCCTACCCAAAAATTACTTTCTGAGCACAAAATGTCTGAATAATAACAGAACAAACGCAAGTACGCTGCCTAAGAAAGTAATAGCAAGGCAAATCAATGCACGCTTTGGTCCAGCTTTTTGGATCGGTAGAATGGCAGGATCAATTGTCTTAAACACATATTGTGACTGTGTTTGCGCTAGCATCTTTGCCTGCTCTTGTTGCTCGATCAGCTGGTAAAATATCTTCTGCATATCTGCAACCGATGTTTCCGCTAATGCTTTTTTTAAATACTCTATTTTTACATTGGACTCTGTTACTGCCTCAGCTTTCATGTAATCGTTAATTTCCACAACGATGTTTTCAACCATTTCCTTCGCTAAGTAGGGGGAATAATGAGTCATTGCAATAGTAATTAGTCCCTTTTCCTTTTCTTCAATCACAGCTAAGTTTTTTGCTCTGATATGTTCATATACTTCTTGAATGCCTGGCTCGGGCTTAAAAGGTGCTGCAACATCTCTGAGCCAAGTACCAGCTTCTTTATCATAAACTTTACCATTGTATATCAGCTGATTACTACCCAGATCCCAGCCTTCAGTAGCTAGTAGTTTTGGCTTTAACTCATATTTTTCAACAAAGTTATTTAAAAACGAGCGGCTTTGCATTACTTGAAGCGCAAGAGCAGATTTATCACCTTTTCTTCCCCCCAAATTCACCCCTGCCATTGCAGCTAAGCCGCCAAACTCCGATTTCAAATTTGAGAGCATGCCGCCTTGAGTATCTTCAACAGGTGAAAGTAATACTGTCGCTTTATAAGTATTCGGTAGAGAAAGTGCAAAAAACACACTGGATACAGCAAATACAGCAGTGATTAATATAATTAGCCACTTTCCCCTCCAAAGCACTGACAAAATTTCAGTCAAATCAACTTCATTTTTTTTAATGATATCAGCTTCAGTCATCTGTTTATTGTTATCCATTATTTGTTAAGCGTTGCAATTGAAGCCGCAGCTAAGCCAAGCTGATAAATAATCTGTGTCGCTGTACTCCACAGTGTCAAGCTATCAATATGTTGAGCGTCTAGAGGTACAACGATCGTGTCGCCCGGCGCTAGTTGGCCTCCATGGCTGCTGACTGCAAACCATGATCCTGAACTTGGTAATTCAACTGAACCATTGGCTTTTATGATATAAATACGCTCATCATCCGCTTTTTGCTTTAATCCACCGCTAGCTTTAATGTAGTCATCAACAGACTTGGATGAATCGAATAAGTGCGTTGCAGCCAGATTAACCTCACCAATGACACTAACAGAGTCTTGCATCGCTGGGATATATAACGCATCACCATCTTCTAACTGCAAAGATTGGGTCGAACGTTTATCAAGATCAATAACTAAACGTCCTAACGCCTCAACCTTCGATAAATCTTTTAATATTTGATCCATATCTTCATATGGCATAGAAGTATTTGCAGTGGCACTTTTTTGGAAAGTATTAGTAATGATATCGCGTCTTAACTCTTGAGTCAGGCGTTGAATTTGAGAAGTTTCTTTACGCTTGATAGATTCACGCGTAAAAATTGCCGCTTCTTTATGTGCAAATTGATTAAAGCCACCAACTCTTTCTAGTAGGCTATCAAGTGTCTCACCACGCTTAATGGTGTACGTCCCAGGGAACTTAACCTCGCCAACAACCTTTACTTGTAGTCTTTCTTGCCAATTAGGTCTTGGGAAAATGTTAACAGTATCTTTGCTCGTCAGTATTTGAGTTGGATTAGCCAACTCGTTCAACCCGTTGAGCTGGATATGTTCTACCTGTTTACCATCATTATAAACAACTCGAGTTAGCTCAACCTGCTCGAGATACGCAGCTTCTAGAAATCCACCGCCAGCTTGCACCGCCTTTTGGAAATCTGCATTTTCAGATAATGGATAAACACCAGGAAACTTTACTTGACCGTTTACCGCAAACAATTTTGCAGGTTCGCTAGGTGTTGCCTGTCTCTGTAGCTTAGCAACAATTGGCGCAAGTAGCTTTTGACGACTAAATACCGCATAGTCTTCTTCTTCTACTTCTTCAGGCTTTTGAAAAAGTGCATCAATACTTGTGATTAATTTAACTTCTTCCTCAAGCTCAAATAGTTCATCTTCTTTCAAACCAATATATTTTAAGAACTCATCACGCTCAAATTGCTCCCATAATTTCACGTTTTCGCGTAGTTTCAGTTGCTCTTTGTTATACGCGAGGTCTTCTAATAACTGTTCTTCTTCTTCTTTAAGCTGATAACGGCTAAATACGACGATTGTATCGTTAGACTCGAGCTCTATATCTCCCGCTTTACCGTTAAAAATATCTTGTAAAGAAAACTGATGGATAGCGATGTCGCCTTCAAAGTTAACTTCACGAATAATCAATGAGTAGCCAAAATCTGCAATGGATAGCAAGTCTTCACGTGGCGCACTGAAGATATCTTTGAGTGTCTTACCCTGATGCCATTCATAATGACCTGGGCTGGTTACCGCACCAACTACAGTAACGGTATTTTGGAAACGAGTTGAAGCCGCGTTGACCGAAATTTCATCACCGTTTTGTGGTTTGTAGCTTGTGTTTTCAGTAAAGTTGTAGTTTAGGGTGATGCGCCTTCCATCACCGTTGTAGCGTGAGACAACCACTTTCGATTTATTTGCATTGGCTTTGAAGCCTCCTGACATAGCCATCACACTCTCAAGCGAGTCAGATTCTTTAAGCTCAAAGATAGCTTGGCGGTTAACTTCACCTTTTACTTTTATTTTCTTAGCCGCTGGCGGAATAAAAACAACATCGCCAGGCTTTAAAACCACATCATCAGAGCTATCACCAAATAGCAATAAGTCATAGAGATCGAAGGTAGTAACTAGCTTACCAGCCCTTTTGACTTGGATTTTTCTCAGCGAACCATTATCACTCACTCCACCAGAAACAAACAGAGCGTGTGTGACAGTGGCGAGAGGAGACACTGTATAGCTACCAGGCTTATAGGCTTCACCCACTACCATAATACGCATAGGGTTAAGCTCACCCATCGAGACGAAAGCTTGAACACCGATCATTTCCTCAGAGATTTTTTTCGAGATCAGTGCTTTCAATTCCTTAAATGATAAGCCAATTACATGAATTGGGCTTAGGTTAGGAATTGCGAGACGTCCTTCACGATCGATTTGTACTTCGTGCTCTTCATTGGTTTTACCATACAGGTTGATTTTTACTGTATCTCCAATCCCAAGCAAGTAAGTATCAGGAATAGCAGCCAACTCAGAAGGAATAAAAGTCGTAGGCTCACCAGCAAAGAGTTCATAACCAAAAGGCTTAAGCTCTTCTAACTTTGGTTTGAATTTATCCTCTTCTTCTTCCTCTTCCAGTAACCCCTTTTTGTCACGTGGTAAAATCGAAGATTCCTTCTCTTCGTTCTTTTTATCACCTTTTTTGTTGTTATCTAACGCACTTACATCGAAACCATAACGTTTTGCTAAGGCTTCTTGTTGTGCTTTGGGGAGCTTTTTAAACTGCTCTATTTGCTGTTTACTGGGTGTTACCGCTATTGTTTGATGTGAGATCAAAAAAAGCATTGAGAGGAGTAGTAGTCTGAGGAACTTCACGTAAATCTCTTCCATTGTGGATTTTTGTTAAACTTCAGGCATTCTACCGAAGTTTGGAAGAATTAAAAGGGCACTGAGGTGCCCTTTGACAAGATACTTGTTAGAAACTGTAAACCAAAGTAAGTGAGGTTTCTGTATCTGTATTTTCTTTATCGTCTGCTACGTCTGAGTTGTGGATGATGTTGTATGCCACTTTCATCTGTAGAGAGCCGTTGATTTTAGTCAACAATGCTGTTTCAGAGGTTGTCTTGGTGTTGGTATCACCATATTCAATCGCGATAAGCTGCGTAAAGCGTGCGTTTTCTGAGATCTGCCATTGGTAATCTAGTTTACCAACACCGATGAACTCGCTTTCAGAAGTACCAGCAAGTAATTCTCCGTCATCGTCAAGTTCAGTGCTATCGTCTTGGTGCTCAAAACGTTTTACACCGGGACCAATTTCAGCGTTAAGATACATGTCGTCGTTTTCGAATAAACGTTGACCGTAACCCACTGAAATAACAGCTTCACTGCGGTAAGCACCAAAGTAGTCTGAAACATAAGAGCCAAACACGAATAAATGGCTGTTATCTTCATTTAACTTGTAGTTACCTTGAACTGATGCTGAGTATTTTTCGTTAGTACGAGATGTAACATCTACACCCGCATCGTTTTCACGCGTGTCTTCTTTGTAGAAGCCGTCTAACTTGTACTCGTTATTCCAGTTAGTTAGGTTGTGCTTAGCTTTGATCCCACCTTTTAGGGTTGTTGTTTCTGTGTTACCACTGGTGATAATCGCACCCACTTCACTGGTTACATCCCAAACTTTCTTTGGCTTCTTAGCTTTGCTTTCTGCCGCTGCATTAGCGCTTGCTGCAACAAGAATACAACAGGTTAAAACCTTTAATTTCATTTCTAACTAACCTTTTACTGATCTTTGTGTAGGTGAACATCCATTTGCGGGAATGGAATGGTGATATCGGCTTCGTCTAGCGCAATTTTAATATTTTCCACAAGAGTGAAATACGTTGGCCAGTATTCTTCTGTTTTAACCCAAGGGCGAACGACAAAGTTAACACTTGAATCCGCAAGCTCTAGTACCGCAACATTGTATGCTGGTTCTTTAAGAATTCTTGGTTCATTGTCTAGTACAGACTTTAATACTGCTTTTGCTTCTCTTAGATCTGCGTCATAACCAACACCAATAACAAGGTCAATACGACGTGTTTTTTCACGCGAGTAGTTAACGATTGCACCAGACATAATCGAAGAGTTTGGCATTACAATCACTTTGTTATCAGGAGTGCGTAGCTCAGTAGAGAAGATTTCTATCTTTTGTACGCTACCCGCTCTACCGCCAGCTTCAATATAGTCACCTGACTTGAATGGACGTAGCATAATAATAAGTACGCCAGATGCAAAATTAGAAAGTGAACCTTGCAGCGCAAGACCAACAGCCAAACCTGCGGCACCTAGAATAGCAATGAATGAGGTGGTTTCGATACCAACCTGAGATAATGCCATAAGCAGTGTCGCGGCAAACACAATCGCATAAGCAATATTGGCAACGAATGAGCCTACCGCTTTATCTACTTTGCGTTTACCAAATGCTTTTTCGGTGAGATCAGCACTGAGCTTAGCTAGTTTTAAGCCAACGAAGAAAATTATTAGTGCTATAACGCCTTGAAGCACATAGTGTAAGATTAAATCTGAGTTCTCATTAACCCATTTCCAAACAGCTTCCATACTCATCCCCCTTTTTATATTAAGCAGTTATTTATCATTAGATCGGCTGGATCATACATAGGATATATGAATATTTGCTGTATGCGGAAATAATCTCCGAAAAAAAACTTTTATTAAGTTTTTTCGATATTTCCCTTTGCATTTGGAAAAAACTTATGTATTATGCGCGCCACACCAGACAAGGTGTTCAAGTCTTTTGTGGCGGCTGTAGCTCAGTTGGTAGAGCCCTGGATTGTGATTCCGGTTGTCGTGGGTTCAAGTCCCATCAGTCGCCCCACTCTTTCTATAAATGTATTCCACATTTTTTATTTTTACGCACATTGCACCCCTACACACTAAACAGCAAGCACCAGATATCTGCATAGCAATGGTTTTATATCGCGATTTAAGAATGAAAACCTCGCTGCATAAAGCAGCTCCTACACGACCAACACCAAACAACAAGCACCAGACATCTGCGTAGCAGCGATTTTATATCGCGACTGAGAATAAAACCCTCGCTGCATAAAGCAGCTCCTACACGACCAACACCACACAATAAGCACCAAACAACAAGCGCCAAACATCTGCGTAGCAGTGGTTTTATATCGCGACTAGGAATGAAACCCTCGCTGCATAAAGCAGCTCCTACACGACCAACACCAAGCAACAAGCACCAGACATCTGCGTAGCGGCGATTTTATATCGCGACTAAGAATTAAACCCTCTCTACATAAAGTAGCTTCTACACTGCCAACACTAAACAACAAGCACCGAATATCTGAGTAGCATCGATTTTATATCGCGACTGAGAATAAAACCCTCGCTGCATAAAGCAGCTCCTACACGACCAACACCACACAATAAGCACCAAACAACAAGCGCCAAACATCTGCGTAGCAGTGGTTTTATATCGCGACTAGGAATGAAACCCTCGCTGCATAAAGCAGCTCCTACACGACCAACACCACACAATAAGCACCAAACATCTGCGTAGCAGTGGTTTTATATCGCGACTTAAGAATAAAACCCTCGCTACATAAAGTAGCTCCTACACGACCAACACCAAGCAACAAGCACCAGACATCTGCGTAGCAGCGATTTTATATCGCGAATAAGATCTCAGCATTAAGCCGGTTTTGCAGATAAGGGAGTGATTTAGGCATAAAAAATGCCACCTTATTCAGGTGGCATCACACACGGGATTATTTCTACATACATAGAAATTCTGTATTACTTCCAGCTTCTCATTTTATGACCCTTCAATGCATAGAAGAGAATGAATAAGTAGCTAGGTAGCATTAAACTGTACGCACCTTGAGCACCTAGTCCAGCAACGTTGCCTAAACCGATAAGCAATGGTCCAAGTGCACCACCGGCAATACCCATAATAAGTAGGCCTGATGCAGTGCCTGTTAAGCGCCCTAAGCCATCAAGTGCTAAAGGCCAAATTGCAGGCCATACCATGGCATTAGCAAAACCCAACAACGCAATACACAATAGCGGATCTGGTAAGTGAGGTCCACCAAAAGGTACCAATAGTATATTCGATAGGAAGTATGACTCATTACTGCCTAAAACAACAGCAAAAACGGTGATTATACCTGCAATAGCTGACATCACGAGCGCAGTTTGCTGTGACATAAAGCGTGGAATAGTCGCGATCCCGATCGCATAACCGATTAACATACAGCCCATGGTATATGACGTCATCACAGAGTAATCAGCGATCCCTAACTGTAATGCATATGAACCAATCGTATCGGCGGCAATAACTTCAACTGCAACATATAACGCAATACCAATAACGCCTAGCGCTAAGTGAGGGTGACTAAGCGCTTCTTTTACTTCACCCTTACCTGTTGAAGCTTCTTCTTCAAATACGAGATCTGGAAGTGGTGATACTTTTGCAAATAAAGCAAATAAGAAGATTAAACCTGCGATACTCATATATGGGGCAATCAAGCTGTTTGCCATCGCGTCCTTTTGAACTTGTGACAGTGCTTCACCTTCATTTACTACGCCGCTGACCACAACAGCTGCAAATACGATAGGTACGATTACACCCGCAGACTTATTGAGTAAACCCATAATACATACGCGTACAGCCGCTGATTCTTCAGAACCCATTTTTACCACATATGGATTTACAGCGGTTTGCAACACAGTTTGACCAACACCTATCATTAACTGAGCAAATAGGAAGATTTCGATCATTTGCATTTTTGCAGCAGGAATATACATCAATGCAGATAAAGCCATAATCGCGCAACCGATAGCCATACCATTTTTGTAACCGACTTTTTTGATCAGCATCGCTGATGGGATACCTGCGATCGTCACTGCAATATAGAAAGAAGAAATGATAAATGAAGCTTGGAGCGGTGATAGCTCCAACATCTGTTGTAAGAATGGCGTAATAGCCCCATTTAACCAAGTAATGCAGCCCAATATGAAAAACATTGACCCTGCGAGTGTCATAGGTAGCCAGACGCTTTGTTTGGCGAGTTGTTCTTTATCCACTGTCGCTTCCATAAAACTCTTCTTGTTGCTAGGGGTACATTGCAGTTTTGAAGCAAACTCAGCAATGTACAAAGTTAATTTGGATTATTATTTTTGCGCTTTATGTGCTCAATTTGGCATAGATCCAGAAAAATGACAGCGCTGACATTTAACTTTACGTTAAAATCTATTTCATTACCAGTTAGAATTTGAGCAAAATTATCACCAAAAAAGGGCCATTGCCCTTTTTTGCGATAAACTGAATACGAGGGTTTATTTCAACCCTGTGACACGGCTCGTATTTTTTTCTCCGGCTCGCGTTCTCAACAATACCTTACTTTCATCTGAGACACTCATCTGATCAGTATAAGGCTGCCAAGATTCACCATTGTCTAAGCTCACTTCAATTGCAAGATAAGGGAAAGCACTATTCGCTTCAAGTTTACCCAACACCACTTTGGCACCAGGAACCGGAAGGTTTGGCTTAATGCCATCGTTTTGCAACTTTGCAATTTCTTTTAAAGACAAGGCTGCAGCAAAGGTTGAGAAGTCCTTATTTAACTCTTTTTGGTTAATACGACGCCCTTCCCAATCCGCTTTATGCCAAGCGCGTTCCGCGAGCGAAAGCAAACGAGGGAAAATTAATCGTAACACTTGGTCTTCCGAGCGAATGGTCTCACTCCATATTTGCCCTTGCATACCAAGGATATTTTGCGGTCTTTTAAGCGCAGGTAACTCTCGACCAACTAAGGCTTCTAGATTCACGATAGGCTCACGGTTTCGCGTGAAGTCCGCATTTGCATAAATATTATCTGGCATATACGAAAATGTTTTTTTCGTATCTGTGTAACGAGTTGCCCAATAATAGCCGCGCTCTTCAGGGTGTGCTTCATAAGGGTGATCAAAGTACAAATGTGTACCGTGAGACAAAATAACTTGGTAATTGTTGTTTGCAAAACGGTGAGCTCTGTCTGCAACACCCCACTCCCAAATGTTATCCCAAGTATTTACCAAAAACTGTGGATTTGGAAATTCATCACGTTTAAAGGTCGTCGTGGTGTTATACATTAAACCATCTTCCCAAGCGGCAGGGGTGATCCCACGCTTAGCAAGCAACTTTGCAACTTTTTGAGTAAAGTATGGTTTTAAATCATTGGGTCCAGCCACTCCGTTGTCGGCGACCGCAAATAGATCATTACATGCTGGTGATTCAGTCCATGATCCCTTTCCAACCTCATCGCCACCAAAATGGACTGTGGTTAGCATAGTGCCAGCATCGCGATACATTTCCTGCAGCTCATATACCACCTTCTCCATAAAGGCATAGCTTGAGTCCAAGCATACATTAATAGAGTTATCAGTATAGAGTTGCACGGTTAGATACTTTGAAGTGTCATCAATGTCGTTCAGAAGATAGGCTTTGGCCTCTTGCGCTTTACCTGCTTCCATCAATTTGTGATAACGCGCTTCCATGGACTTAATCGCAGCACGAGCATGCCCAGGGCTTTCGATTTCTGGAATGATCTCGATATGACGCGCAGTGGCAAATTTAAGTAACTCGACAAAGTCTTCGCGAGAAAGGTAACCATTTCCACTTCCCGTTTTGAAAGGACCGGTGCCCAGTTGAGTCAGTAAGCACTCACGCTCTTGTAAATCAAAACAACGGAATGCGCCGACTTCTGTTAACTCTGGCAGTCCTGGGATCTCCAAGCGCCAACCTTCATCATCTGAAAAGTGCCAGTGGAACTTATTTAATTTATAACGCGCCATCTGTTCAATTAATTTAAATAACGCATCTTTACCATGATAGTTGCGGGCATTGTCGTAATGCATACCACGCCAGCTAAAGCGCGGAGAGTCTTTGATCTCTACGTGAGACAAGGTAATTTCATTTTTACTATTGGCTGGAAATAGTGCAAGCAAACTTTGAATACCGTAAAACACACCTGCGTTATCAATACCCGTGATTTCAATCACATCATCATCAATATCTAATGTATATGATCCGGCTTGGTTGTAGTCATAATCGCGCCCTAGACTTCTCGCAACTTTAAGGCGGATCGTCGGGATATTCCCTTCAGGCACGTGATTAGCTTCCGCTTTTAAATCCAGACCATACTCTGATAAGTCTTCTTGAAAAACGGCGACTTCTGACTTCAAACGTCCGGCAAAGCGGATCTGCCAGTTTTTGTTAAGGGTGATTTCGCCACGATTAAAGTCGATATGCTCAGGCTTTGGAATGATACGTCTTAGCGCATCTTCTTTTGAGACCGAAATATTGCTTTGATTACGTTCAAAACGCAGCGCTGCATTCGCTATCTGCGTGTAATCGGTAGGTGTATTGTATCTTTTCAGCTGGTTCTCACGCTCAAATGGCGCAACGAACTGTGTCATGTCTTCTGTATCAGTATTTGCAAAAATGACCGGCTTATTTTTACCTGACACAATAAAGGCACGCGGCATAAAATCACTGTATGCAGCAACCCAAGCCGAACCATCAAAAGCTAACTTGAGCTTTTCACCCGCTTTTAAGCCAGCAAACGAATCGGTAGGAGTTATACGATGAAGGTCGCCATTAATATGCTCAAAGCGTAAACCTTCAGCTGTTTCTGTTGAAATATGACGAACTGAGTGCAAGTAGATTTGCCAATCGCTTTGTCCTTTTGGTAGATCAACTTTTGAATTGTTAGTCAGTGTAATAGCACCGCTAAAGCCCCCAGCACCATTACTGAAGTTATTTTCTACCGCAAATTCAAAATGCGTGTCACTTGCAAATTGCGCTAACTGCTGCTGCGTAAATGATGCGTGTGTATAGAACGAGCACCCAGCAATTATCGCCCCAAGCAAAGTCGTTTTTATTCTCATCTTTTGCTCCCAGTCTTCATGTTCAATTCAAAATGAACATCATTTAATCACTTATTGTTCCTAAACATCATATAAAAGTTAAAATGACAGCGCTATCATTATTTTTTCATATCCTTGTGTTAGACAAAATGAAGCTACTCTGATTTGGCTGTAAATACCATCAAATAGCGATGAACTTGACCTGGAAATAGCGAGTGCTTGTAGAAAGTGCTGAATTGAGTGTGATATTTTGTGAGAAGTTCAGAGAATTGTAATTGGATGTTGTAAAAGCGGCGGATTTACTGAAAGAACACAATAAAACCGCCACGAATTCATAATGTGAAATTACCAGATTTTCACTCTGTCTTCTGGTTTAAGATACATCTTATCGCCTTCTTTCACATCAAATGCCTTATAGAATTCAGGCATATTCGGCAGCACACCAATCACTCGATAATGACTTGGTGAATGCGGATCTGTCATCAGACGATTACGCAGCTCTTCATCGCGGTATTTGCGACGCCAAATTTGTGACCAGCCCATAAAGAAGCGCTGCTCTCCTGTGTAACCGTCAATAACCGGCGCTTTTTGATCGCCTAGTGAAATTTGGTACGCTTTATAAGCGACAGTTAATCCGCCTAGATCACCAATATTTTCACCCAGTGTCAGTTGACCATTAACACCAGCGTCTTCAAATGGTTTAAAACCATTAAACTGCTCAACCAGCTTTTGGCTACGCGCTTCGAATTGTGAAAGGTCAGACTCACTCCACCAATTACGTAGGTTACCATCACCATCGTACTTCGCACCTTGGTCGTCAAAGCCGTGACCTAATTCGTGACCGATAACCGCACCGATTGCACCGTAGTTTACTGCATCATCCGCTTCTAGGTTAAAGAATGGTGGCTGTAAAATCGCAGCAGGGAATACAATCTCGTTATTCACTGGGTTATAGTACGCGTTCACCGTTTGTGGTGTCATCAACCACTCGCTACGGTCCACAGGCTTGCCTAATTTATCGATCATTTCCTGATTAGCAAATTGGCTATAGCGTACATAGTTACCGACTAGATCATCAGAGCTTACTTCAAGTGCTGAGTAATCTTTCCATTTATCAGGATAGCCAATCTTTGGCGTAAACTTATTGAGCTTGTCTTTTGCTGCTACTTTTGTTTCAGCACTCATCCACTCTAGGCCGTCAATTGCTTGATCAAAACCTTTAATAAGGTTAGCAACCAACTCTTCCATCCGTGCTTTCGCTTCTGGTGGGAAATAAGACTTTACGTAAATCTTGCCTAACATTTCACCTAACACAGAATTACTTGCATCCACCGCTTTTTTCCACGTTGGCGCTTGTTCCTCTACACCCGTCAATGTTTTACCAAAGAACCCAAACTTAAGGTCAACTACATCTTTACTTAGTAACTCAGCGTAGTCATTGGTAAAGTGGAATGTTAAATAGTCTTGCCAAGCTTCTAGCTTTGAATCAGCAATGATTTTTGATAGCCCTTCAAAGAAACTAGGTTGGCTTACAATAAGTGAATCAGCTTTGATACCAAGCGCAGTTAGAAATGCTGACGTATCAAAGTCTGGCATTAATTGATTAAACGCATCATTGCTTAGCTTGTTATAGGTTTTAGTCGCGTCGCGGCTTTCAACACGTGTCCATTGCACCTCAGCAATTTGCTTCTCTAACGCAACAATATTCAGTGCAGCTTGGCCTGGATTTTTATGACCAGCCTTAGCCAACAACTGTTCAATGTAAAGCTGGTACTGTTCACGGATCTTACTGAATTTTTCGTCATCTTTCAGATAGTAATCGCGATCTGGTAAACCAAGCCCTGACTGGAACATATAAAGTGCATTTTCGCTTGAATTTTTGGCATCATTATTAACGTACCAACCAAACGGTGTACTTGCCCCCGTTAAACGCATTTTAGCAAAGATAGCTGGTAGCTCCGACTTACTCTTCAAGTCTTGAATTTCTTTCAGATAAGGCTTAACTGGGTTTAAGCCCAGCTCGTTTCTCGCCCCTTCATCCATATAGCTTTGATAAAACGCACCTAGCTTCTGCTCATCGCTACCCGCTTTTGCAGATGCGTTATTTGCAGCATCTTCCAGTACTTTACGCAGTGCTTTTTGCGACTCATCATAAAGCTGCGAGAAAGAGCCATAATTTGACTTATCTGCAGGGATTTTTGTTTTTTCTAACCAATGACCATTCACATGAAAATAGAAGTCATCTTGTGGGCGCACTGATTTATCAATATTTTCTAATTCGATACCAGAATTCAAAACTGCCTTTTGTACTTCGGCTTGTTCCGCTGGCTGTTGTTGTGTTTGCGGTTGTTCACTACAACCAATCAATCCCAATGCAAGTGCAACACTCGCAGCGGTCAGTGATAATTTCTTCATTTTATTCCCCTGATAGAGTTTCGCTTGTAAACGTCGAATTCCATTCATCTAGATAAAATAATGCTCAAATTACTTATCCAAACCTCAGGTTAAATAATCAAGCAGGTCAATTGCATATAGATGAATGTAATATAGACATAACCTTCGTGGCTTGAAAAGAATTCCTTCTAGCTGTGTTTCCTATCAAATCTCAGAGTAACGAGAATCGTTGGCTGATGTTTATTTACACGTAAGCGGTCATTCACTAGTCTACCTATGCACATAGTGAATGACTATGACTCAGAGTGCTGAATTTAGTAACAAAGTTTGTCACTAATTTTGGCGCGCTTGTAATAATTCCACAATGGCTTTGTTGGCTTCAGGAAACCCGAGTTCATGCAACTGCTCAACTGCAACCCATTTAGAAGGCTGCCCTTCTGCACCATGAGCTTCACCGGAAAAATCCTCAACATGATGAATGTATAAGCATACGGCTTTATCAGCATAGTCATGCTCAATACGCATTAGCTCAGATGAGTTATAGATCTCAATGCCAACTTCTTCTTGCAGCTCACGTTTCAATGCCGAAAAGACATCTTCACCCGCTTCCATTTTCCCGCCTGGGAACTCCCAAAGCCCACCTTGGTGTTGATCTTCACCTCTTAAACATACAAAGATTTGCTGCGCCTTTTCAATAACACCAACAGCGACTTCCACACGTTTTTTTTGCATCACTTCCTCCATAAAAAAAGCGACTTAGCGTCGCTTTTTATACCAATTTAGATTTAGGGCCTGTTATTTTAGTTTGCCACAACACTGCTTAAACTTCTTACCTGATTGGCAAGGACATGGCTCATTGCGACCAACTTTTGGCTCTGTGCGCTCAGCAACAACCGCCCCCTCAGGCGTTTCACCGCCCACGCGCTCAACTTCTTCGTGTTGATATTCACGCGGAGCTTGCTCACTCTTGCGATGTTGTTCCTCAACTTTCTCAACATCTTCCTCAGCACGAACCTGAACTTTACTTAGTACGCCAACAACGTCAATCTTCAAGTTTTCAAGCATTTGTGAGAATAACTCAAACGACTCACGCTTATATTCTTGTTTCGGATTCTTCTGCGCATAACCACGTAAATGAATACCTTGGCGAAGATGATCCATTGCCGCTAAGTGATCTTTCCAATGCTGATCTAGGCTTTGTAACATAACCGCTTTTTCGAAGTGACGTAGCACATCTGAGCCTACCATCTCTTCTTTTTGCTTGTACGCCTTATCCACGTCCTCTACGATACGATCGCGTAGCATTTCTTCATATAGCTTGCTGTCTTCTTCAAGCCATTTAGCAATCGGAAGCTCAACATGGAAGTCATTTTTCAAGCGTTCTTCAAGTGCTGGGATGTCCCACATTTCCGCCAGACTTTGCGGTGGAATATACTGATCAATTGTCGCATTCAATACATCTTCACGAATAGCCGTGATCGTCTCTGAGATATCGCCTTCTTCAAGTAGCTCGTTACGTTGTTCGTAAACCACTTTACGTTGATCGTTCGCAACGTCATCGTATTCAAGTAATTGTTTACGAATATCAAAGTTACGCGCTTCCACTTTACGCTGGGCGTTTTCAATTGCACGGTTAACCCATGGGTGTTCAATGGCTTCACCACGTTGCATACCTAGTTTACGCATCATGTTAGTCATACGCTCACCTGCGAAGATACGCATCAATGCATCATCCATCGATAGGTAGAAGCGGCTTGAACCAGCATCACCTTGACGACCTGCACGACCACGTAGCTGGTTGTCGATACGACGCGATTCATGACGCTCAGTACCAATAATATGTAAACCACCAGAAGCCAGTACTGCATCATGACGCGCTTTCCAAGCGGCTTTAATTTCTGCTACTTGCTCTTCCGACGGGTTTTCTAATTTTTCAACATCCGACTGCCAGCTGCCACCCAGTACGATATCCGTACCACGACCAGCCATATTCGTCGCAATCGTTACCTTGCCCGGTAGACCCGCGTCCGCGATAATATCTGCTTCTTGCGCGTGGAATTTCGCATTCAGTACGTTATGGTCAATTTTTTCTTTGCGAAGGAAGTGAGAAAGATACTCAGAACTTTCGATAGATACCGTACCCACCAATACAGGCTGACCACGTTCTTGGCAAGAACGAATGTCTTCAAGAATGGCTTCAAATTTCTCTTCTTGCGTCAAATATACAAGATCTGCACGGTCATCACGCACCATAGGTTTATTGGTTGGGATAACTACCGTATCTAGGCCATAGATTGACTGGAATTCGAACGCTTCAGTATCCGCAGTACCTGTCATACCTGCAAGCTTGTTGTACAAACGGAAGTAATTCTGGAATGTGATTGAAGCCAAGGTTTGGTTTTCGTTTTGAATACGAACCCCTTCTTTCGCTTCAACAGCTTGGTGAAGACCCTCAGACCAACGACGACCTTCCATCGTACGGCCAGTGTGCTCGTCAACGATGATAACTTCGTTATCTTTTACAACGTAATCAACGTCTTTTTGATATAACTTGTGAGCACGAAGTGCTGCGTAAACATGGCTAAGTAATGAAATATTACCTGCTGAGTAAAGCGAATCACCTTCTTCAATCAAACCACGCTCAGTCAGTAACTCTTCAACTTTGATTTGACCACGCTCGGTAAGGTGAACTTGTTTACCTTTTTCATCAATGGTGAAATCGCCATCGCCTTCCACGCCTTCTTCGTCTTCTTTTTCTTGCTGTACAAGATCAGGCACAATTTTATTGATTTCGGCATAAAGCTCAGAGCTATCTTCAGCAGGACCAGAAATGATCAGTGGTGTACGCGCTTCATCGATTAGGATTGAATCCACTTCATCCACAACCGCATAGTTAAGTGGACGTTGTACACGCTCTTCAACACTAAACGCCATGTTATCGCGCAAGTAATCAAAGCCGAACTCGTTATTGGTGCCGTAAGTGATATCCGCTGCATAGGCTTGCTTTTTCTGCTGTGGCATCATGCCTGGTACGTTACAACCTACAGTAAGGCCTAGGAATTCAAAGAGTGGACGGTTTGTCTCGGCATCACGCTTAGCTAAGTAGTCGTTGACGGTAATAACGTGAACACCCTTACCTGAAACCGCATTTAAATACGCAGGTAATGTTGCTGTTAGTGTTTTACCTTCACCCGTTCTCATTTCTGAAATACGACCTTGGTGAAGCACCATACCACCAATCATCTGCACATCGAAATGACGCATTCCAAATACGCGCTTAGATGCTTCACGCACCGTAGCGAACGCCTCTGGTAATAAATCATCTAGACTTGAACCTTGCTCAATACGCTGTTTAAATTCAGCCGTTTTTGCTTTTAGTTCCTCATCGCTTAATTTGCCATATTGCTCTTCTAACGCATTGATTAAAGCGACTGTTTTTCTTAGGTTTTTGATGGTGCGATCATTACGACTACCAAAAATTTTGGTAAAAATATTTGCTAACATGTTTAAACCGTTTCACTCTGTGTATTGGCTGACCCATTTCTCTAAGCCAATGTGGTTAAGGCTGGGTCGCGCTTGTCCTGTTGGCGACAAAAGCGTTCCTAAATTCCGGTTTTCATTTTGCCAATTTAGGAGTGAGCATTTTGTATCTTGCCGAGTTAAAATTATGCCCTATCATACCAGACTCTTTGTTTCTGCAAACCTTATTGGGTAAATAATACCAAGTTCAATTGCAAGAAATCTTTACTGTTGGGCGTAAGCGTACCGTTGCAAGTGATAAAGTTTAGTTAGCATCTAACTCGACTCAGTTATTCGAGTACAGAGCTAAGCGCTTTCGACAACAAATGTTGGTACTTTTGGATTTCTCAAAAATTTGTCTCTGATATACTTAGAAGACTGAGAAACTACCAGTACGGAGTAATTTGACTCCGTATTATCCCGATATGGCGGTTATTTTTTATTTTTCAACCTATGGGAAGTAAGTCATTGGCTAAAAATCGCTACAATCCAAAGCCGCTTGATGAAGTGATGGGTGGGTGGTCAGATAAGCTCAATCAATATGGCCAAAAAAGTGCCCAAGCGGCACAGTTGCAGAGCTGTTTGGAAGACACGCTAGGCCCTATTTTGAGTAAAAAATGCCGTGTCGCTCACTACAAAGAGGGGACACTGACGATAGAAGCGGCTTCGGCAACGCTTGCTACTCGGCTAAATTTTTTGAAAATGGATATTCTCAGTGCATTTAGAAAAGTTGGGTTACATGACTGTGCATTGGTTAAAATTACCACTAATCCAGAAGCCCAACAGCGTCTCACCAACAAGGTGGAATCCCAATCTTCGACCTATCAAGCCAATCGCAGTATGAGCCAAGCCACTGGCGAGCATTTGCTAGCGCTAGCGCAATCCGCTCCACCATCGCTTAAGGCGAAACTAGAAAGACTCGCTAAACACGCAAACACAACGCAAAAAAAATGACGCCTTAGCGTCATTTTTTATCAAACTGTATTAGCCTAAAAGCCTTATGCCGTTGCGGTATTGATACCCGCTTCCATTCCTGGCGCTGGCATACTGACTGGCTCTTCGAATGTTGCCCACTCCCATGCTGACTCAGTTGCCATGATTTCACGAAGCAACATATTGTTTAAGCCGTGGCCTGATTTATAGCATGAGATCTTACCTAAAATGTTGTGACCTGCCATAAACATATCACCCACACAGTCTAAGATCTTGTGTTTAACAAACTCATCCGCATAGCGTAGGCCATCAGGATTTAATACTTTAAACTGGTCTAAAACAACCGCATTATCCATGCTGCCACCTAAGGCTAGGTTGTTTGCATGCATGTATTCGATATCACGCATAAAACCAAAAGTACGAGCACGACTGATCTCTTCAGTAAAGCTTTGAGCGGTAATGTCTAATCCAATACGTTGGCGGCTAGCGTTGATCGCAGGGTGATTGAAGTCGATTTCAAAGTCGATGTGGAAACCATCGTAAGGCTCAATTTCGGCCCACTTGTCGCCATCTTCAACACGCACTTTTTCTTTGATGCGAATAAAGCGCTTGGCAGCGTTTTGCTCTTCAATACCGCCTTTTTGAATTAAGTAGATGAATGGCAATGCACTGCCATCCATAATAGGCACTTCGGCGCTGTCTAGCTCTACGATGAGGTTATCAATCCCAAGCGCAGCTACCGCGGCAATCAAATGCTCGGTAGTAGACAAGCGAACGCCGTCTTTATTTGTTAAACACGTACACAGTTGCGTGTCGCCCACAGCTTCCGGTGTTGTTTCAAAATCAACAACAGGGTCTAGATCAACGCGGCGAAATACAACACCTGTATTCACACCAGCTGGTCGGAGAGTGATCGTGACCTTTTCACCTTTGTGTAAACCTACACCTGTGGCTTTAACGACTTGTGCAATCGTACGTTGTTTAATCATATATTCGCCCACTTAAATTCTAGATAGGCGGCGGAGTATAACATAGTTCCACCAAACTGCCAATCTTTGTTTATTTTTTATACCAACTTTAGTCTGACTGCTTACGTAAAAAAGCCGGAATATCGAAGTAGTCACCTTTTTCTTTACTGTCGTTGCCTTTTGCACTTGCTGAACTAGAAGCTTGTTGTGGCTTCTGCTCTTGTACTTGTGGTGCAGGCGCTTCAGCTGGCTGCTCAGGCTCTGCCGCTGACGTTTGCGGTTGCGTAAAGCTTGGCACATACATGCTCGTTTGTGAGCTAGTTTGTGTTCCACCTACCGCATCTGAGCCTGAGGCTTGTCTAAAGCCATTGTCTACAATACCAAATTGCGGACGACGGTCACCACCTAAGCCTGTAGCAACCACGGTCACTCTTAGCTCTTCGCTCATTTCAGGGTCAATAACAGCACCCACTACCACAGTCGCGTTCTCTGACGCTAACGCTTTAACATGGTTACCAACGACCTCAAACTCTTCGATAGTAATGTCCATGCCTGCGGTGATATTCACCAAAATACCTTTCGCGCCAGTTAGATCAACATCTTCTAAAAGCGGGCTAGAAATCGCGGCTTCCGCTGCTTCTTGCGCACGATCAGGACCTGTTGCCGAAGCCGTCCCCATCATTGCAGTACCCATTGCTGACATTACGGTTCTCACATCCGCAAAGTCAACGTTGATTAGACCTGAACGTGTGATCAATTCTGCAATACCTTGTACCGCACCATAAAGTACGTCATTTGCTTTTGCGAAGGCATCTAGCAGTGTAGTCCCTTTACCAAGAACTTTAAGCAATTTGTTGTTTGGAATTGTAATAAGTGAATCTACAATTTCTGACAACTCAGCAATACCTTGCTCAGCCGCAGCCATGCGCTTTTTACCTTCAAGATCGAAAGGGCGCGTTACTACAGCCACAGTCAAAATACCTAGTTCTTTTGCTGCGCGTGCAACAACAGGTGCGGCACCGGTACCTGTACCGCCGCCCATACCGGCTGCGATAAATACCATGTCTGCGCCTTCAAGGCTGCTCTTGATGGTTTCTAGATCTTCTTCTGCTGCGCTGCGGCCCACTTCTGGGTTTGCGCCAGCTCCAAGACCTGAAGTAATCTGAGTCCCCAGCTGTACGGTAATATCCGCAGACGAACGACGTAACGCTTGTGCGTCAGTATTCGCAACGATAAAACGTACACCTTCAATTTCTTGGTTTACCATGTGTTCTACGGCGTTACCGCCGCCGCCACCGACACCGATGACTTTAATGACAGCTTCTTCGCTGTGCTGTTCCATAATATCAAACATCTTCACTCTCCGACTTGAGTATTAAAACTCGCCTTGGAACCATTTTGTAACACGGTTCCACCAACTCCCCTCTGCATCTACTTTCGACTTCTGTGCATTCATCGATTGTAGTGAACGGCCGTATTGTAACAAACCTACCGCCGTTGCATATGCAGGGTCATCCACATAATCTGTTAATCCCTTAATGCCAATTGGTTTCCCTATTCTTACTGGCATTTGGAATATATCTTCTGCGACTTCTTGTGCACCTTGCATCTTGGCACTACCGCCAGTGATAACAAGACCCGCCGCAATTTGATCTTCAAAACCTGAGCGACGTAATTCTTCTTGTGCAAGCTCAAACAGTTCTCTAAATCTTGGCTCTACCACTTCAGACAAAGTATGACGAGACATTACCCGAGCAGGACGTCCACCAACACTTGGTACTTCGATGGTTTCTTCGCTTGATGCCATTTGGCTCGACGCGAAGGCATATTGTACTTTCAGAGACTCTGCATGCGAAATAGGTGTTCTAAATATTTTTGCTATATCGCCCGTGACCTGATTACCCGCAACCGGGATTACGGCAGTATGACGCAGCGCCCCATTCACATAAATCGCAATATCCATGGTGCCACCACCAATATCTAATACCGCAACACCAAGCTCTTTTTCGTCTTCAGTCAACACTGAGTAACATGACGCCAAGGCGTTAAACGTTAATTGGTCTACCTGTAAACCACAGCGTTCAACACACTTTTCAATATTCTTTGCCATGTCATTCGAACACGTAATGATATGTGCTTTCGCTTCCATCCTTACGCCACTCATGCCTAGCGGGTTTTTGATCCCCTCTTGCATGTCGATGCTATATTCTTGCGGCAATGAGTGCAGCATTTTGCGTTCGGCAGACATAGGTACAGAACGTGCAATGTGAATAACATTGGCAATATCATCGTCTGTAACTTCAGCATTGTTTATTGCCACCACGCCGCTTTCGTTTTGACACTGAATATGTTTGCCTGAGATCCCCAAATAAACCGAGCTTATTCTGCAATCAGCCATTAGCTCTGCTTCATCTACAGCGCGTTTAATAGACTCAGAAACGAGGTCTAAATCGTTTACCCCGCCCTTATCCATGCCGTGAGACTCTTGGCGTCCGACACCGACAATACTAAGTTGATTGTCCACAGTGATCTCCCCAACTGTGGCGACGACCTTTGATGTGCCAACATCTAATCCAATCACTAAGTTTCTTTCTGCCGACTTTGTCATGCTTCACTCTTGTTATTTTGTTGTTCTTGCTGCTCAGTAGGTTCTTTCCAACTCACTGCCAGTCCCGTGTCGTAGCGTAAATCAATGACATCGATTACTTTACCTTCAGGGCGTTCCATACGTGGATACACGTCAATAAAACGTTGTACTCGTTTGGCTTTGTCTTCACGCCCTAAATTTAAGCGGATCCCATTGTCCAGCCATAGCTGCCAAGCAAATCGTTCTGAAAGCGCTAAACTTTCCAACCTAAACTGATTTACCGCCAACAAGGCTTTAAACTGCTTAAATGTTTGCCATGCTTCTTCAGCACTCCCTTCAGGGCCGTATAATTCAGGCAGCCCTTGCGGCAATTTGTTACTACTCGCTTGGAATACTTCGCCATCATCATTGAGTAATGAATCGCTATTCCAATGCGCAACCGGCTTATGTTCCACTACATAGACTTGCAGCGTATCCGGCCATTGTTTTCTGACTGACACTGTCGCAATCCAAGGCAAAGACTTTACCGCCTTGTGGACTGCTTTTACATCAAGCTCAAAAAAACTATTTAAATCTGCGGTTTTAATTGCCGCCACAATGTCATCTTCATTGGTATAATGCGGTTTACCGAGCACTTTGAGTGTTTTTATTTGCGCATCATGATGTGCAACTAACCAATCACTTACCCAGTATGTTCCTCTTACCAATGTAAAAATCACCACAAAGAAGAAGCTAAGTCCCCAAAAAAGGGGCCAGTTCACTCTTGAACCGATCAGCTTCAACCCTGCCAAAAATGCTCGCATATTAAAGCGTTTGCTCCAAAATGCGAACAACTAATTGTTCAAAACTTACACCCGTTGCTTTTGCTGCCATCGGTACCAACGACTTTTCGGTCATACCAGGTACGGTATTTACCTCGAGTAGATAGAAATGACCTTGCTCATCTTGCATGGCGTCAACGCGCCCCCAACCAGTGGCACCAACCAATTCAAAAGCGTGCTTTGCCATCACTTGTAATTGCTCAGTGTGTGCAGCGCTAATATCCGCCGGACAATAATACTCAGTACTGTTGACTTGGTATTTGGCTTCATAATCGTAAAAACCACGAGGCGTACGCATTTCAATAACAGGCAATGCCTCTTTAGCGAGCATAGACACGGTAAACTCGCGTCCAGTGATCCATTGTTCAACGAGAACTTGATCGTCAAACGTAAAGGCATTATTTAATGCCGCAGTCAGGGTTTCTTCGCTGTCTGCCTGAGCCATACCTATGCTCGAGCCTTCGTGACTTGGCTTTACCATGACTTTGCCAAATTCAGCTATCAGCGCTTTAGCATCAAAACCCGTCTCTTTGCTTACGACAGCATAAGGTGCCGTACTTAACTTGGCAGACTGAAAAAGATGCTTACAGCGGACTTTATCCATTGCAAGCGCACTACCAAGTACACCGCTTCCTGTATATGGTATCCCCATAAACTCAAGCGCACCCTGAATAGTGCCATCTTCACCGCCACGGCCATGCAGTGCAATGAATACGCGATCCACACCAAGGTCTTTAAGTTGCCATAAATTACGTTCTGCTGGATCAAAAGCAATCGCATCTACACCTTGATTAACGAAGGCATTTAACACTGCATTACCGGATTTTAGCGACACCTCTCGCTCTGCTGAACTACCGCCAAGTAATACGGCTACTTTTCCAAACTGACTACTCATAATTCACTCTGTTTTAACTGCGCTATCGATAGCCCGGTTGCGGCTAGCTGCTTCACGATTTGACCTATATTGCCGGCCCCTTGCGTCAACACTAAATCACCATCTGCCATGGTGCTTGCCAACACTTTCGCCAATTCACCATGGTCACTGATATGGATCGGCTCAACGCCACGTTGACGGAGACTACGGCACAAACTTTTACTATCCGCACCAACGATGGGCGCTTCACCGGCACTATATACATCTAACAGCAGTAGTTTATCAACATCGCAAAGCACTTTTACGAAATCTTCATATAAATCGCGTGTTCGACTATAGCGATGTGGCTGATAAATCATAACCAAACGCTTATCAGGCCAACCAGACTTAGCTGCTTTTATCGTCATCGCAACCTCAGACGGATGGTGACCATAATCATCAACCAACATCACCTCACCCACTTCATTATTGAATGAGCCGTAATGCTGGAAGCGACGTCCTACACCTTCAAAATTGGCTAGCGCCTGATAAATCGCTTCGTTTTCAATATTGTGATCTTTTGCAACCGCAATAGATGCCAGCGCGTTCAATGCATTGTGCTTACCTGGCATATTTAGCTTCACTTCAAGTAACTCACCATCTTTGGTTCTGACTTTAAAGTGTGATTCACTTTGTGTTTGCTTGAAGTCCAGTAACTGATAATCCGCATCGTTAGCCTCACCATACGTGATTGTCGGCCTTGCAAAGCGTGGCAATAATTCTCTCACGACTGGCGAATCGATACACACCACCGCTAGACCATAAAATGGTAAGTTATGGATAAACTCGATGTAGGTGTCTTTCATTTTTTCAAAGTCACCGTCGTAAGTATCCATGTGGTCTTCTTCGATATTTGTTACCACCGACACCATCGGCTGCAAATGCAAAAACGATGCATCGCTCTCGTCCGCTTCTGCGATAAGATATTCACTGCTGCCGACTTTGGCATTACTGCCAGCACTATTGAGCAAGCCACCGATAATAAAGGTTGGATCCAGCTCAGCCCGCGCAAAAATACTCGCAATCAGGCTCGTCGTTGTGGTCTTACCATGTGTTCCTGCCACCGCAATCCCGTGACGAAAGCGCATCAACTCAGCGAGCATTTCGGCGCGACGAACGATTGGCGTACGGTTTGCCTTCGCCGCTTGGATCTCTGGGTTTTGGTCGTTGATGGCACTCGATACCACAACCACATCAGCCATTTTTACATTTTCAGCTTGGTGGCCGATAAAGATCTCGGCGCCCATATTTGTTAATCGCTCTGTCATCGTACTTTTAGCGATATCTGAGCCTGTAATTCGGTAACCTTCAAAGGCCAGCACTTCTGCAATCCCACCCATACCCGCACCACCAATCCCGATAAAGTGGATGGTGTTGATACGTCGCATTGCTCTTCTGCTTGAAGCTTCCATTTAATATCCTAGTTCGATAATTCTGTACAAATTTGGGCAACTTTCGCTGTTGCCTCCGACTTACCGCATTGTCTCGCTTTTGCTGCCATGGTCGCAATTTTTTGCGGCTCAATAACAAGTGGCTGCAGTGTAGTTGCTAGCGTTTCTGGCGTCAGTGCAGTTTGCTGCAATATAAAAGCTGCCCCAGCCGACACTAAAAATTGCGCGTTAGCCGTCTGGTGATCGTCAACGGCATGTGGGAAAGGCACAAAAATCGCCGTTTTCCCAGCTGCGGCTATCTCACTCACGGTAAGCGCGCCAGCACGGCAAATAACCAAGTCAGCCCAAGCGTATGCGGCATCCATATCATGAATGAACTCGCTGACCTCAGCATTAATGCCTGCACTTTCATATCGTTGTTGTGTATCGTCTTGGTTATGTTTACCGCTTTGATGGCGAATATTTAATCCGATACTGGCCACCTGTAGCTTTAGTAACTTGAGTCCTTCTGGCACGGTTTCATTCAGTGCTTTTGCTCCCAATGAACCACCGACAATTAATAGATTTAACGGCACTGAAACGGGTTTATCGCTAATCTCAGCAACACTTGCACGTACCGGATTCCCCACAACCTGAGCGAGCTTTTCACTGAATGCGCCGGGAAAACCAGCCAATACGCGACTTGCAATTTTCGCCAGCAACTTATTGCTCATACCCGCAACCGCATTTTGCTCATGGATCACCAAAGGGATCCCAAGCAGTTTCGCAGCAACACCTACAGGGCCAGTTACATAACCGCCCATGGCTAACACCACATCAGGTTTACGCTGTTGTAAAATACGCTTTGCTGCAAGTACCGCTTTTAAAACCATAAATGGTGCGGTTAGTAATCGTTTGACCCCGTTACCACGGACGCCTTTCATGGCAATAAAATCAATTTCAAAACCGTAACGCGGCACCACATCGGCTTCCATTCTATCCGCAGTGCCAACCCAGCTCACTTGCCAAGCCTGCGCCTGTAAAAATTGTGCCACTGCAATACCTGGAAAAATATGTCCACCTGTACCGCCCGCGACCACTAGAAGACGTTTTGTCATCGTCTACCTCCACGGGATGTTGCCTGCCTTGTCGACATTTTTGTCTCAAAATCTATACGTTGTAGAATGCCTGCCGCAATTGTCATCACCCAAAGACTCGACCCACCATAAGAAACAAACGGCAGCGTTAAGCCTTTAGTGGGTAAAATGCCGGCGCTCGCGCCAATATTAACGACTGCCTGAAAGGCAAACCAAATACCAATGCCCAGGGCAAAATACCCTTCGTATTCTTTGCCTGCTTTAAGGGCCTTTTGCCCGATAAAGAGCGCTCGAGTAACCAATACGCCGAGTACAATAATAATGCTAAATACCCCAATAAAGCCCAGTTCTTCCGCTATTACAGCAAAAATAAAGTCATTATGTGCTTCCGGCAAATACTGTAGCTTTTGTATGCTATTACCCAGACCTTGACCAAACCAGCCACCTTGGCCGTATGCCATTAGGGATTGTACCAATTGATAACCGGCACCAAATGGATCTTCCCAAGGATTTAAAAAGCCCACGACACGCTTCATACGATATGGCTCAATGATAATAAGCAGTACCACCAAAGAGACACCGGTAAGCATTAAGGTAAAAAACTGCCAAAGCCTTGCACCGGCTAAAAACAACAGGCCAACGGTCGTCACAAACATGACCACCACAGTACCTAAATCTGGTTGCATCAAAATTAAGAACGCATACACCGCAAACACAATCATTGGCTTGGCGAAGCCTTTGATGTTTTCTTGTACTTCATCGCGTTTACGTACCAAGTAGCCGGCAATATAGCTGAAGAAAAATAGCTTAGATGCCTCCGCCACCTGCAAACCAAAAGGACCTAGCGGGATCCAGCGTCTTGCACCATTTACTTCGCGACCAATAATGAGTACCGCCACTAACAGTACCAAACCAAAAAGCAGCAAATATGGATTACTGCGCTTCCACCAAGTCATTGGCACACTCGTCGCAAACCAAAAGAGAATAAACGAGCCCACTAAAAAGATAACGTGGCGAATAGTAAAGTGAAAAGGATTATCAAATAGTCGCTCGGCAACCGGCATAGAAGCACTTGTTACCATCACAAATCCCACTCCAATAAGCATGAGCATGCAGTACATCAAAGGTACGTCAAATAAGCTTTCGGACTGGCGAGGCGTTAGCGCCTCTTTGATATCAGCGACGTTAATCAAGCATGTTCCCCCACTAAACGGACGAACTCATCCCCACGCGCCATATAGTTTGGATACATATCTATGCTGGCACAGGCTGGTGCTAATAGCACAATATCACCATTGGTCGCTATCGTTTTTGCCGCCAACACGGCTTCTTCCAAATTGTTAACCTGATGGCTATTGCGCAGCAGTGGCATAAACTGTGCGCCGTCTTGTCCGAAACAAAATAGCGCTTTGCAATGCGTAGTGAGTGGCGTCTTGAGTGGTGAAAGGTCTGCCCCCTTCGCATCACCACCCACGATCAAAATAATATTTTTTCGGCCTGAAGCCAAAGAATCAATAGCGGCGACCGTCGAGCCAACATTCGTTGCCTTTGAATCGTTGAAGTAACGAACCCCTGCAACATCAGCAACCAACTGACAACGATGAGGTAACCCTGTGAAACTCGCAAACGCGCTGGCAAATGCCTGCATAGGCAATTGCATCGGCGCTAATAACGCCAATACAGCCAAGGCGTTAAATTGATTATGTCGCCCCACCATCGCCAACGTTTTTACCGCTAGCAGTGGTGTTTGTTTGTGTGCGAAATGCGGCTCACCGTCAAAGGGCATTAAGTGATAATCCCCCTCAGTGAGGGATACACTGCTGCCTTGCCCATGCTGCGCAAAGGTATAATGATCTTCAGCATTAAAGACAATATGCTCAACATGCTGGTAAATACGCTGCTTCGCTTCAATATAAGCTTGAAAATCAGGATAGCGATCCATGTGATCTTCAGTAATATTGAGGATCATTGCCGACAAACAAGCCAAGCTATGCGTGGTTTCAAGCTGAAAACTAGACAGCTCAAGTACATAAACATCATACGGCTGCTCTAACAACGACAACACAGACGTGCCAATATTGCCGCCGAGTCCGACTTTTAAGCCAGCGGCTTTCAATACTTCTGTCGCAAGCGTAACGACGGTGGACTTACCGTTAGAGCCCGTGACGGCAATCACTGGACGGGTATTGAGACGTGCAAATAGCTCGATATCGCCGATGACTTCAACGCCTTCGGCAATGGCTGCGGCAACGCTCTGTTCAAATAGCGGGATCCCCGGGCTGATGATAATCAGATCCGTTTGCGCCAAAGCGGCATCAGCAAGATTGCCAAATACCGCTTCACATTCAGGTGCGTTGTGACTTAGCCAATCCGAGCCCGGAGGCACTGGACGACTATCAACCACTTTTGGATTAATACCGTGCGACAGCAGAAAACGCACAATCCCCTGTCCTGTGACTCCAAGCCCCAGTACCGTGACATGCTTTTTCTGTAATTGCTCAATATACATCATTATCTAATCTTCAACGTCGCAAGACCGGCCAAAACCAAGATAATCGAGATAATCCAAAAACGGACTATCACGCGCGGCTCAGGCCATCCTTTTAATTCGTAATGATGGTGAATGGGGGCCATTCTAAAGATCCGCTGACCTCTGAGTTTGTATGACCCTACCTGTAAAATCACGGATAATGCCTCCATCACAAATACACCGCCCATAATGATCAGCACTAGCTCTTGGCGTACTAAAATAGCGATGATCCCGAGTGCACCACCCAACGCCAATGAACCCACATCGCCCATAAAAACTTGTGCCGGATAAGTGTTAAACCATAAGAAACCAAGGCCTGCGCCGACAATCGCCGTACATACCACAACCAATTCACTTGTGAGTGGCAAATGAGGAATATGAAGGTAGCTTGAGAAATTAGCGTTACCAGTCACGTATGCAATAATCGCGAGTGCTGAGGCAACCAAAATGGTCGGAACAATGGCAAGACCATCCAAACCATCAGTCAGGTTAACTGCGTTTGACGTACCCACAATCACAAAGTAGCTCATGACTAAATAGAACAAACCAAGTTGTGGTAATACATCTTTCAAAAATGGCACGACTAGCGTGGTTTCCGCAGCGCTGGTGGACGTAAAGTACAAAAATGCCGCCGTAGATATCGCAATAACCGACTGCCAGAAGTATTTCCAACGTGCAATTAGGCCTTTACTGTCTTTTCTGATCACCTTACGGTAATCGTCCACGAACCCAACAATACCTAAGCTGCCAATGACAAATAACGTCACCCATACATATTTGTTGCTAAGGTCGCCCCACAGGAGCGTACTGGTAAAGATCGCAGCAAGAATTAACAGCCCACCCATAGTTGGGGTACCCGACTTGGACAAGTGCGATTCAGGGCCATCATCACGTACGGTCTGACCAATTTGCATACGTTGTAATGCAGCAATAAGTTTAGGGCCAAAATACAACGAAATCATTAAGGCCGTTAAAATGCCTAAAATCGCCCTCAGCGTAAGGTAAGAAAATACGTTAAACCCAGAATAATATTGGGTAAGATACTCGGCTAGCCAAACTAACATGATACTTCTCCTGTCTCGCTATCCGACTGGCCAGCGTTTACTAATTCTTCAACGAGCAGTTCCATCCGCGCACTACGTGATCCTTTAACGATAACGGTGCATTGTCCTGATTGCTCAGCCAATACAACCCGTAACGCCTTCATTAAATTCTCGCGAGTCGAGAAATGACGATTTGGCTTTTCAAATACATTGCTTGCGCTACTACTCAGCACCCCCAATGAAAACAATTCATCAATGCCTTGCTGCTTAGCATACTCGCCGACTTCACGGTGATATTCGCGGGCATCTTCACCCAGTTCTGCCATATCGCCCAACGCCAATACTTTATAGCCAGACATAGACGCCAGTAAATCAATCGCCGCGTTGACAGATTTCACGTTTGCATTGTAGGTGTCATCGACGACACGCAGCGTGTCCGAGACTTGGATCATGTTGACACGGCCCTTTACTTCAGCCATTTGTTCAAGACCCGTTGCCACCTCACTTAAGCTTGCGCCCAGTTCAGTTGCCAATGCTGCCGCAATCAACGCATTGCCAACGTTGTGCTGGCCACTAAGCGGTAAACTAATGGTGGTACGCTGTTCACCTTGGCATAGCGTGAAGGTCGGGCGAGCTAGCTCATCCAGCTCAATTGCTTCCACCCAAATATCAAGCTGAGCATTTAGGCTATAACGTTTCACTTTAGAAACAGCTAAGCTTTCCTGCCACATCTGAGCATAATCGCTATCAGCATTGATGACTGCGACACCGTCAGCTTTTAGGCCTGAGAAAATCTCACCTTTCGCTTTTCCTACCCCATCAATTGAACCAAACCCTTCGATGTGGGCTGGTGCGACGTTACATACTGTCGCCACGTCTGGACTTACCAATGCAGTGGTATAAGCAATTTCACCCAAGTGGTTAGCGCCGAGTTCTATCACCGCATATTCATCATCTTCACTTAAGCGCAATAGCGTCAACGGTACCCCGATGTCGTTATTAAAATTACCTTTCGTCGCAAGGACTTTACCTTTTTGCGCCAAAATCGCCGCACACATTTCTTTCACTGTGGTTTTACCGACACTGCCGGTAATTGCAATGGTTTTAGGGGCAACGGTTTCAATTACTGCTCGGCCAATTTGGCCTAAAGCAATGCGCGTATCTGCAACAACAAACTGTGGTAAATCGATATCTTCATCGTGCTCAGAAACAATAGCTGCAATAGCACCCTGCGCTTTGGCCACATCCAAGAAGCGGTGGCCGTCAAAGTTAGGCCCTTTAAGTGCTAAAAATACCTCTCCAGACTGTATTGTTCTGGTATCAGTATTAATATTGGCGACTGCCAAATTCTCCCCGTCGTAAGGGGTTTTTAAGACTGCTGCAAGCCAAGAAAAATCCATCTTGATCATGCCTTTTCCCCTCGTAAAATCGCTGCAACGCATTGCCTATCACAAAAATCAATGCGCTCAGTACCTATAATTTGATAATCCTCGTGCCCTTTCCCCGCTATCAGCACCACACTATTTTCATCAGCTAGGTCTATCGCGTGTTGAATGGCTAGCCCTCTATCAGGCTGGCAGACAGCATACTCAGGGTGGATGAGTCCTGCCTTAACGTCATCAATGATTAAATTGGGATCTTCACTTCGTGGATTATCGCTGGTGATCACCAGTTTATCTGCATATTTCTCTGCCGCTCGCGCCATTTCAGGACGCTTACCTTTATCTCTATCACCACCGCAACCAAACACACAGATAAGATTACCCGGTACATGTGCTCGCAAGGCTTGTAGTGCAAGTGCCAAAGCGTCTGGGGTATGGGCATAATCAACAATACATGTAGGTTTTTCAGGGGCACTAAATGGCTGCATGCGGCCTGCAACTGGCGAGAGCTGGCTGCAAGCTTCGCTTAATGCTTCAAGACTTGCGCCTTGTAATAGTAAAGTCGCAATCGCAGCAGCTAAATTATAAAGATTAAACTCACCATACAGTGGCACACTGACTTCACATTCACCCCAGCTGGTTTTTAACGTCGCCGTTAAACCATTTGGGTGTGCCGACACGGCATCAAAGAATACATATTGTTGGTAGCTATTTTTTTCAGTCCAGCGACCGTAAACAACCACAGTGTCGTCGCCGAACTCAGCGGCCCAACTTGCACCTACTTCGTCGTCAATATTGATGACTTTGTGATTTGGCGCACAGCGAGTGAATAGCTGTTTCTTGGCTTCTGCATAGCTTTGCATATCACCGTGATAATCTAAGTGATCGCGCGTCAAATTGGTGAAAACAGCCACATCAAAGTCGCATTCGTCAACTCGACCTTGCACCAAGCCATGGGAAGAGACCTCCATCGCGACTTTTTCATACTGTTGCTGTAAAAACGCTAAAATACGTTGTAAATCTGCGTTTGACGGCGTGGTATTTGCCAGCGGAATAAGGCTGTCTGGTTGACCATAACCAAGCGTACCTATCACAGCCCCTGCACTACCGGTTAGGCTAGCTAAATTGGCAATCATCGCTGTCGTGGTAGATTTACCGTTGGTGCCAGTAACGCCTGTGAGTTTGAGCTTTTTACTCGGGTATGCATAAAACTGCGCTGCAATTGCCGCCAACTTATCGGCAAGATTATCGATAAAAATCGCTTGCTCTGGTGCAACATTAAGCTCGCTTCCCGTTTCTGCAAGCACACATTTAGCGCCTTGCGCAACGGCACTGGCAGCATATTTAGCACCGTCTTGGACATGACCTTGAAGTGCAACAAAACAATCACCTGGTTCAATCGCTCGACTGTCTATACGTAGATGCTCAACCTTAACAGGGGCAATATTGACACCAAAATCACTGAGTACCTGAGCCAGATCACGCATCGTTATCTGCTCCCGAAATATAAGCTACGCGCTCTTTATCAGGCGCTACGTTTAGAATTCTCAGTGCATTAGACATAATTTCAGCAAAAGCAGGCCCTGCGGTTTGACCGCCATAGTAAACATCTCCCGCTGGTTCATTGACCATCACCACAACCGCAAGCCTTGGGTCACTTACCGGTGCAACGCCCGCAAAGTAACCAACGTACTCATCACCATAGCCACCCGCAACCGCTTTTTCTGAAGTACCTGTTTTACCAGCGGCACGGTATCCATCAACTTTTACGTTGTGGGCAGTACCACCACGTTCAAATACTGACTCCATCATCTCTACCACGGCATGCGTATCTTGCTCGCTAAAAATACGCTTACCTTCAGGAACTTCATCCTGCTTCACAATTGTAAGTGGTCGCAAGATACCACCGGCTCCAAACATGGCGTAAAGTCTTGCCATTTGCGCGGTGCTTACAGATACTGCGTAACCATAAGAGAGTGTTGCGATTTCAAAGTTAGACCAACGGCGGTTTGGATAAAATAGACCTGCGCTTTCACCAATCATGTTTGAGCCCGTTGGCTCACCAAATCCCACTTCTTGGTATAAATTGATAAAATACTCTTTTGGCAGCATTTGCGAGATCTTCGCAACCCCCATGTTACTGGAGATTTTAAGAATCTCTCTTAAGCTCAGCTCACCGTTATTACGAGTGTCTTTCACTAAGCCGCCGCTTAAGTTCATCCAACCTGGGTATGTATCCACTGTATCGGTTGCTTTCACGACACCATAGTCTAAGCCCGCCAATACCGCTAAAGGCTTTAATGTCGAACCGGGTTCAAACAAGTCAGTCATGGCACGATTACGTCGTTTATAAGGCGCTGCGGTACTTAGGTCGTTAGGATTAAAGCTTGGGCTATTCACCAAAGCTAAAATTTCGCCAGTGTGTACATCAACAACTATCGCCGAACCAGAGGTAGCTTTATAGCTCAGTACCGCTGATTTTAACGCGCGATAGGCAATAGCCTGGATCCGTAAATCGATACTCAAGTAAACGTCTTCAGGCTCAACACGCTGTTCTTCTGAAAGTACTTGTACTTCACGACCCTGCGCATCTTTACGAATGGTGCGTTTACCAGCCGTACCGGTTAATGCAGAGTCGAACATACGCTCGACGCCTTCGATACCTTTGCCATCAATATCGGTTACACCAATCATGTGCGCCGTTACTTCGCCGCTTGGGTAAAACCGTTTGGACTCGTCAAGCAAGTGCACGCCCGGCAGGCGCATTTGACGAATATAGTTGGCAACAACCGCCGTCACTTGACGCTTCAAATAGACAAAACGACGGCTTGGGTCTCCCCTAAGCCGTTCATCGACATTTTCTGGTTTAAGTCTGAGCACATCTGCAAGCTCTTTCCACCTGAGCTCATCATCGTACCAAGCTTGTTTCCGTATTTTCAGCTCAGCATCGTTTTGCTCTAACGCTTTATAATCTTCACCTTCTTTACGGGCTTTACGTAACACTTTTTTGGCAAGTGCCTTATCAATGGCAAGGGGATCAGCATAAACGCTCACAACTGGCACACTCACAGCCAGCTCTTTGCCATTGCGGTCGAAGATCATGCCTCGTTGGACATTGAGTTTCTCAACCCGTACGGTGCGCTTATCGTTTTCTTCAATGGCCTTATCGGGCTCAATTACTTGCAAAAATGCAGCGCGCGCAACAAGCGTCATAAAAACGGTGAGCATCACGCCGCAAACTAAAGCAAAGCGCCAGGTGATAATAGATTGAGTTTTTTGCTTTTGTTTATTCATGGCAGCACAATCACCTGTTCATCTTTACTGGTTGGGCGTTTCATCTCTAACTGCATCTTGGCTATCTCTTCAATCCTTGCATGCTGGGAGTAAAACTCTTCTTCCACAACGAGATATCGCCATTGTAGGTCTAGCTCATCGCGCTGTTGCAATAACTCATCCTGCTGTATCAATTGCTGACGAGTTAAATGGGTAATTTGCACTACCGCGAGTGCAGAAATCAAAATCGTAAGTAGCAAGAATGCCGTCAACTTATTAGCAATGATGTAATAGCCTATTTCTACAAATAGATTCGGTTGACGTTGCTTACTTGCATTCATTAGAGCTTCTCCGCCACTCTTAATACTGAGCTTCGCGAGCGTGGATTTTGTGCAATCTCTGCATCGCTAGGCTTAATGGCTTTACCCACTGCCTTTAAGGTGAGATTTTGTTTAAGTTGTTCATCCGTTAAAGGCAGACCTCTGGGTATCGCCTCTCCCTTACTCTGCTTCTTGATAAACTGCTTCACAATGCGATCTTCTAGAGAATGAAACGAGATCACCACTAACCGACCACCAGGTTTTAACACCTCAAGCGACGCTTGCAATGCAGTCTGAATTTCTTCTAACTCGCTGTTAATATAAATACGAATCGCTTGGAAAGTACGAGTTGCGGGATGCTTGTGTTTGTCCTTGACAGGCACAGCTTCATCAATCAATTGCGCTAATTGCGCTGTGGTTGTAATCGCGGTGTGCTCACGTACTTCAATGACTTTACGAGCAATACGAGTGGCAAACTTTTCTTCGCCATACTTTTTGATCACGAATACCATTTCTTCAAGCTCTGCTTCAGCTAGCCACTGTGCAGCGCTGCGACCTGAATCAGGATCCATACGCATATCTAGTGGCCCGTCTTTCATAAAGCTAAAGCCACGGTCTGCATCATCAAGCTGAGGTGAAGACACACCAATGTCCAACAAAATGCCATCAACCTGACCTAAGATACCGGCTTGTTCCGCGACAGATTTAATTTGCGAGAAGCGGCTTCGCGCTATAGAGAAACGTGTATCATCAGCAAACTTTTCAGCCGCCTTAATCGCTTGAGGGTCTTGATCTATGGCTTGTAAACGCCCAGTCGACAATCTTTTGAGGATTTCACCTGAGTGCCCACCACGACCAAACGTCCCGTCGATATATATACCTTCAGGGTTAATTGCTAGGGCATCTAGGGTTTCGGTCATTAATACCGAAATATGCTTAAACTCTTCGCTCATTAATTTGTTTACCCCTACAAGGAAAAGTTTTCCAATTCAGGGCTTTCCTCAAAGTTTCCTGAGTGTTCAATTTCGGTATCTGCCTGCATTTGCTGATACCAGCGTTCTTCGTCCCAAATTTCAAATTTATTGAGTAACCCAACTAGCATGATCTTTTTGCCTAATTGCGCATGGGACCGCAATGAAGGCGCCAGTAAAATTCGGCCATTTTTGTCTAGTTGGTATTCTGTAGCATGACCTAGCAACATCCGCTGCCAACGTCTCACTCTGGGATTGGTATTAGAGATGCGACTTAGTTTGGTCTCAATTTCTAGCCATTCGGAGAGTGGGTAGAGCCACAAGCACGGTTCGTTGATCGCAATAGTACAAATAACAGTTCCCTGATCTTCGGACAGCAGCGGTTGACGGTACTTAGTCGGTACCGCAAAACGCCCTTTGTCATCCAAAGCTAGCGAACTTGCACCTCGAAACATGCGTGATCCTATTTCTAAGTTGGTTGATCCAATTTGATCCACTAAAACCCACTTTTTACCACAGAAGAACAGTCTAGGGCTTGACAAGCACTTTTGTCAAGCTCAGTCGGTACCTTTAACGCCTTTGAAAGCCAGAAAAATCGCGGGATTTGTGGAAGATCATGAATTTTGTGGAAAAAAGTGGAGAGATGAAAAAATGCCATATTTTTTGGCCGGATAATCACGTCATACTTTCAAATTAGAAATTAAAAATTCCATTTGTTAACCCTTGCTTAAGGATGCTTTTGCAGCTGAATTATTTATGCAAATTAGCTTGGTTGTCCCTACTCGATTCGGTATCATTCGCGCTCTCTGATCAGCTCCATAGGTGGGATTATTCTGAAATCTTCAATACAGTTTCGATTTTATCGCTTACTCGTTCTACTGTGCTTGCCATGTCTGATCATTATTTTATTTCTATTATGTGAGCAACGTCAGCAGGCATTAACACAACAGTCACAACAGGCGCTGCATTACGCCAAACAAGTTGCGGCGATCCAGCAGGTAGAACTCGCAGATACAGAACAAGTGTTACAGCAACTGTCGACCCGTATTGATCACCTTACGGTAGAGCACGGTAAATGCCCGCCGCTGCTTTATCACGCGATGCTGCTCAGCCCCAATCTAGCTAACCTTGGCATAGTTGACGCACAAGGGAACGTACTTTGTACTACGCATCAAGCAGATCAACGCGAGATCAATATCGCCGATCGTGGTTACTTTAAAACCGCAATGCGCACTGCCCAGTTTAGTTTTGGTGAGTATCAAATTGACCGCAGCATGCAACGTGCAACAGTCAACTTCGCGCTACCAATTTACGATGATCAGCAACAATTTTTATTTATGCTTGTTGCGGTGAAAGGCTTAACGCATTGGAGCCAGACCCTTGCAAAACAGCCTCTTCCTGTTGGTACTCGGGTAATGATTGCCGACGCTAAAGCGCAAATCATTGCGCAATATCCAGCAGCAAATACAGAGCTTGGTCGTGCTGTTAGCAGTTCTTGGCCAAGCAATTTAAGCACGCAGGCGACGCTACTAAACACCCCAGAAGGCAATCGCTTGGTGTATGTAAAGCAATCACTCAATAACAGCAACCGAGCGTTACAAATCTACTTTAGTTTCGATTTTGAGTCCCAGTTGAGCAGCATAGACAAGCGTTTTGCGCTCTTTTTAGGGATCTTCTTTGTGCTTGTATGCATTTTGTTTTGGCAAACCCATTGGCAATTAAAACAACAGCTTTTAAAACCGCTTAGTGCACTCAAGCATGCTATTGCAAAGCTTGAATCTGGCAAGCAAGATCCCCGTTTTGATGCAACCAAAGTACCCAGTGAATTTGAGCATATCGCCGAGCGTTTTGCTCATATGGCACAAACACGCCTAGCCGCTGAAGACAACGCAAATCATAGACTTGCAGTTGTAAAAGCCTTGATTAATGCACTCCCCGATAGCTATGTGCGCTTAGATCAACAGGCTCAGATCTTATCTCGCTATGGTGATTATACCGATAAGGCACAAACGCTGAGAGAGTTGCTACCAGAACATATTTATAAGCGGATCCGAGCAGAACTTGCACTGCTAAACGATAAAACCTATGTGCAACTCGAGTTTTCTCCAACCTGCAATCAAGTAGTTGAATGTCGCCTGTGCGCCATTGAATCCCATCCTCAGGCGTTGCTGATTTTCCGTGATATTAGTCAACGTAAGCATCAAGAAGAGGCACTAAACCTTGCAGCATTGGTGTACAACAATAGTAGCGAGTGCATGATCATCACGGATGCTAATGGCTTTATCTTGGACGTCAACCTCGCCTTTACGCGTGTAACTGGTTACTCACGCTCAGAGGTGCTGGGTAAGTCCACTGCCATGTTGGGATCGGGTCAACACGACCATAGCTTTTACGAATTAATGTGGCAGCAGCTTAACGAACACGGCCGTTGGCAAGGTGAGATTGTCAACCGTAAGAAAAATGGCGAGCTTTACACCGAATGGCTAACTATTGATAGCGTTTATGATAGCAACCTTGAGATCTATCGCCGTGTCGCGATCTTCACCGATATTACCGAAGTTAAGCGTAAAGATGCGCTGATCTGGAAACAAGCACATTTTGATGAATTAACCGATCTTCATAACCGCGTGGGACTTAAAAAGCACTTAAAAAAGCAGGTTGCCAGCGGACAACAGCAAACCGCCGTATTGTTACTCGATCTCGACAATTTCAAAGATATTAACGACACTTTAGGCCATTATTACGGTGACTTACTCTTAAAGTTAGTCGCGCAACGTTTGAAGAGTATGGCTCCGCACGCGTTTTTATCTCGCATTGGAGGTGATGAGTTTGTCTTTGTGTTGGAAGATGACGAACACAAAACAACATGCAAAGCATTGGCCTCCCAGATCCAATCAGCACTTAAACAACCGTTTGAGATCAAAGATGAGCAGTGCCATATCACGGCAAGTATGGGGATTGCCACCGCACCAACAGATGGTAATGGCGCAGAAGCCCTATTAAAGGCCGCCGATCAAGCAATGTATCGAGCAAAGCAACAAGGTCGTAATGGCTACGTGATTTTTGATGACACCTTACGCAAAGTCGCGGAATCTAGAATGCAAATGCTCAAAGGTATTCGTACTGCACTGCATAACAATCAATTTGAAATGCACTACCAGCCTATCGTATCACTTGACGATAATCGCGTCGCCAAAGCCGAGGCCTTGATCCGCTGGCGACACCCAGAGCAAGGCATGGTGAGTCCAGCTGAGTTTATTCCGTTAGCCGAAGAAACCCAGCTCATTCATCATATTGGAGATTTAGCCTTTGCGCAGTCTGTTGACACGTTGACGCAACTACAGCACTTAGGCCATACAACACAAATTAGCATCAATGTTTCACCGGTCCAATTTGCCGCTAAAAATTGCACCTTGGCAAGCTGGAGTGACAAACTCACGACGCTTGCGATCCCCCCTGAGCACTTGGTTTTAGAGGTCACTGAGGGAATGATGATGCACAATGATAGCCGCACAAAGCAACGTGTTGAACGCTTAAAGCAGCAAGGTTTTCAATTTGCGTTGGATGACTTTGGCACGGGTTACTCGTCACTTGCGTATCTAAAACAATTAGATTGTCACTTTGTGAAAATTGATAAGCGCTTCGTCGATGGCATCGCAACCAATGCAGACGATTTAACCCTGTGTGAAACCATTATTTTGATGGCCCACCGCCTTGGTTTAAAAGTCATCGCTGAAGGCGTTGAGACTGCGACTCAGCATCAGCTATTAAAACAGGCTGGATGTGATTTTGGTCAGGGTTATTACTATTCAAAGCCGCTACCACAACGCGAGTTTCTAACCTTAATGACAGAAAAAAGCCACATTGCTGTGGCTTAACTGAAGTTACTTAAATCTAGGTGCTTGGTTTATTCAGTTAAACCAAGCGCAGTCATCATTTTGTTTGCAACGTCCACATGGTGCTGCATGGTTGAGAACTGCTTAGTTACGCCTGCAGGACCGAAAGTATAAACCGGTACTGGCGCAGCCGTATGCGTACCAGTACCCCACACTACGCTTTGCTCTGAGGCAATCGCGCGAGCGATTTTTCCAGTGTAATCTTCTTTAGCGTATACATAGAAGTCACCGAAGTCCTCAAACGCAGGGATCATCGTTGCATCTTTGTCGTCATAAACACTTTGACCAACCTTCTCTGCATTATCTAGCGTCACCGTGTAAGCCGTCATATCTTCAATGGTCGCTTTCCAAGTTGGGCCCGATACATTTTCATAGGCTTCATCAGGCGCAGCTTCAGCAAGAATATCGAAGAAGGTGCCTGTTTGCGCGTAGAGCTTGTCTAGTTGCGCAAGTGGGCCAAAGTTAAACTTAGGATGATATTCTTTAGCAACACCATTTACATACATACCATCGCCAGATAGCGTTTGTGCTTCAGGACGCTCATGCTTTGAATAACTAAAGCCAAAACTACCCGTTTCATGGTCTGCAGTCACAACGACTAGTGTATCGTTACGGTCTTTTACCCATTCATGAACAGCTTCAACAGCTTCATCAAATTTAAGCAGCTCATTTAGCATCCAACCTGCATCGTTTGCGTGACCCGCCCAGTCAATTTGACCACCTTCAATCATCAAGAAAAAGCCATCTTCATCTTTAGACAAGATATCAAGCGCTTTCACCGTCATTTCTTTTAATGAAGGCTGAGTACAGCTGTTGCTTTGTTGACAAGCTTTGTAAGCAATTGCGTCACTCATACCGGAGTTTGCGAATAGACCTAGTACTTTCTCGCCTTCAAAACTGCTTAATTGTGCTTTATCAAAAGCAAGGCCATAACCATGTTGCTCTTTTGCTTCAACAACTAGGTTAGTTTCATCTCCACGTTTTGATTTTTTATATACGCTACTAGGCATGCCAAGCGCGTCAAGTTGTGCTTGTACTTCAGCGTTATCAGGCGTGCTCTTTGGTACAAATACGCGAGCACCACCAGATAACATCACATCAACGCTGCCAGAGCGAACTAATTGCTCAGCGATTTCAGCTTCGTATGAACGATGCGGCATATGGGCAGCAAATGCTGCTGGCGTGGCGTGCGTAATACGCGTATCTGAAACAAGACCCGTCGCTTTACCCGCGGCTTTGGCTTTTTCTAAGATAGTCGCTACTTTATTGCCATCGGCATCAAGGCCTATCATTTCTGAGCCTGCAGCAAGGCCGGTTGCTAATTGAGTTGCCGAACAAGCAGAGTCGGTCACTAGACTGCCAGTCGCGCCATGTGGTGCGTTCATGGAAAGGCCTAAGTGGCCACCCGCAGCAAGTTTAGACAGCGCAGTTTGATTGCCTTTGTTTTTATAAGTTGAGTTTGGCGCGCGCTGAGCATACTCTTCAAGTAAGCCAACTTGCTGTGGTCCCATACCGTCACCGATCATAAGGATCACATTTTTTACTTGTGTCACTTCTTGCACTGGTACTTCTTTGATGACTTCAACTTCTTTGATCACCTCAACGGTTTTTGTATCGTCATCACACGCGGTAAGTAGAATTGCAGAGATAGCAACTGTAAGTAACTTTTTATTCATTGTACTGTTCCTGAAACGTAATATTTGTCTGTAAGGCGGGCACAGTCTAGGCGCGCTACATGACTTTTTTATTTCAGCAAAGTGACAAAAAATATTTTATTTCACAATAAGTTACAATATAACAGTACAATTCAGATACGAAATCACACGCTACTCCAGTTGTGATTTAGAGTAATCACTCTCGACCAGAAGCACCGGTAAATAATTTAGAAATAGGTCGACTAGATAATCCAAACACAAAAATGCTCAACAGCACCGTTGCCATCGCCACTTGAGTAATTTGCAAACCATTTGGCAACTCTTCGCTGAGTAGCATTAAGGTGAGCACCACCGAAGCCAACCCCTTGGGGCCAAACCAAGCTAACGTAAAGCGCTCTTTGGTTGTCAGTTCACCACCTAACAAGCAGAGGAATACCGGGATCAACCTAAACATGGCGGTTGCTAACACTGCGTACACCCAAACCTGCCATTGGGTAACATTTAACAACACTACACTTGCCGACAAACCAAATACTATCCAGATCATAAAAGCCGCAAATTCGGCGAGGTGCTCCCCTTCTTCGATAAGCTGATCTTTAAACTCATCACGATAATATTTATCAAACAGCAACCCGCTGACAAATGCAGCGATAAAACCGCTGCCATGCAGAGCTTGGGTTACCGAAAAAACTAAAAAAGCGATGCCAACAAAGAGAAAAGGGCTGGTTTTAGACGCAAAGTAATGATGTTGATAGGCGCGTTTAAGTAACCAAATGATCACCCCAGTCAGTAACCCCGCGACAACGAGTGCAATCCCCACTTCACGTATAAAAATCCAAGCAAATGATTCAGTTGTCGCTTGCATTCGCTCAGCTAATACTCCCAGTAAAAACAGAAATACCGGAATACACAGGCCATCATTCAAGCCACTTTCCACATTAATTGCCTCACGCAATCTGGTGGGCACGGACTTATCCTGAATGAAGGTTTTGCATAAAGTAGCATCAGTTGGGGTGATGATCACCGCAATTAAAAAGCAAGCCAACCAAGATAACTGAAACAGCTCATGGGCCACCCACGCGCCAAATACCATGGTTAATGGCAGCCCGAGTAACAATTTAACCGGTAACTGAAAGCTGTGAGATAACACCCGTAATCGCGTTTTTGCAGCATCGGAAAATAAATAAATCGCAAGCGTCAGCTCAATAATCGGCAACCAAGTCTGTAGGCCATTAATATCTACCGCTAAAGCTTGTTGCCCTCCTTCAATATTACCAAGCACAAAGCCTATCGCCCCGCCCGTTAGCACAAACCACATAGGTGCGGTGAGCTCCGCCCTATCTAGTTGTCGAGCTGTGATGCTATAGATAAAAAGAGAAAGTCCAATCGCCGCAATCAAAGCATAAATCACGTTGCCATTCCTTTACTGAAAACCTGCTGCTGATAACGCGAGTATGACAAATCTTATTCAGTTAAGCCAAACATCTAACAACATCCTCCTATCTCATTTAAAGCGAATCAAACAACAAAGAGCAGTAGGCGCTAGTTAATTTTTCACCTTTGTGTCATCGGAATGTAAAAAACCGTCATTACTCTATCTGCAACAAACTGGACTAGACCAGAAAACTTAACCCAAACTTTTGAGAAAAGAGCAATGAAAAAACTAACCCAAATCGCTGCTGCCGTGTTACTCGCCACCAGTCCCAGCTTATATGCTGCGACAGGTAAACTTGTTGGTGTTGTAAAAGATCCACAAAGTAATCTGTCTGGCGCTGTTATCTCAGTAAAAGGCCAAGATGTATCCACTGTATCTGATTATCGTGGTCGCTTTGAACTGCCAAAACTAGATGCCGGTCGCTACACCTTAGTCGTGAAATATATGGGTTATCAGGAAACTGAACTTCAAGTTGAAGTAACTGATGGCAAAGTCACTACCTTGTCTCCAATCTTATTAAACCACCAACAAGCGATGGAAGAAGTAGTCACCGTTGGGCAAATCTTCCGTGGCGCAATGGCCGCAGCAAATAACCAAAAAAATGCCAGTAATATCAAAAGTATCATTTCTGCCGATGGGATTGGTAAGTTACCAGATAGAAATGCCGCTGAAGCCGTGCAACGTATTCCAGGTGTGTCGATAGAGCGTGACCAAGGTGAAGGCCGTTTTGTTGCAGTGCGCGGTTTACCGTCACAATGGAGTTCGGCCAGCATCAACGGTAACCGCCTTCCAACCGCTGAAGAGGAAACCACCAGCCGCGCTACTGCGTTCGATTTTTTTCCAAGCGAATTGATTGAATTTGTGGAAGTGTCTAAGGCTATCACCCCTGACATGGAAGGCGATGCGATTGGCGGTAATGTTAATTTCGTGACCAAAAAAGGCGCTGATGATTTTATCCTCAAAACCAACTTCGCTGTGGGCCAAAATGAACTGGCCGATGGCACAAACTATTCTGCCAATGTGGTGTACGGCGATCGTCTACTCGACGACAAGCTAGGTTTTATCATTAACGCCACAGCTTGGCAACGTGATTGGGCAACCGATAACTATGAGCCGCGCCGAGGTAACGATGGCTTAGGCATTTACCGTTTAGAGCTGCGTGATTATACGGGAACCCGTGAAACTTACGGCTTAAATGGCTCGCTGGAATATCAACTTGAAAACGGCACGCTCAGCGCCAGCGCGCTATATGGCACACTGATTGATGATGAAACCCACTATAAGCACAGACTGCGTTTTGATAAAGACCGTGCTGAGCTGCAGCATATTCGCAACGAACTCATCACCGAAATGCAAGGCTTTGAAATTGCAGGTGAACATGACTTTGGCTTTGATAAAACGCTCTCTTGGCAACTAGCCACGTACGAAAATGAATTCCGCTATGGCGACAAACCCAACAGTGAAGACAATAGCTATTTTGTCGCCCGTTTTGATCAAAAAGAGGTGGGATATGTTGGACTTGAAGACCGCGATACCGGTAAAAATTATGCCTACAACCAAGTAGACGGCGGCAGCGATCCTTGGAACGCCATAAGTAATCACTTCCCTTCGGGCTTTACACTCGATCCAAGCAAAATGGGATTGTCTTGGGTTGAGCTATACAAGGTCTACGTCAACGAAAAAGACAGACTGGTGGCCAATGCCGACTTTGACTGGCAATACAATAACCAGCTAGCCGTTAAGTTTGGGGCGAAATACCGTGACAAAGTCCGTAAAGCTGACTTTGCCGATGAGTTTTACGCGTGGGACAGCGAACAATATGGCGCAGCGCCAACGCTTGCAGACTTTGCCTTAAGCGATCAACCCGGTCGCAGCGATTACTTAAGCGAAGCCAAGTTTGATTATCGCACGCAGCTATCACAAGTGGCTTCCACCGATGCTCTTGCTCAGTTTTGGACGCAAAATCGCAATAAGTTCAAGCTAGATACGGGTGAATCAGCACTCATCAGCAACGGTGGAGCGCTGGGCAGAAACTTTGATGTTGAAGAAACCCACACCTCGCTCTACGGTATGGCAACTTACCAAGCTAGCGACAACTGGGAAGTATTAGGTGGCTTACGCGTTACCCGCACCGATACCGAAGTGTCTGGTTACACTTATTTAGCCGACGAAGACAAAGTTGTTGATACCACCAACAGCAATGATTATTGGTCCATATTACCCGCACTACATGTTACTTATCGTGCCAATGACGATACCAATTATCGCCTCGCACTAACTCGCACCTTTGCCCGTCCTGACTTTGGTTCGTTAACACCAGGCGCAACTTACCTTGAACAAGACAACCAGCTTAATTCAGGCAATCCAGCACTCGACCCTACTTACTCAAATAATCTCGACTTGATGGTGGAACATTATTTTGACCGCGTTGGTTTGGTCTCTGCGGGGGTATTCTACAAAGATATCCAAGACCCAATCTTCCAAGCCACCAGCGTTGGCAATTACAACAACAAGCAAGGCGTGACCATCATCCGTCCTGAAAACGGCGATAGCGCTTGGCTTGCGGGCATTGAGCTGGCATTTAACCGCGACCTTGGTTTTATTTCTGACAGTTTGAGCAACTTTGGGGTAATGACCAATGCGACCTTTATGGATTCTGAAATGCAGATCCCAGAGCGCACAGAAAAAGTAGCCATTCCACGTCAGGCCAATGAGCTTTACAACTTTACGCTGTATTACGACGACACCCGTTTTGCAGCTCGAATAGCGCTTAATCATAAAGGTGCTTATATCGAAGAGCACGGCGGCGATAGCCAATCGGATAGCTACTATGGCGCCAATACCAGCGTCGACTTTACAACGTCATACCAACTTAACGAACAAACGTTAGTTTACCTAGAGCTAAGTAACCTCACCAATGAAGCATTGCAGTACTACCAAGGTGAGCAGGGTCGTCCATTACAGGTGGAATACTATGGTATCCGCGGCATGGTCGGCATTAACTACCAATTTTAATACCAATTCACTTGATTAAGCCGATTGGTATACACCGGTTGACGGGCAATCCACAAAGGATTGCCCTCGAATTACCGAGGATCCTATGATGTTGCAGATCACGCTATTTAACGCCCGCCCGCGCTGGCTAAAAGACGCCCAAGGTATCGGCTTTGTGCTATTTGCCGCGACTAGTGCGTTTATGACTTACTTTTGTATGTACGCCTTTCGTAAGCCATTTTCGGTCAATACCTATGAAGCCTTTGATGACCCAAGCTGGGTTGTTAGCTTTAAAATTGCCTTGATCCTTTCGCAAGTGTTTGGCTACCTATGCGCGAAATTTATCGGCGTTAAAGTGATTGCTGAAATGCAGCATCATTATCGCGGTCGTGCGATTTTGGCCATGATTTTAGCCGCCGAGCTCGCACTGGTGCTATTTGCCATTACTCCTACGGGCTGGAATCTGGTTTGGCTGTTTGCCAATGGCCTATCCCTTGGCATGATCTGGGGGCTGGTTTTTAGCTTTTTAGAAGGTCGCAAAACCACCGAAATCTTAGGCGCGGTACTCAGCGTGACTTTTATTCTTGCCTCTGGATTAGTCAGAACTGTGGGCAAATGGCTGGTGAGCGAACTCAATGTGCCTGAACTGTGGATGCCAGCGGCAACCGGAGCGATTTTTCTGCCGCTGCTTGTACTCAGCGTTGCTTGTCTTAATAGCATTCCTGAACCTACACAAGAGGATGAACAATTACGACAAAAGCGCGCGCCAATGGATGGCAAAGCCCGGCTGGCGTTTTTTAAACAGTATTGGTTTGGAATAACCGTACTGGTGCTTAGCTTTTTACTCTTTACCGGCTTTCGTGACTTTAGAGATAACTTTTCAGCCGAGATCTGGCAGGCCTTAGGGTATGGGCAAGAACCCGCGATTTTTGCTTATGCCGGGATCCGCATCGCCTTTATCGTGCTCATTGCCCTTGCCGCTTTGGTGTTAATTAAAAATAACCGCATCGCATTTTTTGCCAACCATGGCTTTGTCTTACTCGGGGCTTCACTGCTGGCTGGCAGCACCTATTTATACCAAACCCAAAGTCTCGATCCTAAAACTTGGATGGTACTGCTCGGGGCTGGTCTTTATATCAGTTATATCCCCTATAACTGCTTTATGTTTGACCGCATGATCTCAGCAGTTGGCTCGACTGCGAACGCAGGGTTTTTGATTTATCTGGCGGATTCGGCGGGCTACATCGGTTCAGTGGGCATTTTGCTCTATAAAACTTTTGCCACACCTGAGCTCAGCTGGCTGCACTTCTTTACCATGGCTTGCTATTGGGTAGCGTTTATCGCAAGCGCCCTCGTAGTGAGTTCAATTATTTATTTTGCCGTGAAATTAAAGCGACCACGTAAGGCGTCAACGCAAGTACGCGCCACGGCACTTTCATCACATATTTCCTAGCTAGGAGTCATAACAACATGAAACACATTGAAGCGTTAATTTTGGATTGGGCTGGTACTGTGGTCGACTATGGTTCGATTGCCCCTACCAGTATTTTTGTTGAAGCATTTAAGCAAGCATATCAATTTGATATTTCCTTAGCTGAAGCGCGCGGTCCGATGGGAATGGGTAAATGGGATCACATTAATACCTTGCTACAAATGGACAGCGTCCGCACCCGCTGGATAACGCAATTTGGTCAGGCACCGAGTACGGCAGATGTTGACCATATTTATCAAACCTTTATGCCGCTCCAACAAGCAAAAGTCGCCGACCGAGCTGCCCCCATTCCGGGCGTGCTTGCGGTGATCAAACGTTTGCAACAACAAGGCGTTAAGATTGGCAGTTGTTCTGGGTATCCCAAACCTGTGATGGACGTACTAGTGCCTGCCGCTGCCGACTATGGTTATCAGCCAGATTGTGTGGTTGCCAGTGATGAATGTGCAGCTGGCTCTCGCCCAGGCCCCTGGATGGCGTTAGAAAACGTACAACGACTTGGGATTAATCGCGTGTCTGGGTGCGTAAAAGTCGATGACTCCGCGCCGGGAATAAGCGAGGGATTAAATGCCGGCATGTGGACCGTAGGACTTGCTTTAACGGGTAATGCGGTGGGGCTTAGCGAAGAAGAATGGACGGCGCTCGGTCACGAAGAGCAAAGTGCACATTCCCTTAATGCTTATCAGCAGCTTGGCGAGGCTGGTGCGCACTATGTGATTGATTCACTGGCTGATATCGAAATGGTTTTGGTGGATATTTCTGCTCGTATCGCCCGTGGAGAGCGCCCGTAATGCGTTTTCAGCCTTTTTGGTTTGATGAAGCAATCACTCAAGCCGATATTGAAGCCGCAGCAAGCGCGCCACCTCATGGCGCGTTGGATACCCAAGTTTGTATCATAGGTGGCGGCTTTACTGGCCTTTGGACAGCCATAACGCTGAAAAAGCAAAAACCTGAGCTAAATATCGCCATTATTGAAAAAGACCTCTGTGGACAAGGTGCTTCGGGTCGAAATGGCGGTGCCATGCTGACATGGTCGACTAAGTTTGCCAGTTTAATTAAAGAGTTTGGCTTAGAACAAGCCTGCTTTTTAGTGCGCCAGTCGGAGCAGGCCGTTCATGACATTAAAGCCTTTACCAGTAAACACGGGATTGAATGTGATTGCCGCGTTGATGGTACTTACTACACGGCTTCTAATCACAGCCAGCGTAATGCCTTTGGCCCCATTACCACCCTACTCGAGCAACACCAGCTTAATGCGTGGCAAACTCTGGATAAAGCGCAGTTGCAAGCAACCGGCTCTAATGCCAACCTTGCTGGAATTTACTCCCCCCATGCCGGTAGTGTTCAACCCGCCAAGCTTGTGCGTGGACTGATGAAGGTGGCAAAAGCCCTTGGGGTCAAGGTATTTGAACACACCCGCTACCTAAAGCACCTAGGCCAAGACACACTAACCATTACCACAGACAAAGGCGAGATCAGAGCCAATCAGCTGGTATTTGCCGTTAACGCTTGGCTGCCAAGCTTATTGCCGCAGTTTTCTCGCAGCGTGGTGTTGGTTTCGAGCGATATGGCGATCACCACACCAGCACCTGAAAAGCTTGCGGCAATGAGACTGAACCACGGCGCTCCGGTGATTGATGCACGTATTTTTGTGAATTACTACCGCACCACTTCAAGCGGTCGATTAATGCTTGGCAAAGGCGGGAATTATTTTAGTTTCAATAACCAAGTGAGAGACACCTTTCACCGCGCCAGCCGTTATCAAGCCATTCTTGAACGCTCATTGAGCCATTTCTTTGCCTCTCACCAGCTCGAGATAGACAGAACTTGGACCGGCCCCTCAGACCGAAGTGTCTCTGGCATGCCTTTCTTTGGTCACTTAAATGGTCAAGCTAATGTGTTTTATGGCAGTGGTTACTCGGGTAACGGCGTGGTGCAATCCTATTTAGGTGGACAAATCTTAGCAAGTCTTCTGCTTAATCAACATAACGACTGGCGTCACTGCGCTTTAGTCAACCAAACGCTTAAACAGTTTCCCGTCGAGCCATTTCGCACCGCGGGGGCCTTAATGGTGAGAAATGCCATTCGCCGTAAAGAAAGCGCTGAGGATAACAACACGCCGCCGCATAAACTCGATGTTTGGCTAAGCAAGCTTAGTGGCAGCGCAGCAAAATTAGATCCGAACGTGAAGCAGGAGTATATAAAGTGAATGCCATCGCACAAATAAAACAGCTATTCGAGCAATATGGTCACGCCACCTATGACGAGGCATGTAGCCAAATTTACCATGCCGAGCAATGCGCTACCCTCGCGAAAGAAAATGGTTATGATCAAGCGACCCAAATCGCTGCATTTTTACATGATATTGGCCATTTTGTTGCTCAGTCTCAGCATAACCCTGACTTTACCCCGCAGGGATATAGCAATCATGGCGATTTAGGGGCGGATCATTTAACCCAGCTTGGCTTTGACCGCGCGGTGACAATACTGGTGCGCAAACACGTAGATGCGAAACGCTATCTGGTCAGTATGGATGAGAAGTATTACCAAACGCTCTCTCCTGCCAGCCAATTAACGCTAACAAGACAAGGCGGAAAGATGAGCAGCGAAGAACTTGCGGCATTCTCCAAGCTGCCTGAATTGGACGCCATTATCGCGCTGCGTCGCTTTGATGATTTAGGGAAAGATCCGAGTTTAGCCGTTTTGCCGAGTAGCTATTGGTTTAGCCAAATAGAAGCCTACTTGGCGAATTAGGCCAATCTGAGTTTACAAGTCTCAAATTATAAATATTTATCCTGTCATAAAACGATAGTAAGCTTGTCACAAAAGGTTTTATCGACTCAATTATGCTGCTTTATCAACGTATTCGAAACCATATCCAAACGCTGCTAGCCGCTGGCAGCATGACGCCCGGTGCCAAATTGCCTTCAGAGCGTGCGCTGCAAGAAACATTTAGCTCAACACGGATCACCGTCCGTGAAGCCCTAGCACGACTAGAAGCCGAAGGGCTTATCTTTAGCCAAAAGCGTCGCGGCTGGTTTGTCACCCCGGAAAAGCTCAAATGGCATCCAGCTAAAAAAGTGAACTTTAACCACCTTGCCATTGAACAAGGCTTTACACCAACAACTCAAGTAGTGGCAATTAATGCCCCTTCCACAGAGCCTGAGTTTAGCCACTCTCATTTTAACGGCCAGCCTGTATATGAACTAACTCGAGTACGCGCGTTAGATGGTCGCGCAATAATGATGGAACAGATCTATTGTGCAGCCGAACGTTTTGCCGACTTGCACAACCAACCGCTGGATGGCTCTATCACGGAAGTGATGTCGACTCACTACCAAGTTGACGTCAGCTTTGAACAGTGTGTAATAAGCGTCACCGTACTACCCGATGATGTTGCCGACAAATTAGAAAAGAACAGCGGCGCACCTTGCTTAAAGGTACTGCGCGCCCGCTATGACGCCGAGCAAGCATTAGTGGATTACAATATTGAATATTGGCTCCATGACGCCATAGAAATGATTGTTGAAGGCGTGTAACCCTTATACCCGTAGGTCGTGCTTTAGCACGACAACCTGTCCTATTACTGCGGTTGTCCTATTTTAGAAATAGCGCTAAGTTTAAATTTGGTACTCCCACATTTGACAACTGCAAGGAACATCAAGATGGCTAATTTTAATGAGCGACTTAAAGGCCTAGATCTAAGTCGAATAACACAGTTACACTTTCGCCACAATGATGTTTAAATGTGGGGGTTTGATTGATAAAGTCAGTTGCGAATAACCCTCAATAGAAGACAAAATTGGAAATACGGAATTAGCTAATGAAAAAAGTGCATGAATGGATCATGGCTCCTCACATGATAGAAACGTCCTATGCATACCTCTTATCGTCCAAATTGATGTGGCAACACAATATAACTGTTTCAATTGTTCACGCAGCACTATCGTTAGAAATATTGTTTAAAAGCTTTCATGCTGAAGTATCCGGTAATGAAGGGCAAATAAACGAAAAATATAAATTAAAAACTGATGGCACCCTAAAAGGTAAAGACAAACATGATTTATTGAGCCTCTATGATTCACTACCAACAGATATCAAGCGCTTGTTTGAAAGTGACTTTACTAGAGATATGCTTACAAAATACCGCAAAGTTTTTGTGGATAGTAGATATGTTTATGAGAGGGATGCTATTTCTGGGGGGTCAGATGCACTGGCATCAATTGCTGATATGTTGATCAGGAAAACTGTTGAAATATATAGACAGCGTGGGTGCGATGATATATGGATAACTCAATACCCTAATGTTTAATTTATATTGGAATACGTACCATTGCTTACGCAGTATTTACTACGTACACCAGAGACTTTCCAGCTTCTGTTAGCACAGCGATGATTTGTGATTTGGTAAAACGTGATTTTTCTTAGTTTGCCTCCAGCTTTAATGAGTGCAGAATCACTTTATGGGGAGGTGACAGTCCAGATTAGGCCATCGTTAACACAATTGAAGATTTGCTACTCATTTATTTAGTTAAAGGGGTATAACCCCCCTTAACCCATCGCCGCGTAAAGCGGCCCCTACTCTGATGGTTTACCAGTATTTTGCTTTCGCGATTGAAGATTCGCTACTCATTTATTTAGCTAAGGGGTGTAACCCCCTTAACCCATCGCCGCGTAAAGCGTCTTCTACTCTGACGGTTTACCAGTATTTTGCTTGTGCGATAGCTTTAAGTAGTCCGCTAATGTCTGCGGCATACACTTCGCCAATATTACCAATTCGAAAGCAATCTGCGTTTGATACTTTGCCGGGGTAAATCACATATCCTTTTTGCTTCAATGCTTCATAAAAGCGCTTAAACTCATAGCTTTCGTCACTTGGTGAATAAAAAGAAGTGATAATAGGTGAATGCATGACTTCTGGTAGCAAGGCTTCAAAACCAAGGGCTTTCATGCCGCTAACGAGCTGTTTTTGATTTTCGCTGTAACGCTTAAATCGCGCAGAAGCGCCCCCCTCTTGCGCCAATTCTTCCAGTGCTTTGGCAAAAGCCCTGACAACATGCGTTGGCGAGGTAAAACGCCATTTACCATGGTGGTTTTCCATGGTTTTCCACTGGGCGTGAAGATCCAGCGAGAGTGAACGTGCTTGTCCTTCAGAGGCAACCAGCAGCGCCGTTTTCGCGATCACAAAGCCAAAACCTGGAACACCTTGAATACACTTATTTGCTGAGCTAATGAGGATATCAATTTGCCACTCGTGCATATCCATCTCAATGCCGCCAAAACTGCTCATGGCATCAAGGATCATTACTTTATTGTGATGTTTCGCAAGCTCAGCTACGCGCTTAACCGGATTCAGCATCCCCGTTGTGGTTTCGCAGTGTACCATTGCTACGTGGGTGATCTCAGGGTGTTGCTCAAGCGCTTGTGAGATCTGCTCCAGTTGCGGCAGTTCGGTTTCAACAAAGTTGAGCGCTATTACATTAATATTTAGATAATTGGCTATCTCAATAATACGCGCACCATAAGCACCATTATTGATAACCAGTAAAGTGCCAGACTTAGGAATAAAAGTCCCAATAGCCGCCTCTACACTTGCTGTACCACTGCCCTGCATTAAGGTTGCACTGTAGTCACTGCGATACTGCGGATCTGCAACCGCTATTTCACAAAGTTGCTTGCGAATAACTTGCACTACACCTTGGTTATATTCATCATCCCAAGTGCACCAGTCTTTCAACATGGCTTCTTTCACGGTGTGGGAGGTGCTAAGTGGGCCTGGCGTCAGGAGTAAATAATCGTTGTTCATAACTTGCCTCTAAACTGGTCTATACCAGATCATTTAACCGAGTTTAGGTGACAACGGCATGACAGTTTTATGAAACTAAGATTGATGTGGTAATGATGTTCAATGAAACCTCGCCTTTACCCTAAATGGCAAAGGCGAAGAGAAGTAACAGATGTTCAGGTTATTTAACCTGAACTCAGGATAAGAAGTTAGTTAATATTTATAGCCGTTTGGATTATTGCTTTGCCAGCGCCATGTATCTTGCATCATGGCATCCAGACCACGCTCTGCATGCCAGCCTAATTCAGATTTGGCTTTTTCAGGCGCAGCGTAACAAGCGGCAATGTCGCCATCGCGACGCGGTTTAATGTCATACGGTATAGCTTTGCCCGCTGCCTTCTCAAACGCGGTAACCATCTCAAGTACCGAGTAGCCATTGCCAGTACCTAAGTTATAGATATGTGTGCCTGCTGCTACTGCGATTTTCTCAAGTGCTTTTAAATGGCCAATAGCAAGGTCAACCACGTGAATGTAATCTCTCACGCCCGTACCATCTTTAGTGTCATAGTCGTCGCCAAAGACGCCTAGACTCGCCAGTTTACCAACAGCAACCTGTGAGATGTAAGGCAGTAAGTTATTGGGAATACCATTTGGGTCTTCACCAATTAGCCCCGACTCGTGTGCACCAACCGGATTAAAGTAACGCAAAATAGCAAAGGCCCAACGCGGGTCTGATTTAGCAACATCCTGCAGCACCATTTCAACCATCAGCTTTGACGTACCATAAGGATTGGTTGTGCCACCAACAGGGAAATCTTCACGAATAGGAAGACTGGCAGGATCTCCATATACCGTAGCTGACGAGCTAAAAACTAGCTTAAAGACATTAGCATCACGCATTGCATCAAGGAGCGTCAACGTACCTTGGACGTTGTTTTGATAATACTCGATTGGCTTTTGAACCGACTCTCCTACGGCTTTTAAACCGGCAAAGTGGATCACTTCTTCAATATCATATTGCGCAAATACACTATCAAGAAATGCCTTATCAAGAATATCACCTTGATGGAATGTCGCTTCCTTTCCTACTATCTCAGCGACTCTATGTAATGAAGTCTGCTGAGAATTGCTTAGATTATCTACGACCACTACCTTTTTGCCTTGCTGTAGCAGCTCTAATACAGTGTGAGAGCCGATATAGCCTGCACCACCTGTTACGAGAATCGTCATATCTATTCCTATGGTTGTTGTCTATGCACTGCGTTTAACATGCAATTTAATATATCGCTATCAGTCTTCGCTGTGGCATACAAATGCCAGCTTGTTATCAAAAAAGCTCAAACGAGAGATTGAAGTCTGACAGTAACTTCTTAAGTTTCTTAATAAGTGAACTTTTTTAGGCGCATTTAAATCTCGGTAATAAATTTTATTATCTAGTGCATACGCCACTTTATTATCATCCAACCAGGTATAATCTTGCACTTGACTGGGAAGAGCAAAAAATCGCTGAATATGATCGCTCTCTCTGTTGTAGGTTGCGAACCACATCAAGCCATTGACTTGATAAGTAAAAGCAAACACGTCACGCGCACGGTTGTAAGACAAAGTTCGGCCAATATCTTCGGCAAGAATTTGTGGTAAATGACCGTTAATATCTGTGTACTGTAAGGTATGCGGAGCACTTTCAGTCGCACCTAAAATAAACATAATCAGATCTTGATTGCTCCCCCAAGCATGATACCCCACAGGCTCAATATGCTCAAAAACACGGCTTGGTTTTGTCGCCTGATCAAACGGATAAAACCACAATTTTTGCTTACCGGATCCCTCAACCACAATCGTCGTTAACCCTTCCCCATTCGGATGCAGTGTGGGTGAATATTCGGAGACAGGGGATTGCGTGAGGTTGGTTGTGTTTTGGCTTTGAAAGTCGTAAAAAAACAGATCCGTTTGGCTATTGCCATCAGCGCTTACTTCCGCGGTATAGTAAACCCCAGAGTCAGTCACTAGCGGTTGATTAAAATACGCGGTGTTTTCGGTAATTGGTTTAGCACTGAAATGTTCACCTAATTCAGCTAGCCAAATTTGGCTTTTGGGCATGGCTGAATAAGCCGGTAAACAGGACGCGAAAGCGAATAGACAAACTGCGAGCTTCACACGCATTGAAATGGACATGGACGTTCCTTTGATTTTTCATTGTAGTTATATCACCCCGCTATGATACCCAACACTTGCCCTCAAGCAAAGCTTGCCAAAAACTTTGCTTCGCGTAACATCGAATTAACGGATGATGAAAGCTAAGGCAGATTTATGTCAGACAAACACCCTATTATCGCCATTACTGGTAGTTCAGGCGCAGGCACTACAACAACGACAAGCGCGATAAAACACATATTCCGCAGTCTTAATACCAAAGCCGCCTATGTCGAAGGCGATAGCTTTCATCGCTACACTCGCCCTGAAATGGATAAATTGCGTCGCGAAGCGCTGCAAGAAGGTAAGCACATTAGCTACTTTGGTGAAGAAGCCAATGACTTCGGCGCATTAGAAAGCCTGTTCAAAAGCTATGGCGAAACCGGCAATGGCAAAGTCCGTCGCTACCTTCACACGTTTGACGATGCCGTGCCATTCAATCAGCTACCGGGCACTTTTACTCCTTATCAAGAACTGGAACAAAACACCGATATGCTGTTTTATGAGGGGCTGCACGGCGGTGTCGTGACCCCCGAATATGATGTGGCCAGCAACGTTGATTTATTGATTGGCATGGTGCCTATCATCAACCTTGAATGGATCCAAAAGCTCATTCGCGATACCAATGAGCGCGGCCACTCCAAAGAAGCGGTCATGACGTCAATTGTGCGCTCAATGGATGACTACATTAATCACATTACTCCCCAGTTTTCTCGCACGCATATTAACTTTCAACGTGTGCCCACCGTGGATACTTCTAACCCATTTAGTGCTAAAGACATACCATCATTAGACGAAAGCTTTGTAGTTATCCGCTTTCGTGGCATCGAAGATGTTAATTTCCCTTACTACTTACAAATGATCGAAGGCAGCTTTATGTCTCGTGTAAACACGTTAGTTGTACCGGGCGGGAAAATGGGGCTGGCAATGGAGTTAGTACTGACTCCACTTATCAAAGAATTATTAGTAAAGAAACGCGCCCTTGAGAATATGGCGCCAGTCGATTTACCGATTTAACACGCCTTATGTTTTGATTAGGAATAATAGCTTCCTTGCATCGCTCCATATCACACTTTACACTGACGCCTTTTAAAGCATCACGAGTAGTTGTTATATGGACGTGCTTACCATTTTAGTGGGGTCTAAAAACCCAGTAAAAATCAATGCTGCAAAAACCATCTTTGCGCAGTACTTTCCCAATGCAAAAATTGACTGTCAGGGTATCTCAGCGCCGAGTCTCGTTGCGGATCAGCCTTTAGGTGAACAAGCCACCCGCGAAGGCGCAGAGAATCGTGTTACTTACTTACAGCAACATCATCAAGCCGATTTTTATTGTGCCATGGAAGGAGGCGCTGCCAAATTTGAATACGGTGCAGCTACTTTCGCTTATGTCGTCATTGCGGATAACCGTCGTACGAGTGTCGGCCGTAGTTGTAATTTGCCGCTACCGGCATCGGTCTACGCGCGTCTTGAACAAGGTGAAGAGCTAGGGCATGTAATGGATGACCTGTTCAATACCACTAATATCAAGCAACAAGGCGGTGCTATCGGTTTACTAACCAACCACCTTGCCACCAGAGAAAGTAGCTACACGCAAGCCTTATTGCTCGCAATGGCGCCCTTTAATCACCCAGAGATGTATTTATAATGCCGAACTATACACATATTTTATTTGATGCGGATGAAACCTTATTTAGCTTTAATGCCAAACTTGGATTACAAACGCTGTTTACTCAATATGACGTTGTGTTCACTGACGAGGACTACGAGGAATATAACAGCTTAAATGCGCCACTTTGGGTGCAGTATCAAAATGGTGAGATTGACGCAAAAACACTTCAGGTAACGCGCTTTAGTCGCTGGGCTGAAAAACTCGATATCGCGCCTGAAACACTCAATGCGGGATTCTTGGCAGCGATGGCTGAAATTTGCCAACCGTTACCGGGAGCTAAAGCCTTGCTCGACAGCCTGAAAGGTCAATGTACTTTGGCTATTATTACCAACGGATTTGCCGCGCTTCAGCAAAAAAGATTGGAACATACAGGCCTTGTGGATCGTTTTTCTGAAGTGGTGATCTCTGAGTTGGTAGGTAAAGCCAAGCCAGACCCGAGTATTTTTGCGCATACGTTAGCGCTGTTGGGGAATCCCGACAAATCCAAAGTATTAATGGTTGGCGACACACCAGCGAGTGACATTTTAGGCGCAAACCGCTTTGGGATTGACAGCTGTTGGTTAAAGCATGATGGCAAAGTCTGCCCCGACCATATCAAGCCAACCTATACCGTAGAGTCTCTTAAAGAGTTGCAAGCGATTTTAATGGGGTAATACCCTGTACAATTGTGTGGGAGTAAACTGACCTTGCGGGTTATAAAAGCTCGCCGAATAAATCGGCTCCTACCAAAGATAGACCTGAGTGGAAGCAAGTTTACCTTGCGAGCTCTTTACGTTGATAAAGCTGCGCCGAGTAAATCGGCTCCTACCAAAAGTAGAGCTGAGTAGGAGCAAGTTTACCTTGCGAGCTCTTTACGTTGATAAAGCTGCGCCGAGTAAATCGGCTCCTACCAAAAGTAGAGCTGAGTAGGAGCAAGTTTACCTTGCGAGCTCTTTACGTTGATAAAGCTGCTGAAGATGCGCCGCAAAAGCCGGCGCTTATCAAGTGATTAAAGTGCTGAGCGCTGTCTTAACACTTCAAATAAACAAACACCAGTCGCAACCGATACATTTAAGCTAGACACGCTACCTACCATCGGGATCTTAACCAGTTCATCGCAATGCTCCCGAGTTAAACGGCGCATGCCATCGCCTTCGGCGCCCATCACAATGGCCATAGGCCCAGTCAGGTTTGCATCAAAAACAGCTGTATCGGTTTCACCTGCCGTACCCACAACCCACACACCGGCTTCTTTAATATCACGCAACGTGCGAGCAAGATTGGTTACTTGGATAAGCGGAACCGTTTCTGCAGCACCACACGCTACTTTTCTTGCAGTGCCGTTTAGCTTTGCAGACTTATCTTTTGGTACAATAACACCATGTACACCTGCTGCATCAGCACTACGTAGACATGCACCTAAGTTATGAGGATCCGTTACCCCATCAAGTACCAAGAAAAATGGTGTGGTTTCTCTTTGAATGATCTCATCAAGATCTTTTTCATTGTATGCGCGCGCCGCTTTAACATTGGCAATAATGCCCTGATGTTGCTCACCATTCGCTTTGTTATCAAGCGCTTTGCGCTGCATAAACTGCACTGAAATACCAAACTTACGGGCATCGTTTACGACTTGATTTAAACGCTGATCTTCACGTCCCTTTAGTGCATAAATTTCTAAAAAGCGCTCCGGCGCGTTATTCAAAATGGCTTCGATTGAATGAAAGCCAAAAATTAATTCGTTACTCACGTTAAAGCTCCCGCTTTATAATCTATTGCGCTTTTTTGCTACGATTTCTTTCGTTTTTACCTGGGCGTTTTGCTTTGCCCTTTGCCGCTTTGGCTTTTTTACTCGTCGATTTTTTCTTCGACTTCAGCGTGCCTGCCTTTTTCGCCTGTTTGAGCTCACCCTTAGGGGTCGTTCTTTTGCGCTTTTTGGCTTTGTCATCGCCTTTATTATCTTTATCGCGACCAGACGTTTCACCGTCACGGCGCTTAGCTCCCGGGATTTTACCCGTTTTTAGCTGCTCACGAACACTACTTGCAGTGCTTTTTGGAGATTTTCGACGCCTTGCATACCTGTCTTGCTGACCTTCTTCAGCTAAAGCTAAGTTGATGCGACGATCGTCCAAGCTAACTGAAGCAACCACAACGGTAAGTTTATCGCCAAGTCTAAACACCGTACGACTATGCTCGCCAATCAAACATTGCTTTGCACCATCAAAATGGAAGTACTCATGCCCTAAATTGCTAACATGGATCATCCCGTCAATCTGTAGGTCGTCCAACCTCACAAATAATCCAAAGTTGGTGACCGATGAGATCACACCGGTAAATTCATCGCCAACATGATCTTGCATAAATTCACATTTTAACCAATCAGCGACTTCACGAGTGGCGTCATCAGCGCGGCGCTCTGTCATCGAGCACTGCTCACCCAGTTGTTTCACTTCATCTTCATTGTAGATGTAAGCGCCACTTACTGGCTGTTGTTGCTGCTGTAAAATGCCTTTGATTGCGCGGTGTACCACCAGATCCGGATAACGGCGAATAGGTGAGGTAAAGTGTGCATAGGCTTTTAATGCCAAACCAAAGTGGCCAATATTTTCTGGCTGATATACCGCTTGCTTCATTGAGCGCAGTAACATAGTTTGGATCAATTCTTTTTCAGGGCGATCTCCCAATGACTCAAGCGCTTGGGTCAACTCCTCTGGCGACGGATCGTTAGGTAATTGGCTTTCAATACCCAAGTCTTGCAAGAATTGCCTAAATTGGCTCAATCTTTCAGGGTCTGGCTCATCATGAACACGGTACAAGCTATGGGCTTCGTGTTTTTCCAACAGCTTTGCTGCTGACACATTAGCCAAGATCATGCACTCTTCAATCAGCTTGTGGGCGTCGTTACGAACCACAGGCACGATAGAGTCAATCTTCCGATGAGCATTAAACACAAAGCGCGTTTCTAGGGTTTCAAACTCAATCGCGCCACGCTCCTGCCTTGCAGCCTTCAGCGCCATATACATGTTATGGAGCTCAGTTAGATGAGGCACAAGAGGCTGATAATCCGCTCTGAGCTTTTCGTCACCTTGTAAAATCGCATGGACTTTGGTGTAAGTAAGACGAGCATGAGAGTTCATCACGGCTTCGTAAAAACGGTAGCCAGACAAACGACCCGCTTCGGACACGGTCATTTCCGCAACCATACACAAGCGGTCTACCTTTGGATTTAATGAACATAAGCCGTTGGAGAGTACCTTAGGTAGCATTGGCACAACTTGCTCAGGAAAATACACTGAGTTACCACGCTCAATCGCTTCTTTGTCAAGCGCAGTGCCTTTACCTACATAATGAGATACATCCGCAATAGCAACCCATAAACGCCAACCTCCTGACTTTTTACGCTCGCAATATACGGCGTCATCAAAGTCACGTGCGTCTTCACCGTCAATGGTCAGTAACGGTAAATCGCGCAGGTCAACTCGGCCTTGTTTGGCTGACTCTTCAACAAACTCACCAAGATTTGCAACTTGTGCTTCTACTTCACTTGGCCACTCATGAGGAATGTCATGATTACGAAGTGCCACCTCAATTTCCATACCCGGTGCCATATGATCGCCGAGCACCTCAAGTACTTTACCCATTGCATTCATTTGTTTGCTAGGGCTTTGAGTGATCTCTACCTGCACCATTTGATTATGGCGAGCACCATTTTCTTGGCCAGGTACGATGATGATATCTTGAGTAATGCGCGGGTCTTCTGGCACCACGACTGCCATGCCAAACTCAACAAAATAACGACCGACGACTGGTGCACGCTCTTTTTCAAGTACCCGCACAATGCGCGCTTCCACCTTACCACCTGAGCCTCGGCTGCCAGCCTTCGCTAACACCCAATCGCCATGCAGCACGCGCTCCATTTGATACTTAGTGATAAACCAATCTTTGGGTTCGCCTTCGACTTCTAAAAAGCCAAAGCCGTCACGGTGTCCAACAACGCGGCCTTTAACTAGACCATCATCACTTGGAATGGTGTAACACTTAAATTTATTGAAGTGCAGTTGACCGTCTCGCTCCATTGCGCGCAAGCGGCGTTTAAGCGCAATTTGACGTTCTTCGTCTTGCACTTTTAAATCGTTACACAATTGAGAGAAAGAAGGTGGTTTGGCCGCGCTTTTAATGTGTTCTAAGATAAATTCGCGACTAGGTACTGGATTGTCGTATTTTTGCTGTTCTCTATCGAGATAGGGATCCTGTTTTGGCATTACTGTCTTGTTAAATAAGCTATGCTGTTATTTTAACCCAAAATAGCCTAATGACCTAGGCCAAGATCGATGAATCTTTTTATGCAGATAGATTAACCACTGAATTTGATACCGACTCCAGTGTTGCAATTTGGGCATGAAGTTCTAATAAACGCTCAACTGAGCGTCTAGCAACCATAGCAAGACCGTCCCAATCAACTTGCTCTTCCGAGTAACTTAGCTGCGCAGTTGCTGCTTGAACAAGCTCGGCAAAATTCACCATGCCAAGCTCCAGTGCTTCGTTTTCAATGTAGGCAAGTTTATCAACGGCTAAGTCAGTTACATTCAACTCAGTAAGCCCTTTAATTTGCGCAATTTCGTACTCAAATCGATCGGCTAAATACATCAATTTCGTCGCCAGCACACCTGAACTTTCACGGTTTGCGAGATCCATAAATCTTGATTGATCAATCAGAGTCTTACATTCCAAGCGAGACGTTGTTTTTACAGTCGCACATTCCAGTGCCGCATATAAACGGCTTGGCATGATAGGCTTAGTTAAACAGTCCTGCATGCCAGCTCGGAGGCATCGCCTTTTCAATTCAGGATCGCCATCACCCGTTAACGCGATAACCTTAACGCTGGAGGTGAAGCCAATTTCGTTGAAGCCTTCTTTAAACCACTCAAGACCATTACCATCAGGCAGTCGCATGTCTAACAGAATAATATCGAAATTGTGTTCTAATAACGCGACTTCAGCTTCTGCAAGGCACTTAGCAATAGAAAACTCACTCACCATATCGTTTAAATAGGTGCTGATCACATCAATATTCATGAGGTTATCTTCAACAACAAGCACATTGAGTGCTAGCTTCTCTGTATTAAATTCCGTGCTCTGTAACGGTGAATCACTACACTGGCAATCTAACTCAAAGCTAAACACAGTGCCATTGCCAAGCTTGCTGTCGACGTTAAGCTCAGAGTCTAGCCCTTGCAGCAGTTGCTTGCATAACGCCAATCCAAACCCCGCACTTTGCGAGATGGATTGCTCGGTATTTAATGTGACAAAGGGCTCGAAGATCTTTTCCATTTGTACTTCAGTCAGTCCTTTGCCCGTATCTTTAATTGCAAAACGGATAGTTTGCTTATCCTCAGCGCGACTTGTGCCTTCAAGGATCAACGTAATAATGCCTTTATCTGTGTACTTAATCGCGTTCGAGAGCAGATTTCTAAGTACCAGGGACAATGTATCTTGCTCGACAACATGAACGTCCTGTGGATACAGGCCTTTAACCTCGACCCTCAAGCTCAACCCTTTAGCCAATGCCAGCGGCTGTAAGAGGCGAACTAACTCTTGCGAAAGACTATAAAGCGAGACAGGCACGCGATTTTGCGCCGCATATTCCCCTTTCGCTTGCAATAATACTTGATTGGCTAAGTCTGACATCGACATCGCGGCGTGGACGATAACATCGCATAATTGAGCATGGCGATTGGGCTCACGCGGCACTTTTTTAAGTGATTCTGCATGACCAACAATGGCGTTTAGTGGTGTTCTCAGTTCATGACTTAATAACGTTAAAAACTGTCCTTTTACTTGCGCTGAGTGCTCAGCAGCAGTTTTTAACAGGCAGAGTTCTTTTTCACGACGGCTGCTACATAACAGGCATAAAGAAAAACACAACAGCAGCGGCATCGTGCTCACAGAGACAGCAAAAAACTGATTAACCCAATTTGCCGAGACAAGGCTATCTGTCACCGAGTAGCCACCAAGCATGACCAACCTAAAAGTAAACACGGCTAGTAAGCTCAAGCACGACAGGCCAAACGCCCAATGTGCTGCACTAAACTCCTTCGATAATAACTTTTGTCCTTTATTCAAAGCCCGTAGGCAATAAATCATCGCCATCGCCCAGACTAAGTAGTTGATCCCGACGCGAGCGATAAAATTAAAATCCACGTACAAAAAGTAAGTAAAACTGGGAATACCCAATGCGGCTAATACATACCAAGGCATATAGTTACTTTTCACACTAAAAAACGCATCAACACCACGAGCCAGATAAAAAAGCCCAAATGCGATAGTGAGATTGGGAATAAAAATTGAGAACGTAATAGGAAGTGTATAGGCAGCTAACAAGCCACATCCAATTGCGGTAAGCGCAATGAAAATAAGCCAATCTCGAGTGCCTGGTAGGCCTTTATTAATAAACCAGTTTACGGCCATAAAAACTGTACAGACCACAGTCGTTATTGCGGTAACTTGAATAAGTAATTTAGGATCCATTATTGCACTCAAAATTAATACATTATTATTACTTAGCGAATAGTGCAGTATATTACCGCACAGCATTATTTTGAAGTATTAACTGGATATATGCTATTACACCGAGTTACAGCCATCCTTTTTGCTTAGCAATTCTTGCTGCATCTACCCGGTTTGTCGCATGTAATTTTGCGATAGCGTCGGATAAATAATTTCTCACTGTTCCCTCACTCAAAAATAGCTGTCCTGCGATTTCAGCGGTTTTTAATCCTTCACTAGCTAAACGTAACGCTTTGCGTTCCTTATCGGTAAGTGGATCAGCATCTTCCAAAGCGTACAACGCAAGCTCTGGGTCAATAACCTTATACCCGTTCATGACCTTTTTCAGCGTTGATAGCAAGTACTCACTTGGGGCTTCTTTTAATACAAAACCATTTACCCCTAAAGTGATCGCGCGACGAATATAACCCGCCTTAGAAAAGGTCGTCATGATAACCACTTTTGTGTCTGGCATTTTTTGTTGTAAGTGCTGAGCAAGCTCAAGTCCAGTGACTTGTGGCATTTCAATATCCGTTAGCACGATATCAGGCGTTAACTTTGCTAACTTTTCCTTTGCAACTTGACCATTTTCAGCCTCGCCAACCACTTCTATCTCTCTATCTAAGCTCAATAATGCCGCGATAGCCCCTCTTACTAATGCTTGATCTTCAACAATAAAAACTTTGATCATCCTACTTCCCCTAATACTGCCTTAAAGTATCCGCCCTGTTCGGTGTGATAAAATAATTGGCCACCACATTCTTTCAATCGGGTACGGATCCCCATTAAACCATTTCCTTCTTTTATGGACTTTATAGAACCATTATCTTTAATTTCTACAAAGACATTATTGTCAGTTTGCCGCAGTATGAAACAAACCTTATCTGCATCGCTGTGGCGAATAATGTTGGTGCATATTTCTTTAGCAAAAAAGCACAAACAGGCTTCGCTTACTTTATCTAAAGTGACCGCCTGCAATTCTAGCGTTACGGCAATGCCCTTATCTTTTAGCCTTGAAGCCAAAATGTGCAGCTGAGCATCAAGCGCTAGCTGATGATAGCCGGTGACGGCTTGGCGCACTTCGCTTAGTGCTTCTCTCGCTAAGTCTGCAACCTGCTGCGCTTCTGATTGCGCTTGCTCTAATGCATTTGCAGCAGCAAATTTACTCGCCAACTCCGCTTTTAATGCTATCGAGCTGAGTGAATGGCCGAGTAAATCATGTAGGTCGCGCGCAATACGCTCTCGTTCAGCCACGGCGCCTAATCGCTTAATCTCCTCTTCACTTTGCCTCTGCAACTCTTTGTGTACTCGCTCTCGGTGTGACATCCAACCAAAAATAAAGAGTCCACATGCCACACACAGTGCAGGCATCAAGAAATAAACCGTTTGCTGGGTCGCGATAAATTTAGCCGTTAGCAATACCAACGCTATGATGACCAGCATCGCAATGATTTTATAGCGAGGCAGAAAATTAAAACCGCAGAAAAAAGCAATAAAGCCAAATAACGAACTCGTCCCGGTCGTCACCCAACTACCTGCGACACAAAGCCCTGCCATCAGCACTAAATTCATCACCAACGCATTGCCCGTTTTTGCAATACTCTGCCAATAGAGCACGACAAAACTAAGGTACACAACAACTTGCAACGCAATATTAACTGCACTCAATTGCGCCCAGTTAAATATCAATGGGAAAAAATAAAAGGTTGAAAATATAAGGGGCCCGGCATTCCAAAATGAGCGCCGCTTCTCAACTAGGGTAAATTCTGTGGTAATGGACACAAGCTTCTCTGATTCACTCTTTTTATTATTATTTACGTTTAAGCGCAGAATGTTGAGTGACAAGTGTCAACAATCTTGTCATCTCAAAGCGATTAAATGATAGACTGCTAAAAAACAGTTCTAATATTCAATATGCGCCCACAACAGTCCGCTTTACTCTCGCTTCATAGTGCCGTTTTATTATTTGGTGGAACAGCATTATTTTCAAAATTAATTTCACTCTCAGCACTGGATATCACCGTTTACCGTACCGCCGTTGCTTTCGTTGTGCTATTGCTGTTACTCAAAATACAACGGCAGCCGATAAAATTAATACACAAAAAAGATTATCTAACAGCTTTAGTTCTTGGTGTCATCGTGGGACTTCATTGGGTGACTTACTTTGCAGGCATGCAAATGGCAGGAATTGCAGTTGGGATCATTGCCTTTTTCACTTACCCCGTGATCACCGTTTTTTTAGAGCCTCTTTTCACTCGCAGCCGTGTACAGCTAAAAGATTTTATCAGTGCGAGCGCGGTGTTATTTGGTATCTATCTGTTAGTACCAGAAGCGAATCTTGGCAACCAAGTTACCTTGGGGATTATTACGGGCGTATTCTCGGGCGCACTCTTTGCGCTACGCAACTTGCTCCAAAAGCGCTTCTTTTCTCACTATAGCGGCCCACACACAATGCTTTATCAAACGCTTGTTGCATGTCTCATGCTGTTAGCATTTGTGGAGGTGCCAATTCAGCAAGTATCCACAGAAAATCTCTGGTTAATCTTGCTTGCAGGAGCAATATTTACGGCAATTCCACACGCCTTATTTGCCTCTAGCCTACGTTATTTATCTGCCACCACTGCAGGGTTAATTTCTTGTTTACAACCATTGTATGGAACGCTATTAGCTTATATTCTGTTACACGAGACGTTGACACTTACAACATTACTTGGCGGGTTGTTGGTAGTTAGTGCAGCCTGTTTTGAAACTTGGTCTATTACAAGGAAAAAAGCATGATTCAAGTCTTAGCGCACCGTGGAGCCAGTGGCAGCTATCCAGAAAATACACTTGCTGCAATAGAAGCGGCTCTCCATATTGGCGTTGATGGTATTGAGTTGGATGTGCAAAGTTGCGCGGATGATTACGCCATTATCCACGACACTTGGCTAGACAGAACCACCAACGGCGTGGGTAGAGTTAATGAACAAACTCAAGCCTACCTTGCCACGCTTGATGCCGGTAAAGGGCAATCAATTCCCACCTTGCAGCAAGTGTTCGCCACGATAGGCAAACAGACAGATATCAATTTAGAACTAAAGCATACCTTTGGCCTAGATAAATTCGTTACCTATATTGAAGAACATATCCAGCAAGGCGTGATCACCAGAGAACAGCTACTCATCTCCTCTTTTGACCATCATCAACTATTGTGGCTGAAGCAGAAATTACCTTGGGTAAGAATTGGCGCGTTAACCGCTTCTATTCCAATTCGTTATGCGCAATTTGCCGAATCGCTCCATGCCTACAGCATTCATATGGACAAAAACTTTATTAATCATGAATATGTGTTGGACGCAAAATCTCGCGGATTAAAGGTATTTGCTTATACGGTCGATAAACAACAAGATATAGATATCATGCTAGATTTCGGGGTGGATGGTATTTTCACCAACTTTCCATGCCAAACCAAAATGTATTTACAAGGCATTGGCGCCTACGCCACCCCAATTGAGTAACTGCTTGATCGCTTTAGCATTGTTATTCCATTTAGCTCATCTATACTGAGACAAATAAAGTGGCACAATGATGAGCCCAATATGAGTTTATATATGCGCATTTATAATTTTGTAGAACAGACGTTTTTCTATACCCTTTCTCGTAAAATTGTTGGCAATTTAGGCTTTTTATTCCTATTTCAGGTTATTAGCTTGGTTTGGCTATATTCTGAACTTGCTCACTCCGGTGCGAGTATGGGACTGTTCTGGCTTATCACTATTGTGATCTTTGCTGCATATGCATTTACCGTCTTCTATATGCGCTTTTTAATAGTACGACCTGTACAAGCGATGAAAGAGTCATTGGAGCGTGTTAATCGCCAAGACGGTAACCTAGATGCTAAGCTGCCACAATTCACTTATGACGAATTTAGAGATTTAAGCGAGCAGTACAACACCTTTACCACCCACCTTAGTGTCCTTTTGGAAAAAACATACGAAAGTGCCGCTGCGGCGACACAAAGCAACCGCGATATCACCAATTCCATGCAAAGTACCGCAAAGTATGGACAGCAGCAGCTGAGCCAAGGTGACACAATTATTGCAGCTTCCGATCAGGTCAGCCACAGTTTACAAAGTATTGTGCACAATACCGATCAGGTTTATCAGGCCAATACCGAAAGCTTGCATTTTGTTCGCGGTTCATCACAGTCGTTAACTAAGCTTGTCGCTGAAGTAAAACAAATCACCACGCTACTAGGTAACTTTTCATCGACGGTTTCAGGCCTGAAAGAAAATAGTGAGAATATTCGCAACATTCTAAAAATGGTTGAAGAGTTTTCCGACCAAACCAACTTGCTTGCGCTCAATGCGGCAATTGAAGCAGCTCGAGCAGGTGAAGCCGGGCGTGGCTTTGCAGTGGTTGCCGATGAAGTTCGTGCGCTGTCGGTCAAGGTCAATGCTGCCACCCGCCAGATCAGCGATTTTATCAATCAAATGAACGTGCTGGTCGGTGAAACCAATCAAGAATCAGAACAATTGATTTCTCATTCAAGCTCAGCAGAGAAAGCCATCAGTGATACCTCTCAAGGCTTTATTTCGATGAGTGATGACTTTGAACGCAATCAAGCCCAATTAGAAGAAATCGTTAGTGCGGTACACCAACTTGAAGAAACGCAAAAACATACCCATCAAGCAGTGCAACAAATTGTTGAACTGGGTCAGCAATCTAAATCACAAATTGATGGCGCGTTAGCCGAATGCCAAAGTGCTCAAAAGCTCACAGAAACCACTCAAAAAGAACTTACTCGCTTTGTTTCGCGGCGCTAAGCCCGCGAAACATCAAATGTGAGCACTTCGCTGATGCTAGCTTTGTTTAGCGCCAGCATGACTAGCCTATCTATTCCTAGTGCAACACCAGCACAATCGGGGATCCCCGCGTCAAGTGCAGCCAATAACCGCTCATCGGCCGGCACTGGGTGTAATCCCATCTCAGCTCTGAGCTGGTTATCTTGCTCAAAACGCGCTCTTTGCTCTGCTGCATCCGTCAATTCGTTAAATCCGTTGGCCAGCTCCATATTGCGATAATAGAGCTCAAAACGCCCTGCAACGCGATTGTCTTTCGGGTTAAGTTTTGCCAGCGCCGCTTGGGATGCCGGAAAGTGATAAACAAAACAAGGTTGCTGCTGACCAATTTTAGGCTCTATTTCCATGCAAAATAGCAATTGTAGTAAAGTATCTGGATTATTCTCGATAGCTGCAATATCACCATAACCGTATTTATTGGCGTGCGCTTTCAATTCCGTCAGCGACACGCTTAAAGGGTCAAATCCAAGATGGGCCTCAAAGGCTTGCTGGTAAGACATCGAATCACTAGCTGGACAGTCCAATAACATCTGCATCAACTCATCGATTTCCGCCATTAAGTCAAATTCGTCAAAGCCCGGACGATACCACTCTAACATCGTAAATTCTGGATTGTGATGACGCCCTGACTCTTCGTTACGAAAAGCCTTACATAATTGAAAAATCGCACCACTGCCTGCGGCAAGTAGTCTTTTCATCGCATACTCGGGTGACGTTTGTAAAAATAAAGGCAAACCTTGGCTGTGATTTGGGCCAACAAATCGAGTATGGAAAGTATCTAAGTGAGGGTCGGTCACTGAGGCTTGAGAAAGGCTCGGCGTGTCGACTTCCATCACATCACGAGCAGCAAAAAAGTGCCGTATCTTCGCTAAAATTGCAGCCCTTTGCCTAAGCGTGTCTATCGTTGCACTTGGCTGCCAATTGTTCACCGTCATTGTTTACTCCAAAAAAATCCCAGCAACATGCTGGGATTTATTAAACATCGTAAATTGCTTTACGCTATTATTTTACGCGGCTTACGTATTCGCCACTACGTGTATCAACTTTGATCACTTCACCAATTTGAACGAACAAAGGAACACGAACAACAGCACCTGTGCTTAGAGTTGCAGGCTTACCACCAGTACCCGCAGTGTCGCCTTTCAGGCCTGGATCTGTTTCTGTGATCTCAAGCTCAACAAAGTTAGGTGGTGTTACTGCGATTGGGTTACCATTCCACAGTGTGATAGTACAAACGTCATTTTCAACCAACCATTTTACGCTATCGCCAAGTGCTTTTTCATCAGCTGCGATCTGCTCAAATGTTTCGTTGTTCATGAAATGCCAGAACTCACCATCAGTGTATAAATACGCTAGATCAGTATCCATTACGTCTGCGCCTTCCACTGAGTCGCCAGACTTAAATGTTTTCTCTAGTACTTTACCTGAGATAAGCTTACGGATTTTAACGCGGTTAAACGCTTGTCCTTTACCAGGCTTGACCATTTCATTTTCTAAGATAGAACAAGGCTCGCCGTCCATCATAATTTTTAGGCCGCCCTTGAACTCGTTGGTGCTATAATTCGCCATCGTATCCTCTAATCTACGTATATTCGAGTAATTAACCTGCTAATGATACAAATAAATGAAGTAAATTTGCAGACTAACTGGCAAAAAGAATTAGCAAATGTTGTCACTGACCCACAAGAGCTACTCAACATCTTGGGGTTGCATGACCAATTTGATGCACGAGACTTTGCAGCTAAGCGCTTGTTTCCTATGCGAGTACCTCGCCCATTTATCGCTAAAATGCGCCAAGGAGATCGTCATGATCCCTTGCTATTACAAGTGTTACCTGTACATCAGGAATATTTAACTGAAGCGGGATTTAGTAAAGATCCACTCGAAGAACAAGACGCGCCTGTACCTGGTTTGTTACATAAGTACCGCTCTAGGGTATTACTCATGCTCAAAACTGGTTGTGCGGTCAACTGCCGCTACTGTTTTCGACGCCACTTCCCTTATCAGGATAATCAGGTCAACAAACGCACCTTAGAGCCTGTATTTGATTATTTGCGCACCCATCCTGAAATCAATGAGGTGATCTTAAGTGGCGGTGATCCGCTGATGGCCAAAGATGACATGATTGCTTGGGTGCTAGAACAATTAGAGGCTATACCACAAATCAAACGTTTGCGTATTCACAGTCGCTTACCGGTAGTGATCCCAGCGAGAATAACCGAGGAATTGTGCCTACGTTTAACAAAGAGTCATTTAAAGGTGATTTTGGTAAATCACATTAATCATGCAAATGAAATCGATGATACCTTTAAAGCCGCAATGCAAAGGCTTAAACAAGCCAATGTGACTTTGCTAAACCAAGCTGTGCTACTTAAAGGAATTAATAACGATGTTGCGGCTCAAGCTCAACTGAGTGAAGCCCTATTCGATGCAGATATACTGCCTTATTATTTGCATTTACTCGATAAGGTAGAAGGCGCTAGCCATTTTGATGTAGAAGAGCGTGAAGCCAAGGCGATAATGGCTGAGCTTTTAGAAGTGCTACCGGGATTCTTGGTCCCTAAATTGGTAAGAGAAATTGGTGGTCAGCCAAGTAAAACGCCGATTGACTTAAATTTACTAGACTAAAATAGCAAAAAATCGGTGCTAATGACCCTAGCACCGATTGCTTTGCACATATCTATCGGACATGCCGAAGACAACGTGCCATCAGACATAAGCTTACGCGTATGTATTGATGTTGTTGCCCAGCGTTGCTGTCACTGATTTAGCTGGCGTTTGTGCTGCTGCACTGCTGCCCGCAGATTCAATTAAAGCAAGCGCGGCTTGTCCATCTGCTTTCTGTTGCTTTTTTGCCAAAACGGCGCTGTATACTTCACCGCTTTGACCAGCTCCAGACATAGCAGGTAGGTTACTTCCGGAAATATTCATAAGTGATTACCTGACTTTTTGATGGATCAAATTGGTTATCGGCGTATAAATTTAAACCTTTAGGATAAATTACGAGATAAATTTCCAATTCCTTTGTACTACTTATAAAAGGGTAGATTTACACCTGACATTTGTAAATGAAACCCTTAAAATAAGCGCTTTTAGTAGGGCGATTAGGACTGACCATGCAAGCCGTTATCGAAAAACTCAATGAAAATCTCAAGATCATATACCGCCAAGCACTAGATGCGGATAAAAAACTCGATGAATTGCAGCAGCAAGGTCATGGTAAGTTTAAAGCGCTATTTACAGAAGAAGCGGGGTTTACGTTTGAAGCAAAACGCTTTAAACCTTATGTTTTAGATGTTGCAGCCGACGTTGAAGGCCTATCGACAACTGAAGAAATTGACGAGCAAAAACTCGCACTTGTTGTGAAAAAGTTACAATCCTTACTACAGCTACTGGCTACATTTAAATAGCCTACTAGTTAACCAAACACGCAGCTTAGCCGCTGCGTGTAAGCTTATCTCAAGGCTAATACCGGTTAATTAACTAACTTTTTTCATCAAGTCATCTTCAAACCAATCAGTTAAAAGACGCTTTTCATAATAAAAAGATTCGTCCATGCCTCTTTTTATTCTATCCATGAACGACATATCTTTTAAGGTCACGCTATTTTCCTCTACGATGGTTGTACCAGACTTACCTGTTAACTTGTAGCTAATTTCAAAACGGGGGAAATGGATTGGTTTAATCACCCGAATATCAGTGGTACCGTAATGAACATCACCAGCAAGGTCTATCTCATCAAAGGTAATTGCGAGCTTGTAGCCCTCGGGTAATTTAGTCGCTAATTCTTCTAGGTGTTTCTGCAGTTGCTTTTCAACCCGTTTATGAAATGAACCTCGCGTTTCATTACCAGGTCTAACATCGCGATACTCTTTAAAGTCCTTCCAAGTCACAGCGACCTCACCTGCATTGACAAACAAGGGAGTCATAAATAAAGCAAGTATTGCAATTTGTGTTTTCATCTTTGGATCTCCTTCAAACTCTACCATCACCTTACTCCTTCATTGTGCGAAGTAAAGCAAGATCACACCCTTTTACGCAGTGTGACATTTGACTACATTTACATAACCAACCTAAAGCTGTACACAAAAGTTAGTTAGCTAACTGAATGAAAAACTAAGTTCACTAATACTATTCCACCCTAGAGCAGTGCTTTCTCAAAAGCAATGTAGATTTTCGGGGCTATTAAAAACAAAGTTAAAGCACTCTTAAGGAATCACAATTGCTAGCGTTCAAGTTAGTTTATAGTTAGTAAGACCGAAATTAGGGCAAATCGTTCTCAAACGGATGTAATCAAAGCCCTCAGGATTAAGTAGAGCGCTGTATGGTGACCTGCTCGGTGCATCACCTGTAAATGCAGCAATAGACACAGACTCGTCAGATACTTGTTTCTCTTTGGTATCTTTAACCTGATTAGGTTCTGGCTTCTTTTTTACGGACGCAGCAAGCAGTTGTGTAGGTGTTGATGTATTCGTTGTTGACGTCGAATGGATATTAAAAAGAATAGTCATAAAAGCACATTTTTTACAACACATGGGCGTTTAATCAATACCCCATTTTATACCCCAAAAATGATGAAGCTTTAGCAAATTAAAGACATAAAAAAACCCTAACATCAAGATGCTAGGGTTTTTCTAAAGCGTGTTGTGCTTAGGAGATGATGTTTATCACATCATGCCGCCCATGCCACCCATTCCGCCCATGCCGCCCATATCTGGACCAGCAGCTTCTTCTTTCGGAATTTCAGCAACCATCGCTTCAGTGGTGATCATTAGACCAGCAACTGATGCTGCGAACTGAAGTGCAGAACGCGTTACTTTAGTTGGGTCTAGGATACCCATTTCGATCATGTCGCTGTATTCGCCAGTTGCAGCGTTGTAACCGTAGTTCCCTTCGCCAGCTTTAACTGCGTTAACCACAACTGATGCTTCGTCACCTGCGTTTGAAACGATTTGACGAAGTGGTGCTTCCATCGCACGAAGTGCCACTTTAATACCGTGGTTTTGGTCTTCGTTGTCACCAGTTAGCGATTCAAGCTTGCTCGCTACGCGAACTAGCGCAACACCACCACCAGGTACTACACCTTCTTCAACCGCTGCGCGAGTTGCGTGTAGTGCATCTTCTACGCGGTCTTTTTTCTCTTTCATTTCAACTTCAGTTGCTGCGCCAACTTTGATTACTGCAACACCGCCTGCAAGTTTTGCCATGCGCTCTTGTAGTTTCTCTTTGTCGTAGTCAGAAGTTGCTTCTTCGATTTGTGCTTTGATCTGAGATACGCGACCATCGATTGCTTCTTGCTCGCCAGCACCGTCGATGATAGTTGTATCATCTTTAGTGATAACCACGCGCTTAGCTGTACCTAAGTCTTCAACCGTAGCTTTCTCAAGCTCAAGGCCAATTTCTTCAGAGATAACCGTACCACCAGTTAGTGTCGCGATATCTTGTAGCATCGCTTTACGACGGTCACCAAAGCCAGGAGCTTTAACCGCAGCCACTTTCACAATACCACGCATGTTGTTTACAACCAGAGTCGCCAGCGCTTCACCTTCAAGGTCTTCAGCAATGATTAGTAGCGGCTTGCTTGTTTTAGCAACAGCTTCTAGTGTAGGAAGAAGTTCACGAATGTTAGAGATCTTCTTGTCTACAAGAAGGATATGTGGGTTATCTAGCTCAACTTGGCCTTTTTCAGCGTTGTTGATGAAGTAAGGTGATAGGTAACCACGGTCAAACTGCATACCTTCAACTACATCTAGTTCGTTCTGTAGTGATTGGCCTTCTTCTACAGTGATAACACCAGATTCGCGACCTACTTTTTCCATTGCTTCTGCAATGATGTCACCAATCTCTTTGTCAGAGTTAGCTGAAATCGTACCAACTTGTGCAATCGCTTTTGCGTCTGAACAAGGCACTGAAAGCGTTTTTAACTCTTCAACAGCAGCGATAACTGCTTTGTCGATACCACGCTTAAGGTCCATTGGGTTCATACCCGCAGCAACTGACTTAAGACCTTCGTTCACGATAGCTTGCGCAAGAACAGTTGCAGTGGTAGTACCATCACCCGCTGCGTCATTTGCTTTAGACGCAACTTCTTTAACCATTTGTGCGCCCATGTTCTCGAACTTATCTTCAAGCTCGATCTCTTTCGCAACAGATACACCGTCTTTAGTGATAGTTGGTGCACCGAATGACTTTTCTAAAACGACGTTACGGCCTTTAGGACCTAGTGTTACTTTTACTGCGTCTGCTAGTACGTTTACGCCTTTTAGCATTTTTGTACGAGCGTCACCTGCAAAACGAACTTCTTTAGCTGCCATGTTATAAATTCCTCTTAAATTCTGTTGTCGATTAAACTAAAAAGTATTAATTATTCTACGATGCCTAAGATGTTATCTTCGCGCATGATCAGGTACTCTTGACCTTCGATCTTTTCAGTTTTTTCGATGTAAGAGCCGAACAACACTGTGTCGCCAGCTTTTACTTGTAGTGCTTTAGTTTCACCATTGTCCAACACGCGGCCGTTGCCTACTGCAACTACTTCACCACGTGAAGACTTTTCAGCTGCAGAACCAGTTAACACAATGCCGCCAGCTGACTTTGTTTCTTCTTCAAGACGCTTAACAATGACGCGATCATGTAAAGGACGAATGTTCATTTATATAGTTCTCCTAACAGTTTCTGAACAATGACAGAAATAATGCTTTTTTAAGGCGGTGTTACATCCACAGGTTGTGGTTAACACACGCAATTTTAATTGCTTTCATTTATGGGGATGGGCAAATTAAAACCCAAGAGAAAAAACCAAAAAAATTTAGTCTTTTCTTTCGTATTCACCTTCAATCGTTGTTGAAGAATTTCTACCCGATTGATTTTTAAATGGATCTCTAATTTCTTCCTGCGGTTCCGCACGCTCGTCGCGTGATTGATTAGCAAACGGTGACTGACCTGAGTGCATGCCTGTTTGCACTCTTACGGTGGCATGGGCTAAAAGCGACTGCGCCAGCTTTTTTCTAACGGCTGGGGTTAACAGTAAAAAACCTAATACATCGGTCATGATCCCAGGCGTCATCAATAGCACACCGGCAATGATCACACACAAACCGGTAAATAAATCTTGTGCAGGCAATTGCCCACGAGACATCTGTTGCTGTACGTTGACATAAGCGCCAAGACCCTGCTGTTTAACCAGTCTTGCCCCTAAAATGGCGGTACCAATTACAAGCGCAATGGTAGCAAAACCGCCTATCACCTCGCTGACTTGGATCAGCAAAGCAATTTCAATAATCGGAATAGCGATAAATAAAATAAATAAGAATCTAAACATACTTTCTCCAAATCTACGAAAGATAAATATGGGTGCAAAGGTCTTAATTCAAGCGATACAAGTAAGATGCTTTAGAAAAGAGGAGCTATCCGCTAAGATGCCATTACTAACCCTAAAATGGAAATGGCAATGGGCGTAAGATATAAACTCGTCTTATCTACATGCGATTCGGTTGCAGAAGCGCGTAAGATTGCAACGCAACTTGTAACGCAAAAACTTGCAGCTTGTGTGAACCTAATCCCGGCAGTGGAATCTATTTATGTTTGGGAAGGTCAGGTTGAACATGCACAAGAGACCAAGCTGTTAATCAAGACAAAATCCGAAAAACTAGAGCAAGTGATGGCCGCTATTCGCGACTTACACAGTTATGATGTCCCAGAAATTCAAGTCGTGGACGTCACCAGCGGCAACTTAGCTTATTTCAAATGGATGGACGAGGTATTATTGTAATGCGACTCTTAGTAGTTCTTTTCTCATTGCTGATGTGGTTTCCCGCGCAAGCAAACAATGCGGTGCTAGACAGCTTACTGGCTCCTAAACAACAGACTTTTTTACCAGTAAAAGAAGCATTCAAGTTCGATTTTGACCAGCAAGGCAACACTTTGTTTGTGGGTTGGGACATCGCCGACGGCTATTACTTATATAAGAAGAATCTTCAAATTATCGCCAAACAAGCCGACATCCAAGTGCCACAGCTTGAAAAAGGGGAGATGATTGAAGATGAGTTTTTTGGTCGCACTGAAGTCTACTTTAATAACTTATCTGTTATCTCTAAGCTCAGTAATATCGAGCAAGGTGCAATCGTAAAAATACGCTATCAGGGCTGCGCCGAAGCTGGACTTTGCTACCCGCCAGAAATTGTAGAAGTGCCGTTAAGCACGATTGCGGGAGAAAAGCCAAAGACCACGCCAACCAAAGCTCCTGAAACAAAAGCACCTGAGACAAAAACAGAAGCTCAAAGCGAAAGCGCGCCTGTGGATGACGATAATTTGTCTTTCACTGAGCAGCTAATGCAGCGCAGCTTAGTTGCGAATATTTTGACGTTCTTTGGCCTTGGTATTGGCCTTGCGTTTACCCCTTGTGTATTCCCGATGTTCCCAATTTTGTCGAGCCTCATCGCCGGTCAACAAGGCCTTTCGACTAAAAAAGCCTTCAGTTTGTCTTTTGTTTATGTGCAAGGTATGGCGGTCACTTACGCTGCACTTGGGTTAGTCGTTGCGTATTTCGGTGGCCAAATTCAAGGCTACTTGCAGCATCCCGCGGTACTTATCAGCTTTAGTATATTGTTCGTCGCACTCGCGCTATCTATGTTTGGGGTTTACGAAATTCGTTTGCCTAGCGGCATGATGGATAAACTCACTCAGCTCAGTAACAAGCAAAAAGGCGGCAATTACTGGGGCGTATTCATTATGGGTGTACTATCTGGACTTATTGCATCGCCCTGCACCACGGCTCCACTTTCCGGCGCGCTATTATTTGTCGCGCAAAGCGGTGATTATGTGGTGGGCGCGGTAACACTATATGCACTTAGCTTGGGCATGGGTCTACCGCTATTACTGCTAGGTACCTCAGGTGGAAAATTACTGCCAAAAGCAGGAGGCTGGATGGATCAGGTAAAAACGCTATTTGGTTTTGTAATGCTCTTCGTACCGCTTATCCTTTTAGAGCGCATTGTAGACTTTGACATCATAGTACTAATGGCAAGTATTTTGGCTATTGCAACAGCTCTATATTTACACTTCTGGCAAAGCCAGCTTCAAGCAAGTAAAGGAAAGACGTTACTATGGACAATGGCGCTTATGTTACTGATACCGGGTTTATTTGGTGTTAAAGACGCGATTATGCCTAAACAAGAGCCAAGTTTAGAAGCCAGTCTAATACAAACTCAATTACACGTGGACGAGTTAGCCGCTGAGTTGACCGCAGTAAAACAACAGTTAGCAGAAAAGACGGCTGGGCTATCAGCAAAAGACCAACCAAAAGCTACTGAGTTACCAGCCATAAAGCAACCAAGAGTAAGTGGACTGCAAAAGTTTAGATTGATCCCTGATTTAGCTGCACTGCGAGAGGAAGTGATCAAGGCCAATGCCAAAGGCAAAGTGCCTATCGTTGATTTATACGCAGAGTGGTGTGTCGCGTGTAAAGAGTTTGAGAAATACACTTTCCCGAAACCTGAAGTACAAGCACAGTTCAAAGATTATGAGCTATTAAAGCTCGACTTGACCAAAGCCAATGACAACACCCAAGAGATCATGGAAGCATTTACGGTGTTTGGTTTACCGACTATTTTAATCTTTGATAGCCAAGGTAATGAGATGCCAGCACACCGCATCACAGGCTTCTTAGACGCAAAAGACTTTGCTGCCCACCTAGAAAAGGCCAAGCAGGACGCAAAGTAAACATTTTAGGGGCAAGCTTGTTTGTCCCTCTTCCCTTCTGATTAGACCAGTATTTTGCTGCTATTTACCTCGAACTCTCTATAATACTCCACGAAATGGAGAAATATTTGCTATTTGCTGGAATTCGGCTTAAGTTAACAAGCCATACAGTCTAAATTTTTGGCTAATGCTTTAGTTAAAGGAAGTTCGCGTAATATGTCTGCAAAATTAAAGATTTTATTAGTAAACGGCCCTAATTTAAATATGCTAGGTCGCCGTGAGCCGCACAAGTACGGCACGCAGACTCTCAACGAAATTGTTGACGCATTAACTGAATATGCAGAAGCACAGCAAGTCAGCTTGTCACACATTCAAAGTAATAGTGAAGCGCAGCTAATCGAGGCTATTCACGCTCAATATGAACAATGCGATGCGATTATCATTAATCCTGCCGCATTTACCCATACGAGCATTGCCCTTCGAGACGCTTTACTCAGTGTGGACATCCCTTTTTATGAAGTACACATCACCAATGTGTACGCCAGAGAGCCATTTCGTCACAAGTCTTATTTTTCTGATGTGGCGGAAGGCGTGATATGTGGATTAGGCGCGTTGGGCTATCGTGCTGCATTTGATGCAGCGTTAGCGCAATTGCGAAAACAAAATAACTCAAATTAACTAACAGGCGGGTCATTGTATGGATATTCGCAAGATCAAAAAACTTATCGAGCTAGTAGAAGAATCAGGTATTGCAGAGCTAGAAATCACTGAAGGTGAAGAGTCAGTACGTATCAATCGCCACAGCAGTGCACCAGTTTATGCGCAACCTCAACAATACATGGCAGCTCCAGCGGCACCTGCACCAGCAGCACCTACGGCGGCTCCTGCAGTAGAAGCAGCACCAGCAGAAAGCAGCGCACCAGCAGGTCACCAAGTTAAGTCTCCTATGGTTGGTACTTTCTACACAGCTTCTTCTCCAACAGCAGCGGCATACGTTGAAGTAGGTTCAAAAGTAAATGTTGGCGACACACTTTGTATCGTTGAAGCCATGAAGATGATGAACCAGATCGAATCAGACAAAGCTGGTGTAGTGAAAGCAATCCTAGTTGAAAACGGTGAGCCAGTAGAATTCGACCAACCGCTATTCATCATCGAATAATTACGCAGAAGGTCAACGTTATGTTAGATAAAGTAGTCATTGCAAACCGAGGTGAAATTGCACTTCGCGTATTGCGTGCCTGCAAGGAGCTAGGTATTAAGACGGTTGCTGTGCACTCAACAGCTGACCGCGACCTAAAACACGTTCTTCTTGCAGATGAAACCATTTGTATCGGAAAACCTGCGGCAAGCGAAAGTTACCTTGATATTCCTCGTATTATCGCAGCGGCAGAAGTCACTGACGCGGTTGCTATTCACCCAGGTTACGGTTTCCTTTCTGAAAATGCCGACTTTGCTGACCAAGTTGAGCAAAGTGGCTTTATCTTTATCGGTCCAAAGGGCGACACTATTCGCCTAATGGGTGATAAGGTATCGGCAATTGAAGCGATGAGAAAAGCAGGCGTACCTTGTGTGCCAGGTTCTGATGGTCCATTGACCGATGACAACGACCGCAATACGCAGATCGCTAAGCGTATTGGCTACCCAGTTATCATCAAAGCGGCAGGCGGCGGCGGTGGTCGTGGTATGCGTGTCGTTCGCAACGAAAAAGAACTTGCAAACTCTATCGCCTTAACACAACAAGAAGCGAAGCAGTTCTTCGGTAACGGCATGGTTTACATGGAAAAATTCCTAGAAAACCCACGCCACATCGAAGTACAAGTACTCGCTGACGGTCAAGGCAATGCAATCCACCTAGGTGAGCGCGACTGTTCAATGCAGCGTCGTCACCAAAAAGTAGTGGAAGAAGCACCTGCACCAGGTATCACAGCAGAAATGCGTAAGTACATTGGTGATCGCTGTACTCGTGCGTGTATCGAGATTGGTTATCGCGGCGCAGGTACGTTTGAATTCTTATACGAAAACGGCGAGTTCTACTTCATTGAAATGAACACCCGTATTCAGGTTGAGCACCCAGTAACCGAAATGGTCACTGGCGTAGACTTAATCAAAGAGCAACTTAAGATTGCTGCTGGCCAACCGCTTTCTATCACACAAGAAGACGTGGTGATCCGTGGTCACGCAATCGAGTGCCGTATTAACGCAGAAGATCCAGAGAGCTTTATCCCTTCACCGGGTAAAATCACGCGCTTCCACCCAGCTGGTGGCCTTGGGATCCGTTGGGACAGCCATATTTACGCTGATTACACAGTACCGCCACATTACGACTCAATGATCGGTAAGTTAATCACTTATGGTGAGAACCGTGATGTTGCGATCGCTCGTGCTAAAAATGCACTGAATGAACTCGTGATTGACGGGATTAAAACCAATACCCCGCTTCACAAGAAGATCTTGTCTGACGAGAACTTCCAAAACGGTGGTACGAATATCCACTACCTAGAGAAAAAACTAGGCATGCACCAATAACCTAATTCGTTCTCCTAAAAGAGGCCGGCCAAATGCCGGCTTCTTTTATCTCTGCCCTACTTCCACCAAATACTACTAAATTCAACTTATCATAAGCCAACCTTACAGCTTGCTCATCTCGTGTTTGCAGCAAAAATCCAACCCGGCTCCTAAGTGGCTCGATTTTTTTCACCGTAAAACCAGACTAATACTTACCTCGCCATTTTAATGATCCGCACAACGCAACACCCTAACCGCTACAACATTGGCTTATTATTGAGCGATCAATCCATTCGCCCCGACTTTTTCACGTTTTAATAGTGACAAGCCTGTTAAAAATTTTTATACTGCCTGCGCTTTCAGTGATTTACCTTTAAACCACTACAGCAAATAGCCCAATAGCTCAGTTGGGTAAACTTTCAAAGAAAGTTTACGTTAAGGAAGCGAAGGGATATTAGCGCAGCGACCCTGAGCGTTGAATCCGAGACCGGAACCAAGCTTCATGGACGAATATAACGCGCAAAAACACAAAATGGCCCTATAGCTCAGTTGGGCGAATCAAGACCGAAGCACCGCTTCGCAGCTTGATGAGATGGAGGCAGGACGCCGACAGGATATTGCTTCATGGATGAATTTAATGAGCACTTACAACACAAAATGGCCCTATAGCTCAGTTGGTTAGAGCGCACGACTCATAATCGTTAGGTCCCTGGTTCGAGTCCAGGTGGGGCCACCATTTTCTCCCCGCAAACCCCTTAAAATCAAGGTTTACAGCAAGATTAAGAAATTTTTTACACCTTTTTTTACACCCTGATACGTTACCATCAGCAAATTCTCTTGTCTATAAGACACTGAAACAGCGCTTTTAACTCTGGGTGTTCAGCTTCAATGTGTTCGATCATTTTATCTTTCAATTCACAAAGCGCTTCAATAGATAGTTCATCATACGCATATCCAACATCATCTGGCTGTCGCCCTAAACATTTCTCTTTCTGAGATAAAGTCGCACCCACTTTCAACACAAGTTTTTGAACAATGTCTCTAATTCGATACTGAGTAAATGCACGGATAGCATTCAGCTCTTTTTCAGATGCACCTGTAGCCTTTGCTTTGTTCAATAAATTTGCTCGAACTTGATTAAACTCTTTATCGAGCGTTCGAGCGGGTCTATTAGCATGAGTTTTACTCTCAAATAGCCAGTTTGGTTGGGAGTCTTTGCCAGCACTTAGCTGTGTACTTTGCAAACTCAACACGATATCTCGAAATCTAGCTGGGAATGGGTACCTAACAAACTTGGTTTTACTCTCGTGACTTGGAACTTCAACGTAACATTCATCGATGTTTACTCTGTGCCATTGGAGGAAGTTAGTTCGTGTTTTTCTAGTAGAGACCATCAATTGAGTTATCAGTGACAAAACTAACTGTTTCTCACCCATATCGTATGACTCTTTCAAGAACGCAGCTAACGTCGAAAGTTTTGGCGGAACTTTATCTGTGTTGTCTGCTCTTGAACGCTCACCTTTTCGTACCAGTTGCTGCACATCGATTTTCACTTTCATGTCAGCTTTTGCTTTGCTAATTGCTGCATTAATGATTTTAATGACTTCATTTCTGTCGGAGGGTTGGCGCGTGGGTACGGTTCTGTCTAAGTAATCGACTTTAAAATTTCCAGCACTATAAAGAGCAATTTTTTTAACTCCCCATTGTTCGTTAAAATAACGCTGTTGAATGCGATTAATAGCTACAATGCGCTTGCTAGATGCACTTTCCTTGTAGTATTCAAATAGATCCTTGAACGTGACTATTTGTCGATAGCTTCCATTAAGCAAATACCCCAACTCCCTCCAAGGCATTCCAGCTTCTCGCCTTTGCATAAATCGACTATGAGCGGCGATCAATAAATCAGCGTCGTCATTTGTAAACTGATGGGAAATTGGATATGAAATCAGTCGAAAATACTGACTCTTATTACTGTCCCGCAATTGTATCGTTTTCTCTTTACGTGAAATTGTCACAGACATGCCCCTATATCCGTCCAACACTTTAGGCTTCCCTGAAAAAGACTGGAGAAATTCTTTTAGCACTTCTGTGCGAGTTTTTTGAGGAACATCAGAAACTGTATCGGTGACCAAATAGCTATGCTGTCTGGAGGCAATATCAACAACATTACTTTCTGGTTTTGTTAAAACGCGCTCACTAAACTGAGCTGGAGTGACAGCCAAAATTGCTAATTCAGCAACCAGCTGATCTAGCTCCTCTTGAGTGAAACTTAAACTGAAAACGAGCTTTTTGACCGCTCTAATCTTTTGTATATCGGAAAACTCAAAATCCATGAGTCCCGATTTTCTTTCCGCGTCCATTCGCAACAATCCTTCTACAACACCTCCTTCCGTAGAGGTGATAGGGATGTTAGCGGATAATTAGAAGTTGAACGCTGGAATTGAAAAATATTTTCAATACAATCAATGTACTATATTTGTTTTTAGCTTGGCTATATTGGAGGAGTTTTTTAATCTAAAAGCAACTTTCACTGAGAAAGCTTACACAAACCCTACGCAGGATTTGTGTAACTCACTACACAATTTTGCTTCGCGAAATTATTCGTTCGGCAATTGCGTACACAATCGGCTTAGGTATTTCTGCGCCGCGAGGTGGTGGCATTACGTAGTTTTTCGTTAGTAGCAACCAGCTCCTGAATGATCCCTTTGAGCTTATTGATTTCTGAGTCGTGGATAGAATCCAGGCTATCGGAAAGCCGGTTTACGATGGCCTGCCATGAATTAAAACTGGAAGGTGCCGCCTCTGGCGCAGGTAAGGCGGCTTTAGCGCAAATTCGCTTCGATTCGTTCACTGCGCTGTAAAACTGCTTCAGCGTTGTATGAGTGGCCCTAGACCCCCTTTGACCGCGTTTGATGCCAAGCGGGGCTAGTGCGCTAGCATAACTGTCCTGCAAACGTGACAACTTGTCTCTGCCGCCGAGAATGCCCCTCGCATTTAGCCGATGAACCACTTCTCCTTTCTTATTAAATGACTTAGAAACAGGCACACATATTGCGTGAAGGTGAGCCGTTTGTTCGTCCTGATGCAGTATTGCCGTCAGGCAATTGGTTCCAAATTCCTGCAATAGCCAACCACGCGATGACCTGACCCAAGCTTTAAGGCGCTCATTCGCATTAGGCCAGTAGGTTCCATCCGCCCGCTTGAAAAAACTGGGGGAGACAGACAAAACAAACTCAATCATCAAAACCCCATTTTTACGCAGTTTAGTAATGCCGTGATGTTCTAAGTGCTTTCTAATGTCGTCACAAATCTGCTCACTGCCGATTATGACACGATTTAGATGGCTGTAACGTTTGTTCACATTTGGGCTCTCTATTGCGCGCGTCACGTGCTTCTCTATCCAAGCAGCTTGAGTAAACGTGTGGTATTTTTTTGCTCGCAAAACGGTCACATTGTTACCTTCCTCTATTAGGGTTTCCAATTTGTCCCCTCCACATTTAGGACGCGGCGAGCACGTGAGAGTAAATCATCTACAGCAGACGGGACTGTTGTGGATATTTCAGCCTCTGATGGTTCGTATCTCAGTTTGAGTGCAGCTTTTACAGAAAACCAAGCGCCAGAGCCATCAAGCCGAGTAAGTAGTGTGGCCCTGATTTCTGGTTGATGGCGCATAGCAATCAACAGCATATCCTGTGAATCTTGCAGTCGTGTTAAATCACGGCTCTCATTGCTAGTCTCTGCAACGAACGATTTTTCATTGCTCGCTGAATTTTGCTTATTTCCAAACTCCGCAATAAAGCCGTGTAGCGCTTTTAGCTGTACTGGCATCTCGTCCACTGCTTGCAAATAGATAGTTTCACCTTCGCAGATATGCAGAGCTGTATCAGAGTGTTGGGTAATTCCGGTGACGGTGATCACCACGTTGTACAGAGGTTTCGTTCCCGTTTTCATGTTTTTCATTCCATTGTTATTGCTACCTCAATGATGATATCAGTAATTATGAAATTGGATTCTTAAAACCCTAAAAAATAGGGTTGGGGATATAAAAGTCGATATTTTTAATGAAATTAAATAATATTCTCCTGAAAAATATTTCAATATATGACATAAGAACCTTAATCCTTAGAGAGCTATGTGCCAATAGCGGATTTTCATCCGTAACTCGTTTCTGCCCCAAAGTTGCTTAGACCTTTTACACATTCACACCCTGTTCATGAGCTTTTGCAATACTAAAAGTCATCCCTTCTTCTCATGCTGTTGGCTGTTAATCCCCGAGATGTAATACGGGGTGAAAGTCTGTACAAACGAATAGATAACCAAATATAAATATGCATTTATATACACACATATCAATGCGCAATAGGTACCTTATAGGTTAGAATCAATTACTTTCTAGATATAAAGGGCTTGAAGTTTGAAGTGGATAGATCAACTACTTGATTTTGGTTATGTAATTTTTCAGCGCCGACTTTCAGGTTCGCGCTATCTTATGGGCTTAGGCATAAAGCTCTTTACTCTTACGGCTATTGGCTCACTTGCATTTCAGTTTAGCAATGGTGAATACTCATTCTTCATTGATACAGCGTCTGACTCAACATATGAAATTGCGACGTTGGTAGGTGTTTATGTCTCAATAGTAATGATCGTCGTAGGATTCTTCTTTGAAGTTTACTCAATGCTATTTGGTGAGTCAGCCTCAAAGAACAGAGCAAAGAGTATCGATTTAAGAAGCTTAGATGGGGCTGCCGCTCCAACCCTGTGCAGCAGTTTTAGTTCCACAATCGAACCAGCCGGGTTACATGATAACCTTTTCATGTGGAAGTCTAGAAAGCAGACTCTTGAGGACTGGTTAAAAGAATCATGCACCAAACTTCAGAAGTTTTACGACGAATCACTTCAAAAATTAAATGGCTTTGAACCAAACAAGCCACTCGCTTTAGGAGCTATAGCGCATGTTCCGCATTGCTTTACTTTAGGTTACTTGGTTGGAAATAAGCGTTTGGTAAATTACTACTGCTGGAACCGTGACAACAAGAAGCAACACAAGGAACGATGGTTAGACTGTCGAGATGCTAGAAGTAGAGGTCAAAAATTAGAGTGCTCAGAAATTATGGAAAAGCCAGAGGTCCTAGATTCTCAGGTAACAAAGCTAGGCATTTCGATAGAAGTCTCTTTTGATAATGACTTAAAGACCTTTTTTGAAGATCTAGAGTTAGATCGCGCTATTGCTTATAGAGTTGAAAGTAGAAACGTTGGAAATATGTTCTCAGATGTAGAGCAATCAAACTTTGTTGCCTCCCTTAGAACCGAAATAAATAACACCCTTCTCAAGAAGTACCCCTACGTTACTGAAGTTCATTTGACCCTTATGGCTCAAGCCTCGCTAATCATGCGCATAGGGGCGGAGTTTAATCAAAATCATCTTAGTCAACAGATAAACGTACACCACTTCGATGGTGCTGGTTACCCTTGGTCATTACAAATAAACAAAGACCAAGAAATTAGTTATTTAATTAAGTAAGGAAACCATGTAAGACATCAAAAAATATTTACAAATTTTAAATATGGCGTTGTCAAAATGGCGGTTGAAAATTGTACATGGTTGACTCTGAGGAGTATTCTAGGTACGCAACTTTTGGCATTTACACAACATCAGCGTTCAAAAGCTGCATTATTGAAGTAACGGAATAATGTTCTTATAAAGCAGGAGAAGGTTGTATGTCTGTATCAGTTACAAAGCAAGCGGATACTTATCTAGAGGCTTTGGCCAAAGCATTAGAGATCCCACAGTCTAGATATGAACAGGCCGAGAAAAGCTATAAGTCTGTAGGGGAATGGCTTCATAGAGAGGAGTCAACGGTAAAAGATTACTCTCCTGACGTGTATGTACAAGGCTCTTTTCGTCTAGGATTAGTCATTAAACCTTTGTCAGCACAGGAAGAATACGATATTGATTGCGCGTGCTCTTTGACTTATCTCGATAAGTCGTCTCTCTCGCAACAAGATTTAAAAGTGCTCATGGGGGATGAACTAGAGTTATATCGCAAAAGCAAGGGTATCAAAAAGCCAGTCGCTGAGCAGAGGCGCTGTTGGAGGCTAGAATATGCTGACGGCGCGCAATTCCACATGGATGTCGTTCCCTGTATACCAAACGCTGAGCAACAACGCCTTTTACTAGAACAGAAGAACTTTGATACTAAATTTGCTGAGACAGCAATAGCTATAACAGATAATGAAGTACTACCTCAGTACTATCAAATTACATCAGACTGGCCGAGATCGAACCCTCGTGGATATGCTGAATGGTTTAAATTTCGAATGGGTGAGAACTTTGAAAGAAAACGCCGCGAAATACTCAAAGAAATGGAAACTAAAGGTATACAAGCCAGTATTGAAGACATCCCGAGTTATCGCGTCAGAACACCCTTGCAATCAGCGATAATGATACTTAAACGTCATCGTGACATGATGTTTGAAGATAATTCAAAAGATAAACCCATATCAATAATTCTTACAACGCTATCTGCTCATGCATATCAAGGTGAAGATAGTATAGGTTCGGCACTGCTCTCCATATTATTCAGGATGGAGGAAGGAATACATTATGATGGACATAAGTATGTAATCAACAATCCGACAGATGCCATGGAGAATTTTGCCGACAAATGGGAAACACATCCTGAACGCGCTGAAGCCTTTTTCTCCTGGCTGAGTCAGGCTCGAGAAGATTTTTATTCAGTAGGACAACAAGCTGAACACCGCCGAATGTCGGGTATCCTGGAAAGCAGAATCGGTCAGAATGTAACGAATCAAGTTTACCAAGATCTATTAAGTTTAACAAAATCTGGAGCCTCTAGTTTGTTGTCCGCTGCGACGGCAGCATCAACCGTAGCAACCCCAAGCATTGCATTTGGTGATGTTGCAAGAAAACCTAAGAAGCCGGATGGATTTGCGTGATGTGGTGGATTTTTCAAAAAGATAAGTTTTCTTTAGAAAGAGCGGCTGTATCGGAGCTTGAGTCTAAAGTAGGCTGGTTAGAGGTAGGCAAGTGGCAGGCTGATCCAGATAATGAATTGGCAATGTGTTTGACATTTCAAGTATTGCATCTAAATAGAACTTTTCACTTTAAGATGGTGTACCCGAGCGTATTCCCTGATTCACCACCAATGATCTATACAGAAGATAAAACGAGGGTCTCTTTGCATCAGTACGGGGCGAGCGGTGAACTATGTTTAGAGCATAGACCTGATAATTGGCAATCGTCAATAAGTGGCTCAGATATGATTGAAAGTGTTTACCGACTACTTTTAGAAGAGCAAGGAGAAGAAGGATATATGGCGCATGCACAATCAGCACATATACCTTCCTTAGGACGTGATACGCGCATCAAAACTTGTCGTTTTTTGCTTACTGAAGGAGACCTAAATGCGCTCAAAGCCCTCACAGAGAGAAAAACAATAAGAGCTTGGATCAGAGAGCATAAGGTGGGCGGGGTCTTCATTAGTTCTCTTTTAAAGGTGGGAGACAAAGAGAATCCTATTTGGACAAGCAATCTCAACTTACCTGACGGTAATAGAGAAGAACAAGCCTTCGTAGTACGTTTTTCTGGTGCAGAAATATCAGAACAACCAGAAGTATCTGATTTAAAAAAATTACTTGAAACATCAGAAATGCTAGAGCTGTATCATGAAGTTCTGCAAACAGATTCAATTGCAAACTTGATTATGGGGGATAAAGATAATTGGGTTTTATTGACTCTCTTTGGTTCTATCGATGAACGAAAATTAATACGTTACACGACGATTAAAATACCGGAGCACAAAAATAGATTACCTGATCAATTTTTATCATTGAGCGATAAAAAAGTAGGACTAGTTGGGTGTGGCTCTGTCGGTTCCAAAGTTGCCGCAAGTTTGTGTAGATCTGGGGTAGGAAATTTTTTGCTCATTGATGAAGACATTTTTTTTCCTGACAACATTGTTAGAAATGACTTAGATCTCAACTATGTTGGAGCTCATAAAGCACCTGCATTACAACAGCGATTACAAAACATTAACCCTAGCGTTGACACACAGATCCTTAGATTATCGTTAGGTGGACAAGAAAGCTCTAGCTCAATGTCTGGGGCGTTAGAATCACTCGGTAATTGCGATCTCATTATAGATGCTACAGCAGAGCCTTTAGCATTCAACTTGATTGCGTCTGTTTCAGTGCGCAAGAAAAAACCAATGATCTGGGTAGAAGTTTTTGGTGGTGGGATTGGCGGTCTTGTGGCAAGGTCAAGACCTGAGCTAGACCCTGTCCCGCTATCTGCGAGAGCTCAAATATATAATTGGTGTGAGGGGCAAGGTGTAGAGTTCTTGCACAGCACAAAAGCAAATGACTATAGTGCTCAAGTGGATGACGATACACCGTTAATAGCAAATGATGCTGAAGTCTCCATTATGAGTGCTCATGCTACTCAGTTCGCAACCGATATCCTAGCTCGACCTGAAGCTAGTATATTCCCTTATTCTGCGTATATCGTTGGCATGTCGTCAGAATGGCTTTTTCAACAGCCTTTTGATACTCGCCCTATCGACCTGCTACCAGAAGGCCAGTGGGGAGAAACTGCTGAACATATTGATTCAGAAGAGATTATCCAACTATTGCAAGCTTACCTTCCACCTAAGGACCAATTAGATGCAAATAGTTCTTCCGAATAGTGTTTTGAAAAAGCTTCGGCTCCATATGTTAAAGGCTGGCAAGCGTGAAATAGGTGGAATGCTTATGGGGGAAGACTTAGGCGAACAGGCCTTCCGGATCGTTGATTTTTCTGTCGATGTGAAAAGAGGGACGACTTCTAGCTTTTTCAGAGATTCTGATGAACACGATTTGGCATTGCAGAAGTTTTATGAAGAAACAGGCTCTGATTACAAACGCTTCAATTATTTAGGAGAGTGGCACACACACCCAAGTTTCTCAGTTGATCCTAGTATCAATGACATCAATGCTATGCAAGGTATAGTTAATGGCGATGAAAACGTAGATTTTGCGTTTTTATTTATTTCTAGGTTACGTTGGTTTTGGCAGTTCGAGTGTAGTGCTTACCTGTTTATTCGAGGCCATCAACCAATTCAAGTAGGGATTATTGTTGAGAAAAAATAAAGACCTATTACTTTGGTGGTTGTCGAGCTTTTATACTATTTATCACTATTAGCAAGATAGAGTTAATTTTCAGTATGTAGTGAGTAAGGGAATTTGGCCTGACACATGTAGGCTGGTCGCTTGGTTACAATACTAGAAGTAATCCGAAAAATCAGGGCTCTGTAAAGTTTATAACTCAGAAATGTCCAAAAACGAGACTGAGCTATAGACCACTTTTCGCTCTTTTATGGCAATTTGCTCTTGGATTGAAGCTAAATATGGTGAATAAATGACATTTGTTCACTTACTTGCAGACCGACTGTCATACATACAATGACATAGAAACAATCAATTTAACTTAAAAACCAATAACTTAATCCATAACGCCTTTATTAATATATTTAGGGAAGGAGGAGCGTCAGCACTCCCTCCAAAGACTTTTTAAGCTGCCTTCTTTAAATACAGTTCACGTTGCGCATCTAACTGTTTTAGCTTCCCGCGATAAAACAGAAATGGCGACATTTGGTAGACTCCTGAGTCTAATTTCCGAATAAAGTCGAGTTTTGTAAGTTGGCTGATGATGTTACGAAGTGTCCCCTCAGAAATGTCTAAATCAGTAGCAAGCTTTTTACGGCGCGCCGTCGAAATATCAATCTCACCAGTTTCAAACTCAATTTCAAGGGACAGCGCAAACAATAGCAACATTTGGTTAGATGTCAGCCCTTTGATAGCGCTTAATTGCCCCATCCACATCGAATATTGGGTGGCCTGTTTGCCGCCAACCACCCTTTCCTGCTTTTCAATTGACTCGATTAACTCGCCGGTATCTCGATCAACCCGCGTTGTAACCACTCTACTCTGAATAGTTCTAGCCATCTCAAACTCCTTTTTTAATACATGGCTCCATGCCACACCAAGATCATATCACATAATTTTTCATCATATTTTCAATGAGTTAAAATATATCACAACAAAACAAAGCCACTGTTGTGTGAATTTTTTAACTCTTTGTTTGTCAATAAATTTTATTTTTAAAATTTTTTCCATTTGCTTGCTTTATAAACAAAAGGGGGTGGTTCAGCCATTCCCCCCTACCAAAAACGTACAGGACTGTTAATCCATGAATTCAAAGGCACTCTCAATTGAATTGCGGACCTGATCCAAATTGGTTTGGGCATAAATCATCGTATTTTTTAGTGACGTATGGCACAGCGCCCGAGAAACAACACTGATATCTGCTCCAGATTGAATTTGCCAGGTGGCAAAGGTTCTGCGTAGGTCATGCGGGCGCGGTCTGATATTAGGGTTTTCGTGATACAGCTTCGCTCGAATGATGGCACTTTTCCAGATTGGATCACCACCAGTGATATATCCATATTTAGAGCTGGATGATGCAAAGACGAATTTTGAATGGCTACTAACCTGCTTTCGCCGTTCTAACAGCTCTATCACGTATTGATGTAGTGGGATTTGGTAAGTTTTGCTGGATTTTGTATTAGTCGCTGGGATCAGCCACTGACGACTGGAGAAGTCGATTTCATTCCAGCGCATGGTTTTCACATTGGACAGTCTGGCACCTGTAAATAGGGCAACTCTGTATATATCTGCAACGTCCCGATTTGATTCTGCATCTAACGCCAAAAGCAACCGCTTGGCCTCTTCTTTTGTTAAGTATCGATTCCGCTGCACCTCTGTCATTTTTTTAATGCCAACAAACGGATTGACGGTAACAGGGAGCTCTTCTTCAAACTCGATAGCATAACTAAAAGCGCTTTTTATTGCCGTTAGACATCGATTGTGAACTGAATAACCTCGGTTCTCCAATTCAAAAAAGACGGTCCGAGCAAACTTTTTTGTGAGCGTCTCAATGTACAGTTTTCCGATAATCGGCTTTAGATGCAGGTTGTAGGAAACCTCAAGCGCGTGCGTCCTCCCAGCAATAGTTCGCCGAGCTGATAATTCATTGTCCCGATATAAGTTGAATACGTCATTCACAGTCAGCCCAGATTGGCACTGGACCTGCTGAGCCGTTCTGAAATTAATATAAGCCACCGCTCGACTTCGAGCCTCATCGACACTGAGCGCATCAGCATTGCCCAATTTATGATTAATTGGCTGACCGTTTGTTTTGAATCTGACATAAAACGTTTTGGTTCCCGACGGCGTAACCACGAGTTTCAGATTGTTCAGTACAAGATCAGAAAAAGTCCTCGTTTTGTCATGCGACAACAAGCTAACTAGACGACGGTCAGTAAATTTAAATTTGGTTGAGAATTTCATTTTTTACACCTTTTTTTACATTGAAAAAAGTGTAAAAAAAGGCGAAAAAACCTTTAAAAACAGACCTCAAATCGTCCCAAAAGCCGCATTCCTGCGTACTTTAGATAACAGGTGGGGCCACCATTTTTCATACCTTACGTCTTTTGTACTCTTTTTTAACGTACTACTGAAATCAATATTCAAAAGCTTATTTGATTGCAAGCTATAAAGATATTGGCTCCTTAGCCCTAAATTTTAAAGTTGTATAGCTTCAATCCAAAAAAACGGTACAAACACAACTGTCAATCCACATAATAAAATACTGAAACCTAGTAACTAGAGCTTCAGATGACCTGCATCTCCACCCACTTGAACTCCATTCACCTAGTGCTGGCAAAACTCTAAGTATTTATATCCTTATCACGTACCACTCCAGATAGCGGTTGCAGTAATTAGATAGTTGCCAAAACCAGAAAAATCAAAAAGTTGCATGAAGTTACATTTACCTTATATTGAGACTGAATAAAAAACAAACACAACTGTAAAGGAAAGACTATGGTTACATTCAACACTCGACTGCTTGCTATGGCATTGGCTTGTAGTTCCACTTCTGTTTTGGCTACACAGGTATTTTATGATCAGGATGGTGCGGGAGATCATTCGCAGTATCAGGGCGCACCTGTTGATTTTATCTCAGCTCGTGCAGGCACAACTGAGTACTTTAATGCGCTCACGGGCGGCTTAGCGGCGGATGAGTGCCATCAATTTGAAATGGTTAATACACAAACCGGCGATTTGATTGCTCCTCTCACATTCAACGCACCCTTTATTTCTGGCCCACTGCCTGCGGAGCATAAACTGACAGAAAAGTCGGTTAAACTCAGCTGCACGTTACCCTCAGGTGAAGAGGCGATTGTTTATCACAAGATACCCAAGGCTCCCGCCGTTGTATGGCACAGTGAAATCACAGTGGCTGATTGGCAAACGCCGAGCAATGGCCCAGGGTATTTTGCGGATGTTCAATATACCGGCTTGATTAATATTAATAACAACTCGCACCAAGGCCAGTGCCGTAAAACCAACTACGTCAGTGGTAACCCAGAATTTTTCAATGAAAGACATCAAGGTGGATTTTATAGTGATGTCTTGAATGTTGTCGGTGAGGCTAAATACAGTGGTTTTTATAAAGTGCTGGTGACGGAATTAATTTGTAAAAACTCGGGTGGTACGACTCGCCTTGTCGAAACTTGGCATATAAACCAAAACTCACAATCCCGTGAGCTTTCTTCCGAGCTATTTTAAACACAAGAATAGTGCAGCCTAGCTGCACTTACTTTACTGAAGTTTAGCTCACACAAATTCCGTATTTGGGCAGAATATCATCAATGACACAGAGGCGATGCTTTTTAGCTGCATCGTGAAAATACTTCCAGTTAGAAGTTAAGAATTCACTGCGAAATGAATAGCTATCGTCGTCACCTTTAGCACGGGTTGTTCCTAGCGCTTGGTGCTTCCACGACCCCTCACCTTTGGCAATGTAAGTTAGGGTATAACTTCCAAGCCCAAATCGGTTAGCTTCGATGGCATCAAGCCACAGTTGATGACGTTCTTCACCATCATCCATATCAAATTCAGCAAAGCACTGCGCTATTTCTTGCTTTAATGACTCACTCAAGCCACTTGTAGCCTCGCCTCGATAGTCTTGATAGACCTTGCAAAGCTCATCGGCTGCGATTAGAAAATCGCTTGAATTATCTCGCACTACTTTTTCGCCCAATCCGTTGAAGTAACTCCACTGCTGATGAGGCTGATCAGGGTGAGAAAGCGCCTGCCCATGTCCTAAACTTGGAATATCATCTTGAAAAACATCAGAAAAGTATTCGCTTATTCGCTCGCGCCAAGTCTCTTCTGCTTCACCATTCAAGTCCATTATTTCAGTCACTTCATTGACTTTATGCTGTATGCCAGCAAATCCCTGGTGGCCCCAAGTATCAATAAAGACATGAGAGGTGATACCAAGGCGGTGCAGTCCATAAGGCCTATGCTTATCTGCAATACACTCAGCGACCATATCTTTTGCTACATGGGAATGTGGCTTACACACTAGCTTTTGAATAAAGGTGCCCGACGGATTTTGCCCAGCAGGTAAACCGCCATTACCCGGTAAGAAATGAAAAGGTACCCACACTTTCATGTTCTTTAAGCTGTCTAGGTTTTTATAATCGAGCATTTTATGAGCGGTTGCGATGCGCTCATAAGCTGCACCGTTATCAAACTTAATGTGACCATAGTTTGTTGCATCATCTACGTATTGTGCCGAGTGAGCAATAATTTCAGCCTCTTGGTCGGTGAATCCCGCCGCGCGTGCGACCACCCATGTCATGCCATGATGTAAATCAATTTGCATTTTTCGTTATCCTTCTCTTTTCCTTTACCGTCACAGTGTAGTCCGTGATACTGAAAATGTAACTATTCCTTACTGTGATTTAGTTGCATTAGGCGTTTGCGGCTCTTGGCTTTGTGGATCCGTAGCATTTGGGTTAACCGAGGCTGGCAAAGCAGATGTGCTGCCCTCCGTATTTAAGATCAATGGTAGGCCATCTTTACCACTGCCTATTACCACCACTTTTGCGTTATTAGATTTCGCCAGCTCTATGGTTGCTTCTATGCCGCGCCACCTTAGGTAGGTTTCAGATATCCCACCACTCACCGTTTCTTGAAAGTCGGCTATCCCCTGCGCTTCGGTTTTTTTCCGTTCTGCTTCTTTTTTGGCTACTTCTAAACGCATTTCATACTCTTGATTTAAGTACATCTGATTCACTTTGGAAATAATTGCGTTATGTACTTTATCTGGCACATCCACCTGCCGAATAAGCATATCGTCAAGGTTCACTAAGTTATGCCCTTGCATCGTACTATTCTCTTGCTCAAGAATTGTTTTTTCTTGCAGCTGTAGCTCCTTTAACACCGTGTTCAATAGCCGAGCCTGAACTTCTAGACGCTGATGACCATAGACTTGCTCCGCGGTATAGTCAGATACAATCATGCGCACCGCAGAGGCAACCTCAGGGATCACCATTTCATCTAAATAATCCTCTCCAACTAATTTATGTAGGTAGGGAATATGCTCCACTACAGGACGGTAACGTACTGTGATATCTAACTGGATCCGCAGACCCTCAGAGGTGATCGCATGTACCTGAGTAGTCGCGGTTTGGAATCGGCTCGAATAAATCGTCAATGTATCCCAAGGATAAACTAGCACCGTACCCTCATAAAATGGATGTTCTACGAACGTACCACCGCCAATGCGCTTCCACAGTACTCCAACTTGACCTGAGTCGACCTTGATAAAAATGATTTTGACCAATGCAACGGCAATAAACAGTAGAATAAGTAACGTCACACCTGCGCGAAAACGCCAAGACAAAATACGCTTATGCCACTTTGGCTTATAACGCTTTAACACCCGCATGAGCAAATTAGATAGGATCAGTGCCAGTATTAAGCCACCGGCGACGAGTAAGGCAAAATCCCCTGAAATATTAATGTTCATGATGGTACTCCATTACTTTCACTGTCGTGGTGTGCTAACAACTGACCTTCCTCCATTTTTAAGTGCACATCGGCCAAATGGAAGTAGGCGTCGTCATGGGTGATGGCAATAATGGTGTTACCGCGCGCTTTTAAGCGAGGTAGCACTTGTTCATAGAATTTTCGCCTAAAGATAGGATCTTGATCTGCCGCCCACTCATCAAAGATGTAAATGGGACGATTTTCTAAAATAGTACTCAAAAGCGCTAAGCGCTTGCGCTGACCTGACGATAGATCTATGGTGCTAAACGCCCCATTTTGAATACCCACTTTGGCACGCATCTCTAAAAAGTCCAACCATTCGTCGATTTCTTCAGTACTCAAATCACGAATACCATAGAGCTGCTGGAACAAATGAAAATCCGCAAAAACGGCTGTGAATAGGCTTCGATAAGCAAGGCGATTATCTTCCGTAACCGCTTTGCCATTCAAAAGGATTTGTCCGCTCTGTAATTCATAAAGGCCAGTCAACATCCGGATAAACGTTGTTTTACCGCTACCATTACCACCGGTAATAAAAGTGGTTTTTCCTTGCTCAAAGGTGATATCCACCGGCCCCACAGCAAACGGACGATCGCTCGATTTTTTCTGATGTTGATAAAACGCCCCCGCTAAGGTGATGGCATTGAATGAGGTTAGGCTTTCACTCGGTTCAGGTCGTTTAACCTCTTGCTCATCTTGGACATTTTTTAAATCGCGCTCCAATGCTAAGACGTTTTGCGCCGCCTCTGTTGCGGTGGTGAAAACGGGGATCCCACCAACAATACTGGTAATAGGGCCGATTAAAAATAGCGATGCGGTGGTGACTTTAATGACCACATCGGTATACACGTCAGAGAGCATAGGGACGATAAACACCATCGCGCCTGTCGCTGCGAAAAAGGTGATTTGCGACAGAATAAAGTCGGTCGCAAACAAGGTTTGGGTTTTGGTTTTTGCACGCCTTGCACGATTCGAATCACGGCGGTACTCATGTTCTAAATCTTCCGCTCTTGGCTCACTGAGCTTGACTTCTTTAAAGCCATCGAGCAAATCAGATAAGCGTTGAATAAGCTGATTTTCGCTTTCAAAAGAAATGCGCATGTTGCGCTGGATTTCATTGGCGCGTAAACGGTGAATACTGGCGCCGACCAAAATCAGTGTCGATATAACCATAAACGCCACAAAAGAGTGCCAGGCAATATAAAGAGATGTGAAAAACACCAAACTGATGGATTGACCAATGATCACAAACAGCTGCGCCGACTGAGATATGGTCTGTAACTCTTTGCTGATGGTATTAAAGATCCGCTCTTTGCCAATTATCTCTAGCGTTGACAGCTCGGTATGACGAATGCTTTCAAACAGATCAACTCTCAATTTGTCTATGGCACGCTCCACCATTTGCGCGGCTTTAGTCATCAATCTTTGCTGAGTGAAACCATATATTGCAATCGTCAGTGTAAATAGCACCAAGTAGTAAAGAATATGATTTTCTTTATTAATATCAGAGATATTAGCTGCTACGTTGTTGATAAGCGCAAGCACCAACGCGTTGGCCAAACCAGAAATGCACCCCAGTGCAATAAAGGTCCTTTTCTTTATCTGAATATGTCGGCGAATTAATTCGTACAATACCATTGTTATTATCTTTTATTGTTATTGGGCTACCGCCCGCGCATGCTACTTAGCATAGTCCCTAAAAATCAAAACTGCCTGTTGGATTTAAATAAATATTGCATTAAAACATTAAGTTATATTTATAAATCGCCCAGTTTTACCGGCAATGTAAGATCTCATTCCTCGTCATTCACCTCTGTGGGCTTGCGCTTTTGCCCAACTAGTAAAATGATCAAGCCAACAATAGGCGTAAACATCAACGAAATTAAAAAGAAGCCCACAGGTCCGGCAAAGGTGTTTCGTCCCCAATAACCAGTTAAAATGCATAACACTAAATATAAAGCGATAAGCATAATTTTCTCCAAGTTGTTGATAAATTTGGTGCGAAGAATAAACCAGCAGTTGCCTGCCGGTTTATGTCAGCCAGTATCGGTTATACTGTGGCTTTTTCCGCTGTAGCTGTTGCGTCCGCATTCCCTTTATTTGCACGATACTTAGCTGCGATGTCTGCGATATCCCCTTTCATACTTGCTAGATTCAGGTCTATCAGCGTGCCGCCATTTTCAAAGTGTCGAACAAAAGTTGCGCCTACTGCGTGTGTTGATGCCGCAGACACAACTGGCATAAATGCGATTGCGCTTAACGTGCCAAGTACAGGAACCGCCTTCAAAAAGCTGCTTAGTCCCGCGCCCCCTAAGGTTTGTGGAAAAGAGCCGCCGATCAATGCGCTTACTGTGCCACGCAGCTTGTTGTCACCATATGATTGACCATAGACTTTTGCTACTTCGCCTATCATCTTCATTTGGATCCCTGTCAACGCCACTAAATCAACCGCAGGAACGGGAATAAACCCAGAGCCAAACGACCATTTTGTGTATTTGTCGACAATCAGCTGAGCAACGGCTGCTCTGTCTTCATCAGCAACAAGTTGTGATTCCTGTTGTTCTGGAGCGTCGCTCGCCTTGTCATCCTTCGCTGTTTTTGTCACTGCCATAATTCATCCTCTATGATTTATTTAAACAGTTGTCGAACTCATCAAGCACCATATTGGCACTTGCCCTAGTACCCAAAATCAAACAAGCTGCACTTATTCAACTCTGAGCTTTACCGCCTTCATCCATGATGAAGAAGTAAACCTAAGAACAACCAAGGATTTGCACAGTGTCACAAATACAACTGAGCGAAACGTTGCCACCTACTGCAGGCGTTCTATTAATTTGTTTAACCGAGCGCGAAAGCTCGGTACTTTTCCCTACCGCGTTATGCCTGATTCAAATCTTGCTGGCATTGCTCGGTACGGTGTTTATCACTATAGAAGATAATGTTGCGGATCTCCTTGGCGATACAATCTGACTCAATCCCCTCTTTCACATAGTTGCTAAACACCATGATGCTTTGATCTCGTTCCAGTAGACGGGTAAAACTGGTCACCCATGAATAGGGGTAACTACCAGAGTACTGTAAAAATTTTTCATACATTCTGAGATTTGTATCGGCTGGGTTTTCGGGGCAATTTGCCACTTTGCCGTACTGGTTTGGGTCAACATAAGTCACAAACCAGCCATAACCATAATATTCACATTCTGTGCTACTGCCGGTATTGGAATATGGTGCAAAGGCTGCGAGCTTTTGTGCATCATTTAAAATCTGAGTGCCATACAAGCCCTGATCCCATTTGTGCATATCTTCTACGGTCGAATACAAATCTCCGGCTGAGTAAAGCACCAGCGGGTTACTGTAAGGGTTGACCAAAATGTCTTCATAGGGTGCAGGCCCGCCAGTTGCTGGTGGACGACCATTAGCAAGGGATAAATACTGGTTTTGGTTGTAGATGTAACCTGTGGTCATATTTGAATAGACACCAATCGCACTGTAAGAGCCGCTGTCCGTCATGCTAAGCGGATTTAGAATTTGCTCTTGAACGATATTGGCAAACCAATACTCACGACCGATATTGCCTTGTTTGCCAGCCGCTAACTGCTCGATGATATTACCGATAAGATAGTAGTTACAGTTGCTGTATTCATACTTACTGCCGGGCGTAAATGACGGTGTGCCACTTTGCCCCGCTTCGGCACCACAGGTGCAAAAGCGATTACTAAAATCTTCCGGACCGTTAAGGTCTAGACTCGAATTATATAAATAAGGCCGCCAACCGTAATTATCGTATACGGCTTCGTTGTCGCTGTAGTTATTGATCCCAGACGACATGGTAAGCAAATGATGTAGCGAAACATCCGCACATTGGTTATCTGGGTACCAAGGCAAGTGATCGCCAATGGTTTCCTGCCGCAAGTCCTTACCATCTAACATCTTCATTAAAATAGCGGCCGAAAACGCTTTGGTATTGGAGCCAATGCGATACTTGGACTTAACGCTGTTATCAACATCATATTGCATGTTCTGTGGTCCGCAGTTGGACTGGTACACCACTTTATCAACCGAGGTGATATAAACCGTGCCAAAGAATAGGTTGGCATCGCAATATTCTTTCACCACCGCCTCTATCATTTCTAATTGATTAGGCATAATGGTGTGATTATCTGCGACGCTCTTTTTCTGCAAACAAGAAGCCAGTGCTAAGGTGATGCAAAATAGCATCATCATTCTTAGCCGTAGTTGTATTAGCCATTTCATTTTTTCATTCCTTACATTGCCAACCACGTAACCACTAACAAATGTTGTTGCCCGACTTTCATCGGAATGAGTACCAACTAGTTATGCTGACGCGATATTTGCCATGCCAACTAGTACTTTACGAGTGCCTGTATAGGCCTCTCTGCCATGAGTAAACAGCATATTATCCAGCAGCAAAATATCGTTTCTTTGCCACGGGTAAGCGAAAGTGAGGTCTTGATAAACCTGATTGATAAGCTTGATGTCTTGGTCACTTATTTCGCTACCATCACCAAAAAAGGCGTTACGAGGTAAAAATTCGCTGCCGATACTGTCACGCATTTGTGCACTGAGTTGATTATCTAGACTCGAGCAGTGGAACAAGTGAGCTTGATTAAACCAAACCTTTTCACCACTTTTTGGATGACGCATGACCGCCGGACGCCATTGCTTGGTTTGTAGCCTTTTATCATCAAGCCAAGTAAATTCGATTTCATTTTTTCGGCAGTATTGCTCAACCTCGGCTTTACTCTCGGTCTGAAAAACCTCTTGCCAAGGTAGGTCGATATCACCGTAGTTACGCACGTACTGCACACCTAAACGCTCAAACTTGTCTCTTAATTCACCGGGAATACGACGATATACTTCACGACTGTCGGCAAGTGGTGTGCACCCACCCGTGGTTGCTGGGATCACACAAAAAAAGCCCATTCGCATCGGCCAAACATTGGAGTAAGCATTTTCGTTATGCTGCAGGATCACTTGATCGGCATGATATTCCGTGGTGGTGTAAATATTGTTGTTCAGTGCCGTTCGTGGCGAAGAGCGATAAACATACTGGCTTAAACGCTCACCAAACAAGGTCTCAAGTATGGCGCTAAACTGATTCGTGCTCACAATATTTAAGCCACGAAGCAATGCAAAACCATCTCGCTCAACCCAGTTATTCACCTCTTGAACGTGGTTTTTCACCCATGCCATGCCGCTTTGTTTAACCTCAGATAAGTCATGTATCCGAGAGTCTGCTGCAATCGTTGTCGGATCCAATTCCAAAGAAAGTGCGTGATCCATTGTTTTCCCATCCTTAAAAGTAAGTACTTTTGCTAGTGCAACACATAGTTGCGCTCAATTATGTTAACCAACTGCCCTACTTGCTCGGCTTGCAGGCAGGACAAATGATCTCCTTTGACTTCATAACAAGAGAGAGAGTGACTAAATGGTTTCCACCCCATGTCTTTATTCACAGGACGGCCTTCAAATTCTTGTGTTTGCTGTGTTTTTACAACGCAAATTGGGGTGTCGCTAAGCATAGCCGGCATCTCAATATTTGCTCGCAGTTGGGCACTAAAAGCTTGCTGAAAGTGGCGTAGATGCGCATCACTAAAATTAAATCCAGCTTGGTGTATCCAACGATTGAGATAGGCAATGCGTGCTGAAGGATCACCTTGCTTATAGGCACTGATTTCAGTATCAGAGACACTAAGGCGAAAAAACGCTATCAGATTATCCAGCATCATTTGTGCGATTTGCGCTTCCCCTAAGTTAAGCACTGGGCTGCTTGGTACAGGCGTATCAATCACAGTTACCGAGCAGCCAATTCGACCTTGTTGCTCAAGTAAAGTGGCAAGTTGATAGGCAATAAAGCTACCAAAAGAATGTCCGACCAAATGCACTTGTTCACCAAGTTCAGCGTCTACTAATACACTCAAGTAATATTCTGCGGTGCGGCCAATAGAAATTAGCGTCTCGAGTTCCTCGGCTAGCGCCTCTGGCTGCAAGCCATAAACGGGTATACGGCTATCAAGCCCATTCACCAAAGCATGAAACGCCATTAGCCAACCTCCCGCCCCCGCAATCAATACCACAGGTGTAAAACCAAGCTCGCCCTCTTGCAAACACACTAAGGTTTTACGCGATTGAGGTTTACCATCGCATTCGCCAAGACCATCTCTCAATGCTTGAACATACTGACTGAGCCCACGCACAGTCGGATGCTCAAAAAGTGCCGACAGCGGCAAATTGAGCTGTAGGTGCTGATTAATATCACCCACTAAACGCATCGCTAATAGCGAATGACCACCTAAATTAAAGAAGTTATCGTCAAGGCACACTCCATCTACCAGCAAACGACTAGTAAACTGCTGCGCTAATTGAGTTTGTAGTGGTGTGAGCCTCTCCCGCTTAGTCTCTTGCCGCTGGGATTGAAGCGGAGTGTATAATCCGGCCAGCGCTAAGAGCTGTTTGCGGTCTACTTTGCCGTTCGTTGTCAGCGGAAGTAGACTAACTGATTGAAACAACTCAGGGACCATGTAAGTGGGTAGTACTGCGCGTAATTGCGCTCGCAGAGCAGCATCACTCACTTCCGTATGCTGCGCTGGCTGCACAAATGCCACCAATTGCGCGTTGTTACTGCTATCTTCACGCACCACCACAGCGCAAGCAGCAACTTCGTCTAGCTGCTGAAGTTGCCGTTCAATCTCACCCAATTCGATGCGGTAACCGCGCACTTTAACTTGGTCATCACCACGGCCTAGATACAGCAATTCATTTGAGGCTAAGCAGCAAGCGCGATCGCCAGTTTTATAAAGTCGCTGGCCGCTATTTGGCTCAATGATAAACGCCTGCTGCGTCTTTTCTTCGTCATTCAGGTAACCTCTGGCAAGGCCAATACCCGCAATGTATAAATCCCCTTCCACACCGGTGGCCACCGCTCGAAGCTGCTCATCAAGTAAATATAAAGACAAACCAGCGACGGGCTGACCGATTGGCACGCGTGCGCCGCTGAAGTGTGTGACATCATTAAGGGTTGCAGAAATGGTTGCTTCGGTCGGGCCATAGGCGTTAATAATTCGAATACGGTCGCCATAGCGCTGCTGCCAATCGGTGAGCGCGGCAATCTGCATCTGCTCGCCACCTATGGTGATGATCCTCAGCGAGCTTGGCAAGGTGACTGAAGTCGCTGCAAGTTGATGCCAATACGCTGTTGGCAAACTCATCAATGTTAACTCGGCATCTTGGCTTAATTGCGCCAACTTGTTGGGGTCCAACATGTCGTCTGTCGGTGCCATCACCAAGGTTGCGCCACGAATTAAAGTACAAAAGACTTCTTCCGCAAACACATCAAAGCTCATGCTAGCAAATTGCAGGTAATTGTCGCTGGGCGTAATCGCATATTGCGCGGCTAATGCCTGCACATAATTAACGACACTGGCATGCTCCACCATCACCCCTTTTGGCATGCCCGTGGTGCCCGAGGTATAAATCACATAACAGAGGTCGTCAACCTGGCATGGCGCAGTAAAGCAACGACTAGGCTGCTCAGCCAAAGCGCCCTGAATACTATCTAAATCGACTTGAGGCACCACCTGCTCCGAGCTACCCTGCCAATATTCTGTTTTGGTAACCAGCATGGCTGCATTGGCATTTTGCAACAGCAAACGACGTCGAGACTCGGGTAGTGTTGGTGCAATTGGTAGATAAGCTGCGCCCAATTTGAGCACCGCAAGCATAGCCACAATAAGCTGGTAATTCGCCTCTAGACACAGGCCAATAATAACGGGGGCTGTACTCGGCTCTAGTCGTGAAGCAAGGTAATAGGCGAGCTGATTGGCGTCTTTATCCAGCTGTGAATAGCGATAACAGCGTGCCTCCCCAGAGGCGGTACTATATTCACGAATAGCAATATGCTCAGGAAATTCAGCAGCAACTTGAGCAAATAATTGCTGAATAGGTAAATTTGGCGTTTGATATTTCGCCGCTTGCGTCAGTGCAAAAGTAGGCAGAGGCAATGCCTTGCTGTACGGCGCGTGTTGGGGCTGCCAAGACAATTTCCCGAGTGTTTGCTCTGGCTGTTGTGTCGCAGCTAACATCAGCTGCTGCATCGCCGCAAGGCTTTGCTCGATAAACACTTCATCAAAGCATTGCTGCTGATAGCTCAGCGTGAGCGATAAACCGGCCCCTACGCCGACCACAAAGGTCAATGGATAGTGCGTGTTGTCAACTTCACTTAAGGTTGTTGCGATAAATGGCAGCGCAGCGCTATTTTGTAACGGATCTTGCGGATAATTTTCAAAAACATACAAGCAATCAAACAATGGACTGTCGTTTTCAATACCCGACCACTGATGAACTTGTGTCAGTGGTGTATGCGGGTGCTGCGCCAATGCCGTAAGCTGCGATTTCACCGCTTGCAGGTAATCTTTCACACGCGCATTTTGATCTATCGCGACATGGACCGCTTGCGTATTGATATACAAGCCAACGCGCTGCGCCATTCTACTAAGCGCAGGAGGTCTGCCCGCGATGGTTTGACCAAATAAGGCATACGGTTCGTTGCAGCAATTTGCCACCCAATACGCCCAGAGCCCTTGGATAAACTGATTGACGGTAAGTCCTTGTTCGCCTGTAAAGCGAGTCACGGCATCTTGCAGCGATTGCGGTAAAGTCACACTAAGTTCTTTAACACCAGCCGCTTTATTTTCAGTGTAATTTTCAGTGTGAAGTACCTTTTCGCTGAGTAATGTGGGCGCGGTAACTCCACCCAAATACTCCCGCCAAAACGCTTCGTCGCGGTCAACATGCGTAAGCAAATATTCGATATGATCGCGGAAATTATCTACCACAATGGGCCGTAACTCACCTTGGCAACGGGCTTGATAAAATGCCAATAATTCAGCAAATAATACCGGCAGCGACCAACCATCCATGATGAGATGATGATAAGTCCAAACCACCCCAACATTGCCATCTTCAAAAGCAATTAACTTCAATCGCATACAAGGCGCTTGTGAAAGCCTAAGCGGCTCGGCAAGTTCCACCGCAGCCTGTGATTTCACTATTTGCGATTGCTCTTCTGCAATGACACTGCTGTGCAGCAGTTTGAGTGGCACATCGGCATGTTTACAGACCACTTGCAGCGGCTCGCCAGCAACATCTATAAAGGCCGAGCGTAATATGCTGTGCTGTCTAATCAGTTGCTGCCAAGCGTAACTCAACGCCTCAATATCCACACAACCTTGTAGCAATAAGCTGGTTTGCTCGACATAAGGTAGCGTGCTTTGAGCGTGCGCCTCACGTGCCGTTTGACTGTGGAACCACATGCCTTGTTGCAAACCAGTTAGAGGGTAAATATCCTCAACTTCCCCTTCAACCTGCCCAAGTATGCGCTGTAACTGCCGTTCAGAAACGCCGCTGAGAAGTGCAAAGTCACTGACTGTGTAATGACGTTGAGGCTGGGATTGGCAATGCTCGATGACCTGAATTAGACTTTCGAGTATCTCTTTACTTAATCGCTCTGCTTCTTTAGATGTTAAGCGCTGGCTGTCAAACTCTAACGTTAACGCCAGTTTACCATCCACGACCGCCGCTGTTAGTTGTGCTCCAAAGTAACTGAGATTTGACTCTGCAACCAAAGTGCCCGTCAACTCCCGAGCATCTCCCAGCAAACCTTGTTGCTCAATGACTGTATCTAGCTGGCCTAAATAGTTGAAAAACAGTAAGCCTCGGGTATCAATCTCAAGCGATGAGCGAACGTTTGGCTCTGGGTGTAAATACCGCGCGGCACCATAACTACTGGCAACTTTAGCACTCCTTTCAAGCTCTGCCTTGATACTGCAAATCACATCATGCAAGCAGCTGCCATTACTAAATAACTGCATTGGATAGAGCGCCGTTAACCAGCCAATGGTTCGGCTGCTGTCCAATGCCTCCGTCAGTAACTCGCGACCATGCCCTTCTAGCATGATCACTTCACTGCCTGCACCACGCTTTTGCGCACACCAGGCAAGCGCACTGAGCAGCAATGCTTGCGCCGTTGTACCATAACTGGTGTTGGCGGATCCCAGTAGCGCACGGGTGTACGCTGCTGACAATGTGTGGCGAACTTTCGCTATGGTTGGGGTCGCGTTTGTATCCTTAAGACTCAAGAAGTGTGAGGTTTCAGCCAGTGCAGCCACCTTCTGCCATTTGCGCAAATCGCGCTTATTGGTTGCAAGTTCACGATAAAAATCGGCAAGTTCAGCCAAGTTCGCGCTTGCGGCAGGAAGCTCCAACGGCACATTGTTTATTTGCTGCTGTAGTAGCTGGCTCACATCTTCAAGTAACACACGCCAAGAGACGCCATCCACTAGCAAGTGATGTGCGCTAAACAGCAAGCGATTATTGGCTTCGCTGTCAGGCGTAACAAATAACACCGCTTTAAACAGTGGCGTGCCAGTAAACACAAAACCTTGCTGCACTTGTTCACTGAACTCACGCAGCTCAGTTTGCCAGACGTCACGCTCAAGTGTATGCGCCGTAAATACCTTTTGAATATCAATGCTATCACGTATAAATAGGGTATTTTCATCTGCAACCACCAAACGTAGCGCATCATGCTGGGCTATCAAGTACTCTATCACTTGCATGAGCTGCACTGGTGTGACGGATTTATCTACACTCACCAGCACGCTTTGATCCCAATGACAGGGTTTGGCAAATTGTTGAGCAAAGAACCAATGCTGAATTGGTAATTTATCGAGTTGACCAACTAATGGCTGCCTTGCTTTACTCATAGGCAGGTGAATATCTTGCTGGGCAAATCTTGCTGCAAGCGCCGAAACACTGGGATAGGTAAACACGTCGGTAGCACTAACTGGTAACTTGAGTGCTTTGGCTTTACTTGCGATTTGAATACTCAAAATAGAGTCGCCGCCCAAAGCAAAATAGTCATCTTCAGCGGTCATCGATGATGTATTTAATACCTGCCGATAAATCGCCAGTAACTGGGCCACGATGCTGTTAGCCTGTGGTGTGACCGCGCTTTGCTCGATTACTGTGATAGTCTGTTGAGTTTTACCAAGTGCTGCCAAGTCACGATGGTCAACCTTGCCATGCGGTGTCAAAGGTAGCCTTGCGAGCATGACAAAATGCTCTGGCACCATATAACTTGGTAGTCTTTCCTTTAGCTGGGCTTGAAGCACTTGAGGCTCAGTGTTTGCCACCACAAATGCCTGCAACTGTGGCTGCCCTGACGCGCTTGTGGTTATCTGAACCGCACATTCTTGTACGCTCGATAGCAGCCCAATTTGCTGTTCAATTTCCGCCAACTCAATACGATAACCTCGCAGTTTTACTTGTCCATCGTTACGACCCATATAGGCGATACGGCCGTTGCTAAGCTGGCGCACTAAATCTCCCGTTTTATAGGCTCGCACCGTGTGCGATGGAGAGACTTGTAGCTCAATAAAACGCTCAGCACTAAGCTGTGGTTGATGTAAATATCCTCTGGCAAGCCCCGCCCCTGTTACGTATAACTCACCGATCATCCCCGGAGGCACAGCTCGCAGTTGTGGGTCTAAAATAAATAGCTGACTATTGTCGACGGGCAAGCCGATATCTGGCACCTTTCCGTCAAACTCAACCACACCTGAAGTCGCGACCACCGAGGCTTCGGTGGGTCCATAGTTATTGACTAGGGTAAATCCGTACTCTTTTGCTTGCAGCGCACCAAGTTTATCGCCGCCAACCAATAAATAGCGCAAGCTTTGTGGATTAAACAAAGGCTCAGTGAGCAGCGTTTGAGCGATTGGCGTTGCAATAAAACTATGCGAGACTTGGTGTGTATTGAAGCAGGCTGTTAATTCTGCTGGTGACTGTAGCACCGCTTTTGTCACACACACGAGGCTCGCACCGGCACATAAATAAGGCCAAATCTCCCACGTTGCCGCGTCAAAGGCGGGGTTGGCGGTTTGACTCGCTACGCTATGATTATCCACCGCAAAAACTCGTCGGTGCCAACCACATAAATTCGCTAACCCTTGGTGGGCTATCATCACGCCTTTAGGATTACCTGTTGTGCCTGAGGTATAAATAACATAGGCCAGCTGCTCCACTTTAACTTTTGGAAACTGCTGAGGTAGTGGTATTGTCGCAAGGCGCGCTTGCACGTTGGCGTCATCAACACAAATGACATGTGAGGAGCGATATTCAGCCTCAAGGTGATTATCATCTAACTCTGCTACCTCAAAGCGAGCGGCAAACTCACACTTTGTTAAAACCAGCGCAGCGCTGCTGTCTTTAGCGATGTAATTGACTCGCGCTTGAGGGTAATGAGGGTCAACAGGTACATAACATCCACCCGCTTTTAACACAGCCAACATCGCCACAATGAGATCTGCGCTACCCGTCATCGCAACAAGCACAGGTTGTTCAGGTTGTAACCCCTCACTTAATAACAGCGCCGCCAATGCCTTGGCTCTTTCATTAAGCTCACCATAACTCAAGGTTTGATTTGAGTTTGTGTCAATTACCGCAACTCGCTCGGCCTGCGCAGGCTCTGCCATATGTCGCTCAATTTGCTCAAGCACTGACTGCTCGAAATGTTCCGGCGCTGATTTGCCTGAAATCGCATGATTCTCTAGCGGCTGCTCCTTGCAAAGTTTTATATCCGCAAGCGGGCACTCAGGTTGCGCGAGTAATTGCACTATCACGGCATTAAAACACTCTGCAATGCTAGCCACAGTTTCTCTTTCAAATAGTCCACTGTTGTATAGCCAGTGCAGTCTCAACCCTTGCCCACTTTCTGTTGCACTGAGCTCGAGATCAAACTTGGCACGCGCGTTTTCCGACGCTAAAACTTCCGTGCTGAGCCCCACAAACTCTGGCGTTTGCTGTGGCTCGGGATTAAATGCAAAACTCAACTGGAAAACACTTTGGTGACTTAGCTCTCTGCTAACACCAAGGTGGTCAATGAGCTGCTCAAAGGGAAGTGATTGGTGTTGATGTACTTGTTCTATTTGCTCTTTTTGTATATCGAGTAGTTGGCTGAAACTCTGCTGCCAATCGACCTTCACGCGAATAGGCAAGGCATTGACGAAAAAGCCAATCAACTGCTCCACTTGTGGGTGATGCCGCCCTGAAAATGGCGCACCAATCACAATATCATCCACTTGGCTAAACTTAGCGAGCACCACCGCATATGCGCTATGCAACCAAATAAACGGGGTTATTCCCAAACGCTGACAATACTGTTGCAGCCGTTGCCATGTCTCTGCGCTTAGCTGCTCAGTAAATGCTTGCGCGCTATTGTTCACAACTTGCCCACGCGGCGTATCGAGCGGTAATTGATGTAGTGGCGGCGCATCGTCAAGGTGCGCAGACCAAAATGCCATGTCTGCACTTTGCTGCGCGCCTTGGCACTGTGCTCGATGCCAATGGGCATAATCCGCGTATTGCACCTCAGGTGGCGCAATCAAGTCATGGGCAAGTTCACAGCCTTGGGTGTAATGGGCATAAAACTGTGTGAGCTCTCGCATTAATACTTCAATAGACTGAGCATCACTAGCAATATGGTGCATATTGACGATAAGACGATGATAGCCTGATGAGAATCGAACCAGAGTTGCGCGGATCATTAGATCTTTACTAAGATCAAAACCCTGCGCTTGATCGTCCCGTACCGCGCGCTGCCAAACCACATTTTGCCACAGCGGTGATGGTGTGGAGACGTCAATGAGCGTAACAAAATGCTCAGGCAAAGCCACAAGGTGCTGTTTAGGCCCATCATTAGTATTGGTGATAGCCGAATGCAACACCTGATGCCGTGACAGCACCTTTTGCCAACTTTGCTCGAATGCGCTCAGATCAAGCTTTCCTGAAAACGCCAATAACGCTTGAATTTGATATTGCTGGCTGCCCTGCTGCATTTGATCTAATGTCCACAAACGCTGCTGAGCAAAAGACAACACTACGCCATTGGTTTTATCCACCACAGCAATAGTACTTAGCTGCGCGTCTTGCTTTTCAAGTGCAGCCGCTAAACCTTGTACTGTAGGGTGCGTAAAAATCGCTTGCAGCGGTAACTCAATGTGCAGCGTCTTGCGAATATGATTTGCCAGTTTTGCAGCAAGTAGCGAGTGCCCGCCGAGTCTAAAAAAGTCGTCATAGCGACCAACTGACTCGCGCTGCAGTATCTCGGAAAAATAGCTTTCAAGTTGGGTTTCAAGCTCGCCAACTGGTGCTTCATAAGTGTTTTCGTTAAAGCTTGTATCAAGTTGCTGCAGTAGTGCTTTTTTATCTACTTTGCCATTGCTGGTCAGTGGCATGGCTGCTACCGCTTGCACTTTGGCAGGCAACATATGGTCAGGTAAATTTTGTTTTAAAAACTGCTGCATGACTAAAGTGATGTCGTCGAACTCGACCTGTTTGTGTAACACCACAAAGGCGCAGATCCAGACATTTTCTGGGTCTTGCCGATTTAACAGCACAGTGACCTCAGCCACTTCGGGATGATGGCGCAACTGGTTTTCAATTTCACCTAATTCAATGCGATAACCCCGAACCTTTACTTGGTCGTCAATTCGGCCAACATAGCTCAACTCTCCGCTGGCCATTAAGCGCACGAGATCGCCTGAGCGATATAATCGCTGCTCGGACGCTTCACTAAGTGGGTTTTGAATAAAGCGGGTCGCGTTTAATTCGTCACGTTGCCAATACCCCCGACAAACCCCCTCGCCACCTACGTACAACTCGCCCACGGCACCTTGCGGCAAGAGCCTTTGCTTGTCATCAAGCACATAGCAGCTGGTGGTCGGAATAGCACGACCTATATTACTGATGCCAAGCGTCAGATCCGCAGGCTCCAGCGCCTTAAACGTAACATGTACCGTGGTTTCGGTAATGCCATACATATTGATTAACTGACAATTTGGTAAGTGCTGTGCCCAAGGTTGTAGCTTACTTGGCTGCAACGCTTCACCACCGAAAATGACGTACCGCACTGCACATTGGCTCGCCAGCTGACTGTCATTGAGTAGCGTGGCTTGTAGCGCGTAAAACGCACTTGGCGTTTGATTTAAGACCGTAACCTGGGCATCAACCAACAACTGAGCAAAAGCTTGTGTGTCTTGCGTAGTCGCTTTATCCACAACCACAAGATGACCACCAAAGAGTAACGCGCCATACATTTCCCACACAGAGAAATCAAAGCAGAAGGAATGAAACAAGGTCCAAACATCTTGCTCATTAAAATCGAATAAGTTGGGCTCTACATGAAGTAAGCGCACCACATGACGATGCTCAATTTGTACGCCTTTTGGTCGCCCAGTGGTGCCAGAGGTATAGATCATATACGCCAAGTCTTGCGGCTCAATCTGAATAGCATCAAGCTGCTTGAGGGCTTCGCGGCTAGCCTGATGTTCTGCCTGTGACACATTAATTAGCTGATATGAAAGTTGACTAAACAGTGCCTGGGTAGCGTTGTCACAAAGTAGCCATGGGCTTTGCACATCTCCCAAAATATACTCAATGCGTTCTTGCGGGTAGTCGGGATCTACTGGCACGTAGGCAGCACCCACTCTAAGCACTGCCAGCAAGGTCACTATCATCTCAACGCTGCGTGATACACTCACCACCAACATGGTCCGTGGCGTGACGCCTTTCTGTAACAGCATTACCGCCAGCGCATTGACTCGATCGTTAAGCTCACGATAATTCAGCATAGTCGTGCTATCTTGCACGGCAGTGCGTGTGGCAAAGCGCTCGACGTAGCGCGTAAATAAACTGGTGATGGTGTCTTGCTTAGGCCAAGTTGCCGCTTGGCATTGAGCGCCCGTTATTAATGCTTGTTGCTGTTTTTGACTCAGTAACGCAAGTTCACCAACGGCGGTATGAGGGGCTGTAACACAAGCTTGAAGCAGCGTATGGAAACAATCCGCCCAATGTTTGATGGTCTCTGCTGTGTAAAGGTTGCTATCAAACTTCCAATGTAAATAAAGTGCCTGCTCATCAACTACGGCATTGAGTTCTAAGTCGCATTTTACTGCTATGCTATCCGCCTGTTGTTTTTGCACTTCTTGAACCGATAATCCCGGAAGTGTAAAAGCGCGCTCATTACGGGTTTCCAGTGTAAATAATATTTGTACTAGCGGATGGTGGCTTAAATCTCGTGGAGCGCCAACCGCTTCAACCACTTTATCAAAAGGAATATCGCGGTATTCAAACGCCGCTAGGTTGAGGGCTTTTTGTTGCTGCAACCATTGGCTAAATGGCATATCACTTTCGAGCTTTGCATGCATCACTAAGGTATTAACAAACAAACCGATTAGTGGCGTTAATTCGGGGTGATGACGGCCAAGCTCTGGCGTTCCTACAACCACCTGCTGCAATTGCGTAAGCCTTGCGATAAACAACATAAAGGTATTGAGCAGCCACATAAAGGGTGTCAGCTGGAGCGACTTCGCTTGTGTCGAGATCGCCGCAAATAACGATGCATCAAGCGCTTGGCGATATACTTTCCCCGTTAACGACTGCACAGCAGGACGGACAAAATCACAAGGCAATGACTGCAACGGCGCTAGTTCGCTAAATTGCTGTTTTAGTTGCGCCAGTGGTGCCTCGATGCGCTCTGGCGTTAGCTGTGCTCGCTGCCACAGGCTAAAATCACTATATTGTACCTGCATCGCTGCAAGTGCTGTATAAGGTGCGCCTATGTGTTTGCAATAGCCAGCTTCTATCTCTTGTGCAAGTAGCGCCATTGACGCCCCATCAGAGACAATATGGTGCATATTAAAAGCAAGGTGATGCTCATCGCCATTACTTACCACCAGCACGCGAAGCAAACAATCATGAGCCAAATCAAAAGGCTTGTTTTGGTGAGCCTCAAGGTGTGAAGTAATATAGGCTTGCCTTGTTTCCTCAGGTGCTACACTGGCATCAAGCCACTCGAACGGCGCACCAATATCATCCGTTATTTGCAGCTGGGGTTGGCCATCTTGTTCATTTTTTACAAACCTAGCGCGCAGTATTTCGTGGCGCTGCAGCACATCTTGTACAGCGCTGCGCATTGCTTGAATATTAAGCTTGCCGCGTAACAAAAACTCGGCGGGCATATAATACTGCTTGCTACCTTGCAGTTGCTCAATAAACCACAGTCCTTCCTGCGCAAAGCTCAGCGGTAAGATTTTCCCCGAGCTTGGCTGCGCGACTATTTTCGGCGATGAGTTCGCCACATCACGGCTTTGTTGCTGAAAATAGGCAATGATCTCTGATTTATATTCAACCACCTGCTGTTTTAACTGTGGAGGAAACCCAGCGGTTTGCTTAAATGCCAAGCCACCGTTTTTTTCATACAAGGTCACACCAGCTGCTAATGCTTCTGCGATTAAAGCCTCTATCTGTCTTTGTTGTTCATTCATCACAAAAACATCTCCTCAGACTGACCGTTTTCGTCTGCCGCTTTGACTGCACGATGGATCTCACACCAAGTTGCAAGTGCGCTTACGCTTGGCCGCTCGAACAATATTTTTAAGGTGATGGGCACCTCAAGCGCCTGCTCAATTAAGGCAACCGCTTGGCTTGCTGATAAAGAGTGCCCCCCTAACTCAAAGAAGTTACTGTTAATATCTCGAACTTGAGTATTGAGCACTTGAGCAAAAATTTCTGCCAGCAGCGTTTGTAGCTCAGTCATAGGAGCTAAAGGTGCTGTAAGCGCTTGCGCCTGTTGCGATTGCACCAGTTGTGCAAGCGCTCCTGTGTCTACTTTGCCGTTATTGGTGAGCGGCATAGCAGCAAGTGCATACAGCTTGTAAGGCAACATGTAACTTGGTAGGACCTCTGCTAACGAGGCTAATATCTGAGTGTGTAGCGTCTGTTCAAGCTCACAGATGCCCCCACTGTGCGATGGTGTAGTTAGCACCACACAGCCCAGTAAGTTATCTTTACTATCGTTGAGTAACACATGTGCTTGTTGCACTGCATCTAGTTGCTCAAGCTGAGCCGCAATTTCTTCAAGCTCGATGCGATAGCCACGCAGTTTAACTTGGTTGTCTCGACGACCAATAAACTGAAGCGCACTAGGGCAGCCCTGTTCATCTAGCAGCCAGCGCACTTGATCGCCCGTCTGATAATAACGCTGCGAGTTATTCATCAATGTCAATGACACAAATTTACTGGCGCTGAGCTCAGGCAGCCCAAAATACGCCTGAGCCACATTATCGCCTGCAATGTATAGCTCACCGGGCATGCCCATCGGCACAAGCTGTTGATGCTGATCCAGTACCACCAAATGAATGCCTTGAATGGCGCTGCCGATTGGCACAAAGCGCTGCGATTGCTGTGCAAAGGAAACCGCATCTTGGCCGTTACAGCGATACACACAGCACCCGACCGTTGCTTCTGTTGGGCCATATTCGTTATAAAAATGAGCCTGTGGCATCAGTGCCCCAACTTGAGCAACCACGCTGCTAGATAAGGCTTCTCCCCCTACTACAATTTGGTGCGCAGCATTGCTCGGTTGTAATCGTGCCAGCACACCTCGCAAGTGGGCTGGTGTCAGCTTAAACAGCAGCGCCTCATCACGCGCTAAACACGCACTAAGCTCTGTGATTAATTGCTCGCCATCATTCAACAATACAACTCCAAGGCCATTAACCAGCGCGCCCCATAAGCTCGTTACTGTCGCATCAAACGCTAAAGGCGTGCTGACAACACTCTCGTGTATATCGCCTTGGAGATAACTGTGACTAACGTGCTCAAGATAAAGGTGTAGATTACGATGGCTGATCACCACACCTTTGGGTCGCCCTGTGGTGCCTGAGGTATAAATTATATAAGCTGGTGCATCAATATCACTTAATGGCGCTAGCGCCTCTACAGGCTTGTTCTGCCAATGCTGTGCGGTGTCCATTAGCACCAAACGGCAGCTGAGCTCTGCGCTGCTTGGAAGTAGTGCTGAGGTGGTGATAAGGCAAGTCGCTTTACTGTCACGCAATATATAGTGCTGACGCTGACTCGGTGCATTTGGGTCAAGCGGCACATACACGGCCCCAACTTTTAAGGTTGCCAAAAGTGCCACAACTTGCTCACAGCTTGGCGCTAAGTTTATTGCGACCTGCGACCTTGCCGTTACGCCTTGTTCAATCAAGTAACGCGCTAGCTTGTTACTTTGTGACTCCAATTCGCCAAAACTTAACCGCTTGCCAACCATATCTCGGACTGCATTATGGTGCGCGCGGTGCTGAGCAAAATGCCGTATTTTATCGCTGATAAACCAAGGCGATTGGGGCTGCGCTTGCGTGATAGCCGCTAACTCGCTGAGTGCTTTAGTCTCAACTAATGGTAAGGTATTCACGCTTTGCTCAGGGCTTGTGAGCGCAGCATCAATTAAGGTTTCAAAAGCATCACTCATCGCCTGTACGCTAGTGTGCTTAAACAAGGCTTTGGCATAATTCCACTGCACTGAGATCTCACTGCCGGATTCTTGTGCATTGACTTCTAAGTCGAACTTCATTGCAGGCTTAAGATCAAGCTGTTGCTCGATTTTAAGATGAGGTAACTTGAAGTCACTTTGTTCGTTATTTTGTAGTGCAAAGAGTATTTGTAACAAAGGCGAATGCGCTAAGCTGCGCGATGGATTAATGGCGTCAACAAGCTGCTCAAAGGGTAGATTCTGATGAGCAAAAGCCGATAAGATCACCTGTTTTTGTTCATTTAGCCAGTCGTTAAATGAAGGCGACCCCACTTTGCGAGCGCGAATAGCCAAGGTATTCACAAAGCAGCCCAGTAACCCCTCTAACTCTCTCACCTCACGTCCGGCAATAGGCGAGCCAATGACAATATCCTGCGTTTGACTAAGACGAAGCATCAACAGCGAAAAGGCACTTTGCAACCACATATACAAGGTCACCCCTTGTGCTTGGCAATGCGCTTTTATCGCCTCAACTTGCGACGTTGTAAGAGTATGACGAATGCATTCACCATCAAGGGACTGAACTTGTGGTCGCTCAAAGTCCAGCGGTAATTCATGAACAACAGGACACTGCTGTAACTGAGTTTGCCAATAAGAAAGATCTGCCTGATAGCTATCTTGCTGTTGCTGCTGCCAGTAGGCAAAGTCTGCATACTGCACCGCTAGCGGTTTAGCGTATTGCTCTGGCAACGGATACGCTGGCGCTTCACTAAAGTGCCGATAAAACGCCACAAATTCTTTGGCAAGCAGCGCCATCGACCAACCATCGCTGGCAATGTGATGCATGTTAAACAAGAGTCCAAATCGGTTGTGACTAAACTGTACACAGATAACGCGCAGCATAGTGTCTTGGCATAAATCAAAAGGCTTGCTGAGCGATTGTTGCTGCAATGTTTGCCAACGTTGCTGTTGCTCTGCGTTATTCAGTCCAGACAAATCTACTAATTCCACAGGACAGGCTATTTGATCACGAACCTGTTGCACTGCACCGTGCTCACCATTTGCAGGAACGATGACCGTACGGAGTACTTCATGACGTGCAATAATTGCGCTTAACGCTTGTGTTAAAGCGTCAATATCTAAGGCACCTTCACACCAATAGCTCGCTGGCATATGGTATTGCAGACTTTGCTCGTGTAACTGATCGATTAACCACAAACGCTGCTGAGCAAAAGACAGAGGTAACGCTTGGGCTCTTGATACCGGCTCAATGGTATTGCTGTGCGCAATCATCGAACTTGCGGTTATCACTTCAGCAAACGCTACAATACTTGGCGCATCAAAGAGTTGTGGCAAGGTGATATCTCGCCGCTGCTCACTGCGCACTCGGCTGATCACTTTTATGGCAAGCAGTGAATGCCCGCCTAAGTCAAAGAAACTGTCGTTAATACTCTGTACTGGGCTCGGCAGTAGCTCACGATATAACTCAAGTAAATAACGCTGTATGTCTGTGAGCTTAGATCCATCAATTACCTCGGCGACCTCTTGGCTTTTCGCCTGTGCCTGATAGGCAAGCTGTAATGCTTGCTTGTCTACTTTTCCGCTTGCAGTCAGTGGAAGATCAGCAACGATATCCAGTGCGGCAGGTAACATGTAACTGGGCAGCAACTGCGATAAAGCTTGGCGCAACTGCACAAGTGTGAGCTTAGCATCACCATTTAAAACCACATGAGCCACTAGGCTTTCTTGTGCTTCATCAACACTTACAGCGCAGCTTTTTACTTGCACCAACGCGTCGATTTGATGGGCGATTGCCACAAGAGAAATACGGTAGCCTCGCAGTTTTACTTGTTCGTCTAACCGCCCCAAATAACAAAGGTAGTCAGCCTCTCCGCGCGCGTTCGCCTGCCACTTTGCCTTGTCGCCACTGCGATACCAACGCAAGCTTGAAGTACCAGACGCAGGCACTGCTTGCTCAACAAAGCGTGTTTGCGTCACACTCGCGAGATTAATATAGCCTTCACACACCCCATCTCCCGCGAGCCAAAGCTCTCCGGGCATGTTAGGTAAAGCCAGTTCGCCAAACTCATCAACCACCGCAAGGGTCATATTACCGATAGCATGACCAATCGGCACTTCCTCATGGCCCGCTAACAAGTGGCGCGACTCACGGCTTACAGCATAGATACTACAGCCGACTGTTGCCTCTGTTGGGCCATATTCGTTTATCCACTGGGCGTTAGGGAGCTTATCCATCAGCTTCTCAACCAAAGCTGCGCTCAGCCCCTCACCGCCAACCACAAATCGGTGGGCAATATCACTGCGAGTTTGTGCGTCACTTAATGCAAATACCGCGCGTAGGTGCGCCGGTGTTAACTTGAATAACTTGGCTTCCTTGGCTGCAAAAATCTGCGCTTGTAAGGCAGGCAACAATTCGACGCCAATGGGGAGCAATTCAAGTTCACCGCCTCGCATTAAGATAGGCACTAAGGCGGTCACCGTCGCATCAAATGCCAGCGGTGTACTGAGCACTGCCTTGGTTATGCCTCCGGATTGGGGCAGGTAGCGCTGACACGCAAAGCGCAGATAATTATTGAGGTTGCCATGACTAATCGGCACCCCTTTTGGCTGCCCCGTTGAACCTGAGGTATAAATAACATAGGCAAGTTCGGCCTCGTTATATGCTGCTGCGTCTTCATCTAGCATCAAACTGGTATCGTAAAACGCAAAGTTCCCTTCGGCTTCGAACAAATCATCAAGCAACAAAAAGTCACTCCCGGCTTCAATCAAGCGCTCGGCATCTTCACTTAGCGCCAGCGTCAATACGATGTCTGCATCATTCATGATGTAGGCTAAGGTATCGGTTGGCGTGTCATGATGAATGGGCACATAGGTATGGCGCGCTTTTAATACTGCCAGCACCGCGGCCACCATGTAACTCGAAGACGGCAGTAAAATAGCAATGCGACTTTGCTCGGCAAATGCCATTTCTAATAAGCTATTAGCAAGTTGGTTCGCGCATTTTTCTAAGGTGAGATAACTACAAGTGAACTCTTCCATGCGCACCGCAGTCTGTAGTGGAGTCTGAAGAGCCGCCTGACTAAACTGAGTCACCCATGGCTGTTGCTCTGTCACTTCTACCGCAACACTTTGCTGCTGTTTTAATAGCGCTAACTGCTGCTCAGCGGGCCACAATGACAATGCCGACAACGGGGTATTTGGCTCTGCAAGACACTGCGATAACACATAACAAAACTGCTGATGGAAACTAACCACACTCGCTGCTTGCCACAAATTGCTGTCATAAAGCCATTCAACGGTGAGTACATCCCCCTCGTCTATCACTGCAACTTCCAAATCTAGTTTGGCACCGCGTACTTTACTTTGGCACGGCGTCACTTCTAATTGTTCTAGCGTAAGGTTTTCATTTACCTGGTTATTTACCCGAAACACGATTTGATGCAGCGGGTGCTGGGCGCTTGAGCGTTCAACGTCTAGCTCATCCACTAACACATCGAAGGGAATATGTTGATGTTGCAACGCATCGTTGAGTAAGCCTTGAGTTTGCTGTAGCGCCTGCGTGAAGCTGGTGTCTTCACTCCATTCGCTCCTAAGCACTAAGGTGTTGATAAAGTTACCAATCATACTCTCAAATGCTTTAAGGTGACGTCCTGATACCGGCGTACCAACAACCACATCGCGCTGTTGAGAAAAGCGGCTTAACCACAATGAAAATAGCGTTTGCAGTAACACAAATAAGGTTTGCCCTGAACGAGTTTGATACGCTCGAAGCGCACTAACCAGCGCTGCAGGTATAGGCTCAATCACTAAGGCGCCACGCAAAGAGGTTTTTGCTTCTCTGCTACAATCTAGCGGCAATTCATGAACCTTGGGCAGACCTTGTAATTGCATACGCCAATAGTCGAGCTCCTGTTGCCATAGCGACCCCTGTTCTAGCTGTTGTTGCCACATTACATAATCAACGTAATGCACCTCTTGTAGCGCTAAGGTTTCGCCGCTGAGCGCGGCTTTGTAAGCCTGTCCTAAAGCGTCACTCAAACACGCAATAGACCAACCATCGGCAGCGATATGATGTAAGGTGATCACAAGAGTAGCCTGCATCGCCTCTTGTTGATAAAGACTGGCGCGCAGCATTAAATCACGGCTTAAATCGAAGCTGGTTGCGTAATCTTCTGCGATAGCCTGCTCTAACGCATGTACTTGTTGCTCTGCGGATTTATCTGTCCAGTCGTGCTTAACCAGGGTAAATCGAGCATCAAGGTTAATGCTTTGGAGCGGTTCTCCTTGCTCATTTTGATGGTAATTAAACGCCAAGACTGGATGTTGCTTAATCACAGCAATAAAGGCTTGCTCTAAGTCTTCAGTATTCAGCTTGCCTTGCAATTGGAATATGCCCTGTAGGTTATACTGGTTGCTGTGCCCTTGCAGTTGGTCAACAAACCACAAGCGCCGCTGTGCAAATGACAAAGGATAACTAGGCTGTGATGGCGCAGGTTGTAGACTTGGTAATGAAGATTGAGACTGAGAGTTAGCCAGCATCTCGCTTAGTTCAAATACGCTAGGATTGGCAAACAGCTGCTTTAAGCTCACTTCCACCGAGAGCTGGGCTCTTAGTTCATTGAGTAATTGCATGGCCAATAAAGAGTGACCACCGATGCTGAAAAAGCTATCGTGCAGCCCCACTTCTGGTGCGCCCGTTAAGGTTTGATAGAGTGTGATTAACTGTCGCTGTAACGCACTTGTCACCTCACTACTTTGGCTTTGAGAAGTTAATGCCAAAGACTGTAATTGTTGGCGATCTATCTTGCCATTACTCAGGGTGGGTAAGTGCTGGCAAAGCTCTATCCAGCTTGGGATCATCGGCTCAGGCAAGCGACGCTTCAAGCCTTGGCGGATCACCTCGCGCAGATTAGTTGCCGCGCATAGGCTGCCATCAACACTTACCACAAAAGCAACCAAAGCATCTTGCTTGCCGAGCTTACGCACCACGACTGCTGCCTGCGATACCTCATCAAGCGCTAACAGTGCAGCTTCTATTTCATTAAGGTCAACGCGGTAACCGCGAATTTTCGCTTGTTTGTCAATCCGACCAAGAAATTCAAGCTCACCGCTCGCATTCAGCCTAACGCTATCACCACTGCGGTAAAAACGCGTACGTTGACCGCTATTTTGCAAGACGCTTAGAAACTGAGCAGCGGTCTCTGAAGGCGCATTTATATACCCTTTGGCGAGGCTCGGCCCGCCAATATAGAGCTCTCCGGGCATGCCTGCGGGTGTTGGCTTCCCCTGTTTGTTGAGTACGCAGGTAGTAACATGTGCCAACGGCGTACCGATCGGATAACTGTGGCCGGTTAGCCTGCTGCCTGTCACTTCATGACAAACCACTCCAACACAAGCCTCCGTCGGACCATAATGGTTGAAAATACGCGCCCTTGGTGTCAGCGCACGAATGCTATCAACAAGCTGCTCACCCAATGCTTCTCCACCTAACACCCACTGCGAAATAGCGGGCTTTTGCTCAGCAAACTGAGGCAAAAGCACCGCGGCAAAAGAAGGGGTTAATTTTATCAAGTTAACTTGCTCAGCCACTAACTTGGCTGCGATTTCGGCAGGTTCTGGCGCTTGGTTTGCAAGGGTGAGTACCACAGTGCCGCCATGAGTAAGCACCGGATAGACAGCCGTTAAGCATAAGTCCGTGGCAAGTCCTGTGACCACGCCCGCTCGCGTATCTCGGTTGTAACTCAATCTCGCCGCGATGCTGCTGCAATAGTGGCTCAGCGCGCCATAGCTGATCTCAACCCCTTTGGGCACACCAGTAGAACCAGAAGTAAACAACACATACGCACTATCATCAAAACTTGGTAAATAAGTTTGCTGCGGCGCTCCTTTGTTTTGGCTCAGCTCACTATATGTAAGCACTCTGATGTCAGCTTCTCGTAGCGCTTGGAAAAGTGGCGTTTCGACACTTACCACCACCGTATTACACTCAGCTTGCGCTAGCATTTGTAGCGCTCTGGCCGCAGGCATGTTGCCATCAATAGGTAAATACGCACGGCCACTTTGCATTACGCCAAGCATAGTGACAATGTCACTCATATCGCCCGTTGTTATCAGCGCAATAATTGACGTAGCTGCGTGTAAGTTGTTGGCAATTTGCAAGCTTTGGGCATACAGCTGCTGATAAGTCAGGGTGCGTGATCCTTCAACATTGGTGCTAGGCACCACCACGGCAATCGCCTCGCCTTGGGTTTGCGCGATCTCTCTGATTGCTTGCGGCACCGGCATCGGCTGGCTAATGCTGTGATTGATATCCGCCGCCGTTGTCGGTACGTTCGTTGATTTGAGCACCAAGTCGTCAATTGGCAGCGCCTCTTTAGCACAGTAGCACTGGACGAGTGCCAAATAATCATCGGCAAATTGCTGAATAAGCGCACGGTCATAAAGCCCTGTTGTGTAAACAAAGTCACACACAAGGTATTCATCTGTATCATCAACAGATAGCGTTAAGTCAAATTTCGCAGTGCCATTATCTAGGGCAATTAACTCGGCTTCTAATTGGTTATTTACCGACACTTTACTACTTGCTACACCATTGTAGTTAAATAACACTTGAAACAAGGCGGAATGCGCGGCGGATTTGGGTAGCTCTAGCGCTTCAATGATGTCTTCCACGGCAGCGTTTTGATTACTAAGCCCTTGCAATACTTTGTATTGCAGCGCCTTAATCGCCTCACTCATGGAGTGATGGCCGTTTATCTGCATACGCAGTGGCAAGGTATTAATAAAGCAGCCAAGCATAGCTTCAAACTCGCTTTGCTGACGATTTGCAACCGGCACCCCTAAGGTAATATCGGCTTGCTCACTGTAGCGATAAAGCAAGATGTAAAACACGCCCAGCAAGGCGGTAAAATGTGTTACGCCGTCGCTGTGGCAAGTTTTATCTAGTCGTTGTATTTGTTCTGCGTTAAACGAACAACGAACCGTGTCACCTTGGTACTGCTTTTCTTTTTTTCTTGGATAGCTGGTGGGCAATTCAAACGGTGTAAATGCCTCTAACTGCTCAGTCCAATAAGCCAATTGTTGTTGATAGTCTGGGGATTGTCTTAATTGTTGCTCCCAGTGCACATAATCAACATACTGTAAATCGGGAAGCTCAACACACGCCTCCGATAGCTCATACAGCAGGGCGTTGATAAACACAATCACGCTCCAGCCGTCACTAATAATATGATGCATGTTAACGAGTAACCAGCGGCAAGCGGTGTGAGAGTTGCTTACTAAAGCCGTCACTTGCAGCAGCGACTCGTTGGCAAGATCAAACTGATACCGCACAGCCTGTTTAATCGACTCTGGTAGCTGATTGGGTAGCGCTTCTTCATCCACGGTCATCACGGCAATTTTCATCGCCTCAACAGGTTCAATTTGCTGCACGACCTTCCCTTGCACCGTGATAAATCGTGCTCTCAAAATATCGTACTTAGCTATTAAGCGGTTCAATGCTTGTTCAATGTCCGTGACTAAAAATGGCTGCGATAATTTAACTAGCCCAGCCATGTTGTATGCAGCAGTGCCACCTTCATATTTATCAATAAACCACATTCTTTGCTGTGCTGCCGAGAGCGCAGCAGATTGCTTCTGTTGCCCCTGAAGGTAGGTGATAAGCGCAGCTTTGTGCGCCTTTATCTTATCCAGAATACCCTCAGGCACCTGCCCAAGCGGTGTTCTAAGTTTTAATTTATCCTGCTGTAAATAAACATAAATCTGTTGACGGTCAAGCTCATCTAACCACTGTTTCATTGCAAAGTTTTCCATCATTACAAGTCCACCTCCGTCATAGATTTATCACTTAGCGCAGCACTCAAATCTCGGTCGCTCACGATATCACTGACTTTCTCTACCTTTGGAGTTTGGGTCTCCACCGAAATAGCATCATGAGCTTGTTTTAGCGCTTCTATACACTCGGCAAGCTCTGCAATACAGGCATGTTCAAAGATGTCGCCAATGGTCAATTTAATATTGAAAGCTTGGTTGAGTCTCGATACCAACTGCATACCAATCACCGAATTGCCGCCGCTATCCACAAAACGTGCTGTGACGCCCAACTGCTCAACAGGGAGAAGCGCTATATAATGTTGATGCAGCTGCTTTTCTGTTTCAGTGCGAGGAGCCAACGTGCATATTTCTGATACTTGCTCGGCAGCAGGCATTGGTAGTGCTTTTCGGTCGCGCTTACCATTTGGTGTCATCGGCCATTGACTTAACCAAACAAAATGCTCAGGTACCATGTAACTTGGTAACCATTCACCGAGCGCTTGGCGCAGCCGAGGCGAAGACCACTCGGTTGATAGCTCACCATCATCAATCATATAACCACACAGACATGGGCCAGTTTCTAGTGTTTGTACGCAAACATCGACTTCACTAGTATTGAGTATCCGCCCCAAATGATGGCTAATATCGCCAAGCTCTATACGATGACCATGGAGTTTAATTTGATTATCTAAGCGTCCTTTTACTTCAAAGCGGCCATCAGCTAAATGCCTCGCTTTGTCTCCCGTCTTGTATAAGCGGCGGCTAATGGAAGCTGTAAATTGATGATTGATAAAACGCTGCTCGGTCAGCTCCGCTTGATGTAAATAACCCATAGCAACACCACTGCCACCAATGTATAACTCACCCCATACGCCATCGGGTAAAGGCAACCCTTCACCATGACACTCGGTTGGGAGCACAAATAAGCTGGTATTTTGTATCGCTTTACCAATGGTTACCTCTGCGGCATTGTCGATATGTGCCACCGCCGACCAAATCGTGGTTTCGGTTGGCCCGTATAAGTTATAAACAGCTTTGCTGTGACTAAGTAACTGCGTGGCCAGTGCCTGAGGTAAAGGCTCACCGCCACTCCATACTTTTATGCCAGAAGTGCATGCTGGCGCCGCATTTAACACTAATTGCCATAGCGTTGGCGTTGCCTGCATCACCGTGATCTGCTGCTGTTCAATAAGCGCGCCAAGCACAGCAGGATCGCTAATACTTTCATCACTTGCCAGCACCACAGACGCACCAACTAGTAACGGCCCAAACAACTCTAGCAAGGCAATATCAAACGCTACCGTGGTAATGGCCAATAAGCGGTCATCTGTCACCAGCCCCGGCTCACGACACATAGACGCAAGCAAATTAGCAAATGCCCCGTGATTGACTTCAACGCCTTTGGGTAACCCCGTGGAACCAGAGGTATAAATCACGTATGTACGCTGCTGAGCTTGAATTAGTAAGCTTGGGCTGCGAGTCGAACTTTTGGCAATGTCTTCGGCATCACTATCCATACAGACTCGTTTGAAACGACCGTGATTGAATAACGCAGACTCTGCACTGCTGGCATCACACAGCACAACACTCACTTTGGCATCCTCTAAGATATGCGCGATGCGCTCATCGGGGAACGTTAAATCAAGCGGTAAAAATGCCGCTCCAGCTTTCATCACCGCCATGAGTGCTACCAACAGCTCCGCCCGGCGTGGTAATGCCACCGCCACGATACTATTGGGCGTTACCTGCTGCTTCATCAAGTAGTGAGCGAGCTGGTTAACACGCGCATCTAGCGCCTCATAACTGAGACTCACATCATCCGTTACCAGTGCCGTACGTGCACTGCAACGCGACACATTGTGCTGCCAAGTTTCAACAAAACTCGTCGCGACCTTAACCGATTTCTCTTGCTGTAGCGGTAACTCAACCAATCGATACACATCATCACTACTTTGTATCAACTCATTTTGAGCCCCTATCGGTGTGTTGCCTTGAACCTGCGACAGCAAATGGACAAACTTAGCCACGTACTGGGTCATTAATTCAGTATCAAATTTCGCAGTGTGATATTCCACTAACAGTGACCACTGTCCCGCAACACAGGTCATATTTGTCGTCAGTTCAAATTGGCCAAATTTAGCGACACTTGGCTGCATTTCAACTTCTAGTCCGTTAAAGCTCGGCAAAGTAGTAACTTTATCTAGATTAAACAGAGTACTAGGTAGAATTAGCTGTTCATCGGCAAGGCTTGCATACGGGTGGGTTTGGTGATCAAAAGCATCAAGTAAGGTATTTTGCACCCGCTGTACCAGCTCACCGATAGTACTAAGGCCTGCCATATCCACCACAATGGGTAAGATATTGGTGCAATAGCCCAGTAACGCTTGGTCGAGCAACTCAGGCTCAAACTGCGATGCCAGTCGTTGCCTATCTGATACCGGCACACCGACACTTATCACCGTCTGACCACTTAACTTGTGTAACCACAAGCAATAAAGTGCAAGCATGGTTGCAAATTGCCCACAGCGTAAAAGCTGAGCAAGGGTCTCAGTGTTTCGGATTGCACTCGATGAAATGGGTAATGTGAGCTGATTAACTTGATATGAAGCCACGCTCACCGTCGTTGATTTTGGCAGCGCAAGTGGTGTCGAACTCGCTAAGCACTGATGCCAAAAAGCTTGGTTTTTTGCAGCTTCTGGTGAATGCGAATATGCCTGCAAGCTATCAACGTAGTGACTAAAGGAGACAACTCGGCTTGCCACCTCATTTTGTTTTACATCTTGATTGTAGCGCTCAGCGATTGCTGCCAGCACCATTTGTAGTGAAAGCCCATCGCAGATCACATGATGGGCCACAACACTTAGATAGTGCTGCGCTTTGCCATCACTCAACAGCGTCACTCTACAAAGTGAGTCTTTTGCAAAGTCAAACGGTTGATAACGCAGTGCGGATAGTCGCGCGTGTAATGCTGCTTGGTCTTCTTCGTTCAATGGCTCAACATGCAACTCGGCTTGTTCCACTCGGCAATATTGCATTAAGCGGTCACTATCGACACCAAAACGCAAGATTGGGAAGTCGCGGCAGACCGCGCTAACGGCTTGCTTCAGCCGCACTAAATCGAGCTTACCTGAGAGCTTTAATATCGCTTGTAATTGATATGCACTCGCCCCTTCGCTAGAGGTCAACGCCATCGCTAATAGCTGCTGCTGGCTATGACTAAGTGGAAATGCAGCATCGTCATCACTTGGGCTCACTTCACCAAAATAACCCGCACGTTTTAAGCTAAGTACACTAGCTTCAACTGCGTTTATCACCGCTGCAATGTCTTCATCTGTATGGGCGGCGCTGAAAAAGCAGTTTCGTCCTTCCCAGATAAATACACCGCGCTCTAGCATTTCATAAAAGAACACATCAAGATTTTGCGAAAAGCGAAAACGGAATAATGATGCAAACGCTTCTATTCGAATGGGTACGTCATGGGTTTCAAAAAACGCATTGAGATGTGCTTTAAATGCCGCGGTTTTGTCGTTGATCCCTTGTTGTAACGCTGGACCTTGCGACTTAATAGCTTGCAACACCGCTTTGGCGCTCGCCATGGTCATTGGATGTTTGCAGAAAGTCCCGGCAAAGAAGGTAGTATCGGTCAAAGGGTAGGAATCATCTCCGTATTGCCAATTTCCTCCGTCAATGGCATCGAGATAGGTAGCGGCCCCCGCGACCACACCGATAGGCATACCACCACCGACGATTTTGCCGTAGGTTGCCATATCGGCCTTAACGCCGAGTAATCCTTGAACGCCACCTGGATGCGCTCTAAAGCCAGTGATCATTTCGTCAAAAATAAGGGCAATACCATGTGCTTCAGTGAGCGTACGTAGTTTACGTAAAAACGCCCAAGGCTGATTTTCAGGATGACGGCTTTGCACCGGCTCAACAATCACCGCGGCAATATGTTGTGCCTCTCGGGTAATAACCTCTAGTGCTTCATCATCACCATAAGGTAAAACAAGATTATCGGCGATTGCGCCATAACGCACTCCAGCGCACATTGCCTCTACGCCTTGCTCTGGCGACTCAGTTGCTAAAGTACCATCATAGTGACCATGGTACGCACCTGAGAACTGAACAATTTTATCGCGCTTGGTCACCGTTCTTGCCAAGCGTAGCGCCGTCATGACCGCCTCTGTACCAGAGTTACAAAACGATGCTCGCTCAAGCCCCGTCAGCTCACAGATAAGTGCCGCGACCTCGGGCGCATCAGGACTTGCAAGCCCCAGTTGCATACCCGCCTCAAGCTGTTGTGCCAGCGCAGCTTTGATAAAGCCAGGGTTGTGACCAAATAAGTTAGTACCAAAGTCCATGGTGATATCAATATAGCGATTATCATCGATATCCCAGATATATGCGCCCTCACAGCGCTTAGAGAACACCGGATAAAGTAGCTCTTTGCTCGACAGTCTAAAACCTGCCGATGCTCGGCAATCCGCAAGGCGTGCACGATATTCGCTCACTAGCGCTTTTGAACTGTGCGTTTTCGCAATGTAAGAGTCACTCAATGCAGCAAGATGTTGACGCATGGCTGGGCTGCTATTGGCACGCTGCACTTGTTTTTGCTGTGCGCCTGGTAATACAGATTGAGCTCTGCTTGGCTGGGGTTTTGATACCAAGGTTGCTGTCGAGGTGACAGCACTGCTTTCAACTTTCACGCCCTGTATATGGCGTAACTGCTGCCCCACCACAGCTTCTAACGCGGCTCTCGCTTCAGCGTTAGTCACTGTGCTTGCCGCCTGCAATTGCGCCTGATAGACAGCGATAAGCGTGTGGTTGTCAGCCTCTACTGCACTCCCTTTTGGCGTATCAGTCGTTATCGATAGAGGTGATGGCAAACTGCCAGCTTGCTGAGGACCTTGTGACGCTTTGAGATAGTCGCTATGGCTTTGAATATAGGCCACTAACTTATCGACATCGCTGAGCTCTTGATAAAATTGACGAACACTAAACTCTAAACCGAATTCCCGCTCATATACTCTAACGGCCTGCATGATCATCAACGAATCAACCCCCATTTCTAGCAAAGGGAGGTTGGTTTGGATAGCATCAGCGGGCATCGACAAGAGTCCCGCTAGGGTATTGAGCACAAAGCTGTGAATTTGTGCATCACGGTCACTCGCTTCGACCACTGCCTGTGCTTCGGGCTGTGATTGTTCAGTACCAAAAATCCAGTATGAGCTGCAATCAAATGGATATTGCGGCAAGCTCGCTCTAGCGCTCGGACGATTGCCATACACCTGTTGCCATTCGAGCGCCCCGCCTAAGTCGAGGTATGTGCCCAAACACTCGGCGAACCTCTTGCTGTCATCGCCTTTGGGGTGCAATACATGAGCATAATTGAGCGCTTTGTTATTGCTGTTTTCTTGTAGTAAGCCACTCAAAATAGGTTTGGGACCAAGCTCAATCGCGAAGCCATGCTCTAGTGACTCAAGCGCAGTTACACAGTCAACAAAGCGAACCGGTGCCATAATTTGCTCAACCCAATACTCAGCTGTTGCAATGCGTGCGGTCTCTACTTGCCCCGTCATGGACGAAACAAAAGGCAGCCGAGGCTGTTGAAATCTAACCTGTTCAGCGACTTTCCTAAAGGCGTCTAGCATGGGGTTCATCAGTGGAGAGTGGAAAGCGTTTGCCGTATGCAGAGATTTTACTTTAATTTGCTGTGCTGCAAGCATGTCACTGAGGGCAGTGATTGCTTCATCAGCACCGGAGAATACCACCCCTACCTCACCATGGAAGGCTGAGATAACCACTTGCCCCTGAATCTCGCTCAAGCAATTGCGTGCGACTCTTTCATCACATCTTGCGGCGATCATGCTGCCTTTTATCGGTAATTCATGCATTAGCTGACCACGCGCCGCTATCAACTCAACGCCATCACGAAGCGAGAACACACCCGCAATACAAGCCGCTGCATACTCACCAACGCTATGACTGAGCAGCTGAGATGGTTTTACCCCGTAATGCATCAATAAGTTTGCCACACTGTATTCAACGGCAAACAAGCTCACTTGCGTCCAACGGGTTTGTGCCAGTAGTTCACTATGCTTTTCATCGAATAACACATCCAACAGGCGTGCTCCGAAGCGCTCGCCAATCAGGCTGTCAATTTCATCTAAGTGACTGCGAAACACTGCGTGGTGTTGGTATAAAGAGTGAGCCATCAAGGGGTATTGCGAACCTTGTCCGGTGAACAAAAACGCAACTTCTGGAGCAGCATTTGCCGAAGATTGTTCAACAATAATGGGACTAATCAGTTGCGAAATCAGTGCTTCTCTACTCACACCACTAAACGTTTTATGCACACCTTTAAGCGGCACTTGCTCGGCATTTTGTGCGCAGAAGTCATCAAATGCTTGAGGAGTCAAACTCGAAAATCGTTCACTATAGTGACCAGCAAGTTTCTGCAATGCAGCTTTCGATTTAGCAGCGAGAGGCAATAGATAAAACGAAGGCGGTGTTACTTCAGCTTGCGTGTCGGGTTTAGGCGCAGGCGCTTGTGCGCAGATCACATGCGCATTAGTACCACCAAAACCAAAAGAGCTTAATCCAGCGGCTCTTATTCCCCCATGTTCTGCAGGCCATGTCTGCATGCTTTGCGGCACCATAAACGGGAGCTTTTGCCATGGAATATGTGGATTTAACACCTCACTATAACGCTGCGCAGGAATTTGCCCATGCTGTAAACACAGTAGCGTTTTGATAAGCCCTGCAATACCCGCACCGGACTCAAGGTGACCAATATTCGCTTTTACCGCACCGAGAATAACCGGATCATGGCGACTGTGGTGTTCTCCATACGTGCGGTTTAATGCTGTGATTTCGATAGGATCGCCAAGCTCCGTACCCGTGCCATGGGTTTCCACATAGTGAATATCTCCCGCCAGCATCTTGGCATTACCAAGGGCGGCATTGATCACAGCCTGTTGCGCGGCACTATTCGGCGCGGTAATGCCATTGCTGCGGCCGTCTTGATTAATTGCACTGCCTTTGAGTACACCAACAATCGGGTCGTTGTCTGCCATGGCTTGCTGTAGAGGCTTTAGCATCACCACCCCAACTCCTTCACTTCGCACATAGCCATCCGCTGCCTGTGAAAAGGTTTTGCAATGGCCGTCTGCTGCCAACATTTGTGCGTTTTCACAGGCCTTAGTCACATCATCGCTCAGAATAAGATTAACGCCCGCCACCAACGCCGCGTTCGTTTCTCCATTTCTTAGTGCTTGAATTGCATGATGAAGTGCCACCAGCGATGACGAGCACGCCGTATCAATCGCCACACTCGGGCCGGTAAAATTAAAGCTATAAGAAATACGGTTTGCTGCAATGCTCAGCGCGGTGCCCGTGCCTAAATACGCGGTACTTTTTTGCTGTTGTTGCGACAATAAAAAGTAGTCATTTTGCGATATACCAACATACACGCCAATATCGCTACCAGCGAGCGTGGCGGGTTGGTAGCCAGCGTGCTGTATGGCGTGATAAGCCGTTTGAAGCAATAATCTATGCTGTGGGTCGATATGCTTAGCTTCGAGTGGCGAGATACCGAATAATGCAGCGTCAAACTCATCGACATTCTCTAAATAGCCACCGAGTCGGTCAGCTTCAAGGTTAGGGCAAAGCTGCTGACGCTTAGGATCTGGCGTAGTGATCCCATCGCCCTGCTGGCATAACAGCTGCCAAAATGCATTGAGTCCATTTGCTGAAGGATAACGACAGGCCATGCCAATCACTGCAATATCTGTATCCGCAATATCTTCAGTTCGGCGAGAGGCTTGCGTCTTATTCGCTTGCTCAGTGGCGCCTTTCGACTCGTTAAGCTCTGTCTGCCCTACAGCTTGAGTAAGCGTACTAAACTGACTTAAATACAGGGCTAGTTCGCGAATTGAGGGATATTCGTAAAGTACCGTAGGCTCAAGATCTAGCTCGTGTACTTCCATTAATTCCCCTGAGATCCGTACCGCTTTCATCGAATCCACACCTAATGCCAAGAATGGCGCGTCGATATCCAAACTACGCGCGGGCTTATCTATTTCTTGTGCGACTAAATCTTGTAATAACCGCTGAATTTGCTGTAGTGACGACGAGGACGATGGCGCCTCAGCTTGTTGTGGCGTAGCTTCTTCACGGGCGCGCGCAATGACTTCAAAGTTATCGGCTAAATAACTGCGCTTATTCTCTTGGCGCTGAATTTTACCGCTCGATGTTTTATGAATGCGACCGGGTTTTATCAATACGATGTCATAAGGCGTAATGCCGTGGTGCTCAACGATCGCAGCGGTGATCTGCTGTAATACCTGCTCAGCATTTAACTTTCTTAGTGCAGTACGCTTTACTTGTTGCACGATAACCAAACGCTCTTCATCGCCATTGGAAGCTACCGAAAACGCCGCACCGCCATTTTGCTCTAAGCTATCGCTTGCTTCTGTAACCGTAAGTTCTATATCTTGCGGGTAGTAGTTTTTACCGCGGAAGATAAGCACGTCTTTGGCGCGTCCTGTAACGAACAATTCCCCACGCTGGATAAAGCCTAAATCACCAGTACGGAGATAAGCCCGCTCGTCAGCACCTTTAATTCTGGCATGAAACGTAGCCTCGGTTGCCGCTTGGTTATTCCAATACCCCTTTGCTACACTTGGGCCTGTTACCCAAATTTCTCCGGTTTCACCATCATTGCAGGCTTCAAAAGACTCAGGGTTAACAATCGCAATGCAATGCTCGCCCCAACTCACGCCAGAAGATACGGCGTAATAAGGCTGCTGTTCATCAGCCACATCTAACGCATAAAACGCATCTACTGTATCTTCATCTGCGACTCGTTCGGCTTTACCCTGTTGTAGCTTGGTCGCATCAATACGTAATATCCTTGGCTTTTCTAGAAGACGTCCACCAGTTGCAAATAAGGTGGTTTCTGCCATGCCGTAACAAGGTGCGATACTCTCTCTTTGTAAGCCACACACTTTAAACTTTTGATAAAAACGCTCTAATGTGCTGGCACGCACTGGTTCTGCGCCATTTAATGCCGAGCGCCAATGGGACAAATCTAAGTCTTTAAGATCTTCATCTTTGACGGTGTCCACACACAGGTCATAGGCAAAGTTTGGCGCACTTGACGTTAATGCTTTGGTTTGTGAAAGCAGTTTTAGCCAACGTAGTGGTTTTTGCAGGAAATAAGCCGGATTCATCAGTGCCGCTGTCGCACCGATGTAGATTGGGTGCATAATGCCAAAAATCAGTCCCATATCATGGAAATGAGGCAACCAACTTACAATCGAAGAGTTGCTATCGTGACCAAACGCTTCTTTCATTAACGCCTGATTATCAAGAATATTGTCGTGGGTTACCATTACGCCTTTAGGTGTGCCCGTCGAGCCTGAGGTATATTGCAAAAATGCCAGTTGCTCACCAAGGAGTTGTGCACGAGGCCACTGTTGAGTGGTCGATTTAAGTGCAATGTTATCGGTAGTAAATAGTGCTAACTGCGCTAGACTTGGCTCAGAATCAAGCAATGGCTTGGCGATTTCATTGATCTTTTCACTGGTAAGCGCACCTCTGGCACCTGCGTCTTCGATGATGGCACGCAGACGATCAACATTTTGATTCTTTTTAGGGGGATAAACCGGTACCGCAATTATCCCTGCGTATAAACAAGCAAAAAAAGCTTCAATAAATTCAAATCCAGAGTTGTACAGTAATAATGCTCTGTCACCCGGTTCAAAATATTCACTCAATGTCTCAGCAATAGAGGCTGCACGCTCATGCAGTTCTTGGTAGGTAATGGTTTTACTTGGTAATGCCTCATCGTAAAAATACTGATAGGCAATATCTTGAGATCGAGTACGCGCTAAACCCGCGAGTATAGTAACAATATTTGTATTCATGCCATCCCCATAACTTGGTTGGGATTCCTTTGGCAACAGCGCGAGCAGTATCAATTTGGCTTGCGACAGTTAACCATCAGTAACGTTGTAAAAAACCAATCAATTACTTAACCGCAACAAACACAGTACCCACTTAAGTAGGAGAACGTTTGTAGGGTATATCTATAAAGGTTAACTAACCGCTAAAACCGCGAGCCAAGTTAATCAACAGCACCTTTTGCTATTTGCTTGCAGCATACATACAACATTGCTGTAATCACTCACTGTCACTTTAACGCTTGAATATGGCAACTTTTTTACCATCCTTATACGCGAGGGTGACGACATCAAAGTCTCAAATAGAGTTATAAAAAAGACCATACTGAAGCTGGTAAATCACACACAATTTGTGTGGCTTCACATCAACGACTCATGATCTGTACTGAAAAAGGCTAGCACAAGAAACTGATAAATAAACCGCTTTATTAACAAAAAAGTAAATTTATCCATTACACAAGATTACACCGAACCATTTTTACGAATTTTTTATTAGATAGTAATAGGAAAGTCAGAACGGTTTGTTTATTTATTGAACAAACCTCTGTTTTAGAAACACTTTTGGTAAAACTCAGAAATACAATTTAGTCTGATATCGAGGTAACGAAAATAAAACCAGTGCAAGTTTTATATTTATTTGCACTGGTCTTACAGCATCAAACTATTACTTTTATAACGTACTTAATATTACTTTAGCGAAGGCGAGGTAGTGAACGGCTTCACTCCAATCGCTTGGTAAATTTCAGCAGGCTTAAACGCTTGCTCTCCTTTGATCACCAATGTCGCTTTTTGCAGTGCCGTAATATCCTTAAGTGGATCGCCGTCGATCAATACTAGATCTGCCACTTTACCCTTGGCAATTGAGCCGGTTTGATGTGCAACGCCCATCAATTTGGCACTTTCTAGCGTTGCCATATTCAGCACATCAGCCGCAGGAATGCCCGCATCAACGTAAAGCGCTAGCTCACGGATCAAGGTAAAGCCTGCAATATTATCCGTTCCAGGTACCATTGGAACACCAGCATCATAGAGCTTTTTCAGCATTTTTTGCATCGCTTCACCCGACTCTTGGTAGCTCAGTTTAAATTGTTCATCAACATGCATCTCAGCCCCTTTTAAACCGCGAGCGAATGCAATTGGCATATGCTCTGAAATAGCAGCAAATTCCGGATTGATCTTTTGATCTTCTGCCATCAATAAACTTCTAAATGTAGATACGGTAGGATCTACAACGATGCGCTTATCACTTAGTAGCTTGATGAATGCATTCATCTCTGGACTATCAAGTGATAAGCCTGAGGCTTGCTCTCCCATCAGTGAAAACCGTTTTTGTGTTCTGGTATCCACTTCTTCACCAGCAAGGAAATTAAGGAACAGCATATTAATGTGCTGAATCTCATCGTAGCCATTTGCAATGGCTTGCTCTGCCGTCATAAACGCAGGCACGTGACCGCTAAGTCTCAATCCACGGCTATGCGCACGCTCAGAAATAGGCTTTACCCAGTTCGGATCGATAGAAGAATATAGCTTTACTTGAACATAGCCATTATCAGCAAAGAAATCGACCGTCTCGAGCGCTTCTTCCAATGACTTCACACTTAAGCCCGCTGAGTTTTCGCTGTATTTATCCATAAAGCCAGCACGGTACACTCGAGAGCCCAGCACCTGATTGGTGTTAAAGAGCGCTTCAATTTCCATAATATTGTCGTGCTCGTTACCCATGTCCCTAACGCTGGTAACACCGTTCGCAATATTTAAAATACCGTTCTCTTTTGATAAATGACCGTGCATATCCCAAAGCCCAGGGATCAAGGTTTTCCCTTTTCCATCAAGGCTAACCACGCCATTTTGCTTTTTAATATGTTTAGCGATTTCGACAATCTTGCCATCTTTAATCAATACATCATGGTTTTTCAGCAGTTTTTTCTGCTCACCATCAAAGACAGCAACATTTTCAATAAGTAATGCAGGGACATCATGTGTCAGCTTGCTTGCGAGGTTTTCTAAATGCTGCTGTTCGGCTTGTTTTTGGATAGCCTCAAGTTCTTCGAACTGTGCTTTGGTGTAGCCGTCGCGCAAGACATACATTGGCCCCCAACTTTGTGCGAAGTAGTTACCATCGTCGTCATACCATGCAAAATTAGGAGTAAGACTAAGGCCACTCGTTACTAATAGATGAACGGTTTGCTCCCCTAATTTCATCGTTTTCATTTTTTCGATAAGCATTTTACCTTGAGGGTAAACATCTAATTCGTATTTATTATTTTTTAGAACATAACGCATCGTCGCGTTATCTAGTGCAAGGTGGTTATTAGACGGTACGTAGAAATCGAGTGTCGCATCAGCCTTAATGCCTGATTCATTGACACTTTTCCACTGCGCAATGCCTCTGTTATAGCTAAACGTTTCGTCAATTGTGGAGCCAAAAGCAGAACGTCCTTTAAGACTAAAATTGATGGGTAGTCCTTTTTCATTCAACTTTAAGGTTTCATCAATTAAGATCCGACGATTGTTCCAGCCAAACTCAATTTTGGCTTTATAGTTTTGCTCGTCGATTTTTTCTTGGGTTAGCGTGCCTGCTAAGCCCTTTTCTGAGTAAACATTATTGGTAATGGTGTCAGCAAATACCACCCAACTTTGGGTAGTTAAAAGCGCCGCAACGAGTGTCGACAAGGCACTTCGCTTTGTTATTATTTTTGTCATGTTCTTGTTCCTTACATTTCCGTTTAACAACAATGATATTACATCAAGATAACAAAAAGCGAAGCGCTTTAACTGTTACAATTCGTGTTGATTTCACCACTCAATCAGGCTTTTAGTAACCTGCTGCTTGGCCATCTTTCCTTGTTTCGGATGCACCATAGTACACTCCAGTTTTACCATCTCGCATAATCGCTTGATAACCGCCATAGGGACCAACTGCTTCTTGTAATTTATGACCCTTTTTTATCAGCTCTCTACGGGTTTCCATGGAAAAACCAGACTCGAGACTAACATACCCTCCATCAGTCATGATTTCACCGGTTGGTTGCGATGAACCACTATGCAAAATTCGAGGTGCATCGCCCGCTTCTTGTAGATTCATACCAAAATCAATCATGTTAATGAGGATCTGCGCATGCATTTGTGGTTGAGTCGCGCCTCCCATCACGCCATAACTCATCCATGGTTTACCATCTTTAGTGACAAAGGCAGGAATAATGGTGTGAAAAGGTCTTTTTCCCGGCGCATAACCGTTGTAATGATTTTTATCTAACGCAAACAGCTCGCCTCTATTTTGTAATACAAAGCCAAGCTTAGCTGGAGTCATACCTGAGCCCATACCACGGAAATTACTTTGGATCAGCGACACCATATTCCCTTCTTTATCGGCAGTCGTAAGATAAATGGTATCCCCTTCTACAGGCCCTGCATGATCGCGTTTAGCTGCTTTATTTGGATCAATCAATGCACGCCTTTTGTCAGCATATGCTTGCGAAATAAGCGTCGCGACGGGTATCTCATTAAAGTCTGGATCGGCGTAGTATTTTGCCCTATCTGCAAAGGCAAGTTTTTTTGCTTCAACAAAGGTGTGAATATACTCTGGGCTGTCGAATCCCATTGTCTTGATATCATAGCCCTCTAAAATATTGAGAATTTGCTGGGCGGCAATGCCCTGACCATTAGGAGGTAGTTCCCATAACGTGTAGCCGCGATAATCAGCACTTACGGGGTCAACCCACTCACTGTGGTGCTCAGCCAAGTCTTGGTAACTTAAGTATCCACCATTGGCTTTCATGTAACGGTCAATTTCTTTAGCAATTTCGCCTTTATAAAAGGCATCGCGGCCTTTTTCTGCAAGTAACTCATAGGTATTAGCGAGTGCCGGATTCTTAAATATCTCTCCTTTTTTAGGCATTTCCCCCTCTGGCATAAACACTTCTTTAAATCCGGAATATTGCTCACGGGCCGACACCGAGCGCTGCATATAATAAGCAATCAACTCAGAAACTGGAAAGCCGCTTCTAGCGTAGTCGATACTGGGCTGAAGTAACTGTTTCATTGGCAGTTTGCCAAATTTGTTGTGCAGTTCAAACCAACCATCGACCGCACCGGGTACAGAAACGGGAAGCGGCCCATAGCTTGGAATTGTATCGCCTTGCTGCTGTAATTTTGCTAGCGAAAGGCTTTTTGGTGAGCGCCCAGAAGCATTGAGACCAAATAACTTTTGTTGCTTCGCGTCCCACACAATCGCAAATAAGTCGCCACCAATACCGCAACCTGTAGGCTCAACTAAGCCAAGCATGGCATTGGCTGCAATTGCAGCATCTATGGCGCTTCCGCCTTGCTTCAATACCTCTATTGCGACTTGGGTTGCCAGTGGTTGAGAAGTTGCCGCCATGCCCTGAGTTGCAATCACCTCAGAGCGGCTAGCAAAAGCTTTTCCGGTGATCCTGTCATAAGCGAGAGCCGCTGAGCTTACTGATGCACAAAGCATACTAACCAGCGTGCATTTAACTACCTTATTCATTATTTTCTCTTTTGTTGTTTTCTTTTTAACCAATATAAAAAGCCAAATTGCTTACAGCAATTCATTTGCGGTCAAAGCGAAAGAAAACGAGATTGGACCTAATGCGAAAACTCAACAATCCATTGCCATAGCACTCGCTCTACCACGAGAATATTCGCCCAAATTTGATACAGGTTTTTGCAGCTGGACTACACTAGTGATGGATCACTCTGCAGAAAAAAGTAAACGCGTAAGAGCAAGAACCACAGCCTGGGTAATGGCATTGAAATGAAAATCCTAATCGGGATCGGGGTAATTGAATTGGTTATTTATGAGTAATCGGGTTATTTCTATAAATTTAAAACAAACGCTGACTTGGGGCACGGTACTCTGTGGCTTGGTGATCTCGTCTCTTATTATCTCCATTTCATATGTTAGTCAACGAGACATGCTGCTCGAAAGCTATGAGACTAAACTAAGACAAAATTTAACTCATTTAGGTAAACACCTTTTTACTGAGTTTGTGGAGGGCAACAATAATCAAGTTAGCCTGACTCTCGAGGATTATTATTCTGACAGTAAATATAAAGCACTCTTCCTTATTCAAGGAGAAACGCTCATCAACGAAACCCAACACTCAGCGATTGGACTACAAGTATTTAATCAAGTTATCAGTCAGGCGCAAGCGACAGCAACACTACGCACACTTGACCTCACTGTAGCATTTGACCCAAATCAGCAGCACTTTCTCGCAGCCATTCCCATTTCACCTAAAGTGCCCGTCGCTGAGTCCGCTGATGTAGTTAGGCTGGTTGCTATTTATGACGTAAGCACCGTTTTTCTTTCGTTAAAGCAACAATTGATAACGAAGGCGAGTATTTTAGCGGTGTTTTTGATACTCATCATTATTGCGCTACTAAGCTTTACCCATTACTTCATTCATAAACCAATCAAAAGACTGATCCAAGTAGGCGATGCATTATCCACAAAGTCTTTGAGCAGTAGAGCCGACATCGTGGGACATGGCGAGCTTGGAGTCCTTGCTAAGCAATTCAATGTCATGGCACAAACGTTAGAGAAAAACTGGCAACAACAATTACAAAGCACTCAGGAATTACAGCGCCGTCACGCTCTTATTAATAGTGTTTTTGAGGCTTTACCGGATATTTTCTTTATAATCAATACGGACGGTACCATCTTAGAATGCCATACCGGAAAATCAGACGACTTGTATATGTCGCCAGAGCAATTTATCAACAAGAAAATGGCGGAGGTACTGCCCTCCCACGCAGCTAAACAATTTAGCCAAGCCATCAAGTCTGCCAATCAGCGCCACCAATTAACCCAAATAGAATATCCACTGACAATTGCTGATCAAGCAAAGCTATTCGAAGCTCGGTTATCTCCTATTCCAGGAACAGATCAACTAGTAATCGCAGTGCGCGATATCACCGAGAAAAAGCGTCAAGAAGAAGTCATTTTACATCACGCTTTTTATGATTCATTGACCGATTTACCAAATCGCTTTTTAGCGATGGAGCGGCTAGCACAGCAACTGTTTGATGCGGAACGCAACGATGAGCTTGCGGTAGTGTTTTTTATTGATTTAGATGATTTTAAAAGGATCAATGATTCACTCGGTCACGAAACGGGGGATCAAATTCTCATCGCTTCAGGAGAAAGGCTCAAGCAATCGCTACGTGAGCGAGATACCGTGTCACGGCTTAGTGGTGATGAGTTTATTGTGTTGATGGGAGGGTTTAAGCACACTGCAGACATTACCTCTGTTGCCGATATGCTCATCAAACTTTTTCACCATCCCATTATTGTCGACGATAAAGATTTTAATATTTCAGTCAGTATAGGCGTTGCTATCTATCCTTTAGACGCGAACTCCCCCAAGAATTACTTAGCTGCGCTGATACCGCGATGTACAATGCCAAAAGTAATGGTCGCAACAACTACTGTCTATTTAATCAAAAGATGAGTCAACAGTTATCTCGACGCATTGAAATTGAGGAAGCACTGCGCGTAGCACTGAATGAAAACGAGTTAGAAGTGTTTTACCAACCGCAATTTTATATTGAAGACAGTGATGTATTTGGCGCGGAAGCTTTACTCCGCTGGCACAGTAAAACACTGGGTAATGTCTCTCCTGCGGAGTTCATTCCCGTCGCAGAACAAAGCGGTTTGATCATCGACATCGGATTGTTTGTACTCTCAACTGCTATTAACCAAGCACACCAATGGCAGCAACACTTAGACTTCGACATCCGTATCGCAATCAATTTATCACCTAGGCAGTTTAAAGATCCTAACCTATTGAAACAGATAGAGCTATTAGTAAAAGACATCCCGATTGCCAATCGCTTTATCGAGTTGGAGATCACTGAAGGCGTACTGATCTCAGGACAGGCACAGGTAAAACAGACCTTAACCCAATTACATCAGTTAGGGTTTAAATTATCTTTGGATGATTTTGGTACGGGCTATTCGTCACTGAATTACCTCCGTCATTACCCCTTCGATTTACTCAAAATCGACCGCAGTTTTATCAGCGATATGCTCGCCACTCACGAGTCTAAAGCGTTAGTTAAAACCATTATTGCCATGGCGCATAATTTATCGATGAAGGTAGTCGCCGAAGGCGTGGAGACGCTGGAGCAATTGCATTTATTGCAGCAGCTGGAATGTGATTTTGGTCAAGGATATCTGATCAGCAAGCCGCTTTCTGCTGCACAGTTTGAAACCTTTTTCCATACTAAGATCGAACCAGTTAAGCGCTCTTCTTAGCAAGAAAAATAAAGTGTAAAAGCAACATCGCGCCCGAATATCCACTTGAGATAATAAATCAGGGTAAACACAAGACTAATAAAAATAATATGTTAGTATTGCAAGGCAGTGTAAGGATTTTGAATCATGAATATAGAGTTACTAGTTAGCAAAGCCAAGCAAGTATGTGACAACCGTGGTGCACGATTTACTCCTATTAGAGAAAAAGTATTTAGACTACTCGCCTCTAAACAAGGTGGCGTTGGCGCATACGACTTACTTGAAGAGCTCAAGTTGACGGAAGCGGCTGCAAAACCCGCTACCGTATATCGTGCCTTAGACTTTCTTTCTGAGTTGGGTTTTATCCATAAAATTGAAAGTACGAATGCGTTTATGCTTTGCCACCACTTCGACCACACACATCCAGTGCAGTTACTGATCTGTGATAGTTGCGGTAACGTTCAAGAGTTACACTCAAACACGATTTCGCATGAACTGAACAACCTAGCTGCTGAGACTGGATTTGTAGTTACAGAGCAAACCATCGAGGCTCATGGCCGTTGCGAAAAATGTAAAGATTAAGTGCAGTGAGCAAAAAAGCCCACTACACTTATCACTAAGAGCGACACTAATTTATTAAAAATGCGTAAGGGAAAGTCCATATGAATGTAGAGTTCATCAACCCCTTTTTATCATCTCTAATCAATGTATTGGCTACAATGGCGCAAACTGAATTGACGCCGGGTAAGCCAAAAGTGAAGAAAGACGAAGTCGCACAAGGTGATGTATCGGGTCTGATTGGCATGGTTGGTCCACAGACAAAAGGGTCATTTTCGATCACCTTTGAAGAGAACCTAGCGCTAACCATTATGGAGCGTATGCTTGGAGAGCGCCCAGATTCCATAAATGAAGACGTCACTGATATGGTTGGTGAAATCACCAACATGGTCACTGGCGGTGCTAAAAACCTGCTCGGCGAAAAAGGCTACGAGTTTGATATGGCAACACCGGTTGTTGTTTCAGGCCCTGGCCATACCATCACCCATAAATGTGATGGCCCTAAACTTATTATGCCATTCACCTCTCCTGACGGTAATGCCAATATCGAAGTCAGCTTCGACAAACTCGCCTAACAGCTAAAAACACACGTTACTTTATGAGTTGGACTCAAAAACAAATTACCTTGAAGCCTCGAAAACGAGGCTTTCACTTGGTAGACGACGAGATTATCTCTCAGCTTCCTGAATTACATGACTATCATATAGGGCTGCTGCACCTGTTTATACAACACACCTCAGCCAGCCTAACAATTAACGAAAATGCCGACCCTACGGTACGTATGGATATGGAAAGCCACTTTAATCATTTTGTACCACAGAGGCAAAGCTACTACCGCCATGACTATGAGGGCGATGACGATATGCCAGCACATATCAAATCCAGCACCTTAGGATGTGAAGTAACCATTCCCATTTCTGAGGGCCGCTTACATTTAGGCACTTGGCAAGGTATTTATCTCGGTGAGCATCGTGACCGTGGTGGTGCAAGACGCGTTATCGCAACGCTTCAAGGTGACAGAAAAGGCTAGGCGCTGAGCGCTTAGCCTTCGATGTATTCGTAGCTTACTCTTGGGGTGACGTTACACAGCAACTCATACGGAATAGTATCTGCACATTGTGCTATTTCTTCTACGGGCAGGTTTGGTCCCCACATTTCTACTTCGTCACCAACTTGAATGCCATTAGGATTATCACCAATATTCACACTGATCATATCCATAGACACGGTGCCGACTATGCCATAACGCTGGTTACCAATAACCACAGGTGTGCCAATTTTAGCGTGTCTGGGGTAACCGTCTCCATAGCCAACACCAATAACGGCAAGATAGGTGTCCTGTTCACATTGCCAACGTCCGCCATAACCTACCGCCTGATGCGCTCTCACTCGCTTGATGGCGATAACTTTAGTGGTCAAGCGCATGACAGGCTTTAAACCGTGTTGCTGGCCAACACGCGCAAGCATAGGTGAAACACCATAAAGCATTAGGCCCGGACGGATCCAGTCGCCATGAGATTCTGGCCAACCTATGATCCCCGCGGAGTTTGCCAAACACAATGGTGCGTGACTTTGGCCAACTAAAGACTTAAATAGCACTTGCTGTACTTCGGTTTTATTGTCTTTGATATCATCGGCACAAGCAAAGTGTGTCATTAAGTGGATTTTATCAGCAACATTTTTTGAGCGCTTAAGGCGAGCATAAAACGCTTCAAACTCTTCAGGCTCAACGCCGAGACGATGCATACCGGTATCTACTTTTAGCCACACTGTGAGCGGTGCATCTAAATTAGCACGCTCAATGGCTTCAAGCTGAGAAATGTCATGCACTATAGTTTGCAAATTATTGGCAAGTAAAATGGGTAAATCAGAAGGATGAAAAAAACCTTCTAACAAGACAATTGGTTTAGTGATGCCACCTGTTCTAAGCGCAAGTGCTTCATCAACTCTCGCCACAGCGAATGCATCTGCATCTTGCAAATGCTGAGCTATTTTAACCAAACCATGACCATAAGCATTGGCCTTAAGTACCGCCATAATCTTACTTTTTGGCGCCAGTTTTTGCGTTAGCTGTAGGTTTTCTCTCAGCGCGGTTAAATCGATTTCAGCACTCGCTAGTCGCATTTCACTACTCAATTGACAGTTAATATTCGTCGTCCATTGCTGGACCCGCATAGTTATCGAATCGAGAGTATTGACCTTGGAAGGTTAACCTAACCTTACCGATCGGGCCGTTACGTTGCTTACCTATAATGATTTCGGCCGTGCCTTTGTCTGGACTATCATCGTTGTAAACTTCATCACGATAAATAAACATGATTAAGTCGGCATCCTGCTCGATAGAGCCTGATTCACGTAAGTCAGAGTTTACTGGGCGTTTATCTGCACGTTGTTCTAGCGTACGGTTAAGCTGAGAAAGCGCGATAACTGGACACTGCAGCTCTTTGGCTAGTGCCTTTAATGAACGAGAAATTTCAGCAATCTCAAGCGTACGGTTGTCCGAAAGGCTCGGTACGCGCATGAGCTGCAAGTAGTCCACCATGATCATGCTGATCCCTCCGTGATCGCGCGCAATTCGTCTCGCGCGTGAACGCACATCTGTTGGCGTAAGACCGGATGCATCATCTATGTACATCTTGCCCTTTTCCATCAGTAAGCCCATGGTGGATGACAAACGTGCCCAATCGTCATCATCTAATTGACCGGTACGTACCTTGGTTTGGTTGATACGGCCGAGTGAGGCGAGCATCCTCATCATGATCTGTTCTGAAGGCATCTCTAGCGAGTAGATCAGTACCGGCTTATCTTGCGTCATCGCAGCATGCTCAGCCAAGTTCATCGCAAATGTGGTTTTACCCATCGACGGACGCGCTGCAACAATGATCAAGTCAGAAGGCTGTAGTCCTGCTGTCATCTTGTCTAAGTCGCCGTAGCCTGTACTTACCCCGGTAACACCATCTTGTGGAGATTGGTAAAGTTCTTCAATTTTATCAACGGTTTTCTCTAGGATGCTGTGAATACTTTGCGGACCTTCAGTGCTTTTAGTGCGCTGCTCAGCAATCTTAAATACCTTGCTCTCAGCTAAATCTAACAGCTCATGACTATCTCGTCCCTCAGGATTAAAGCCAGCCTCTGCTATTTCATTCGCCACACCAATCATTTCGCGAACAACCGCACGTTCACGTACGATACTCGCGTATGCATCAATGTTTGCAGCACTTGGCGTGTTTTTAGCAATCTCAGCAAGATAGGAGAAACCACCTATGGTTTCTAACTGATTGTTCTTTTCTAGATTCTCAGAAATCGTGATTAAGTCGATAGGTTGACTAAGCTCTACCAGCTTTTCCATCGCTTCAAAGATCAGCTTATGGGTTCTGGTATAAAAGTCATGAGACACCACCAATTCCGCAACACGGTCGAAGGCTTCATTATCTAGCATCAAGCCACCGAGCACAGATTGCTCAGCTTCAATTGAGTGCGGTGGAACTTTTAAGGTATCGACTTGTATATCTGGTTTAGCCATATCACAACATTGAGAAATTGAGGGCCCTCTATTGTATCTGGTCTACCCATAAGTGCAAATAACAAAAGGCCAGAGTTTGGGGGAAACTCTGGCCTTTTGCTGTTCTTGCAGGTCTATTGCTTCACTAGTTACGCTTTAGCTCAATATTGCCGCTAACGGTATCGATTTCCACATCTGCATTACCACCGTTAAGCACAAACTCAAGTGAACGAGCTGGGCCATATTTGGCTTTTTTAACTTGATCTGAACTTAGCTCATTGGTGATATGGCCGCCTGAATGCGCGTTGATTTCAAACCTTGCCGATACATCTGCAGGGAAATAAAGCTCAATATCGCCACTAACGCTGTCCATATTTATATTGGCGTTGTCCAGTAACTTTGCTGCATATACTGCTATTTCGCCGTTAACGGTAGATAAGCGTAAGTCTTTTAACTCTGCCATCTTCAACTCGACTTCGCCATTGACGTTTTCTAAGCGCAGCTCGGTTGCGGTGGTTTGCGTTTTTATTTCGCCATTAACAGCGTTAAACCTTAGCTTACCGCTCGAAGCGATATCTTCAATGTCCCCATTGACGGTTTCAAACTGAATATTGCCATCTAAGTCACGACTATCAATATCACCATTTACCGTTTCTAATGCAATTTTACCGCTGATTTTACTCGCTTTAATATTACCGTTGACCGTTTTGATACGGGCGCCCGCAGTTAAATCAGCAGCTTCAACATCAACTACTACCCCTTCAAAATTTAATTCACTGCTACGAGGCATGTAAATGGTGAGTTTTGAGCCATCACCACCGCCCCAACTTTTATAGCGTCTTGGCATCTTCACGATAAACTCGGTTACCTCACCAGAGGTTTCTAGTTTATAACCCTCGGCTTTATCGTCTAACTCGCCAGTCACTTTAAAAACGTTTTTATCCCATGTTTTTATCGTTACGTCACCGCGCTGATTCTCGATGACAACTTTACCATTTGCAGGAACCGACAGTTCTTTATCGATAGATTCTCCAGCGAACACCATCGCAGGTAGCGCCGCTAGTCCAATAATTAATGCTTTCATCCTAATTCTCCTAAATTTGTTGCCAACGAGGTTGGTGAACCTTATTGATTAAGTCGAGTTGCTGCTGATAAACCTGAGCTAACATTTTTAACAGCGCAGCGTTCTCAGGATCTTGCTTTAAAGACAACTTAATCGCTTGTTCCGCCTGCTCGAGCTCTTGCAATTGTGTCTGCCAATCAGAAGTCAGCGCTGGCTGCGTTTCATATTGAACCAGTAAAGACTGCTTTTGCTGCTCAAAAAAAGCGCTAATATTAGCCAGTGAGTCTTGCTTGGGCTGATTCATAATGACTTGCCAAGCAAGTAAGCCCGCAATAGTACACGCCGCAATACCAGATAACTTTTGCCAATTATTTTGCTTTGGCGGCTGTATCGGTTGTGCTTGATTGATTGCACGCTCAACGCCTTGCCACAAGTCACGTTGTGGCTTTGGCTGCGACTGTTCGTCATTCAGTGCGGTATGCATAAATTCATCAAAAGATGGTTTAGTCATTGTTGTACCACTCCTGTAATAAGTTACGTGCTCGGTGATATTGCGATTTACTCGACCCTACGGCCATGTTTAACATATTGGCAATTTCCTCGTGGCGATACCCTTCGACAGCATGTAATACGAAGACCAACCTGGCACGTTCCGGCAATCTGACAATGAGTTTATCTAGGCCATTTAGCTCTCCTAGCTGCTCAGCTCCTTGCTCATCCAGTCCGGATTGTTCAAAGCTTACGACCTTTTGTAACCAGTTTTTTTGCTTTCTAAGATAGCTGATAGCAATATTACTGGTCACACTATGAAGCCAAGTCGTAAATTGTGATTGCCCTTTAAATTGGTCTATCTTTTGCCACAGTTGCACAAAAACTTCCTGACATGCATCTTCTGCATGGGCGGGCTCAGCGAGCAATCTAAGACATAATGCGTATACGCGACGGTGATGTTGCTCAAATAGTTCGCGAAATGCACCTTGGTCCCCTTGCTGGCACCTAGCCACTAGCGCATCGGTTTGTTCTTGTGTAAATGCCTCTTTGGCATTAATTATCATGCGTCTGTTCCTTTGGGTTGATTCCTTCATCTTCGCATATCGAATGGAACAAACAAAGTCACCAACGCTCAATTGCCAATTTCTACTTTTTTATAAAGTACTTATTTAGACGCAGGCGAAATCGGAAATGGTTTAAAAGGGTCGGAAAAAATTTTACTTTTTTTATTTAGCGGCAAAAAGTGGAGCGTTGGCGCTCCACTCAGGAAAGTTACTCAGCGCTTTTAGCTTCACTCTCATCGGCAACTTGGTAGGGTTTATAGTGCCAGCCCTTAAAGACCAATGTCGGCTTTTGTCCCGGTGGTTGTACGCCAATACCTGCATTTTTTAATGCTTGATCAAAGTGGATCCCTGTACCACCGGTACCAGTAATCGATGCCCCTCGAACTGTGCCGTACAATTGCCCACTGCCATTCAACAGAATAGAAGTTAACGGTGAATAAATGGCAGCATATAGTGACGATGCGCCGCTAAATACAAAACCATTAGGACCATCAAATGAAGAATACACACTAAATACCGGCAGTTTGCTCTTCTTGGTTAAGCCTTCTTGCTCAGCAATAACCTTAGCACTTGCGCCAATAGAAACTTTGCCAGTGGTGAACACGGTCAGAGAACTTTCTTCTTCTATCCAGATATGGGTATCGCCAGTTAATGTGAGGTCACCATCAATCAACCAGATCACATCGCCACCAGAGATCTTGATTTTGCCATCCGATCCTAACTTCAACCCTTTAAATGGGAATGCAAGCTGCGTTTTTTCTGTCGCTGTGCCGAGATTTTGATCCACCCCTTGGAATAGATAAATGGTGTGCTCTTTTGCAACATACACACTCGAGCCATTACGTTCATACACTGCCTGTTTTGGTTTAAAGTGTAAGATTTGTTGCGCGCCTACATTTAGAGGAGTGAATCGATTACGAGGATCGATAATGCTATCCATATTAAAAGGCAACGCCAAAGGATCACACTCTTTATTAGGCTTTGCAGGGTCGTAGTCGGGAGAATCTGGATCGTACACTTTTACCGGCTCAACCACTAAATCTGCGACTCTAAATTTAGCATCGGAGTAATGCACACCATCTTGAACTTGCAAGCCAGTATCTTTAAATTGACCACTGCCAGTATATTGAATATCGAACGCATCGCCATTTTGGTTGATGATCTCAGCGCCCCACTCCATTTTCGCGTCACCCATGGCGCGCACATAACCTTGGATCTTGCCGCCTCTATGCGTAAAAAAGCCGCGGCTGTAGACATTACCCTCCACTCGAATACCACTTGATGACGGCGAAATATCTACCCCGGTATTTGATCTAACGTCACCCAAAATAGGTGAAGAGCCTTTTAAGTAAATCACACCAGATGCTTCAACATCGCCTTTAATCGGAGAGTGACCTGATAGCACCACATCTGCATCGCCCACCACAGTGTGTACATCACCATCATGGCTTTTTGTTTCTTCATAAGTGCCTTTCGATGAGTCATAGCTATCGACAGAGCCACTACCAGATAGATTCACACCTTTACAGCCAGTCACCGCATTTTGGAATATGGACTCTTTCGCTGCTGGCTGTAACTCGAAGCGCGCAACTAGCCGATGGTTCGCATGCTCACCATGACGCTGACCTAAGCTTTCAATTTCAAACTCATTGCCATTGGCATTAACCGAGATCTGATATTGCGAATCAGTGATCGTTCCACTACCTGTTTTACTAATACCATTTATCAGCTCATTGACATCTTGCGGGTTGCCGCCTAACGCCGCATCCAGCTTTTGACGATATTCCCTGATCCCTTGTTCAGCCACTAATCTTGCATTAATGTCTTTTTGGAAGTTACCACTTAATCTTTCTTGTACAACACCTTCCTTGAGGGAAGCGAATACCACAACGCTAGCCATGCCGCCGAGCAGCATCACTTTAACCAGTGTAAAACCTTGTTGTTGTTTCATTGTATTAGCTACCTAATCCAGCGTAAAAATTCATCTGTATGCCAGCACCGTATTGTGTTGGAAAACTACTACCTTGTATTGTGACTGTAATTAACTGACCACTGGCATCGGTTGCAAACGCGAGTCCAGTTACCCCTTTCAAAAGATTGATATCACCCGTGCCGCGATCGCACACTAAATACCCACCTTGTAAAAAATAGCGTTCAGTATAGTCAGCCGTGGGGACACTGCCATCACAAGCGGGCACCCCAGCCAATTGGCGGATCGTAATATCGGTCGCCGTCACAGTAGGGATTTCCTGAGTTTGCTTGATGCTGCGCATCATCACTCGATTGGTGTAGCGAACAATTTCTTGTGATGTTGCGAGCTGTTGGCTAGTCGTCACCGTTTCTTTTATCGACGTGTATGACGTTGCAATCCCAATCACCAATACTAACCCCACAACCATAGCAACCATGAGCTCCAGTAAGGTATATCCCTTTATTTGTTTCATACGCCTCCTCCTGGTGATGGAGAGCAAGTATCCTCAACATTTGGGTAACTGGTAGTCAAAGAAATTTGGTTTTCAGCAGAGTTTTTTACCCGTTTATCTTCCCAACTCACTGTAAGCTGCATGTTATTGCTATATACCGGAGGCAGCACTAACGTAAAGCGACTATCCGCTGGATGCAGCTGTTGAATAAGTGGATTAGCGAGTGTCATATCATTGTTGTTATGTTGTAATTCACATAACAAGGGCCATATCCTCTCAATTGCATTTTGGCCATGAATTAACGCCATCGTGTATTGAAAGCTATTGGAGGCGAACTGTAATGACTTAAGCTGTGTTGCAGCTAGACCTAGCAGCATTAGCCCAGCCACCAACATCGACACCACGACCTCAATGAGAGAAAATCCCTTACTTAACTGCAATTTTGTTCCGCCTCAGCTAACCAACTTTGACCACTGACCAGCACACATAAACGATAATCCTGGGTATCGGTAATGTTGTCGGTGATCAATATATTGTTTGTCGCCAGCACTTCGCCACTTTCACGTACGACTTGATCGGTAAGTGCCACTTCTATCGAGCCATGTTTAATAGAAAACCGCCCCACTTCGGTCAATTGGCCATTTTCATTGGTTTTCACAACCCAGTCGCTGTCCTCAACGACCAGTGATACCTGTTGCTCACGTCGAACCGCTTCACTTCGGGCCAAGCGATATACCGCCTGCAGTTGATTAGCATGCGTCGTAAGTCTGTCTTGCTGAATTTGCTTTATAAAACTTGGCGCAGCTATCGAAGCTAAAATTGCAAGTATTGCCATGGAAATAAGCAGCTCAAGCAAGGTAAACCCTAAATGCCTATTGCCAGCAATCATTGTTCTTCGGTCCTTGTTCACCAAGATGGTTGATACTTAGCACACCACACCTGTCAGCCGCTTGTGCTTTTCCCGCTATTGGCGTGGCTGTAAATTGATATCCTAAATTACGGTATTGGCCAACAGCCCCATTTGGTTTATCAGTGGGAATATATTTAAACGTGTAGAATTTAGATTCAGGCAAACCTGTAAGTAAACTCGCATCAGGGTAGCCACTATTACGGCTATATATGCGCTCAATTACACCTGCCATTTCCAACATTTGCTGTTGTGCTTGCGAACGACGTCCATCCTGAACGTATTCCACATATGACGGATATGCCACGCTGGCTGTGATCGCCACTATTGCAACCGCAATTAATAGCTCTGTAAGCGTAAAACCTTTATTTACCGACATTTAATTATTCCACCACTAAATTGATAGCGCTGTCATTTTATTCCACTTTATGACAGACAAAAGACAAAGAAAAGGATTAACCTATAATATGTAAACATAACATGGAGCGAAAGTTTCTAAAAAGGAAACTTATTACACCACATTACAACAGTATTACCTTTTGATATAAGGCAAACTTTGAGCGAGAGGGTCATCCATGTCACACCTTAAATTGGTATGAATAAGATTATTATTATGATTTTCTTCGAGGGGTTACTTAATTCAACCTAAGAGTTGGATACCAACAAAACCAATAGCATTAAGAATATCTGTTAACTAGGTTTTTACTGTCCGAAACTCGGGATCATTTAGGTAAATTAAGTGAATAAAAAGCCGTGCATAAAAATACACGGCTTTTTTAAGCTCAATTAAAAATTAAGCTTCAGCAATTACGATTACTTTGATCGTAGCTGTAACGTCAGAGTGTACTTGGATAGCTACATCGAACTCGCCAGTCTCACGGATAGTACCAAGAGGTAGACGAACTTCTGACTTAGATACCTCAACACCTACTGCAGAGATAGCATCAGCAATATCGCGAGTACCGATAGAACCGAATAGCTTACCTTCGTCACCCGCTTTAGAAACTAGAGTTACTTCAGCTAGTGCTTCTAGTTTTTCAGCGCGTGCCTGTGCAGCAACTAGCTCTTCAGCGATTTTCGCTTCAAGCTCAGCGCGACGTGCTTCGAAAGTTTCAATGTTAGATTTAGTTGCAGGAACTGCTTTACCCTTAGGGAATAAGAAGTTACGTGCGAAGCCAGATTTAACATTAACCTGATCACCTAGGCTACCTAGGTTTGCAATTTTGTCTAGTAGAATAACTTGCATGTCTCTACACCTTTTAAAAACTAGTAATCAGCTGCTTACTTGTGTAAGTCAGTGTATGGAAGAAGGGCTAGGTAGCGAGCACGCTTGATAGCAGTTGCTAGCTGACGCTGGTATTTAGCGCTAGTACCTGTGATACGGCTAGGTACGATTTTGCCACTTTCTGTTACGTAGTTTCTAAGAGTAGCCAGATCTTTGTAATCAATTTGTTGTACGCCTTCCGCTTTAAAACGGCAGAACTTACGACGTCTGAAATAACGTGCCATGAGTAATTTCCTCAATTAATTCTTTCAATATGTTGTGCGTGCAATACCAGCTGACTCAAGCCATTTCGGCTCTCGTGGCGATTTATAAAACCGCGAACTTGTAATGCTTGCCCAACGTATAAATGCTCAGTTTGGTTTCGGAACTGTTCTCCACTGGCAACCACTTGAATACGCACGTAGGCATTTCGAGTAAGGTCAGCCTCTAATTGCATTGATTTGTGCTCAAGTACAAATATGCAATGTGGGATCCCAGCTGGGCTTTGACTAAATTTAGGTGTTTTACAAATCACGCCCGAAAGCAGATATTGATTGGTATACAGGTCAACCTGATTACTCACCATTACCTCGAAAGGTTAGTCAAATCCGAAATCAACAACGATTAAGCAGAAGCTGCTTCTTTTTTCTCTTCTTTTGCAAGAGGAGACGCTTCAGTTACCGCGTTTTTAGTACGCATAACTAGGTTACGAAGCACTGCATCGTTGTAGCGGAAAGAAGTTTCAAGCTCGTTGATTACTTCAGTTGGTGCTTCAACGTTCAATAGAACATAGTGTGCTTTGTGAAGCTTTTCGATTGGGTAAGCCAGTTGACGACGACCCCAGTCTTCTAGACGGTGAATAGTACCGCCAGCTTCAGTGATAGCACCAGTATAACGCTCGATCATACCAGGTACTTGCTCACTTTGGTCTGGGTGAACCATGAATACGATTTCGTAATGACGCATGGATATTCCTTACGGTTAGTATAGCCTTGTCCCGTTTCGGCCAGTCGGGGTAAGGCAAGGAACGATAATAGTAAGGCCGAAAGAGCGCGTATTTTACGCGTAGCATTAAAATTAAGCAATCAGTTTGTTATGAAAAATTGGTGTAATAAGACTATATCTGCAAGGTTTTTTTAGAGTGATTGAAAAACAAGGATATTTAGGAGAGTTGGAGCGGCACACGAGGTTCGAACTCGTGACCTCGACCTTGGCAAGGTCGCGCTCTACCAGCTGAGCTAGTGCCGCATTCCATAGTTAGCTCATTATATTGTTGGTAATTACGCAAGGTCGCGTTGATTACCTACTGCAGCTGAGCTAGTGCCGCATCACATATTTAGCTCTGGATTTGTCGGTAACTACGCTAGGTCGCGTCTTCACCTGTAGCAGCTGAGCCTGTGCTGCATCACATTTTTTAGTTTATACACCTAAAGTAAGTGTTTGGAGCGGCACACGAGGTTCGAACTCGTGACCTCGACCTTGGCAAGGTCGCGCTCTACCAGCTGAGCTAGTGCCGCATTCCATAGTTAGCTCATTATATTGTCGGTAACTACGCAAGGTCGCGTTGATTACCTACTGCAGCTGAGCTAGTGCCGCATCACATTTTTTAGTTTATACACCTAAAGTAAGTGTTTGGAGCGGCACACGAGGTTCGAACTCGTGACCTCGACCTTGGCAAGGTCGCGCTCTACCAGCTGAGCTAGTGCCGCATTCCATAGTTAGCTCATTATGTTGTCGGTAATTACGCAAGGTCGCGTTGATTACCTACTGCAGCTGAGCTAGTGCCGCATTCCATAGTTAGCTCATTATGTTGTCGGTAATTACGCAAGGTCGCGTTGATTACCTACTGCAGCTGAGCTAGTGCCGCATCACATCATATTCTTTATTTTTCCAGTCGAATATAAACTGAGAAGTTTGGAGCGGCACACGAGGTTCGAACTCGTGACCTCGACCTTGGCAAGGTCGCGCTCTACCAGCTGAGCTAGTGCCGCATTCCATAGTTAGCTCATTATATTGTTGGTAATTACGCTAGGTCGCGTCTTTACCTGTAGCAGCTGAGCTAGTGCTGCATCACATTTTTTAGTTTATACACCTAAAACAAGTGTTTGGAGCGGCACACGAGGTTCGAACTCGTGACCTCGACCTTGGCAAGGTCGCGCTCTACCAGCTGAGCTAGTGCCGCATTCCATAGTTAGCTCATTATATTGTCGGTAATTACGCAAGGTCGCGTTTATTACCTACTGCAGCTGAGCTAGTGCCGCATTCCGATATAGCTCTTAGTTTTCCGCTGGGCGCAACCTTGAGGTCGCGTCTAACGTTTTAGCAGCTGAGCTAGTGCCGCATCACATAGTTAGCTCATTATGTTGTCGGTAACTACGCTAGGTCGCGTTTTTCCTATAACAGCTGAGCTTATACTGCTTTAATAATGCTCAAGAAACCCCGCAAGGCTTGTCATCTCAAGCGGGGCAGGATTCTACAAGATAAAATTTGCTTTGCAAGTGTTTTTTAAACTTTGAAGAATTTTTCTTGGTAAACTTTCAGCTCCATGATGGAGTCTTTGATATCATCCAGTGCTAAGTGAGAGCTTTTTTTCTTTATCTCACCCAATAGTTCAGGCTTCCAGCGTCTCGCAAGTTCTTTTATCGTACTGACGTCCAAATTGCGATAGTGGAAATAAGCTTCTAGCTCTGGCATGTATTTGTTGAGGAATCTACGGTCTTGACCAATAGAGTTACCACACATTGGTGAAGCACCTGGCGGCACCCACTCTTTAAGGAAATCTAGTGTTTGCTTAACTGCATCTGCTTCCGTGAACTTACTCGCTTTACAGCGAGCAGTCAGACCTGAGCGACCATGTTGATTGGTGCACCACTCATCCATATTGTCCAACAGCTCATCACTTTGATGAATTGCCACTACTGGACCTTCAGCTAAAACATTGAGATCACCGTCTGTGATCACCGTCGCGATTTCTAAGATTTTATCTGTTTTCGGTTCTAGCCCCGTCATCTCTAGATCGAGCCAGATCAAGTTTGATTCATGAAAAGTCATACTTTACCTTAGCGGTACTTTCCTTTAGATCCAATGCAATTAGATATATCATATTAGTTTAAACACTCGACCTAAAGCTTTTTTTACCATGCGCGGCGTTTTATTGATTTATAGCCTAAATTTGAACGCTCTGCACGTCTAAGCTTAAACAGATTATAAACATGGCAAAGAAAAAGAAACTCAGTAAGGGCCAATCCCGTCGGATTAAAGCCAATCATCAGAAGCGAATCGATAAAGCGAAAGAGACAGAAGTATCTGATGTTTCATGGCAAAACGACAACTTAGGGCCAACAGAAGCCGCAGTGGTGATCAGCCGCTTCGGCCAACATGCGGATATAGAAACCACAGACCAAGAGGTTTTGCGTTGCAATATCCGTCGTACCGTAACAAGCTTAGTTTGCGGTGATGAAGTCATTTTTCGTCGTGCCAAGGTCAGTGATGGTGACTTAGCCGGCGTAATTGAGGCTGTACATGAAAGGCGCACACAACTCACTCGTCCGGATTTTTATGACGGTGTAAAAGTTGTCGCTGCGAATATTGACCAAATATTGATGGTGTCGGCCGTTGTGCCCGAATTTACCCCTCAAATCATCGATCGCTATTTAGTCGCTTGTGAGGATATGGGGATAGAGCCAATTTTATTACTCAATAAAATTGATTTGCTTGACCAAGAAAGCCTCGAATATATTGATGAAGTCTTAGATATATATCGTGAGCTTGGTTATCGCGTACTGTTAGTCAGTACAAAATCAGGCGAAGGCATTGACGAGCTAAAACACATGCTTGAGGACAAAAATAACATTTTTGTTGGTCAATCAGGGGTTGGCAAATCAACGTTGGTCAATACCGTACTGCCCAATGCAGATATTCTCACCAAAGAAGTCTCCGAAAATAGTGGCTTAGGGCAACATACAACCACAGTATCGCGCTTACACCACTTGCCGTCCGGTGGAAACCTGATCGACAGCCCTGGGATCCGTGAGTTCGGCCTATGGCACTTAGACGTGGAACGCGTCACTTGGTGCTTTAAAGAATTTAGGGAGTTTATTGGCGGCTGCCGCTTTAGAGACTGTAAACACCTGAACGATCCGGGATGCTTACTTCGTGAAGCCGTAGATGAAGGTAAAATCAGCGAATTACGTTTTGAAAGTTACCATCGTATTTTAGAATCTATGGCCGATGGCCGCGCAGGTGCGCGCGCGCCTAGAGTCTGATAATATTTGCTAAATTGGCTCAATGACTTGAGCCCGATAGCCACTTCGCAATACAAAAAAAGCGAAAGTGACAAGACTAATAATTAGGAACTGTTAAAAGTGAATTTGGATAAACTAAAAATTGCCATGCAATATGCATTACCTAAACATGCGGTTTCTCGTTTGGTTGGTAAGCTTGCCGCAGCAGAAGCTGGCGCCTTAACCACAAAGCTAATTAAGCTGTTTATCAAACAATATAAAATCGACATGAGCGAGGCATTGCACGAAGATCCAGCTCACTACAAAACCTTTAACGAGTTTTTTACCCGTCCATTGAAGCCGGGGATCCGTCCTTTGGCAGAAGATAGCGATATCCTTGCCCACCCAGTTGATGGTGCAATCAGCCAACTTGGTGATGTCGTCGATGGTCAGATTATCCAAGCTAAGGGTCACAACTACAGCTTACAGACGCTGCTAGGCGGTAAAGAAGAAGACGTTGCGCCTTATGTTGGTGGTAAGTTTGCAACGATTTATCTAGCACCGAAGGATTATCACCGTATCCACATGCCGGTTGATGGCACACTTCGTAAAATGATTTATGTACCGGGCGATTTGTTCTCAGTAAATCCACTTACTGCGCAAAATGTGCCTAATTTATTTGCTCGTAACGAGCGAGTTGTTGCTATTTTTGACACTGAGATTGGTCCGCTTTCCATGGTACTGGTTGGTGCAACTATCGTTGCTAGCATTGAGACGATTTGGGCCGGTACAGTGACACCACCCGCTGGAAGAGATGTCTTTACTTGGACATATCCAGCAGAAGGTGACAACGCGATAACGCTGAAAAAAGGCGAAGAGATGGGTCGCTTTAAACTTGGCTCTACCGTGATCTTAGCGTGGGGGGCAAATAAGGCTGAGTTCTTAGATGGTCAAAACCCAGAGACCGTCACACGCATGGGTACGCCTTTCGCAAAAATAGCAGAGTAGACTACTGTATTAGTGGCTTGAAACTATCTCAAGCCACAACATTCACACTCGGGGTTTTTACTGAGCCCATACTGCTTTTGCTGCAAACTCATAGCATCTAGCGTACAAAATACGCTTCCTTGGTGATGTCCAAGTAGCACGTTTATGGTCAATAAAGCTTGCTGCGCACCGATCACCCCCAGTAATGGACTAATGACGCCAAAGTTGTCACAATTCTCCACTGGTGTTTGCGAACCTTCAGGGAAAACGCAAGCATAACAAGGTGACTCAGCCCTAAAATCAAAGCACATGAGTTGGCCTTGTGTAGCGATAGCAGCGCCAGCGATCAACAGCTTGCTCGCTTGATGACAATACCTATTGAGTAAATAACGGGTAGTAAAGTTATCGCTGCAATCCAAGACAATATCGGCATCACGGAGTAACTCGGCGACGTTCTTATCGGTCAACCTCGCTTTAATTGGTACTAGTGTGATCTCGTTATTGAGACTTGCCAGCACCTTTCCTGCTGCTTTGGCTTTTTGCTGACCAAGGTGGTTCACCTTATACAGAATTTGCCTTTGTAAGTTAGACAATTCCACGTCGTCATCATCAACAAAAGTAAGCTTACCAATGCCACTCGCCGCTAAGTAAAACAACGCTGGACTTCCCAGCCCACCGCAGCCAACCACAGCCACATGCGCCTGTTTCAATGCGAGTTGGCCTTGCTCACCAACCTCTTTTAACAGCAAATGGCGACTATACCTTAGCCGCTCTTTGTCATTGAGTTCAGTCATGCCGCGCCATAGCTTGCTTTAATTCTAGTACGGCCTGTTGTGGGTCTTGGGCCTCAGTGATAGCTCTTACAACCGCGATACTAGATACGCCAGTTGCAGCCACTTCTGGCACGCGACTAAGATCAATGCCTCCAATAGCGACGGTTGGATAGCTACTCTGCATCAAAGGTACAAAATGTGTCAGCTTTTCCAGCCCTTGGATTTGGCCGGTCATGTCTTTAGTCGTGGTTGGGTAGATAGCACCAAAAGCCAAATAACTTGGGCGATAGTTATGCGCCCGGAGCATTTCATAAAAACCATGGGTTGAAATACCTAAGCGCAGCCCTGCCTCTTGGATGACAACAAGATTGGCTTTATCGATATCCTCTTGGCCTAAATGAATTCCATAAGCGCCGTGTTTAATCGCTAACTGCCAGTAGTCGTTAATAAACACCTTCGCATCGTATTTTTGCCCAAGTGCAATGGCGGTTTGTATTTCCGCTTCAAGATTAGCTTGCTCTGGATCTTTAATTCTCAGCTGCACCGTATCGACACCTAAAGCGAGACATTTTTCCACCCAATCAGCGCTGTCTACCACGGCATAAAGGCCAATAGGATCGTCAATACTGGCAAAGCCTGCGGCAAAATTAAATTCCTCAGGTAATGCAAACTCTAGTTCATCAGCAAGCCAAGAGCCCGATTCTATCACTTGCGGATAATCATTAAGATCAACTGGAAAACTCGTATGCGCAACAGGGCCCACGCCTTCACCATAACGTATCGCCGCTTTTAGCCCTGCATTGATGTATGCCTTAGCGAGAATAAAAGCATCTTTAAATGGGTACTCCTTGGCCATACATGCCGCGATCACTGACGATAAACTACACCCTGTACCATGGCTATGCGGTGTTTGAATTTTCTCATTGCCAAGCCAATACTCGGTATCACCCGCTAAGCCATAATCAATGCAGTAGCCTTTTGGGTAATCCCAATGACCGCCTTTAATGATCACCGACTTTGCACCGAATTCACGCAATTTGGCAGCAGCCTCTTTTACCGCATCAGGACCTATCAAATACACACCTGTCAGCAGCTGAGTTTCGTGTGTATTGGGTGTAATGATATCCACCAGCGGTAATAAATGGGTTTTTAACGCATCTACCGTGTCTTCTTCGGTTAATGGATCCCCGCTGGTCGCGATAGCTACTGGATCATAAACCACAAGCGGCGGCTTTTCCCATGTTGCTTTGTAATGCACGAGGTGTTCAGCAATCAGTTGGATCTGCTGAACATTGGCGAGCATGCCAATCTTTATCACCGTTGCAGGCATATCTTGCGAAAGCGCCGTTAGCTGAGATTCGATAACTGTGGTCGATACCGGGTTTAACGCTTCCACCCCTAAACTATTTTGCGCCGTCAACGCAGTTACTACGGTACAACAATGAACATTAAAGCTCTGCGTTGCTTTGATATCCGCTTGAATACCAGCGCCACCGCCAGAATCAGAACCCGCAATACTCCAAACGATATGTGACAAAGAGAACTCCTTATATAGTTATCCGCAATTCAAGTTAGTTTGCGTGCCAAAAAGGCATGCCTAAGGTTGGCGTAGAAGGTGATGCTACCTCTTTTTGTGGCATTGCTTTTGCCAAATAAGACAGGCGCCCTGCAACCGTGCTGGCTTCAAACGCTTTTGCCATGGTGATAGGACAACCCGCCCCTGCCACTGCCGAATTTAATAGTACGGCATCATAACCCAGCTCTAGAGCTTGGCAAGCGTGAGACGGCAAGCCGAGTCCCGCATCGACAATCAAGGTTTGATGGGGCAAACGTGTGCGAATGGTTTGCAGGTTATATGGATTTAACAGCCCTTTTCCCGTACCAATTGGTGCGCCCCAAGGCATTAAAACTTCACAACCAAGCGCATCTAAACGCTGACACAGCACCAAATCATCAGTGCAATAAGGCAATACCTTAAACCCGTCTTTTAGCAAAATTTCGGTGGCTTCGAGCAATGCAATTGGGTCTGGCTGTAAGTTATATTCATCACCAATGAGTTCAAGTTTAATCCAATCCGTGGCAAACACTTCCCGACACATCTGCGCCAAAGTCACCGCTTCTTTTACGCTATGGCAGCCTGCCGTATTTGGTAAGACTCGTAGTCCCATCTCTTTAATAAGCGACCAAAAGTCATCACCCGCCTGCTTAGTTTGCTGGCGTCTCAGCGACACAGTAACAATTTCAGCACCTGAGGTGGCGATAGCTGCCTGCATTACCTCCGGAGAAGGATAAAGTGCCGAGCCAATTAACATGCGGCTAGTAAATTGTTCACCATAAATAGTGAGCTTAGTATCAGTCAAAGACTGCATATTTATCCCCCTTGAATTGGCGATAAAAGCTCAATCTTATCACCGTCGCTCAATGTCACGCTTGGCAGCTCCGTGCGGGAAACAAAAGTACCATTAAGCGCGACGGCAAAAGGCGGCTTGGCACCTCTGGCTTCAATAAATTCCTGAATATTTTGCTCGCGGTTGATATTAATCGTTTCGCCATTAAATTCGACTTTCATAATAACTCCTTAGATAGTGCTTGTTTCACGATAAGCGGTGCCAGCAGATAACCGTGTCTATATAGGCCATTGATACTGATCACATTACCTTGTTGTTCAATTTTGGGGTGATTATCTTTAAACGCAGGTCTAAGTCCTGCTAATAAAGACAATACTCGCGCTTCGGCAAACCCACGATGAACTGAATAAGCAGCAGAGAGTAATTCGAGTGTAGAACGTACCGTTATCTCACCATTATCTTGCGACTCAATTTCCGTCGCACCAATAACAAACTGATGGTCTGGCTTTGGCGCAATGTAAATGGGGTATCTTGGGTGCATCAAGCGCACAGGTCGAGTCAAGGTCACTTCTGGGGCATAAATTCTCGCCACTTCGCCGCGTACGCCACGAAGCCCATTACACGAGGCTTTCGCACCAAGACCACGACAATCAATTACCCAGTCATACGCTTGACTAAGCTGCGCCTTTTGCCCTTCATCACAATAGACACCGTAGTTAATCTCTACCCCTTGTTTCGTCAATGTTGCCGCACTACTTTGATAAAACGCCTGATTATCAAGCTGGCCTTCGCAAGGTAAATACAAGCCTTGATGGAAGACACCACCAAGCTCTGGTTCAAATTGTGCGATCTGAGTACCATTTACCACTTCCGCGCTATGATCTCTTAACGGTTTTAAGCGCTGCTGAAAACTCACTAAATCACCACGGTCTTGACCATGTGCCACAATAAGAGAGCCTTGCTGCTGGAAAAATACCGGGCTTTCCAGCTTCGCCAGTAATTGTGGCCACAATTTCATGGACTCCAGCCCTTGCAGCGCCAACGCTTCATCGCATATCACAGACTCAGCCAACGGCGCTAACATGGCCGCCGCGACACTACCTGCTGAGATCTCCGTACCTTGCTTTGCTTGTTCAAATACGCTGATTTGATAGCGCTCAGCGAGCATCAATGCAGCAATGCGCCCAGTTAAGCCAAAACCCAAGATAGCGACACGTGCTTGAGTAGACATAGCTACACTCCTAAAATTAGCCACCCGACGGGCATCAAGGTGGCTATGATGGGATGAGTTATACCAATTTGCTTTATTAAGTGATCTATTTTGAGGCAAGAAAATCTTGTCGATAACAAGGCAAAAGTTTTGCTATTTAGTTGTTCTAAATAAGAAACTTTTAACGCAGTTAGCGTCAGATTTACTCCCTCAAATTGAGCAAGTATTAAGACAAAGTGGTATCATAAGGCTTTGTGGTAAAGCTCAGAGCCTGATTGCTTAAACTCTTCTGACTTTGCTTTCATCTCGGCTTCAACATCCACCATTTTAATGCTGATCTCTTCGCCAACATTATTAGGATCAATGCCTCGTGCCTCTAACGCTTTTGCATAGTCACGCACATCCTGAGTGATCTTCATCGAGCAGAATTTAGGGCCACACATAGAGCAGAAGTGAGCGACTTTGCCCGATTCTTGCGGCAAGGTCTCATCGTGATACTCACGAGCACGCTGCGGATCTAGACCGAGATTAAACTGATCGTGCCAGCGGAACTCAAAGCGTGCTTTAGACAGCGCATTGTCACGAACTTGAGCACCCGGATGGCCTTTCGCCAGATCCGCTGCATGCGCCGCGATTTTATAGGTGATCAGGCCTTCTTTTACATCTTCTTTATTCGGTAAGCCTAAGTGTTCTTTTGGTGTCACATAGCACAGCATCGCACAGCCATACCAAGCAATTTGCGCCGCACCAATCCCTGAAGTGAAGTGATCATAACCCGGAGCGATATCAGTTGTGAGTGGACCAAGCGTGTAAAATGGAGCTTCATCACAGTGTTTAAGCTGCTCTTCCATATTCTCTTTGATCATATGCATCGGCACGTGTCCAGGGCCTTCAATAAAGACCTGAACATCGTGTTTCCACGCAAGCTTAGTTAACTCACCAAGGGTACGCAGTTCGCTAAATTGCGCTTCGTCATTGGCATCGGCAATAGAACCCGGACGCAAACCATCACCTAACGAGAAACAAACATCGTATTGCTTTAAGATTTCACAGATGTCTTCAAAGTGCGTGTAGAGGAAGTTTTCTTTGTGATGCGCTAAACACCACTTCGCCATAATTGAACCACCGCGAGACACTATACCGGTCACGCGTTTTGCCGTCATCGGCACGTAACGCAGTAGTACTCCCGCGTGGATAGTAAAGTAATCCACGCCTTGCTCAGCTTGCTCAATCAAGGTATCGCGGAAGATCTCCCACGTTAGATCTTCGGCAACGCCATTCACTTTTTCTAGTGCCTGATAGATTGGTACCGTACCGATAGGCACTGGAGAGTTACGTACCACCCACTCGCGGGTTTCATGAATGTAACGCCCTGTAGACAGATCCATTACGGTATCTGCACCCCAACGGGTCGACCATACCATTTTTTCTACTTCTTCTTCGATAGAAGAAGTCACTGATGAGTTACCAATATTGGCGTTAACTTTGACTAAGAAGTTACGTCCGATAATCATCGGCTCAGTCTCAGGGTGATTAATATTGTTTGGTAGTACAGCACGACCACGGGCGATTTCATCACGCACAAATTCAGGCGTAATAAACTCAGGAATACTGGCGCCAAACGATTGGCCTTTGTGTTGCTGCGCCAGCAATTCTTCACGCAACTTAGCGCGTCCCATATTTTCACGGATCGCCACATATTCCATTTCAGGCGTCACTATGCCTTGACGGGCGTAGTGCATTTGCGTGACATTTTTACCCGCCTTGGCACGGCGAATTTTAGGTAAATGTTCAAAGCGAATATGGTCAAGCCCTTCATCCGCCATACGCTGCTGAGAAAACTGTGACGTCACCGACTCTAGCATTTCGGTATCATCGCGCTCAACTATCCACTGCTCTCTAAATTTAGGAAGACCAGCACGAACGTCAACCGGCAATTCAGGATCTGTGTATGGACCTGAAGTATCATAAACACGAATGGGATCGTTTGATTCAAATACCGGATTTTCTTCGGTGCCACCAACAAACGAATCACTTAGCGTAATTTCACGCATACCAACGCGTACGCCTGCTTGCTCGCCCTCCACATAAACTTTATGTGAGTTTGGAAAAGGTTGGCCTTTAAGGTTATGGATAAATTCTGCCGCGGCTGCTCGCGCTTCACGACGACTTAGCTTGCTACTATTGTTTGACATGACGTCCCTCTTATTTTCATACAAAGGTGTCTTGTCAGATCTCCAAAAGGAGAGAGACGAGGATAGTCCTCGGGTAAGGTGGATAGCAATAAACCACTATTGCTACAGACAAACGCAGCGCGTTTGCTGTCTTGTTCCCTACGCAGGCATTAACCTGATCAGGTCCACGGATCCCGCAAAATGCGATCTCAGCCCGACTATCTGCAACAAATTTGCTGCAAAAATTCAAGGCACTCCGACAAGTAACGAATTAGCGCCAGTCTACTTGCTAACACGAAAGCTCGCAAGCACTGACACTGGAATTCTTATTTTCAGCTTATTGTTTAATAAAACTAAACTGAGGTTTTCCTTTTAAGGTCAAGTTATTAGCATTTACTTCAAGCAAGACACCAATTTGTAATTGGTTAATAAGCTGCGATTCAACCTGAGCGATTTCTTCACCACAGTACTTACGCGTCATGCCTAAGTTTTTAACTTTTAACTGCCCTTCGACAATTTCGCCTTCGCCAAAAAAGCGATTACAACCCGCAAAACCATTGACTTGCAGTGCATCGATAAAACGAATATCAATAGGCTTTTCACCAAGTCCAGCGTCTGATTGTAATTGCGTAATATTTTGGCCATTAATACTCTGTAACTGCCAAGCGGAATACTTAAGCGCTTCCGTGTCTACCTTCCCTGTTGATATACATCCACTAAGCGCCATTATTGCGCCGATTATGCTGATGAATTTCATGGTAAACCATCTATTTTATGCCCTGAGTTTATTATAACGTTTCAAGACACAAAAATAGCAGTAAAATTCTGTAAAATTGTCTTTCCTGAATGTTTTAACACCAACTATTTCACAAATTGCTGCTCTTCAAATAAATGTGTAATAGCGTCTGGTAAAAACGGTCTACCGCGCTCATTCACCGAAGTTCCAGTGACCACAGCATCAAGCATGAGTTTATTGTCATGCGCTCTTATCACTTTTTGCTTAAATGCAAACTTTACTCTGCTTTCACGCTCAAGTGCGACTTCAACATAAAACGCATCGCCTGGACGTAACGAGTCTTTGTAATTCATTTCGCTACGAATAACGACTAAGTTCACTTTTTGCTCTGCAAGCGCTGCAAAATCAACGTTATTCGCCAATAAAAACTCATGTCTTGCATGCTCTAAATAATTAAAATACACGCTGTTATTAACTATTCCCTGTAAGTCACACTCATAGTCTCGGACTTTAAAATCAACTTTAAAACTCATATCTGGCCTATTTGTTTAACATTTGCGGGCTAACATATAACACAATTTCACTGTCAACTGGTCTGGCTTTTGTTAAACTGTGCCCAATTAAAAATGGGACAAAGATTAAGCATGAAGTTAAAACTCTCTACGATCACCTTGGCACTGCTGCCATTTTTCTCTCATCAGGTACTTGCCGACGATAACCTAGAAACCATTGTCGTCACTGGCGATTTTCAGAATGAAACTATCCAGACATTAAGTGCAAGCGCTTCGGTGGTTGACGAACTCTCTATCGCTAAGCGTGGTGCGCAATATTTAGATGAGATACTAGGTGCCACCGCTAACGTTAACTTTACGGCAGGTGCGTCTCGTGGTCGCTTTATGCAAATCCGTGGTATCGGCTTACGTTCACAGTTTGTTGATCCTATTTATCCCAGCGTTGGCTTATTAATTGACGGTATTAATTACTCAGGATTAGGCGCAAGTGCGCTGCTTTTTGATACTGAGTCAGTGGTGGTGTATCGCGGCCCTCAAGGCACTAAATTCGGTTCTGATGCTTTAGCAGGAATCGTTGAAGTAAATACCCAAGCCGCTACCACAGCGCCCTCATTAAAAGTGAAGTTAGGCGCAGGTAATTATGGTAGCTACGAAGCAGGCCTTGCGGCTGGCACTGGGTTAAGCGACGACACCGCTGTGCGCGTCAGCCTCTATCAACGAGAGTCTGACGGTTACGTAGATAACCTCTACCTAAACAAACCCACTCAGCAACAAGACGAGCAAGTAGCAAGAGTGAAACTTAACTCTCAAGTGAGCGATAATCTCGCACTAGAGTTTGCTTATCACCATATTGATACTGAAAACGGGTACGACGGTTTCACCCTGGATAATTCACGTAACAGTGTTGCTGATGACCCGGGCCAAGACAACCTCAGCTCCGATGCGTTTTCACTACGTGGAGTTTATACTCGCTCAGACTTATTCAATGTCGAATTTAAAGTATCTGGGCTAGATGCTGATACTTTATATAGCTACGACGAAGATTGGGTATGTCATGACGCAGCTCAACCAGCGCTATGCGCAGCAGGATTACACCCTGAAGGATATAGCTCAACCGATGCCTACGAGCGTAACCATGAAAATGGCAACATAGAGTTTTTAATCAAAGATAAACAAAATGACTGGGTGGTAGGTGTTTTCGCAAAGCGTAACGATGTTGATTTAACCCGTCATTACACTTGGCTTGAGAACCCATTTACGTCAGCATACACCGTAGAAAGTAAGGCGATTTTTGGTCAATACGTGCATCACCTTTCAGACAAAACTCGCCTAATCGGTGGTCTTCGCGCGGAGCAATATGACGCTGACTATATAGATAGTAACGGCTTTAGTATCGAAACCGATGATGTAATGTGGGGCGGAAAAGTCGCGCTTGAATATCAAGTTGTACCGCGCACTATGATCTACACCAGCCTTACTCGCGGTTACAAAGTCGGCGGTGTAAACGGCGAAGCACTGGCAAAAGCCAAAGATGAAGGTTTAAACATTCCGGCCGAACACCATTACTTTGACCCTGAGTATGTTTGGAACGCTGAGTTTGGTGTAAAGGGTGAGTCTGAAGACAAACGTCACCTTGTGCGGGTTACCGCGTTTTATATGCAACGCGATGATATCCAGCTAAAACAATGGCAAGTTTCTAACCAGCAATTTGCAGGCTACATCGACAACGCCAGTAAAGGCAGTAACTACGGCCTAGAAGTTGAAGGTAACCTACAATACACGGACCGTCTTGGTTTTAGTTACAGCGCAGGCTATTTAGAGACCGAGATTGAAGACTTTGTGGCTGCCAGTGGCCTCAACCTTGATGGTCGCGACCAAGCACAAGCGCCAAATTATCAATACTCGTTTGCCGTCAATTACGAGTTAATGGATAACCTAGTGGTTGAATTAGGTGTGGAAGGCAAAGACAACTATTACCTCTCGGATAGTCACAACGAGCAAGCGCGTAATCATAACCTGATCAACGCAAGCCTTAGTTACTATGGCGACAACTGGTCATTAACGGCTTGGGGTAGAAATCTTGCAGACGAAGACATTGTGGTACGTGGCTTTAGGTTTGGTAATAATCCACTAAACGGTTGGCAAGACAATACCTATGTACAATACGGCGAGCCACGCGTTTATGGTTTAAGTTTTACTTACGAACTGTAGTACGACCCATTTATCGCCTACACATAAGGCGATAAACACGCACAAAAAGAAAAAAGGGGGAACGTAAAATTAGAGTAAAACGTTCCCCCTCACCGCAAAAACTCAAAAAGCAATTACCCTTTTAGTTATTCCATGCTTGGGGCACTGGAATACACCAACTCAACCAGATTATTCATCGTTTTTGACTTCTGCATGTAAGCCTTTTCCATATGGGCAAGCTCTTGCAGTTCAAACAAAGTTGTTTCCACCAGTGCTAACCATTTAGTTGTGGTGTCTGGCACCTCGTCACCCTGCCTTGCCGCCTTCTTGAGGGCATCGTAATAAATCGTTAAGTCATGATATTGGCGTAGATAATCCATATTGCTCTCCAACATGTCACTTTATTTCACACTAAAGTAACAAAAGCTTCGAGCAAAAATCTGCGCGAAGAAAATTTTTTTGAATTTATTTGTAAATTAATTAAAAACGCCAAAATCATCATCGCAACACCTCAGTTAAATAATGAGTTACTCATCTCAGGCTTCGCCTAAAAAATCGAGCGAAGATTAATTAAATGCAACAAAATGTTCATTTTTAGACGGACTACTCTTGAAAAAGAAATTTTCTACGATAGACTCGCGTTTACGGTTTAGATACAAAAATGCAACTTGGTTAAGCGAACAATAGAGACAAACAGATAGTATACATCCGGCTACATAGGGACTGATGCTGTTTGTGACGCGAGTGCGATAGGCAAAAAGGATTGAGTTGGTGGGGAAATTTGATAAGCGCTTTACAGGGGACGACCTGCGCCGCATGCGCAAAGTCGCCGGCAAAACCACGCAAGAAATGGCTAACTTGGTCGGCGTGGAGCGTGGCACTTACGAGAACTACGAAAAAGGCGTAAGCAAATTTCCCTACGAATATTTTGAAGTATGGTGCGACGCCTGCGGCATCAACCTCAACCCACTTAGAGAACAAATCCTTGCCTTAAGAGACAAAATTGACGATGCCAAATTATGGCGCAGATCTCCAACACCACGAAATAACAAACCAAGCAACGAGGATAACGGCAAATGAAAGATGCGCACTTTCATAGCCTCTCACCACAATGGCAAACGATAAAGTTACAAATAAAGTCTATTTGCAACACGATGTTTTCAACATTGTTTTTAAGGGGTAAAGTGGAGTGGACAATAATCACCGCAAAACTTAACTTAGAAAGGACGTCATTATGCGCTTTTTAACAAAAAATAAATCATGTCAATTTACACGCTTAACTCCACTAACTAAAAGCCAAATTAACATAGTATCTGGTGGTACCCTTGGAGGTAAGACAAAGGATCCTAGAGGTGAAGAAGCTTCAGCGAGCACAACGGCTAATAGGCTATTACTTGTGGAGAATAAATGAAAAACTCTTGGTACTTTTGCATATTGGCTATATTAATGACAGTTGCATTTTCAGCTCTTCATTATTTTACAGATTTTGCCTATATGATTCATATAATGGTCTTACTAGTTGTCGTGACCTTTGTGTCACGCCGACTAGTAAACTTACAACATATAAGCGTAGTACTCTTATTTATTACTGTTATTGAGTACGCATTTGTTCGCTATATATTTGAATTAAGCGCTTCAGGTTTACCTCCATATAAAACAAACGCCTTCATCTTTGGTGCTCACTTTTTACTGGACTTAATAATTTTTCTCTTGCTCAAACATAGAGTTTTATGGTCATTGCGCTTTATACGTCTCACTAATCCAAATAACTGGCGTAGTATTTATATGACCTATGCAGACCCAATTCTATACGGTATTTTCTTTGCATTTATATTGGTTGATTTGGCAGCCTTTGGTGAAAATCTAATTCGCAATATGGATCTTTTCTTTGGTGTGTCCGAAGAAGCCTCTAAGCCCTATTGGAGTTGGGGCTGGGTATATAAAAACTACGAAATCCTGAAATCAATTTTATCAGCTCTAGTATTGACGACCATACTGGCCACTAGCTTTGTCGAACGACAGCGCCCTGATACGCCTGATGAGGAATCAGAAAGCGAATCTTAGTGACTTTATAACTGTCACCTTATAATCAGGCACAGTTGTGCTCTATGCGCTTATATGATGACTTAACAAGAAATTTCAGACATTAAAAAAGGCGCTTGCGCGCCTTTTTTAATTCCTTAATTTACCGCTGATTATTCAGTTTCTGGTAAATTGCGACCGTAGAACACTTCCTGAATTTCACGATTCAGCTTAAGACGAATTTCTTCCTCTTCGTCTGCATCTAAATCATCAGTACTAATTCCAAATAGATATGCATTTAGGTCTGTTTCCTTAAGCATCATCTTAGTATGGAATAGGTTCTCTTGATACACGTTTACGTCTACCATGTGGTATGCGTCTTTAGTATCTTCCGTCATGTAATTCTGGATCGAGTGAATTGCGTGGTCGATATAGTGTTTAACACCATTAACGTCACGAGTAAATCCACGAACACGATAGTCAATCGTCACCACATCTGACTCTAAAGAGTGAATTAAGAAGTTAAGCGCTTTAAGTGGCGAAATAATACCACACGTTGAAACTTCGATATCCGCTCTAAAAGTACAAATGCCATCATCAGGGTGCGCTTCAGGATAAGTATGAACACAGATGTGACTCTTATCTAAGTGTGCTACCACTGACTCAGGAAGTGGACCTGGTGCTTCATTACTATCAAAAGTCTGTTGATCAACAGGCTCTTCTGATACTAATATCGTCACACTCGCCCCTTGTGGTTCATAATCTTGACGTGCGATATTCAGTACGTTTGCACCGATGATATCCGTTACGTCTTTTAGAATATCCGTCAAACGATCAGCACTATACTGCTCATCAATGTATTCTAGATATTCTTTACGTTGCTGCTCGGTCTTGGCGTAGCAAATATCGTAAATGCTAAAGCTTAAACTCTTAGTTAAGTTGTTAAAGCCATGGAGTTTAATTTTATCAAAGGGCTTGTTCACGATAGACCCACCTTAATACAAAAAATCTGCGCTGCAGAAACAAAAGTTCGCGGATTTTATACGAAAATAGCGCTATGAAAAAGCGTTATTTTTCGTCAATTTCAACCACCTCATGGCTATGCGTAATTTCTACTGCTTTTTCAAGCATTAATGCCACTGAGCAATACTTTTCAGCGGATAAACTTACGGCTCTTTCTAGGTGTTTTTCAGAGACATTACGCCCTTTCACCACGAAGTGTAAATTGATCTTGGTAAAAACCCTAGGTGCGCTTTCTGCGCGCTCTGCGGTTAATTTTACTTCCACGTCGGTAACATCCTGACGCGCTTTTTGTAGAATGCTGACTACATCGACTGACGAACAACATCCCGCTGACATTAATACCATCTCCATTGGACTTGGCGCAGCACTATCAGAACCGGCATCAAATACCACATTATGTCCCGACGCAGAGCGACCGATAAAGGTATCTCCTTCAACCCATTTTACGCTAGCTAACATAGTTATCCTCTATAAAGCATAACACCGCCAAATGGCGGTGTATCTTAAACCTAGAATTGCCTCTAAGTGTGTTTTCTACACTGTCGATAGTGATTGTGCCAAGCTATACAGCAGAATCAAACAGGTTTTTGACCAAACCCGCGAATTCTTCGATAAATTCTTTTTGTTCTACGGTGACACGTCTATCAACAACACTTGATAGCACTTCTTGTAAGTCGTACACAATGCCATCTACCTCACGCACGATCATGCTGCGCTGCTCTGTAGATAACTCAGTGTGCTGCTCGCATATACGGATAACGTTTTCAGCGATCACATCTTCGATTAATTCCATGACTGTTGGAGCCCCTGGTTCAACCGTCCCAGACTTCTCAAACAAGGCTAAGTTTTGCGTCAAATACATGACTAAATCATCGTACCCTTGTTTATCTAAAACCATACTTTGCTCACCCGAACCTATCAAAGACATCTCCTATTGATTTAAGCAGAAAGTTTTTTCGATTGCTACTTTTGTAGTCAACTAGACACAAAAAAGCAGCCGAAGCTGCTTTTCTTATCAATTTTTATTGAGTAAACCTCAATATTGGCATTTTAATCCAAAGATAAACCTGGGCTCAAGCTAGAAGGTAAAGTTACCTTTTCCAGTTCCACAGAAGCCACTGGGTATGCACAGTAATCTGCCGCGTAGTATGCACTTGCACGGTGGTTACCTGATGCACCGATACCACCAAACGGAGCTGCACTTGAAGCGCCAGTGATTGGGCGGTTCCAGTTTACGATACCTGCGCGAATACGACGTAAGAAACGGTCGTAGTCAGCTTCGTTGTCGCCAAGCAGGCCTGCAGATAAGCCAAAGCTTGTCTCGTTCGCTTTTTCGATAGCAGCGTCAAAGTCTGTGTAGCGGAATATTTTTAACAGCGGACCAAAGTGTTCTTCATCAGGAAAGTCTGCAATGTTAGTACATTCGATGATCCCTGGCGTCACAAAGCCCGTGCCCTCTGTGTGCGTCAGCTCGATAAGCGACTCACCACCGAGCTCAACAAGCTGTTGCTGTGCTTTTACCATGCCAGCGGCGGCTGCATTTGAGATCATTGAACCCATGAACGGTTGATCTGCATCGTCAAAGTTACCCACTTTAATCGCTTTAGTTGCTTTGATCAGTTGCTCAAGGATTGTGTCACCTTGTTCACCTGCAGGAAGGAATAGTTTACGAGCACAAGTACAACGTTGACCACTTGAGATAAACGCAGATTGAATAATGTCGTGTACTGCCGCTTTGGTATCCGCTACGTCTTTTACGATAAGTGGGTTATTACCACCCATTTCAAGCGCTAGGATCTTACCCGGTTGACCTGCATATTGTTCATGTAGCAAGTGACCCGTACGAGAAGAGCCAGTAAAGAATAAGCCGTCAATACCCGCGTGTGATGCAAGTGCTTTACCTGTTTCAACTTCACCCTGAACTAGGTTAATCACGCCAGCAGGAAGACCCGCTTGTTGCCAGTATTTAAGCGTTAGCTCAGCAACATAAGGCGTCAGTTCAGATGGCTTAAAGATAACCGTGTTACCAGCAAGTAGCGCAGGTACGATGTGGCCATTAGGTAAGTGACCTGGGAAGTTATATGGGCCAAATACAGCAACTACACCATGCGCCTTGTGACGGATCACGGCACGGCCAACTGGCATTGGATTTTCCACAACGCCTGTACGCTCTTGATAGGCTTTCTCAGAAATCGCGATTTTACCTACCATAGCACCCGCTTCTGTACGAGTTTCCCAAAGTGGCTTACCCGTTTCTTTAGCAATTGCAATAGCCAGCTCTTCGCTATTTTCTTTTAGTACTTCAGCGAAACGCTTAACAATTTCTAGACGCGCTTCAAAGCTCATGTCGCTCCATGAATAAAAAGCTTCACGAGCCGCTTTTACTGCGCCATCAACTTGCTCAGCAGTAGCTGCGTTTGCGCTCCAAATAACGTCGTTGTTTGCTGGGTTTACAGAGCTAAAGCTTGCGCCTTGTCCTGCAATCCACTCACCATTTATTAGTTGTGCTGCATGTGTTGTCATAATCTGTTCCCAATCTTAAATCTTTACTAGGCTTACTTGATCGCCTTCTTCAACTTTTAGCGCCGCGGCAACATGTGGAGCAAGCGTCACTTCATTGCTATCAGTCAGGGCTAACTCGATTACCGCCGCGCGATAATCAACAAGTTTACCATTTGCGACCATAACAGGGAATCCACCGTTGCTTTCGCCTATTTTCACAGTACGAGTTTCACTATTGCGAACCGTGCGGATATTCCCCACTTTTGCTTCTACCGTTGGACCCGCGTCGAAGATATCAACATAACCATTAAATGTGAAACCTTCGCTTTTTAGTAGCTCAATAGCAGGACGCGTATTGTCGTGAACTTCACCAATCACCGCTTGTGCTTCTTTACTAAGCAGGTTCACGTAGATTGGGTACTTAGGCATTAATTCAGCAATAAAGACCTTTTGGCCGATCCCCGTTAGATAATCCGCTGTCGGGAAATCCATCGAGAAGAAATGCTCTTCAAGCCATTGCCAGAACGGACTTTCGCCTTGCTCGTTAGAAACACCGCGCATTTCCGCGATAACGGTTTCAGCAAAACGATCACGATGTTGATTGATAAACATAAAGCGAGAGCGAGACAGCAATTTGCCATTTGCGCCTTTGCGATAGCCATCTTTTAAAAACAGAGTGCATAATTCCGTCGCGCCAGTGTAGTCATTACATAGCGTTAAAATATCCACTGCTTTATAAACATCGAGTGTGCGTGAAGAGTGGATCACTTTGCTTAGGTGATAATGATAAAACGCATCATCTAAACCAACCGCAGCTTCGATACCGCTGGTACCAACCACCTCGCCTGTTTCAGTATCTTCTAATACAAATAAATAACCTTCATCAAAAGGCTTGTCAGCTTGCTTGCCAAAGGAAGCAACTGAGCGTGCAATCTTCTTCTGTAATAGCTCTTCGTTTACAGGCAAAGAGGTAAAACCGTGACCTGATTCGTGAGCAATGTTTAAAAGCGCTGGATAATCGCTTTCTTGGATTGGGCGAAGGATCATCATGAGCCCGCTTACTCCTCAAAAATGTGGATAACAACAAGGCCACCAAAAGGTGACCTTGCAACCAGTATTAAGCGTTGTTAGCAACTACCGCAGCAACGGCTTTTTCGAAGCGTGCCATCCCTTCGCGGATGTCAGCTTCTGGAATAACAAGAGATGGAGTGAAACGTACTACGTTTGCACCTGCAACAAGTGACATCACGCCTTGCTTGATACCTTCAACCAAGAATTCTTTTGCTTTGCCTTCGTACTTTTCAGTGACTACACCACCAAGCAATAGACCTTTACCACGTACTTCGGTGAATACGTTGTACTTTTCGTTGATGTCGTTTAATAGTTCACGGAACAGCTGCTCTTTTGCTTTTACGCCATCAAGTACAGCTGTTGTGTTTACTGTGTCAAATGCCGCTTCTGCAACCGCACACGCCAGCGGGTTACCGCCGTATGTAGAACCATGAGTACCTACTTTTAGGTGCGCAGCAATCTCTGTTGTTGTGATCATCGCGCCGATAGGGAAACCACCGCCAAGCGCTTTAGCCGTTGTTAAAATATCAGGGGTTACGTTTAAACCTTGGTATGCATACAAGTCACCAGTACGGCCAACACCAGTTTGCACTTCATCAAAAATAAGTAGCGCATTGTGCTTGTCACACAGCTCGCGAACACCTTTTACAAACTCAGAAGTTGGTGAAATGATACCACCTTCGCCTTGTAGCGGCTCCATCATCACGGCACAAGTGTTGTCTGAAATAAGTGCTTCAAATGCCGCTAAATCGTTATAGTCTGTATGAACAATGTCGCCCGGCTTTGGACCAAAGCCATCAGAGTATGCAGCTTGACCACCTACAGTTACAGTGAAGAAAGTACGGCCGTGGAAACCTTTGTTGAAAGAGATGATTTGCGACTTTTCAGTACCAAACTTATCTAGTGCCCAACGGCGTGCTAGTTTAAGCGCCGCTTCATTCGCTTCTGCACCTGAGTTTGCAAAGTAGACTTTCTCTGCGAACGTCGCATCAGTTAGCTTTTTCGCTAAACGTAGTGCAGGCTCATTAGTCATCACGTTAGACAGATGCCAAATTTTCTCGCCTTGCTCTTTAAGCGCGCCCACCAAAGCTGGGTGACAATGACCTAGACAGTTAACTGCGATACCACCAGCAAAGTCGATGTACTCACGACCTTTCTGATCCCATACTCGAGAACCTTCACCTTTCACTGGAATTACCGCTGAAGGTGCGTAGTTAGGTACCATTACGTCGTCAAACAATTCACGATTGATAGTCATTTTATTTCCTCATATTTGGTGAGTGAAAGTGCAAACAAGGAGTCATTTCCTTTTGGAGGTCGGCGCGTTGCCGCCACTTGATAGGATATTTATTCACACCAATTCGGTGCTATGTATTTTGACCCGCCCCTTGATGGCACAAAATTCATACGCTCATTATTCCAGAAAAAGCGCCATTTGTCTCACTTATACCACGTTCTCAGCCCTTAGTATTCAAGGGTTTAACATATATTCTCAACTCAAGTGAATAACTATCTAGGGCAGATATTTAGGGCAAAGCAAGCGCCGTGCAGCCTTGCACAGATCATTTAAGATTAGGTTTTGAATGAATAGTCGCAAAAAAAATTTCAATTTTTTTTACAAAATCGTCAACTGCAGGTTATGGAACGCACATTTTGCCAATTGCTGACGCATTTCCTCGGTAAGTTCTAAATGATTGAGCAAAATCTCGGCTTCGTCATCTTCAATTAACTGACTATCTTTTAAAACAAGCAGTTGTGCGTAGCCATAGGCTTTTTGCATCACTTGTGTCAGAGGTAATGGGTCAGCAATGTTTTTATGCGCATTTGGTAGATAAGTTTGCGCATACTCTTCCATGACGGCATTAAAGGGCAAATAACGTAACTCCATTTTTTCAATTAGCTTACGTGAAATCTCTGCCGAATGTTCTATCAACAAGTTACGTAAAAATAATGGATCAGGAGATAACTCCATTAATGCGGTGTGTAGGTCTTTTTGCTTTTTGTCTCGTGCTATTTGTACCTTGGCTTGCCACACTTTTTCGAAGGTGCGTAAATAAAGACGGATCAAGGCCACTTTCCCAAGCTCTAGTAACATGCCTAAAGTAAATGCATGCTGTTCTTTTACCCCAAAAAATGGTGCCAGCTCTTTTGCCGCAATGGCTGTGCTCATGCTCAGCTCGCGTAATTTACGCTTCATTAAGCCAAATGGTTCTGTAGCATGCGGCATCCAGTGTCTTACCGCCATTGTCGGGATCACCATTTGCAAGTTCTCAAGGCCTAAATACCTTAATGCTAATGCTGGAGTGTCGACCTTAATGGACGTGCCTTTACTGTTTTTTTTGCGATACTGTGGCAAGTTGACTAGCGAAACCAGCTCACGACCCAACCAACTTAAGTCATTGACCAAAGGTTCTAAACGCCCAACCGAAGCTGAGCGCACAGCTAGAATATCTAAGATCGCAGGAACGGAGTCTTGAATGCCAATGACTTCATGATAGATGTTATCAAGGTCATGCAGTTGCTTTGTGATAACTTCTTCGATAACGGAATGTAGATGCTTACTCGCTTTGGCAATATATTTATGATGACTTGTGCTGCTCTCTTGGCGTTTTGCAGCCGCAGCAATTTCCACCTCTAGCATAGTGCGCTGTGCGATATTCTCACCGTAGCTAATATCAAATGTATGGATATAGCCTATTTGCTTCTGCGCAAAGTTGAGGCTGATAAGAAGGTCATGGGCACGTTCGGACAGCGCTTGTGCCATTCTAATTTGCTTATTTTCTTGCGTCATGCATGCTACTTATCTAAAAGAAAAACACTGAGTTAAGCACTCACAGAATCGTCTTACTGATTAACATTATACCAGTAAAAGCAATATTATGATTTGATATTGCGCACAATAGAATCAAAAAGTTATGTATCAAAAACTAGACCCTAGTCTAACCAACAAAAGCGCGGCAAATATGGATATATAACACCTAGGCGAAACTCTGTTGGATTTGTTTAAACTTTAGAAGCGTTTTATAAAGTTATCAAGTAATGCTAAGCCGTGTTCAGTGAGGATAGCTTCTGGGTGAAATTGCACGCCTTCTAGTGCTCTATCGGATGCTACGAGTCCCATAATTTCATCACGTTCACCTTCTTGCGTCTGTGTCCAAGCCGTTACGGCTAGAGATTTTGGTAAGCTACTTTGCTCAACAACTAAAGAGTGGTAGCGGCATACTTCGTATGGTGATGGCAGACCTTGAAATACACCCATATTGTTATGGTGCACTTGCGACGTTTTACCATGCATCACTTGTTTTGCTCGAATGATTTTACCACCTAAAGCTTGTGCAATAGTTTGATGACCAAGGCAAATGCCAAGAATAGGGATTTGTCCCTGTAGACGTTTTACGACTTCAAGCGAGATCCCCGCTTCATCAGGACTGCAAGGGCCAGGAGATAGCACAACATATTTGGGATTAAGCTGCTTGATTTGTGAGGCGCTGATTTCATCATTCCGCTTTACCAGCACGTCCACGTCTAAGCGCTGAAAATACTGCACTAGGTTGTAGGTAAAGGAATCATAGTTATCAATCATCAACAGCATGTAGGTACCACTAAAAGAACCAAGCAGCCTATTCGCCACTAGGGTAAAGATGTTCGTTATAAGTCTATTTTATCACGAACTCAACAGGAGGGTTTTCTTATATCTAGTATCTGCTTTAAACCAAGGGGCAATAGGCCCTTGTAATACAAAAAGACACCATAAATGGTGTCTTTCTTTGTGTTTTATTAACCGCGAGGAATAAAACCGACGGCGTCATACACAGCTTTAAGCGTTTTTTCGGCACGAATACTTGCTTTTTCCGCACCTTTTTTCATGATTTCGTTCAGCAGAGTTTGATCTTCACGGATTTCTTTAAAGCGCGCTTGAATAGGCTCAAGCATATTCACTACCGCATCGGCAGTGTCTTTCTTCAAATGGCCGTACATTTTGTCTTCGTACTCTGGCACTAACTCTTCAATTGAGCGTTTAGTTGCAACACTAAGTAGAGTCAGTAAGTTGGATACACCAGGTTTTTCAACACGATCAAAGTAAATGCGTGCTTGCTCATCTGAATCCGTTACCGCTTTTTTCAGCTTTTTCTCTATCTTCTTAGGTTCATCCAACAGCATCACAAAACCATTTGGGTTTTCGTCTGATTTTGACATCTTCTTGCTCGGATCTTGCAAGCTCATAACACGAGCGCCAAACTCTGGAATATAAGGTTCTGGGATCTTAAAGACATCGCCATACAGATTGTTAAAGCGCGTTGCGATATCGCGGGTCAACTCAAGGTGCTGCTTTTGGTCTTCACCAACCGGTACTTGATCCGCTTGATACAATAAAATATCCGCAGCTTGCAATACTGGATAGGCGAATAAGCCAACGTTTACGTTATTGGCGTGCTTTGCTGACTTATCTTTAAACTGCGTCATGCGGTTTAATTCACCCATTTGTGCATAACAGTTCAGTACCCAACCTAGCTGTGCATGCTCAGGAACCTGTGATTGTACAAATAGTGACGATTTATCTGGGTCGATGCCGCAAGCGGTATATAGTGCTACGCCGTCTAATACGCGATCGCGTAGTTGCTGTGGCTCTTGGCGAACCGTAATGGCATGCAAGTCAACCAACATAAAGTAACAATCATGATCGTTTTGTAGTTTAAGCCACTGGTTAATGGCACCTACGTAATTGCCTATTGTCATACCACCGGTTGGCTGAATACCACTTAATACTACAGGTTTACTCATGTCGTTCCTTTATTTCTTCATTGAATTAACGTTGATTGATAATGGGAATAATATCTAAGAATCCATCACAAAGGTACTGTGGATTGAACTCTTTCAAATCGAATCCCTGATTATACCCATAATTTAGCGCAATCACAGGTATCTTAGCGCCCTGAGCGGCCAAAATATCGCTTTTAGAATCTCCAACCATAATAAGCTTATCCGCTGGTATACCAAGACGCTCGGCAGCCAGCAATAGCGGAGCTGGTGATGGCTTTTTGTCAGTATCATCACCACAGACGATACAATCAAAATGCGATGTGAGATTTAATTTATCTAGCAGCTTTAGCGTAAATGCACGATTTTTATTGGTCACGATGGCTTTTGGCACTGCGGCAAATGCAGATAACCCCGTCTCAACATGCGGATATAAACCTGCATACTGACCAACTAATTCATCATAATGCACTTTAAAACGCTCAATGGCGGTGTGCGCTAAACTTTCGGATAGCTCTTCGCTAACTTCATGGCTACCGCTTAGGCCTCTTTTTACTAACATATCGATGCCGTTACCTACCCACTCACGCACCAGAGCATGACTAACAATTGGATGAGCAAGCTCAGACAGCGTTAAATTGAGCGCCATGTACATATCCTCGACGCTATCAACTAACGTGCCATCGAGGTCAAATAAAATACCCTCAAAACGCATTATTTTACCTTTGCTAATTCTTGACGCATGGCGTCTATTACCGCTTTGTAATCGGGTTGATTAAAGATAGCGGAACCCGCAACAAACATGTCTGCACCGGCAGCTGCAACTTCAGCAATGTTGTCCACCTTAATCCCCCCATCCACTTCAAGACGAATATCGCGACCGGACGCGTCAATGCGTGCTCTCGCTTCTTTTAATTTTTCAAGTGTATGTGGGATAAAACTTTGGCCGCCAAAACCAGGGTTTACCGACATCAAGAGGATTTGATCAATTTTATCCATCACATGATCGAGATAATGCAGCGGTGTGCCTGGGTTAAATACCAAGCCAGCTTTACAACCTGATTCTTTAATCAGCGCAAGGCTTCTGTCTATATGCTCGCTGGCCTCTGGGTGAAATGTAATAATGCTCGCTCCGGCTTTAGCAAACTCGGGAATTAAACTATCTACAGGCTTTATCATCAAGTGTACGTCGATAGGAGCTGTAATTCCGTAATTTCTTAATGCGTCACAAATCATTGGACCAAAAGTTAAATTTGGCACATAGTGATTATCCATTACATCGAAATGAACCACGTCGGCACCTGCTGTCAGTACCTTTTCAACATCTTCGCCTAACCTCGCAAAATCTGCGGATAGAATGGATGGTGCAATTAAAAAATCAGACATACTTTTCCCCTAAACGTAAGACCGCGATACTGTACCGTAAATTGCCCAAAATGTCTGCGATTTAAGGCGCTTTATGATTGTGCAATAAACGAACATTGTGTATCATTATGTGATATCTAACTTCTGGGGATAGGGTTATGGTTTCTAGATATAAAGCACGGATTGCTCTGCTTGGGACGGTATTAGCCGTGTCGGCAGGGGTATTTTCTTTCGACAATGATGAAAGTCTTGCCGCAAATTACTCCGCATGCACTTGTAGCACTGGCAATTTAAGCAGTCGAATAAATGCAGTGGAATGTCAGCAAGAAGCGCACACCAGTTGGGCTGCGTGGTTGACTGGCGGTAGTTCGAGTGGCCAATTCCATTATTTGGATTTGCTTGAGCTATTACTTGGCTCTAAAGACAATCAAAGCAGTAGTAAAGTTTCATCTCCTTACTAATACCAGTTGAGCCAATCAACTGGTAAGAGGTAAACACTATGGCTTCTTCCAATAGTAAATTCGCATTAGTTCAAAGTGTCTGTGCAGCAATGTTTGGTGTGCAGAGTGGTCAAAAACAAGCATATGACTTTAACAAAAAGCATTTTTGGCCGTTTGCTTTTGCAGGCATCGTTTTTGTCGCCGCCTTTGTCATTGGCTTAATTTGGTTTGTGAATGGTGTGGTTTTGGCTTAGTCCTTTATGCCGCAGCAAATTACGGACGGTGATATAACGCCATTAGTTCGTCAACTTTATTCCGCCCATTACCTTTAGGGCTAATTGTACGTTTCACCTTGATCACATCTAGCTTCGCTTGATTATAAATCTTTCGTGTCCATACCGTATCGTGATTGGAGATTAACACTGGCGTTTGTTTTTCAAAAGCCGCGGTTTCCGCAAGATTCGCCAATTGCGCTTGGTCATCTAAGTTAAAGCCACCTTTTGCATAGCTAGTAAATGATGCTGTTTTGCTCAGAGGCACATACGGTGGATCGCAATACACTACCGCATTTTTTGGCATAGTTTCAAATACTTGGCTGTAACTTTGACAGGTAAAAGTAGCCTGTTGAGCCTTTTCAGCAAACACATATAGCTCACGCTCTGGAAAGTAAGGCTTTTTGTACTTACCAAAAGGGACGTTAAAGATCCCCTTTAAGTTATAACGACATAAACCATTGTAGCCATGGCGGTTCATATATAGAAATAGAATCGCACGCTCATACACATCAATGCTTTCGTTAAACTGTTGTCGATACGCGTAATAAGCATCTGGGTGGTTATTCAGCTCGACGAATAGCCTTTTAGCGTCACTGATAAATTCATCAGGAATACGCTTCAACTCTTTATACAGGTTGATAAGATCAGCGTTAATGTCATTTAAGACATAATGCTTAAACTGAGTGTTAAGGAAAACAGATCCCGCTCCAACAAAAGGTTCTACTAGCGTGTCGGCTTCATTACTTGCTGCTTGTAGGCGCTTAGAAATATCTTCTACTAAGCTGTATTTTCCGCCTGCCCATTTTAAGAAGGCTCTAGTCTTTTGTTGCATGCTCGTTCTATGTCGTGAGTGGTTGCGCGATTTTACACTAAATGTGGCTAATTACCGAGAGACTGAGTAATTTCTTGTTTAATTTTACTCATTCTCTTAAAAAATGGCTGACCTTTTCGTAGCGCCTCAGGCAATACCGCCTTTGCTTGCTTCGCTGAGGCCAAACTATCATAAGCATCAGTTGTAACCACAAACCAAGTTCGGCCGTTTCTTAAGACAGTAAACTGCTGTGTCACCACCTCGTTATGCTCCGCCATAAACCCAGCTGCAATCTCACTTTCTGTCACAGCAAGTAACTGGATCACCCATTCATCATCTGAACGACTGAGATACCAAGGGTTTCCCGTCAATGGTTCAGGCTCTGCGTACTGAGGCTCTTTTACTGGCGATAAAGTGGCCAGAGTACTACCAACATTGGCTTCTTCAGCTTCATTCGCTTGCTCTGATAGTGCGTTATTGTTGTTTATAGTATCTTCTTTTGCTTCAGTTAATGCAGATAAAATACTACCAACAGGTGCGGTTTCAATTTGCGTTGGCGCTTCGGCTGGCAACTCTGGTTGTACGTTGTTTTCAACTTCAACTTTTTCAACTGTAGTAATTGGCGCTTCAAACACAGCTTGCGCATCAATAGCAGTAGCGACGGTTTCTTCATTATCTTGAGTTGGCGTCCAGTATCGTTTTAATTCTTGCTTATACACTAAAGCAACCATTAACGCGGTCAGTATCAAACAAAGCGCAATGACATACCATTGCCATTGTGATTTGCTACCCACTTTAGAACTTTGTTCACGTAAATTCAGGCTCTGTTGCTGCGGCTGCCAAGAAAGTAAAACACTCGGATTACCCCGAGCTTCAGCAACAAACGTATTAAAAATAGGATCTTCATCAGGCGGTAAGTCTTTGTAAAACATGCTCATCAAACGCTTGCTTTCAAGCATAGATAAAGGCTCGATATGAATATCCAAACTTTCAGGGATCAGCTGAGGCTGCTGCGCCGTAGCGAGTATGTAAATTGTTTCGCGAGAAGATTTTGCGAGCTTTTGTAGTTGTTCCGCAAGCTCTTGGGTTAAATGCCTAACGTTGTCTAACACCCATAAGCATGGTCCACAAGCTTGTTCATCGTGGAGCAACATGAAATTTTCACTTAGAGATAACTTCTGATCAATGAGAGGACTGCGAAAGCTATGCTCAAGCAGTTGCCGCACTACATCAAACTCTTGAGTATTTGCAGTTAGCTTTACAAACGCTTTGTTAAAGTCTGGATACTTATCGGTAAGAAACGATTCTGCAAGGTAGCTTTTACCAAGACCCGAAGAGCCGACTAAGGTTATCAGGTTTTGGCCATAGTCGAATTGCATAGCAATTCTATCTACCAATGCAGCTCTGCTTGGTAAAATTTGCGACTGCATTTAACGACCTATTAGAGTTACCACGGTTTCATCGCTAACATCATCCACTAGCGCACATTGACCTAGTTGCGTTGGCAGAATAAAGCGAATTTTGCCTTGTTTGTTCTTTTTGTCTTTGCGCATATGTTGTAAAAACTGCGCTGCGGTCATCTCGCTTGGCGCTTCTGTCGGTAATTGATAAAGCGCAATAACGCGACGGATCTTTTCAACATCAGCAGTACTAAGCGCGCCACGCTGGCAAGCCAAGTTTGCAGCTATCATCATTCCAGCAGCAACAGCCTCACCGTGCAACCAATTACCATAGCCCATTTGCGCTTCAATCGCATGGCCAAAGGTGTGACCCAAATTAAGTAATGCACGCAACCCTGCTTCGGTTTCGTCTTTTGCGACGATCTCAGCTTTTATTGCACAACACTTATAAATAACTTGTTGAAGGCTTTCAGCATCTAGTGCGCTGAGCTGAGGGTGCTGATCCGTTAATGTATCAAGAAAAGATGCATCATAGATCAACGCATATTTAATGACTTCAGCCATACCCGCAGCAAACTCTCTTGCAGGTAATGTACTTAAGGTCTTGGTGTCGATAAAAACCGCTTTTGGCTGATAGAAAGCACCAATCATGTTTTTACCTAACGGATGATTTACCGCAGTTTTACCACCAACTGACGAATCGACTTGTGACAACAAAGTCGTAGGGATCTGAATAAACGGAACACCACGCTGGTAGCATGCCGCAACAAAACCAGTCAAATCACCAACCACACCGCCACCGAGGGCAATCAAACACGTATCTCGACCACAATTATGCTCGAGCAAAAAGGCAGAGATCTTTTCAAACCACTCTAGTGATTTGTATTGTTCACCATCAGGGATAACAAAATGTAGCGGTTTTTGATCGTCAAATATCGCTAACAGACTGTCTAAATATAGAGGCGCTATGGTGGTGTTGGTGATGATAACAGGACGACTTTGCCCAACGTACTGTTTAAGTCGTCCTTCATCTGATAAGAGATGTTCACCAATGAAGATGGGATAGCTTCGCTCGTTTAAATCAACCTTTAATTCAAGCATGGCTTCCCTCCTATGGTGTTGTTATTAGAAATCTAATTTTTCAATAATTTGGTTTGCAACTACTTTAGCGCTTTGCTCATCCGTACGAACAACGTGATCTGCCACTTCTCTATATAGTGGTTCACGCTCATCGGCTAAGCGCTCTAGTACGTCACGTGAGTCTTCACTGGTTTGTAGTAATGGACGACGCTTATCACGCTGAGTACGAGCTACCTGTTTTTCGATCGGCGTTTCTAGGTAAACAACAATACCGCGCGCAGACAACTTATTGCGCACTTCTTTGCTGATCACAGAGCCACCACCTGTTGCTAACACAATGCCTTGCATTTCTGTTAGGTCAGAGATGACGCTTTCTTCACGCTTGCGGAACCCCTCTTCGCCTTCAATATCGAACACCCAAGAAATATCCGCACCTGTGCGGCGCTCAATTTCCTGATCCGAATCGAAAAATTCAAGGTGTAATTGATCTGCAATGTGACGACCAATCGTGCTTTTACCAGCCCCCATCGGGCCTACTAGAAATATATTACGTTTCTCAGCCATATCTTTTTAGTACAAACGAACTCTAAAATTTGAAATAAAACCCCGCCTAACGACCTGGCCCCAAAATTAAGGAGGGGATTATCTCAGTAATCCGTGAACAATTTCAAGTCAAACCACGCAAAAAGCGTAATACTTTTACTGTCAACGGGCCTATAAACTGTCTTGAATGATCTTAGGCGTCACAAATATCAGCAATTCTCGCTTTTCGTTAATATCACGAGAGTTCTTAAACAATAGACCTAAATATGGGATATCGCCCAAAATTGGGATCTTACTTACTGCTGTTTTCACTTCTTGCTGATAAATACCACCCAGTACGATAGTTTGACCATTTTCGACCAGTACTTGTGTTTGGATCTGTTGGGTGTTGATCGCTGTCGCCGGGCCATTCGGCGTCTGCACGGTATCACCTTTAGTGTCTTGTGTAATCACTAAGTCGAGAATTATTTTATTATCGGGTGTGATTTGCGGTGTCACCTCCAAGCTTAATACCGCTTTTTTGAAGCTTACCGTTGTAGCACCACTTGACGAGGCCTCTACGTATGGGATTTCTGTACCTTGCTCAATACGCGCCTTTTTCTGATTAGCGGTAGTGATGCTTGGCGTTGCGATTATCTCCCCCTTGTTCTCTTGCTCCAATGCAGACAACTCGAGATCAATCAACGTACCATCCGCCAATTTAGCAATGTGCATACCAATACTGCCTGCAGGGACCCCTTTTACGCCTAAATTAACATTTAAGCGATTCTCCAAAGACGGAATATTGCCATTGGATAGCGCATTAGCACCGTCTAGCGTACCAGAGATAGCATCACTGCCTTGCTGATCGCTAAAGCCCCAACGAACGCCTAGGTCTTCTTGTACGGTATCATCCACAGTAACCATACGCGACTCAATACGCACCTGCTTTACCGGCACATCTAAGGTTTCAACCATCCGACGCACACTTTCAATGCTACGCGAGGTATCTTTAATCAATAAAGTGTTGGTACGTTTATCAACGGACACACTACCACGATGGCTAATAATAGAATTGATATCGGTTTTAAGTAAGTCAGCAAACTCTTCCGCTTTTGCGTAATTAAGTTGAATATATTCGCTATATAATGGCTCTAGCTCTTCCACTTGCTGGCGCGCTTGTAATTCTTTGGCTTCTCGCGCTGCAAGTTCTTCTGATGGTGCAACCATCAAAATAGAACCATCCATACGCTTATCTAGCCCTTTCACACGTAACACAACGTCAAGCGCCTGATCCCAAGGTACACCGTCTAAACGCAAGGTAATATTGCCAGATACAGTGTCACTCGTTACTAGGTTAAAGTTGTTTGTATCGGCGATGATCTGTAGTACGGAGCGAATTGGAATATCCTGAAAATTCAGCGTGATTGGCTGACCTTTATACTCTTTTTTATCGCCAAAGGTTTTATTACCTTCGTCTTTCTCAACTGATAACGTAAAGATGTTATCGAGCTGTTGATAGGTAAACTTGAATGCCGCATTTGGCTCAATCACAATGCGGCTTTTATTGTCTTCTTTAAAGGTCTCGATACGAGATACTACAGTGCCAAAATCTAACACATCAAGTTCGTATAGCAGGTCTTCCGCAATATCAATATGGTGGAAGTCCGCAATGATTTTGCCTCCACGCTCTTGTACATCAATGGCCGCTTGGTTGTGCTCTAGAAACGCAAGTACCTTAGCCTCACCTTTCTCACCACGACGAAAATCGATAGCTTGAATTTGATTGATAAATGCGGTGACTTTTTGACTTTGATCTTGTTCAGAGACAATCGGTTTGTTAGATACTTCCACTATCACCAGATTATTCTTAACCTCGGTTTTATATAGCTTCAGCTCATCCATGTTGATGGAAACGACAAAACCACCATCTCTGAGTTCACTGGTAATCCCTTGAATACCAGCTTTATCAATACTTAAAGCTTTTAAGCTCTCTTCAAACTCAGCCTGCTGGAAAAACAATTCAATGCTGGCACTTTCGCCAACAACGCGAACTTTTGGCTCCGTATTGAGTTTTTCGTCAAACACCAGTTGTAGCTGGGTTTCCCCAGTTGGCACTGGGTTATAGCGAATGTCATACAACATAGGAATGGCATGCGCAATTGACGAAAGGCCAACTAAGGCAACACCGAGCACAGAACGCCACAGTGCTCGAGTGCTTTTAATGGTTGATTTTATAACGTTATTGTTAGTATTCACTCGTGCCACCTTGTTCCGCTTCTAACATTTCCACTTTTGTTAGCCTTTCTTTCCAACATCCCGTTCCATCTGGGATCAATTCTAATAATTCTAAATGATCGGCATGTACACTCAGCACTTTGCCATGATACAAACCCATATATTCGCCACGTTTAACACGATACAAGCCCTGTGTCGCCGCTTCGATTAGCGCCCAGCGACCATCTGATTTAGCAATAATGCCTTTCATACGCAGGTTATCCAATGGAAACTTCTCTAACGGATAGCGATCTCTATCTGGGTCTGGGTGTAAGCAGTTTTTAATTTGAACTAATTTATTTTCAATTACTTCAGGCTGCGGTGCAACAAAAGGGCTACGTAACTCCGAAGCGCTATACTTAAACGGTTCATAATTTTGCATTTCAGGTATAGGCTCGATTTTTGGCGTTGAGCTTGCCTTTACCTGATCAATAAACTCTTTTTGTTCTGCCGTACTATCATTACAACCTGAGATGAACAGCAATGTGGTTACGCAGAGCACTAACCGGATCATTTCTGACCTCCTTGCTCATAGCGATAAGTTTTTGCCACAACACTAAATACTAGCTCGCCGTTTCCTGCATTTTCGATTCTAAAATCGTGTAGGCTGACTATGCGAGGTAACTCAGATACTTTACTCACAAACTGACCAAATTCATGATACTTACCAATCACCTCTAACTTAATAGGCAATTCAGTATAAAACTCTTTGCGTACCTCTGGCATCCAGCCAATTTTTAGGAAGGTTAATCCGCTTGAGGTACCAACGTAAGTCAGATCATCAAGTAACCCAGGCGTTTCGTTGGAACTTGGCAATCGTCTCAACAGCTCTGTAAATTGCGCTTCCATATCAATCATTTGCTGTTTATATAGCTCTAGATTGTTTGCTCTTGCGTATTTTATTCGGTAGCTCGTTCTCAGCTCTTGCTCTTTTTTAACCGCTTGATCGTAACGGTCTATTGAGCTTGAAACCATCAGGTTATAACCCAATACCATCATTAATAAAACCACCAGAACGGAACATAAAACTTTTACAGGAAAAGGCCAATGACCTATGTTGTCGAGCTCCAGCTCATTCCAATCGATTTCTTTTAAACTGTTTAAGTCAAAATTCATGCACTGTGCCTCCGCCCTACTTCGCTTTATCGGCTAAGTGGATGTCTTCATGAGACTTAACATAAAAATGCATCGTAAAATCACTCAGTAATTTTGAACTTTGCTCACCGGCTACTATGCCTTGGATCACAGGTCGCTCTAATAAATAAGACGATTCAACTTGTCGTAGCATTTGCGATAAACGGTTATTTGATTCACTACGACCAATGACTTTGATCATATTGTCTTGCCGTTCAAGACTGGTGAGATAAACCCCAGCCGGAACTACTCGTGCTATTTCATCGATAATTTGCGTGCCAAGGCTACGATTAAGCTGCAATTCTTCAATCAGCCGAATACGACGTTGCAAATTTTCTTTTTGCTTATTCAAATCGTTAATCGCGACTATCCGGGAATCTAGTTGAGAGATCTCACTTTCGAGATAGCGGTTTTTAATTTCTTGCCCAGTTTTTAAGCCGTCATAAAAACTACCAAGCATGTACATTATCAATAGACAAGCCGCGATGATCACCGCAATGATAGTCAAAAAGATTTGTTGCGATGCTTGCCTTTGCTGCTCGCGCCAAGGAAGTAAATTTATATGTGGCATGATGAGAAGCTCCTTAATGCCAAGCCTGTCGCTAAGGCAAACTGCGCTTTATGCTTTTGCAGCACATGCCTATCTACTTTTGGTGCGATCTCCATGTCGGTAAACGGGTCTGCCACTATTGTGTGGATCCCAAGCTCGTCAATGAGTAGCTTATCTAAGCCATTCACCAACGCCGTTCCCCCCGTCAACACGATGTAGTCAATATGATCTTTACCACTGGTCGTCATAAACATTTGCACCGCTCGGCGAATTTGCTGCAGCATAGAAGTTTGAAAAGGAGCCAAGACTTCAAAGGTATAGTTTGGCGGTAAATCACCCGTCGTTTTCGCCAGTTCCGCTTCATCGTAGGTTTTGTTGTAATAAGCAACAATGCTGTTGGTATATTGCTCACCACCAAACACTTGGTCACGGGTGTAAATCGTTTTCCCAGATTGAATAACGCTTATCAACGTAAGCACAGCGCCAATATCTATCATTGCTACGATTTTATCAAAGGCATCATTTGGCAGTTCAGGGTAAATGACGTCCATAGCTCTACTTAGTGCGTAGTTTTCTACATCAACAACTTTCGCTTTGAAACCCGCTTCTTCCAATGCGCCTACCCGTGCTTGCACGCTTTCAGTACGCGCAGCAGAAAGCAGCACATTCATTTTTGACGGATCGGCTTCGTTTACTCCAATTTTTTCAAAATCTAGACTAACTTCATCTAACGGGTAAGGGATCAGGCTATCTGCTTCAATCGCTATCTGGGACTCGAGTTCAGCATCAGTTAATGACACATCCATAAAGATCACTTTTGTAATCACGGTTTGACCGGATACGGCAACTGCTGCATATTGCGTGAGCTTTGGAATGCGCCGCTTCATTTTAGTTATCGCGTTGCCGATCGCTTCAATGTCTTGAATGGCCCTTTCATTTACTGCTCCTTTCGGAATAGGTTCAATCGCAACGGCTTCTACTCGGTAGCTGGAACTTGTCTTCGACAGCAACACCGCTTTGACACAATGGGAACCGATATCGATCCCTATCATCAGAGGTGCTTGTTTTTTTAGTAGTTGGCTCAGCATGTGAAGCGCCCGTTTCCTTTTAAGACTGTGTACCATAAAAATTTAGCACACAAAAATATTAATCGTTTTTTAATCAAGATATACTAGCAGTGTCTACCTGTAATTGGGAGTCTAACTAGGGATAATTCCGTGAAATTATTGAAAAGATTTTTACAATTCGTTTTTGTTTGTACCCTTTTAGGCGTGTTGACACTTATCAGTCTTTATTATTATGTCAAATCTGACATACCAAGTGTAGAGGTTTTGAAAGATGTTCAACTACAAACACCCATGCAAGTCTTTACACGAGACGGAAAACTCATCAATCAGTTTGGTGAAAAGCGCAGGATCCCTGTACGTTTGCAGGATGTTCCACTTCCCATGCGAAAAGCATTCTTAGCGACAGAAGATAACCGTTTTTACGATCATTTCGGCATTGATCCGATAGGTATCGTCCGCTCCGCTTTAGTGCTTATCACCACAGGGCAAAAAAAGCAGGGAGCCAGTACGCTCACCATGCAACTTGCCAGAAACTTTTTCTTAACAAGAGAGAAAGCCTATATTCGTAAAGTGAAAGAAATCTTTATTGCGTTGCATATTGAGCAACTATTAACGAAAGATGAAATTTTTGAGCTTTACTTAAACAAAATTGAACTGGGCAATCGCGCCTTTGGTATCGGTGCAGCAGCACAAGTCTACTACGGTCGCTCACTATCAGAATTAACTTTAGCAGAAATGGCAATGATTGCAGGCCTGCCAAAAGCGCCTTCTGCGTTAAATCCAATTCGTAACCCAGAGCGCGCACAATTGCGCCGGAATGTTGTGCTCGGACGAATGCTTGCTGAAAAGTATATTACCCGCGCAGAATATGATGAGGCGACACAAGCTCCTATCACGGCTAAATTCCATGGCGCCGAAATCGAGCTGTATGCACCTTATATTTCTGAAATGGTTCGCGCCTATATGGTCGAACGCTACGGTACTGATAAAGCTTATAACTCAGGCATGAAAGTTTACACCAGTGTGGAGTCTGACATGCAACAGGCTGCTCAGCATGCATTAGTTGATAATTTACATGCCTACGATATGCGTCACGGCTTTAGAGGCGCAGAAGAAACCTATTGGCATGCTGAGACGGGATCGCCGCTAAGCCATGAAGGCATTATTACTCGCCTTAAAAAGGTCAATGAAATTGGACCGTTAAAAGCCGCTGTAGTGCTAAACATTGCAGAAAAAACGGCCGACCTGCTCTTAAAGACCGGTGAACAAATTACATTGGAATGGTCAGGCTTAAGTTGGGCCAGACAATACATCAGTGAGACGCGTCAAAGCTTACCACCAAAAACAACCGCAGATATCCTCGCGCCGGGCATGCAAGTGTTTGTCCGTAAACAAGACGACGGCTGGATGTTAAGTCAGTTGCCACAGGCATCCAGTGCTCTTGTCTCACTCGACCCGCAGGATGGGCGTGTAAAGGCGATTGTGGGTGGCTACAGCTTTGAGCTTAGCCAATACAATCGTGCTACCCAAGCTAAGCGTCAGGTGGGTTCAAACATCAAACCTTTTATTTATTCATCCGCATTAGAAAATGGCTATACCCTAGCCACCATTCTTAATGACGCCCCGATTAATCATTGGGACAGAAGCGTTGGCGTGGCTTGGCGTCCGAAGAATAGCCCTGAAGTGTATAACGGCCCAATCCGTATTCGTCGAGCGCTTGCACAATCGAAAAACGTGGTATCTGTTCGTTTGATCAAAGGTGTTGGCATAAATAAGGCTGCTGATCATTTGCTTAAATTTGGTTTTCAAGACGCAGATATTAATCGCAGTGAGTCATTGGCGCTTGGTAGTGCTGCACTGACTCCTATTGAAATGGCGCGCGGCATGGCCACTTTTGCCAACGGCGGTCACCTCATTGAGCCGTACTTTATCGATAAAATTACCGACTCATTCGGCACTGAGCTGGGTTCGGCAGAGCCGTTATTGGTCTGCGACGAGCAGCAGCTGGAAGAACAACCTGAGCGCTGTGCACCGCAAGTAATTTCGGAGCAAAACGCATTTCTGATTGCTGATGCGCTTCATAGTGCAATCTGGGGTGGCGGTAGCTGGAAACACGACACGGGTTGGAGCGGCACAGGCTGGCGTGGTCAGTGGTTAAAACGTCGTGACCTTGCTGGAAAAACGGGTACCACCAATGACTCAGTAGATACTTGGTTTACGGGCTTTAACCGCAATGTCCTCACCACAGTTTGGGTTGGCTTTGATGATGCGAGTAAATCCTTGGGTCGTGCGGCCTACAACGCTAACCTTGGTAATAATCAACTTGTTGGCGCAGAAGCCGGCGCGATTTCAGCACAACCTGCTTGGATAGACTTTATGCGTGAGGCACTTAAAGATGAGCCTTTGGCTCCAATAGAGCCGCCTCCTGGGCTTATTTCAACTCGGATTGATTTAAAGACAGGGCTTTTGTCTCGTAAGAACGATTACACATCTCGGTTTGAATATTTCGAGCAAGGTACAGCGCCAACCAAATATGTATTAGATACGGATAGCAGCACACCGTTTGACGATACCGCGCCGCTACCGACTCACGAAGAGTTATTCTAAAATAGAAATGCCGATACAAATGTATCGGCATTTTGTCTTATACCAGTAGTATTATATCTATTTTCTTAAAAGAGTTATTTTAGATTTTGCGTCAGCCAGAATAAATCGGAATGTATTCCCGCAGCTGTCACTTCTTTACCTGCCCCTGGGCCTTGGATCACCAGTGGGTTTTGTTCATACCATTTAGTGTGGATCACAAAAATATTATCACCCGGTGTTAAATTCGCGATTGCCGAGCCGTTTGGTACCTGTGCAATGCCTACTTTTGCAGACACTTTGCCATTGCTTGCAATTTCAAGTGCACCAGTATAACGAAGCTCTGCGTCATTCGCTGTGGCCTTCGCATAGTGTGTCGCATAAAAGTCATCGAGTTGCTGGCGATTTTCTAAAAACGTTTGCCATGAACCCACACTCAAGGACTCAGGCATTAACGCTTCTAATTCAATATCTTCAAGCTCAAGTTCAATGCCTAACTCTCGTGCTAAGATCAAAAGCTTACGCTGCATATCACGGCCAGATAGGTCTTCTCGCGGATCGGGCTCAGTAAAACCAAGTTCTTGCGCCCCAAGCACTAGCTCAGAAAATGCTTCAGAACCATCATAGCGACTACAAAGCCAAGATAAAGTGCCGGAAAAGACGCCTTCAATTCTCACCACTTCATCGCCACTATTTTGCAGATCAGCCAACGCAAAGTTAATGGGTAGACCCGCGCCAACACTGGTATTGTAACGCCATAACAGGTTACGCTCTTGTAACTGCTGACGCAGCTTTGAGTACCAACCTTGTTGTGCCGTGCCGGCATATTTATTGGCGCTGATCAAATGACAGTCATGTTCAACAAACAGCGGATACAACTCACTGAATCGCTCGCTCGCAGTAATATCGACCACCACTTTATGCTCGTAATCTAGCTCTTTAATACGAGTGAATAGCTCTGCTTCATTGTATTCGATGGCCTCATTTTGCCATTGCTGTTGCCACGATGCTAAATTCAACCCGCTTGGACAGAACAACATTTGCTTAGAACGCAGTAAGCCAACCAACTTAAGATCAAAGTGCTCACTCAGCTTAGCGACTTGGTTTTTGCATTGTTCGATGAACACTTCACCCACATTGCCAACACCAGCTACAATCACAGCAAGCTCTCTGCCTTTATTCACCAAACGTTCGTGCAATATAGCAAGTAGATCGCTATCAATTGCTTGATCGGTTAACACTAAGCTGTAATGGCGCTCTTGCAGCACAAAACGGGTGACAATCGCATGTTCATCCAATAATTCCAGAGCTTGCTGATGTAACCCAGCAACATCCTGACTTGGGGCTACAATAGCAAAGCCTTGTACTTGCGACTCAATAATATTGGCTCGCGAATCCAGCGCTTTGATCACAACATGGCTAAACTCAGATGGCACCAGTAAGTGTGCCTCTCCGCCTTTAACAAAATGATGAATGCTATGCTGAATAAGCTGGCTTAGCTGTTTCACTTCACCACTTTTTAGCTGCTCAACGCGTAACAGGTCAAGTTGTCCAAAAGTGGTAATAAAGCGCTTCTCTTTGCTATAGCCTGCCTTTACTATCTCAGTGCCAAGTGCATCGGCGTCAAAGCTGCTGCGAACTTGTAGTTTTATATCGGTATCTTTAAGTGGAGACAGCGTTTTTGCATGCAGTACCGGATTGCCTAATCGTGCGAGTAATTCAGCTTGGCCACGACATACCTTAGTGTATTTTATGGCATTAGCGACTTTACGTGGATCTGTGCTGAATACACCAGTTGTATCCGTCCAAATTGATACTTGAGCCGCATCAAGATAACTTGCCAACAAAGTTGCGCTATAGTCACTGCCATTTCGGCCTAAAGTCACCGTTTCACCTTGTGTATTTGCAGCAATAAAACCGGTAACGATATAGATAGCGTGATCATCAATGGCGCGATAGCACGCTTCTTTGTTATGGGCGTGTAGTAACACCCCCTCTTGTTGTACAAATAACGTACGAGCGTCGATAGCTTTGGCTTCAACACCTTGAGAGCTTAGGTAGTTTGCTAATATACGAGCCGACCATAGCTCTCCATGTGCAAGTAAACTCGCGTAGTGAAGATGTTGTTCTTCTCGCCCTAAAGCGATTGCTTGCAGCTCATTGACGAGCTGTTTGAGTAACACACTGTGTTGTTCACCTACAAACAGGGCATCAATTAATTCTCGTTGATGATTTTCAACTTGTAATAAAACATCGTTAAATGCGCGAACATCTTGCTGCTCAAAACTTTGCCATAACTTCACTAGGGTATTCGTTGTTTTTCCTGCAGCAGAAACCACAACACTGTCACCTAGCTGACATTGCTCTAACACTATCTTGGCAACCGCCTGATAACGCTCTGGCGAGCTTAAACTCGAACCACCAAACTTATGTACTACTTTTGCCATTTACTCACCACAACGCTACTGTATGTGCAGGCGTTAATTTGAATGACTTAGCATCATCACTCGCCTGACTTTCATCAATACATGCAAATCCTGATTCCAGATCTGCAATGAGATCCTGTACATCTTCAATTCCTACAGAAATACGAATCAACGTGTCGCCCACTCCCGCTTCTAAACGCGCTTGCGGATCCATACCTGCGTGTGTCATCGTCGCTGGATGGCAAATAAGACTCTCAACCCCACCTAAAGATTCTGCCAATGAAAAGTGTGTTAGAGACGTTAAAAACTTCGCTGATGTTTGCAGATCGCCTTTGATATCAAAGCTCACCATGCCACCAAAGCCGAGCTGTTGTTTTTTCGCAAGTTCGTGTTGAGGATGCGACTCAAGGCCAGGGTAATAAACTTGGCTAACATACGGCGACTTTTCTAAATACTCCGCAATAAGCTGAGCATTTTCTTGATGTTGGCGTAAACGCACGTTTAAGGTGCGCAGTCCACGTAGGGTTAGATAACTATCAAAAGGTGCACCTGTAATACCGATATTATTCGCCCACCAAGCTAACTCATCACCCAACTCCTGTGTACGCGCGATCACCGCGCCCCCCACGACATCAGAATGACCATTGATATATTTAGTAGTTGAATGCACGACTACATCTACGCCAAAAGCAATGGGATTTTGTAGTGCCGGAGACAAGAAGGTATTGTCGGCGGCGACCAAAGCCCCCACAGCGTGTGCTGCATTTACGACAGCTTCTATATCCGTTAGCCTTAATATTGGGTTACTTGGTGTTTCAATCCAAACTAATTTAGGTTTGATCTGCTGCAGCTGTGCAAGACTTTCTGATTGTGTGAGATCCAAGACGGTTAATTTGAGCAATCCACGCTTAGCAAGCGATGTAAACAAGCGATAGCTACCACCATAACAGTCATGTGGAATAACCAGCGTATCGTCATGGTTAAGTAGCTGAGTTACTAGGTGAACGGCAGCCATGCCAGTCGCGGTAATAATGCCACGAGCACCACCTTCAAGTTCGGTAAGTGCCTGTGCAAGCACATCACGATTAAAGTTACCACTGCGGCCATAATCGTAGTTGCGTTTGGTATCAAAATCGGCAAAAGAATAGGTGGTAGAAAGGTAAAGCGGTGGCACTACTGCCCCATGTGCTTTATCAGCTTCTATACCATGACGCACTGCAACCGTCGATTTGTTAACTTGACTCATAAGGTCACCTAGATAGTTGGATGTTTAGACGTCTAAAAGGTTAGAGCAACAGAAACTAGAAGTCAAAACATTTATACCGCTAAATGGCTAAATAACTAGTATTTGACTATCTTTTTTAAACCGATAAAATTTCGCCACTCTAGGCGTTGCTAATACGACTGAGTTATTGAAAACTATGGCAGAGATTCTTCTATCTCGCTATGGCGGATTAGTTTATTCATCTATTTGAGTTTGGGATTTATCTTTAATTCGTAAGGTTATCCCTATATTCATGCGGTTGGTGAATAATGTAGACCAGAACCCAGTCATATTGGCATTGATGTAACTGAGGCAAGTACACAATTATGGCAAAATGGAACGGTGAGTATATTCACCCATATGCAGAACACGGTAAGAAAGCAGAGCAAGTAAAAAAGATCACGGTGAGCATACCTCTGAATGTACTCAAAGTGCTAACTGATGAGCGTACACGTCGCCAAGTGAATAACTTACGTCATGCCACGAACAGTGAGCTTTTATGTGAGGCGTTTCTACATGCCTTCACAGGTCAGCCACTGCCGAGCGATGAAGACTTGAGAAAAGATAATCCAGAGCGTATTCCGTTAGAGGTAAGACAAATAATGGAAGAACGCGGTTTGGAGATCCCAGAAATAAACGAAGAGTGATAACTACTCTTTTTCTGTGGACTTACAGACACAAAAAAAGCCTCAATCGAGGCTTTTTTCATTTGGATAATACCAATGGTATTATTCCATATATCCAGCTGGCATATCGATTTGTGCCACACCTGATTCAATTGCAGCTACCGCTACCGCTTTTGCGATACGAGGTAACAAACGCGGATCCATTGGTTTTGGAATAATGTACTCAGGACCAAACTCAAGACTATCCACGTCAGCCGCTTTTAACACTTCAGCAGGCACAGGTTCTTTCGCAATCGTTCTAATTGCTTCAACCGCTGCAATCTTCATTTCGTCATTGATAGCGGTTGCACGTACATCAAGCGCACCACGGAAGATAAACGGGAAACACAGCACGTTGTTTACTTGGTTTGGATAATCTGAGCGACCTGTCGCCATGATCAAATCATTACGTGCACCGTGTGCAACTTCAGGGCTGATCTCAGGATCTGGGTTAGAACAAGCGAATACCACTGGCTTGTCAGCCATTAACTTTAGATCTTCAGCAGAAAGTAAGTCTGGGCCAGAAACACCAACAAATACGTCCGCATCCGCAATCACATCTTGTAACGTACGCTTATCCGTGTTGTTTGCAAACAGCTCTTTGTATTCATTTAGGTCATCACGGCGAGTATGGATCACGCCTTTTCTGTCTAGCATATATATGTGCTCACGTTGAGCACCGCATTTGATCAGTAATTCCATACAAGCGATAGCGGCTGCACCCGCGCCAAGACACACAATAATCGCATCATGAATATCTTTACCTTGAATTTCCAACGCATTCAGCATACCCGCAGCGGTTACAATTGCGGTGCCGTGCTGATCATCATGAAAAACAGGAACGTCACAACGTTCGATTAGCGCACGCTCAATTTCAAAGCACTCTGGCGCTTTAATATCTTCAAGGTTAATACCGCCAAATGTGTCTGCGATATTTGCCACCGTATTAATGAAGTCTTCGGTGGTGTTGTGCTTAACTTCGATATCGATTGAATCAAGACCCGCAAAACGCTTAAATAATAGCGCCTTACCTTCCATAACAGGCTTTGACGCCAAAGGACCTAAGTTACCCAAGCCAAGAATTGCCGTACCATTACTGATCACCGCAACCATATTTCCTTTACCCGTGTAACGGTATGCATTCGCCGGATCAGCCGCGATTTCACGTACTGGCTCTGCAACACCTGGGCTGTATGCAAGTGCTAAGTCTTTTACGGTCTCGGCAGGTTTAGTGAGCTCAACACTGATTTTACCTGGAACGGGCTTCTCGTGATAATCTAGAGCTTGTTGACGAAAATCTGTCATGGCGCGATATTTTCCTACGAAGTTAATGTGAGAGTGTGGTAAACGTTCGCATTCTGAATGTTGGCAACCTATCAGGCTGGTTACAGCAACACACAGTGCGATTAACTATATGAGCGACGACATTCAACCACTCAACAAGCGCATATGCTTTGCTGTCGCGGTATGTCAATAGGACATATAGTTAATCGACCGTATTCACACAATACCGAGTTTTGCTCATTATTCAAGTAAAATCAGGTCTATCCACTAGCACGGTATTTTCTATACTTTTCCGAGAAGATAAGCTCAATTTTAAGAAAGATTTCACAAATAAAATGACTAAAACTTAAAAAATAAGACGCTAAAACCAGCACAAAATGTAGAAAATTAGCACAAATGTACACTAACTATAAAAACAATAAGAAAATAGCAACTTAGCTAATTTTAACGTCAAGATACCGACATTTAATCACAATATACTGACTTTGGTTTATATTAAGTGCTCATACCTGATACTATTTACTATATGAGCTTTGATTATTTTCACAACTTAAGCTCGTAAATATTCAGTATTTATCTACTAAATAGAGTTTTTACTCTACTCAAGAGATCAGTAAAGTTTTGCTGCCAAACTGGCAAGTTTTTTATTTTAGAAGAATAAAAGACACAATGAAGGCGGGATGACTGACGGCCTATCTGCTGATGCAGAATAGGATGTATAAATCGAGAAGGTATTTTCAAACCGGCACAAAAAAAGCACCCTAAGGTGCTTTTTTCGACTAGACCAACAAGATTACTTCTTGCTGCTAAGTGCACCGAAACGCTTGTTAAAGCGATCTACACGGCCACCTGTGTCAAGGATCTTCTGCTTACCAGTGTAGAACGGGTGACATGCAGAACATACGTCTAGGTGAATATCTTTACATAGCGTTGAACGAGTTTCGAACTTGTTACCGCAAGAGCACGATGCAGTGATCGTCTCGTAATTAGGGTGAATACCTTCTTTCATAGCAACCTCTAGTTAAGGCCGTATCGCTCTCCAAACCCGAAGTCTGGCACCATACGTAGTTATACAAAAATGTGGACGCGTATTTTAGTGCCTATCTGAACAATCTACAAGCAATATTTCAGAGTTTTTTGTCACCGTCGCAGAGTACGTTTTCAATTCGTACCACCTTAGGTATATACTTCGTCACTGCGCTCACTTTATGGAATTGTAATACATGCTCATTCTTGAAGTAGCTTTAAAGCTGCCACTGCACCGAACATTCGACTATTTGCTAGCACCAACCATGCAAGTTGAAGCAGGAATGAGAGTCACCGTCAATTTCGCCAACCGCCGTTGCACTGCAATTGCGCTTGCTAAAAAAGACGACACCGATGTACCAAAAGAAAAGCTCAAGCAAATTATTGAGGTGTTGGACGAGCATCCTGTCTTTAATCAAGCACAACTTAGCTTCTTACACTTTGTCTCTCAGTATTACTGTCATCCAATTGGCGATACCTTATTCACAGCACTACCGGCAGTACTTAGAGACGGCGGAAGCCCAGACAAAACTCAGATCCCTGTCGTCAGATTAACGGAAAAAGGGCAGAAACTACCAACACTGCGAGCCAAAAAGCAACAAGCACTGCTTTCACAATTATATGAAGGTGGCGCAATAAAATTAAGCGAACTCAAAGCGCTCGGATTTGCAAGCCAAACAATTAAAGCATTGGAAGAAAAAGCGCTTATCTCACAATCTATTGAGCATGATAGTGATTGGTCGCAAAACGAATTACAGCTTGGCGAAAAACCACGCCTAAACGACCAACAAGCGACTATTTGCAGCGCCGTCAATGCACAAGTCGGTTACCGTACCTTTTTAATCGAAGGTGTAACGGGAAGTGGTAAAACCGAAGTCTACTTACAAAGCCTTGAAAACATAATAAAAGCGGGTAAACAAGCACTGATCTTGGTGCCTGAAATTGGACTCACACCGCAAACAGTCAACCGCTTTAAGAAGCGCTTCAATAACCTGCCCATTGATTTATGGCACTCAAATCTAACCGATAACGAGCGCCTACATACTTGGCGTCGCGCCGAAAAGGGTCTGAGCGCTTTGGTTATCGGTACTCGCTCGGCCATTTTTTTACCATTTCAAAATCTCGGCATGATCATCGTTGACGAAGAGCACGACAACTCGTTTAAACAGCAAGAAGGCCTGCGCTATCACGCCAGAGATCTCGCTGCATTTCGAGCGCATCAGGCACACTGCCCTTTGCTTTTAGGAACCGCAACACCGGCATTAGAAACATTACACAAAGCCATTACCAACAAATACCAACTCGTCACACTGAGTAAACGAGCGCAGACCCAGCACGATAACCAATTTCACCTTGTAGACATGAAAGGTCAGCCAGAACAAGGCGGGTTTTCAGCAATGAGTTTACATTGGATGGAAAAAACACTCGCTCGCGGTAAGCAAGTTATGGTGTTTCTAAATCGTCGAGGCTTTGCACCAACATTGATGTGTCACGAATGCGGATGGCTTAATACCTGTAAACATTGCTCTACCAGCGCCACGTACCATAAAAACATGAACCGCTTGGTATGCCATCATTGTGGTGAACAGGACTTTGTACCGAGACAGTGTCCAGATTGCGGCAGCACCCAAATCATGCCCACAGGGCTTGGTACAGAACAACTCGAAGGCTTTTTAAGCGAACGCTTCACCGATATTCCCGTTACTCGCATTGACCGAGATTCTACGCGCCGTAAGGGCAGCCTTGAAAGCGCACTCGAAGAAATTAATCAAGGTGGCGCGCGAATTCTGGTCGGCACTCAAATGCTTGCCAAGGGCCACCACTTTGCCGATGTCAGTCTTGTGATTATCTTGGATGTGGACTCAGGACTTTACTCTTGCGACTTTAGAGCAACCGAGCAAATGGCGCAGCTTATTACGCAAGTTGCTGGACGAGCCGGACGCGCCGGTGAAGCGGGAACCGTGTTATTGCAAACGCATTTTCCAGAACATCCATTATTGCAAGATTTAATCAATAATGGTTATGGCGACTTCGCGCGATATGCCTTACAAGAGCGTGAAGAAGCTATGCTTCCCCCCTTCGCACACTTAGCTATCATCCGCGCCGAGGCAACAAATATAAATACAGTATTGCGCTTTTTGTCGGATTTGGTTCCAGCTACCCCCTATCCTGGTATACAATTGCTGGGTCCAATTCCAGCACCACTTGAACGAATAGCTGGAAAGTTCAGATATCAATTACATATACACGCACAACAACGCACTGTGCTGCGGGACTACCTTTCGCAACTTGCGCGCTATATTGCTACGCATGAGTCTGCCAATCGAGTACGCTGGAGCATAGATGTTGATCCAATGGATAGCTATTAAAATCAAATAACCTATGGCACAGCACGATTACATCAATAAGAAACCTAAAGGCAAGGGGAAAGACAAGCCAGAAAAATCGGCAAAATTTCCTGTTATTGCTGCTATTTTTGCATTTCTACTAATCGGTGGGTTTGCCTACGGTCTTTGGTTTATAAAAACCAATGCCGATCCTACAGAAGTAGAGCAAGCCAAAAATCCGCACCCAGTTGCCGAGCAAAAGGTTATTAAACCAAAGCCTCGCCCACCTGAGTTCATTGAAGAAATTAAAAATCATGAAATCAAGGTCGAAGTTAAAGAGATCGAGAGCAAAGGCCCCTATCAAATGCAGTGTGGTTCATTTAGAACCCATAGCCAAGCCGAAGCCATGAAAGCCAAAGTTGCGTTTGCTGGATTAATCGCGGAGATCCGTCGTACCGAAGGGAGTAACGGTGTCTGGTATCGTGTCCGTCTTGGTCCCTACGATACCAAACGTTTAGCCGAGAGCGATAAAAACAAATTGCAGCGTGTTGGGATATTTGGCTGCGGGATTTGGGGCTGGACTTGATTTTTATAAGTCTACCCATATTTCCTACTAATCTAGAGTTACACGGGCACAGGCCCAGATAAGGATTACTATGACTACCATCGTTAGTGTTCGTCGCGATGACAAAGTGGTTATCGGCGGTGATGGCCAAGTTTCGCTTGGTAACACAGTTATGAAAGGCAACGCACGTAAAGTACGTCGTCTATACAATGGTAAAGTACTGGCAGGTTTCGCTGGCGGTACGGCTGATGCATTTACATTATTTGAACGCTTTGAAGCAAAGCTTGAGATGCACCAAGGCCATCTCACTAAAGCAGCCGTAGAAATGGCAAAAGACTGGCGTACCGACAGAGCATTAAGAAGGCTTGAAGCCCTACTTGCGGTAGCCGATGAAACCGCCTCGCTTATCATCACAGGTAACGGCGATGTGGTGCAGCCAGAGCATGATCTTATTGCTATCGGCAGTGGTGGTAACTTCGCACAGGCGGCTGCAACCGCACTACTTGAAAATACAGACTTAAGTGCGAAAGAAATCGTGGAAAAGAGCCTGAAGATCGCTGGCGATATCTGCGTATTTACCAATAATTTCCAAACTATCGAAGAATTGTAATAGGACTCGTCATGACAGCTATGACTCCAAGAGAGATTGTGCACGAGCTTGATCAACACATTATCGGTCAGGACAAAGCCAAAAAAGCCGTCGCGATTGCACTGCGCAACCGTTGGCGTCGTATGCAGCTTGATGAAGAGCTGCGTGCAGAAGTTACACCAAAGAATATTTTGATGATCGGCCCAACAGGTGTGGGTAAAACTGAAATTGCCCGCCGTTTAGCAAAGCTTGCTAACGCGCCATTTATCAAAGTAGAAGCTACTAAGTTCACCGAAGTGGGTTATGTTGGTAAAGAAGTTGAAACCATCATCCGTGATCTAGTCGAAGTTTCTTTTAAACTAACACGTGAACAGCAAACCAAGAAATTCAAATTCCGCGCTGAAGAAGCCGCCGAAGAACGTATTTTAGATGCACTTTTGCCACCAGCAAAAGACGCTTGGGGTGAGTCTCAGCCAAATGAAAATTCGTCAACACGTCAAGTATTTCGCAAGAAGCTACGTGAAGGTCAGTTAGACGACAAAGAAATTGAGATCGACATCGCAGAAACGGCGCCTCATGTTGAGATCATGTCTCCTCCTGGTATGGAAGAAATGACCAGCCAGCTACAGAGCATGTTCCAAAACATGTCGGGTGACAAGAAAAAGAACCGTAAGCTGAAGATTAAAGAAGCACTTAAGCTATTGATTGAAGAAGAAGCTGCAAAGCTTGTTAATCCAGAAGAGCTTAAAGAGCAAGCTATTGAGTCAGTTGAACAAAACGGTATCGTGTTTATTGATGAAATCGATAAAATTTGTAAGCGTGGTGAATCTTCTGGCCCAGATGTTAGCCGTGAAGGTGTACAACGCGACTTACTACCACTTATCGAAGGTTCAACCGTTAATACTAAACACGGTATGGTAAAAACCGACCACATTTTATTTATCGCGTCAGGTGCGTTCCAAATGGCCAAGCCGTCGGATTTAATCCCTGAACTACAAGGTCGTTTACCTATTCGCGTTGAACTAGAAGCACTGACTGCGGGTGATTTCAAACGTATTCTAACTGAGCCAAATGCATCTCTTACAGAGCAGCAACAAGCGCTACTGAAAACAGAAGACGTCACTATCGACTTTACCGATGACGCTATCACCAAACTGGCTGAAGCTGCATATCAGGTCAACGAGAAAACTGAAAACATCGGTGCGCGCCGCCTTCACACTGTGATGGAAAAGCTGATGGAAGAGATTTCATTCGATGCCAGTGAAAAGGCCGGTGATACCTTGACGATTGATGCCGCCTACGTTGAACAGCATTTAGACATGCTTGTTCAGGATGAAGATTTAAGCCGCTTCATTCTATAAATTAAAATCAAAAGCGGAGCAAGGCTCCGCTTTTTGAGTTATACCAATTATGTATCAAGTCACCAAACTTCATTATCATACGCTCAGTAAAGTGCTCGATGTTTCTTTTGAGGACGGCCGCTGTTTTACACTAAGTGCCGAATTCTTGCGAACACACTCACCATCAGCCGAAGTGCAAGGGCATAGTCCGGCGCAAAAGCAACTCGTGCTAAACAAACAGAATGTCGCCATAAAGAAAATTGAACCCGTTGGTCACTATGCTGCACGCTTTGTTTTTGATGATGGTCACGACTCAGGGCTCTACAGCTGGCAATACTTATACACTATAGCTACACAACACGATGCGCTATGGCAGGAATATGTAAACGCTGTAGAAGAGTATCAAACTCAAAAGGACAGCGTACCTATCAAGTTTGTGCCTTAACCAAACCGCCATAGCAATGCATGCTGCTCATGGTATTGAATAAAGTCATTCTTAAATGCAATGTACTTCTCCATATCCTGGTTACAGGCGTTTACAGCTTCTTGCTTAACCCTAGCGTATTGCCTCGCTATATCTGGAAAAGTAATTAACCTGAGCTGCGGATAATTAATGCCTTTCTAGCAGAAAGTTTTAGCGCTAACTGCGTTGAATTCACTTCCAATAGCCAGCTATTGGTGCGTAAATTCGCCTTGTTTTCCCTAAAACTCTCTGGCTAGACAAGGAGAAAACTAAGTTGTGCTTTAGCAACAATGAGTTGGAACATTCCTTATCCAAACCTCAGGTTAATTAAATAGTCACGAAAGGCAAGGTGACGTTTAACTCCATCAGAACCGGCTAAAAAAGCATGCAGATGATGAGTTCTAGACGCTATGCCTTTACGAAAATAACGACGCCCAGCAATACCAAACTCTCCCATTATCTCATAACCTAAATCACGCAGTTTTTCTGACTCTATGTCTAATTTATCTAAGTCATTTACTTCCAATAGCATATCAACTATTGGTTTAGCACACAGCTGTGGCACCGATGTACTGCCTATATGGTGTAAAGCAGCTACATTTGCCTTGGATAGATGAGCGAGTATCGCCTGTTTCTCTTTATTGAACTGGTGCGGCCAATCCGACTTGTAACTTACCACTGCTATATTGGTATTCATTTAAGTGATACCTATCTTGAGTCTAAATAAAAGCCCCACTATAAATAAAGTGGGGCTTTGACATAAAGAACCTCAGGTTGAATTGGTGTTTATACCTGATACTTAGCCACGGCTTCGTGTAATACGCGCGCTTGCTCTGCGACTTCTTCACTACTTTGCGCATTAGAGCGAGCATGCTCTGACGCACCTTGCGCAATGTCTCTGATCTTAACCACGTTTTTATTCACTTCTGAAGCAACTTGGTTTTGTTCATCAATTGCCGTCGCGATATGCGTGCTCATTTCCATAATCGTTTGCACATCTTGGGTGATCATGCTGAGCAACTCCCCTGCTTTTTCGGCTTGCGACACACTTTCATTGCCTTGCTCACGGCATTGTTCCATGATGTTCACCACTTCTCGTGTACGCTGTTGCAGTGTAGAAATGATACTTTCGATTTCTTGTGTGGAGTCTTGAGTACGCTGCGCAAGAGACCTCACTTCATCCGCCACAACAGCAAAACCTCGACCTTGCTCACCTGCGCGCGCAGCTTCAATAGCAGCGTTTAGCGCAAGTAAGTTTGTTTGTTCTGCAATACCACGGATCACATCCAATACCGAGCCAATGGTTTCACCGTCACGCTCTAACTGAGCAACAACGCTTGAAGCACCACCTAACGATTCCGATAACTGCATGATGTGCTCAATTGTTGCTGTAACCTCACGGCGACCTTGTTGCGCATTTTCATTCGTTGTCTCGGCTTTATGCGCCGCTTCACCCGTATTATGAGAAATGTCTTGGATCGTCGCTTGCATCTCGGTCGCTGCGGTGGCGACCATATCCGCTTCGTGCAACTGCTCAGCCATTCCAGTACTCGTTTGGGCAGTGGTTTCCGTTAAATGATCCGTGGCTTCATTGATGGTCGCCAATGCTCCATTCACGTCCGCGATAAGATCTCTAAAGTCAGAAATTAAGCTATTAAAGTCACGGGTCATAATTGTGATTTCGTCATTACCGCTTTGCTCAATTTGTAGACTTAAATTATTTTCACGACGAATGCGCTCAATGGTTTGATAAACACGCTCTACGGGCTGAATAATTGAGCGACTAGTCGATAACACCAAAGTCATCACGATAATACCAGCCACAACAAATACACTGATGGCAAGCATCTGAGTTTTATCAACGTTTTCTTTGATCTCTGCTTTTGCCTGTTCCACGACTTCAGAGACCACCGCATCACTCTTCTCAACACTCACTTTCATCTTGCCAAGTGCACCGCTGGTCAAATCTAAGCCGAGTGTCTCTTGAGCTTTAACTAAACTCGCAAATTTGGATTGATAGGTGTTCAATAAGCCAAGCAGCTTAGATTGATATTGTGCATTAAACCCAGCGCTGCGAATTTCCTGAGAAAACTGTGCAACCAGCTCGTCAAAGCGTTTCAAGTATTTAGTATCAAAACGTAGCATAAAGTCTTTTTCAGCTCGACGAAGCTGCAGCATGGTTGAAAGGAGTTGATAATTCTGCTGCTCTTTTAGTAGTGTTTCTACCTCGTGTACCGCACCACGAAGCTCACCGTAAAGAGCATCCTTTGGATGCAAGCCAATTTTCTTTTGTAATTGCACCACTTTTTGAAAGTCATCGTAATAACTTTTTGCTAAGCGTTCAAATTCGTTGATCCGACCTAAATCAATATCAAAATCAGAAAAAGTACCTTGCAACAAAGCGAGCTTAGTTTGAAGCTCACGATACTCGTTTTCAAACTCATCGAGTGAATCTACCTGCTTGTAAAAAAGGAAATTTTTCTCGTGTTTGCGCATTGCTAATTCATGAATGTCGAGCTCTTCTGCATATTGAATCGTTTCATTCAATTTCAGCATAGTACGAGCTTCGTACATGATCATAATTAACATAACAACCAAGGCAATCCCTACCACTAATGCATTCACTTGCAAACGACGTCTGATAGTCAGATTTTCTAATACCGCCATCGGCTTACCTACAATGTTAATAGACTGGCTAAAGTATAGCTGAAGCCTTTCTGCCTTGCCTCATAATAGGTAATTATTCTGGGTTCATATTACAAAATAATATATTTACGCCGCTTTTATATACAAGTTATTAACACCATTCCAGAGTTGATTGTGTAATAAATCAATATTGTGCCATTGACCTTCCATCAACCACGCCACTAGCAAGCTAGGATCGGATGGAAAATAAAACGATGCTTTCGCGTCTGTTTGCAGCCATTCTTCCAACGCGCCAGCATTGAGATAATTCATCACTTGGGCATGACCGAGTTCGGCTAGCGTCTGCGCATTATTCTGCTGTTCAAATTGACCATCTAATGGTTTAAGTAGCAGTTTCTTACCGAGTTTTAATGCTTCACTAGAAAGCTCAAACCCAGCATTTGCAATCACACCACTGGTATTTCTTAAGTCTTGAATAAACCCAGAACGACTCGGTTTTCTCAGGTGAATATGTTGCAACGAAGCATTGTCAGCATCCGGGTGATAGCAGTAAAACTCCTTATCGGGGAAGTCTTTTAACAACTCAATAATGCTATCCAATGCTTCAAACGGCAGATAAACCAAAACTTTGTTAATTATCGATGCACATTGCTCCTGCTCAGCCTCATAAGGAATAAAAGGCGGAATAATATGCTTATCAAACGGTTGCCAGTGCACCCCAAGATGAATATCAGCTGGTGCAAAATACCGGATCAAAGCTTTATGCCAAGGCTGTACGGCAAATTGTGGAACAGCATCATATAAATATGACGCTTGATGACTCATTGCTATCACCGGAACCTTTGTCAGCTTTCCTGCCCACGCGCTGACAGGCTCAAAGTCGTTAAAGATCAAATCATAACCTGATACATCTAATTTTCTAACGTCGCGAATAAACTCACCAAACTTGATCGATTGGAAGGTTTTTATGCGATTTAACTGGCCGCGCTCGGTAACGAATGACAGCCCTCGGCAACTGCGATAATCACCAAAATCATGCATATCGAAATAGTTTTCCGAAGGACGTCCAGAAAAAAAGTAGTCAACAGAAATTCCCATGTTGCGAAAGCAATTTGCCATTACCCGAGCTCGAGTCGTATGGCCATTTCCCGTTCCTTGAACACCATATAGTATTTTCATACGCTTCCTAATATCACTATCGCTAAACTTGCACAGGCAACACCCATTGCCGCACCAAGCACCACATCAAGTGGATAATGTACCCCTACAATTACGCGTGACAATGACACTCCTGAAGCCCAAATCATCAACGGAAACGCAGCCAGTGGAATTTGCTCCATCAAGCAAGTCGCATATAGCCAAGCGCCAGCACTATGCCCCGAGGGCAGACTAAATTTATCGCTCGGCGTCAACAAGGCTTTCACTGCGTAGCAGTCACATGGTCGTAATCGTGCAAAACGATTTTTTAGATAGAAGTAAAGCGGCCTTTCAATTGCAAAGGCCAAAATCACGGTGAGTGCAAACTGCTGACCTAGCTGCTCCAAAAACAGAGCACACGCAATTGCGACCAACACATAGAGTCCACCGTTGCCACTTTTGGATAGACCTAATGCTATCAATCTAAACCAGTTTCTTGGCTTAGGGCAAAACACCACAAAGTATAATGCAGCGTCCAGCTCGGCTAGTTTTGCTTTCATCATTCGAGTCACGCCTAATTGCTCACAATATCAGCATAGAAGAGCAAAATAACAAATGGGTGACACTTTTAAGACACAAATATGTAAGTTGAATCAAAGCATTGCTAAGCACAAGTATGAGAGTATACTGGTTATCGACAATCAATATTCGAGGATTCAATATGGAATACAGCACTTCTGATCTTTGCGACCACTTTGCTGATGTGGTTGATGTGCTAGAGCCTATGTTCATCAATTTTGGCGGCCAGACGTCATTTAGTGGTCGTATCACTACCGTCAAATGTTTTGAAAACAATGAGCAAATCCAAGATGTACTACAACAAGACGGTACTGGTCGAGTGCTGCTCGTTGATGGTGGTGGTTCAACTCGTCGTGCATTGGTTGATATTGATTTAGCTGAGCTGGCGGTCGAGAACAACTGGCAAGGCATTATCGTTTACGGCGCAGTGCGCCATGTTGATGAACTAGAAGAAAGCGATATTGGCATTCAAGCAATCGCTTCTATCCCAGTAGCAGCAGATAGCAGTGGCAGCGGCGAAGTCGGTATTCCCGTTAATTTCGCAGGTGTCTCTTTTTACGAAGATGATTTTGTTTACGCCGACTCCACCGGCATTATCATCTCTGCAGAAGAGTTAGTTTTAGAAGATGATAACGAAGACAATTAAGCGCTAGAAGTAACAGTCATGAGTACAGCAGTCCGTATATATGATGAAAGTGATATTGCCACTTTTGTCAGTGCAAGAGCCGGTGAAACCAGAATTTGGCAAAGCATAAGCTTTTTACAATGTGATCATGACTACGCGGCTTCGCTTAGAGACGCGGCCCAATTTGGGATCCGTTATGTGTTGTTGGGGATCCCCGAAGATATAGGTCCGCGCGCCAATTGCGGGCAAGGCGGCGCCGAGCTTGGCTGGCGAGCCTTCCTCAAACGCTTTTTAAATCAGCCCGATAACCAGTTTTTGTCGGGCGACAAGATTTTGTTGCTAGGCGAGGTGGATACCCAGGCTATTCAAACGCGCGCACTATCGCTCGATAACACTAATAGCGAACAGCTAGCGCAGTTACGCGCTCTCTGTGCCGACCTCGACAACCAAGTTATTGCAACCCTAGCACCTATCTTTGCTGCAGGCTTGGAGCCAATTATCATTGGTGGTGGTCACAATAATACTTTTGGTATTTTGCAGGCACATTTTGAGGCCAGCAAGCGTGCCGCTGGTGCCATCAACTTTGACCCTCATGCTGACTTTCGAGCTTGTGAAGGTAGACACAGCGGTAATGGCTTCAGTTACGCGCATCAAGCTGGTAGCTTGTCGCATTATCATGTCATCGGCTTGCACGAACACAAAAATAACCAAACAATCCTTACTCAATTGCAAAACGCTGGATTCGGATTTTCAAGTTATCAAGCAATAAAAACCAGACAAACTCAGAGTTTATCAGCATCACTCGACAAAGCGTTGGCGACCATGCCAAGCGACATTCCATTAGGCGTAGAGTTAGATGTTGATGCCATCGTCGGTATGCCTGCAAGCGCCTTGACCTATCAAGGCTTCACAAGTAGCGATGCCGAATATTTTGTGTACCGTATTGCTCAGGCTCGAAATGCTAAATACTTGCACTTATGTGAAGCAGCCCCAGCTAGACACCCACTTGGTGAGCAGGCGGGTATCGAACATTGTGGCCAAATACTAACGAACCTTGCGAACGCTTATTTAAGTACCCGGCAACAGAGGCGCTAAACTCTACCGCAGCCAAAACCTATGTAAGGGTAAGGCGCTCCTAGTTATTGAGGCAGCCTTTGTTTCAGCCAACTGATCAAAATATTGCTGTTCTGTGGCCGAGAAAAGTAAAACCCTTGCGCTGCCACCGTGCCAATGCTTTTTACAAATTCGAGTTGCCCGAGAGATTCAATACCCTCGCCAATCACGCGACAGTGCTTTTCTTGATGCATCTCTACAATGCCTTTTACCAAGGATTTGGTATGCCCCATATGCTCAGGCTCTTGCGTCATATTGCGCGACAGTTTCACGTACTCAAAACGCAGTGCCGGTAATTTAGCTAGCACCAGCGGCGCATCACCAAAACTATCGACACACATTTTTACACCCAAGTTCTTCAAACGACTGATCATCGCAATTTCTTGCTCATCTAGTTCGGCAAGCATACTCGCTGGACACTCAATAATGATAGCACCTGGGCTTAACTGATGGTTGAGCATGGTGTAATCAATAAACTCGATAAAGCTTTCGCTCAACAGCTCAGCACCAAAGACATTAATACTGATGGGAACGCTGATCCCTTCCATTTTCAGTGCCAATGCGATTTCGCAAGCGCGCTCTAGTACATATTCAGCAACGGGAATAGCAAGTCCAACTAAACGAATATCATCAATGAACTCATTGGCACTTAAAATCCCTTGCTTTGGATGCTGCCAGCGCAACAGTAATTCCACAAACTCAATACTGTTATCTTCATGACGAACAACTGGATGAAAATAGAGCTCAAATTCAGATCTAAAGTTGATTTTAGCTAACTCCGACAACCTAACCTGTTGCTCCAGTCGATGAATTTGCATACGTTGTTGATACGGTACGACTTGTTGATGGCTATGCTGATGCGCTTCTGATTGTGTATCTAGCGCTAAAAACACGCAAGAAATCAGGTTCTCAAGTTGCCCCATTTCTTCATCGCAATTCACGTAACTCGCACGCATCATGATCTCTAACGTACAGCTACCAACATTGAATGGCTTTAAAGTGCTGTTTGATATTTCCTCTATCAGCTGCTCATGAAAGTGCTTACCATGCTTTAACGAACAGACAAACGCAAAGTTAAGACCACCTAGATGCGCCATTTTCGCAGTTTCATTGCCATGAGTGATGGCCATAACATCGCCGGATTGCAAACATTGCGCAATACGATTAGCCGATTGAGCTAACAGCAAATCACCAAACTCACGCCCTAAATGAAAATTCACCTGCTCGAAACCCATGAGACGGACTAGCACGAGCATACAAGGGCTCCCTTCCGTTTGGCGATATTCATTAAAAGCACGTTTAAAACTTTGCCGACCAGGTAACCCCAAACTTTCATGCTCGGTGTGGTCATCATTGTGTTCTTTCAATTCAAATTCATTTGCGCTGCTATACGCTTGATAGGCAAGGAAAAGAATATACATAAACACAATGACAATTGCGCCATGCTGGGCAGGAAGTGCCCATAGATATTCAGATACTGTCCACATTACCAAAGTGATTATCGCAGCAGCACTTATCAACAGTAAGCCACTTTTATGCTCCTGCAGACCATGGAATAGATACAGGAGTATCGTCAGAGTAAGTAAATGTAATGTAGTGATATTGCCCGTAAAGGCGAGCAGTATTGCAAGTGTTGCACTGCTAAGGTGAGCCAGTTTGAGCATACCAGAGGGGCGCTGCAGCATTAATGCTAACGCCCCCATTACAATGGCTCCGGCCATACCAGCCATCATTGGCGTAATTAGTATCGCTATTCCTTCAGACAGCAATAATTCCGTGGATCCGCCACTAGCTGTTGAAATTGAAAGCATAATTTGTTGCTTATAAAAGGATCATTACTGATTAAGTTTACCTAAGATCCACAAATTTGACAGGTCCGCTACACCAAATTGATAACTTAACTGGGCAGGATGGGTAATGTCCCATAACGCTAAGTCCGCGCGCATTCCAGCTTTCAATACACCACGGTCGCTCAACCCCAAGGCTTTCGCAGCATTAACCGTTACACCACGAAGCGCTTCCTCCGGTGTCATTCTAAATAATGTGCATGCCATATTTAGCATTAATCGCAGTGAGCACAAAGGCGCAGTACCTGGATTGAAGTCGCTCGCGAGTGCCATTGCTACTTTGTGCTTTCTGAGCAAGTCAATTGGTGGCAATTGCGTTTCTCGTAAGAAATAAAAAGCGCCGGGTAAAAGTACCGCGGTAACATCCCCTTTCGCCATCGCTTCCACACCAGCTTCATCAAGATATTCAATATGATCTGCTGAAAGCCCTTTAAACTTTGCCACAAGCTCGCTGCCATGTTGATTAGATAGCTGCTCAGCATGACATTTCACCTGTAATCCCAGCTGTTGTGCTTGAGTAAATACTTGCTCAGTTTGCTGATAGGTAAATCCCACGTTCTCACAAAATACATCAACAGCCGTTGCTAACTGGCGCGAAGCAACTTGTGGCAGCATCTCATCACAGACTAAATCAATGTAGGCTTGGCTATTGTCTTTGTATTCTGGGGGTAATGCATGCGCGCCCAAGAACGTGCTATGCACATCAACCGGATGATGCTCATTAAGGAGTTGATTAATTTCTAGCAGTTTTAGCTCGTTTTCGACGTCTAGGCCGTAACCCGATTTACTTTCAACCGTGGTAACCCCTTCTTTGAGTAAACTATTCAAGCGGTTCTTACCGTTAACATACAGCGTTTCTCTGTCTGCCAACCGTGTTGCCTTAACGGTACTTGCAATACCACCACCTTGCGCAGCAATCTCTTGATAGGATGCCCCCAGTAATCGCTGCTCAAATTCGTTGGCCCGAGAACCTGCAAATAAAATATGCGTGTGGCAGTCGATTAACCCTGGGGTCAACCATTGGCCATTGGCTTTATGAATAGGGGTTGCTATGGCGTCAACCTCAGGTAATTCACTACGAGGGCCTAACCAATTAATTTTGCCATCTTTAATAGCGATCGCTGCGTTTTCTATCGCACCATAAGGGGTATCCAAATTGGGATCCATAGTTGCAATATTGACATCGATAATAAGCAAATCGGCTTCTAACATCATACTTGTCCTAATCTAAATCAAATCCATATGCCAACACATTAAAAGAAACTCGCTCACTGCGAGATTTATCCATTGAGTCTATCAGGGATACTTGTATATACAAGAGAAGTGTGCCATCTTTATTTACATAAATATGAACTCGAGACAACAACTGTGCCTGAGCTTCCTAAATTTGCGCTGATAAAACAATATATTATCGATAATATTCGCGCCGCGCGCTGGCTCGAAAACGAGCGCGTGCCATCGGAAAATGAGTTAGCTGACCAATTTAATGTTAGCCGAATGACCGCAAGACGAGCACTAAGCGAGCTAACTGAAGCCGGAATTTTAACTCGTAGCCAAGGTCTAGGTACTTTTGTTGCCAGTTTTAAATCTCAGTCTTCGTTACTTGAGATCCGCAATATTGCCGACGAGGTCAACGCACGCAATGGCAAATACTCATGTACCGTACTGACGCTTGAACTTATTGCTGCAGTAGCGCCTATCGCCATTGCACTGGGTGTAGAAGCGGACGCGCCAGTCTACAGAAGCGTAATTGTACATAATGAAAATGAACAACCACTGCAAGTCGAAGAGCGCTTTGTCAATCCACAGTTGGCACCGGAGTATTTAGACCAAAACTTTGAACTGACTACCCCTCATGAATATTTATCTCAAGTCGCGCCGCTCACAGAGGCTAGACACACCGTTGAAGCTGTTATGCCATCACCAGAGGTTTGCCAGTGGCTTGGGCTTTATAATGAAGAACCATGCTTACAAATGATCCGCCGAACTTGGTCTGCAAAAGGCATTGTTAGCTTCGCGAGGTTAATTTCGCCAGGCAGTAAATATCGCTTAGGTGGTCATCTCACCTTTAAGCAAAGGTCGTAACACATAAAGTGTCGCCAAACATCGCGACAGGTAAATCAAAACGACATGGCGGCCTAGATTGCCATGCAATACAAATAGACTAACAACCTAGCGAAACTAAGCAATCGCAACAACTAGACATTTCACTTAGGTTGTATATACAACAGGAGAGAGCAGAATGAGTGACAACCCAAGATTAGACCTTAGCCGCGAGATCCGCGCGCCACGAGGTGCAGACATTACCGCAAAGAACTGGCTTACTGAAGCCGCAAAGCGAATGTTGATGAATAACCTTGACCCTGAAGTTGCGGAGCACCCAAATGCACTAGTAGTTTATGGCGGTATTGGCCGCGCCGCTCGCGACTGGGCATGCTTCGATAAAATCGTCGAAACGTTAGACCGCTTAGAAGAAGACGAAACCTTACTGGTGCAATCAGGTAAACCTGTCGGGGTATTCAAAACTCATAGCAATGCTCCTCGCGTCTTAATTGCTAACTCAAATTTAGTACCACATTGGGCTAACTGGGATCACTTCAACGAACTCGATAAAAAAGGCCTGATGATGTACGGCCAGATGACCGCTGGCTCTTGGATCTATATTGGCTCACAAGGCATAGTGCAAGGCACATACGAGACCTTTGTAGCAATGGCAAAGCAACACTTTAATGGTGAGGCAAAAGGCAAGTGGATCTTAACCGGTGGCCTTGGCGGCATGGGTGGCGCGCAACCACTCGCAGCAACTATGGCAGGCTTTAGCGCCCTCGTTGTTGAGTGTGATGAGTCACGAATCGATTTTCGTCTTAACACACGCTATGTTGACCGAAAGGCAACCACACTTGATGATGCGTTAGCTATCATTGATGAAGCGAATGCTGCTGGGCAACCGGTATCAGTTGGCCTGTTGGGCAATGCAGCGGATGTGTATGCTGAATTGGTTGAGCGCAATATCACGCCTGACGTAGTGACCGATCAAACTTCTGCGCACGATCCATTAAACGGCTACTTACCGCAAACGTGGACTATGGCTCAGGCAGCCGGGCTTCGCGAAAGCGATCCAAAAGCAGTTGTAAAAGCCGCAAAACAATCTATGGCGGTGCAAGTACAAGCCATGCTAACGCTGCAATCGCGCGGAGCTGCGACAACTGACTACGGGAATAACATTCGCCAAATGGCCCTAGAAGAAGGGGTTGATAACGCCTTTGATTTCCCGGGCTTTGTTCCTGCCTATATTCGTCCACTGTTTTGCCAAGGTATAGGCCCATTCCGTTGGGTTGCGCTGTCTGGCGATCCTGAAGATATTTATAAAACAGACGCGAAAGTTAAAGAGCTTATCCCAGATGACCCACACCTTCACAATTGGTTAGACATGGCGCGCGAGCGCATTCAATTCCAAGGCCTGCCAGCTCGTATTTGCTGGGTTGGCCTGAAGGACAGAGCGCGTTTAGCACGAGCATTCAACGAAATGGTCAAAAATGGTGAACTCAAAGCACCGATTGTGATTGGTCGTGATCACTTAGATTCTGGCTCTGTAGCCAGTCCAAACCGTGAAACGGAATCGATGATGGATGGTTCAGATGCAGTATCGGACTGGCCGTTACTCAATGCCTTGTTAAACACGGCTGGCGGTGCAACTTGGGTCTCACTGCATCACGGCGGTGGTGTTGGTATGGGCTTCAGTCAACATTCGGGAGTCGTTATTGTGGCAGATGGCACAGACGAAGCAGACGCCCGTTTATCTCGCGTACTATGGAATGACCCAGGTACCGGTGTAATGCGTCATGCCGATGCTGGTTATGACATAGCCAAAGACTGTGCAAAAGAACAAAAACTAGATTTACCTATGCTGGAAGGAAAGTAAGTATGTACTCACTAAATTTAATCCCAGGCCAACTGACTTTAAACACGTTACGACAAATCAATCAACAGCCTGTTCATCTCAGCTTAGACGGATCAGCGAAAGCCGCTATTGCTAACAGTGCAGACACAGTTCAGCAAGTGATCAAAGAAGGACGCACCGTTTACGGCATTAATACGGGTTTTGGCTTGCTGGCCAACACCAAAATTGCAAAAGACGAATTAGAGTTGCTACAACGCTCTATTGTACTGTCGCACGCAGCCGGTATTGGCGAGTTAATGGACGATAGTACCGTTCGACTCATGATGGTACTAAAAATCAACTCACTCTCTCGTGGTTTCTCTGGGATCCGCTTAGATGTAATTGAATTCTTAGCGGCCTTGGTTAATGCCGAAGTCTATCCTTGTGTGCCCAAGAAAGGCTCAGTCGGGGCATCAGGCGATCTCGCACCACTATCGCATATGTGTTTACCGATCCTCGGCGAAGGTCAGGTTCGCTATCGTGGCGAGCTTATTGATGCCATTGATGGGTTAAAAATAGCAGGACTTGAACCACTTACTTTAGCTGCAAAAGAAGGTCTCGCACTACTTAACGGTACACAAGCATCTACCGCTTTTGCACTGCAAGGCCTATTCAGAGCTGAAGATCTTTATGCGCAAAGCTGTGTCGTTGGTTCAATGAGCATTGAAGCAGCTATGGGCAGCCGCTCGCCGTTTGATGCGCGTATTCACGAAGTCCGTGGTCAGCAAGGCCAAATCGACACCGCACTGGCGTTTAGAGATATCTTACAAACTCGCTCAGAAATAAGTGATGCTCATGTTGATTGTGAAAAAGTACAAGATCCTTATTGCTTACGTTGTCAACCACAGGTGCTTGGTGCCTGTTTAACTCAGATCCGCCAAGCCGCTGAGGTGATCCTTGTAGAATCCAATGGGGTAACAGATAACCCGCTGGTATTTGCAGATGCTGGAGATATTATTTCTGGCGGCAACTTCCATGCAGAGCCGATAGCGATGGCGGCTGATAACCTAGCGCTTGCCATTGCTGAAATTGGTGCATTGGCTGAGCGTCGTATCGCACTGCTTATTGATTCGAGCTTATCAAAACTGCCTCCCTTCTTAGTTAACAATGGCGGTGTAAACTCGGGCTTTATGATTGCGCAAGTCACTGCTGCGGCACTGGCCTCTGAAAACAAAACACTCGCACATCCTGGCAGTGTTGACAGCCTCCCAACCTCGGCAAACCAAGAAGACCATGTTTCCATGGCAACCTTTGCGGCAAGACGCTTACAGGAAATGGCTGACAACGCCCAAGGTGTACTCGCAGTTGAATATCTTGCTGCAGCGCAGGGGTTAGATTTTAGAGCGCCACTTAAGCCATCTGACAAAGTGGCTACAGCTCAGCAAATATTACGAGCAGTCGTGAGCTTTTATGACAAAGATAGGTATTTTGCACCTGATATTGAAAGTGCTAATGCGTTATTGGGTCAAGCTGCACTGGCGCACTTGCTACCAGCACAACTCTTACCTTCAGCCTAACTTAGATTCATTAACAATCGGATGATGGTAGGCAAAGCCGAGTTTGGTAATACGCTCGGCTTTGATAATGCGCGCTTCTTCTTTTGACGAAGCGAAACTCGGCATCTCAGTCCCTAATTTTTCACAGTGATATCGATAAAACGCCTGTCTCGTGGGGTGCGCTGGATAGCAAACATTATAAATGTCTGCAGCATCCTGCCACTGCGCGATCACGGTATTGATTGCGGTAACAACATCACCGCGATGAACCATATTCACTCTACCATTCGCTGAGCTAGATAAAGCTTTTCCTGCTACAAATCGCCCAGGCTCCCTACCGGGACCTTGAAGACCTGCTAAGCGTACAACCTTGCCGCCTGTGTTAAGCACCATCTCTTCAGCAGTTCTTAGTATATCAACACGCCGGTTGGCTTTATCCGCTAACTTACCTTGTTCATCATATTCACCATTTTCGGTGCTATAAACGCCAGTGGTCGAACACAATAAGAAGCCAGCTGCTGACATCTTCTTTGCAAGTAACAATGCCTGTTCTAACGTTTCTAAATAGTTACTATCGACATGCCTCGCTCTTGGTGGGATCGCACACACCCAATACGCGTTGTGTAAAGAAATTGAGTGCGCTAAGGTGCCATTTTCAGTTAAGACCAGCTGCCTTGACCAGCTATGCATCTCGTTAGCTTGGGTTCTGGTGCCTTCTATTTGCCACCCTTGCGACTCAGCTTCGCGACACAACGCTTCACCGAGCCAACCCGCGCCCAGTACGACCAGACTACGATTTAGTACTTTCATATGAATATTACCTTAACCAAGAAGTTACCTTGTATTATCTATGTAAAAGAAGTTAACGCAAACGGTGGCGTTCTCCCGTTATCTATGGTTTGATTACCGTTTGCATAAGCTAAAAATAAGAAGTGTCATGCTTGAGAATTTATCCCTTAGAAAGAAAATATTGCTGCTAATTGGCGGCACCATTTCCGTATTATTAATTATTGCATCAAGCTTTTTCGTCAGCCATATTGCAACGCTATCTCGAGATGGTATTGAGCGAGAAACGCAAAGCTATATTCAAGCCGAAAAATTGGCAATGGAAGCATTCTTTGGCCAATACGGCAAAGTAGTTGAAACCTTTGTTTCTACGCCTCATAACATTCATTGGTTTGAAAATTATAATACCCGGGGCGCCGATCTGACTAAAGATAAAGACTATCAAGAGGTCAATGAAGACTTAGTTAGGATCGCCAAAGGCGATGAAAATATTCTCTCAGCCTTTATTGCCTCAGCAAACACCGGTGAATATTTTAAAGAAAATGATCGTACATCAGCATATTCGGATGGTCGACCTTACTACGCCTATCAGCGCCCATGGTGGCAGGATACGCTTGATGTAGGTAAATTGTATGTCGGTCCAATTGCAACCGATATCAATACCGGTGCGGTGTCTGCTGTGATCCGTCAACCTATCTACAATAACGGCGGCAAACTCGTCGCCATGGGTGGCGTCGACTTACAGATCAATAAATTGAACGATATGGTTGAACGTATCAAGTTTCAAGATAAAGGTTTTGGCTTTTTGCTCGATGGTGATTTAAATGTTGTGCATTTATCCAAGCGTACTGGTCACTCACTCTCTACCACAGATGAAGGCGAGAAAGGCAAAGAAGGTTTAGATGGCCTTGAATCCCAGTTTGCCAATACATCAGGCTTTGACGCTCTAAATGCCGCTATCAAGCGTAACCCCGTTGGCAATAGTACGGTCACGTTCAAAGGGGAAGCGTATTATGTTGTTTATGACAATGTAAAATTAGACAACCCCCTATTGGATTGGCACGTTGGCCTACTTATTCCGGTGTCGCTGATCGAAGCACCTGTAAATGACGCCGTAATGAGCACAATCACAGCCTTGATTATTATCTTAGCCATTATCGTAGCAATGATCTTGCTCGCCACGCAAATGATCACCAAACCGATTGTAGCCCTTACCGAAACCATGCGAGACATCGCATCGGGTGAAGGCGACCTAACTAGACGTATCGATATCACCAGTAAAGATGAAGTCGGTCAACTCGCGCTGCATATGAATACCTTCATCGATAAACTTAGAGCAATGATGCTCGATACCGCAGCACAAGCTGAGCAATTAAGTAATGCTTCCGCCCAATTGCGTGAAGTATCAAACAATACTAACAGCGAAATTCAGCGCGAAAAAGAACAGGTAGATAGCGTAAGCGCGGCAGTGACCGAGATGGCAGCTACAGTGACTGAAATCTCACGTAATGCACAAGAGACCAACCAAGCCGCTGATGTCGTGCAACGTATTACCAATGAAGGTGCAGGACGTTCATCACAAGCTCAAGAAGTCATGACTGAACTAGCACTTCATATTGGCGAGGCTGCAAAAGTGGTTGCCGGACTTGAACAAGAAACCAGTAACATAGGTGCCGTTATTGATGTGATTAACGGTATTGCTGAACAAACGAACTTACTGGCACTCAATGCCGCCATAGAAGCCGCCAGAGCGGGCGAGCAAGGTCGAGGCTTTGCGGTGGTTGCTGATGAAGTAAGATCGCTTGCAAGCCGCACGCAAGAGTCTACCGACGACATTCGCAATATGATCTCTCGTTTACAGCAAATTGCCCAACAAGCTTCAGTGATGATGCAACAAGGTCAAGACCGCGCAGAGGGGACCGTAGGGGAAACACAAGCCGTGCTTGATGCCTTGAAAGAAATCACAGAGTCGGTCACGACAGTACAAGACCAGAGTCATCAAATTGCGACATCAACAGAGCAGCAAACCGTTGTTGCAGAAGATATTAACAATAGCCTTAACCAAATTAATGAGCTCGTTAATAGCACTGCCAATCACGCCAATGTACTGGCAGATGAAGCCCGCGACTTGAACGACTTAGCCAAGGCGCTGAACTCAACAGTCAACCAGTTTAAGCTTTAATCAAACACCAAAACACGTCGCAATCGCGGCGTGTTTTGATCTGAGGCAAATCTAACCTAGGCGGTAAAAAGTACACTGACACTCTTAATAAAACTCGAGAGTGCGTATCGTGATTAATTTACCTATTTGGAATGATTCCCTTATCAACAAGTACAATATATCTGGTCCTAGATATACTTCATATCCAACGGCCCTATCGCTTGATTCTGGTTATAGCCAAAAAGAGTTACAAGCGGCTATTACTGGTTCAAAATCTCGTTCACTCTCGCTGTATATTCATATCCCTTTTTGTCATCAACTGTGCTACTACTGTGGCTGTAATAAAATCATTACTCGTCATCAATCCAAAGCTGACGTTTACCTAGATTACTTAGCACAAGAAATCGCAGCAAAAGCGCCGCTATTTTCTGAGTATCGTGTAGAACAACTTCATTTAGGCGGTGGGACACCAACTTTCTTAACTACCGAACAAATGACACGTCTAATCGAAATGCTGAATAGTGCATTTAACTTCTCTCAAAGTGCACAGCGTGGTATTGAAATAGACCCAAGATCACTTGCACCAAATATGATGCGCCACCTACACGAGCTCGGATTTAATCGTGTGTCTTTTGGCGTACAAGATTTTAATGATGAAGTGCAAGCCGCGGTAAACCGCCCACAGCATCTAGACGAAGTGCTGGCTATCTTAACTGAAGCGAGAACGCTCGGTTTTAAATCTATTAATATGGATATGATCTATGGGCTACCATTTCAAACAGTAGAGAGCTACAAGCAAACGATTGAGCAACTTATCGCGCTTTCTCCCGATAGAGTCTCTGTATTTAACTATGCCCATCTTCCGGATAGATTTGCAGCACAGCGAAAACTAAAAGAAGCCGACATGCCAAGTGCGGGAGAAAAGCTTGAGATTTTTAAGCAAACACTGGAACAGATGACCTCCGCTGGGTATCAATTCATCGGTATGGATCACTTCGCCAAAAAAGACGATGAACTAGCTGTGGCGCAAAATGAAGGGCATCTACACCGTAATTTTCAAGGCTATACCACTCATGGCGAGTGTGACCTGTTAGGTCTTGGTGTCTCATCCATTTCCCAAATTGGTCACATGATTTTGCAAAATGAAAAAGAGTTAAAACCTTATTATCAGGCTTTAAGTGATAAAAAGTGTGCGATCACTAAAGGGATAACTTTAAGTGGTGATGATGAAATACGCGCGGCTGTGATCAAACAGCTTATTTGTCATTTTGAGCTAGATAAAAAGGTGTTCGAGCAACGCTATGATATAAATTTTGACGAATATTTTGCTCAAGCACTTAACGCTCTAGAACCGCTAGCAGCAGATGAACTGGTAGAGCTGAATGAGCACACCATAAAAGTCACCAGTAGCGGGAATTTATTTATTCGCATCATTTGCATGTGCTTTGATGCCTACTTACAAAACCAAGTCAAAAACACCCGCTTCTCTCGCGTTATTTAACCACCTTACTCTCAAAGTTACCACAACCTCCCACAATACTGTGTTTATAGTGGGAGTGGGTGCACCTCGCGAGGTTTTTAAATCACACATAGCAAAAAACCCGTCGCATTGCTGCAACGGGTTTTGATGCACATGTTTTTTTGCTGGAACTTCATTGCAAGCATCGGTGGGTGAACCACCTCCTACCATATTACACTGTGCTGATACTGTGGTGGGAGCGAGTTCATCTCGCGAGGTTTTCTAAATCCTATACAGCAAAAAACCCGCTGCATTACTGCAACGGGTTTTTCTTATTTGGCCCTGGCGATGTTCTACTTTCACATGGGTAATCCACACTATCATCGACGCTGTTTTGTTTCACTTCTGAGTTCGGCATGGGGTCAGGTGGGTCCAAAACGCTATAGTCACCAGGAAATTCTGTTCATCAATGAAGTCTCCCTCATCAATGTAAATCCGGAAAAAGCTATTAAATTCTTTTGTCTACTTTAGTCTATTAACTTCTGTCACTTATAAACCACTTTGGCGTTGTATGGTTAAGCCTCACGGGTAATTAGTACGAGTTAGCTTAATGCCTCACAGCACTTCCACATCTCGCCTATCAACGTTGTAGTCTTCAACGGCCCTTCAGTTGACTCTAAGTCAAAGTGAGAACTCATCTCGAGGCCTGCTTCCCGCTTAGATGCTTTCAGCGGTTATCAGTTCCGAACGTAGCTACCGGGCAATGCAATTGGCATCACAACCCGAACACCAGCGGTTCGTCCACTCCGGTCCTCTCGTACTAGGAGCAGCCCCTCTCAATTCTCAAACGCCCACGGCAGATAGGGACCGAACTGTCTCACGACGTTCTAAACCCAGCTCGCGTACCACTTTAAATGGCGAACAGCCATACCCTTGGGACCGACTTCAGCCCCAGGATGTGATGAGCCGACATCGAGGTGCCAAACACCGCCGTCGATATGAACTCTTGGGCGGTATCAGCCTGTTATCCCCGGAGTACCTTTTATCCGTTGAGCGATGGCCCTTCCATTCAGAACCACCGGATCACTATGACCTACTTTCGTACCTGCTCGACGTGTCTGTCTCGCAGTTAAGCTTGCTTCTACCATTACACTAACCGTACGATGTCCGACCGTACTTAGCAAACCTTCGTGCTCCTCCGTTACTCTTTGGGAGGAGACCGCCCCAGTCAAACTACCCACCAGGCACTGTCCTCAACCCCGATTCAGGGGCCCAAGTTAGAACATCAACACTACAAGGGTGGTATTTCAAGGTCGGCTCCACAGAAACTAGCGTCTCTGCTTCAAAGCCTCCCACCTATCCTACACATGTAGGGTCAATGTTCAGTGCCAAGCTGTAGTAAAGGTTCACGGGGTCTTTCCGTCTAGCCGCGGGTACACAGCATCTTCACTGCGATTTCAATTTCACTGAGTCTCGGGTGGAGACAGCGTGGCCATGGTTACACCATTCGTGCAGGTCGGAACTTACCCGACAAGGAATTTCGCTACCTTAGGACCGTTATAGTTACGGCCGCCGTTTACCGGGGCTTCGATCAAGAGCTTCGCCTAAGCTAACCCCATCAATTAACCTTCCGGCACCGGGCAGGTGTCACACCGTATACGTCATCTTACGATTTTGCACAGTGCTGTGTTTTTAATAAACAGTCCCAGCCACCTGGTCACTGCGGCTCTCGTTTGCTTACAGAGCAAGTCCTTCACAAACAAGAGCGTACCTTCTCCCGAAGTTACGGTACAATTTTGCCTAGTTCCTTCACCCGAGTTCTCTCAAGCGCCTTAGTATTCTCTACCTGACCACCTGTGTCGGTTTAGGGTACGATTCAGTATGAACTGAAGCTTAGAGGCTTTTCCTGGAAGTAGGGCATCAACAACTTCACCACCTTAGTGGCTCGTCTCGACTCTTAGCCTTAGCAACCCGGATTTTCCTAAGTCACCAGCCTACAGCCTTTCACATGGACAACCAACGCCATGCTTGCCTAGCCTGCTCCGTCCCCCCATCGCATTCATACCGAGTAC
>NZ_CP024625.1:112500-412500 GCF_024746855.1 Pseudoalteromonas maricaloris | reverse complement strand
ACGAACTTCCATCTCTACTAGCTCTAGTAGCTCTTCGTCGTCAACCATGTCACATTTGTTCATGAATACGATGATGTAAGGTACACCAACCTGACGAGAAAGTAGGATGTGCTCACGTGTTTGAGGCATAGGACCGTCAGTAGCAGCAACTACTAGGATCGCGCCGTCCATCTGTGCAGCACCTGTGATCATGTTTTTAACATAGTCAGCGTGTCCTGGACAGTCTACGTGTGCATAGTGACGAGTTGGTGTGTCATACTCAACGTGTGAAGTTGAGATTGTGATACCACGCTCACGCTCTTCTGGAGCGTTATCGATTGATGCGAAGTCTTTTGCTTCACCACCGTATACTTTTGCAAGTACGTTAGTGATTGCTGCAGTTAGTGTAGTTTTACCGTGGTCAACGTGGCCGATAGTACCAACGTTTACGTGCGGTTTTACGCGTTCAAACTTTTCTTTTGCCATTTTCAAATTTCCTATAAAGAAATTAAAGTCCAGCCCTAAGACCGGACCGAACTAAAATTACTTAACAGCGCGAGCTGCAATTATTGCATCAGCTACGTTTTTGGCCGCTTCAGCATACTTTAGGAATTCCATAGAGTATGATGCGCGCCCTTGTGTAGCGGAGCGTAAGTCTGTTGCATAACCAAACATTTCAGAAAGCGGTACCTGAGCATTAATTTGCTTCGAGCCACCAAATGCTTCTTCCATGCCTTCAATTATGCCACGACGACGGTTTAAGTCGCCTACTACATCACCCATGTTTTCTTCAGGGGTGATTACTTCTACTTTCATGACAGGCTCAAGTAGAACTGGGCTTGCTTCTAGCGCGCCCTTTCTAAAGCCCATCGAACCTGCGATCTTAAACGCCATCTCGTTTGAGTCAACATCGTGGAACGAGCCATCAAACAGAGTAGCTTTAACACCCAATAGCGGATAACCGGCAAGAACACCTTGCTTCATCTGCTCTTGAATACCTTTATCAACCGCTGGGATATACTCTTTTGGTACTGTACCACCTACGATTTCGTTAACGAATTCGTATATTGGCGCATCATCATCAGAGACATCCATTGGTTCTAGCTTCAACCAAACGTGACCATATTGACCACGACCACCAGATTGACGCACAAACTTACCTTCAGCTTCAACAGAAGCTCGGATAGTTTCGCGATATGCAACCTGAGGCTTACCAACGTTACACACAACGTTAAACTCACGCTTCATCCGATCGACAATGATATCTAAGTGAAGTTCACCCATACCAGAGATAATCGTCTGACCTGATTCTTCGTCCGTTTCTACACGGAATGAAGGATCTTCTGCTGCAAGTTTACCAAGCGCAACGCCCATTTTTTCTTGGTCAGCTACTGTTTTAGGTTCTACTGCGACCGAGATTACAGGCTCAGGGAACTCCATACGTTCTAACGTGATTGGGGCATCTTGAGCACAAAGTGTATCACCAGTAGTTACATCTTTCAGACCGATAGCAGCCGCGATGTCACCCGCATGAACTTCTTTAATCTCTTCACGCGAGTTTGAGTGCATTTGAACAATACGTCCAAAACGCTCTTTTTTACCTTTAACAGGATTTAGTACCGAATCACCTTGGCTAACTTTACCAGAGTAAACTCGGAAGAAAGTAAGTGTGCCAACGAATGGATCGGTTGCGATCTTAAATGCAAGCGCCGCAAACGGTGCATTATCGTCAGCTTCACGCGTATCTTCGGTTTCGTCATCTAAGACACCTTGGATAGCTTTTACTTCAGTAGGCGAAGGCATGAATTCAATCACAGCGTCAAGCACAGCCTGAACACCTTTGTTCTTGAATGCACTACCTGTCGTCATTGGCACAATTTCATTGGCCAATGTGCGTTGGCGAAGGGCTGATTTAATCTCTTCTTCGCTCAACTCACCATCTTCAAGATATTTTTCCATTAGCTCTTCAGAAGCTTCTGCAGCGCTCTCAATTAGATGAGAACGCCATTCTTCAGCAAGCTCAAGAAGATCTGCAGGGACCTCTTCATAGTTGAAAGTCATCCCCTGGTCTTCTTCATTCCAGTTAATTGCTTTCATCTTGATAAGGTCAATAACACCTTTAAATTCATCTTCAGCACCAATTGGTAGCTGAATAGGCACAGGTGTAGCACCGAGACGTTTTTTAACTTGTTCAACAACAGACAAGAAGTTTGCTCCCGTACGATCCATCTTATTGACGAAAATCATACGTGGTACTTCGTATTTGTTTGCCTGACGCCAAACGGTCTCAGTTTGCGGTTGCACACCTGATGAAGCACATAACACAACAACAGCACCATCAAGTACGCGCAATGAACGCTCTACTTCGATAGTAAAATCTACGTGTCCTGGAGTATCGATGATGTTTACACGATGCTCATCAAACTGAGCATCCATCCCTTTCCAGAAACACGTCGTTGCAGCAGAAGTGATCGTGATACCACGCTCTTGCTCCTGCTCCATCCAGTCCATAGTTGCGGCGCCGTCGTGTACCTCACCAATCTTATGAGAAAGACCAGTATAGAAAAGTACGCGCTCGGTCGTAGTTGTTTTACCCGCATCTACGTGAGCACATATACCAATGTTACGGTAGCGCTCAATCGGAGTTGTCCGTGCCATAATATCCTCTTAAAGGGTGTTAGCAGATTACCAACGGTAGTGAGCGAATGCTTTGTTCGCTTCAGCCATACGGTGAACGTCTTCACGTTTCTTAACCGCAGTGCCTTTGTTTTCAGCAGCGTCGATCATCTCTTGAGCAAGACGAAGACCCATTGATTTTTCGCCACGCTTACGTGCAGCTTCAACCAACCAACGCATACCTAGTGCGTTACGACGCACTGGACGTACTTCAACTGGTACTTGGTACGTTGAACCACCAACACGGCGAGATTTAACCTCTACCTGTGGGCGAACGTTATCAAGTGCAGATTCAAAGATTTCTAGGTGCGACTTGCCTGATTTTTCAGCAGCCACGTCTAGCGCACCATATACGATTTTTTCAGCAGTAGATTTCTTGCCGTCAAGCATTACTACGTTAACGAATTTAGCAAGAAGCTCTGATCCGAACTTCGGATCTGGAAGAATTTTACGTTGACCTATTACGCGTCTTCTAGGCATTTTCTTTCTCCGGTATCTTCAGGTCCGTGCTAAACACGGATTCCCAAAACAATATATAAAAATTTAAAACTTAAGTGCTTGGCCTTACTAACGGAGAACCATTAGCCCTTAGGACGTTTTGCACCGTACTTAGAACGAGCCTGTCTACGGTCGTTTACGCCTGCACAGTCAAGTGCACCACGAACAGTGTGGAAACGCACACCTGGTAAGTCTTTAACACGACCACCACGGATTAGGATTACACTGTGCTCTTGTAGGTTGTGACCTTCACCACCAATGTATGAAGTTACTTCGAAACCGTTAGTTAAACGTACACGCGCTACTTTACGTAATGCAGAGTTTGGTTTCTTAGGTGTTGTTGTATATACACGAGTACATACACCACGCTTTTGTGGACAAGCTTTAAGAGCAGCAGAGTTGCTCTTTGTAACCTTGCTACGACGTGGCTTACGCACTAGCTGGTTAATAGTTGCCATTAAATAGCTCCTGAATTAATAAATTACTACTGAAAAATAAAATCTTACCATTTAGGTCAAATCCAATTTTCTTGAACGACTAAAATGGGTGGCCGAATTTTAATGACCAAAGTTTAACCTGTCAACCAAAAGTCGTCATCAGCGCTAAGTAAATGCATGCAATTCGAATGGTTTTGTCTGAGAAGCTATTGAAAGTTAACAAAAGTTAGCGATTGCATTGAAAAACCTTTGTTGCAGTATACATATTGATGTGACGCTTTGATGGCAATTCGACCAGCGAGTTGCAAAGGCATAAAAAAACCGCTGTATTCACACAGCGGTTTTTCAATTAATTCGCTAAATGGCGAGGATTACTCGTTGCCACCTAGTAAATCAGCGTTTAGTGCGTCTGTTAGCGCTTGAGTTGCCTCTTCAGCACTTACTGTTTGCTCTTCAACAGCTGCTTCACCTTGCTTACGACGGTTGATGCGCTCTTCATGGTATGCGAAACCTGTACCCGCTGGGATCAAACGACCCACGATTACGTTTTCTTTCAGACCACGTAGCTCATCGCTCTTACCGTTAACCGCAGCTTCGGTTAGAACACGTGTTGTTTCCTGGAACGATGCCGCAGAAATAAACGATTCAGTCGCAAGTGACGCTTTAGTAATACCCATTAGTTGGATTTCAAACTTAGCTGGGATCTTACCTTGCATTTCTAGTTCACGGTTAGCGATGTTTACACGTGCAACTTCAGCTTGCTCGCCTACTAGGAATTCACTGTCACCACCATCAAGGATGATACACTTACGAAGCATCTGACGAACGATAGTCTCAATGTGCTTATCGTTAATCTTTACGCCCTGTAGACGGTATACTTCTTGTACTTCGTTAGTGATGTAGTTAGATACATCAGTAACACCACGTAGACGTAGGATGTCGTGCGGAGACTCTGGACCATCGGCGATTACTTCACCTTTAGCCACTTGCTCACCTTCGAACACGTTAAGCTGACGCCATTTCGGGATCATCTCTTCGTATGCATCACCCTCTTCCGGTGTGATCACAAGACGTTTCTTACCTTTAGTCTCTTTACCGAAGCTAACGGTACCTGTGATTTCTGCAAGGATTGCAGGATCTTTTGGCTTACGCGCTTCGAATAGGTCAGCAACTCGAGGTAGACCACCCGTGATGTCACGAGTCTTCGAACCTTCTTGTGGAATACGAGCCAGTACCGAACCAGGTAGTACTGTTGCACCATCTGTGATTTCAATCGTTGTGAATGAAGGCAGACGGATCTCTTGAAGACCACGTTCTTCGTTCTCAATGATTAGTTTAGGCTCTTTCGCGTTTACTTTCGCAAGATCCTTAACAACCACTCGTGTTAGACCAGTTAATTCATCAGTCTGTGCTTCAGTGTTTGAATCATCGATATCGCTGAACGATACTTTTGACTCATGTTCAATGATAATTGGGTGGCTATGCGGGTCCCAAGTAGCAACGATATCGTTACCTTTAACGTCAGCACCATCTTGTACAGTTAATACTGCACCGTAAGGAACTTTATAACGCTCTTTCTCACGACCGTGTTCATCGATTATCGTGATCTCAGTTGAACGAGACGTGATAACGATTTTGCCATCAGCATTGATTACAAACTTCGCATTGTGAAGTTTCAGATTACCATTGTTCTTAACTTGAACACTGTTCTCTGCAGAAGCTCGTGATGCCGCACCACCGATGTGGAATGTACGCATCGTAAGCTGTGTACCCGGCTCACCGATTGACTGTGCCGCGATTACACCAACTGCTTCACCAGGGTTGATGATGTGGCCACGTGCCAAGTCACGACCATAACAGTGTGCACACACACCAAAGTCGTTTTGACAGGTGATTACAGAACGTACTTTAACTTCGTCTACTGAGTGCTCTTCTAGAAGGTCACACAGTTTTTCGTCAATCATTACGTTACGTTCAACCAGTACTTCTGTTGTACCAGGCTTAACCACGTCTTCAGCAACAACACGACCTAGTACACGCTCACGAAGCGGCTCTACAACGTCACCACCTTCAATTAGCGGCTTCATTACTAGACCTTCTTCGGTACCACAGTCTGATTCATTGATAACCAAATCTTGTGCTACGTCTACTAGACGACGAGTTAGGTAACCCGAGTTCGCTGTCTTAAGTGCCGTATCCGCTAGACCCTTACGCGCACCGTGCGTCGAGATAAAGTACTGTAGTACGTTTAGACCTTCACGGAAGTTCGCTGTAATCGGCGTTTCGATGATTGAACCATCTGGACGTGCCATTAGACCACGCATACCCGCTAGCTGACGGATCTGAGCTGCACTACCACGAGCGCCTGAGTCTGCCATCATAAACACTGAGTTAAATGACGGTTGCTCTTCTTCGTTACCTTCAGCGTTGATAACCGTTTCTTTTGAAAGGTTAGCCATCATCTCGCGAGAAAGGTTTTCGTTTACACGTGACCAGATATCGATAACTTTGTTGTATTTCTCACCGGCAGTTACAAGACCTGATTGGAACTGTTGGTTGATTTCTGCAACTTCAGCTTCCGCACGATCGATGATCTCACCTTTAGTTGGTGGGATTACCATGTCATTGATACCGATAGAAACACCTGACTTCATCGCGTAGTGGAAACCGGTATACATCACTTGGTCAGCAAAGATAACAGTATCTTTAAGACCTAGACGACGGTAACACTCGTTAAGAAGACCAGAAATTTGTTTCTTACCTAGTGGTTTGTTGATCAGTTCAAACGGCAAGCCTTCAGGGATATTCAATGAAAGGATTGCACGACCTACTGTCGTATCTACTAGGTGAGTTAAAGTGCCGCGCTCACGTGTTTCTTCGTCGATAGTCACTTCTGTGATACGCACTTTAACACGAGCGTGAAGCTCAGCAGCACCTACACGGTATGCTTTTTCAGCTTCTTTAGCATCTTTAAATACAGTGCCTTCACCTTTACCGTTGATGCGATCGCGAGTCATGTAGTAAAGACCTAGTACAACGTCCTGTGAAGGAACGATGATTGGCTCACCGTTAGCTGGTGCTAGGATGTTGTTGGTAGACATCATCAATGCACGCGCTTCCAACTGCGCTTCAAGCGTCAGTGGTACGTGAACAGCCATTTGGTCACCATCGAAGTCAGCGTTATACGCCGCACACACTAGCGGGTGCAGGTGGATCGCTTTACCTTCGATAAGTACAGGTTCGAATGCTTGGATACCTAGACGGTGAAGTGTTGGCGCACGGTTAAGTAAAACCGGGTGCTCACGGATAACTTCGTCTAGTACGTCCCAAACCTCTGGTACTTCACGCTCAACCATCTTCTTCGCAGCTTTGATGGTTGTCGCCATACCACGGCGCTCTAGTTTACCGTAGATAAATGGCTTGAATAGCTCAAGTGCCATCTTCTTAGGTAGACCACACTGATGTAGTTTCAGTGTAGGACCAACGGTGATAACAGAACGGCCTGAGTAGTCAACACGCTTACCTAGAAGGTTTTGACGGAAACGACCTTGCTTACCTTTGATCATGTCAGCAAGCGACTTCAGTGGACGCTTGTTAGAACCTGTAATTGCACGGCCACGACGACCATTATCAAGTAGCGCATCAACCGCTTCTTGAAGCATACGCTTTTCGTTACGTACGATGATGTCTGGTGCAGCTAGGTCTAGAAGACGCTTCAAACGGTTGTTACGGTTGATCACACGACGATAAAGGTCGTTCAGATCTGAAGTCGCAAAACGACCGCCGTCTAGTGGTACTAGAGGACGTAGATCTGGTGGAAGAACCGGTAGCACACTCATAACCATCCACTCAGGGTTGTTACCTGATTGGTGGAACGCTTCCATTAGTTTAAGACGCTTAGTGATTTTCTTACGCTTAGTTTCAGAGTTGATTGTTGGCAACTCTTCACGCATTTCAGCGATTAACTGACCAAGGTCTAGGTCACGAAGTAGATCAAGTACAGCTTCTGCACCCATCTTCGCTTCAAACTCATCACCGTGCTCTTCAAGTGCATCTAGGTATTCTTCTTCACCTAGTAGTTGACCGCGCTCAAGCGTAGTCATACCTGGCTCAGTTACCACGAATGATTCGAAATAAAGTACGCGCTCGATATCACGAAGCGTCATATCTAGCATTAGGCCGATACGTGACGGAAGTGATTTCAAGAACCAAATATGCGCAACTGGGCTAGCCAGCTCGATGTGACCCATACGGTCACGACGTACTTTTGTTAGCGTTACTTCAACGCCACACTTTTCACAGATAACACCACGGTGCTTCAAGCGCTTGTATTTACCACACAAACACTCGTAATCTTTTACTGGGCCGAAGATACGGGCACAGAATAAGCCATCACGCTCAGGCTTGAAAGTACGGTAGTTGATTGTCTCAGGTTTCTTTACTTCACCGTAAGACCATGAACGCACCATGTCTGGCGAAGCAAGACCAATGCGAATTGCATCGAATTCTTCGGTCTTATTTTGTTGCTTCAGAAACTTAAGTAAGTCTTTCACCTTAGCTCTCCTGTCGGAGGTTAATCTTGAGGGCAAGCCATGCTTGCCCCTACATTCTTTTCAGTCCGGTTGCAGTTATGCAACGCCGCAGCGCACTGCGGCGGTCGGATTAAATTTCTTCCAACTCGATGTTGATACCTAGCGAGCGGATTTCTTTCAACAGTACGTTGAACGACTCAGGCATACCCGGTTCCATCTTGTGGTTACCGTCTACGATGTTCTTATACATCTTAGTACGACCGTTAACGTCATCCGACTTCACTGTCAACATTTCTTGTAGCGTGTAGGCAGCACCGTATGCTTCTAGTGCCCATACCTCCATCTCACCGAAACGCTGACCACCGAACTGTGCCTTACCACCCAGCGGCTGCTGAGTAACTAGGCTGTAAGAACCTGTTGAACGCGCGTGCATCTTGTCATCAACAAGGTGGTTCAGTTTCAGCATGTACATGTAGCCTACTGTTACTTGACGCTCAAATGCATCACCAGTACGACCATCATATAACGTTACCTGACCACTTCTTGGATAACCACCAAGCTCTAGCATGTCTTTGATTTCAGCTTCACGTGCACCATCAAATGCTGGTGTTGCGATTGGAAGACCACCTTTAAGGTTATCTGCCAAGCGACGGATTTCATCATCAGAGAAGTTAGCAATATCTACTTTCTGACGGCAGTCACCGATTTCGTAAGCTTTCTTGATGAATTCGCGTAGCTCGTGAATTTCACGTTGCTCTTTCATCATTTCTTCAAGACGTTCACCGATACCACGAGCAGCTAGACCCATGTGAGTTTCTAGGATCTGACCGATGTTCATACGAGATGGTACACCCAGCGGGTTAAGTACGATATCTACAGTACGACCTTTATCATCGTAAGGCATGTCTTCAACAGGAACGATAGTTGAGATTACACCCTTGTTACCGTGACGACCCGCCATCTTATCACCAGGTTGGATACGACGTTTAACAGCTAGGTATACTTTAACAATCTTAAGTACGCCAGGTGCTAGGTCATCACCTTGAGTGATCTTACGACGCTTGTTTTCGAAACGCTTATCGTAGTCAGCTTTAAGCTCGTCATACTGTGCAGCTAGTTGCTCAAGCTCAGCTTGATGCTCTTCATCAGCAAGGCTTTGTGTTAGTAGCTTCTCAGTGTTAAAGCCAGCAAGCTGCTCTTCGCTCATACCTGATTTAATCAGTAGGTTACGAGCGTGAGTCAGGATACCGCCTTCAAGGATTCTGAACTCTTCGTTGAAGTCTTTCTTCGCTTCGCGAAGCTGCATATCTTCAACTTCAAGTGCACGTTTGTCTTTTTCAACACCGTCACGCGTAAACACTTGTACGTCGATAACCGTACCAGATACAGAGTTAGGTACACGTAGTGAGCTGTCTTTAACGTCAGACGCTTTTTCACCGAAGATAGCGCGTAGTAGCTTTTCTTCAGGTGTTAGCTGCGTTTCACCTTTAGGCGTTACTTTACCTACAAGGATGTCGCCGCCTTTCACTTCAGCACCGATATATACAACGCCTGATTCGTCAAGCTTACCTAGTGCAGACTCACCTACGTTTGGAATATCCGCAGTGATTTCTTCTGGACCAAGCTTAGTATCACGAGCAATACACTGAAGCTCTTGAATGTGGATAGTCGTTAGACGATCTTCTTTTACAACATTCTCTGAAAGTAGGATTGAATCCTCGAAGTTGTAACCATTCCAAGGCATGAACGCTACGCGTAGGTTCTGACCAAGTGCTAAGTCACCTAGGTCTGTTGAAGGACCATCAGCAAGCACGTCACCACGTACCACCGGCTCACCAACCATACAAGTTGGTTTCTGGTTGATACAAGTGTTTTGGTTTGAACGTGTGTACTTAGTTAAGTTATAGATGTCGATGCCCGCTTCACCTTGGATGCGCTCATCTTCATTAACGTTAACAACGATACGGCTTGCATCAGCATACTTAACGATACCGCCACGCTTAGCAACGATTGTTACACCAGAGTCTTTCGCTAGTGTACGCTCAATACCAGTACCAACTAACGGCTTATCAGCACGTAGTGTAGGTACAGCTTGACGTTGCATGTTCGATCCCATCAATGCGCGGTTCGCGTCATCGTGTTCTAGGAATGGGATAAGCGCTGCCGCCACAGAGATTACCTGCTGTGGAGATACGTCCATATACTGGATGCTGTCGCTTGGCATAAAGGTTGATTCACCTTTAAAACGACATGGAATCAATTCTTCAGCAAATTGGTTATCATCAGTTAGCGTTGTATTCGCCTGTGCGATAACGAACTGACCTTCTTCAATTGCTGATAGGTAATCAACATCGTCAGTAACGATACCGTCTACTACTTTGCGGTATGGAGTCTCTAAGAAACCATAGTCGTTTGTACGCGCGTAAGTAGATAGCGAGTTGATTAGACCGATGTTTGGACCTTCAGGCGTTTCGATAGGACAAACACGACCGTAGTGCGTTACGTGTACGTCACGTACTTCGAAGCCAGCACGCTCACGAGTTAGACCACCCGGACCTAATGCAGAAATACGACGCTTGTGCGTTACTTCTGAAAGCGGGTTGTTCTGGTCCATAAACTGTGAAAGCTGTGAAGAACCAAAGAATTCTTTTACTGCTGCAGAGATTGGCTTAGCGTTGATCAAATCCTGTGGCATAACGTTATCTAGGTCACCAAGACTTAGACGCTCACGTACTGCACGCTCAACACGTACAAGGCCTACACGGAATTGGTTTTCAGCCATTTCACCTACAGAACGGATACGACGGTTACCTAAGTGGTCGATGTCATCAACATCGCCTTTACCGTTACGGATGTCGATCAATACCTTCATCACGCTCACGATATCTTCTTTAGATAACGTACCGTCACCTTCGTCTGAATCATAACCAACACGGCTATTGAACTTCATACGACCAACCGTTGAAAGGTCGTAGCGCTCTTCAGAGAAGAATAGGTTATCAAATAACGCTTCTGCAGCTTCTTTTGTTGGTGGCTCACCAGGGCGCATCATGCGATAGATTTCTACCAATGCTTCTAGGCGATTATTAGTAGAATCAACACGTAATGTCTCTGACATGTACGCACCGCTGTCTACTTCGTTGATGTAAAGCGTATCGATCTTTGAGTGACCCGCTTTCACCAATTCAGCCATAAGCTCTAGTGATAGTTCAGTGTTCGCTTCTGCAATCACTTCGCCTGTTGATTCGTCGATATAGTTTTTAGCAACAACACGACCGATGATGTACTCATGCGGTACTTCAAGAGTGTCGATGCCTTGCTTTTCGATGCTCTTAATGTGGCGTGCAGTAATACGACGGCCTTTTTCAACCAATACGTCACCGTTTGCATCTTTAATATCAAATGCAGCGGTTTCACCACGTAGGCGTGAAGGCACAAGTTCCATCAACACTTTGCCATCTTTTACTTCGAAACTTGTCGTTTCAAAGAATAGTGCCAAGATTTCTTCTGAAGTGAACTCTAGCGCACGTAAGATGATAGATGCTGGTAGTTTACGGCGACGGTCAATACGAACGTAAAGGTTATCTTTAACGTCGAATTCAAAGTCAAGCCATGAACCACGGTAAGGGATCACACGTGCGTTATATAACACTTTACCAGATGAGTGTGATTTACCACGGTCGTTATCAAAGAATACACCAGGTGAACGGTGTAGCTGAGAAACGATAACACGCTCAGTACCATTGATTACAAAAGTACCGGTGTCTGTCATGAGCGGGATTTCGCCCATGTAAACTTCTTGCTCTTTTATGTCTTTGACTGTGCCAGGTGCATCTTTGTCCATTAGCACAAGACGTAGTTTAACGCGAAGTGGAGCAGAATATGTCACACCGCGAATTTGACATTCTTTAACGTCAAATACTGGCTCGCCAATACGATAACTGACGTATTGAAGTTCAGAGTTGCCCGAGTAGCTCTTGATAGGGAATACAGAACGGAAAGCAGCTTCCAATCCAGTATCGCCATCGGCATCAGGCGCAATGAACTTATCGAACGATTCCAACTGCATTTGCAGTAGGAAAGGTATGTCCAAAACCTGTGGACGTTTACCAAAATCCTTACGGATACGTTTCTTTTCAGAATAAGAGTAAGCCATGGGGTTCCTCAGCTTGCTGATCTTTGACCCAACCTGTCCAAAATTGAACAGACTTCACTGGCATCTAAGCCATGATAACAACATCTAAATTGTCACACTAACTTGCTTAACTAACGGCTTAAATGAGCACAATTCAGGCTATATTCAAATCGTTAATGTTACCAAATTAGTGTTACTTCAAATGCCATTGCGATTTTCAACAAAAACTTCTAAGTTATTGAAAATTACAGTGAAATTCGAAGATTTATGCACGATAGAAATGTATATCTCTATAGCGCAAAAGGGCCGGTGATTAAATAATCACCAGCCCTTGCCTGATTTCTCAGGCAGCGAACCTAGCGGGAGCTAGATTACTTGATCTCAACTTCAGCACCAGCTTCTTCAAGATCTTTCTTAAGCGCTTCAGCTTCTTCCTTAGATACACCTTCTTTGATAGGTGCAGGAGCAGACTCAACTAGCGCTTTAGCTTCTTTAAGGCCTAGACCTGTTGCGCCACGTACCGCTTTGATTGCAGCAACTTTGTTACCGCCAGCAGCAGCTAGGATTACGTCGAACTCAGTCTTTTCTTCAGCAGCTTCAGCAGGACCAGCAGCAACAACAGCAGCAGCAGCAGTTACACCGAACTTCTCTTCCATAGCTTCAACTAGTTCAACAACTTCCATTACTGACATTTCAGCAATAGCGTCAAGGATTTGGTCTTTAGTTACAGACATTTCAAATTTCCTAATTATTTACGAACCCATGCGGTTCAAAAAATTTATTAAAGAAAGGAGCGTTGCTTAAATTAAGCAGCTTGCTCAGCTTTCTGTACACGTACCGCTTCAATTGTTTTACACAATTTGCCAGCAGACGCTTCTTTCATAGCGCTCATTAAGCGTGCAACAGCTTCGTCGTAAGTAGGTAGCTTAGCAAGCATATCTACGTCAACGATTTTGCCTTCGAATGCAGCAGTTTTAAGCTCAAATGCTTCGTTCTTTTTCGCGAAATCTGCAAAGATACGCGCAGCAGCACCAGGGTGCTCTGAAGAGAAAGCGATTAGGCTTGGACCAACTAGTGATTCATTAAGGCATTCGTAATCAGTGCCTTCAACCGCACGTCTAGCTAGGGTGTTACGAACAACTTTCATCCATACACCAGCTTCACGAGCTTCTTTACGAAGAGCAGTGATTGCACCTACTGTTACACCACGAGAATCAGCAACAACTGCTGAAAGAGCACCTTTGGCAGCTTCGTTGACTTCAGCAACAATTGCTTTTTTGTCTTGAAGATTTAAAGCCATGGGTGTTACTCCTGGTTTATAGAAAAACAAACATGTTTTTCAGTTCTACTCTACCCTGCTAAAAACTTTAGCAGAGATGCTTTTTACGGCGAGAGCCAGAAGATTAGGAAAATCTAGCTGGGATTCACACCGTCTACGTAGGACGATTAAGGCCGAGGCCACCTACGGTCTTGGACGGAAGCGCAATTTATCGATTCATTGTAGACCATGATGGAAACAATTTTCGAAATTATGCGCTTCAACCCGAATTCTTTGCTTTGTAAAGAAGTACACTTCTCTACAAAATGGCGCAAAATTATAGTCTAATTTTTACGCCATGTAAACGCTAAACTCTAAATTATACTACTTGAGTATTTAGAGTAGCTTGGTCTAAAGCAACACCAGCACCCATCGTAGTAGAGATGCTAACTTTCTTCACGAAAGTACCTTTTGCAGTAGAAGGCTTAGCCTTCTTAAGCGCGATGATTAGCGCTTCAAGGTTTTCTTGAAGTTGGTTAGCGTCAAAGTCTACTTTACCGATAGTAGTGTGGATGATACCGTTCTTATCGTTACGGTAACGAACCTGACCAGCTTTAGCGTTCTTAACAGCTTCTGCAACGTTAGGCGTTACAGTACCTGTCTTAGGGTTAGGCATAAGACCACGTGGACCTAGGATTTGACCTAGTTGACCAACAACGCGCATTGCATCTGGAGAAGCAACAACAACGTCAAAGTTCATTTCGCCTTTCTTAACTTGCTCTGCAAGGTCTTCCATACCTACTAAATCAGCACCTGCTTCTTTAGCAGCTTCAGCATTTGCACCTTGAGTGAATACCGCTACGCGTACATCACGACCAGTACCGTGAGGTAGTACAGTTGCACCACGTACGTTTTGGTCAGATTTACGAGCATCGATACCTAGGTTTACAGCAACGTCAACACTTTCAACGAACTTAGCAGTAGCAAGTTCTTTTAGAAGAGCAACAGCTTCGTTGATTTCGTACTCTTTAGTCGCATCCACTTTCTCGCGGATAGTACGCATACGCTTAGTTAATTTAGCCATTCTCAATTACTCCTCTACGTTCAAGCCCATTGCACGTGCAGAACCTGCAATCGTGCGTACAGCTGCGTCCATATCAGCAGCAGTAAGATCTGGACGTTTCGTCTCAACGATCTCTTCAAGTTGAGCACGAGTAACTGTACCAACTTTTTCAGTGTTAGGACGACCAGAACCAGACTTGATACCAGCAGCCTTCTTAAGAAGGTATGCCGCAGGTGGAGTCTTCATTTCAAAAGTGAAAGAACGGTCACTGTAAACAGAAATAACAACAGGAACAGGTGCGCCTTTTTCGATAGACTCTGTACGTGCGTTGAACGCTTTACAGAATTCCATGATGTTTACACCGTGTTGACCTAGTGCAGGACCTACTGGAGGACTAGGGTTAGCCATACCAGCAGCAACTTGTAGCTTGATTAGAGCTTCAACTTTCTTAGCCATGATAATACCTCAATTGTGGGTCTTTGCCTCGTGCGCGCGAGGACGCGTACTCAAACGGCTTCCCAGTTAAAAAATTCAGTCTTTTTGCCGCATATTTTTGCGTACAACAAAAAGGCCGCTGATTATAGATTAATCAGCGGCCTTTGACAACTTTTTCAAGTTAGAATTTATTTGTCTTTCTCAACCTGACCAAATTCTAGGTCTACAGGCGTTGAACGACCGAAAATAAGTACCGAAACTTTCAGGCGACTCTTTTCGTAATCCACTTCTTCAACCACACCGTTGAAGTCAGCAAATGGACCATCTGTAACACGAACCACTTCACCCGGCTCAAATAAAGTAGCAGGTTTCGGTGCTTCAGCATTCTCTTGCAGACGGTTAAGAATACGATCCGCTTCTTTTTGACTGATTGGTGCAGGACGGTCTGACGTACCACCAACAAAGCCCATTACACGCGGAGTACTATTCACCAAGTGCCAAGACGCATCGTCCATTACCATTTGAACTAATACATAGCCTGGGAAGAATTTACGCTCAGATTTACGTTTCTGACCTGCACGCATTTCAACCACTTCTTCAGTCGGCACAAGGATCTCACCGAATAGGTCTTCTAACCCTTCGATTTTAATATGCTCGATAATGGTTTGTGCTACGCGTTTTTCAAAACCTGAAAACGCTTGGATCACGTACCAACGTAATTTCTTTTCTTTGTTCTCATCCGACATGGGATCAGATCTCCAATCCAGTTAAAAAGCCTACTGCACGGAAAAGTATACCATCTAATCCCCATAGGATTAATGCCATAATCACCGTTGCAATGATCACGATGAAAGTAGTGTGAGTCGCTTCCTGACGCGTTGGCCAGATAACTTTACGTACTTCAATACGTGATTCTTTAGCAAAAGCGATAAAGGTACGGCCTTTTTCAGTCGTTACCAAAATGCCCAAAGCCGCAGCGATAGCTGCAACCACGCCAACAGCGCGTACTAAAACAGATAAATCGGCATATAGATAATTACCAACTACGGCACCAGTTAGAAGTGCAATAGCAGTTAGCCACTTTACCGTGTCCATCGAGCTCGACGAGTTTTCAACATTAGTGCTCATAATCAATTTTACCTTAAATACAGACACAACAACCCTGCATAGAACAGGGTAAATCCATTCAATCCAAATTTACAAATAAGCGACTTAAGTGGTTTTGGGTCACGTTATTTTAAATGTGGACTTGTTGCTGAATTGGCAGGGGCGGCAGGACTCGAACCCGCAACCATCGGTTTTGGAGACCGCTGTTCTACCAATTGGAACTACGCCCCTGCAAAGTGGATGCCCATTATACTGACGAAGCAAACGAAAACAAGTGTAAAAGATATGCAAAGTAACATTTAATCTAAACTTAGTTTTGCGACGTCTTCAGAAAAGACGCAATAAATCTCCGTGATAAAAATCACAAAGCACCCAAACTTGTTCAAATGGGTGACAATCAGGGATCTCCCAAGTGGCTTTTAAGCGCTTAAAATCGTCAAGATGATAAATGGGGCTAGCATTTCGAATTAACAACCAAACGCGTTGTGAATCATAGTGTTTTTTGGCTTTTTGATTGAGCAACCGCTGTAAACCGATACTCAGTTGATCGGAGTCAGCGGCTTGACTCATTGCTGCCAGCTCTCTTTGCGTGGAGAGAGACAGCGGACGCCCAAGCACAGCCATCGCTTCTTTCTCACTGGCATAAAAATGGGCTATTTCTATATCGAGCTGTGTTTTTCCTTGATAACAACTGACGTCCGGTTTATTGGGCTCATTGTGCCAAATATGGCGCATATGCACTGCAAACTGCTTTTCATAACTGCGTAAAAACAGTTTAGCCGCGTCATGCTCAAGTTTTATCTTTTCTGCTTCACTCGCTCTGTCCATTCACAACCACTGCTACATCACTCAATAGGCTTGAAGCACCGAATCTAAAATTCTTGGCATTGAGCCACTCGGCCCCCATAATTTCTTCGGCCAATCGTAAATATCGTTGCGCTTCTACTACTGACTTTACTCCACCGGCCGCTTTAAATCCAACCGATTTACCACTGCTTTTGATTGTCTTAAGGATAACTTCAGCCGCTTCAGGTGTAGCATTGACAGCAACCTTTCCTGTACTTGTTTTAACAAAGTCCGCGCCCGCCATAATGGCAAGCTGCGCGGCTTCCGCAATGAGCTTTGGCTTAGCCAATACGCCACTTTCGATGATGACCTTGAGCTTTGCTTTACCTTGACAAGCAAGCTTGCTTGAATGGACATATTGCCAAGGTGTATCTGGGTCACCCGCCATCAGCTGCTGATAAGGAAGCACGAGATCAATTTCGTCAGCACCATCTGCGATTGCTGAATGAGTTTGTGCAACGACCTGCTGGAGCTTTTGCTCTCCAGATGGGAAGTTGGTCACCGTTGCTACTTTTATCTGCGACCACTCACGCTTTTCCAACTCTTCTTTTACTAACGTCACAAACTGCGGATACACACAAATAGCCGCTGGTAGTCCAATATCAGGGTTAATGCTATTCAATAACGCGAGAATACTTGCCGGCGTATCGTCCTCTTTCAAAGAGGTCAAATCCATTAAACTCAGCGACAACCGAGCATCAGATTGTAAAGTCATTACCGTGTTCCTTTTCATTCTATGTAATAAGCCGAGGGCCTGTTCATCTTTCAAGTTTGTTTTTGCAGCAAAGGTCAACAGACCCTAGTTAAATGCATACAGCAGCACCAGCAATAGGACAAATGTCCGCATACAATTACCTGTCGGATACGGTTTTTACTATTGTTCATTAAATGAATATCTCATAACCAAACACTATAATCGTCAAATCACAGCAAAAACTTAAGCTAACCCAATGAAATAAATAGAAAATTAGATTTACCCACTTTCTTTATAACTTTTGGTTATATTGAGTCGGTTTAAATTATTTTTTCCCACATTTGCAACTCTATATGCTGCGCTCTATTACCGATATCAATCAATATTGATATCAACCGTCGTGATGTTTAGCAGAGGTTATCGTGCAATACTTGCCAATTTTTACCAAACTAGAAAATAAACCTGTATTGATTGTAGGTGGTGGTGAGGTTGCGCTGAGAAAGTGCCGCGCCTTTTTAAAAGCCAATGCAGCAGTCACTTTGGTTTCACCTGAGTTTTGCACTGAGCTTTTATCACTAGCAGCGGATGCAAGCGTTGCACTTCGACATAAGCCATTTGATGCATCAGACCTAGACAATACCATGTTAGTCGTTGCGGCAACGGATATTGAAGCCGTAAATGCAGAAGTGGCAGAGCTTGCTGAAGCGCGCAACCTTTTCGTTAACGTAGTCGATGACCAACCAAAGTGTAATTTTATTTTTCCTTCAATCGTGGATAGAAACCCTATAACGATTGCCATATCTAGTGCTGGAACTGCGCCCGTCCTTGCAAGACGATTACGAGAGAAGTTAGAAACCCTTATTCCACAGCATATTGGTCCGCTGGCAACGCTTGTTGGTCAATTCAGACATAAAGTGAAAGCGCGCTTTAAACACTTTGCTGACCGCCGACAGTTTTGGGAATCTGTCTTTGATTCAAATGTGGTAAGTGAAGTACAAGCTGGTAACAATGAAAATGCACAAATTCAACTTGAAGCCATGCTAAAAAGCACTCCCTCCCCTGAAGGCGAGGTTTATGTCGTCGGTGCCGGCCCTGGCGACCCAGAGCTACTGACACTTAAGGCATTACAACTAATGCAACAAGCCGATGTGGTAGTGTATGATTATCTGGTATCTGACGAAATCATGGATCTTGTACGTCGTGACGCTGATTTAATCTGCGTGGGCAAAAAAGCCGGTAATCATAGTGTTAAACAAGAACAAACCAACGAGATTTTGGTTGATTTAGCCAAACAAGGTAAAAAGGTTTGTAGAATAAAAGGCGGCGACCCATTTATTTACGGTCGCGGTGGCGAAGAAGTGCAAGTATTGGCCGAAAATAACGTGAAATATCAAATTGTTCCTGGTATTACTGCTGCTGCAGGATGTAGCGCATACGCTGGTATTCCACTAACTCATAGAGATCATGCTCAAGCCATTCAATTCGTTACGGGACATTGTAAGCAGGATGGACAGGAACTCGACTGGGAAGGCTTAGCTAAGACGAATCAAACGCTTGCCGTATACATGGGAGTGATTAAATCGCCGCATATTCAGGCGCAATTACTCGCTCATGGTCGCTCGCCGAATACACCTGTGGCAATTGTTGAAAATGGCACGCGCAAATCTCAGCGTGTCGTAAGAACACAATTAGATCAACTTGCACAGACTATTACTGCGCATGATATTCAGTCGCCAGCACTATTGATTATTGGTGAAGTAGCAGCATTACATGAGCAATTAGCTTGGTTTAATAAGAACAATCAAATCAGTAGCTTTGCTCAACCCATTACGCAAGTCGCGTAATTAAAGTACAAGATAGTTAAATTTATAAGTAGGACATTAATCATGGCTTTAACCCATCTCCAGCAACTCGAAGCTGAGAGCATAAAGATCATCCGAGAGGTTGCCGCAGAGTTTGAAAACCCGGTAATGCTGTATTCGATAGGTAAAGACTCGTCGGTACTGCTTCACCTTGCTCGTAAGGCTTTCTACCCAGCGAAAATTCCTTTTCCTCTACTCCACGTTGATACCAATTGGAAATTTAGAGAAATGATCGAGTTTCGCGATAGATTAGCAAAAGAGTACGGGTTTGAACTGCTTGTGCACAAAAACCCAGAAGGACTAGAGATGAACATCAGTCCATTTGTTCATGGTTCATCTAAGCATACTGATATCATGAAAACACAAGGCCTGAAGCAAGCGCTAGATCAATATGGCTTTGATGCGGCCTTTGGTGGTGCCCGCCGTGATGAAGAAAAATCTCGCGCAAAAGAACGGGTTTATTCATTTAGAGATAAGCACCACCGCTGGGATCCTAAAAACCAACGTCCGGAGTTATGGAATACGTATAACGGTCAAGTGAACCCTGGCGAAAGCATTCGTGTTTTCCCATTATCAAACTGGACAGAGCTCGATATTTGGCAATATATCTACCAAGAAGGTATTGAGATAGTGCCACTTTACCTCTCGAAGCCAAGACCGGTTGTTGAGCGTAACGGGACGTTAATTATGGTCGATGACGACCGCATGCCACTTGCTGAAGGTGAAGTGCCAGAAATGAAATCAGTACGCTTCAGAACGCTTGGCTGTTACCCACTAACGGGTGCAGTTGAATCAGAAGCCGATACGCTCACTGGAATTATCGAAGAAATGTTGTTATCTACGTCGTCAGAACGTGAAGGACGAGTGATTGATCATGATTCATCAGGATCAATGGAGAAGAAAAAGCGCGAGGGGTATTTCTAATGTCAACAGCAAATGAAGTGAAAGAATTAGGCATTGAAACCTACTTAGCGCGTCAGCAAGACAAGAGCTTGTTGCGTATGATGACCTGCGGCAGCGTAGATGACGGTAAATCAACGCTGATCGGCCGTCTCCTGCACGATAGCCATCAAATCTATGAAGACCAATTAGCTGCACTACACAAAGACAATGAAAAAGTCGGCAATGCGGGTGAAGATCTAGATTTAGCGTTACTTGTTGATGGCTTACAGGCAGAGCGTGAGCAAGGCATTACCATTGATGTGGCTTACCGCTATTTCTCAACTGCGAAGCGTAAATTTATTATTGCCGATACGCCGGGACACGAGCAATACACACGTAATATGGTTACAGGTGCTTCGACCAGCGATTTGGCGATTATCCTTGTCGATGCCCGTTATGGTGTACAAGTTCAGACTAAACGCCATAGCTTTATCTGTGATTCACTGGGTATCAAACAGTTCGTTGTCGCGATAAACAAGATGGATATTGTTGACTTTGATGAGGCCGTATTTGAGCGCATAAAGGCCGACTACTTGAAGTTTGCTGAGCAACTGAATGTACAAGATATTCGCTTTGTGCCAATGTCAGCACTTAAAGGCGACAATGTTGTAAACCGCTCAGAAAAAACGCCTTATTATCAAGACAAACCATTGCTGGAACTGCTGGAAGATTCTCCAGCAGCAGAGCCTAACCATGGTTTTGAAGCGCGCTTCCCGGTGCAATATGTTGTGCGTCCTAACCTAGATTTTCGTGGTTTCCAAGGCACATTAACCTCTGGTAGCTTAAGCGTTGGCCAAGCGGTTAAAGTATTGCCATCAGGTAAGACTTCAACCATTAAAGAACTCGTGACTTTTGATGGCAATCTAACCCAAGTGGAAACCGGACAAGCATTCACTATCACCCTAGCAGATGAAGTCGATGTGAGTCGTGGCGATGTGATTGTGCCTGCAGAGTCGACTGCTCAGGTGACGAATCAGATCACTGCTAAGCTGGTATGGATGCACGAAACACCACTACAATTGGGTAAAAGTTATAACCTTAAATTGGGTAGCAAGAAAACCGCGGCAATCGTGAAAAATATCGAGCATACTATTGATGTGAATACACTTGAGCACGGTCAAGCCGATTCATTGTCATTAAATGAAATTGCTATCGTGACCATCGAGCTGACAGAAAATGTCGTTGCGGATGAGTATTTAAATAATCGTGAAACTGGCTCGTTTATCTTAATTGATCGCCTATCAAACCTAACCATAGGTGCGGGTATGGTGGAAACGGTTGAAGCAGCAACAGCAACGTCCTCAAGTCAGTTTAGTGAATTTGAGATTGAGTTTAATGCATTAGTTCGCAAGCACTTCCCTCATTGGCAAGCGCTTGATATTTCGAAGCTAAAATAATGCAATTTGGCCTGTTAGTCGAGGTATGACGTCATTATGGAACAAGTCATTTTAACAGGCATTATGCTAGCGTTAGTCGTGTGTCTTTTTGCCACACGCATTAACGCTGCATGGCTATTCACAGGCGCAATCGCCACCAGTTATTTGACTGGCCTTATCGATCTTGAATCGATGTTGGTGAATTATGCAAACCCGTCTTTAATCACGCTTGTGCTACTTATTCTAGTTTCTATTGCGATTGAAAAAACAACCTTAGTCAAAAAACTCGCCCACTCAATGGCGCAAGGTAGTCTCGCAAAAGCGGTGATTAAACTGGGTTTATCCACTGCCTTTTTGTCTTCTTTTACCAATAACACGGCGGTGGTTGCTTCGCTGATCACCACCGTTAAAGAGAGCAAAACACATGCGCCTTCTAAGCTGCTATTACCGCTTTCTTATACCGCTATTTTAGGTGGTACGTTAACGCTGATAGGTACTTCTACCAATCTTATTGTTAATGGCTTTGCCGTAGAAGCAGGGATGGCGCCGCTGGGCTTTTTTGACTTTACCTTAGTTGGTCTCGCCGTCCTGAGTGTTGGTTTATTGACCATCACGGTTATGCTCAAATATTTGCCCGACAACGGCAAAAATAATGATGAGGTCGTGCCGTTTTATTTAGAAGGGAAAGTTGAGCCAAGCTCCAAACTAGTTGGTCGCACGGTTGAAGAAAACGGCCTGCGCGACCTCAAAGACTTATTCCTTGCTGAAATCATTCGTGGTGAACGACGGATCTGCGCCGTAACGCCACAACAAGAAATTCTTGCTGGTGATGTTCTGCTATTTGTGGGCGACATCAACTCAGTGCCACTGTTACAGCGTTTCGATGGATTAAAGATAGTCCATGATAAGCACGAGAAAGACGTTGAGCACTTAGTGGAAGTGGTCGTCAGTCAGTCTTCCCGTTTTCTTGGAAAAACCATTAAAGAGATCCGTTTTAGGGAGCAGTTTCATGCCGCTATTATTGCGATCCGTCGTGGTCATGACCGCCTACAAGGTGGGATCGGTCAGGTCGAATTACAAGCGGGCGACTCTTTAATACTAGCACCAAGCAGCGATTTTTATGCACTCCCCAATCTCAAACGCGAATTTGTGTATATCTCGGGCCTAGATTTACAAACACATCTATCTCGTAATAAGTCCAACACCGTACTTGCAAGTTTTGCGACAGTGGTTGGCCTTAGCATCTTTGGGGTTGTACCGTTGGTCAAAGGGTTAATTGTGTTACTCGCCGCCCTTGTGGTGCTCGGTACAATCAAAGTCCCTGAGATGAAACGTCGCTTTCCTATTGAGCTTGTCGCTATTGTTGGCAGTGCGATAGGGCTGGCTAAGTTAATGATTGAAACCGGACTAGCGGCAGAGATTTCCTCGAGCTTATTGTGGTTGTTAGGGGATTTTGGTCCTTACGGCGCATTTATCGCCATTTTTGTGATGACTGTGATATTTACCGAGCTCATCACTAACAATGCCGCGGCAGCACTTTCATTCCCAGTAGCTTATGCGCTGGCGAGTGGCTTTGATGTAAGTCCATTACCATTTGTAATGGCGGTAGCCTTTGGTGCATCCGCGAGCTTTATCTCACCTTTTGGCTATCAAACTAACCTCATGGTGTATAGCGCAGGCAACTATCGAATTCGTGATTACGTCACCATGGGACTGCCCTTGTCGTTGATTTATTCAGCGACGGTACTGACTGTTATTCCATTTGTCTTTCCATTTCAATAGAGCAAAGTATGGACGAAAATATTGTTTGGCATAACTATGCCGTAGATAAAACAAAACGTAGCGAATTAAAAGGTCATAAGCCTTGCGTGCTTTGGTTTACAGGCTTTTCAGGCTCAGGTAAAAGCACCGTAGCCAATGCACTTGAGCATGCACTGCAAGCAAAAGGCATACATACCTACCTCCTTGATGGGGATAATGTCAGGCATGGACTGTGTAAAGACTTAGGGTTCAGCGATGAAGACCGCGTCGAAAACATTCGTCGAGTGGGTGAACTCAGCAAACTCATGGTCGATGCGGGACTAATGGTACTCACCGCTTTTATCTCTCCTTTTCAAGCAGAACGAGACATGGTGCGTAACTTAGTCGCAAGCGGCGAGTTTATTGAAGTATATCTAGATACGCCGCTTGCAGTTTGCGAGCAACGAGACCCTAAAGGTTTGTATAAAAAAGCGCGTGCTGGAGAAATAAAACATTTTACTGGCATAGATTCGGCGTATGAGCCCCCAATTAGTCCAGAAATATGTTTAAATACTTCCGAGCAGTCGCTGGAAGAATCTGTCCAGCAGCTAATACACTATCTACTGTCAAAAAATTTAATAGGGTAAGTCATGAATCATACGGATCTGCTGGAAGAAGTATTAAATCTGAGTATTCGCGCTGGTGAAGCGATTATGGAGATTTATGCCAAGGACTTTAATGTTGAATATAAAGAAGATGAAAGTCCCGTCACTGAGGCAGATCTCGCTGCACATCAAATTATTGTTGCAGGCCTTAAAACCCTCACTCCCGAAATGCCGATATTAAGCGAAGAAAGCGCAGGAATAGATTGGCAAGAGCGCCAACAATGGCAAGAGTATTGGCTGGTTGACCCCATTGATGGCACCAAGGAATTCATCAAGAAAAATGGCGAATTTACGGTAAATATTGCACTTATTAATAACGGTGAACCCATTCTTGGTGTTGTTCATGCTCCAGCACTTAATGAAAGCTACCTTGCAGAAAAAAGTATTGGCGCGTTCAAGCAAACGGGTGAAGCTCGCATAGAGCTCAAAGTCACCACCAAGCCCAATCAGGGTTTAATCAAAGTAGTTGGCTCGCGCTCACACCCTTCACCAGATTTAGCCGAGTACCTTACCCGCTTCGAGCAAGTCGACATGGTGCCTAAAGGCAGTTCACTTAAGTTATGCTTAGTGGCCGAAAGTAAAGCCGATGTTTACCCTCGTCTTGGCCCAACTTCAGAGTGGGATACCGGAGCAGGACACGCGGTGGCAAGTATCGCAGGGGCAAAGGTCAACCAAGTGAATGGAGAGCCTCTGCGCTACAATCAAAAAGCCGAGTATCTTAACCCCTATTTTGTGGTTTCTAGGTTGGAAGACTAAGCTAGAAGGTGGTAATACCGTAAACTAATTCACGTACAACCAGTCGAATTAACGTTCGACTGGTTTATTTGCGGCGCGAGTTAGGACTTTATCGTATACGCTTTTTAAAACTGCTCTTGGCGTTTCAAGCAAAAATGTCTCTTTTACTAACTGCTCTAGCTGAGCAAAGCTCTCCACTTTAGTTTCAGTAACACTGCCATCACATTCATGCCATTCGAAATAACTCTGATTACGCAGTAAATAACGGTGGCAATCTGTAATTCGAGAGACCACTAAGTTATTCACAAACGCCGCTTCGGGATGTTGATGGGAATAAAAGTGTGCCACTTCACAATCGGATTCGAACACTTCAGCAAGATCGACATGATATAAAGTGAGCGGTGCTTCTCCTTCCTCTAACAGAGTCACTTTGACTGTGTCTGCTGTTTTTTGTACTTGATAAGTCTGCCGACCTTGGATAGTTAAGGCCTGATTGATGTTAATCGGTACACGAGGCGACTTCACTCCAAAGCCTACATCAACCAAGTACTGCTCACCATCCAAATTAAGCAATGTCATCCGGTGAGAACGAGGATTGGAGGAGCTACCATTTAGCATTACTCTCGCAAGAACCGGCCTTACTGTAAACCCAAGCTGTTGCAGCGCTAAAAATGCCACCTTGTTATGCTCAAAGCAGTAGCCACCTTGTTTGTTGGTCACTAAACGGCTAAATAGTGGTAATGGGTCAAGCAACAGACGCTCACCATACATGGCATTAATACTTGAGAAGGCGTAGCGAGAAAGGTGTTTTTGTTGTAACTCGGTGACCAGCTCAACCCCAGCAAAGTGCTGTAACGATAAGCTGCTAAGATATTGATTGATATTCGCTTCTAATTCCATGACTGACTCCTAAAGTTGATGGAGGCAGGTTAAAACCTCAACCCATGTTAAGGTCAATAGGTATTTTCACTTTTTCAGCCATTATTTCTATCACCTAATGAGATGTCACTTTGTTATCCAAACCTCAGGTTAACTAGGCAAATAACTGATGCACTTTTTTGTTCGGCAAAGCGAGGTGTTTAGCTTCTGCCACAACCAGCGGCTTCGACATAAAATAGCCTTGCGTTTGATGACAATAAAGCCTTGATAACGTATCAAGCTGCGCTGCCGTTTCAATACCCTCGGCTGTCACGACAAGGTTAAAGCTGTGCGCAATCGCACAAATCGCTTCAATGAGTTGCGTCGCCTTACCGCCCAGCTCAATGCCGGACATAAAAGCCCTATCTATTTTAATGCCATCCACGGGAAGATGATTGAGCCGGGCAAGGCTGCTATAACCTGTGCCAAAGTCATCAATATAGATGCCAAATCCCGCTTGATGAAGTTGTTCCAGCGGCCCTATAAGCATGTTTTCCTCTGCCATCATGGCGGATTCTGTCAACTCAAGCTTAATTTGTTTCATCGCAACATTTTCGTCCTCACAGCGAGACACTAACCAATCGATAAATTCCTGCGACTGGAGTTGCAACGGAGAAACATTAACAGCAACAAAAAGGGTGCTGTCTCCTACGGCATTGATAAAATTGAGCGCCTGATCAAATACCCAGCGACCAAGCTCTGAAATCTTCGCGCATTGTTCTGCGATGGGAATAAATTCCGCAGGACTTACTTCTCCAAGTGTTGGGCTATTCCAGCGTAGTAGCGCTTCGAACCCTTTTAAATTCTGCCCTTTTTGACAATAAACGGGCTGCAAATTCAGGCTTAGTTCGCGAGACATGACTATTGCCTGTAGCGCTTGCTCAATCTGGATCTTTCGACCTGCTTCGCATGCGATAGCATTAGTGAATATATGATAAGTGTTCTTGCCTCGCTTCTTTGCCTCATACATTGCAATATCGGCATCATGTAGTAGCTTCTCAGCATCGCAATGTAGACACGGAACGGTAAAGTGGCGTACGCCAACGCTACCACTAACACAGTGGCTGTTACCCTGATACAGAAATGGCGCTCGGATCCGCGCAAGAATATCTTCAAGCACCCCCTCAATTGGTTCATGTAGATGCTCATCGTAAATAAGGACGGCGAATTCATCACCGCCAAGCCGAGCAATATCGGCATAGCTACTAAGCAGCATACGCATTCTTGTTGCAAATTCGATAAGTAGCTTATCGCCGGCTTGATGGCCTAAGGTATCGTTTATTAGCTTAAAGCGGTCTAAGTCAATATATAGCAAAGTAAACTTGGCGCGTTTTCGCTCACGGAGCTTATCAACCAAAGACACGAAGCTCTGACGATTTAGCAGATCGGTCAAGCTGTCATGTTGCGCTTTATATCGCAATTGTTCTTGGAACAGTTTAGCCTGAGTAATGTCCGTCACTCTCCCCTCATACAGACAACTATCCGGTTGATACAGCCAATGCCCAGAATGTCTAAGCCAGATATGCTCTCCTGATTCTGCTTTTGCTAACCACTCCATTTCTTGGTGAGCTTGCTTAGTGGCAACAATCTGGTTCCACTGCTCATGACACTCAGAGTCTTGCATAAGTGCACTAAAGTCTGTGTTTGGCGAAGGAATACGCCCACCAAAAAGTAACGCATTGAAAGCGGGGTTGGAGTCAATGATGTAGCCCCGGCGGTCTAGTACAAATAAGCCTTCATGGCTATTAACGAATAAACTTTTATATTTACGCTCTGCAGCGACCTGTTGCTGCAAAGCCCCTAACCGTTTATTAGATTCGACTTGTAACCTGTGCTTAGACACCTCTAGGCTTTTAGTTCTTTCAACAACTAAATTATTGACGGTGTCATTGCGATTTTTCAGTTGTCTTAGCTGGAGCCACACCAATAAAATACAGGCGGCCAGAATACCTAAAAAGAGTACAATCAGTACGCTATGGTTATTTAACCAACTTGGATGTAAACACGCCTCATCATACAACTGCATGGTAATGGGCAAACCATAAAAATTAATGGTGTGCACCGCACTTGGCGTTAAACTCTGAAGGTCGAAGCGCTTCTGCCAATCGGAGCTATAAATAATTTCTTTTTTTGAAGAGACCAATAAGTGTTGTTTGCGCTGCTGATATAATTGGCCAAATAATGAATCCAATAAAAAAGGTAACTCAAAACTTAATCCCAGTAGCGTTTTAAACTCTCCAAAACGCGGTTGCTCAATCAATACACTGAGTTTTTGCCTATTTGGCCAGACATAGGTCGTTAAGTCATTCTCATCCCGCTCTGCAAAAATATCTCTCTCAAGCACCTCCGCCTGCCCGACGGTCTGACCAACTTCAGACACAGGTGCAGCACGCGTAACCACCAACCATTGGTTAGCCTGTTTATCTAGATTGCCTCTAATTTTAAAGTCAAAATAGCCTCTTTCTCGCTGCACTTTCTCTAATATGGAGAATTGATCAGGTGAAACCACTGCGTATGTTTCCATACTCAACCCTAAGTTCGCCGTGGTAAGCTGTGATTGCGCTATCTCATAAAAGTCTGCATCTTGATGGGTATTGAGGTAGGCGTCTATCGAATACAGTAGGTGAGCAACGTGTTGCAACTTACTATCCAGTAAGTATTCTAATCGTGTCAACTCCTGCGCACTTTTGCTTTCTGATTGGTTTTGGTAGTAAACATTCGCTATCAAGCCAACATATATCAAACAGGCGAACAGCAAGATGAACCCCAGCACAGGAAGCCTTCGCTTAAAAACCTGTTGAGTACTCTGGAGAATGGCATTTGTAAAAACGCGTCGTTTAATTCTGGACATCTTCATCGAACATTGTATGCTACACCCATTCGATAATAATTCTTATTTGCAATGAATAAAAGTAAACTTTTCCTTTTTTTGCTCTTTTGGGTACATTTTGGTCAAGCGGTTGCAAAGCAGCCCCACACCTCGCAAGTAAACGTCTATTCATTTAGAAAATATGAATTAATTCAACCTGTCCTCCAGGCATTTGAAAAAGAGACTGGGATCACCGTAAACCTAGTAAATGGTAAATCAGCACAACTGCTTGAGCGTCTCAAAAGCGATGGCGCCGACTCAAAGGCCGATGTGTTGCTCACCTCCGATCTAATTCAGTTGCATGATTACAAAACACTACTGCGTCCTATCGACAAGATCACAAATTGGCAAGCAGTAAATCATGAACTCAAGGATGATGATAAGCGGTGGATCAGTGTTTCGATAAGGACACGCGCATTATTCCGTAAAAAAGGCGTTTCTACACCCTTGCCCGAGCACTTTTCGGATTTAGATAAAGCGCTTTATCAGGGTAAGTTTTGCATTCGCCAGTGGTCTCATAGTTATAACTTGACGTTAGCATCGAGCCTCTATGCTTCTTCAAATAGCAATGACTCCTCATGGCTCAACCACGCTAATACGCTATTAGCAAAACGCCCAGTGGGAGGAGATAGAGATCAACTGCGAGCGCTTGCACAAGGTCAATGTGAATTTGCGCTGGCGAATCACTATTACTGGAGCATGATGCAGCACTCCGAAAATAAGCGCGATAAGGCACTTGCCGAACAGCTAGAGATCCACTTTCTGAAAATGCACTCGGGAAAAACGCCTATTTCTACCACCACGGTTGCGATAGCAAAGCACTCACCCAATGTACACAATGCCGAGCTATTTATTGATTTCTTGCTGAAACCGAGTACTCAGTCCATGTATGCTAATTTGCTTCATGAATATCCTGTGATTCAGAGCTCACAAACGGCTCCGGCTCCGTTTGCCCCCGCCACGAAACTGGTGAAACTCGGCCTGCAGCAAGTGTCACGAGCCCAGCGAGTTATCAACTCACTCAGCAAAGATCACTTGTAAGTCACAGTTAAATACAGGCACTGGTCCATCGAAAAGCTGCTGGCGGGTAAATGTTTTTGCAGGCTTGGGCCCCTGTAATGTCTGCACTGTATGTTCGCGCTCAGCATACACTTGCTGGTAGCGGTGCTGCTCGGATTTCTCATGCCACGTGAGCGTAAGAGAATTACTTTTATAGATCCAACGCCCCCGATACTCAGTGCCAACCTGCTGCCAATGACCATTGGGTTTCAGCTGCAATTGGATAGAATCATCTTTACATTGGTGGGCAAACAATAGATCTGGCAATGCTTGAGCAGCTCTGTTTTGCACCAGATACAACCCCGCGTTATTCGGAGTATAACGGTGCCCTTCCATATTAAATTCTGAAATTGTCAGCGTATCAAAACCAATCTTTTTCACCACATATTCGATATCCCTAAGCCACTTGTCGCCTGAAGTCATCGGTGGAATATTTAATTGTGCGCTCTCATATTGTAGCGGTACGGGAAGCTCGGTAAAACGATAATGAATATCTCGCCTTTCTAGCGCTTGAACTAAGTTAGCTCTAGTACCTTCATCAAGACCGGATTCAAAGATATGTAGGGTTTGGGTGCTGCAGCCACTCAATAATAAAGTAGCAATTGCGAAAATACGTTGCATTGTCATCCTTGGTGTTACGCCTCAGTTTGAAATGCACCTAATCAGGGAAGTACACTTCAACCTCAGTCTTATTAATACTTCAAATTAACACCTAGACAACCAATTTTCAACAGACGCTTTTGGGTAGAGAATATCTTTAAACAATCGATGCTGTTGATGACGTAGATGCCGCTCCTGACTTGGCAGCCCGGCTTGCACCTGGCTATGATGCTCATTAAATCGAGAGATGACAGAGAGCTTATCCTTGGCTTGCGTGAGAGACTCATTGACATAGTGACGTACATCATCCGCGGTCATTAGATCTGTCTTATCAACGTTCATAAGCTCTTTTCTTAATGCTGTGCGAATACCCATCGTTGCCTCCAAAAAATACTGATAAAAACAAATCGCGTGGTCGGCCTGCAAGATACACACCAAATGCTTCAATAATGTTAAAGACCCCGGATTTAACGAAAAAGTTTCGTCATTCACCGCAGTAATTTTATATACTGTCGTATAAGGCAATAAGACACTGGCTGTGTTAGGTAAATACGGCATGTTGAGGTTATAAAAATGCAAGATGGGTTTATTGAAATTGAGCTCGAAGAAGAGCCGATAGAATTGTGTAACCTTTTGAAAGTGCTCGACTTAGCAGAAACTGGCGGACATGCTAAGTTATTGATCACTGAAGGTTATGTAGCAGTCAACGATGAAATATGTACGCAAAAACGTAAAAAGATTTATTCAGGCGATATTCTGCATTTTGATGGTGATGAATTTCATTTAACCTTAGCACCTGATGCAACGCCGCAACCGCGAGCAGTCGCCACTCCACGCGCCGAAACGGCACCAATGCCGAGTAAGAAAAAACGACAAAAGTCAGGAAAATCTTACACACAAGTGGACAAAAATACAGGCCGAAAACCCATCTCCTTCGGCTAGCAATCCCAGACGCTGACGTATTTAATTACAAAAATGCTCACCTTTTTAGTGCACTGATGCCTCGCGAAAGTGCACTTCCCCCTTGAAAAAGTCCCCAATCAACACTAGGACTATAGCAGTACAAAAAAACGGCAAGTCTGCAACTGGTACATTCTATGCACCTTGTTTTGCATTTTTAGAACAAACCAATTCACTTAATTGGATGCTCTACTTCCCTCTTATATAGAGCAAATCTTAAGTGCAGTTGGTATAAGGAAAGGGTCAAGCATGAATAATTCATATAACACCCTGACTCAGCTTACCGTCGGCGAGCGTCAGGTCCATATTCACTCACTTCCAGCTTTAAGCGATAGAGCAAGAAGATTACCGTTTTCGCTTAAAATTTTATTAGAAAATTTACTGCGCCATGAAGATGGCAAAAACGTGACTGCACAAGACATCGATGCCTTACTCAACTGGAAGCCGGAAGATAAACCAAGTAAAGAAGTTGCTTTCACGCCCGCGCGCGTCGTGATGCAAGATTTTACAGGCGTACCAGCCATCGTGGATCTTGCTGCAATGCGTGACGCTATGGCAAAACTCGGTGGCGATCCAAATAAAATCAACCCTTTATCACCCGCTGAAATGGTCATAGACCACTCTGTACAAGTAGACGAATATGGCCACGATGGCGCCTTTGATCTTAATGCTAAGTTAGAGTACCAACGCAACAAAGAGCGCTATGAATTTTTGCGCTGGGGGCAAGGCGCGTTTGACAATCTAAAAGTGGTGCCACCCGCAACTGGGATCGTGCACCAAGTTAACCTAGAGTATTTAGCACGTGTCGTATTCGAAAAAGAAATCGACGGTATGCCATTCGCCTACCCTGATACGTTAGTGGGAACCGACTCTCATACCACAATGATCAACGGCCTTGGCATTTTAGGTTGGGGCGTAGGCGGCATTGAGGCCGAAGCCGCCATGCTGGGTCAGCCAATCTCACTGCTCATTCCTCAGGTCGTTGGTTTTAAACTGGAAGGACAGTTGCCTGAAGGCACAACCGCAACCGATCTGGTACTCACCGTGACACAAATGCTACGTGAACACGGCGTAGTGGGTAAGTTTGTCGAGTTCTTTGGCGATGGTTTAGCAGACTTACCACTTGCCGATCGTGCCACCATCGCCAACATGGCACCTGAATATGGGGCAACCTGCGGTATTTTCCCCATTGATAACGAGACCTTGGAATATCTACGACTAACCAATCGTGATGAAGAAAAAATTGCATTAATTGAAGGTTATGCCAAGCATCAAGGCATGTGGCGAGAACCTGGAGATGAACCACTTTACACCGACGTACTGACACTAGACTTAGCGACAGTGGTTCCGAGCCTTGCAGGTCCGAAGCGCCCACAAGATAGAATTCCTCTCAATGACGCAGGCAAAACAATTCAAGCCCATTTGGGTGAATTCCAGCATGAGCGCAGTGAAAAAAATGCCGTGTCAGATCAAGATGAAGCCCGCACTGTTGGTGAAGGCGGGACTTCTCGAGTTGATCAAGATGAGCCCGCAACGCTTGGCGTCGGTAAGGTTAGATTTAAAGATCAAGAGTTTGAGTTGGTCGATGGCGCCTGTGTTATTGCCGCCATCACAAGTTGCACAAACACCTCTAATCCAAGTGTTATTCTTGCCGCAGGCCTTGTTGCACAAAAAGCAAAGGCACTTGGCTTAAAACCTAAGCCTTGGGTGAAAACCTCATTGGCTCCTGGCTCAAAAGTAGTTACCGACTACCTCAAACAAGCCGACCTATTGGAACCACTTGCTAAACTAGGCTTTGATTTAGTGGGCTATGGTTGTACGACTTGTATCGGCAACTCAGGCCCTTTACCAAAAGAAATTAACGAAGCCATCGTTAAACATCAGCTTGTTGTCAGTTCCATCTTATCAGGAAACCGCAACTTTGAGGGGCGGATCCACCAAGATGTAAAAATGAACTTCCTTGCCTCGCCGCCACTTGTCGTTGCGTATGCACTTGCAGGTCGCACAGATATCGATGTCTACAATGAGCCATTGTGCCAAACCGATGATGGCCAAGATGTGTTCTTAAAAGACATTTGGCCATCGGTCTCTGAAGTCAGTGAACTTGTATCTCAGACAGTCACACAAGCTATGTTTGAGAAGAATTATGCAGACGTTTACCAAGGCGACCAACATTGGCAACAAATCGCGGTAAATCAGAGTGAGCGCTATGATTGGCAAGATAGCTCTACTTATATTCGAAAAGCCCCTTTCTTTGATGATATGAGTAAAGAGCCACCAGGGATCCCAAGAATCAAAGGCGCACGCTGTCTCGCTAAACTGGGCGACTCAGTGACGACTGACCACATTTCTCCAGCAGGTAATATTAAAGCTTCGGCACCAGCTGGGGAGTATTTACAAGCGCAAGGAGTGAAGCAAGCTGATTTTAACTCTTATGGTTCGCGTCGTGGTAACCACGAAATCATGATGCGAGGTACGTTTGCAAACGTACGCTTACGCAATCAATTGGCTCCAGGTACCGAGGGTGGTATTACTCGCCTGTTACCTGAGGGCGAACTTATGAGTATTTTCGATGCGGCAGAGCAATATCAGCAGCGCAATACGCCACTCGTTGTACTCGCGGGCAGTGAGTACGGCACGGGTTCATCACGAGACTGGGCTGCTAAAGGGTCTCTACTACTTGGGATTAAAGCCGTACTTGCTAAAAGCTACGAACGTATTCACCGTTCGAACCTCATTGGTATGGGAGTGTTGCCGCTACAATTTAAACCGGATGATGGCCACGAAGAGCTGGGATTAACTGGCGAAGAAGAGTTTGAAATTGAAGGGATATACGACACATCAACCGAAGTGATAGTCACGGCAACAAATGCAGATGGCAAAGAAATCAAGTTTTCGGCGGATATCCGGATCGATACCCCTAAAGAGTGGGAGTACTACCAACACGGCGGTATTTTGCAGTATGTATTGAGGCAAATGTTATAGGTCTCTTTTGGTAATACTTTAATGGAAAAGACGGCACCGGCCGTCTTTTTTAAAACCTGCGAGTGTAAATCAGCGTAATGGTATTGATACCACCATCATCAAACGCACTGCCAATACCAAACTTCAGCGCCGATTGTGAACTAAACCAATAATCGGTCTGTAATTCCACTACGGATTGGTCAAAATCATCTTCACGTAATCGAGCTGATGCAGAGATCTGCCAATTCTTAGCCAAATAATAGCCAGCATGGATCTGCCAAAAGTCGATATCTGCTGCGACTTTTTGCATTTTTACATCCCATCCAACGCCATTATCAATCTCTGTATAACGAAAAAATGGCGCTATTGCCGTTTCTGTATCTCGTTCATCCACTCCGTAGTTATCAAATTCTGAACGCTCACCGATGAACGTAACCCCAAGCTGCATGTTCTCACTAACAAAACGTCCCACTTGTACCAGCGCTATCGTATCTCGCGTCGCAGTAAAAAGTGCAGAGTCATCTCTAAATTGAGTTACATCTACAGCAACTCGCCAGTCTCGTCCAATAAAGAATTCCGCATCAGCTTGGTAAAGATGCCAATCATCATTTTTAAAACCACCTACAGAGAAGTTGTTACTTTTTTGCAGGTACCCCTGTAAACCATAGGGTGTGCCATCATTCTTTAACTCAGTAAGATAGTGTCGATACTGAACACCTAAGAATCCATCCTCAATCTCTAAAAACTCTCCGAAGCCAACACTTACTTCGTGAGAGTTAGCTATACTGAAGCCTGAATAAAATAACAGTCCTATCAGCGATAATGCTTTCATACTTTCCCCTTTATGTTAATGAAACGATTGTAACTATGAAAAAAAATCGCCATAGTAAAAAAATGTAAGCATATGTATTCAAAAGAGAGACAAGTATGGCAATCTGGTTCAAACCCGTAAGTGTAGAGTTATGCAAAAAGCTGGAAGATGGCATGACGGGTAAAGGTACGCTCATGAAAACGTTAGGAATAGAAATCAGCGAGGTGGGTGACGATTACTTGGTTGCGACTATGCCTGCCATTCCTGAGCACCATAATCCCATGGGTATGGTCCATGGCGGCGCAAACGTTGCTTTAGCGGAAACCGTTGCTAGTTACGCAGCAAACTTTGTTGTAGATACTGAACAATTCTACTGTGTTGGGCAAGAGATCAATGCGAATCACTTAAAAGCATCAAGAACAGGCATACTCACAGCCATTGCTAAGCCTGTACATCTCGGTAAACGTTCATCTGTTTGGGAGATCCGCATCACTAACAGTCGCAATGAACTATGCTGCATTTCCAGAATGACCGCCGCCGTAGTATCACGCTAAAACTTGATCTATCACAACTACAAAAAACCAAACCCACCTCATTATTATTGCAACACACAAAATAGTGAGGTGGTACTGTGTCAACTCAAAAGCTTTGGCCTCTGCATATGCTCATTGTGGTGGGATTGATTTTAATTTTCACAGGCCACACCATGTTAACGAGCGACTGGCTGAATGATCTTGGTCCGAGCGGTTTTATAATTGGTGCGAGCTGTGTCGCGCTCGGCCTTATTTGTTCTTTACCAACTAAAATATATCTGACCATTTTACTAATGCGTCGAGAGCACCGAGATTAACGCATACCAGCTTGATATTGGGTTGATTTTACTGCACCCTGAGCGTCTAGGTTTATGAAGGTACTTAGTTTGTGGAAAAGGTCGACACCCTAATTATTGGCGCTGGCGTTGTAGGCTTAGCGATAGCAGCAAAACTCAGCCAGAGCCGCAGCGTTATTGTTATCGATAAAGAATCTCGTGTAGGTGAGCATACGAGTAGCCGTAATAGTGAAGTGATCCATGCCGGCATTTACTACCCTTATGGTAGCTTAAAGCACCAGCTCTGCGTGCGAGGAAAAGCACTCCTTTACACACACTGTGAACAGCTAAACATCCCCTTTCAGCGACTCGGTAAATTCATTGTTGCGACAACCGAAGAGGAAGCGCAAAGCCTAGAACAAATTAAGACGCGTGCCCATGCTAACTCAGTCACGGATCTTGACTTTGCTTCATCCAAGACTATCAAGCAACAGCTCAGCTATTTGAAAATACATAGCGCACTATTCTCTCCCTCCACCGGCATTGTAGACAGCCACCAATTTATGCTGTCACTCATCGCTGAGGTAGAAAGTAATGGGGGGATTGTTGCGACGCAAAGTGAGTTTATGCACGCACAGCAATTAGGCAGTGATTTTATTGTTGCGTTGCGCTGCGATGGCGAGCAGTTCGAAATGGGCTGTAGCCAGCTGATAAACAGCGCTGGGCTGAACGCCCCCGATGTACTCAATAAAATTACCGGTGATAGCGACAAAGCCATCGCCTATTATTGTCGCGGCCGTTACTATCGCTATCAAGGTAAGCACCCTTTTCAACAGCTCATCTATCCTCTACCTAACACGCATGGATTGGGCGTACACGCGACATTAGATTTAGCAGGGCAACTCAAGTTTGGCCCTGATACCGACTATATTGAAAACATTGATTATCAGTTTGATGACTCCCAAAAAGCGCGCTTTGTCACCGCAATAAAGCGATACTGGCCGACTCTGGATGAGAATAGACTGACAGCGGATTACACTGGGATAAGACCCAAATTAAGCAAAGAAAAGCAAAGTGACTTTGTAATTCAGTTCGAGGCAACCCATGGAATATCAGGCTTTGTTAACTTAATGGCGATTGAGTCACCGGGATTGACCGCAAGTCTCGCCATTGCAGAATATATTGAACAACGACTTTAGCGCTGGTTTTCCTCCAGTGCCTTTTCAAGCTGTTTCGTTCTATCATCCATCAGCTGCTGAATGTTTTTCGCATCTTCCATCACCTGTTTTACCGCTTTTGGATTTAATGCCGTTGGTAATGCCGAAGCAGCTTCTTTACTTACGGCTTGCTCTGGCTGTTTATTCAGAATGCTTGTGTCTTCGGCTGCTATCACGGTAATTTTGCGCTCGTCTAATTGATAGTGCTGCGACTCGCCGTTTGGATTGGGTTTATCAGAGTAATGCCATTGTCCTTTGGCGTCCTGCCAACGATACACTTGCACCCCAGATGTAGATTGCTGAGTGTCGTCACTCACAAGCTCCTTCGTGTGGGTTTTCACTTTATCAAGCGCTGTCACACCTTGAACCGTTAATTCTGTTACCTGCTGCTCAACCTTGTTGGTCAACGAATTTACATTTAACCATGGCTTGCCATCAGGACGCTTCAATACAAACAAACTGGCTAACGCCACCAGCATTATCATAATCATCAAGTAACTTGCGGCTTTCATCTTCATACTCTGACTTTCCTTAGAGCCCATACTTTAACAGTATCTGCTTAAATTGCTCCGTTTTTTTAAAGTCAGCATAAAAGTGATTGAAGTCATCACACAATTTTTTCGCTCTTTGAGTGCGACCAAACTGCAATTGTAACGGCGCCACATCCGAAACGCCGCGCACGCTGATAGTACTTTTTAATACTGGATATTTCAGCTGTAACCAACGCAGTGTTGGTTCGCCAACAATAGAAAAAGCGAGACTTTTGTCACTTCCGCCTGCAAGCACGGATAAGATATCAAACTCTGAGTAGTAGTCTTTGCGCTGCAGCAAATTACTGTCAAAATACGGCTCTAACTGAGGATAGGTGTAACCAAATCGACCTAAAAATAGATGCTCATTTAAGCCGTTGACATCAAATTGTTCAGCCTGCTTGTGTGTAACAAAGACATCTTCAATTGTGTAAATTGGCGCGCTCCAACACATTTGCATTGTGCCACGATACCAATGTTCAGACTCCATCCGCACATCAACATTTCCTCGCTCGATTTCTACAGACGAACGCTTTTCTGGATACACAGGGTAATTTGGTTGGTAATGATATTGTGCTGCAAACAGCTCGAAAATATCGATAAGCACACCCTGCTCTTGGGCATGTTCGATAATAAAGGGAGGATAATACTGCACTGCAAAGTTGATAAACGTTTTGCTTTCTTCCGCGGTTTTAGCGTAGCCAGCAAGAGACAAGGTACAACAAAGTAGCAATAATAACATCGTCTTTGGAAAGTAGATCAAAGCCACCTCCAAGACCTTGAACAAATAATAGACTAAGTATGACCGATCGCTGGGAATTTCCAAGTCAAAAAACCAGCCACACTCAAATCTACTAAATATACATTGCGGATCTAAATACCATCACCATCAATATGCAACCCACACTCACGATTTAGACCGAAGAAACGTGTTTCTTCCTCTGTCATGCCAGGTTCAAGCTTACGAGTAGTGTGAACATCCCCCATAGAAACATAGCCTTGCTCCCAGAGCGGGTGATAAGGCAAATCAAACTTTGTAAGATATTGATAAACACCACGATTATGCCAGTCAATAATAGGGTAAAACTTGACCGTGCCGCGACTGAGCTCAACGATTGGCTTATCCGCACGCGTTGAAGACTGTTGGCGACGTAAGCCACTGAACCAAGTGCCTGCGCTAAGTTCACGTAACGCTTGAGTCATCGGCTCAACTTTGTTTAGCGTATTGTATTTTTTAATCCCTTCTTCGCCTTGCTCCCATAACTTACCATACACCGCCTCTTGCCAAGCAGGACTCTGCTTAGCACGATATATCTTAAGATTGAGTGCCAAACGCTCTGACAGTGATTCTATAAATTGATACGTCTCAGGAAACAAATAGCCCGTATCAGTAAGTACCACGGGAATATCAGGCTGCTGCTGAGTCAAAAGATGTAACATAACCGCAGCTTGAATACCGAAACTAGAAGACAAAAAGTGAGTATCCGGTAAGTTTTCCAGTGCCCAAGCCACTCTCTGCTCGGCAGTTTTATCACTCAGTAGGGCATTAGCATCCGCGAGTAGCATCTGCTGAGTTGCACTGTCCAGAGTCAATATTTGCTTAAAATCACTCATTTTCTCATCCAATGGGCAGCGTAGCTGCCCGTTCTAAATCAAGCGTGGAAATCAGTTTTTGACACTTTTACTTCCGCAACGATTTCTTTGCGGATGACATAGTCACCAAAACATTCACCTTCGTTGCGCTCACCGACCCACTGACCAATCAACTCATCTAGCGCTGGCAGGAAGACGTCTTCGCCAACATTCTCCAAGTACAGCTTAGGAATGCGAGTACCAGCACGGTTACCACCTAAATACATATTGTATTTACCTGGTCCTTTACCCACGAATCCAACCTCAGCTAGCATCGCTCGGCCACAGCCGTTAGGGCAGCCAACTACACGAAGGATAATATTCTCTTCAGCAACCTCATGCTTGGCGAGCAGCTCTTCTACCTTTGTCACAAGCTCAGGTAAATAGCGCTCCGCCTCAGCCATCGCAAGTGGACACGTCGGTAGCGATACACACGCCATCGAGTTTTTGCGCTGTTCTGAATGTTTGCTATCTATCAAACCATGCTCGCGGGCAATTTGTTCGATTTGCGCTTTATCCTCAGCTGCAACTCCAGCAATAATTAAGTTTTGGTTTGCAGTCATGCGGAAATCCCCTTTGTGGATCTCTGCAATTTTGCGACAACCTGTTTTAAGTGGTTTATCTGGGAAATCTAAAATACGGCCATTTTCGATAAACACCGTTAAGTGATGCTTACCATCAATACCTTCAACCCAACCAAAGCGGTCGCCACGGTGAGTGAATTCATAAGGACGGCTTGGCTCAAACGTCATACCGGCACGGTTTTCAACTTCCGCTTTAAACGCCTCAGTGCCAAATGTATCTAGCGTATATTTAGTTTTTGCATTTTTACGGTTTACTCGGTTACCCCAGTCACGTTGCACAGAAACCACATGCTCAGCAACGGCAAGTGTATGCTCAAGCGGAATAAAGCCAAGGTCATCTGCTTTACGTGGATAGGTATTAACGTCACCATGGGTCATCGCCAAACCACCACCCACAAGCACGTTAAAGCCAACTAGCTTGCCTTCATCTGCGATAGCAACAAAGTTAAGGTCATTGGCATGCACATCGACTTCATTGTTTGGCGGAATAGTAACGGTGGTTTTGAACTTACGTGGTAAATACGTATCGCCCAAAATCGGCTCTGCCGTTGTCTCGGTTTTTTCACCGTTCAACCAGATTTCAGCGTAAGCTTTGGTTTTGGGTAGCAAGTGCTCTGAAATTTTAGCCGCCCACTCGTATGCTTCTTGGTGTAACTCGGATTCAACCGGGTTAGTTGTACACAACACGTTGCGGTTTACATCACCCGCCGTCGCAATAGAATCGATACCTACGCTATTCAGCAGCTGGTGCATCCCTTTGATGTTTGGCTTCAATACACCGTGGAACTGGAAAGTTTGACGCGTTGTCAGACGAATGCTGCCATACATGGTTTTATCCGCTGCAAACTCATCAATCGCCAACCACTGATGTGGTTTTATGATACCGCCAGGCATACGAGCTCGAAGCATCACGTTATGCAGTGGCTCAAGGCGTTGCTTAGTACGCTCTGGGCGGATATCGCGGTCATCTTGCTGATACATACCGTGGAAACGGATCAATTGGAAGTTATCCGCAGTAAAGCCACCGGTTAGTTGATCGGTCAGATCCGTTGAAATTGTGCCACGTAAGTGGGCACTTTGTGACTTCAAACGCTCATTATCAGAAAACTTTGCGTTTGCATCGAGCTTACTATTCGGTTTGATTTCAGAGTTGCTCATTGTCTTTCCTACATTAAAATTGGCTGACGGTATAACAAGACGCGTTAGTAAACGTCTTTCTGATAACGGTTTGCGCTACGCAATGCTTTAAGATATTGCTCAGCTTGTTCATCATCTTTCCCTCCATGGGTTTTAATGATGTCGATAAGTGCTTGGTGTACATCTTTGGCCATTCTGCTAGCGTCACCACAGACATAAAAATGAGCGCCCTTTTCAAGCCATGCAAATACAGCTTCGCCCTTCTCGCGCAGTCTATCTTGCACGTAAATCTTTTCTGCCTGATCACGGCTAAATGCCAAATCTACATGTGTTAATAAACCCGACTTTACATACTTTTGAATTTCTACTTGATAAAGGAAATCTTCCGTAAAGTGTGGATTACCAAAGAACAGCCAGTTTTCACCCTCAGCGTCACGCGCCTCACGTTCTTGCAAGAAGGCTCTGAACGGTGCGATACCTGTACCTGGACCAACCATGATCACAGGTGTGGCATTGTCGACAGGTAATCTAAAGTTATCGTTGTGCTCACTGAATACTTTCACTTTCGTGCCTTCTTCAGCACGATTCGCTAAATAACCTGAGCAGCCGCCAAAATGCTTTTCACCAAAGGTATCAAATTCAACTAAACCTACGGTTAAATGCACCTCTTCTTCCACCTCAGCTTGGCTTGACGCGATAGAGTACAGGCGCGCTTGTAATTTGCGGCAGCAATCAACTAGTGCTTGCGCCTCAATGTTGGCAGGGTTTTGCTTTATCACATCGAAGATTTGGCGTTCTTCAATATAAGCACGCAATGCCGCTTTATCGTTTGCAAGTGCGCTTAGTTCCTCATTCCCAGTTGCAATCGCATACTTTTCAACAAAGCCAGGATACGACTGTGTTAGTTCAAGATGTTCAATTAACGCCGTTTCTAATGAAACCGAGAGTTCACCTATTTTTACAGTTTGTGCTTTGTCGAGTTTTAAGACATCGATCACCGCCGCCACTTCTTGTGGGTCATTTAAGAAATACAAGCCAAGTGAATCACCCGGCTGATAAGTGATATCAGAGCCTTCAAGGGAAATTTCAATGTGACGCACATCTTTACTTGAGTTTCTGCCAGTGATCTTTTGTACCACACTCAGCTCAGCCGCAAATGGGTTTTGCTTTGTATATTGGCTCGCTGCGGCCTGAGGAGCACCAAACGGCATGCTGATAACATTACCACCACCCGCTTGCTGCTGAGCTTTAAGCGCAGGCTCCAACGCATCTAGCGCCAGTGCGATCCACGCCTCGGCTTCAGCTTCATAATCCACATCTAAGTCAGCACGCGGCACAGCAATTTCAGCGCCAAGGGCAGCCAACCGCGCTTCAAAATCCTTTGCTGTTTGGCAGAAGAATTCATAACTTGAATCACCAAGGCCAATCACAGCTTGCTTTACACCTTCCAGTTTAGGCGCCTTCTTACCAGCTAAGAATTCATGCAATGCTTCTGCATCTTCTGGTGGCTCACCCTCACCGTAAGTAGAGACAGCAATCACTAAGAACTTCTCTTTCTTCAGGTTGGCAGGTTTGTAGTCAGCCATATTGACCAACTTAGTCGTCAAGCCACGCGCTTCCGCCTGAGCTTTAATTTGGTTTGCAACCCCTTTTGCGTTACCAGTTTGTGAACCAAATAAAATAGTCAGAGGTGCAGACTCGTCAGCGCCCGCTGTTGCTTGTCCAGCAATACCTGATAATGCAGCTGAATTTGCGGTTGCAGCTAAATAGCCACTTACCCATGCCTGTTGGATTGGATTTAACTCTCCAACTAAGCCTTGTAGTTTTTGCAGTTGTTCATGTGTCAGCGGACTTGCTGCAGCATTAAGTTGACTTAACAACATCATGGATCCCCGTACCCAAAAGGTTTTGCTTGCTCATTGCATAACTGGCTCGCACAGAGCGTAGCCTACTTTTATTAGCGTGAAGCATACGTGGCAAATTGAGAGATCAAAAAGAATAGAATCTGCTTTTATATTCCTTTTAGTTATTGAAGATTGAAAAGTCCAAAGAAAACAGATTAAAAGAAGTTCGATATTTAACCGTTAAAAAGTTTAACATTGCCGTAACAGTTTTGATGCAAAATCAAACTGTCATACACAGACAAATCAATAATACAGATAATCATAATAATGAGACTAAAAATGAAACACGGGAAATATATAAACCTAATACTCAGTTCTTATTGCTCAATACTCAGCTTAAGCGCTGCTGCAGAAGTTACAAATGGCAGTTTCGAGAGCTGGAGCGGTCAAGTCCCTAGTGGATGGACGACGATAGACTCGGGCATCACACTTAGCTCGGTTACGACACCAATAAAAGACGGTAATCTTGCCGCTGCGGTGCAGGTAACTACTGCAACACAAAGTAGCACAGACTTACAACAGCAAGTAAACGTTGAAGCAGGTAAAAGCTATCAATTTAGCACTTGGGTCTATCACACGGAAGGTGGCGTCAAAGCACGATTAGTGGTGGACGGCTATCATGGTTATTCAGATCAGTTCAATGTCGGGCAGTGGCAACAACTTAGCTATACCTATACCGCAACTGCAACCACTGCGATTAATGTTGGCTTACGTTTTTACGATGGCAGTGGTTTTGACGGTAATGAAACTGTCTACGTTGACGGCTTTGGTCCAACTTCTACCACACCAGAGCCGCCTCAGAGCTGTCAAAATAATAGTGTCACTCTCGCTTTGATGACCGATAATTATGGTAGCGAAACGAGCTGGCAAATCACTAATACAGCAAACACAACAGTTGCTAGTGGTAGTGGCTATAGCAATAATCAATCGGTAAATGAAAACTTATGTCTTAACGACGGTAGTTATACCTTTACGATTTTAGACAGCTATGGCGACGGAATTTGTTGCACCAATGGTAATGGCCAGTATACCTTAACGCACGCTGGTACAACGCTCGCTTCCGGCGGCCAGTTCAGCAATCGTCAAGATCATACCTTTACGCTTGGCACAACCACGCCTCCCCCTTCAGGTGATGGTTACTATGCCTCTGCTGCTGGACTGAGCGGTTATGCACTGAAAACAGAATTACACCAGATTATTCGTAACCACCAATCACAAGGATATTCTGCTATTTGGAGCTTTATCGATCAGAACGAGCGCGACCGCTATTTTGAAAAAGATAACAGTATATTAGATCGCTACTCTGAAAAGCCAACGGCAAATGATAGTGTTACTTATGTCTCTACCGGATCACAATGCGGCAGTTACAGCGGCGAGGGCGATTGCTATAATCGTGAACACTCATTCCCTAAATCTTGGTTTGGTGGCCAAGTAGAACCGATGAATTCAGATATCCATCATATTTTTGCTTCCGATGGTTATGTAAATTCTAAGCGCAGTAACTATCCATTTGGTGAAGTAGGGAGCGCTTCTTATACCTCAAGTAATGGTAGTCGCTTAGGTTCAGCATCTGGTATTAACTACAGCGGTACCGTATTTGAGCCTATTGATAGTTTCAAAGGAGATTTTGCTCGTGCCTACTTCTATATGGCAACGCGTTATCAAGATGTGATTGCAAATTGGCAAAATAATACCAGCTACAGCAATGCGGTACTCAATGGCACACAACAGCAAGTCTTCGAAACTTGGGTCGTCAACATGCTAAAAAGATGGCATAACGAAGATCCTGTCGATGCCCTAGAGCAAGCGCGCAACCAAGCGGCTTATGAATTTCAGGGTAACCGAAATCCATTTGTAGACCATCCAGAGTTTGTCGAAGCAATTTGGTAACTATAAATAAAAAAGGCCAATAACTGGCCTTTTTCAATAACATCATTTTGGCTAATATTTAGCGAGGGTTAATTGTAAGTGGCTCAATCGTCACTTTCGCATTACCACTTGCGCCCATATGCCCGTTGTAAGTTTGTCCTTCAAACAAGGTGTAAAACACATCAACGTAGTCATCATCGTTAGTAAACCAATGGCTTGGCATCGCTTTGATCAATTGATTCGTCAGTTGCGGGATAATCGCATAGCCTTGAACATTAGGATCAGGAATAGCGCGCATCACTTGCGTCACAATATCCAAAAGTGTTGTTGCTAATTCTTGATAGTTAGTATTGTCGTCTTGCTCCATCAGCAATAAATCTGCCGCTTGCCAACGATATCGCTCCCAGTGAATGATAATTTGATTAGGCGTATAGTCCGTACCATCGTGGTCCAAATATGGCATGTCCACAATATCTAAAACGGGCTCATCTCGGGATGGGTTGACGCCTGTTACAATGCCGTAAACTTCCGCAGCCCCAGATACCCAAGGCTCTTCATCGTCATTTAGTCTGATTTTCTTCAATACACTGGTTGAGATCGGCTCAGCATCATCGTTGCTCTGCACAGCGGTTGATGGCATTGCTAAGCCTTGCTTGGCAAACACTTGCTTCATTACCTGAATGCCTTCTTGTTTTACCTTATCACTATCAAGTTCAACGATTAGCACGGGTCGCTCTGGCATTGTATGTGCGTCAAGTAAATGCAATTGACCTTGCTCATCAAAGGCCTCGACATATTGCCAGTGCTTATCATCACCTTTAGGCGCAAAAGCAATTAATGGCGCTTCACCTTGTTGCCACTTTGTTAGCATTTCGCTAGAAGCAATACGCAGCTGATATAGATTAGAGCTATAGTCAGTCAGGCCTTTTAACGAGCGAGTGTACTGGCTCGCTTCTGTCATGAGCTGCTTAGTTGACCCCTGAACTTGTAGCTGCTCCAGTGAAACTGCATCCTGATACTGGCTAAGTTGAGTTTGAACTTGGGGGCCTACGTGATTAAGTGATAGCGCTAATTTTTTCGCAATTTGCTTCTTTATATCAGTAACTTGAACTGGTGCAGCGTTAAATTTATCAAGCTGCTTAAGTGAACTGTAGGTATTAAGATTAACCTTGCCTGCCGCAGAACTTGCGAAAGACATTCCGCCGAGCATGGCTATCATTAGGGTAGAGAGGGTTACATGTTGTTTCATCTTGCGTTCCTAGAAATAATCCGTGTTATGGAATAAACAAGATAAAACAACAAAAACAAATTATCAATACATTAACATAGTTAACATATAAAACAATTTAATCTAGCTTTTAGAGTTTTTATTCTTCTACTGGGTAGATAGTAATTTCTATACCGGCACCTATTGCAGAGATCCTAAGCAACGTATCGGCCTGTAGTGCTTGCGAAAAGCACTTGGGTGACTTGCCTGAGTTAAAGCCAATATCAAAAGTTCGCTTAGTACAACCTAGCCATTGCTTAAGTGCCGCTTTAGAGCAAGACTCAATTAACTCACACAGTTGGTTAATCGCTTTGTCAGGGGTTAATTCATTGGTATTTGCTTCGATGCGAGCCAATTGACGATAGTCATCTTGATCGTAATGCAGCACGATAGCATTTTTCTTTAAATCCGAAACTAGCGCACTAATATCCTGCTTTGACTCCAGTTCCAAATCGACATTTAAAAATTGAATTTCAGACATGTATTAAAAGCTACCTTGTAAAGCTAAATCGAGTAATGACTTATTTATCAGTGTGATAAGGACATTACTTATTGGACAATGCGACAATTTGTCACATTCTAAGCACCGTGCGTTATAGTTATCATACTCACGAACAACTAGAATAACATATTGTGATGATTAAAAAACTGCTAAAACCCGCACGTAAACTCCACAAGTACCTTGGCTATTTGCTGTTTTTACAGATCTTTGCTTGGCTATTAGGCGGGTTAGTCATGAGCGCGATCCCATTGGAAAAGATCCATGGTAAACACTTAGCGCATAGAAGCTTAGACAACCCCTTTCCCACTACCGCGTACCAAGCTGATCTCAATCAGTTAGTACAAAGCACGGTGCAAGTGCGCCAAATCCAGTTCGGCCATTTTCTCGATACTCCCATCATCAAACTTAACCAAGATGAGCAGCTTATTTTCAACGGGATAACAGGCGCACCTTTTACCACTCCAAATCAACAGCAAATAATACAGCAGGCCAACCAACACCTATTAATTGCAGCGGATGTGAGCGAAATTGAACGACTTGCCAAAGCCCCCAGAGAAGCAGGTTACAAGGAAGATGTTTGGCGAGTCGAGTATAACGATATCTTCTCCACTACCCTGTATCTTAGCGCAACCAGCGGTGAAGTTGTGACGGTTCGTAGCACGCTGTGGCGCATCTTTGATTTTTTTTGGATGTTACACATTATGGATTACGACGAACGTGAGGATTTTAATAACCCCTTGCTCATTTCCTTCGCCGCTACGAGTGTGCTCTTTTGTCTAACAGGGATATTGTTATTATTGCAATCTCCACCTTGGCGAAAACGTCGCCCTACACTGAATAAATAAAGGGGTTTACCGTATACGCTTGTTGGTATTGATGATTTTTTTGATATAGTGACATTCCCTGTATTCCACCATTTGGTGAGAGGTTATGTCACGATATTGCTATATCTTAGCGCTTAGCTTATTTGTATTAACAGCTAACGCTCAAGAATTCACGTCTTTCTCAAAAGCAAAGAAATATTTATCACAACAAGTTACCGACAATACCCGTACGCTTTATTGTAATTGTAATATCAAAAAGCAAGGCAAAAAGCTGGTCCCAGATCCCGCAAGTTGTGGTTATACCCCGAGGTTACCTTACACTCGCAACGGCAAAGAAAACGCCCGTGCTCAGCGCATTGAGTGGGAGCATATCGTGCCCGCGTGGGAATTTGGACATCAGTTGCAGTGCTGGCAAGATGGGGGCAGAAAGCACTGCCGTAAAGTCAGTGAACAATTTAGGAGAATGGAAGCAGATATTCACAATCTTGCTCCAGCGATTGGTGAAATCAATGGGGATCGGTCTAATTTCCGTTTTGGCATGTTACCTAGTACTGAAGCAAATTATGGTGCATGTCCAGTCAAGATAGACTTTAAATTACGCCGAATTGAACCTCCAGAATATGCAAGAAAACGCATCGCTGAGGCGTATTTTTATATGGAAAAAACCTACGGGCTAAATATCTCCTCACAGCAGCGGAAATTATTCACGGCTTGGCAGAAACAGTGATTGCGAGATAACCCAAGCAGTGCTAGTTTTTAGTCATACAACTAAAACAGGAACGTGAATACGATGCAACGTATTACTCTAGTTTTCGCATCAACAGCAATGACCTTGTTATTAACCGCTTGTGGTGGCGGTGGCAGCGATTCATTAGGCACCGACAACCCTGGTAATAACACGGGACAAACCGAGCCGCCAACTTGGACGTTTAATCAATTTCCTGCGTCAAGTCAGTTTATTAACTATTGCGCCTCGCCAAGAACGGGTACTGACAAATATAACAACAACCAACCTTATCCCGATAAGGTTGGTACGGCGATGCATGAAAAAATGTGGCTCCGCTCTTTTACTAACGAAACCTACCTTTGGTACGACGAAGTACTAGATAACGACCCAACACAATTCGATACCGTTATTGATTACTTCGAGCAATTAAAAACAAACCAAACGACGGCGTCGGGTAATGCCAAAGATCAATTTCATTTCTACGAATCTTATGAAAGCTTCCAAAAAGAAGCGCAATCGGGTGTTACAACCGGTTATGGCATTCGTTGGGCGGCCATATCCACATCACCACCACGTAATTTTACTGTCGCCGCAGTAGAGCCTAATTCACCAGCCGCGAATGCAGGGATCGTACGTGGAGATAAGATCCTCTCGATAGATGGCGTCGACTTTATCTCAAGTGATAATACCGCTGCACTGAATGCTGGCCTATCACCAGAGCAAAGCGAGCCCCATCATTTTGTATTTGAAGATAAAGCTGGTAACGACAAATCAGTCACCCTGACTTCAGTCGATATTGAAACCTCACCGGTGCAAAATGCTAAAGTCATTAGCTATGGCGGCAAGCAGGTTGGGTATGTGCAGTTCAATCAATTTATTCCAACAGCGCAAGAAGGATTAATTGAAGCCTTTAATCTATTTAAAACACAACAAATAGACGACTTGGTACTCGACATGCGTTACAACGGTGGTGGTCGCGTCATTATGGCAGCGCAACTAGGCTATATGGTTGCGGGCAACAGCAGCCTAAACAAAACCTTCACTTATAGCACCTTAAATGACAAGCGTACTGCTGAAGAAGAACGAACAGAGTTTGAGTCTAGAGCGATTAACTGGGCTGAAAACAAGTTTACAACCACCTCTTTACCTACGGTAACTTTACCTAGAGTTTATATCCTCTCAACACGAGGCACGGCCTCTGCCAGTGAAAATGTAATTAATGGCCTGCGCGGCATTGATGTTGAAGTCTTTTTGATCGGTGGTACCACTCGAGGCAAGCCCTACGGCTTCGTGCCCGCGCAAAACTGCGGCACGGTTTACTATACCATCCAATTTGGTTCAGAAAATGCGAAGGGCTTTGATGCATATGCCGATGGCTTTACCCCTTCAGGAGCGTCAAGCAGCGGTGAAATTGGCCTAAGTGCACAAGTGCCAGGTTGTATTGTCGCTGATGACTTCTCAGCACCGCTTGGCAGTCAGGAGGAAGATCTTTTCGCCGCAGCACTGACACATATAGATACCGGTCGTTGCCCAAATGTAGCGCAATTTGCGCCTACCGCTCAGCCACAGTATCAAAATAAGGAGCATGCGGTTACGCTCCCAGTCTATCCACTACGGGAAAATGCAATTTTAATGAAGCCTAAGGAGCCGCAATAATGGCGCTGCTAAAAGCGGTGAAAATCACCGCTTTGGCTTTATTGCTGCAAGCGTGCAATAGCGCGCCTGCAGCAACTTCGGTTAATGAAGCTGTACTCTCGGCTTCTTCGCCCGAAGTGTTATCACAACTCAAGCAAGCCATAGTAAAACTCAAAGGCGGTGTACCACCGACGCTCGCAAGTACCGTTTTTCTACGTAGTCCAACACTACTGCTTGAGCATGGGCAAAGCCTTGATGGTAATGGCAGTCCAATTTTAGGCGCCCATAATCTCGCTTATGAAAGTTTCATCTTGCAGCTTCGTGACACCCAGTGTGTGCTCTACTATCCGAAAAAAGATACTTATGTCGTGCTCAGTAAAGTTAGCTGCAAAAAGCTGGAAAAATAACGCCAGCCGTAATTCTCTTAACCTCAGTTCAGGTTAGCAAAATGGCGCTTTAACACGTCACATAATGCCTGTACTTTGGCCGTTCGGTGAACCAGTACATGGGTAACTAGCCAAACTTGGCTTAACCATTTTAACTCATCACGCAACACTGGCTGTAAATCTGGGTAACGCTTTGCTACATCGTGCTGTAGCCCACCAATACCTAAACCATTAACAATGGCACGTGACGCATCTGACGTTTCAGATACCCTAAGCGTCACTTGTGTCTCAGGGATATGTTCATCTACCCAAGCGAAATATGGCACTCTTGCATTAAATCCGGCCACACCAGAGACAAAGTAATGCGCCTGTAACGCTTCAAGTGTTTTAGGGATCCCCATACGCTTGATATAGCTTGAAGACGCATACAAACCTGCTTCTAAAGTATTTAGATGCTGCACTATGTAGTCGGGCTCATCGGGCTTTGGTCCTGCCCTCACCGCAACATGCGCCTGTCCGTGATCTAAGCGTAAACGCTTTTGGTCGAGAATGACTTCAAGTTGGACCTGTGGGTGTAATTGCTGAAAAGTCAAACAAGGCTCCGACAGCATATCCATAAAACCACTGACCGTTGTCACCAAAAGCTTACCTCTAAGCTGGCTGTCCGAAGCAACAATAGAAGTACTCAACTCCATCAAGCGCTCGTCTATTTGACTCGCCGTCGCAAGTAACTTTTCTCCTGCCTGTGTTACCTGATAACCTCGGGCATGACGGTGAAATAACCGCGTTCCCAGTGCTTCTTCTAAGCTATTTATTCGCCTAAGTACCGTGCTGTGGTGGATCTCTAAATGCTCTGCTGCCGCTGATAAGGTACCAAGCTTGGCAACCGTATAAGCGACCTTAAGATCCTGCCAATCTGTGAATTTATCCATAACTACCTCTGTGCATATATGCACACAAGCTTTGCGTTTATTTCGGTTTTGTGCAAGTAAAATTTTGCTACTATCACTTTAACGAAACAAAATAAGGTATCAGCAAGATGACTACAGCAAAAATTATCGCACTAGCAGGCAGTTTAAGAAAAGACAGCTACAACCAATTACTCATCCAAGCCGCAGCAAACTTTGCACTAGAAAGTGGCGCAGAAGTAGAAGTGATCAAGTTACAAGATTTAGATATTCCAATGTTCGATGAGGATCTTGAAGCACAAGGCACACCAAAAGGTGCTCAACTTTTAAAAGACAAGCTACGCGATGCCGATGGTATTCTATTAGCAAGTCCAGAATACAACGGCTCCTTCACTGCGGTGCTCAAGAACGCAATAGATTGGGCATCTAGAACAGAACAAGGTGCAGTGCCAGCATTTAGAAACAAAGTAGTGGCACTCTATGCAGCCTCACCAGGCGGCTTAGGTGGATTACGTGGCCTAAACCATGTCCGCGATGTGCTATCTGGCATTGGCAGTTTAGTACTCGCAGACCAATTGGCTGTACCTAGCGCATTTAATGTATTTGATGATCAAGGTAAAATTAAAGACCCAGAACTTGCTGAAAAAGTATCAAGCCTCGCTCTGCAACTGGTGTCAGTTGCAAGTAAGCTAAAATAACTTTCAATCTCTCGTTCATATCTTGCTATGGACGCTTAGCTCATGCACACTAAGCGTCCAAAGCGAATTAGAGGCGCAATATCAGCCTTGTAATAATGGATACGAATAACGGGAGTCAGCTTTGCAAAGCACTCAGAGTCACCTATTTACCCCCTACCTCTCACACCATTTTCATTGCATTCAGTTTGATCCTGACAGCTTTGGCGCGCTTTCCTTTGAACAGCAAAATATCCTCCAGCCCGCTTCTCTTGATAAAGCGGTAGCGAAAAGGCGAGCCGAGTTTTTAGCAGGACGGATATGTGCCAAGGCTTGCCTAGCGCAATTTGGACAAGGTGACTTTACACTGCGTAACGGCTCCGATCGGGCGCCTATCTGGCCTGCAAATATTGTTGCCAGTATCACGCATACTCGAGGGATCGCGGCTGCGATTGCTACTGATGATATCGCCGTGAAAGGCTTAGGCATTGATATCGAAAGAGATATGAAACCGAAGCAGGAAGTCGAACTACAACGGCAAATCTTACATCCTGAAGAAGCTGAAATTTTTGCGCTTTTTGGCGAGCAAGTGCACTGTCCGTTGACCGTTATTTTCTCGGCCAAAGAAAGCATATTTAAGGCACTTTATAGCACGGTGCAAAAGTTCTTTGGCTTTGATGCCGTCAAGCTGACTCAGTTTGATGACAAGAAACTTATTTTCACTTTGATGGAAACGCTACACAAGGATTTAGGCGAAGGAAAACAAGTGGAAGTATATTACCAATGTAAAGACGCTTTAGTGCTGACCGAATGTGAATACATCACACAGTAAACTCATGCCTATTTGACTTAATACTTACTCAACTTGAAGGAGTAAACCTGACCCTAACTGGGTTAAAAACTTCTCATTTAGAACTAAAAAACGCCCACTTGGGGCGTTTAATCTGAAGTTTGGATAAAGATTCACTTAGCCGTTTTCCAAAGCCAACTTACTGAAACACAACATTTTCACTGCCAGCAGCCGCTTTAAAGCGCGCTATCAGCTTTTCACAGTCCTGTAAGATCTCTGCTTCTAGGCGCTCTTCAGCACGCCAACGCTGGCTATCCATTTTGAAAATCTCTTTTTTAGAATACTTCTTACGCGCGTCATGAGTTGGCATTTCTTTGACTTCATCATACATCTGATAAACACCTGGATAACTCTGTTGTAAGTCAACTTCCTCGTCAAAGCTATATTGCGAGATGAGTACCCAAACTCGTAAACACCCTTCAGAATATTCACATTGTTTTTCCTTCATCGCACGCGCGATCAAGTTAACGCTATCCGCAATTTTTCCATTGCGCTGCTGCCGTGACTTTTCAAGCTCAGCAGCCTTTTGCTCGCGATGTTTGGCAATCTGCTCTTTTTGCACCTTCAGTTGCCATAGTAATTTACCCGCGTAAAACGCCAGTCCAGCAATAATCAGGGCACCAATAATGATTGCGATGATCCATGCAGTATTCATTACTTATCATCTTCCTCAAAGTCGTCGTCTAGCCATTCATTTGCTAGATCATTACTCATAAACTGATCCATTGGATCATCTTCTAGCATATCGCCTTCTTCAAACTCATCATCAATTCCTAAGATCTCACATAGCTCCTGATGACGTGCAATTCCGCGATTGAAGTATTTCGCATCTTTACCTGTTAGCAGTTCACCGCGTTCATGGCGTTCAAGTAGCGCCATCAAGCGTTCATCATTTTCTAACTGCTCAAGCTCTTGCTCTGGAGTTAACGTCTCTACGGCTGTAGTTAACTTAACTTGCGGCTGTAGATGGCGCTTCATCTCTGGCTGTGTATTCGACTTAGTCGGTTGTGGCTCAGCAACCAAAGAAATGGGCTTTTTGCTACCAACACGCGGATCTTTATTGGTCGTCGTGTTTGATTGCTCTTTCACTAGGATCTCTGGTGCATTTCTAGAACCCGGCTTTTTACCCTTGGTTTTTTTGCTACGCTGCTCTTTGAGTGCACGTAATGCTTGGAGCTTTTCTTTACTCAGCCTTGGTGTTCCATTGGCTGCAACTTTACGTGTCTTTTTCTTTCTGCTCATAATTGGTTATCCAAAATTCTCGCGTTAACTACGCTTGGTGAGAATGATGACATCATTCCCAATAAATTCTAATTCACAATCCTGCTGCGCGGCAAAATACACAAAGCTTTCCCGGCTAAAAAATGAAATATGCGTTAGGTCATTTTTATAGTGCCAATTCGCAAAGCGTGCTTTATCAATGACGAGCTTAGTCATCAATGCCAGCGGCTTTCCCACATTTAAGCATGCTAACAATTGCGTTAATACTTTTGCAGGTTCTGCTAAATGTTCCACCACTTCTGTACTGACGATAAAGTCGTACTGACGAGTAAGTACACTGGCATCATTAGCATAGTACAGGTCAAACAAAGCCACCTGATGCCCTGCTTCCTCAAGCATTTTCGCAAGCAGCGGGCCAGGCCCACAGCCAAAATCTAAGCCATGGCTTGGTGTCGCCAAACGTGCCAACAGTGGAGCCGCCACTCGTGCTAGAAAGCGACGATAGCCTTCATCGGCCAGATCGTTTTCATGGCTATCATAAATGGCCTTTTCTTGAGCTGGTGTTAATCTCGACTTGGGATCAACCATCACCAACTGGCAGGTTTGACATTGCCAGTACAGTCGATACTTGTCTTGATGGTAGGCTTCAAGCTGATTACCTTGGCACAGGCCACAACTGAATAGAGTTGAATCTTGCAATGGTCAACAGTGATTGCTTAATAAGGCGGCTATTGTATCAGGTATAATAGAGGCAACCAAATAAAAAGGCGGCAGAGATCACTCTCTACCGCCTACTAATCTGAGCGTCACAACTGGACACTTCTCCCTTCGACTTTTAAGTCTTATTATTATTCTTTTTATTTTATTGTCGTCCGTATTGTTTTTATTTTAGACTTCCGTGACACTTTCCATATTGTTTTTATTATGAGACTTCCGTGATTTTCTTATTCTCGGTCTTCCTGACGCTTTCTTGATAGTCCTTCGTATCCAACTAGATACATAACTTTGCCACCTACGCTTCCGTATCGAATTGTCCCTTTTTTTGTATTGCTTGGCGACAACGAATAATCTACGCTCCTGAGCTTGAGTTACAACTGTTTAATAACAAATTTCTTACCTTAATTTTTTTAATTAAACAGAAAAAAGATGAATTACATAAACTTACACTGAACAAAAACTTAAAAATAAGCTAAAACTCACATATTGAACGAGCAAATATCTCACATAAAAAGTGAGATATATCTCACAACCTCAACAACAAAAAAAGGCAGCCTATGCTGCCCTTTTTTCAATAGTAAGAGTTTACACTGAGAGAGGTAAACTCACTATACGACTTTAGTGTAGACCACCTAAGTACTTAGATAATACTTCGATGTCTTTGTCTGTAAGCTTCTGCGCGATATCACGCATCATACCATTCATGTCGTTGTTACGAGTGCCATCACGGAACTTCTCAAGCTGTGATTTGATGTACTCAGGGTGCTGGAATGATACTTTAGGGAACTTAGCTAAAGAAGTACCGTTACCACGAGGACCGTGACACGCAGCGCAAGCTGGAATACCACGCTCAGCATCACCGGCTTTATATAGCTTCTGACCTACAGCAACAACATCTTCCGGCGTTGAACCCGCAGACATAGATAAAGAAGAGAAATAGGCGGCTAAATCCTTCATATCTTGATCTGACAGCGGCATAGCCATACCACTCATCACAGGATCCATACGCCCTTCTTTACCACCAGACGTCATACCTAGCTTAAACTCTTGTAGCTGCTTATAGATATAATCTGCATGCTGACCTGCGATTTTAGGATACATAGTCACAGGGGCATTGCCATCTGGACCGTGACATGCTGCACACGTTGCAGACTTTGCTTTACCTGCTTCCGCGTCACCATCGAATGCCGATGCGTTGCTTGCTGACAACGTACCAAGCAACATTGTTAAAGTTAATGCTATTTTTTTCATGGTAAATTCTCTGTTTCCGACCCTGTAATTTGTACCCTCGCAAATAAAGTCGCTCTCTTTATTGCTCGGGCAAATAATACCAATCAGTACTAATTAGGTTGTTATGTTAATCAGATGAATCATACATGCAAACTTAGCAAATATAACGCCAAACAGCACCGATCCATCTAAATACGCCTTGCTCAGTAGTGACTACTGATAGGTATACACTTTAGATTGACATTGCAATTTCTACATTCTACACGATATTACTTTCTCTGGCACGTTTTCTGCCCATATTAAGCTTATAATTTATAGGGACTTGACCTAGATTAATTAATATTGGGACGACGCTTCGGCCAATTAGCAACAAAAGCGGCATTTAGAACAAACCTCACAATGCTTTTGGTTTCCGTCATACTGTTATAAAATACGCAATTCCATCCGCGAAAGTTTAATCAGTTAGGAGTCAGCGTGCTAAAATCTCGCGTTAAATACAATCAGGCACAATTTATCACAAGTGCCCCAGATATCAGTAAACTGCCACCAGACACTGGAATTGAAGTTGCTTTTGCGGGTCGTTCTAACGCTGGTAAGTCGAGCGCGCTCAATACGCTTACAGACCAAAAGCTGGCACGCACCAGTAAAACACCTGGCCGGACTCAGCTTATTAATACTTTTTCTCTAGGTGAAGATCAGCGTTTGATTGATTTACCTGGCTATGGCTTTGCAAAAGTCCCATTAGAGATGAAAAAGAAGTGGCAAAAAGCATTAGGTGAATATTTACAACGCCGCAAATGTCTTAAAGGGATTGTGGTATTAATGGATATTCGTCACCCTCTTAAAGATCTCGATATGGATCTCATCAACTGGGCGACTGGCAGCAATATACCGGTATTGGCGTTGTTGACTAAAGCCGATAAGCTAAAACAAGGTAAGCGCAAAGCAGAAGTACTACAAGTACGTCGTGCGCTATCTGAAATAAACGGTGATATCACAGTTCACGCGTTTTCTTCTTTGAAAGGCATTGGATTAAACGAATTAGCGTGGAAACTGGATGATTGGTACTTAGGTCCGTTTGTCAAAGAAGCTCAAGGGGAAGCAAGCGAGTAATACCAATTCGCTAACGTAGGGCGCGCTTAGCTAAGATAAAAGCGCGTCTTTGCCGACATCAGATAAAAGCCTTTTTCATCTTCCTCAAGCAATTCAGCCCACTGATAATAGACATTTCGTGAAATTCTAGCGGTTAAACCATAATTGAGTGTGAGAAATGGAATATCTCCTCCATTAACATGCTCAAGCGCTAATGGAAACACATCACAAATGGGCCATTCACGGCCTAAATTATCTATCGCGATAATACACGGTGATAACTCCAAAGCTGATGCTTCATCACAATAACGCCATTGCTCGATGATAAAAGGATGAGCAAGCACCTCTATCTCACAACTTTCTGCAGGTGTTTTTAACCAATACTGTTGACCATCAAAGGTTAAAACACTAGCAAACAAGGCAACTAGCGATTGCCGTTTAATTTCACGCCCTTGATGAAACCAACGACCATCCGCTGCAATTTTTATGTCAGAAAAACCGCACGACGGCGCCGACCAATTTTCGGTCGGCGCATGAGTCGTAACATACTGTTTGATTAACGCATCAATTTTGTTCATCAAAAACCAAGTTGAAGCTAACAGGCACGCTAGTCGCGATAGTCTTCAGACCCGCGATTTCTCGTAGCGCTTCAATTCCTTTATCTAACCCAAACTGCTTAGAATCGAGAATAAATGCATTTACCGGTGTAACCACCAAGCCATTTGCACTTTTCGTTATCAATAAGTCTAGGCTGATCTTTTGGATCTGACCATGCAGTGTCAATGTTGCTGTTACATCATTGATTTTTTGTGTACCAGCTTTAAGTTTAGCAAGCACTTCAGAAACATCAGCGTTAACTTTCGCCTTTGGGTGTTGCGCTACATTGAACAGCATCTTTTGCATGCGTTCATTACGGATCGGGATCATCGTTTCAACGCTTGCCAGGTCAATATTAACCTCAAGCTCGCCTTTAGCAGATAATGTACCATCTATCGTTTTAAAATGATGTACTTCTGCAACGCTAGTCTGTTTCACAGACACAAAACTAACATCGCTTTGTTGTTGATTAAATTGCCAAGCTGCGAACGCCTGAGAAGAAATAAGTGCACTACCTAAAAGAAGGTACTTTAGCATGACGACTTCCTTATGAAATGAGAGTGAATTGCATTTGAGCGCTCAGTGTAAAACGCAGTGCAAATTAAATAAACCTTTAATCATAAACTCGTCGTTATGTTGGAATACTTTTACGCCCATCGTATTCACTTTATAGCGAGAAAATAGCTTTAGTAGCCAAGCAAAAATGTTGTGATTTAGCTGCCCTAAACGATAAATTTTTAACTAAGTTAATAGGGGTTTCACCTGCACATTGATTGGGGAGTTACATCAATTGGTATCATCTTTGAAAAGAGAAGAAAAAGACGGCCCGTAAAAGTTACGAGCCGCTATAGCAATCTGGGGAGAAGCTATCAATACACTGTATCCTCTTTCGAGAGATACATCATCAACAGGATGTCCTACAGGATGAGGACGGCGCGAACTCTAACAAATAGACGTCCAGAAATAAACACCAAAAAGCAAAACTTGAGCCAATTTGATAAACTTTCAACGTTAATTTGTTTTTTGTTACTAGGGATTAACAGAAGCTACAAAATTAAGACGCTATGCTGCTAGTGTATACTTGCAAACAAAGATGAATGAAGTTGCACTAGTCTAATCGAATAGTGCAACTCGGATAGATTTTAATATCAACTAGTGTGCTTGTTCCCAGTTGTCACCACTGTCGGCTTCAACTAGTAACGGTACATCAAGTGCTGCCGCAGCGCTCATCAACTCACAGATCTTTTCACTGTATTCAGCAACTTTATCACTGTGTACTTCAAACACTAATTCATCGTGCACTTGCATGAGCAACTGGATATCATTGCTATCACAGCTTTGTAGCCATTCATCCACTTTAATCATCGCTTTTTTGATGATGTCCGCCGCAGTGCCCTGCATCGGTGCGTTGATGGCTGCACGTTCTGCTGCTTTTCTGCGAGCGCCATTACGCGCATTGATATCCGGTAGATACAAGCGGCGACCGAATAAGGTTTCTACATACCCTTTATCAGCAGCCTCTTCACGCGTGCGCTCCATATACTCTAATACACCAGGGAAGCGTTCAAAGTACATATCCATATAATGTTGCGCTTCATTTCTTGGAATATCTAACTGACGTGACAGACCAAACGCACTCATGCCATAGATCAGACCAAAGTTAACTGCTTTGGCTTTTCGGCGCATATCAGAAGTCACTTCCTCAAGCAGCACGGAAAACACTTCAGACGCTGTTGCACTGTGTACATCTTTACCTTCAGCAAAGGCACTCAACAACCCTTTGTCTTGTGACAAATGTGCCATGATCCTAAGCTCGATTTGGCTGTAATCCGCCGCGACGATTTGTTTATTATTGTCGGCAACAAATGCCTGACGAATACGACGTCCCGCTTCATTACGGATCGGAATATTTTGCAAGTTAGGATCGCTTGAGCTTAGACGGCCCGTTGCAGTAACGGCTTGATGATAAGAAGTGTGCACGCGACCGGTATCCGCATTAACCAATTTTGGTAATTTGTCGGTATAGGTTGATTTCAGCTTAGCCAAGCCACGGTGCTCAATAATAAGTTTTGGCAGTGGATAATCATGCGCCAACTCTTGTAGTACTTCTTCGGCCGTTGAAGGCGCGCCTTTTGGCGTTTTCTTAATCACTGGTAGCGCAAGTTTGTCGAACAATATCGCTTGTAGTTGCTTTGTTGAACTCAGGTTGAACTCCTCACCTGCAATTTCAAAAGCTTGTTGTTCAAGCTCACCTAAGCGTTTTTCAATCTCGATACTTTGCTTCGCTAGCATATCGCCATCGATGTGCACACCAGTACGTTCAATGCGAGAAAGTACGCTCAGTAGCGGTAATTCAATCTCTGTAAATACCTGCTTAAGGCGATTTTCTTTTTCAATGAGCGGCCAGAGGTGTTGATGCAATCTCAGCGTAATATCAGCGTCTTCCGCTGCATAAGGTGCCGCCTTTTCTAGCTCAATTTGGTTAAAGGTCAGTTGGTTTTTACCTTTGCCTGCAATGTCTTCAAAGCTAATGGTTTTATGGCCTAAATATTTTAGCGCCAAGGAGTCCATATCGTGGCGAGTTCCTACGCTGTTAAATACGTAAGACTCCAACATGGTATCAAAAGCGATCCCCTGCAGTTCAAGCCCTGCACGAGCAAGCACACTTTGATCATATTTTAAATTTTGACCCACTTTTTTGATCTGAGGATCTGCAAGTAGTGGTGCCATGATCTCAAACACTATCTCTTGAGAAAGCTGCTCAGGTGCTCCCACATAATCGTGATTGATTGGTAAGTAAGCCGCTTCGCCCGGTGCAACCGCAAAGCTCATTCCAACTAGATCCGCCTGCATATAGTTAACACTGGTGGTTTCAGTATCAAAAGCAATGAGCTCGGCTGCTTTTAACTTGGTTACCCAGTCATCAAGCTGTGCTTTTGTCAAAATGGTCTCATACTGGGTGTCGACCTGCGCCGCCGCAGGCGCCGACCCTTCAGCCTCCACATCAACGATGTCAGCTTGTGACTGACCATCCAGCAATTCAGCTAACCAACGCTTAAATTCACACTGACCATATAGCTCGATTAGGCGATCTTTATCCATCTCGGCTATCTTAAATTGCTCTAAGTCTTGCTCTACTTCACAATCCAGCTTGATAGTGGCTAATTCATACGACAATTTTAGCTGCGCTTGGTGTTCCTCTAGTTTTTTCGCCATGGTTTTTGAGCCACGAAAACCTAAATCAGCAATTTTGTCTAAGTTTTCGTAGAGCGAATCGATAGAGCCTAACCCCTGAAGCATCGCCAATGCCGTTTTTTCACCAACGCCTGGTACGCCCGGAATATTATCGACCTTATCTCCCATTAACGCGAGATAGTCGATGATCAAGTCAGGACCAATACCAAACTTATCCACTACCCCTTCAGGGCCTAAGATCGTATTCGTCATTGTGTTGATCAACGTGACATGTTCATTGACCAATTGCGCCATATCCTTATCACCAGTGCTGATTAGCACATGGCGACTTTGCTCTGACGCTATTTTAGAGAATGTACCGATCACGTCATCGGCCTCAACACCACTTATACTTACCAGTGGCAGGCCCATCGCTTTAATTATTTCATGGATTGGCTCAATTTGCGTTCTCAGATCATCCGGCATAGGCGGGCGATGCGCTTTATACTCACTATACATTTCGTTGCGGAAAGTTGGCCCTTTAGCGTCAAAGACTACTACCATATGACTTGGTTGATATTGCTTAAGCAAACTCTTAAGCATATTGATCACACCGTAGATCGCACCAGTTGCTTCACCTTTTGAATTTGTTAAATGTGGTGGCGCATGATAAGCACGAAATAAATAGGAAGAACCATCAACCAAGATCAACGGATTTTGAGGGATCTGAGACATAAATATTGGATCCTAAATTAGTCTTTTGTGGAGTAGAATGTAAGGATGCCACAAGGCACAAGATAAAACGAGTTTCGCGTTATCTCATCATTTAGATAAATCGTGCTGCACCTGTGGATAACTTTGTAGACAAACACGAAAAATCGCTCCGAAACTTTGTTTTAAAAGTCAGAGTGTAAATTAAAACTTTGATTTACTTGCGCTTTTTGTGCCTTTTTTATTGTTATTATCTTTACCGCTTTGTGGATAAAGAATTTTTTTAGTCACGCTTAACAATCTGGGTGAGTAAAAAATAGCCTGATTTTCTCAAGCGGAGGAGTATACTAACACAATTGATCAAAGATCATAGAAGATCCTTTATAATTTTTTAATTCGTGCATAATTCTTTTTATGCATATAGCGCGCATGATGTGACATTGAAGGGAGAAATGAATGAAAAAAGTAGCGGTAATTTTAAGTGGCTGTGGAGTATTCGACGGTGCCGAGATCCACGAGTCAGTATTAACACTACTCAATCTTGAAAAAGCAGGGGCAAGCTATCAGTGCTTTGCACCTAATATTGATCAATTCCATGTGATCAATCACATCACCGGTGAAGAACAAGATGAACGTCGTAATGTTCTTGTTGAAGCCGCCCGCATTGCACGCGGAGAAATTGCAGATCTGGAAACATTAAGTGCTGACGAATTCGATGCTTTGGTATTACCAGGAGGTTTTGGTGTAGCAAAGAATCTTTCTGATTTTGCTTTTAAAGGCGCAGACTCTACGATTCTTGAAAGCGTAAAGCGCGTATGTCGTGAGTTCAATCACCAGCAAAAACCTATCGCTTATTTGTGCATTGCGCCAGCACTCATCGCCCATATCCATACACCGGGTACACTCGCGACCATAGGTAATGATGTTGATACCGCAGCGGCAGTTAATACGCTTGGTGCAAAGCACGTGGATTGTGAAGTGACCGAGATCGTCGTTGATGACAATGAAAAAGTGATTAGTACACCGGCATATATGCTGGCGTCATCCATCCTTGAAGCCGCGACAGGTATCGAAAAGGCAGTGACTAGACTAATCGAAATGGCATAGAGGCGATCGCTTCCCCCCATCCATTCGTATTAGTAAAGGAAAACGCCAAGGCCGAACAACTCGCTTTTCGGCCTTGAGCGATTGCAAATTTAGGCAGAAAAGCTTGCCCTAACGCAATAAATTAATGGTTTTAACCATTTATACTCAAGTTTACGTTTTATAAATGAACAGGTGACGTTATAATCCCAATAATTCCGTCATCCATTATCGTGATTGAACACGTTCAAACGAAGTGAGCAAGGTAAATGAAAAAACTTTCAGCAGCACTTTTATTGCTATCAACAGCCGCAGTTGCGCAACCATACGACAATTCTTTAACTGAAGAAGCGATTAAGAAACGTCTTCAGCCTATCGGCTCAGTATATTTAGCTGGTGCTGAAAGTGCTGCAGAAGCCGAGCCATCAGGACCTCGTTCAGGTGAGCAAGTTTATCAAGCAGCATGTTTTGCTTGTCACGGCACTGGCGCATTAGGCGCACCAAAAACAGCTGACGATTGGGCACCGCGCCTAGCGAAAGGTTCAGACGTACTATTAGACCACGCAATTAACGGTTTTAACGCAATGCCTCCTCGTGGTACTTGTATGAACTGCTCGGATGATGAGATTGCAGCAGCAATCGATTTCATGACAAGCAAATAAGTATTTCAACTTCTCTATTTAGGGTAGAAAGACTTATTGGACAGTGCAGCGTTTATCGCTGCATTTTCGTCTCAATATAGTGCCATAAAAGCCGTGATTAACGCTGGCTTGATATTACTTTATAAAGCGAGCAGGAATGAGAAATTTACACTTGACCGCCTCGGCTAAAAGTGAAACTATTAAGCTCAATAATTAAACAACAATAAGAACTGGTTTCGTCATTGGAAGAGCCACAACAGCAGGTTAGGAGACTATCTCGGCGAACCGCCAGATTAGAGTCTTTACTCAAAAAATATAAAAGAAAGTCTCAACTTCAATACACATTAATTCAGTTATCAGAACAGGCTAGCACTGTTGCTGAGCTTACCCTGTTGTATCCCGCAATCCACAATATTCTATCTCAATATTTACCTAGCAAAAGCTTTTACGTTGTCCTGCAAAATCGCTTTACTCAAGCGCTTGAGCTATCGTATTTTGTTGATGAGAAAGACGGTATTTCTGTCCCACTTCATGAAGCGCATCACTTTAAAGATGGTGTGACTGGTTTTGTATTTAAAACCGGCGAAACCGTTTATCTCACCAAAGATGACATGCTGTCGCGAGCCAATGCTGGCGAGTTTAAGATAATGGGCAGTCAAGCAGAGCATTGGGTGGGTGTACCTATCTACCGCGACGGCGCAATTATTGGCGTTATGGTATCGCAAAGCTACGAAGCCGAGCAATCCTACAGCGATCATCAAGTTGAATTGCTTGAAGTAATGTCACTGTATCTGGCCACAGCGATCGAACGCGTTAAAAAACGTGAGTTACTAGAGTCTGAAGTGAAAATTCGCACGCGGGCACTAATGCAAAGTAATGAAGCACTTAATAAAGAGATAGAAAACCGCAAGCGTGCGCTAGAAAGACAGCAAATCTTATTCAAGATTTCTGAATTAGCAACCCAGTTCTCCGATATTGACGATGTTTACCAACAAGTTCACGACATTATTCGCTCAATTACTTTTGCCGACAACCTCTATATAGCGCTTTACGATAAAGAGACGAATTGGCTTACCTTCCCGTATAGCGTTGATGAAAAAACCAATTATAACCCTCGTCCATTTGCAAAAGGGTATAGTGAGCTGGTCATTCGTACTGAGCAAAGCCAGTTAATAGACAGTACCCGCGCCAAAGCCTTAGCACTCGAGGGCACAGTAGAACGCCCTGCAGGCTATAACCACAAGCTTGCTGCAACCAGTTGGCTTGGTGCACCATTAAAAACCGCTACTGGCGTCATCGGCCTGATCGCATGTCAGGCTTATGAGCACAAACACGAATTTAATTATGATGATGTTGAGCTGATCTCTTTTGTATCTAATCAGATTGCCTCTGTCTTACAAACACATCTAGCGAACCAAGCGCTTAAGATCAGTCACCAGCAGTTAGAACATCGAGTTGCGGAAAAAACCAAAGAGCTACAGCAGGCCAATTTACACCTGCAAATGCAGATGGAAGAGCGCAAAAAGATTGAGCAACAGCTTTATCATGATGCTCATCATGATTCACTCACGGGTCTTCCAAACCGTAGTTTGTTTTTAACTCAGCTTGAAAAGACGCTGAAGAAACATCATCGTTATCCCGAAGATAACTTTGCTGTTCTTTTTATTGATTTAGATAAATTTAAAGACATTAATGATGAATTAGGTCATCAGGCAGGTGATCAATTTTTGGTGTGGGTGGCGCAGTCATTCTTAGAGTGTATTCGTGAACACGATTTATTAGCTCGACTTGCTGGTGATGAATTCGTGATCTTACTTGATCACCTAACCGATCGTCAGCAAGCGGAAGATGTCGCCAAACGTATTATCAAAGTCATGCAGCAACCTTTCTGTTTGAAGGGGGTATGCATGCAAAGCGGTGCCAGCATAGGGATCACCTACAGTAATAAGCTATACCGTAACACCGATGAAATCATCAGAGATGCCGATGCGGCAATGTACTATGCCAAAAATGCTGGCCGTGGTCGCTATGAATTTTATCATCCATTGCTAACCGCAAGCTCAAATGCTCAAAAGCAGCAAGAGCAGCATCACTTAGATAAGCTCCCTACCCACTTCCGCTGTACTGAAATCGTGAACTGGTCTGATAACGCCCAACCAATTGGCTTTTTGGAAGCCTTTGGCGAGCATCCAGTGTTAGGCAGCACCAGTTTTGATATTCTGAAAAAGTTTGCCGCAGAAAAATCTCAACTGCTTGAAATTGAATTGCACCTACTTAACAAAGCGCAAGAAATTGCCCTTAGCCGCGATGAAGATATGCTATTTGGTTGCTCTGCAATGTTACTAGAAAGCGCACATTTTGACGCGCTAAAGCAGCAGCTTAAGCGGCAAGACAAAACACTTTGTTTGCTCTTCGAAGAAAGCGAAATTCGCTTTGCTTCTAGTCAGCAGGTATTAAATCTCAGAGCCTTGGCCGATATGGGGATCCCAATTGGGCTGAATAATTTTGGTAAAGATCGCTGCGATCTAACCCTAATTAGCCAAGTTGACTTTACCTATGTCTTATTAAGCTCAACGTTTAGTAAACGCGTCTTACAGCAAACGAGTTATGAGGTTCAATTACAAGGTATTTTAGCCGTTACTAAGGTGAAGAATATTAAGGTTATCGCCCGAGGTCCTGCGATTTTAAACTTTAGAAGCTTGCTGGAAAAGCATGGCTTGCAGCTGTTTTTTGGCAAACAGCAAATGCTGGATAAGGGCAACGAACGTGTAGCCTTTATCCAGAGTTTTGATAACGAATCAGTCCCGTCTTAGCATTGCCCGTAAATTTGCAACGTTAGACTTACCTTTTTCCATTCGTTCTGCCTGTGTCGCCACAGGCTTTTTCCCTTCAATTTGTAAATCATCTTGCGGCAATTCTTGTACAAAGCGACTCAGCTCAGGGGTGATCTGCTCGCCAAATTGACGACGACTCTTGGTATAAGTCAATGTTAAGGTTTGCTGAGCTCGAGTTATACCTACGTAGGCCAAACGCCTTTCCTCTTCGACATTATCTTCATCAATACTCGTTTGGTGAGGTAGTAAGCCTTCTTCCATCCCCACCATAAATACGTGTGGATATTCCAAACCTTTGGACGCATGCAGCGTTAATAACTGCACCGCATCTGAGTCATCTTCCTCTTCATTGCGCTCAAGCATATCTCTTAACGTCAATTTGCTTACCACTTCTGGCAGTGTCATGGCGGGGTTATCAGCATCCCCCGTGAGCATATCACTTATCCAACGGTATAATTCTGATACGTTTTTCATCCGCATTTCCGCCGCTTTAGCGCTGGGAGATGACTCGTAAAGATACGCTTCGTAATTAATTTCACGGATCATATCTTTTACCGCTTCCAAGGTATCTCCGCGAGTTGCTCGGTCGGAAAGCTCAACCACCCAGCGCGCAAATCCCATCAATGCATTTAAGCCACGACCCGCCAAGCGATCCGCGAGCTCTGACTCAAAACACGCAGCAAATAGACTAATATGGCGCTCGTTGGCAAAGCTACCTAGCTTTTCTAATGTCACCGGACCAATCTCGCGTCGTGGGGTATTGACGATACGTAAAAATGCGTTGTCATCATCTTGATTCACTAAGAACCGTAAATAAGCCATGATGTCTTTGATTTCACTGCGTGCAAAGAACGACATACCGCCACTAATTTTGTATGGAATACGGTTGGTCATGAGTGCCTTTTCAAACACTCGAGCTTGGTGATTACCGCGATAGAGCAATGCATAGTCGCGATAGCTGGTACGTTTCATAAATTTGTGTGAAATGATCTCCGCGACCACACGCTCCGCTTCATGTTCTTCGTCACGAGTCGCTATCACACGGATCGGGTCGCCGTACCCCAGTTCACTAAACAGTTGTTTATCAAATTCATGGGGATTGTTGGCGATAAGAATATTCGCGGCCTTTAGGATCCGCCCAGCACTACGGTAGTTTTGCTCCAACTTGATAAGTCTTAGGCCCGGAAAATCTTTGCTCAACAGCACCAAGTTTTGCGGTTTAGCGCCACGCCATGAATAGATAGACTGATCATCGTCACCAACCACAGTAAAACGTGCGCGCTCACCAACGAGCAGTTTCACTAACTGATACTGGCTGGTATTGGTATCTTGATACTCATCCACCAGCAAATAGCGGAATCGCTGCTGCCAGCGCTCTCTTACATCAACCGACTGATTTAAAAGCAAAGTTGGGATCATAATAAGATCATCAAAGTCTAACGCATTGTAAGCACGCAGCTGTGTTTGATAACGCGCATAAAGCTGAGCGAATAGCGCTTTTTGTGGCTCTCGCGCTTCTCGAATAGCGCGCTCTGGCAAAATAAGCTCATTCTTCCAATTACCAATCTGCATCTTCAGCAAGTTGAGTAAGTCTTTATCACGCTCAAGCTCTTTTTCAGTGAGTTCACTTAACAACTGATTGGTGTCTTGATCATCAAACAAGGAAAAGCCAGGTTTGTAGCCTAAGGTCTTGACCTCTTTTTTAATGATTTCCAGCCCTAATGTATGGAATGTCGACACCCACAAACCCTTAGCTTCTTGCTTGCCCAAAGTTTGTGCCACCCGTTCACGCATTTCTTTCGCCGCTTTGTTGGTAAAGGTGACCGCAGCGATATTCTTGGCTTTGTATTCACACTGCTGCACTAGGTAGGCAATTTTATTGGTAATAACCCGGGTTTTACCTGAGCCCGCGCCCGCCAATACAAGGCATGGACCACTGATATATTTTACCGCTTCGTCTTGTTTTGGGTTGAGCTTCATGCAACTAATCCGGTTATCTTCTCGCTTGGCACAATGTTGGCAACAACTGTCAGTGCTGAGGGGTTGAGGAATTCTTATAAACTAAGCATGCTAGTTTACCGTATCCATGTAAAACTATGAAGCGAACCTTTTCCGTCTGCGGCGCATAAGGTAAGATGGACTTTGTATACTGACTCGCAAGCTAAGGTAAGAAGATGATTAATCCAGCCAAAATTGAAGAAATTGCTAAGCAAATTTCCAGTAACATGCCACAGGGCGTAAAAAATCTTGCTGAAACATTTGAAGCAAGAACGAAACAGGCGATCCAGAGCAAATTATCAGAAATGGATTTTGTTAGCAGAGAAGAGTTTGATATTCAAAGCAAAGTGCTGATCCGCACGCGTGAAAAATTGGTTGAACTTGAAGAAAAAGTGGCGCAGTTAGAAGCACAACTTGCCAGCCAAGCATCCGACTCACAGGAATAAGCAACCACAGCTTCGGATAGTAAAGCGTGCGCTTGTGGCGCACGCAATCTCTAAACTCTGTTGACCCTAGCAATAGCGCTGGTTCACACCAAGCAGAGACTTTTCATAGCAAAGCGACAGTTGCTCCATATTTTCTACGGCGTTCACCACCTCATTTAAGAGGCCATCAGCAAGGCCATAAACCCACCCGTGTACCGTCAAAGCTTGACCTCGCTGCCAAGCATCTTGAACGATATTGCTCTGACACACGTTACGCACCTGTTCTATCACATTTAACTCGCAAAGCGCCGCACACTGCTTTTCTTTGCTCACTTGTTCAATAATCGCTTGGTGTTTCTCTTTCACATCAGCGACATGACGCAGCCAGTTATCGATAAGGCCAAACTTAGCATTATCGAGCACCGCTTGCACTCCGCCACAACCGTAGTGACCGACCACCATGATGTGATCCACTTTGAGCACCTCAACCGCATACTGCATGACCGACAAACAGTTGTGATCAGTATGCACCACGACATTGGCAACATTGCGGTGAACAAACAATTCTCCAGGCATTAAATCAACAATCTCGTTGGCAGGCACACGAGAGTCAGAGCAGCCGATCCATAGATAATCTGGATTCTGTTGTTGCGACAGTTTTTTGAAAAACTCAGGATCACTGGCATTGGTGCGATCTGCCCACTGTTTATTATTATCGAGTAAGTGACTCAGTGGACTTGGGCTCGTATTACACATTAATGGTTCTCCGACTGACGTTCAGCCTGTATCAAAATATTCCTTGGGGTGAGCGACTTTTCGCAAAAAGTACTAAGGGTGACATCATACCCAGCTGCTTGCAGATATAAAACCCTATCCAGGACCAACCAGATCTCAATCGCACGACGAAACACGTGTCGTACTAGCTCAATTCTGTCCGTTACTTGCTTTCGTTCACGCCCAATACGTTCATATTGGTCAAAATCAATTCCATCAGGTAGGACGAGCTGCTTCTGCTCAGCTGCCCAATAACAGAATTCACTAAACGACCCCGAAAAAATAGCCTTATTGACCGAAGGCACACTCACGTAATGTTTATCTGCGGTAAGTTCTCTGCGCAGCGCATCAAACCCTAAGCGCCAACTCACCTCTTTTTTACGTACTTGTGCCACTCTCCCGGGTGCTGTAACTGTCTCTTGCAGCGCTAACTTCATATCGTGATGAGATAAGTTGAGCTGACTCTGCTGTGCTTCAACACTCATGGCTTGATAATCAGGTGGTGTAAATAAGTGATAGCAGCATGGAGAGAGCGATAGCTTTTTCATGCCATTCGCCACTGCTTGGTGCATAAATACACGATGTAATTCACCACATGCATGCAGGGCAATACCATGGCGGTTTTCAACGAAGTGGTGATGTATGTCATCTTTCAGCACGTCGGCACAATGAAAATGCAAGTTTAGATTTTGCCGCTTCGCACTTTCCTCTCCTTGTCGACACAGATCTGCTTGAAGCTCAATACTGTTCACTTCAGGCGCGCCATGATAAGAAAGCAATCGGCCTAAATGACCTTTACCTGCGCACCACTCTAGTACCGATGCTTTGGTTTCGTTTACTGCGGCAACAAAGTCTTGAAGTTGCTCTAATTTACGTCCCTTTATGCCATTGCTCAGCCAAAACGGTAACTCATCTCTACGGCCCACTTTTTGCGGTAAAGCACTTAAGGCCGCAAGTTGTTCAAGTTCGGGAATATAGCAACTAAAAAAAGCAAAAAGGGCATCAGTGTCACTGTCTAATGTTGATACTGCATCATCGCTTAACCGCAGTAATTCAGATTGCAGTTGTGGCCAAGGAATAGTGAGATGCTCAAAAGCAATGACTTGCCAATATTGTCGGGTATCGAATAATAATTTATCTAGAAGTTGAAAGCGTTTGCTCGGTTCCACAATGGCCACGGTTGTCAGAGAAACAATACCCTTATTCTAGCGTAATTGTTGATGATATTTACGAGAAAAAATTAAGTGGATATACATTGGGATACAAACCAATGTCAAAATCGCTGCAATAATCAACACCCAAGATAGCTTAGGTTGTTCATTCTTCACTTCTGAATAAATAAAGCGCGCTTTGTGTTCATGAAACTGACTCACATCTAAGTGATATAGCTGTGCTATCCATTGCCATTTTGCCGTTGACATTGTTCCAATTGGAATATTAGCCACCTTGATGAATTCCCTTAACTTCTCTGCCTCAAATGCGAGCTGTTCTAGGGTTTTTTGGGTAGCGTATTGCTGCTTAGTTATCGCTAAAGTCTCTTCTAGATGTAACATAGCGTATCGCCAACCTTTAAGGCTCGCGCGACGAAAGCGTTTAACAAGCTCAGGGCGGTTTTCTAGTACGCTTTCCGTAGTAAAGAGCACGTCAGCATAAACGTTTAAACCAAACTGCTTAGGGCAAATTTCACGGGTTGATAGACCGCTTTGCTGTACTGCATAGGGCTCATTGGTGCTATATACTTGCATCGCATCAAATTTACCCGCGATAAAGTCTTTCAGTGGCTCACTGCCTGAATACAAGCGCATATTTTGTGTATTGACGCCTGCACGTTGCAACATCATGAGTAACTCACCGTTTTCTGTGTGTCCTAAATGACTGAGGCGTTTCCCCTGAAAATCACGGGGAACATAAATATCACTGTTGGCTCTTACCATCCAACAATAAGGAGAAGACTGTAGGATCGCAGCAAGCGCCACAAAAGGTTTACCGTTGAGCCTTTGTTTTAAAAGACCAGAGTGAAACACACCAAACTGTGCTTGCCCGTATAGCACGCGAAAATCAACGTTAGGATTATTGGGATCGGCAGGAAGAATATGAACGTCTAACCCTTCCCTATGATAAAACCCTTTTTCCTTTGCCATATAGTAACCAGCAAACTGAAATTGATGCGTCCACTTTAACTGTAATGTGACTTTTTCAAGGGCTGCAATTTGAGTGCTCAAAAATAAAAGTAATAACGCAACATAGTACCTAAACATCATATCCTTGCGTTTTTCAACTGATAATAGCTAACTATAGTTTAAGGTGCTCAGGCTGCCATTAAGATTGGGTAAGTATTGAATATGAAAGTGAGTTAAGTACTACTTTAACTGACTAGGGTTCAAAGCAGCTGTACGTTGCAATTCTCTATATGTGTACCTAGTATGTTCTTAAGGTGATGATAGATCTGCTCCTGGCTGCCTTTGCACATAATGTCATAGCCATTACCATTATTCTTCTCGATGATCCCAAGGTAATTATCATCAATAGCGACAGACTCAACTTGCGCTATTGGCATCATAATTTTATTTGCCCCGTAGATGAGCATTAACTTCTCGCCCTCTTTTAATAACATTTGCTCTGGGCGTCTGTTGGTACCTGTACCACCTTGGAATACGACCGATATCACTGTAATTGCAAACACAATTGGCAAGAAAAGTGTGTGCTCGATCAGATCTGGCCAAAGCGCGCTCGCACCAAAATATAAGCCCGCAAGTAATACAAGCCTTGTAACTAACGTTATGAAGATGTCCTTGTTTTTTCTTTTTCTAATCATGTAATCCACTGATAAAATTAGATACTTTCATGACCAGCGTACCTAATTCAGTACTTATTATCCAGCCTTTTGCTTTGCTAACTGCTCGCCATGCAAAAAGCGTGTAAAACACGGGTTATCTGTTTCTTCTTGAAACTGATACGCTAACTTTGCAAGATGTTCATCAAAGCGCTCATAATCACTGGGCTCTACTTCAAAAGCGGCTAATACATTCCCCTGTGCCGCACCGTGATTGCGATAATGAAATAAAGTAATATTCCAATTACAGCCGAGCATGTCTAAAAAGCGCGCTAATGCGCCTGGATATTCAGGAAATTCAAACCGCAATAAACGTTCATTCATGACGCTCGGCGGTTTGCCGCCTACCATATATCGCACATGTAACTTTGCCAGTTCGTTATCTGATAAGTCATCAAACAGATAGCCATTTTGATGCAACGAGGCAGTTAACTCGGTTAGCTCTTGTTGGCCATTTCTAAGCCCAACACCAACAAAAATTTGCGCTTCGCCACAGCCAGCATAGCGATAATTAAACTCGGTGATCGCTCGGCCACCAAGAGAGTGACAAAAACGCTTAAAGCTGCCTTTTTCCTCTGGAATAGTCACCCCGAGCAATGCTTCATGTTTAGCACCTAGCGCCGTTCTTTCGGCGATATATCTCAACCGATCGAAGTTTAAATTAGCGCCTGACAAGATAGCCGCAACACTCAGCCCCTTTTCACCCGTTTGCGTGAGCCACTTCTTCAAACCCGCGGTTGATAACGCGCCAGAAGGCTCTGCAGTTGCTCTCGTCTCCACAAAAATATCTTGAACCGCCGCACAAATTTCATCGGCATTAACCGTCACGACTTCATCACAAAACTTTTGTGCTAATCGAAAAGTTTCTGTACCAATAAGCTTTACCGCCACGCCGTCCGCGAAGCCACCGACTCGCTCAAGCTCCACAGGTTCTCCCGCTTCAAGTGCAGCTTTAAGGCATGCACTGTCCTCAGCTTCTACCCCAATAATACGGATATCAGGGCGAAGTGACTTCAAATACACTGCCATTCCCGCAAGCAACCCCCCACCTCCTACGGGAATAAATACGACGTCTAGTTCATCAAGTTGCTGAATTAACTCTCGCGCCACCGTACCTTGGCCGATGATCACATCTTTATCATCAAATGGCGGGACAAAAACACCATTTTGCGCTGCACAAAGATCTAGCGCGTACTGCTTTGCCGCATCGAAGTGATGGCCGTGTAAGATCACTTCACCACCGAGCTTACGAACCGCGTTGACCTTGATCTCTGGCGTAGTCACAGGCATAACAATCGTGGCGTGCTGACCTAGATGCGTTGCACTTAGTGCAACCCCTTGAGCATGATTACCCGCAGAAGCGGTATACACCCGCGATCCTTTCGGCAACTGACGTAGCTTGTTATACGCACCACGCAATTTGAAAGAATAGACCGGCTGTTGGTCCTCTCTTTTCAGCCAAATTTGGTTACCAAGCTGGGCTGACATTTGCTCTAGTTGATTCACTTGCGTTACCTCAACGAGCGGTGCCACATTCGCCTGAATAATGGCTCTAAAGTAATCAAGCTCTTGGGAAACCATCGCTAGCCTAACTCCTCTAGTTTTTGTAAGTCACGTACCGCGCCTTTGTCTGCACTCGTTGCTAACAGTGCATAGGCTTTTAGCGCGGGACTCACATAACGTTCTCTGTTAACTGGTTTGTACGCTTCTTTACCACGAGCGAGTTGCTTTTCATGGCGCAACGCCAACTCGGTGTCGTCCAGTTTAACGTCAATACTGCGGTTATAGATGTCGATAGCGACAACATCGCCGTTTTCAACCAGCGCCAGATTGCCACCACTGGCAGCCTCTGGAGACGCATGGCCAATAGAAAGTCCAGAAGTACCGCCAGAAAAACGACCATCGGTAAGTAAAGCGCAGTCTTTATCTAGCCCCATCGATTTAAGATAGCTAGTTGGGTACAGCATTTCTTGCATACCCGGACCACCTTTAGGCCCTTCGTAGCGAATGATCACTACATCACCTTTCTTAACTTGGCCACCCAGTATCCCCTCGACGGCATCGTCTTGAGATTCAAATACTACAGCCGGCCCCGTAAAGCGCAGCATTTCATCGGCCACCCCGGCACTTTTCACGATACAACCATCAGGCGCTAAGTTACCTTTCAATACAGCAAGGCCGCCATCTTGCCTAAAGGCATGCTCGATGGAGCGAATACAGCCGCCTTCACGGTCTAAATCAAGCTCATCCCAGCGATACTCTTGGCTCATAGCTTGGGTAGTGCGGATCCCAGCTGGTCCCGCGCGATAGAAAGTTTGTGCCCGCTCATTATCACGGTCTGCGGCATTCCAACGCGCAATAACTTCACCTAGATTTCCGCCAGCAACATGTCCCACCGACAAGTCCAACTTATCGCCTCTGGCCAGCTCGTTGAGAATGGCCATAATGCCGCCAGCACGGTGAACATCTTCAATGTGATATTGCTGTGTTGCCGGAGCAACTTTACACAAAAACGGTGTGCTACGAGATAAGCGGTCTATGTCATTCATATCAAAATCGACAAAGCCTTCTTGCGCTGCCGCCAATAAATGCAGCACGGTATTAGATGAACCGCCCATCGCGATATCTAATGTCATGGCGTTCATAAATGCGGCTTGGTTAGCAATGTTGCGTGGCAGCACTTGCTCATTGTCTTTACCATAGTACTCATCACATAAAGCCATGATGCGCTTTGCTGCGCCCAAATAAAGCTGTTGGCGGTCTTTGTGTGTAGCTAGTGTCGTACCATTACCAGGCAACGCTAAGCCCAGCGCTTCTAATAGACAGTTCATGGAGTTGGCAGTAAACATGCCTGAACACGAACCACAAGTAGGACAAGCAGAGCGCTCAACTTGCTCAGAATCTTCATCACTCACGGTTGGATCTGCGCCTTTCACCATAGCGTCGACAAGATCCAATTTTAGATCGATATCCGCTAAACGAGTTTTTCCCGCTTCCATCGGGCCGCCAGAAACAAAGATCACCGGAATATTCAACCGCAATGCAGCAAGTAGCATGCCTGGGGTGATTTTGTCGCAGTTAGAAATGCAGACCATGGCATCAGCACAATGAGCATTAACCATGTACTCTACCGAATCTGCAATTAAGTCTCGAGACGGAAGCGAGTAAAGCATGCCGCCGTGGCCCATGGCGATACCATCATCAATAGCAATGGTATTAAATTCGCGGGGTACGCCGCCTGCTTCTGTTATCGCATCAGCCATCAATGCGCTAAGTTGATTGAGGTGAACATGACCCGGAACAAATTGGGTATATGAATTCACGACCGCAACGATCGGTTTATGGAAATCACTGTCCGTCATTCCCGTTGCTCGCCACAATGCACGAGCACCCGCGCGTTGTCTGCCCTCAGTAGTTGTCTTGCTCCGTAATTTAGCCATGCTTCACCTTTTTCTCGGCTTTGCCGAGTTCCTCATTCCCACAATTTACAATGCGCTTTTGTTCGGGACGCTTGGCCCCGATTCCAATAAAATTATTCGTTTACGTATTCTAACCAGCCATTTTCGTCATCAGCTTGACCTTTAACCAAAGCGAAATATGCCTGCTGTAACTCTTCCGTAATTGGACCTCTACCACCATTACCCACGGTAATCTTGTCTACGCTGCGAACAGGTACTACTTCCGCTGCGGTACCAACCATAAAGAACTCATCAGCAAGATAAAGCGCTTCACGAGCGATTGGCTCTTCACGTACTTCATAACCGCGTTTTTTTGCCAAATGGATGATAGTGTCGCGCGTAAGACCAGGTAGAATACAAGCTGTGGTTGGCGGGGTATAAAGCACGCCTTTTTTCACAACAAATAAGTTCTCACCAGCACCTTCGCTTAGGTAACCATTAACATCAAGTGCGATCCCTTCAACATAACCATTACGCTTCGCCTCACCTGAAATCAGCTGTGAAGATAAATAGTTACCACCCGCTTTAGCCGCGGTAGGCATGGTATTTGGTGCAAGGCGGCTCCAAGAAGAAACACACACATCAACACCTTGCGCTAAGCCTTCTTCACCAAGGTATGCACCCCATTCCATCGCAGCGACTGTCATGTCTGCACGGTGAGATTTCGGGTTTAAACCAAGACCTACATGACCCAAAAATGCAAATGGACGAAGGTAAGCATTGGTAAAGTCATTTGCGCGGATTGTCTCTTTACACGCTGCGATTACTTCCTCTTTGGTAAAAGGAATTTCCATACGGTAGATCTTCGCGGAATCAAAGAGGCGTTGAATATGATCGGTTAAGCGGAAAACAGCTGGACCATTTGGCGTATCGTAAGCACGGATCCCTTCAAAAACTGAGCTGCCATAATGTAAAGCATGGCTAAGCACATGGGTGGTCGCTTGAAAATAAGGAACCATTTCACCGTTATGCCAAATTACTTCTGATGTTTGTGTCATTGTTAACTACCTTAATTCTTCTAAATTGCCTGTTTCTGTAGTGTATGCAAGTCAACCGCTTGCACTTCTACTAGCTTACTCAGTTGTGAGGTTAATAAATAGATAGGTTTGTCACTATCTACGGTCATTTTGACGTGGAATAAGTCATCTTGACCTTGTAATTCCAAATTCGTTAAGCGAAATCCGCGATGTCTGGCTACGCGTAAAAAGCGCTCCACTGCGATGCTCTGTTGTTTTACTGCAACGGTTAAATGGTGTTTCATGAAAGGCTCTCCGTCATCATTTCATCATTGGCAGCACCAGGTGGAACAAGCGGCCATACGTTTTCTTTATCGTCGATACAAGCATGTAAAATATAGGGCCCTTGCGCATTCACTATGGCGTCAACGGCATCATCTACTTGGTTTGCATGAGTAATTGTCTGCCCAGGAATACCGAATACGGCAGCCAATGAGACAAAATCTGGATTGTCTGACAGGTCGGTTTCACTGTAACGACCGTCAAAAAAGAGTTGCTGCCACTGTCTCACCATACCCAGCCTTTGGTTGTCTAATATTAATATTTTAACTGGCAGGTTATTACGGCGGATGGTTGCCAACTCTTGAATATTCATCATGATGGAGCCATCGCCAGATACCGTGATCACTGTGTTATCTGGACGTGCTATCTGTGCACCAATTGCAGCTGGTAAGCCAAATCCCATCGTGCCTGCGCCGCCACTACTTAAGTGATTGCTTGGATGACTGAATTTCATGTGCTGCGCCACCCACATTTGATGTTGGCCTACATCGCAGCACACTACCGCTGTATTGGGTAGCTTTTGGCTCAGTTGATTTAACAAATACGGTGCAAATACTTTTTCGCCAGGATAGTCATAACGCCACGCATGTTGACGTTGCAGTGCTTCGATGGTCTCTAACCATTCGGTGTTCGTAACCACGCATTCAAGTTGCGGCAATGACTGTTTTAAATCTGCAATAAGCGAAGCGGCTGCGGGTTTTCGTTTACCCACTTCTGCAGGGTCGATATCTAAATGGATCACCTTTGCCCCTGCAGCAAACTTTGCCAAATTCCCCGTTACACGGTCATCAAATCGCGCCCCGATACATACCAGCAAGTCACATTGCTGAACCGCCAGATTCGCCGCTTGAGTACCGTGCATACCTAGCATTCCTAAGTCATAATCATAATCTGGGGTTACGCTGCCCAAAGCTTTTAGCGTCGATACGGCTGGCATATGGGTCTTTTCTAAAAATTGCATCAGCTGTGACTGCGCATCGGCGCTTTGCACGCCACCACCAATGTAGGCAACGGGTCGTTTAGCATCACATAATAATTGATTGGCTTTTGCTACTTCAGTTTGCGAAACCTTCGGCTGTTCGTCTTGTGGCGCAGCAAAAGGATGAAAAGGTACTTTAGCTAACTGGATATCTTTAGGAATATCGACCAACACCGGACCGGGCCGGCCAGACTGCGCTAAGTACATGGCTTCTTGTAATACCTCAGCCAAGTCTTCCGCTCGCTCAACCATGTAGCTGTGCTTGGTACATGACAGAGACATGCCCAGTACATCCACCTCTTGAAAGGCATCCGAACCGATAGCGGCGGTCGGCACTTGCCCAGTGATAGCCAATAGCGGAACTGAATCCATCATGGCATCAGCAAGTGCGGTGATAAGATTCGTCGCGCCGGGTCCAGAAGTGGCGAAACAAACCCCAAGCTTACCTGTACTGCGAGCATACCCAACAGCAGCAAAACCAGCACCTTGCTCATGACGAGTCAAATAATGCTTAACTGGCGCGCCATACAAAGCGTCATAAATGGGCATGATGGCACCACCTGGGTAACCAAATACGTGTTTAACGCCTTGCTCTTCTAGCACCTTGATAACAAGTTGTGCGCCGGTTGTTGGATTGCTCATGATCTGCTCTCAGTTGCCTTTTTTATGCCCTAAAACGAAAACGCCCCCCGAACCTTTTGGTGCGGGGGGCGTTTATGCTGATACTTTTCTTACAGCACTAACTAGCCCCCGCGGTAATAATAATCACCACGTTGATAATCACGACTAGTAGAGTTGCTGTTAGTAACATTGCTTGAATTCCGTAAATTTAAACTTGGCAATCATTCAGTGTAAGCACTGTGCTGCCTCTTTTTCTATTAATACCGCGCCTTGCACACTGAAGTCAACACAAAAAACTATGCTATTTAAAATTAAAAAACTGACTTTAACGCATAAAAAAACCAAAAAATCACAAACTAAAGAATTAAAACAACCACACATTTTAAAATGCGAATTTTCTATTGGTTCAATTTCGATATAACGAAAAATTTACTTTCTCGATTTGCCTATATGAAATTTTTTCTACCGCCTAAGCGCACTTCATTTTTTAGTGACATTCACATTTCGATATCGCAGACTGACCCTTTAAAACCAACAGGGATCATTACTATGGTTAAAGTATTTTCACCATTGTTATTTATTTATCTTTGCTTAAGCCTTTTCAGTAATCTCGCCAACGCAGAAGTTGGCCTGTGGAAAATAGAAAAGGGCAACAAAATGTCGTACTTATTTGGTACCGTCCACGTCGGTGACAAACAAATGCAAGGTTTACCAGCCAAGGTAAAAAGCGCCATTGCGAGCAGTGATAAAGTCATGGTTGAAGTGAACTTAGAGGCGCTTTCTCCGTTTGCGATCCAACAGCGCTCCATGCCATTTATGTTGTTAAAAAACAACCAAACACTAAAAGATCAGCTCTCTGCAGAAGTCTATCAGAAGCTACAAGACTACTTTTCCAAAAAGCAGATAGATATCGCCTTATTTGAACGCTACGCACCATGGGCCGTGATGATAACTATGCTACAACTGGAATATCAAAAGCTTGGATTTACCGATACCAATGGCATCGATAAACAAGTAATTGCCTACGCAAACGAAAAGAAGATCCCAATTGGTGAATTTGAAACCTTAGAATATCAGCTTGAAATGTTCAGTCAGCTGAGTATTCATAGTGACGCTATGCTCAAGGAAACATTTGCACAGATGTCTGATTTGAATACCTATTTCTTGGATTTAGTTTCCGCGTGGCGAAGCGGCGATTTGGAGAAGTTATCGCATTACTACCAGGTAAGTTTTTCGGATGATAAATACGGCAAATTAGCCGAGCAACTGATGATCATTGAACGCAATAATAACTGGGTGCAAATGCTTAAAAAACAGCTCCCTAATGAATCAACGTTTATTGCCGTTGGTGCATTACATCTTGTTGAAAAGTATGGCCTTGTTGAGCAACTTAAAAACAATGGTTATTCAGTCACCCGACTATAACGCTCAGCGTTATCTTGCTAAAAGGTAAGTAGTTTACTTTTTACTTTGTGGGCGTGTTAAACAGGTACTTCCATCAACACGCCCTAAAAAAATAAAAATCTTTTTAAACCTTTTCATTTTTATTTGCGACTCACCTTTCAAACACTCTCGTTGAAGGTAAAAAATAATGAAAAAGTTAGCGTTAGTTTTAGCATTAAGTGCAGCGGCAATGACTGCACAAGCAAAAGATTCAAAAACCATTACAGCATCATTCCCAAGCAATAGTCTAGCCGAGTTAGAAGTGGATATTGCCGTAGGTAAAATCGATCTACAAACTTACAACGGCAACACCATAGAGGTCGAAATTTTGGTTGAACCGAAAGAGTCAGACAGTTGGTTTGGTAAACCAGATGTAAGTGAAGCTACCCTAAACAGCAACACATCAGGGGATAGATTATCACTCGAGATCAATTCAGATGATTATGAACTATCTTGGCAAGTTAAGGTGCCTGTTAATTTGGCCTTAGATGTTGAGGTTGGTGTTGGCAAAATTGATATTCAAGATCTTAATAACTCTGCTGATTTAGAGGTAGGCGTAGGAAAAATTAAAATTGAGACTACCGCCACCGATTTCAAAAAGGTGTCTTTAGATTCAGGTGTTGGTAAAACGGCAATATCAGGGTTTGGCAACGTAGAGACTGCCAAAAAGAGTATGGTTGGCTCTACAACAGACTATCGTGGTCAAGGTCAATATTCCATCGATGCAGAAGTCGGGGTTGGAAATATTCGTTTAAGACGAGACTAAGTCTCCACACTCATTCAGTAATAGCGCCACTTTGCTATGCAGCACATCCGGTTGCAACGGCTTATACAAATGAGCCGTTGCGCCAAGTGCATAGACCTTATCCAGATCCTCCGCATTAGTATTTGCGGTCACGACCAAAATAGGCACGGTTGGATCTAGTGCTCTCAAACGCTCAGTGGCTTCAAAGCCATCCATCACTGGCATATTTAAATCCATAAGCACGATATCAAACTTACCCACCTCATAGACTTCAAGGGCACCTTCACCATGTTCGGCATGCGTTACCAACTTGGCTATGGGCTGAAGCATTTTTTCAATCACGCGCGCATTTAGTAAATTATCTTCCACCAGTAAAATACGAGCTGACACTGGCTCCATTTTACGAGCCAGCGTCTGTTGGTTGTCAATTTCAATCGGGACTCTCAAGGTTGCTCTTGTACCTGTTGGCTCCCTCGCAATAAAACCTAATCGTCCTCCAAGCGCTGAGGTGAGTAATTGGCAACGCTTCAGCCCTAACTGCGTGCCTTGAAAATGCTCGCTATGCACAGCTTCTCGCAACTGCTGATAGTCGAACCCAGGCCCAGTATCTTCAACAACAAACTCTAAATATGGCGTATCTTCATCTACAACCAAATCCGCAAATACTTGAATGCTGCCACGCTCAGTAAATTTAATTGCATTATTAACCAATTCACCGATCAACCAACCAACACGCTTACAATCACAATAACAAGTCACATCTAACTCATTACTCAATGCCAAATTAAAAGCGAGAGATTTCTTGTGTGCGGTTAGTTGAAAGGCAATACAGGCTGACTTTATTACTTCTCGCAACGCGACTTGATGACGCTCAATGACCACTTCTTGCTCGGAAAGGTTATTAAAGTCTTGAACCGAATAAAGTAATACATCCAATTGATTTACTGCGCTTTTCACATGTTGTAAATGTTGGATTTCTTTGTTTCTCAGATATTCATCTAAATACCCCTGAATGGCCTGCAACGGCGTTCTTAGCTCGTGACTAACACGTGCTAAAAATCGTGATTTTGAGTGTAGTGCATCGTCGGCAAGCTTTCTTGCGACCTCTAATTTATTTAGTGCTTCAGCAATTTCTCGCGCCATTGGGCGAAATACAAATTTCGCTTCTATAAACAGCAGCAACAGTCCAAGCAGCCAAATTAACAACTCTATTTTCCTCACCATTTCTGTTTTACTTCGTGCATGCTGCTCAAATAGTGAAACGGCCTCATTAAGATTGGGGAGTAAATGCTGAGATGCAGTAAAGAGTTGTTCCACTAATTGAGGAGTGGATTGCTGTAACTGAGACCTTGATAAAGTGACAAAAGTATTACTTTGTAAATCCAATTGCACTGGCTCTTGGTAGTAAAGCGCGGCAAGCGCCTCATTCAGATAAATAGCCTCCCCCCCCTCTGTTTTAGTTAAAAACTCATGATTACTCTCAAATTTATCAATGGTTTGACGTAGCTCCTCACTGTCTTTTTTATCCTCTTGTGCACTATAAAGCGCAATACGCTGGGACAACATCCGCTGCATACCGGCAATATTAATTACGTGCGCGTCTTGGCTCTGCTGATACAGCAAGTACTGCATAATCCCCATCGCCATCGACAGCAATATAGCCATAGCAAGTAATGCCCCGATATAACGATTTTTAACTTTATTTATTAACGACATATTTTTGTTTTTCATCTCATAGCATTGTCTCAGCTGCAATGTTAAGTGTAGTTAACAATCGTATTATTTACAGTCCGATGCTTGACACCTAGACGGCCAAAATGTTTCAATGCGTGTTCACCCTATTTAGATAGTTTGATGCCACGGCGTCAAACTAAGGGCTGGAAGAGGTGCGTTATTCAGGTAACTAAGTGAAGGAGAGCAAACTCCGTTGCAGCTTAGTGAGGGGAATATACGCCGAGAAATTGAGTTATTGTTTGCTAATACTCATTTCGGGCGACTGGGCTGAATCCCAGCGACTGTCACCAACATACTTGGTGGAGAGCTTCTGGTCTTAGAAAAATAAGGCCATTGGCTGCCTTATCCTTTTTAAGTCCATTGCTCTTCGAATTTTAACGGTTCGAAGTTTGGACACTCTCCTAACTCCGAACATGATTTAAGTTCGGTAGAGATGAAATCACAATTCAACTTATCTGACTATCCGTTGTGGACGGCTTTAGTAACGCCTTTTGATGCTGAAAATCAGGTTGATTTTAGCGCATTAACGACGCTTGTACGCGATCAAGAGCAAGCTCGTAACGGTATTCTTTTACTAGGCAGTACCGGCGAAGGCCTTGCGCTTACCCAACAAGAGCAGCAACAAATCGTTGAGTTTGTTTGCCAGCTAGCCCCAAGCGTACCACTTATGGTTGCCGTTGGCGGCAGTAATCTTGAGCAGCAAACACAATGGGTGCGCTTTTGTAATACGCAGCCCATTCATGCGCTCTTACTTGGCTCACCAATCTACGCAAAGCCCGGCAAAGTTGGTCTGGCACATTGGTTTAGTACACTACTTAATGAGAGCCACAACCCTTGCATGCTCTACAATGTACCCGGTCGCAGTGCCGTTGCTATCGCCCCTGAACTACTCGGCGAGCTAGCTTGCCACCCTAATCTGTGGGCACTAAAAGAAGCCAGTGGTGATATTGCCACCTTTGAAGCATTTCGTCAGGCAGCGCCTGATGTCGCCATCTATAGCGGCGACGATGGCTTAATGCCCTACTTTGCACAAGCAGGTGCAACGGGTCTGGTGTCTGTTGCGGCAAACGCATGGCCACAGCAAACCGCAGAATTTGTAAGGCGCTCGTTAAGCGGCACCTCTCCTAATTTATTTACCACCTGGTCAGAAGCTGCAAATAGCTTATTTGCAGTGGCAAATCCCATTCCAGTCAAAGTGTTAATGCACTTGCAAGGGAAGCTCACAAGTCCAAACTTGCGCCCGCCACTGACACATTTGGAACTCACCCATACCGATGCGATCACTCGCGCGAACAAAACGATTTTATCTTGGAACTAAGGCAGTAAACATGAGCTGGTTAACCCTACTAAACGATTTAGAAAATGGCACAGTACGTGCGGCAACACAGGATGAGCAAGGCCATTGGCATGCTAACGTAGAAGTAAAACAAGGGATCCTTGAAGCATTTAGAAATGGCGTAAATACGGAGTTCCCAGGTGGATTTGTTGATAAAGACAACTTAGCACCACGCGGATTTGCTACCCAAGATGGCGTTCGTATGGTTCCTGGCGGAAGCAGTGTAAGACGTGGCGCTTACGTTGCAGCCGGCACAATCATTATGCCACCGGCTTATGTCAACATTGGTGCCTATATTGATTCAGGTACTATGGTAGATAGTCATGCGTTGGTTGGTTCTTGCGCGCAAATTGGTAAAAATGTGCACCTTAGCGCAGCTGTGCAAGTGGGTGGTGTATTAGAACCAGTTGGAGCAAGTCCTGTTGTTGTTGAAGACGATGCCTTTATTGGTGCAGGCTGTGTATTGGTTGAAGGGGTTGTTGTTAAACGCGGTGCCGTATTAGCACCGGGCGTGCGCCTTTCAGCAAGTATTCCTGTCTATGATTGCGTGAACGAGCGCTTGCTTGACAAAGGTGAAGCCATCCCTGAAAACGCGATAGTGATCCCAGGCTCTCGTCCAGCTTCAAGTGAGTGGGCTCGCGCGCAAGGATTAAGTATGTCATGCGCACTTATCGTAAAATACCGTGATGAACAAAGTGATGCATCACTGGCGCTGGAAGAGGTTCTACGCTAATGACTTGGTTGAGCACGTCACAGCGAACTGCAGCTGAGGCATTGATCCAGCAACAAGATACGCCTTTCTTTTGCTACGATTTAGATAAGCTAAGTGCGCATGTTAAGCCCTTAGTTGATCAGCAAATCGTTAAGCTTTGGTATGCCGTAAAAGCGAATCCGTTATCACATATCATTGAAACCCTAGATAACGCTGGGTTTAACTTTGATGTGGCATCTAGCGGCGAGCTTGATCAAGTGTTATCTCAAGGGATCGCTCCTGAACGCGTGCTCAACACCGGCCCTGCCAAATCGCTAAAGCAGATCCGCCATTTTGCAACACAAGGCGTACGTATTTTCGTGGCTGAAAGCCACAATCAAGTACGCTGGTTAAATCAAGTGGCCGAAGAGTTTGAGCTTCAATTTGAAGTTTTACTGCGGGTGCAATTACGCTTTGATAAAGCAGAGCACAATCCACTTGGTGGCAATACGCTTACTCCTTTTGGTCTTGGTGCAGAGCTGTGGCAAGCCCTAACTTTAAGTGACTACACCCACCTAGACTTTGTCGGACTGCATATTTTCCAGTGGGGCAATATGCTCTGCAGCGATACACTCGCTGAACTTTGGCAGGCTATGGTTGCGCCTTTAGTTCAGCTCGCTGCTGATTTAGATATTACTCTAAAGGTACTCGACTTAGGTGGCGGCCTTGGCATTCCCTATGATAGGCGAAGCCCTTCTCTCGATTGGCAGAAATTATTAGACACGCTCGCCTTGATAAAATCCGCCACGCAAGTGCAAGAGTTATGGATGGAATTAGGCCGCTATGCGGTTGGCGAATGTGGTTTTTATCTCAACCCTGTGGTGGAACAAAAGCAAAACTATGGTGAACAACAACTGATCGTCGCAGGCGGTGTCAATCACCTGCTGCGTCCAGCGGTTACCGGACAAGCTTTCCCCGCTGAATTGTTACGCCAGTCTCAAGCTGAGACCACAGACTTTCATATTCATGGCCCACTTTGCACAGCATTGGATAAATTAGGCACCCTAGCCTTACCAAGCGACAGTGCCGATGGCGATTGGCTTGTTTTCAGTCAGTGTGGCGCTTACGGCTACACCGAAAGTATGCCGTTCTTTCTATGTCATGAGCTCCCAGCTGAGTACATCATCTCAGCTGGAGAAATCAGCTGTGTCCGTGAAGCAGAGCCCGCTTCAAGTTATTTGAGGTAAACATGAATACCATTACACAACAACATATTCAGGTTGGTGAAATTGCCAACGGCTTGCCTTTGACTATTCCAGTCTATCGCATCAAAGGCGATGGCAGTGGGCCAAAGGTGTATATCCAAGCAAATATGCATGGCGCCGAAGTGCAAGGTAATGCAGTGATTTATCAACTGCTGGAACAGTTGAAGCAATTGTCATTAAAAGCGGACATCACCTTAGTGCCTTACGCAAACCCGATTGGTTGTAATCAGAAATCTGGTGAGTTTACCTTAGGACGTTTTGATCCAATTACAGGCACGAATTGGAATCGGATGTACATAAACCATTCCGGGCTGGTTGCCGAGTTTGTGGAGCAAAATCCGACGCTTTCAATTACAGAAATCACTCAGCAATTTCGCCAACAATTAGTTGAGCACACCCAAGCGCTACTTGATGGGCCCTTAGATAGGTTGACAACGGGTAAGCGCATCGCCTTGAATTTACAACGTCTAGCTCATGAAGCTGACATTGTTTTAGACCTTCACACGGGGCCAATTTCAGCAAAACACCTGTATTGTCCTGAGTATGCAAAAGACAGCGCTCGATATTTTGATATTCCGCATGTGTTACTTATTCCAAGTGACTTTGGTGGAGCAATGGATGAAGCAAGTTTTTGTCCATGGTGGAACTTGCAGCAAGCCTATCAAGCTATAGGCCGAGAGATCCCAGTATTAACAGAAGCGTTTACGGTTGAACTTGGCTCTCAAGAAAAAATTGATCTAGCGGAAGCATTGGATGACGCTAATAGCATTTTGAGCTACCTGAACCATAAACAGGCCTTTCAAGATGCGCACTTTATGCCACAAAACATCACCCGTTACGTCTGTCGACTAGAGAATTATCGCACCTTTTATGCACCAATGAGTGGCATGGTGGAATATACGGCAAAGCTTGGAGAGCATATCAAGGCAGGTCAAACCATCGCCAAAATTCTCAGAATGGAGCGCTATTTATCAGAAACGTCCTTAAATGAGATCAAGTTGGACGAAGATGCCATCGCCATTTTGCACTTTGCCTCTGCTAGTGTGAATCAAGGCACTGAGCTTTATAATTTCTTTACTCAAGTTGAAACACTTTAACTCGAGTACTTTTATTGCGTGAGAGTAAGTCAAAGCAAATAAGCTCTGCTTGTTTAGCTTAACGCTTACTAAGGTATGGCGGCGATAGCCGCCACCTTTTTCTTATTCGACCGTATTTCGCTTTCTGACATTTTTGACCTTCGAGATTCATTTCCCTTTCATTATCATTGATTAATAATGTAATCAATTGTACTTACTCTCGGCGCACACAGGATGAAACTTACATACTTATCAATACCGGCTTTAGCCTTGCTTACCTTGCCACTTTACGCTCAAGAAGCCCAACAGGAAGATGAAATAGATTTAGTCAAACAGTGCGTGCTAAACGCGGTATTAACTGGAGAAAAAGATAAAACCATAGAACAGGTCCGTACCGAATGTGCCGAGGCTGATGCAGATAAAACCTTAAGCCAATTAGATAAACGCATGGCGCGCGAACGTGTAACTGAAAAGAACCGTAATGTATTAACACCACATAAGCGTAACTATATTTTGCCAGTTTCTTATATGACCAACGTCAACAGTAGACCATTCGACGGTCTAAAAGCCATTGACGATGAAGACGGCGAGCCAATCGACAACTTTGAAGCCAAATACCAAATCTCGTTAAAAGCGCCTATTTATAAAAACTTTTCGGATAAAGATCAGGCAATCTATTTTGCTTTTACGCTGCAATCGTATTGGCAGCTGTATAACAAAGATGTGTCTTCGCCATTTCGTGAAACCAACTATGAACCAGAAATCTTTTGGATTAACTTTTTAGATGATGAAAACGTGCTGTGGGGCGATGAGATGGCCTTTGTACTTGGGATTTCCCACCAATCTAACGGTCGCAGTCAACCAAATTCCCGCTCCTGGAATCGTATCTATGCGAATTTTATCTGGGAAAACCGAGGCTTTGTATTCAGCTTTAAACCTTGGTATCGCTTACCTGAAGACGACAAAGAAGATGCCTTGGATCCACGCGGAGACGACAATCCAAACATCGACGAGTACTTAGGTCATTTCGAGTTTAGCGGGGTGTATCGTCACGAGGAGCATGAGTTTGGCTTTATGTGGCGCAATAACTTAAACAGTGATAATCGCGGTGCAATTCAGCTAGACTGGTCATTCCCGATTTGGGGAAGACTGCGCGGCTACGCACAATACTTTAATGGTTACGGCGAAAGCTTAATAGACTACAACACACATACCCAAAGGCTTGGTATTGGCGTGTTGCTCACTGATATTCTTTAAGCGCATTCGAATACAAAAAAGCTCTGAACACTCAGAGCTTTTTCGTTTGGAAAGCTGAGAATAATTCTCTACTTATTGCGGTTTTATCACCACAAATTGCCCCTCAAATTTAGCAACTAGCATGTCGCCATCATAGACATTCACTGGCACCACATATTTTGCTTTGCCAGCCGTCTCTAGCGCTTGTAATTCACCTTCACAGTCCGCAATGGTAACCGTTGCCGCTGGTGCTGTGGTTAAAGGTTTTAGATATTTAATATTGGCATCAGCTAACACAATATCTCCCTCCAACCCAAGTTCCTTAAGTGCCAAATAAGTCGCTCCCCAGCCCGTTAGCGTCGCCATGCTATATATAGAGCCTGCAAACATCGAGTTGTGTAAGTTGAGGTTCGCTTTTAAGTCAGCCTTAGTGGAAAACTGCCAGTCTGTATAGCTTTCGACTTTAATTCCCATCGCATCACTGATTGGAATAGACTCGCGCCAAGTATTTTGTAATACATGGGTCCAATTTGGTTGTCTAAACCAGCCTGGCTCCGTAGGACGTTGTTTTACCATCTTCCAGTGCTGCACATCGTCATAGGCTAAATGTGCCTTTTCAACCACTTCATAGCCATGACGCTCATAAAATGATAACGCGCGCTCACGAGCATACAAAACTAGCTCTTCTGCTTTTTGCGTCCAAGCAATAACCTCAAGCTCGTGTAGCAAACGACTACCTAAGTGATGACCTCGATGCCCTTCTGCAACGGCCATATAGCGTACTTGTGCTTGCTTATGATTGTTAAAATGGAGCCTAGCTACGCCTAGCACTTCACCATCATTATTTTTAATGTAGCGATGTTCAGCTTCTTGTTCTAAATCATCCTGTTCGCTGCCACGAGGTTGATCCCATGGCGCTCTTAACACCTGCCAGCGTAACTGGTAATAGGCTTGCCAATCTTCGCTGCTTTGTGGTGAAGTTACCTCAAACATCACTGACTCCTGTTTTGTTATTAGCCTGTTAAACGACTTTGAATCTAGTACGGATACACCCTACAAGATAAGCCCAGTGTAGGGAATAAAATGCGCCAAAACACTTATCCTTTAGTGTAAAAACTGGTGGACAAGCTGGCATTCACAAAATCCTCGTCTATGATGATGTTATCATGGGAGAATTTATTACGCATTCAGGCACTATCAGCAACGATTTTGTGGACCGGAGCCACCAGCTAGGACACTTGCTATATTGGCATAAACAAGGCAGAAATAGCATCCAAGTGCGGCAAGAGAAATCGTTAAGATGGCTTCTGATAAACAACACATTACAATCCGTTGTGGAGTTAAACCACCCGGAGCACTTGTTATTTCCTCATTTAAAAACATTCGCGAGTCGCTGGCAGCAAGTCACCCCGCCAACCAGCGTACTAGAGCTGGGTCTTGGCGCAGGTGCAATCCGTGATTACCTCAATGCCACTTATCCAGATTGTCACATTACCACCATAGATAACAACCCAGATGTGATCCATTGTTACAAACGCTACTTTGGTGGCGACCCTTTGTGCGATGTTAATTGTGTCGATGTATTTAAAGCGTTGCAACAAGGCAAACGCTACGATTGGATTGTGCTCGATTTATTTAGCGAACTTGAGCCTCCCATTTTCTTGTTTCAGCACCAGTTTTATCGTCTACTCAGAGCTGCTATTAATGATGGAGGCCGACTGTATATCAACTTTTTAACTGAGCATGAGTCGCAGCTCAAGCAACTTCAACACTTATTAATTACCAACTTTGGTAAAAAGCCCTTTATCGAAAAAGTGCCGGACTACGCCAATATGATTATCGAAGTTAAACGCTAGCATTTGTTGATCTTAGATTTTTACGTCAAATCACTATTCAATACTAAAGTTAAAAGTCACAGGGCCGTCATTCAGTAAACTCACCTTCATATCCGCAGCAAATTGTCCTGTCGCGACTTTCAACCCTGCGGCCTTGGCTTGAGCCACAAAGTATTCGTAGAGTGTATTCGCTTGCTCAGGTGTTCCTGCGCTCGAAAAACTTGGCCTCATGCCTTTCTTGGTGTCTGCCGCCAAGGTGAATTGCGATACAACTAATAGTTCGCCTTCAATGTCTTTTAAACTTAAATTCATTTTTCCCTTGTCGTCAGTAAAAATACGGTAGTTACTAACCTTGTGCAGTAACTTATCCGCCGTTTGCTCTGTATCCGACTTTTCAACGCCTAATAGTAACAATATTCCCTTATCGATTTGACCTACAATCTTACCCTCTACTTCTACCTTTGCTTCGCTGACCCTTTGAATTAGTCCTTGCACTACCTACCTCTTGTGACTGCTAATGATGCTGAATTTTGCACAGTAATAGATCAGCCGCTCGCCTTATCGCTTCTGCATAAACGGGGTTAACACTACAATGCCCAACTCCATTCAAAATCAACAACTGCGCCTTAATGCTTTGTGCTAACTGATGAACCGGTGCGTATCGACACATTAAATCATGCCGACTGTGAATAAACCAGATAGGTAAGTGATTGAGCTGATCTGCATCTGCTGTAATTTGTTGTTTTTTGATAAAGCACTGGTGACTAAAAAAATGCACCATATGCTGTGCTTTGCTGAGCTGTTTGTCTGCTTTGCAGAGCCTAATACCTTGTGTATCGCTATCTGTTGTGATCAGGTTATCCCACTCACACCAGCGCTGTGCCGCTTTTCTTTTGAGTAATTCATCCTCGCCAAAGAGTGCCGAATGATAATGGTCTAGCAAGGATTCCACAGTTTGTGCACCTTGTGCAAAGGCAAGATACTGCTCTGGATAAATTTGCGCGGGGGCACCTTGGCTACCATAAAGCCAATGAAGATCCGCCTCATTGCCCAAAAAACTCGACCACAACACCATCCCCAAGACATCTTCACGATGTTGCTCAGCATAAAGAAGTGCCAGCATGGCACCGAAAGATTCCCCAGCGAGTACAGCCTTTTGCAGTCCTAAATGCGCACGAATGGTGTGAATATCTTTCAGCAGGCTCGCGGTATTTATATTACCAAAGTCAGCAGGCGTTGAGTTGCCACAGCCTCGCTGACTAAACAGGATAATGCGGTATTTTTGCGGATTGAAATAACCGAGTACATTACGAGAATGGCCCTGACCTGGGCCACCATGCAGCATGATAAGTGGTGTGCCATCACTACAGCCATATTCCTCTATGCCCAATTGATGTCCTTCACCTACCGCGAGATGAAAGCGACGCAATGCATCGCCATGTTGATACAATAAGCTCATAACTCCCCCTTGGGGGCTTAAGCTAACCGTTATCGGTAAAAGCTAAAGTCCCTGCGCGTCTGGTGGGTCAAACTCCGAGCTTGTATCTAATCCTGCGGCTTCCATATCTTGGGTTAAGCACACTGTAAACTCCGCACCTAACAACACCACTATCCAAGATAAATATACCCAAACAAAAAGAATAGGTACTGTCGCAAGCGCCCCATAGATAACTTCGTATGAGGGAAAATGGCTAATGTATAATGCAAAGCCTTTTTTCGTTAGCTCAAATAACAAAGCTGCAAACAAAGCGCCAGGAACCGCGGCTCGAAATGACACACTGGTATTTGGTACTAAAGTATAGAGCATGATGAAGCCAACCATAGAAATTAAATAGGGCAACATCTTAATTAGTGCACCACTAAACCCTGGGATCCCTTGATCGGCAAATGTCACTAAAGAAACGATATAAGATGTCATACCAATACTCGCGCCCAATAGCACAGGGCCAAGCGTGAGCACCATCCAATAAATAGCAAACGAAATCATCAACGGACGCTTTTGCTTCACTCGCCAAATACGGTTGAGTGTGGTGTCAACATTACGAATAAGTAATAAAGCCACGACGGCCAAAAAACTCACCCCCACAGCTGTCATCTTATTCGCGTTGCCAGTAAATGCACTGATGTGTTCTTTAATGGTGTCCGTCGATGTTGGCACAAAGTTATTGAACACAAAGTTTTCAATTGCAAAACGCGTATCTTCAAATCCAGGAAACGCCGAAAAAATTGCTACACCCACCGCAACTAAGGGAACTAAGGATAACAGAGTGACATACGCTAAATAGCCGGCGTTGACCGTGATCTGGTCCTCAATACACCGCTTACTATAGCGACGCCACCAGCTAGGCTGAGAATGTAAGAATCGCAGTGCTACGACCTTCATTTCGGTTATTCTTTGCATCATAATCAAGTTAATATTCATGGATCACTTTACACATCATAACAATCCCCGCCATAATTTATAGCGCTAAATAGTAATATATAACGACGGTCACATGGCCACTTACTGATTATTGACCTTCTAGAGCCCGGGAGTGCAAATGAAGAAACTCACCTTAAGCGCAGTGTTACTTTTACTTGTTACTGGCTGCCAAAGTGCCTATTACGCCACCATGGAAAAGTTTGGTGTGCATAAACGCGAGATATTGGTGGATCGTGTCGAAGAAACCAAGGAGTCCCAAGAGGAATCACAAAAAGAGTTTCAATCGGCATTGGAAAGACTCACCACCTTAATTAATTTTAATGGTGGTGAATTACAAGAAGCCTATAACCTGCTTAACGATGACTACCAATCATCCCTTGCCGCTGCAGCTGAAGTAAGTAGCAATATAGACAAAGTGGAAGACGTGGCAAACGCACTATTTGACGAGTGGCAAGATGAACTTGAGCAATATTCGAGTGCAAACCTAAAACGTGAGAGTGCTAAGCAATTAAGTCAAACACAGCGCCAATTTGAACGCTTACTTCGCTCAATGCGCAGCAGTGAAGCCAAAATGCAGCCCGTGCTCGACTCACTACAAGATAATGTGCTGTACCTTAAGCACAACCTAAATGCACAGGCGGTAAGCGCTATTAAAAGTGAGTTTACGGGGTTAAAGCGTGATATTAGCGCCCTAATCGCAGATATGAACCGCTCTATTGAAGATTCGAACAAGTTTATTGCTGAGATGAATGCACGTAGAGCTTGAGTATCTTAGTCATTACGGGTTAAAAATAAGACTAAATAGCGTAATCCAAAAGGGCATGTCTCACCGCTATATTGACTTGCACTTATGCGAATACGATTAAAGACCATACTAATCAGGAGACTAGTATGGCCTTCGAATTAAACAGGCAATATTGACCCGTGTCGTAATTTAATGAGGAGTAGGACTCCCCATAAGTAATTGCCATGCAGCAGCCATATAAGTTTGATATTCAAGGATTGGTACTTGCTGCTCAACATTTTGAGCACCCAGTTTTAGGTTAACCTGATAGCTATAAAACTGCTCACCATCACCTTGTTTCCAAACTCGCTCCGTATCTCGAATTGTTTTATATCCAAAAACATTTTCTGGTGCTTCAGAACCAACAAGTGAATGGCCAAAACTAGAAAATGATGTGTTGGGCCTCGCTATCAAGTCCATAATTGTAGCTGTGATATCCATATGTGAAGCAATTGTTCGGTTACTCAATTTAGGTGAAACCCCTTGCCCCAGTAAAAGAATTGGGACATGGGTAAGTTCGTACAAGTTAGGCTTAGCATGAAAATAGCGGCGGCTGTAGTGATCTCCAGTAATGATAAATAGCGCATCAGGATATTTGCGTTGCATATTATCAACAAACTGTCCCATCATTTGATCTGAATACCACAAGTGCCCAAGAGTGTTGGCAGATAGCACCTCATCACCCATTAGCTGAAACTGGGCTGGGTAGTCTCCATTTTTCCAAGGATAATCACTAGCTGATAAATCCAAATTAAATGGACCGTGATAGCTAGTAGTCATAATCAAGTTAAAGCTATTTTCTGGCACTGACTGGCTAACGAGATCAAATAGCTGCCCATCATCAACCCCCCATACACCGGCACTGCCCTTACCTCCTGCATTTGCCGCCGAATAAATATGATCGACGCCATGTCTACTCATAAAATCACCTACTGTTTGCCAAGACAATAAGCCACCATAAAAAAATTGTGATGTATAACCTTGTCCCTCCATCAAATGGATTAGCGAGTAAGTATGAGCCTTACTCGTGAGGCGGCTCATGTTAATACCACTAAATGGAATCCCTGTAACTAGACTGGATAATGAGTTCATTGTGCTTGAAGCAGCAGGCAATGCTTGTTCAACGTAAATACCCTTTGCTTTTAGTCGATGAAAATTTTCTGTTAGCGCCAAATCCCTATATTTATCCTGCAGAGGCCAAGAATCAAAGCTTTCCATCACAATGTAAAAAATGCGAGAAGGTTTTTGAATTAAGGGCCCCATACTACGAGTCTCATTATTTAGCAGCGCAACATCAACCTCATGCTTATCGGCTAAATAAGGGTTAGTACTTGACGTAGTGAGCTGATTTAATTCACCGTAGTCTTGTATCGCGTAGAAGAAACTGCGAAATGGGTTAATAACTAAATTGTTTACAAATGGATCAGTGGTAACAGCTGACCACTTTCTCGATGCAGGACGGGAGTCAAATGAACCTCTAGCGGCGCAAACGAACATAACAAACACCAATATCGAAATAACTGCTTGTTTGATTCTGCTCTTCGGACAAATATTTATTAGTAAGCGATAGTTTCTTTTATCCACAAAACGAGTCCATGCGACCACGCAAGTTAGCAGTACACCTATGCTCAACAAACTACCCCAAGGTTTATACTGCTGAATCGCGGTGCTCAGTATGGCCTGCTGATCATCATATAACCCTTCCAGCATAAAATAATTATATTGAGTTCCATACTCACTGATATAAGTTATCCCGCAGATTCCTAATAATACAAAAACACTCAGATAGATTAGCCCTATCGTATTACGTGCTCGTCTAACCCAATTATCTAATCGCAAAGGCTGTAGGAAACAATTCAGCAAAAAAGGAATAGCGAGACAAACTCCAGCAGCAGAGGAGTCAAATTTAAAACCGGTAGCTAAGGCATCAAACAGTTGGCCAAGCGTAAGATCATACGATACTTTTTCTTTAAAGTTAAAGAGATAGAAAACTCTAAATGACATAAGTAGAAATACCCCACTCAGCCATAATAAAAGTATCTTCCAACTCTCAGTAATAAAAAGGTACCACCGCCCCACCTTTGGTGCGCTAAAAGAAGCTTGCATTGAATGTCCTTTGCAAATTGTAATAAACAATTGTACCAATTTAAGGTTTATATGGGAGGCTTTACAGGTAAGTGTTTACTATTTTTTACAATTTTATGACTACGATGAGAAGCTATAGCATGGGGAAGGATAATTAAGGAAAAATAGGATTTTTAGATAACTGAGAAGAAATTTTGGTTACAAGCCACCTTGTGACAACAGCGTAGAATAACAAATGTAGCGCAGCTCGCGTTACAGCCAGCTGCGTGCATAGCGTGGTAACTCAGCTTTAGTGCAATCCTAGCTAAACGCCATCTCCGGTACGTCATCTGGGCAAATCAATATACCAGCGGTTTTGGCTTGTATTTCCGCGATGCTAACACCGGGAGCTCGCTCAAGTAAATGAAACGCACCACCTTTGACTTCAAGCAGCGCAAGATCGGTTACTATCTTATTGATACAGTTTACGCCGGTGAGCGGTAAACTGCAGTGCTGTAGTAGCTTGGACTCGCCTTGTTTATTCGCATGCGTCATGGTACAAATTATATTTTTAGCCCCAGCGACAAGATCCATCGCACCACCCATGCCCTTGATAAGCTTATCTGGGATCATCCAGCTGGCAAGATTACCTTGCTGATCTACTTCAAAGGCGCCAAGCACCGTCAGGTCCACATGACCGCCACGGATCATTGCAAAGCTTTCTGCCGAACTAAAAATGGCGGCTCCCGTACGGGCCGTAACGGTTTCCTTACCCGCATTGATCATATCCGCATCCACTTCCTGTTCAGTTGGATAAGCGCCCATGCCTAATAAGCCGTTTTCCGATTGCAGCATCACATCCATGCCCTGTGGCACATAATTGGCCACCAGCGTGGGGATCCCAATGCCAAGGTTGACATAAAACCCATCTCTTAATTCCTGTGCCACTCGCATGGCCATTTGCTCTCTGGTTAGTGTCACTATACTTGCTCCTTCACAGTACGTTTTTCGATGCGTTTTTCGAACTGTCCTAGAATCACTCTGTCGATATAAATTCCGGGGGTATGAATTTGGCTCGGCTCGATTTCGCCGGGCTCAACTATTTCTTCCACTTCAACGACAGTAATTTTTCCAGCTGTTGCGGCCATCGGGTTAAAGTTCATGGCGGTGTGGCGATAAATACAGTTGCCAAAACGGTCTGCTTTCCACGCTTTTACAATGGCAAAGTCTCCCGTAATACTCGGCTCTAAAATATATTCTCTATCACCAAACGTTTTTACCTCTTTACCCTCAGCGACGGGTGTACCAACGCCTGTTGCGGTGTAAAAAGCGGGGATCCCAGCTCCACCTGCGCGCATCTTTTCTGCAAGTGTCCCTTGTGGAGTTAATTCAACTTCCAATCCACCGCTCAATAACTGCTGCTCAAACAAGGCGTTTTCTCCCACATAAGAAGCCACCATTTTGCGGATCTGCTTATCCTCAAGCAAAATCCCTAAACCAAACCCGTCTACTCCGCAGTTATTAGAAACCACGGTTAAGTCCTTTGTGCCCGAGTGGCGTATTTGGCTTATCAAACCTTCAGGGATCCCACACAAACCAAAGCCCCCTGCAATCACGGTCATGCCATCGCAAAGTCCTGCCATTGCTTCTTCGTAGCTTACGACTACCTTATCAAATCCAGCCATCATTCCTCCTATTGCACTGTCCAGCCGCCGTCCAGCACAATGGCTTGGCCAGTAATGTTGCGTGACTCATTTGCGAGTAAAAAATTGACAGCATGCGCAATCTCATCCAACCCTATAAAGGCCTTTTTCGGCATTGGCGCCAACATAATATTGTTTATCACTTCATCTTCGCTGATCCCATGCTGTTTCGCTTGCGCGGTAATTTGCTGTTCTACCAATGGGGTTTTTACATAAGCGGGGCAAATAGTGTTCACGGTGATATCGCAGTCCGCGGTTTCCAGCGCCAATACTTTGCCAAATCCCATTAACCCATGTTTTGCAGCGACATAAGCAGACTTATATTTAGAAGCAACTAAGGCGTGGATAGAACCAATATTGACGATGCGGCCAAAGCCTCCTCTGCGCATATGCGGCAATACCGCCTTACACAACATGGCGGGGCCTGTTAGCATCACGTCTTGCAGCAATTGCCATTTATCTTCTGGATAATGCTCTAGTGCTTCAACATGTTGCACGCCTGCATTATTGATAAGCACATCAATGTTATCGTGCTGACGGATAAAGTCAGCGATGTCTTGCTTATTAGCTATATTGAGCGCAAACGCTTGAGCATTTCCTCCGTCACTGACGATAGACTCGGCCACCGTCTGTGCTTGCGCTAAGTTCAAGTCTACCAGTAATAGGCTGTAACCTTGTTTGCTCAGGGCCATCGCGATATAGCGACCAATGCCACTTGCAGCCCCTGTGATCAACGCCGTCTTCATCGTCACTCCTTGATTATTTTGCTAAGAACTGAGCAATGGTGTCAGCCTGTGATTGAATTGAAAAAATACCGTCTAAATGCCCCCAAACGCCTTCTATCTCTGTAATTTGCACGTCTTTATTCTTGGCTTTAAGGGTTTCTGCTAACTTACGAATGGGCTCAGGCCTTAATAACAAGTCATTGCTTGCAGGCATCAACAAAACCTTTGCTGTGATTTTATCGATAGCGCTATCAAAATTACCTTGCATGCCTGCGGTATATAGTTGCGAGGCGCGGACTAAGTACAAGATAGAATTCGCATCTTGCGTTTCAGCCCTCGCTCGTGCGCGCGTGGCTAGCGTTTGGCTGAGTTTAGGAAGCTGACGAATATCTTGTTTTGCTTTGGGATCAAGCACAATAAAGTCTGGAAAACTGGCGTTGTAAATAGCGGGGTGCATCGCGTCTTGAGTAATATTAAGCATCGTAGCCGTGAGTCCAGCAAGCGGCCTTTCCCCGTCGTAGTAGTCCCCGCCCTGCCAATTTGGATCAAGTCGGATAGGTAAAGCCCATTTCTCTAACGCCGCAACGGTCCAAGCATCCATCTTTGCCGCGCCAATCACATGAATTAAACGTGACACTTTTTCGGGATAGCGCACCGACCATTCTAACGCTTGGAAAGACCCCATAGACGCGCCCATCACCGCATGTAGTTTGTCGATACCTAAGCTATCCAGTAGTTGCTTTTGCACTTCAACAAAATCACCGATAGTCACCACGGGAAAATCCAAGCCGTAAGGTTTGCCTGTTTTCGGATTAATAGACGCCGGGCCCGTCGTGATCACATCTTTACTATGCCAGTTTGCATTGACCAAAGTATCTGCGCTTATCACAAAGTACTTGTTAGTATCTATCGCTTTACCCGGGCCGATAATGGCATCCCAGTAACCTGCCAATACGTCAGACTCTCGATACTTACCCGCAGCGTGAGATGTGCCAGAAAAGAAATGCGTGATCAAAATTGCATTGCTTTTGTCGGCATTTAATTTGCCATAGCTTTCCCAGCCTACCTTAACGTCAGGAATGCTGACTCCAGACTCCGTAGTAAAATGCGCGAGTGTAAATGACCGCTTTTCAACCAGCATAGGTTTGTTTGTCTCACTGCCATAGACAATATTGCTGGCAACGAACAAGAGTAACAGGAAAATCCGCTTCATTGCTGTATCTCTCCGTTAAAATAAGATGAATAGGGTTAATGCGAGGGCAACGCCCACCAGCGGCACGACCGCAGTCAACGCAGCCATGGACCAGTATGCTCGTTGATGTGTTTCTTTACAGATGGCGCGAATGGTTGTGACCACATAACCGTTGTGCGGTAAGGTATCCAAAGCGCCTGAGCTAATAGCGACAACACGATGTAATTGTTCTGGATTGACACCCGCATCAATGTAGTGCGGTGCCACTAAAGGTAACGCAATAGCTTGCCCACCGGATGCAGAGCCAGTTAAACCGGCTATTACACTTACCGCCACAGCGGCGCCAAGTAGCTCATTACCCGGCATCTGTGTCATCATATCGACCGCTAATTGAAATGCCTCGGTGTTTTTTGCTACCGCACCAAAACCCACTACCGCACTAGTATTACCGATAGCAACTAGCGCACCTGTTGTACCTAAGTTAATCGCGGCCCCTATGTTGTGAAAATGCTTAAAGTTAATCGCGACAATACTGAGTACACCGCCAAGTAGAGCTACAATAAGTGCATTTTGCTGCAGCACATCATGAAGTGTAAAAGATAAAATCAACACCACGATTAGAGGCAGTACGCCAGTGATTGGATGAGGATAGTTACGTTCATGGATTTCAGGGTCGTCTTCTTTCGCCTCAAAGTGCTCTCCATTTGCCACCGCTTTGGCTATCATCTTTTTCAACCACCAATAGCCAGTAATAGCCATAAATGTGGCAACCACTAGACTGACTTCCCAAGCCGCATAAGGCGAAGTGCCTAAATATTTTATTGGGATCCAGTTTTGGATTTCCGGGGAGCCTGCCGAAGTCATGGTAAAGGTGACTGAGCCGAAAGCCAGAGTTGCGGGAATAAAGCGCCTTGGTAAATTGGCATCTTTAAATAAGCTAAGCGCCATAGGATAGACAGAGAAAGCGACAATAAAAACACTGACGCCGCCATACGTTAGTACCGCACAGGCAATCACCACCGCTAATACCGCATGTTTCATACCTAACTTGTCGACAATATAGCGTGCCACGCTGTCGGCAGCACCACTGTCTTCCATGAACTTACCGAACAAAGAGCCAAGCAAGAACATGAAAAACCAAGCACTCAAAAAGCCAGCAAAGCCATCCATATAGAGTGTAAGAAAGCTGCTTTCTACAGCTTCTGTGGGAAATAGCGCAACGCCACTCGTTAATGCGACCAATAAAGCGCACAGTGGAGCTGCGATAAACAAGTTTACGCCACGGAGAGTTAGCCAAATAAGCAGGCCAAGTCCTCCTGCCAGTCCAAGCATACTGAGCATAAGGGCTTCCTTTTATTGTTATTAATGCCCGTTATAAGTTGATGTGTTGGGCATGCTGTTGATGAATATCAGTGTGGCGTGCAGGCGCAATAAAAACCATAGTACTAAGGTTATAGAAGCCCTACACCCCGTGTTAATCCTAGCGTATCAAGGCATTAGTACTAAGGTACTAATAGAAAAACTTTACAACTCCCCTATGCTTTGGTGTGACAACAAGCACCCAAAATGACAATAATAGGGATCACAGGATGAACATTTACCAACCTAGATATTCAGCTATCGCGTTGGCTATTACACTCGCAACTCAAGTCAGCCCAGCGGCAGCAGAACAAGCAACACAATCAGAAGGCAAGCTAGAACGCATCGAAGTCACGGCGCGTAAGACGGTAGAAAACCTTCAAACCGTTCCAGTTGCAGTGACTTCTATCGGTGAAACCGATCTACTCGAAAATGGCATTTCAGTACTTTCTGAAGTCCAGCAGTTTTCACCCAATACCACGCTTCAAGCTAGCCGAGGTACTAACTCTACCCTCACTGCCTTTATTCGTGGTGTGGGGCAACAAGACCCATTATGGGGTTATGAACCTGGTGTAGGCATTTACATCGATGACATTTATTTAGCAAGGCCACAAGGGGCCGTACTTGACCTCCTTGATGTACAACAGATTGAAGTACTACGAGGACCGCAAGGAACGCTATACGGCAAAAACACCATTGGTGGCGCAATAAAATATGTCACTAAGGAAATGTCTGGCGATGCGACTTTTAACGTGGAAGGGACTGTTGGTAGTTATAATCAACGCGATCTTAAGATCACAGGTCAACTGCCGCTCGTGGAAGACACGCTCTATCTAGGTTATGGCTTTGCCACTTTGAATCGAGATGGCTTTGGTGAGTTCAAGGTTTCAACGCTACCCGGCCAAGACAAGGAAAACTACAATAAAGAAATTCAAGCTGCGCGGTTAACCTTAGAATATCGTCCAAGCGATGATTTGTTCTTCCGTTTAGCATGGGATAAAACCGACGATGACTCCAACTCTAAAGGGGGTTATCGGTTGTTGCCGAGCTTACTGACTGACGCCCCCGTGCCTGACAGCGTATTTGATTCTTACACTAGTATGCCAACTTGGAATAAAGTCGAGCTTGAGGGATATAGTTTGACCGCTCGCTGGGATCTTTCTGACGCCACCACAATAAAATACATCGGTGCTAGCCGAGATAGTTACTCCCCGACCAATATCGACTTTGATAATACGCCATTACGGATCTTTGATGTACCCGCCATTTATGATGACGAGCAAACCACGCATGAGATACAGCTAAGCCATGCAGGTAACGGCTATAAATTTGTCTCTGGTCTATATTATTACGATGGCGAGTCATGCGGCCAATTCCAAGCAATTTTGGAAGTGTTAGGACAAAGCTTGGGCGCTCCCGGTCTTACGCGAGAAGTCAGTGGTTGTAACAACTCAAATAGTAAAGCCGCGTATATTCAAGGCACCATTGATTTAGCAGAGCAGTGGTCGCTCACATTGGGCGCTCGTTACACTAAAGACAGCAAAGAAGCACAAGTCAGCAATGGTTTGGTCTTTGATGTCGTGTATCCCGAATCAAATTGGATCCCAGGTTATACACGCCCTGCAGGTGAACTCGTACCGTCAGTGCTTGATGATGAAGAAGATTGGTCACGGTTTACACCAAGAGTGGGAGTGGAATATCAATACAACCGCGATATCATGTTCTTTGCCAGCTATGCTCAAGGATTTAAATCCGGCACCTTCAACCCCAGAGCTAGCACCGCAGAGCCTGCTGCAGACCCTGAAATCGTAGATTCATTCGAAATCGGTATGAAAAGCGAGTGGCACGATAATCTAAGAGCCAATATCACGCTATTCACATTAGATCACAAAGACCGCCAATATATTTCCGTGTTGCCCGGTGCAACCTCAGCCGATCTAAACCAACGACTTGGCAACATTGGTAAGTCTACAGCAAATGGTATTGAAGCCGAGCTTAGCTATGTCGCTACAGAGGCGCTGAGTTTTGATGCCGCGATAGGATATATAGACAGTGACTTCGAAGAGGTACTCGACACTAATCCAGACACCGGTGCGACATTTGACAAATCAGACCGCTTTAGTATTTCTAACACCCCTGATTTAACTTTTAACTTTGGGGCGACATACAAGCTCTACAGTGATATTGGCGATTGGGTGTTCAATGCCAGCTACTACCATCGTGGTGATTATGTTTTATTTGAGGAAGATAGCCTACTGACGCAGGATAGCTATGGTTTAGTCAATCTGAGTATTAATTGGTATAGCACAGATGGCAATTGGCGTGTTGGTCTTCATGGGAAAAACCTGACGGATGAAGAATATATGATAGGAGGCTATCAGTTCGTGACACCAGACCCAAGCGATCCGAGTAATGTGAGTAAGTACACGCCGGGGCTTGGTGGTGATAATACCTTGATAGGCTACTTTGGCGACCCAAGAACCGTTTCGCTTACCGTGGGTTATCGTTTTTAGCACCGAAAGCGAGGCTGCTAGGGAGCCTCGCTATCTCAATCACTTGATGTAGTTTTGGAAATACCCTATAACAACGGATACTAGGAGTTAGTTAAGGATGTCTCAGGTGCAAGCAATCATCGCTGATGACCACCCATTATTTCGCAGCGCACTCAAACAAGCCGCTGCACAAGCGATTGGTCATGACCCTATCAAAGAAGCCAGTACCTTAGACAGCTTATTCGAGATGTTGCTCGCGCATCCTGAAACAGAGCTAGTATTTTTAGACTTATCTATTCCTGGCGCGAAAGGTCTCGAAGGTCTTGCCCGGTTAAGAAATCAGTATCCAGACATATTAGTGGTCATGGTTTCAGCCAACGAATCGGCAGCCGTTATTAGCCAATGCATTGCCCTCGGGGCAAGCGCTTATATTCCCAAGTCTTCCTCACTAGAGGTGATCAGTGATGCCATCAAGCTGGTTATTGAAGGAGAAACTTGGTTACCCGAAATCGTGGATATCGCGCCTGAAAATGACAGCGAACAAGCACAATTTGCACGTAATTTAGAAAAGCTAACTCCCCAGCAATATCGAGTATTAACCATGATTGCCGACGGCCTTTTGAATAAGCAGATTGCGTATGCGATGTCGATTCAAGAGACCACCATCAAACAGCATGTTTCAGCTATTTTAAAAAAGCTCAATGTGTATAACCGCACCCAAGCTGGGATCCTATTTAATCAGCTGGCTACGGATGTACATCTCGACGATGAAGCGAGTGCTTAAATAACCTGAGCTGCGGATAATTAATGCCTTTCTAGCAGCCAGTTTTAGCGCTAACTGCGTTGAATTCACTTCCAATAGCCAGCTATTGGTGCGTAAATTCGCCTTGCTTTCCCTAAAACTCTCTGGCTAGACAAGGAAAAAACTAAGTTGTGCTTTAGAAACAATGAGTTGGAACATTCCTTATCCAAACCTCAGGTTAAATAACTAGATTAGTCGCTTAATCATGCGCTTTAGGGCTGGCGTTTTAAGTGGTTTATAGAGTAATGGGCTCCCTGCATCACTCACTCGCTCGCGTATAGCCTCGTCATGGTTAGCCGTGTTAATAATGATTGGCATATCATCAAGCGCAAGCGCTGCTATTACCTCAAGTCCCGTGACACCATGATCAAGCTGATAATCCGCGATCAGCATATCTGCCCGACTCGTTGCTTGCAGCGCGCTAAGCTCTGCTTCATCTCGTGCCACAGCTACTTGGCACCCCCAACTTAGTAATACTTGAGATAATGCATTAAGTGCGTTGGCATCATTATCTAGCAACCAAATAGATAGACCCGATAATTGCGAATCACCGCTGGGCTTGTCAGCGGTTACTTCGGTCTTTTGATCTGTCTGCATTCCAAAACTTGGCAATGTTAAGGTAAATTGTGTGCCTTTATTAAGTTGTGAGCCAAGGGTAATGGGAATTTCCAACACTTCGCAAATTCGTTTGCTGATCGCAAGTCCAAGTCCTAACCCCTGTGCTAACTCTTTACTGTGAAGCTGTTTGAACTCTTGAAATATGGCGTCCTGATCTTGCTTTGCAATACCCACTCCTGTGTCTTCAACAATGATAGAAACACTCTCCCCCTGACATTCAGCGATAAGTCTTACCGTACCAGACTCAGTGTAACGGATAGCGTTACTCAGTAAGTTTCCCAATACCCTTTTTAGCAGTGCTTTATCGGTGTAGAGCATGACATCACAAACCCGCACCGCAAACGCTAATCCTTTGTCTTTCGCAACCGCCCCATATTCATTTTCCAATGGTTCCAGCAGTGACGACAATGCAAAGCGCGAGCGATTAACCTTAAACGCCCCAGCCTCTAACTTTGTGAGTTCAAGAATGCTCGACAACAGTTCTTCAGCACTTGCCAATGAACTTTTAATGCTTTGCGAAAGCTCAGCTAAGTCGGTCCCTTGGGCCTTTTCACTCATCAATGAGCAAAACAGGCTCGCTGCGTTAAATGGCTGTAACAGATCATGACTTGCTGCGGCGAAAAAGCGGGTCTTACTCTCCGTTGCATGTTCCGCTTGGCGTTTCGCAGAAGATAAAGCACGGTTGGCGTCTATCAACTCTTTGGTCCTTGCCGCGACCGTTTCTTCTAGATTTACATTTACTTGCTCTAGTAAGGATTGTTGTTTTACAAACTCGGTGATATCCGTATAGGTCGTTACAAATCCACCTCCAGGCAATGGGTTACCTTGCATTTCAAACACTCGACCATCGTGATGCTCGCGGCGGTAGCGATACGCATTGCCTCGTCGTAAATGTGATAGACGTTTCTCTACTTGCTGCTCTACATCAGCATCACCAAATAGTCCACGCTGCGCATTGTAACGAATAAGCTCAGCCACAGGACGCCCGATAAACAACGCATTGTCTGGATAATTAAACATTTCTGCGTAGCGCTGGTTCCAAGCGACCAATTGCAGCTGGCTATCTACTACACTTATCCCTTGACTGACGTTTTCTATCGTTGACTGTAGTAAGTCGCGATTAAAACGTAGCACCTGTGACGCTTCATCGACAAATTCTGCAACTTGCTCTAAAGGTTGGCGTTTTTCATCTTTGGCAACATCTAAAATCAGTTTCGCAGATGCCCCTCCAACGAGCGTCGACATCTCCCGCTCGATCATATTTTCCACTTGCAATGGCGCTGGCAGTTTCCAGTTAGCAGGCTCTTTAGGAAAATGAAGCTCTACAAGCTGCTGTGCACGCGCTTGCTCGCTAAAGCGCTGCAGTAATGTTGCCAAATCCTGGTAACTCAATACCGTGTTAGCGGACTGTGCAGACTTGGACGGCATGACAAACTTATTGCTTTGTAGCCGCTCAGCAAGACGTGCGGATGAAATAAACGGCACCAGCAAATAAACCAACAAATTTGCACTTAAAGAGATCAAGACGGACTGGCTCGTACTGTCTAACCCCAGACCCAAAAAGTCTAAAGGTGCTAACCATCTTATATTCATAGGCCCCGCGCTCAGCCAGTTACTTTCGAAGTTAAAGCCACTAATGAGGCTCGGTAACAACAGCGTGTAAAACCAAATAGCAAACCCCGTCACAATCCCCAATTGCGCGCCTAAGCATGAAGCCCCACGCCACCATAAACCAACCACCATAGCGGGCGCAAACTGCGCAACCAAGGCAAATGACATGAGCCCCATATTCGCCAACGTGTTGCCCTCAGCCAGCACGCGATGACTGGCGTAACTCAATAATAAAATGCCAACAATAACCACCCGTCGAGCATTGAGCAGATTAAACTTAGATAAACCCCGATGGCTCGAATTTAACTGCGAGCGGCGCAACAAAAATTGATTGATAAAGTCATTGGTGATCATAATAGATAGCACGATGGCTGAGACTATCACCATGCTCGTCGCCGCAGAGAACCCTCCTAAAAAGGCTATCAAAGCGACTAAAGGTGCATCAGATCCCAGTGGTAAGGCAAGCACAAACGTATCGTAGCCAACATCTTGACCATTAAAATACACCAGCCCGGCATAGGCGATCGGCAAAATAAATAAATTAATCAGCAACAAATAAACGGGAAACAACCAGCGTGCGGTCTTAAATTGGTTTTGTTCATCATATTCAATAAAAGAGGTATGAAACTGCCTCGGCAAACACAACGTTGCCAATACCCCTAAAAGAACATGAACTAAATAAACATAGGTTGGGCTAGCCGATGCCTCTATTTGCTTGGTAATTCCCTGCTGCTCCGCCTGGTTAAATAAATGAGTAGGTGATTCAAAGAGCACAAAACAGACATAAACACCGACAGCAATAAACGCTAGTAACTTAACTAATGACTCAAAGGCGATGGCAGTCATCAATCCCGGGTTATGCTCACTCGGTCTCAGCCTACGAGTGCCAAACAAAATAGCAAACAGGGCTAACAGCAAGGTGATATAAAAAGTACTATCTCGCCAAAACGCGACACTCACCCGCTGGGTGTCACTTGTTAGCATACCGATACTGGCGCTGGTAGCATTAAGCTGAAGGGCAATATAGGGCACGACCGCAATAACAGAGATCAGAGAAATGAGTCCAGACAAACTAGAGGAATTACCGTAACGCGTGGCAATAAAGTCCGCCATAGAGGTGAGCTGCTGCTGGCGGCATATTTCAGCAATTCGTGTGTAGACTTGCCAACCAAATATAAACAGTAAAATCGTGCCAACATAAGTTGGGGCAAGCCACCAGCCATTATTTGCCGCTTGCGCGGTAGTACCAAAAAACGCCCAAGAGGTGCAATACACCCCAAGTGACAAGGCGTAGGTAACTTGCTTGGCACGATAAGATCTAAATTTAGTACTCGCCCTATCTGCGCCCCATGCAATGGTAAATAAAAGCGCTAAATACAGCAGCGCAATAAGACTGATCAGCCCGATAGAAAACATAACTGTGATGATTTTTTATTATTTGCTCTAGCATAACGGCTGTACAGTAAAAAGACAGCACACTTTAGTGCTACAGCTTATCACCACTTATAACCTAAAACTGCTGACCGATTTATCCAGTGCACGGGATAAAGACAGCAGCGACAATGCTTCATCTGACGCTCGCTCGGCTCCGGTTGCTGTCTCTTGCGCAGTTTCGCTGATTTCTGTCACACTTTGCGAAAGTTGCTGTGTAACCGTATTTTGCTCCTCAGAAGCACTGGCTATTTGCAGGTTCATATCTTTAATCGTACTCACAGAGGAGGAAATCGCTTGTAACACTTCATCCGTTTTCGCTGACTTGTCCGCTGTATCTTTAGCATCTTTCACGTTCTCTCGCATCATACCAACGGAGCGCTTCGCTTCATTTTGCAACTTAGAGATCATCTCTTGAATTTCGTCCGTGCTCTTTTGGGTGCGACTCGCAAGGCTTCTCACCTCGTCGGCCACTACAGCAAAGCCTCGCCCTTGTTCGCCAGCTCTTGCGGCTTCAATTGCTGCGTTGAGCGCCAACAAATTAGTTTGCTCCGCTATACCCCTGATAACATCCAAAATAGAACCTACCGACTCTGTTTCTTGTTCAAGATTCTCAATGGTTTTGCTAACATTTTCTATTTTACCAACTAGACCTTCCATTGCTTGCTGTGTTGCAACAACAACTTGAACACCTGAATTAGATTGAGAATCGGCATCGGTCGCGGCATCCGCTGCGAGTTGAGCACTTTGGGTTATCTCAGCAATCGTGGCAGCCATTTCATTCATCGAAACAGCACTATGACTGAGTTGCTCCATTTGGTTGTCTGCTCCTTGTTTAGACTGGGAGGTGATAGCACTAAGAGTTTCCGACGAGGAAGATAATGCATGCGTGGAGCTTTGGATTTCTGCAATGATGGCTTTTAGTTTGTCAGCCATATCACGCATTGCCAAATAAATACCGCTAACCGATTCCCCCCTGTCAAACTGTAGTGTGAGGTCGCCACTGGCTATCCTTGATGCCACTTCCGCGATTTCTTTTGGCTCCCCACCAATAGGGGCTTTGATTAGTCGTGTGATATACCAACTTAAAAAGCAGCCTAACAAAATTACCACAACAGATACTGCAATAATAATTGTTACTGTCTTCCTACTCTCACTTTGAGCTATGGGACCTAATTCATCCTGCCTTTCCTTGATCGATTCTTTCACACGTGCCAAATGCTCTGCGATATTTTGACCATTAATATTTAGTACTTCGGTAATCAGTCGATTTCTCTCTGTGATAATATCTTGTACTTCTCTCACTCCATCTAAGTAGCGTTCTCCTGATTGTTCTATATCAAGCAGTAAATTTTTTGCATTTTCATTCATAAACCTAGACTTAGACTGAGTTAGAAACATCTTCTCTTGTTTTAGTTCATCCATGGCTCTGTTGTAGTCATTTAACTGGTTACTCACTAAGAATTTCGTTACGAAAAGTCTTCCTAGCAGCAGCTTTTCCTGCATATGTGTAGCAGCCGCAAGTCCTTCAAAGTCACTCATATCAATGCTAGATTCTATTAATTGCGAAATATTCTTGCGCATTTGAGGGCCTATTTTATCCAGCCCGTCATGAACCACAGTATTTCTACGACCATAAAGTGCCATAATCTCCCTAAAAGCAGTTTCATATATAACCAAAGCTGTTTCACTTTTTTCAATGAGCTGCTTGCTTTCTTTTTGACTAAGGGCCTCCTTGGCTTCCGCTAATTCATCATGTAAAAGCTTTACCTTCTGTTCAAATTGTTCAATATCGTCTTTTGATTGCTGCTTCAAATAATTCAGCACATTGATCCTAAGTGAGAGCAAATTCGCTTCTAATGTACTTGCTAGATTGCTAGCCCTTGCCAAAGAGCGATACTCAACAAAATTACTATAACCGCCATTCAATCCAACATAAGCGACGCTAGAGAGTACAACCATAAGTACAATCATTACTCCAAATGAAGTAGATAATTGTTGGCTTAACCTTAACTTAGAAAGCATAAAAGCACCTGACATTGTATTTATAGATAAGCCTATCAGCATTCATAGATGCCAAAACTATTAGCTTGTATTTAATACAATAATCATTGTCGTGTTTTTTGATTTAGTAAAGAAATGTACCGATTAAAAATCGAACAAAGTAAAGTAACGACCTTTAATGCTCCATATTTATGATTGGCTTGTTGAATAAGGAGCGGCGTATTACGTCCAGCACTGCGATAAAGCTATCGACTCTGGAACAAATAAGTATATAGAGGTAATAACCAACCATCTTCGTTGCGCTCAAACATACATCCAGAAACGCAAAAGCCCCAGCAGATGCTGGGGCTTTATAAAAGTCTAATTTAGTTAAAAACTAAAATTAAGCTTTCTTAGGACGTTCAATCACGTCAACTAGCGTCCAAGACTTTTTCTTAGAAATTGGCGCACATTCGCGAATAGTCACGACGTAACCTGTGAGTAGCTGTGTTGTTTTCATCGTGTGCGTGCAACTTAGTTGTACGCTTGATGCTTTCTTTCTATAAAGAGTACCGTAGATCGGGTGGTTAACCTGACGCTCGATAGAAACAACGGTTGACTTGTCCATTTTGTCGCTAACTACGATAGCGGCTTATAAAAGCCATCCAGAAACGCAAAAGCCCCAGCTAATGCCGAGGCTTTATAAAAGTCTAATTTAGTTAAAAACTAAAATTAAGCTTTCTTAGGACGTTCAATCACGTCAACTAGCGTCCAAGATTTTTTCTTAGAGATTGGTGCACATTCGCGAATAGTTACGACGTCACCTGTGAGTAGCTGTGTTGTTTTCATCGTGTGCGTGCAACTTAATTGTACGCTTGATGCTTTCTTTCTATAAAGAGTACCGTAGATCGGGTGGTTAACCTGACGCTCGATAGAAACAACGATTGACTTGTCCATTTTGTCGCTAACTACGATAGCGGCTTATAAAAGCTATCCAGAAACGCAAAAGCCCCAGCTAATGCAGGGGCTTTATAAAAGTCTAATCTAGTTAAAAACTAAAATTAAGCTTTCTTAGGACGTTCAATCACGTCAACTAGCGTCCAAGATTTTTTCTTAGAGATTGGTGCACATTCGCGAATAGTTACGACGTCACCTGTGAGTAGCTGTGTTGTTTTCATCGTGTGCGTGCAACTTAATTGTACGCTTGATGCTTTCTTTCTATAAAGAGTACCGTAGATCGGGTGTTTAACCTGACGCTCGATAGAAACAACGATTGACTTGTCCATTTTGTCGCTAACTACGATAGCGGCTTATAAAAGCTATCCAGAAACGCAAAAGCCCCAGCTAATGCCGGGGCTTTATAAAAGTCTAATTTAGTTAAAAACTAAAATTAAGCTTTCTTAGGACGTTCAATCACGTCAACTAGCGTCCAAGATTTTTTCTTAGAGATTGGTGCACATTCGCGAATAGTTACGACGTCACCTGCTAGTGCTGTGTTGTTTTCATCGTGTGCGTGCAACTTAGTTGTACGCTTGATGAACTTACCGTAGATCGGGTGTTTAACCTGACGCTCGATAGCAACAACGATTGACTTGTCCATTTTGTCGCTAATTACACGACCTTGTACAGTACGGATCTTATCGCTCATTATGCACCTGCCTTCTGGTTAATAACCGTTTTCACACGCGCAATATTGCGACGTACTTTCTTAAGCTCGTGAGTTTGAGCTAGCTGACCAGTGCTCGCTTGCATGCGCAGGTTGAACTGCTCACGAAGAAGCTCTAGAAGTTCAGCATTTAGCTCTTCTACGCTTTTGTCTTTAAGTTCGCTAGCTTTCATTACATTACCGTCCGAGTTACAAATGTTGTTTTGAAAGGTAATTTACGAGCAGCTAGGTCGAATGCTTCACGAGCAAGCTCTTCTGAAACACCTTCCATCTCGTAAAGTACTTTACCAGGCTGAATTTCAGCAACCCAGTATTCAACAGAACCTTTACCTTTACCCATACGAACTTCAAGCGGTTTCTCTGTAATTGGCTTATCTGGGAATACACGGATCCAGATTTTACCTTGACGCTTGACGTGACGTGTCATAGCACGACGAGCTGCTTCGATTTGACGAGCAGTCATACGGCCACGGCCAGTCGCTTTCAAGCCGAAAGAACCGAAGCTAACTTTGTTACCGCTGGTAGCCAGACCACGGTTGCGGCCTTTGTGTACCTTACGGAATTTTGTACGTTTTGGCTGTAACATTAGTCGCTACCTCTTACTTAGCACTTTTTTTAGCTTTCTTCGGCGCACGTTTAGCTGGCTTCTCTTGCTCTTGAACTAGTGGAAGACCACCAATTACTTCGCCTTTGAAGATCCAAACCTTAACACCGATGATACCGTAAGTGGTCAAAGCTTCTGAAGTTGCGTAGTCGATATCAGCACGTAGAGTGTGTAGAGGTACACGACCTTCACGGTACCACTCAGAACGTGCGATTTCAGCACCGCCTAGACGGCCGCTTACTTCAACTTTGATACCCTTAGCACCTAGGCGCATTGCGTTTTGTACTGCGCGCTTCATAGCACGACGGAACATAACACGACGCTCTAGCTGAGAAGAGATACCGTCAGCAACTAACTGTGCATCTAGCTCTGGCTTACGTACTTCTGCGATGTTGATTTGCGCAGGTACACCAGCAAGCTTAGTTACAGCTTGGCGAAGCTTTTCAACATCTTCACCTTTTTTACCGATAACAACACCAGGACGAGCTGTGTGAATTGTTACACGGATTGATTTAGCTGGACGCTCGATAACGATCTTAGCTACAGAAGCACTTTTCAATTCCTTAGTAAGGTATTGACGTACTTTGTGATCGCCAAAAAGCTGTTCAGAGAAATCTTTTGTATTCGCGTACCAAGTAGATACCCAAGGCTTTGAGATACCTAGGCGAATACCAGTAGGATGAACTTTTTGTCCCATTACTTATATCTCCTAGCTATCCGATACCACAACAGTGATGTGGCTTGTACGCTTAAGGATACGGTCTGCGCGTCCTTTAGCACGTGGCATAATACGTTTCATTGTAGGACCTTCGTCTACAAATACTTTAGCCACTTTAAGCTCATCAATGTCAGCACCTTCGTTGTGCTCCGCGTTCGCGATAGCAGACTCAAGTACTTTCTTAACTAATACAGCCGCTTTCTTTGGGCTGTACGCCAGGATTTCTAGCGCGCGATCAACCGGAAGTCCACGGATTTGATCTGCCACTAGACGTGCTTTCTGCGCCGAACCAGAGGCGAATTTGTGTTTAGCTAATGCTTCCATCATACCCTCCGATTAACGCTTCTTAGCTTTCTTATCCGCAGCGTGACCGCGGTAAGTACGTGTAGGTGCAAATTCACCCAGTTTGTGACCGATCATTTCGTCTGTGATGAACACAGGAACGTGCTGACGACCATTATGGACAGCGATGGTCAATCCGATCATGTTAGGTATGATCATTGAACGACGGCTCCAAGTTTTAATTGGCTTCTTGTCACCGCTTTCCAACGCTTTCTCTACCTTCTTCAGCAAGTGTAGGTCAATAAATGGACCTTTCTTGAGAGAACGTGGCATGGCAATTCCTCAACTATTATTTAGTACGACGACGTACGATAAACTTATCAGTACGCTTGTTCTTACGAGTCTTGTAACCTTTAGTAGGTACGCCCCATGGAGATACAGGGTGACGACCACCAGAAGTACGACCTTCACCACCACCGTGTGGGTGGTCAATCGGGTTCATGGCAACACCACGAACTGTAGGACGGATACCACGCCAACGATTTGCACCAGCTTTACCTAGTGAACGTAGCATGTGTTCTGCGTTACCTACTTCGCCAAGAGTCGCACGACAATCAGACTCAACCTTACGAACTTCGCCAGAGCGAAGACGTAGTGTTACGTATTGACCTTCACGAGCAAGGATCTGTACGTAAGCACCAGCAGAACGTGCAATTTGTGCACCTTTGCCAGGTTTAAGTTCAACGTTGTGTACAGTAGAACCTACAGGGATATTACGCATAGGTAGTGTGTTACCAACCTTGATTGGTGCATCAACACCAGATTGGATTGCATCACCTGCTTTAAGACCCTTAGGTGCAATAATGTAACGACGCTCACCGTCTGCATATAATACAAGAGCGATGTTTGCGCTACGGTTTGGATCGTACTCTAGACGCTCAACTTTAGCTGGAATGCCATCTTTTGTGCGTGTAAAGTCGATTACACGGTAGTGTTGCTTATGACCACCACCGATGTGACGAACCGTGATACGACCGTTGTTGTTACGACCACCTGATTTAGAGTTTTTCTCTAATAGCGGAGCGTAAGGCTTACCCTTGTGTAGATCAGGGTTAACCACTTTAACGACGTGACGACGACCCGCAGAAGTTGGTTTACACTTTTGAAGTGCCATAATTCTAACTCCCCTTATTACTCGGCGCCGCCGACAAAGTCTAGCTCGCTACCTTCTTTAAGAGTAACGTATGCTTTTTTCCAATCGCTACGACGGCCAAAACGCATACCAGTACGCTTTGTCTTACCCTTAACATTTAGAGTGCGAACACCAGTTACTTCTACTTCGAAAAGCTTTTCTACAGCTGCTTTAACTTCAGCTTTAGTTGCATCTTTAGCTACTTTGAAAACGATAGTGTTGTTTTCTTCAGCAGATACAGTGCTCTTCTCAGAGATGTGTGGAGCAAGGATTACTTTTAAAAGACGTTCTTCACGGATCATGCTAGCGCCTCCTCAAGTTGCTTAACAGCAGCAGCAGTAATCAGAACCTTATCGAAAGCGATTAGGCTTACTGGGTCGATGCCAGCTACGTCACGCGTGTCAACCTTGTACAGGTTACGTGCAGAAAGGAATAGATTCTCATCTACTTCTTCAGTCACGATTAGTACGTCTTTAAGCTCAAGTTCTTTAAGCTTAGCTACTAGTTCTTTAGTCTTTGGTGCTTCTAGACCAAAGTTTTCAACAACTACTAGACGATCTTGACGAACAAGCTCAGAAAGAATGCTCTTGATCGCACCGCGATACATTTTACGGTTAACTTTTTGGCTGTGATCTTGCGGCTTAGCTGCAAAGCTCACACCACCGCTGCGCCAGATTGGGCTGCGGATTGTACCAGCACGTGCACGGCCAGTACCTTTTTGGCGGAATGGTTTCTTACCACCACCGCGTACTTCAGAACGTGTCAATTGAGCACGAGTACCTTGGCGAGCACCTGCTGCATAAGCAACAACTACTTGGTGTACCAATGCTTCGTTAAACTCACGTCCAAAAGTAGCTTCGGAAACTTCAAGCGCGCCAGCGCCTTTAATTGCTAATTCCATCACTAAATCTCCAGGACTTATGCTTTAACAGCTGGTTTAACGATAACGTCACCGCCGATAGCGCCAGGTACTGCACCTTTAACTAAAAGCAAGTTACGCTCTGCGTCAACACGTACTAGTTCAAGGTTCTGTGTCGTTGAACGAACATTACCCATTTGACCGGCCATTTTCTTACCTTTGAAAACTTTACCAGGAGACTGGTTTTGACCGATTGAACCAGGAGCACGGTGAGATAGAGAGTTACCGTGAGTTGCGTCTTGCATGCTGAAGTTCCAGCGCTTAACACCACCTTGGAAACCTTTACCTTTTGAAGTACCAGTAACGTCTACTTTTTTCACTTCAGTGAAAAGTTCAACAGTTAGCTCTGAACCTACTTCAAATTCACCTTCACCGCCGTTAAGACGGAATTCCCACAGGCCGCGACCCGCTTCAACGCCAGCTTTAGCGAAGTGACCCGCTGCTGGTTTGTTTACACGGCTTGCTTTTTTCTCGCCTGCAGTAACTTGAAGCGCGTTATAACCGTCAGTTGCGTCAGATTTGATCTGCGTAACACGGTTAGGAGTCGCTTCGATAACTGTCACAGGGATAGATACACCATCTTCAGTGAAGATACGTGTCATACCCACTTTACGACCGACTAGACCTAATGCCATTTTCCTAAAACCTCTCTAATCTTCCGATTAACCCAGGCTGATTTGAACATCAACACCAGCAGCAAGGTCTAGGCGCATTAGAGCGTCTACAGTCTTGTCAGTTGGTTCTACGATGTCGATCAGACGTTTGTGGGTGCGGATTTCATACTGATCACGCGCGTCTTTGTTTACGTGCGGAGAGATCAATACTGTGAAACGTTCTTTGCGCGTAGGTAGTGGGATTGGACCACGAACCTGTGCACCAGTGCGCTTCGCTGTTTCCACGATTTCCGCCGTTGATTGGTCAATCAAACGGTGGTCAAAAGCTTTTAGGCGAATACGAATGCGTTGATTTGACATTCTTAAACCTCAAAATAAAAAGAGCATTTAAAAAGAGCATAAAAAAACGACCGAGACTAACTCAATAATTCCTGAGAAGTCGGTTGTTAATTTATTTCTACCGTTGAACTCACAATTGGAGTTCCTGTTCATAGGGCCTGAAATCCAGACCTTTCATTTACTTTCCTAGACACTATGGTCAAGAAAGTCTGCATATTATAGTGATATTGGTGATAAATGCAACAACTAATACAAAGTAATTTTATAGCTAGGATCCGTAGGCGCTGTCGCGCAGATACAGCGCTTTGAACATACACCATCTTTCTCCCACACAAAGCACATAGAACAAAATTCACTCTACTCAAGCGTTCGCTTCTGTTAGTCTTCCATAGTGAAATATTGCGACAAGAAAACATGGATGACGCCTTTGTAAATGGTCAGTCCAGTTAAATCTTGGTATTCTATGGCTAATGATAATTGTTCGGTATTCCCATGCAGATTTTTTCTTATTTGCTTACAACCATCGCTCGCTGTAGCAACTGGCTTTTTGTTAAAAGTAAAGTATTGCCAGAGCATCCCATCGAGGATTACGAGCTAGATCCCAGCATTCCCACATTTTATGTAGCGAGACTCGACTCGGTATCAGACATGGTCGCGCTAGACGTTATGTGTAAAAAGCTTGGTTTACCAAGACCGTCTCAAAAAGCGCGAATAGGCAACAAAGAGCTCAATCGCTTTGTTGGGATCCAGACTCCGCCAAGTGTCTTTGGTAATAGTCATAAACCAAGTGATGCGCTTGAACATAGCAAAGCGATTTTTGAAGCGCTAAAAGATGATAACAATACCGATGCGCAGGTTATTCCGGTCACCATATTGTGGGGTCGTAATCCAGGTAAAGAAAAGCCAGGTGTGGGAACCTTATTATCCAACTCATTAACACCGAGCTGGCTGCGCAAATGCTTTGTGATCTTGTTTTCTGGCCGGGATAACTTTGTTCGATTTTCCCGCCCGATTGAACTCAACCAATTGTTAAACGATAAAGCAGACGTTGAGGAGCTACCACATAAGCTACTGCGCGTTGCACGTGTGCATTTCCGTCGTCAAAAATTGGCCGCTACCGGCCCCAAACTGCCATCACGTGAGCAGCTATTTAATTCTATCTTAGCGTCGCAAAGTATTAAAAAAGCCATTGCAGACGAAGCAAAGGCAAAAGGTCTAAGTCAGGAAGAAGCGAGATTACAAGCACTGAGGTTATTAGACGAAATAGCCGCAAACTATTCAGACGCCATGGTACGTGTAGCTGACAGGGCCCTCACTTGGCTGTGGAACAAGCTTTATAATGGTATTGAAGTTAATAACTCAGACAAAGTACAAGCACTTGCGGACAAAGGACACGAGATTATTTACGTACCATGTCATCGTAGCCATATGGATTACTTACTGCTCACTTATGTGATTTACCATCAGGGTTTAGTACCACCGCATATCGCAGCTGGCGTTAATCTCAACTTTTTCCCTGCGGGCCCGATTTTCCGTCGTAGTGGCGCCTTCTTTATTCGCCGCTCCTTCTCTGGTAACAAACTCTATTCCGCGGTATTCAAGGAATATTTAAGTCAGTTATTCATCAAAGGGTATTCCGTTAAGTTTTATACCGAAGGCGGCCGCAGTCGTACCGGTCGTCTACTTCCACCAAAAACGGGGATGCTGGCAATGACACTGCAATCTATGCTTCGCGGCATTGATAGACCTATTTCCCTCGTACCCGTGTATCTCGGCTACGAACATGTTATGGAGATCAACACCTACCTCAAAGAGCTAGCTGGCAACAGTAAGAAAAATGAGTCTATCTTTGGTATTTTTAAGGCGATTAAGAACCTTAAAAACTATGGTAGAGGGTATTTAAATTTTGGCGATCCAATATCAGTCAACCAATTTTTAAATGAGCATCAACCAGATTGGCGTGATTCTATCCACCCCACCGAGACTCAAAAGCCAGCTTGGCTAAACAAGCAAGTTGCCGATCTCGCTGATGTTATCATGACTGAGATAAATAACTCTGCAGCACTGAACTCAGTGAATTTGCTTGCGACTATTTTGCTGAGTAACGAGCAATTTGCATTGCCTAAATCACAACTGCTACAACAGCTCGATTTGTATCTTGGACTACACAGACATGCACCTTATCACGACAATGCGACGGTGCCAGATTCGAGCTCTGAGGGCTTACTCGATCATGCACTTAAGCTTGATAAGTTCGATATTATTGAAGACAGTTTTGGCAGCATCATTAGTGTTAAGGAAAAAGAACGCGCTCTGCTTAATTATTACCGTAACAATATTCTGCACCTGTTTGCCGTACCAAGCTTAATCGCTCAGCAGCTCTTCAATCGCTACAGCTTGACTGTAGATGAGTGCCGTAAAGAGGTAGCGCTTTTGTATCCCTTGTTTGCAAAAGAGTGGTTCTTAACAGACCTTAAGACAGGATATATAGAGTCTATTTTTGAATACTTTGCGGCTAAGGGTCTAATCACCTTTGATGGTCACCTAGCCTCAGTTAACAAAGATGGTAGCGCATTGGCACAATTAGAAATGTTAGGTAAAGTGATCCACTTAACGCTTGAGCGCTACGCAATCACGATTAACCTAGTTAAGCGTCATCAAGGATTAAGTCGTAGCGAGCTTGAAAAAGAAAGTGCACTTCTTGCCGACCGACTAGGAACTTTACACGGTATCAAAAGCCCAGAGTTTTTTGACAAAAAAGTGCTCAGTGCGTTTGTCACTAGCCTAAAAGAGCAAGGCTTTATAGAACAAGATGAAGCCGCGGGCATTCGTGGCACAGAATCACTACATATCTTAGAGCAGTACTTAAAAGCCCTGCTACCTGCTCGAATACATCAGTCTATTCAGCATATCGTCTAATATCATAAGGCCCCAATTTAGGGGGCCTACTTTATGGTGCATAGCAAAGCTTAAGTTAGACGATTATCTACTACTTGCTTTATAACAACAGCAATAACACATAGTGCTGCCGCTATATCTACAGAGATCATTTGATGCGGCCAAACTAAAGCGATACCTAAAAGCGCTAACACCATCCTGATAGGTTTATTGAGCTTCGCCTCCGCATAGCCATATATCGCTGCTGCCAAAGCGTACATCCCCACAAGCGCGGTGAAAAAAACCTGCATGATCTCGAAATTACTCCCCCCGATAAACGGCGTATAAGCAAACAGTAAGGGAACGATGTATAGCGCTTTGGCCGTTTTCCATGCTTCTATACCTGTTGCCATCGGCGGTGTTTTGGCAATTCCCGCAGCGGTAAAAGCGACCAAACATACTGGCGGTGTTACATTGCTATCTTGCGATAACCAAAAAATAATCATATGGGCAGAAAGTAGCATCATGGCTAAATGCGTTGCATCAAATTGGCTACTGCGAATAATATCAATAGCCTCTGGCGGCAAGCTTGCCAAAATAGTAAACACTTGAGCCGCTGTAATATTTGGCTGGTTGTATATCTCACCTAGTGCTGGCGCCATCATACTCATCATCATCGTCGCAGTATCATTGAGTTGACCATTTACTATGACCTCTACCAGTGCTGACTGGCTGATCAAGCCATACAAAGCCGGTGCAGAAAGCGTTGCCAACACAATATATGATGCCGTCACAGGCAGCCCCATACCGATAATTAGCGAGGCCAATGCAATCAATACCAACAACAGTATCAAGCTTGCTCCCGCCCATTCATTTATCATTAGAGAAAAAGTAACCCCTAAGGAGCTGATCGAAATACAATTCACCAGCATGCCAATGGCAACCAATAATATTGCTGTCTTGGCGCTGTTTTCAGTTGCATTTGCAAGCGCAGCCAAAATCTTTGACCACCTCATCGGCGCAGGTGAAAACAAAGAAAACAGACACACACTGAGCGTCGCAATGCTGACTGCATAAGTTGGCGTAAAGCCATAAATCATCAATGTTACGAGCAACACGATAGGTAATAAATGATGCCAACCGGACTTCAGCTCTTGCCAAGCACTCAATTGCCCTGACTCTAATGCTGGCTGGATATTCAAACGTTTAGCTTGAATACGTACAAAGATGGCAATAGATGCAAAATAAAGCAGTGCGGGAACAAAGGCCGCCGCAATTATCGTAAGATAAGGAATTTGAGTATAGGAGGCCATCACAAATACACCTGCCCCCATAATCGGCGGGATCAGCTGACCTCCCGTCGATGCTCCCGCTTCAACTGCTGCCGCAAACTTTGCAGGAAAGCCAGCTTTCTTCATTAATGGAATGGTGATCACCCCAGTTGCCGCTGTATTCGCGATAGCTGAGCCCGATACGGAGCCCATCATGCCCGAGCTGACGACAGCAACAAGGCCTTGTCCGCCAACCATTCGACCAACAAGCGCATTGGCAAAGCGAATGATAAAATCTCCTGTTCCTGCTTGGACTAGAAATGCACCAAACAGGATAAACATAAAGACAAACGTCCAAGAAATTTTAGCAATAGGTCCAAACAAGCCGTCATCAAAGTAATTGCGAAACAAAATAGTTTCTGCGCTTAAACCAGCAAAATGAAACACGCCATCAATATACTGTCCCAAAAACAGTACATAACTCATCGCCAGTAGGATCATCATCGGGATAAACCAGCCCATACAGCGTCGGACCAACTCAAGCGCTAGGAGTACAGCGGTGGAAGATGCTATCCAGTCAGCCGTAGCAAATTCATAATTACGCGCAGCCAGCGCATCACTGTACAGAACAAGATAGCCGCAGCTCACGATTAAACCGATAAATAGCCCGATATCAATAACGCTAGAAAGCACTGCTAATTTGCCAATTCTAAGTGGCAAGGTGAGTAAGATAATGCTACCAAATAACATGAAATGGATGGCTGAAATATAATTATCCGGCCAAGTGGCGACCAAGTTAAAATAGAGGTGCAACAGACTCGTGAGTATCGCTAAATAAAAAGCGATCCGATCACGAGTTGGTGCTGCTACTGCGCTTTGCTCATTGCTACTATTACTCATTGATAGATACTATCCCATTTTACTTAGTTGACGGCGTTATTGCAGATGAGCAGGTACGGCAATACCTATTTCTTTATAATACTTCAGCGCACCGGGATGTAGCTTAGCAGGCAGTCCCATGAGTGCCTTTTCTATCGCCATGGCTTTAGTCGCTTTATGGATGGTTTGAAGAAAGACTAAATTTTCATAAATTGCCTTGGTGAGTAGATATACATCTTCCTCACTCATGTCTTTATGTGCTGCAAGAAAGTTTGGCTGCGCAATCGTTTTAATTGCGTTAGTTTGACCGGGGTAAGTGTTAGCTGGGATCTCGAAGCGTGACCATAGCTCTACCTCAGCGTTGACTTTATTTAGCTGCTCATCAGTAAAATCCAGCACAGTGATACCATTGGCATCGGCTGCATAAGCACTTGTAATAGCGCTGACAGGTACTCCTGCTGGAATATTCATTCCCGCAATCTGACCATTTTGTAGGGCGCTAGAAGAGCCCGCGTAACCTTTATGCACCAAAGTGAATTTGTCACTATCAACGCCCAGTGCAGCCATGATGTGCTTCCCAGAACCTTCCGTTCCAGAGTTACGCTTACCAATGCCAAACCCTTGTGAATATAGGTTTTTCAAATCTGAGACGTTGCCCGTTTTGGCATACTTCTTAGCAATGACAAAGTGCTCTACGTTTTGCCACAGCATAGTCACAGAACGCAAATAACCTTGTTTGCCAACGGGTGCCATTGCCCCCGTCCCCTGCGTCGCCCACGCACCGTAAAGACCCTGTAGAATAGCCAGTTCAGCTTCTTTATTACGCATGAGTTTGAGGTTATCACCAGAACCAGCAGAGGTAATTGCCGACACGCTCATACCGTGCTGCGGCGTGACTTTTAGCTTAGTTAGTGTCGCAATCGCGACGCCTACTGGGTAAAAAGTGCCACCAGATGAGGCTGTCGCCAAAATATAAGATCTGTCTTTATCTACATTAGCAAAGCTTGCAAAAGTACATAGTGACATTGTGATACTGAGCACAGTAGAAATTGTTCGAGCCGAAAGACCTAACATCTTTACACTCCCTAATTTTAGGTTTTATATGGGCTTATTGTGCACACCTTTACGCAATTAACCAAATTTTTACGTGACTGGTGGCAGGGTATCTGCGTATAGAATAGGGAGATTAAATGGTGAAAATATGGATTTTAAGCTGTCGAAAGCTAATATAAGAACATTATCGGATTGTTCGTTATAACCATCACAATGACAAAAATGAGGCTTTAATAGGAGAATAACCCTTTTCCTTTGTCGCGATATAAAATCGCTGCTACGACAAAGAGTTTATCGCGAGGTAAACTCGCTCCCACCACAAAAATTCTATCTTTAAAATCGCGATGTAAAGTCACTGCTTCGACAAAGAGTTCATCTTTTAGAGCGTAATAATAAAAAGTCTGTACTCCTTATCGGAGAATGACCCTTTTCACTGGTCGCGATATAAAATCGCAGCTACAAGGTATTATAAAAGCCTGTACGTCTTTATTGGAGAACGACCCTTTTCGCTGGTCGCGATATAAAATCGCTGCTACGAGGTATTAAAAAAGGTCGAACTCCTATTAGAGAACGACCCTTTTCATTTGTCGCGATATAAAATCACAGCGACAAGGCATTAAAAAAGGCCGCCAAAGCGACCTTTTTTATGTGTGTTACGACAATCTAAAGATTACTCTTCGATTGTTGCAACAACACCAGCACCTACTGTACGGCCACCTTCACGGATAGCGAAACGTAGACCTTCGTCCATTGCGATTGGTACGATTAGCTCAACAGTCATCTTGATGTTGTCGCCAGGCATTACCATTTCTACGCCGTCTGGTAGCTGGATGTCACCAGTTACGTCTGTTGTACGGAAGTAGAACTGTGGACGGTAACCTTTGAAGAAAGGAGTGTGACGACCACCTTCATCTTTCGAAAGTACGTATACTTCTGAAGTGAATTTTGTGTGTGGCTTGATTGAACCAGGCTTACATAGTACTTGACCACGTTCAACTTCATCACGCTTAGTACCACGTAGTAGTGCACCGATGTTCTCACCCGCACGACCTTCGTCTAGAAGCTTACGGAACATCTCAACACCCGTACAAGTTGTCTTCGTAGTTTCTTTAATACCTACGATTTCTACTTCGTCGTTCACGTTGATGATACCAGCTTCTACACGGCCTGTTACTACTGTACCACGACCCTGGATTGAGAATACGTCTTCGATAGGCATGATGAATGGCTTATCGATGTCACGCTCTGGCTCTGGGATGTAAGAATCTAGTGCTTCTGCAAGCTCAACGATCTTCGCTTCCCACTGCTCTTCGCCTTCTAGTGCTTTAAGCGCTGAACCTTGGATTAGTGGTAGGTCATCACCTGGGAAGTCGTACTCAGAAAGTAGTTCACGAACTTCCATCTCTACTAGCTCTAGTAGCTCTTCGTCGTCAACCATGTCACATTTGTTCATGAATACGATGATGTAAGGTACACCAACCTGACGAGAAAGTAGGATGTGCTCACGTGTTTGAGGCATAGGACCGTCAGTAGCAGCAACTACTAGGATCGCGCCGTCCATCTGTGCAGCACCTGTGATCATGTTTTTAACATAGTCAGCGTGTCCTGGACAGTCTACGTGTGCATAGTGACGAGTTGGTGTGTCATACTCAACGTGTGAAGTTGAGATTGTGATACCACGCTCACGCTCTTCTGGAGCGTTATCGATTGATGCGAAGTCTTTTGCTTCACCACCGTATACTTTTGCAAGTACGTTAGTGATTGCTGCAGTTAGAGTTGTTTTACCGTGGTCAACGTGGCCGATTGTACCTACGTTTACGTGCGGTTTTACGCGTTCAAACTTTTCTTTTGCCATGACGAAACCTATAAGTTTTGTGTATCTAGATTACATATAAAAATAATCCACGACGAGTGTGGATTAGAATTATTCAGTCTATTATAAATATTTTTTCGACAATTCAAAGGAAGTATTTGAGAAGATTCTTCGGAGACTGGTGCTGATAGGCAGATTTGAACTGCCGACCTCACCCTTACCAAGGGTGCGCTCTACCAACTGAGCTATATCAGCACGCCAGACGAACTGGAGCGGGCAGCGGGAATCGAACCCGCATCATCAGCTTGGAAGGCTGAGGTAATAGCCATTATACGATGCCCGCTTTAGGAACCTGTTCTTAACTACCTCTAACCGTCAAGAATAAAGTGGTGGAGGGAGCTGGATTCGAACCAGCGAAGGCTGAGCCGTCAGATTTACAGTCTGATCCCTTTGGCCGCTCGGGAACCCCTCCACGTAAAATTCTTTCCTAAAGCATCCTATACAAGATAGGGTAAAAAGATGGTGCCGACTATCCGAGTCGAACGGATGACCTACTGATTACAAGTCAGTTGCTCTACCAACTGAGCTAAGTCGGCACTGCTTTAGTACGGGGCGAGATATTAGAGCAACCATTGACTCGATGCAACAGGAATATGCAAAAAATCTTAAATTTATTGTTCAAACGCTCAGTTTTAAGCCAATCCCATGACATTTTTACAGTTATTGCGGGTTTTTCCACCAAACTGACAGCCCTTTGAATACCAAAAGGTCATCAAAAACCGCTGACACAATATGGTTTTTTATTAACTCGCCATATCCACCTGCGCACAATACCAACGCAGACTCATTATTAAGTTGCTGTTTTGCACTATGTACGAGCCCAAGTGTTGCGGCTAACGCACCATTTTTCACCGCTTCTGGTGTATTTTTAGCAAATTCTGCGGCAAACGGCGTGTTGTCATCACAAAATACCCGCTCTGCACGCGCGGTAATACTGGAAATCATGAGATCGATGCCTGGTAAAATCCACCCTCCCATGTGTATCCCTTGTGCAGTCACTACATCAACCGTGGTCGCAGTGCCAGAATCAATTACGATAATATCTTGTGTTGGATATAGAGCATGCGCGGCAAGTACCGCAAGCCACCTATCAATTCCCAAATTTTTAAAATTAGGATAGGCGCAAGTTACCCCAGCTCGCCTTGGCGATACGTGTGCTTGCTCTAACACAAGACCAAACTCAGAGGCGCGACTTTCCACCCACTGTAATCCTGCTCCCTTACCAACCTGAGAGCAGACAATTGCAGTTAGCTTTTGCCATTCAATATCACTTTCTTTTACAGGACTAATACGGCCTTCATGCTCAAGCGCATATTTAACTGCAGTATTACCTACGTCAATTAGCAGTTTCACGATATCACCTTTCTTAACGAAATTTCACCGCCATAAAAAGCTTTCAGCTCACCATCTTGCCTAAGCAATAAGCCGCCTTGCATATCGATGCCTTCACAGATCCCACGCCATTCTCTTTGTCCTGTACTCAAGGTTACCGCGTCACCTTTAAAGGCATTTAGACTATTCCATTCGGTCACCATTTCGCTCAGTCCAGACTCTTTATACTGGGCAAGACGCTCAGACAAAGAGTGAGTGAGCTGCACCACTAACTGATTTTTATCAATTTGGCCTAAGTGCGTTTGCAGATCTGTCCAAGCTTGGTCGATGTGTTTAGAGGCTGATTCTGGCATGCATATATTTAGCCCAATCCCAATTACAAGATGGCAAGGCCCTTCTACCTGCCCCTCTAGTTCAACCAAGATCCCCGCCAGTTTTTGCTGGTTGAGATATATATCGTTTGGCCATTTTAGTTCAACGGAAATACCATAAAGAACCTTTAACGCATCATATACTGCAAGTCCTACAGCAATAGATAAGCCCATCGCGGCTTGCATGCCAGCGTCAAACTGCCAGTAATAACTGTAATAAAGGTTAGCACCAAAGGGCGATTGCCATACCCGACCTCTGCGCCCTCTGCCAGCTTGCTGCATTTCAGCCACCAAGACATGGCCTGAGCCTATATTCTGTTTGTCCTGCAAACGACGCATTAGCTCGCTATTCGTGGAGTCTATAATTGCGTGATATTCGATTGGACATTCACTTTGAAATTGCTGTTGCCATAGAGTATTCAACTTACTTTGATGAATAAGCGGTAAGCTATAATTGAGTTTATAACCGCGGCCATTGACTCGAAAAATATCCACGCCCATCTCTTGCAACGCCGCTATATGCTTCGCAATAGCCGCGCGACTAATACCTAGTTGCTCGCCAAGTTCTTGCCCTGAGATAAATTCTCCTTTATTCAAGGCCGCTAAAATCGTTTGCTTTTTATGATCAGGCGTTTTCATGGCGTTCCACACTTTGCAACTGACATTCACCATGCTTTGTTATAAGGCGCACTTCATGCTCAAGTAACACAGCAAATTTTTGCCAAACGGTTTGCTGAATATGACTCACTAACTGTGTTAAATCTTCACCGGTACTGCCACCACTATGAACAAGTACCAGTGCTTGTTTCTCATACACACGAATGGCTCCACGGTGGCAGCCTTTTAGACCCGCTTTGTCAATTAACCAGCCAGCCGCAAGTTTTACATGGTCATTGTCCACATCAAACGCTGGCATCTCTGGAAATTTACTTTGCAACTGAGCTGCAAACGCCCTATCAACTACTGGGTTTTTAAAAAAGCTCCCGGCATTTGCAAGCATCGCAGGATTGGGCAATTTACTGTTTCGAGTAACTATCACCGCTTCACAAATCTCTTGCGCGGTTGCTGTATCACTCAAGCTTTGTAGAGGGCCATAACTTAACGTTGGCTGCCAACGTTTAGGCAATGTCAATGTCACTTCAGTAATAACGAACTTATCTTTTAGGCGGTGTTTAAAGACTGAATCTCGATAACCAAATTCACACTCTGCATTGGTTAATGTCGTGAAACGCCGCTCAGCGATATCAAATCCTCTAACGGCGGTGATAAATTGTGATACTTCAACGCCGTAGGCGCCGATATTTTGTACCGGCGCCGCACCAACAGTACCAGGGATCAGCGCGAGATTTTCTAACCCGTCAATTCCGTTATCAAGCAGCTTTGTAACGAGCTGGTGCCAGTTTTCTCCAGCTGCAACTGTAACGATATAATCATCATCTTGTTGCTCGATATCGACACCTAAGGTCGCAAGCTTAATAACGGTTCCAGCATAGTCTTCCAGAAAAATGGTATTACTCCCTTCCCCAATTAAAAAGAAAGGACGACTGAAATCGAGCTCAACCAGCGCATGTGGATCTGTGATAACGATAAGGGACTCGCAACCCGATGGCAGCGAAAAAGTGTGATAAGACTGCAAACTTGTCACTGCAGCACCTTGCCAATATTAACTAAACTGGCGCTAGTGTAGCGCATTGCCCTGACTTACGCATTAACGTCATCTTACCCATCATTTTATGTAACCCATCGGCTTATACTGTTTAAATGGTTAGAAATTAGTTATGTTAGCCGCTCTAATTGGGAATATTCTTTTTATAAGAGCAGCATTATGATGAAACTTTCGGCACTTTCGCTCAGCCTTGCCATGGCTGGCCTTGCCCACACTGCTGATGTAAACGCAGCCGTTGACCAACACACTTACGCCAATCTTAACGATGTTATTACCACACACTTGCATCTAGACCTAGACGTTGACTTTGAAGATAAGCAGCTAGAAGGTTTTGTTGAACACACACTAGATTGGCAGAATCGCCAAGCAAGAACGTTGGTACTAGATACGCGTGACCTCGAAATCGATAAAGTGATGTATCAAGGTAAAGATGATAAATGGCATACCGCCAAGTTTGATCTTGCCAAGCGCGATGATGTGAAAGGTGCTAAGTTAACTATTCACTTTAAAGAGCAAGCAAAAAAAGCACGTATTTATTACAACAGCTTGCCAGTAGCATCAGGTCTACAGTGGTTAACACCGCAGCAAACCGCAAGTAAATCTCACCCATTTATGTATAGCCAATCTCAAGCTATTCATGCTCGTAGTTGGATCCCTGTGCAGGATACGCCAGCAATGCGTGTGACTTACTCTGCTCGCGTACATACGCCTAAAGATGTACGTGCGGTAATGAGTGCGGACAATACCGGCGCATTGATCAAAGATGGCGATTATTGGTTTGATATGCCGCAAGCTATCCCACCGTACCTAATTGCAATTGGTGCAGGTAACCTTGAATATAAAGAGATGTCGCACCAAACTGCGATTTTTGCAGAACCGCAAATCCTTGATGCCTCTGTTGCAGAGTTTAATGATACGCAAGCGATGATCGATAAAACCAATGCCATGTATGGTGAATACGCTTGGGGTAGATACGACCTGCTCATGTTGCCGCCTAGCTTCCCGTTTGGTGGTATGGAAAATCCACGCCTGTCATTTATCACGCCAACTGTAGTTGCCGGTGACAAAAGTTTAGTAAACCTAATCGCCCATGAGTTAGCGCACTCTTGGTCTGGCAACTTAGTGACCAACGCGACGTGGGAAGACCTATGGCTAAATGAGGGTTTCACCTCTTACGTTGAAAACCGTATTATGGAAGAAGTGTTTGGTCGTGACCGCGCGGTGATGGAACAAGCACTTGACGCTGCAGGCCTACGCGCACAACTTAAAACTATCGCCGCCCCTGATACACGCATGAATTTAGAGCTTAATGGCCGCGATCCTGACGATGCGTTTAGCTCTGTACCTTACACTAAAGGTCAATTATTCCTTATTTATCTAGAAGAAAAGTTTGGTCGTGACAAGTTCGACAAGTTTGTTAAAACCTACTTTAACACTTTTTCTTTTAAATCTCTGACTACTGATGAATTCGTCGCGTACTTAGACAAAAACTTACTACAGCAATATCCTGGTATCGTGAGCTTAGAAAAAGCCAAAGAGTGGATTTATGAGCCAGGCTTGCCAAGCGATGCACCGAACCCAACTTCTGATGCCTTTGAAAAAGTGGATGCGCTAACCCAAGCTTGGCTAAAAGACGAGAAAACACTTGCAGATTTACCGACCGACGCTTGGACAGTACATGAATGGCTGCACTTTATTAATAACTTACCAAGAGATCTCGCCATCGAGCGTATGGAAGCATTGGACAAGGCATTTAAGCTGACGCAATCGACCAACGCTGAACGCGCATTTGCTTGGTATATGCTAGCAGTAGGTAACGGCTACCAAGCTATTTACCCAGACCTTGAAAAGCACTTGGTAAGTATTGGTCGTCGTAAGCTTATTGTGAATTTATACAAGTCTCTCATTAAGCATGGCAAACGTGACTGGGCTTACCGTGTTTACCAGCAAGCACGTCCGGGATACCACCCACTTGCTCAAGGCACCATCGACGCCTTATTTGAATAATACTAATTGTATTAGGTAAATGAGCTATTTGAATCGGAGAAATAGCTTTAGTAGCTAGGCAAAAATTTTGCTATTTAGTTGTTCTAAATGAGAAATTTTTAACGACGCTAATATGGTATTTCACCCTTCAAATTGATTGGAGACCTAGTGCAATTGGTATAATACATTTCAAAAACAAAAAGAGCGCTTCAATAAGCGCTCTTTTCTATTTTAAGTTTAAGTTCAAACTTAAATTACTTGTGGTATTGACGGCTAAATTCGTGAACCGCATTGATGAAAACACCTGCATTTTCAGGGTCAACATCAGGTGTAATGCCATGGCCTAAGTTAAACACATGACCATTACCTTCGCCAAAGCCGGCTAATATATGCTGAACTTCTTCACGAATACGCTCATGGGTACCGTGTAGCATTGAAGGATCCATATTACCTTGTAGTGCAACTTTATCGCCTACACGACGTTTTGCATCGGCAATATCAATCGTCCAATCTAGACCAACTGCATCACATCCAGTGGCTGCAATCGCTTCAATCCATTGACCGCCATTCTTCGTGAATAATGTCACGGGTACTTTACGACCGTCATTTTCACGGATCAGGCCATCTACAATTTTGTGCATATACTGTAGTGAAAACTCTTTGTAGTCACGCGGGCTTAACACCCCGCCCCAAGAGTCGAAGATCATTAGAGACTGAGCACCCGCTTTTACTTGCGCATTTAGGTAGTCGATAACCGAATCAGCCACTTTATCTAGCAGTAGGTGGAGTGTCTGCGGCTCTGCAAACGCCATCTTTTTAATCTTACCGAATGTTTTGCTGCTACCGCCTTCAATCATGTAAGTCGCTAGCGTCCATGGTGAGCCGGAGAAACCAATAAGTGGTACTTCACCTTTAAGCTCACGACGAATTGTGCTCACCGCATTCATTACATAACCAAGCTCATCGGTTGGATCTAATTTTGGTAGCTTTTTAACATCGTCTAACGATTGGATAGGACGCTCAAACTTTGGACCTTCACCAGTTTCAAAGTAAAGCCCAAGTCCCATTGCATCTGGAATAGTCAAAATATCGCTAAACAGAATCGCCGCATCTAGTGGATAACGACGAAGCGGCTGTAATGTCACTTCACATGCCAGTTCTGCATTTTTACAAAGGCTCATAAAGTCACCAGCTTGTGCTCTGGTGGCACGATACTCTGGTAGATAACGACCAGCTTGGCGCATCATCCATACTGGTGTGACGTCAACTGGTTGTTTTAATAGCGCTCGTAAATAACGATCGTTTTTTAATTCGCTCATAGCGTCTCTATTCCAATACTTAAATTCAATTGTGCGGATTGTATCACTAAGTGCACATGGGCACTATCTAAACTATCCTTGCCAGCGCCTCGTTATGATCTAGATTAAACCTCACTTTATTAGGAACAAATTCATAAGCTTGTGTAAAAAACACCGAAACAAGCAATTAAACTGTTTGCAACACGATTAAAAGGTTGGTATAAAATTACCGCGTTAGAAAAATAACAACAAAACACCTTCAATTAGAAAAATAACAACATTACGCAACAAGCTAAACTGCTATTTTGAACCACCTTGAGTTTCTCTCGGTGGTTTTTTTATTTTTATCCTCCTGAATTTGTTAACATTCCCGATAATCAAACCAATAATCTTTTGATCTTTTTACGCTTTTACAGAAAAAATTGGTTGACCTTTTGCCCCGTTTCCCTTTCCATAGAGGTAGGTAACCCGCTTAAGGAGAATCACTATGCTTTCGCAGTTAGAACAAGCCCAACAGAAATGGGGAGGCAGCCATAGTGTAATTGATGCATGGTTAGCAGAGCGTCAGGAACTATTGGTTTTATATTATAAAGTTGCAGGATGCTCACCAACTCGAAATGGTAAAGCACTTCCTGAGCAAGTTGACATTCAGTCATTCTGCCAGATTTTGATGGACTATCTTTCAGCTGGTCATTTTGAAATTTATGACAACATTGTTGAGGCCTGCCAAGAAAAAGGCCCTGAAAGCGCAAAACTGGCTCAGTCACTGTATCCTCGGATCACAGATACGACTGATACCGCACTTGATTTCAACGACAAATACGCTGAAGTAAATCAAGAAACGCAAGAATTAACAGACTTCGATAACGACCTGTCTGTGTTAGGTGAAACGCTTGAGTTACGCTTCCAATTGGAAGATGAGCTGATCGATAACCTTTATTCTAATCACACTGAATAGTCTAAATTTGCGGGCACCAAAATATAAAAAAAGGTGAGATAGCTATCTCACCTTTTTCTTTACGGACACTGCCAAATTATTCAGCAGCTTCTTCAGCTTCGTCTTCGATACCTAGCAGCTCAACTTCAAATACCAGTGTTGAATTAGCTGGAATTTTACCAAGGTTACGAGTGCCGTATGCAAGCTCCGCAGGAATAGTAAACTTATATTTAGCGCCAGTGTTCATTAACTGTAGACCTTCAGTCCAACCTGCAATAACTTGGTTTAGGTTGAAAGTGGCAGGCTCATTACGTGCATAAGAGCTATCGAACTCAGAACCATCTAACAAAGTACCTTTATAATGTACTGTCACCTTGTCTGTTGCGACTGGTTTTTTACCATCACCTTCGCTTAGCACTTCATACTGAAGACCTGACTCAGTCACCTGAACGCCCTCTTTCTTCGCGTTCTCAGCTAGGTACTTATCGCCTTCTTCTTTATTCTTCTTCGCGTCAGCTTCAACTTTAGCAGCTTGCTTTTCACGAACAGAAGAATCTAGTGAAGTGAGTACTTCACGGATTTTTGCTTCATCCAGCTTAGCTTCACCAGCCAGTGCGTCTTTAAAACCACGCATAAGTAACTCTTGATCAAGTTCAATGCCTAGCTCTTTTTTATCCGCTAAGTCTTTTTGCAAGAAGTTACCAACTGAAGCACCGATACCGTATGCTTGCTGTTGCACCTCTGTATCTAGCTTAACTTCAGCAGGCTTCTGCTCTTCTGCTTTTTTATTACACGCTACTAGTGCTAACACTGAAGCAGCAACGAGTGACAGTTTAATTGTCTGTTTCATTCTCAACTCTCCGACAGTCCCTACTATCAAAACACCAATGCTCGCGCAAGAGAGCTTGATATGCGGTGCCATTGTTAATTTTATATTAATAAGAAAAGGTGCTAGCCACATTAACATTCTCTGATCAGAATGCCAATATGCATTTGCTTGCCATTATCGCGTAACGACATTACGCTTTTAATACGCTAATATCAAAATAATATCTTGTTTTTAGTGCCTTTAGTCTACCTGTTGTAGACTTCGGAGTTAAGGAGGATTTACCTAATTTATGGTCAAACTCGTCAACATTAAGTGGACAAGCCTCCTCTTTGCATGCGCGATGCTCAGTTGCTTCACCTTAACCGGCTGTGGCCCTGACACTTCAAAAGCCATTATGACCGTAGAACATGCCAGCAGAGGGGCATTTTCTGCTGCTATCTCTGCGGACGGTCACTACAGCCTCGTTTCTTCCATAGAGCATGGGGCCGTACTTTGGGATAATCAAGAGCAAGGCCTCAAATTTCAATGGCGTCACTCCGATGTCCCCGATGATCTCATTCACTCACTGGCTTTAGCTAATGACAACTCCACGGCCGTCACAGCCACTGATAAAACATTCGCCATCTGGAGCGTCGAAAGTGGTCAAAACCTAGGATATTTTGAGATCGAGTCTGGCACTATTCGAGATATCGCAATTAGCAATGCGGGCCGATATTTACTCTATGCCCGCAGTGATAACGTTGTCGTTCACCTCGACTTAGAGAGTGGAAGGCGGATAGAGTTCCTTGGACATCAAGAAAATATCAATTCTATTGCCATGTCTCCCAATGGTCACTTTGCCTTAACCGGAGGCAACGACTATACCGCTTACTTTTGGGATACTAGAACGGGGCAAGTGATCCATCGCTTTAACCACCCAAGTCGCGTGACCAAAGTTGCATTAGATGACCAAGGAAGATTTGCTTTTACCGCAGATAGCATGAAAAAAGCGAGCATTTGGCAATTAACTTCTGGTGATCTCAAAGCACAATTACAGTATATTGCTCGCCAGAAAATTTTCAGTGCAGTGCGCTTTAATCAAGACGCAACGCTCTTGGCTACCGGCTCACCTAACCGCGAGCTTATTTTATGGCAAGTGAGTGATGGGGAACGATTGCAAACTTGGCGTGTACAACCCCGAGAAGGCAGCCGCCCTAAGTCTGCGGTTGTCTTTGACGTTGCTTTTCAAGACCAAGACACTGCATTGTTAACCGAAAGTTCCAGCGGACTACTGGAAAAATTTGCGCAGGTGAAAAAGCCATGAATGAAATCGAAAACAGAATTACTGAGCTTGAGGCTAAGCTTGCCTTTCAAGAAGATACAATCGAAACCTTAAATGAAGAGCTAAAGGCACATCAGCAGCGCTTGGCTAAAATGCAACGACAAATTGAGCTATTGGCAGAGAAAATGAAGGAAGGCCGCGACCCAGGTTTAATGCCTCAACATCAAGAGCCACCACCACCGCACTACTAACAAATTAATTGAAAACCGGGGTGATCACTCACTCCGGTTTGAACACCCCAATAACTTGCTCAAACTGGCGTGTAGAAGCCTGTACCGCGTCTTTCGGCTGTGACATTACGTGGCCACACTCAACACATTCAACTTTTTCAACATCATGCTCTTTGTAGAGCATCATTACGTCGATTTTTTGGCATTCTGGACAACTTGCCCCTGCAATAAAACGCTTCTTAACTTTCAACTCTACACCTCTAATGAACACCGAGTTTAAGGTTTGTCATTTTATCCTAATTTTATTTGTCATGATACGCTTGGAGTAAGGGATTGGATCCATGCTATGATGCGCGCAATTTAGACAGACTTTTAGAATTATGATCCAACTTTCTGATATCGAGCTACTTCGTGGCAGTAAAACACTGCTAAAACAAGCTAATGCAACGCTTTATCCACAACATAAGGCGGGCCTTGTCGGTGCCAATGGCTGTGGTAAATCATCTCTCTTTGCGCTGCTAAAAGGTGAGCTGCAACTCGATTCAGGTGATTTTTCTATTCCCAAAGATTGGTCTATTGCATCGGTAAAACAAGAAACCCCAGCACTCTCCATTAGCGCCCTCGAGTATGTACTACAGGGACACCCTGAATACTATGTATTGAGAACGCAGCTACAACAAGCGGAGCGGGACGGTGATGGGGAACTACAAGCAAAAGCACACCAACAGCTAGAGAACATCAAAGGGTATAGTATTGAAGCCAAAGCGGGTGAACTACTCCATGGCCTTGGTTTTAGCAATGAACAGATTGAGTTTGCCGTTAGCGACTTTTCTGGTGGCTGGCGCATGCGCTTGAACCTTGCGCAAGCGCTGATCCGCGATGCCGATTTATTGCTTCTGGATGAGCCAACCAACCACTTGGACTTGGACGCTGTTTATTGGCTAGAACGCTTTTTGCGCGCCTATCAGGGTACATTAGTGCTTATTTCTCACGACCGCGAATTTTTAGATGCGGTTGTTAGCGAGATTTGGCATATCGACCAACAGCAGATCAACGTTTATAAAGGTCACTATTCTCAGTTTGAGCGTCAAAAAGCAGAGCGCATGGCACAGCACCAAGCGCTTTACGAGAAGCAACAAGAAACGATTGCACATTTAGAGAAGTTTATTACCCGCTTTAAAGCGAAAGCGAGTAAAGCAAAACAAGCGCAAAGTCGTGTGAAGGCCCTTGAACGCATGGAAATGCTCGCGCCCGCTCATGCAGATTCACCATTTAATTTTGAATTTGCAGATCCAACGAGCTTGCCTAATCCATTGATGACACTAGAGCAAGCCAAAGCGGGCTATGGTGACGTTACCATTTTGCATGACATCAAGCTTAATCTGGTCCCAGGTAGCCGTATTGCGTTACTTGGCCGTAACGGCGCTGGTAAATCGACCCTAATCAAGTTACTTGCCGGCGATTTAACCCCACAAGCTGGTGAAGTGTTCCAACACCAAGGATTAAATGTAGGCTATTTTGCTCAGCATCAGCTTGAGTCTCTCGATCTTGAGGCCAGTGCGGTTACCCATATTCAACGTCTAGACCCTAAAGTACCAGAGCAGCTTATTCGTGATTTCTTGGGCGGTTTTGCTTTTCATGGTGATAAGGCCCTCGAACCCGTTGCGCCGTTTTCTGGTGGCGAAAAAGCACGACTCGTACTAGCAATGTTGGTGTATCAAAAACCGAACTTGCTATTGCTCGATGAACCGACCAACCACCTAGATTTAGAAATGCGACACGCACTTGTGATGGCCTTGCAAGGTTTTGAGGGTGCAATGGTCACGGTTTCCCACGATCGCCACATGCTGAAAAATACCGCTGACGAGTACTATTTAGTTGATAATGGAACCGTTTCTCAGTTCGGCTATGACTTAGATGCTTATTACCAATGGCTCATGAATGCCAATAAAGAGCAAGCGAAACCAAGTGGCTCAGAGGCTGAACCAAAGCAAAACTCTAATGCCAATCGTAAAGAGCAAAAGCGTCTTGAAGCCGAATTCAGAAAAACCATTCAGCCGTTGAAAAAGTCGATTGAAAAGCTCGAAAAACAGCTCGACCAGCTCACTGAGCAAGCAGACGAAATTGAGCAAGCTTTGGCTGACAACAGCCTATACACGGACGAGAACAAAACAAAATTAAGTGACTTACTGGCAAAACAAGCCAAGATAACCCCTGAGCTTAATGACACAGAAGAAAACTTATTAATGGCACTGGAAGAGTTAGAAGAAAAGCAAAACCATTTCGATGAGACTGGAGAGATATGCTAAGTCGTGAAGACTTTTGGCAGTTTGCCTGTGAATTCTACAGCCGCCCGCAGATGCAATCGCGGCTGCTGAATTTGCAAGATGCTACAGGCAAAAATATCAACCTGTGCCTGTTACTTTGTTACCTAGACACTTTAGCACTGACGATTACCCCCGACACCCTAGCCGCACTGGTAAAGACTGCTAAGCAATTTGACCAAGCGGTGCTACAACCCCAACGCGCGATCCGCCATACCCTAAAAACACATCATCAAGACTACCAAGACTATCAAAAGTTGCGTTCAGCGATGCTGGCTGCAGAGCTTGAGCTTGAAAAGCGTCAACAAGCGCTATTGCTGGAGACATTAAAGCGCTTTTCGTCTGCGCCACTGCAATCAAGTAGCAATGTGCTGCTCTATTTGAGTCAGAGTGAGTACGACGCTTTATTCAATACGACTGACTTCTAAGCCATTAAATCAATATAAGCCCTGTTGTTTACCCAACTTAGATATAAAACCTGATCGAGATCAAGCCTTTGCCTAGGTTTAATTTCACTCAGGATTGAAACTTGATCTTGATCATATCAAGCCCCTCAGACCTCCACTACTATTTACTCATCGACAAATTAGGAGGCACAGCCATGAACGTATTCTTTAGAGACTTTTTTTCCGACCCTGTGTTGTTTCTGTCTTTTGGCTTTTTAGGGATTGTAATTTTGCTGTGCTGTTATTACGTCTACTTTTTCATTAAAAAAGTCATGGACGCTGAAGTACCTAACGAACAATAGAACAGATTTAAATGTATTACCTTGGGGCGATTGAAGAATAAGTAGTAGAAGATCGGCTCGACGTAGTTCCCCAACTTGCAGAATTAAGCACGACGCACAAAGCACCTTATCAGTTTACTGGTCGGGTGCTTTTTATTTGCTTAACCCTCACCTGATAATACGTTAAACTGGCTAAAACGTGTTTTGCAACTGGATAGCTTCCTTTCTTTGCTTTGCGAGCAACCGTCAAAAAGACGCAGTTTCTATTATGAATCAAGCCATGAAAACAATAACAGCCGATAATTACGAATTTAAACCCGCTTGGTGGATGCGCAACCGCCATGCCCAAACCATACTTCCGCGATTCTTTAGGCCGAGACTACAGGTGCCCGTCGACTATGAAACACTAGACACACCAGACGATGACTTTTTAGAACTTGCATGGGCAAAACACGGCGATAAATCGGCACCTTTGGTTGTGGTATTGCACGGGCTAGAAGGCAATATCAACAGCTTTTATGCAAAAGGCCTATTAAAAGCGTTGGTACACCATGGTTTTGATGCCGTACTGATGCACTTTCGCAACTGCTCACGTGAAGTGAATCGCCAAGCCAGGGCTTATCATAGCGGCGAAACCTCAGATCTTGGCTTTTTTATAGATACGCTAAAAGCCCGTTTTCCTAAACGGCCATTATTTGCGGTTGGCTTTTCGCTCGGTGGCAATGTACTTGCCAAATACTTGGGAGAAACCAAATCGCAAAGCGGTCTTGAGGCTGGCGTTGTCGTCTCAGCGCCTTATCACCTTTCTTCCTCTTGTCAGGTGATCAGAAAGAGCTGCTTTAAACTCTATCAAAAATACTTGCTAGACAGGATGAAGAAGTCTTTTTCACGTAAGCTAGACACCATCCAGTCGCAAATTAGGATAGACAAGCCCGCCCTTTATGCCATTGATGACCTATGGCAGTTTGACGATAAGATAACGGCACCGCTGCATGGTTTTAACGGCGCGGAAGACTATTACGCACAAGCAAGTTCGCAGCCCTACTTAACCCAGATCACGACACCAACACTCCTGATCCACGCCGAAGATGACCCCATGCTATCACCACAAGCCGTGCCTACAGCCGCTCAGGTTAACTCACCGGTGACGCTCGCAGTGAGTCCGCACGGTGGTCACGTAGGATTTATTTCGGGAAGTAACCCCCTTAAACCAAAGTTTTGGCTAGAAAGCGTTATTCCACAATATTTACAGCAAATTTATAGTAAGGCTAAGTAGTATGCTCATTCCCTATCAACAACTTCCGCAAGAGACGCTGGACAACCTTATTGAGCACTATGTGCTGCGTGAAGGAACAGACTATGGCGATACTGAAGTCAGCACCGAGAGCAAAGTCGCGCAAGTGAAAGCACAGCTAAAATCCGGAGAAGCACTGATCGTTTTCTCGGAATTACATGAGTCGGTGAATATTGTTAGCAAACGACAATTTCAAGCAATGCAAGCACAAGAAGATTACGAATATTAAAAAACCTTCAGCTTTCTTTGTATTTAGCGCTAATCGTAAACAGTTGTCGAAGTGACAGGAGTTGTTACAATCAAATTTCTATAACTATAAAGGAAAGGCAATTTTATGAAGCTCGGCACTGCTCTTTGCGCCCTCGCGCTGGCTGTTTCTACCGCTTATGCAACTGAATACAAAGCCTCTGAGCGCGCAGTTAAACTCGCTCACGATAACATCCTAATTGATACACACATCGACGTTCCATATCGCATCCAAAGTAAATGGGATGATGTTAGCCAAGCAACCGAAGGCGGTGATTTTGATTACCCTCGCGCGGTAAAAGGCGGTCTTAATGCGCCATTTATGTCTATTTATATTCCTGCTAATTTAGAATTTGAAGGTAAAGGTAAAAGCTATCAACTCGCCAATCAACTGATTGACGGTATGGAAGCCTTAGCGCATCGCGCACCAGATAAATTTGCAATGGCTTACAATACCGATGACATTTATGCGCAATTTGACAGTGGTATTATGTCTATCGCGATGGGCATGGAAAATGGCTCACCCATTGAAGGTGAGATGAAAAACCTTAAGCATTTTTATGACCGTGGCGTACGCTATATCACCTTAGCACACTCGCAAAGCAACCATATTTCTGACTCTTCTTATGACGTACGCCGTAAATGGAAAGGCTTAAGCCCATTTGGTAAAGAGCTTGTGGTTGAAATGAACAAAATTGGTATGCTCATTGATGTATCACATATTTCCGATGACGCCTTTTATCAGGTTATGGACATTTCAAAAGTGCCGGTCGTTGCTTCACATTCATCCCTGCGTAAATACACCCCTGGATTTGAGCGCAATATGGATGACGAAATGCTCAAAGCCTTGGCAAAAAATGGCGGCGTGATCCAAATTAACTTTGGCTCGAGCTTTGTGACGGCAAAAGCTGGAGCTTGGTATGACAAGCGTGACGAAGCACAAAAAGAAGCCAAAGACAAAGATCGCACCGATTTTAGAGCGGCGTTTAGAGCAAAAAATCCGTTCCCATTTGCCACACTTGATCAAGTGCTAGATCACATTGACCACGTCGTTAAGTTGATAGGGATAGATCATGTAGGCATTGGTTCAGATTACGATGGTGTGGGTGACTCACTACCGGTTGGCTTGAAAGACGTGTCAACGTATCCAAATCTTGTGCAAGGTCTTTTGGATAGAGGCTACAGTGACGCTGATATCAAAAAGATTTTAGGTGGCAATACCCTACGCGTGTGGAAACAAGCTGAGGCTTACGCAAAGAAGTTTGCTAAATAACTGTTCAAACAGCTGATTTCATAAGGTGTGCCGCACGGCACACCTTACAAGACCTTAGACTTTAAACTGGGATAATTCATCCACCAATTTACTGGTGACTCGCAGCACATCATCCGAAATTTGATGCGTTTCTCCAGACAGTCGCTCGCCGTCCAATGTTTTGTCATTTAAATCAGTTAGATTGCTGCTAATCTCAGTAGATACTGCATTTTGCTGCTGAGTCGCATGAGCGGTTTGCTCTGAAAGCTCAGTCACTTTCACCGCACTTTGTGCAATTAACTCCAATAGCTCCGTTGCCTTCGCAAAACTTTCTACCGCAACATCAACATACTGCTTACCATCTTCAATGGTCTTTTGTGAGTCCTCGACGCTATGTGAGAATGCTTCCAACATCTTCTGAATATCATTAGTGCTGTCTTGTGTTCGAGTGGCCAGTGACCTAACCTCGTCAGCTACCACCGCAAATCCACGACCTTGTTCACCTGCTCTTGCCGCTTCAATTGCCGCGTTGAGTGCTAATAAATTGGTTTGTTCAGCAATTCCGCGAATAACATCGAGCACTTGCGTAATGTTTTCAGAGTTTTTTTGTAAAGCTAACGAACTGGAGAGTGCCGCTTCCATATTATCAGCAAGATGAGTGATTTTTTGTTTTGAATCAGCCAACACTGTTTTACCTTGTGCTGCGTAGCGATGTGAAGCTTCAGCTTCTTTCAATGAGTTTTCAGCCACCGACGAGACTTCTTGACTTGAGTGACTTAGCTGATGTACCGCGCTAACAATGGTATGTGATGACTTACCAAGCGAGTCGATTAAGTCATGGCACTGTGTGGCATAATGACTGAGTTTTGACGACAAACTCGACAGATCGCTACCATCTTTCACAAGTGCTGTAACCATCGCCTGTAAACTTTCGAGAAAATGATTAAAGTTTAGCGACAGCTTTGCAAACTCATCATTTCCTTTGATTTCAATGCGACCAGTTAAGTCTCCGTCCCCAGAGGCAATTTCAGAGATCCTATCCGACACAAAATTTATCTGCTTTGCTAGCTGACGAGGGATCCGATAAGCTATCCAACAAGCAATACCAAGTAGGAGCAAGGCACCAACACCAAGACCCCACTTTATCTGAGCAACTTCAGCAACGACTAACGCGCGACTTGCAGCAGATTTTTCATCGGCTAATTCACCGGCTTTATCAAGCACATCACGAACTGCACCAAATAACTTAGCCGACTCAGTTTGAAGCGCTTTATCTGTTGGAGTTTTAATACTCGCCACCGTCACGCGATACCAGCTTTGAAAGTCCGCATCAAAAGTTGCAAAACTACCCAGCTCACTCTGGTGGAGTGACATAAACTGAAGATACTTTTGATAACGCTGTTTCACCTGCTCGGCGTTTTCTTCAAAATCCGCCCACTTATCTTCACCAGCTAATAATTTGAGGTAGGCTTCTTGAGCTTGATAAAAGTCCCTATCCGCATTGAGTACCACTGACACGGCTTTTAAATAGTTTTCAGTTTGGATCTCAAGTGCCGATTGCACTTTATTGAGCAACACCGAAAAACCAAAAAACACAAATAGCAGCACGATCGTCAACATAGCCGTTGGCAACGAACTTTTGACTCGAATACTATGTAAATCCATCTTCATACACCTCAAATAAGAGATAGTAAAAGCCTAGACCATATAAAGATTTATAGACAAATATTCGCAGCATATAGCTACCGAGTTTAATGCTGAAAAGATGAAAATTGAGGCGATGACCTAGAGAGTAAATACTCAGCTTCAGAATCAATAGTATGAAGTTTTAGATTGTGTAGGAAAAGTAGGCTAACTATAGAACAAAGCTTAAACTTCAGCACCAATAAAATTGGTTGCAGGAGCCATTAATTTATTAAGAGCGAACCGACGACTTTTGTACGAGTTCTTTAGATTTTGCAGTCCAATTAAAAATTGGTTGCGGGAGCCGGATTTGAACCGACGACCTTCGGGTTATGAGCCCGACGAGCTACCAGGCTGCTCCATCCCGCGCCTGTATATTTTTGTGAATCTATTCTTCGTCGGGGACCGACGACCTTCGATTCTTTCCAGGTTTAGCGAGTCCGACGAATGATTTATCATTCTGCTCCATCCCGCGCCTGTATTTGTACTTAATTTTAAGTCTTGTACTTGAGACTTTATACATCCAACTGATGTTGGTTGCGGGAGCCGGATTTGAACCGACGACCTTCGGGTTATGAGCCCGACGAGCTACCAGGCTGCTCCATCCCGCGCCTGTATATTTTTGTGAATCTATTCTTCGTCGGGGACCGACGACCTTCGATTCTTTCCAGGTTTAGCGAGTCCGACGAATGATTTATCATTCTGCTTCGTCCCGCGCCTGTATTTGTACTTAATTTTAAGTCTTGTACTTGAGACTTTATACATCCAACTGATGTTGGTTGCGGGAGCCGGATTTGAACCGACGACCTTCGGGTTATGAGCCCGACGAGCTACCAGGCTGCTCCATCCCGCGCCTGTATATTTTTGCGAATCTATTCTTCGTCGGGTACCGACGACCTTCGATTCTTTCCAGGTTTAGCGAGCTCGACGAATGATTTATCATTCTGCTCCATCCCGCGCCTGTATATTCTTAAAAAGGACTTCCTTTTCAAGAGGCCGCTATAATAATGGATTAAAATTTTATTGCAAGGGATTTAACGCTTAAAACAGTTCAAGTGCGCAAAAATCCCACAACCTTCAACTTAAACCGTTATTTATTCTATCGTTCGATGATGTGGACTGATCAACTTTTGCCATTGCCAATCGGGATGCCCCATAACAATAAAGTCTGGGTTTTCGGTAGTTTCTCGTCGATTGTAGGTCAACGGGTTAAACTCAGCATCGGTAATACAACCCCCGGCTTCTTCGACGATGATTTGTGACGCGCCAGTATCCCACTCTCCCGTTGGCCCTACTCGTAAAAAACAATCCGCCTTACCTTCTGCGATAATGCAGGCTTTTAATGAACATGACCCAAGTGCCACAGTGTCGAACTGACTATTTAAGTACTGACTTACCGCTTCAAGCTTTTGTCTACGGCTTACAGCCAATGTGAGCGTTTCTCTTGGCGAGACGAAAATGCGTTTACTTTCGCCTGAGTCACTACGTTTAAACGCACCTTCATCTTTGCTGGCGTAATATGTCAGCCCTTGAGATGGCCAGTAAATGACGCCTAACACAGGATGATTATTCTCGATGAGCGCAATATTGACGGCAAAGTCACCGCTTTCAAGAATAAATTCCCCAGTGCCATCCATAGGATCGAGTAACCAGTAGCGCTGCCAATCTTGTCGCTCACTCAATGGTGGAATTGGTGTTTCTTCAGACATTACCGGAATGTCAGGTGCTATTTCAGCAAGACCCGCCATTAAGATCTCATTAGATGCCAAATCTGCGGCAGTGACAGGAGTGTGGTCAGACTTTTCTTTTTTACCAATATCATCGGCTTGATAAATTGCCATAATGGCTTCACCGGCACGTTTTGCCAGTACGATGCAAGGCTCTAAATAGGACTGCAATTTACGCCTCCAGATTCAAATGTGCTTTTAATAACAGTAGTGCCGCGACACTTCTTGCTTCAGTAAAGTCCTCTTGATGTAACAGATCATATAATTTATCTAGCGGCCACTTCACTACTACCAGTGGTTCTGGTTCATCACCTTCAAGCTGTTCAGGGTAAAGTTCACTAGCGACCAAAATATGCATTTTGGCATTAAAGTAACTCGGTGCCAGTGACACTACTTTGAGTTCAGAGAAAGCATTTGCACCAAAACCCACTTCTTCTTTTAGCTCTCGGTTACCCGCTTCCACTGGGGTTTCGCCTGGGTCAATTAACCCTTTGGGAAAGCCGAGTTGATAGTCATGTGTTCCTGCACAGTATTCTCTCACTAATAATAGCTCATTATCAGCAGTTATGGGCACGATCATTACTGCGCCACGGCCACCGCCACGGACTCTTTCGTATTCTCGTTGCTCGCCATTCGAAAAAGATAACGAAAGTGCTTCTACCGTGAACAATTTGCTTTTAGCCACGACGTCGCAAGCTAAAATTTCTGGTGGTGTGGGATGCTTTTTATGTGACATAGATCATTATTTGCTATCATGGCGAATAACCTAATCATAAAGCCTTTGAAGTTAAATGCCTATGCTAAATTGGTCAAATATCGATACCGTTTTGTTAGATATGGATGGCACATTACTCGACCTCCATTTTGATAATCACTTTTTTCTCGACGTTGTGCCTAAGGCACACGCAAAACGTCAAGGCTTAACTCTTGAGGCTGCAAGGGCCGACATCCTCGCCCGTTATGACGCGGTAATGGGCCAGATAGAATGGTATTGCCTAGATTATTGGCAGGAGCAACTACAGCTACCCATTATGGAGCTTAAACGTGAAGTGCAACACTTGATCTCCATTCGTGAGGATGTACCAGCGTTTTTAGAGGCCTTAAGAGAGAGTGGAAAACAGCTTATCTTGTTGACCAACGCTCACCCAAACAGTCTAAGTTTGAAAATTGAGCGTACCCAATTCGATAAGTATCTCGACAAATTGGTTTCAACCCATGAATATGGCGTAAGTAAGGAAAGTCAGACGTTGTGGCAACAAGTAGAGCGTGATTTGGGCTTTGATAAGTCCCGCACTTTATTTGTGGACGATAGCATTAGTGTATTAAATGCTGCGAAAGAGTTTGGTATTGGCCATTTGCTTGCCGTTGCTAATCCTGATAGTCGGCAACCAGAACGAGAGATCACTGAATATCTCTCAGTCTCCGATTACCGTACCTTGCTACCTATTATAGATTAAGCTGGGTAGCGAGCTTTTAAGCCGTCGTACACGTGTGTTTTAAAGTCTGGGTGCGCTGTATCTAGACTTTTCACCACTTCGACTAGGTGTTCGTTATCTTCTTGGCCATTCCATACCTTGATGTAAGAGCCATCTTTATAGCCATGATCTTGGCGGAAGAAGTTAAGCGTGTTTTTACCGACATATCCACGGTATAGGTCATCAATAGACATCCCGATTTGCTGCATACAACCCGCAAACGCATGGGCATCAAACTCGCGTTTGGTTACAGCCGCACTTGCAAGTAATTCAAGGGTTTCCTTGAAGTCTTCTGCGGTAGTTGGCTTTGCCAACTCAGCCTCTAATTGAGTCGCTAGTTGCTCAAATGATGTTTCGCCATCGATACGTAAAGACAAGCCAAAATGAAAAATATCCACTAGCTCTAAAATCACTTGCTCAGTATCTGGCGTTTGCTTTTTCCACCATTTCCAACCGTAGTGATCTAGCATTTCTGCACACTCAACCCAAATTGCGCGGTACCATTCAAACCCTTGTTCAAACCATTGTTGGTGTACTTTGGTGTTCATGGCATGTTGCATTTCTAGCATAACCACAAGCTTAGTGATGTTTGCAGACATTGTGCTCTCTCTTCATGGAAATCAATTACGAGCGATATCATACCGAAGTGAAAGATTTTCGCCAGCGCTTAGGTCTTCTGAGTCGATATCAACTTGAAACCCTAGGAACTTTTTATGCGTCATTTTATTTTATCGCTCGCTTTGGCTTGTTCAGCCTTTGTCAGCGCAGCTGAAATCACTAATATCGCCGCAGCACCTGAGCAAGTGAGCCCACTCCTTCCTGGCATTGATGCCCCTGCATTACAACTCAAAGATAAGTCAGGTAACACTGTCGACCTCGCGACACGCTATAAAGAAAATACCACCGTACTGGTGGTTTATCGTGGTGGCTGGTGTCCATACTGTTCAAGACAGCTCGCGGGGATCCAAGAAATTGAACCACAGCTTGTTAAAATAGGGGCACAGATTATTGCTATCGCACCAGACTCACCTGAGGCGCTGGCAAAAAGTACAATTGAATCCTCTCACTACCAACTGTTGTCTGATAACGAGATGCGTATGAGCCAAGCGTTAGGTCTCGCCTATTTTCTAGATGATAAGACAGCCCTTGCTTATCGCAACAAATTGGGCGTAAATTTTGTTGATTTTGAAGGGAACGATAAAGTTGCCTTGCCGGTGCCGGCGGTATTTGTAGTCGATAAGAAAGGCTTGATCCAATTTCAATATGCAAACCCAAATTACAAAGTGAGATTGGATGAAAGTGTGCTACTAGCCGCGGTAAAAGCAGCTAGTCAACTATAGGAAAAGCACATAAAAAATGGAGTCCGAAGACTCCATTTTTAGCGATTTTCTAACCGGTTATAATCAAATAACCCATATTCAACGCCACGTGTTTGCTTGGCAATATCGTGGATTAAATCACTGTAACGCCAAAACTCTGGGTGAGTCCTGCGGATCCCATATTGCGCTCGTAGCGCTCGGTAATCAGACTCACTATTCATTTGGCTAAATGATGAGACGAAGTCCTCTTGTGCTGCCTCGCTTTCTAAATACCAAATTGCCTCTGGGTAATCTCCGATAAAACCTGGCACAATCGTCGCTGTATCTTCGGTATACGCTCTTTGCCCTTCTTCATTTAACAAACTGGAGATGTTGTAGTGGGCATTATGGTGTAATAGCGAGAACGCTTGATGTGAACCGTCACTTTGCTTAGTAATAATAAACGAGACCTGAGGAAGCAAATTAATCGCCCTAACGGACATGCTATTGAGTGCCTGCAATGGCTTGCCGACGGCTTGATAGTCATAATCCCTATTTAGAACGGGCTTCAGCACAGCATGCAATTTGTCATACAGCTCTTGCTTTGGATCGTCCGTTTCGTATTTTATCCCCGTTGGCGCACCGATTAGTGATTTGCGATTGATAAACTCACTTAAACTCAAGTGTGACTTACGATACCAATAGCGTTTAATTTCCTGACGATGACTAAGTGGCAGTAAATTTAAAAAGTTTTGCTCACCTTCAAGCCTCAAGAAGTCCATATATAAGCGTGTGATCAGCTGATGACCAATGTTGCCATACACGTCAAAACCCGCCACCAGCAAGTAGTGAATGCGCTCGAACAAAGCATAGTCTAATACCCAAGCTGTTTTGGGAGGCTGACCAATAAAACCTTTAACCACCGTTGCGCTATCAAAATGACGGAAGATAGTTAATGCTGCATTCGGGTTTTCCCCCTCACCACGCCAAATCAAGTCCATATTGAGGCGCTGCCCATCGGCAAACATCTTATCTGCAAGCTCAGTTTTAGCACGTAAGTAATCCTGCTGCTTAGTGGCGTATTTAGCCCAACTGGAAAGCGGTAACGCATTACTTTGCTCAGCCGCAGGTAGCACCAAATCTTCATCATGTTTAAGCAGCAGCTGGTTCACCGCTTCATTACTATTTTTTTCAGGATCAACAAACGCCACCCAAAAATGGTCGTTAATGACGTTAAGCGCTATTTGACCTCGGCATACAGGGCCTTTGATAAAGCCTTTTACAATTAACTCTGCCTCATCCAGCATAAATTGATAACGAGAATTGACCGGAATATCTTTGAATACCTTAAATGGGTTTGCTGCAAGCTCTGGCTCATATCCTGGCAGTTCATCCACGTGATAATCCGCTGCATAAAATTGCTGATGTAACCGTGATAGCTTAGCGTCGTTCAATGCCAGTGGCATGTGAGTTTTTGACAAAATAGTACTGCGCACTTGCATCAATCGATAATACACCCTATCGATCTTAGGATCGTCAAACGGACGCACCGAGCTCACCAGCGCGATTGGCTGACCGGGCGGTGTGCTTGAGCGTACCAATTGGAAAAACGCAGGGTCATCCAGATGAGGGAAGTGGATATGGGCTAAATACCAATGCTCAAATATATAACGCGCGGCAAGGCGGTGTTTATTCGAGTCCTGATTAAGAAATTGTTCCCACTTCTTCACTTCTTTTTGTGCTGCAACACTTGGCTTCGCAATCTGGCTCATTTTACTGCCACTTTGCAGCCATGCTTCCAAGGTTTTGAATTCATCCTGCGTGAGCGCTGGTAAGCCGTAGGGCATACCCGCATGAGGCTGTTGTTTCGCAAGGGTAGAAAATTCATCCATGGTTGGGCAAGACTGCGTTCTATCTAAAGAGAAATCAAACTCTTTACCCAAGATGCCTTGCTCAGGAAAACGATGAGACATTTTTAACAGCAAACTATTATAAAGCACACTTCCAGCTAGGTTGCTGTATTCAGATTGATTGCGCTCATTCAGCACTGGGGTAAAACCACGCTCACGCCACTGTGTCGTAGTTTGGGCGTCAAACAACAGCCGGGTTGGTGTTTGAGCTAACAACCGCGTGCCGTCATACACTAATTCCTTCGACAATCCCCTATCTATTCCTTCTGGAGATGACAGTTTGAGCTGGCAAGGTGCATCATAACAACCATGACAAACCACACAACGCGACTCCAAAATGGGCTTCACGCTTTGTAAGTAACGTGCACCGCCTTGGTGATATTGTTCGATTCGTGCTTGGGGTTGCTCTGGTCCAAACATATCATCATATTTAGACACACCCAAAGCCACACATCCAGAAAGCACGGCGACAACCACCGCACAAAACAGTACACGTTTAGACATTTACTCGCCCTCGTCGTCATCCAGCCCAAGATCAAAAGTCGGCATCATTTCTACTGGAGGCGAGACAAATAATGCATCGCTACTGGTGCTCAGCACAGCACTGAGAATAGGCCCGCGATTAATGAGCAATTGCAACTGATGCTCTGCCCCTATCAACTCAGTCACTGTCGTACTAATGTTGTTGAGCGCATAGTCATCAATATGCAAGCTAATATTCTCATCTTCTTTTGGGTTTTGGCACAAATGAGCAAGGAGGTTCTCACTCAACATCACTGATACTTCAGCATCTGGAGAGTCGATATCACGATTCTCGATGTTGTCGTCTAACAAAAAAAGCGGCAGTGACAATGGGGTATCTTGTTGTAATTCCATCAAAGGTTACCATCTGAGTATTTGCTTTATATTAGCACAGTTAGATGGCTGATGGCTGAAAAGGGGGCGACGATGCGCCCAGCTTGATTACCAAGGAAGCGTGTCGCCATTGGAGTGCCAAAAACCACCACTGTTTTCGATAGTTAGGTGTTCAATTCTCTTAATTAAACGTTCCGCCGCAACATCTGGACCAATATCACCTGCAAATCCCACCATCTGCGTTTGTACAAAGCCTGGATGGAATAGTCCAACAGCGATATCTTGGTTTTTCAGCTCGTGAGCCATACTCACACTCGCCGCGTTTAATGCTGCTTTCGACATTCTATAACCAATGTAACCACCAGAACCATTATCTGCAATCGAGCCCATACGACTTGTGATCATGGCAACTTTACTACCTGCTTTGAGGTTATCGAGCAGTGCATGAGTAACTCGAATTGGTCCTAACGCATTAACGTTAAATTGGTGGTCGATATTTTCAAAATCCATTTCCGCTAGCGTTTCATTATGAAATACCCCAGCGTTATTAATAAGAATGTCTATCTTCTCCGAGCCCAATGCCGCCAATAACTTTTTCGCACCATTTTCCGTCGCAACATCGATATCTTCAATGATATCCACGCCTAGAGATTCTAGTTCTGCCGATGCTTTGCGAACAACCGCAGTTACTTTGCAGCCTAGAGATAAGTATTGTTTACAAAACTCTAATCCGATCCCACGGTTAGCACCGGTCACCAAAACATGTAGTGTCATATCCTTCTCCTCACGATTTTTATGCTCAAACTATTACAATTGGTATGAGTTTACTAAACTCAAGGTCAATCTCGACTGAATTCATTTTTATGATGTACTTTTTCACTTTCTGACAACTTTGCTACAGTTATAACTCTGACAACCGTAAGGGTATGTTGTGAAACTCGCACTTAGCACCCTCTTGCTTCTCTTTATCCACAAGGCGGCGTTCGCCTACCAAATCAATGTCAGTGAGCTGGTCGCTTATCAGCTTGGCCAACAGCAAATCGCGCAACTCATGCAAAAGATATACGCACTTTTGGATATCACCCCCACACTCGTCGTGTTACCCAGTGAGCGCGGATTAGAATATGTAGATCAAGGGTTTTATGATGCGGAAGCAGGACGCACTAGCGCTATTGCAAATGCCTATCCTAACTTACTGCAAATACCCGAACCACTTGTAACCGTGCAAATGGCGGTGTTTTGTCTCAAGAAGGAGCATTGTACTTTGTCGACCCAGCAAGACTATGTGGTAATACAAGGCAGTTTAATAACGGAGCAAGTTTGTCAGCGTAAGAAGTTGACCTGTAATGCGGTTTCTAACGACGTTTCTGCGTTTCAAGCGCTTGAAAAAGGTCATGTAGAACAAATTTTAGCTGATGACTTATTTGCGCTTGGTGCGCTATGTCAGTCAGGACTCGCCGCGGTTTATGTGCGTAGGCTACGAGATGCGAGTTATCCTATTTATCACTATATCAATCGCAAACACCAAGACCTACTGCCGAAATTAACTGCGTCTATCAAGCAGCTAAATAGCAGTGGCGAGCGCGACATTATCTTTAGTAAACTCTCAGGTCACTTTGCCACTTGCCATGGCAAAGTGATTGAATTAGAAATGCATTAAGTTGAAATATCATCCATGGCAGATTCTATGATAGAGAATACCGCCCCTTGAGGGTCGGTTATCACGCTAAAGCGACCCACTTCTGGTATATCTGTCGGCGGTACACAAATTTCTCCGCCAAGCTTTTGGGCAAATTCAGCTTTACTATCGCAGTCCAATACCGCAATGTAAATCATCCAGTGCGGAGGAATGTCTTCACCCCACTCTGTCGTCATTTCTAACATGCCGGCGACAGGTTGCTCATTTACTTTGAATAAGGTGTAGTCCATATTTCCCATGTCTTTAACTTCTATTCGCCACCCAAATAATGCTGAATAAAAGTCACAACTTTTGGCGCTGTTTTTACTCACTAGCTCAAACCAATAAGGAGTATTCGCTTCAAGATGACGTTGCGTCCCAATATGACCACCCTCTTGCCATAACGCAAACACCGCTCCACCTGGCTCCTTTAACATTACCATCCGCCCTGCCCCTGGGACATCATGAGGGCCTGCAAGCACTTCAGCACCGAGTTCGTTGGCTTTGGTTAGACATTCATCGACATTGTCTACCGCCACATAAGCAAGCCAGTGACTAGGCATGCCTCCCTGTTGTTGTTCAGCGGTCATCTGATACATCGCTGCGACATCATCGACTTCTTTTTGCAACATGGTGTAATAACAATCTTCACCAATGGGTTGGTCAAGAATTTGCCAATCAAATAGTTGGCTATAGAAGGGTTTTGCTGACTGCCAATCGCTTGAACACAATTCAATCCAACAAAAATAACCGGGTCTAAATTCACTAATTATTGCCATGGGGATCACCTGTCAATCAAAGTCTAATGAATATAGCAGCAATCAGCCGATAAGAAAGCGTAGTCAAAATATGGCTTATTTTTCAATTTGCCCATACTTAGGTGAGCGCACGCCATAAAGCAAACCATTGCTTGAGTCCGCTGATAATAATCTCTGTGATGCTTTCTGTGAAACTTCGAATCCTTTATCTGAAGTGCTTTCAATCACCTGATTTAGTACCGCGCCAATCAATGCTCCAGCCAAACTGTTATCACGGTCATCTCTGTCTTCACTACTTGACGCTTTTGACTTACCACGCCAAATTACTTGGCCAGTTTTTAAATCAACCAACCTTGCCGATAGCGCTACGGTAGTGTCACTATCTAATACAACGTATGACGTACCATAATCTTGAATCTCTATGTATAAAGCAGCGTCAGCAGCAAAGATTTCATAGAGCTTGTCTATCGCGACACTGTGAACATCATGAGCCACAGTTAAGCCGTTATTTTTAAAAGTCTCATTGACCAAAGATACTGGAAAAACATAATAGCCAGAGTCTGCAAGTGGCTTCACCACCGTCGCCATAACCCCAAAAGGTGCAACAATTTCATTGGAATTATTGATAGGCGGTAACACCAGTATCGACTTAGGATCGCTTTGGATAAAGGCACTATAATCCTGTTTAGGTGCTGTCGCACAGCCATTCAATAAGGCAAAAGTCAAAAGCACCAAGCTCGCTTTAATCCATTTCATCTTATTCTCCCTGTGCATTTTTTAGTAAAAAGTCGATATATTGCCCGGACTCAGGATACAGTTGTTTTTCCTGTTCAAAATACGCAAAACCTTTGCTGTCATCCCCTTGCATCAAATATAAGTAACCGAGATGCGCATACATGCCTGGTGCGGGACTGATCTGCTTTACTTCGGCGCGCGCTATGCTTGACTCTAACTGACTGATCTGCTGCTCAAGCGACTGCCCATCACCTCGAAAGAACTCATAGAGGTTACGTTCGTAAGAACCGTAATAATATTGTGGTGTCGTACTCTGACACCCAGACAATATCAATAGTAAAGTCGCCACAAATACCGTTTGCTTCATAATTTACCTGAGGTTTAGATTAGCTGTGGGAATTGTCTATAAAGGCTTCCAATCGCCTTTCTCGATGCCGCTAACCAAGTTATTGACAGCCTCACGAATGGCTAAATCAAGTACCTTGCCGTTTAGCGTTGAGTCATACCCTGCAGTGCCACCAAAACCAACCACTTCGCGATTAGATAAGCTGTATTCTCCAGCACCTTGCACCGAGTACACGACTTCTGAACTAGTCACATCAACGATATTCAGATTTACCTTAGCGTAAGCAATTTGCGATTTTCCTTTACCTAAAATGCCGAATAATTGTTTATCACCTACTTCTTTTCGACCAAACTCAGAAACATCTCCCGTGATCACAAAGTTAGCACCCTTAATACTTTGTTTTGCGCCAGTAAATCCAGCTTCTTGGGCAATTTCTGTCATGTTTTCTCTATCTAAAACAATAAAGCGATTACTCTGCTGTAAATGGGTGGTCAGAATAGTTTTAGCCTGAGAGCCCAAGCGGTCCGGTCCTGAACTAAACACCCCATTGTGAAAAGCTGAATGGTTTTGCAATTTACCAACCGCTAACTGGCTTTTTGGGCCATTGTAAACTTGATTATATGAGGCCACTTTTGGTGCTTCTACCGTTCTTGATGCTTCCGTTGCGCAACCCGCGGTTAATCCGACAAACGTCAATGCAATTACTGTGGCGAGCGGTTTATTCATTATCATTCTCCTAGAGTCATGTGCGTCTGTCTGTGACGCGACGATTCGTTTTGTTAATAACAATGTAGATAAATTTAGCTGACTTTAGTGTTAATTTTTGTTTGGGAAAAATGCAATAACGCTACATCTAGTTAGAATTTTAAAGATAGTGCAAAATCAAACCGAATACAGCACCGGAAAAAGTAGTCCAGACGACTATAGAAACGGCCATCAAAAAAACAAAAAACTTTCTACAACAAAGCGTTATGAATTTATAAGTTTGTGCTTTGCTTAGTGCTGCACAAAGCACCAAGCAAGATTACTGTTAAAAAGCGCAATACACTTTCCAACAAATTAGCGTTGGCGCATCACACCTTCTTGAATAGTCGACGCAACTAACTCTCCTTGGCGGTTAAAAAATTGACCTCGTACTAGGCCTCGGCCATTAGACGCGCTCGGACTATCAACGCTATATAAAATCCATTCATCCATTCTAAACGGACGATGGAACCACATCGCATGGTCTATTGTCGCAACTTGCATATTTGGCTGCATAAACGACAAACCATGTGGTTGTAGTGCTGTTGGTAAAAATTCAAAATCTGAGGCATAAGCCAGCAAATAGTTGTGGATCCTTCTGTCGTCCGGCATCTCACCATTGGCTTTAAACCAAACATTTCTCACCGGGTCCTGTTTTTTAGGTTTAAATGGATTTTGAAAGTTTACAGGGCGCATATCCAGCGGCATTTCTTGCGTAAATTTCGCTCGAAGAGATTCTGGAATGAGGTCCGCATGTTCTTGATAAAAGTGGAGTGATGACTTTAACGTTTCAGGCTCTGGCACATCCGGCATCAAAGATTGATGAGAAACGCCCGGCTCATCCCCTTGGAAAGAGGCTGTCATGTAAAATATCGGCTTACCATATTGAATGGCACTGATCCTACGAGTGCTAAAACTGCGACCATCACGAATGTTTTCGACATCGTAGACAATGGGCTTGCTCGCATCACCAGGACGCAAAAAGTAAGAGTGCAGCGAGTTAACAAAGCGCCCTTCTGGTAAGGTGTATTTTGCTGCGGACAACGCCTGCCCCATCACCTGACCTCCAAACACTTGAGGAAAACCAAGGTCTTGGCTTTGACCTCGATATATCCCTTGCTCAATTTCTTCAAGGCTGAGTAAATCCAACAGATTTTGTAACACTTGACTCATGTTGCACTCCGAACGTCTAGTAGAACTGGCGATAGTCGTTATAATGAGATAATACTTTTACCAAATCCAAGTAAGACTCGGACTGGTAGCAAACCAAGTACATTGCTCAAATGAGTATAATACATCATAACTCAAACTATTGGACTAACCCATATGGCTTATTGGCTGTTTAAAACAGAACCCGATGCATTTTCCATTGATGACTTAAAAAACGCGCCTGAGCAGCAAACTTTTTGGGAGGGAATTCGTAATTATCAGGCAAGAAACTTCCTGCGCGACGAGGTTAATGTAGGTGACTCAGTGTTTATTTACCACTCAAGCTGTAAAGTGCCTGCGGTTGTCGGTATTGCCAAAGTGGTGAAAGCAGCAGAGCCAGATCCACACCAATTTGACTTAAGCAGTGATTATTATGATGCCAAATCAAGCACCGATAACCCTCGCTGGGTAGGCGTCACTCTAGCATACGAGCAGCACCTACGCCCGGTGACCCTGCAGGCGATAAAAGCCAACACTGCGCTCACCGAGCTGGCTTTAAAAAAAGGGGGACGGTTATCCATCATGCCCATCATCGAACCTGAGTGGCAGATTATTTTGGAGATGTCGGGGCAAAGCTAACGTTTTGCTTTGCCTTTTTGTCGCCCGTGTTTAGGCACTATGCTGATATATAGCAGTAAAGCGACCCAAGAAAATAGTAGCGTTCCTATCAGCCAGCCGTTTTTTTCATGCCCTTTGCTGCGCTTGCTTCCTGCAACTAAAGCGACAGGAAGTAAGTAAGCGCACACAACAGCAATCATCAAGAAGAGTTCTTCGAACATAGTGATGACCAGTCAACCTCTGATGCTAGCACCCGTTGCGGTGCAATATAGTGCAAAATATCTCCCCCTGTGATGTTGTAATCCAAAGGTGGGTTTAGATCCATGTCTAGTGCATTTATATCGTGCGCAACACCGAGCAACGTCGCATCATGATGCTGTTTAAAATAACCAAAAATATCACCAAAGGTTAAACAGCTTACCTCTGCTGGTAAGGCTAAGCTGAATTGCGTATCGCCGTGTAGCGTCGACAGCAATTCCTCTTGTACTCGGCTTGAGCCTGGGTCTTGCATTGCTCGCACTAAGATTTCCGCAGACATAGATGCTGAGCATTCAACATTTTTACAATGCTCTCTTAAAAGCAGTGCTTTGCTATCGTCCAAGAAGTGCGCGCTAATATGAGCTTCGAGTTTTACTACCCGGCTAAGCTTTAGCGCGGTGGTAAATGTCTGGTTATCATCATCGCCATCAATGATGATTTTGTCAGCCCGCTCGATGTTAATCCGACTTAGCTGTTCGTCATCAGTAAAGCTGGTTAAACGCGCAAATGCGACTTCCGGATAACTCAACAGCGGATGCTCCATGGCCTCGGTGACGGCTAATACGATTTTTCTATCTTCGCGTTTATTGTCACCTAAAATGTAGTCCACCATTTTTTTCGTTCTCACATCATGCCAACCAAAAATTACGATGTGGTTTTGCAAATGTGCAAAGTCTTTTTCCCCTGTCATGCCTCTTCTCACCCAATACGTCACAAATTGTCCAGCTTTTCCCAATAACACACCAAATAGCGCAAGGCCAAATGGGATCTGTATAATGGCAACGACTAAACGGCCAAAATCCGTTGTTGCACTAAAGTCTCCGTAGCCAACTGTTGAAGTCGTCACTACGTAGTAATAAAAGAACGTGCTCAGTGGCAATAATGCCGATTCATTGCTGAGCCATAACAACCCCCAAGTCACCGACATATGAATGAGCGTTGCCATAAATAACAGTTGCCAGCTGGCCTTATCCACATGAGCCCGCATCAAAACAACTAAACGCTTAAAAATTATAGGCATATTGCTTCCCTATCAAATACATACTGCTACCTTACTGCAGATTTTAGCCAAAAAACAACACGACATATCGACTTCTTTGATATAGTCTTAGAAAAGGTTACAAGAAGTAATGAGGGGTTAACATGGCTGGCGTATTGGCCTCAGTAGATCAACGCACACAACTGGTGGGTGAAAACCGCCTTGAGTTGCTATTGTTTCATCTTCATAGCCGCCACTTTTTTGCGCTCAACGTCTTCAAGGTAAAAGAAGTTGTTAAGCTCCCTCATCTCAATAAAATGCCCAATGCACACCCAAAAGTATGTGGCGTAACCAATATTCGTGGCGAGTCTATTCCGATTATCGATTTACGACAAGCGATATGCATGCCGCCATGCGACCGAGACAAAGACTGCAACCTAGTGATCACAGAATACAACCGCTCAGTGCAGGCCTTCTTAGTTGGTAAAGTTGACCAAATCGTCAATACTACGTGGTCCGATATTATGCCAACCCCCAAGTCTGTTGGCCGCAATCACTACCTCACCGCACTGACTAAAATCAAACGTGACGGCGTTGAACACATCGTTGAGATTATCGATGTAGAAAAGGTACTTGCCGAAATCGTTGAGTACAAAGTTGAGATCCCGCAAGACATTCTAGATAAAGATATCATCAACGAGTTTCATGGCCGTAAAATTCTACATGCCGATGACTCGCCGACTGCTCGTCGTCAAGTTGCCGATACCTTGGCACAATTGGGCATAGAAATCATCCCAGCGACTGACGGCCAAGAGGCGCTCAATGTGTTAAAGCACTGGGCCGACGAAGGTATCGACGTACAAAAAGAGTTACTTGCGGTGATCACCGATGCAGAAATGCCGGTTATGGATGGTTATCGACTCACCTATGAAATTCGCAATGACAGTCGCCTGAAAGACCTTTATGTCATTCTCAATACCTCACTCAGTGGCAGCTTTAATCATGCCATGGTCGAAAAAGTGGGTTGTAATGCGTTTCTATCAAAATTCCAACCCGATTTATTGGTAACAGAGGTACAAAATCGCTTGAAGGACGTTTTGCAAAAATAAATATAAACACTGTATAAAAAACCAGTTTATGTTTCTTTATAAATCATGATGTTACCTTTACTCGGTTAGGTTTGCTTTGCGATATGCTGGGATTTACGGCAACGACTCGGTATACTTGCCATCATTTGAGCAAATAGGCAAAGCAATGGACGTATCAGAATTACTCGACGGCCTCAACGACAAACAGCGCGATGCAGTCGCCGCGCCTCTGCAAAACATGTTAGTGCTCGCAGGTGCGGGGTCAGGTAAAACACGAGTACTCGTTCATCGTATTGCTTGGCTTATGCAAGTTGAGCACGCCTCTCCATTTAGTATTTTCGCGGTAACCTTTACCAATAAGGCAGCCAAAGAAATGCGTGCTCGTGTTGAAGCGACGCTCAATGGCCCTGTTGGAGGTATGTGGATAGGCACTTTCCACGGCCTTGCTCACCGCATGTTACGCGCTCATCACCGTGAAGCTAAATTACCAGAATCATTTCAAATTCTAGATAGCGATGATCAGCAACGAATGATCCGCCGTTTGCTCAAAGCCATGAATATCGATGAGAAAAAGTGGCCACCCAAGCAGTTAAGCTGGTACATCAGCGCGCGTAAAGACGAAGGATTAAGACCCAAAGATATTCAAGCATACGATGTCAATGAACAGCTGATGTTGAATGTATATAGTGCTTACCAAGATGCCTGTGATAGAGCCGGTCTTGTTGATTTTGCCGAGATCCTATTGCGCTGCTACGAGCTATTACAGCAACAACCTACCTTGCTACGTCACTATCAACAACGCTTCCGCCATATGCTAGTGGACGAGTTCCAAGATACCAACAGCATTCAATATTTGTGGCTCCGCCTGCTTGCAGGTAGTGACAACAATATCATGATCGTAGGGGATGACGACCAGAGTATTTATGGCTGGCGTGGTGCAAAAATAGAAAACATCAAACGTTTTCTGGACGACTTTAACGCCGAAACGATCCGACTTGAACAAAATTATCGTTCTACTGCAACCATTCTAAAAGCATCCAATGCGCTCATTGAAAACAACGCCGAGCGAATGGGGAAAAGTCTCTGGACCGACGGTAACCAAGGCGAGCCAATTTCAATTTACGCCGCTTTTAATGAACTTGATGAAGCACGCTTTGTGGTTGGCAAAATTAAATCTTGGTTACAGGCTGGCAATGCGCTCAGCGACAGCGCTGTACTCTACAGAAACAACGCACAGTCCCGAGTGTTAGAAGAAGCCTTGCTTCAAGAAGGGTTAAAATACCGTATTTATGGCGGTATGCGTTTCTTCGAACGCCAAGAGATTAAAGATGCCCTGTCTTATCTTCGTATAATCAGCAATCGCAATGATGACGCGGCATTTGAGCGTGTGATAAACACGCCTACCCGTGGTATTGGTGATAAAACGTTAAGCCATATTCGCGATTGTGCGCGTCACGAATCACTCTCACTTTGGGATGCAGCCAAAGCCGTGCTTGCGCAAAAGCATTTAGCAGGAAGAGCTGCTACGGCGGTGACAAAATTTATTGAATTAGTCGAGCAGCTCGACGATAAAATTGCCGAGCTTGAACTGGCACAACAAGCGCAGACAGCCATTGAGCAGTCAGGTCTCATGGCAATGTATCAAGCCGAAAAAGGCGAAAAAGGCCGCGCTCGAGTGGAAAACTTGGAAGAATTGATCAGTGCTTGTGGTCAGTATGAGCTGCCTATCGATGAAGATTTTACTTCACCATTACAAGGCTTTTTAGCCTATACCTCTTTGGAGGCAGGCGAAGGTCAGGCTGACGAGCACGAAGACGCGGTACAAATGATGACGCTGCACTCGGCCAAAGGTCTCGAGTTCCCATTGGTCTTTATGGTTGGGGTCGAAGAAGGCATGTTCCCATCGCAGCAAAGTAATGAAGAGTCGGGCCGCTTGGAAGAAGAGCGCCGTTTGTGCTACGTCGGTATGACGCGTGCCATGGATAAGCTATACATTAGCCACGCAGAAAGTCGCCGCTTGTATGGCCAAGAAAAACATCACAGCCCTTCAAGGTTCTTACGTGAAATTCCTGAAGACTGCATGGAAGAAATCCGGATTAAAACGCAAATTTCTCGTCCGGCTAACTCGGGTCGATTCAGCCCATCAATCAGTCACGCGACCTTTGAAGATAGCGGCTTTAATTTAGGCCAACGCGTCCTCCATGCCAAATTTGGTGCCGGCACAGTGCTTAACTATGAAGGTGCAGGTGCTCAGTCACGCATCCAGGTTAGCTTTGATGATGTTGGTAGTAAGTGGTTAGTTACCGCCTATGCAAGACTTCAAGCTCTCTAATCTGCCACTATTACGTTCTCAGCTTGCCGATGCCCGCCATCGGCAACTCATGCTTATCACTGGTAGCCAAGCTTGGTGTTATACGCAGTGCCAGCAGCTATTAGCAAACTCAAATGATAACCTTATCCTAAGTAGCAACAAGACATTAGAACATGCCGTTTGGCCCGAGCATTTACATCAAATACTCGGACAAGAATTTAGCAACCTAGTCTACGACGGCTTTAGTGGTATTGTGCCTAACAAAATCGCAGCTGCTGCGGGCACAGTAAAGGCAGGCGGCTTACTGCTGTTGTTACTTCCCGAGTTAGATGAACTCGACCACTGGCTAGACCCTGCAATTACCCGCTGGTGCTCTGAGGGACAAACGCCCAAACATAGCTACTTTTTAAAAAGGTGGCAGCAACTCTGGCAGCAACAACCAGCTTGGCATATCAGTGAGCACTTTGGAGCTCAACTGCCCTCAGCGTATCTTGCTGCAAGTTCAGCGGTTTGTGGTATTGAGGAGCAAAAAAACGTACTGACACAACTCTCCACAGCATTGGAAAACCAGCAAACACCTGTATTGCTGAGCGCTGATAGAGGCAGGGGAAAGAGCGCGCTATTAGGTCTCTTGGCATCAAAGCATCCTACGCAACAATTTGTTATTTGTAGCCGCCACCTTCATGCTCTGCATAGTTGCTTTAGCATGCTTGCTCAAGCACTCAATACCGAGGTTGATGTAAAAACGAAGAAGCTGGCTAATCTCAGCTATGTGGCACCAGATGCGTTACTACAACAAGCCTCTACACTTGATAGCAATACGGTTATTTTGGTGGATGAGGCAGCCGCCCTGCCAGTTCCATTTTTAATACAAGTTGCTCAACTTGGCTTTCGCTGCATTTTTTCCAGCACCTTAGTTGGTTATGAGGGTAATGGTAGAGGCTACACCTTACGGTTTAAACGCTACTTAGAATCACATTACCCAAGTTATCTTGATTTCACCTTATCGACTCCTATTCGTTACGCATCGAATGATCCACTGGAGCAGCAGATCAGGGATTTATTTGTACTCGAGTGTAAAGCGACATCACCCATACTCACTTCATCAACCACAATGCGTGCTATTTCCCAGAGTGAGTTGATAGAAAATAACTCGTTACTTGAGCAAGTTTTTTCACTGCTCGTATTAGCGCATTATCAAACCAGCGTGGATGATTTAAGGCAATTGTTAGATGCACCCGATCTGCATTTACGAGGTGCATTTTGCAATAACAAGCTAGTAGGAATTTGCCTTGCTGTCATCGAAGGCGGACTCGCTTCAGATCTCGCAGAAGATATTCTAGCAGGAAAGCGAAGACCCGCAGGTCATCTCATGGCGCAGCAGCTAACGACAAGTTTTGGTGATAGTCGGTTTGTCACCGAAAAAAGCGCAAGAGTCGTTAGAATAGCCGTGCACCCGGATGTACAACAGCACGGAGTTGGCCGCCGCCTACTGGCGTTCTTTGAAACCACATTACCTGAAGATATCAGTTACATAGGAACCAGTTTTGGCCTTACAGCGCCATTGCTTTCGTTTTGGTCACAACGACACTATCAGCCAATGAAACTGGGTTTTAAGCAAGATAAGGCCAGTGGTGAGTATGCGCTTTTGATGTTCAAAAAAGTCCGAGGCGACATAGGCAACACCTATACTCGAGTATTCAAACAAGCTTTTTTCTATCAGTTACGCTCGCACTATCAACAACTAGATACTGAGGTGGTGAGCGCGCTATTAGCGACCTTACCCTTTGAACATATAACTAATGAGCAGCTGGATTATTTGCACTATTTACGTAACAGCAATCCGGTTGAGCAACAAGTATGTCCTTTTATATGGCAGCTGATCACAACCGATCCTCGATTACTTAAAAACTTAACTAAAGTTTCCAAAGCATTAGTAATTCGTCTAATATTACAGCAACATTCGACCCAAGTCGTACTTAATTTGCTTGGATTATCTGGTAAAAAGGCCCTCACCACAACGCTAAGAGAGACAGTGCAGCAAGTATATGAGTATTTTCGGTGTTAAGTTTTTACTATTCGTTTTTGCTTCTGCTGTACTGAATTTTACAGTATCCGCTCAATCTGTGGTGAAAATTGGCATGTCTACTGCCCTTTCAGGGCCCGCAAAAGAGATCGGTCAACAACTGAAAGCGGGTGCCGAGCTACACTTTAACTTTTATAATCAGCACAAAGCGAACGGTGCAGCTGCGATTGAGTTGCAGGTGTTGGATGATGGCTATGAGCCACACAAAACCGTAACCAATGCTCGTAAGCTCGTTTACGAAAATAAGGTCGATGCATTGTTTGGCGTAATGGGCACCCCCACATCTTATGCCATAAAGCCGATTTTAGAGCACTCTAAGGTTCCCTTTCTTATGCCATATACTGGCGCTGAGTTTCTTCAAGAACCACATACATTTAATGTCTTCAACCTCCGCACTAGCTACAATAAAGAAGCACAAGATATCATCCGCTACTTTATCGATGAACAAAAGCTAAAGCGGGTGGGTTTACTCATTCAAGCCGATGAATTTGGTCTAACCGTAGAAAAAAGCCTAACCAGAGCGCTTGCGGAACATGGATTAAAACCCGTTGTGGTAACGCGTTTTAGACGTAATACCGATGATATTGAACGAGCCCTTGAACAAGCACAGCAGTATAAAATAGAAGGCTTCGCGATGGTAGGCACCTACACGCCACTGTCTAAGTTTATTAATCGCGCCATGGAGGTTGGCCTTGAAACACAATACGCAACGGTTTCATTTGCTTCCTCAAATGAGCTGTTTGCCAGACTCAAAGGTAAGCCCAAAGTTTTAGTCACCGAAGTTGTACCCGACCCTGCGATTTGCAAGGGCAAGCTTTGTGATACTTTTCGCGAGGCAGTTCGCAATACCACACTTTCCCATAACGAACAGGTTTTTGAGGGCTATCTCAATGCCTACTTATTGACGACTGCTATCCAGCAATGTGAGCTGCCCATTGATAGCGATTGTCTGCTAAACGCATTACAACAGGAGTTGGAGCATAACTCCGTTATTCGAGAGGTATTTATGCTCCAGCCAGCGCAAAAGAAATTGCCAGTTTACCGCTCCTTTTTCCAATAATGTTCTATGCTTAGTTGATACTGACCATATGCGAGGCTGACATGGATTTAATTAACTTTCGCGTCGGGAAAAAAACAATATCACTGCAAATCCTCGATATTCTATTAACTGAACGCTACGAAGAAAATTTAACGGATTTACCCAATGACAACCCCAGCTTTTTGGGTGTCAAAGATTACATGGGCGTACCGACCCCTATTTTTGATTTAGGGATCATATTGAACAAGCGCTCGTCCTACGAAACCAATCAAGAATTGGTCAGCATGCTAAAGCAGCAAGAGCAAGATCATAAAGAATGGCTTGTCGCACTCGAAGCAAGCATTTTTAACGATGTCCCCTTCACTAAAGCCAAAGATCCAAAACAATGTGCTTTCGGGCAGTGGTATTACGGCTTCAAAACTGAAAATGACGACCTCAAAGCGCTTCTAAAACGCTTCGAAGAACCGCATGCAAAACTACATTCATTAGCAGATAAACTATTAGTGATGTGTGCACAGGGACACAAACAAGAGGCTATAGATACTCTCGCTCGCGAAAAGAGCACCACTTTTAATAAACTCATGCGATTATTTGAATCCGCTCGTGATCAGATCATGCTCGACCATAAACCTATCATCGTCTTTACCACTCAAGATGGCCAAAGTCCGCATATCGGTTTGCTTGTCGATAAGGTAGAAGATAACGTTCACTGTGATGAAAGCGATATTAAATCACTGCAGGAAATGACCAGTATTGGTTTTGAAATAGATGCGCAAACCAAAAAATTGATGAAAGGCTTGGTCAAGATGGGAAAACGCCACAGCGTATTGATTGACCCTAGCGCCATTTTCCGCCCTGAACATTTACAAAGCTATGAGCCAGAAGAAACGGAAGAGTACGGCTTATTTTAGAGTTAGCAAATGGAGCACAAAAAAACGCCGCAAAAATTGCGGCGTTTTTTGTATTCTAAATAACCTGCCTTTGAGATAAGTTGTTATCTCAAGTCCAGGTCAACTATTATTTAGCTTGGCGGCTTGCGCGTTTACGCTCGCTTTCAGTCAATAATTTCTTACGAATACGGATGCTTTCAGGCGTTACTTCTACAAGCTCGTCGTCATCGATGAACTCAAGCGCTTGCTCTAAAGACATAACAACAGGTGGCACAAGGTTTTGTGCTTCATCAGTACCAGATGCACGTACGTTGGTTAACTGCTTACCTTTAAGCGCGTTTACCGTTAGGTCGTTATCACGGCTGTGAATACCAATAACCATACCTTCGTACACTTCAACACCGTGACCGATAAATAGGCGACCACGCTCTTGTAGGTTAAATAGTGCGTTTGTTAGCGCTTTACCTGCTGCGTTAGCGATTAGTACACCGTTCTTACGCTGACCGATGTTACCGCCTTTGTGTGGACCGTAATGTGAGAACGTGTGGTACATCAAGCCAGAACCAGACGTTAACGTCATAAATTCAGTTTGGAAACCAATTAGACCACGTGCAGGCATCATGAAGTCCATACGCACACGGCCTTTGCCGTCTGGAGACATGTCAGTCATTTCTGCTTTACGCAAACCAAGCTGCTCCATGATAGAACCTTGGTGCTCGTCTTGACAGTCAATTGTTACTGTTTCGTACGGTTCTTCTAGCTGACCATCAACATGGCGCAAGATTACTTCTGGACGAGATACAGCAATCTCGTAGCCTTCACGACGCATGTTCTCGATAAGAATACCTAAGTGAAGTTCACCACGACCAGATACACGGAAGCTATCAGGGTTATCCGTTTCTTCAACACGTAATGCAACGTTGTGCACAAGCTCAGCTTCTAGACGCTCAAGGATATTACGAGAAGTTACGTATTTACCTTCTTGGCCTGAGAATGGTGACGTGTTTACAGAGAAAGTCATTGTTACTGTTGGTTCATCAACTGACAGTGGCGGTAATGCCTCAACATTATTCTGACAACAGATAGTGTCAGAGATTTTCAGCTCACCAAGACCTGTGATTGCGATGATATCACCCGCCGTTGCTAGCTCAACTTCGTGACGATCAAGACCTAAGTAACCCAGTACTTGGCCAACTTTACCGTTACGCGTCTTACCATCAGCACCCACGATAGTCACTTGTTGGTTAGGTTTAACTGAACCACGTGTGACACGGCCAACACCGATAACACCAACATATGAGTTGTAATCAAGCTGAGAAATTTGCATCTGGAACGGACCTTCAGGATCCGCGTTAGGCGCTTCAACTTCGTCTACGATAGCTTGGAACATTGGTTCCATGTTGTCAGACGGCTCATCTAGGTCAAGTGTTGCCCAGCCGTTGATTGCTGATGCGTAGATCACTTTAAAGTCTAGCTGTTCGTCAGTTGCACCTAAGTTATCAAATAGATCGAAAACTTGATCCATTACCCAATCAGGACGAGCGCCCGGCTTGTCGATTTTGTTGATTACAACAATTGGCTTAAGACCCTGAGCAAACGCCTTTTGCGTTACGAAACGCGTTTGTGGCATCGGACCTTCTTGTGCATCAACTAGTAGTAATACTGAGTCAGCCATCGAAAGAACACGTTCTACTTCACCACCGAAATCGGCGTGTCCCGGAGTATCTACGATATTGATACGGTAGTCGTTCCACTTGATTGCGGTATTTTTTGCAAGGATGGTGATACCACGCTCTCTTTCAAGATCGTTTGAGTCCATCACTCGCTCTTCATTACCACCGCGCTGCTGTAGTGTACCTGATTGCTCAAGTAGCTTGTCTACAAGCGTTGTTTTACCGTGGTCTACGTGCGCGATAATCGCGATATTTCTTAACTTTTCGATGCTCATATTATTACTCAGTGAAGTTGGCCCTCAGTGATCCTAGTCGATCTACGCAAAAATGCGCGTTGAGATTGCCCGATTGAGAATTAAAGGTCGCGTATTATCTACTATTAATGTGACAGATGAAAGTTTATCCAACATTTTTTTCAATAATCCTTATTGGTGCGCGCATAAATCAACAACCTAGTGTGGCTTTAGCACTACTTTTTAAGCTTTTGCAGAGGGTTTGTTATTCCCGCCATATATGTAAGAGTTTCAACGCCAAAAGAGGATTTTCATCTGTCGACAAATTTGATCCCTGTAACTTTGGGCTTTTTACTTCACAGATCCAAAAGTTGTTTTTGCTTTATCTGTACTCTTAAACTATACCAATGCTCATTAAGCGAAAACGGCTATCACAGGGAATCGCTTGCACCAACATTGCGCACCATAATGAAACATTTACGCACCAAATTAGTGCATCAAGCTAACTCCTAAATTTCCAGAAAGTTAAAAGTCACTATTTATCAAAAACTTAAAAACATGGCACAGATCAAGCTTATCTGTGTGCAATTGCAGTACATTGCAGCAAAAAATAACCCAACGAGTCGGAGGACACATGTCACAATCGGTTTTAGATTTTATTAAAGAGCACGACGTAAAATTTGTTGATTTACGTTTCACAGATACAAAAGGTAAAGAACAACACGTATCGATCCCACATCATCAAGCCGATGAAGACTTCTTTGAAGACGGCAAAATGTTTGACGGCTCATCTATCGCTGGTTGGAAAGGCATCAACGAATCTGACATGGTACTTATGCCTGACGCAGAAAGCGCTAAGCTAGACCCATTTGCAGAAGAAACAACGCTTATCGTTCGTTGTGACGTGGTTGAGCCAAACACACATCAAGGTTATGAGCGTGACCCACGTTCAGTAGCTAAGCGCGCTGAAGAGTTCATGCGTTCAACGGGTATAGCAGACACCGTATTATTCGGTCCAGAGCCAGAGTTTTTCTTGTTTGACGATGTTAAATTTAAAACTGATATGTCTGGCTCAATGTACAAAATCGATGCTGAAGAAGCAGCTTGGAACTCAGACAAAGACTACGAAGGCGGCAACACAGGCCACCGTCCTGGCGTAAAAGGTGGTTACTTCCCAGTAGCACCGGTAGATTCGTCTAATGATTGGCGTGCAGCTACTTGTTTAGTACTTGAAGAAATGGGCCACGTTGTTGAAGCGCACCACCACGAAGTAGCAACTGCTGGTCAAAATGAGATTGCGACTCGCTTTAATACTATGGTGACTAAAGCAGACGAAATCCAAGAGATGAAGTACGTTATCCACAACATGGCTCACCTATACGGTAAGACGGCAACCTTTATGCCTAAGCCAATTGTTGGTGATAACGGTTCAGGTATGCACTGTCACCAATCACTTGCTAAAGACGGCAAGAACATCTTCGCAGGCGACAAGTACGGCGGCCTATCTGAAGAAGCGCTTTACTACATTGGTGGTATCATTAAGCATGCTAAAGCAATCAATGCATTCACTAACCCAGCAACAAACTCTTATAAGCGTCTAGTACCAGGGTTTGAAGCGCCAGTTATGCTTGCATATTCAGCACGTAACCGCTCAGCATCAATCCGTATCCCTGTGATCCCATCAGAGAAAGGTCGTCGTATCGAAGTACGCTTCCCAGATCCTGCCGCGAACCCATACCTAGCTTTCGCAGCTCAGTTGATGGCTGGTCTTGACGGTATCCGCAACAAGATCCACCCTGGCGATGCAATGGATAAAGATTTATACGACCTACCAGCGGAAGAAGCAGCAGAAATCCCAACTGTTGCAGCATCACTTGATGAAGCGCTTGCTTCTCTAGATGCTGACCGTGAGTTCTTAACTCAAGGTGGCGTATTCACTGACGACCTAATCGATGCATATATCGCACTTAAGTCGAAAGAAGTTGAAAAATTAAACATGACAACTCACCCAGTTGAGTTCGAAATGTACTACAGCGTTTAATCGCTAACCGACTACTACGCTCAATACTGCCGTATTGAGCTTGTAGAGCCAAAACTCATTATGCGTTTCTGGCACTCTTAATCATATGTGTTCTCAAGCCCGTTGTTACGGGCTTTTTTAATGCAATTCAAAAGCTTAAAGAAAGTCGCTTTTATGTTGTCATTATGGGAATTATTCATTTGTAACTCGCAATTCCAACTGCTCTATACTACAGTATGAACAGTAGTTTGCTCTGGAGATTTGTGGTGCGTCAGTGGTTTCTTATAATGTCGGTTAGCATGACGCTAGCCCTAACAAGCATTGATGCTGCAGCAGAGTCCAATCCAAAAATCTATCGCTGGAAAGACAAAAACGGTCATTGGGTCTATTCTGATGTCCCGCAGCCTGGTTCGAAAGAAGTCAAACTCAACGCCAGCGCCTTAACCATGCCAAGTGTTGATACTAGAATTCTCGAGCAAACGGATACGACACCAACTATTCAATATACAGCTAAAATCACTTCTCCTGAGCATGAGCAAACTATCCGTGATAATAGCGGCAGCGTATACGTAACAGGCACTATAGAGCCAAGGTTTACCCAAGGATTAAGCGTGCAACTCTTTCTCAATGGAACAGCCACAGGGCCAAAACAAAGTAATACTCAGTTTGCTTTGCGTGGCATTGATCGCGGCGAGCATTCTGTGGTTATGAAAGTGTTTAATCAAAAAGGTATGTTAGTCGCCCAAAGTGATGTTCATAAGTTCTTTTTGCACCGCAATACCGTAAATAATTAAAGCGATATTGCTTACCTACACTGGCTTGCAACCAGTAGTTGCAAACACACCACGCTCATTTCCTCTGGTATTGAGAAAGCCAAATTCGACATTTCATTGTGTTCAATCCACAACCTTTGCTCACCAACCTGAACTTGATAGTAGACCTCAGCCTTTGTTCGCAATAAATATTTATCTCGCCAGTTAGGTTGAACGACTCGCATCACACCTGTAAGGGTGGTTTTCTCGCCATTCGTAGCTCGATGTACACTCGCGGCTTGAGGAGGAAAGCAGTTAATCTGTTCGGTAACATACTTAGCGCTTTGAAAGTCACACCCGCTCATACAGAACGTGACAAAAAGGCTCCCCCCACAAAAACGAGCTAGATGTATTTTTTGACACAAAGCATTAATAATGTGGGCACCTTAAAGTTGGCATGCTTTATTAATAACAAGTTTAGGATACGAGTTCGAAAACCCCTAGTTTCTGAGCTTAGGTAATAATTTACTTTAATGGATGCAAAGCTATGCTATTCTCATTGCACCACATTGGTGCACGGTGAACATATATGGATCAACATAACTCGATTGACTTGGATAAAGTTTGGCAATCTCTCTCAACCGCGATTTTAGTGCTCGATCAAAATTTAATGATCCACTATGCCAATTACAGCAGTAGTGAACTACTGGGACTCAGCACAAAACGGCTTGTCGGACTGGCGATTGATAGTGTATTTAATCATCATCATATTGACCTGCCACGGCTCTCTAAATACGTGCTACAAGATGGCGTAGACTGCCAGCAACACAGGGTAGACGTGGTATTCGTAGATAATCGTGTCGCGACACTAAGCCTGCATGCCAGACGAATTTACCTTGCAGACAAGGCGTATATTTTAGTGGAATGTCGCCGTGTTGATGATGCCCTGCGTTATGACCAAGCATCCAATCAAATGCACCAATTTCAGGCAGCTCGAAACCTCATTCGCGGTCTTGCCCATGAAATAAAAAATCCACTTGGTGGGATCCGCGGTGCGGCGCAATTATTGCAGTATGAAACTGATCAACAAGAACGGGAAGAATGTGCCACGCTCATTATTGAGCAAGCAGATAGATTGCGCGAGTTGGTAGATAGATTGCTTGGACCCAATCAGTTACCACAAAAAGAGCCGTGTAATATCCATCAGGCGTTAGAATCGGTGATTAAGTTAACCACCTTGGAGCGCGATGCCGATATCACTTTGGTAAAAGATTATGATCCCAGTATTCCGGCTATCGTGATAGATCAAGCCAAAATTCAGCAGGTTCTGCTGAATATGCTGCGCAATGCGCAGCAAGCACTACAACATGACGGTACGATCACCATCACAACGCGCATTAAACATCGTCTTCATCATGGTGAGCGACTATTGAAAAAAGCATTGCTCATCCGTATCAGCGACAACGGTCCGGGGATCGCTGATGAGGTAAAAGAGACATTGTTCTTTCCGATGATCACGAATAAAGAAGGAGGCTCTGGACTTGGGCTCTCTATCGCGCAAACTTTGGTAGAGCAACACCAAGGATTTATCGAATGCGATAGTTGGCCAGGACACACAGAGTTCAGTATCTACCTTCCCTTTGACAACACCGAAACAGGAAACGTGCAATGAAATCAGTTTGGTTAGTCGATGATGACGCTTCAATCCGATTTGTTTTAGAAAAGGCATTAAAGCGAGCTGAGTTTGAAACCGAGAGCTTCGCCAGTGGTCAAGATGTATTGACCGCGCTTGAATATGAGCAACCCGCAGTGCTGATCTCAGATGTACGTATGCCAGGTATCGATGGCATGGCCTTGTTAGATAAAATTGCAGGGCTCTACCCAAACCTGCCAGTGATCATTATGACCGCCCACTCGGACTTAGACTCTGCGGTCAACGCATTTAAAAAAGGGGCGTTTGAATATCTCGCCAAACCTTTCGACTTAAACGAGGCCGTTTCCCTTGTGCAACGTGCATTTCGCGCAGGCCAGCAAACTAAAAAGCAAAAGCGCCACAGTGAAAAAGCCAATAGCCCCGACATTATTGGTGAAGCCCCAGCTATGCAGGAAGTGTTCCGCGCCATCGGTAAACTTTCCGCTTCAAGCATGAGTGTATTGATTAACGGCGAATCTGGTACGGGTAAAGAGCTTGTGGCAGGCGCGCTGCACAATCACAGCCCGCGCAAAGACGCTTCTTTTATCGCGCTCAATATGGCCGCCATCCCCAAAGATCTCGTCGAGTCTGAGTTGTTCGGCCATGAAAAAGGCGCTTTTACCGGTGCTGACAGCATGCGCCGTGGTCGCTTTGAACAAGCCGATGGCGGCACCCTATTTTTAGATGAGATCGGTGATATGCCACTGGACGTACAAACTCGGCTATTGCGCGTACTCGCCGATGGTGAGTTTTATCGGGTTGGTGGCCATAACAGCGTGAAAGTCGATGTCCGTATCGTCGCGGCTACCCATCAAGACTTAGAGACACTGGTCAAGCAAGGTAAATTCCGTGAAGACTTGTTTCACCGTCTAAATGTCGTCAGGTTAAAACTTCCAGCCTTACGTGAGCGCCCTGAAGATATCGCCGCCCTGTGCGATCACTTCCTTGCAAAAAGCGCAAAGGAGCTAAAAGCCGAGCCAAAAATCATCTCCAAACATGCTCTGCAAAAAATGCAGGTGTATCATTGGCCTGGCAACGTTAGACAATTGGAAAACACCTGCCGTTGGTTAACGGTAATGGCCCCGGGTGAACTTGTCACCCCTGCGGATCTTCCCGAAGAGCTAGAAAAGCCACAACAGATTGACGCCTTAGAGCATGGCAATTGGCTGGACGCATTCCAAACTTGGTTAGACTCAGAGTTACGTAAAGGAAAAGACCATATTTGGCCCGATGTACAGGCACAATTAGAAACACGACTGATCAAATCCGCACTCAATGCCTGTCATGGTCATAAGCAAGATGCGGCGTTAAAGATAGGTTGGGGACGCAATACGTTGACCAGAAAGCTAAAAGAGAGAAATATTCAAGATTAGACGACAAGCTGAGTATTATGACTCAGCTTTTTCCTCACCACTTCAGTTCCCAAAATGAATAATATCTGATTGAAAATCACACAAACAACCAGTAGCTTGGACTATGCCGTATCTTGTTACTCGGCATAACTTACATTTTGTAAAGGAATCGCTATGAAAATTACATTGAATAAAAAACCACTAAAACATTTATCTAACAGCAAGAAGCTAGCAAATGAGCTTACACCGCAAGCTGCTGGTGGTTATGATGTTACCTCCCCACACAATAAAGGCTGTATCAGCTATCAGGGGATGACGTGCCCTACTTCGCCGTACGACCCTGCTTGCTAGAATGATTTAACTCATGTCGCTTATCGTTATATACCAATCCACATAAATAGTTGGCGACATAATCAAGTAGATTGGTGTAAGCGACAATAAAAAATCATTGCTCTAATCAAAAAAAGTCGCCACTATTTAATAAAGACAATGTACTAACTTATGTAAGCCTGTGAAACTGCTTGAAAATGTCCCACTGTTTAAACAACTAGAGATCATCAATCGCTTAGCGTTTTTTAAAGAGTTTACGCTTGCCGAGCGCCAGGTGTTACTCGAGTCTTTTGGTCACTTATATCTGGTGCAGCAAGAGCGTCACGCCTTCAAACGTTTTGAAAAAGACAATCGCTTGTATATTGTGTTAAGCGGTGAGTTTTTGATTTTTAAACAAGATGCGGCCCATGATTTAGGTAAGGTTGGTCCTGGTGAATTTTTAGGTGAAGGCGCATTTATCACTAACCGAGAACGCAGTACTAGCGCACAAGCGTTAAAAGACAGCATCATCTTGGCAATAACCCCAGATGCACTAACACGCTTGCCCAATGTGATCCGGGAAAAAATCAAAGATAAGCTCATTGAAGGTATGAGCCATCGCATTGCAAAGCTCAATGCATTTATTGAAGGGCAAGGAACCTAAATGAGCAATGGGAGCCATAGCTCCCACTTTTTATTATGCTAATAGCTCACTGAATGCATCAAACAAGCTATCTAGCTCTTCTATGGTGTTGTAATGCATACAACCGATGCGAACAACCCCACCTTTATCCATCACCCCTAGCTGCTCGCAAAGCCCTTGGGCGTAGAAGTTGCCATCCCATACGCACATGTGCTTTTTACCTAAGAATTCCGACACGGTACGTGGCTCGATGCCATCAAATGTCAAAGCAAACGTTGGTGTACGCTCAGCAAGTCGCTCACGTGACTCGATACCAAAAAGTTTAATCTTTTTAAATTCGGCTAAACGCGTTAAAAAGTGTTGGCTAAGCTGCATCTCATGCGCTTTTGTGCGTGCAAACGCCTCAACCAGTTTCTCACGGCGTGGGGTATCTGCACTCATCTCGCTAAGTGAAGCGATGTAGTCAATCGCCGCAACAACACCCGCTAGTCCTTCGAAACTCTGCGTACCAGTTTCCCAGCGGCCTGGGATAATGTCTTTTGCCGGCTCCACCTTATAAGGAGTAAAACCTTCTAAATGCTCACGCTTACCATACACAATGCCCACGTGCGGACCAAAGAACTTATAAGCAGAGCACGCAAGGAAGTCGCAATCCAAACCTTGTACATCGATTAGCTCATGAGGTGCATAATGCACAGCATCAACATATACCAATGCACCAACTTGGTGCGCAAGCTCCACAATGCGTTTGATATCGTTGATTGAGCCCGTTGTATTTGATGCATACGTCACCGCAACTAACTTAGTCTTGGCATTTAGTAGTGATTCAAAATGCGCAAGATCAAGCGTGCAATCGGTTTCATTAATACGCACCGCATGCACCGTCGCACCTTTATCTTCGGCGGCTTGACGCCATGAAGAAACGTTTGAATAGTGATCGGCATTAGTCACAATGACTTCATCACCCGCTTGCCATTCGCGAGATAGCGCACGGCTAAAGCTAAAGGTTAGGCTGGTCATGTTGGCACCAAATACAATTTGATCTGCGCTTGGCGCATTGAGTAAGTCCGCAACCGCTTGGCGCGCTTCACTCATCAAACTGACGGTCTTATCGCTCGAGAAAAATGCCCCACCTAAGTTAGAGTTAAAATAACCAAGGTAAGCAGACATCGCGCTCAACACGGATTGCGGGACTTGAGAGCCACCCGGGCCATCAAGGAAGATTGGCGCGGTTCCACCAATATTTTGCATAAGCGCAGGGAACTGACGACGCACTTGATTTAAATCCATACTACCCTCTTAGGCTGTAAATACGAAGCAGTCTAGATAACCAACTTGCTCGGCATCTAGCTTGTTCATTGGTGTTGCGTTATGCCACACTTCACGGTCATTTACGAGCGCAAATAAACCATCTTTGATTTCCATTTTGAAGCAAGGTTCGGCTTCTTTGTGCTCATATACCAATAGCTCGCCACCAGCGATATTTTCGTGAGAAACACCACAAACACACACATGGTCAAAGCCATCTTGGTGCACACCTTCTGGCGCGGGAGGGGTATCGCTTTCAATCGCTAACATGCGAAACTGATGCACTTCTATGCTGGTATCGTCTGCAATTCCTGTCATGGCTTTGAATTCAGCAAGCATATGCTTAAAGCCATCGGTGTTTAACATGTCCAGCTCAAGGTTTTCGTAAACACGCTCAATATTACCTTGGAAAGTATTAATTGAATCGTCTTGAACGAAAGCCTTAGTCGGCTGCAATGTCACTTCACCGCCAGTGAATTTAACCACAGAATAACGGCGCTTTCTGAATGCACCATCGGCATAAGGGTTATCTGGAAGTTGATTGAAAAAAGGCTTAACTGCGTCGATATGTGACTGCGGTAAAAAGCGTAGTTGTAATAAATTCTGGTTGTTTACTGTTGTCATGATCCTCTCGCCCATTGATGAGAATTTGCCGACAATTCTAATAAAACCAGAGAAAATTACTGTTTAAAAAAACGGGATTTTAACAACTAAAACGCAATAAAAACCCACTTAAAACCACTTTAATGGATTACTTATCTAGATTTAAAATAATGCTTGATAACACCATTTAAGATGAGCGTTTTATGTGCATAAAAAAAGCCAACATGCGCTGGCTTTTTTCTTTCAATGAATTCTAGAGCGAGTAATTAGACCGCTTGTTGAATGATCACTGAGTCTGCCTTTTTAGTGTACTGAGGCATCTTGTGGAAGTTCAAGTAACGGTAAGTGTCCGCAGCCGTTGCATTGATCTTCTCTGCATACTCTTGATATTCAGCAGGCGTTGGTAGTTTACCAAGAATAGCAGCTACCGCTGCAAGCTCTGCTGATGCAAGGAATACGTTTGCACCTGTACCTAAACGGTTAGGGAAGTTACGAGTCGAGGTAGAAACAACCGTTGCTTTATCAGCAACACGTGCCTGGTTACCCATACATAGTGAACATCCTGGAGTTTCGATACGTGCACCTACACGACCGTAAATACCGTAGTAACCTTCGTCGGTTAACTGATCGCGGTCCATCTTCGTTGGTGGAGCAACCCATAGTTGCGTTGGTAGACGACCACCGAAGTTATCCAGTAGTTTACCCGCTGCACGGAAGTGACCGATGTTAGTCATACAAGAACCAATGAATACTTCATCGATCTTCTCACCTGTTACCGCTGAAAGTAGACGTGCGTCATCAGGGTCATTCGGTGCACAAAGGATTGGCTCTTTGATATCAGCAAGATCAATCTCAATGGTATGCGCGTATTCTGCATCCGCGTCAGCAGTCATTAGCTCAGGGTTTGCTAACCACTCTTCCATCTTAGTGATACGACGCTCAATAGTACGTACATCACCATAGCCTTCAGAGATCATCCACTTAAGCATCACGATGTTAGAGTTTAGGTACTCTTCGATAGACGCTTGTGAAAGCTTAACGGTACAACCTGCCGCACTACGCTCTGCAGATGCGTCAGATAGTTCGAACGCTTGCTCAACCGTTAGGTGCTCAACACCTTCGATTTCAAGGATACGGCCAGAGAATTCGTTGATCTTACCTTTTTTCTCAACTGTCAATAGGCCTTGCTGGATTGCATAGTAAGGGATAGCGTGTACTAGGTCACGTAATGTGATACCCGGCTGCATTTCACCTTTAAAACGAACAAGGATTGACTCAGGCATATCCAACGGCATTACACCCGTTGCAGCTGCGAATGCTACCGCTCCTGAACCTGCTGGGAATGAAATACCTAGTGGGAAACGAGTATGCGAGTCACCACCTGTACCTACCGTATCAGGCAGTAGCATACGGTTTAGCCATGAGTGGATAACACCATCACCAGGGCGTAGCGATACACCGCCACGGTTCATGATGAAATCAGGAAGTGTGTGGTGTGTGTTTACATCGATTGGCTTAGGATAAGCTGAGGTATGACAGAATGACTGCATCGTAAGATCAGCAGAGAAGCCAAGACAAGCAAGGTCTTTAAGCTCATCACGCGTCATTGGACCCGTAGTATCCTGAGAACCTACCGTTGTCATTGTTGGCTCACAGTATTGACCTGGGCGTACACCTGTCATATTACATGCTTTACCAACCATCTTCTGTGCAAGCGTAAAGCCTTTACCAGAATCAGCCACTAACTTAGGCTTACGGAAGATGTCTTCAGCTTCAAGACCAAGAGACGTACGAGCTTTGTCCGTAAGGCCACGACCAATGATCAGTGGAATACGGCCGCCTGCACGCACTTCATCTAGAATTACGTCTGATTTCAGTGAGAACGTTGAGATAACTTCGTCAGTGCCGTGACGCTTAACCACACCTTCGTAAGGGAAGATGTCGATTTGGTCGCCCATGTTTAGTTCGTCAACTGGAAGCTCAATCGGTAGTGCACCAGAATCTTCCATGGTGTTGAAGAAGATAGGCGCAATCTTGCCACCCAGACACACACCACCAACGCGCTTGTTTGGTACGAATGGAATGTCATCACCCATGAACCAAAGTACAGAGTTAGTCGCAGATTTACGAGATGAGCCTGTACCAACAACGTCACCTACGTACGCTAGCGGTAAACCTTTACCATTAAGCGCTTCAAGTTGTGCAATTGGACCTACTTCACCTGGCTTATCAGGGTTGATACCATCACGCTCGTTTTTAAGCATAGCCAGCGCGTGTAATGGGATATCAGGACGAGACCAAGCATCTGGTGCTGGAGACAAGTCGTCTGTATTTGTTTCGCCAGTTACTTTAAATACAGTCACTGAAATCTTGTCTGCGACGGCTGGTTTCTCAAGGAACCATTCTGCATTTGCCCATGACTCGATCACTTGCTTAGCAAACTCATTGCCCGCTTTTGCTTTTTCTTCTACATCGTAGAATGCGTCAAACATCAGTAGCGTGTGAGACAAACCTTTAGCAACGATTGGCGCGATAGCGGCATCGTCTAGTAGGTCGATCATCGGCGCGATGTTGTAACCACCAAGCATAGTGCCAAGTAGTTCAGCTGCATACTCTCTTGAAATGAGCGGTGATTCCGCTTCGCCTTTCGCTACTGCAGCCAAAAAGCCTGCTTTTACGTATGCGGCATCATCTACACCAGGCGGTACACGGTTGATAAATAGATCAACGATGAACTCTTCTTCACCTGCTGGTGGAGTTTTTAGTAATTCGATAAGGTCAGCAGTTTGCTGCGCGTCTAACGGCTTAGGCACGATACCTTGCGCGGCACGCTCTTCTACGTGTTTACGATATTCTTGAAGCACAATATTGCCCTCTTGGTGACGTGGACAGACAAGTAAATGATCTGGCTGCGATTATTGATGCAATCGGCTGAACCATTCCCTTGACCATAAAATATAATGAACAATTATAAGGTCTTTGAGTATAGATGAAAATCTTGCATGCGATACCTCGCCTTATAGTCACTATAAATACAATGAATAAGCATACCGAAACAAGTATATTTTGATGAATATTAGTCAAACGAGAATCATTTTAATTTTGCGAAAAGGTATGCTTGGTGGGATCAAAAAAGGCTCCTGAAGGAGCCTTTTTGCATAAGCTAAGTTGAAAATTAACGCTTAACTTTTACTTTCTCTTTAGAAGAAACGTGCGCTTCTACACGACGGTTTTCCGCATGTGCTTTTAGCGTGTTTGCTGGGTTTTTCAAACGCTCTTCACCGTAACCAACCGTAGTAATACGCATTGAATCTACACCCATATCAACGAGTTTCTCAGCAACGTTTTTCGCGCGGCGCTCAGAAAGCTTTTGGTTGTAATCAGCATCACCCACAGCTGACGCGTGACCTTCAATCACAACATCTGCATTTTTATGCTCTTTCAAGAACTTAGCAACCGCGTTGATATCATCAACATATTGCTGTGAGAAAGTTGCATCGTCATGCGGGAAGCGGACTAGCAGGCTTACTTTGTCTTCTTTAGTCTCGTACAAAGTACAGCCAGACGCATCAACGGCATCCGTCATTGGTGTGTTAGCACATTTGTCTTCGCTATCCACAACACCATCTTTGTCACTGTCTTGCGGTGCTTCTGCAACTACAGGAGCTGGGGCTGGCGCAACCTCTTCCGATTTACCTGCGCTACCAAACGAGTAGTTGATACCGATTTTACCACCAACATCAGTAAAACCAGCTTCCAAGCCTTGGTAAACCGCCGCTTCTGCATTTACGAACAAGTGATCGGTAAAGTAATGACGAACACCAGCACCTACGTTAGCAAAGGTGTTATCTGAGATCACATCTAGGTTCATCTTTTTGATACCCACTAGACCGTAGAATGGACCACCATCAAAGTGATACAAGCCGTCGATACCGTAACGCTCGGCGTCCATTGAACCATTGCTGATACCACCAAGGTCGAAATCCATATCTGCATATTCGATACGACCACTCCAAAACTTGTCAAAGCGGTAGCCAATTTCTGCACCCCAGCCTGTAGAGTCTTCTACGTCTAGACCAGCCATATCACGGTGATTCTGCCAATCAGCATCATAGTAATCACCAAACACACCAAGATATACACCTTCTGTAGGCTCAGTAGTGTTTGCATTTGCATTGGCTGTCACTGCCATCGCAACTAGTAAGCTCAAAGTTTTAATTTTCATCATTCCTTCCCATCTCTGTTAGTTTACGCATTGAGTATCGACTCGGATAGTCTATCAGAAAATGCGTCTACCGATTACGTTGCATAGATAATATTAGCTCGTCTATTAATGTTTACTTAACGTTACATAAGGAATTTTTGCTATTTATGAATTAATTTTGATGACCAAATAGGATTTGATACAGGCCTTGTTCCTTTAACAAATCCTTATGTTCTCCATACTGGGACACTTCACCATCATCTAAAACATAAATTAAGTCGGCTTGTTTTATTGCGCTCAGTCGATGCGCAATAATCAAAGTCGTTCTATCAGCCAAAAACGCTTGCAAATTGCGATGAATTTTTGCCTCAGTCTCAATATCAAGTGCCGAGGTTGCTTCATCCAACACCACCACTTTAGGATCGGCAACAACCATTCTAGCAATGGCTAACCTTTGCTTCTGTCCTCCGGACAATTTAATCCCGTTGCGACCAACTTGCGCATCTAATTTGTCAGCCAGAGCAAGTACGGTATCAGCTAGCTCTGCAACTCGGAGTGCCTGCCACAGCACTTGGTCAGATACCTCTCGTCCCATTGCTAGATTTTCACGGATGCTGGTATTAAAGAGTATCGGCTGCTGCAATACGGTCACTATATTATCTCGCACTGCTTCGTAACCAATTTGCTCTACTGGCGTGTCATTTATATGAATCTCGCCACTTTGCTTTTCATACAATCCCAAAAGCAATTGCACCAAAGTAGATTTACCACCTCCAGACACCGCTACTAACGCTACTTTTTTCCCTGCTGGAATATGCAAAGATACCTGCTTGAGCACGGGTTGCTCTGCAACGTAAGCGAAGTCTATATTGGCAAATTTGATATCAACCTGAGATGAATCAAAGACGGTTTTCGTAGCGGGATATTGTGCTTCTGTCGCAAAATTAAAAACCTGATTTAACCTACTAAGCGCCGCCGAGGCACCATAGTACGCATATTGAATACCAAGAATTTCCTGTACAGGCCCCATCATGAACCAAAGGTAACCAAATACCGCAAATATCTGGCCGACCGTTAAATCAGAAAACACCACCATAAACATAGCGACAGCACGGAAAAACTCGAACCCGACCAAAAACACGGTAAAGCTTAAGCGGTTAACGGCATCCGTTTTCCATTGTGACTGCACCGCGTAATGTTTGAGATCTTTGGCGGCTACTTTAACTTGTGCAAAGTAGTTACCCTCTCGACGAACGGCTTTTAGTTGAGAAATAGCATCTAGCGTCTCGACTAGTGAAGTTTGCAGTGCCTCAAATGCAGCATTCTCTTCCTTTTTCAGCTCTTTAACATGTTTGCCAAACTGCCGAGAAAAATAAATGACCGCCGGATTGAGCAACAAGATCACCAGCCCCAACATCCAATCAATCCAAAGCAAAATCGCCGCAGTGCCAATGATTGTGAGTAAACCGATTAAAAAGCGTGACAAGGTTTGGCTGATAAATTTATCCAAGGTTTCTACATCGGTAATACAGCGAGAACTAATTGCTGCACCGCCTTGGCTTTCGTACTCCTTCAGTTGAACTTTAGGTAAATGCGTAAGTAAGCGCTCACGGATTTGATAACTAATGTCCTTGCCAATAATAGTAAACTGGCGTGACTGCATCACCCCTAACACCAAACTGGCCAAGCGCATGGTTATTACAGCCAACAAAATAACCACGATATAGCCACTGGGGCCATGCCATTGCTCGGGCAATACTGAGTTCATCCAAGCCACTGCTCTGCCTGGTTTGTCTAGTAAGACTTCATCGACCAGCAACGGCATCATCAAAGGGATAGGGACACTCACCAACGCGGCAAACAGGGCGATGATATGCGCCTTAATAAGTGGCCGTTTGTGTTCAAGGACTTTACGTTTAATTTCTTGCCAAGAAAGCTGCTGTTCTGCCATTTAGGTTCCACAAAAAGTTTGATAGTGGGCCGGTGTAGACGCGCTGGTCCACGATTCAGGATAGTCTTTGTAATCATAGGGCGACGTCAACGCAGTTAGCCAATCCTCTAGCGTTTGACTCATGCCTTGACGATTAAATAGTGCAATCTCAGCCTCCACCAACGCATTACGGGGGATAAGTATCGGATTAGCTTGACTCATCAAGTTAGCCGCAACCTCATCGGCAGCACGCCTTTGCGCCCATTGTCGCTGCCAGCTCTCCAACTCCGTTGGCACGGATAAAGCTTTGTTTGGATGACCAAGCAAGCTATTAGTTAGTGCCGCAAAGGTATTGGTAAAGTCTAGTTCGTGCTCCGTCATCAACTTGAGTAAGTCACTAAGTAGAATGTCGTCTGCGTCGCTCCATTCATCAATACCAAGCTTAGCCGCCCACATATCTTTATACTTGCGATTAAACGATTCAGAAAACTCCGCTAAAGTTTGACTAAATGCTTCAATTCCCGCTTGCTCATCTTGCCACAACACCAATAAGGCCTCGGCAAGTCGAGCACAGTTCCAATTCATGATGTTTGGCTGGTTACCAAACGCATAACGGCCTTGGCGGTCGATAGAGCTAAACACGGCGTTAAAATCAAACTTTTCCATCATTGCACAAGGGCCAAAGTCTATCGTTTCGCCACTGAGCAAAATATTGTCGGTATTCATCACGCCATGAATAAAGCCTACCCGCATCCACTCGACGACTAAGTCAACCAACTGTTCACACACTTCACGAAACAATTCGAGTACATCCTGTTCGGACTTAACTTTAAATCCCTCAAATAATTGCTCGCCCAGCAAGTTAAGTAGGCTCCATAGCTCATCTTTATTTTGCTGAGTAGCCAGATATTGTAAGGTGCCGATGCGGATATGGCTTTTTGCCACACGACATACAACCGCGCCAGGTACTTCACCTTGACGATAAACATGGTGTCCAGTGGTTACAACAGCCAGGCATTCCGTAGTTGGAACACCCAAGCCAACCATAGCTTGGCTCATGATGAACTCACGTACCGCAGGTCCTAGCGCACAAAAACCATCACCGCCTCGAGAAAATCGCGTCGCTCCAGAGCCTTTCAAGTGCAGGTCGTATTGACGTCCGTCATCAAGTTTCACTCCACCAATTAAATGCGCTCGGCCATCACCAAGTAACGGGTTAAATTGCCCAAACTGATGACCACTGTAGGCTAAGCTCGTAGGCTCAATATTGTCTAAAGGGCGCTGACCACTTAACAGTTCAGCAAGCGCAGTGGTGTCGTATTTCTCTAGCTCAAGCTTAACTAGCAACTGCGTATTGGATAATAGTAATGTGGGCTGATTAAATCTTGCTGGTTGCTCCTTAAAGAGCAGAGCAGAGCCTTGATAAGGCTGAAAAAATACCATGCGGTCATCTCCATTTTTAGCGAATATTGTCACCAACACTCATTGACACAATTTGGCTTAACTCTTGTAAGCTAAGCCCGCTATATTGACGCATTTCATTGAAAAATTGCTGCGCCGCTTGCAGTGACTTCTGACTTTGCAAGCCACCATCAATGATCTCCTCGGCACGTAGTACCGTTTCGACATCTTTACTCAGTAAAAACGTATCTTTACCTAACACACGAAGCGCGTAAGGGCCAGTATTCCCCCCAAGTCTCGAGCCATGCTTTTTCAAGTACAGCCACAAACCAACAATATTGTCTTCCGGCCAGTTTGCGACGAATTCACTAAAGCGGCCATGCTGTTGTTGCACTTCAAAAATCATATGGCAATTATCAGCGATACTTTTTACCTTTTTAGCATTACGAATGATTCGTTCATCCTGACTACGTTGCTCGTACATTTCAGGAGACATCATTAACAACTTCTCGATTGAGAATTGCCAAAACACTTCTCTAAAGCCGTCCCATTTATTATCAACCACCGCCCAATAAAACCCACTTTGAAATATCTTGCGCGTAAATTCTTCTAACCATTGATCATCACTTAATGCCAATAGCGATTCGGTACTCAATGGTTGACTAAGCTTAGCTTTTAGCGCCGCCTCAGAGCCTTTACGCTCGGCAGCCCTATGATAAATTTTTTCGAATACTTTCATGCTCGTATATACGTCCGATTTGCATTCCCTACAGAGTAACTGATCTCGGGGTTGGATGTGAGGTTTTTAGCGCAAATTACCTTTGAATCGTAGGCTAAAAATACGCACCATCTTATTGCATTTTTACTAAATATTTACAGCCAAGCTTCGTCAACTAGGTATCTAAAATTGCGCCGCAGCGCTGGGAAATGAGGACAAACCATGTTGAGTGAAATATCTGCTTTGCAATCCACCAATACAACGCTTGAGTCCATTGACTTATCACAACAAGCTTTTTTTGTTTCGGGCACACGGTGCTTCTTAACTCAACGGCCACATCATAGGTTCACCACTCAGATAAAAGATCACGATGTATTAGTGAGCCAGTTAAAACGAGAGCTAGCAAAGTGCAGCAGCAATGATGCGATAGCATTCGGTGTGCTACCATTTTGCAAAACTCAACAAGCTCAATTTATTGTAACTGAGCAAGCGCACCAATATGATAAAGAAACTTTCAAGCAATGGATAACCGCCAAAGGCACGCTTAAGCAGGACACTATGCCATCGCTTGAACGTATCTCGCATAGACAATCACAGCATCACTATGAGAGTGCGATACGTGAAGCCAAAAAGCTATTTGCCAATGAACAATTAGAAAAAATTGTTCTTGGCAAACAAGTAGACCTCTATTTTGATGCACCACTTTCACCGGAAACCATTCTGACAAATTTATTAACCCAAAGCCCTAGCGGTTTTCACTTCTCTTTCCCAACGGAACATAATTCCACCTTGATGGGCGTGAGTCCAGAATTACTCTTACGCAAACATGGGCAAGCGGTGCTCAGTAATCCCCTTGCAGGCTCAGCTAAACGTTCAAATGATAAGGCTATGGAGTTTAAACTCAAACAAGCATTAATGGCATCAAAGAAAGATCGGTATGAACATGCTGTTGTATTGGTAGAAATGTCACAGGTTTTACAACCTTGGTGTCAAAAGCTTACCATACCCAGCTCGCCCTCATTGCTGAGCACAGCAACGATGTGGCACTTGTCCACAGAGGTTGAAGGTCAACTCGCCGACGCTAACACTCATGTATTAGCACTAGCCAATCGTCTACATCCTACGCCTGCACTATGCGGTAAACCGACTGCCGATGCCTATCCTTGGATCCACTCACTAGAGGGAGAAAGTCGTGACTTTTTCTCAGGGATCGTTGGTTGGTGTGACAAACATGGAAATGGTGAATGGGTGGTGGTTATCCGCAGTGGTGAGATAAGTGCGAATCATGCCAGACTATTTGCGGGAGCTGGTATTGTCGCAGCTTCTGATCCGACTGCTGAATGGCTAGAAACCGAAGCAAAACTTTCAACTATGCTAAATGCGCTTGAATCCAATCAGGCTTACCATCAACTTAGCCAAATCAAGATGCGCGCAACTGCTTAACTGCAAAACGATAAAAATGCCCAGCATTTTACTGGGCATTTTAATTTTCGGAATTAACTTACCTGCGGTATTACACGTTTATAACAGCAGGCGCTAACCCAGTTAAAACTGGTAAGATACACTTGCTTTAATGTTTCTTCCTGGTTCATAGTCCATTAAGAATAATTCACCAAATACTGGGTGAAAAGAAACCCCGTTTTTAGAAGATTGTGAAGAATAAAACTCATCAAACAAATTATCTACACCTAGACGAACATGCAAACTAGGTACTGATTCAGGCTGCCAGTGTGCGCTGATATTATGCACGGTGAAGCCATCTTTACTGTTGTCTAAATCGGCGCCATAGAGATCGGTACCTTGTGCCACATCATCAACAACCATAAAATCCCAATTCAGCGTCAAGTTATACGCCGTAATTTGGTAAGTAAAGTCAGCTGAAATAGTATCACCCTGCTCTCGCTCTAAACGCGCGCCATCTAACGAGGCATACTGTGTAAATGCATCAAGTTCACTCTCAGAGTTAGAGTAAGTTAACTGAAAAGAAAACGCATCAAGCGCAAAACCAGCATAAGCTTCAAACCCATCTACAGTCATATCACCGACGTTGTCTTTCCACGTTTCACGAGGTGCACCGCCAGGTAATGCTGCATTATCAAAAATATAGTCGTCAATTTGCGTTCTGAATATCGTTGCGCCTAAACGGAGTGTCTTGTTGGTCCCAACTTCACCATCATAAGCAATCGAAAACTCGGTATTAATGCCCGTTTCCGCTTCAATGTCTTGATTGCGGTTATCACCTAAACCAGCACCAACAAATACCTCACTTATTTCTGGGCCTTTAAATAGCTCAGTCGAACTTAACTTCACCATTAAATTTTCATTAAATTGATACTCAGCAGCCAATGATAAAGAAAATTCCGAATAATCATTGTTCACTGTGCCTGAATCTATATCGTAGCTATCGTGCCTAACACCAGGAATAACCGCCAAACCATTACCAAAATCAATTTTGTCCTGAATGAAAAAGGCTAGATTTTTCGCACTTTCTTCAGAGTGCTTTGAACCACCTGACGCAATAGCTAGATCGTACTGAGTATCGTGCTTCACATAATCTGCGCCATAAGTGAAGGTATGCTCTTCTTCAGCAAAAAGCCCAGTTGCCAGTGTTTCACCAAGCAAATTTAGCCCCGTATTTTCAGCTTCACCCGTCACTTCTCCAGCGTACGCTTGGAACCTAGGAGAAGGAGACATAGACCAACCTGATTCGTCGCGATAAAGTTCACTGGTATTGGAATATAAGCTCGCCTTTAATGAAGAGTTTTCGCCCCAGTTAAGATCATAGCTCAGCGTAATTGTGTCTCTTGTAAACTCTGTCGGCCATAACAAAGGGATCTGCAAGCTATTAGTAATAGCAACATCTGTCGCTAAGCCCATATCAGGGCGATAACTGTAGTCACCTTCATCTTTATAAGTCTCGAAACTCAGTGCAAGACGTTGGTTGTTATTAATATTCCAACCAAATTTAATTAGCGCATCAGAAACTTCACCTTCAAGACCTTTTACCTCACCATCAGTACCTGCAACGACTTCATCGTTTTGGTCTAAGATCTTGCCACCACCCACTTCGTAATTATCACGCTCAACATGGTTGTAATATGCAAGAAAGTCGACATCATCGGTCAACAAACCAAAACCCGTTACCGAGTAATTATGCCCGGCATTGTCTGCAGCCCCTGCTGAAACACGAGCGGCAAAGCGATCGTCACCAGAAAGCAATTCACGTGCTTCTTTTGTTTCGAACCGCACTGAACCACCAAGACCGCCGTTAATTACTGAGTTAGTGCCCGTTTCAATATCTACTGACTTTAGAATATCAGCATGAATTTGAAGGTTACCCATGTGGTGGTACATGTAAGTATTTTGTGCTGCACCATCTATTGAAATTTTAAGATCTTTGTCATCCATACTACGGATAGTGATTCGCTGGTTCAGCGAGTGTGCACCACCGACATCAATGCCAGGAATAGAGCGCAGTAAATCAGAAATATGGTCTGCTTGTTTATCCGCAATTTCTTGTTCTTTTAAATACAGTGCAGAAGTTTTTACCGCAGTTGACCAAACTTCTATTCTTTCAATTTTACCTGCATCACCTGAGTCAGCCAAAGCTGGTGCTGATAGTACCCCCGCGAGTGCTAAAGCGAGGGTTGAAGGGCGAAAGCCTAACTGCTTAGTGCGAGAAACCAACATAAGTATCCTTTAAATTTTGATGTTAATACGAATCACTCGTAATATTGTACACTTTTACTTTTGTTGCATTTTGAATATTAGTTATGCAAAATCGTCAATCTATTATGCGTTTTAGAAAATTGTGGCACTTACTATGGAAGGGAATATTTCCAACGCTGAGCTCAACAACAAGTTGTTATTGGCGAGTGGATTAAACTGCCGTATCAACGGCTTTGATATTGAGCAACTTATTGCGATTGGTCGACTCTCTTTTTTGCCATTGAGCGATGATCTTCAACTTCATACCTGTCAATGTATCGAGCAGCAGCAAACTAGCAGCTGTGCAGAATTGCAACCAAGTGTGAACATTACCGTATTGCTTAAAGGTGTTGTGGAATTTAGAGTTGCGAATAAATATTACCGTTTCAGCGCTGAAAACGCACCTCAGGCATTTGTCAACCTCATCACTCAGCCCGAGCCTTTCACTCGCTATCTGCAAAAACACCAAGAAGTCGAAAAGGTCACACTGAGCGTCAGTCCTCGATGGCTCGTTGCGAGACTGTCGCAGCAATATCAATCTCTATTTACCACCACGAAAGTGATTGAGTTACCGCTACAAACAAAAGCAATTTCGCTGTCACAACAACTGCTTCAAACCCCAAAACAACCAAGCTTAGCTGAACGTTTGGAGTGTGAAGGTGTTGTGATGCAATGGTTGAGCTGCTTTCTTCCTCACTTGATAGACAGTAGTAACCAGAGCCACGTGATGTATAAACAGCCCTTTCACTCAGATATTGAAGTCAAAAAAAATAAGATCATCGATTTATTGTCGGAAGGAAAAAGTGTTGAGCAGGTCGCATTAGAGCTTGCTATGAGCTTAAGCAGCTTACAGCGTTTCTTTAAACGCAGCTTTAACACAACACCAAAACAGTACGTTAAACAAAGCAAGCTCAATAAGGCACGACATGCGTTGTTAGTTGAAGGCTTGTCGATTGGAGAAGCTGCATACTTGGCACATTATGACCATGTTGCCAACTTTATTGCTGCATTCAAAAAGCAATTCGGTGTCACTCCGATGCAGTTTGTAAAAGCGCATCGCAGCGACACTCTGGGAGCAACTTCAGGATAAAGTAACTAGTCGAGTTGCTTTAACCATGTTTTTTGATTTAATAGATAAATCCCTGCCACCAAGACTGCAACTGAAGCGATAGTCATTGCTAGATAAATAAAGAATAACTGAAACCCTAGACTGGCTATCATCGGTTCAAACAACACAGGGCTAATAAATTGCCCGGTAAAGTAACAGGTTGTCATAATCCCCATCGCTTTTCCTCGCATCGGTGGCGGAACAAATTCGAATAGCCAAACTACAAGGTTTGGTCGAATAAGGCCAAGACCCGCGCCGATTACAAAGCTAGCGCAAACAATGCTACTAAAAGTATTTACAAAACCAAGTAACGAAAATCCAGTTGCAACAATAAGCCAGCCAACTAAATGTGCTTGCTTAATATTCAAGTACTGTCTAACACGACCATAACCCATAGAGACGCATGACATCGCGAATAAAAAGCCCGCTATTACTAAGCCTATAGTGCTGGCTGATGCTTGCTGAGCAGACAAATAAAAAGGCAAATGAATCGTTAATCCATACAGTACAATAATTTCTACCAGTGCTAGTGTACAGCACAGCAAAAAGGTTCGGTTCATCCAACTACTTGGTAGTGATTGAGTTTGTGGTGGCAGGCTAACTGGCGGCACCTTTACCCAAAGCCATACCCCTGGTAGTACCAAAAGTGCGAGTGAGTAAATAGCAAAAACCCAAGTCCAATGCTGCTCTGCTAAAAAGCCTGCAAGCGCCAAGAATAGTACGCCACCAAAGCCACCAAAGGCAGCTTGCAATCCCATAAACTGAGAAAACTTGGGCCCTTCGAAGTATCGTCCTGCGATCGTTGTGCCACTCACCATAATAAAAGCAACGGCGACTCCCATCATCGCTCGACTACCAAGGATCAGCCACAACGAATCCTGCCAGTAATAACCTAGTCCACCACTAAGTACGAACAATATTAGTGCGTTCACTAGTAATTTTTGACTATTCCATTTGTCGACTAAACTTCCTGCAATTGGTGCACAAAGTGCTATCACGAGACCAGGTAATGCTAAGGTCATTTTGGTCCAAAATGCGGCATGTTCAATACCTGAGAAAGCCACTGTCATCGCTGGTAATGCTGGCGCTAGAGTCGCACTAGCAAGCACCGTCATGGTACTTGCTAACAGCAAAAACCAAGTCGCTAATCGCGTTTGATTCATGCTGGACCTCCAATACGCTTGCGAGCGCTCGCCACCGCTTTAAGGTAATCCTCAAAAAGCTCATGCTCATCAAACCGAGTGCTACGCCCTGCTTTCACCACTAAATCACCAGCCACCATTACCGAATCTACATCAAGACTTGACCCTGTAACAATAAAAGTTCTCAGTGGATGACCAGAAAGCTTGTATCGATAGTCATCATTGTTCACTAACACTAAATCTGCCTGCTTACCCACTTCAATCGAGCCAATTTGTTGCTCCCACCCCAACGCTCTTGCTGCATATAAAGACGCTGTTTTTAAGGCTAAGGTAGGTGGGCAGGCGGTATTACAATTTTGTGCTTCGTTGTGCCCAAGGTGTGCCCCCCGCATGGCTTCACACATACCACCAATAAACGAGATATCGCCATCGGTACTGCTAGAAACCCATACACCATCTTTTAAAAAACGCCCTATCTGCCCAGTTTCACTGATTGTTGCCTCACCAAGCATGCCGTAGTGCGCTGGTGAATGGCAGATATTAACACCCGTTTCAATAAGGCGTTGATACTCATCCTCGCTTGCATAAGCTGTGTGCACAGCTAATAGCTTGTCAGTAAGTAATCCCATGGCATCAAAGCGCGCGATAGGCGAGCGACCAAATACGCGTTCAACTTCAGCACGTTCATTTTTTAGCGGCGCTAGGTGTGTGGCATAGGGTACTTGGTATTGCTGGGCGATACTAGCCAGTGCTTCTAGCTGTTTGTCAGAACTACCAAAAGCCCCCATCACGGAAGGCATCGCCCCCACAAGCCCTGAGCTATGATTATCCCAAGTTTCGATAAGTGATAGCCAATCCGCTGTTTGTAGCTCGGTATCAGCGATGATAGTGGGTGTCGACTTATGCGCTTCCAGCATTATATCCGATCCCCAACGACTCACCCTTAACCGCATACCTAAATCAATCGCAGCAAGCGCCATTGCGTCAGCTTTATTTGCCGAACCAACATCCCCCAGCGCAGTTGTACCCGAACGCAGTTGCGTCCACATACTCCAACGGGCGATGGCTAGACCTTCCTCTAGCGTCAACTTATCTCCCACAGTGGAGATAAAGCCAAACATGGAACCTAGTGCTTGAATATTGCCACCATTTGAATACGCAGTGGCCTCTAAGTGGGTGTCATCAGGTGACTCAGCATTTGGCGCGACAAAACTTTCATGCCAATGAGGATTTATAAGCCCTGGCAGCATTAACTTACCTTGACCATCAATCCGTTGATCGAAGTTACTAGGTTGTTCTCCATCCTCACCCAGCGCTTCAATATATTTGCCGTGAACAAGTAACCAACCTTTTGGGTAAACAGTATCTCTTGTGTCTGCAGTGTAGATAAAAACATTATCAATTAGCGTGCGCAGTGCATTGTTCTGCGGCTTGTTACAAACCGCTTTTAAGTTTTCAAGTTCACCAACCTGAGCACTACCAAATGCAGCACTTCCTGAAGCGCCAGCAAGTGCTGCAAAGCGCTGTGTCGACAAGCAAGAACAAACCATTAGCTGGCATCCTGAGGATCAAAAAGGCCTGCTTCTTTCATCGCTATTAGTGATGCCTTAACTGCGGCTATTGTTTCGTTGATATGCGCTTCAGTATGTGCGCCACAAATAAAATTCACTTCACGGCGCATAAGCACACCACGTTTTGCCATTTCAGCTAGAAAAGGTACTGCAAACTTTACGTGCTCTTGCGGATCTTTGGCAAATAAGAACATCGGAATAGGGTCATAACCAACTACTTTGAGTGGCACACCTAACTGCAGTGAAACCTGATTAACCTCTGCTTTTAAAATTGCGCCAAGTCTTGCTATATGCTGAGTGAATTCAGTGCGTTGATATTCCTTTAATACAGCATCACACACTGCTAGCGAGAGCATTTCGCCACCAAAAGTAGTCGATACTTGCAGCTCATTGATCCGCGACATCAACTCACGCTTGCCTGCCACAGCAGATAAAGGCATCCCCGCCGCAATACCCTTAGACAAGGTCACTAAATCAGCCTGAATACCGAAGTATTCTTGCGCACCGCCGGGTGCTAATCTAAAGCCAGTTACCACTTCATCAAACACCAAGATCACACCGTGTTCACTGCAAGTATTTCGTAACTGTTCTAGGAATGGTCTTTCTAAGACGCGATTATATGGAACCGATAGCAACACCACCGCAAGTTCATCTTTTCTTGCAATGATCTTTTCAATGATTTTTGGTTCATCTGCAGGAGTAAATAATAGCATGCGATGAGTTAACCCAGCAATAACAGCCGGTACCCCGGGTGTGTCAAACATGTACTGATCATGCCAACCGTTATAACCTACCGTCATAATTTCATCTCGACCTGTCACGTGACGGGCGAGTCTTACCGCTGCAGAGTTAGCATCTGCACCCGTTTTAAAAAAGCGAACTTGTTCGGCATTTGGGATCACTTCAATTAAGGTTTTCGCCGTCTGCACTTCGATAGGTGTAGGCAACGAATGAATAATGCCGTTGTGCAAGTGCTCTGTAATTGTATTGACAACAACAGGGTGATTGTGACCTAAAGTATTGGCCGCTAAACCACAAATAAAGTCGATATATTGATTACCATCAACATCGGTGACAATGGCTCCCTCTCCCTTGCTCAGATAAACCGGGAAAGCCCCTGGTGCAAATTGCTCTGGCTTTTTCATCATTGATTGAGTAAAACCCGCGATCACTTGTTCACCTTCGGTTTGAAGTTGCTGAGATTGTGTCAAAGAAAGTGTTTGATTATTCATATATTCCTCGAAAATTAATGTCCTAGTGTCGCCCCACCATCAACCAACAGATTAGCCATGGTGATGTGTCGAGCTTGGTCACTGAGTAAAAACAAAATACTGTTTGCGATATCCGTCGCTGAGGCGATACGACCTAGTGGAATACCTAATTTGAATTGCGTTAAATCGCCTTGAATGGTTTGCTCAGCACCATTTTCATCGCGCCATAGCTGCTGCTGCATTTGAGTGTCGGTAGACCCCGGCGCAACTAGGTTACACCGAATGTTAAACGGTGCGACTTCTAGGGCTAGCGTTTTAATCATCGCACTCAAGGCCGCCTTTGAAGCGCAATAACTGCCCATATTCACTCTAGGTGTGCTAGCTGCATTACTGCTCACAGCAACGATGGCACCACGCTTTCTTATCCGCATCTTATTCGCCACCGCCTGACATAAATAAAATGGCCCATGGCAATTTACGGCAAACGTATCAAGCCACTGGGCATCGCTTTGTTCTAGCAGCGTTCCCATGTGCAAAATACCAGCGACACTGGCAACATACTCTATTGCACCGAGCTGGATTTCAATTTCCTCAACTACGGTTTGCACAAGGTTTTTGTTCGTAACATCAAGATGGATTTGGAAGTGATTAGCCGTTACTTCTTGGAGTTGACTCGCGGCAGTAGCAATATCTGCCGCAACTACAATCGCTCCGCGTGCTAATAGTTGCTCGACCAGTGCTTTACCTATGCCCTGATAAGCTCCCGTCACCAACGCGATACGCCCTGTAAATTCACATTCATTGGACATCTAGTACACCTCATCCATGATTTCATGTCGGCGTTCATGATAGGTTTCTTCATCCTGACCGCGACGCCAATATGGAATGGCATACAGTTGTTTTTTTGATAACCCAAAATCTTGAATAAGCTGCTTACGACACGCCAGTACTGCACCATTTTCGCCAGCAATAAAAGCACTGATAGAAGTCACACCTGAGGGTATTGCAACATTTGCAATTGCTCTTGCAAGTTGTTCACAGTCACCACTTTGACGCAGCAACCAATGAATATTGACACCTGATGGTGCAGTAATAGTATGCTTATCATCTAATGAATCTATTTCAATAAAGACTTCAGCTCGTCGCTCTGCCTCAAACCCCTCGAGCAGCGCGCTAATCGCCGGAACAGCTGTAAGGTCGCCTGCAAGCACGTGCCAATCCGCATCCGCTAGCAATGGATCTGGCCCACCGGGCCCTGCAACCCCAAGTTCAGCGCCAACGTCGGCATTGACCGCCCAGCCAGATGCTGGACTGTGGGAGCCGTGCACTACAAAATCAATATCCAATTCATTGCTGTCTGGTCGATAAGCTCGCACCGTGTAAGCCCTTGTCACCGGGCGATCCGTCGGCCAAACAATTTTACCGCTATCATCACGTGTTGGGAGTGATAATGTGCCGGTTGTTCTATTTGCGAAGAATAGCTTGATATGCGCACCATCATAACCGCTTGGGAAGCCATGTAACGCTTCGCCAGAAACGGTGATCCTCAACAAGTGTGGCGTGATATAGCGCTTAGCTACACAAAATACACGGCGAGGACCGCTAGGTGGAACTGGTTGTCGCTGCTTCATGACAACTCCTCTTTCGATTCAGAAAATTTAGCCTGTAATGTCTGCAGTCGTTTATACGCTTCAGGATGGTGTTCAATTTTTAGCAAGTTGCTGGTAAAGGCATAAATGAGGTAGCGCGCTAAGTCGGCCTTTACAAAAGACTGCAAACTCGCATCGTGTTGGAGACTTGCTGAGATAAAACTCTGATTGCTCGCAACCAATGTCGTCGCTTTTTGTGATTGCTGCGGCTGACTTGTAAAGAAACTTGCAATCGCTAGGTCTTCTTCATCTTGTGACTGTTCAAGAACAGCCAACCAGCTCAACAAAGATTCCACTTTGAAAACAAAACCAAAATCGATAAGCCATTGATACAATTCCGGTAACGACACTAAAGTTTGCGGTGTCACGTTAAAGACAGCCGCAGTAGTAGGCGTTAAAGTTTGTGCGCTGACAAATTTGGCAACTCTATCTACAGGCGTCCACGGCTCAGACACAGCAAGCTCAGGCAAACGATGAAACTTAAGTCCAGAGCGCAAGATGCGCCATACCAAGTCATTGTGGTTAATATAGCCACTTTGTTTGGCCCCCGTAACTCGTGCTAAGCGATATACTTGTGCTGCTACCCCCTGCTGGATCGCAATTTCAACCATCGCTTCCGCAACCCATTTTGATTGCTGATAACCATCGTGAAGGCCACTATGATAAGGAATAAACGCCTCATCAAGAGGCTCTCCGGACTGTGGTGCAACCGCAATAGTCGAGACGTGATTAAATGGCAAACTAAAATATTTCGCGAACATCAATAATTCAGCTGTCGCATCTGTATTTGCCACTTTTAAGCTACTGTAATCACGTAACACAGAGGTATGCGCTGCATTGTGTAATATTCGAGTCACGCGCATGCCCAGCTGTTGATAGTCAGCATCACTCAACCCAAGTTGTGACGCGGCAATATCTCCAAGTAACAGCGTTACCCGAGAACTATCTATTTCACCAAGGTTTTGCACGTCGAAGGCTTGCTGTAACCGTTCGAACCCATGCTCTATGTTATTAGCTCTTACACTACAAATTACACTTAGATCCGGCTTCGCAAGTAAATGCGCCAGTAACTGCGCACCAACAAATCCCGTTGCACCGGTCAGCAACACCGTTTCCTCACTAGTTTCAGTTAGTGTATGCGGTTGAACCTGCAACAGCTTATCTCTAAATTGAGCAAGGTCTGCTTTTATCGTTGTCGCGATATCCACGTTCGTCTTGTGTGCTAATTCATCACCAAGCTGAAGTGCATTGCACAAGTCGACGAGTTTAGGATGCGCAAATAAAAATGCGACATTCACCGTTTTATTAAGTAGTTGTGTTAGCCGCCCTGCAACTTGAATACATTGGAGTGACTGCCCCCCAATGCTGAAAAAGTTATCAGCTAATCGGACATTACTCACGCCCAGAACTTCCCGCCAAACGGCAGCTATCTGTGTTTCAAAGTCACTCATAACCTCAGCGTCACAGGCGGTATTTTGCTGCTCAGATAATCGCTTGCGATCGATTTTATTGGCCGGTGTTTTAGGTAAAGCTTCATATTGATAAAGCTGTGCAGGTAACATTGGAGCGGGTAACTGCTCACTCAGCACTGTGCGTAAATCATTTAACGCCCATGCGGTGGTACTCACTATATGCGCCGCCAAAGCAGTTGCACTACCTTGCGCATTCTTAACCACAGTCACCGCGGCTTCAAGAATGGCAGGAACACTCAATAGCACAGCTTCAATCTCACCAATTTCAATCCGGTAGCCACTGATTTTTAACTGGGCATCGACGCGGCCAAGATATTCAAGTTGCCCACTTTTATGCATCCGCACAATGTCTCCGGTACGGTAAGCCGCTATGCTCCGCATAGCTTGCGGATCCCAAAATGAAACAAACGCAGCAGCAGTTTGCTCGGTCAGACCCAAATAACCGCTCGATAAACCCACGCCCGTAAGCCAGAGCTCTCCGCGCTCGCCAAATTTTGCTATCTGGCCTTTTTCACGCATTACCACAGCACCGCGTCCGGGTAAGGGCAAACCAATTAAGCTTGGATTTGTTGTTTTACTGAGATCAATGGCAGTCGCAACGACTGTAGCTTCCGTTGGGCCGTAAGTGTTAAGTAAACGTACAGACTGTTTAAACTGCTCACGCCACGCTTCTACACGCTGACGATTAACCGCCTCTCCACCTATAATGATGGTATGAATTGACACAGGAAGCATACGGCGAGTCGCGCACAGGTGTCGACAAAGCTCATGCCAGTAAGCGGTAGGTAAATCGAGTATAGTAATACGTTGGTTTTCTAGTTCGGCAAGAAAATCCTCAAAAGACTCCAACATGGCGTCATTACGCAGTATCAACGTCGCACCGGCCGTCAAAGTAACAAAGACTTCTTCAATACAGGTATCAAAATGAAAGGGCGCAAACTGTAATACTCTATCTTGAGCGCCTACTTGGTAGGCCTGACGTGCGCCACTAACAAAACCTGCCAATGCGTCGTGGCTTATCTGCACCCCTTTAGGCTTACCCGTGGAACCTGAGGTATAGATTAAATAGGCTTGTTCTAGTAAAGGAAGTATTGATGGGGTGGCAGCCAACGCTTCAAGCTGGGCATTTGCAAGTTCGCTTGCAATATTAAGCTGTGTAACGCCAGCATCGCGGATCTCAGCTAACCCTTCACTACTATCATCCACTAATGCTAGGCATGGCTTAGCATCAGCGATAATACTACGATTACGCGCAGAAGGAGCCTCGTTATCAATAAAGACGAAGCGGTGCTGCGCAGCAAATACGGCCCACATTGCAATCACTGTATATTGGCTACGAGGCAGTACGAGTAATACGGTACCATCAACGACGGAAGCATTGACTCTAAGGCGTTTTGCTAACCATAGCACTTGCTGTACTAACCGCTCATAGCTAATAGCATGTCCATCTATCGTCTGAACCGCTATTGATTTAGGCGACTTCCTTGATAACTCCAACAAACAACTAAGTACGTCACTCTGCGCCACAGGTGCCGGAGTCTCACTTATCGCAAAGTCCCGATTGGTAACGCGTAATGGCATTTGCAAGTCCACAGCAACAGTATGGAGAAACTGCAACGTTTCACTTTGTATACTCAACAACTCAGCTTTACTATAGCCACTTTGGTTACCTTCAATCTCGAAACGAATACTGCCGTCCATTTGCTTGATAAAAATAAATGCAATGTCCTCAACAGGCCCAGCAGACACAGTATGACTTGTCACCGCTTCACCTTGGCAGGTTTCATGACGTTCAAAAGGTAAAATATTAACAACTGCACCAAACAATCTTGTTGGCAATTGCAAGATCGCAGCTTCAGCTTTTAAATCTTCATAACGATATCGAAAATGCCTTCTAGCTTGACGCAATTGCTCACTGACCTGACGGATTAAACCTTCAAAACTATCAACAAGCACAAAGTCCACTGGAACCGGTACAATATTCATATGCATGCAGGGCGTATTCGCGGCTTTTGATGCCATACGATTGGCAACAGGCATGCCCATGATCGTTTTCGCCACCCCAGTGCGTTGATAAACAATAGCGCTAACCGCGGTTAGTAATAGTTCAGACCAGTTGGCGTCGACCGAATTGGCTCGAGTCTCTAATTGATTGAGCAAGGTTGCTGATAATTGCGTCGTAACCTTTTCCTTGTCCGCCTCTGTATTTAACACTTGTGTTGTCAGGGCTGCGGCATTATCCAGACCTTGCAGCTGCTGTTGCCAATACAGCCTATCCTGCTGATACCACTTGCTTTGACGGTACTGACTATCTTCAGTGATGACAGCTTGATATTGAGTTTCATCAGCCGTAACTTGAGCCCCCTCATAGGCCTGAATCACTCGATTAGAAACCAGCGCAAAACTAAAGCCATCCATCGCAATATGATGCGCACCAAGTGCCCAATAGTAGTGGTTAGTGGCAAGTCGGATTAACACATGACGATATAAGTCGCCATTGGCTAAGTCATAAGGCTGAGTTTGCCACTTTATCAAAAGCTGCTGTGCTGCAAACGCTGCATCATCGCTTTCTGACAAGTCGATATAGTCGCCCAACTTTGCCACTCGCTCAGCTTCACTGAGTAATTGAGTTGTCGGCACGCCTTGATGTTCTATAAAGCGTACATTGATTGCCGTTGTACTTTGTAGCACTCTTGAAGCAGTTAACAGCCAATCTTCAGCATTTATTGGCACGTTTAACTCAACATACTCAGCAGTGTTATAGCGCGTACTAGTAGGCTGTTTTGCCTGCCCAAGCCAAATCCCAAGTTGCGCAGCGGTTAAAGGCCAATTACTCATGCAGGTTCCATCGCCAGCGGTGCTTTGCCCACTAGAATTTCATACCACTCATTAAGTGTGGTGCTTTCTGCAAGTTCAGCTAGCGTAATATCGATGCCTTGCGCCCGCCACTGATCAATCAATGTCATTACGCGAATGGAATCTAATCCGAGATAGAGTAAATTTTCTTCGGGATCAACCTCTTCAACATCAATGCAAAGCAATGCTGCAATCGCCTCCTGCATCGAGCCCAAAGATAACTTCTGTTGTGTATTTTGTGGTGTGCACGCAGCGATAACCTCGTCCAACAACTGCACCTGCCCACAACGAGACGAAACATACTCCATCGCATGGAGATGTTCTGCTTCACTAAAATCTGCGACAGCATCCGCAACAACGAATGCTTTTATGTCATACATAAAGGCGTCTAATGCCGTAGATAAGATACCGATATGGGCATAAATCCCACAGATAATAAGCTGGTCTCGACCTTGTGCCTGCATATCCTCAAGTAGGGTACTACGTTTAAATGCGCTGTAACGCCACTTGGTATAAACCTTATCATCGGCAGTTGGAGCAAGTGCAGGTAAAATGCTTGTGTCTTGCTCAGTCAGGCCAGTTCCCCAAAAATCGGTTAGCAGCGCTCTATCTTTCGGATCTTGATTTGCGGGCTGTGCAGTATACACAACTGGGACACCAGCAGCTTTGGCTGCCACGATTAAACTATTAATTTGTTGGATCAAAGACCGCATCGGTGCTTGCCTTGTATCATAGAAATTCACAAAATAAGATTGCATATCGTGAACCAATAGCACCGCTTTACTCGGGTTAATTTGCCACTCAGTGCGATTTTCCGGGCGGCTTGATGGTAATGGATATGAAGAAATACGTGGGATTGCCATGAGTTTATCCTATTGAGTATTATGCAGTTTGTGATGAGGTAAGTAGATTAGCGATATGCTCACGCAACGCGCGTTTGTCGATCTTTCCAACTTTCGTTTTTGGTAGTGACGCAATAAATTCAAAGCGGTCAGGATACTTGTAATCAGCGAGCCCACGACCTCGAACAAAGCGATTGAGCATTGCCCTTGTGAGTGGTTGGTCAAGCTCTTCTCGCGGCACGACAAATGCGCATATACGCTCACCCAGCAGAGGATCTGGCATTGCAACAACTGCACAATCATGAACCGCAGGATGTGCCAATACTTGGTTCTCGACTTCTTCTGCTGCGACCTTTTCGCCACCTTTATTGATTTGATCCTTATCGCGGCCCTCAACAATTATGTCGCCCGATGCAGTTTGTTTAACCACATCACCACTACAGTAAAAACCATCTTCAGTAAATGCAGCTAAGTTATGAAGTTCAGCGTTTAAATAACCACGAAATGTATAAGGTCCTTTAGTCGTTAATAACCCAGCCTCTCCTTGAGGTACTGGTTGATTATTCTCGTCGACGATACGGATTTCGTCAGCTGCACTCATTGGTCGACCTTGTGTATGATGTCGCGTCCATTCGTCATCATCGAGACGGGTATAGTTGACAAGCCCTTCCGCCATGCCAAATACCTGCTGCAACGTCACAACAAGCTCTTTTTCCATTCTGGCAGCGAGGGTGGCACTGAGCTTAGCTCCACCGACTTGGAGCACAGTCAACGAGCTTAGGTCATAGTGTTGTCGCTCTCGAGAATCGAGCCACAACGAAACCGCAGGGGGAACCAAAGCGGCCCAATTTGGTTTATGGGCCTCGATCAGCCTAAAACAGCTGCTTGGTGAGGGATCTGGAGCACAGATCACTGTACCACCAGCGTAAAACACTCCCAATGCGCCGGGTGAACTAAGCGGAAAATTGTGTGCGGCAGGTAGAGCGCAAAGGTATCGCGTTTGTTTATTCCATTGACACACTTCGACACTTTGGCGAACACTATAGTAATAATCATTGTGGGTACGAGGGATCAACTTAGGTGTACCTGTGCTTCCCCCCGACAATTGAAAGAATGCCACATTGTCCGCTTGATGCTTACGAAAAGGCAGAGAATCAAAATGCTCAAAGCATGCAGAAGCATGCAGCTTTTCACCAAGCTCTTTCGCCCAAGTACTTTGACCACGCAGCAGCACATACTGTAGCTGTGGTGTACACGCTTTTAACTGTTCAAAGAATTGACTATCACCAAACAGAGAATGCTTTGTGTCCGCAATAATCAACTTTGGCTGCAGAGCAGCTGCGTAATGTGTTAACTCGACTTGGTTATGATTCATCAAAGCATTAACAGGTAACACCGCCAGCTTTTGTAAAGCAAAAAATACCACATAGAATTCGTAACAATTAGGCAATTGCACAATCGCGGTGTCACCGGCACAAAGTCCTTGCGCAGCCAAATAACTCGCCAGTCTCGTCGCCTCTTTTTCCAAGCATGCATAGGACTTCTCGATATCGTTATCGATAACGGCAATTTGAGTCGGATTTTCTTGTACTTGACGCTCTAAGATCTGACTTAACTCTTCATCTATCCAATATCCAAGATTGCGATATCGCTCTGCATCCTCAACAGGCCAACTAACACAACTTTTTAACATAAATACAACCTTATGAAATTTCCTATGTGGGTTATTTCGTTATGCAAAATCCATTCGGCGTTTAGAAAAAATAATGAAATTAAAAATATCACTTAATTATCAAGATATTAAAAACAAACACCGAGAGCTAATTTGCCACTAGCCCCCTAATGACGATTGCCCCTAAGATTAATTTAGAAAAATTTAAAATAATTCTCATAACTGTTCATATTTTTACCTGCGCACCTTTTAATGACACAAACGTTACAAACAAGTAAATTAAAATTCGATTTAGCTATTGACAAAAACCCGATAAAAAACTTAGGATCTAATTGAGAATTATTTTCATTATTAATCGTAGAGGGATAAAATGGCAGCAGTGTTGCGCTCAGATAATACGGTAGATGTTCGTCGTTGGGCCGATATAATTGAAGTACAAAGGGAGAAATTGACTGCATATTTAACCTCAATTCTTCACTGCCAATACCTCGCAGAAGACGCTTTACAGGAAACGTATATTCGTCTGTCAAAAATGCCTGATGAACAAGAGCAAGCCATTAGCAATCATGTGGCTTACTGCTATCAAACAGCAAGAAATATCGCAATTGATATGGTAAGGAAAAAATCAAAGGAAAGCTGGGTTAGCTTAGACAGCGCACTGCCAGGACAATACACTGACAAGCAAGTCAGTGCTGAAGAAACCTTAATTGAGCAAAATCTAGATGGTCGTATGATGCAAGCGGTAAGCTCTCTATCAAAACGCCACCAGAACATTCTAAGCCTGTATAAACGTGGTGATTACAAGCAGAAGGATATTGCCAAGATATGTGCAATTTCACCGACGTTAGTGAATTTTATAATTCAAGAAGTGATTGTTACGTGTCAAACCGTATTAGCACACTAAGTATCTAAACCAGCTTGAACGCGTAATTTGGCAGCAATAAAATCAGGGTGAGCAACATAAAACAGCCCGGCTATTTTCCGAATGATATGGTCTTCATGGCTGTCGAGTACACCATCTGCATAAGCAACGTGCCACAATAGCTCAATGACCTCGATGCGCTCAATGTCGCTAGTGTGATTATTCACTTGCTTGGCAAAAGAATACATATCTACCGCCTGTTCCACCAATTGCTGTGCTTGCGTTATCAGTGCACTCACTTGTGGTTCAGGCAATTCACAACGTGTTTTGAGTAGCTCCGCAATTTTATCGAACTCCGACTGTTGTAGTTTGCCGTCCGCTCGCATCACTTCAACCAGTAATGCAGCAAGCGCGGTATTAAAGTCGATTTCTTGTTTCGGTGACGACTCCTGCAAGCTTTGAAATAGTTTTTTAAGTTGGTTAAGCAAGTGGCTAATCTCCCATGTGATATACTGTAAATGTAGCAGACTAAAAGGACAGTTATGCGTAAGTTATCATTGAGACTAAATTCATTAAAGCTAAGTTCCCTAGTCGTAGGTGCAACACTGCTCTCGGCATGCCAATATACACCGGTTCCACGAGGCGAACCTGAAAAGCTCTATGACTTTGACCACAAAGTACATTATGAGCAAACCACCTATAACGATGACCACTTTCGACTGGCAATTAAGCCAGATAGTTATGCGCATTTTAGGCAACAAAGCGTATTTTTGCTGCGCCATGCCAAACGCTTATGCCAAGGCAGTAACCCACAATTGACATTACTCGGTGGCGTCCAAGGCTTTGATAAGATGCCCCTAGAACCAAGACCTTACCAGAATGACTTAACAGTAGACGTAAAGTGTGTGGCCAAATAGCCACACATTTTTGTTAGCGCTATAAATCTTTTTCAGTAACCCGCTCTGGGTTTAGTCTTTATACCAGTTGTATTAAGTAAATGATCTATTTTGAAGCGGGGAAATAGTTTTAGTAGCTAGGCAAAAATTTTGCTATTTAGTTATTCTAAATGAGAAATTTTTAACGAAGCTAATATGCTATTTCACCCTTCAAATTGATTAGAGAATTAATTCAATTGGTATCGTATCCCCAAGGTGCTGCTGGTGCGGTTACCGGTTTTGTTAAATCAAAGTCCACTCGGAACTCTCGCCCTTCACGCACTAAACGATAGGTAAACTGCTCTGGATAGATATACATCTGCCATGTATTTCCGACTGACTGTGGGATCCCTTGCTGGACAAATAACTGTTTTGAGTATTCATCAGCAGGGAACGACTGCACGCTATTAAATCCCGCATCTAGGGTATGACCACCATACATAGTAGAAACATCGTCACTGCCATCTTCATGGCGGTGATCGTGCTTTAAGCTCAAACCACTCCCTGTTTTGGTGATGATCCAAGTTCTTGAAGCATCTTTTCCTACATGAAATGGGACTTGAAGTTCAGCGTCGCCACATTTACGAACGTGCATCACAAGACGCGCATCGCTAAAGCTGCTTGGACCTTGATTATCCACCGTTACTTTGCCTTCGTAGGCTTTACCACAGTGCGCTTTAATAGCGTCAAAAAATGCATCGTGGCTTGGGATGGAAACCAGCGGGGCAGGACGCGCGGAGGCTGCGCAGCTCAAGGTTGCGAGTAGCGCTAAAGTTAATTTTTTCATTGGAGACACCTAAAACAAATAAAGCCAGAGCTTAATCAGCTTCTGGCTTGGTGGCAAAATTATTCGACCAAATTTAGTAAACCGCTATTATTGCCAAGGTCTTGTCGTAGCAAGCTGCTGCTCAAAGGCATCAATTTGGGCATTTAATAATTCGGTCTCACCGATAAAGTCAAGGCCACTCAAGAGGCGTGCTTTGATGTCTTCTCGCACCTCAAAGTCAATTGGTGCAATACCCGCTCCGCTTATCTGCTGCGCTTCTAGGTCAATACTCAAATGCACTTGTGATTGTTGCTCACATGCATCGAAGAGCGTATCTAACGTGCTGGCTGATAACGCAATGCAAAGCATTTGGTTATTACCACAATTGTTAAAAAAGATATCGGCAAAGCTCTCGGCTAAGATCACGGTAAAACCATATTGTTTTAGTGCCCAAGGAGCATGCTCACGAGACGAGCCACAACCAAAGTTGTCACGCGTTAACAAGATTGACGCGCCCTGATATTGTCGATAGTTAAGCACAAAGTTCGGATCTGGCTGGCCATCTTCAAGATAGCGCCAATCATAAAACAGCGCTTTATCAAATCCATCGCGGCTGGTTGAAGTTAAAAACTGCTTGGGAATAATTTGGTCTGTATCAACATTGTTTTTGTCTAGTGGCGCAACTAGGCCCTGATGAAACACGCTCATGACGCCTCTCCTCGAATATCAGTAAAGTGACCTGCAATTGCCGCTGCGGCAGCCATTGCTGGACTCACCAAATGCGTACGACCACCTCGCCCTTGGCGCCCTTCAAAGTTCCGGTTTGAGGTCGATGCACAGCGTTTTTCTGCGCCAAGACGATCATCGTTCATCGCCAAGCACATAGAGCAGCCCGGTTCACGCCACTCAAACCCGGCAGCTTTGAAAATATCGGCTAAGCCCTCTTGTTCGGCTTGCTGCTTTACTAATCCAGATCCCGGGACGATTAGCGCTTCAACGCCTGCCGCTACGTGCTTGCCCGCCACCACTTGTGCCGCGGCACGCAAATCTTCAATACGGCTATTGGTGCAAGAGCCAATAAATACGGTGTCGACTTTGGCATCGCTTAGCCTTTGCCCTGCTGTGAGGCCCATATATTTCAGCGCGCTGCGCATCGCATCCGCTTTGACTAAATTAGGTTCATCGTCAGGGTTTGGTACTAAGTCATTAATACCAATGACTTGCTCTGGACTGGTTCCCCAAGTTACTTGAGGTTGCACACTATCAGCATCCAGCTCCACGACACGATCAAATACAGCATCCGGGTCGCTATGCAAGGTTTTCCAGTAGTGCACCGCAGCATCAAAGTCTTCGCCTTGAGGTGCAAATGGGCGACCACGTAAATACGCAAAAGTTTTCTCGTCAGGTGCGATCAAGCCAGCTTTCGCCCCCATTTCAATACTCATATTACAGAGCGTCATCCGCGCTTCCATCGACAGCGCTTCGATCCCCGTCCCGCAAAACTCAGCCACATAGCCAGTACCACCAGCTGTGCCTAATTGCCCAATCACAGCGAGGATCAAGTCTTTTGCAGTCACGGTCGGACGCAAAACGCCATTCACCTGAATTTTTAACGATTTGGCTTTTTTCTGCTGTAATGTTTGCGTGGCCAGCACATGTTCAACCTCTGATGTACCAATACCGTGAGCCAGCGCACCAAATGCACCATGCGTTGAGGTATGGCTATCGCCACATACAATCGTTGTACCTGGCAAAGTGATCCCTTGCTCAGGTCCCATTACGTGCACTATACCTTGGTTAATTGAATTCAAATCGTAGAGTACAATGCCGAACTCTTCACAATTTTGTGCCAACGCTTGTAGCTGGTTTTTGCTCACCTCACTGGCAGCATCAATCGAACGGCTCTTGGTCGAGACATTATGATCCATTGTCGCAAAGGTTTTTTCTGGACACCTTACCGGACGATTCTGCTCTCTTAAGCCCGCAAATGCCTGCGGTGAAGTGACCTCGTGTACTAGATGACGGTCAATGTACAAGAGATCGGTTTGCTCGTTTAATTTAGCAACCACATGGGATTGCCAAATTTTATCGTATAATGTTTTTGCCACTTGCTCTTACCTTTATTAAACCCTGTCGACGATCGCTTGCGCGACATCCATAGTAGTAAATCCTGCTTGAGGATAGATATCCGGTGTACCTACACCATCTTTCACCGCCTCTGCTACTGCCTTTTCAATTGCGCGTGCCGCTTCGTCTTGCCCCAATGAATAACGTAGCATCAGCGCGGCACTTAAGATTTGTGCGATTGGGTTTGCCACTCCTTTACCGGCGATATCTGGTGCTGAGCCGCCCGCTGGCTCATATAAGCCAAAGCCCGATTGATTTAGACTTGCCGATGGTAATAACCCCATGGAACCCGTGATCATTGCACATTCATCAGAAAGGATGTCACCGAACAGGTTGTCGCACAGTAGCACATCAAACTGGCTTGGTTGTTTTACCAACTGCATCGCAGCGTTGTCGATATAGATGTGATCAAGCGCCACATCTGGGTATTCTTTCGCGACTTCATTGACCACCTCACGCCACAGTACACTGGTTGCCAGCACGTTGGCTTTGTCTACAGACGTCACATGATTGCTTCTAAGTCTCGCTGCATCAAAAGCAAAACGGGCGATGCGTTCGATTTCTTTGCGCGAATAGGTTTGCGTATCAAACGCCGACTCGCTTTCGCCCTCACCTTGGCGACCTTTTTCGCCAAAATAAATCCCGCCAGTAAGCTCACGGACGCATAAAATATCAAAACCTTGCTGGCTAATGTCACTGCGTAGTGGAGAGGCGGCGCTCAATGCGGGCAATAGCTGCGCAGGACGCAGATTACAAAATAGCTGAAAGTGCTTTCTAAGCGGTAATAAGGATGCCCGCTCTGGTTGCTCATTTGGTGGTAAGTGCTCCCACTTAGGCCCACCCACAGAGCCAAACAGAATCGCATCAGCGGCTTCACACGCGGCTAATGTCGCTGCGGGTAAGGCTTCGCCAAATTGGTCTATGGCCGCACCACCAATCGCTTGTGGTGATTTTTCTAAAGCAAAGTTGAACTTAGTCGCCACTTTATCCAATACCAGCTCAGCGGCTTGCATCACTTCTGGACCAATTCCATCTCCAGCTAGTACTGCGATTTTGTAGTTTGTTTGACTCATCCTGCTTTCCTTTGTTGTTTTAGGCTAGATACTTTTTGTGCTCTATCAATTAGGTTATATACTCGGATCATCGCTCTCACTGACGCTTCAACAATGTCGGCTGCAAGTCCCACACCGTGATATTGCTTACCATCAAACTTGGCAATAATATCGACTTGGCCCAGTGAGCTTGCCCCCTTACCCGTCGCATCAAGGTTATATTCCACCACTTCCACCGCCATGCCAGTAATACGCTCGATAGCTAAAAACGCCGCTTCTACAGGACCGTTGCCGGTTGCTGCTTCTTGCTTAAGCTCACCATTCAAGGCAATCCCCACAGTCGCGCTCGCGATGGATTGAGAGTTAGAAGATGCATTGACGAACTGTAATTGGTAGCGCTCGTCTTTATCTTTTATTTGGTTGAAATAAATCATCGCTTCAAGGTCATAGTCGTAAACCGTGCCCTTTTGATCGGCTAATGCTAAGAAGCTTTCATACAGGCTATCCATATCATAATCCGATTTCTGATAGCCAAGCTCGGTAAGACGATGCTCGATAACATGCCGGCCAGAGCGTGAAGTCATATTTAACTGATTACTCGGCACGCCAACGGTTTCTGGTGCCATGATTTCATAGGTGTTTTGTGCTTTTAAGACGCCGTCTTGGTGAATACCCGAGCTATGTGCAAAGGCACTTTCACCCACAATTGCCTTGTTTGGCTGCACCGGCATATTGCAGATTTTAGCAACTTGGCGCGACGCGCGATAAATCTCTTCGCTACGAATATCGGTGTGTACTTTTAGGTGGTCTTGGCGCATCTTCATGATCATCGCCACTTCTTCTAGTGAGCAATTACCTGCACGCTCACCAATACCATTGATGGTACATTCGATTTGTCTTGCACCGGCTTGTACCGCCGCGATTGAATTTGCCACCGCAAGTCCTAAATCATTGTGACAATGGACACTTAATCTGGCTTTGTCGATGTTAGGCACATTATTTCGAATATGGTAAATCATCGCTGCATACTCGTCTGGTGTGACATACCCTACGGTATCAGGCAAATTAATCGTAGATGCACCGGCATCAATCGCCGCTTCAACAATACGACACAGATCAGAGTGTGGCGTACGGCCGGCGTCTTCACATGAAAACTCAACATCATCAGTGTACTTTCTGGCTTGAGTAATGGCCTTAATCGCCATGTTAGTCGCATCATCTAGACTCATTCTTAACTTATGTTCTAGGTGCAGAGGGCTGGTTGCGATAAAGGTGTGAATGCGGCGCTGTTCAGCGCCTTTAAGGGCTTCACCACACGCGTCGATATCTTTACTAACCGCACGCGCAAGGCCACAAATCGCCGGACCTTTTACCTCGGCAGCAATGCGTTGTACCGCACGAAAATCAGCCGGACTTGATACTGGAAAACCCACTTCCATAACATCCACATTGAGACGACTAATGGTATGCGCCAGCTGTATTTTATCTTCTTCTGTTAAGCTGGCTTTTAACGCCTGCTCACCGTCCCTTAATGTTGTATCGAAAATCCAGACTTTATCTTGCATACCCTTATCCTCAGCCAAAAAAAACCCCGCAAGTGCGGGGTGTCTACAGTAAATGTCGCTCAATTCGCGCAATTACACCCCACCCCTCTGGTTTACCAGTAGGAGGTTAAGAAGGAGTGAAATACGCGCAGTCATTTTCATTGAGCTAAGTGTTCCTGTTGATGAATTGGTTATGTTTTAACATGCTTTAAAAGCGACAATCAAGCATAAATTATCCCAAAAACAGAGTTCAAACCTCGACTTATTGGAAACTTAAATCACAATAACGCCAGTTTTAGAAAATATATTTCAAGATCAGAAGTGAACACAGATAGGATATGAAGTGAGCAGGGTTATTTTGAATTTTAATTACCAATAAAAAAATAGCCAATTTAGGCTATTTTTTTATTGGTTCTGGATGTTTTGCATAACCAGAGGCACCTTTTGCGATATACCGCAACTGCCACTTCAAACGCTCGGTCAGTTCAGCGCGCTGTGGGGGATCTTGATCCAAAGCCTCAGCACCAGAGCTAAATACTAAGGTGACCATTGCTTCAGCTTGCATGTGGGCGTGATGGGTATCTACTCCCGTTTCTGTTTCAAGGTAATGAGCAAGCTCTAAGATAAAATGTTTGATTTCTCTAGCAACGGCGGCACGAAACGCAGGCGAAGTACCCGAACGTTCACGCAGTAATAAACGAAACTGGTTGCTCGACTGCTCAATAAATTCCATGAAGGTGTGCACAGAAGTATTGATCACGCTACCACCTTTAGCGATGCGACGTCTTGCTTGGCGCATTAATTGTCGCAAGGTTAAACCCGCTTCATCTACCATAGTCAGCCCGAGCTCGTTCATATCCTTAAAATGACGATAAAACGAAGTAGGTGCGATACCCGCCTCTCGTGCGACTTCACGCAGGCTTAAATTCGAGAAACTATGCTCAGCACTTAGTTGATTAAATGCCGCTTCGATAAGCGCTTGACGGGTCTTCTGTTTTTGTTGGGCGCGTACACCAGCCATGGACTTTCCCCAATTCGCTTCGAAAAATAAGAACAATAAACCGCAGTCTAAACCTTGACGCAGCAAGAATGAAATACTATTTTAGCGTACAGTTGTACGCTGAAACTAGATTTTGAGATTAATTGATGAAAAAACCACCCATTTTATGGACCAATGTGCTGTTCTTTAGCTTATCGTTTTTAGCTGCGATCACTTTGGTGCCTTGGTATGGCTTTGAATACGGCTATACCACCAGCCATTGGGTAGCTTTTGTTGCCTGTATGTTTTACGCCGGTCTGTCGATCACCGCAGGGTATCACCGTTTATGGGCGCATAAAGCCTATGACGCCCATCCTGTGATTCAAGTTATTTTTGCGTTGGGTGGCGCATTCGCGTTACAAAACAGTATATTACATTGGAGTAGCGATCACCGCGTACACCACGGCCAAGTCGACGACCCAGTAAAAGATCCGTACGCCGCAACACGAGGCTTCTGGTATAGCCATATCGGTTGGATGCTGAGAGATTATCAAGGCGAGGCTTACGGTGATTATAATAACGCCAGAGACTTACAACGTAACCCTATCGTGATGTGGCAACACAAGCACTATATGAAATTGGTGTTACTTACGAATATCGGCATCCCGTTAGTGCTAGGCTTACTACTCGGTAATGTGTTTGGCATGTTGTTACTTGCGGGCGTACTCAGACTCGTACTCAGTCAACATTTTACTTTCTTTATCAATTCACTGGCGCACATTTGGGGTAGTCGTCCTTACACCGAAAAAAATACCGCGCGAGACAATGGTTTGCTAGCTCTTTTCACTTACGGTGAAGGCTACCATAACTTTCATCATATTTTTGCCAGCGACTACCGTAATGGCATTCGCTGGTATCACTATGACCCAACTAAATGGCTGATCCGTACTTTTGCAGCACTAGGCCTTGCCAGTAAGCTAAAACGCACTCCGGTTGAACGCATTGAAAAAGCCAAGGCGGAGACCTTGTTGAATAAGACTAAAGTCAGTCTCGCAAAATTGCCTTTGGCGCAAGATAAGCTTACATTGTTACAACAAGAGTATGATTTACTTCTTAAAAAGCTTCAAAACTACTGTACTGTGCAAAAGCAGGTACTCGAAGCGAAGAAAGAGGCAGTACTTGCACAGTGCGAACATTCCGCACTGATGCAACAATATAAAGAGCTAGAACAAGCTTGGGAAAGCCAAAAACAAGCTTGGATTGCACTAAATTCGAGGCTACTGAAAACGGCATAATGTTCAGCGGCCTCAATAACTAAAGGGGTGAGGCCGTGAGCAAAAAAGCTGCAGAAAAAACCGAAACTGTTCCACAATCCTATCAATACGATGCCATTATTATAGGCACCGGACCTGGCGGCGAAGGCGCCGCCATGAACCTCTCTAAAAGTGGTAAAAAAGTCGCGGTTATCGAACGCCAGCATGCGGTTGGCGGTGGCTGCGTTCACTGGGGCACCATTCCCTCAAAAGCGCTTCGTCATTCTGTCAGTCGTTTAATTGAGTATAAAGCGAATCCACTTTATCGTTTTACTGAGCGCCCGCAGCGCCATACCTTTCAAGATATTTTGCACCATGCCAGTGATGTGATCTCAAAACAGTCAACATTGCGTTCTAGCTTTTATGGTCGTAACCGCATTCACTTATTTCAAGGCGATGCCAGCTTTGTTGACGCGCATACAGTACAAGTCATTCACCAAGATGGTTCGCAAGAGCTACTCACCGCTAAAACCATTGTAATAGCCACAGGCTCGCGCCCATACCGCCCACCAGGCGTTGATTTTAACCACCCTCGCGTCTACGACAGCGACACTATTTTAAGCCTTGAGCATAATCCTCAGCGCGTATTGATATACGGCGCGGGGGTCATAGGCTGTGAATATGCCTCAATCTTTAAAGGACTGGGCGCAAAGGTAGACCTCATCAACACCCGCGACCGCTTATTGGCCTTTATGGATGCCGAGATCTCTGACGCACTCAGTTACCATTTTTGGAATAATGGTATTGTTATTCGCCATAACGAAGAGTTTGCGAAAGTAGAGACTCATGACAAAGGGGTTATTGTGCATCTACAGTCTGGCAAGAAAGTACGTGCTGACTGTATTTTATGGGCCAATGGCCGCTCGGGTAATACCGAAACACTCAACCTCGCTAGCGTAGGTCTAAAGGCTGATAGCCGCGGCCAGCTTAAAGTCAACGAACACTACCAAACTGAAGTGGATAATATTTTCGCTGTAGGAGATGTGATTGGCTATCCCAGCCTAGCCAGTGCAGCGTTCGATCAAGGGCGTATTGCGGCCAATGCAATTGTGCATGGTGCCTGTGATGATCGTTTGATCACTGACATCCCTACCGGCATTTATACCATTCCAGAAATGAGCTCTGTTGGTAAAACTGAGCAAGAACTCACCGCTGCGCGCATTCCCTATGAAGTGGGCCGTGCCCAGTTTAAACATTTGGCTCGTGCACAGATCACAGGCACTGAAGTCGGCAGCTTGAAAATTTTGTTCCATGCAGAAACCAAAGAGATATTAGGTATTCACTGCTTTGGTGAACGTGCATCCGAGATCATCCATATCGGCCAAGCCATTATGGAACAAAAAGGAACGGGTAATAATATCGAGTACTTTATCAATACTACCTTTAACTACCCAACAATGGCCGAAGCCTATCGCGTTGCAGCCTTAAACGGCATTAATCGTCTACTGGACTAACGTATCGTATGGCATGAATAAGCGTGACACCTTGGGCGTCACGTTTATTGTTATAAATTAAAACGATACTCCGCACTGAGTCGCCACACATTATCGCTTTGCTTGGTCTTTCCGTTAAAGGCCTCGCGGTTTGCAACTGTGGTTGTCAGACTCAAAAACTCACCGCCCACCAGCCAATTGCTATTAATTCGATACTTCACTGTAGCGGTCAGTGCATGGCCATCACTTTGGTTTGGGTCGAACTGCCAATCATCTTTGTCGATGACTTTGAACTGCTCCCCCCGCATGGAAAAGCGCCAGTCATCGCGCTGATGTGTGAGTAGCAAAAACCAACTATTAAAGTCATTATCAACGCCGCGATTGACACCCATGGCGGTATTACCCAGCATGCCTTGTGCGAGTATATGCGTCTGCGGTGTTAACTTGTAACGCCAAGCTACACTAATAAATTTAGTGTCCCACGCATACTGACCGGTTCGGTAGTTGATCTTACTTGGATCGCCATTATTATCGTACCAATAGACATTGATCTCACTACGGTTTGAAAAGTCGCGATGATACCCAACATAATAACCAAATCGCCCATCTACTTCCGAAAACGGTTCAACATGCTGTGCTTGATGTTGTAGCTGCGGTGTATTCAACGACTCTACAGCAGCAAAGGGGAGACTTTCGTTAAACACCGACTGCCTATCATGCACGGTAAAGCCTCGCCATGCGAGTAAAGTGCCAGCCGGATCATTCCCCTTAAAAACACCAAACACACCTTTGAATCCCTGACCTCGGCTACGGCGCGTCTGCGGCTGCTCAATCGCGACTTCACCGCCAAATACCCGCACTTCCTCACCTATCCAAGCGTTAATGGCCGAATACTGGTATGTATAGGGTGATGACCAGCCAATATCTGGGTTCTCAATAGAAAACTTCGGATAAAAGCCGCCCGCTCGAACAATAAAGCGGCGACCATTTTTAGGTAGTGTTCGATATTGCAAATACAGTTCTGTAAAGCCGAGCTTGTCATCTGGGTCTGGCACATACTGTGTTACCCCGTGCAAAGACCAAGCGCTAGCAAAATCTACACGCCAATCAATAGCGCCACGGCTAAGCGTAATATCTGACTCCCCTTTCCCAAAACGCGTAACGCCCCATCCAGGCTGATACCAAGCTTTACGATTATCATCATGCTGCCAGGTCGTTTGCAGTTGCCCTTGCCCAGAAATCTCGACGGCACCTGCTTGCCCTATCGCGAATAATGCCAGAGCGGCGCTTAGCTTAGTAATCATCGAAGCCATCGGAGAAATCCTGAAGTGGAGCAACCAGTGTTTGCTTAATTTGATAGGTAATTGCTTGAGTGTTGTTTACGACGGAGAGCGGATGCTGTTCTATTTTGTCTATATTTTCGAATCTTTCATGCCATACATTCAGCTTTAGTGCGCTGGCTTGCTGAGCACCTAGGTCGATTGATACTTTGCCGCTGCTATCCGTTACCGCAAATAATGGGCTATCTACAACCACGATATAACCCAGCATCCAATCGTGAATATTGCAGCCAAGCTCAACCACACCGGTTTGATCAAATAATACCTGTTTCGGGTCATCGCGATACAACTTAAGCTCGAACGGCTTTGCAGCAGAGAACGAATAGACGTGATGGAGAATGGGATCTAAATTTGGAAACGAGACTTGGGTGCCAGCTTGCACCATCAAGATATGGGGCACAAACGCTTTATCCTTTTGCTCCATTTTATAATCTAGCGTTGTTCTTTTGTTATCAAAGCCATTTCCTTGCAACCACACCGCGGCATTCGCGAGTGGCTGTTTATCAGCATCGACAATTTGCACTTCAAGGGCATTGACTAGACCGGCTTGTAGCATTGCCATCACAACAGCAATACGCCCAAAAATTGTTAGGTTTGGCATAAGCAGTTCAACCTATCCTTATTATTTTTCTTAGCTTGTCTACACTAGACCGAGCGGAATAATTATTACATTCATCGCATTTACAGCATGAATACGTATGCAACTTTTACGTGAACGTTAGCATACAACAGTAAGCTTAGCTGATGTGCAAAAGAACACGAATTTTCGTGCCGACAACAAGAAGGAAAAACTATGCGCCCCATGTCACTTTCCCTGATCGGATTAAGCTTGTTTACGACTACGAGCTTTGCCGCATCTTTAGCTGTGAGTTCGCCAGATGGCAAAATCACTTTTACCTTGAGTGATGATAATAGCCAGCCGACCTATCAAGTCAGCTTTAACGACAAAACCATTATTCAACCGTCTAAACTTGGTTTTGATTTCGCAACAGCTGCATCGATGCGCGATGGCTTAAGTATCACCACACATCAGCGTAATAGCGTCGATAGCAGTTGGCAACAGCCTTGGGGCGAAGCCCGAGTGATACAAGATAAGCACAATGAGCTTGCTGTCACCTTTGCTAAGCAGGCAGACAAATCGCCGCAATATACTGTGCGTGTAAAAGTATTTGATGACGGTGTCGGCTTTCGCTATGAGGTTGCTCAAAATCAAGCGCTTTATATCACCAGAGAATTAACCGAATTCGCCTTTGCACAAAGTGATAAAAGTACCGCGTGGTGGATCCCAGCTCGTGGCTGGAATCGCTATGAATATGTATACAACACCACACCACTGCACGATGCCCCACATGTGCACACCCCATTTACTTTAAAGAATCAAGACGGGGTTCATATCAGTGTGCATGAAGCGGCCCTAATTGACTATGCGGGCATGACCTTAAACCAGCGTCGCCCAGGAACATTTGTTGCCGATCTAACACCTTGGTCAGACGGCGTTGCTGTCAAAACCAATGGTAAGTTCAATACACCTTGGCGCACCCTGCAAATAGGCGATGAAGCCACCGACTTGTTGAACTCTCACCTTATTTTAAACCTCAACGAACCAAATAAGCTCGGTGATGTATCTTGGGTTGAGCCGGGTAAATACATCGGCATTTGGTGGGGCATGCACATCAACAAAAATACCTGGGGCAGCGGCGATAAGCATGGAGCGACTACGGCGCGTACTAAAGAATATTTGAGCTTTGCCGCTGACAATGGCTTTGATGGCGTATTGGTTGAAGGGTGGAACATAGGCTGGGACGGCGACTGGTTCTTCAACGGTGATGTCTTTAGCTTTACCGACGCCTATGCTGATTTTAATATTGATGAAATAGCCAAGCACGGAGAAAAAGTAGGTGCACGCCTAATAGGTCATCACGAGACGTCTGGTAACGTCAGCAACTATCGCAACCAAATGGAGGCGGCCTTCGCACTCTACGAAAAAGCAGGCGTTCGCCAAGTTAAAACCGGTTACGTAGCCGATGGCGGCAACATCAAACGCATTGATGCCGAGGGTAATGCCAGATTCGAATGGCACGACGGTCAATTTATGGCAAATGAGTACTTAGACAACGTCAAACTCGCGGCTAAACACAGGATCAGTATTAACACGCATGAACCAATCAAAGATACCGGCCTGCGTCGCACCTATCCAAACTGGATTGCGAGAGAAGGGGCAAGAGGGCAAGAGTTCAACGCATGGGGCACGCCACCAAACCCACCAGAGCATGTGCCAATGCTTGCCTTTACCCGCATGTTAGCAGGCCCAATGGACTTTACTCCGGGTATTTTTGACATGGGCTTTAACGGCCTTGGCGATAAAACCAACCGCCCACAAACCACTCTCGCCAAACAATTAGCGCTTTATGTTGTGCTTTATAGTCCAATTCAAATGGCGGCCGATTTGCCAGAAAATTACCTCGCTAAGCCAGACGCCTTCCAATTTATCAAAGACGTACCCACCGACTGGGAGCACAGTATCGCACTTGCAGGAGAAGTGGGTGACTATGTTGTCTTTGCCAGAAAGGAGCGCAAGCATAAACAATATAGTGGTAACGATTGGTTCTTAGGCGCAGTAACTGATGAGGAAGCGAGAGAAATTCCTATTACTTTAGATTTCCTTGAGTCAGGTAAAACCTTTGAAGCGCAAATCTACGCGGACGGTAATAAAGCCGAATGGAAACAAAACCCGTATGAAATGAATATTTACCGCAAAAAGGTAACAAGTGCCGACAAGCTGACATTAAAACTGGCTGCCGGCGGCGGCGTTGCTATTCGTTTTAAAGCGCTTTAAACATAAGGTGACTACCCAGCAGCTGGGTAGTCACCGCTTTGGGCTGTACATTTAGTAAACTATACAGTAGGGTAAAATAGTCTATTAAGACATTCTTATTTCAAAGGAAAATAATATGAAACTTACCCTAGCAAAGAAAAAACTAAAACAATTAGACTATCAACAAAGTAAACTTGCCGTAATACTCACACCGCAAGCAGCCGGTGGTAGAGGACCAGAAACCGGCGTTATGTGCGAAACGACTAATAACGATTACTGGTGTCAACGTCCAAGTTCACCGGCTGTTACCTGCAGCGTAATGGAACGCTGTTTATAAGCATTTCCCACCATATATAGGCTAGATATTATAAAAATATGTAGTTAGCCTATTTCTCAGTCAAACTCTCTATATGCTCAACAGCCAGCTTTCACTCGCCGCCGAGCTGAGTTATAAGTAATAATTTACTGACATTGATAGCTTGGTGTTACACCATTAGCAACTTCCCATTTCGCCGTTAATAGCGACGCAGGGCCATTACTGTCATGGGATAGCTCCCAATTCATAATGCCACCAGCATTGAGCTTAGCGTACTGCGTTTTTGCGCGGATCGTCGGGATACCATTGTAGTAGCTGCTACCATCACTATCGCGACAGGCATTGGCATGGTTCTCTTGTAGTAAGGTGCGATACGCTTTCCAAGTAGGTCTTGCATAAAATGGTACGCCTAATACGGTTTTTTCTTTACTGAGCCCACGACCTTGCCAGTAAGCTATTGAGTCTTTGGCGTATTGCATAGAAGCATGATCAGTATTGTTCGCGTCGTACGCCATCAAATTTAAAAAGTCGATATCTTGGAATACAGATTCCAACACGCCACCACCGGTATAGCCAAGCGCCACCACAGCTGCCGTCAAGAATTTACCTCTGGCGCGTAACTCAACGCTTAGTTCCTTCATCAGTAATGCATAGTTATTTGCTGAAGCACCGGGATCTGGATATTCCCAATCCATATCAACACCATCTAGATTATGCTGCTCTACAAACGCAATGACCTCTTGCACGAAACGGGCTCTACCTTGCTGTGAACTGGCGAATGTCTCGAATGCACTATCGTCCCCCCCGTTCCAGCCACCAATGGCAATCCCCACTTTCACATTGTTGGCATGAGCCGAATTTACTAGCGCTGTCATTTTGCTTAAATTTTCAAGCGGTCTCAGTGTGCCATCTGCATTGGGTAGTAAAAATGAGTAATTGATATGGGTGAGTTTATCAAACTGAATATCACTCACTGCACCTTGCCAACTTGGGAAGTAGCCGACAATTTTAAAATTAGGATCGCCAGGAGGAACCTCGTCAGACACGACACTGAAGTTCACCGCACTCGATTCACCTCGTGCCCCAGACACATCAGTTGCATAGACAGTTAATGCGCGATTACCTAGTCCCTGCGCTTGCCACATCACCTCATAAGGTGCACTGTTGTCAGAGGCGACAAGCGTGCCATCGAGATAGAATTCAACACTGTCGATTGCCGTGTCTTGCGGATGGCTTACTGCCGCCGCTAGGCTAACTGATGAGCCCACTAACACTCGTGCGTTACTGCTTGGGGAAGTGACCGAAACTAAAGGCAATGGCGTTACCGGATCGCAACTGCCATTGGCTTGCCAGACATCATAAGTACTGGAATTTTGCGCTGGGTTTTGGTTTTGTGTCCACCATTTCGCGGTGTATTTAGCTGACTGATAGGTGACTGCGTTGCCACCTGTATATACTTGCTGTGATTGCCATTGCGTTAAGTTGCTACAGTCAACCGCCAGTGCAACTTCCATCGCGCCCAAGAGCGGAAGTGCAATTAATAAATTTGTATATTTCATTACCTTTTTCCATGTTGTATGTCGGCTAAAGCAAGTCGTGCCGAGTTTAAATAAATGTTAACTTGCGATTCTTAGCCTACCAGCATGGACAAATTTCGTACAACGCAACTCACTACGACCTTAGTCTAATGAAAATAGAAAATACTTCTTTTCTTTACACCAATTATTCATCCGTGATTATGCTAGTTTATAAAATCTCCATACGATGATTTTTCTAACCAAGCTTTAAACTGTGCCAGTAGCGGTGCATTTTGTTGCTCTCTCGCCACCGGCTTTTCTTGCAGGCTCACGGCCTTTGTTGCGTTTTCAACTCGGTATAGCTTTTGAGTATGATTAAGCGTCCAACCTGCTTTTCCGGTTTTACCCCTTAGCCTGCATATCTGCGACTGCTTTCTCACGTGTGATCAACAACCAACAAAGGTGGCTGTTGCTTGCTACGCACGCAACTTAGTACGCTGATTATAAAATGTCTTGGCGTTGATCTCGTGCTGCAGGAGAAATTCGGTGACGGATAGTGTGCTTTCTGCTTGTAGCTCTATTAGCAGCTGCTCTGCTTGACGGTTTTGGTTTAGGCATTGTAAGCTCCAAATTGAGATTAGAGCGTTACTTTATGAGCCTGAAGCTTCAGCACTAGGTGTGGTTTGGGTGATGCTTACTTCTATATTATCCTTTGTTTAAGAAAAACACTGCCTTTCTTTATACTTGCTAGCTCTTTCTTGATATTGACACGTTTTAGCCATCGGTCATAACCATCATACTGAGCTTTAAAGTTACACCGACCGTGTAATATTCTATAGTTGTCGACAAAGGCTATATCACCCGCCTTAAGTGCGAGTCCAAAAGTATTCACCTCTAGATTGTTACAAAGAGAGTTAAGCGCATCGGCATACTCACCCTGAGCTTCATCCATAAAATAGCGATCAAGTCTGAGGAATGGTCTGCTCTTATCACCAAAGAAAGGAGCAAACTTGATCCCTTTGCTCATTTCTTCGTTAACTTTTTCCCGGGCTGCCTGTATTTCACCGTCATCAAAAAGACCGTTGTTATATTTTTCTAAATGTGAGTTATCAGGACGAATGATATATTCCTGATGAAACAACAACTCCCTATGCTCAGCCGAAAGTGCATCCAACTTAGGTTTTGAGAAGGTCGTATTTATTTCATTAGGATTACGAATACACATTAATCCGATAAAATCAGCTCTATGCTCATGAAAGGCATCTTCTATATGCAAAGTAATGACTTCGTCAGATCCTGAGCTGATCTGTTCCTGCTCATGTCCCTTTATCGGAAAAATATCATGAACAAACCTGCCATCTTGCTGAGTTGCCCAACCAAAAACATCCCCAATCGCAGCGCTTAATAAACAAAAAAGAAAGCACTCTTTTTTAGTCGAGACGTTAGGGTTGGTTTCAAGATCTAGGGGGGTGAGTCCTACCTTTTCCTGATCAATGGGAAAGCCGGAAATTACAAAAATCTCCTCACCTGTCCTTTGCTTAAAAGGGATTAATGCTTCCAGCACCCTTCCCGGCAATTTTGTCGCCAACTGCTGTGATTGCTCAAGAAATCTCGGGTCGCTTTCATTCTCATATAAATTTTCAATTTGATAAAGCAAGGTCTCAATAGTATCTATTTCACTACTTGTTAAAGTCACAACTTTAACCATTTCTTCTTTGTACATATTATTAATCCATTATTCCAAGTTTGTCAGCTACAAATACATCGGCTAAATCAACCAGGTTTTCTAAAGCTTCGATATACAACTCCATCAGCAAATCAATCTTCTGGACATCGATTAATCCATCCCAGTAATTCACTTCAGAAATAGCTTTTGAACCATCAACATTTACAGAAGTAAAAAAATCTATAGCATGATGAAATTTGTCACTTGCGTACTCGACATTTACATGATTCCTTTTATGATTCTTATCACCCATTTTGGAATGGTGAAATTGTACATAGTTAAAACATGCGTATGCACTTCTATCTCTGATACTGTTTAAAGGAAACAAGGCATTGCCATTGCTCTCAACATCAATTAACTTCGTTTGCAATAACTCCAAGGCAGGCAAAAGTTCTTCTTTCCCCATAGCGCAGTGCATAGGTACAAAATTCCAAAACAACCCTAATGCATGTACAGGATCAGATAGTCTTTCCGAGCGGCCTGAGGTAACGACATCTATGGTGATGAGATTTTGCTTTAACAAAGCGCTTAAGGCTTTGTAATAAGAGAATAAGAACAGAGTTTTGAGCTGTTTGTTATTAGCTTGCGCGAAAGATTTTAGTTTACTGAATAATGGACTATCGATAACTAAGCGTTTCGAGCAATAGACCAGAGGCTCTCTCCCAAATGTTACTCTAGGCATAGTTTCGGCTTGTTCATGTTGACCTCGCCAAAACTCTTGCTTCGCTTTTGATTGTGACGCTTCGACCTCCAGAGCCACACGCTCTTTGAAAACGTTGACAGCAGCATGCTGTAGTTGCAGCTTGTCACCGGTTTTTACCCTTTCATAACACTCAAACATCTCATTGATAAAACTGACAAAGCCCCAGCCATCATCAATCGCATGATGTGTTGAAATTAAGAACTTCCAGTCACTGTTACTCACTTTAAAGAGCCGATAGCGTACCATCAAACCTTTACCGTCAAAGGTGTAAGGACGTTTAGCATCTTCGGCAATAAACTCTTCCAAAAACGCTTGATGCTCATCTTTATTTTTTGATGTTAAATCGAATATTTCCAGAGGAAGTTCGACTTCACGATAAACAAATTGCAAATATTGCTGACTATCGGCACAAAAGCTGAAAGTAGTTCTTAATATTGGATGCTTCTGCATCAGAAACGTCAATGAGATTGCAAGCGCCTCAGGGTTAAACTCAGGATCACTAAAAGAAAAAAGCTGCTGGGGGGCATATACGCCACCATATTTTACCCCTTCAATATGCTTCTCTATCATCAAAGATTGCATTTGCGTAGCTGGATAAACATCTTCTATCTCTGAGGGGCAATCTGCCAGATAGTCCGATATTTTTCCTAACAGAGCAAGTGGCGCCGCATCGCCCTTTTTCCCCCGATCAGTCACATACGTTTGCAGGTGTTGCGCAAGTCCGCCAACGGTTTGATGGCGGAAAACATCTTGGGCACTAAAATGCATATCCACTTTGGCCGCGGCATGCACTAATTGCACGACCCTCATGGAATCCCCCCCTAAGCTAAAGAAGTTATCCGTGATACCAAGCTCTTCAAGCCCCAACACTTCTTGCCAGATCCGGCATAAGGTTTTTTCTGTCTCTGTACTTGGTGCGACATGCTCATCTCTTAATAATATATTCTCCGGCGCTGGCAGCGCCTTACGGTCAACCGTGCCGTTGGCCGTCAACGGAAAAGACTCCAACACCACAAAGGCCGAAGGCACCATATAATCCGGCAGCCCCGCCCGCATATGCTCGGCAAGCGCCGCCAACGAGCAGCTTTGCCCTGGTTCGAATAATAAATACCCCACCAACCGTTTGTGCTGCCCCTCGTCCTGCCGCGCTAACACTAGCGCCGCTTTTACCGCTTCCAGTGCCAACAATCTGCCTTCGACTTCTTTTACCTCAACCCTGAAGCCACGGATTTTTACCTGCTCATCATCCCTGCCGACAAAATGTAGACTGCCGTCCGCCCGCCGCACCGCCTGATCGCCGGTGCGGTATAAACCTTGCCCCACTTCCTCTGTAAAAGGATGTGCCAAAAACTTCTCTGCCGTTAACCCCGCACGTCCGGCATAACCTAATGCCAGTCCTTTACCGCCAACGCACAATTCCCCTGCAACACCATAAGGCTGCAATTGTTGTTGCTCGTTAAGCACATACAACCCGGTATTGGCCAGCGGCTGCCCCACTGGCACCGTGTCCGCATCCGCTAACACCAGCTCCGTGGCACGGCAGTAACTGGCATCTATCACCGATTCTGTCTGCCCGTAAAGGTTAAAACATTCTGTATTTTCCCCGATAACCCTTTTTAAACGCCGCAGATCCCGTCCGTACCAGGCCTCACAGCCCACTGAAATATACGCCATCGCATCCAGCTTTTGCCCGCTTTCAAGCAAATGATCCGTCAAAGCGCGGATCACCGCCGGAACAAAGTCGCCATAGGTGATCTCCCGGCTTTGGATCATCTGATACAGCTTATCCGGCGAAAGCAGTACCTCTTTCGGGCAAATCTCCAGCCGTCCGCCGCAGCCGAGGGCTTTCATCATATCGCCAAGCAGGATATCGACTGACAGTCCCGCCATTTGTAATACCACAGGCGGGCGCTTTTCCAAGTCAAACACCCGGTTCCAGCCATCCTGGCGCACAAGCATCGCCTGATGCTGCACCATGATCCCCTTAGGTTGCCCGGTAGAGCCCGAGGTATAGATAACATACGCCAGATGACGGGGCGCCAGTCCCAGCGAAGATACCGGCAGGTTATCCGCCGCCATCTTCGTCAGCGCCTCCTGCAGTGCACCATCGTCCAGGCACAACACCTGTCCGCAACAGTCAGGTAGTTGCTCCCGAACACTGTGCTGCGTCAGCACTAACGTGACGCCACTGTCGCTGAGCATATGCCTCAGCCGCGTTTGCGGGTAGCTGGGATCTAAAGGCACATAAGCGCCGCCAGCCTTGAGGATTGCCAAAATGGCAATCACCATGTCCACTGAACGTTCGACGCTAAGTCCCACTAAGGTATCCGGCTTCACCCCTTGTGCTTTCAGGTAATGGGCCAGCTGGTTGGCGCGGCGGTTCAACGTCTCATAACTGAGACTTGTCTCTTCACAGATCAGGGCGGTTTTCTTTGGATGGGTATCGACCTGACGTTCAAATAATTCATGCAGACACAGCTCCGAGCGGTACTTAGCTGCGGTATCGTTCCAGGTATCCAGTAACTGCTCACGCTCCTGTGGCGTCACTAATTCATGGGCATAAACATCCAATTCAGGGGACGTTAAAAGGGAGGACAACAAAACCTCAAAATGTCCCGCCATACGTTCGATGGTTTGAGCCTTAAAAAGTGCACTACTATATCCCCAAGACAGAAATAGACCTTCACTGCTTTCTTTAATATTTAGAGTCAGATCAAATTTAGCAGTGCCCTCTCCTTCTTCTTCGACCCCGGACAGGCTAAGCCCAGGTAAAGACAAGCGACTTTGGGCATTGTTTTGTAGCGCAATCATCACCTGAAATAATGGAGTGTGGCCTGGGCTGCGCCCGGGTCGCAAACGTTCGACGATTTGTTCAAACGGCACTTGCTGATGGGCATAAGCGTCAAGCAGCATGTTTTTACTTTGTTCTAACAGCGCATGAAAACTCGGGTTATCAGATAAGTTACTCCGCAGCACCAGAGTATTGACGAAGAAACCGATCAAACCGGCTACTTCCACCTGCTCCCGGTTTGCCACTGGCGTGCCGACAACGATATCCTGCTCATTGCTGTAGCGGGCTAATAACACAGAAAAAACGGCATGCAATCCCATAAACAACGTGGCGCCTCGTTCTTGGCATATGGCCATCAAGCGCTGGTGTGTCGCTTGTTCTATCCTTGAGACATGGAGATTACCGGCAAAGCTTTGCACTGCCGGTCTGGGGTTATCTAGCGGCAGGCTGTGCAGAACCGGCAAGTCGGCAAGCTGCTTTTCCCAGTAAGCCAGCTGTTCATTCAGCACAGCTCCCTGCAAGTAGTTGCGCTGCCAGTGGGCATAATCGCCGTACTGGATCGCCAGCGGCGGCAAAGGGTTGTCCAGCCCCTGAACATAAGCCGTATATAAACGGCTGAATTCATTCACCAGTATGCCCATAGACCAGCCATCGGAGGCGATATGATGCATGGTCGCCAACAAGATATGCTCCTGAGGGGCTAATTTAAGTAACTGCACTCGCAACATTACATCCCGGCCTAGATCAAAAGGCATGATTGCTTCTGTTGAAACGATTTCAGCTATACGCTCGTTCCGCCGATCTTGTGAAAGCTCGGATAGATCCGTTAAAGACACTTGAAAGTCAACACCTTCCCGGACCTGTTGGACCGGCTCGCCGTCGTCGCCGGCAACAAAACAGGTGCGCAGGCTTTCATGGCGTAACAGGATAGTGGCAAATGCCCGTTGCAAGGCGTCATTATCAAGGATGCCGCTAAGCTTTATAGCGCTGGGAATATTGTAGTGGGTACTACCACCGTCTATCTGATCTTGTAACCACAAGCTTCGCTGTGAAAAAGAAAGTTCAAGAACCTGCTCACCATTAATTTTCTTTATCTCAGGTACAGCACTCGCGCTTGTAGTTTTCGCCTGAATTAAATCAACAAGCGATGCTTTATGTTTTTTTAATAAGGTGATGAGTTCAGTGGAAAGCAGTTCCTTCCTTCCTTTAACGCTTAACTCCCCGGAAACATCAAGAGATAAATAAATCTCTTGAGATTTTAATTCTTTTAATAATTCTTTTAGGGATCCCATTAAAACGAGTCCAATTCATCCATAATTAATACTAAGTATCACAGATGATACTTCCATGAATTTACAACAAATCAACACCCGATAAACAATATAACAAGATTAAACATCAATCAAAAAAAATTTGCAAAAACTTTAATATTAATAAGCAAAAGCACTTTCAAGTTGATTGAAAAGCTCTTGAATATTTCCTTCCTCGAACCCTGTTTCTGTCTCCTCCCGCTGGATAAATTCGTACATCATGCCCGAATTTTTCTCTCGCTTGGTAAATATTTGCAACAAGCCTTTTCCTTTAATGATATTGGTCGAAAACTCTAACCCCTTTTTGGTTAATGCCCTGGCAACTTCTTCTATATCTTCAACCGTTATAGCGACATGCTGAACTCCCGGACCATATTCATCTATATATTTACAAACTTGAGATTCCGGCCCTGTTCCCTGAACCAAAACCACAGAAAAGTTACCCACGGTCAATTCAGCAGATTTCATTCCCGAGAAAGCACCTTTAATTTCTCTTCTTTCCAGAAGCTTAAAGTTTAATATTCCTTGATAAAAAAATAATGCTTCATCCATATTTTTTACCGCTATTGCAATGTGGTCTATTTTAGCCGCACATCCAAAAAGATCTTTCATTCAAACTCCCCTTCTTACATCTATTAAAAATTTAAAACACATATTCATCATTCAGGGCGTCGATTGCACTCGCCCCCAACAAGCGCATATTTACACTTAATTGTTCAAAAATCATTTCTTGCAGCTGCGCTAAGCCTCTTTCTCCATAAGCTGCCAAGGCATATAAAAACGGTCGCCCCAAAAAAGTAAAGCAAGCACCACAACTAATTGTTTTTATTATATCTTCACCACTTCTTAGTCCGGAATCCAACATAAGAAACTCTCGGTCAAACTCTTTGCTAAATACCTGGTTTAATAAAGTAATAGGAGCCGGTACCGAGTCCAATTGCCTACCACCATGATTGGAAATAATGACAGCATCCACTCCCATTTTTTTTGCGGTATGGGCATCACTCACCGACATAACTCCCTTTAAAATTAACTTTCCCTGCCACTTATCTCGGATCTCATCAATAACCGCCCAGTTCAACTCCCCCCCAGTTTGTATGGACATTAATTCAGAGAAGCTTAAATTGGGTTGGTCTTCAATTAGGTTTTGGTAAAGGGGGAAAGTCAGTTTCCCCGAGACCAGATGCCTAAACAGCCATGCAGGATGCGTGACTGAGTCAATAACATTTGAAGCCTTGAGCTGGTAGGGGATCCTCAGTCCATTATACCTGTCCCTTCGTCTTATACCCGGAACTGGCGCGTCGACTGTCACTACTAACACCGGGCATTGATGCTTTTGCGCATGGCTGATCAATACATCCGTCTGTGACTTTATTTTCGAAAGGTACAACTGAAACCAAGGTGAAACCCCAGACTCCTTTACTAGCACATCAAGAAAACTATTCGAAGCCGAGCTAACAATATAGGGAATATTGTATTTAGCCGCCGACTTCGCCAGCATCATTTCCGCTTTAGGATGAACCAGGCCACACAACCCCAATGAAGCAACTCCGTATGGTGCTGCATACGATAACCCCAAAATATCAGTATTTAACAACCCCGGTCTCGTTTGACTTCCCATACGGGGAATCAGCTGAATATTTTTAAACCCCGCAGTATTCCCTTGAAGGGTTTTCTCATCTCCCGCGCCACCATCAATAAAGTCCATAACAAATTTTGGCAGCTTCCTTCTGGCAGCCTTCCTGAAATCGGAGTAACAAGTATACTGATCTAGTTTCATATCATCTCAGTTAGCATGTTAAATTTCCTTGTACCATAAGACAGTATCATCAAATATGCCTCTAGAGTTTAAGTTCGATTTCATCTTCATGTGCTGACTCACCCCGGGAATAAAGCAAGTCGTCAATATATTGCTGGCTATCGAGGAAATCAGCGATAAGAGCCACGGTTTGCAATTTAAAGATTTCTTTTAGCGGCACTTCAATACCGGTTTTAGCTTTTGTTTTTGACAATACACGCATGGCCATTAAGGAATGTCCTCCTAACTCAAAAAAGTTATCCTGAATACCGACACGTTCAATTTCGAGAACATCCTGCCAGATTTCACACAGGATTTTTTCCATCTCGGTGCCGGGCGCTATATATTCAGCGCTTGATACCTCAGTGTCAGGATCTGGCAAGGCTTTGCGGTCAATCTTGCCGTTAATATTGAGCGGTAAGTTATCCAGTAACACAAATGCCGATGGCACCATATGCTCAGGCAAGCACTCAAGCAAATGCCGACGCACGACCGCAATAAGCTCTTCTTCCCCTTTAGATGCCACCAAATAAGCAATTAAGCACTTATCACCCTCACGTATATCCCTAGCAATCACCACAGAATCTTTAACCCCTGGACAGAGCGACAATGCATGCTCAACTTCTCCTAGCTCGATCCTGAATCCGCGGATTTTCACCTGATGATCGATGCGGCCGATAAACTCTAACTCACCGTCTGGTAACCATCGAACCAGATCTCCGGTACGGTATAAACGCTCGCTCGAGCGGAGATTTTGCGCATCAAAGTAAGGGTTAGTGACAAATTTTTCTGCTGTCAGTTCGTCCCGGTTTAAGTACCCCCGGGTAACTCCGGCCCCTCCAATATACAATTCTCCCGCCAGTAGTGGGGGACATAGCTGCTGCGCTTCATTTAGCACATAGAGGTTGGTATTTTGCAACCCGCGACCTATGACGGCACCCGTATGATTTAATGTTTCCGCAGACACCTCTTTATAAGTCGTTAATATGGTGGCTTCTGTTGGCCCGTAGAGTTCAATAACCTTAGCCCGGGAAAAAGACGCTTTAAGACGCTTGAGTAGACTTACAGGCACATAATCGCCACCGACAAACAATGCTCTGACATTTGCGAAGCTTTCATTGTTTTTATTTTTAAAATCAACAACCTCACTCATCAAACTAGGTACAGCATGTAACAAAGTACATTGTCCGGTGACCTGAGAAAATTGCTCCAGATTAAGTAAAACGTCTTTATCAACAAGAATAGTTTTTCCGCCACTTATCAGGGTCAGAAAAAGTTCAAAAAGTGAAATATCAAATGCAAAGGACGCGAAACAAGCAAAAGTATCTTCGGTTGAGACTTCAAAAGTTGAAATCAAACCAGCTAGCAGGTTAGATAAATTCCTGTGCTCGACCATAACTCCTTTTGGCTGCCCAGTTGAACCTGAGGTATATATCACATAGGCTAGGTGTTGCAACGACAAGCCCAATGAGGATAACGGCAAGTTATTATCCGGCATTGTCGCTAGCGCAGCCTGCATGCTTTCATCGTCCAGGCAAATAACCCGTACAGTGTCTACCGAAGAGGTGTTAGATATCTGTAGCTGGCTCAGGACAATTTTCACACTGCTGTCATTAAGCATATAACGCACGCGTGCCTCAGGATTAGCAGGGTCGATAGGAACATAGGCAGCCCCCGCTTTCAGCACCGCCAGTATACCTACAACCATATCCAAAGAATGTTCAATACAGAGTCCGACCAGGGTGTCCGGTTTAACACCTTGTGCTACCAGATAATGCGCCAGCTGGTTGGCGCGCTGGTTTAACTCCCGGTAACTGAGGCAAGTTCCGTTATATTCTAGGGCCTCTCTTTCGGGAGCTTGTGCCGCCCGAGCTTCAAATAATTCATGCATACACATATCTGATGGACACTGTGCTGCCGTTGCATTCCAGTCAACGAGTAACTGCCTGCTTTCCTGCTCGGTTACCATGCCTAGTGAAAAAACATTTTCATGGGGTGACTGTAACACGGCGGATAATAAGCTTTCAAAATGCCCCGCCATTTGTGCTATGGTTTCACTTTTAAATAAGGCGGTATTGTAGCCCCAGCCAAGCCCTAGTCCATTAGCACTTTCCACGATATTCAGGGTTAGATCAAATTTGGCGACCCCTTTATCTGGCATTTCTATCGCAGACAAGGTTAATCCAGGCAGAGACAAATGGCCTTGTTCATTGTTTTGCAACGACAACAAAACCTGGAATAAAGGATTATGGCTCAGGCTTCGCATCGGCTGCACTCGTTCGACGACCTGCTCAAAAGGAACTTGTTGGCGGGCATAGGCATCAAGTAGCTTAGCTTTACTGCCGGCCAGTACCTCAAGAAAACTCGGCTCGCCAGATAAGTCACTACGCAACACTAAGGTGTTGACAAAAAAACCTATCAAGTCAGATACTTCTGAAGGCTCCCGGTTGGCCACCGGGGTCCCCACCACAATATCACGTTCATTGCTGTAACGAGATAACAATATAGAGAAAACCGCATGCAGCCCCATAAATAAGCTCGCCCCTAGCGATTGGCACAGGGCTGCCAAATGCCCATAACTTACTTTATCGATTGTTGAGAAGTGTACGTCACCGTCAAAGCTCTGGATGGCCGGTCTCGGATAATCCAATGGTAGACTATGCACTTCAGGCAAGTCCGACAATTGTCGCTGCCAATAATCGAGTTGCTCGTCCAGCACAGCCCCTTGCAACCAGTCTCGCTGCCAATGGGCGTAATCGGCATACTGAATGGCAAGCGGTGCTAGAGGATCCGCTTCTCCGTTCACAAAAGCGCTGTATAGGCGGCTAAACTCCTTAACCAGTATTCCAGTTGACCAGCCGTCAGAAGCGATATGGTGCATAGTGAGCAGTAGAGCATGTTCTTGATCACTCAGTTTAAGTAATTGTACTCTCAACATTAGATCTCGGCTCAGATCAAAAGCCAGCCCCGCTTCTTTCGAAGCCTCTTCAGTAATTTTTCGCTCGCGCTCCTGTACTGACAGCTTGGATAAGTCGGTTATGGGAATAGTAAAGCTGACCTTTTGCTGGATCACTTGCAGAGGTTCGCCTTCATCTCCAGAGCAAAAGCAGGTACGTAAGCTTTCATGGCGCTCGACTATGCAGCTAAAGGACTGTTGCAGAGCCACCAGATCTATAGTGCCTGTCAGTTTTAAAGCCGCAAAAATATTGTAATGGCTACTGCCTTGTTCGAGTTGATCCAAAAGCCATAAACGCTGCTGCGAAAATGACATTGGATTTTCAATACCCTCAGCCCGAGGACTTATCTTGGGCAACTTAGTCTCTTTCACCTCTGGCTTGGACGCGACTTGTTTAAGGTAATCGATTATCGCTTGTTTCTGAACAATAATTGCAGACTTTAGCTCGTCAGGAAATTCACCCTTTTTAACTTTATATTTTAGGTTTTCCCCGTCCAGATAAAGGAAAACTCCACTATCCAGCGCTTGCTTAAAAATATTTTCAGCTAACAACTTATAAAACCCCTTCTTCTAATTCTTCTTCCTTATACGAGTCGATAAGGTTTTCATTTTCTTGTAGTTTCTGCTTTGAAAGCAATATATCTATACTAGCTGCCAGCTCGGCGACAGAAGATAATTCAAATACTTCCCTGATGGAGAACCCTGAATATTCGATGTCGAAGGCTTCTTTGATTTGTGTTACCAAACTAATCGCCATTAGTGAATGCCCACCTAAAGCAAAGAAATTGTCCATAACACCAACTCTATCGACTTCCAATACCTGCTGCCAAATAGAACACAACATGGCTTCAGTGTCTGTCTTGGGAGCAACATACTGTGCACTTGATACTGAGCTCTCGGGCTCTGGCAAAGCATCGCGGTCGAGCTTACCGTTGACCGTTAACGGCAAAGCCTCAAGAACAATAAAAGCCGCCGGCACCATATAATCAGGCAGCGCCTTACGCAGCTGTTCACGCACCGCCTCGATAAAGGCTGCTTCATCCTTCAGGCTCTTACCTGGGACCAGGTAGGCCACCAAGCGGTTGTCATTATTTCCTGCTTCGCGGGCAAGCACCGCTGCTTCCCTAACTCCTGCGTCTCCCACCAGGCACTGTTCTATTTCACCCAGCTCGATACGTAAACCGCGCACCTTCACCTGATGGTCGATACGGCCAATAAATTCCAACTCCCCATCTGCCCGCCAGCGCACTAAGTCGCCACTGCGGTATAAACGCTGGCAGCTGTTGCTGTCCTTAGCGTCAAAATAAGGGTTGGCCACAAATTTCTCCGCTGTCAGCTCATCTCTGTTCAGGTAGCCTCGGGCAACACCCGTACCCCCGATATAAAGCTCACCCACCACCCCAGTCGGCACCAGCTGCTGGCGACTGTCCATCACATAAAACTGGGTATTGGCCACAGGCTTGCCGATATGAGGCATCACTTCCCCGTCAATTACAGCATAAGAGGCATTAATGGTCGTTTCAGTCGGGCCGTATAGATTCAGCGCTTGGCGGTCATGACGAGCCCCGTAGGCCGCTACCCTGTCCCATAACGCTTTACCTAACGCTTCCCCGCCTATCATCAGGTGCAAATGGCCCCTATCTCCCTGCTCCAAGCAATCCAGCATCACCGGAACCAGTGCCGGTGTCAGGTTCAATACTTGAATATCATGTTGCGCCGTCAGAGCTAGCAGTTGCGACGGTTCCAAGGCTTCTCGCTCACTTGCAACCACTAGGGTATTGCCTGAGCACAGGGCTAGAATCCCTTTAACCGAGGCATCAAAAGCAAAGCTGCCGTGCCACAGCCAATTGCTATTTTGCGCACCCAGCTGTTCAAGTTGATGTTCAAAAACCTGACGGAAGTTCAGCAAATTCCTTTGCTCAATAACAACCCCTTTAGGCCGTCCAGTTGAACCTGAAGTATAAATCATATAAACAGCGCTATTCGGACCCAAATCACCAATAATCTCTGGATTGTCTTGTGCCTGCTCAGCAAAGATATCCTCTTTATCCAGATAAAGGGTCTCTACAGCCTGCTCTTGAGGCAGTGTCAGCCATGACTGGCTTAGAACCAGTTTGACGCCGCTGTCGCTAAGCATATAAGCCAGTCGTGCCTGCGGATAAGCCGGGTCAAGCGGCACATAGGCCCCACCAGCTTTGAGGATCCCCAGAATGCCGACCACCATATCCACCGAACGTTCAACACAAAGCCCGACTAATGTCTGTGCTTTCACCCCTTGTGCTTTCAGGTAATGGGCAAGCTGATTAGCGCGGCGGTTTAACTCACCATAACTGAGACTTGTACCGTCACAGATCAGGGCTGTTTTCTCTGGATAGTGGCTGGCCTGCTCCGCAAAGAGTTCATGGAGACAGAACTCCGATGGGACTTCTGCCGCGGTATCATTCCAGGTATGGAGTAATTGCTGACGTTCACTTTCCGGTAACAGCTCACGACTGTCGAGTATAGCGCTGGAGCTTTCTCTGAGCGCTTCAACCAGACCTTTCATTGCCCCCTGCATATACTCTATCACCCGCTCCGTCGCTATATCGGCAATACCTTTTACCGTGATATGAAAAGCATCACCGAAGTCATCCACCGATAAACTTAACGGGTAGTTGGTTCTTTCCTGTCTTTTCAAAAACTCTACCGTAAAAGATTGCGCCGGTAAGTCCGTTTTCCCCATTTCTATTCCGCCTGAGCCTGAATGTCGGTAGTTGAAAACCGAGCTAAACAAAGGCATGCCATTACTCAGACTTGAACAACGTTGCGCCATAGATAAACTTGCTTGTTCATAGGGTAAAGAGTCCAGCAAACTGGTTTGCACTTGTTGCACCAGGCTTTGGGCGTTTGTACAGGCAAGTTTTACTCTTATTGGCAAAGTATTAATGAACACGCCAAGCGCCTGCTCTGCCCCTGAGGTTCCCTGCAAGCGACCCGACATTACTGTACCAAAGACAACATCATCTTTACCGCTGCAAGCCGCCATAACCCTCGCCCAGCCAGCATGAAAAATTGCTGCAGGGCTGATCTGTATGTTTTTAGCTATTTCCCTAAGTTCTTCTCCTAGAAGCGTAGGAAAAGCTTGCGAGAACTCGGTAATATCATTGCCTTTACCTTGCACATTTATCAAATTAAACGGCAAGCTTGGTTCGCTGACATCCGACAGCATATTAGTGAAATATTGCTCGGCATCATTTTCCTTTTCCTGATGCAGACTATGGGCAATAAATTCTCGGTACGGTACCGGAGTCAGAAGTTGCTGTTGTAAACCCTGACTATATAATTTCAGCTCTTTTTGAATCACTTCAAAGGCAACATGATCGGAAATAATATGATGCCATTGCAATAATATATAACGCTCATCGCTATCACCCTGACTAGCAACGATAACACGCAATAATGGACCACTCTTGAGATCCATTTGACGCCCTTGTGACTCGCTGTATTCCTGAAGATAAACCAATGGGTTCTGCTGCTCTATTGTGGTTGTCAAAACAGCTAATTCGACCTGCTTTCTTACCACTTGTACCGGCTTTCTTACCCCTTCCCAGTGAATAGAAGTACGCAGTACGTCATGGCGCTTAATTAAGAAGTCTAATCCGTCAATAAAAGCCTGTACCTGATGTAAATCCGGAATCTTCAAAAATGCAGATAAGACATAAGGATCATTTTCCGGATCCAAGGTATGGTGAAACAATATGCCTTGTTGCAAGGGACCTAAGGGGTAAATGTCCTGTATGTTCCCAACGCCACCCGGAATTTGTGCAACCAACTGTTCTATTTCTCCCTCATTTAAGTTCACTAATGGCAGCATTTGAGGAGTTAATGCTACACAGTCCGCAGGTATCAGGTTAGGCGGAGCCTTAAATAAACGGGTATCATCTACAGATTCCTCCTCAATTAACTTTGCCAACGCTGCCAGAGAAGGGGTCGAAAAGAGTTGACTCGCACTCATCACCAGGTTTTGTTGCTGCAACCGGGAAATCACCCGCATAACGAGTAACGAATGTCCCCCCAGCTCAAAAAAGTTGTCCAGAATACCAACCTGTTCAACTCCTAGCACCTCCTGCCAGATCTCGCATAAGATTTTTTCCATCTCGGTTTGCGGTGCGATATAGTCGCCTGAAAATTCCCCTTCCGGCTCAGGTAGGGCATGGCGATCAACTTTACCGTTGGCAGTTAGCGGCAAAGAGTCCAGCACCATCAAGGTCGAAGGTACCATGTATTCAGGCAAAGCCTGTAGCAAATGATGACGGACCTTGTCGAGAAATTCGACTTCATCCTCTATCTCCTGATCTGTCACCAAATAGCCTGTCAGGTGTTTGTTGCTTTTACCTGTTTCTCGAGCGTTCACCACGGCTTCCCTAACTCCGCTGCACTCTGCCAAGGCATGTTCTATCTCACCTAGTTCAATACGAAATCCCCGAATCTTCACTTGGTGATCTATGCGGCCGATAAATTCCAGCCGCCCGTCTTCTAAGCGACGCACCAAGTCCCCTGTACGGTACAAACGCCGATAGCCGTTGCTGTCCTGCTTATTAAAATAAGGATTGGCAACAAATTTTTCTGCCGTCAATTGCTCATGGTTAAGGTAGCCTCGGGCCAGACCTGCACCGCCGATGCACAATTCCCCCGGCACACCGACTGGCGCCAAGGTGTTTTTATTCAGTACCAGCCCGTGGACATTGCCCAGCGGCAGCCCTATATTGGGTAAGTCTCCAGATATTCGGGTCCAGTGGGTGTTTACAGTACATTCCGTCGGGCCGTAAACATTCACCGCTTTACGCTGATATTGCTGCTGCCAGTCACATAACCTGCTCCACAAACCCGGGGAAATAGCCTCACCGCCAATAATCAAGTTAGGTAAACAGCTTTGCAGGCCTGAGTCAAACCAGGCTTCTACCATTAACGGGGTACAGTCAATCACGCCGCACTCAGCAAAGCTTTGTCCAATGATTTGCGGATCGAGGTTGGCATATTTAGGTAAAATGCGAAGTGGTATGCCAGACATCAGCTGGGATAAGCCCTTAACCGAGGAGTCAAAGGCATAGGAAGCATTTAAGCCCCAGCAAGTACCGGTCGGCACGATCTCCATGTCTTGTATTTCAGCTGCGAGATTAACTACTCCCTGGTGCTGCACCAGCACCCCTTTAGCCTGGCCAGTTGACCCTGAAGTATATATCACATAGGCCAGATGATGAGGAGCTAAACCCAATGAAGAGACCGGTAGATTATCCGATGACATGCTTGAGAGTCTGGCTCGAAGCGTTTCATCATCCAGGCACAGAGAGTGAGGCTCTAAAAAGGGTAATTCTGCCACTATTTTACTTTGAGTGACGACTATTGCCACAGCACTGTCTTTGATTATATAGGCCAAACGAGACTCGGGGTAAGTCGGATCCAGTGGCACATAAGCTCCGCCAGCTTTAAGGATCGCCAGTAAGCCTATAACCATGTCCATTGAACGATCCACACAGAGACCAACAAGGGTATCCGGCTTCACACCTTGCTGTTTCAGGTATCGGGCCAATTGATTGGCACGGCTGTTTAGCTGGTCATAACTAAGCTTGCCCGTTTCGGTGATCAGGGCCGTTTCCTGAGGGTGCGCTTTGGCATACCTTTCAAATAACTCATGAATACATGCCTCCTGCACACTACCTATGCGGGTTCTTTTTGTTGTGTCAAGCAATGCCCTACACTCTTCGTCCGGTAACAAAGACAGAGTATCAAGGATTACAGCGCTATCAGTTGACAGAGCTTGAACCAAGATCTCTATGGCTTTGTGCATATAGGCCATGACTTGCTGTGCAGAAATATCGTCAACAACTTTAATATTGAGGGTAAAACCCTCACCTAGATCATCAACGGATAAACTGACCGGATAGTTGGTTCTTTCCTGACCGGAGATTTCTTCAATACCAACGGATGAATCTTGCCCCTCTTTTGCCAAGGCTTCATCATCGACGTCTGTACGTACCTGGTGGCGATAGTTAAGGATTGAAGAAAATAAAGGGACATTGCTCTTAAGTCCTGAGCAGGCTTGCGCCATGGACAAGCTCGCCTGTTCATATGGCAACAAATCCAGCAGAGATGTCTGAACCTGCTGCACCAAAGTGGCGGCATCGGCTCCGGCGGATTTGACCCGCACCGGTAAGGTGTTAATGAAGACGCCGAGCATTTCCTCAGTCCCGAAAGTCCCTTGCAATCGTCCCGACATTACCGTACCAAAGACCACGTCACCTTTACCACTGCAAGTGGCAATTACCCTAGCCCAGCCAGCATGGAACAGTGCCGCCGGCGTGACTTGTATCTTTTTCGCAACCTCCCTTAGTTGGATAGACAAGTTTTGTGGCAGTGCCTGAGCCAGCTCAGTAACATTACTGCCTTTCCCTTGTATATTATGTAAGTTAAAGGGTAAGGTCGGCTCAGTGATATCACCTAAAGTCTGTGAAAAGTAAGCCTGGGCATCATTAACCTGCGCCAGGTGCAGAGCATGGGCGATGAACTCCCGATAAGGAACGGGCGGCTGTAACTGATCACTAATGCCGCCAAGGAAATAGGCCAATTCCTTTTCACAAATTTGCAGGGAAGTGGCATCTTCAATAATATGGTGAATTTGCAACAACACATGCCGCTCTGCCTCACCTTCGGCTGTAGCTACGGTGACATTTAATAATGGCGCCCGGCGAAGATCGACTTTTATCCTTTGGCTCGCACTGTATTCCTCTAGCGCATTTAACGGAGACTGGTCTTTACCTACGCGAATTCTGCCAACCGATAATTTTGCCTCACGCTGTACGATTTGTATCGGTTCACCTACGCCCTGCCACTGCATAGACGAGCGGAAAACATCGTGGCGGGCGATCAAAAACTCTAAGCCTTCAATAAAAGAATTAACCGCCGCCTCATCGTCTAGTTTAAACAATATCGGGGTTACATAGGGATCATTTTCCGGGTCTAGGGTATGGTGGAATAAAATCCCCTGCTGTAATGGCCCCAGTGGGTAAATATCCTGGATATTTTCCGCCCCGCCCGGGACCTGGGCCGTTAAATGCTCAATCTCCACTGGAGTTAAATCCACTAATGGCAACATCTCGGGAGTTAACTGCTGGCATTGGGCCGGGATTAGATTCTTCGGCGCCCTGAATACGGCAACGTCTTTTTCCTGGTGCTCGCTCATCGCCACCGCCAGTTCTTCCAGAGAGCGGGCCGCAAAAAGTTGCCGTGCCGCCATCGCCTTACCTTGTTGCTGCAGCCGTGAAATCACCTGCATCACAAGTAAAGAGTGACCGCCTAATTCAAAAAAGTTATCCCGAATGCCAACTTGTTCAACACCCAATACTTCCTGCCAGACAGTACACAAGATCTTTTCCATCTCGGTACGGGGAGCAAGATATTCTTTTCTCGAGAACAGCATATCCGGTTCAGGCATAGCATTGCGGTCGAGTTTGCCATTTGCGGTTAACGGCAGACTATCGAGTAACACAAAAAATGAAGGGAGCATATATTCAGGCAACTGGCGGCCCAAGTAATGGCGGATATCTTCGATAAAGGCGGCATCATCACTCCCTGCTTCGGGGGCAACGAGGTAACCAATCAAGCGGCTATCTCCTTGCACTAACTCTCGGGCCAGAACGACGGCTTCCTTAACGCCGGGATATGCCGCCAGCGCATGCTCTATTTCTCCCAATTCGATCCTAAAGCCACGTACTTTCACTTGATGGTCTATGCGCCCCAGGTATTCAAGCGTACCGTCCGCCAACCAACGCACCAGATCCCCGGTACGGTACAATTTTGGGCTGCTGCTCGGTTTGTGCTTATCGTAGAAAGGGTTCTCGACAAACTTTTCTGCCGTCAATTGCTCACGCTTGATATAACCCCGGGCTAAGCCAATTCCCCCGATATACAATTCCCCGGCAACACCCATTGGGGCAAGATGTTGTTGCTGATCCATCACATACAGCTGGGTATTGGCAATAGGTCGGCCGATAGGGATGCTCGCTGATAACGCTGTTTCCCTGCAATTCCAGAAGCTCACGTCTATGCTCGCTTCCGTTGGTCCATATAAATTATGTAACTCAACATTCGGACACTGCACCAAGACATCGTCGACATGATGTCTACTAAGGGCTTCTCCACTACAAAAGATTTGCTTTAACGAACGGCAATCCCCCAGCAGGCCAAAAGCCAGCATGCTTCCCAGCATAGAGGGAACAAAATGCACTTTGGTGATGTTTTCTTGTGCCATCAGCGAAGACAAATAGGCTGGATCTTTGTGTCCTTCAGGTTTAGCCAAAACCAAGCTTGCGCCTGTGGTAAGCGGCCAGATGAATTCCCAGACGGAGACATCAAAGCTAAAAGGCGTTTTTTGTAAAAATCTGTCCTGGGGAGTTGATGTATATTCCTGATCCATCCAGTAAATACGGTTCGACAAGGCTTGGTGTTCAACCATAACCCCTTTCGGCTTCCCGGTAGAACCCGAGGTATAGATCACATAGGCTAAGTGGTGAGGACATAAACCAAGTGACGAAACTGCCTGGTTATTCTGCGGCATGCTGGCTAACTCATCACGAACTTTGTCATCATCCAAACATAATGCCAGCGGCGCCAGTAAAGGTAATTCAGATAAAAACCTCTGCTGGGTGATCACGATTCCCATATCACCATCATCCAGCATATAGGCGATTCTGGCCTCAGGGTATGACGGCTCCAAAGGGACAAAGGCGGCTCCAGCTTTAAGAATCCCTAACAGGCCGATCACCATATCAAATGAACGTTCGATGCACAGACCAACCAGAGTATCTGGCTTGACACCTTGCGCCTTAAGGTAATGGGCTAGCTGATTAGCCCTGAGGTTTAACTCATCATAACTAAAAGCAACCCCTTGATACACTAGGGCTTCTTTTTGTGGGTTTTGCTCTGCCTGATGTTCGAATAGTTCGTGGATACAGGTTTGCGACGGAAAATCTGCCTGTGTATCATTCCAATCGCATAGGATCTGGCGGCGCTCCTCATCGCTAACTAGCTCCAGGGCAAAAACACTTTCTTCCGGCAAGCGCAATAACTCTGCAAGTAACAGGTTAAAGTGCTGGCTCATTCCCTCAATGCTTTCCCGCTTAAAGAGATCGGTATTATAGTGCCAGCCTAGGTGAAGACCGTCCTGACCTTCAAAAATATTCAAGGTCAGATCAAACTTGGCGACATTCATGCCTCCCTGGTGATCCAGATACTGCGCCGTTAACCCCGGCAGAGATAAATTGCCCTCATCATTATTTTGAAATTCTATCATCACCTGGAATAACGGGCTGTGACTCAAGCTGCGTTGGGGCTGCAGCCGTTCTACGATTTGTTCAAAAGGCACCTGTTGGTGGGCATAACCTTCCAGCAACATAGTTTTACTTTGCCTGAGCAGTTCATTGAAGCTCGGATTGCCGGACAGATTGCTGCGCAAAACTAAGGTATTAACAAAAAAGCCTATCAGCTCGGCAATTTCTGACTGCTCACGGTTGGCCACAGGGGTGCCCAATACTATGTCCTTTTCATTGCTGTAGCGGGATAATAATACCGAAAACGCCGCATGCAGGCCCATAAATAACGTGGCTCCCTGCCTCTGGCACACGTCCTTTAACCCGTCTAAAGTGTCCTTAGCTATAGTTGAGACATAGACATCACCGGCAAAACTCTGGATCGAAGGTCTGGGGTAATCCAACGGCAATCCGTGTACATCAGGCAAGTCTGCCAGCTGCTTTTCCCAATACCCCATCTGAGCGTCCAGCACCTCTCCCTGCAGCCATTGGCGCTGCCAGTTAGCATAGTCTGCATATTGGATAGCCAGGGGAGGTAAAGGATTCTCCTGCCCTTGGACATATGCACTATATAAATGGCTAAACTCATTCACCAATATACCCATAGACCAGCCATCCGAAGCAATATGATGCATGGTTACCAGCAGAACGTGCTCCTGAGATGAAACTTTAATTAACTTGGCCCGCAGCATTAGATCCCGGCTAAGATCAAATTCCAGCGCAGCTTCTTCGGTGACTAGGATACGAATCTGGGTTTCTCTTTCCCCCTCGGCTACCCCAGATAAATCGGTTACTGGCACATCAAACGGTTCAGCCGCCTGAATCACCTGTATCGGCTCGCCATCTTCACCGGCTGCAAAGCAGGTACGCAGACTTTCATGGCGTGCCACTACACTGGTAAATGCCTGCTGAATGGCAATCAGGTTTAAGTCGCCGGTAAGCTTTAAGGCCGCGGGCATATTATAAACTTCAGTGCCGCTATCTATCTGTTCTAACAGCCACAAACTTTGTTGGGAATAAGAGGCTTTTAACACTTGCTCACGAGATACCCGGACAATGTCCATCCCAGGTTTAGTCGAATCAAGATATTCTATGATTTGCCCTTTTTTTTCTTTTAATTGTGCGAGCAGGGTCTGAGTCATAGCCCCTTTAGCGGCATTGATTTGCAGTTTACCGTTCTGTACTTTTAAATATATCTTTTTTTCGTGTAGAAAATTAATAAAATCAATAACGTTCATATTTCAAAAAAATCCAATTCTTCACTGTTATTATCAGGATCATGTTTACCAGTTAATGCATCAATATGCTGGGCCAAGGCGCTTAAATTACCCATGGTAAAGGTATAAGTAACAGATAGTTTCACATGTAAGCGCTTTTCTATTTTTGCCAGCAGCTTCATCACCAATAAGGAATGCCCCCCGAGTAGGAAAAAGTCATCCAGCACACCCACCCTGTCTATCTCCAACACCTCTTGCCAGATACCTGACAAACCTTTTTCTGTTTCCGTCTGCGGGGCCACATATTCCGGCCTCAATGCCTCTATATCGGGTTCAGGCAAGGCATTACGGTCGATCTTGCCATTAGCGGTTAACGGCAAATGCTCTAGCAACACAAAGGCGCTGGGCACCATATAGTCAGGTAAGGTTTTACGCGCATGCTGACGCGCTTCTTCGATTAACCGCGCTTCATGACTATCTGCACCCGTGGCAACCAGATAGCCTACCAAGCGTTTGTCATTTCCTCCCGCTTCGCGGGCGAGCACCACCGCTTCTTTAATCCCATCGCACTCTTCTAGGACATGTTCAATTTCCCCCAGCTCAATGCGATATCCCCTCACCTTTACCTGATGGTCAATACGACCCAAGTACTCCAGCTCACCGCTGGGCAGCCAACGCACAAGGTCCCCTGTTCGATACAAACGTTTACTGCTGTTACTGCCCAAACCGTCATAAAATGGATTGGTAACAAACTTTTCATCATTCAGTTCTGGCCGGTTCAGATAACCCCGAGTTAATCCCGCTCCGCCTATGTATAGTTCCCCACTCACCCCTTTTGGAGCTAGCTGACCTGATTGCGTTAACACATAAAGCTGGGTATTGGCTATTCCGGTGCCTATGCTCGCCCGCCCCTTAGCTGTTCGCAATTTATAGGTGGAATAGGTGGTATCTTCTGATGGCCCGTATAGGTCATACACAGAGCTAAAACCAGCCTGATATAGGCTGTCAACCAAGTCTTGCTTTAATGCTTCTCCCGCCAGATTTATCGTTTTTAATTTTACTGGCAGCTTTTTCCCAGAAAGTAAAACCTTAGCCGCCGAAGGCACCGTGTTGACTAAAGTAACCTTGTCTAGGGCATCTGTCTCAAAGAAGTTAAGAATATTCTTAACTATCAAAACCGAACCTCCGGCGGCCAGAGGTGCAAATATTTCAAAAATCGACAGATCGAAGCACATGGAAGTTGAAGCCAGCACGCACCCTAAGGTTTCTCGGCTATAAAAATCCAACGCCCAGGCCAACAGAGCTGCAGTGTTTCTGTGCTCGACCATAACCCCCTTGGGTTGCCCGGTAGAGCCTGAGGTATATATCACATACGCCAGATGCTCAGCACATAATCCCACAGATGATACCGACAGATTATCCGACGGCATGGCCGTTAATCTTATTGCTAGCTGTGCATCATCCAGACACAGGGCCCAACTCTCAAGAAACGGTAAGCTGTCCAGCACCTGGCTTTGTGTCAACACAATATCTACGCCGCTGTCACTGAGCATATAGGCCAACCGGGATTCAGGATAGTCAGGATCTAGAGGCAGATAAGCGCCGCCAGCCTTGAGGATGGCCAGAATAGCGACCACCATATCCAAAGAGCGTTCGACACACACCCCTACTAAGGTCTCGGGCTTCACCCCCTGTGCTTTCAGATAATGGGCTAGCTGGTTGGCACGACGGTTTAAATCGTCATAGGTTAAAGAAGCGCCATTGCAAAGCACAGCCTCCTGCTCGGGGTGGAGTGACACTCTGGCTTCAAAAAACTCATGAATGCACCTATTTGATGGCCAATCAGTCTCGGTATTATTCCAGCCGTGCAGCAGTTGTTGCCTTTCTTGCTCGGTCACCAGCTCATGGCCAAAAACATGCCTGTTCGGCGATTGCGACAGGGCAGATAACAGGACTTCAAAATGCCTCGCCATCTGCTGTATGGTTTCCTGATTGAATAAGTCGGTATTAAACTCCCAGGCCAGTTCGAGCCCTTGCGCTTTTTCAAGAATATTTAAGCTCAGATCAAATTGCGTGCTACCGACACCTTTAAGTTTTAACTCTGAAACCTCAATCCCCGGCAGCACCAAGCAGCTTTCATCCTCTTGCTGTAACGTCATCATCACCTGAAACAAAGGGCTGTGGCTCAGACCTGATTTAAGCTGCTGCTGTTTGATAACACATTCGAAAGGGAGCTGTTGATGCTCATACGCTTGTTGGATGGTTTCGCGGCTCAGGGCCAATACCTCAAAAAAATCAGGATCGCCAGCCAAATTGCTGCGCAACACCAAAAAGTTCATCAAACCGCCTATAAGACCCGCAGCGCCTGAATGCTGTCGGTTATCGGCCTGAGTACCTATCACTATGTCATCGATATTGCTGTAGCGGGACATTAATATCGAAAAAACGGCATGCAGTCCGGCAAAGAGACTTGTCCCCTGCTCCCGGCACAAGGCTGCCAACAGCTCATGACTGGCTTGATCTAAGGTAGAGACATGGACATCCCCGTTAAAAGTCTGTATCGCCGGCCTGGGATGATCCAGTGGTAAACCATGAACAAGAGGTAATCCCTTAAGCTGCTGTTCCCAGTAAGCAAGCTGCTGGTCAAAAACACCAGTTTGCAAACCATACCGCTGCCAGCGGGCATAGTCTGAGTACTTCAGGGTGATCGGCGTCAAAGGCTTCTCTTTTCCCTGCTCACTGGCCGAGTACATAACACCCAACTCATTGAGTAGTACTTTCATGGAGCTGGGATCGCAGGCCATAGCATGGGAGATCACCAGTAAAATATGCTCATCGGCGGCTACTTTAAGCAAGTGCGCCCGCAGCATCAGATCCCGAGCCAGATCAAAAGGCCTCCCTACTTCGGCGGATAGCAAAGTGGCAATTTCGGCCTCCCGTGCTCCTGCAGCCATATCGGATAAATCTGTCACTGGCATTTCCAGAGAAAGTGCCTGTAGGAACACAGGTATAACCGAATCATTTTCTCCAACTTGAAAACATGTGTGCAGGCTTTGATGCCGTACCAGCAGAAGGTCAAATGCCCGTTGTAAGCTAGCTTGGTTCAAGCTGCCGCTAAGTGTTAAGGCCACGGCAAGGTTAAGATGATGACTGCCGCCGCTAAGCTGATCCTGAAGCCAGACCCTTGACTGGCTAAAAGACAGTTCATTGTCGCCCCCTATCGTCTCTCCATAAGCCTGTCCGATAAAAGAGCTAAGAGCGGTTGACCCCATTTTATTGTTATTATTTATATTCATATTTCAAAAAAGTCCAAGTCCTGCTCTTGTTCATCGCAATTGGCATTACCAGCTACAGCATCAAGATGTAATGCTAATGATTTCAAGTTATCCAGCATAAAAACATGTGATACAGCCAGTTTTATTTCGAACTCTTGCTCAATGGCAGTCAATAACTTAACAAACAATAAGGAGTTTCCACCAAGTTCAAAGAAATTATCCATAATTCCGACTCGTTCCACCTCCAGCACTTGCTGCCAAATGCTGCATAACGCCCGTTCCGTATCCGATTTAGGGGCTACATACTCCGCTCTGGATAATCCAATATCTGGCTCCGGCAGTGCCTTAACATTGACTTTACCATTCGCTGTCAACGGCAAAGCTTCCAGTATCATATACGCCGACGGCACCATGTACTCCGGTAAAGCCTGACGGATATGCCCCTTAACATCCTCTATCAAGGCCCCTGTTTCCCTTTCACTGTCGCCAACCACTAGATAAGCGACCAGCTGGCTGTTGTTTTCTCCATTGTCCCGAGCCAACACTAGGGCTTCCTGAATGTCACTATGAGTTGCTAGAGCATGCTCTATTTCACCCAGCTCTATACGAAAGCCCCGTACCTTCACCTGGTGATCTTTTCGTCCCAAATATTCAAGCTCACCTCCCTCCTGTCGGCGCGCCAGATCGCCGGTGCGGTAAAAGCGTTTCACACCCTGTCCCGGTAAACACACAAAACGCTCAGCACTCAACTCTTCCCGATTTAAGTAACCCCGGCTAACCCCGTGGCCGCTGACATACATTTCACCACCAATACCGTCCGGTACCAGCACTTGTTTTTCATTCAACAACAGAATATCTAGATCTGCCAGTGGCTTACCTATCAGGCTCGCACCCCGACCTTGCGTCAGATCTTGTTCCCGAATACGTCGATAGGTAACATGCACTGTGGTTTCGGTGATCCCATACATATTGACCAACTCTGGGGTGTTATCGCCATGGCGCGCCACCCAAGGTTTAAGCTGAGTGAAATTCAGGGCTTCCCCGCCAAAAACCACATAGCGCAGCGCCAGTGGTTCATCCCGACGGCTGTCTTCGGCAATCAACAGGTTAAAGGCGCTCGGGGTCTGGTTTAAGACCGTCACTTTTTCCTGCACCAACAACTGGTAGAAATCTCCGCTCGAGCGCGATACCCAGTAAGGCACTATCACTAAACGACCGCCATAGGCCAACGCTCCCCAAATCTCCCACACCGAGAAGTCAAAGGCGTAGGAATGGAACAGGGTCCAGACATCAGCTTCACTAAAGTCAAAATGCGCTTGTGAGGTGCCTAGTAGGCGGGTCACATTGTTATGCTGTACCAGCACCCCTTTAGGTTGCCCGGTAGAGCCTGAGGTATAAATAACATAAGCCAGATGATGGGACGCAAGGCCCAGCGAAGATACTGACAGGTTCTGCACCGACATGTCCGACAACTGTGCCTGTACGGCTTCGTCATCCAGACACAGGGCCTTATCCGCCAACACCGGTAATTGCGCCAGCACCGCTTGTGAAGTCAGCACGGTTTGCACACCGCTGTCTTCAAGCATATACGTCAGGCGGGACTGTGGATTGGCTGGGTCAAGCGGTACATAGGCCCCGCCTGCCTTGAGAATAGCCAACATACCGACCACCGTCTCCAGCGAGCGCTCAACGCAAAGTCCCACTAAAGTATCCGGCTTCACCCCCTGTGCTGTCAGGTAGCGAGCTAATTGGTTGGCGCGGCGGTTTAACTCGCCATAACTAAGACGGCTTGCTTCATATACTAGGGCTATTTTCTCCGGGTGGCGCGCTGCCTGCTCTTCAAATAATTCATGCAGGCAGCTCCTTGACGGGGTTAAGCACTCAATATCCTGACTGCTTGCAAGCAGCTGTTCACGCTCCCGGCTGGTCACCAATTCATGACTGAACACATCTCGCTCAGGTGACTGCAACAGGGCGCTCAGCAACACCTCAAAGTGCTCCGCCATACGCACTATCGTCTCATCTTTAAAGACAGCCGTATTAAACTCCCAATAGAGCCCGAGGCCACCAGCCTCCTCTGCCATATTCAGGGTCAGGTCGAACTTCGCGGTTTGTCCGCCGCCTTCCACCATCGACAACTCTAATCCCGGCAACGATAAGCTGCCCTGATCATTGTTTTGCAGCGATAGCATCACCTGAAACAGCGGGCTGTGACTCAGGCTGCGCTCGGGCTGCAAACGGTCAACGATTTGTTCAAACGGCACCTGCTGATGGTCATAGGCATCGAGCAAACAGCGCTTGCTCTGCCCCAGTAAATCATGAAAACTTGGACTGCCCGATAAATCGCTGCGCAGCACCAGCGTATTGACAAAAAAGCCTATTAGCTCGGCAATTTCTGATTGCTCCCGATTCGCCACCGGCGTGCCGACCACGATATCCTGCTCGTTACTATAGCGGGATAATAAAACCGAAAACGCAGCATGCAGCCCCATAAACAAGGTGGCGCCATGGGATTGACACAAGGCCGTCAAACGCGCGACATCGTTTTTATCAAGATTGCTGGCATGAACATCACCGGTAAAGCTTTGCACCATAGGTCTGGCATAATCCAACGGCAGGCTATGCACCACAGGCAAGTACGACAGCTGATTTTGCCAGTAGTCCAACTGCTGCTCTAGCACGTCGCCTTGCAGCCATTGGCGCTGCCAGTAAGCATAGTCGCCATACTGAATGGCCAAGGGAGCCAGAGACGCTTCTTCTCCCTGAACATAAGCGCGATACAGCTGGCTAAACTCATTCACCAATATGCCCATGGACCAGCCATCTGAAGCGATATGGTGCATGGTCACCAGCAAAATATGCTCTAGATCGGAGACTTTTAGCAGTCGCGTCCGAAGCATTAAATCCTGGCTCAGGTCAAAAGCGCTGACCGCCTCTTTAGCGATCACTTCAGCAATTTCAGCCTCGCGGATCCCTGTCGTTAGTGTCGATAGGTCCGTAAACGGGATATCAAAAGTGTCCGCTTCTTGGAGCACCTGGATTGGCTCGCCGTCATCGCCGCCAATAAAACATGTACGTAGGCTTTCATGACGCACCACGATAGCGCTAAAGGCCTGCTTCAAGGCGTCCTGGTTGAGGGTGCCAGTCAGTTTTAACGCCGCCGGCATATTGTAATGGGTGCTGCCGCCGTCGATTTTATCCAGCAGCCATAGCCTTTGCTGTGCATAAGACAGGGGTAAGGCTTGCTCTCGGGACACCGGCAGAAGTGGCGGACCTTGCAGTCCCCGGTCACAGCTGTCGATAAAGGCCGCCAGCGCTGCCAGCTTAGGCTGGTTGAAAATCTCCCGCAGCGGCAAAGTCACCTCAAAGGCTTCGCTGCAGCGGGCGGCCAGTTTTATGGCCAGCAGGGAGTGGCCCCCCAAATCAAAGAAATTATCCCCAAGCCCGACACTTGCTATGCCCAGTAGCCGCTGCCAGATAAGCGCCAAGGTTTTTTCGGTCTCGGTCCGCGGCGCACTATATTCAGCAGTGAATTTATCAAGATCCGGTTCCGGCAAAGCATGGCGGTTGAGCTTACCGTTGACCGTTAACGGCAAAGCCTCAAGAACAACAAAAGCCGCCGGCACCATATAATCAGGCAGCGCCTTACGCAGCTGTTCACGCACCGCCTCGATAAAGGCTGCTTCATCCTTCAGGCTCTCACCCGGGACCAGGTAGGCCACCAAGCGGTTGTCATTATTTCCTGCTTCGCGGGCAAGCACCGCTGCTTCCCTGACTCCTGCATCTTCCACCAAGCACTGTTCTATTTCACCCAGCTCGATACGTAAACCACGCACCTTCACCTGATGGTCGATACGGCCAATAAATTCCAACTCCCCATCTGCCCGCCAGCGCACTAAGTCGCCACTGCGATATAAACGCCGGCAGCTGTTGCTGTCCTTAGCATCAAAATAAGGGTTGGCCACAAATTTCTCCGCTGTCAGCTCATCTCTGTTCAGGTAGCCGCGGGCAACACCCGCACCCCCGATATAAAGCTCACCCACCACCCCAGTCGGCACCAGCTGCTGGCGACTGTCCATCACATAAAACTGGGTATTGGCCACAGGCTTGCCGATATGAGGCATCACTTCCCCGTCAATTACAGCATAAGAGGCATTAATGGTGGTTTCTGTCGGGCCGTATAGATTCAGCGCTTGGCGGTCATGACGAGCCCCGTAGGCCGCTACCCTGTCCCATAACGCTTTACCTAACGCTTCCCCGCCTATCATCAGGTGCAAATGGCCCCTATCTCCCTGCTCCAAGCAATCCAGCATCACCGGAACCAGTGCCGGTGTCAGGTTCAATACTTGAATATCATGTTGCGCCGTCAGAGCTAGCAGTTGCGACGGTTCCAAGGCTTCTCGCTCACTTGCAACCACTAGGGTATTGCCTGAGCACAGGGCTAGGATCCCTTTAACCGAGGCATCAAAAGCAAAGCTGCCGTGCCACAACCAGTTGCTCTTTTGCGCATCCAGCTGTTCAAGCTGATGTTCAAAAACCTGGCGGAAGTTCAACAAATTCCTTTGCTCGATAACTACCCCTTTAGGCCGCCCAGTTGAACCTGAGGTATAAATCATATAGACAGCGCTCTTAGGCCCCACATCACCAATAATCTCTGGATTGTCTTGTGCCTGCTCGGCAAAGATATCCTCTTTATCCAGATAAAGGGTCTCTACAGCCTGCTCCTGAGGCAGTGTCAGCCATGATTGGCTTAGAACCAATTTGACGCCGCTGTCCCTAAGCATATAGGTCAGTCGTGCCTGCGGATAAGCCGGGTCAAGCGGCACATAGGCCCCACCAGCTTTGAGGATCCCCAGAATGCCTACCACCATATCCACCGAGCGTTCAACACAAAGCCCGACTAACGTCTGCGCTTTCACCCCCTGCGCTTTCAGGTAATGGGCCAACTGATTCGCGCGGCGGTTTAACTCACCGTAACTAAGACTGATACCATCACAGACTAGAGCGGTTTTCTTCGAAAAACGATCAGCCTGCTCCGCAAAGAGTTCATGGAGACAGTACTCCAATGGTACTTCTGCCTCGGTATCATTCCAGCGCCCAAGTAACTGTTCCCGCTCCTGCGCCGTCGCCAGCTCATGGCTAAAGACATCCTGCTCAGGTGCCTGTACCAGAGCGGATAACAAGACCTCAAAATGCTCCGCCATACGCGCTATTGTGTCGCGCTCAAACAAAGCGGTATTATAGCCCCACCCTAAACCTAGGCCATCCTCACTTTCAACCACATTTAGCGTTAAATCATACTTTGCACTTTCCCCTTCCCGAGCCTCCACTATAGAGAGGTTGAGATCCGGCAAGGATAACTGACCGTCGTCATTGTTTTGTAGCGCCAGCATCACTTGGAATAACGGGCTGTGACTCAAGCTCCGCTCCGGCTGCAAACGTTCAACAATTTGTTCAAACGGCACCTGCTGATGGGCATAACCGTCCAGCAGCATGTTTTTACTTTGCTCTAGCAGCGCCTGGAAACTCGGCTTACCGGATAAGTCGCTCCGCAGCACTAAGGTATTGACGAAGAAACCTATCAAACCAGCCACTTCTACCTGCTCTCTGTTCGCCACCGGCGTGCCAATAACAATATCTTGTTCATTACTGTAACGGGACAGCAACACCGAAAATGCAGCATGCAGTCCCATAAACAAAGTGGCCCCCTGCGCCTGACACAAGCCAGTCAAAGCCTTATAAGTACTTTTATTGATATGAGTGATATGGAAAGCACCTGCAAAGCTCTGCACCGCAGGTCTGGCGTGATCTAATGGCAACGCATGCACCACTGGTAAACCGGCAAGCTGCTTTTCCCAGTACCCTAGCTGTTCATCCAGCACCGCTCCTTGTAACCAGTTGCGCTGCCAGTAAGCATAATCGCCGTACTGGATCGCCAGAGGCGCCAGCGGATTTTCCTGCCCTTTGGCATAAGCCGTATACAGGCTGCTAAATTCATTCACCAGTATACCCATCGACCAACCGTCCGAGGCGATATGGTGCATGGTCACCAGCAAAATATGTTCCTGCTCGGCAACTTTAAGCAAGTGCGCCCGCAGCATTAAATCTCGGCTCAGCTCAAAGGCCGCGGCCGCCTCTTTGGCAACAGCTTCATCAATCTGTGTTTGTTGCACGGTTTCAGGCAGCACAGACAAATCCGTAAGCGGCACTTCAAACGCCTGCGGCGTATTAATCACCTGAACTGGCTCGCCGTCATCGCCGACAACAAAGCAAGTCCGTAGGCTTTCATGACGTCCTACAATTGTACTAAAGGCCTGCTGCAGCGCCTGACTGTTCAGACTACCCGTTAATCTTAACGCCGCAGGCATATTGTAATGGACACTGCCGCCGTCTATTTTATCCAGCAGCCACAACCTTTGCTGGGCAAAAGATAAAGGCAAAGCCTGCTCCCGGGAAACCGCAGTTAACGGCGGACGCATACCACCTGAGTGCTCACCGGACAATAAAGCCGCCAGATCCATTAACCTCGGCTGCTCAAAGACCTTCCGCAGCGCCAGTGTGACCTCAAAAGCTTCACCAATACGGGCCACCAGTTTAGTAACCAGCAGGGAGTGCCCACCCAGATCAAAGAAGTTGTCTGAAATACCAACCCGCTCAAGCCCCAGCACCTCCTGCCAGATCCGGCATAAGGTTTTTTCTGTTTCAGTGCGCGGCGCAATATACTCGCCGCCTAATACATCCCCTTCCGGCGCCGGCAGCGCCTTACGGTCAACCGTGCCGTTGGCCGTCAACGGAAAAGACTCCAACACCACAAAGGCCGAAGGCACCATATAATCCGGCAGCCCCGCCCGCATATGCTCGGCAAGCGCCGCCAGCGAGCAGCTTTGCCCTGGTTCGAATAATAAATATCCCACCAACCGTTTGTGCTGCCCCTCGTCCTGCCGCGCTAACACTAGCGCCGCTTTTACCGCTTCCAGTGCCAACAATCTGCCTTCGACTTCTTTTACCTCAACCCTGAAGCCACGGATTTTTACCTGCTCATCATCCCTGCCGACAAAATGTAGACTGCCGTCCGCCCGCCGCACCGCCTGATCGCCGGTGCGGTATAAACCTTGCCCCACTTCCTCTGTAAAAGGATGTGCCAAAAACTTCTCTGCCGTTAACCCCGCACGTCCGGCATAACCTAATGCCAGTCCTTTACCGCCAACGCACAATTCCCCTGCAACACCATAAGGCTGCAATTGTTGTTGCTCGTTAAGCACATACAACCCGGTATTGGCCAGCGGCTGCCCCACTGGCACCGTGTCCACATCCGCTAACACCAGCTCCGTGGCACGGCAGTAACTGGCATCTATCACCGATTCTGTCTGCCCGTAAAGGTTAAAACATTCTGTATTTTCCCCGATAACCCTTTTTAAACGCCGCAGATCCCGTCCGTACCAGGCCTCACAGCCCACTGAAATATACGCCATCGCATCCAGCTTTTGCCCGCTTTCAAGCAAATGATCCGTCAAAGCGCGGATCACCGCCGGAACAAAGTCGCCATAGGTGATCTCCCGGCTTTGGATCATCTGATACAGCTTATCCGGCGAAAGTAGTACCTCTTTCGGGCAAATCTCCAGCCGTCCGCCGCAGCCGAGGGCTTTCATCATATCGCCAAGCAGGATATCGACTGACAGTCCCGCCATTTGTAATACCACAGGCGGGCGCTTTTCCAAGTCAAACACCCGGTTCCAGCCATCCTGGCGCACAAGCATCGCCTGATGCTGCACCATGATCCCCTTAGGTTGCCCGGTAGAGCCCGAGGTATAGATAACATACGCCAGATGACGGGGCGCCAGTCCCAGCGAAGATACCGGCAGGTTATCCGCCGCCATCTTCGTCAGCGCCTCCTGCAGTGCACCATCGTCCAGGCACAACACCTGTCCGCAACAGTCAGGTAGTTGCTCCCGAACACTGTGCTGCGTCAGCACTAACGTGACGCCACTGTCGCTGAGCATATGCCTCAGCCGCGTTTGCGGGTAGCTGGGATCTAAAGGCACATAAGCGCCGCCAGCCTTGAGGATTGCCAAAATGGCAATCACCATGTCCACTGAACGTTCGACGCTAAGTCCCACTAAGGTATCCGGCTTCACCCCTTGTGCTTTCAGGTAATGGGCCAGCTGGTTGGCGCGGCGGTTCAACGTCTCATAACTGAGACTTGTCTCTTCACAGATCAGGGCGGTTTTCTTTGGATGGGTATCGACCTGACGTTCAAATAATTCATGCAGACACAGCTCCGAGCGGTACTTAGCTGCGGTATCGTTCCAGGTATCCAGTAACTGCTCACGCTCCTGTGGCGTCACTAATTCATGGGCATAAACATCCAATTCAGGGGACGTTAAAAGGGAGGACAACAAAACCTCAAAATGTCCCGCCATACGTTCGATGGTTTGAGCCTCAAACAAATCAGTATTATATTCCCAGGCTAGTATCAGGCCGTCTGCTGCTTCTGAGATATTCAGGGTCAGATCAAATTGGGCGATCCCCGGCCCCTGTTTTTGAACTTCAGAAAGCTCAAGTCCCGGCAGCGATAAATGACCCGTTTCATTGTTTTGCAGGGCAATCATCACCTGGAATAACGGGCTGTGGCTCAAGCTACGCTCGGGTTGCAAGCGTTCGACGATTTGTTCAAACGGCACTTGCTGATGGGCATAAGCGTCAAGCAGCATGTTTTTACTTTGTTCTAACAGCGCATGAAAACTCGGGTTATCAGATAAGTTACTCCGCAGCACCAGAGTATTGACGAAGAAACCGATCAAACCGGCTACTTCCACCTGCTCCCGGTTTGCCACTGGCGTGCCGACAACGATATCCTGCTCATTGCTGTAGCGGGCTAATAACACAGAAAAAACGGCATGCAATCCCATAAACAACGTGGCGCCTCGTTCTTGGCACATGGCCATCAAGCGCTGGTGTGTCGCTTGTTCTATCCTTGAGACATAGAGATTACCGGCAAAGCTTTGCACTGCCGGTCTGGGGTGATCTAGCGGCAGGCTGTGCAGCACCGGCAAGTCAGCAAGCTGTTTTTTCCAGTAAGCCAGCTGTTCATTCAGCACAGCTCCCTGCAAGTAGTTGCGCTGCCAGTGGGCATAATCGCCGTACTGGATCGCCAGCGGCGGCAGAGGGTTGTCCTGCCCTTGGGCATAGGCCGTATATAAACGGCTAAATTCATTGACCAAGATCTCCTGGGACCAGCCATCGGAAGCGATATGATGCATGGTCACTAGCAAGATATGCTCTTTAGCTGAAATTTTCAGCAGCTGCGCCCGCAACATCAAATCCCGTGTCAGATCAAACCGCTTCCCAGCTTCCGTTGAAACGGCTTCGGCTATTCGGGTCTGTAGCGCTTGCTGCGAAAGGGCGGACAGATCCGTCAGCGCCACCTCAAAGCTGTCTAACTCACGGATCAGTTGTATCGGTTCACCATCGTCGCCGGCAACAAAATAGGTGCGCAGGCTTTCATGACGTAACAGGATAGTGGTAATCGCCTGTTGCAGAGCGTCCTCATTGAGGGTACCGGTCAGTTTTAACGCCGCCGGCATATTATAATGGGCGCTGCCACCGTCGATTTGATCTAACAACCATAGCCTTTGTTGGGCAAAAGACAGGGGTAAACTCTCGTTTCTCGACACAGGCTTTAATTGAGCATACTCAAAGGAGGTTTCTAGCTCCTGTAACTTCAAGGAGGCAATGATCTGCGTTTTATTCTCGATGATAAGCTCTTTAAACTCTTTGGTAAGCGCCCCTTCTGGAGCCTTATAGGCTAAGTTTCCATCCTTCAGGTAGAGGTGAATGCCTTTAGTGGCTGCCTTTAATATGATATTACTTACCATTAGAATAATCCCTCTTCTACATTTTCATTTTCAGCCAGCGTATCGAGGTTGGCATCATTTAAACTTACGGCATCTATGTATTGTGCAATACTTTGGACATTGGCTTCTGATAACAGTATGGCAAAAGGCACAGTCACACCGAATCCGGCATTCATTTTTGCTATTAATTTTGTTGCCAATAAAGAGTGTCCGCCAAGCAAGAAGAAATTATCCTTGATACCGACTCGCTCAACTTGCAGGGTTTCCTGCCACAAGTCACACAGGCTTTTTTCTGTCTCGGTTTCGGGAGCGAGATATCCTTCATCAATCATCCCCATTTCAGGAATAGGCAGTGCCCTACGATCGACTTTCCCGTTTACAGATAACGGCAGTTGCTCCAGATCGACAAACACTTTAGGTACCATATACTCAGGCAGATATTGAGATAAATAAGACATGAGCACCTCTGTCTCAAGGTTGTTATTGTTTTTAGAAACAATATAACCGACGAGGTATTGATTCTTTTTACCGTTAATTTCTAGTTCAACTACATTTACTAGCGCTTCTTTTATACCAGTATGAAGGTTTAACACCGACTCTATTTCATTCAGCTCGATTCTATAACCCCTTAGCTTGATCTGATGATCAGTACGGCCATGCAATTCCATATTGCCGTCGGGAAGAATTCGTCCTAAGTCGCCGGTTTTATACATGCGGGCCCTTTCACCATTGATATTAGTTTCAATAAAGGGATCATCAAAAAAGGCCTGTTCGGTTTTCACGGGATCATTCTGGTAACCATAGGCAACCCCAACTCCGCCGATATAAAGCTCGCCAACAACACCTTCAACAACAGGCTGCTGTTGTGCATCCAGAATATAGAACCTGTTATTGTCAATAGGAACGCCGTACGGAATACTGCTTAAATGCTCTACCTTACCCGACACACGATAAAAATTAGACCAGACGGTTCCTTCTGTCGCTCCCCCTAAACTGATAAATTCGGAATTGGGGAACCAGTGTTTTGCAGCGGAAGGCAGCATAGTTGGGATCCAATCACCGCTTAAGAAAATCAAGCGTAAATGATGCCCAAGGAGCTCGGCTTGTCTTTCATCCAGGTCGCTGACCAGATGGTTTAACGTACTGGGTACCGAATCCCAGAAAGTGATTTTTTCAGTAATTATTATTTCATAAAGAGCTTCAAAATTATGCAACTGTGATTGTTCCACAATCACAATACGCCCTCCGGCCGCTAGGGTGCCAAAGATGTCATAAACGGAAAGGTCAAAGGTCACCGAGGTAATAAAAAGCATCACATCAGACGAGGTGACAGTGAATTCTGTGTTCACCCAGCTAATGAGATTTACCGCCTGATGATGCGCAATCCTGACCCCCTTAGGTTTACCTGTGGAACCGGAAGTATAGATAATATATGCCAGCTCGCCGGCATCTTTTGTCAGACCCGGGTTTTCTATTGAAAATGTCGCGTAATTTTCTTCTTGCAGATAGAGGTGATGCGCATTGGTGGCTTGCGTTGGTCTGTCAAATATAACCAGTTTCAGCTGTGCGCTTTCCTCTATTGCTTGGATTCTTGCCTCGGGATAATCCGGCTCCATAGGCACATAAACCGCTCCTGCTTTTAATATAGCTAACAGGGTGGCAATCATGTCAAAGGATCTTGACATCACCAGACCCACATGATCGCCTGATTGTATGCCTTTGCCGATCAGCATCCAGGAAATCCGGTTCGCTTTAGCGTTCAACTCCTGATAGCTATAACTCTTACCATTGTGCCTTAAAGCTATTGCATCAGGTGCTTTAACCACCTGCTCTTCAAACAAGGCATGCATTGTTTTTGTATAAGCATAGGCTTTATCGGTTTCGTTAAACTGAGTGTTTTTTGTACCTACAGATTCCACTAAATCCGTTGAGCACAACTGTGCTTCACTGCTCGCCATCAACTCTAGTATCTGTAGGTAGAGATTTAGGGCAAGCTCTACTTCTTTGGCATCAAAATATTCTTCACTATACTTTATCTGTATCGCCATGCCATGCTGACCATTTTTATGCACTTCCAGATCGAACTTGGTATTGGTCATCTCAGAGCCATTGATGGCAAACAATTCCTTCTCAGAGTTAATTAACATATTGCTTTCTGCAGCCGGCATCAGCTCAGGAAAGTCGGTGAAATTGAAAATGACATCAAACAAGGGATTGCCGTTTGCATCATTTTCCCCGGCTAGCCTGGCGATATCTGCCAGGAAAATTTCATGCGCTTTGACCTGGCGAAGAAAATCCCGAACTTGGGTAATTAATACATGTTTATTAATTGAAGTATGTGCACTTAAACGCAGTGGAATAGTATTAAGAAAACAGCCAAGAACTCTGTCGGTATCCTTGATCTCGGGCCGGTTATGGGTCACAACACCAGTCAGGATTTCCGAGTCTCCGGTAATCAGGGACAATAGATACACATGTGCGGCCAAACAGATTTCTTTTATCGTATAACCTTTACTCTGCGTCAGCTGCTGCAATTTACGCAGCAATGAGGCATCGACCTCACCTTTGACCGCCGTCATCATTTTAGAGCTTGAAATCGGCTTACCGGCATAATTAAAAGGTAACTTCATGCGGTTATAATTTTGTAAGTAGTCTTTCCAGAAGACCTGTGTCTGATCGGAGCAGCTACGATACAAGTTAATCGCGACATAATCCCGGTAAGTGGACTCAGGCGCTGGGATCAAGTCCCGGTGACCATCTTTCAAGCGGGCATAATTAGCCAAGAGTTCAGACACCATAAGATTTAAACTCCACCCGTCCAAAATAGCATGCTGTACTGTCAGGATAATACATACTCGGCCTGAGCTTAGGGAGAAAAGCTTCACCCTCCATAACAACTCGTTGACTTTGAAAGTAAACTTATTATTTAGATCTTTCCGACAATAGTCCTCTATCTGTTGCTTTTGAATGTCTGGCGCAGCATCGGATATGTCCTCGATGCCGATATTTAACTGTGATTTCCTATGTACAAATTGCACCGGCTCATCAAAACCATTAACGGCAAAGCTCGTTCTTAAAATAGAGTGTGCCTGACATATATATTCGAACGCCTGATTGAAGAGCGCTAAATCAAAGTCCACCCATTCCAGTACAAAAGGAAATTGATCATGATAGATAGGCACTTCAGGTTGGGTCTGGGCGAAATAGACCATACTTTGCTGAATAGCACTTAGCGGAAATAAGGTTTCACAATCGTCTGGCAACTGCTGCTTCAAAACAGCATGGTTTTCAATATTATGTCTGAATTTATCTATCTCTTGTAATCCCTGCTCCAACTGCTGCTGAACAATGCCAGGCTGACCGATTGCTAGGGATCGGGATAATTCCCGCACCGTGCTTAAGGCAAAGATATCTTTTACCTGTATGTTTGCATTTAACTCACTGTTGATCCGAACCACCAACTTAGTCGCTAATAAGGAATGGCCGCCTAACTGGAAAAAGTTATCCATAATTCCGACTCGTTCCACCTCCAGCACTTGCTGCCAAATGCTGCATAACGCCCGTTCCGTATCCGATTTAGGGGCTACATACTCCGCCCTGGATAATCCAATATCTGGCTCCGGCAGTGCCTTAGCATTGACTTTACCATTCGCTGTCAACGGCAAAGCTTCCAGTATCATATACGCCGACGGCACCATGTACTCCGGTAAAGCCTGACGAATATGCCCCTTAACATCCTCTATCAAGGCCCCTGTTTCCCTTTCACTGTCGTCAACCACTAGATAAGCGACCAGCTGGCTGTTGTTTTCTCCATTGTCCCGAGCCAACACTAGGGCTTCCTGAATGTCACTATGAGTTGCTAGAGCATGCTCTATTTCACCCAGCTCTATACGAAAGCCCCGTACCTTCACCTGGTGATCTATTCGTCCCAAATATTCAAGCTCACCTCCCTCCTGTCGGCGCGCCAGATCGCCGGTGCGGTAAAAGCGTTTCACACCCTGTCCCGGTAAACACACAAAACGCTCAGCACTCAACTCTTCCCGATTTAAGTAACCCCGGCTAACCCCGTGGCCGCTGACATACATTTCACCACCAATACCGTCCGGTACCAGCACTTGTTTTTCATTCAACAACAGAATATCCAGATCTGCCAGTGGCTTACCTATCAGGCTCGCACCCCGACCTTGCGTCAGATCTTGTTCCCGAATACGTCGATAGGTAACATGCACTGTGGTTTCGGTGATCCCATACATATTGACCAACTCTGGGGTGTTATCGCCATGGCGCGCCACCCAAGGTTTAAGCTGAGTGAAATTCAGGGCTTCCCCGCCAAAAACCACATAGCGCAGCGCCAGTGGTTCATCCCGACGGCTGTCTTCGGCAATCAACAGGTTAAAGGCGCTCGGGGTCTGGTTTAAGACCGTCACTTTTTCCTGCACCAACAACTGGTAGAAATCTCCGCTCGAGCGCGATACCCAGTAAGGCACTATCACTAAACGTCCGCCATAGGCCAACGCTCCCCAAATCTCCCACACCGAGAAGTCAAAGGCGTAGGAATGGAACAGGGTCCAGACATCAGCTTCACTAAAGTCAAAATGCGCTTGTGAGGTGCCTAGTAGGCGGGTCACATTGTTATGCTGTACCAGCACCCCTTTAGGTTGCCCGGTAGAGCCTGAGGTATAAATAACATAAGCCAGATGATGGGACGCAAGGCCCAGCGAAGATACTGACAGGTTCTGCACCGACATGTCCGACAACTGTGCCTGTACGGCTTCGTCATCCAGACACAGGGCCTTGTCCGCCAACACCGGTAATTGCGCCAGCACCGCTTGTGAAGTCAGCACGGTTTGCACACCGCTGTCTTCAAGCATATACGTCAGGCGGGACTGTGGATTGGCCGGGTCAAGCGGTACATAGGCCCCGCCTGCCTTGAGAATAGCCAACATACCGACCACCGTCTCCAGCGAGCGCTCAACGCAAAGTCCCACTAAAGTATCCGGCTTCACTCCCTGTGCTGTCAGGTAGCGAGCCAATTGGTTGGCGCGGCGGTTTAACTCGCCATAACTAAGACGGCTTGCTTCATATACTAGGGCTATTTTCTCCGGGTGGCGCGCTGCCTGCTCTTCAAATAATTCATGCAGGCAGCTCCTTGACGGGGTTAAGCACTCAATATCCTGACTGCTTGCAAGCAGCTGTTCACGCTCCCGGCTGGTCACCAATTCATGACTGAACACATCTCGCTCAGGTGACTGCAACAGGGCGCTCAGCAACACCTCAAAGTGCTCCGCCATACGCACTATCGTCTCGTCTTTAAAGACAGCCGTATTAAACTCCCAATAGAGCCCGAGGCCACCGGCCTCCTCTGCCATATTCAGGGTCAGGTCGAACTTCGCGGTTTGTCCGCCGCCTTCCACCATCGACAACTCTAATCCCGGCAACGATAAGCTGCCCTGATCATTGTTTTGCAGCGATAGCATCACCTGAAACAGCGGGCTGTGACTCAGGCTGCGCTCGGGCTGCAAACGGTCAACGATTTGTTCAAACGGCACCTGCTGATGGTCATAGGCATCGAGCAAACAGCGCTTGCTCTGCCCCAGTAAATCATGAAAACTTGGACTGCCCGATAAATCGCTGCGCAGCACCAGCGTATTGACAAAAAAGCCTATTAGCTCGGCAATTTCTGATTGCTCCCGATTCGCCACCGGCGTGCCGACCACGATATCCTGCTCGTTACTATAGCGGGATAATAAAACCGAAAACGCAGCATGCAGCCCCATAAACAAGGTGGCGCCATGGGATTGACACAAGGCCGTCAAACGCGCGACATCGTTTTTATCAAGACTGCTGGCATGAACATCACCGGTAAAGCTTTGCACCATAGGTCTGGCATAATCCAACCGCAGGCTATGCACCACAGGCAAGTACGACAGCTGATTTTGCCAGTAGTCCAACTGCTGCTCTAGCACGTCGCCTTGCAGCCATTGGCGCTGCCAGTAAGCATAGTCGCCATACTGAATGGCCAAGGGAGCCAGAGACGCTTCTTCTCCATGAACATAAGCGCGATACAGCTGGCTAAACTCATTCACCAATATGCCCATGGACCAGCCATCTGAAGCGATATGGTGCATGGTCACCAGCAAAATATGCTCTAGATCGGAGACTTTTAGCAGTCGCGTCCGAAGCATTAAATCCTGGCTCAGGTCAAAAGCGCTGACCGCCTCTTTAGCGATCACTTCAGCAATTTCAGCCTCGCGGATCCCTGTCGTTAGTGTCGATAGGTCCGTAAACGGGATATCAAAAGTGTCCGCTTCTTGGAGCACCTGGATTGGCTCGCCGTCATCGCCGCCAATAAAACATGTACGTAGGCTTTCATGACGCACCACGATAGCGCTAAAGGCCTGCTTCAAGGCGTCCTGGTTGAGGGTGCCAGTCAGTTTTAACGCCGCCGGCATATTGTAATGGGTGCTGCCGCCGTCGATTTTATCCAGCAGCCATAGCCTTTGCTGTGCATAAGACAGGGGTAAGGCTTGCTCTCGGGACACCGGCAGAAGTGGCGGACCTTGCAGTCCCCGGTCACAGCTGTCGATAAAGGCCGCCAGCGCTGCCAGCTTCGGCTGGTTGAAAATCTCCCGCAGCGGCAAAGTCACCTCAAAGGCTTCGCTGCAGCGGGCGGCCAGTTTGGTGGCCAGCAGGGAGTGGCCCCCCAAATCAAAGAAATTATCCCCAAGACCGACACTTGCTATGCCCAGTAGCTGCTGCCAAATTTCACTCAAGCGTATTTCCGTCTCCGTTTGCGGAGCGATATACTCTGCCCTTAAAGCCTCCATATCCGGCTCCGGCAACGCATGACGGTTTACTTTGCCGTTGGCACTTAGCGGTAAAGCATCCAAGACAACAAAAGCCGCCGGCACCATATAATCTGGTAATACCTGGCGTAAATGCCCACGTACTTGCTCAATCAATTCCGCATCCTGCTGCCCTGCTTCACTACTCACCAGGTAGGCCACCAGCTGTGTATTGTTGTCACCGATTTCACGAGCAAGTACCACGGCTTCTTTGATCTCACTCTGCCCTGTCAGTGCATGCTCAATTTCCCCCAATTCAATCCGAAATCCCCGCACCTTCACCTGGTGATCCGCTCGCGCTATAAAGACCAAAGAGCCATTCGCCAGCCAGCGCACCAAATCCCCTGTGCGATAGAGCTGTTTACTGCTGCGGCTGTTCTTTTCATCATAAAAAGGATTGATAACAAACTTCTCTGCCGTCAATGCCGGATGGTTCAGGTAACCTCGGGCTAATCCCAGTCCCCCTATATATAGCTCTCCGACTACGCCCACCGGCACAGGGTTCAAGGCAGCATCGAGCACATAACATTGCTTGTTGTGCAAAGGCTTTCCTATCGGGATCGCCGGGTCCACTTCATCGCCAAAATGATGGGCTGAAGCAAAAACCGTGGTTTCCGTCGGCCCGTACACATGAGTAAAGGCAATGCTTGGATAGCGCTGAACAGCCCTTTCAACCAAGCCGGGATCCGCCTTTTCACCACCAAACAAGACGTTTTTCACCCCGCTATCCCCTAAGGTGTCATTGAGGATCATTTGGTTAAATAATGCGGTTGTGGTGAAAAAGGTATCTATACCATTGGCCGTTAATGCCGATTTAAATGACCCGCTATCTAAAATATGATTCTTCCCAAGCAGGCTCACGGTCTTACCATTTAACAGCGAAAAGAATAAATCAAACACAAAACCGTCAAAGGCATAAGACGATAGGCTGGCTACATGCTCAACCTCGGACACCGCCACATAGCGGTTATTCACAGCAAAAGCAGTCACCGACTCATGCGCTACCATTACCCCTTTGGGCTGCCCAGTAGAGCCTGAAGTATAAATCACATAAGCTAGATGAGAGGGCGTTAATCCCGAGACGATTAGACTCTGTACTGGCATAGTCATCAGTTCGGCCTGTAATGCTTCATCGTCTAGGCATATCACTTGGCCATCAAATACAGGTAATTGCTTCAGCACACTTTGCTGGGCCAGTACCAGAGCGACGTTCGTGTCGCTAAGCATATAGGCCAGTCGTGCCTGCGGATAAGCCGGGTCAAGCGGCACATAGGCCCCACCAGCTTTGAGGATCCCCAGAATGCCTACCACCATATCCACCGAGCGTTCAACACAAAGCCCGACTAACGCCTGCGCTTTCACCCCCTGCGCTTTCAGGTAATGGGCCAACTGATTCGCGCGGCGGTTTAACTCACCGTAACTAAGGCTCATGCCATCACAGACTAGAGCGGCTTTCTTCGGAAAACGATCAGCCTGCTCCGCAAAGAGTTCATGGAGACAGTACTCCAATGGTACTTCTACCTCGGTATTATTCCAGCGCCCAAGTAACTGTTCCCGCTCCTGCGCCGTCGCCAGCTCATGGCTAAAGACATCCTGCTCAGGTGCCTGTACCAGAGCGGATAACAAGACCTCAAAATGCTCCGCCATACGCGCTATTGTGTCGCGCTCAAACAAATCGGTATTAAACACCCAGCTCAAGGTCAACCCATCCGGTTTTTCAGCAACATTTAAGGTTAAATCAAATTGTGACACGTCACCCTGGTTTAAATTTAACTGAGATAAACTTATTCCCGGTAATGACAAATTGCCTTGTTCATTATTTTGCAGCGCCAGCATCACCTGGAATAACGGGCTGTGGCTCAGGCTACGCTCAGGCTGCAGCCGTTCGACCACCTGCTCAAAAGGGACCTGTTGATGGGCATAGGCATCCAGCAACATTTGTTTGCTTTGTGCCAGAACATCAAAAAATCTGGGCTCACCGGATAAATCACAGCGCAGTACTAAGGTATTGACAAAAAAGCCGATCAGATCCGCCACTTCCATCTGTTCACGGTTGGCTACTGGCGTCCCAACCACGATATCCTTTTCATTGCTGTAACGAGACAACAACACAGAAAATGCGGCATGTAGCCCCATAAATAAGGTTGCCTCTCGGGTTTGGCAAATTTTTTTTAAACTTGCTAACTCGGTTTTAGCAATACAGGACACATAGGTTTCACCACTAAAACCTTGAGCTAAAGGCCTAGGCTTATCCAGCGGCAGGTTATGTAATGCAGGCAAACCCGAAAGTTTATCTTGCCAATAAGCCAGTTGCTCGTCCAGCTTATTAGACTGCAGCCATTCCCGCTGCCAGTTGGCATAATCGGCATACTGGATAGCAAGTGGCGTCAGGGGACTCTCTTCTCCCTGCACATAAGCGCTATACAAACGACTGAACTCGTTTACCAGTATCCCCATTGACCAGCCGTCTGAAGCAATATGATGCATGGTGACCAGCAAAATATGTTCCTGGGAGGATAATTTAAGTACCCGTGCTCTCACCATAAAATCCCAGCTTAGATCAAAGATGGCTTCGGCTTCGGCGGAAGCGGCTTGATCAATCTGTGTTTGTTGCACCTCTTTTGGCAGTGCCGACAAGTCCGTTAGCGGCACGTCAAAACCGCTTTTCTCCTTGATAATTTGTACAGGCTCACCATCATCTGCAGCAACAAAACAGGTACGCAAGCTTTCATGGCGCTCCATTATGTCCGCAAATGCCCGTTGCATTGCTCTTTCATCAAAAACACCACTGAGCTTCAAGGCCATCGGCATATTATATTGGTGGCTACCACCGTCGATTTGATCTAACAACCATAACCTTTGCTGGGCAAAAGATAGAAACTCATAATCCCGATTAGACTTAATCGTCAGGGAATGAAACAGTCGAAGAATATTTTCTTTTTGCTGTTTGAGAAGAGCGATTTGTTCTGCCTTCAACGCACCTGGCATGGCCTCAACTTTTAGTTTCTCGCCAACCAGTTTTACTTCTATGCCGTTTTTTAATAATTCTTTTAATTCGGTTAACAGTGTCATAGTTCTATTTCTTCTAATTCATCCTGATTTGAAATCATCTTATTTCTTTGTGGTATGACGATTTGCGTTTCATCAAATAAGTTGTTTCCTATAAGTTTTGCCTGCTTTTCTATGGTGTTGTGCTCGAAAAAAACCTTAATAGGGAAGTTAATTGCAAAAGTTTCATTAATTCTGGCCACCAGCTTAGTTGCCAACAGCGAATGGCCGCCAAGCTCAAAGAAGCTATCGGTGATACCTACTTTTTCTAAACCCAGCACCTGCTGCCAAATTTCACTCAGGCGTATTTCCGTCTCCGTTTGCGGAGCGATATACTCTGCCCTTAAAGCCTCCATATCCGGCTCCGGCAACGCATGACGGTTTACTTTGCCGTTGGCACTTAGCGGTAAAGCATCCAAGACAACAAAAGCCGCCGGCACCATATAATCTGGTAATACCTGGCGTAAATGCCCACGTACTTGCTCAATCAATTCCGCATCCTGCTGCCCTGCTTCACTACTCACCAGGTAGGCCACCAGCTGTGTATTGTTATCACCGATTTCACGAGCAAGCACCACGGCTTCTTTGATCTCACTCTGCCCTGTCAGTGCATGCTCAATTTCCCCCAATTCAATCCGAAATCCCCGCACCTTCACCTGGTGATCCGCTCGCGCTATAAAGACTAAAGAGCCATTCGCCAGCCAGCGCACCAAATCCCCTGTGCGATAGAGCTGTTTACTGCTGCGGCTGTTCTTTTCATCATAAAAAGGATTGATAACAAACTTCTCTGCCGTCAATGCTGGACGGTTCAGGTAACCTCGGGCTAATCCCAGTCCCCCTATATATAGCTCTCCGACTACGCCCACCGGCACAGGGTTCAAGGCAGCATCGAGCACATAACATTGCTTGTTGTGCAAAGGCTTTCCTATCGGGATCGCCGGGTCCACTTCATCGCCAAAATGATGGGCTGAAGCAAAAACCGTGGTTTCCGTCGGCCCGTACACATGAGTAAAGGCAATGCTTGGATAGCGCTGAACTGCCCTTTCAACCAAGCCGGGATCCGCCTTTTCACCACCAAACAAGACGTTTTTCACCCCGCTATCCCCTAAGGTGTCATTGAGGATCATTTGGTTAAATAATGCGGTTGTGGTGAAAAAGGTATCTATACCATTGGCCGTTAATGCCGATTTAAATGACCCGCTATCTAAAATATGATTCTTCCCAAGCAGGCTCACGGTCTTACCATTTAACAGCGAAAAGAATAAATCAAACACAAAACCGTCAAAGGCATAAGACGATAGGCTGGCTACATGCTCAACCTCGGACACCGCCACATAGCGGTTATTCACAGCAAAAGCAGTCACCGACTCATGCGCTACCATTACCCCTTTGGGCTGCCCAGTAGAACCTGAAGTATAAATCACATAAGCTAGATGAGAGGGCGTTAATCCCGAGACGATTAGACTCTGTACTGGCATAGTCATCAGTTCGGCCTGTAATGCTTCATCGTCTAGGCATATCACTTGGCCATCAAATACAGGTAATTGCTTCAGCACACTTTGCTGGGCCAGTACCAGAGCGACGTTCGTGTCGCTAAGCATATAGGCCAGTCGTGCCTGCGGATAAGCCGGGTCAAGCGGCACATAGGCCCCACCAGCTTTGAGGATCCCCAGAATGCCTACCACCATATCCACCGAGCGTTCAACACAAAGCCCGACTAACGTCTGCGCTTTCACCCCCTGCGCTTTCAGGTAATGGGCCAACTGATTCGCGCGGCGGTTTAACTCACCGTAACTAAGGCTCATGCCATCACAGACTAGAGCGGCTTTCTTCGAAAAACGATCAGCCTGCTCCGCAAAGAGTTCATGGAGACAGTACTCCAATGGGACTTCTGCCTCGGTATTATTCCAGCGCCCAAGTAACTGTTCCCGCTCCTGCGCCGTCGCCAGCTCATGGCTAAAGACATCCTGCTCAGGTGCCTGTACCAGAGCGGATAACAAGACCTCAAAATGCTCCGCCATACGCGCTATTGTGTCGCGCTCAAACAAATCGGTATTAAACACCCAGCTCAAGGTCTGGCCGTCTTCCTCTTCAACCAAATTCAGCGTTAAGTCAAATTTGGCATTTTTACCGCCAGCGCCCCCTAATGTCGTCAATTCTATGCCCGGCAAGGACAACTGACCGTCGTCATTGTTTTGTAGCGCCAGCATCACTTGGAATAACGGGCTGTGACTCAAGCTCCGCTCCGGCTGCAAACGTTCAACAATTTGTTCAAACGGCACCTGCTGATGGGCATAACCGTCCAGCAGCATGTTTTTACTTTGCTCTAGCAGCGCCTGGAAACTCGGCTTACCGGATAAGTTGCTCCGCAGCACTAAGGTATTGACGAAGAAACCTATCAAACCAGCCACTTCTACCTGCTCTCTGTTCGCCACCGGCGTGCCAATAACAATATCTTGTTCATTACTGTAACGGGACAGCAACACCGAAAATGCAGCATGCAGTCCCATAAACAAAGTGGCCCCCTGCGCCTGACACAAGCCAGTCAAAGCCTTATAAGTACTTTTATTGATATGAGTGATATGGAAAGCACCTGCAAAGCTCTGCACCGCAGGTCTGGCGTGATCTAATGGCAACGCATGCACCACTGGTAAGCCGGCAAGCTGCTTTTCCCAGTACCCTAGCTGTTCATCCAGCACCGCTCCTTGTAACCAGTTGCGCTGCCAGTAAGCATAATCGCCGTACTGGATCGCCAGAGGCGCCAGCGGATTTTCCTGCCCTTTGGCATAAGCCGTATACAGGCTGCTAAATTCATTCACCAGTATACCCATCGACCAACCGTCCGAGGCGATATGGTGCATGGTCACCAGCAAAATATGTTCCTGCTCGGCAACTTTAAGCAAGTGCGCCCGCAGCATTAAATCTCGGCTCAGCTCAAAGGCCGCGGCCGCCTCTTTGGCAACAGCTTCATCAATCTGTGTTTGTTGCACGGTTTCAGGCAGCACAGACAAATCCGTAAGCGGCACTTCAAACGCCTGCGGCGTATTAATCACCTGAACTGGCTCGCCGTCATCGCCGACAACAAAGCAAGTCCGTAGGCTTTCATGACGTCCTACAATTGTACTAAAGGCCTGCTGCAGCGCCTGACTGTTCAGACTACCCGTTAATCTTAACGCCGCAGGCATATTGTAATGGACACTGCCGCCGTCTATTTTATCCAGCAGCCACAACCTTTGCTGGGCAAAAGATAAAGGCAAAGCCTGCTCCCGGGAAACCGCAGTTAACGGCGGACGCATACCACCTGAGTGCTCACCGGACAATAAAGCCGCCAGATCCATTAACCTCGGCTGCTCAAAGACCTTCCGCAGCGCCAGTGTGACCTCAAAAGCTTCACCAATACGGGCCACCAGTTTAGTAACCAGCAGGGAGTGCCCACCCAGATCAAAGAAGTTGTCTGAAATACCAACCCGCTCAAGCCCCAGCACCTCCTGCCAGATCCGGCATAAGGTTTTTTCTGTTTCAGTGCGCGGCGCAATATACTCGCCGCCTAATACATCCCCTTCCGGCGCCGGCAGCGCCTTACGGTCAACCGTGCCGTTGGCCGTCAACGGAAAAGACTCCAACACCACAAAGGCCGAAGGCACCATATAATCCGGCAGCCCCGCCCGCATATGCTCGGCAAGCGCCGCCAGCGAGCAGCTTTGCCCTGGTTCGAATAATAAATATCCCACCAACCGTTTGTGCTGCCCCTCGTCCTGCCGCGCTAACACTAGCGCCGCTTTTACCGCTTCCAGTGCCAGCAATCTGCCTTCGACTTCTTTTACCTCAACCCTGAAGCCACGGATTTTTACCTGCTCATCATCCCTGCCGACAAAATGTAGACTGCCGTCCGCCCGCCGCACCGCCTGATCGCCGGTGCGGTATAAACCTTGCCCCACTTCCTCTGTAAAAGGATGTGCCAAAAACTTCTCTGCCGTTAACCCCGCACGTCCGGCATAACCTAATGCCAGTCCTTTACCGCCAACGCACAATTCCCCTGCAACACCATAAGGCTGCAATTGTTGTTGCTCGTTAAGTACATACAACCCGGTATTGGCCAGCGGCTGCCCCACTGGCACCGTGTCCACATCCGCTAACACCAGCTCCGTGGCACGGCAGTAACTGGCATCTATCACCGATTCTGTCTGCCCGTAAAGGTTAAAACATTCTGTATTTTCCCCGATAACCCTTTTTAAACGCCGCAGATCCCGTCCGTACCAGGCCTCACAGCCCACTGAAATATACGCCATCGCATCCAGCTTTTGCCCGCTTTCAAGCAAATGATCCGTCAAAGCGCGGATCACCGCCGGAACAAAGTCGCCATAGGTGATCTCCCGGCTTTGGATCATCTGATACAGCTTATCCGGCGAAAGCAGTACCTCTTTCGGGCAAATTTCCAGCCGTCCGCCGCAGCCGAGAGCTTTCATCATATCGCCAAGCAGGATATCGACTGACAGTCCCGCCATTTGTAATACCACAGGCGGGCGCTTTTCCAAGTCAAACACCCGGTTCCAGCCATCCTGGCGCACAAGCATCGCCTGATGCTGCACCATGATCCCCTTAGGTTGCCCGGTAGAGCCCGAGGTATAGATAACATACGCCAGATGACGGGGCGCCAGTCCCAGCGAAGATACCGGCAGGTTATCCGTCGCCATCTTCGTCAGCGCCTCCTGCAGTGCACCATCGTCCAGGCACAACACCTGTCCGCAACAGTCAGGTAGTTGCTCCCGAACACTGTGCTGCGTCAGCACTAACGTGACGCCACTGTCGCTGAGCATATGCCTCAGCCGCGTTTGCGGGTAGCTGGGATCTAAAGGCACATAAGCGCCGCCAGCCTTGAGGATGGCCAAAATGGCAATCACCATGTCCACTGAACGTTCGACGCTAAGTCCCACTAAGGTATCCGGCTTCACCCCTTGTGCTTTCAGGTAATGGGCCAGCTGGTTGGCGCGGCGGTTCAACGTCTCATAACTGAGACTTGTCTCTTCACAGATCAGGGCGGTTTTCTTTGGATGGGTATCGACCTGACGTTCAAATAATTCATGCAGACACAGCTCCGAGCGGTACTTAGCTGCGGTATCGTTCCAGGTATCCAGTAACTGCTCACGCTCCTGTGGCGTCACTAATTCATGGGCATAAACATCCAATTCAGGGGACGTTAAAAGGGAGGACAACAAAACCTCAAAATGTCCCGCCATACGTTCGATGGTTTGAGCCTCAAACAAATCAGTATTATATTCCCAGGCTAGTATCAGGCCGTCTGCTGCTTCTGAGATATTCAGGGTCAGATCAAATTGGGCGATCCCCGGCCCCTGTTTTTGAACTTCAGAAAGCTCAAGTCCCGGCAGCGATAAATGACCCGTTTCATTGTTTTGCAGGGCAATCATCACCTGGAATAACGGGCTGTGGCTCAAGCTACGCTCGGGTTGCAAGCGTTCGACGATTTGTTCAAACGGCACTTGCTGATGGGCATAAGCGTCAAGCAGCATGTTTTTACTTTGTTCTAACAGCGCATGAAAACTCGGGTTATCAGATAAGTTACTCCGCAGCACCAGAGTATTGACGAAGAAACCGATCAAACCGGCTACTTCCACCTGCTCCCGGTTTGCCACTGGCGTGCCGACAACGATATCCTGCTCATTGCTGTAGCGGGCTAATAACACAGAAAAAACGGCATGCAATCCCATAAACAACGTGGCGCCTCGTTCTTGGCACATGGCCATCAAGCGCTGGTGTGTCGCTTGTTCTATCCTTGAGACATAGAGATTACCGGCAAAGCTTTGCACCGCCGGTCTGGGGTGATCTAGCGGCAGGCTGTGCAGCACCGGCAAGTCAGCAAGCTGTTTTTTCCAGTAAGCCAGCTGTTCATTCAGCACAGCTCCCTGCAAGTAGTTGCGCTGCCAGTGGGCATAATCGCCGTACTGGATCGCCAGCGGCGGCAGAGGGTTGTCCTGCCCTTGGGCATAGGCCGTATATAAACGGCTAAATTCATTGACTAAGATCTCCCGGGACCAGCCATCGGAAGCGATATGATGCATGGTCACTAGCAAGATATGCTCTTTAGCTGAAATTTTCAGCAGCTGCGCCCGCAACATCAAATCCCGTGTCAGATCAAACCGTTTCCCAGCTTCCGTTGAAACGGCTTCGGCTATTCGGGTCTGTAGCGCTTGCTGCGAAAGGGCGGACAGATCCGTCAGCGCCACCTCAAAGCTGTCTAACTCACGGATCAGTTGTATCGGTTCACCATCGTCGCCGGCAACAAAATAGGTGCGCAGGCTTTCATGACGTAACAGGATAGTGGTAATCGCCTGTTGCAGAGCGTCCTCATTGAGGGTACCGGTCAGTTTTAACGCCGCCGGCATATTATAATGGGCGCTGCCACCGTCGATTTGATCTAACAACCATAGCCTTTGTTGGGCAAAAGACAGGGGCAACGCCTGAGTCCGGGAAACCTGTATCAAAGGCGGATGATTCTTCCCCTGCTTTTGAGCTGATATAAATTCTGCCAGGCTCGCCAGAACAGGCTGTTTAAAAATATCCCGCAATTTAATTTTCACATCGAATGACTCGCTAACCCGAGCCACCAACTTAGTGGCCAGCAGTGAGTGCCCTCCCAATTCAAAAAAGTTGTCCGTGAGGGCAATCCGTTCAAGCCCCAGCAGCTCTTGCCAGATAACGCTTAAGGCTTTTTCTCCTTCGGTTTGCGGGGCGCTGAAGCCGTCGTCTGACATTTCATTGCTCGGCTCAGGTAAAGCATTGCGATCAAACTTGCCGTTGGCGGTTAAGGGGAAAGACTCCAGTACCACAAAATCCGAAGGCACCATATATTCAGGTAAAAGTTTACCTACATGCTGGCGCACTGCTTCAATCAGGCCACTCTTATCGCTTTCGGCATCTTCGGCAAGCAGGTAGCCCACCAGGTGCTTCCCCTTTTCCCCTGCGTCACGGGCAAGTACGACGGCTTCCTTGACACGGCTAAAATCTGCCAAGACATGTTCTATTTCAGCCGGCTCGATGCGAAAGCCCCGGATTTTCACCTGATGATCGGTACGGCCGATAAATTCAAGACGGCCATCTGCCAAGCGACGCACCAAATCTCCGGTGCGGTACAGACGCTGGCAACTATTGTTGTCTTGTTCATTAAAATAAGGGTTGGTGATAAATTTTTCAGCCGTCAGCTTATCCTGGTTCAGATAACCCCGAGCCAACCCGATACCACCAATACATAGTTCACCCGGCACGCCACCTGGCGCTAAGGTATTTTCATTCAGGATCAATGCCCGAACATTACCCAGCGGATATCCAATATGGGGCAAGTCGCCGGATATCGGCGTCCAATGGGTGTTAACGCTACATTCTGTTGGACCGTATACATTCACCGCCTTGCGTTGATACTGCTGTTGCCAGTCACATAGTCTGGCCCATAACTGGGGAGAAATAGCTTCGCCGCCAATGATTAAGTTAGGTAAAGTACTCTCTAGACCCAAATCAAACCAGGCTTCCACCATTAACGGAGTACAGTCGAGAACACCGCACTGTCCAAAGGTTCTCCCTATAGTTTGTGACTCCTGATCGGCATATCTGGGTAAAATACGCAACGGCACACCCGACATCAACTGGGATAGACCCTTAACCGAAGAATCAAAGGCATAAGAAGCGTTTAACCCCCAACAAGCACCTTCCGGCACTATATCCATCCTCTGTATTTCTGCGGCAAGATTGACAATTCCCTGATGCTCGATCAAGACCCCTTTAGCTTGTCCGGTCGAGCCTGAAGTATAAATGACATAGGCTAGATGAGAAGCAGTTAGTCCCAGCGAAGATACAGGCAGGTTATCTTCCGACATATTTACAAGCTCGGTTTGCACTGACTCTTTATCCAGACATAGGGCGTGCGCAGCCAATGAAGGCAAGTCAGCCAAGACCCGCTCTTGGGTCAATACGGTATCCACACCGCTATCCTTAAGCATATAAAGTAGGCGTGATTCAGGATAGCTCGGATCAAACGGCACATAAGCACCCCCAGCTTTGAGGATCGCCAATATACCGATAACCATATCCATAGAGCGATCGACACAAAGACCAACTAAGGTATCCGGTTTCACCCCTTGCAGCTTAAGGTGATGGGCGAGTTGGTTGGCACGGCGGTTAAGCTCGCCATAATTCAGACTACCCTCTTGCGTTATCAGGGCGATTTTATTTGGCTGCGACGCAGCTTGTGCTTCAAATAATTCATGAATGCACAGCTGTGGAACAACACTCGATACCCTGTCTTTGCCAGCATTGAGGAGCAGACGGCGCTCTTGTCCGGTGACCAGTTCATGGGCGAAAACGTCCTTCTCCGGCGACTGCACCATGGCGAGCAATAAAGTTTCAAAATGACCGGCCATCTGCTTTATGGTCTCTATATCAAAGAGATCGATATTAAAGCCCCATTTAAGTTGCAGCCCCTGCTCACTTTCAATCACATTTAAAGTTAAATCAAACTTGGCGGTACCTACCCCTTGATCTTCCATAGCCGATAAGGTTAATCCGGGTAGGGACAGACTGCCTCCATCATTGTTTTGTAAGGCCAGCATTACCTGGAATAAAGGCATATGACTCAGATTACGCTCCGGCTGTAGTCTCTCTACTAAAAGCTCAAAAGGCACTTGTTGGTGAGCATAAGCATCCAGCAACATCTGTTTACTTTGCGCCAGCAGCTCCCGAAAGCCCGGATTGCCAGACGTGTCACTGCGCAGTACCAGGGTATTAACAAAGAAGCCGATCAAATCTGCTACTTCCAACTGCTCCCGATTGGCTACTGGCGTGCCTACCACTATGTCATTTTCATTGCTGTACCGTGACAAAAGCACGGAAAATGAGGCATGCAGCCCCATAAATAAGGTTGCGCCCTGGGCCTGGCATAATTGCATTAATTTTCTCAGGCAGGCTTTATCCACACTAGAGTAATGCACATTGCCGGCAAAACTCTGCCTCGCAGCTCTGGGGCGATCAAGCGGCAGATTATGGACCACAGGCAAGCCCGCTAACCGGTCTTGCCAAAAAGCCAACTGTTCATCCAGTCTAGGTCCCTGCAGATAGTTACGTTGCCAGTGGGCGTAATCGCCATACTGGATGGCAAGTGGTATTAGGGGATTATCTTCTCCCTGTACATAAGCACGATATAAACGGCTAAACTCATTCACTAATATACCCATAGACCAGCCGTCTGAGGCAATATGATGCATAGTTACCAGCACAATATGCTCCCGAGAAGAAAGCTTAAGCAACTGCGCCCGCAGCATAAGTTCCTGGCTTAGATCAAAAGTTCGTGAAGCTTCAGCAGAAACCGCAACAGCAAGTTGTACTTGCTGCTCCCCTGCCGTAAAAGTGGATAAATCGGTTACTGGTACATGGAAAGTAAAATTCTCCTGAATCTCTTGCCGCGGATCGCCATCTCCCATTGAAATAAAACGAGTGCGCAAGCTTTCATGGCGCTGGACCACAGTGAAAAAAGCCCGCTCCAGCGCCTGAACATTTAATTTACCCTCCAGCCTCAGAGCACCCGACATATTATAATGGGCACTTCCGCCGTCGATCCGGTCCAGTAACCATAACCTTTGCTGTGCATAAGACAGGGGTAAAGCAAGCTCTCGGCAAACAGGTGTTAGTTGCAGCCGATTTGGATCGCGCTCATAACCGGATAAAACAGCTGCAAGCTCAGCCAATATGGGTCGGCTGATAACCTCACGCAACGGCAATGAGATATCAAAAGTTTCATTAATTCTGGCCACCAGTTTAGTCGCTAATAAGGAATGGCCGCCTAACTGGAAAAAGTTATCCATAATTCCGACTCGTTCCACCTCCAGCACTTGCTGCCAAATGCTGCATAACGCCCGTTCCGTATCCGATTTAGGGGCTACATACTCCGCCCTGGATAATCCAATATCTGGCTCCGGCAGTGCCTTAGCATTGACTTTACCATTCGCTGTCAACGGCAAAGCTTCCAGTATCATATACGCCGACGGCACCATGTACTCCGGTAAAGCCTGACGAATATGCCCCTTAACATCCTCTATCAAGGCCCCTGTTTCCCTTTCACTGTCGTCAACCACTAGATAAGCGACCAGCTGGCTGTTGTTTTCTCCATTGTCCCGAGCCAACACTAGGGCTTCCTGAATGTCACTATGAGTTGCTAGAGCATGCTCTATTTCACCCAGCTCTATACGAAAGCCCCGTACCTTCACCTGGTGATCTATTCGTCCCAAATATTCAAGCTCACCTCCCTCCTGTCGGCGCGCCAGATCGCCGGTGCGGTAAAAGCGTTTCACACCCTGTCCCGGTAAACACACAAAACGCTCAGCACTCAACTCTTCCCGATTTAAGTAACCCCGGCTAACCCCGTGGCCGCTGACATACATTTCACCACCAATACCGTCCGGTACCAGCACTTGTTTTTCATTCAACAACAGAATATCCAGATCTGCCAGTGGCTTACCTATCAGGCTCGCACCCCGACCTTGCGTCAGATCTTGTTCCCGAATACGTCGATAGGTAACATGCACTGTGGTTTCGGTGATCCCATACATATTGACCAACTCTGGGGTGTTATCGCCATGGCGCGCCACCCAAGGTTTAAGCTGAGTGAAATTCAGGGCTTCCCCGCCAAAAACCACATAGCGCAGCGCCAGTGGTTCATCCCGACGGCTGTCTTCGGCAATCAACAGGTTAAAGGCGCTCGGGGTCTGGTTTAAGACCGTCACTTTTTCCTGCACCAACAACTGGTAGAAATCTCCGCTCGAGCGCGATACCCAGTAAGGCACTATCACTAAACGTCCGCCATAGGCCAACGCTCCCCAAATCTCCCACACCGAGAAGTCAAAGGCGTAGGAATGGAACAGGGTCCAGACATCAGCTTCACTAAAGTCAAAATGCGCTTGTGAGGTGCCTAGTAGGCGGGTCACATTGTTATGCTGTACCAGCACCCCTTTAGGTTGCCCGGTAGAGCCTGAGGTATAAATAACATAAGCCAGATGATGGGACGCAAGGCCCAGCGAAGATACTGACAGGTTCTGCACCGACATGTCCGACAACTGTGCCTGTACGGCTTCGTCATCCAGACACAGGGCCTTATCCGCCAACACCGGTAATTGCGCCAGCACCGCTTGTGAAGTCAGCACGGTTTGCACACCGCTGTCTTCAAGCATATACGTCAGGCGGGACTGTGGATTGGCTGGGTCAAGCGGTACATAGGCCCCGCCTGCCTTGAGAATAGCCAACATACCGACCACCGTCTCCAGCGAGCGCTCAACGCAAAGTCCCACTAAAGTATCCGGCTTCACTCCCTGTGCTGTCAGGTAGCGAGCCAATTGGTTGGCGCGGCGGTTTAACTCGCCATAACTAAGACGGCTTGCTTCATATACTAGGGCTATTTTCTCCGGGTGGCGCGCTGCCTGCTCTTCAAATAATTCATGCAGGCAGCTCCTTGACGGGGTTAAGCACTCAATATCCTGACTGCTTTCAAGCAGCTGTTCACGCTCCCGGCTGGTCACCAATTCATGACTGAACACATCTCGCTCAGGTGACTGCAACAGGGCGCTCAGCAACACCTCAAAGTGCTCCGCCATACGCACTATCGTCTCGTCTTTAAAGACAGCCGTATTAAACTCCCAATAGAGCCCGAGGCCACCGGCCTCCTCTGCCATATTCAGGGTCAGATCGAACTTCGCGGTTTGTCCGCCGCCTTCCACCATCGACAACTCTAATCCCGGCAACGATAAGCTGCCCTGATCATTGTTTTGCAGCGATAGCATCACCTGAAACAGCGGGCTGTGACTCAGGCTGCGCTCGGGCTGCAAACGGTCAACGATTTGTTCAAACGGCACCTGCTGATGGTCATAGGCATCGAGCAAACAGCGCTTGCTCTGCCCCAGTAAATCATGAAAACTTGGACTGCCCGATAAATCGCTGCGCAGCACCAGCGTATTGACAAAAAAGCCTATTAGCTCGGCAATTTCTGATTGCTCCCGATTCGCCACCGGCGTGCCGACCACGATATCCTGCTCGTTACTATAGCGGGATAATAAAACCGAAAACGCAGCATGCAGCCCCATAAACAAGGTGGCGCCATGGGATTGACACAAGGCCGTCAAACGCGCGACATCGTTTTTATCAAGACTGCTGGCATGAACATCACCGGTAAAGCTTTGCACCATAGGTCTGGCATAATCCAACGGCAGGCTATGCACCACAGGCAAGTACGACAGCTGATTTTGCCAGTAGTCCAACTGCTGCTCTAGCACGTCGCCTTGCAGCCATTGGCGCTGCCAGTAAGCATAGTCGCCATACTGAATGGCCAAGGGAGCCAGAGACGCTTCTTCTCCCTGAACATAAGCGCGATACAGCTGGCTAAACTCATTCACCAATATGCCCATGGACCAGCCATCTGAAGCGATATGGTGCATGGTCACCAGCAAAATATGCTCTAGATCGGAGACTTTTAGCAGTCGCATCCGAAGCATTAAATCCTGGCTCAGGTCAAAAGCGCTGACCGCCTCTTTAGCGATCACTTCAGCAATTTCAGCCTCGCGGATCCCTGTCGTTAGTGTCGATAGGTCCGTAAACGGGATATCAAAAGTGTCCGCTTCTTGGAGCACCTGGATTGGCTCGCCGTCATCGCCGCCAATAAAACATGTACGTAGGCTTTCATGACGCACCACGATAGCGCTAAAGGCCTGCTTCAAGGCGTCTTGGTTGAGGGTGCCAGTCAGTTTTAACGCCGCCGGCATATTGTAATGGGTGCTGCCGCCGTCGATTTTATCCAGCAGCCATAGCCTTTGCTGTGCATAAGACAGGGGTAAGGCTTGCTCTCGGGACACCGGCAGAAGTGGCGGACCTTGCAGTCCCCGGTCACAGCTGTCGATAAAGGCCGCCAGCGCTGCCAGCTTAGGCTGGTTGAAAATCTCCCGCAGCGGCAAAGTCACCTCAAAGGCTTCGCCGCAGCGGGCCACCAGTTTGGTGACCAGCAAGGAATGTCCCCCTAACTCAAAAAAGTTGTCCTGGATACCAACCCGTTCAAGCAACAGTATTTCCTGCCAGATCCGGCATAAGGTTTTTTCGGTCACGGTTTGCGGTGCAACATACGCACCGCTTAAGGAGCTTGCTTCAGGCTCTGGTAGAGCATTACGGTCGATCTTGCCATTAGCGGTTAACGGCAAATGCTCTAGCAACACAAAGGCGCTGGGCACCATATAGTCAGGTAAGGTTTTACGCGCATGCTGACGCGCTTCTTCGATTAACCGCGCTTCATGACTATCTGCACCCGTGGCAACCAGATAGCCTACCAAGCGCTTGTCATTTCCTCCCGCTTCGCGGGCGAGCACCACGGCTTCTTTAATCCCATCGCACTCTTCTAGGACATGTTCAATTTCCCCCAGCTCAATGCGATATCCCCTCACCTTTACCTGATGGTCAATACGACCCAAGTACTCCAGCTCACCGCTGGGCAGCCAACGCACAAGGTCCCCTGTTCGATACAAACGTTTACTGCTGTTACTGCCCAAACCGTCATAAAATGGATTGGTAACAAACTTTTCATCATTCAGTTCTGGCCGGTTCAGATAACCCCGAGTTAATCCCGCTCCGCCTATGTATAGTTCCCCACTCACCCCTTTTGGGGCTAGCTGACCTGATTGCGTTAACACATAAAGCTGGGTATTGGCTATTCCGGTGCCTATGCTCGCCCGCCCCTTAGCTGTTCGCAATTTATAGGTGGAATAGGTGGTATCTTCTGATGGCCCGTATAGGTCATACACAGAGCTAAAACCAGCCTGATATAGGCTGTCAACCAAGTCTTGCTTTAATGCTTCTCCCGCCAGATTTATCGTTTTTAATTTTACTGGCAGCTTTTTCCCAGAAAGTAAAACCTTAGCCGCCGAAGGCACCGTGTTGACTAAAGTAACCTTGTCTAGGGCATCTGTCTCAAAGAAGTTAAGAATATCCTTAACTATCAAAACCGAACCTCCGGCGGCCAGAGGTGCAAATATTTCAAAAATCGACAGATCGAAGCACATGGAAGTTGAAGCCAGCACGCACCCTAAGGTTTCTCGGCTATAAAAATCCAACGCCCAGGCCAACAGAGCTGCAGTGTTTCTGTGCTCGACCATAACCCCCTTGGGTTTCCCGGTAGAGCCTGAGGTATATATCACATACGCCAGATGCTCAGCACATAATCCCACAGATGATACCGACAGATTATCCGACGGCATGGCCGTTAATCTTATTGCTAGCTGTGCATCATCCAGACACAGGGCCCAACTCTCAAGAAACGGTAAGCTGTCCAGCACCTGGCTTTGTGTCAACACAATATCTACACCGCTGTCACTGAGCATATAGGTCAACCGGGATTCAGGATAGTCAGGATCTAAAGGCAGATAAGCGCCGCCAGCCTTGAGGATGGCCAGAATAGCGACCACCATATCCAAAGAGCGTTCGACACACACCCCTACTAAGGTCTCGGGCTTCACCCCCTGTACTTTCAGATAATGGGCTAGCTGGTTGGCACGACGGTTTAAATCGTCATAGGTTAAAGAAGCGCCATTGCAAAGCACAGCCTCCTGCTCGGGGTGGAGTGACACTCTGGCTTCAAAAAACTCATGAATGCACAAACAACTGAGGGAACTTTCCGTTTGGTAGTGGTTTTCGGTTAACAGCAATGCCTTCTCTGCTGGCGTCAAGATATCAACATCTGATAAAAGGGTATCTGGGCAGCTAAGGAAAGATTGTAATAAAAGTAAAATACGCTCGGATAATACCTGAATTTCCTGCTCTACAAAACACGCCAACGAATACTCGAACTGAAGCTCAACCTGTTCCGCTCCACCATCCCATAATGTAATAGCCAACGGTGTTTTGTGATGGTTATGGCTGACATAATTCAATTCGCCCTGGTATGAATCAAAGAATAAGTCTCTGTAATCCAGCTGCAAGAAATTAAACATAATTTCATAAATGGCATTGCCATGTGCCGTTATTCCTAAATCACGGCTTATATGGCTGATAGGATACTTTTGATGCCTGAAATCAGATTTTTGTTGACTGGCAATTTTGCTGACCAAGTCACGAAAAGTTTGCCCCGGTTCAACCTCCACGCTAAATGGATTTACTCCGGTAAACACACCTATCATTTTTTTCTCAGCAAAGTTTCCCCGGTTATGTGCCGGAATACCAAAACACAGACTTGATGCTGAATATGCTGAAAAAAAATATTTGCTCAAAACGCCCAAAAAAATATGAGAGATACTTACTTTGAACTCTTGTGAAAGACCTTTAATTTGCCGGTAAAAATCTCTGGAAAGAGGCAATTCAAAACGACGGCTGGGACAAGCGCGGGAATGAGCAAATTCACTGGCGTAGTTGGCCCGAATTATACTGCTATTATCCTGATGATACCGAGTCTGCCAGTAAGCTCTATCTTTGAGATATCGCTGGCTTTTTAGATACTTTGCATCTTTGAGCAGGACAGTGTTTAAAGCTAGGGGCGTTATAGTCGTATCTTCATCGCCGCTACACTGATTGTATAAACGGGATATTTCTTTGGCCCAGTTGGAGAAACCCCAACCATCCATGATGAGATGATGTGCAAAACCAACATACCAATATTGATCTTCTTCAACTTTAACCAGCCAAGTTTTAAACAGGGAAGTATCAATAAAGGGTAAAGGGGATTCAAAAACTTGTTGAAGCCAGCTTTTCGCTTTCGCTAAAGCATCAACGTGCACTGAAAAATCGATAAAGACCAAGTCGGTCTCGCGTTCGTCACTGATATATTGATAAACCTCATCAGCGTCATAATTTACTCTAATACCGAAAGCGTCGTTGCCATTAATTACTTTTTCATGAGCCCAGTTGATCTTTTCAAGATCCAGCTTACGGCATTTTATATAGCCGCCAATATTATAAACTGGAGAATTTTCATTTCTAAGCTGGTCCCAAAAGATATCTGACTGGGGTAATGATAAAGGAAGCCTTGTCCGTGGTTTATTCATATTTATTCTTCTAATTATGTTATTGATAAATGCTTAATAATTATTGCTCAGAGTGTGCTTAAGCCAAGCTAGCACTGGGTTTTCGGGACAAAAAGGGCTTAGCTTGAAAATTACGCCAAAGTGTTAAAAGAAACTTGGCAAACAAAACCTAGAGAATAAGTTTTTAATTGGATATGCAGGTGAGCCGAAGAGGTTATGTAAGGAAAATGCTACTAGCACACGAGGGGTTTTATTAGAAAATCTCACAAGAGACTTAACTTTATTACAGTCCATCACTACGTCTAATTTGTTCATCATCCATACAACCCAAACTTAACATAAAAATAACCCAGAAGAAACAATCATAAACCAATCATTCAAAAGAATAAAGGGTGGGATTGTATGTTTTTTATCAAACCCTCAACCCGGATTCAAATTTAATAATCTGGTCGGCAAGATGGAAATAGCGATCGTCATGGCTGATAGCAACCACTGCTTTTCCTTTCTGTTTAAGCTCAGGCAATATTTGTTCATAAAAGACTTTTCTAAACACTGCATCCTGATCTGCGGCCCACTCATCAAAAACATATAAATCTTTATCTTCCATCACCGCCACCAATAACGCTAGGCGTCTACGCTGGCCATCCGATAATTTAGTCGTAGAAAACCTGCCATTTTCAAATTTAATCTTTCCATCTAAAGCCAGATCTTTGATTAATTGATGGATTTTTGCATTCACTTTCGGGCATTGCAGATCTATGCCATGCAGGGTTTTAAATAAATAATAATCGCTATAGATAGAACAGATCGTCTGGCGATAGCTATTGATGTTACTTCTGTTGATTTGCACATCATCAAAACAGACATGTCCCGTAGTCGGGTAATAATGCTGGGTGATAACTTTACTTATCGTAGACTTACCTGAACCGTTACCGCCGACAATAAAGGTGATCTGCCCTTTTTTAATCGTTAAATCAACAGGTCCGGCTTTGAATGCATGCTCGTCGTTATAGGTATAAGTTACATTTTTTAGCTGTATCTGCTGCCAGCAAGGCAATTCAAGCTCTTCGTCAAAACTGTCTTCGTCCACCATTTCAGCATAAATTTCCTCCATCCTTTTATAGGACACATTTGCGCTGATAAAAACAGGGATAGCTGACAAAATAGCACCAACTGGGCTGGAGATATAAAGTAAGATCATGATGATGGCAATGAGCTCTGAATTGCTGACCTGTTCATAGTTAACGTAAACAAATGCCAGCAAACCAATTGCAAAAAAGCCGATCATGTCGCCGTAATTCATGGCTGAAGTTAATACGGTCTCTGCCCTGATATTGGTAGATTCAATTTTTGATTCCACCGCCAACAACTCATCTTTGATAAAGTTGTCCTTCTTTTTTCTATTCAGCTTTAATTCCTTTGCCCCTAAAATCACGCCGCGAAAGCCTTCCTGTAATTCATCCATTAATTCCCTCGCTCGCAACATATATTTACGTCCGATAAAAATAGGAATTTGATAGCTGATAACACCGACCAATAACGCTGAACAAACAAAATAGAATACTTTTGAGTTTTCAATCCAGATATAAAACATCATACCGGCGACGGTTGCCAAGCTAACTAGCATTGGGGGCGCCATACTCGCGCCATCTACAATCCTTCTGACATCCATAGTCATGGTATTGATAATGCGCGGCGAACCGATCTTTTCCAAGACATCTATTGGCGAGCTGCTAACACGCTGATATAAATTCTCTCTCACCTTCATCGTCAGGTTAAGGGAAACCGCCGTCAGCATAATTTGAGATACAGTTCTAAAAATTAAGATCAGCAGACAAAGAGAGAAAAAAGCGAATGCGATTGGCAGATTAGAAATCTGATAACCGAATAATTCTGCTGGTGCAGAATCGGTATACATGATCCCGGGCAGTTCATCCAGGCTCGACAACACCAGGGGGATCAAGCCGACATAGAGAATCCCTGCACTTACACCTAACATCAGAGAAATAAACACCTTATTAGGGGCATTTTTACCAAATTCACTCATGATCTTCATTATTTCCCCTCCACATGACTTGACTGTGAGAGAGGAACAGGCCGCAAGATGATGGGTTTCCCGGCTAAGGAGGCCTTCATGGAGTGTAGCTCATTTACGTCGAACGAACTTAGCATATCGTCATAAAACTGGCTGAATACATTGCCGGACTGTCCGGTAGAATTTGTCATTAGATGGTTAGTATCATATGACATTTCAATAACTTGCCTAAAGGTTGCACCAAGAGATTGGATATAACCTTCCGATTCGTCGAAGGCATAACTAGCGACATTAATAGTGTTGGCAGAGCCGTTGCTCGCAGCTTCTCTTTCAAAAACATGGTCCAAGTGCTTGAACTGACTAAAAGGTTGGTGCTTATAGGTACGCCGACTAAATTGCTGCCAACGCCAATCGTCTATATTACTGCCGCCCAGTTTGGTTAATTCGTCTCTCACATCTTTTAGCGCCAGCGATATGATATCTTTGCAAGTTTCTTCTTGCGCAGTAGCAACATTATCACACCAAAAAGCATCAACGGTTAATGCTCTATTGACGATATCAATCTCTAGCCCCTTGATGATTTGCTCGGTCAGCGCCATAAGCCCAGACGAGCCATAGTATTGAGTAAACTCATCTTTAAACAACCTTAATTTAAGATGGCGTAAAAATGACATGTAAATCGCGGCGGCATTACTCTTTTCGCTAAAGTCCCGGTTCCAGCGATAAAGGGATATTAATAATTCATCTTGAGTATCTTGCTCCCGAATGATGCTTGCTAGTGTTCGGAGTAAACTTTCAGCGCTTAAGTCAAACAGGTCATTCTGCATTTTGGCAACATAAGCGACATCTATTTTTTCATGCTTCGCTACCTTTTCATTAATGAGATCGGCTATTCTTTCAGCCCTTGCAGGATCCGCCCAATCGTTAGAGATAAAATGAAGATAGTCATCACTGACACTTTTATTATTAGCATTAACAATAAAACCTCGAGCCGGGTTATATTCATAAGGCATATCGGCCCAATCAAGATAACCATTCCATGAGAAATGATCACTGGATGTCGGTAGCATACCAAAAGAGCTACTGTTTCTGACCGGTATTTTCCCTGCCGCGCTGATACCTATATTATTGTTTTTATCTGCATACAAGATATTTAAAGAAGGTGCCACATGCAGACTTAACGCTTGTCGGAATTGTTGCCAATCCTGAGCATAATTCAACTTGTATAGAGCTTCAAAAGTCGTATCGCCAGCTTCAAGTGCAGACCACTGCAACGAAAGAGTCTGGCCAGAAGCACCGATAAAGTCACTGACCACAGGTCCGTAAACAGAGCTGAGCACCCTCATTTTTACCGGTTTAATTTTCTTTTTTAGTATCTCAGGAAAACCCGGGGCAATATGAATCACTTCTTGCCGCTCTTCAAATTTGAGCCATTTACCCCGAGCTTGATAGAAACTTCCCTGATCAGGATTCATTCTCAAAGAGACAAGATCCTGAACATCGGCAGGTAAACTTGTCCCCCCCCAGGAAATATGCTCATTTGTGCCAAACACAATGATCGGCATACCTACCAAAGTCATACCACTGGCCGTTATATTGTCCCCTTTTAACTTTGCGGCATACCACACAGAAGGAATTTGTAGGGCCAGATGGGGATCATTGGCCAGAATCGGAGAACCGTTTGCCGTTAACTTTCCTGAAATTACCCAAGCATTACTACCAACATTTTTACCACCAAGCAAGTGTTGCTGGCTGACATTGACAGCGATATCCGCTATTGATGCTGATGCAAAGGCGTAATTATTATTCGAGGTGACGACATCGGGAAATAAGCTCGCATAATGCTGTTCGGATAACATTTTTTGCGAAATCTGTCGCTGGGATTCGAGAAAAGCGTTGCCTCCAAGGGTTAACGCAAATAGTTTCCCCATAGCAATGGAATCAGCAGGCGACCAGGGTTCAGGGAGATAATCAAACAGCTCAAATTCAGCTGGTAATTGCTCAGCTTGATTGATCCACGCATTAACTCCCTGCGAATATGATTCCAGAGCTTGTTTAGCTCCGGCTCCCAACCTTTGCTGAGCTCGTTCAGAGGCACGGTAAAGCCCTAAAGTTCTCATCCATTTATCCGTGTCCAGCTGGTCAATACCAAAGATTTCACTTAAGCGCCCCTGAGCCAGTCTTCGGTTATGCTCCATCTGCCAGAGCCGATCCTGAGCTTGAATAAAGCCCATGGCAAAAAACACATCATTATCACTCTTACCAGTGATCGCCGGAATACCAGCTTCATCTCTAACAATGACCACTTCATCGTTAATGCCGTTTAATAATACCGGCTGCTCTGCGTCAGAGACACTTTCGCACAGCATATTGTAGCCAGTGAGAAATACAGCAAAAAGCGGAGTAATAATGAATAAACCAAAGCGAGAAACTATCGGAAATCTAGTTAACATCCCATTAATACCTACTTAATTTTCCAATACTCAAACCCAATACTTGGCTTAAGTCCAGCATATAAAACCAAATAAAGGTTGCGCGAATTAAGCCTTTTAAGTTGCTATACCGTAAAATAGTGGTTAAAGATACTAGCACATTAGTCAACTGAAAATACAAACATTTTTATAGTGAACTTCACAAAATGCTAAAATCCCCCTTAACTGACTATAGCCAAAATCAAGTTAAAAGCACGGAGGCAAAGGAGCTGGCAGTATATCTATTATCTCCTGATTTGATGGCTTTTAATTATGTAATATTCATGTTATAAAATCAGTTTAAATATCAAAATTAGGAATATTTTCAGCCAATGGACGTCATTAGATCCCCCGCCAAAAAAAACAAGAAGAAATCCATCATATTTCTGCTGAGCCTTATTTTCCTTGGGGTCTTATATGTATCGGCAAGAGGACAATCTGACAGCATACCTAACATTGAACGAGACAAACTCATCTGGGGCACTGTTCAACGGGGAGATTTGCAAGTACTCGTTGGCGGCTATGGTGTCTTACGTTCTAAAAAGCAAACTCTTATCACTTCCCAGACTCCGGCTACGGTGAAAGAAATATATTTGCGCCCCGGAGCAAAAGTTGAGCCAGACAGTGTGATTATGCAACTTAATAATCCTGAAGCACTTAAAAACCTAGAAGCAGCTAGAATAGCCTTAGCAAAAGAAAAAGCGAACCTGAGAAGGCTAAAACTCAGTAACCGTCAGAAATTATTAGCAGAGAAATCCAAGCTCGCCGAATTGAGCTCTGAATATGAGGTGGCAAAACTGAAAAAAATTGCCGAACAGAAGCTGGTGCAAAACGGTATCGTCTCCAGTATAACCTACCAAACCACAGTGCTGAACGTAGAACAAATGAAATTGCGGGTTAATTTACTCGAAGAAGCTTTGGAGCAATACAAAGCAGTAAACCAAGAGGTTGAAAACATTCAGCAAGAAGCAATCAATGAATATGCCAATTTATACCGTAGCGCAGCCGAGCAAGTCGAACAGTTAACGGTTAGAGCCGGCCTGGCGGGTATTTTACAACGCATGCCTGTTGAATTAGGACAAAGTGTCACCGCTGGCCAGGAATTAGCCTTAGTCGGCAGCAAAGATGACTTATTGGCGATGATAAAAGTCTCTCAGTCAAATGCGGACCAGCTGCAAATTGGTCAGCAAGTCAGCGTGAAATCAATACAAGACAAAATGGCCGGAAAAATAAGCCGAATCGCTCCACAAGTCAATGAGGGGACCATCGAGGTTGAAATTACCTTTGACGCTCCAGCGCCACCTTCGGCTCGCCCTGAATTAAGTGTCGACGCAGAAATCGTTATCACCACTTTAAGAGATACCCTCTTTATTGAACGCCCCATCAATGCCCAAAAAGGTAGCCAAATGGAATTATTCAAATTAGACCCTGAAAACGAATGGGCTGAGAAAAAGTTGATCAGCTTTGGCAATGAATCGGGCAATCAAATAGAAATATACGGTGGTGCGGTAGAAAATGATCGGTTGATTTTGTCCAATCTGACAAATTTCAAAGATGCCGATCGGATTCACATTTTAAATTAACACAGTCAATGAATAAGATTATCTACTAGCCCGCTTAAGGAGAATTCCTATGGCATCTAAAACTAGTTAAAAAGGCCCTGAAAAATCTGTTCTGTGCTCAAGTCACCAAAGGGCTACACATTCTCGAGCAGATTAGCCAATGTAATATAACAATTATTATAAAGAAAAAGGAAAGATAATGAGCAAGCCTATTCTTACCATGAAGGGGATCAGTAAGGTTTATCGCACGGGGGAAATGGATACCTATGCACTTAAAGACATCAATTTAACCATAAACCAAGGAGATTTTATTTCAATCAGCGGTCCTTCCGGCTGTGGTAAGTCAACCTTGCTCTCCTTATTGGGCTTACTGGATGTGCCTGATAGCGGTCAGTACTTCATCGGTGATCAGGACGTCTCCAATCTTTCATTAACGGAAGCGGCTTATGTTAGATGTGAGAAACTCGGTTTTGTTTTCCAGTCATTCAATTTAATTGACGAACTCTCTTTATTTGAAAATGTTGCTATGCCGTTGCGTTATCGAAGAGAAAAACTGAGTGAGAAAGCGATCCAAGAAAAGGTAATGCATAGCTTAAGCACAGTGGATATGACCCACAGATCTGCACATAAGCCAAATCAACTGTCCGGGGGACAGCAGCAACGGGCAGCGATTGCCCGGGCACTTGTTGGCTCGCCGACGCTTTTATTGATTGATGAAGCTACCGGAAATCTGGATTCTAAAAACAGCGATCAGGTTATGGAGATGTTCATTCGGTTAAATGACGAAGGAACCACCTTGTGTATGGTTACTCATGATACCCACTGTGCTGATATGGCGAAAAGAAGGCTAGATTTACTTGACGGTAAACTTGAAAACTCATCGATAGTAGAGCAGATTTCTGTATGAGCATGATCAGGGAATTTCAACTCGCCCTTAACTCTTTATCCCGAGTGAAAGGCTACAGTGCAGCTATTATCTTAACTTTAGGGATTACTCTTGGCGCTTTAGTCGCTATTTTTATGGTTAATTACCAGCTACTTTCGGCCCCCTTACCTTATGATAATCAGGACAGGTTGTTTATCTCCAAAGGCAGCTCATTTAGGGATAGTGAAATAAAACTCAGCGACACTTCACCATATCCAGCGCTTATAGATGCCTATAGCTTCAAAGATACTGATTTCGAAAAAAAAGCCTTAATTAATTTTAATGTCGATGTTATTCGCAACTTCCCTGCCTCTCCCAGAGTTAACCTGAGCTATATTACGCCGGAATACCTGGATATGCTCCAAACCCCTTTTGCCCTTGGCCGGAATTTCAATGCCCAGGAAGGACTAGGAGCAAAAGCACCAGTTGCCGTCATCAGTTACGAAGCCTGGGATAAGCTATTTAATAAACGCCAAGACACTATTGGCCAAACGTTACGTTTTGGCGAGGTAAACTTTAAAATCATCGGTGTCACCGCGAAAAATTTTGTTGAACCCGAGCTTGTGTCCGTTGGCAGGTTAACCGATGTGTGGTTAGCCTGGGACTTTAACTTAACCGAAGAGGGTTGGCGCCACTCCTGGGGGGGACAATTATCGAACCATCACCTTATCGGACTGTTAAAACCAGGGGTAAATCCAGAACAGGTATCCCACCAGTTAACGAGCCGATTAAATAACCGCTATCGTCAAGAGCTGGCTGGACGCTCATTTTTTAAATCATCGAGTATAGATTTCGTGCTCACTTCTTTTCGGGAAAAAATTATTGGCGACAGTTATCAGCAAACCCTGTTGCTCTTTACCGGTGTTTTTCTGTTATTGATGATCGCTGTCGCCAATACCATGAATTTGATCTTGGCGAGAGCGGCGAACAGACAGAGGATCATGGCCATTCAAGCAGCTTTGGGTGCACAAAAAAGCGATTTGTTCCGATCCATCTTAATTGAAATGTCCCTGTTAATGTCTGCCACCGTTGTATTCTCTCTGATTTTTTCCTATGCTGGCATAGACCTGATTAAACAGCTGAAACTCGATTGGCTGCCAAGAGCAAATGAATTGAGTTTTAACTGGCTCTCCATTGTTTTTTCAACCTTGGTCTCCGGGCTGATCGCATTAGTCACAACCATCCTAGTTAACAGGCAACTTGACTACCGCAAGCTAAGCCAGATGATGCAAAGCGGCGGTAAAGGCACAGCGCTGCAAGTATCGAAAAAGGTACGAAACATATTAATACTGAGTCAGGTTGCCCTTGCTACCACTATGCTTTGCGTCGGCGTACAGGTTTTTCATCAGTCAATAAGCAATATCATCCAGCCGTCAGGTCTTGCCACAGATAACGTTTATCAGGTTAAAGTCGATATCGGTATCACAAGACTTGCCTCCACCAAAGTGCTGGAAGATAATTTAAGAGCCACTCGCAAATTGTTTACCGAGAACCCTAAAATCAGCAGTGCCAGTATTGCCATGGGTTTTCCACTGTCGGCATCAACGGATGAGTATTTTTTCAGTTATTTATCCGAAGATGCCGAATTCCAAAAACAGCAGCAGGGCGTGGTTTCATTAATTGATGAGAACTATCTGGATATACTACAATTTGAGCTGATTAAAGGCAGAAATTTCACCTCCAGTGATTATGATAATGTTAAGAATGTCATAATAATCAATCAGGCTTTCGCAGATAAACTAGCACCCGGGGATAAGGTGATAAGCAAACGCTATTATTGGCTTAATGCGCCAGGAAATTCCCCCTATGAGGTGATTGGTATTGTCAGGGATCTGACCTTGCCCAACACGGAAGAGCTACCTAGGGTATTTATTCCTTATATGGCATTTGATTTCCCTGAGTTCTTGCTAGAAGTCTTGCCCAAGCAAAGCCTGTCAGCCATCGAACTGAACCAAATGATGGCGAAAGTAAACAAAGAGTTTAAAGTATCAAAATTAATTGATATTAAAAATGCCCATGACAGGCTAGTTCATCATGATAAATTTCTTGCCAGTGCTGCCGCAGTATTGACCCTGTTGACAATATTTCTAGCCTCTGTAGGGGTTTACGGAATATTAACCTACAGCATCCAGCTACGCCGCTCTGAGTTAGGAATTCGTATGGCAATTGGTGCCACACCCGCAACCATTTACATAGAAATCATACGTGAGAGTTTTATCACTGTTTTGGCAGGACTTGCTGCGGCAGGAGTAATACTTGCCGGACTCTGGCTATGGCTGGAAAACACCTCATTTGTTGACGAACTAAGTGTCTGGGGTGCTCTATTTCCCGTGCTGTTGATCATAATATTAACGGCTCTGGCCAGCTTATTTTCGGTATGGCAAATAATCAGCAAGCCGGCTATTCACTCTTTACAAAATGCGCAATAGCAGACTGACAACTGTAACCAGAGAACTTCTGGGTGATCCGGTTACAGTATTTACAACATAGAAGTAGGGATAAAACCATGCCTAAGGTTAAAGGTGTCATATCATGTTTACGGTGCCTTTATCATTTTATCCCTTGCCAGGTTTGTATGCGTTAAATAAAGCTATATTTTCATAAAAAAACTCGATAACATTTATCTTTAAAATCACAGCCTTATCTGTTTTTTTATTTGAACAGGCCAGTCCAACAATTTTTTGAAGGAAGAGATACCATTATGTCGAAGATGTTGGTCAAACTTTATTCTATTTTTTTCATGTTCACTTTAACAGCTTGTGCCCCCAGCACAGTTCATCTTCATAGCTATAAAGTGCCTGATGCCAAAAAAAACGAAATAGTAATGGCATTGAAAGCAACTGGATTTAAGGTTTTGATAAGCGAACGCAAGCCACCATTACTGGCTTTGGGCAGCTTCATTATTTATCCAAAAGATAATGGCGACAATGACGATTTAGTTAAAATTCTCAATATCATTAATGAAAAGGGATACTCTACAGGATTAATTGCCAAAAACAGGGTCAGAAATCACGAATACTGGGACAGTAACAACATTGGCCTTTATCTGGTAGAAACCGACGGCCTGATGTCTATGCAGGAGCAGTTGGCTGCTGAGTTTGCAGTTGATATTTCAGAAGTCGAATTTACAAGCACGAACTGTTCCAAGCTCTACAGACTCACTTTTGACAAAGGCGGAAATGCAATGGTTAATAAAATACCGTTGCTCTGGTCAAGAAATGGAGATACTTTGAGCATTTCACAACAAGGTAACAGGCAAAAATTTACCTATTCGAACAAATATGAAAGAAACGGGGTCGCAAGAGAGCTGGTTATGCAATTAGAACCCTATGAAAACAGCGAGCTTGAAAACATTGAATACTTGAATTGCAAATATCAAAGCCGTACCCCGCTGATTGAATAAGGACGACTGGCTCCCAGCTTTCGACTGCAAGATAAGCGTACGGGATCATATTGTTCATTTCTGCTAACGATTAACCAATATCTGGCAGATTACTGAGCAGGTTGCCAAAGCTTCATCTCTCACGGGGCATAGATACTGGTCTGGCGATTGAATTATCTTTAACCGCAACCTCCATCCACTAATGTTTTTCTCAATAAGGAAATGGTATGTCACAAGCTCAAGTCATGAACTTTCTGAATGAAGTTGCCATGAAATTCCCAGATGCAATATCTTTTGCCGCAGGCAGACCCCATGCAAAGTTTTTAAATCACTCTAATTGGGAAAGGCATCAGGCCGTTTTCACTGATTATATTGCCGAACAGAGGGGAATTAGCTTTGCAACAGCAGCCAATCAAATTTGCCATTATGGGCCAAGCGCAGGTATCATTAACCCGATAATACAAAAATATCTGGCAAACGATGAAGATATACAGGTGGATGAAGCCAACATAGTGATCACTAATGGCTGCCAAGAAGCCCTGCTGCTGGCCTGCCTGAATGAACTTAAAGCACCTTCGGATTGCGCCCTAACAATAGATCCGAGTTATGTCGGGTTCTCCGCTATGGTAAATACCCTAGGCAAGCGTGTAGAACCATTAGAATTGCACAAGCTGACCGATATTCAGCAAACCCCTTTTCAATTTAACTGGGACTACTTGAAAGAGAAAGTCGCCCAATTAAAACAACAAAATATTACCGCAAAACTTCTTTATATCAATCCTGATTTCAATAATCCCCTCGCCTACCAATTATCGCTACGAGAACGCCAAGAGCTGCTCAATATCTGCCACGAATTGAATTTGCGCATTATAGAAGACGATCCCTATTCCAGATTCAGATTTACCAACAGTCGGCAGCCATCTTTAAAAAATCTGGATAATTTTGGCCTCGTATACCATATAGGCTCCTTTTCCAAAACCTTCTGCCCCGGTGTACGTATAGGTTACATTGTGCCTCCTAATGAAGTCATAGCCCAGGCATTGGCCACCATAAAAAGCTTAACCTCGGTCAATACCAGCTCGATATCACAAAGTGTGATCGGCGGCTGGCTGATAGAGCAGCAATACTCCCTCAACAATTGGATGAAGCCTATAAACCAACATTATTCCAACCAATGCCATGCCATGCAAACTGCCCTGACGGAAAACTTCCAACATTATGAAGATATTAAGTGGAATAGCCCTAGCGGTGGTTTCTTTTATGTAATTAAAACTCCATTTGATTTTACCAAAGAGCACGTCACAGCTTGTGCCAAACAAAATAAGGTCATCTGCATGCCGGTCAGTTTTTTCTCTCTATCCCCTCAGATTTGGGATCGCTATGTAAGGCTTTCATTTAGTTATTATGATCCGGATAAAATTCATGAGGGAGTAACAAACTTCAGCCGGTATTTAGCCAGACATAGCTAAGCTCTTTTTATTTCTTGCTAAACACAAATATTAAAGAGCTACCAGTAACAACATCAGCACAAATTGGTGAAGCCTGTCGGCAGGGCAATGTAGCTAGGGCTTGGTATGTCCATTTTCGGCCTCTCAGGGTATACCTATAGCTCCAATTTTAGTACAGCTCATTAGTAGAGTTATGCTACCTCAAGATAATCCGTTGGGGTTTAATCTCTCAGTGCGTCGTTAGGCCATTCATAATTATAAATATCTAACCATTCATCTATAATGTCACGAACCTGCTGAAGTGACTCAAACAGAGATAAATCCAAGACTTCTTCTCGATAGCTGCGATTAAATCGCTCTACATATCCATTCTGATATGGACTTCCTAGTTTAATAAACTCAAGTCTCATGTACTTTTGAGCAGCCCAATTTTTCAAAGCGATCGACGCAAATTCAGGAGTATTATCCACCCGAACTTATCTTGGCTTCCACGCCATGTAATGACACGTTCCAACACTCAGATAACGCGCTCAGCCATGAGGCTTTTATCAACCTCAATAGCTGACACTTGACGGTTGTAGTCATCAAGCACGTTCAGTGTTCTAAAACGATATCCGTAGTTGAGCGTATCGCTAATAAAGCCACTCTTTATGCTTGTTCAGAGCCCTTAACTGCCTCTGAAGCGCATGTTGGTATAAACACTGAGACTTAACCATGCCACCTCACGAGCAAAAGCCACGCTGACTCCAAATCAAGCTCGCAAGTACTTGACTCAAGCTCTGTGTCTACTTGTTTACGGCTGGAGATAATTTCCTAAGCATTGGGTGTTTTAGACTAAGGGTCGCAAACATATCTTTGAGTTTACGGTTTTCATCTTCAAGCTCTTTTAAGCATTGAACATCATGGGCTCCATCCCATCATATTTAGAACGCCACTTATAAAATGTGCTCTGACCAACACCATGTTTACGACACATCTCTGGCACTGGAACACTAGTCTCAGCTTCTTTGATCATGCCCACGATATGTGTTTCAGTAAACTTACTTTTTCGCATCGTAAAATTTCCTTCTTCTGTTGATAGAAACTCCCCAGCGGTCTCTTTGTATATCCAGACAATAGGCAATCTCGACTTTTACCTACATAAATTCATTTTAAGGATGCAACGTAATACCTTTCACTACGAAAATTAGCGCCTTCCTCTTCTATTAATGGTTAATACTCCCACTTACTTTAGCTCTAGTGATTAACTCATAAATATTCATCCAAACTAACCGCGCCACCTGATTGAGGAACCTTGTTATCAATTTAATCAAACACGTCCCCATGATGACCAAAAATGCTGGTCATAAAACTTTATGCTGGTTCTGACAGTTTAACCTTATCTAAAAAACAAGGCTCAGACATACCGGTCAGTACTAAACGCTCTCCCGTAAAAGACTCTCGACCATGAGCAACCAGCATATTGTCCACCATCAGCACATCTCCAGCTTGCCATGGAAAAGTGACTTTTTCTGCTTCATAAGCCTGAATTAAGGTTTCAATGACTTCTTGCTCTATCGGCGAACCATCACCATAAAAGGTTTGATTAGGTAATTCTTGATCACTAAAAGAATCACGCAGGAAGTGCTGCATGTTGGGATCTAAAGTAGCCAAATTAAAAAAAGTGCAATGGTTAAACCAACAATTTTCATTGGTTGCAGGGTGCTTAGAAGCTATTGGCCTTAATTGCCTGGTAGTTAGGGCAATATCGTCCTCTCCCCATAAAAAATCAATTTGATTATTGCGACAGTAGTTCTCAACTTGCTCTTTGTCTTCAGTTTGATAGCAATTCTGCCAACTAACATACATGTATTTCATGAAGTTTCGCTGGTATAAATAGCCTTTCTCAATAAATTTATTTCTGATGGCTTCGGGAATACGTTGGAAAACTTTCCGAGTATCCGCTAGTGGAGTACAGCCTCCGGATTCTGCCGCAGTGTGGCAATTAAAATAGATATGTAACGGGAAAGTCAGATTAAATGATTGTTCTGTATGCAGGAAAATTTCATGTTCCTTGGGCTGCGAAGTCGATGTATAAATATTTCCAGAAACAGCGTCCCTTGGTGAAGAACGTTCCATATATTTAATAGCTTTAGAGCTGGTGGCTTCAATAACTTGCTCAAATGCTTCTGCCGAGTCAACATCAAAACCTCGAAACAACACGGCACCATATTGTTCTTTTTTAGCAGTAATATATCTTTTGTTTTTCTCAGCCCATTCAACCAAGTTTATAGATGTATCTTTTGCTGTAATAACAAGTGGCAAGCTTTGCTCCGGTGAAATAAAACTTGTAGTTATGGAACGCTCGGCTTCTTCTGTAATAACGTTGTTCATGTTCACAATACTTATCCTTAGAGGTTGTTGATTTTTGTCTGAAAAATAGATGGTACAGCAACAAGGTATAATGGTTTCGCTAAAAGTCAAACATATCCCATAAATGGATGTTGCTATGCCTAGAACGATGTTAACAGATAAAATGTGAGCGTTTCTTAAAGAAATTCTACGTGAAATAGGTCGTGTTTATAATAAGTAGAGCATAGGTCTACCTTAGAAGACATACTGTATCGAATGAGAGCTGGTGTTCAATCACGTAATTTTCCGAAGAAATCTGGCCTATAAAACGCTGGTTTCAGACGCTTGAACCTCTAGTCGAAAAAGGATATTGGACAATATTTTTAAAAAGCCGTCGTCAATTAGTGATGCCCAATGGCTGCTTATGGACGGAAGTCTTGTCAAAGCCCATTCTGGTCGCAGTAGTGCTAATAGCATGACTGATGAAGCTCTGACAATACGACAATAATTCATCTGCTGGTTGTTAGTAGCGGTCTACATGTTCACTTTGAGCTCTCAGGTGGGCAAGTGCATGATGTTGTTCATTCGAAGAGCCTTATTAAACAGTCACCTAGAGCTTAGCTTTCCAGAGCAGTAAACTGTTAGTATCGCAGTATGGCGGTGCCAGTCACAGTGTATCGTACTTTCATCATCTGCTTTTCTTACAGGCTTGCGACCTTTCTTGCAGCTTCAACACGGTATAGTTTTTGAAGATGGTTAAGCGCCTAATCTACTTTTTTGCTGTTTGACCTTTAGCCTACCTGTCTGTGGCTTCTTTAAATTTACGTCTTCCGTGTGCTCAACAACCAAAAGACAACTATTGCTTGCTCTATACGCAACTTAGTACGCTAATTATAAAATTTCTTGGTACTAACTTCGTCCTGCAGGCAAAAATCAGCGACGGATAACTCGCTTTCTACTTGTTGCTCTATAAGCAGCCAGACATTATAAGCTCCAAGTTTTACTTTATGAGTCTGGCGCTTCAGGGGCTAGATGAGGTTTGGGTGACGCTTACAATCAGCCTAATATCGTTCAAACGGAAGATGATCTAATGGCTAAGCGAGTGCAACAGAAACACAATCAGCTCAAAGCGATCAGTAATAGTCCTGATCACCCGAGCTGGGAGATCACCGCTGATAATGCCGACAGTCACTGCATTGCAGGGCGTGTTGTTTGGTGTGATCGCAGTATCTAAACTGCAATGTCACTATCAGTGTGATGCTGGAGCATCACACTGATTTAGCCAGCTTTTCCTGCACATTGGCTGTATTCACAAATTGACTCAACACCAATGAGCACACCGCAAGTGCAGCACCAAAGTAAAATACTAAGGATTGATCGTATAACCATACTAAGCCAAAGCTTGCTGGGATCACTACTGCTGCAATATGGTTAATGGTAAAGCTAACCCCTGCCGTTGCTGCGATGTCTTCTGGCCGAGCAATTTTTTGAAAATAAGTTTTGAGTGCAATGGCCATCGCAAAAAACAGATGGTCGATGACATAAAGCGCTGCTGCAAAGCTTGCTGAATCTACTAATGCATAACCAATAAATACAAAAATGAGTCCCACATATTCGATTGTCAGTGTTTTACGCTCACCAATATGCCCAATCATTTGACCAATCTTGGGGGCGATAAATATGTTTATCAAATGATTCAACATATAAAGCGCGGTGATCTGTGCAACATCAAAACCAAACTTTTCCACCATTAAGAAACCCGCAAACACCATAAATATTTGTCTTCTCGCGCCCGAGAAGAAAATCAAGGCGTAATATAGGCTGTACTCTTTTCTCAAAATGAGCTTTTTATGCTGCGTAGTATGCATTTCAAAGGTTGGAAAGCCGATAAACATAAATAGCGCAATGATAAAGCCAACCCCTCCAATAAGCAGATACATCCACTGATAGTCTGCGGAGAAGTAGCTAAAACCCAGCCATATAACTGCATAGGCGATCAGAGAGGCAATGGATTTAATAGAGAGCAAGATACCAAGTTTGGCCGGTGCCTCATCTTTATTGAACCATTGTAAACTGAGTGATTGATTCAATGTCTCGAAATAGTGAAAACCTATCGACATTAACACTGTAGTTGCATACAAACCATAAATAGTAGGCAACAAGCCGGTAATGGCGACGCCAAGCGACAGCAAACATAAACTGATCAGTGCGAAGGTCTGCTCCTTTAACACCAATAAAACAAATACCGCTGTAAACGCTAAAAACCCGGGGATCTCACGCAAGGATTGCAACATTCCCATATTAGCGCCATTGAAGTTTGCGGCTTCAATCGCAAAGTTATTGAGCATGGCCATCCAGCCTGCAAACGTAACGGCCATAATTACGGTAGCAAGCACTAAGAAATTAAAAGGACTTTGCCATCCTTGAGAAGCATTCTTCATGATTATCTCCACATAAAGCACAACTATTAAAAAGTTATGGCTATAATATGGCTACACGTTAATTTCTGATATACATAATTATGCCAAGTTCTTTATCAAAACAGACAACTTCTCCTTGGCGTATTCAGCCCAAATATAAGCGCTTCTTAAAGCCAACCCTTGGTCGACCAATTCTGCCAAGAGCGGTAAAAAAAGCGGAGTGGGAGCATGTTCAACGGCACCAACATGAGTGGGGGCAGCTTGCATATACAAGCAATGGAGTCATCACAATTGTAACTCCTGAAGGCACTTTCGTGATCCCTCCCGACCAAGCTTTGTGGCTACCTCCGGGCCTTCCGCATGAGACGTATTGTCGCTACGGTGGAGATTTTCGTAGCGTCTATATCGACAATAAATACACCGAGTTGCTAGGGAATAAAGCAAAGCTAATTGCGGTAGATGAACTACTGAAGCAATTTATACTGGAGATCTGTACTTGGCAGGAAGAGTACCACTTAGATGAAAAAACAGAGCGATTTATTACGGTCTTTATTGATAGATTAACATCAGCTACAACGTGCCACTTTTTTATTCCAAGTGCACAGGATGCTCGGATCTTACCCATTGTGACCGAGCTACATATAAATCCAGGATGCAAAATAAGCTTGGAGGCCTGGAGTGATCAAGTCGGCGCATCAACCCGGACACTCAACCGCTTATTCCACAAATGTTTTATGATGGGCTTCAGTGATTGGCGCCAAAAACTAAGAGCTATCAAAGCGATTGAACTTTTGAAAGATGGATACTCTCAGCAACAAGCAGCTGAATATTTGGGTTTTGAATCTACCGCCGCATTTAGCAATGCGTTTAAAAAAGTCTTTGGCAAACCGCCGGGGCAATACCTCAAGAAATAACATCTTTCAAGATTACTGCGATTGCCAGTACCCCAACTAACCATACATTGCTTAATGTAAAAAAGGGCATATCAATGTATGCCCTTTTTATGTTCACATTCTTTATCTAAGCCTTAATGACGCCTAAATTAGAATTGATAAGTGATTGCACCGTAGTACATACGACCAATGTTATCGTAACTCGCAGTCCCAACACCGGTTCCTGTGGTGTAACCAGGCAAGTCTCTGTCAAATACGTTGTCTACCCCTAATTCAAGCGTAATACCATTCTCGAAACTGTAACCACCACGAATATCCGTGATGAAATAGGTACCATAGCCCATCAAACTATTTGGATCGGGGTTTTTCTCAAGCTCTTGCTCGGTATATCGACTTACTTCATCTAAGTAGCGAGTCTTTGAACCGAACTGCCAATTACCTACTTTATAACCAAGAGAAAGCATTGCCTGCCACTCAGCTTCACCCTCAGTGCCAGCATTTTGAATAAAGTCAGTCGGGTCAACTTGGAATGGATACTCTTTTCTACTAATTAGGTAAGTACCGATCAAGCTAGTTGTCATACGCCCTTCAAGTAGGTCAAAGTCGTAACCAAATTCGAAATCAACACCTTCAGCACTTTGCTTTGCTACGTTTTGTGTGATTGAGCGAATATTTCTCAGCTCACCATCAGCATCGCGCGTGATCAAAGCACAGAATTGGTTATCTATACCTGTAAGTGAATCAACACACTTGTCTAGAATATCTTGTCCAGCTACCGCATCGATTGCGTCGTCAATTTCTATTTTCCAGTAATCTAGTGTTACGGTGAAACCTTCTATCGCCTCTGGAGTGTACACTACACCATAAGTAACACTATCTGACTCTTCTTCTTTTAATTCAGGGTTACCACCAGATAATCCAGGAATAGAAGAAACTGTCGCTATAGCATCAAAATCTACAGGGATCCCTAGCGCATCACAGTTTGCTCTACGGTTTGCATCCTGGACTTGTCCCTTTTGACAAGGATCGGTAATGCTACTGAAGAAAGTTTCGCTCTGAGGGCCGTATAATTCTGTGATGTTTGGTGCACGCATAGCCTGAGACTTTGTAGCACGAATACGCAACTCATCTGTCACAGTCCAGTTGATACCGGCTTTCCAACTTAAAGTGTCACCAATCGTTGAATAATCAGCAAAACGTGCGGCCAAATCAAATGATAAGTCCTGAGCTAGCAATACATCAGATAGTAATGGAATCGAAATCTCTGTAAATGCTTCTCTTACCGTGAAGTCACCATGCTCCTCTTGGATTGCATTCAAGAATGTTGCACCTGTTGCCGCGAAAGCGTCAGGTAGCGAATCACTTTCTTCTTTACGATATTCAACACCAAAGGATACCCCAACATAGCCAGCAGGTAGTTCATAGATAGCGCTATTACTGATGTTAGCGTTGAATACGGTTTGCTTGATGGTAGATTCACTAATACTTGTGGTATTAAACCAAGCGGCAGCTTCGTCGCTCACGGCACCATAACCAAAGAGGCTCGTTGGCACACAACCTGCAGCACGAGCTTCCATATCACGACAGACGATATCACCGTTTGCTAGCTTAATTGCATCTGCAGACTGTTTAACACGTGCTTTAATCGTATTGCCGGCATTAGTCTGAGACGTTTCTGTTTTACCATATACAGCCGAAACATCGAAATCCCAGTCGTCAGCAACCACACCTGTTGCACCAACTACAAATCTAGTTGTTTCTCGCTCATTAAACTCATATCGACGCCCAGCATCTTCCATAAAACGGTGCATAGCAAATTGTTCCACACCTTTACTATCCATCAACTGAGCAAGTGATTCATGGATATAAGCATTATCACGTTTGATAATAAATGCACCCGTTCCACGACTATTGCCATATTCAAAAAATGATGGTTGGCCAATGGAGTCCGCTTCTGATTTAACATATTTCGCTGAAGCATATGCGTTAATATCAGTCGTAATATCGTAGTTGGCTTTGATATTTACATTGGTATTTTCAAAAGTGGGTTGCAGTTCTGTGTAACGAGTTAAATCAAGAATGTCACAGTCACCAGAGCACTTCCCGTAATCGCTGTAAGTTGTACCAAGTTTTTGAGGTCTGACACTGCCATCTGGGTTAAAGATATACCAAACATCTTGGTCATTTTCTACTAAATAGAAGTTACCTTCTTTAGCATCGTCAAACCAACCGCCATTAGGAATAGTTAGTTTATCTGGTACACCATCGTGAACATAGTTACCGTTTTCGTCTCTATAATCTTTATCTGCTGGGTTTGACACACTAGTGATAGGCGCACGAGTTTGAGCCCTATCTTTTGCTGTCATACCATCTTGTTTCACATGAGAAACAGAGATACCAACATTACCTTTACCACCATCAAAGTCTACACCGTAAGACAGGCTGAACTTTTCGTTTTCATAAGGGCCTTCTTCAGCACTACCTTTAGATACACTCAGGTCAAACCCTTGAATGTCTTTTTTCAAGATAAAGTTAACAACACCTGTTACAGCATCTGCGCCATATACAGCAGACGCGCCACCAGTAATGATTTCTACACGCTCAATCCAGTTTGATGGAATATTGTTTACATCGACTGCAGAAGAACCAGGACTGCTTCCTACGTGACGCTTGCCATCAACAAGCACCAAGGTTCTAGCAGTACCCATACCACGCAAATCTAGCATGCTCAATCCAGCAGTACCGATATTTCTTCCGCCATTCGCGAGAGAGTAAGTGTTTGCAAGTGCAGGCAAATCATTTAACGCTTCACCAATATTCGTTACACCACTTGAGAGCAGTGACTCTCCACTGATCACCGTAACTGGTGCGGGAGCAATAGCACCTTCTCTTAAAATACGAGAACCTGTTACCTGAATTTTTTCAACTTCTTCCACATTGGAGTTTTGTTCCGCAAGCACACTTGTCGAGATAGATGCAAGCGCACAGCTTACAGCAAAAAATACAGGCGTTCTTTTGATTACTGGATTACTTTTGTTCATCTCTTACTTTATACCTTCATTTATAAGTATTATTCTTTACGACCCAATAGATAAACTATTTTTTTACAATAGAAAAATCAAGATAATTTTCTCTATTATACAAAAAATAACTATGCAGTTAAATTGAATTTAAAACCAGGAATTGGAAATTTAAAAGAAAATAAAACCCTTAAAATCACAAAAATGTTAAAACCATATATTTTTAATTAATTTAACTTTACATTTCAACAACTAAAAAAGAATGACCAATTGAACAAACAAGTAATGAAAAATAAATCAAAAATGTTACAAGTTATTTAAAATTACATTCAATAAATAAATTTCACTTACTATTGAAAAGCAAATAGATACCTGCATCATTTAAAAAAACTCGCTCACCAACGCCTATAACCTTTACATAGTGATGAGCCTAGAAGCAAGAACACTAAATTAAAAACTATCCCATTTTATTCAAAAAAATATTCAACACTCGCAGTTCTCAGCCACACAAACTAAGCCGCTAAAAATCAATCTGACTGAACCTAATACAACATGCTTTCAAATGCTTAGCGGATAAACCACCTCCGATCATGCTGCACTGTGCTGATCTGGTGGTGGGAGTGAGTGTGGGAGTAGGAGCGAGTTTACCTCGCGAGATTTTTAAATCACACATAGCAAAAAACCGCCGCGTTGCTGCAATTGGTTTTGATGTACATGGGTGCTCCATACTATTCTGAGCCGAAGCTTTTATTGCAACCTATCGACGGGTGAACCACCTCCTACCATGTTGCACTATGCTGATACTGTGGTAGGAGCGAGTTCACCTCGCGATGTGTTGATTGGCTTGCGAGGTTTTATATCTCAAATCTCTACACCCCAAACAGCAAAAAACCCGTCGTATTGTTGAAACGGGTTTTGATGTACATGGGTGTTCCACATTATTCTTGAGCCGAAACTTTCATTGCAAGCCATCGGCGGGTAAAGCACCTCCTACCATGTTGCACAATGCTGATACTGTGGTAGGAGCGAGTTCACCTCGCGATGTGTTGATTGGCTTGCGAGGTTTTATATCTCAAATCTCTACACCCCAAACAGCAAAAAACCCGTCGTATTGTTGAAACGGGTTTTGATGTACATGGGTGTTCCACATTATTCTTGAGCCGAAACTTTCATTGCAAGCCATCGGCGGGTAAACCAGCTCCTACCATGTTGCACTGTGCTGATACTGTGGTGGGAGTAGGAGCGAGTTTACCTCGCGAGGTTTTTAAATCTCAAATCTCTATACCACAAACAGCAAAAAACCCGTCGCATTGCTGCAACGGGTTTCTCTTATTTGGCCCTGGCGATGTTCTACTTTCACATGGGTAATCCACACTATCATCGACGCTGTTTTGTTTCACTTCTGAGTTCGGCATGGGGTCAGGTGGGTCCAAAACGCTATAGTCACCAGGAAATTCTGTTCATCAATGAAGTCTCCCTCATCAATGTAAATCTGGAAAAAGCTATTAAATTCTTTTGTCTACTTTAGTCTATTAACTTCTGTCGCTTATAAACCACTTTGGCGTTGTATGGTTAAGCCTCACGGGTAATTAGTACGAGTTAGCTTAATGCCTCACAGCACTTCCACATCTCGCCTATCAACGTTGTAGTCTTCAACGGCCCTTCAGTTGACTCTAAGTCAAAGTGAGAACTCATCTCGAGGCCTGCTTCCCGCTTAGATGCTTTCAGCGGTTATCAGTTCCGAACGTAGCTACCGGGCAATGCAATTGGCATCACAACCCGAACACCAGCGGTTCGTCCACTCCGGTCCTCTCGTACTAGGAGCAGCCCCTCTCAATTCTCAAACGCCCACGGCAGATAGGGACCGAACTGTCTCACGACGTTCTAAACCCAGCTCGCGTACCACTTTAAATGGCGAACAGCCATACCCTTGGGACCGACTTCAGCCCCAGGATGTGATGAGCCGACATCGAGGTGCCAAACACCGCCGTCGATATGAACTCTTGGGCGGTATCAGCCTGTTATCCCCGGAGTACCTTTTATCCGTTGAGCGATGGCCCTTCCATTCAGAACCACCGGATCACTATGACCTACTTTCGTACCTGCTCGACGTGTCTGTCTCGCAGTTAAGCTTGCTTCTACCATTACACTAACCGTACGATGTCCGACCGTACTTAGCAAACCTTCGTGCTCCTCCGTTACTCTTTGGGAGGAGACCGCCCCAGTCAAACTACCCACCAGGCACTGTCCTCAACCCCGATTCAGGGGCCTAAGTTAGAACATCAACACTACAAGGGTGGTATTTCAAGGTCGGCTCCACAGAAACTAGCGTCTCTGCTTCAAAGCCTCCCACCTATCCTACACATGTAGGGTCAATGTTCAGTGCCAAGCTGTAGTAAAGGTTCACGGGGTCTTTCCGTCTAGCCGCGGGTACACAGCATCTTCACTGCGATTTCAATTTCACTGAGTCTCGGGTGGAGACAGCGTGGCCATGGTTACACCATTCGTGCAGGTCGGAACTTACCCGACAAGGAATTTCGCTACCTTAGGACCGTTATAGTTACGGCCGCCGTTTACCGGGGCTTCGATCAAGAGCTTCGCCTAAGCTAACCCCATCAATTAACCTTCCGGCACCGGGCAGGTGTCACACCGTATACGTCATCTTACGATTTTGCACAGTGCTGTGTTTTTAATAAACAGTCCCAGCCACCTGGTCACTGCGGCTCTCGTTTGCTTACAGAGCAAGTCTTTCACAAACAAGAGCGTACCTTCTCCCGAAGTTACGGTACAATTTTGCCTAGTTCCTTCACCCGAGTTCTCTCAAGCGCCTTAGTATTCTCTACCTGACCACCTGTGTCGGTTTAGGGTACGATTCAGTATGAACTGAAGCTTAGAGGCTTTTCCTGGAAGTAGGGCATCAACAACTTCACCACCTTAGTGGCTCGTCTCGACTCTCAGCCTTAGCAACCCGGATTTTCCTAAGTCACCAGCCTACAGCCTTTCACATGGACAACCA
>NZ_CP024625.1:37500-107500 GCF_024746855.1 Pseudoalteromonas maricaloris | reverse complement strand
GCTAACTCCCAGCCAAGCTTGATATATTTAGCCTGGATAGGCTGTATTATCTGCTTTGCAGCCTGCTCAGCAGCGTCAAAGTTTTCGAGACTTAATAGGCCATCGCTGAAATACCTATCTAGATAAGTCACACAACCCATATTTAAGCTTTTATACAGTAAGGCATTAAAGCCTTTTCCGATCACGACTTCGGTACTCGCACCACCGATATCAATAACAAGTTGCTTACCTTGACAGGCAGATGTGTGAGCGACACCTTTATAAATGGTTTTTGCTTCCACTTCTCCACTTATCACATTTACCTGATGATTAAGGATCTGCTCCGCTTTTTCGATAAATGTGTGAGCATTAGTAGCCAAACGCAATGTCGCTGTCGCGACAATACTGACATTTTGCTTGGGGATATCCTGTAAGCGCTCAGCAAACAAAGCAAGGCATTCCCATCCTCTTTGCATCGCCTCAAGCGACAATTCATTTTGGTCATTAAGCCCAGATGCCAGCCGCACCTTCCTTTTCACACGGCCAATGGTGTGAATACCGCCTGCCATATGTTTCGCTATCAACATATGAAAGCTGTTAGAACCTAAGTCTATTACAGCGTAAATATCTTCCTTCGAAGCAGTCTTTGCCACTTTTTAAACCTCAACAAATCGCTTTAAGCGCTTACTACTTTACTACCCAAGGTTACTTGGATTGTGGTTTTCTATAGCCACCTGTTCGGCGACCACCACCACGTTGCTTGTTACCACTATTACCATGACCTGAATGACGACGTTTATTTACTTGAGGCGCACGCAAGTCAGTTAATAGTGCTGTTTTATCATAATGAGAAACAGGAATTGCATGCTCTATGTATTCCTCTATCTCATGTAAATTATAGGCGTATTGCTCGCACGCGAAACTAATCGCATGTCCAGATGCACCTGCTCGACCCGTACGACCAATGCGGTGAACGTAGTCTTCTCTGTCATCCGGCAAGTCGAAGTTGAACACATGACTTACTTCAGGAATATGTAAACCACGCGCAGCAACATCAGTCGCAACCAGTAAATCAACATCGCCACGCGTAAACTGCGCTAAAATTGATTGGCGTTTCTTTTGGTTCACATCGCCAGTAAGTAAGCCTGCACGATGGCCATCTGCTTTCAGCCATGCATATACGTTTTCACAGCTGTGCTTAGTATTAGCAAAAATGATTGCCTTCTCTGGCCACTCTTCTTCAATCAAAGTCAGTAGTAAAGGTATTTTGTCATCTGTGGACGGGTGAAATAGCTCTTCTTGAATACGCTTGCCCGTTTTAACATCTGGCTCAATTTGCACATGAATAGGATTGGTCATGTGTTCGAATGCTAACTCTTGCACTCTGTATGACAGTGTTGCAGAGAATAATAGATTTAATCGCTCTTCACGACCTGGCATGCGATTGAACAAATAACGAATGTCTTTGATAAAACCTAAATCAAACATTCGGTCTGCTTCATCTAGCACAACCACTTCGATATCATTGAGGTTATAAGCACCCTGCTTATAAAAATCGATTAAACGCCCAGTCGTTCCGATTAGTATATCCGCGCCTTTTTCCAGTTGAGCCCGTTGTTTTTCGTAATCTTCGCCACCATATACAAGGGCAAGCTTAAGATCACAACGTGGCGCAATGACTTGCGCGTCCTTATGTATTTGGATAGCCAACTCTCGAGTCGGTGCCATAATAATTGCACGAGGTTGCGTTTTTTTATCCTTTTTAGTCTGCAATAGGCGATGACAGGTCGCGGTCAAAAACGCAAGAGTTTTGCCCGTACCAGTTTGTGCCTGACCCGCGATATCGCGGCCTTCACAGATGTAAGGTATACACTTTGCTTGGATTGGCGTACAAAATTCGAAGCCATTTTCCTGTAAACCGGCGACCACTTCCGGCGCTAAAGCAAAGTCGTTGAATTTTTTATTGGTCAAATGTGTCTTAGTCATAGCAATAAAGCATAACGTTTAAACTTGCAATAAGAAACAAGAGTGTTTAAATACGCATTAAATATTTCGCCTAATTCTAACGGAGAGCGTAATGAGCGACAAAATTATCCAACTAACTGATGACAGCTTTGAAGCTGACGTAATCAAATCTGACAAGCCTGTACTAGTAGATTTCTGGGCAGAATGGTGTGGCCCTTGTAAGATGATTGCGCCTATCCTTGATGAAGTTGCAGAATCACACGGTGACCGCGTAGCGATCGGCAAACTAAATATCGACCAAAACGCAGGTACTCCACCTAAGTACGGTATCCGTGGTATTCCAACACTATTACTGTTTAAAGATGGTGCAGTAGCAGCAACTAAAGTTGGTGCTCTTTCTAAGACTCAACTCGTTGAGTTCCTAGAAAACAACCTGTAATTCAAGTTGTTACACACTCTGCGGCATAACTGCCGCAGTTGTGAAGCTGATCTATATCATTTTTAATAGAATAAAATTTGTATAAACACTGGACGACCCGACGCCTAGCTGCTAACTTATAAAGCCACAAACCTTTAAGCTTTATCAAATCAACCTCTCTCGTGAAACTAACGAGAATGACAACTGTAATAAAGAACCCACCAATATGCATTTACGCGAATTAAAAGACAAGTCAATCAATGAACTTGTAAAACTTGCTGAGTCCATGGGACTTGAAAACGTAGCTCGTTTAAGAAAACAAGATATTATCTTTGCTATTTTGAAAGCGCACGCGAAAAGCGGCGAGAATATATACGGCGGCGGTGTTTTAGAAATTTTACAAGATGGCTTCGGCTTTTTACGTTCTTCAGAAGCATCTTACCTAGCTGGCCCTGATGATATTTATGTTTCTCCGAGCCAGATTAGACGTTTCAGCCTGCGTACCGGTGATACCATCGTTGGTTTAATCAGACCACCAAAAGATGGCGAAAGATATTTTGCATTATTGAAAGTTAATGAAGTTAACTTCGATAAGCCTGAAAACTCTCGTACCAAAATCCTATTCGAAAACCTAACGCCTATTCATGCTAATGAGCGTATGGTAATGGAACGCGGTAATGGTAGTACCGAAGATATTACCGCTCGTGTATTAGACCTTGCTTCTCCAATCGGTAAAGGTCAGCGTGCACTTATCGTTGCACCACCAAAGGCGGGTAAGACAATGTTGCTACAAAACATTGCTCAGTCCATCACATACAACAACCCAGATGCAACTTTGATGGTACTACTTATCGATGAGCGTCCGGAAGAAGTAACTGAGATGCAGCGCCTTGTTCAAGGTGAAGTTATTGCCTCTACGTTTGATGAACCAGCTAACCGCCACGTTCAAGTAGCTGAAATGGTAATCGAAAAAGCCAAACGCTTAGTTGAGCATAAGAAGGATGTTATTATTCTACTTGACTCAATTACACGTCTTGCTCGAGCATACAACACGGTTATTCCTTCATCAGGTAAAGTATTAACTGGTGGTGTTGATGCCAATGCACTTCACAAGCCTAAGCGCTTCTTTGGCGCTGCGCGTAATGTTGAGGAAGGCGGAAGCTTAACCATCATCGCAACGGCACTTATCGATACCGGCTCTAAGATGGATGAAGTTATCTACGAAGAGTTTAAAGGTACGGGTAACATGGAACTACACCTAAACCGTAAGATTGCGGAAAAACGTGTATTCCCAGCTATCGACTTCAACCGCTCAGGTACTCGTCGTGAAGAGCTACTAACGAAAACTGACGAACTTCAGAAAATGTGGATCTTGCGTAAGATTGTTCATGAAATGAGTGAAATCGATGCGATGGAATTCCTTATTGATAAGCTTTCCATGAGCAAAACAAACGATGAGTTTTTCGATTCAATGCGTCGCAAGTAAGTAGACTCTAAGTCTAGTTATTGAAAAGCCAGCTTATGCTGGCTTTTTGCGTTTCAGGTTCGCCAACTTCCTGTTTTTGTTCTATACCTTACCTAGTGAATTTAAACCAAGTTTGAATAATGAACCTAGGGACATAGAATGAAGCCGAGTCGTATTATTGCCGCTGTCACGCTTTTTAACTTGGCTTCAGTAACACTCGCTATTACCTTACTATCCTCTGATGAGGCTAGAGTGGCCGTCGCAGTTAGCGCTTTAACACTCGGGGCATTATTGCAATTCTTATGTTTAAAAAAAGCCTCTTCTGCTGAAAAAGATATGGAGCATCTAGTTCGCAATTTTATCAGTGACAATGGTGTCGACCTAACATATCGCTTTAACGAACAAGATAAAAATATTTCTAAGTCCTGCCTACTAATGAATGATTGCTTCGCCGTTATAGAACATATAATTAGTGAAGTGTACGCATCTTCTTCTCGACTTCACCCAATGGCGGATAGCTTAAGAGATACCTATGCATCCATGACACAAAAGGCAACACTTCAGCACACTCACGGTGAATACTTAGCTACCTCAATCCAGTCTATGTTAGAAATTTCTGCGCGTTTAGATACTAGCTTAGAGCAGATCTACGCATCTGTAGAGAATGCCACAACGGCAGTGAAACAGACCCGATTAGATACCGATAAAAGCCAAGAAAGTCTGCTAACACTTGCAGACAACATCAAGAAAACCAGTGAACAAATAGAATTGCTCAAAACTGACAGCAATGAAATTAGTTCTGTGCTTGAAGTCATTAACGGTATTGCAGAGCAAACCAACTTACTTGCACTGAATGCCGCAATTGAGGCCGCACGAGCAGGCGAGTTAGGACGAGGCTTTGCCGTCGTTGCTGACGAAGTGCGTAATCTGGCAGCACGAACGAGTCAATCAACCAAGGAAGTAAGCCAAGTCATAAGAAAAATACAATCCAGTACAGACTCTGTTTATGCGCTGATGCAAGCGGCACTAAAGGAAACAGATAACACCGTAAAATTAAGCGAAGCTTCTACAAAAGAAGTGGATGAAATAGAAAATGCGATGCTTTCTATCAACCAAATGTCCCATGACATTCATCAACAAGTTGAAGAGCAGAAACAAGCCTCTGACGCAGCTCAAGAAAGTATAGAGTCAATGGTACACCTGAATTCCGATGCCCTTTCAAGTACCAAAATACAGGCCGTCTCCAATCGTGACCTCATTGCCCTTTCGCAAAGTATTCATTCAAAGTTATCCATGTTTAAGATTTCAGATTACACGCCAGAACTCGATACCAGAAAAGACAGCTCCCGAGTATCTATCAGTGATGATGAGCAACCTGACAATCTAAAGGTGGATGATTCCGACGATATAGAGCTATTTTAGGAGGCTAATGATTCTTGAGATTTTAGCTGATCACACATAGCTAAAAACAGAGATTGAAATTGGTCTTCACTTCCTTGCTTTAGTACCTTCTCAAATTCGATTGCGATGCTTGCAAGCTCCGGAAATTCAAACATGGATGCTGCCCCAGCCAGTTTATGACAAATAGTCTGAAGTGTGACCAGGTCTTTGTTTTGCCATGCATCAATCAGCAAGTAGCGCTCTTGCTCAAAAGTGCTTGCGAAACTATCTCGCAAATCCGATAAATCAATATTAAGTTCATACGCTTTGCCGTCAGACTCAAAGTTTAAGTGCGTATTCAATACCGCTAATAATTCATTTTTATTAATCGGCTTGCCAATGTGACCATTGAACCCTGAGTCAATATATGATTTTACCTCTTCCATCAACACATTAGCGGTTAATGCGTATATTGGACCAGAGTAACCCGCTGAGCGAATGATCCGAAGTGCCTCAACCCCATCCATTCTTGGCATTTGAATGTCCATAAGCACCACATCAGGAAAATCACTAAGACACTGTTCAACCGCTCGAGCACCATTTTCGGCTACAATAACCGTCGCACCAGTTCGCTCAATCATCCGAGAGAATAGCTGCCGATTCTCTGGGTGATCTTCCACAACCAGCACCGTACCCGAGAGCAAAGGTTGCTTAGATTGCGGCTCCTGAATTTCGGCAATAGCCGTATTGAGATAAACAGTACAAGGTACACTGAAGGAAAACGCACTGCCATGATCGACAACACTTTGTACTTTGATTTCACCATTCATCATGTGAGCAAGCTGGCTCGACAAACTTAACCCCAGCCCAGAACCACCAAAGCGCCTTGTTATACTGTTGTCAGCTTGTTGGAAATTATCAAAAATTCGACCTATCTGCTGCTCAGTCATACCAATACCGGTGTCCTTCACCACAAATTGTAAACCATGGTGCGTTTCAGACACTTCCAATTCGATACGGCCTTTTTCGGTAAACTTTAGGGCATTACTTAGCAAGTTTATTAGTATTTGTTTTACTCGAATGTAATCCAAACGTACATAAGCGTTAGCCCTGACCTGATCACAGACGATAAACTCTAATTGCTTACTCTGTATATTTTGTTGAAACATATCGCATAAGTCAGCAAGTAAGCTGCTTACCGAAAATTCAGTTGCTTCTAGCTCTAACCGCTCGGCTTCAATTCGACTTAAATCCAAAATATCATTGACGAGATCGCGTAAATGTAATCCTTGATTATAAATAGTTCTGACCGATGCTTGTGCCTGAGCATTTAAATCTTGTTCGACCAACAAGTCTTCTGCATGTCCCAGCACCGTAGTAAGTGGCGTTCTGATTTCATGGCTCATGTTTGCCAGAAATTGACTTTTCACTTGATTGGCTGCTTTTAATTCATCCGCTTTTTGCTGAAGCTCAGATGTTCTCAACGCTACTTTTTGGCTTAACTCTAGTTTTGCTCTTTGCTCAACCTTACGTCGATAGAGTGCGAAAGTGGTCAGTAAGGTTAATAGCGCGATGATAACACCCAACAATTGTAATTGGCTGCGCTGTTCCTCTTTAAGTAGCTGTAATTTTTGTTCTTGCTTGAGCACTTCGACTTCTCGAGAAAGCTCACTAGCCTCATACTTAGCACGATAGTCATTAATCCGTTTCAGCATGTCATCATTCATCAAGCGGTTTTGCGCTTCCAAATTTTGTGAGTCATAATCTCTAGCGCGCTTAATATTTCCTTGTGCAGCCTCAATCAGCGCTAACAAACGAAGTGCCATACGCTCTCTTTTCTGTTCATGCATAACTCGACTAGCCGCTAAACTTTGTTCTGCATTAGTCAGCGCTTCTGTTAGCCGCCCTTGAGCAAAGAAGATTTGTGCTAAGGTGAACTGAGCTTCCATGAGGTTGGCAGGATTCTGAGCCTTTTCAGCATAATAGAGCGCAAAGTTTGCTTCTTTTTCGGCTAATTCTAATTGGTTTTGTGAATAGCTCAATAAAGCAAGGTTGCCATATTCAAATGACAAGTGGCGGACGTCATTCTGCGCTTCATAATAACCAATTGCTGCTTGGTACGACGCTTTGGCAAGCACGGGACGTTTAGTCTCAGTGTATAGCACGCCAAGATCTGCTTGAGCTAGTGCAACACCATATTCATCGTTTAGCTCGACGAATGCGTTTAGGGCTTCATGGAGCATTTCTTCCGCTTTGTCATAGGCTCCTTGGCGAATATAAACACCCGATATATTCAGTAAAATATCGGCATGATCTTGAGCATTACCAAACTCTTGGTAAAGCTCATCTGCTTTTAAATAATTATGCAGTGCCAAGTCAAGTGTGAAGCTATTAAAATACGCTAACCCCAAATTACTATGTAAATTAGCCATTTCGATGGGGACATTACGTTGCTCAGCTAACGCTAATGCCCGTGAGTAAAACTCAATTGCCTGTTGATAATGACCAAGGTAAAAGTAGCAGATCCCTTGAACCTTTACCGCTGAAAAATGGTTGTCACTCAGTCTATCTGATTGCGTTATCAACTCTAACTGATTGAGAAAAACGAGTGCATCTTTGAATTGATTTTGTTTGTAAGCAGATTTACCTAGACTAAGCAAAAGCTCTATTTTTCTTGTCTTTCCTAGGTTTTGCTCCGTGAGCAACTCAGTGCCCAGCATTTTTTGTTGTTGCCAATTGGTGGTTTGCTCGACCTCTGAGATCCGCTCAGCAAGGGCACTATCATTTAGCGTGGCGTTAACTTGAAAACAACAGGAGAAACACAGGCTACAGGCAAACACAGACCAGGGCTTTAGTAGCCTCGATAAATTCATTGTTGCTCTCCATTGCTTATCATTTAGTCTGCGTGGTAGTGTGAAGATACACCAAGACTAAAGAGGCGACAATGTTCAATCCGCTAACAGATGTTATTTTTAGACTAATTTGCCAAAATCAATCTTTAAAAGTGCACACTATTGCCGCCGCTCTGATGGAACAACAGCAACTACCTCGCCTTGATGAAGATGAAAATAAAAACCTATTTAAACGTAACTTCCTGATCATGAATGCCCTGTATCAACTTCAGCAAGAAGTGTTCGCTGAGGGGCAATATCTACATGTAGAAGCACTCAATATTTATCTAGCTCCACAATTAGATAAACATCCATTAGCGTTAGATGATCCGCTCAGAAGTTACTATTTAGACTGGCAGCATTACGAAACCAGTAGTGAAGAAGTGAGTGTTCTGTTAGATAATTTTTGGCAACAATTTACATTTAGCGGCGCTCGCCAGCAACTTACCATCAAACCTGACGAATTAAACGCGATTAAAACGCGCTGGCAACTACCTGAAGGTTATGATCGCAGAATGTTAAGCCAATGTTGGAGAAAACAGGCCCTGACTCATCACCCAGATAAATCAGGTGATGAGGAAACATTCAAACGCTTAATGAACGAGTATGAAATACTCAAGCAGGCCTTAAGCACGTAAGGCTTTATAGCGCTTATTTTTAATCTTACTATTGTTAAGCTTACGGAGTGCAGGCTTTACTGCTTCGCGTTTTACAGCCACGAATGTTTGCACATCATAAATATTGATTTTACCAATTTGCTTAAAGCTTATGCCTTCTTCACCCGTCAAACTGCCGACGATATCTCCTTTGCGGAGTTTTTGCTGCTTTCCGCCTTCAATCATGAGGGTCACCATATTCGACTTATAGGCTGGTTTTTCGAGCAGTGAATGACCCGGCAACGTGCCATGTTTTAGCTCTTGACCATATATTTCCGCCAACTGTTTTATTTTGAAGGCTTCTTTTTCTCCATAAAGAGATACTGCGATACCTTTGTGCTCACCCCGACCCGTACGACCAACACGGTGAATATGCGTCTGCGGCTCAAGCGCCAAATGATAGTTAACCACAAGCTCAACTTCCTCAACGTCGAGCCCTCGAGCGGCAACGTCAGTGGCAACTAAAATATTGGCACTCTTATTGGCAAAAGTGAGCAATGACCACTCACGTTCACCTTGATCTAAATCGCCATGTAACTCGACGCAAGCAAGTCCGGTTTGACGTAATTCTTCGAATAGTCGCTTAGTCTCAGCTTTGGTATTACAAAAAACGATACAGCTTTGCGGCTGGTGCTGCATTAATAGCACTCTCAGTGCGTTAAAGCGCATTTTATTGTTGTCTAACTTATAAAAGGTTTGCTTAATGCTGTGGTGTGCTTGCTCTTCTTTCGCTTCAACAAACTCTGGCTCACGCATATATTGCTTCGCCAGTTTCATGATCTTATCTGGGTAAGTCGCACTAAACATTAGTGTTTGTCGAACTTCAGGCACATACACTAAAATGCTTTCTAGCGTTTCAGTAAAGCCCATATCCAACATCTGATCGGCTTCGTCGAATACCACAGTCTGCGTTTCAGTCAGTATGAGTGAGCCATTAAAAACATGCTCTTCAACCCGACCAGGTGTACCAACAACTATATGCGCACCGTGTTGTAGCGCTCGAGTTTGAGGTTCAATTGGCACTCCTCCGCAGAGTGTTTGCACTTTGACATTACCAATTAAAGCCGCAACTTTTCTGATCTCTTGTGCGACTTGATCAGCCAACTCTCTCGTTGGACATAACACCAAAGCTTGAACATCATTGCACTCGGGCTGCAACTTATTTAGCAGCGCAAGCGAAAACACCAGTGTTTTACCAGATCCGGTTTTCCCTTTCACGACTAAATCTAGTCCAGTCAGCGCCGGCGCTAAACTCACAGACTGTACTGCTGTTGGCACCATGTAGTTAAGATCTACAAGGCGCTGAGCAAGCGCTTGGTTTAGAGGTAATTGAGAAAATGAAGTGATCGACACAGTGCTTTCCTATTCGCTATCTTAATCGCGTATTTTATACCAAATGTGTAAATTCGCTAACCGCTTTACCCTATTATTCCAAGATAAAGCGCCCTAGATTGTGGATGAATTTTCCTCATCGCAATACACGGACTTACATCACAATTTATGCTTTAATCGCTTGGTAACTCCATTTTTACCAAGGATTATCATGAAGTTTAAATCACTATTGGCATTTGGTTTATTAAGCGCAGGTTTGAGCACAGCACTGCAAGCCGAAGAATTTACTACACAACAACTAGAACAAGTTAAACAAGTCAGAGAAGCGGCAAGCCACAGCAACCTAAGCTGGCAATTACTAGAATCCCTCACCACAGAAGTAGGTCCACGCTTACCGGGTACTGAAAATGATAAAAAAGCGGTAGCTTGGGCAAAGAAACAACTTGAGCAATTGGGCTTTGACAAAGTCTGGCTTGAGGAGGCAACCTTTCCTGAATGGCGCCGCTACCATGAGTCTGCAAAAATCCTGATACCGAGCGAACAACCGCTACACCTTACTGCGCTCGGTAACAGCGTTAGCACACCAAAAGATGGCTTAAGTGGCGAAGTCGTGTTGTTTGAGACCCTCGATGAGCTGATTGCCGCGCCAGACAATAGCTTAAAAGGTAAAATAGCTTTTATTAATTACCGCATGAACCGCGACATTGATGGTAATGGCTATGGACCCGCGGTAAGAGCTCGTAATAGCGGCGCCGTAGAAGCGGCAAAAAAAGGCGCTATCGCCTATATGATGCGCTCTGTAAGCACCAGCCACCACCGCTTCGCGCACACTGGCGGCAGTCACTATAAAGCGGGCGTGACAAAAATCCCGTCCACAGCAGTTGCGAACCCAGATGCGGATCAGCTAGCACGCCTTATCAACTCAGGTCATGCCGTTAAAGTCGCGCTAAATATTCAAACCGAGGACTTAGGTGAAGGAACCAGTTACAACGTCATCGGTGAATTCACGGGCACCGAATTTCCAGAGCAATATGTCTTAATTGGTGGTCACTTAGACTCTTGGGATCTGGGTACTGGTGCTCTCGATGATGGCGCTGGTGTTGCATTAACGATGGCGGCAGCAAAGCACATTGCCGATGTAAAACGCCCTAAACGTAGTGTCCGCGTAGTCCTATTTGCAGCAGAAGAACTCGGTCTCTGGGGAGCAAAAGCTTATTTTAAAAAGCATCAGGCAGAATTAGACCGCATTGTAGCCGCGTCAGAGTCCGATTTTGGTGCAGATGTAGTGTATGCGTTTGAGTCAAACGTAAATGCCGCCTCTTTACCGGTTGTGCGCGAGATTGCAAAGCAGCTAGCGCCGCTCGGTGTTACTTATATTGGCAAGAATAGCGCACATGGTGGTCCTGACTTAATTCCGCTGAAAAATGCCACATCAGCGCCAATCTTCGCTTTACACCAAGATGGCACGGATTATTTTGATTATCACCACACAGCTGATGACACGCTTGATAAAGTCGATCCGGCAAAGTTAAAGCAAAATACTGCGGCGTACGCTGTATTTGCCTTAATGGCAGCCGACGCCAAAACGAAAATGGCAGGGAAATAAAATCTTACACTTATGGGGACAAGTACACTTGTCCCCTACACTCAAGTTGCCTACCTTAGACATACCCACACCTAACTAACTAATAGAATATGGAAATCAAAAGCGTATTTTTTTCCTTTTACGACACAATATTCAACGTTATCAGTAAATATAAAGTTGCCGTGTCGACACTGATTGTGGTCACTATTGCACTTTACTTTTATAACCAACATCAACAACAAGTCGCCAGTTATCAAACATACTTAACGTCCCCACAAATCGACGACCTTATTATTTTTGATGCTGGTAAAAACACTGGGCAAGTTTATGATCCGGCTTTTCAGGTCTTACAAATTACTGAGCTGACAGATAACAGCATTGAAGTGAAGGAAAGTGCCTACACTTACCGCACAATGCGTAACATCACCCGAGATATCCGTGTCAGCATGCTAATGACCGATCATTATTTTAAGCCACAAAGGCTGACGCTAGAAAAAGATAACCTATTAGACTTACTTGACGATGACACCATAGTCTCCGTCTACAGACCCGTCGGGATCCATGTGCTTGGCGGCGTTGTTAGACAACGATTTAAAAAGCCGAAGCCGCTATACAATGGACCTAAGATTTCAGCACAGAATCAAGAAGCAATTCACGCCTACAGCCAAGGAAACTTTGAAGAAGCAAAAGCGGGATTTGCCGCGGCGGCTGAAACCGGCAACCCGTGGGCACAATATAACTATGGGACAATGCTTCGCGATGGTGAAGGCGGTGCAAAAGACATTAAAAAAGCGATCCACTGGCTTAAACTTGCCGCCGAGCAAGATAATCATAAAGCACAAATGGCTCTGGCTAAGTTATGCCAAGACCACCCTTGTTAACTGTGACTTTGCTTGTGATACTGCATAGTCAAAACGTTTGCTTCAAACTCTTGTTGTGCCACAGGCTTAGAATGAAAATAGCCTTGTGTCATATCACACAGTAAATTCTTTAAAAACATGCATTGTGCAGGGGTTTCAACCCCTTCCGCAATGACCCTTAAGTTCAATTTATGCGCCATCAAGATAATCGCACTGACGAGCGCTTTATCTTCTTCATCTTCAGGTAAATCACGAATAAAGGTTCTATCAATTTTCAATTTAGAAAGCGGGAAGCGCTTGAGGTAACTCAACGACGAATATCCAGTACCAAAGTCGTCAATTGCCAGTTCTACGCCCATTTCTCTTAATGCTTTTAACTGTGACAATATTTTGTCTGAGTTTTCAACCAGTACCGACTCTGTGATTTCCAATGTCAGATACTTTGCTTCCAGTTTGGTATCTCTAAGTACTTTTCTTACTAGCTCGACCATATCTTGGCGTTTAAACTGAATACTAGAAACGTTAACTGCAATAAATAAGGGTCTACCGTAGTTGTCTTGCCAGGCTTTAACTTGAGAACAAGCGTGATACAGCACCCACTCCCCAATGGGTAAGATAAGGCCTAGTTCTTCGCAAACGGGAATAAACTGATCGGGTGAAACATGGCCAAGCAACTCACTTTTCCATCTTAATAACACCTCGCAGCCAACGAGGTCGCCGCTGCCAAGCTGTGAAAAAATGGGCTGGTACACCAGTGATAATTCTCGATTAGACAGTGCTTTATGCAAAGCACTTTCTAACACACTACGCGCTTTGGCATGTTGATGCATCGCTGAAGTATAGAATTGAAAACAGTCGCGACCATGTTCCTTGGCTTTATACATTGCACTGTCGGCATTACGGAGCAAAATTTTTCGATCAGTGCCGTCATCTGGGTAAAGCGTGATCCCCATACTACCGGATACATAAGCTTCGTGCCCTTCCAAATGAAAAGGGTTAGCTAACGCACGTAAAATCTTCGTCGCAACCAGCTCTAAATCACTGATAGAACTTATATCTTGTAGCAATAAAGCAAATTCATCCCCACCTAACCTTGCAACGGTATCAGAGCTGCGCACGCACTCATTAATACGGTTTGCTGCTTCTTTGAGTAATAGATCACCAATATGGTGCCCAAGCGTGTCATTCACTGCTTTAAAGCGGTCAAGATCGATAAAACAAATAGCAAAGCGCTCTTCTAGCTGAGCTGCTCGTTTTAACGCTAAATCAAATTTAACGTGATAATGATGGCGATTTGCAAGGCCCGTCAAACTATCAAAGTTGGCTTGCTGCCACATCAACTGTTCATTACGTTTTCTCGAGGTAATATCGCTGAATAGGGCTACATACATATCAATTTCCCGAGCTTCATTAAATACTGCGGATACCTGCAGCCAACTCGGATAAATTTCACCATTTTTGCGCTTGTTCCAAATCTCTCCTTCCCAATGGCCTCTATTAACTAAGTCATCGTATAACGCGTTGAAAAAGCGCTCATCGTGACGTCCAGAATTCAGGATTGCAGGCGTTTCCCCAATCACTTCATCCATGCCAAAGCCTGTAATTTCGCTAAATGCGCGATTTACCATTTGGATTTGATTATGTTTGTCGGAGACCAACACGCCTTCAGTGGTTGTCGCAAATACCGTACTTGCCAAGCGCTGTTCTCTTTCGTTCTCAAGCTCTTCTGTAATATCTTGAATAACATAGATAAAACCAAGCTTTGCTTGCGTTTCGCTTACTACAGGGGCACAAGAAACCCGAACATTGCGATAGCCAAAACGCGCATCAAGTTGGCACTCAAGCGTTCCTTCCGTTAGCAGCTTTTCACTATCAAGCACATCAAATAAGGTATAAATAGATTGTGATTTTAACGATTCTAAACTATCAAAATCCTTTAACACTGAGCCATTAGCGGCTTCAATGTGATGAGTTTCATCCGTAAACACCAGATATGCTTTAATACCATCAAAAATGGCACTAAGTTTCGCACCTTGGTCTTGTGCTCGCTGATTGGAGCGCCTCAGCCTGACCAAAACGGTCATCAATACCGCCATTGATAGAATAAGCACAGCAATTACCGCAGTTAACAAAATGACCTGTACCATATTGGCTTGCTTGATTTTTTCAGTCTGCAGCATGACCTGTTGTTCAAGATTGGCTTGGTAATGCCAAAGATCTTGCTGTAGCTTACGCTGCTCACTCATATCTTGAATGATAGAAAGTAACCTAGGTTTGCCATCGCTATCTTCAAATGGTGTCGAGTGAACACTTACTGTTTTCACACTACCGTCTGCAGTTTGATGTTGGAAGATAAAATAGTTACGGCCTTCATTTAAAGCCGCGTGACGCTCATTGGCAACCTGCTCGGCGGTAAATAAGTTGATATCTTGAATGACTTTTGATTCTAGTACCGCCTCGCTATAACCATAGAATGCGGCAGCAGCCTTATTGGCATCCAAAATTTTTCCAGACGTGGGCTCGATGATCAACATCACCGCGCTATGATTAGAAAAAGTATAATATGGTAACTCGTTAGCTGGTGCTGAAATACAAAACAGCAACAGCAGCCCCCGAGCAATTTTGACATCAACTTCAAACTCAGACCCCTCAGGATATCGTTTTATGCAACCGCGGCGACTATAGCGCAAAGGGTATGTGAGCTACATCGAAAGTCGATTTTTGCTTGTTTCATATCAAAACAACTCAACACACACATCTTTTTATAACAATTTATACACTTGCTCCGGCGTACTGACAAGCCGATAAGTTCTGAAAGTGTAGTCTATTTCAAAATACTGTAGACGCAAAAGTGAGTCACTAAACCTTTTCACCATCCCATCCGTACAGCTAGGAAAAATATGCCTAGTTGATATACTAGGCCAAACTCAACTCATAGTGCGCCGATGAAATACCAAGACTTACGAGATTTTATAGCCCAGCTTGAAAAACAAGGAGAACTTGTTCGCGTCAAGCAGCCCATTTCCACCAAACTAGAAATGACTGAAATTGCAGATCGAACGCTGCGAGCAGGTGGACCCGCTATCCTATTTGAAAACCCTGTAGGTTATGACATTCCGGTACTGGCTAACCTATTTGGCACACCAAAGCGCGTTGCAATGGGGATGGGACAAAGCGATGTCAGTGAGCTAAGAGAAGTCGGCAAGTTACTCGCTTTTTTAAAAGAACCCGATCCACCGAAGGGAATTAAAGAAGCCATTGGCCAGCTACCGGTATTCAAACAAGTGTTGAATATGCCAGCCAAGGAAGTGAAAAAAGCGCCATGCCAAGAAGTCGTATTGAGCGGTGATGAGGTCGATCTCACGACACTACCTATTCAACATTGCTGGCCTGGTGATGCCGCACCTTTAATTACATGGGGGTTAACGGTAACCAAAGGTCCTTATAAAAAGCGTCAGAACCTAGGGATTTATCGTCAGCAGCTATTGGGTAAAAACAAAATTATTATGCGCTGGCTATCACATCGCGGCGGCGCGCTTGATTTTCAGGAGTGGTGCAAAGAGCATCCGGGCGAACCGTATCCGGTATCGGTTGCACTTGGCGCTGATCCGGCGACGATTTTAGGTGCGGTAACCCCGGTTCCCGATACGCTAAGCGAATATGCATTTGCAGGTCTACTGCGTGGTAGTAAGACACAGGTCGTTAAATCTATTTCTAACGAACTGCAAGTACCAGCGAGTGCCGAAATCGTCTTAGAAGGATATATTCAACCGGGCGAGCTTGCGCCAGAAGGTCCATATGGCGATCACACAGGCTATTACAATGAAGTTGACGACTTCCCTGTAATGACTGTCACTCATATAACGCATCGCAAAGATCCAATTTATCACAGCACTTATACTGGCCGCCCACCTGATGAGCCAGCCATTCTTGGTGTTGCCCTCAACGAAGTATTCGTGCCGATTTTACAAAAGCAATTTCCGGAAATCGTCGATTTTTACCTTCCACCAGAAGGCTGCTCATACCGCATGGCGGTCGTCACCATGAAAAAGCAGTATCCGGGGCATGCTAAACGCGTGATGATGGGCGTATGGTCTTTCCTTAGACAATTTATGTACACCAAGTTTGTCATTGTTTGCGATGATGATGTAAATGCTCGCGACTGGAATGATGTGATCTGGGCGATAACCACACGTATGGATCCCGCAAGAGACACCACCTTAGTTGAAAGCACGCCTATCGATTATCTCGATTTTGCTTCCCCTGTGTCCGGCCTTGGCTCTAAAATGGGTATGGACGCAACCAACAAATGGCCGGGTGAGACCGACCGTGAATGGGGCGAGCCTATCGTTATGGATCCCGAGGTTAAACAACGCGTTGACGAAATTTGGGATACCCTAGGGATCACCATCAAATGACATATATCATCTAACATTGTGCACTCAGCTATGCTAGAGTGCACAGACTTTAGCCACGTGCTTAATAAAGGTAACACATGCAAGTATTAGCAGCAGAGGTTGTCTCAATTACACCTCTTACGGAATTTGTTCACAAAGTTATATTAAAACCTGAAGAAGCGGTGCAATTCGAAGCCGGCCAGTATCTGCAATTGGTACTTGGTGAAAAAGACAAACGTGCTTTCTCGATTGCCAGCAGCCCTTCAAAAACAGAGCAGTTAGAGCTACATATCGGTGCTTCTGGCGCTGACTCTTATGCCATGCAGTCACTAGATCACCTACGTAACGCTTTTGATACAAAGCAAACCGTTGCATTAGAAGTTGGTCTTGGCGTATCTCAGATCCGTATTGATCAAGCGCGTCCACTAGTACTCCTTGCCGGCGGTACTGGATTTTCTTATGTCAAATCTATGGCCGATCACTTGGCTGAAACAGGTTACGACCAACCAGTATTATTTTACTGGGGTGTAAAAGAAGAAGCTGCGCTATATGCAAAAGCGGAGATGGAAGCTTGGGCCGCCTCAAATAAACACTTTCAGTTTATTCCTGTGGTAGAAAATGCCAGTGAAGCATGGAAAGGCCATCGTGGTTTCGTTCATCAGGCTGTGATGAAAGATATCGTTTCTTTAGAGCCGTACAGCATTTATATGGCAGGCCGCTTTGACATGATTGGCATCGTGCGTGATGACTTTATCAATCATGGTGCTGAGCGCGACTTTATGTACGCCGACGCTTTTGCGTTTATTAAGTAACCTGAGCTGCGGATAATTAATGCCTTTCTAGCAGCCAGTTTTAGCGCTAACTGCGTTGAATTCACTTCCAATAGCCAGCTATTGGTGCGTAAATTCGCCTTGTTTTCCCTAAAACTCTTTGGCTAGACAAGGAAAAAACTAAGTTGTTCTTTAGAAACAATGAGTTGGAACATTCTTATCCAAACCTCAGGTTAAGTAACTTAAGCCAAGTTATTTAATAGCAATTTATCCAATGTGTGGCAGGTCTTTAGTCACACATTGAAAAAACAGAACGAACCAATCAAAACAATCCATTTTACCAAAGCAGTCTCACCCGCTACTCTCATATTACACACAAACACCGCGAGAAGTATGATGAGTAAACTCTATGTTCGTGACATCATGTCACCCGATTTCCCACTGTTAACCGCCGAGACCGAGCTAACCGACGCGATTAGTTTGCTACAAAAGCATCATTTAATTGGTGCGCCAGTGATAGATGCACAGCGTCATCTTGTTGGATTTATTTCAGAGCAGCAGCTGCTTAAGCCTTTGCTTAATTCCAGCTACTTTTGTGATGGTAAAGTACAGCTGAGAGACTTACTGACTACGCCTGCCCTCAGCATTGAAGCTGCAACAACCGTTGTCGACCTTGCACAACGTATGCAGCAAAATAGTCCTAAGGTATATCCCGTACTCAATGAAGGCAAAGTGATTGGAATTGTGACACGCAGCCAAGTCGTTGCGGCGCTAAAAGAGAGTTATCTTAGCTGTGCGGGGTGATCCCACACAGCAATTTCAGCCTACGCTTTCTTTGCAAGCAACGCTTTTTTATCAGCTTCGCTTAAAAAGGCAATCTCAACCGCATTGCGCTGCGCTTTATGGATATCACTCAAATCTAAACCTGCCGCCGCAGCTGCATGGCTATACTCGTTATCCAACTCGATACCTTGAACCGCAGGGTCATCGGTATTGATAGTTGCCAATACACCATGATCTAAAAATGCTTTCAATGGATGCGTGGTTAAACTTTCGACAGTGCTTGTTTGGATGTTACTGGTTAGGCAAGACTCGATCCCGATACGATTATCACGTAAATAGTCCATCAGAGCTGGGTCATGGATTGCTTTAACTCCGTGACCGATACGTGTTGCACCAAGTTCTTTAATGGCTTGCCAGATACTTACCGTGCCCTCAGCTTCGCCAGCATGTACCGTCACCCCAAGGTAAGCATCGCGAACCTGCTTATAATGTTCAATAAACAGCTCGCCAGGGAAGCCCAGCTCGTCACCCGCGAGGTCAATCGCAACCAACTGCTCTTTAAAGGCAAGTAGCGCGTCTAGCTCATATTGGCATTTCTCAACACCAAATGTGCGTGACATAATCCCGATCAGGTTAACCTTAATGTCTTGGCCTTTAACTGCACTTTGTACACCGTCGACTACGGCTTCAACAACGCCCTGCGGGTGTAGATTATGGGTTTTTGCCATGTAGTAAGGACTAAACCTTAGCTCTGTGTAATCAATACCTTGTGCAACTGCGTCGGCAACATTTTCAATCGCAATACGGCGACAAGCATCGTAGTCACCTAGTACCTTTACACCCCAATCTAGTTTTTCAAGAAACGCCATTAGATTGGGTGCATTGTCCAACACTTGAACATGCGGGCGTAGACCTTCGAGATCCGTTGCCGGTAAATCCATATTAAACTGCTGGCCAAGTTCTAAAATCGTTGTAGCACGAACGTTACCATCTAAGTGGCGATGTAAATCTAATAGTGGGAGTGTGTTATTGATCATAAGAGACTCGATTTGCAGTTAAAATTTTAGGGATCATACGCACCTAAACTGAGATAGCAAGGACATATGTCAGAATTGAGTATAGCTAACTTTAATGCAAAAAAGCCTGCACATTGCTGCGCAGGCTTTTCGTTATGATTTTGCGATTAAATACGCTTTCTCGTAGGTATGCATTTTTTCGTAGGCGAGCTGAGCTTGCTTACTCCAGCGCGCCTCCCAAGGGTTTGCACTTAAAGAATCAAAGATCTTCGCAGCAAGCTCATAATCCCCCTCAGCATTGCAAAGGCAAGCCAAGGAGAACAGCAGCTCCTTGTCATCTGGATGTTTTTTCAATTGCTGCTGCAGTGCTAACTTGAGTTCATTACTACTTTGCGTGCTGTGTTGCAGATAGTCGGCCAGCTGGCGATATTGACCTTGTTTGAGCAGCTTCTTGAGCTCACCCAACACTTCCGCTATGCGTCCCTGTTGTAGCTTCACCTTATTAAGAGCTGGTATCGCATGCGCTTTTACTGCCTTAGCTAGCATATTAAACAAAGTGTCTGCTTGCTCTGGGGCTATTACAAACATGCGCTCGAACACACTCTGCCACTGTGTATCACTCCAGTTGAGCTTTTTGTGCCACTTCGCGATTTGTGCAGCGGCCAGCTCGGGTTGCTTAGCCTGTAGGCAAGCTAAAATGTAACCGCTAAGCACCGCTGAAGTTGGTTTAGCCGCAGACATTTTATCATCAAGTAAAGCCAACGCCTGTTCACTATTATTTGCCTCTAGCCATAGTGCCGCAAGCTGTCCTTGGTTGTCATCCGATATTGCTTCTAGCTCCGTATTCGCTTTGACAACATCTCCTTGCTTTAACGCCGCTTTGGCTGCGATGGCACGCACATAGTCTTGGCGTTCATCCGGCTGCGGCGTTTTCGTCAACAAGGTTGCGGCTTGTTCCACTTCGCCGTTAATAAATAGCCACAAACTTTCGTTCCATGCTTGTTGCGCTTTTAGTTTACGCTTTCTGGAAAAATGACCTTTCGTATTGACTAGACGATGCCACGACCAACGCACTACCTTACCCAACAACACTAAAGTGGTGATGGCGAGTAATAACAAGATAGTGAAAGACACTATGCTGCCTTCAATCGTGGTTTGATTGAAGGAGATCAACACATAGCCTTTCTCATCAATGAGCAAATGACTGGCGGCTAGCGCGATAAAGATAAGCGCAAAGGTGATGATTTTTGCCATCATTTTAGCCACCCTTTTACTGCTGCTGGGGTGGCAAGCTCAATCGACTCTTGGCGCTGAACTTCACTGCGGCTCAGCTTGTTTAAAGCCTGCTGCATCGCGCTCACAGGCGCGTGTTGCGTATCAAAATAACGCGCCAACGTGTCGGCTGCACTATCAAGCGCACTGAAGTAAATGCTCGCTTGTTGATCCATTAATGCGGTTTGTGCTTGGGTTAAATAGGCACGCAGCTGCGTGCGTATAAGCAGCTGCTCGTTTTTATCTAGGAGTGGGTCTATCACCATTTCATCATGGTGACGTATGGTAATAAAGTCATCAACCAATCCCCGCCAAGAGCGCTTTAAGTTCGCTTGCCAATCATCAACCTGTTGCGATAGCGCAGCATCTTCACTCGCTGCCTTTTGCGGAATTTGCTTGGTTTTGATCGTTAGCGTATCAACTTGAGACAATAAACCATGAAGCTCAAAGTAAAGTGACTCCGTTTGTGGCTTAGGCAAGGCCTTCAAAGCCGCAATATCTGTAGCAATCGCCTGTTTAACAGCAGCCGTGTTGGACTCAGACTCTAAGCTCTCTTGCAAGCGCTGCAGGATAGCAGTTGCGCCAAGATAATCTTGCTCTGCCGCAACTTTAAATGCAGCAAGGCGCTGTAAATACAATGCCTCAGAGGCCACTGCACCGCTTACTTGCTGCTGCGCCTTGGCAAGCGTCTGCGTTAACTGGGTTTCCACATGTTGCTGCTGCTCAGCCAATCGCTTTGCGACATTGTCTTGCAGCGAATCAAGCACATTTTCTACTCGTTGAAGTTGCGACTTAGCACCACTCAGCTGCGTGTTTAATAGCTGATTTTCAGCGTTAATCGCTTGGTTAGCTAGCAACGCTTGCTGCAACTGTTGTTGCTGTTGCAAATAAACATAGCCAGCACCAGCACCACTACCCAGCGCCACTAATAATGCAAGGAGCGCAACCTTACTCACACCAGCCTTCGCGTGATGTGGCGTTACGGTTTGCTCTGCTGCTTTTGCAGCTTGCGGGGTATTTGTATTCTTTGTTTGCGATTCAGACTGAGTCATTTTGCGCCCTTGCTGCTTGGTATAGTCGATGATACTCCCTGCGATGGCACGATTATCAGGGCCATGACATACCACAATTTGAGACTGTTCGATGTTATAGGATTGCTGTACATGCTCAGCAATACGTTGGCTCACAACAAAGAAAGTGCGCTGAGCCAACCAATCTTTACTTGCTGACGACTGCGTATTAAAAATCGCATCCGCTGCACTATTACTGGTAATGACTATACCTTCAATCTGCTGGCTTCGCCAGTGGTCTAACCAGCCATCTGCATTGTCTTTTACGGCAACGCGTTCATAAACCACTAGACTGTCAAGGATGGCACCTCGCGCTTTTAAAGTTTGCGCAATGACGGGACGCCCGCCTTTCCCTTTGACCAACAATACACGCTTGCCCTCAACAGAGGACAGCTGCGGGAGTGCAAGCAAGCCTTCGGAATCAGGTTGTTTAGGATATTTAGCCTTGATATTTAGGGTCTGCTGGATAGCATCGGCCGTGCCTTCGCCAACAGCAAAAGCTGCGCAATGTCCGGCTAATGGTACTTCTAATTGGTGAAAGTATCGCACCGCATCTGGCGAGACAAAAATAGCTAACTCGGCTTCGCTTATCATTGCTTTGGCGGTGTCACTCACCGCCACTTCATTAAGCTGCAATACTGGGCAAATCACTGAGCTAATTTGCTGCTGTGTCAGTAACTCAGATAAAGGTTCTGATTTGCCAACGGGTCGAGTTAGCACAACTTTCATTTAAGCGTCCCTATAAACCTCAGCAAGAATTTTATCTGCACCTTGCGCAAGTAAGGATTCTGCCAATTGAATTCCAAGTTGCTCAGCCTCTGCAACCGTACCAGAGCATTCGCCGCGCAAGATTTCGCTGCCATCGACAGCACCTACTAAGCCGCGCAAGTGCACCTGATCGCCCGAGACTTCTGCATAAGCACCGATTGGAACCTGACATCCCCCTTCCAAACGGCGGTTCATTGCACGCTCGGCAAGTACACGAATACGTGTATCAGTGTGTTCCAGTGGTGCAAGGAATGCTTTAGTTTGAGCATCATCGCTACGACATTCGATACCGACAGCGCCTTGACCATTGGCCGGTAATGAATCTTCAGGTTCAATATAACTTGCGATTCTATCCACCATTTCTAAACGGATAAGTCCCGCTGCGGCCAAAATAATGGCATCAAACTCACCTGCATCTAGCTTGGCTAGGCGAGTATTCACATTACCGCGTAAGTCTTTAATGATTAAGTCCGGACGAGCCGCTCGAATTTGACATTGGCGACGCAGGCTTGAAGTGCCAACCACAGCGCCCTCAGGCAACTCTGCAAGTGAGGTATAAGTATTAGACACAAACGCGTCTCTTGGGTCTTCGCGTTCGCAAATAGTATGCAGCTCGAGCCCTTCTGGGAAATCAACAGGTACATCTTTCATTGAATGTACTGCAATATCTGCGCGCCCTTCTAACATGGCCTGCTCAAGTTCTTTGACGAACAACCCTTTCCCGCCAATTTTTGCCAGTGGCGTATCTAAGATCTTGTCGCCTTTCGTCGACATCGGTACGAGCTCTACTTTTAGATTCGAATGGTGTTTTTCAAGCTCTGCCTTCACAAATTCGGCTTGCCATAGCGCCAAAGCACTTTTGCGCGTTGCAATACGTAATATGGAAACTTGTTCTGTCATGATTTGCCTTTCATTTATTGCAGCGTTATTGCCGCTGCAAAGAGTTAACTATGTGGTGACGGCAGTCAGTCACGTGCTGCCATACACAATGCTGCGAGTAAGATTATTGCTGACTGTTATCCACAATGCGGAACGTCTTTTGGGCAAGCAGTTGTCCAGACTGCGTCACCACCTCAACACGCCAATCTCCGGTTTGACTCGGCATGACGTTCTTACTTGAATAAGTACGATAGCGCGCGGCTTGGATCGGCAGCTCCACTTCTGCCATCAGCTCGTCTTGATGGAACCACAGGTGCGACACCACTTGATCTTTAAGCGCGTGTACTTCAGTGAAAAAGTAAAGCTTGTCACTAAACTGAGTGGTCGCAATCACGTCTTTCAACACGTTCGTTGGTTCGCGGTCATCAATCATAGTAGTGAGTACAGCGCGGCTGATAAATTGCGTGTCTATTTTTGCCCCTAGCGCGACACTGGCTATGCGCGCTTCAGCATCAAATTGATTTTTAGCTTCAGCCCTTGTTTCTGTTTCTGTTTCTGTTTCTGTTTCTGTTTCTGTTTCTGTTTCTGTTTCTGTTTCTGTTTCTGTTTCTGTTTCTGTTTCTGTTTCTGTTTCTGTTTCTGTTTCTGTTTCTTCAGAAGTGTGCTGTTGCACTTGGTCTAACGCAATAACTTGAGCGACCTCTATTGAGGTCGTCGCGGCACCAGCAGGGGTGAGTTCGGGCGTCGTTAACACGCTATCGGGTGAGGTATCCGCACTTGGCTGCTCGCCGTCACGATCCACATTAGAGTCTACTGGTGCAGGAGAGTCATTCAGTGATGTATCGGTTTGCGCAATGGTAGCATGTATAGGTACTGCCACTTGGACATCATCTTCATCTGCGTTGACGTTATCCACAACACCGTAAACCCCCGCGGTTGCAATGCCAGCAAATGCTGCCGTTGCCATAAAAATGCGTTTCCAGTGCCATTGATAGGTCACCGCTGAGGGCTCTGAGGGTTGCTTACTCACCGACGTTTTTATGACAATCTTTTGTGACATTGCTTTGCTCCTGTATCTGTCACCAGTACCTTATACCACTTAATATTAATCGCTCAGTCTCGTAATTAACCAAGCGCGAATGGCTTTTAACTCTTCAAGACATACCTGATGCTCCATTGGGTAGTCTTGCCAGCTCACTTCATAGCCTTGCTGTTGTAACGTGTTAAATGCGTGCTCACCTGCAAACATCGGCACGACAGGATCAGCACTGCCATGCGCCATAAAAATAGTAAGCTCGCTTTGCTGTGCTTCTGCGCTGAGCTTTTCAGGCACACACATATAAGTTGATAGTGCCATGACACCAGCCAATTTAACAGTTAAACGCGGTGCAAGATGGAGCGCAATCACGCCCCCTTGAGAAAATCCAGCTAGGATAATACGGTTAGCTGGAATACCTTTATCTAACTGTGCCTGAATTAACGCTTCAACCTGAGCTGAAGAGTCTCGCACACCTTGCTCATCCGCTCTTTTATCCAGATCAAATGATTTAATGTCATACCATGCACGCATCACCATACCACCATTTATAGTGACCGGCTGCTCTGGTGCATGTGGAAAAATAAAGTGTGCACCCAATTCGTCAGGCAGGTTTAACTCAGAGGCAATGGGTAAAAAGCCGTTACCTGAATCACCTAAACCATGAAGCCAAATAATACTCGCTTTATGTTGTCCTTTGGCAGGATAATCTACAAACTCCAACATTAATCGTGCTGCCACTCTATTGCGATATTTGCCTGTTTAGTCGCCGCGTCGCTCATAAACTGCCAAAACTCAGCACCGGAGCGATTATCAATCCACTGATCGCCACGCAACTCAAAGTGATGACCATTAAACTTAGTCGCCACCCAGACTTGGTGCAATGGTGCTTGTTTGTTAATAACAATTTTGCTCTTGTCAGGGAAAATAATCTCTAGAATTCCCGATGCTGATTCGTAATCTAAATCAGCGTCACAATCATCGATCTGCTCTTCAATAGTCAACATTAGCGCATCGGCTAACTCATGATATTCACTTTCTGTCATCGTGATTTCCTCTTACTGACGCACTGCGGCATGGTGCCTAAGCTTAACTCGCTATTTGAGCAATTTGATGAAGACGAAATTTCAATAGCGAAAAGCTGCTTTTTTTATCAATTCTGTTACTCTGCGATTATAAAGGCACTGACACGAATTATCTAATGAAAGCGACACCTTATAAATTTAGCGTAACGGCACTTGTTTTTACTACTTTAATCGGATTATCGGGTTGCGGTCAAAGCGGTCCGCTTTATTTGCCTGAACAACAGGCTAAAAAATCAAACCAACCGAAAGCAGCACAAGCAAACCAGCCTGAAGCAGAGCAACAGGAGCGTTAAAATGGATTATTTCAATTATCAAGATGGCGAACTATTCGCTGAAGATGTCGCCATAACCACAATCGCCGAGCAATATGGCACTCCTTGCTATATCTACTCGAAGAAGACTTTAGCGCGGCATTATCACGCTTTTACGGATGCCGCAGCCGGTCATCCCCACTTAGTGTGCTACGCAGTAAAGGCGAATTCAAATATCGCCGTGCTGAACGTCTTGGCTCAGCTTGGTTCTGGTTTTGATATCGTGTCGAAAGGTGAACTTGCGCGAGTGCTAAAAGCAGGGGGAGATCCTCAAAAAGTCGTTTTTTCTGGTGTTGCGAAAACGGAAGATGAAATTGCGTTTGCGCTTGAGACTGGGATTAAATGCTTTAATGTTGAGTCGATTGCAGAGCTTCACCGTATCAGTGAAGTGGCAACCAGACTGGATAAAATTGCGCCAATTTCATTGCGTGTAAACCCAGATATCGATGCAAAAACTCACCCCTATATTTCAACCGGGTTAAAAGAGAACAAATTTGGTATTGATATCAAAGCCGCATTTGATGTTTACCAGCTCGCTTATGCCCTACCGGGTTTAAAAGTGGTTGGGATCGACTTTCATATCGGCTCTCAGTTGGTTGAGGTTAATCCATTTTTAGCGGCGTTAGATAAAGTGCTGGCTCTAATCTCTCAACTTGAAAAAGCGGGAATTTACTTGCATCACCTCGATATCGGTGGCGGTCTTGGCGTGCCTTATGACGGTGAAAAGCCGCCGCATCCGAGTGCTTACGCTGCAGAGATTAAAGCGCGATTGGCGCAGTTCAATGATCTAGAACTCATTTTTGAGCCTGGTCGAGCGATTGCTGCCAATGCCGGTGTGCTGGTGACTAAAGTCGAATTTATTAAGCCAACCGAGCATAAGCATTTTGCAATTGTTGATGCTGGCATGAACGACATGTTACGACCATCGCTTTATCAGGCTTGGCAAAATATCGTACCAGTCACACCGCGAGACGACGTTGACGCGATAAATTACGACGTGGTTGGTCCAGTATGTGAAACGGGTGACTTTCTAGGTAAAGACCGAGTACTTAAAATAAAGGCTGGTGACTTATTAGTACAGCGCAGTGCAGGCGCGTATGGCTTTACCATGAGTTCAAATTACAACTCACGCCCCCGCTGTGCAGAGGTCATGGTTGATAACAATCAACACCATCTAATCCGCCAAAGAGAGCCGTTAGAATCTCTGTGGCAATTTGAGCAACTACTGCCACAATAATCGACTTGGATACGTCCTAGGGATGCAAAGCAAGGCTTAATGCCAAGCCGCTTCCCTAGTCGAGGTATCCATGGCAAAGTATTAGCAAAGTGAGGCCATGGTTTTATACCAAAAGATAACCACTCTATGTTTATAAACTTTTCAAAAATGCATGGTTTAGGCAACGACTTTGTGGTGATAGATAATGTCACCCAAAATGTGTTTTTGTCTCGAGACCAAATTAAGAAGTTAGCAGATCGCCACTTTGGAATTGGCTTTGATCAGCTGTTGATGGTTGAAGCGCCTTATTCCCCGGACTTAGATTTTCATTATCGTATTTTCAATGCCGATGGTAACGAAGTTGAGCAATGTGGTAACGGTGCTCGCTGTTTTGCTCGCTTTGTCCGCATGAAGGGCTTAACGAACAAACACAAGGTTTGTGTCTCAACAAAGGGCGGCAATATCACCCTGTATACCGAAAAAGACGGCCAAGTTACCGTGAATATGGGCAAACCGAACTTTAACCCACAAGCCATTCCGTTTCGTGCAAACAAACAAGAAAACACCTATATTTTAAGAGCCGACGAACATACGGTGTTTTGTAGCGCGGTTTCTATGGGCAATCCTCATGGCGTGATTATTGTCGATAGTGTAGAAACCGCTGAGGTAGCTACACTTGGGCCACTCCTTGAACACCATGAACGTTTCCCACAAAAGGCCAATATTGGCTTTATGGAAGTAGTTTCTCGTGAATACGTTAAGCTACGTGTTTGGGAGCGCGGCGCTGGCGAAACGCTTGCCTGTGGCACAGGAGCATGTGCTGCCGTAGTTGCAGGCATAATGCAAGGCAAGTTAGAAGAAACCGTTAGGGTCGACCTACCAGGTGGCAGTCTTCAAGTGCGTTGGGGCGGTCAAGGTCAAGTAGTGAAAATGACCGGACCGGCGGAGCATGTTTTTGATGGGCAAATCGCAATATGACCATAAAAGAAGCAAATTCAACTGAACAATTAGTCATTGAGTACCTGCGCAAGCATCCTGATTTTTTGCTCAGGCACCCTTATGTGCTATTGGATTTGCAGCTACACCACCAGCAGCAAGGGCTCCCAAACCTTGCTTTGCACCAACAGCGGATGCTCCGCGACGAAGTCAACTCGCTACAGCAGCAGATCAAAGATATGGTCCATTATGCAAAAGCCAACGAGCTGGTTTTCAAGCAATTGAGTGAATGCCAATTGGCTATCATGCGTTGTACTGAGTTGAGTGCAATCAATCATACGTTAGCACAGCGCTTTGAGGACCACCCGGACATCCAAGCATGTAAACTCATCAACATCGATGATACGCTTTTGGAACTAGTGTCAGCTAAACTGAGCAGTAACAACTGCTACTTAGGACGACTCAGTCCGTCACAAGCTGAACTCTTGTTTGCCGATATTGAAGTAGGATCGGTAGCACTTTACCGCGTTGATGCGTCAGACAAAGGTCGCTTTATTCTGGCCTTTGCCAGCCGCTCACCAGAACACTTTTCGCCACAACACGACAATATGTTGATCACGGCTTTTATTCAAACATTATCGCTTAAGCTCGAAGCGCTGGCATGAGCCTAACACCACTATCGGAAGATTGGACGCAACCAGTAACCGCCTTTATGGCACACTTGCGCCACGAAAAGCACTACTCAGAACATACACTAACCCAATACAACACTCAGCTTATTCAAGCAGCGCAGTATTTTTGTGACCACGCCTCTTCTTGGCTAGAAGTCAGTGGCGAGCAAATTCGCCGCTACAGCATGAAGCTTCGCGGTCAAAATTACAGCCCAAGAACTATCAACCTTAAGCTCAGTTGTATTCGGAGCTTATATAAATTTCTCAAGCTCAAGTCACAATCACAACAGGCTGTCGTCAATCCCGCACAAGGGATCCGAGGGCCTAAGTTTCAAAAGCCACTCCCAAAGAACCTTGATGTTGACCAAATGGGGCAACTTCTGGAAATTCAGGCAGATGATGCGCTTGCCATTCGTGATAAAGCCATGATGGAATTAATGTACTCTAGTGGTTTGCGATTAAGCGAGTTGGTTGGCGCAAACCTATTGGATGTCAAAGACGGTGAAATACGCGTGCTTGGTAAAGGCGGTAAGGAGCGCGTTGTGCCTGTCGGCGGTAAAGCGCTAAACGCACTAGCTGATTGGCTCAAAATAAGGCCGCAATTTGCAACGTTGGAAGAACCTGCGCTTTTTGTGAGCAAATTAAAGCGCCGGATCAGTCCTCGCCATGTCCGCGCAAGAATGAAAGAATGGGGTCTGAAACAAGGGGTTAGTACACCTATTCATCCCCATAAACTGAGGCACTCGTTCGCCAGCCACATGCTAGAATCCAGCGGTGACTTGCGCGCGGTACAAGAGATGCTTGGACATGCCAGCTTATCAGCCACTCAGGTCTACACCCATTTAGATTTTCAACATTTGGCAAAAGTGTATGATAGCGCTCACCCAAGAGCGAAAAAGCAAAAAGACGAGTAACAATGCGATTCAATAAGCCCATTTCAGACATTGCCGCCATCAGTTTTGATTTAGACGATACGCTATACGATAACAGGCCTGTTATCATTGCGGCTGTTAACGCCATGACAGCGCACCTGAATACTATTCCCGGGTGGCAAGCGAAAGGGGGATCATTCTGGTCTCAATGTCGAAACGAAACACTCAAACAAAACAGTGCGCTTGCAGAAGATGTGACAAAGTGGCGTCAAGTGGCACTTGAATGGGGCTTCACGGCACTGGGCTTTGATACCGCAACAAGTAAACAGCACGCACTACGTGCCTACCAAGCCTTTGCCGATGCCCGCAGTAATATCACGGTCAGCGACGCCGTCATCAGCCTGCTTGCTCAGTTACGCAGTCAATATCACATCATTGCTATCACTAATGGTAATGTCGAGATAGATAAATTTAATCTTCGCGATAGTTTTGATTTAGTGCTTCGCGCCGGAATTGATGGCCGCGCCAAACCTCACCCTGAGCTTTACCAGCTTGCCTGCCAGCATTTTAACCTTGCACCACATCAACTTCTGCATGTTGGCGATAGCTTAGATACCGATGTGCAAGGAGCACACCGTGCCGGCTGCCCTAGTGTTTGGCTTCGCAATCAATTTGCGCCATACCAGTACAAAGGATTGGCTAATGTGGAAATCGATGACATACAAATGTTAAAAAAGATGATGTAATGTTTCCTTTCATGCGGTTGCATTCGGTGCTTGAATAACGTACTAATATTGACTTCCAAAAAACGATAATAATGGAAGTGAAATATGTCATCACAGGACACAACAAGTGATACAGGCTTTTTTGGTCATCCAAAAGGCCTACAGACTTTGTTTCTCACCGAGATGTGGGAACGAATGAGTTATTATGGCATGCGTGCCATGTTAGTACTTTTCATGACGGCCACCTTACAGCAAGAAGGCCTTGGCTTCACCGTTGCCTCCGCTGCCGCAATATATGGCCTCTATACTGGCTCGGTTTATTTCTTAGGTCTACCGGGAGGTTGGATAGCAGACCGTTTATTGGGTGGCCAACGTGCGGTTTGGTACGGCGGCATTATCATCATGTGCGGCCACATCATTCTTGCCATCCCAAGTCAATTTTCCTTTTTTGTTGGCCTTATCTTTGTTGCCAGTGGCACTGGTTTATTAAAACCCAATATTAGCGCTATGGTTGGCCAGCTTTATAACGATGAAGATAACCGCCGCGATAGTGGTTACGCGATTTACTATATGGGGATCAACCTAGGGTCTGTGATCGGCTATGCGGTATGTGGCTACTTTATGGAAAACGTTGGTTGGCATTGGGCCTTTGGTGCAGCCGCGGTGGGCATGGCAATCGGTTTAGTCAATTATCGCCTAACAGACAAACACATCGCTACCGTTGGCAATGCGCCAACTAACCCAATGACGGGGAGTCAAAGTACTAAAGCTTGGGGTGCGATTGTTTTAGTCATTGCGGCTGTTGCAGCAATAACGGCAGCGGCGTTTGCAGGTGTTTTTGTGATAAACCCCGTAGAGCTCGCAAAATATGTCGCGATAGCTTTTACTGTCACTTTCTTTTTGTATTACGGTTATATCTACTTTGGCGGTAATCTTGATGCCGATGAAAAGCGCCGGATGTGGGCACTCTTTTTGGTTTGCGTTGCGTCCACTTGTTTTTGGTCTGGTTTTGAACAAGCAGGCTCATCGCTTAATCTATTTGCCCGCGATTACACCGACAGATTAATCGGCAGTTTTAGTATTCCAACCGCTTGGTTCCAATCGGCCAACGCTTTTTTCATTATCGTGTTATCCCCTTTCTTTGCTGCGCTTTGGATTAACTTAGCTAAGCGCATGATCACGCCAACCTATAGCGTGAAATGTGCGATTGGCCTTATCATCATGGCGAGCGGATTTATTGTGATGTTTTTCGCTTCCCAATATGCAGCTCAAGGCCTACAAGTAGCACCAATGTGGTTGATCACCACTTACTTTCTGCACACCGTGGGTGAACTTTGTTTAAGCCCAGTGGCGTTGAGCGCAGTAAGTAAGTTATCTCCCAAACGTTTTGCTGGGCAAATGATGGGGGTTTTCGTACTCACCTACTCCATTGGTAATATCTTCTCGGGTCTGCTCGCTGGTAGCTTTGATCCTAATAATATCGAAGACTTACCAAATCTATACCTACAAATTGCGCTATTTACTATCGGTATTGGTGTATTTGTCGGTGTACTTGGTCTAAAAACCAAGCATTGGGAAAAGCAATCTGAAAAGCCGCTCACAGAGCAAACGGCTTAAATGAATTGAAGATGTAGGAGTGATGGCTTCTACATCTTCTCAAACTCAGCAGAAACAAGCTGGCCGTCATAAGATTTGAAGTGGCCAACCCAATCAGAGTTTACTACTTCTATCATGCCATATAGATTTTCAATCGAGCCTATTTGAGATGCGCGACTTTCAGGGTCAAGATAATTTACCCCATAGAATTGCCAAGGAGTAAGTACATTCGATATCACGCTCAATCCAGATAAATTAGCATTGCTTAACGACCAACTCTCTAGCAGCTTAATTCCTATCACTCGGCCAAATTGGCTTTGTTCAATTAACTGATTACACCCGGTGTAAAATAGCGTTTGTTTATCTATGCCACGCCATTGCATTAAGCCGCCCTGATGCTTTGTAATAAAAGCTTTGATGTCTTCTTGACCACTCCAGCATGCAGGAGCAATTGGTTTCGCAATCTCTGTTTTGCCTATGGTTAGGGCAGATAGTTTGGTCTTCGGATCGGTAGTATATCTTCCCTCGACAAAAAACTTAATGTCAGGAAACTTTTCCTTAAGTGCAGAAACTGTCATCTCATCCAAGTCACGGTTTGCAATTTGAGTTTGCTGGTGACTTAGTGGTGTCGCAAGATCAACATCATAAATATCAATTAGATTTGCAAGACTGATAGGAAGAAGATTGAATGCATATTGGTACCCGACGAGCTTATCATGTTCAAATAAAAACGCGTTATTGCGACCAATAAATGCAAACTTTTGATAAGCATTAATAGGCCATTGCATCGTAAAACGGCCTATTTTTTCTTCCGCTTGTGAAAAAGAGTCTCCGAGCTTAATACCAAATACTTGGTCCGTAGTAACAGAAGTATCAAGTACCTCTGTTAGCTTTGGCTTGAGTCGACTTTTGTTCGGATCAATCGTTGTGTTATAAGTAATTGAATGGGTCGTTGGTTTGGATGAAAAAACAGCACCAGATATCAGCTCAGTGTTTTTTGCTGTAAGTACTTCAGTATAATGACAAGATAAAACGGGCTGAGCTACAACTTTCCCGGATACAACAGCTCTTTTCGACCACCCATCAGCCGTTCTTTTGAATGAAGCATTTTTAATAATTATACCTTTCTCAAACGCTTTAGCTTCTTCAGATAACGCGTCAAATAGTGACAATCTAACATCGTCAAACAGCGCTGTGACAACATCCGATAACTCACCATTACTCGCCTCTTGTCCCCCCAACAAACGCATTGACTTTGAGCTTTGCTTGTATATTTCAATGGGCGCTTTACTTTCATCAATGACACAATCACTATTTTTCGCAAATATTTGGGTCGCACTCACTTGCACACTCACCGCAAACAAACCAGCTAGCAAAATATTTTTTTTCATTTTATTGTCCCTTTTTTAGCCTTATCTCAACCTTAGCGTAATCCGATACAAATCTGTAGTTTTTCTTCCGACTTTGCTACTGTACTGACTCTTTAAAAAAGGATGCTGTTATCTATGTCTAAAGTCATGATCACTGGTGCAACGGGCTTGCTTGGCCGCGCACTTTGCCAAGAGCTAAGTAGTACCCACGAGATTTTAGGATGTGGCTTTAGCCGAGCAGCCGCGCCACTTCACAAACTTGACTTGGCTGACCACAGTTCGGTTTTAGATTTCTTAGATAATCACGGGCCAGAGATACTTATTCACGCAGCAGCAGAGCGCAGGCCAGAACAATGTGAGCGAGACCAAGCGGCGACGCTTGCGCTCAATGTTGCGGCAACCGAGTTCTTAGCCCAAGCCTGCCGCGAAAGAGATATTCGATTTTTCTTTATTAGTACTGACTATGTGTTTGACGGCACCTCAGCACCTTATGTTGAAACAGATATCACTAATCCTGTGAACTTCTACGGCCAAACCAAGCAAGCTGCGGAGCGCGCGATCCTCGCAGACAGCGCATCACATACCATAGTACGAGTGCCTGTATTATACGGCGAGGTAAAAACGCTGGAAGAATCTGCGGTAACCATTATTGCAAAACAGCTGTTAGCCAACCCCGCTTCAAGTCACGATAATTGGGCCATTCGCTACCCCACCCATGTTAATGATATTGCACTAACGCTCAAAGATGTTATCGCACAGCCTAGCCTTGGTGGGATTATTCATATCAGTGGCAATCAAGCATTCACTAAGTATGAAATGGCGCAGGTCATGGCGCAGGCTTTGCGGCTACCGACCCAGGATCTCATGCCGCTGAGCCAACCGAGTGACGATGCCACAAGGCCACAAAATTGCGCTCTAAAAGACACTAGATTGATTAACATGGGGATCGCCCACCACCGCGATTTTGCAACTGCGGTGAGTGAAGTGCTCACAAAACACAGATAACTTTTAAAACAGGTTATTACGACCAAAGGGCACTTCTAATGTATTGTCATTGGCTGATACTGGGTGCCCTACCATCTCGTCATAAGCGCTTTGATGCCTAATCACCATTTCCATGTAGCTAATATCAAGCAGGCGTTTTTGAATTTGCAGCGGGTTATGTGCTTTTAAAAACTCGCCATTTTCTTCCGTGACATAATATTCCACATTATTAATAAGCACACTGACTTGATAAAGCGCTAAATCGATGGAATGCACTATTACCTTTTGCAGCGGTTGATGTTGTTTTAACTTTGAAAACACAATGGCCATTGATATTCCCCATGCATAGATCCAAACAGTCTGTTGCCCTACAATACGCGCTGTTATCTCTTTTTGATCATGTGAATGTCTATGTCCTATCCGATGCGTTTGGCCAAATATCTCAGCCACTGCGGTGTTTGCTCTAGGCGACAAGCGTCTCGCTTAATTGATAGCGCAAGAGTGACCGTAAATGGCCGCTTGGCAAACCATATAGATCACATCAATTTGACCGATTGCATTATGGTCGATGGTGAACCGGTCGCGCCGCCACAAGCGAGAAGACTCTTTGTTTACCATAAACCCGTGGGTATAGACTGCAAAGTGAATCCAGATGACCCTGCGAGTATCTACCATGTACTACCAAAATCGTGTCGTGTGTATCCAATAGGTCGGTTAGACAAAGACAGCAGGGGGCTACTACTACTCACCAATGATGGGGCACTGTGTCAGCAGTTAATCCACCCTGACCATCATCAAGAGAAAGAATATGAGGTGCAAGTTGACAAGCCTCTAGACCCAGATTTTTGCCTTAAAATGGCAGCCGGCGTGCCAGTGAAGGGCCAAATAACCCTCCCCTGTACCGTTGAGCAAATCGCACATGACCGCTTTAGAATAGTGTTACGCCAAGGACTCAATCGCCAGATCAGAAGAATGGCACATTACTGTGGTTATCGGGTTATCGACTTATACCGAGTGCGTATCGCAAACTTAGCATTGACACAGCTAGAGGTTAACTCCGCTGAAGTGAAAGAGATTTCAGCAGAGTTAATTCAGTTGACCTAAGTGTAGAGTCACGCAAAGGACGACTATAAACCACACACCACAATAATGGCGATAGCACAGCCGAGTCCTAGCGCCCAGACAATGGAGCGCAGCACGTCAATATTCGCCCAATACAGCACACAATATAATGCTCGAGCGACAATATGGCCTATCGCTAGCCATTCGACTAGAGGAGTGTAGGTTTGGGTGCCAAACGCAACGGCCAAGGCGACAGCAAACACGGCTAATGACTCAAAACAGTTTTGATGTGCGGCCAGCGCTCTTGCCCCCAGCCCAGTTAGTTTCTTTTGCTGTTCACGCGGGTGCTTGTTGTCGTAGCCCCCTTCTTTATTCATCGCCACTGCCACAGGGATTTTGGCAAAATAAGGTAGTAAGATGGCAAGAATTGCACAGATGATTAGTATACCCACAAGATACTCCTTCAACCTTTTGATTATTCAACTCAGTAGAGCAGAATAGCGTTAAAAAGAAAAGCCATAAGTGAATACGTAATACCCTAACCTATGGCCCAATCTTGTAGCATCGACGTTAATCATATCGTGATACTGAAAATTGAACATGTGGCAAATTGTCGCAGTACGCCAACCACAAGAATGCTTCCGTAGCACCTTGAATACACATTGAATTATTTTCACTATCACGATAATTCATTTATTCAGACTCGCTCCTATCCGGTATGCTGATACACATTCGAGCATTGTAGAGTCACCTCTCATGTGGATTTTGTTCACCTTACTAGCTGCTTTTTCTCAGGCTTGGCGAAATGCTTTTCAAAGCAAATTGAGTGAAAGCGCCTCCACAGCCAGCGTCACCTTAGCAAGATTTATTTTAGCCAGCCCACTTGCGGGGCTATATCTTTGGAGCCTTTATCAGATCGCTCCTGCAGAATCGCTCATCATTAACGATGACTTTTTAGCCTTTGTGCTGGGTGCCAGTGTCATGCAAATCATCGCGACGGGGTTAATGGTGGTGCTATTTAAGCAAAATAATTACGCCATAGGCGCTGGACTTGCGAAGAGTGAGGCACTCGTGGCGGCAATTTTGGGCGTACTCTTTTTTGGCTCAAGCTTAACTTTACTCGGTTGGTTTGGTGTCTTTATCGGTGCTATCGCGGTGTTGTTATTGAGCGGTTTTAGTCTGCGTGCTTTCAATGGTAAAACTGCACTAGTGGGACTTGCCTGTGGAACAAGCTTCGCGCTTACTTCTCTTTGGGTGCGTGAAGCCAGTATCGCATCGGGCTTACCTTTCCCCCACAGTGCAGCCTGGGTGTTATTATTAGTGCTGGTTTGCCAAACTGTGATGTTGAGTATGTATTTGACAATGCGCGAACCACACTCTTGGCGCGTGCTGTGGCAACGCCGCAAACTGACGCTGGCAATTAGTATTAGCAGTTGCATCGGTTCTATAGGTTGGTTTAGCGCAATGAGCCTTGAGCATGTCGCCTACGTGAAAACACTCGGCCAAATCGAAGTGTTTTTCACTTTGCTTATCTCATTCTTGTGGCTCAAAGCACCAGTAAAGAAGCGCGACTCAATGGGACTCTTACTCATCGCCGTCGCGGCTATTTTGGTTATGCTAACTTAAGTACCACAACCCCACTGATGATAAGTAACACGCCCAAGTAGCGCATAAAACTACTTGGGTCACCGTAGAAAAAGATACCCACTAAGAATGTGCCTGCCGCGCCAATACCCGTCCACACCGCATACGAGGTACCCAATGGAATTTGCTTTTGCGCCAGCCATAACATCCAGCCGCTCAAGGCCATAAAACCAACTGCTATCACTATGCCTAGCCAACGAGTATCGGCTTGTTGCGCCATTTTCAGACCAACGGGCCAACCTATTTCAAACAGGCCAGCCATAATTAAATAAACCCACGCCATACTATTTTTGTTTCAACTCCACAGAATACAGGTCTTTTCTTCGGTCTCGTAAATTACGCACCGTTCCTTCACTATGCAATATTTTGAGTTTATCTAAATCTAAGTCACTAAATAACAGCATTTCCGTATTTGGTGTTGCTTCATTGAGCGCGGCATCATGAGGAAAAGCAAAGTCCGATGGCGTCAACACCGCTGACTGCGCGTACTGCACATCTAGGCTTTCTACCTGTGGTAGGTTACCAACGCTTCCTGCGATAACCACGTAGCATTCGTTTTCAACCGCACGGGCCTGCGCGCAGTGCCTCACCCTTAAATAGCTATTTTTCGTGTCAGTCCAAAATGGTACAAACAAAATATCCAGCCCTTTTTCAGCCATGATCCGCGATAGCTCTGGAAACTCCACGTCGTAGCATACTTGGATCCCTACTCGGCCCGCGTCCGTATCGAACACTTCAATTTTATCACCGCCTTTGATAACCCAATCATAGTCTTCGTGAGGGGTGATATGAATTTTACGTTGTTCATCCACTTTGCCAGAGCGATGACACAAGTAACTGACGTTATAGAGCTTGTCGCCCTCAAGTAGCGGCATAGAGCCCGTGATAATATTGGCATTGTACTCAATCGCCATTTGCGACATAGCGGCTCTAAACTGCTCGGTATACGTCGCCAATGCACGAATTGCTTCGGTCTGATTTCTATAGCTTCCGAGCCCCATTAGTGGCGCGTTAAAAAACTCAGGGAAAAGGATAAAGTCACTTTGGTAATCCGAGACCGTGTCCACAAAATACTCTACCTGCTTCATTAGCTCCTCTACCGATTCCACCCGGCGCATCTGCCACTGCACGGCCCCCACTCTGACGATGGTTTTCTTGCTTTCGATCACGGTATCGGTTGGCTCGAAGAGAATGTTATTCCACTCAAGTAGGGTCGCATAGCCTTCGGAGTCCTGATCTTCCGGCAGATATTGCTTAAGCAATCGCTTTACTTGGAAGTCGTTGGCAAGTTGGAAGCTTAGAATGGGGTCGTGTAATTCTTTATGGTCGACTTTGTTTATATACTCCATTGGCGACATACTGCCACGGAATTGCTTATAAAGCGGAATACGACCACCCGCTAAAATCGCGCGTAAGTTGTACTGACGACAAAGCTCTTTACGAGCATCATACAGCCGTCGACCAAGACGTAGACCACGATGGCTTTTGGCTATCACTACGTCCAGCCCATACAGCGCATCAGCATTACTATCACTAAAAATTCGGCTATGCGCGTCAACAATGTCTTCATAGGTATGCGGGTTAGAAAAGGTTTGATAGTCAACTTGAACACTCAGCGCGATACCGACGAGACGCTCACCGTCTTTGACACCGATCTGCCCCTCAGGAAACTGGTCAATCAACCTAAATATCGTATGACTAGGCCACGCACCACCGAGATCAGGATAGGCTTCATCCATTAATGATTTAACCTGATCGTAGTCAGACTTTTCTAGGTTACATAGCGTGATCCGCGCTTTTTCTACAGACATATCAACTCCAAAGCTTTTATTATCTAACCTGAGGTTTGGATAAAGAATGTTCCAACTCATTGTTGCTAAAGCACAACTTAGTTTTTTCCTTGTCTAGCCAGAGAGTTTTAGGGAAAACAAGGCGAATTTACGCGCCAATAGCTGGCTATTGGAAGTGAATTCAACGCAGTTAGCACTAAAACTGGCTGCTAGAAAGGCATTAATTATCCACAGCTCAGGTTATCTACCTATCTCTCACTCTACTACAGCCAACCTTGCTGGATGCTGAGCGAATAACCTGAGCTTAGGTCAAATAGACGGCAAATCACAATAGAGCTTCTATACTTATTTTATTGTGAATACCACAAGAGCTTACGTTTGACTAAATACCACCCTTATAGCAAACCAGACCAAGTAGAAGCATTAAAATTTGCATTATTACGACGTGTGGCCGCGTATTGCATGTGGCTACACGCAGGCCTCATTGGTGTCTTTTGGCATTTAGAGGTGAACATACTTGCTTTGGTAAACGTGGGTAGTGTGCTGATGTGGTACGCTGGCATTAAACTCATTGATGCGAGTAAACCCTCGATTGCACTGCGGGTTTTCTGCCTTGAAGTCGCCATACATGCGACGCTGGTGTGTGCCTATCTCGGCATGTCACTCGGGTTTCAGTACTATCTCTGGACAGTGTCTTGCCTCATGTTGTTAGATTACCAACTCAGGTTACGTAATGCCGTGATTTATTCCGTTGTGTTGATCACGCTTTTCGCAGTCTTAGAATTATTGTTTGGTGATGTTGCCTATCAATATCGCTATCAACAGTTAATTCCCTATGTCCATTTTGCCAATGTGCTCATATGTGGTATTCCAATGATCTACACAATCAGCCACATACGTAAAATGACAGTGCAACAAAGAGACAAATTAGAAGAACTCGCTGCACACGATCCGCTCACACAAATGTTCAACCGTCGCTATGCGCGCGAGTTAATCACCCATGCTAAAGAAAACTGTATCTCCACTCACTCTCCTTTATGTTTGGTGATGGCGGATATCGACCACTTTAAAAAAATCAATGACACCTTTGGCCATGACAAAGGAGATCAAATTTTAAAAAGTGTGGCCGAAACAATCAAAGCACATATTCACCCTGCAGACATTGCAGTTCGTTGGGGTGGTGAAGAGTTTTTAATCGTGCTCGCGCCTTGCTCTAGTGGAGAAGCAATGCAGCGCATGGAAAAACTACGACGAGCCGTCGAGACCACCAGTTTTGAAAACGACATTCTTAAAGTCACCATGAGTTTTGGCGTTGCAAATTGGGATCCTAGCCAAACTTTTGAGGTCGTCATTCAACACGCGGATGCCGCACTTTACGACAGCAAACATTCAGGTCGTAACCGTGTTACCGCAGCACCGATTTTGCGTGTATCGGAGGGTGTAAGTTAATCCCCTCCGATACGTTCAGTGCAAAGCATTACTTAGGTGAAATGACTATCTGGTGAGTTAATTCACCAGGTAGCAAAGGGGTATTCTCCCCTTCGGCATAATCTGCAAATCCAGATCGATAAAACGGTGATAACGGATGTCCACTTTGGCCACCAGCAACCGTTAAAATTGCATTTTGTAAATGACCTGGTTGTGCGATAAAGCGTTGCGATGCGCCGAATGATTTACCCTGCACCGCAGGCATAAAGGTATCACCAAAAGCTTGTGCGGTTGGCATATCTAACAAACCACTCAGCATTGGCATTTGTTTTGAAAAAGGATGCTGCACCTTGAGTGCATTAACATCCCCCCAGCGCCAAGCGGCCATATTACTGCCATATCTTTCGCTAAGTTGCTGCTTGGCAAGCTTGTAAGCAGCCAACTCTAACTCAACCCAAGAACCATGCTCGCCCAACCAACTATTTGGCTGCTCGGTTAAGAGCTGCCAGAGTCCGGACTCAAGATAACGCTTAACCGGCTTCAGCGACAATTTTTGCGTGTTTAAGTGCTGCTCCAAGGGGGCGAAAAGAGTGTCGATCAGTGCGTTGCGGTAGGCTTTCACTAAGGTGTAACCGACTGAATCGGCACAAGCACAAGCCTGCCAGTCATTAAGGAGCGACATATCATTTTCAAAAGATGCGGAATGTTGGTTTTGCAATAGAGATACTAAGTGCTCGTGCCACGGGGCTAAAAACTTGGCGCGATTGTCCAATTGCAGCTGATAGAAATCCGCTTCCGTAAATTGTTGCTGACCTAACAGTCCATCGCGGATCTGCACGGCACGTGCACCTAACGCATAGCCGCCATCACCAAACCTTTGATTATCTGCAACTGAAACCACGCGAGAGTTAGCCGTCCACAATTTACCATTTTCAGGGTTTTGCACAACCGGGCGAACTTGTTCGTTGTTCTGCCACGCTTGCTCATATTGCTCTGTATTCAACGCCGTGTCATGAGCTATTTTACGTGCAGGAATAGCCCCCATCGGCGTCCAAGCAGCTGCCCCTTTACTGTCTACCACCATCAAGTTTTGTACAGGGATCCCTACCGTTTTGGCATGCTCTGTTGCTTGCTGAACTTCGGTTAATCGCTCAAGTTGCACAAGCTCTAAGTTTACGGCATAGGGTTGATGAGCAACCCAACTCAGCGCTAGCTTCTTATGTCCAAGTTGTTTAACGGGACCAAATGTACTCATTTCCAATTTATAGGAATGGCTTTTGCCATCAGGCAATTTAATTTCTTCAGCAATGAACTGCGTCTTGGCGTCTGCGTCAAGCTCAATCCAATCGGCTGTATCTAAATAACCATTGGTGAATCCCCACGCTATGCGATTATTGCTTCCAACCACAATGGCTGGAGCGCCTGGTAACGACACCCCAGTTACCTGAATTGCATGGCCCTGATCCTGATAATTAAGCTGGGCACGATACCAAATCGACGGCACATTTAAGCCAAGGTGCATATCGTCGGATAACATTGCCGAACCTGTCTTTGTAAGCGCACCTGTTACGGCCCAATTATTACTGCCGTAAAGCGGCACATCAGCAATATGTGATGGCTGAGCTTGCACGATTTGTTGCTGTAATACAGGAATAGTAACTGGCGATGCCGTAAGTACACTGCTATCCAAAGCAGCCTGATATTGACTAGGCTGCAAGATAAAATCGAGCATATCTTGACCATATTGCTGCTTAAGCGCAATTAGGGTTTCATCGCGCTCATAAGTACCTGCTTGCAAGTCTAGATACATGCTAAAAATAGTGAGTAAGCTGTCTTCTGGCTGCCATGGTGCAGGAGTTGCACCTAGAAGCAGGTATTCAAAACTGGTGAAGCCAGATTGTACTCGCCCATCGTTCACCCCTTGTGTATAACGCTCAAGGATTTGCCTATGCGCCTCAGGTAAGGACATCACGATAAGCTTTGCCCGTTTTCTGAATTGATGGAATCGCATGCTTTCATCAAGGCCAATGGCCGCCGAGCCAAATAACTCACTCAATTCACCTGCGGCATTGCGACGCAACAGGTCCATTTGGAAAAAGCGGTCCTGACCATGTGCAAAACCCAATCCATACGACGCATCTGCTCGGGTGTCAGCCGACACCACAGCTTGCCCCATAGCATCGCGCGCTACCGTTACTGTATTATCAATCTCCGATGTACTTCCTTTACCATCCAGTGCGGGCAAGCTCAGCGCAAGCAAGCCATATATACTTGCAGTACCAAGCAATACCAGTAACAGCAGAGCGACAACAATTCGTTTAATCCAAGTAAGCATGACCATCCCTTAACAATGTATCTAGCGCTAATTTATGCCTAGAAGATATAGCATGTCATTGGCTAATAAACCAATATTCTCGACTTTGTCACAGTTATAAGACAATCAAGTTAAAGCATTTTATTTTGGTTAATTAGATTTCGCTTTGCGAGGACTGAACTATAGTTAAATCATCGTCTTCAACACAGAAGCACCATGATCTCTGAACTATCGACATCGCCACTTAAATTTCGCTTTGTGAAATATAGCTTCTGGCTTTTGCTAGTCGTGATCATCGCGGTGGCATGGTATGTTGATCAAGTAAACTATCGCCGCTTAATCGCGATAGAAAAGAGCCGCTCGACCGAGGAAGTGAATGTCTACCGCACTAAAATAGAAGGTATTCTGGCAAAAAATGTACAACTTGTCAGAGGACTAGGCATTGCCCTTTCTGGTCAATCCGAACTCTCTCAAGCTCGCTTCGAACAGCTCGCAAAACCCTTATTCGATAGTAGCCAAATCCTTCGAAATATCGGAGCAGCTCCAAATATGCGGCTCGACTATATTTACCCATTGAAGGGCAATGAAAAAGCCATAGGCTTAGACTACCAAACCCATCCGACGCAAAAATACGGCGCATTACTCGCCAAAGAGAGTCGCGAAATCGTGATGGCAGGCCCACTGGAGTTGCTGCAAGGAGGCACAGGTTTAATCGCAAGAGTTCCCGTTTACACTGACAAAACTCACTTCTGGGGATTACTCTCGGTCGTGCTCGATATGGATAGTTTGTATCAACAAGCAAACTTTACCGCGTTAGAAAGTCAATATCTGATCGCGATTCAAGGCGTCGATGGCAAAGGCCGAGATGGAGATTACTTTTATGGCAATAGTAATATTCATTCGCTTGCTCCCATCGCGTTTAGTGTCAACGTGCCCTCCGGTGAATGGGAACTCTACGCCGTGCCTCGTATTGGTTGGCAGCCCGCAGCAACTGCTGTGTGGCCTTTTCGCTTAGCTATCATCGCATTGATTATCATCTTTATTGCCGCATTTATCTTCATCACTCGACTGCTATCGCAACTGCAACGAAATGCTTTGTCACTGACCAATATGGGTATACTCGCAGAAGTTGGTGCATGGGAAATTAACGTCAAAACACGCGATATTATTTGGTCGGACGTCACTCGTAGTATTTTCTGCGTGCCGAGACAATTTCAGCCCACTTGGATGAATACGACAGAGTTTTTCAAAGCAGGTTTGCACAGAAAGCGTTTGCAAGACTGTGTGGATGAACTTATAAAAACAGGCCATGAGTTCGAAGAAGAGTTTATTATCCAAACCCAAAATCTGGACGACTTATGGGTGCTAGTGAAAGCACGCTCTATTCGCAATGGCAAACGCACTAGCCACATTTTTGGTTCCATTCAAAACATCCATAAACGCAAAATCATGGAAATGGAACACGATAAATTCGCCAAGAATAATGAGCTCCTTGCCCATTTGAGCTCTCACGAAGCCATCTTAAATAACCACCTCAACAAAGCACTCACACTCTGTGCAGATACCTGTAGAAAAGGAGTGGAGGTTAATAAAGTGAGCATTTGGCAATTTAATGAGGATAAAAACCAATTGATCCCAGTATGTTTTTCAAATGCAGCGATGGATAACTTAGAGCACTTTCCTCCTTGGCGAAAAGCAATAGCGCCTGCATTCTTTAGTGAAATTGAGAGTGGTCAAATAATTGCGGCGGAACAAGCTGAAAACCACCCTGCAACCATGGCCCTCACTACAACGTACCTTGAACCTTTTGAAATTAAGGCGATGCTTTGCTGCCCCATCAGTCATAAAAACCAAACCTTAGGCGTTCTTTGTGCAGAGTACGATGTTGTAAGTCCAGGTTGGGGTCAAAGCGATCTCCGTTTAATGAAATCTATCGCCGCCATGCTAGGGAGCCTCTTTATCAATAAGGCCCACCAAAAGGCAAAAAATCAAGCCATCATTGATAAAGACTTAGCAGAACAATCCGCTAAAATGAAAGCAGAGTTTTTAGCCAGTATGAGTCATGAAATACGCACTCCACTCAATGGCGTAATGGGTATGGTTGAGCTCGTCATGCACTCACAACTCACTTCGACTCAACACCACCAGCTCTCTTTGGCACATAGTTCAGCGAAGTCCTTGCTTACCATCATTAATGACATTCTCGACTTTTCCAAAATAGAGGCTGGTAAGCTAACGATCGAATTTGTTGAGTTCGACCTGATCGAGATGTTAAGTAATATGCTGTCTGGTTTTGTGCGCGCCGCTGATGCCAACAATAATCGGCTACATATCGATTTATCAGGTATGAAAGTCCATACCGCACAAACAGATCCTAATCGCCTCAAACAAATCCTTAATAATTTGTTAAGCAATGCGATTAAGTTCACCCATGATGGTTCAGTGACATTAAGCTGCCATACCGAACAAACGGGCGATCAAACTCGGTTATGGTGCAGTGTCGAAGATACTGGTATCGGTATTTCAAAGGAAAAGCTCAATAAAGTTTTTGATTCATTTACCCAAGCAGATTTATCAACCACTCGACAATATGGTGGTACTGGGCTTGGCCTCACCATTGCAAAGCAATTGTCTCAATTGCTCGGTGGCGATCTACAAGCATTTAGTAAAGAACACGTTGGCAGCACGTTTTCCTGCAATGTGCTTTTGACAGCAGCTAAACCCATTACCGTACATGAGAAATCAGATAACTCAACGTTATATATATTAAGCGAAATCAATGAAGACTACGGTAAACTACTGAAGCCCTGGCATATCACGTGCTTACACGTGCAGCAACTAGATATGCTCATGACACAACTGCAACAACCATCCTCACATCTTGCTGTTATTTTGGATGCCAAGTTACTCAATGCCACACCGCGGAAAAAACAACAAGCACTCAAAGCGCAGCTAACACAGCAGCAGATCGTACATATGGTTGCCGTTGAAGAGCAAAGTAGCGAAACGCTCTCACTATTTTCCTCCTGTGAGCGGGTATACTATCCCATTACGCCATATGCAGCACTTCAGGTGTTCAACTCTGATTATCAAGATCCAGACAAGCCGACATCCGTCAAAACCGACTCACAGGTCAATGCTGAACCCCTGTTAGCACGCTCAATCTTATTGGTGGAAGATAATCGGATAAACCAAACCGTTGCGATGACGATGTTAGAGCGTTTAGGTGCAAAAGTCGTCTGCCAAGAAAATGGAGAGTTAGCACTTGCACACTTACAATCAACTAACAAACCTTACGATGTAATTCTAATGGATTGTCAAATGCCAGTGATGGACGGTTATCAGGCAGCACAGCAGATCCGCCAAGGTGTTGCCGGAAAAATCCATCAGCATAGCGTGATCGTTGCACTCACCGCCAACGCGATGCAAGGTGATAGAGAAAAATGCCTTAATGCTGGAATGGATGATTACCTCACCAAACCCATTGACTTTGATGAGCTAAAAGCCAAGCTGCTGCAAATAAAACCGCAGCAAACAATGCAAGCACCTTCGTCTACGGCCCAACAAAGTTAGCTCGCACACTTTGCTACAGTAAATATTGGTATTATATTGCTACTATCAAGATGATGTTATACATCTCATCAGCAACAACAAAAATAAGGAAAGTGATGCAATTAGATACTCAAGAGCAACGCGTACTGGGTAGCTTAATCGAAAAGCAAGTCACCACCCCAGAACAATACCCCATGTCACTCAACGGCCTCACCAATGCGTGTAATCAAAAGTCGAATCGCGAGCCGGTGATGGAACTCTCTCAAAATGATGTGCTAGACACACTGACTCGCCTACAAGAAAAACGCTTAATTACCTGCGACGAAGCACTCTCTGGTCGCGTCGACAAGTACAGCCAGCGCTTTTGTAACAGTGATTTTGGCCACCTTAAAGTCAACGCGAAACAAAAAGCGATTATCTGTTTGTTGTTACTGCGTGGACCACAAACTCCAGGTGAACTGCGTACCCGCAGCAACCGCCTCGCAGAGTTCAGCTCCGTACAGGACGTTGAAGCGACATTAAGTGCGATGCAAGAACAGGATTATGTAGTTAAGCTTGCCAGAGAACCTGGAAAACGAGAAAGTCGTTATCAACACTTGTTTGGTGACCAAGTCGTTGAACCAACAGCGCCTGCAGAACCCATAACCTGCACCCAAAATGACAGCGAAATCGAAAGCTTAATTGCCGAGATTGAGCAATTAAAGCAAGAGCTCGCTACCATCAAAGCACATTTAGGGCTTTAAAAAGCGCGTCAGCACCAACATAATAGAAGTTTATCGCCCCGATAGTATTGAGGAACCAGTATGCGTGAAGCAATCATGGCCGAAATGAAAGTTCAGCCAATTATTGACCCGGAATTTGAAGTCAAACGACGTGTCTCATTTTTAAAAGCACGATTACAAGCCTCTGGCTGCTTCACCCTTGTGCTTGGCATAAGCGGAGGAGTTGATTCGTCAACTTGTGGACGTCTATGTCAGCTAGCTATCGATGAACTCAATGCTGAACATGGTACTGGGGCTTATAAATTTATTGCCATGCGCTTGCCGTATGGCGTTCAAGCTGATGAAGATGAAGCGCAACTTGCACTTGAGTTTATCCAACCGAGTCAGCGCTTAACAGTCAACATCAAGCCTGCGGCCGATGCCATGCACGAGCAAGCACTTGCAGCCATGGCGGGTGGAAGCGTGCCACTGCCTTCACAAGCCAGCGTGGATTTTATTAAAGGAAACGTAAAAGCACGCCAGCGCATGGTCGCGCAGTACGAAATAGCAGGCCTGACTCGCGGTTTAGTCGTCGGCACCGATCACAGCGCTGAAAACATCACGGGCTTTTACACCAAGTTTGGTGACGGCGCCTGCGACTTAGCGCCCTTGTTTGGCCTGTCAAAACGCCAAGTTCGCGCACTAGCGGCTTTTCTCGGGGCACCCGCTGGACTAGTACATAAAGTACCGACAGCCGATCTCGAATGCGACCGTCCTGGCCTTTCCGATGAAGAAGCGCTGGGACTAAGCTATGACAATATTGATGACTTCCTTGAAGGCAAGCCTGTTAGCAGTGAAGTAAACGACAAACTTATTGCCATTTATCAGCGCACCCAACACAAGCGTCAACCAATTCCTACGGTATACGACGAACAATAGTATTGTTGGCAGGAGATAACCAGTTATTCATCCTGCCAACCTTAATTTCTCAATTCACAAGGTGATTAACGTATGAGCCCCGCAGCTGCACCTATTTTAATTACTGGTGGCGCACAGCGCATTGGACTTGCTTTGGTGAAACACTTTCTCGCTAAACAGCAAGCCGTCATATTGACGTATCGCACCAAACATCAAGTTATTGATGAACTAGCATCGCTAGGTGCCATTTGTATCAAGGCTGATTTTGACGAGCCAGAAGCAATCACGCAACTCAACAACCAAATTCGTGCCCATACCGACGCACTCAGTGCCATCATCCACAATGCATCGAGCTGGGATTGTGAAGCCAACAACCCTGATTTTTCAGCATTATTCGACAATATGATGCGGATCCACGCTAAAGTCCCCTATTTGATCAATCATGCCTTGAGCGACTTATTGACAGCCAACAATAACGTCAGCGATGTGATCCATATTACAGACTATGTAGTAGAAAAAGGCAGTCCAAAACACATTGCCTATGCCGCTAGTAAAGCTGCATTAGATAACTTAACTCGGTCATTTGCCGCTAAGTTTGCACCTAACATCAAAGTGAATAGCATTGCACCATCTCTTATCATCTTTAATCAAGACGATAGTGACGAGTACAAGGCAAAAACCTTGAAAAAGTCTATTATGGGAATTGAGCCTGGTAGCAAAGAAGTTATCAATAGTGTCGACATGATACTCTCTAGCAACTATATGACAGGACGCACGGTACAAATCGACGGTGGCCGCCATTTGAGGTAACGCATTATGCAAGACAAATTACAACAGAGTTATAAAACAATTATTGACGCCGTGGGTGAAGATGCAGACCGCGAAGGATTATTAGATACGCCAAAGCGCGCAGCGAAAGCGATGGAGTATCTTACTCAGGGCTACCGTCAAACACTGGATGAAATCACCAATAACGCGGTATTCAGCTCGGATGCCGATGATATGGTGCTGGTCCAAGATATAGAGTTGTACTCTATGTGTGAGCATCACCTTCTACCTTTCGTTGGCCGTTGTCACATCGCTTATATACCTGACGGTAAAGTGCTTGGCTTGTCTAAATTTGCCCGCATTGTTGATATGTTTGCCCGACGTTTTCAAATCCAAGAGCAGCTAACTCATCAAATCGCCAAGGCCGTTGAGGAAGTCACCGGCGCAAAAGGCGTTGGCGTGATCGTCGAAGCCAAACACATGTGTATGATGATGCGTGGGGTTGAAAAACAAAACTCTAGTATGCGAACGTCTGTCATGCTTGGTAATTTCAGAAGCGACCCCAAAACCCGCAACGAATTTTTACAGTTAGTGAAAGGATAAGCACGCTATGTCGAATGCCATTATTAAGGTGACGAATTTAAGGCTACGTACCTTTATTGGTTTTAATCCCGAGGAGCGGGAAAAAAAGCAAGATGTCGTGATCAATATTGAAATTCACTACCCAGCGGATACGGCATGTTTAGATCATGATAACGTGGCTCACGCGCTTAACTACAAAACGGTGACCAAAGCTGTCATCACACTGGTAGAAGAAGGGCATTTTTTGTTACTTGAGAAATTAGTGGCTGACATACTTGCTGAATGTCATCAACATCAAGACGTGACGTATGCAAAAGTCACCGTAGATAAACCGCACGCTTTACGGTTTGCTGACTCAGTGTCACTCACGCTTGATTGGTACAGAAGCTAAATTAAGCGATAAGACCCTGATATGCACTTCCTTGCCTTCTGGTATTAAGAAATCACCTGTAAGGCAAGGTAAATCACCAGTGCGTAACGGGCGCCTTTACCGAGCGCGACTAGCACAAAAAACCACCCAAAAGAGGTCCGTAGAGACCCCGCTACCACAGTCAAAGGATCTCCGACTATGGGTAGCCAAGCAAATAGCAATGAAAACTTACCGTAACGATTAAATAGTCCACAAGCCTTATCATATTGCTGTTGAGAAACCGGAAACCAGCGCTTATTCCGCCACTTAGCGATAAACCAGCCAAGATAATAGTTGACACAGCTACCTAGTAAATTACCTGTTGTCGCAGCCAGCCATAACCAAACCAGTTCGCCTTGCTGTTTCACAACGAACCCACTTAGCGCCAGCTCCGACGACGCAGGTAATAAGGTTGCGGCAACAAAAGCAAGCCCAAATAAAAAAAGATAAATCATATCAACGGCTATAAGAAATTGGACTTTAAGAAATCATCTAAGTCGGGCAATATACTGAAATGAGCGCAAGACTTCAAAAACACCGACATGGAATCAAGGGATAGGCATGAAAACAACAATAAAAATGTTACTACTTAGCACCGTACTCGCTACCGGATTAAGCGGCTGCAAGGCCTCTAACGAAGCGCTACCACAAGCAGACGATGGCTATCAGACCTATATCCACACTGGCGACACCTTTAAACATTTGCAATTTACGGATATCAAAAACCAAGCCGTTAGGTTCGATGCTAATCACAAAAAGTTGGTAATTTTATTCGCGACATGGTGCTCCGATTCGCAACGCTTATTGAGTGAACTAAAACAATCTGAATTACTCACCCAAGCCGAGTTAACCATCGTTGCCATTGGTCGAGAAGAAACTAACACTACACTTGAGCAATTCAACGAAACCATGCAATTGCCCATCCATTTTGTTGCCGATCCCAATCGAGATATGTACAACACGTATGCCAATAAAGGCATTCCTAGAGTCATCTTGCTTGATGAACGCAACCAAGTGATACAAACCCTCATCGGTGAGCAACCCAACACCTTATCAAAACTAAACTGGAATTAACGAGGTAACTATATGAATCCAGAAGTCGTTAGCATTCTCACGATGGCCAAAGTTATCCAAACCGCCGTTGCCCCTGTATTTTTAATTACGGGTATTGCTGCGACCTTAGGGGTACTATCAAACCGCTTAGCACGGATCACGGATAGGGCGCGTTTACTCGATCGCAAGATTAATACCACGCAAGATGAAGAACTCAAAATGCACTTTAGCCGTGAAATGCGCGCACTGTTAAAACGGTCTCGTTTTATTCACGTTGCATTTAGCATGAGTGTACTCAGTGCGTTGCTTGTGTGTGCAGTGGTTATGCTGCTGTTCATGTCGCACTTGTACAGTATGCCATTGGGTATTACTTTATCGTCTTGTTTTATCGCGGCTATGGTGCTGCTTATTGGCGCGTTTGTCTCTTTGCTTGGAGAAATCTTTCTGGCCACCCGCAGTATGCGCAGGGGCATGATATTCAAAGACATCGAGAGTTGATTATTTAAAACTAGTTGCTTCCGTCACAGGACACTTATCGCAATTGTTTGATTATATTTGTAATTTACATTGAAAATAGGGAAAAATATTAGGGGTTTACTATGAAGAAACTACTTACCGTCACACTATTTAGCTGTCTTGCAGCAACAGCACAAGCTAACACTATGTTTGAATCGGCTGAAGATGCAATTGAATACCGCCAAGCGTCTTTCCAATTGATCCGTTTCCAGATTGGCAATATGGGCGATATGCTAAAAGGCAAAGTACCATTTGATGCTGAAGTATTTAAGCAACGTGCTCACAATGCTGCGCAATTATCGCAAATGCCTTGGGAAGCATTTATCGACGGTTCTGACAAAGGCAATACTGATGCCCTACCAGCCGTTTGGTCAAACAGAGCTGAGTTCGATGGTAAAGCCAAGCAATTTGCCGAGTATGCTCAAGCACTGGCTGTTGCAGCTGACTCTGGCGACAAAAAGCTGATTGCTTCTGCATTTAAAGATTGGGCAAAAGGCTGTAAAGACTGCCATAAATCTTTTAAAGATTAATACCAATCGTATAAAAACAAAACAGCCGCATATTTGCGGCTGCTTACTATCTGAATATCTCGTCACTTGCTTGGCTATCACCAACGACACAGTAACTCAGACATCGCACTGAGTAACCCACAGTCCTGCTTAATCACACAGCCAAATTGAATTACTGTCAGTGCTAGACTCGTAGATGACGTCTAGTGATCAATCATCAATATAGTCGAAATCATCATCGCCTAGATTTCTACGTAGGCGTTTTTGCTCTAAGTAGTCGTCTAGCTTTCTTTTGACTTTACGCTTTTGCTTGTCATGTTGGTTACGACCCAACTTTTCAAATTCATCGTCTGCAAAATCATCATCAAGCGCATCGTAAGAGAATGTCTTACCCACAACTAACTCCAAAATAAAATAGTCATTAATAAAATGAGAGCCGTCTCTCAAGATCACTATTTAGCGCTAAATTGTCATTCTGAAAAGTGAGAGTTTCTTATCCTTACAATAAAAATTTTTTATTGCCTAATTCATTTTGACAAAAACAACTATATTTTAGTCAATTTCATCACTTTTAGAGCGCATTAACTTTCAACAATAAAACATAATATATTGATTTTATTTGAATTTATATTTGGCATTGTTCTTGTAACAACAATCATGCAACTGAGCCAATAAGGATCGACCATGAATAAAATTTTACTACTAACAGCAGCAACAATGATGACAACCACCGTCGCTGCACACGAAAAAAATAACATCACGTTTAGCGGTGACAATTGTGAAGTAGAATTTCAAAATGACGTTAGGATCACGCCTGATAACTTGGTGATCACAACGGCCAAAAACAAAACAGCTGAGATCAACAACCTTGGCGAACTGACACTCAATGGCGAGCGCATCGCACTTAATACACAGCAAAAAACGATGCTCACGCAATATGGTGATGAACTAAGAGGCCGCCTACCACAAGTGGCTGATATTGCTTTTGAAGGCATAAAACTAGCGGGCGTTGCCCTTAATGAAGTGGCGCAAACCTTTAATTTAACTAGTTTAGATAGCATCCATGCTGTGATCGATGACCTCGAAACAGAAGTGCAAAATACGTTTTATCAGCAAGGTGCGTTTGTGATGGGCAAGCAAACCTTTGATGAGTTTGGCCAAAATTTTGATAATCAGTTTGAAGAAAAAATCGAGACCGCAGTACAAGGTGCCATGATGCAATCGATAGGTAGTTTACTGGTTGCGATTGGCAACGAAATGTCAGATGCAAACGGTGATATGAGCAGCTTTGAACAACGTATGGAAAACTTCGCAACGCAAATCGAAACCAAAGTTGAACAACAGGCAGAATCTATTGAGAAAAAAGCCGACGCACTGTGTGGCGATTTTGAACAAATAGCGAAAAACGAAGCTATTGTTGCAAGGTCTATCCCCGCCATGTCAGAGTACCAACTGTTTAAATTTAAATAATCTGACGTTGGCATAACTTACATCTAATTAAAGATACGTTATGCCAACCCTTTCCTTTGTGCATCAGCCAATTCCCCCAGCGTTTTAATCGCTTGCTCTACCGACGCATCCCACGGCAAACCATAACTGATACGTATACAATTTTGATACTTTTTGCTGGCACTAAATAGCGTACCGGGCGTAATACTGATCCCGCGCTCTAAGGCTTTTTGGAACAACAAGGCACCATCAACGTGCTTACCTAAGTCTAGCCACAGCACACAACCACCTTGCGGGCGACTGACTCTTACCTCACTACCAAACGCAACATTCACCGCTTGGATCATACGATCTCGATTCTCAATTAACCGTTTACGGACCAACTTTAAATGGCGCTCGTAGCCTCCGGAGCTGAGAAAATCCGCCAGTGCCCATTGATTCATTAAAGAGGACGAGCAACTCAACGCACGTTTTATGCGCTTTGCTTTTGCACTAAATTGACTGGCGACCATCCAACCCACTCGATAGCTGGGCGCTGCGGTTTTTGAAAATGACGCACATGTGATCACTAAGCCCTTTTGGCTAAATGCTTGTGCCGGTATGCCGCGCTGCTCGGTAAAATATAAATCACCATACACATCGTCTTCTATCAACACCACGTCACGTTGCTCTAATAGCGCCACCAGCTGCGCACGTCTCGTATCTGGCATAAAGCTACCAAGCGGGTTACTAATACTGGTAGAAAACACACACGCTCGAATATCATGCTTTTCAAGTGCCCGTTCAAGGTCGCTCAGCCAAATGCCATCATCTGGGCAAACAGGTATTTCAATGGCCTTTAACCCTAAGTTTTCAGCCAGTTCAACAATGCCAAAATAACAAGGGGATTCAATCGCTATCACGTCTCCGGGCTTGGTCACCGCTTGTAACGCAATCGCCAATGCTTCTTGCGCGCCATTGGTGATCACCACTTCATCCATATCTATTGCTAAGCCCATATCCAAATAACGCCGCACGATTTGCTTTTTTAAACTATCTAAACCATCCATAGGACCATAATTAATGAGTTCATTCCCTGCTTCTTTCATTGCGCGGCGCATAATTTTGGCAAGAACCTGCTCGGTACCAGCAATGGCGATGGGGTTGGCGATACCTAAGGGGATTGCATGTGGCTGATGGATCCCCTTATACACTTGTTCAATCAACGCCTGCTTGTTAACCACCACAGGTTTGGCGGACAATCGTGCACGCTTAGGTGAGTCGTTGTGCGAAGTTCTGTGACATAAAAAGTAGCCGGACTTCTCTTTGGCAATGACTTTTCCCTGATCTTCAAGTGCTTGATAGGCCTGCTTTACCGTTGGGATACTGACGTTTAAGTTTTGCGCCATAACACGCAATGAGGGAAGCTTTTCGCCCGGTAAAATGGACTCTTGTTCTGCCATCGACAAGATCATTTGGATCACCTGCTGATAGAGAAAGGCGGAATGTTGGCGTTGAATAACGGTACTCATAAGCAATAATCTGTATAGGTATAAATTAGCAAATTCTGTATATAGCTTATACAGAATAACAGCGTAAACTACAGACTTCCACTGCTGTTTGAATCTAGAGCCGATCATGAAAAATCTATTTCTTTACGCCATCACTGTGTTGATTTGGGGATCAACATGGCTTGCCATTGAATACCAACTTGGCAGCATCAACGAGTTTGTGTCGCTGTTTTACCGCTTTGGCCTCGCCGCGGTTTGTATGTGGGCATTTGTCATCTATAAGCGTGTGCCAATGCGATTTTCTCGCCGAGATCACGGCTTTTTCATCCTCTTAGCGCTGTGTAACTTTGGTGCTAACTATCTCTTCTTATATTGGGCTCAGGCACATTTAACGTCAGCGATGGCATCAATTGCGTTTTCATTATTATTGGTCGTTAACATCGTCAACACTAAGCTGTTTTTTGCCAAACCTATTGCAAAGCGAATTTACTTTGGTGCATCACTGGGCACGCTTGGGATAGTCAGCTTGTTTTGGCACGACTTGGTCGCATTTGATTTGCAAAGCGAGGCCTTCTTGGGATTATCATTAGCTCTATTAGGAACAGTGGTCGCGTCACTCGGTAATATGGTGAGCGTACGCAATTCTAATCAGCAAATTGATGTTATGGCGGGAAATGCGTGGGGTATGCTTTACAGCGCTGTCATGTTAGCAACCTATGTCGCCTTTAGTGAACATCAGTTTATCAACCAAGCGCCGGCATCATATTGGTGGTCTCTGATTTACCTCAGCGTGTTTGGCACCGTCATTGCCTTTGGTTGTTATTTCTCACTACTCAAGAATATTGGGCCTGAGAAAGCGAGTTATTTGATAGTGTTATTTCCTTTTGTTGCCGTGGCCTTGAGTACCTTATTTGAAGGCTTTGAGTGGCAGCAAAACACCTTTATTGGGTTTATTTTGGTCATCCTAGGTAATGCGATTGTACTCACGCCTTTAGATCGCATCTACGCTTGGTTGTCCATTCGGTCCCCAGTTAGAAGTTGAAGTCTTACCAATGCTTTAGCTTCTTACTTTTCAGCGCCATTTTATAATGGCGCTTTTTTTATGTTCAGAGCTCGGCGGCAGCATGTTATCGTCGCAGGCGTGCACCCAACAATCTCGCCATCAGCCTCGATGTCATACCCCTCTTGTGCGATATAAAGCTCTGCAATGCGACCGTGGTGCACATTTCTTGTGCCCATATGACGTTTAAGTAGCATATTGACAAACAATATCACCCGCTGCCAATGCGTTTGCGGTGTAAACCACAGCAGCTCCAGCTGACCGTCATCAAGGCAAGCCATAGGAGCAGGAGTTAACCCTGCCCCAAAGTGTTTGCCATTCGCAAGTAACAACATCATACCCTGCTCAGGCCACGTATTGCTGTGGTAGCGAATGAGTTTGGCAGTAAACAGCGACATTAATCCCGCATAGGTATAGCTCAGCTTTCCTAGCCGTTTGGTCTGTCCTAAGTTATTCATGACATGCGCGTTAAAGCCAATCCCAGCAACATTGACAAACCAGTGCCCATCCACTTTACCCAAATCAATACTTGAGATCTTGTCTGAAAATACAGCTGCTCGCCACTGTGCTTTGGAATAATTAAACTGCCGAGCAAAATCGTTGCCAGTCCCCGCTGGCAGCAGTGCAAGCGTGTTATCCCGTTCAGCAATGGCATTGGCGACTAGGTGCAAAGTGCCATCCCCCCCAATCACCACCACGCTCACTTCCGCCGTAGCTGCTTGAGCAATTGCGTCCCTATCTGCGACAAAGTTTCCAGTGGTATTAAACCAAGTTGCCGTCAACTGTTGTTGTTTTAATTGTTGCTTTAACCATGCAATTTGCGCTTTCCCCTCAGCACCCGCTAAAGGGTTGACTACCACCAGCATAAAAACCCTTAAATACAAAAACTCAACTTATATGAATAAAAAACCAAAACTAAAACCAAAAATAAAAAACAAAAACCACAAACGCCCATATTAATTGAGATGCAGCCTAATAAAGACAATCACACTTATGCATAACCATGCAAAAAAGCCATTAAAATAAAAATAAACAAACCATTAATTCATTAGTTATTTTTATCCGAAAACATCAATTTTTATCGTTTTAAATTTAAACAAATTGCGTGCAAAATAGCCTTGTTTTCAATCATAGCTTATTAGGAGCCAGACATGCTTAATTCAGCTGCACCTTGCAGCCCATCACAAAACACGTTTAACCAAACACAACCAACTAAACAACGTCGTATCAATTGGACGAAGTGGTTGGCAGTATGTGGTCAACACTTAGCGTTAAAAGACGTGATTATGTATAAGTAAGTCTGCACAGAGCATGGCGTCCCAACCCGCCATGCTCTCGTCAGCATTTGTTTCAATAGACCATAAAAGCACCACTTCAACCAGCATTTTTGTACAAAACCTCTTCGTCAAACCGCTAATTTCTAGCACAATTTTAAAAAAACCTCACTTTTAGCACATTTTTTAAGCAAACAGTTTAAAAACGGTTTACAGCGCCTAAATCGCTAAGTATTATCTTTGCCCATGGAGAGATGGCTGAGTGGTTGAAAGCACCGGTCTTGAAAACCGGCATACGTTAATAGCGTATCTAGGGTTCAAATCCCTATCTCTCCGCCATTTTTAAAGTATTGCGCCGGAGAGGTGGCCGAGTGGCTGAAGGCGCTCCCCTGCTAAGGGAGTATAGGGTTTGTAGCCCTATCGAGGGTTCGAATCCCTCCTTCTCCGCCATCACTTATAAAAAAACCGCTTAATTGCGGTTTTTTTATGTCTGCGATTTATCACTTCCACACACAACTGGTCAGATGTCTTCAACCTATGCTATGTTGAGATCTGATTGGGGAAATGAGTGTGACGAATGAAAATCCATGTCTTAGAAGGCTATATTCAACATATTTATCTGGTTGAGCACGAAACGGGCCTGCTGTTACTCGACGGTTGCTGTCGTGCCGATGTTGAGTTGGTCTGCAACTACATCCTGCAACTGCAAAAGCCACTAAACGCACTCAAGCTGATTGTGGTCACGCATATGCACCCAGATCATGCCGGTGGCGCGCACAAACTCAAAAAACTCACGGGCGCAAAGATTGCGGCCGCAAATGCCCCCAGTCAGTGGTATCGTGGTATTGATGGTGTCATGATGCACCTCTCCGATATGGCGCTGGCACTTTGGGTTGCAGGGAGAAAGCGCAAGGCCAAACGTAATCTTTGGTATCCAAGACAATTATCACCAGACTTTTACCTAGCCGACGGTGATAACTTACCTTACTTTAACGAATGGCAAGCGATACACACACCCGGTCATACAGATAGAGATTTGAGCTTGTATCACCTCCCCAGTAAGCGCATCTATGTGGCGGATTTGACGGTAAAAGTGAAAGGGCAATTTGTTGCGCCTTTTCCGGTATTCTATCCACGCCTGTATCGTCAATCTCTTGCCAAAGTAAAGGCACTACAACCCCACTCCGTGATCTTGGCGCATCAAGGAGAAGTGCTCGCAGAAGAAATTGATTTCAACGCATTGATAGCGCGCGCGCCCAAGCAACCAATGACACATTGGCGCTCGGTGAAGAAGAAGACTAAAAAAGCACTAGGATTAGGAAACTAGCTTTCGTTGATAACCCGCACCAACTGCGCGATGTCCTCCTGACTATTATAAATATGTGGTGAGACACGAATACCGTAGCGACGATTATCCACAGCAATGTCTGCGTGCTTAAGCTGCTCCATCACTGCCTCATGCTGCGAACCAAAATGCAAAATAGCGGTCCCAGAGCAAGCACTCTGTGCTGTAGGAGAGCGATAAAATTCAGGCAATGCCGCTTGTAACTCAGATAACAAAGCAAAGTTGTACGCTCTTACTTGCTCAATCCCAAGCTCGGCAAAATAGCCAAGGCTGTGCCCCGCATAGATATAAGGTGCCACACTTGGAGTACCGCCCCAAAAACGCAGCGCACTTTCACTCAGCGCAAAATGATGAATATCAAACTCGAATGGATTTTGATGCGAAAACCAGCCAACGTCTTTTGGTTCGCAATAAGGCAAGACATCCTCATTCACCCAGATGAAACCTGCGCCAGGGCCACCGCAGCTCCATTTCACACAAGAGCCGATAACGCAATCCGCACCCCACTCGCTTAAATTTATTGGTAATACACTAAGTGACTGAGCAATATCAATAATGCTTCGACAACCATATTGGTTAGCAAGGCTAATGATGTCAGCAACAGGCGCCTGCTGACCGCTGTTCGAATAAACATGACTGACAAATACCCAGTCAATTTGCTCGTCAATATAGTGCTGCCACACACTTAAGTCGTGCATATTCATCGCTTCGGGAATATAAACAATCTCAATATTGTCCAGCGCATTTTGTAACGCAAATCCCATGCTGGGGAAGTCTTGCTCACTCATCAATACGCGTACTTTGCGAATGCCACTTTCGGGCAAACTCATCGCCCATTTCGTTAAACCACTGGAAAGGTTTGTTTGCGGACAAAACAGGCGCGCATCCGTGTGTAATAGGGAAGCTAGGGCTGAGGTAAAGCGATCAATACCGCTTAGCCACTGCTGCCAAGGCTCTTGATTTTGTTGTTGCCACGGCACCATAAATTGCTGATGGAAATCTTCCGCTGCAGATTTCAACATACGACCAACGGAATGACTCAATAAATAGCGACCCGTAGGCAAGTGAAAATCATCCCTATATTGCTTCATGCTTAACCCCTATTGCTTGGCGTAATCGTTTTAAATCATGATGCCGAGTAAAGATATCAGCGCGCTCGGCAGCGGCTCGCCTATCTCTTAAGTCTGCGAGTTCTTTGAGTAAGACTTCAATCGGTGGACCACTGGCGGTCACTTTGCTTAAGTGCTGTTGCTGCATTGCTTGCGAAGGTTTGGCGATATACTTTTCGACGAGTTGATTGTGATGTTGTATGGCCGTATCTCCATGCAGCTTACACACTTGTATAAACAAGCTACAGGCAGGGCCAAACCAATCACTTTTCGGCCCTTTCAATGCACTCAGAAACGCATCCATTAAATTAGGCGTGCGCATGCATTCACGCAGTGTTGCTTGGTCTTCTGGCATCATATAGAGGAATTTTTCCACCAGCATTTGACCGTAACTAATGTCGTTCGCCGGGCATAACCCCAACATCATATCGATAACATTGATACCCGCAAAATCTCCAGCGTTTGCGCCACGATAGACCTCTTTACCAACTCGGTATGGTTTATAATAGGGTCGTACAACATAAAAGAATGCCTCGGTATCTAGTTCCTTAAATAACTCTCGATTAGACTCTATCACCTCAAGCAGCGCTTGCTTAACTTGTTTGAGTAGCACCAATGACATGGGATGAGAAATTCCCAAATGATGCACCTTCATTAACGATTCGGACGCACGTTTATAGGCAAGAATGGCCTGAGTATTGTAGTCGATGAATAAGCGCTCTGCCGGATGAGAGGTAAAGCGCTTATACACGCCGTTGATTGCGCGGTTGTGTGTGGTGAGATGAGCCGTTGCGAAGCGTGGTGTAACTCCCAAAGAGGCACCAATATGCATAGCCAGTGCCGATGCTTGTGTTAGTGGAGACACCCTTTCACGGCTTGGCTCGGTAATTTCGTGGCGTCTGCATGCAGCCATAAATAGACCAACGTTACCGAGTAAGTCGAATGCTTGCTCAAAGCCTTCGTCGGTATTGCCTTCTTCTAGCAAGGCTTGGATCAGTTGATTACCTTCTTCTAATAACTGTGCTTTTAGCGTTTCACCAACGCCTTCAACGTTTGCTTTATCCTGCTGCTGCCAATAAAGATGTTCAAGCTTGTCGTTAAGGTCGACAAACGGACCTCTAATCCAAGCGTCAAATTGTACGGCTAATGGACTCATGATTACTTCTCGTGATTATTCCACAGTAAAGGCTAGCAAATCACCACGAGCATAATTTGCCAATTTTCTCTAAAAGTTTAATACTGATTAGCAAGAATCACTCTTTTATTTCGTTTATGTCGGTAAATCTAGATGCCAAGGACAAATTGCTCCTTAACGCCTTGCAACATAATGCACGTTTGAGTAATGCCTCACTCGCCGAAAAGGCAAACCTTTCTGATACTCCCTGTCTTCGACGCGTAAAACGCTTACAAGATACAGGAGTAATTTCAGGCTATCATGCGGCACTGGATAGAGCACAAGTTGACCTAAGCATTTTGGTTTATGCATTTATAAAGCTCAGTGAAAATACCGCAACCGCAGCGCATTTATTTGAACAACACGTGGAATCTGAAGATCAGGTGATTAGTTGTTCGGTGATCTCCGGAAGTCATGATTACCTATTGGAAATCGTAGCAAAGGATTTGCCCAGCTATGAACAATTTGCCAAACATCAACTGGGCGCCTGTAAGGTAATTAGCGGGATTGAATCAACGATTGTCCTAAAGCAAACTTTTGCAAAACGCACATTACCGATCCGCTAACCATTTTTATCGTCATCTGTTCTCGCTATACTGCATGTGATTTTATGCTCATAAGGACCGACTATGCGCCACTACCTTACCTCCACAGTATTTGCTTTTAGCCTGCTTGCCTCACCTTTGGTCATCGCACAAGACTGTGTTACCCAAGTGAGTGATATGTCGCTATTCACCAAGAGCAAAAAGTCGGGATTATTCCGCGACGCAATCAATAAAGGCCCTGTCACCATCGATATAGCGAATATAAAAAACTATAACGATTATATTCGTTCTACCAAGCAAATTATTGAAAGCCGCAATCCCCGCGCTACACTGCCATGCCCGTTAATGACACCCACTGCAACATTACTCAATCTGACAACCCCCAAGGTAAGTGACTTAATCGCGCCATTTTCACTTGAGCATGACAACAAAGATCACGCCATTTTACTTATCCATGGTCTGACCGATTCTCCTTTTACTTTTCACTACCTTGCGGCAGCACTCTATGAAGCAGGATACAATGTCAGAACCATGTTACTGCCAGGCCACGCGACTGCACCAAGCGATTTAACCGAAGTTGATATTGACGATTGGCAAACCCATACGGATTATGCCATCGCACAGACGAGCCAAGATTTTAAGCATTTTTCCGTACTTGGTTATTCCACTGGTGCCGCCTTGGTGCTGAGTAGCATAGCAAAGCACAAGCCCAATAATTTAGGCTCTGTTGCACTTATCTCACCCGCCACAGAGCCACATAATAAGAACGGTTGGCTAGCCAAGTGGATTGATTACGTGCCATTTGTCAATTGGATAGATGAAGACGCTGACTTGGATTTCGCCAAATATGAATCTTTCCCATGGCATGGCGCAACGTTAGCCCATCAGGCTATGGCGCCACTCAAATCACTCACCACTTTGCCAGATGTACCGATGTTTATCAGCTATAGCGATGTCGATACCACCATAGACAATCATGCAACGGCAAAGCTGCTAGAAAAATGGCAACCTAAATCAACATTGACCCAATTTATCTACTCGGAAACGCCATCGACTAAGCAAGGTGTGAATTATCGGAGCGTGAAAGCCGACAACATTGTCGATATGTCTCATATTGGTATTTTGCAGCCACCTGAACATATTTTTTACGGCCGCAAAGGGCCTTATCGTAATTGCACCAGTTACCACTTAGAAGACCAAGCCTTCATTAACTGCCGCACAGGTAAAACTGTCCATTTTGGCGAGCGTCACGAGAAAAGCATGACGCAATACACCGCTCTTGCGCGGATCACGTTTAACCCTGATTACAGCAACTTTGAGCAAGCACTGCTCGCATTTTTTGACGGCCACAATGACTGAGTACCAACACAGGTTTATTCATTCCCTGACTGAAGTGACAGAAGCACAGTGGGACTGTGTTTCACCATCACATGTATTTACGAGCTACGCGTGGCTGCTTGCATTAGAGTTGAGCGGCTGCACCAGCAAAGAGACTGGCTGGATACCGCATCACCTAATGATTGAACGCCAAGGCGAGTTGATTGCAATTTTACCAGGCTATATTAAATCGCACTCTTATGGCGAGTACGTTTTTGATTGGGCTTTTGCTGAAGCTTACGAGCGCCATGGATTAGATTACTATCCGAAATGGCTATGTGGCGTCCCCTTTACGCCCACTCAAGGGCCAAGAATATTAACGAAACGTCTATCTTCTTGCTTGCTTGAATATATTGACGCTACGCTCACGAGCCTCGCCCAACTAGGCATTAGTGGAGTCCATATTAATTTTTGTCGTGAAAGCGATTTTCTCACTCAAAGTCATTTAACGATGCGCCGCAATGTGCAATTTCATTGGCATAATCAAGGTTACGCCGAGTTCGATGATTTTCTCGCACGACTCACATCAAGAAAGCGTAAAATGGTCATGAAAGAACGCCAAGCTGTGACCGCCCAAGGTATTAACATAAGCTGGACTGTTGGCAGAGAAATAAGCACAGCACAACTTGATGCGTTTTTTCTCAGTTACCAGCTCACCTATCTTAAACGCTCGCGGCACCACGGCTATCTCTCTCGCGACTTTTTTCAGCAAGTTATCACCTCAATGCCAGATAAGCTTCGTCTTTGCTGCGCTTACTTAAACCACGAAATTATTGCCACTAGTTTATATCTTGTGGATGGTGATACCTTGTATGGTCGCTATTGGGGCGCAATTGAGGATAGTTACGACTTTTTACATTTTGAGCTGTGTTACTATCAAGGCATAGAGTACGCCATTGCTAATCAGCTTGCTGTCTTTGACGCAGGTGCTCAAGGCGAGCACAAGTTAGTGAGGGGTTTTGAGCCGGTGTGGAGGCAATCGTATCACCGCTTATTTCAACCTGACTTTCAACACGCGCTTGAGGATTTTACCAAGCGCGAAGCGGACGCACTCGGGCATTACTTTATCGAGTGCCAAGCAAAACTACCGTTTAAACACCAATAAGCGATTATTAGCCGGCATCGCATAGTCTTGCTGTAGTGTAAGTCCTTGCTCTGCCGCAAGCGCCAATACCCATTCTTGATCGCGAATGCCACTCTCTTTGTCTTGCGATTTTAAATATGCATCAAACTCTCGGTTACTCTCGCTGGTAAATTCACCTTGATAATTAAACGGCCCATAAACTATCAGGTAGCCGCTTTCTTTAAGGTGTCGTCCAACTCCTGCGATTAAGCGCTCAACGAGTGTTGATGACACAATGTGCAAGGTATTAGCGGTATAGATCACATCATAACGCTGATTAACAGGCCACCCATGGTACAAGTCTAGCGCCAATGGCGGTAAAGCATTTTCTAACTCGGCGTCATCAAGCCACGCTTGAATACCTGCGTGATTAACCTCCCTGTCCGCCGTCTGCCACGTTAAATGCGGTAACGCCGCAGCAAAGTGCACCGCATGTTGACCCGTACCAGAGCCTACCTCTAGCACTTCCAAAGGTTTATTTAGATAGGGAGTGAGCTTTTCTAATATTGGCTGTTTATTGTTTTCACACGCTTGAGAGTATGGTTTTGTCATCTCGTTTGCACTATTTTGATCGATTTATGCGCCTCATTGAGGCAAGAATTTATCTCAATTGCAAGGCAAATAGCTAAAACTTCCACTAAGCAATTAAAATTAGAAAAGAAATTTATTTTGGTACAACTTCTGCTAAGTTTAAAGAGTACTAAGAGGAGAAGCGAGCATGAAAATTTCAGAGATCACCCAAATGCCAAGCCAACTTAAAAGCGAAGGACTTGTTCTGAAGAAGCGTAAAAATACCTTCACGAAAAGTCGCGCTTACCGACAAGAAGTCGCCAACCTGATGCAACTCGAAGAACAAGAGAAAGAGCATTCAGAACAGCAATATCTCCTCGGCTATAATTAAGCTTAATCACACTTTCTTAAATTCATTTCAGACTCATAGTGAGCTGCTATGGTGAATGCTAAACAAATTGTTTGGCAGTGCGAATACTAAAGCTTGAATTGCCAACCAAACGATGTAATGATAACCATTATCATTACATCGTTTGGTTTTGTATTTATGCAGCTAGCTACTTTATTACAAACTTATCGTGCGAAGCTTAATCGCCACTGCCAGCGACCACAACTTGAGGCGCCGCTCTTGGTTGCGGAATATATTTCAGCAGGCATAAGCATGGCGAAATGGTACGAGCGCCATAATAACCCGCTGCTGCAAGAGCTTTATCTTAAAAATACATTGTCCGAACTGTTAGAACAGATTGCCGATCCACTCGTTGATACAGCCATACGTAAACAATGCATGGATCAATTATTTAAACCTTTGTTGGCACTAAAACGGTTTTATAAACATCACCATACTTCGTCACGGCAATTTTTGAAGCTCCAGCGAGATGCGTGCCAAACCTGCCAGCAGTTTAACCCTTTTTATTAGGAGCAACGATGACTACATTTCGTCAAGAATCCGATAGTATGGGAACATTAGATGTTCCTGAACATGCGCTCTACAAAGCGCAAACACAACGCGCTGTAAATAACTTTCCTATTAGCGGGATCACAATGCCAAGTAGCTTTATCAAAGCATTGGCCTATATCAAACAAGCCGCAGCAGAAACCAATCAATCCCTAGGCCATCTATCAAGTGATAAAGCAAAAGCAATTGTGAGTGCCTGTCAGCAGCTAATTGATGGCAAACACTTAGATCAATTTCCGGTAGATGTCTTTCAGACTGGCTCTGGTACCAGTTCAAATATGAATGCCAACGAAGTGATAGCTACTCTAGCTACTGAATTGAGCGGTGTCGCAATTCATCCTAATGATGACGTTAACATGGGTCAAAGCTCAAACGATGTGATCCCAACAGCGATTCACGTGAGTAGTGCAATCACAGCAGTGTATGATCTTCTGCCAGCACTAAAACACTTATCTAGTAGTATTGAACAAAAAGCAGAGCAAGTTGGTCATCACGTCAAAACTGGCCGGACGCACTTGATGGATGCAATGCCAGTGACCTTTGCACAAACATTAAGTGGCTGGCAAGCGCAAGTCGATAACGCCTGTCAGGGCATTGTTCATTCCTTAGAAAAAGTTTACGAGTTAGGTCAAGGTGGAACAGCGGTCGGCACAGGTATTAATGCCGATCCTCAGTTCGCTAAATTATTTAGCCAAAACCTGAGCACTAACATCGGGATCCGCTTCAGTAAAGGTAACAACTTTTTCTATCATATCGGTTCACAAGACGCGATAGTGGGACTGTCAGGCCAACTTAAAACCTTTGCAGTAGCACAAATGAAGATAGCCAATGACTTGCGCTGGATGAATTCAGGACCGCTTGCTGGCCTAGGTGAAATCGAGCTTGAGGCGCTACAGCCAGGCTCTTCAATCATGCCAGGTAAAGTAAACCCTGTTATTCCAGAAGCGGCTGCAATGGCCAGTGCTCAAGTGATAGGTAATGACGCAACGATTAGTGTTGCAGGCCAGTCTGGCAATTTTGAGCTGAATGTTATGTTGCCGGTGATTGCATTAAATATTTTGCAAAGCATTGAGATCCTCTCAAATACCGCGAGGCTACTTGCGGACAAAGCTATCTCAAGCTTTAAAGTAAATGAGCAAAATATTCAAAAGGCACTGGCTAAAAACCCGATTTTAGTTACCGCGTTAAATCCTGTGATCGGGTATGAAAAAGCAGCACAAATTGCCAAGCTTGCCTACAAAGAAGGACGTCCAATCATTGAGGTCGCTGCTGAGCAAACCGATCTGAGTGAAGACAAACTTCAATCATTACTCGATCCACAAAAACTCACCAAAGGCGGTCTATAACGCTGTCCCTCACAGCCTGCGATCACATATAGTGTATGCAGGCTGCAGAGCTTGCTATTCCTTAAGGACTTGCGTAGTTTAATTAGCAAACATTAGGAGAGCATATAATGAACAAGATGATCCCCACTTTACTTGCAACCTTTTTGCTGTTTGGTTGCCAAGAAGAAGTAACTAAAGAACAAACTGTAGAACAAAAAGCACAAGAAACTAAGCCTGTAAGCGAAAAGCACACCGAAGTTAAAGAATCAAAAGAAGCAAGCTTACCTATTCAACAAGATGGTAAAAAGCTCGATACCTCTGACATCAAAACCCATAAACAATCATTGGAAAGCGTCGTGGCCGACAAAAGCTGTGATAACGATACCCAGTGTAAAGTCATTGCCGTTGGCGATCGTGCCTGTGGTGGCCCCTCTTCTTATCTAGTGTATTCAACAAGATCAGCAGATGAGGCCCAAGTTAAGCAGCTAGCGGAGCAAATTACTACATTAGAGCGCGCCTATAATATGCAAAATCAGATGATGAGTATCTGTCAGCATTTAATTGAACCCGCAACACAATGCGTTGAAAATAAGTGTGTTAAACTAGAAAATAGTCGTCCTACTTACTAGAGGCAATAATGAAGTTAGCTATTTTTATCGCTTGCATCGGCACGCTAATTGCGGCGTTATCTGGCTGTGAAATGACACCAAGCGATGCAACAAGTCGCTCGAATGCTACGCATACACTCAGCGATATAAGAGCAAATATAGGATGTGATGCAAGCTATCAGTGTAAAGTAATTGGAGTAGGTGAGCGATTAACCTGTGGTGGACCAAGAGAATACCTGATCTATTCAACGAAGCATACTGATGAGCAAGATGTAGAAGCAGTCGTTAGCGCTATTACAAAGCAAGAAAAGCTGAATAACAAAGGAAAAGCGCCAGCGGTTAGTTGTGAACCTGTGATGCCAATACAAACACTATGTATTGCCCATACCTGTCAGGCTGTGCCTCTATAAACTGATGAGCACTCAGGTTATCGGATAAGCTCATTGATCACTGAGATCACCATCACCAAAAGCGCACAAATACTCGCATTAATAATATACTTCACTTCAAGCTGCTTCTTAATCCAATAGCTATACATAAAGCGAATTAAGTAAGTGGCTGAAGTACCAAACAATGCAAATATTACCAACAGTGCAATTAAATGAAATGACACGCTAAATCCCCGGTTTTTAATCCATCATATCGTTAATTGACCCTTCCTTATAGCCCTTATTGCATAAAACCACATAGCAGCTTCTCGCTTGCAACCTATCGGCGGGTAAACCATCTCCTACCGTGTTGTACTGTGCTTATGTTGTGGTGGGAGTGGGAGCGAGTTCATCTCGCGAGGTTTTCTAAATCCTAGACAGCAAAAAACCCGTCGCATTGCTGCAACGGGTTTCTCTTATTTGGCCCTGGCGATGTTCTACTTTCACATGGGTAATCCACACTATCATCGACGCTGTTTTGTTTCACTTCTGAGTTCGGCATGGGGTCAGGTGGGTCCAAAACGCTATAGTCACCAGGAAATTCTGTTCATCAATGAAGTCTCCCTCATCAATGTAAATCTGGAAAAAGCTATTAAATTCTTTTGTCTACTTTAGTCTATTAACTTCTGTCGCTTATAAACCACTTTGGCGTTGTATGGTTAAGCCTCACGGGTAATTAGTACGAGTTAGCTTAATGCCTCACAGCACTTCCACATCTCGCCTATCAACGTTGTAGTCTTCAACGGCCCTTCAGTTGACTCTAAGTCAAAGTGAGAACTCATCTCGAGGCCTGCTTCCCGCTTAGATGCTTTCAGCGGTTATCAGTTCCGAACGTAGCTACCGGGCAATGCAATTGGCATCACAACCCGAACACCAGCGGTTCGTCCACTCCGGTCCTCTCGTACTAGGAGCAGCCCCTCTCAATTCTCAAACGCCCACGGCAGATAGGGACCGAACTGTCTCACGACGTTCTAAACCCAGCTCGCGTACCACTTTAAATGGCGAACAGCCATACCCTTGGGACCGACTTCAGCCCCAGGATGTGATGAGCCGACATCGAGGTGCCAAACACCGCCGTCGATATGAACTCTTGGGCGGTATCAGCCTGTTATCCCCGGAGTACCTTTTATCCGTTGAGCGATGGCCCTTCCATTCAGAACCACCGGATCACTATGACCTACTTTCGTACCTGCTCGACGTGTCTGTCTCGCAGTTAAGCTTGCTTCTACCATTACACTAACCGTACGATGTCCGACCGTACTTAGCAAACCTTCGTGCTCCTCCGTTACTCTTTGGGAGGAGACCGCCCCAGTCAAACTACCCACCAGGCACTGTCCTCAACCCCGATTCAGGGGCCTAAGTTAGAACATCAACACTACAAGGGTGGTATTTCAAGGTCGGCTCCACAGAAACTAGCGTCTCTGCTTCAAAGCCTCCCACCTATCCTACACATGTAGGGTCAATGTTCAGTGCCAAGCTGTAGTAAAGGTTCACGGGGTCTTTCCGTCTAGCCGCGGGTACACAGCATCTTCACTGCGATTTCAATTTCACTGAGTCTCGGGTGGAGACAGCGTGGCCATGGTTACACCATTCGTGCAGGTCGGAACTTACCCGACAAGGAATTTCGCTACCTTAGGACCGTTATAGTTACGGCCGCCGTTTACCGGGGCTTCGATCAAGAGCTTCGCCTAAGCTAACCCCATCAATTAACCTTCCGGCACCGGGCAGGTGTCACACCGTATACGTCATCTTACGATTTTGCACAGTGCTGTGTTTTTAATAAACAGTCCCAGCCACCTGGTCACTGCGGCTCTCGTTTGCTTACAGAGCAAGTCCTTCACAAACAAGAGCGTACCTTCTCCCGAAGTTACGGTACAATTTTGCCTAGTTCCTTCACCCGAGTTCTCTCAAGCGCCTTAGTATTCTCTACCTGACCACCTGTGTCGGTTTAGGGTACGATTCAGTATGAACTGAAGCTTAGAGGCTTTTCCTGGAAGTAGGGCATCAACAACTTCACCACCTTAGTGGCTCGTCTCGACTCTTAGCCTTAGCAACCCGGATTTTCCTAAGTCACCAGCCTACAGCCTTTCACATGGACAACCAACGCCATGCTTGCCTAGCCTGCTCCGTCCCCCCATCGCATTCATACCGAGTACGGGAATATTAACCCGTTTCCCATCGACTACGCTCTTCAGCCTCGCCTTAGGGGTCGACTCACCCTACCCTGATTAACATGGGATAGGAACCCTTGGTCTTCCGGCGGAGGAGTTTTTCACTCCTCTTGTCGTTACTCATGTCAGCATTCGCACTTCTGATATGTCCAGCATGCCTCCCGGCACACCTTCAGCCACTTACAGAACGCTCCCCTACCCCGCATACTTACGTACGCAGCCGTAGCTTCGGTGGTATGTTTAGCCCCGTTACATCTTCCGCGCAGGCCGACTCGACTAGTGAGCTATTACGCTTTCTTTAAAGGGTGGCTGCTTCTAAGCCAACCTCCTAGCTGTTTTAGCCTTCCCACATCGTTTCCCACTTAACATACACTTTGGGACCTTAGCTGACGGTCTGGGTTGTTTCCCTCTCCACGACGGACGTTAGCACCCGCCGTGTGTCTCCCGGATAGTACTTTACGGTATTCGGAGTTTGCAAAGGGTTGGTAAGTCGGGATGACCCCCTAGCCTTAACAGTGCT
>NZ_CP024625.1:0-32500 GCF_024746855.1 Pseudoalteromonas maricaloris | reverse complement strand
TAGGATCAGACAGGTATTTTTTGAATTTCTTTCTGGTTGGTTAGGCGGGCCCGATTTATTTGCAGAGAAATATGGTCACCCACGTTTAAGAATGCGCCACATGCCTTTCCCTATCGACCAAGATTTACGGGATCAATGGATGCACTGCATGAATACAGCATTAGACTTAGAGGTAGGAAACCCATTATTAAGAGAAGGATTAAGGCAGTCCCTCGCTCAGCTTGCGACACATATGATTAATCAGGAATAAAACTAAAGTATTAGTTAATTAAAATTACACGGCTATTTTGCGCTAGGTCAAATCCCGCTCTTGAGTAGAGATGCATAATCACTGTTCTAATTGTGTACAGGTGCGATGCGTGTGAAATCTATTCAACATAAAATTTATGCGTTACTGGCAGTGACGGGCGTGCTCGTCTTGATTGCCAGTATCCTTAGTAGCAGCAGTCAACAAAAGACGCTCGCTGAAGAAACAGTCGAAAGTAATATTAAGCTACTGGCAGATAATTACTTTGACTCTATCAATACTATGATGCTGACCGGCACCATGGCAAACCGTGAAATTCTGAGTGATAAAATTCGCAATCATCCAAATATCGAAGATGCGCATATTATCCGCTCCGAGCAAGTTAATAAGCTTTACGGTCCAGGTAATGCAAATCAAGCACCTAACTCTGAGGCTGAGTTTGATGCATTGAACGGGAAAGAAACCTTAGTTATTGAACAGCGCGACGGTAGTCGCATCATGACTTATTTAAAGCCGATGGTGGCCAAAGAAAGCTATAAAGGAACAAATTGCTTGGGTTGTCATCAGGCAAAGGAAGGCGATGTGCTCGGTGTTGTGCGGATCAGCTACTCTTTGGATGATATTGATAATACGGTACAGACTAATACTTGGTTTAGCACTGCGCTTCTCTCTGCTATCTTTATTACCACCTTTGTGATTTTAGGCGTACTTTTTAGGAAGCTCTTTATAGTACGACTAAAAACGCTAGGCCGAACCATGCGCCTCGCAACGACGAATAAAGACCTATCATTACGAATAGACGACCAAGTCGATGACGAGCTTGGACGCTTGGCGATTAACTTCAATAAAATGATGGATAGCTTTAAAGACAATATTGCGCAGTTATCCAACTCTTCGAAAATACTTATTCACTCAGCAGAATCTATATATGCTTCAGCGGAAACCACTGAGCTTGCCATTCAAGAGCAAAAACAAGGGACGGACTCTGTTGCAGCCGCGATTAATGAGCTTGAAAGCTCTTCAAGTGAAGTAAAAAATACCACCCACTTTGCATCAGAAAAGTCGGATAGCAGCAATCACCTCGCAGAGGAAAGCATGGCTGTTGCTAATCATACTGAGCAAAGTATCAACCAATTAGCACAAGATGTAAGGCAAGCTGCAGAACAAGTTTCTCAGCTTCAAGCACAAACTCTTGAAGTGGGTAAAGTACTCGAAGTGATCAGTAGTATCGCGGAGCAAACCAATCTCTTAGCGCTCAATGCAGCAATAGAAGCCGCGCGCGCCGGGGAAGCAGGAAGAGGGTTTGCGGTTGTTGCGGACGAAGTCAGAACACTTGCGACACGAACACATGACTCAACCGATGAAATCAAACGTACTATTGATAAGCTACAGTCCGAGGCACAACAAACCGTGGCAGCAATGAGTGCTTCTTGCGAAGAAGCAGATGACCGCGCACATCAGGTCAAGAAAGTGGCACAAGCGCTTAAAGACATCTCGACACAGATGCACGAAATTAATGCCTTAAACCTGCAAATTGCCGATGCCACTGAGCAGCAAAACTTGGCCGCTGAAGAAATCAATCGTAGCGTAGTCGCGATTAGCGATAATGCTGAGCGCTCACTAGTTGATGCCCACGGCTCTAAACAGATCAGTGAGGAGTTACTCGCCCTTGCGCGCGATTTGGATGAGCAAGTGCGCGGATTTAAATTAAACTAAGTGAACCGCTAAAAGTAAAAAGGAGCCGAGGCTCCTTTTTACTCTATTACATCGCCAACCAATTCTTTGGCGTAAGATAATTATACAGCTCAGCTTCTTTCGATCCTGGATCTGGCTGGAAGTCATACTCCCAACGTGCCAATGGTGGCATCGACATTAAAATAGACTCGGTACGTCCACCTGTTTGTAGACCAAACAATGTGCCTCGATCCCATACCAGATTAAATTCAACGTAACGGCCTCGGCGATATAGCTGGAATTGACGCTCTTGTTCGCTATACGGTGTATCTTTGCGTTTTTCAACAATAGGCAGATAAGCATCAAGGAAGCCGTTACCAACAGCTTGCATAAATGCAAAGCTCTTTTCAAAGCCCCATTGGTTTAAGTCATCAAAGAATAAACCACCCACACCTCGAGTCTCATCTCGATGTTTTAAATAGAAATATTCATCACACCACTTTTTGTAGTCACCGTATACCGCGTCACCAAATGGTGCGCACAAATCCTTTGCAACTTGGTGCCAGTGCTTCACATCCTCAAGAACTGGATAAAATGGCGTTAAATCAAAACCACCACCAAACCACCAAATCGGCTCTTCACCTTCTTTCTCAGCAATGAAAAAGCGCACATTGGCGTGACTAGTTGGAATATTGGGATTCTTGGGATGGATCACTAAAGATACCCCACAGGCATGGAAGCTTCTGCCTGCTAACTCTGGACGGTGCGCCGTCGCTGAGGCTGGCATAGAAGCGCCAAAAACATGTGAATAGTTTACCCCGCCTTGCTCAATAACATCGCCATTACGGATCACGCGAGTGCGACCGCCACCACCTTCAGCACGCTCCCAGGCATCTTCAACAAACTGAGCGTTACCATCGGCAGCCTCTAAGCCTTGGCAGATATTATCTTGTAGTTGTAATAAAAAGGCTTTAACGGTCTCTAGGTTTATTTTACTCATGGTACTTTTTATCCTCGGATCACATGGCCAGTCATTGCATTTTTAATGACGCTCGGGGTCGTATTACCGCCTAACTCACCTTCAACATAATAGCCAACTTGTGAGCCAAACTGGCTACGAGCTTCCGACAACGAAGCAACTGGAGTTTGACCCGTTACATTGGCACTGGTAGATACAATCGGCTTACCAAAGCGTTGACATAACTGCTTTGCTATGGGGTGGCTAGTAACTCGAATAGCGATAGTGTCGTGTCCCCCTGTTAACCAATGCGGCGTACTGGCTTTCGCTGGCAATAACCAAGTAATGGCGCCAGGCCATGACGAAAAAATATCAGCGCGCTTATCCATCGGGATTTTATTGTCATCCACGTAGGGCAAACATTGACCATAATTGTCGGCGATTAAGATTAACCCTTTTTCTATGGGTCGAGATTTGATTGTTAGTAACTTAGTGACCGCATCTTGGTTATCAGGATCACAGCCTAAACCATAAATGGCTTCCGTTGGATAACAGATCACTTCGCCAGCTTGAAGTGCTGACTCAGGCGTTGTTATTGTCGCAGTATCCGCTTTATTGTCATTACTCACGGTATTTCCACTATCTTTTGACATGATTTCTGCGGGCATTGTAGCACAGCTTTACCCGCTCGGGTTTTCTCCACCAGCACGGGCCAATGACACTCAGGGCAGGTCTTCTCTACAGGCTTGGCGTTCAAGGTATACTTACAACTTGGATAAGTGTCACAACTATAAAAGTGTTTACCAAACTTATTTTTACGCTGAATTAGGTTGCCTTTTTGGCATTTTGGACACGCTGGCAACGCCGCTGTGGGTGGCGCATCTTCATGACCAATATAGTGGCAATCAGGATACCCCGTACAGCCAATAAACATGCCATAGCGGCCATTTTTTATCACTAAATCTTTGCCGCATTCAGGACAAGCCACATCTTCTAGTACTTTAATTACATGGCTATCATGGTGTGCGAGTGGGCGAATATAAGCACAAGTAGGGTAGCTAGCGCAGCCAATAAATGGACCATTTTTACTGTTTTTGATTACCAGCTCAGAGCCACATTCTGGGCATACTTCATACTCTTTTTCTAATGCATGTTTGTCTGCATTAAATAATGCATGGTCTATTTTACTCATCGCTTTACCACCGCCCCCTTGTGCCAGTATGCGCCTAATATAATAGCCTCGTTTTTAGGGTCAAGGAAATGATGGAAATTCCCCCTTGCAAGTATTTGATATCAGTGTTTTCAACTAAGCAGGAACATTATTTGAAAGGCGGTAAGCTGAGGTCAAAACCTCAACTTACCGAAGGAAACTTGTCATGCTAGAGCAGAGTTAATGAACTACAGATGCAGGCTCGGTAAAAATCAGATCTTCCATCTGCGCATAAGCATGTTCTTTACCCGGCACATTAAATAGCACCATTAGTATCACCCATTTTAAATCATCTAGGCTGATATAGGTTTTATCCAACGCGAATAAGCGATCCATCACCATTTCTCTGGTAGTACTGTCAATCACTCCGACTTGTTCCACAAACATTAAAAAGCCACGGCTCTCAACGTCTAGCATATTGCATTCGCTATCGGTGTAGATCCGTGTCGCATGGTCCGGTTTAGCATTTAAATAGGGGTTTTCGTCACTGTGTTGTAAATCTGCAAGTTGCTCAAGCCAATCAAGTGCTTTGTATATTTCGCCTTGATTAAAGCCGGCGCGAAGGAGTTCATCGGTGAGTTCGTTTTGTTCGACAAAGATTTCTGCCTCACTGTGAATATAGTTCTCAAATAAATACATTAAAATATCAAACATCTTCTTAACCCCTCGCGAGTTTTATGTAGCCGTCGAGTACACGCTCTACTTTATCTTCGAGTTCTAGGTCCAATAGTCTGGCAATCACCTGTTCTACTGGCCACTGGGTCCTTTGCGTTAAAGTGTCAACTGACGTCACCTCAAAGCCAAGGTTTTCTAATACGGGACATTGCTCCTCTTTTTGCTCCCCTATTTCTATACTATATAGACTGTTTTCACAAAAAAAGCTCACTTCTTCCAAAATATCCTCAATATTTTCGGTGAGTTTTGCCCCTTGCTTAATCAGGTAATGACAACCGCTACTTAATCGATTTTTAATTGAGCCAGGGATCGCAAACACTTCTTTATTTTGCTCCAATGCATAGCGTGCGGTGATCAGCGAGCCACTTTTTACTTCGGCTTCAACCAACAAAACACCCAAAGATAAACCCGAGATTATGCGATTGCGCCGCGGAAAATGATTACTATTTGCTTGAGTGTTTGGTAAGAATTCACTCACCACCAAACCATGCTGTACGATGTCTTCATAAAGCCGTTGATGGCGTTTGGGGTAAACAACATCAACACCTGTCCCTAGCACGGCAATGGTTTCTCCTTGAACATCAAGTGCACCTTGGTGCGCTGCGCCATCAATTCCTCTTGCCATACCCGACGTCACCACCAACCCTGAGCGACTTAAGCCCTGTGCAAATTCATGTGCAAGCCCAAGCCCAGTTCTCGTTGAACTGCGACTACCAACAATCGCAATTTGTGGTTGTTTTAATAACGCAATATTCCCTCTGCAAAATAGTACTAAGGGAGGATTACAGATCTCTTTTAGTTGCTCGGGATATTCAGGAGAAAACAAAGATACAACATGAATTTGCTGACGTTGACAATAAGCCAGTATGTGCTCGATACGAGACCAATCTGTGCACGCTAAGTTAGCAGCAACATTTTCTTGCAGCCCAAGCTGACAAAGCTCATCTTGGTTTAATGTGAATAATTGCGCAAGGGGGACTTGATTAAGTAATGCGGTGATGGTTTTGATACCCAGCCCTTGGCACAGGGTTAATGCCAAAGCTTGAGCTAGTTTAGCTTGTTTCATACTCTCTCCTTGAGTTTACTGACTCACTCAAGGAGAAATTCTACCACTTAATTACTGGCAGTTTCCTTGAATGCTTGTACATGATCACCAACGCGGATCGGCTCCGAAGTTTCAACAACCATAGCGTAGCTTAAGTCTTCGTACACTTTAAAGACCATCAGCTCACCGACTTTTTCCTTTGGCATATGCCATACTACGCTGTCGTCATCGTTTTCCTCACCAAACCAAGATCCCATTTCGGTGATCAGTTTGTCGAGTCGTGATGCATCTTCAATATAGCGCGGACCGTGTTGGCTTTCTATAACTGTAGGCGATTGCCTTACGATATCAAGGACATGTCCCTCTTTTAGCTGCGCTTTACTCCCCACATCCAACACCACTACACTCATGGTGCTAAACTCTCTGAGCTTATTATCGCTCGCAATAATACGGCCCAAAGTTTGTTGCTCAGGGCGAGACATAGAAAACTGTGCCGGAAAACTTTGTCCTGTAGATATGGGTAGTACAATATCCCCGGCCCTAACCTCTTGTTTGGCAACTTCTAACTGTAGCTTTGCTGGACGCCCCGCCACGATATCTCCCTGCTCAACCACATGGCCTGAACCAACTAACACGGCTTCCAAGCCAAGTAGCTGTTGGCTGTCTAAGGTACGGTAGCTTTCACCACGACGATAGATGGCATAGTGCCCGCCTTTTACTAAATCAGCTTTAACGTACAAAAGATGACCCGGAGTCGCATTTTTAATATTACGGTTAGCCCCGAGAACAATTGGGCTATTAGAAAATTCCGACTCAGAAAGCGCTTGCTCAAAACGCAAAAAAGGTTCCATGATAGGGAGTGGTAACGTAGGAATGGCAGCCGCTTTTTGGTTAACAATACGCGTATGCGGCGACAGTTTCTTCACACTCTTGTCTAACATCAGCATAGGATTACCATTTTCATCGTAGAGTAGCTTAAGACTATCTCCTGGATAAATTAGATCTGGGTTTTGAATACTAGGGTTCCACTGCCACAATTGCTTCCACTTCCATGGAGAACGTAAGTACATTTTTGAAATATCCCACAAGGTATCGCCTTTTTTCACCACATAACGCTGCGGCGCATCTGCTTTTACAGACAAAGTGTCCGCTTTCACAGAGAAAACTGAGCAGCCAGCGAGTATTAATGCAGCAATCGGATATTTCATGATGGCTTCCTTGTGGTTATTTTTGGTTATTATCCACCAAAACCTGTTAAAGGGGAACTTGAATGGCTAAAATAAGACCATACACTAGCTTACAACAGCTTACACGATAAATTGATTTAGGGTAATCATGGCCATATTAGAAGTTTTAAAGTTCCCAGATGAGCGTTTACGCACTGTCGCACAGCCTGTAGTTGAGGTTAATGACGAAGTACGTCAAATAGTTAAAGACATGCTGGAAACGATGTACGATGAAAACGGTATCGGCCTTGCGGCTACGCAAGTGGATATTCATCAGCGAATCGTCGTTATTGACGTTTCTGAAGAGCGCGATGAACCGCGCGTATTAATCAACCCAGAAATAACCAAACGCGATGGTTCTACTGTGAGTGAAGAAGGCTGCTTGTCAGTGCCATATTCATACGCAAAAGTAGATCGCGCTGAAACCGTCACGGTAAAGGCAACAAACGAACATGGTGAAACGTATGAATTAGACGCAGATGGTTTGCTTGCTGTTTGTATTCAACACGAATTAGACCACTTAGTTGGTAAGCTATTTATCGATTACCTATCGCCACTAAAGCGTGATCGTATTCGTAAGAAGCTTGAAAAAGAAGCTAAGCTCGCTGCAAAGCAAGCTTAACCAATCTCCAACTAACTGACTTTAGGGTATTTCGTGAGTAATCCTTTGCGTATCGTTTTCGCAGGCACGCCTGACTTTGCAGCGCGCCACCTTGACGCACTTATTCAATCACAACATGACGTCGTGGCAGTGTACTGCCCACCCGACCGCCCAGCAGGACGCGGGAAAAAGCTCAAAGCATGTGAAGTAAAAGTGCTAGCACAAGAACACAACCTGCCAGTGCTACAACCGCAATCATTAAAAACACCGGAAGCACAGGCAGAATTAGCTGCGCTTGGCGCCGATGTCATGGTTGTTGTTGCCTACGGGGTATTATTACCAAAAGCCATTTTAGATACTCCACGACTCGGGTGCCTGAATGTTCATGGCTCAATTTTACCGCGATGGCGAGGCGCAGCGCCTATTCAGCGTGCTATTTGGGCTGGCGACAATGAAACTGGCGTAACGATCATGCAAATGGACGAGGGCCTAGATACCGGTGATATGTTGCACATCGCCCGCTGCCCTATTACAGCTACTGATACCAGTGCAGATCTCTACAACAAGCTTGCTGAACTTGGCCCTGACGCGCTTATTGATACGCTAGCACGCTTATCTGCAGGCGAGATCACGCCAGAAAAGCAAGACGATACACTAGCCAATTATGCTAAGAAGCTAAGCAAAGAAGAAGCCGACATTGACTGGCAGATGGAAGCTGCGCAAATTGAACGTAACATCCGCGCATTTAATCCATGGCCGGTTTGCTTTACCAATATGGCAGGTAACAGCGTCAAGATTTGGCAGGCGAAGGTAGTTGACGAACAAGGTGATGCAGGACATGTGCTACGTGCGGACAAGCACGGTATCGTAATTGCCTGTGGCACACAGGCATTGGAAATTCACACCTTACAACCACAAGGTAAAAAGCCCATGTCTGCACAAGACTTTTTGAATGGTCGAGCCGACTGGGTAGCAATTGGTGCTAAGGTTGGTGACGCGTGAGTAATGTACGCGCACTCGCTGCCCAAACCCTATTTCAAGTCGTCGATAAAGGCGCGTCGTTAAGTGCTCAATTACCACTTGCCACCAGCCAGTTAGACGGTAAAGACAAAGCCTTGCTACAGCAAATTTGCTATGGCGTATTAAGATATTTGCCTTCGCTTGAACACTATTGCCAGCAATTACTTGAGCAACCGCTTAAAGGTAAGCGCCGTGTTTTCCAGTTTTTGCTGTATGTGGGTATTTACCAACTACAACATATGCGCGTACCAGCTCATGCTGCAGTAGCCGAAACGGTAAACGCACTTACGCCACTAAGAGCGCCCGGCATGAAAGGCTTAGTTAACGCAATTTTGCGCAGCTTCCAACGTCATCAGGTCGAACTAGAAACCAGTGCAGCCGAAATCCCAGCTTGTTTATACAACCACCCGGGCTGGTTTATCAATCAACTAAAAGCGGCTTACCCAACTCAATGGCAAGCTATTTTAGAAGCGAACCAACAACAAGCACCAATGTGGCTGCGTGTTAACCAATCGCAATTCTCTACTGCCGATTATGCAGCTCTGCTAGACCAAGAAGGGGTAGCCTATCAGCTTCATAGTGAATACCCTGACGGGATCTTGCTTGATAGCCCGATTGACGTTTATACGCTACCACAATTTGCCGCTGGCGCTTGCTCAGTGCAAGATGCAGCCGCCCAAAAAGCCGCGAGATTATTAGCACCACAAACGGGTGAAAATATCCTTGATGCTTGTGCCGCTCCAGGCGGTAAGACTTGTCATATTTTGGAGTTGGCAGACACCAAAGTGACTGCAATTGATGCTGATGGTGATCGCTTGCAACGTGTAGAGCAAAACCTTGAACGGATCGGATTGTCAGCCAAATGCCTTGAGGGCGATGCAAGTGACCCCGAAGCATGGTGGGATGGCGAGCAATATGATCGCATCTTATTGGATGTACCTTGCTCTGCAACAGGTGTTATTAGACGACACCCGGACATCAAATGGCTAAGACGTGCTTCTGATATTGATAACTTGGTGACGTTACAGGCACAAATTATTGATAAAATCTGGCCATTGCTTAAGCCCGGTGGCACACTAGTTTATGCTACCTGCTCGGTACTACCACAAGAGAACCAGCAACAGATCGCACGCTTTCTTTCTGTGACCCCTGATGCGACGCTTGTACCTTTGCATGATGCAGACACACAAACACAACCTGGCTTGCAGCTATTACCCGGATTGAGTGATGGGTTTTACTACGCAAAGTTGACAAAACAATAATAGAAAATCGACCGTAACCAATATGAAAATCATCATCTTAGGCGCCGGCCAAGTCGGCGGGACACTGGCAGAAAACCTCGTCGGTGAAGAAAATGAAATTACCGTTGTCGACATCGATGGCGAGCGCTTAAGAGAGCTGCAAGACAAATACGATCTACAGGGGGTCACTGGCCACAGTGCTCACCCTGAGATCTTACGTCAAGCAGGTGCTGAAGACGCCGACATGATAATCGCCGTAACCAGCTCAGATGAAGTCAATATGATTGCGTGTCAGGTTGCCTATAGTATTTTCAATACGCCGACCAAAATTGCGCGGATCCGCTCTGAGCAATACTTAAAGTACAAAGAAAAGCTGTTTCACAATGACGACTTACCGGTCGATCATTACATCGCACCGGAGCAGCTAGTAACGCAATATATCCGCAGGCTAATAGATTATCCAGGCGCTTTGCAGGTGCTGCAATTTGCCGAGGGCATGCTATCACTCGTGGCGGTTAAGGCTTATTACGGCGGTTTACTCGTTGGCTATGCACTTTCTGCATTAAAAGAGCATATTCCAAACGTCGACACCCGTGTTGCCGCTATTTATCGTCAGGGCAAAGCCATCAAGCCACTCGGCACCACCGTAATTGAAGCCGATGATGAAGTCTTCTTTATCGCCGCAACCAAGCATATTCGTGCGGTCATGAACGAGCTACAAAAGCTCGAGCGCTCTTACAAGAAAATTATGATTGCCGGTGGCGGTAACATAGGTGCGGGATTGGCCAGTTCATTAGACAAGAACCATAGCGTTAAGCTTATTGAACGCAATCAAACTCGTGCCACACAATTGTCTGAAACGCTCGATAATACGGTGGTTTTTTGTGGCGATGCCTCAGACCAAGAACTGCTATCAGAAGAACATATAGAGCAAGTAGATGTGTTCATCGCGGTGACGAACGACGACGAAGCCAACATTATGGCTGCGATGCTTGCAAAACGTATGGGCGTACAAAAGACCATGGCGCTTATTCAACGTGGTGCCTATGTCGACCTCGTGCAAGGTGGCGACATTGATATTGCTATCTCGCCACAGCAAGCGACTATCTCAGCGCTACTCACCCATGTTCGCCGTGGTGATATCGTTAACGTTTATTCATTGCGTAAAGGTGCTGCAGAGGCCATTGAAGCTGTCGCACATGGTGATGAAAACACTTCTAAGGTTGTCGGTCGTGCAATTCGAGATATTAAATTACCACCGGGCGCGACTATTGGTGCAATTGTCCGTGATGAAGATGTACTGATCGCACATGACGATACTATTATTCTCTCTGGTGACCATGTGATCATGTTCCTGATCGACAAAAAGCAAATCGGTGTTGTGGAAAAACTCTTCCAAGTAAGCGCTTTATTCGTTTAAAGCGCCCTAGGTATCTTGTTGATCTTGAAAAATAGACAAATCGATTAGGTAATCTTTTAATACACTACGGATTATGTCCGGAGCTGAGGTTAAGTGAATACCTAAAGAGACGATTTGATCATGGCTCTTTATGCGCCGAATATCGCCCTCTAGCGTGATCTGATTCCCTTCTTTTCCTTCAATGAAAACCTCACATTTCAGCCCCTCTTCCATATGCTCGGCATCAATCGACGTTAAGTCTAGCTGTAAACCAGCAAGTGAAATGTCTTTTATTACCCCAACATCTTTACTGCCATGGCAGTGAAATTTTGCGGGGATTAAGGTTGGCACACGGTTTTGCGAGCGGAGTTTGTAGGTTTGTACCTTTTCGGGTAAATAAAGAAAAATAAGCCGCGCGGGATGGACTGAAACCGCTTTTATTTGCGATTTGAATGCAATGACTTGGCCATCGCCATTCTCGAGTAAAGCTCGGACGATAACCGAAGTCCCTTCCATCACAAAGTCCAGCGCCGCGCCTAATCGCTTAGGGTTGGGATGGTTAAGAATTAAAAATGCCCCTTGGAGCATACCGACGAATTCTGTTTTTACTCTTTTGCTATTTGCCGGTAAACAAATTTCTAAGTCAACAAGACTTCCAGCGCTGATAGCGGTGAGCAAAGTATCCTGCCCAACCTCCTGAGTTTTTAACATGGATCCAACCCTTCCTGAGTTTACTCTACTACTTTTTTATTGTAGCAGTTTTAGCGGAAGGCTATTTAAAACTGAATTCAGATTAATTACAACTCTTCGACTACCAACAATACCTAAAAAGGGGTCAATTACTTTACTAAAAAATGGCTTTTTAGCATTAATGCGCCATCTCTTAGGGTCATCATTCTACTTTGTACTTCAAGTGAACTTTGTGGCAATGCAAGCTCTTCTGCTTCAATAAATAACATCATAGGTTCGCTATTGCGCTTAGCAACAAATAATATACCCGAGACATCACGCTTGAATAAACAGCCCACTCCCTCAGTTTCAAAATCATCGATAATTGCTGGTATCTGGCGCTTTTGCCAGAGCTCATTTTCTGAGATCACTTGAACAACGAAACGCGCACCGCTCTCACAGCCAACTTGATGAAATAAGTCATAGCTCTGGGCACGACCTAATGTAAGCTGATTAAGCTGCAAGTAACCGACTTCATCGATTAAGCTATTCAACTGTATTACGCTTCGTTCTATAAGCTGCATACCTAAACCCTGCTCATGGCTAGCAGCAAATCCCTTTATCACTTTAAATCCTTTATCTGAAAAGCGTGTGGCAAGCAATATCGTCGCCTCCAAGTTAAATCGTTGTAAAAATATTGACACTTGAAAACCCCGAAAATCCGAGTTTTTGAAATTTTTATTAACTTTTTCTTTGCGAAGTTCAAAGATAAGATGACAACTTGTCACTAGAGTGGCAGAAACGAGGTAATGACACTGTCAGTTGTAGGCTCTCAGCAAAGGAGCCCACAACTTAAGCACAGTTACCCACGCCAGAAGGTAGGAGTAAATAAGACTAACAGCGTGAAGATCTCTAAGCGACCAAAGACCATTGCAAGCGTAAGGATCCACTTTGCGGTATCACTAATATCACCATAATGCGCCGCAACGTCTCCCAATCCAGGCCCCAGGTTGTTTAGACAAGCCGCAGTTGCTGAAAACGCAGTAATGTTATCGAGCCCCGTCCCCAGCAATGCAATCATAATTATCACAAACACCAGTGCATAAGCCGAGAAGAACCCCCACACAGCCTCGACCACTTTATCTGGTAGTGCCTTTCGACCCAATTTTATCGAGTATATAGCACGCGGATGCACTAAACGATTAAGCTCACGGATCCCCTGTAAATAGAGCAAGAAGACACGTACAACCTTCATACCACCACCCGTAGAGCCAGCACAGCCTCCAATGAAGCTGGAGAAAATCAAGAGAATAGGTAAAAACAGCGGCCAGGTTGAGAAGCTATCGGTCGCAAAGCCCGCGGTAGTACTAATTGACACAGCCTGAAACATCGCTTGATCTAAGGTCTCATCACCCGTTTCATAGACATTGTTTGACGACAATACCGCAAAACAAATCACCACCAACGCTAACTGGATAAACAGAAAGACTTTAAACTCAGGATCTCGCAAATAGGCTTTAATATTGCGACTCGATACCGCAGCATAATGTAGCGAGAAGTTAATGGCAGCAATCAACAAGAAGACGACACAAATAACATTAATAAATGGATTATCGAAGTAACCCATAGAAGCATCATAGGTTGAGAAGCCGCCGATGGCTATCGTGGCAAACGCATGACAGATCGCATCAAACCAATTCATTCCTGCTATCCAATAAGCCAGCGTACAAGCCGCCGTTAGAGACACATAGATATACCAAAGGTGCTTGGCGGTATCGGCAATACGCGGTGTCATTTTTGAGTCTTTAACTGGACCGGGTGTTTCAGCACGATATAACTGCATGCCACCAACTCCAAGCATAGGAAGAACGGCTACGGCCAATACAATGATCCCCATACCACCAAGCCACTGCAACTGCTGGCGATAGAATAATACCGCTTTAGGTAAATGCTCTATGCCCGTCAAGACCGTAGCCCCTGTCGTTGTCAGCCCAGAAAAAGCTTCAAACACGGCATCTGCTAGAGATAGATTCGGTTTATCTAAGAAAATAAGCGGCAATGATGCAAACGACCCCAGTACCAGCCAGAATAAGACAACGATTAAGAAGCCCTCTCTGGCTTTAAGATCGCCGTTTTCCTTGCGGTTTGGGTAGTACGCAAACAAACCCATTAGCACACTAAAAATGAAAGCTAAAACAAAAGGTACACCACCACCATCTTTGTATATCAAAGATACAATGGCTGGTGGCACCATAGTGATACTAAATAGAGCGACTAACTGCCCGAGTATTTTTATTATGGTACGAAATTGCATTTTGTACGCTGCGCTTTTTGTTATTTAACCAGAGGTTAATTAGTGAATGTAAAGAAGTAGAGCCTACTCCTTGAGTTGCTTAAATAATACAACACCATTGGTTAATTCATAAATAGCATCAATGATTTGTTGTGTTTCACGACTATCTACTGCTATTTGCCAGGTAATATTAGCAGCGTATTCTTTATCTAAATTTAGCACTGTAAACTGACTTTGTAATAGCTGCTCTATCACACCTTGAAGATGGTAATCACTGTGGCCAACAATAATAGAAGCCGGTACCTTTTTAGTCGTGCTTAGCTGTGCTAGCGCGTTATTAAGCGTACCACCATAGGCTCTGACCAATCCCCCAGTGCCGAGCTTAATACCACCGAAATAACGCGTCGTCACCGCAGTGATCTCACCAATCCCTGATCCCATCAGCACATTGAGCATTGGCTTACCAGCCGTCCCGTTAGGCTCGCCATCATCAGAAAACCCTAAAACATGGCTACCACCTGGGGGGCCGGCAATATGGGCCCAACAATTGTGTCTTGCATCAGGATACGCATCATTAATCTGTTTAATAAACGCTTTAGCATCTTCGATGGTTGGCGTGTGAGCCAAATGCACGATAAACGTGCTTTTCTTAATTTCCTCATGATGACTCAGTGATCCACTCGGAATGAAATATTCAGACATAATGTTCCAAACTAAAAGGGAGCCAATCGGCCCCCAAATATACTTGCTTTTAGCGCTAGAAGTCAGCTTACTCGAGACCGAAATCTCGCGTCATATTTTCTAGTCTATCTTCATGCACAATGATGTTATCTTCAATACGGATACCACCGTAAGGCTTCAGTGCATCAATCTTATCCCAATTGATATACTGTTTGTTATCTGTTTGCGCCAAGTCTTCCAACAATGAATCGATGAAGTATAACCCAGGCTCAATAGTGAACACCTGATTAGCCTCTATCTTACGAGTACAACGCAAGAACGGGTGGCCTTCAGGCGGTGCTTGGTGCGTACCGGCTTCATCAGCCATGAATCCGCCCATATCGTGTACCTGTAGACCAATATGGTGACCGAGACCATGAGGGAAGAAAGTAGAAGAAATCCCCTTCTCGACGATGGTCTGAGCATCAAGCTTAACAATACCAAAGTCACTCAACACTTGCGCCACACGATTATGACAATCGATATGCAGCTCACCGTATAGTTTGCCCGGTTGTAATGCTTTGCCCAATTCAATTTGGTGATCGTTCATGACTTTCACCAACTCGGCAAACTCACCTTGTTTAGCAAAATCATAAGTACGGGTAATATCTGACGCATAACCGTTAAAGTTTGCACCGGCATCAATCAAAAATGACAAGTGCTTACTCGGCGCTTTGCGCTCAAAATGGGTATAGTGCAAAATCGCACAATTTTCATTCAAGGCGACAATATTGCCATATGGCGTATCGTTTTCCATATGCTGAGTTGCATTGAGATAAGCTTGTTGAATTTCAAATTCGGAGCCACCAGCAAAGAAGGCATCGCGCGCCACCATGTGGCCAAGCACACCAAGACGGCTTGCTTCACGTAAACATGCCATTTCATACTGAGTTTTATATGCACGATGATAATGCAAGAAGTTCATCACCGGCTCTGGATTTACTTGAGTAAAGCCAAGCGCTTGTGCAACCTCTAAATATTCACCGATATAAGCATAGTTTGCTTTGTCGTATGGCAGTAACTGTTCAACCTGATCTGGCTTAACCAGCAGTTGAATATCAAAATACTCTGCCCAAAAATCTCTTGGCTCGTCAGGCACTTTATGCCAAAAATCAACCGGACGATAAAAAATGAGTTTCGGCTTGTCACTGCCATTGACCACAATCCAGCAATGCGGATTATCGATAACAGGCAACCAAGCTTTAAATTGCGGGTTAACTTTAAACGGATAGTACATATCATCAAGGAATTGACGCTTTGCTTGCCCCGAATGGATCACAAGTCCATCCAGTCCTTCTCTTTCTACTATCGTTCTTGTACGCTGTTGCAACGTGGCAATATGCTCTGCGTATAAATTTGCTAACTTATCCATGGTGTACCCATTTTCAAAAATTCACATACTATCGAGTCTATCATAGCTGCTACCTAAAAACGACGAACTGAGTCTAAGCACCAGCCATGTGCGGTTATTTCACAATTTTCATATCCAAGATACTTGCCAATATGTTGCCATCACGACCAAGACGGGTGTGGTAAACCTGTCGATATGCCATCACATTTTTCACGTAGTCACGTGTTTCTCGGTACGGGATCAGCTCAATCCAAAGTTCAGCAGGCATGGCCTCTGACGGCAGCCAGCGCTTAATTCTATGATAACCCGCGTTGTACGATGCCGTCGCCAAAATCTCATTTCCAGCATTTTTACGCTTCAAATACTCTAAATAACTGGTCCCCAAACGAATGTTTGTGGCCGGATGATAGAGGCGATTTTTTGCCACGCGCTTGCGGTTATTAACATATTTGGCGGTGCTTGGCAGCAGCTGCATTAAACCGTGAGCATCCGCACTCGAGCGTGCATCCGGTGCGAAAGAGCTTTCCCGGCGAGCAATCGCAATGCTCCATGCGATATCGACTCGATTACGCTCACTATATTTAGTGAACAGATCTTTAAATGCCATCGGAAAACGTAAATCAACGTAATCCCAAGCTTTGATCTGTGCAAGAGTAAAAATAGTGCTGTCGTACCAATCAAACTCAGCAGCCAATATGGATGCAGCAAGCTTTTCCTCTTTGCTTGAGGTGTTAGTAAGGTAGTTCCACTCTCGGCGTGCTTGAGTATACCTTCCCAGTTCGTATAAAGCCTTTGCTCGCTTAAAACCAGGCGCATGAGATACTCGTTCTACAATGCTGGGGTCAACATTTAACGGCTCTTCATTTAGTGAGACTGGTAATCCTAAGCGCGCAGCGGCCAAAAAGCCGTAGTAATCACGCTCTTGTGCTAATTGCTGCCAAATCTCGTTAGCCTTAGCCAACTCGCCACGCTTCGCGAGGCTATATGCAAGCCAGTATTGTTGACCATTGCTAAGCTGCTCGTGACCCACAAATAAGGCCGAGATCCCTTCCCAATCTTGCTCTTTCAGCATGTTACTCATCAGCCACTGGAGTAGCTTTTTGTCCTGCAGCGATTTAGGCACTTTATTTAGCCAAAATCTTGCGTCTTCATGGCCTTTAGACGCAAGTGCCAGAGCAAAACGATAAGCAACGCTATCCTTTTGCTGCTGGGTAAAGGTAAACATATCCTGCATCTTCTGCCAGGCACGCAGCGCTAAATCAGGATCACGCCAAACTAGGCGCCTTACACCATATACCGCAATTTCGGCTTCTTTTTCAGTGCGTTTACTAAACCGATAAAGCCCGGCAGCCGCACTCGGATCTTGGCGAACCTTTTTATAAAGCTCGGCAAGATACGCCTCATTTTTTGGTAACAGCTTCTCAAGATAATCTAGCAGTGACGTTTGACCGGATTGCGCAGCACTGGAAATACGCTGCCAGACACGCTCAGGCGTTCTATACCCCGCCTTTTGCCATTGGCTAAAAAGGCTATCACAGGCTTTAGGCTGAGACTTTCCCACCGTCCAAATATCGGCTACCTGATCAAGAATGGCTTTTTTTGGCGCACCTAAGTCCAACTGATACGCCAAATACGTACACTTGAGTTCAGTATCGCTGGTCTCACGATAAAATTCGATGAATCGTGCTTTCTTTTTATGCCGCTTCAAATAATCGAGCCAAGCAGAGCGTACAGGCCATTCTAATGGAGTGTGTTCGTATACCATTAAAAAGTGCTGAATTTCTTGCTGGTACTTGAGCTTAGGATGACGTTCATAAAACGCCTTTTCAACGTACGGCTTAAGTGGGTGATCGAGCTGCGCTGTTGCAGCTTTAAAATTACTATAATTACCAGACCAAGCGACACGCTCAGCCTCTTTAAATTCGTCGTGAGTGCTATCGGCTGCACAGAGCCAGCTCACCATACATAAGCTGCCTGCAGCTAAGCGGGGTAACCAATATGTCATGCAAACCCTTTTTTATCTGCCAAAAGAATACACACCTAAATTGAAATACAGCCAAATTATGCTTATCTAAAGATGGCGCTGAAGACCAAAACTCGGCTTGTCACTTGCGAGCATGCTCATAAATGACACTAAATGCGAGGTGCGTTAAGCCACCATAGCAAACCGACTCAGGTATTTCAGTAAATGTGCGGTAAATTTTTCATTGCAATTTGCCGCCAAAGGATCCACACTGATTGAAATTACAACTCATCGTACCAGTGTAAAGCACGGGAGAACATGTATGTTAATCAAACGCGAGTCCTTTGTAGTTGATTTTTGCAAAGGCAATATCGCTGAGTTTAAGTTTTGCCTACCAGGCTCAGTAAACAAACTATCTCAGCAAGTACTAAAGGAAAGCCACGAAGCGCTTATCGAATTGAGCCAGCGCGACGACATCGACGGCTTAATTTTTACCAGCGACAAAGACCACTTTATTGTTGGCGCTGATATTTTTGAATTCCTTCCGACTTTCCAACGCCCAGAAGAAGAACTTGTTGGTTGGATTAAAACCGCAACCGATGTCTTCGACGCAATAGAAGATTTACCTTTCCCTACACTATCGGCAGTAAATGGCCTTGCGCTTGGCGGTGGTTGCGAGTGGTTGCTCGCCACGGATTACCGTATCGCAACTGACAACGCAAAAATTGGCCTACCAGAAGTTAAACTTGGCATTATGCCGGGCTTTGGTGGTACCGTAAGACTTCCTCGCTTAATCGGCGCTGACAACGCAATGACGTGGATCACCACAGGTCAAGAAAACCGAGCGAATGACGCACTAAAAGTGGGTGCGGTTGACGGTGTAGTAGCTGCTGACAAACTCATGGCTGCCGCTATTCGTACCATGGAGCAAGCCATTGCAGGTAAATTGGATTGGCGCGCGAAACGCCAAATCAAGCTTGACCCATTGAAGATGAATCGTGTTGAACAAGGTATGAGCTTTGGTATGGCCGAAGGCTTAGTCATGGCAAAAACCAAAGGTCATTACCCAGCACCAATGATGGCGGTACAAACGCTTAAAGCGGCAGCTAACCTTAGCCGCAGCGAAGCGATGGCACTCGAAAACCAAAACTTTGCTAAGCTTGCCAAAACGGCAGAAGCCGCAGCGCAAACCGGTATTTTCTTAGCGGATCAATACATCAAAACGGTTGCCAAGAAACAAGCCAAGCAAAGTAAAACCAAGATCAAACAAGCAGCGGTACTTGGTGCTGGTATTATGGGTGGCGGTATCGCTTACCAATCAGCCTACAAAGGTACGCCAATTGTCATGAAAGACATCCAGCAAGGTGCCTTAGACCTTGGTATGGGTGAGGCTGCAAAACTACTTGGTAAAAAAGTACAGCGCGGCCACATGTCAATGGACAAAATGATTGCCACTTTAGGTAAAATCAAAGCAACGCTCAACGATCACGATCTACAAGGCTCAGACATCATCGTAGAAGCCGTTGTTGAAAACCCTAAAATCAAGAAAACGGTATTGGCGAGTTTAGAGTCGCAATTACCAGAAGGTACGATCCTAACTTCAAACACATCGACTATTCGTATTGATGAGTTAGCCACCGCACTTGAGAAGCCAGAAAACTTCTGTGGCATGCACTTCTTTAACCCAGTGCCAAAAATGCCATTGGTAGAAATCATTCGCGGCGAGCAAACATCGGATGAAACCGTTGCCGCAGTGGTAGATTATGCCTTAAAGCTTGGCAAGTCTCCTATCGTTGTTAACGATTGCCCAGGTTTCTTCGTGAACCGTGTTCTATTCCCTTACTTTGCAGGCTTCAGCCAACTTGTTGTAGAAGGTGCTGACTTCGCAAAAGTAGATAAGGTTATGGAAAATGTCTTCGGCTGGCCAATGGGTCCTGCATATCTACTAGACGTAGTGGGTATCGATACGGCAAACCATTGTACCGGCGTAATGGCAGATGGCTTCCCTACTCGCATGGCACGTAAAGACAAAGATCCTGTTGCAGTACTTGCGGGTGCTGAGCGCTTTGGTCAGAAAAACCAAAAAGGCTTCTACCAATACGCACCAGATCGCAAAGGTCGTTTGAAGAAGAGTAAAGACGACAGCGCGCTTGAGCTGCTGAGCGGTATTTGTGACGCACCAACTGAATTTGATAAACAAACGATTATTGAGCGTTGTATGGTGCCAATGATCAACGAAGTGTTACTGTGTCTGCAAGAAAACATTATTGCTTCACCGCAAGAAGCAGACATGGCACTGATCTACGGTATCGGCTTCCCTCCATTCAGAGGTGGTGCATTCCGCTATCTAGACCAGATCGGCCTCGCAAACTTTGTAGCAATGGCTGACAAGTACGCTCATCTTGGTGAAATTTATCAAGTTTCTGAGCAAACTAGACAGTGGGCAGATGAAGGTAAAGTGTTCTATCAAGTGGAGGGCCAGTAACATGGAAAACGCGGTAATCGTAGATTGTATTCGTACCCCAATGGGCCGTTCAAAAGGCGGTGTATTTAAGCATAAACGTGCCGAAGACCTCAGCGCACACTTGATGAAAGGCCTACTTGAGCGTAACCCTCAAGTAGCACCAGACTCAATTGATGACATTTACTGGGGTTGTGTACAGCAAACGTTAGAGCAAGGCTTTAACGTTGGTCGTAACGCTGCACTCTTAGCTGGCATTCCTCACACCGTACCGGCGGTAACCGTAAACCGCCTATGCGGTTCGTCAATGCAGGCATTGCATGACGCAGCTCGCGCTATCATGACCGGTGCTGGTGACACTTACCTTATCGGTGGTGTTGAGCACATGGGTCACGTACCAATGACACATGGTAATGACTTTCACCCAGGCCTTGCGACATCAGTTGCACAAGCTGCTGGCGTGATGGGTTTAACGGCTGAGTACTTAGCGCTAATGCACGGCATCAGTCGTGAGCAGCAAGATGAATTTGCCGTACGTTCACACCAGCGTGCACATGCCGCAACCCTTGAAGGGCGTTTTGCAAAAGAAATCCTGCCAATGGAAGGTCATGATGCCGATGGTACACCAGTACTTGTCGAGCATGACGAAGTTATCCGCCCAGAGACAAGCCTAGAAGGTCTAGGACAGCTACGCCCTGTATTTAACCCAGCATCGGGTACGGTAACTGCAGGTACCTCTTCAGCGCTGTCTGACGGTGCTTCAGCTATGTTGGTCATGAGCGAGTCTAAAGCAAGAGAACTCGGTCTTCCAATTCGTGCTCGTGTTAAGTCAATGGCAGTCGCAGGTTGCGATCCTTCCATCATGGGCTATGGTCCAGTTCCAGCATCGCAAAAAGCCTTAAAGCAGGCGGGCATTACTATCGATGATATCGATGTTGCAGAACTAAACGAAGCCTTTGCAGCGCAATCACTACCAGTGCTAAAAGACCTTGGCCTACTAGACAAGGTAGATGAGAAAGTGAACCTCAACGGTGGTGCAATTGCACTCGGTCACCCACTTGGTTGCTCAGGCTCACGTATTAGCACAACGCTTATCAACCTAATGGAAGAGAAAGACGCGAAGTACGGCCTTGCAACTATGTGTATTGGTTTAGGCCAAGGCATTGCTACCGTATTCGAGCGCGTAGATAACTAATTCCAACCAGCTGGTACTGGGCTTTTATAAGACAATACCAGCACACAACTTCAACTTGGTGACCAAGGCAAAACGGCACAGCTGTTTTGCCTTTTTTATTACCTGCATTTACCTCACCTCGGTTGGCTAATACCAATTATCTTAATTAAGTGGTCTATTTTGAGGCGATAAAATTTTGTCGATAACACCGCTACCGCGTCCTGCTATCGCTGAGGTACCTACATCCATGTAGGCAAGGCAAATATTTTGCTATTTAGTTGTTCTAAATGAGAAATTTTTAACGCAGTTAGCGTCAGATTTGCTCCTTCAAATTGAGCAAGTATTAAGACTAATTGGTATCAGACTTGAGTTATCCAAACTTGAGCTTACTTACAACATGCGGTTAAAATAACGTTTTCCTAACTAACAACGTAACGAACAAGGCCACCCACAATGAGTTTTGATAATACCGACCATACCTTAGATGCAGTAGGCTTACGTTGTCCGGAGCCGGTAATGATGATTAGAGGCATGGTGAGACGGATGAACTTAGGTGAGACGTTGTTAGTTATCGCAGATGATCCATCAACGACAAGAGACATTCCGAGCTTCTGTGAATTTATGGATCACACTTTGGTTGCCAAAGCAGTGGCTGAATCACCGTATAGATATGTGATTAGAAAAGGTCTGTAACAGCGTAATAAAAAAGCGGCATCTGCCGCTTTTTTAAGATTTTACAATCACCACCTTTGGTGAGCGAGGATTACGATAATCTAAGCGGATTTCGTACCACCCTTTTTTACTTGGCTTGAAGCTAAAGTAGTTATACACCGTGTTACAATCCGCGACCAGCGGTTGCCCTAGCGTTAACTGCCCTTCACTCTTATAGCCACAGTTGTAGCCTTCACTCCACTGCTCATCAGCAATTTTAAATTCATACACTTTACCTGGGCTCATGAATCTTGCTTTTGTTGCGTAGATCCCCGGTTGTGTTTCTTCAAGACGATACTGAGGTTCGGCATCCCACAGAGTGAAGTCACCGCGTAAATACATTGTCTTATCCAACTCACCAGCAACAACCGGTGAAGTTGACGTTGTTGGCAATTGAAAGTTACTACTACAAGCGGTAAGTGCTAATAGCGCAATCGCCATTGCCCCTTGTTTTTTAATCATAGCTAGACAGCCTTTTACTTGCTTTTACCAATCAGCAAAAAGCCAGCAATTGCTGGCTTTTGTATCAGCAATTAATTTTGTAACACTGAAATATCTGCAGTATTAAGGAATAACTTACTTAACTGACTAAGTAATGCTAAACGATTAGCTTTAACCGCTTCATCGTCCGCCATTACCATAACATTATCAAAGAAGTTATCTACTGCTTCACGTAAACTCGCTAAACGCGTCAGTGCAGTTTGATAATCACCTTCAGCGTAAACAGGTGCAAGCTCAGCAGTTAACGCAGCAACTTGTGCAGCCAATGTTTGCTCAGCCTCTTCTTGCAGGAGTGAGCTCTCCACCGCAGCTTCTGACGCGACGTTATTCTTCGCTAAAATGTTGTTTACACGCTTATTGGCAGCAGCTAACGCTTCAGCTTCCGCCAACGTTCTAAAGTGACTAACCGCTTTTACTCGGCGATCAAAATCAACTGGGCTCGTTGGACGTCTTGCAAGTACTGCTTGGATCACATCCACGCTGATACCTTCATCTTGGTACCAGGCACGGAAACGACCTAACATAAACTCAACCACTTCATCGGCAACATTTGCATTGCTTAGCTTATCACCGAATAACGTCATTGCTTTGGCAACGATATCCTGAATGTCTAATGGTAGTTCTTTTTCTACCATAATACGCAATGCGCCGATGGCAGCACGGCGAAGTGCAAACGGATCTTTATCGCCTTTTGGTGTCTGGCCGATACCAAAAATGCCAACCAGAGTATCAAACTTATCCGCAAGCGCCACAGCAAAACTGATTGGGTTAGACGGTAGATTATCACCAGCAAAACGCGGCATATATTGCTCATTTTGTGCTAGTGCGACTTCTTCTGCTTCGCCATCAATACGCGCGTAATGCATACCCATCACGCCCTGAACGTCAGTAAATTCCATGACCATTTCAGTCATTAAATCCGTTTTACTAAGTAAACCCGCACGCTCTGCTAGTGCCTTATCAGCACCAAGCTGTTCAGCAATAAAACCAGCGAGTGCCGAGATACGCGCTGACTTGTCTTTTAGTGTGCCAAGCTGCTTCTGAAATAACACTGAATCAAGTGACTCAAGACGACTTTCCAGCGTTTTCTTCTTATCCGTTTCAAAGAAGAACTGAGCATCTGCCAGACGTGGGCGAACCACTTTCTCGTTACCCGAGATCACCACGCTCGGATCTTTACTTTCAATGTTAGAAACAAACAAGAACTTGTTGATCAAGTTGCCTTGCTTATCTAACAGTGGAAAGTATTTTTGGTCGTCTTTCATGGTGTAGATAAGTGCTTCATCAGGCACTTGCAAGAAGGCTTCTTCAAAAGATGCAACTAAAGTTACTGGCCACTCGACTAGTGACGTAACTTCTTCAAGAAGATCTTCATCCATCGCCACTTGCGCGCCGAGCTTTTCAGCTTCAGCTTCAATTTGGCCTCGAATTAACACTTTACGTGCTTCATAATCCGCAATAACGTATGCGCCTTTTAGCACTGCATGGCTATCATCAGCATGTTCAACACGAACACGCTCAGGGTGATGGAAGCGATGTCCTTGCAGCTCATTGCTGATAGCTTTACCTAGCACTTCACCTTCAACTTGTTGACTACCAAGTAGTGCAGCCACAGTATGCACAGGACGGATAAATTGCGTCTTGTTCGCACCCCAGCGCATCGGCTTTGGAATAGGTAACTTAGCCAATGCTTTGTTGATCACATCGCTTAGTAACGCTAAGGTCTGTTGCCCCTCTACTTTCGCTTTGTGTAGCAGCCAAGTGCCTTTATCAGTTTCTAAACGCTCAGCATCATTAATATCAATACCACAACCACGAGCCCAACCTAGCGCCGCTTTAGTCGCGTTACCATCGGCGTCAAATGCCGCCTGAATAGCTGGACCACGCTTTTCAACCACTTTGTCGGCTTGTTGCGTTTGTAGTGCTTTAACTTGAATGCCTAAGCGACGAGGTGATGCATACCAGCTCACGCCTTCATGGCTAAGCTCTAATGCTTCTAGCTCTTGCCTAGTATTTTCTGCGAATGACTCAGCAAGGTTGCGTAACGCCTTTGGTGGTAGCTCTTCGGTACCAATTTCTACGAGTAAGTTTTCAGTCGACATTATTTATCCTTACAAAGCGGGAAGCCAAGTGCTTCACGTGCGTCATAGTAAGCCTGTGCACAGGCTTTTGATAAAGCACGAACTCTTAATATATAGCGCTGACGCTCAGTTACTGAGATAGCATGACGTGCGTCTAACAGGTTAAATGCATGAGATGCCTTCATTACCTGCTCATAAGCTGGTAAAGGAAGCCCTGCTTCGATTAGCTTTTCGCTTTCTTTTTCACACTGGTCAAACTGCTTGAATAATGCCTCTACATCCGCATATTCAAAGTTATATGTCGACTGTTCTATCTCGTTTTGCATGAACACGTCACCGTAAGTTACGCGCCCCATTGGACCATCAGTCCAAACGAGATCATAAATGCTATCTACACCCTGTATATACATCGCAAGGCGCTCTAAACCATACGTAATTTCACCCGTTACCGGTGAGCATTCAGTACCGCCAACTTGCTGGAAGTAAGTAAACTGAGTCACTTCCATGCCATTCAACCATACTTCCCAACCTAATCCCCAAGCACCTAGCGTTGGTGACTCCCAGTTATCTTCAACAAAGCGCACTTCGTGCGTTAATGTATCAATGCCCAGCGCTTCTAGAGAACCTAGGTAGAGCTCCTGAATATTCTCAGGCGATGGCTTCAATACAACTTGGAATTGGTAGTAGTGCTGAAGACGGTTAGGGTTTTCACCATAGCGACCATCTGTCGGGCGGCGACAAGGTTGTACGTATGCGCTCGACATTGGCTCAGGACCAATGGACTTAAGGAAGGTCATCGGGTGGAATGTACCCGCACCAACTTCCATATCTAAAGGTTGAGCTACAACACAGCCTTGCTGCGCCCAGTAATCCTGTAAAGCCAGGATCAAACCTTGGAAGGTTTTGATATCGTATTTTTGCATAGTTGGCTTATTTTTATCTGGTACTTATCGTATGTAAACGCCTGCAGTAATTTGGCGCTTACGCTAGATTCAATGATTGAAAATTATGCTCAGTATACCGCGAGCGCAGGAGGGTTTTAAGCTTTAAAGCATAAAAAAAGGAGGGAAAATCCCTCCTTTTTACTAGATGTTTGAGTTTACACGTCTAAGTTAACAACTCTCAGTGCATTTGTTTCGATAAACTCTCGACGAGGTTCAACTTGGTCACCCATCAAGGTTGCAAACAATTGGTCTGCAGCAATGGCATCTTCAATGGTCACACGTAACATACGGCGAGCACCTGGATCCATCGTTGTTTCCCAAAGTTGGTCAGGGTTCATCTCACCCAATCCTTTATAACGTTGTGTATACAAGCCACGCTTAGACTCTGAGATAAGCCATTCAAGACCAGCCTCAAAATATTCGATTGCTTGAGTCTTCTCACCACGCTGTACATAACCGCCTTCGCTGATCAAACTACCAATCTGACGACCCGTGTTCGCAATGCGAACATAATCTTTAGATGTAATAAAGTCGAAGTTCAAGGTATGCGCTTTATCAACACCGTGCTGACGAATATTGATCACCGGATAATACATGTGGCGCTCTTCATCAAATGCGACTTCTGCGTTGAAGATAGTGGCGTCTTCGTCTTTCTTCACAAGATCAGCAACCAAGTTTTCAGTCCACGCAGTTACTTTTGCTTCATCAGATAAGTCTGACTCGGTTAGCTCTGGGTGATAAAGCAAACGGTTCATGATTGAAGACGGATACTTACGCTTTAAACGCTCAATGATATCTATCGTATTCTGATAATCATGTACTAGGTTTTCTAGTCTGTTACCAGTAATTGGCTCTGCACCTTCCGACGGATATAGTGATGCTTCGTTTAGCGCTAATGTTGTTAGGTATGAAGTTAGCGCATTATCATCTTTAATATAACGCTCTTGCTTACCCTTCTTCACTTTATATAGTGGTGGTTGAGCAATATAGACGTAACCGCGTTCGATGATCTCTGGCATTTGGCGATAGAAGAAAGTCAGTAGCAGTGTACGGATGTGTGAACCATCCACGTCCGCATCGGTCATGATGATGATGCGGTGATATCTTAGCTTTTCAGGGTTATATTCATCACGTCCAATACCGCAACCTAATGCAGTAATTAGTGTTGCCACTTCCTGAGAAGAAAGCATCTTATCAAAGCGTGCTTTTTCTACGTTCAGGATTTTACCTTTGAGCGGCAGAATTGCTTGGTTCTTACGGTTACGACCTTGCTTAGCAGAACCACCCGCCGAGTCACCCTCCACTATATATAGTTCAGAAAGTGCAGGATCTCGTTCTTGGCAGTCAGCGAGTTTACCCGGTAGACCAGCTAAATCCATAACGCCCTTACGACGAGTCATTTCACGAGCCTTACGTGCAGCTTCACGTGCGCGCGCAGCATCAACGATTTTGTTTACAACGGTTTTTGCATCGCCTGGGTTTTCTAGCAAGAATTCAGTTAGCTTTTCAGCCATCATTTGCTCAACAGCCCCTTTTACTTCACTAGAAACGAGCTTATCTTTTGTCTGTGAAGAGAACTTAGGATCAGGAACTTTAACACTAACAACAGCAGTCAAACCTTCACGGGCATCGTCACCCGTAGCACTGGTTTTATACTTTTTATTAAAGCCTTCTTTTTCCATGTAGGTGTTAAGCGTACGCGTAAGTGCTGCACGGAAACCCGCTAAGTGAGTACCACCATCGCGTTGAGGAATGTTATTGGTAAAACAGTAGATGTTTTCTTGGAAACCATCATTCCATTGCATAGAGACTTCTACGCTAATGCCATCATCACGCTCAGTCGAAAAGTGGAAAACGCTTTGATGAACTGGCGTCTTCTTACGATTTAGATATGCAACGAATGCTTGAATACCGCCTTCGTATTTGAAGTGATCTTGTTTATTCTCTTCGCGCTCATCACTCAAAATGATGCTTACACCAGAGTTAAGGAAAGATAGTTCACGTAGGCGCTTGGCTAGAATATCGTAGTGGAAATTTGTATCTGAGAACGTTTCAGCACTTGGCCAGAATCTCAATTCTGTACCAGTAGATTCCGCTTCACCGATAACACCTAACGGCGCATCTGGAACACCCATAGTGTATTTTTGCTGATGCACTTTGCCATCACGGCGGATTGTTAATTGTAGTTTTTCAGAAAGTGCATTTACAACAGAAACACCTACACCGTGCAAACCGCCAGATACTTTATATGAGTTATCATCAAATTTACCACCAGCATGTAGTACAGTCATGATAACTTCTGCCGCAGAAACCCCTTCTTCTTCGTGAATTGAAGTTGGGATACCACGACCATTATCTCGAACAGATACAGAGCCATCGGTATGAATTGTTACGAAAATATCGTCACAATATCCTGCTAGTGCTTCGTCGATTGAGTTATCAACGACCTCAAACACCATGTGATGTAAACCAGTACCATCGTCTGTGTCACCGATATACATTCCCGGACGCTTTCTTACAGCATCCAATCCTTTAAGTACTTTAATACTCGACGAATCGTAATTTTCCGACATGGTTTCTTCCAATTATTTTGTTATTAAGCTGCCATGTTCCACGTGGAACATTTTAATTTCACGTTCCATAGGTTCAATAACGGCGGCAATACTTTCTGGAGTAATAGCAGTGATAAACAGCTGTGACTGACATTGCGCCAACAGACGCGATACCGCCACTTTAGTATCTTCACTAAGCTCCGAAGGTAAATCATCAATAAGCAGAATTGACTGCTTATTACTCTCTTGGTCAATCAAACTGTTTTGCATTACTTTAAGTGCATACAGTAATAGCTTGAGTTGACCACGAGAAAAAATATGTTCTACGCTGTTTCCTTGAGTATAAAAGTTAAAGTCAGCCTTATGCGGCCCTTTACTTGTATAGCCAAGTTTTACATCTCGCTCTAACTGATTTGTTAATACCTCAGCTAGTTCCCCCTTCCAGCCCGCTTGAAAGCGAATTTCAAGGCCTTTAAAGATAGGGCTTATATCCCCTATCTTATCAAAAAAATGCGTCTGAAACCTACCTATATAAGCCTCTCTAAACATATTTATTTGCCCAGCAAGGCGTACAAACTCCTTATCCCAATAACTTAGCTGGGATTGGAGATCTCTCGGTTTAGATTTCAATAAAGCGTTACGTTGCTTGAGCACCTGATTGAACATTTTCCATGTGGAATAAAACTGATGTTCCACGTGGAACACACCTAAATCAAGAAACTTACGACGCTCTTTTGGACCACCAAAAAACAGCTCATAGCTTTCAGGCGTAATAACTTGAACAGGTAAAACCTGCGCTAATTCTGCCACTCTCCGGCTTGCCTGCCCCTGAATTCGAAGCTTAGTTTCACCACTGGTATATTTACTAATGCCAAGCGGTATAGACAAGTTATGTAGTTGTTTTTTAGCATGAACAACGCAATGAGAAGCCTCATGCTTGATCATTAATTTTTGCAGATTGGTACGAAAAGATTTACCACTGGAGAGAAAGTAAATGGCTTCGAGCAGACTGGTTTTACCGCTACCATTTTCACCGAGAATGACATTAACGGCATTGCAAGGTGAAAGCGCCATCGCCTCAATGTTTCGAAATGCATTGAGGCTAAGGTGAGTTAAACTCATAACTCTATAAACGCATCGGCATAACTACATACATTGCATGTTCGTCACCAGCGGCTTCAATAAGCGCACTGCTGTTCGCATCAGAAAGCGTAAATTGTACATCTTCAGACTTTATTGTATTTAACACGTCTAATAAGTAAGAAACGTTAAAACCAACTTCAAGATCATCGCCTTGGTAACCCACCTCAACAATTTCTTCAGCTTGCTCCTGCTCTGGGTTATTGGCACTAATTTTTAATTGTCCATTACTCAGATTCAATCGCACGCCACGAAACTTCTCGTTAGAAAGAATAGACACACGCTGAAATGCACTACGTAGCCATTCGCGATTTGCGGTAACCAACTTGTCCCCGCCACGAGGTAATACGCGACGATAATCAGGGAATCGACCATCCACCAGCTTACTCGTGAAAGTAAATTCGCTGTCGATGATGCGCACATGATTAGCGCCAAATTGAATGGTGATAGTTTCATCATCCGCAGGCAATAAGCGCATGATCTCTTGCACGCCCTTACGAGGAATGATCAATTGACGCTGCGTTTGCAATGACTCAGGTAATTTTTGCTGCGCAATTGCCAAACGGTGACCGTCAGTGGCTACCGTTTTAATTTCATTATTATCTACTTCGAACGACATACCATTTAAATAGTAACGTACGTCTTGGTTAGCCATAGAGAAATGCGTTGCTTCTAGCAATTTTCTCAGCTCTAAACGCGTTATGGCAAACTCAACCTCACCGTCCCACTCTTCAAGATTAGGGAAGTCTTCAGCGGCTAAGGTTGTCAAAGAAAAGCGACTTTGACCGCTAGTCAGTAGCAATTGATGCTCTTGGCTACTCAGCACTAAATCCGAGTTATCAGGCAAGCTCTTACAAATATCTAGGAGCTTTTTCGCCGGTAAAGTGATCTTGGCGTCTGGCACATTGGTTTCAAGGGCAACAGATGCAACAAGCTCTATCTCTAAATCTGTACCTGTCATATGTAACGCGCCATTTTTCACTTCTAGCAATACATTAGACAAAATAGGCAGTGTATGTTTGCGCTCAATGGCACCCGACACCTGTACCAGTGGCTTTAAAAATAGTTCTCTTGGAATCGTTATTTGCATCATTTAACCCTTAAGAAGACAGCGTTCTAATTAAGTTTTGATAATCTTCTTTTACCTCATGACTTTCATCACGAAGTGCTTTTACTTTTCTACACGCGTGTAACACGGTGGTATGGTCGCGGCCACCAAATGCATCACCTATTTCTGGTAAGCTGTGGTTTGTCAGTTCTTTAGACAATGCCATAGCAACTTGTCTTGGTCTTGCAACTGAACGGCTACGACGTTTTGACAATAAGTCAGAAACACGAATTCGATAATATTCCGCTACGGTACGCTGGATATTATCGATGGTAACGAGTTTGTCTTGTAGCGCTAGTAAGTCGCGTAGCGCCTCTTTAACAAAATCGATAGAAATTGGACGACCAGTGAAGTTGGCATTAGCTATCACGCGGTTTAGCGCACCTTCTAACTCTCGCACATTAGAGCGTAATTTCTTAGCAATAAAAAAGGCAACTTCGTGTGGCAAGTTAATATTACTTTGCTGCGCTTTCTTCATTAAGATAGCAACGCGAGTCTCTAATTCTGGTGGCTCAATAGCAATAGTTAACCCCCAACCAAAACGCGACTTCAGTCGGTCCTCAACCCCTTCTATTTCTTTAGGGTAACGGTCAGAAGTTAGAATAATTTGTTGGTTGCCTTCAAGCAGCGCATTAAAAGTATGGAAGAACTCTTCTTGCGAACGCTCTTTGTTTGCAAAGAATTGGATATCATCAATCATCAATGCATCAACGCTGCGGTAGTAACGCTTGAACTCTTCAATGGCATTATTCTGCAGTGCTTTAACCATGTCCTGAACAAACCGCTCTGAATGCATATAAACAATTTTTGCATCCGGTTTTTGTTCAATAATGCCATTACCTACGGCGTGTAACAGGTGCGTCTTACCCAGACCTGTACCACCATAAATAAATACGGGGTTGAATGCAGAACCTGGATTATCTGCAACTTGCGTTGCAGCGGCTTTTGCCAGCTGGTTAGATTTACCTTCCACAAAGTTATCAAAGGTGTAATTCTCTTTAATATTAGACTTATGCGAAGATTTAGGAGCAGGCTCAACTTTTTCTGCCATTTTTGGCTGAGTGCCTTGCAGTATTGACATGTTATCAGCTGCATGACCTACACTTGCGGTTTTTTCGTTAGATAAACTTGGTTGTGCAGCTAACACAGGTTTGCTACCCACATCAAAGCGCAGCTCTGGTGCTTCATCACCACAGATCTCGATCAGCAGTTCATTGATGCGGTGGAGATACTTTTCTCGTACCCAATCCAATACAAAACGATTCGGCGCATAGATAGTTAGCGTATCATCAGTACTTTCTGCCTGTAGTGGTCTTACCCACATGCTAAATTGCTGAGATGGCAATTCATCTTGCAAAACATATAAACAACTTTGCCAAACCGACAGATACACTCTGAACTCCAATAGGTTTTGATTCCCGGGAATAAAAAATAGAGCATTCAGATCTAAAAAATCAGATCTAAATGAAAGGATCGCCGGAAATACTTAGTTTTTATTACAAAATCACTGGTGGAAGCGGGGTATTATGAAGTGAT